>QEVV01000001.1 GCA_003228115.1 Chloroflexota bacterium
CGGTCGGACGAGTCACCTCGGTCGGACGAACCGCCTCGGTCGGACGAGCCCCGTTCTTCCCGCGGACGCGCCTGGTTGACGGTCAACGTTCGCGACTGGAACGAATTGCCGTTCAAGGCGGCAATAGCGGCCTCCGCATTCTCATCTGCAGTCATCTCAACGAAGCCAAAACCCTTGGAGCGCCCGGTCTCGCGGTCACGAATGATCACGACCGATTCAACCTCTCCGTGGTTCCCAAATGCTTCCTGCAGCTCTTCCTCGGTGGCGCCGTATGGCAAGTTTCCTACGTAGATCCTCACGAAACGTTCTCCTTGCTCCCGTGCAGCGTACGCTAGATTGAAGCCCGTCACTGAGGACACGGCTTCGACGGCAGTAGTATAGACAAACCAAAAATGGAAATCCACCGGTTTTTCAGACCGTTTACTCGCCTTTCAGGTTCCTTTACGATGGAACCGTTCTCATGGAGCTATCCACCGTCCCACCCTACCCAACCCAAACCCCCGATACCGGGCGTTTGCCAGAATCTCCCCAGGAAAAGGCCCTCATCCTCCTGGAGTTCCCTCAGGTGCTTGACCGCTTGGCCCGGCACGCCACCTTCGCTCTTGGCGAGGGCTTGGTTCATAAGTGGCGGCCCCTTTTTGACTACGCATCCGTTGCAACCCTTCAGGCTGAAACCGCTGAAGCTCGATTCCTTTTGGATCGCGGGGTAGAAAGCAGCCTCAGCGACGCCTCCGACATCCGCCCGCTGGTCGTTCGAGCCGATCGGCACGGTATGCTGACCGGCCCGGAACTGCTATCGATTGTCGATACACTGGCAGCCCTCCGGAATATGCAGAACGCCGTTCTTCGCCAGGCCGAGAACGCCCCGAAGCTAAGCGCCCTGGCTCGTCTTTTGCCGGGGGACACGGATCTAGAACGCCAGGTCCTTCGCGCCATTAACCGGCGAGGTGAAGTCGTTGACGGTGCTTCCACTGAACTGCGGATAGCCCGAAACCTTGCCCGCCACTCCCACGACCGCCTCCACGCCGCCCTAACCCGGCTCGTCCACTCCACGCCACTTCAAGATGTCCTCCAGGAATCCATCGTCACGATCCGGGGTGGACGGCTTGTGCTTCCCGTCAAAGCAGAGCGAAGGAGAGATCTACGGGGCCTCGTCCACGACACGTCGGACAGTGGCGTCACCCTCTTCGTCGAGCCCCTGTCGACTGTCGACCTGGGCAACGACCTTCAAGAAGCGCAGGCAACAGAACGCCGGGAGGTCGAACGCATCCTGCGCCACCTCTCGGAAATAGCCGCCGCGCTCGCTCCAGACATTGAGCGCGGCATAGAAGCTGGTGCACAGCTTGACCTCATCTTCGCTCGCGGCCGGTATGCCCAGGCGATCAACGGCACCCCTCCCTTCCTCGTAGCATCAGACGAGCCCAGCCGTATTGACCTTGTCGACGCACGTCACCCACTCCTCCCAGGAGAAGTTGTTCCTGTCTCCGTCGCCGTAGGTGGAGAAAACACGGTGCTCCTGGTAACTGGCCCCAATACCGGGGGAAAGACAGTTACGCTGAAATGCGTCGGCTTGTCCGTACTCATGGCCCAAGCCGGAATGCACGTTCCTGCCCAAGAGGCCAGGCTGTCCGTTTTTGCATCGGTGTTCGCCGATGTAGGCGATCAGCAAAGCATTGAGCGCTCCGTCTCCAGCTTTAGCTCCCACGTCATCAACCTTCGAGAAGCCCTGGAGCAGGCAGGCCCCCGTGCCCTCATCCTCTTGGACGAGCTCGGCGCCAGCACAGACCCCGATGAAGGCACCGCTTTGGCCAAGGCCGTTTTGCGCTACTTCCGGGACTCTGCGGCACTGGTCGTCGCCAACACCCACCACCGGGGCGTCGCTGCCTTTGTGCAGAGGCAAGAAGGCATGCTGAACGCCAGCATGGAACTGGATTCCGAGACCTTCGCCCCTACGTACCGCCTACATATGGGCCTGCCTGGCCGCAGCTTCGCCCTCGATATCGCCAAGCGTCTGGGCGTTCCCCAGCCGATCCTCGACGACGCTCGTTCCATGGTCGACCAAGACCAGCTTCGGCTGGAGGACCTGCTGGCGGAGGTGCAACGACGCCAAGAGGAACTGACCCTCCAGGGCCACCAACTGGCCAAGACACAAAGGGAAGTGGACGAACTCCGAGATGCCTTGCGCGCCCGGCAAGAGGAGATGGAAGATCGCCAGGCGGGACTTCTGGACCAGACCCGGCGGGACTTGTTGGACAGGGCTTCCCGTCTGGCCCGCCGCCTCCGTAACGCCGAACGACGCTGGCAAGAACCGGTTCCTGCACAACCCCCGGTTCCAGCGCAGCCCATCGAAGATGACCGGCAAGAGGTGCGTGAAGTCCAGCAAGAGTTGGCATCGCCGGAATGGCGTCCCCCGGAACGGGAGGTTGAGGGCTGGCGCGAGCAGCTTCAGCCCGGCGACACCGTGCGCATCCAGGGTTTTTATCAGCCCGCCCGCGTGGACCAGACGCCGGACATTAACAACCGTACAATCCAGGTGTCCCTTGGCCCCCTGCGCATGCGGCTGGAGCTTGCCCTGGTGGAGCGCCGCGAGCAGGAAGCACCATCTCGCCCTTCGAGAATCGACCTCCCCCCACCGCCTGCCAGCCTGAGCCCCGAAGTTCATCTCATGGGCCTCACCGTCGATCAAGCACTGGATCGCATGGAAACCTTCCTCAACGACGCCATCCTGGCGGGCTTGGAGGAAGTACGCATCGTCCACGGCAAGGGCACCGGCGCTCTCCGCAAAGCAGTTCGGGAACGACTAAGCAGCCATCCCCTCGTAGCCTCCCACTCCCCCGCCCCACCCTCCGAAGGCGGAGACGGCGCCACCAACGCCAGCCTGTCCTAGCTTCGAGTGGGCAGCAAGAGCGCAGCCCGCCTGGCCATTAGGGTGCAGGGGCAAAGCCCCGCCAGGGGTGTGGGGGCGCCAAACGGTCGAGGCTGGCCGCTCGGGACAGCCACGCCAGAAAGCAGAACGGTTGGCCAGCTTCAGGGCATCCAGCTATACGAAGCCCGTCTGCAGTCCACGCCCTAAGAGTCCGGCCGCAACGATCAGAGAGAGTTTGTTCCTAGGATCGATTGGGGTGCAGGGGCGCAGCCCCGCCGGGGTTACAGGGGTGCCCCCTGTATGAGAAACGTTTGTGGGCGGGCCGGGTGGGACAGCCGCATCAGCCTTCAATAAACCATTCGCGAGCCCAAACAAGCCATTTGCAAGCCGCTCAGCCCGTGAAGTGCCCCACGCCCATCGGGTGCAGGGCGAAGCCCGCCGGGGGGCCGCAGGGGGGGTGACCCCCCTGATCACTAAACCTATGTGGGCGGGCCGGGCGGGACAGCGGCGCAGGCAAAGCAAAACCGCCCGTTGACCCTCCACCTCCGCTACCCATACAACTCCCGCTGTATACTCTCCGCACCAATCCACATTACCCACCCCTCCATCACAGCAAGAGATCAAGCATGGACTCACCACAAACCGTGCTAGGAGTCCTAGCCCTCCTAGGCGCACTCGCTTTTGGCCTCTACTGGTACATCCAGGAAGTCCGGCTATGGAGAGAAATCCACGCCTCCGCTGGCCACAGACCCGACGCCACCATCCGACTGCACGAGCACCTTCGGCGCAACGGCATCCGCTGCAAACTCAAAATCCTAGGCGGCCTCCGACACGAAGGCTATGCCGCTCAAACCGTCTCCCTCCGCGTCCACCGCGACGACGTCTCTAAGGCCTACTACCTCATGTCGCAAATGCCGGAATAGGGCAAAACCCAGGGCCCGCAAACACGGCTGGCGCGGGCCAATTCTGAGGGGTGCAGGGGCAAAGCCTCGCCGGGGGCAACAGGGGGGTGCCCCCCCCTGATCATTAAACCTATGTGGGCGGGCTGGGTGGGGATCACGACGCTAGCCACAGCAAACCGTTAGCCGCGCAACGGCGTTTCCATCGCAAAAGGCCGTCCATCGGCACCCCTACGAAAGAACGGTCAACACTGCCCGAAGGCTGGGGTGCAGGGCAAAGCCCGCCGGGGGTGACAGGGGGTGCCCCCCTGTATTAAACGTTCGAGGGCGGGCTGGGAGGGAATCACGACGCTAGCAAGAACAAACCGTTAGCGGCGCAACGGCGTTCCCATCGGCGATGGAAACGCACTGGCCTGCTGGAGGCGCAGGCGCTGCAAAACCTCGCTCACCGCGGGATAGCGTACCGCCCCATCCACTGGTTAAGACGCACCGCCGCCACATCCTTCAGCATCCCCACCGAGTCCCGCAAAGGACGGACCTTGCTCTCCGGCTTGTAGTACCAGTCTATGGGCACCTCAACAACCTTCAACCCTCGGCGACGCGCCATAAACAAGACCTCAACATCGAACCCGAACCCGTTGAGCCGCTGAAGAGCGAACAACTCCGCCGCCACGTCTCCGCGGAAGCACTTGAAGCCGCATTGGGTGTCGCTGAAAGAGCGGATCGCCAACGCCTGCACCGCAAAGTTGAACACTCGACCCTGGAAGTGACGCATCGGCGGTTCGTCAAAGCGACGGGAGCCAGCGGCTTCCCGCGAGCCAATGGCGATCTCAAAGCCCTCAAGCATAGGGGGGAGAAAGCGGTCTACCTGATCAATGGGCATGGACAGGTCTGCGTCGCAAAGAAAGCGATACTCGCCCTCTGCCGAAAGCATGCCGTTTTTGACAGCCCAGCCCTTGCCGCCGTGGGCGACCCTCAGCAGCTTTACCGAGGGATGGCTGGAGCGGAACGCCTCAACTAATGACACCGTGTCGTCGCTGCTGCCATCGTCAACGACCAAAACCTCTGAGGCATACGACTGGCTACCAAGGTAGCCAGTTACCTCCTCCAGCGTCGTAACGATGCGGCTGGATTCGTTGAAGGCGGGAATAACGACGGAAAGAAAGGGCTTCACCAGGCCAATCCTGTCTCGAAAAGGGCGGGCTCCACGAATGAGATGCGGCGGCGCACCGGCGAGTAGATTACTCCGTTTCCAGCTCGAAGGCCCGGTGCAGCGCCCTGGTGGCGTCCTTGACCTGGTCTTCGCTCACAAGGCACGTTATCCGAATCTCTGATGTGGTTATCATTTCAATGTTGATACCGGCGTCAAACAGCGCACGGAACATCCTCGACGCGTAACCCGGCGCATTCTGCATCCCGGTCCCAACGATGCTGACCTTGGCCATATTGTCAGAACTCGCCACTTCCCTGGCCCCGGCGTCCTTGGCGATATCGCGCACAACCCCCAACGCTCTTGTCAGGTCGCTACGGGCCACGGTAAAGGTCAGGTCAGTGAGCCGGTCGACGCTGGCATTCTGCACGATGGTGTCAACGCTGATGCCCACCTCAGCCAACGGCTCGAATATCGTCGCCGCAATACCCGGCCTATCGGCGACCCCCAACAGAGTGACTTTGGCGACGTTGGTATCGTAAGCAACCCCCGCCACCTTATTACGAACCTCCATCTCCGCCCCTCCGTGAATCAGCGTGCCCGGGGCGTCCACCAAACTGGACGCAACCAGGACCGGTACTCCATAGACTGCCGCTAGCTCAATAGACCTCGGATGCATCTTCGCACCATAGCTGGCAAGCTCCAACATTTCTTCGTAACTTATTTCTGCCAGCTTCACCGCGTCCGGAACAACCCTTGGGTCGGCGGTGTAAATGCCCTCAACGTCCGTGTACACCTCGCAGCGTTCCGCCTCCAGGGCAGCCGCCAGCGCAACGGCTGTCGTGTCTGAGCCGCCTCTACCTAGGGTCGAAACGTTCATCTCGTCAGTAATGCCCTGGAAACCAGCGACGATCACCACCTTGCCATCGTCAAGCTCTTGCTGCATCCGCCCCGTATCTATTTGAGAGATGCGAGCCTTGCCGTGGGTAGCATCCGTCCGAATGCCAGCCTGCTGGCCGGTCAAACTAACTGACAGCACGCCGAGGTCCCGCAGGGCCATTGATAACAAGGCGCTCGAAACCAATTCGCCCGTAGAGAGAAGAACGTCCATTTCCCGCGGATCTGGCTGGGCCGTCACGCTCCTAGCCAGGTCGACCAATTCGTCGGTCGCCTTACCCATAGCTGACACGGTGACAACGACCTCGTGCCCCTGCTCTTTCGTACTGGCGACGCGACGGGCCACGTTCCGGATTCGTTCGGCGTCGCCCACCGATGTGCCACCATATTTTTGAACTATCAGAGACATTTTCCGGCGTTTCCAACCAACTGAAATTACGAATTCATTCTACATGAAGAAGGTTCCGCTGGGGAGCCGAGCGGTACCCAAAGAGGACGGGTCCCAGTACTACGGCACGGGCGGTTTTTTTTGGTGGAGAGGAAGGGAAATCCCACCTAATGTCGTCCTGGAGCGCAGCGAAGGACCTTGTCCGCCATGTTGGCGCTCCTCCCGTCGTTGCCAGTCCCGACACCGCGGCACGTAGCAACAGGGGAAGGAGGAATCCGTCATACAGAGGAATCGGTTGAACCTCTACGGCGCCAACCCCTCAAACGACGTAGGCCCCCTGGTACACCGGCTTCACGATCTTGACCCGGCCGTCACACCCCAGCTTATAGGCCGCATCGGCCATCTCGTAGCCAATCGTCAAACGGCGGCCTCTCGTAATAGCCAGAATCGTCGGTCCACCCCCGGAAAGGAACACACCCATGGCCCCACCAGCCATAGCGCCACGGAAGATATACTTCATTGGGCGGAAGACTTGCTGCCGCTGAGGCTGATGAAGAAGGTCTTGTGTCGCATGCTTCAGTAGCTCCAACTCACCTGATTCGATGGCATGAACCAGCAGGCCAACTCTAGCCATGTTGAACACGGCATCCTTCCGGGTAATCATCTGAGGCAGAATCGCTCGGGCTTCTGCGGTTGCCATCTCCATGTCCGGAATAAAAAGCACCGCATAAAGGTCATCGGCAAAAGGGACCGAAGCAGTTCGGGTCTCCTCCCCCTCCTGATACACAATCCGAAACCCTCCCAGCAAAGCGGGGGCTACGTTGTCGGGATGCCCTTCGATCTCCGCCGCAAGGTCAAGAAGTCGGCCTTCCGTCAGTCCCAGAGAACCCAGGGCATTGGCTGCAACCAGCCCACTAACCGCCGCTGCGGCGCTGCTACCCAAACCCCGAGCCAACGGAACGTCGTTGCGGCACACTACCTGGAAAGGCGGGGCAGCGACTCCGGCTTCTTGGTAAGCCCTTCTCGCAGCCCGAACCACCAGATTACTTTCGTCGCGGGCCAGCGACTCCTCTCCCTCTCCGGTGACGTCTACGTTGGTCTCTTTCCCTACCTGCAGCGTCACTTCGTTCCAGAGGTCCAATGCCATACCCAAGCAATCGAAACCCGGACCCAGATTCGCCGTAGTTGCAGGCACACGGACAGTAATTGTTTGAGTTGCCATTGCTGTCGTCATCTCTCGTTGGATAGCAAATTGCCTTATCGACGCCGCCCCTTATTTGTCGTCCTGGAGCGGAGCGAAGGACCTTGTCAGCCTAGCCAGCTCGCGTCTCCCTGTCCGATATCCAGTGACGCCTTCCATCTCCAGCTTGCCGCACGAATGGTATCACAGGCCATCGCCGCCTTCCGGCGCCCCGCCTTGGTTGACGCAGGCTCACCGCAGAGTATCGTGTTCCCCATCGGAACCTTCAATAAGGAAACTTCATGAAGATCGGCTTTATCGGGCTAGGCGGGATGGGCAAACCCATGGCCCGCAATCTCTTGAGCGCAGGCCACAACCTGACGGTGCTCAACAGGAGCAAGGGCTCAGAGGATGAGTTGGTGGCAGCAGGAGCCCACGCTGGCCAGTCTCCAGCAACCATGGGGCGCGACCTAGACCTAGTCCTTACCTGCTTGCCCGACGTTCCAACCGTCGAGGCCGTGGTCGCCGGGCCGCAGGGCCTGCTGTCCGAACCCAAGCCCGGTCTCATCGTGGTCGATCACAGTACCATCGACCCTCGCACCGCCCGAAGCTTGGCAGGCGCAGCGCAATCCCAAGGCGCAATCTTTCTTGACGCGCCCATCTCCGGGGGAGTCGAGGGGGCAACTGCCGGGACCCTCGCCATAATGGCGGGTGGCGACCTTGAAGCGTATCAAAAGGTTCAGCCCATCCTGGAAGCTATGGGTAAACTGGTCCGGTACCTGGGGGCCAGCGGAGCGGGCAGTGTGGCCAAGCTGGTCAACCAGCTTCTCATGAGCATCCACAGCGCCGCCTCCCTTGAAGCCATCGCCTTGGGCATGAAGGCCGGAGCCGACCCCACCGTCCTCGACGAAATCATCCGGGCTTCCTACGGCGCAAGCCGCATGTGGGAAAGGAACGCCCCTCGAGTAATGGAGGGTCGTTTCCCCTCAGATGCCCCAATACGCCTCATTGTTAAGGACCAAACCCTCATTGCTGGCCTTTCGGAGGAATTGGGCCTGCCGCTATCGGTGTTTCAAGCAGCCCGAAGGTTTTGGTCGGACGCCACCAAAAACGGCCTTGGCGAGGAAGACGTAGCCGCGGCGATCAGAATGCTCAACCGATAAGAGGCCAAGACACTAGCCAGCGATTCTCGCTGCCTAGCCACGTAGAGGCGTTCAATTGAACGCCCCTACGACGCCCGCCGCAGAGCACCACTCATACGGCCCACTCACGAACCCCTTCGCCCCCCTAAGCCCTTTACCCGAATGGCTCGCGCCAAGCAATAGCCCATAGGCATCGTTATGGGAAGCCCCATTCCTCGCTGCCCAGCCCCCGCTATCGCCGCCAGCCCCACACAAACGGTGCTTCGCTTCAATCGCAACTCCTAATGGAGGTTGGTGGCAGGCCCTGGCCCTCTCCCTCATGACGCCGCTATTCCCAACCCCGGCCCACATAGCTTTAGAACATGGAATGGTGCTCTCGCGGGTGCAGGGGCGAAGCCCCGCAGGGGGTCACAGGGGTGTCCCTTGTATGAGAAACGTTCGTGGGTGGGCTGGGTGGAACAGCGGCCTCTGCCAAGCCACACCCTTCGCCCAACCTCAACCTCAGGCCTCAACAACCCAGACGCGCAACAGCTATGAGCACAACCGTACAGAATGCAGTTTGATTGGGATGCAGGGGCGAAGCCCCGCCGGGGGTTACAGGGGGAGTCCCCCTGTATAAGAAACGTTCGTGGGTGGGCTGGGTGGGACAGTGGCCTCTGCCAAGCCAAACCCTCGGTCAAGCCCTACCCACGCCCCAAAGCCCACGCAACGCCTGAAGCCCCTCGCAGCACGAACCAAACATGGGCATCCAATAACGAACCGGGTACAATAGCTGACGCCTGTTGAATCAGCGATAGCCGCTGAGTAGTATGGGAATGATGCATCAAAGCTGGCCTTGCCACACTCGTAAGGCCGCACGGACACAAGGAGGGTTGCATGGTCATTGGTAGCGACATCCAATTCGTCTTCCGCTTCGAGGACGTGGAGGATGCCAGCACCAGCTTGCTGGGCGGCAAGGGAGCACATCTGTGTGAAATGGCTCAGCTGGGGCTGCCTGTCCCACCTGGCTTCGTTATCACCACGGAGGCCTGCCGTCAGTATCGCAAGGCACGGAAGTTCCCGGATGGCCTATGGGATCAAATCATCGCCAACCTGCAAGCCCTGGAAAAAGCAACCGGAAGACGCTTCAATGATCCAACAAACCCGCTGGTAGTGTCCGTCCGCTCCGGCGCACCCATATCCATGCCGGGCATGATGGACACCATCCTCAACCTGGGACTCAACCACGCCACAACCGCCGCTTTGGGCCACGAAATGGAAGACGTGAGACCCGCCCTGGATTCTCACCGGCGCTTCCTTCAGAGCTTCGGCAGCGTCGTGCTTGGTCTGCCCGGTGAGGGCTTCGAGCGAGTGCTTGAACATCACCGCCAAAAGGCGGGAGCCCACTTCGACTACGAACTACAGCCTGACACCCTCAATCAGATCATCGCTGAGTTCATTACGCTGACAGAGGGCCGCATCCCTACAGACCCCTGGGACCAGCTTAAGCAAGCTGTTGAGGCGGTCTTCGCCAGCTGGGACAACCCAAGGGCCATCTATTACAGAGACTACTACGGCATCGACGGCGACATGGGCACCGCTGCGGTAGTCATGAGGATGGTCTACGGAAACCTGGGGCCAGACAGCGGCACAGGCGTCCTTTTCACGCGCAACCCAGCCACCGGCGAGCATGTCCTGTTCGGTGAGTACCTACCCAACGCCCAGGGTGAGGATGTCGTCGCCGGAGTCCGCACTCCAATGAGGCTGGACCAGCTGCATGAGGCTCAGCCGGACGTCCATGCAGAACTCCATCGGGTGGCTAAGGAACTTGAACTGCACTACAAGGATGTGCAGGACGTTGAGTTCACCGTTGAGCGCGCCAGGCTCTACATGCTGCAGACCCGCTCAGCCAAACGCAGCGCCGGAGCGTCCGTACGCATAGCGGTTGAAATGGTAAATGAAGGCCTGATCACCAAGGAAGAGGCCCTTGCCAGAGTCGATCCTCGAGAGCTACCCACGATTCTTCTACCTCAATTCGAACCAGAAGCCCTTCGTCGAGCCGATGAAGGGGGCGCTCAGATAGCGAAAGGCCTAGCGGCCTCCCCTGGCGCGGCTACTGGCCGAATCGCCCTAGACCCAGACCGAGCCGTGGAGGCAGCGGCACAGGGACAACGCGTAATCCTGGTCCGCGCCGAAACATCCGCCGACGACATCCACGGCATCATCAAGGCTGAGGGAGTGCTAACCAGCCGAGGCGGCCTGACGAGTCACGCCGCCGTCGTCACCCGGGGAATGGGAAAGCCCTGCGTGGTCGGTGCGGAAGAAATCCAGGTAGATATGGAAAACCGCACCGTAACGGCTGGCGGCAAGGTGCTTGAAGAAGGCGACACTATCAGCATCAACGGAGCGCGCGGCCGGGTGTACATAGGACGGATTCAAACCATTGCCCCCAGCCTGGACAAGCTAGAAGAAATGAAAACGTTGCTGGCATGGGCGGATGAGACGCGCACTCTCCAGGTTTGGGCCAACGCCGACACTCCTGAAGACGCCGTTCGAGCCCGCCAGTTGGGCGCAGAGGGCATAGGCCTTTGCCGCACTGAGCACATGTTCTTTGCCCCTGACCGGCTCCCCCACATGCGTCAGGTCCTGCTTCACGCCGGAGAGGCCCAGGAACTCACCTCCCGAGTACAAACCCTCGAGAGGTTGGAATCGGAAGCAACCGCCGCCCGCCGAGGCAAAGTGCACGACGAGTTGGAGAAAGCTCGAAAGGAAGCCGACGCTTCGCCCGCAATGCAGCGGTTCCGCAGCGGCCTCAAACGTCTGGAAGAGTTCCAAGAAGAGGATTTCACCGGCATCTTGAGGGCCATGGACAACCTCCCAGTGGTCGTCCGGCTTCTTGATGCCCCAATGCATGAATTCTTACCCAGCGCAGAGGAGATCCCTGAATTCCTGGAGGCTACCCAGCTAGGTGACGACAACGACCTCAACGAAGCCCAGGTGTTGGCCCTAGTGGAACGAAGTAGAGAAGCGAACCCCATGCTTGGGCACAGGGGCTGCCGTTTAGGAATATCCTTCCCGGCGATCTATGAAATGCAGGTCCGCGCTATGCTCCGTGCGGCTGCCAAGCTGTCAGCAGAGGGACTCCACGTTCACCCCGAGATCATGATCCCTCTGGCATCGCACGTAAATGAGCTAACCCACCTTCGCCTGCTTGTCGATAGAATAAAGGAACAAGTCGAAGCAGAAGAAAAGACTACAGTCAGCGTTAAATACGGCTCAATGATAGAGGTGCCCCGGGCCGCTTTAACCGCCGGAGAGATGGCCAAGGAAGCTGAATTCTTCAGCTTCGGCTCCAACGACCTAACCCAGATGGGCTTCGGTTATAGCCGTGATGATGCTGAGGGCAAGTTCTTAAACTCTTACCTGGAAATGGGCGTCCTCCCAACCAACCCCTTCAACACACTGGACACTGATGGAATAGGCCAATTGATGCAGATAGCAGTCGAAAAGGGGAAGGCAACCCGTCCCGACATATCCCTGGGTCTCTGCGGCGAGCACGGCGGCGACCCAGCCAGCATCCACTTCTGCCATGACATAGGCCTGCACTATGTAAGTGCCTCACCCATGCGGGTACCCGGGGCCCGTCTGGCTGCCGCCCAAGCCGTCCTCAAGGGGCAGAAACACTCCGGCTAAAGGTCGGCCGTGGCCCCAGGCATATAGACAGAAATGGACAAGCGCGATTCAAAGTATCGCACTTGTCTTCTCCCCTGAAACCTCCCACCCCGTGCTATACGCCCTGAGCCAACGCTTTCTTGGTGGATTTCTGGTACCACTTGCCCCATAAGCCAATCGCTGTGTACAATCGCTACCGGCGCTTTTTAAGCGTCAGTTTGTGACTCTCTCCAAGGGGAGTGATCTTCAAGTTTGTGGAGGTGGGATAGTGCCATCGTTCGAACGTGTATCCATTGACGAAGCAAGGATCAAAACCGCGACCGGAAAACGAGCCGAACGGCTGCGGGAATACACCCAGTACATCCAGGACGTTGCACCCGGAGGCGCTGGGAAATTAACCCCAGGAGAGGGAGAAACAGCAATAGCCCTTCGGCGCCGATTGAACCAGGCAGCCAAGCTGGCAGGCAAGACCCTGGCCATTCGTCGGCTGGGCGACGAAGTCTACTTCTGGATTGAAGAGGGCCCTCGCAGACGTGGGCGGCCCCGCAAGAACCCCTAGCCACTTCCCGAGCAAATGAAAGAGGAAGGGCCGGGTGGCTTGGCTTTTCGGACGCTGCTGTCCCACCCGGCCAAAGCCACGCAAGCCCCCTAGCTGTCGACCTCTCCAGCACGGCTCACCCCACCTGAGCGTACTGCCAACGTAGCCTTTTAATTCTGCATTGGCAGGAAGGTCTTTCTGTATCCCCCTGCGAGGTGCAGGGCGCAGCCCGCAGGGGGTAAACAGGGGGTGCCCCCCTGTTGCTCAAAACGTTCGAGGGTGGGCCGGGCGGGACAGCAGCGTCCGAAAAAGCCAAGCCGCCCAGCCAAAGCCACGCAAGCTCGCGGAAGTCGCCGTCGCCGGGACGCTCCCTAGCCGACCAATTGTGAAGGCCAATTGTCCCTAACGGCACCAGCAAGCGAGCGGATGCCCCGTCTCACAAGACGCACACCCTGGTGGCGTTGTTCTGATAAGATGGCTGAAATGCCTTGCTTCAGCTGTACCAACATCCCATGACCGGCGAGGTTCCCTCTTGAGCGTGAGCCCTCATCAGCCTGGAATATGGCACAGGTGGGGGCTTTTTCCTTGTCGGCTCCATAGCTCTGGGAGACGAGTTCCAAACCAGAGATGACTTTCCTGAACCAGCGCCCCGGTTTCAGGCGGGTACGGAGACAAAGCCCCAGAGGTTATGGGCCTGTCCTAAAGGGAAGCGGGACAAGACCCAAGCGCCAGCTATCAAGGACCGCTGGCTCCCTAAGCGCTGGCACGCCTGAAAGCGTTCTTGACGAGAGCAACTCGAGATAACTGAGGAGTCGCAAAATGGCTTTGGAACCAGTCAAAGCACAATCAGGGCTGAAGACCCTCTTCAGCTTCCCCCATCCGGTGAACGAGTATGCCGCACGTTCGGTGGCGGCCATGATCTTCACCATCACGGTCATCACCATCGCCACTGACGTTAGCTGGCTGACCCTTGTCCTAGTTTACAGCTTCCTGGCCCACGTCCTGGCCGGACCAAGGTTCAGCCCCATCGGAACATTTGCCTCGCGGGTCATTGCCCCAAAGGTGCTACGCAGGGATCGCCCTGTGGCAGGGCCGCCGAAACAGTTTGCCCAGAGCGTCGGGTTACTTTTCTCCACGACAGCAGCGGTCCTCATCTACGGCTTCGGCCTAGTGGGAGCGGCTCAGGCCGTACTCGGCGTCCTCGCCCTCTTCGCAGCTCTGGAAGCCTTCGCCGGATTCTGCGCCGGCTGCTTCGTATTTGGCTACCTCATGCAATGGGGACTCATTCCAAAGGAAATCTGCGAACGCTGCAACAACTTCGCCTTCGATTCAGGGTCACCCACAAAGGGCAGCTAAGAGCTTCCACCCCCCGGCGCCCCAAGGCCTCTCACAACGAGAGGCGACTCGGCGAGTCGCCCCTACTTCATCGTCATACGTAGCCAATAGAGTCCCGGAGCATCGTATCCGGGGTGCAGGGGCGCAGCCCCGCTGGGGTGTGGGGTGTCCCCACAATCTAAACGTTCGTGGGCGGCTGGGTGTGAAAGGCGACGTCCGCCACCAAGAACCGTTCACAAAGTTGAGCGCTCATCTAGCCAGCTTGATCGCTGGGTGAGAAGAAAAGGCCTGACTTCCCTTCAGCCGCGTGGGCAGCGGGTGCAGGGGCGCAGCCCCGCCGGGGTGTGGGGTGTCCCCACAATCTAAACGTTTGTGGGTGGGCTGGTGGGACAACGGCGCTAGCCCTAAGAAACCGTCCAGCCGATACGATGCCTGGTATGGCGCTAGCGCCCTACCCTTCCAAAAACGCCGCCAACTCCTCGTTGTACTGCTCTGGCCGTGCATCATGCATCAGGTGCCCCACCTGCTTCCAATGTCGGAACTCCACGTTCGACGATGCGATACGCCGGTAGTAAGCCATCTCTTCAGGCAGCATGTAGGCTCCAGCCTCAACGTCGCCGACCAACACAAGCGTTGGCACAGCAATCCGGCGCAGGTGGTCCTCGCATTCGAAGGCCCAGTCCCGATTGTCAGTCAGCAACCGTGTGATGGCGTCCCGGGAGAAATGATGATTCCGGTACACCTCAAGGTCCGCCTGCTGCTCCGTGAGGCCCTGCTTGGCGGCATCGGCCCGCATGTCCGCCTCACTCCAGTCCAGCCGGGTAACGGCCTTGGGAAGGTTGGTCACGAAAGCGTTGATCATCTTCCAATAGACCGGGTCCTCCAAAAACGCCCGCGAGATCGTCTCGGGATGCTGCGCCGCCATCATCGTGCCAATGTTGCCGCCCCAAGAATGGCCCACATATGCTGGCCGGTCCAGTCCCAGGTTATCAATAAGCTGCCTGATATCCTCGACGAAGTCCCGCAGACGATACCCAGTTACCGGCTTGTCCGACTCTCCATGTCCCCGCAGGTCCGGAGCAATGACGTGGTACCGCTCATTGAAATGAGCGGCGACTGTGGACCAACCCCTGCTGAAGCTAGTCCACCCATGCAGCAGTAGGAGGTCCGGAGCATCCGCAGGGCCCCACTCAAGGTAGTGAAGATTGATGCCCTGCACCTGAGTGAAGCCACTTTTAGGTTCTTTTGCACTCATATCTCAGTCTCCTGAGGGAGTTTGCCGAATGAGAACTCTCACATGTCTGGAGGCCTAAAGGCCCCGGCACAATAATAACGGAAAGAAGGAGGGTGCAGGGAACCGGTGCTTCCCGCTGGTGATCGGTGTGCTCAAGGCCCTACAGAGATGGGCCAACAGTAGACTTCAATACAGGCCTGATTATGGCAGCCAGCGTGCAGGGGCAAAGCCCCGCCGCGGGTCACAGAACCTGTCGCCAAGCATCCCCGAGGGAGAGAGTCCCCACGAATCGAAACGTTCCTGGGAAGGCTGGCTAGCCTTACCCTCCTACTCCCAAGGCAATCGCTAGCCCCCCCCCCCAGACATTTCAACCAACAAGGTGGGTGGCCTCATGGGGTGCAGGGCGAAACCCCGCCGGGGTGACAGGGGTGTCCCCTGTAACTAAAACGCTCGAGGGTGGGCTGGGCGGGGTAAAGCGACGCCGTCGAGCAAGCCCTCCCAACCCAAGCAAGGACTCCTAGTGCATGTAGCTCCCACCATCCACCACGATCATCTGCCCCGTCATGAAATCGCTGTCGTCAGACGACAGAAAGACTAGTGTGCCCGCCATGTCTTCAGGATAAGACTCCCGCTTAATAGCCCTGCTGGCGGCGACACCAAGGTTCGGCTGCCCCTTCGCTATAACGCCCTCGCTCAACGTGTGGCTGGGTGCAATCGTGTTCACCCTGATTCCAAAGTCGCCTAGCTCTCGGGCAAGGGCCCGCGTGAGGGCAGTCACCGCTCCCTTGGAACTCACATAGTGAAGGAGCCCAGGAACCCCCTTCAGCGTCGTTGTCGACGAAATATTGATGATTCTGCCCGACCCTTGGGCCTTCATGTACGGGACAACGGCCTTCGAGCACAAGAACAGGCCCTTCACGTTGACCGACATAACCTGATCCCATTCTTCCAGAGGAATTTCCTCAAAGGGCCGCGCCGGAATGGGGGCAAACAGGGCCGCGTTGTTCACCAAGACATCGATACGCCCAAAACGCTCCATCGTATCGCGGGCCATCGCCTCTGTGCTTTCTTGGTCGGCCACATCATTACGCAGGCCAATGGCCTCGCCGCCCTGCTCGATGATCTCAGAGACCACCGGCTCCGTGTCCAGAATGTCAGTCACCGCCACCTTGGCTCCTTCAGCAGCCAGACGCAAAGCATAGACCTTGCCAATACCTTGGGCGCCACCGGTAACAATGGCGACTCTATCCTTCAATTGCATGGGTTCTTTCTCTTCCCCATTGGGTTGGAAATGTCACTCGGATCCATCCCCGCAGGGCATCAAGCGACAGGAAAGCCTTCGTCGTTCCGGCGAAAGCCGGTATCCAGGACACGCGCCGCATCACTACTTGCGCAGGCCCGCGGCCCTGCCATCTTCCGAGAGGGCCGCAACGTAGCACAGGCCACCCAGAGGGTCAAGCCAGATGATTGGGTCCCAAGCGGGGTGCAGGGACGAAGCCCTGCCGGGGTGTGGGGTGTCCCCACAATTAAACGTTCAAGGGTGGGCCGGTCGGGACAGCGGCGCTAGCCACCCTCAACCGCTCGGCCATAAACCAGCCCGGTCAACTACTCTGCGTCAGTGGATTCGTCTGGCCGGGTGCTCCCCATGCTCAGCGTCATGTCCGGTCTAACCACATGGATGTGCCGATTACCCGTCTGCGCCAACTGCTGCACCAGCGACACCACAGGCGAGTTCCAAACCTTGTACTCCGTGGGAGGCACAAGCTTCTTCCTCGTCTCCTCGTCCACCTCAACCCGGAACATCAGTTCCTCGTCTGACAGGTCCGACCCTCCATAAATCTTTCGCAACTCCTCAATGGTCGGGTCTGGAGGCCTCTCCGTTTGCACCTTCCTAGCTTGGGACCGGTCCAGAATCTTTGCCCGAACGTCCTGGTCCATGACCGTCACAGCCTCCTCGCCAAACCTGCCCAACGCGTAGAGAATGACCTGGTCGCTAACCTCTTTATACCGCTCACCCACAATGACATTCATGGTGGCCTGCGTGCCGACAAACTGGGCCAGCGGTGTGATCATGATGGGGTACCCCAAGTCCACTCGCACCCTGCCCGCCTCCTCCAACACCTCATCTATGCGATGCCCGTACCCCACCTCGCCAAGTTGGCGCCGCAGATTGTTGATCATCCCCCCAGGAAGCTGGTGCAAGTACTGCCGGGAGTCGTATTCAACCGGCGCACCAATGGGAAGTCCTTCCTGCTTGGCGATGCCAGTCCAGTATTCCGTAACCGGCTCCAGTAATCCTTCGTTGGTGTTCACGTCGTAGCCCATAGCCCTCGCGTTACGGGCCAAGCTGTGCACCGAGGGCTGGGCCCCAGAATAAGCAAGCGGGGGAATGGACGAGTTGATGATGTGAATGCCTAGCCGTATCACCTCCAGGGCAACAGATGTCGCTATCCCTGTGGTGTCATGGCCGTGAAACTCCAGTGGGATGCCTGGGGCATTGGCCTGAATCGTGGGCACAAGGGTGCGCACCCTCTCGACGGTGAGCAGTCCATCCACATCCTTTAAGCAAATGCGGAAGGGTTTGAGGGCCGCGGCGCCCCTTGCCCGTTCGGCGTAGTACTCATCGGTATGCCTCGGCGACAGCGAGAACGCCAAGTTTATGATGGGGTCCAGGCCAGCCTCCCGGACTTCCCCCATTCGCCTCTCCCAGATGTGAATCTGGTTCCAAGGGTCCGAGAAACGCGTCTGCGTAGCCCCTATCTTGGCAGCAATTCTAAAGGCAAGCGCCCGCATGACGCTGGGGCCGGGTTTAAAGGCCTGAAGGCCGGTCCCGTGAAACCGCATGGGGGTCTTTTTAAACCGCTCGCGCAGCATCCGGTAGCCGTCGAAGGGATGTTCACGAAAGACCGTCAGGTTCTTCTCTGGGTTGTTCCAGCCGCACTCGATAGCGTCGAAACCGACCTCGTCAAGCACTGGCGCTGCTTTCAGCATCATGCCGATGCTCATGCTGGCGGCCCAGACACTCAGTTGGCCGTCGCGAATACTAACGTCGACGAAGCGTACTTCAGCCACACAACCCCCTCTATAGTAGGGGCGGTGTCACACCCGCCCGCAGCATCCGCCATTTCGAACACCCGCCAAAACCAACCCATTCGGTAGGGGCGGTGTCTCAGACCCGCCCGCAACGTTCGCCATTTCGAACGCCCGCCAAAACCAAACCCATCCGGTAGGGGCGGCGTCCCAGACCCGCCCGCAACGTTCGCCTGCTACGCCTGCACCCCCAGCGCGGGAGCTAGCCTCCCACCGATGCGCCAGGCGCATCGGCCTTTGTTCGGCCCATGCTGAGTGTCATCCCAGGCCGGGTAAGGTGAATGCGCCGATTGTTCGTCTTCGTGAGTTCCTGGACTAGCGATACAATAGGCGAACCGGTAACGACGTACTCGCTCGGCGTCACCAGCTTGTTCCGCATCTCGTCATCCACCTGCAAGCGGAACATCAACTCTTCATCCGAGATGTGCGAGCCTCCGCTGACCTTTTTTAGTTCTTCGATTGACCGGTCGTCAGCCGGTTCCTCTTCGTACTTCCGAGCCTGAGAGCGGTCGAGGATCTTGGCACGGACATCCTGATCCATCTCGGTAATGGCTTCGTCTCCGTACCGGCCCAGGGCATACAGAATGATGTGGTCGCTGACCTCTTTGTATCGCTCGCCTGAGATGATGTTCATTGCAGCCTGAACACCCACGAATTGCGCCAGCGGAGTAATCATAATGGGATGTCCCAGCTCCGCCTTAACCCTACCCGCCTCATCTAGCACTTCTTCCATCTTGTGCTCGTACCCAACCTCCTGAAGCTGACGGCGCAGGTTGCCTTTCATAGCTCCCGGCATCTGGTGAAGATACTGTCGGGAGTCGTACTCGGACGGCGCGCCGATGGGATAGCCCTTCTCTTTAGCGATGGCAGTCCAGTATTCCGTGACGTGCTTGAGGGGTTCTTCATTAATGTTGACATCGTAGCCCATGGAACGCGCATTGCGGGCCAGATTGTGAACTGAGGGTTGCGCTCCCCCATACGAAAGGGGAGGAATGGTCGAATTGATAATAAGTATGCCCAGCTTCACGCATTCCAGAGCCACCGAAGTTCCTAGGCCGGTGGTGTCATGGCCATGAAGCTCGAACTCTATGCCGGGCGCGTTCTTCATGATGAGCGGAACAAGGGTCCGGGCTCGCTCCACTGTCAGCAGCCCGTCAACATCCTTGAGGCAGATGCGGAAAGGCTTCAGCGCAGCTGCGCCCCTGGCCCGCTCTGCGTAGTATTCGTCCGTGTGCCTCGGCGAAATCGAGAACGCCAGGTTGATAATGTGCTTCAGACCTGCTTCCTTCGCGTCCTGAGACCTTCTCTCCCACACCTTGACCCGATTCCAAGGATCGGAGATGCGAGTCTGAGACGCCCCTATGTTGGCCGCAATCCGGTAGCCCAGAGAGCGCATGATGGACGGCCCTGGCTTGAAGCTCTGAAGCCCCCCTCCGTGAAACCGCATGGGAGTCTTCTTCAAACGCTCTTTGAGCAGCCGGTACCCATCAAATGGGTGCTCAAAATGAATCGGCATGTTCTTTTCAGGGTTGCCCCAGCCACACTCGATAGCATCGAACCCAACCTCATCAATGTACTCAGCCGGCTTGAGCATCATCCCCAAGGTCATATTGGCGGCCCACACACACAGCTGACCGTCACGAATGGTCACGTCAACAAATTTCACTTCTGCCATCTAACCCTCCCGATGCGATTTACTAATCTTAGCTCCAAGATTCTAAGGAGCCCTGAGAACCGTACCGCTGAGAACAACCTCAGCTACCTTGTCATATCGACTCCATCCGTTGTCACTCCGACCTCATCATCATCATTTCGAGCGAAGCCGAGATTCTTGGTGGTCAACTCAAACGCCCGTCCCTCAGTCCCACGAGCGTCATCCCTTCCAGAAGGATGGAATCCCCGCCCTGCCAGGCACCATTCTTCACTTTCAACACAAGGAGCGCAAGCCCAAGCCAGGAGGCGAACCTGGAACCTACATACTCCCAACGACCCCAGACGTTAGAAGCGACTCTAGTGAGCCTTTATCTGAAGCCGCCTAGTCCGGGAATGCGGCCACCAGATGAATAACAGCCGTAGGGGCGTTCAATTGAACGCCCCTACGGCTACGGTACTTTGGCAACGAGATTAGCTGCCCATCAATCGATCCATCAATTCCGGGGAGTGTTAGCCACTGACCCCTACGTAGGGAATCACGCTAGCCTCAGCCATCAATGACTACTTGGCCGCTGGCACTCCCAATTGGTAGAACGCCGCGCAGTTGTCCCACAGGATCTTGCGCCGGTCTTCGTCGGTCAACTCCAGCTTGAACAGCTGGTCGGTAGCGTACGGGAACTTCGAGTCACCGTGCGGGTAGTCCGTTGAATAGACGATCTTGTCATTGCCTAAGTAGTCCAAGGCGTACCGTGCTGGCTCTTCGTCCGGCTCAATCGATATCCAGCACTGACGACGGAAGTAGGTGCTGGGTGGCTCCTTCAGGTCGGGGAACCACACATCTCCTTCCCGCTCCCAGCCCTCGTCCATGCGCCAGAGCAGCCAGGGCGCCCAGCTGCAGTTCGCTTCCAAGAAGGCCATGCGCAGATCGGGGTGCCGTGCCAACACGCCACCAACGCAAATCGGCGCTATCGCCAGCATCTGCTCCATAGGCTGTGCGTACATGCGGCGCATCATAAAGTTCGGTTCGAAGTTGTCGGATATCTGCTTACAAGAAGACGACGACGCCTCGTGCCAGCCAACGGGCAGACCCAGCTTCTCCAGCGCTGTCCACAAAGGCTCGTAGTAAGCGTCGTACCAGTTGCGGCCGTTGGCGATATTGGCCCGCATGAACACAGACACGAACCCCAGGTCCTTTGCGCAGCGCTCAGCCTCCTCAATCGCCGAATCCACATCAAAAGGCGAGATCATCCCTGACCCGTACATGCGACCGGGATGCTCTTGGCAAAAGTCGTAGAGCCAATTGTTGTAGGCCCGAGCCAGCGCCGCCGCCAGGCGGGGCTCCATGTTTGGTTCCACCAGCGTCTGGAGTCCCCTGCTGGGGAACATCACGGCCACATCAAGGCCCTCTGCCTCCATCGCCTCTAGCTGAACATCCGGTGTCCACCCGCGCTCCGCGGAAGTGCGGTACGTCTTCTGGTTGCTCTCGTAGTTGTGTCCCCTGCCGAACTTGTTCCTCTCGAAGTAGCGCTCGCCCGGAGCAGCCTGGGAACCGTTCCCGCCAGAGACACCGTTCTCTGCGTCAGGAAGCCCCCACAACCTGCCGTCAGGGTGGACCATCCGTAGGTCGCGCACATTCTCGGACAAGAGACCGTGGGGCGCCCGGCTTTGAAACTCAGGTTCCAAATAGCGCTGCCACAGATCAGGGGGCTCCATGATGTGCATATCGCTGTCCATCACCTTGAAGCCATTCTTTGCCATGTTTGCTCTCCAATTTTCCATTCCTTAGATAGGCTGGATGTAATCACGCGCCAAGAGGGGGTGTCAAGAGAAGCCGCCTGTCTCTACGACTCCCAGTCACGGTGACCCAACACCAACAACCAGGCAAGCACTTTCATCGGCAGGGCTTCTATCGCCGCCTAAGGCAGATAACCCGTGGCATCAGACCACAATTGAGCCAGGACCAGCGCCGTAGGAGGCGGAGACATCGGGAAGCGCACGAATGTCCGGCCTCCGCGCCCGAAAACGATTCGCCCCCCCCTGCCGCAGGGCCAACGGGGTGCAGGGCGCAGCCCGCCGGGGGGTCACAGGGGGAGTCCCCCTGTAAAGAAACGTTCGAGGGCGGGCCGGGTGGGACAGCGGCGTCCGCCAATCCAAGCCGTTAACCAGAAAACAACGCCGCTTCTAGCCAAAGAAGCCACGCTCGACAACTTGGTCGCTGGTTAAGAAAGGATGCCTAAGTCCTCTAAGCGCCGCAGGTCGCGGGTGCAGGGCGCAGCCCGCCGGGGTGACAGGGGTGTCCCCTGTAAAGAAACATTCGAGGGCGGGCCGGGTGGGACAGCGGCGTCCGTCAATCCAAGCCGTTAACCAGAAAACAACGCCATTTCTAGCCAAGGAGACCACCCCCTGACCACGTTATCGCTGGCCGAGAGAGGACGCTTAACTCCCTTCAACGCCTCCGGCTGCGGGTGCAGAGGCGCAGCCACGCCGGGGGCGTGGGGACCAGACGTCCGCCCACAAATCAACGTTCGGGCCCAGGCCCAGCGGGACAGCGGCGTCCGCCACCGTCGACCGCCAGCAAACTCATCGCTTCAAACCGGCCCACTCTCCCAAGCGCAGAAAAAGAAAGCGCCCCCAGAATCGGGGGCGCTTTCAGCACTGTGCGAAAGGCTTTCTATCCCTTGCCTATACGGAACACCTTTGTTCCGCAGACCGGACAGATCCCTTGCGTGGCCGGACGGCCGTTCTTCAAGGTCACCTGTGCTGGATCTTTTATCTCTCGCTTTTCCCGGCACTTAAAACAATAGGCGTCCATGCAGCGTTCCTCCTCTACGAGTGCTCAGCGTCAAAACTGGTCTGACTTTATAGTCATCGCTTTGGGCTTGTCAAGGCGCTCCGTGCCTAGCGGGCGGACATGTTGCCGCGGAGTCACTCCGTGCGCAAATTTCTCTCGTGCCCCAACATTCTCGCCATTAGCGCCTACTATCCCAAGACTTTTACGCGAATCGCAATTCAGTGGCCTGCTTCCCCTTCTCTGACGCGAAAACTCTCTCAGGCTCCCACTGATGCTTTACCCAATTGTAGTTGGCAAGAGCCAGGAACCGCCCGTCATCGGAATAGAGACGGCACGTTTCTTGATGCAGTGATGGCAGGCGAGGTGTTGGAAACGACACTGGCTGGCCGTTGCTGAGATATTTCTCCCCTGCCGGACCGACCACCGCGGCGCGCAAATGGAGCGCAATGGTGTCCATAGCCAAAACGTACTGCTGCCAATCCCCGCGATCGGCAGCGTCCCGCAGGTCGTCTGCTGAAAGCGCCGTCTCGATAGGATAGTGGCCAGTACGGAGTCGAGTTAGGTTCACAGCATGACCGCCCACCTCAAGCGCCTCCCCAAGATCGTGGGCCAGAGAACGCACATAAACGCCCCTGTGACACTCTACCTCTACCGTAAGGGTCGGCAACGCCCAGGCCACAACCTCAAGACGGGAAATAACCACCTTTCTGGGCTCCCGGGGCACTTCCTCTCCCGCCCTGGCAAGCTCATACAGACGCTTTCCATCTTGTTTTAAGGCGCTATACATAGGAGGCACCTGATAGCTAACACCCACAAACGAGGCCAAAGCGCTCGCAATGCGCTCCTGGCTCAAATGAGATGCGTCCCGCACAGCCACAATGCTGCCCTCGCCATCATACGTGTCGGTCTCTGTGCCAAGCACGATGTCGGTTCTGTATAGCTTTGGTGTGTTGACCAAGTGCTCCATCAGCCGGGTTGCCTGGCCCAGAAGAATGGGAAGCACGCCGGTGGCCTGGGGGTCAAGAGTACCGCCATGCCCCACCCGTTTCTCCCGAGTCAGCCGCTTCACAAGGCGGACCAAGTCCATCGAGGTCCACCCCTCCGGCTTGTTCATGTTCAAGACGCCGTTTATCAAACTATCTCCGAACGAAACCAGCAGCACGTCTCAAGATTGGCCAACTATCAGGACGACCGACGACTCTCTTCGCTTGGCCGCAGTAGGGACTTTTCCGGAGCCCGTCCCCAGCATTGGCGCCCACCGATGTAGGGGCGTTCAACTGAACGCCCCTCGTAGGTCATCGAACAACGCCCATTAACAAGACAGCGGCCGAACCGGCAACAAGGCTCCTACTGCGAGGCTGCCGACGAATCGGCCTCATCTCCAACCTTGTCTATAAGCCGCAGAAGCCTTCCCCCGGCTTCCAATGACCGGTCCAGAATGAACTCCAGAGCCGGTGTCTTCTTGATTTCCAGGCGCTTACCCAGCTCTCGCCGCAGAAAACCTGAAGCTCCTACCAGCACCTTGAAGACTTCCTTCCGCTCCTTCTCCGACCCCATGGCGCTGACATACACGCGCGCCTGACTCAGATCTGGCGAGGTCATAACCTCGGTTACGCTGACAAGGGTTTTGAGGCGAGGGTCGTTTGCCTGGCTGAGCAGGTCGCTGAGAGCCTGACGTATCAGCCCGTTAACCTGCACCGTACGTCTGCTCAAAGGTCACCTCGGGATTGGGGGGGGAGCAAAACTAAGCCCCGGCCGGCCCTCCATGGGAACCAGGCCGGGGCCCTCCGTTACAAATTATCTGGCCACCTTCTCCTGGTGATGTATCTCCAGAAGGTCGCCCACCTCGAAGGCGTCAAAGCCATCGAGCACTATGCCGCCCTCCATGCCATTGGTCAGCTCGCGAACGTCGTTCTTGAAGTGCCTCAGGCTGCGAACCGCGCCATCGAAGAGCAACTCCTTACCTCGGTGCACTCTTGCGGAAGCATTACGCATCACCTTGCCATCCTGCACCATGATGCCTGCGATCTTGTTGCGGCGTCCGATCTGGAACACCTCCCGCACCTCTACGTGCCCGTCGATTACCTCTTCGACCTCTGCAAGCCCCATGCCGGCTACGACCTGGGTCAAGTCGTCGATCAGCCGATAGATAATGTCGTAGTGACGTATCTCCACGCCCTCTTGATCGGCGATACGGCGCGCTCCTGGTTCAGGTCTGGCTCCAAAGGACACGATGATCGCCTTGGAAGCTATGGCCAAAAGTACGTCGCTGTCCGTGATGCTGCCGCTTGAGGCATGAAGCAGGTTCACCTTGACCCGCTGGTTGCTGAGCTGAGCTATTGAGGCTGTTACCGCATCAATAGTGCCCTGCACATCCGTCTTCACTATAAGGTTGAGTTCCTCGGCCACGCCGCTACGGATCTGCGAATACATCTCCTCAAGACCTGCAACGTGCCGGGCCTGGTCGTGTTCCCTGATCCGCGCCTCTACTAAGAGGCGCGCCTCCTGTTCACTGCCAACCACTTCAAGGATATCGCCTGCTTCTGGCAGCTCCGAGAGACCGCTGATCTCCACCGGCATTGCAGGCCCAGCTTCCTTCACTCGATGGCCAGCGTCGTTGAACAGGGCCTTGACCCGCCCACGCAACCTTCCCACCACAGCATGGTCGCTCTGATGGAGCGTCCCTGCTTGCACAAGAACTGTAGCCACTGGACCCTTGCCGCGAGTCATTTTGGCCTCAACCACCACGCCCCGCGCGGCGCGGTCCGGATTGGCCTTCAGGTCCTCAACTTCAGCGACAAGAAGCAAGTTCTCCAGGAGGTCATCGATGCCGGTGCCAACCTTCGCTGACACTGCAACGGAAACCACATCTCCACCCCAATCCTCAACGAGCAGGTTATGCTCGGCCAACTGCCGCTTGACCCTGTCGAGGTCGGCGTCTGGCCGGTCCACCTTGTTGATAGCCACGACAATGGGCACCTTGGCCGCCTTGGCGTGGTTTATGGCTTCAATCGTTTGGGGCATGATGCCGTCGTCAGCAGCAACAACCAACACGGCTATGTCCGTAACCTGCGCGCCACGGGCGCGCATAGCTGTGAAGGCTTCGTGACCGGGGGTATCGATAAAGGTTACTTTCTTGCCGTTACATTCGGTCTGGTAGGCCCCCATGTGTTGGGTAATCCCTCCAGCCTCTTTGTCTACAACATTGGCTTTGCGGATAGAATCAAGGAGAGTGGTCTTTCCGTGGTCTACGTGACCCAGAATGGTCACAACAGGAGGGCGATGCTGCAGTTTCGCGGGGTCTTCCTCGGCATTCAGACCAACCCGTCCACCCCTCACACCCTCTTGCTGGGCAGACTCGCTTTGCACTGGCTCCAGCCCAAAGTCCCTGACCACTGAAGCCGCAGCCTCGTAGTCCACGAACTGGTTCACCGCGGCCATGATCCCGTTGCGCATAAACTGCTTGATCACATCGACGGGCGTAAGGCCCAGCAAATCCGCGAGCTGACCCACGCTCACTGCGTTGGGAATCCGGACCTCGCGAGATTTCAGACGGACATCTTTGGAGGGAGTCTTGCCCGCCGTTGCCGCGCCGCTGTCACTTGTTGTCATACAACTCCTGCGTTACTACGTTTTCACTTAGCCGTTAAAGCCTCACCATGAGCTCGAAGCTTGGCTTTGTCCGTGGGCGTCAGTTTCCCTCGCAATGCCCGCTCGAACCGGCCAATTTTCTGTTGGACTAACGCCTGCTCCCAGCATTCACTCCGGCCGCATAAATAGGCTCCACGACCGTTCATTTTCCCCGTCTCGTCCACTGCCACCTCACCCTGAGAGGTGTGGACCACTCGTACCAGGTCTCCCTTGGCCCGCTTCGTTCCGCAGGCTACGCACGAGCGCTCAGGTACGTGCTTCAATTTAACCATTGCTGTCCAGCAAACGTTCGGGGCTAGGCTGCTCCTTCTGGCGAGCCGCCTGCATCCGCGCCTCCACCCCTGCGACCGGGCCCTTCCGCCTGGTTACGGCCACGGTTCCTCCGCTTGCCGCCCTTACCGCCTCTCCGGCCCCATTCAGGCATGATGTCCTCAGCGAAGCGGATGCCAGAAGCGGATTCTTGCGCCACCGGCACCACCGCCCATACGTCCTCTCCGCTGATGTCCACCTGCCCAACTTGTTCTTCTTCCCTTTGCTGAGTAGCACTGTCCTCGAGAAGCATTTCTTCGAGAAGCTCTTCCTCAGCCGATTTTGTCGAACCGGGCGTGGTTAACTCCGCCACAGGCTCCAATGACCCTTCAGCGGTGATGGAACCTTCAACAGCGGCGGCTGGCTCCAAAACGGGCTCTGCCCCTTCCGCCACTTCTGCTGCCTCAGCTGCGATTGCGTCAGCAACCTCGGCGATCTCAGCAGGAGGCGCCTCCTCTTCAGCAACCGCTTCCTTCACCGGCTCAATACGGCCCCTGCGCTCAGTCTCAAATTCCGTGGCGCTCCGAATCTCGATCTTCCATCCCGTGAGCCTGGCTGCCAGACGGGCGTTCTGCCCCTCCTTGCCAATGGCCAGGGAAAGCTGGCGGTCCGGCACCACCACGGTTGCAATGTTGTCGTCTTCCCTGAGTTCAACCCGCACCGGGGTAGCAGGGCTCAATGAATTGCCAATGAAAATAGCGCTATCACGATGCCAGGGAATAACGTCAATACGCTCTCCCTGAAGCTCCGTAACGATATTCTGAATTCGGATGCCGCGCAGCCCTACGCAGGACCCCACGGGATCGACTCCGTCTTGCCGAGCGTGCACCGCCATCTTGCTCCGGGAACCTGGTTCACGAGCGATGGCATTGATCTCAACGATTCCGTTGAATATCTCCGGTATCTCCAGCTCGAACAAGCGTCTCACCAGGTCCCTGTGGGTCCTGGACACCACCACCTCAGGCCCCTTCAAGGAGCGTCGGACCTCCAGGATGTACACCTTCAGCCGCTGATTGGGCCTGTAACGTTCCGTCTGGACCTGCTCGGTCCGAGGCAATACTGCCTCTGCCCGGCCTAGGTCCAGAATGATGTCACCCTTTTCCATACGCTGCACCGTCGCCGATACGACCTCGCCTTCGCGATGCGCATACTCCTCGAAGACCAGTTCGCGCTCGGCCTCTCGCAGCCGCTGCATAACGACCTGCTTCGCTGTCTGAGCACCAATACGCCCCAGCTTGGGCTCCGTCTCGAACTCGACGGTCGCCCCTATCTCAGCCAGTGGGTCGTGTTCGCGGGCTTCCTCCAGCGTCATCTGGCTGTGAGGGTCCTCTATCTCTTCCACGACCTCTTTCGAGGAGTAGACCTTCATGTCGCCCGTGGCTGGGTTCAGCCGCACCGACACATTGAGGCCAGCGCCTTGGTTGTCCTTCTTGTAGGCAGAAACCAGTGCCGCCTCAATAGCAGAAAGAATCTTCTCTCGCGGCAGATTCCTCTCCGCCGCAAGCTGTGTGACCGCCAGTAAGAAGTCGCTCTTCATGGTCGGTTCATCTCCTCGCCAAGGCTCCCGTCAGGCCCATTCAAGCAAACTAGCGAACCCGCCACTAACAAAGAAAGTGGGTCAAGAACCCACTTTCACAAAAAACTCCGCCATGTCCGCCACTGCCCTACCCCACGGGTGAGCATTATAGCACCGCCAAGGGCGGTCAATCAAGCCGTTGGGCCGGTTTTAATAGCAGTTGAGCCTGCCTTGCAGGGCCTTGGTCAGCCTCCGCTGCGAATCATTTAGGGGCGCCTAGCCTTCTTCTCTCCGGCTTTCGCCGGAAACCAGTAACGTTTGGCCCAATCGGCCTTCGCAGGGGATAGATGGACGCTCATGGGTTCTGCCCTGATGGCAGCCCACAGCCTTGCTGCCGACGACACAAACAAACCCCTCGCCGCCAGCGAAAAGGCTCCCGGGAGTGCGGGCTACCCCACCGCCGCCTGCGTGGCCTCGTGCAGAATGCTGCCCTCGTGGGTGATGCAGCATCCGCCTGTGATGCTGTCCTCAAAGTCCAGTTGAAGCTGGCCTTCCTTCGTCAGGTGATTCAGCAGCGTTGCAATGTTCCTGGAATACATCTCGCTGGCATGCACGGGCATGGAACTCGGCAGATTGACCGGACCGTGAATCGTCACGTCGTGGATCACCACTTCTTCTCCGGCCTTGGTCAGACCGCAGTTGCCGCCCATCTCCGCCGCCAAGTCCACGATCACCGACCCGCCTCGCATCTGCTTCACCATATCCTCGGTGATCAGCACCGGCGCGGGCCTTCCGGGAACAGCCGCCGTGGTGATGACGAAATCAGCGACAGAGACCCTGTCCGCTAAGAGCTCCTGCTCCCGGCGGTGCGTCTCCTCTGAAAGCTCTTTAGCATAGCCGCCTGTGTCCTCAACCTCTTCGGTCTCCAACTCCAACTCCACAAACTTTGCGCCCAGGCTCTCTACCTGCTCCTTGACCGCAGGCCTAACATCGAAGGCCTCCATAACCGCTCCTAATCGCCGTGCTGTGCCAATGGCTTGCAGCCCAGCGACGCCAGCGCCAAGAACGAAGCCCCTTGAAGGAGCCAGCGTTCCGGCAGCCGTGATCATCATTGGCATCATCTTTCCCAGGGCGCTAGCAGCTATCAGCACAGCCTTGTAGCCGGAAATCGTCGCTTGAGAAGAAAGAGCGTCCATGCTCTGCGCCCGGGCAATGCGAGGCATAGCATCCATACTGAAGCTGGTGACTTTGGCCTCTACAAGCCTCTTCACTAACTCTGGATTGTTCAATGCGTAGAGGAAGGAGATCAGCGTGGTCCCCGGCGAGAGCAGGTCTACCTCGTGCTTACCCAGAGCCTCATTCATGACCGGGCCCTGCACCTTGACCACCACATCAGCCGAACCAAACAACTCCGCCGGCCCAGCGACGACGCGAGCCCCGGCTTCCTCATACTGGGCGTCAGAGAAGTGAGCCGAAGCCCCAGCGCCCGCCTCAACCAGCACCTCCGCTCCAGCGGCGATCAGCCGACCCACCGCCTGCGGGACAAGCGCCACTCGACGCTCATTGGCTACAATTTCCTTGGGAATGGCCACCTTCAAGGGGAGCTCCTCTGGGAAAGTTTAGAAGGCCGAATGGCCTGGCCAAGTGTACCGGCGGCCCCCAACGCCGGTCAATCAACTCTCCACTACCTCACATTCAGCCCGCCTCCCATCCGCCATGCTCAGGAAGCTCGCCCCAACTCAGGTCAAAACCCATGGCGAAACGGAAAAGGGGGAAACACCTTAATCCTCCCCCGTAGCGGGGCGAGAATTAAGGTGGGGGCAGGTCTCCAGCTCCCTCAACCCCGTCGTTCCAACTCCGTCGTCCCGAAGATTCTCATGCTTGCCATTTCGGGCCTCCCTCACTTTGTAATTTCGAGCGAAAGCGAGAAATCTTGATCGTCATCTCGGACGTAGACACACCCTCTGAGCCTCGGCACACAGAGATCAAAAACTATCGCAGGAAGCGGCCCTAGGGTGCAGGGGCAAGGCCCAGGGGTGTCCCCTGCCAAGAACATTCGAGAGCCTGCCCTGAGCCTGTCGCAGGGGGATCGGATCAGACAGCGGCGGTTCGCCCTAGACAATCAGCCAGGAGAGTACAGCGCTGCCTGATGAAAGAACAACGCACAACCACCTACCCCATAGCCCTAGGGTGCAGAGACGGAAACCCCGCCGGGGTCACAGGGGTGTCCCCTGAAACAAAACGTTCGTGGGCGGGCTGGGTGGGACAACAGCCTCCACCATAAACAAACCGATAGTCCAGCCAAGCGCTGGCCACAACGAATCCCCAACCGCTGCTACCGTCCAATGCAGCACCCCCACCCTCAACGAGTTGACTGACACCCACTCGAATTGTAGGCTGCGCAAAGCAAATCCCTACGGGAAGCGTTGATGCCCAGAGTTCACGACAGAGGCGGATGGCCCGCAGACCAGCCCATTGACCGCAGCGAGCACGTCCTCGACGACTGGGAGCATCACATCGACGCCCTGGCCTTTGCACTGAGGAACAAGGGGCTCATCTCCGTCGACCAGATGCGGCTGGCCATGGAAAGCCTGCCTCTGGACCGTTACGAAACCCTGCGCTACTACGAGAAGTGGGCCGTCGCAGCCGAAGCGCACCTTACCAGCACCGGCGTAGTCACCTCTGAGGAACTTGATCAAAAGATGACTGAACAGCAACATCCTGCGACGTCCCTCCCGGGGCAGAGCTTCCTTAACGTTTCCATTGACCGTAGCGATCCCACACTCTCAGACTGGGAGCGCCGCATCGACGCCATTGCCCAACTTCTAGCCTCCAAGGGCGTCGTCGTCCCGGAGGAGTTGGTCGGAGAGCGGGTTGGCACACCTCTGGACGACTCCGAAACAGCAAGTTTCTTCGAGCAATGGGCGGCAGCGGCGGAAGCTGTTCTCAAACAAAAGGGCCTCGTCTCCGAAGAAGAGTTAGACCAGGCGATGGCCAAGATCGAAGAGCAGTGGCGGGAGCCATGACCAAGGTTCACGACCGTGGCGGCTGGCCCACGGACGAGCCCATCAACCAGAGCCAACATGTTCTGGAAGATTGGGAGATCCACGTTGACGCCCTGTCCCGGCTCCTGAACCAGAAAGGTATCAACTGCCGGGACGAGACCCGTTACGAAACCGAGCGTCTCTCCCTGAATCAATACGAAGGGCTGCGCTACTACGAAAAATGGGCATTGTCAGCTGAAAATATCCTGGTGGCCAAAGGTCTCATCACCAGGGAGGAACTCGACATTAAAATGGCTGGCCTAGAAGCCAGCCGCTAGCGCACTGAAAGGCTCTGGCCACCGCTAGGCTCCTTAGCGCTCCCGCCTCCGACCTGCACAAGCAGCGGGTGCAGGGGCGCAGCCCCGCCGGGGTCACAGGGGTGGCCCCTGAAATGAAGGGTTCGAGGGCGGGCCGGGTGGGACAACAGCGTCCGCCAAGAAGCCACCAAAGCAGAGCGCTGGCTAGGGCACAATTGCTTGCAAGGGAATCAACTCCAACGCCCGTAGGCCGCGGGTGCAGGGGTGTCCCCTGAAATAAAACGTTCGTGGGTGGGCTGGGCGGGACAGTGGCGTCCGCCATAAACAAACCGCCCGCGAAGAACAGCGCTAGACTAAGATTAGGAATGCCTGCAACTCGCCGCAGGCAGCGGGTGCAGGGCGAAGCCCGCCGGGGTCACAGGGGTGGCCCCTGAAATAAAACGTTCGTGGGCGGGCTGGGCGGGACCTCAGCGCTAGCCAAACAAGCCATTCGCAAAGACCAGCGCTAGACTAAGATTAGGAACGACTGCAACTCGCCGAAGTCCAAGGGTGCAGGGCGCAGCCCGCCGGGGTGACAGGGGTGTCCCCTGCAATAAAACGTTCGAGGGCGGGCTGGGTGGGACAGCAGCCTTAGCCATAAATGAACCGCCAGAAGAGCACCGAGGAAGTATCTCGAAAAGCGGGTCTGACCCGCCGAAAGGAGCAACCATGTTCGAAGGCCTCCCAATCCTCATCCTCGTCTACATCCTCGTCCTGGCCATCATGGTCGGCTTCGAGCTCATCGCCAAAGTGCCGCCAATGCTGCACACGCCACTGATGTCCGGCACCAACGCCGTCTCCGGCATCATCCTCATCGGCGCGCTCGTCGTCGCCGGCCAGACCGACAGCGCCATAGGGCAAGTCCTCGGCTTCGTCGCCATTGTCATGGCCACGATCAACGTGGTGGGTGGCTTCATGGTCACCAACCGCATGCTTCAAATGTTCCGCAAAGACAAAGAGCGGGAGTAGCCTGACCTATGGAACTGTCCAACATCATCAACGGCGCGTATCTCGCTTCTGCCATCCTTTTCTTCTTCGGCTTCAAGCGGCTCTCCTCCCCTGCGACCGCCCGCTCCGGCAACACGATGGCCGCCTTGGGCATGCTCATCGCCGTCGTCGTCACCCTCTTCAACGAGGACATCCTTGGCTACGAGATCATTATCGCCGGCATCATTGTCGGCTCGCTGATTGGCATCGCGCTGGCGCGTTACATCAAGATGACAGCCATGCCGCAGATGGTCGCAATCTTTAACGGCCTCGGCGGTGGCGCATCCACAACCGTCGCTGCTGCCGAGTTTCTTCGCCTGCGGTCTCCCTCCGGCGACCTCGCAATCGACGCCTCTGTCACCATCCTGGTCAGCGTATTCATCGGCACCATTACCTTCGCCGGCAGCATGATCGCCTTCGGCAAGCTCCAAGAGTTGGTCACATCCAAAGCTGTTGTCTACCCACTCAGGCATCCCATCAATGCCGCTATCTTCCTGGCCAGCTTGGCCATCATCGGCGTCATTGTCGCCACGACCGCCAACATCCCGCTCTTCATTGTCCTCATTGGGCTGGCCTTCGTCCTGGGGATTCTCCTCGTCGTTCCCATCGGCGGGGCAGACATGCCCGTCGTCATCGCGCTGCTGAACTCGTACTCCGGTTTGGCCGCCTCCGCAGCAGGGTTCGCCGTTAACAACACAATCCTCATCATCGCAGGCGCGCTCGTCGGAGCCTCCGGCCTTATCCTCACCTCCATCATGTGCCGCGCCATGAACCGCTCCATCTTCAATGTCATGTTCGGAGGCTTCGGGGCCACAGCCGAGGTCACCAGCGCCACCGCCGGTGGCGGGGGCACTCGCTCTGTCCGTTCAGCCACCGCCGACGACGCCGCCATCGCTCTGGCATACGCCCGCACGGTCATTTTCGTACCTGGTTACGGCTTGGCGGTGGCCCAGGCCCAGCACGCCGTCCGCGAGCTCGCCGACCTACTTATGAGCCGTGGCGTCAACGTCAAATACGCCATCCACCCCGTCGCTGGCCGCATGCCCGGCCACATGAACGTCCTTCTTGCGGAGGCCAACGTCCCTTACGACCAACTCTACGACCTCGACCAGATCAACCCTGAGTTCGAACACTCCGATGTCGCCGTTGTCGTTGGCGCCAACGACGTAACCAACCCAGCAGCAAGAGACGCCGCCGACAGCCCAATCTATGGCATGCCCATCCTGAACGTCGACAAGGCCCGCTCCGTTATCTTCATCAAGCGCAGCCTCAGCCCTGGCTTCGCTGGCATAGACAACGAGCTCTTCTACGGCGAAAAGACCATGATGTACTTCGCCGACGCCAAAAAAGCCCTCTCAGAGCTAACCAGCGCCGTCAAAGAAGTCTAACCAACAGTCCTCTCCCCCCCCGAGGGGGAGAGTTAGAGTGGGGGCCAAGCGCCCCACCCCCTTGTCGTCTTTGAGTCCTTCGCCTACTCAGGACAGGATCCGCGAAGGACCTTGTCCGTCTTACCAACCAACATTCGCCCACCCTCTTTGTCGTTCTGAGCAAGCGAAGAACCACAGCGTTACCTTCGCAACCACATCCCGTCCCTCCGAACCCACACCATCCCCAACCGACCCACAACACCCCAACCTCGTCGTCCTAGAGCTGGAACAGATGGCCGTCGTCCCGTCAACAGAACGCCTTGCACCCCGGCCCAACTTGCATCCCCACCTACAAACAGCAAAAATGGCCCCAAACAATCAAACAAAGTTCCTTCCCTCCTTGAGGGGGAAGGTGGAGCCTGCCCTGAGTATGCCCGAAGGGATGGGGCCAAACCCCAGCGAAACCCCGTCCCTTTGTCATTTCGACCGGAGCACAGCGGAGAGGAGATTTTTGCCAGTTTTCCCGAACGTCATTATCGCGTCGCCCGCAAACGTCGCTCTCTCCCCTCTCTATAAACGGAGAGGGGGCCAGGGGGTGAGATGAAAATCCTTCACTTCTCAGATGTCCACATCGGCGTCGAAAACTATGGGGTTGTCGACCCCGAAACGGGGCTCTCCACCCGTTTACAGGACTTCCTCGATACCTATGACGAGGTGGTGAACCACGCCCTGGAGAACCAAGTGGACCTCGTCCTCTTCTCCGGCGACGCCTATAAAAGCCGTGACCCTTCTCAGACCCACCAGCGGGAGTTTGCCAAGCGCATCGCCACCCTCACCAACGCCGGCATTCCCGTTTTCCTTCTCATCGGCAACCATGACCTGCCCTCCATCGCCAGCCGCGCCACAGCCCTGGACATATTCCCCACACTCAACGTCCCCGGAACCTACGTCTCCGAGCGCCTCACCACCACCGTCGTCGACACCAAGGACGGCCCCTTACAGGTCGTCTCCCTGCCCTGGATTCGACGCAGCGCCTTCCTCGCTCGGGAGGAAACGCACAACCTGACCCTGGAACAGATCAACCAGCAACTGCAGGACCGCCTTACGACCATGCTCCAGCAACAGATCGACGCCCTCGACCAGTCGATTCCGGCCGTCCTAACCGCCCACGTCTCCCTGAACACCGCCGTCCTCAGCTCGGAACAGACCATGATGCTGGGCCACGACCACGTCCTCCTCCAGAGCAACCTCGCCAACCCCGCCTTCGACTACGTAGCCCTTGGCCACATCCACAAGCACCAGATCCTCTGGCAAGCACCCCTCATGGCCTACAGCGGCAGTCTCCAGCGCATCGACTTCGGCGAGGAGAAGGACCCCAAGGGCTTCTGCATCATCGACATCGATCCAACCAAGCCCCGTGGAGGGCGAGTCACTGACTTCCAGTTCATCCCTGTCGATGCTAGGCGTTTCGTCACCATCAACGTCAGCGTGGAAGAAAACGTCCTTGACCCAACAACCGATGTCATCCAGGCAATCCAGCGCCACAACTTCCACGACGCCATCGTCCGCCTCATCATCCGCCTGCCCGAGGAATTGGAAACCCGCATCAGCGACACCGCCATCCGGCAAGCCCTTAAGGGCGCCCACTACATCGCCGCTATCCAGCGGGATGTCATCCGCCAACGACGCCCCCGCCTGGCCGCCGAGGCCATAGAGACCATGACTCCCACCGATGTGCTGAAGCGATATATGGAAGAACAGGAAGTCCCCGAAGACCGGCAAGCCACACTCCTTCGCCTCGGTCAGCAGCTCATTCAAGAAGCCGCCGACCGCGATAGTTAGCTGTTCCCTCTGCTCACCCCCTTCCAATTTTCGTCCTTGCGAGTTCCGATCCTCTGCCACGCCGCAACCGAGTGGGGTGCAGGGGCTAAGCCCCGCCGGGGGTCACAACGGGAGTACCCTTGTATGAAAAACCTCCGAGGGTGGAACAAGCGACGCTAGCCTCAAAAGAAGCGTCACCAAAAGCGAACGCTAGCTAAAATGGAAACGCCCTAGCTCACCATCCGCCGGGGTGCAGGGGCCAAGCCCCGCCGGGGGTCACAGGGGGAGTCCCCCTGTATGAAAACGTCCGAGGGTGGGCGGGTGGGACAAGCAACGCCAGTCAAAACAAAATCAATCCCCAAGCTCCCATCGGGCAGGCAATTTCGCGACATAGCATCAAGGTGATCGGGGCGATTGATGCATCTTCCGGCGTTGTTACGCAATCATAAGTAAGAACCCAAACAACGAGAGGCGCCCCGACATGCGATTCCCCAAACCCAAATCCCTATTCGTCATCATCGGAACCGTCGCCCTAACTGCAGCGGTCGCCTGCGGCAACGCCGTTACCGACACCCCAGCGGCCGATCCCACTGCGGCTACCAATCCGTCGTCCACCCAATCGGCTACGACCATCACCCGCTCCCCCGGCGCCGCCCCCGACTTCACCATCCCCCTCTACCAAACCGTAACGTCCTCAGAAGGCGGAGACCTGACACTTTCCGACCTCACCGGCCATCCGGTGGTGCTCAACTTCTGGGCGCCACTATGCCCTCCATGCCGGGCCGAAATGCCTGAGTTCGAAGAAGTATGGCAGACCTTCAAAACCCAGGGCGTCCAATTCGTTGGTGTCGACGTTGGCCCCTTCGTCCTACTTGGCAATGCTGACCAAGCGGTGGAGTTCCTCAACGAAGTCGCACTCACCTACCCTGTCGGCCAGGCCCAAAGCGCCAGCATAGTCCAAGATTACGGCGTCCTTTCCATGCCCACGACCGTATTCCTGAATGCGGACGGCACCGTGCACCGCAAATGGGCTGGCCCCCTCAACCGCTCCACCCTGGAATCCATAACCGCCGAATTGTTACAATAGGCGTCATTCGACGGGAGAGGCGCCTCCTCGGCACGGCGGGTAAATGACCATCAATGACGGCCTCATCCTAGCCGTCCGCTGGCTGCACATCCTTTCAGCCATCATCTGGGTTGGCGGAAGCCTTTTCTACGTACTGGTCGTCCGGCCAGCAATCTCCCGCTACGGAGCACCCAGCGCGGAATTTCGCCGGGGCCTAGGCGAAAACTTCGGCAGCATCGTCGAACTCTGCATCCTTACGCTTTTGGTAACGGGCGCAATCCTCGCCATCACACGGCTCACTGCCACCTACACCGGCGCCCTCTACGCCATCATCCTTGCCCTCCACGTCACGCTGGCCCTCTGGGTGTTCTGGCTAGCGTGGCTTCGACGTAGAGCATCCCAGCGCAGAGGCTGGCGGGCTGCCATAGACCTTGCCGATGAGCCTCCACTGCCAGGACGACTTGGCCGAGTCCTGACCGGTACCAATACGGTAGCCATTGCTGCCGTCACTGTTGTCATGCTATCCGAGGTCATGCGTCTCATCGTGGAACGGGCTCTCGACGCCTGATGATGCCTGGTATCATGTGCGGCACCGTCGGGAGCAAATCTTGAAATCCAATCAATCTATCAACGTAGTGTTGGCGTACAAGCTGGACCCCCAACTGGTGCAGCGAGTCCAGGCCGTTTCACCCCGCCTGCATGTCTTGGATGCCGGCGACCTCGTGTACCGGGAGCGCCGCTTGAGGCGAGAGGGGAAACTGGAAGAAGCCGCTGCCCTCCGACCGAGCATTGACGAATTCCTTTTGCAGGCGGACGTACTCTTCTCTTGGGGACTCCCTGCTGATCTGCCACAAAGGGCGCCACGCTTGGACTGGGTACAGGTACCCTTCCACGGCGCCGATAACCTCTTGACTCCTGACGTAGTGGCCAGCCCCATCAGAATCGCCACAGCGCAGGGCCTTCTGGGCTGGACCATGGCTGAGCACGTCTTGGGCCAGATGATCTACTTCTCCCGCCGCTTCCATATAGCTCAGCAGCTCCAACGAAATCATAAATGGGACAGCAGAGCCTCTCGCCCATCTGAACTTCGCGGCCAGACCGTGGGCATCCTCGGCTATGGAGACATCGCCAAGAACCTCGTCCAGATGGTCAAGGCGCAAGGCGTGAGATGCCTGGTGGTGCGCCGTTCCATCGTGGAACCGACGCCTGGCTTTGATGCCGTCGACCAATTCCTCCCACCCTTCAGTCTTGACGACGTCATGAGGGTCAGCGATTTCTTGGTGCTGGCAGCGCCTCGCACTCCAGAGACAGACGGCATGGTCAGCGCTCAACTACTGGGCCTTATGAAGCCAACCGCCTATCTCATCAACGTTGGCCGGGGGAGCCTGGTTGACGAGGACGCCCTGATTCAGGCGTTGCAAGAAGGACGCCTTGCCGGGGCAGGCCTGGACGTCTTCCGAACCGAGCCCCTTCCTGAGGAAAGCGCACTGTGGGACATGCCCAATGTTCTCATTACTCCGCACAACTCGGGACCCAGCGAGATCTACATGAGCGAGAGCATGGACATACTCTGCGACAACCTCCGGCGCTACCTGGCGAACGAACCACTACTAAACATCGTGGACAAAGAGCGGTGGTATTAGTCCTTCCCAGCCTCAGGGATACCGCTAAACCCTAGGTCGGGCAACGCAATGGGAGGTCAATATGGCCAGCGAGAAGCTGCGGGTAGGAGTCATCGGTGTTGGGTTCGGCGCGACCGTCCAGATTCCCGGCTTTCAGTCCGAAGGATGGGACGTTGTTGCCGTATGCAGCCGCCGCCAGGAACGAGCGAGCAAAACCGCCGCCGATTTCAGCATCCCTCACGTCTATACGGACTACCAGCAGATGGTTGAGCGTGACGATCTGGACGCCATCAGCATTGTGACCCCAAACTCCCTGCACTTGCCGATGACCAAGGCCGCGTTGCAGGCAGGTAAGCACGTCCTCTGCGACAAGCCAATGGCTATGGACCAGAGTGAGGCAAAAGAAATGTTGGACATTGCCCTGGAGACAGGGCTAACGGCCATGATCGCTCATGAGTTTCGGTTCGCCCCGCAGCGGGCCTATATGAAGGAGCTTTTGAACGAGGGCTTCATTGGTGACTTCCGCCTGGCAGCGCTTGAACTTCTGCAGGGCCCTCGCACGGTCCAGGACACCAAGCCCGTGGGCTGGGCGTCCGACCCCACTCAGGGTGGCGGCTTCATGGTGGCGCTCGGCTCCCACTTCATCGACGCCCTACGTCATTTGCTCGGTGAAATCACCGGTGTCTCCGGAACCCTGGCTATCCTCGACCCAGACCGCATCGATGACTCCGGTGCCCTGGTGCGCTCAGAGGCGGATGACGCCTTCAGCTTCACGGCCTCTTTCGCTCAGGGCGGGCAGGCCACAATGACGGGCACGAGGGAAGCGCCATTCGGAGAGGGCGCCAAGTTCAAGATATACGGCAGCGATGGAGCGTTGTCTGCACCGCATCCTTGGTTCAATCCGCCACCTGACGGAAAGGTCTACGGGGCCAGGCTAGGTGACGAGGACCTCCGTGAGCTTCCCATGCCCGGCAAGTTCCTGCCCTTCGAAGATGACCGAGACCATCGGCTCCCATCCTTCCGGCTGTTGCTCAGGGAATTCGCCAGAGGGATCAGGGAAGGGTCGTCGCCGTCACCGAACTTTTACGATGGCTACCGCTGCCAGAAAGTCCTCGATGCGATCAAAGAGTCGTCTTCAACGGGTCGATGGGTAGACATCGCTGAAGAATAACCTTCCCGGCACGAGTCGCCTTGGGGCTGAGCAGAGGCTCCTAGCCCTGCGCCTTAGCCATCTCTGCCAGCATGAACGAAAAGGCCTCCTGATTCGGGGGCATGAAGGGTTCGGCGTCTGGGACGGAAGCCAGAACCTTCAGCAACTGCTCCGTCATCCCTTTGGCCGGGGGCAGGTGTGCGGAAAGAATCAGCTTAGGATCCAGCCGCCGGACCTGATTCAGGGCGTCCTGGAATTTCCCCTTCTCGACGAGATGAGCCCACGGAGAGTCAAGCGTAGCCCAAGCGGTCATACCCGACACCAGGCCCTTTTCTTCATACTCCCCAGCCTCCTCAGCAGGAGAAGGCACCAGGCCGCCGAAGGAGTCCACCGAGAGCAGTGCGCCGCTTTTTTCATCGTAGAAACCGAGAGACATCGGGTTGTCGAAAAGTGGAGGTCGTATCACCCTCAGCAGCCTGTCCCCAACGTCAAGACTTTCCCCCAGGGTCAATGCGTGCACCCTTTCTAAAGGAAGAGGCCCCACCAGGCTCTCTCGCAGGGCTGCGATGGCGTGGGTAGCCAGCCTGGCCTGAGGCGCCAACTCCAAGATGGCCCGAAGGCTTCCGGTATGGTCAGAGTCGTCGTGGGTAAGCCAGACCCATTTTATGTCTTTAGGGTCGATAATAGACTCTAGGCTGCGGAGGAACTCCTCACTTTCAACGCCAATGCCCGTATCGACGAGGACGGGCTCACGAGCCAGAATCAGGAAGGCGTTTATGGGAAGAAATCCCGCGCCTGGCATGGGGAGGAAGCTAGGCAACACATGGATATCAGGCGCAGCTTGAAACGGCTTGTGCATAAAGTTCTCCTCATCAATTAATTAATGTTAGGACTTCTATCATTAATTAATTGATTCGTCAAGACCCACGACCTACAATGGTGGTGCCATGCCTCGCAAGTATGACCTGGGCAAGCGGCGGTCGGCGGTCGAAGAGACGGTCGGTCGAATCGTAGACGCGACGCTCCACCTCCACTCCACCAAGGGGCCCGCCTTCACTTCGGTGCGCGATATAGCCCAGGAGGCGGATGTCTCCCTCATCACCGTTTACCGCCACTTCACCAATCTCCAGGGCCTGTTCAGAGCGTGTGGTGCGAGGTACTTCGAGGTCTACACCTTCCCTTCATTCGACGATCTGAAAGAGATGGAAAGCCTGGAGGAACGGGTGGCAACCCTCTTGGATAGGCTCTACCTCTACTACGACGCTCATGGAGACAAGCTTTGGCCCGTATACAGGGACTCGGAGTTGATACTGGAACTCAAGGAGCTGTTTCTGGAATGGGACAATGAGTTCGCCGCCTTAGCGAGGTCGGCACTGAGCGCACCCTCCCTCCACGACCCAGGTTCAAAGAAGGCCCTGGCGACCCTCTTGGTTCTCATGTCTGTAACAAGCTGGCGGAACCTTGTCCGCATCCAGGGCCTTCCTTCCGAAGAGGCAGCAGCCCTCGCTTCAAAGCTCGTGACTTGCTCGCTGCGATCTTGACGGCTGCGACGCCATAGCGGCCATCTTTTCAAGGTCTTCGCCGTGCGGTATCATTTACGCCTATCCAGCGCAGTTGCAAGGCGGACCATGAAGCGAGACCTGACAGACATTTTGGCCTGCCCAGTGTGCAGAGGGCCTCTTGAACTTGTCGTTGAAGTGGAAGAGAACGGCGACGTGATCACGGGAGTTCTAAAATGCAGCCATTGCAAGATTGACTACCCAATCACTGAGGGAATCCCGAACCTCACTCCCCCCCAGAAGACCAGTTAGCGTTCCCCCACACTCGCCTCCACAGACGAACCCCTTCCCTGCCTTCCACCCGCTCTACGAGTTCCTTCAGGGCCAGTCCCAAGACAGGATGAACCCATTCTGGCGACAAATCTGTCAATGGAATCAGGACAAACGCCCTCTCTGCAATCCGTGGGTGCGGAACGGTCAGCAACTCTTGTTCCAAGACCGCCCCGCCGTAGAACAGAAAGTCGATGTCAATAACGCGAGGACCGTAACGGAAGGTCGCCGTGCGGCCGACCTCACGCTCAATTTCTTTCGTTACTCTTAGAAGCGCCTGGGGGGAGAGCGTCGTTCTTCCCTGCACAACAGCGTTGAGGAACTGGGGCTGGTCTTCAAAGTCGACCGGTTCCGTCTCATAAATCGGTGACAGGACCAAATCAAGCAAGGCCCGCTTCGCCAATAGCTCAACAGCATTGGTCAGGTTGGCCTCTCGGTCGCCTAGGTTTGATCCCAGCCCCAAAAACACGGTCTCCGCCGGAGCGTCGGTCATGAGCTATCCGGCGGGTTCCAGCCCCGAACCACCGCGTCTGTCATGCGGGCCACACGCGCCATCTGCTTTACGTCATGGACCCTCACAATATCGGCGCCACCTGCAATAGCCAGAGCGACGGTTGCGGCTGTGCCCTCAAGCCTGTCTTCTGGAGGCAGGCCCAACACCAGCCCAATTGTGGACTTCCTAGATGTGCCCACCAGCAACGGTTGGCCCAAGCTTTGAAACTCATGAAGGCGCCGAAGCATTTCAAGGTTGATCTGCGCATCCTTGCCGAAGCCAAAACCCGGGTCCAGCATGATGTTTTCGATGGGAACCCCTGCAGCTATGGCGGCGTCCTTGGCCTTCTGCAATGAGGCGATGACCTCTGCCACCGCGTTCCCCTCATACTTCGTGCCACGTTGGTTATGCATGAGAACCACAGGTACGCCGCGCTCAGCCGCAACTGGGGCAATGTTGGTCTCAGCGGAAGTGCCCCACACATCGTTCAGAAAGGATGCCCCAACGTCTAAGGCTCGCCGGGCTACCCCCTGTTTATAGGTATCGATGCTGATGGGAACGTCCGTGGCCGCTTTCAGACGTTCGATGACGGGGAGTACCCGGCGCAGCTCCTCCTCTTCGTCGATGAACGTGCCTTCCCTAGCCTCTGTAGAGAATCTCGACTCTGCCCTTGCCGCATACGGTGGGCGGGTCGACTCCCCTCCAATGTCCAGGAAATCGGCCCCCTCTTCCACAAACCGCAGCCCCTGGGCCACTGAAGCATCCACGTCGGCCCCTAGGCCATCACCGGAAAAGGAGTCAAACGTTACGTTGATGACTCCCATAACATAGGTCCGTGCGCCCCAGCGATACTCGCGACCGCCGATCTTCATGGATGCCGTCCTTCTTTCCGATGAAATCATGGGTCACTGGCAACTCAGACATGGCTCACATCCAGGATGAGAGCACCAAGGCAGCAACGTCAAGGTTCCAAGCCAAAAGGCGCCAACGGATGAGACGACGCCTCGAAGACCCAATTCTTGGTTGTTGTGCCTTCTACCTTTTGGTAGGATGGCCCTAGGTTTGTTGCCCTTCTTTCCCTTCATTTACTAGAGGTTCCCCCCAAGAGGCCATGACTGTCGAGAAGCAGATCGAAGACAAACGCGACCAGCTTCAGCGCCTACGCCAGGAAAGCCTAGCTGGTGGTGGCGAAGCCCGTATCGCTACTCAGCACGCCAAGGGCAAAAAGACTGCCCGAGAACGCATCGACCTCCTTCTAGACCCCGGTTCCTTCATCGAGATCGACCCCTTCGTCACCCACAGAAGCACTCAGTTCGGCCTGGACAAACAAAAGTTCCTTGGAGACGCCGTCGTTACGGGCTGGGGCAAGGTAAACGGCAACACCATCTTTGTCTTCGCTGAAGACTTCACGGTCTTCGGCGGCTCCTTGTCCGAGGTCGTCAGCGAAAAGATCTGCAAGGTTATGGATCTGGCGGTCAAGACCGGAGCGCCCATTGTCGGCCTCAAGGACTCTGGGGGAGCCCGTATCCAAGAGGGTGTCGTCAGCCTGGCTGGCTACGGGGAGATATTCCTACGCAACACACTGGCGTCTGGGGTAATCCCGCAGATATCGGTCATTCTCGGCCCCTGCGCTGGCGGGGCTGTGTACTCCCCCGCTATTACCGATTTCGTGTTCATGGTCAGGGGATCGGCCCAGATGTACATCACGGGGCCTGACGTAGTGCGAGCTGTAACGGGCGAGGACGTAACCCACGAAGAGTTGGGTGGCGCAGCCAGTCATTCCTCGAAAAGCGGTGTTGCCCATTTCTCCTACGACTCTGAAGAGGAATGTCTCCAGGAAGTCCGCCGCCTGTTTACCTTCCTTCCGGCCAATAACATGGCCGACCTTCCGATAGAGCCCTGTTACGACGACCCCCATCGCGCCGATCCTGAACTAGCCAATATCGTGCCCGAGGACCCATCGAAACCCTATGACATGAAGGACCTCGTAGTCCGGGTAGTGGACGAAGGCGACTTCATGGAAGTCCATGAGCAATTCGCCCCCAACATCATCGTGGGCTTCGCCAGGGTGAATGGTCAGCCCGTGGGCATAGTCGGGCAGCAGCCCAACTACCTGGCGGGGGTTCTTGACATTGATGCGTCAGTAAAGGCGGCACGGTTCGTGCGCTTCTGCGACGCATTCAACATTCCCATCATCACCTTTGTAGACGTGCCTGGGTTCATGCCAGGTACCGACCAAGAGTATCGAGGGATCATCAAGCACGGAGCCAAGCTGCTCTATGCCTACGCCGAAGCAACGGTGCCCAAGATCACCATCATTACCCGCAAAGCCTACGGCGGCGCTTATCTGGTCATGGGCAGCAAGTCGCTCGGCGCCGATCTAAACTACGCTTGGCCCACGGCTGAGATCGCCGTTATGGGACCGGAAGGTGCAGTGAACGTTATCTTTCGCAGCCGCATCAAGCGGGCGGAAGACCCTGTCGCTATGCAACAAAAAATGGTGCAAGAGTACCGCACCGAATTCGCCAATCCCTTCACGGCCGCTGCTCGGGGTTACATTGATGATGTCATCGACCCTCCAGAGACCCGCCGCCTGATCGTGCAGGGCCTGGACATGCTCAAGAACAAGCGGACCACCATTCCTCCAAAGAAGCACGGCAGCATTCCTCTATAGATCTATGACAACCCCCAGAGAAGGTACGGCGGCGGCAAGAAAGCGAGAGCGGATAATTCCCGCCCTCGGCGCGCCCATTACCGTCCGCATTGAGCTGAGCAACCGCCCTGGCACCTTGGCGGCCGTAACCGCCACCGTTGGAGAACATGGTGGGAACCTCGGCGCGATCGATATCGTTGACATCAGCGCGGACAAAGTTGTTCGCGATATCACGTTCACCTGCGAAAGCGAAGATCAGGCCGAAGCCATTGTTAGAGAGATTCGACGACTGAAGGGTGTAAAAGTCAGGCAGGCATCAGACCCGGTGCTCCTAGCACACCTGGGCGGGAAGATCGAAATTCATAGCCGGGTGCCGTTGAAGACCCGGCAAGACCTATCGGTGGCCTACACACCAGGCGTGGGCCGCGTGTCTATGCACATTTACCATCACCCGGAAACAGTCTGGAATTTGACTTCCAAGCGAAACACCGTGGCCGTGGTTACAGACGGAACGGCGGTCCTTGGCCTTGGGGCAATCGGGCCTGCTGCGGCCCTGCCGGTCATGGAAGGCAAGGCCGTCCTCTTCAAGGAATTCGCCGGAATCGACGCCTGGCCCATCTGTCTGAACACGACCAACCCTGAAGAGATCGCGGCGACTGTACGGCACATCGCTCCCGGATTCGGCGGGATCAATCTTGAGGACATAGCGGCGCCGAGGTGCTTTGAGGTGGAGCAACTCCTCAGAGACGAGTTAGATATCCCAGTTTTTCACGACGACCAGCATGGCACGGCAGTGGTTGTCACGGCGGCGTTGTTAAACGCCCTGAGAATCGTTGGCAAAGAGTTGGACGGCATCAAGGTGGCATTGTTGGGAGTGGGAGCGGCGGGTATGGCCGTTGCCAAGATGCTCATGTCCCAGGGCGTTCGCAACATAACGGGATGCGACCTCCACGGCATCGTGTACCGAGGGCGCAAAGAGGGAATGTTCCCGGAACTGGAGTGGTTCGCCGAGCATTCCAACCCAGACAACATCCAAGGGACCATCCGCGATGCGCTGGTGGATGCTGACGTATTCATTGGCGTTTCTGGACCCGGTCTGGTTACCGCCGACGACATCAGACAGATGGCGCCAGACTCTATCGTCTTCGCGATGGCCAACCCCGTTTCCGAAATCATGCCCCACGAAATCCAAGGCATCGCCCGCATCGTCGCCACCGGCCGGTCCGACTATCCAAACCAAATCAACAACGTACTATGCTTCCCCGGACTCTTTCGGGGGGCCTTGGACGTGCAGGCCAGGGAAATCAACGAAGAGATGAAGATGGCTGCGGCGACGGCCATCGCCCAAGCCATTAGTAAGCGGCACCTACAAGATGACTACATCATCCCCAGCGTTTTCAATCGCTCTGTGGTCCCCGCGGTAGCAAAGGCAGTGGCAAAGGCGGCCAGGGCCACTGGCGTTGCCCGTCGGTCGAGAGTCGGACTCCGATAAGCGAAGCCTGCCGAGTAGGCGACGAGCCTCCAGCGGTGCACGCCTTGCCCCTGTCAGCGCAGGCCCATATAATATGGCCGCTGTTGCAGACTACGGCCATAGTGTTTTTGGGCCTCATCCTGCATAGCCATCACAATAGTTCGATAAGGCAAAGACTACATGCTAGACCTTCTAAACATAGCGCGGACAGAAGCCGATGGGGGTGACCTACAGGGACTTCTATCAACGTTGTTCAAGCCCTCAACTGTAAGACCTACCGGCTACCCTGACGCCGTGATCTGGGAAGGTGGGAACCATGACGGGAAGGTCAATCCTATCGCCCACTCCTTAACCGATGCCTACGCCTTGCTAGGCACGATAGCAGCGGTAGATGTTCTGGGCCTTCCCTTCTATGCCGTGCCCATGTGGTCACAAATCAGGCACGACAGAAAGCTCGAGCCTCTCACCTGGTTCGGCAACATGCCTTGCATTTCGATCAAGTGGTCGACGGCAGGCGACGCCTACGTCAATGACGGAAAGGGCGGGAAGGTCGTTGTCATGGGAAAATCCGGCAATGCGCCGCTACGCACCCAAGCTGGCGTGTATTGCAACGTTCGCCCCTATGGCCCCACCACTGTAGTCCGCTGCATGCCATGCCTCCCGTACTCCCAGGACAGAGCCGCTTTCAATGTCGATGCCAAGACTGGGATAGTCCACTCAGAAATGAATACGCCAGGCATCCAGATGGCTTATGCCTGCCGTTTGTTCCTAAAGATGGTTCATGAAACCAAGAGACTCGGCCGTGTCGCTATGAAGCCAACGCAGGCTATGGAAGACGGCATCAATGCCGGCCTGCTTTCATGGTTGCTCCAGGGCACACAATTCAAGGTTGGGCGCAAATATGCCGTCGATGGCTACGAAGAACATCGTGAGTCCGTGGACCGTATCATCGCCTTACTGCCGAGCGACTTTAAGGATGGCATGGAATCGTGGAGCGGCCAGATAGAGCAGCATATCTCCGATACCAACTTTGGCATTCTCATCTGGGATTTGATTGAAAAGCGAGACAACATAGTCCTTGCCACTGATCTCGACGGTGATCGGCTCACAGACCTTCTGGCAGACGTAACTGATCCTCTGCGCAGATTTGCGCAATTGGTGCTAGACCACGTCGGTGCTAACGGCAAAATGGACAATGCGATGTGGGCGGATATGGGCTACACAACAGGCAATGGTCGCGACATGACATCAGTCATGTATCGCATGGAGGGCCCGCCCATCCACGAGCAGACCCTTGGGTCAGCCGACGCCATGCTCCTTCGTCTTCTAGATGGTGACGAATCAATGGGTGGCACCAAGAGCCCCTATGACCCCCGGATCCATTTCGTTCTCATCAGAGATGCCTATCTCGACGCCAATCCAGGCAATAAGGAACTTAGCGATTGGCTGGATGCTGCCTTGGCCACCTTCGATGGCATTTACGCAGGCAAACGTCCGGGCTTCCTTGAAGGCTACACGGCCCTCAAGGAAGCAATCTCGCCCTGGGGTTCCTAGAAGCATAGGCGATATTTCTACATGTAGACGTAGCTAGAAAGGGCGGGTAGAACCCGCCCTTTCTCAAGTAGACACGTTCGGGAACTGACACTCAACCAAAACATTGGGAGGCGATGCTGGTATGAAGAAGAAGGTAACAGTCGTTGGCGCAGGAAACGTTGGAGCCACTACAGCTCAACGCATAGTGGACAAAGGCTACGCAGACGTCGTGTTGGTGGACGTCGTTGAGGGGCTGCCTCAGGGTAAGGCTCTGGACATGTTGGAATCGGCGCCCGTCCTTGGTTCGGATGCCAAAATCGCAGGCAGCAACAGCTACGAAGAGACCGCTGCCTCAGACGTAATAGTCGTGACCGCCGGCATCGCTCGCAAGCCCGGCATGAGCCGGGACGACCTGCTCCTTACGAACATGAAAATCGTAGGGGCCGTTACTGAAGCGGCTGTGAAGCAGTCTCCCAACGCCGTGCTGATCATCGTGTCCAACCCTCTGGACGCCATGGTCTACCAGGGTTTCAAAGTCAGCGGGTTCCCTAAGAACCGCGTGGTAGGCATGGCGGGCATCTTGGACACAGCCAGGTTTCGCTCTTTCTTGGCTGCAGAACTAAACGTCTCTGTGCGCGACGTTCAAGCCTACGTTTTGGGCGGCCACGGGGACACCATGGTGCCGTTGGTCAACCACACCACCGTGGCAGGCGTCCCTATTCCTCAGCTCCTATCCAAGGAGCGCCTGGACGCCATTGTCCAGCGAACGCGGGACGGCGGAGCCGAAATTGTTAATCTTCTGAAGACAGGCAGCGCCTACTACGCGCCATCGGCAGCAGCAGTGGAGATGGTGGAAGCCATCCTGTTCGATCAGAAGCGCATTCTTCCTTGCGCCGCCCTTCTGGAAGGCGAATACGGAATCAATGGCGTCTACGCTGGAGTGCCCGTAAAGCTTGGCGCTGGCGGAGTCGAGGAGATCGTGCAACTTGATCTAACCGCAGATGAACAAGCTGCCCTGGCTAAGTCAGCCGCTTCGGTTCAGGAACTTATCGAGATCATGGCCAACAACGGAGGCTAGGACTTCGACTGGAAAAAGAGAGGGCGGGCCAATGGCCCGCCCTCTCTTTTCGAAGCTCCAATCTAAGTGGTCGGGGCGGGCGGATTTGAACCGCCGACCTCCTGGTCCCAAACCAGGCGCGCTGCCGCTGCGCTACGCCCCGAATATCCGTCGGTCATTTAGTGTAGCCCAGGGTACTTAGTCCAGCAACCGCACCGCAGAAGGGCCAACTCCTCTTTCGAGGCATTCGTTCCAGGCTTGTCCCTTCCCTATCCCCTGCTCCGCCTTCTTCCCACAGCAATAAACAACAGGCACTACGCGCACCCAGGTGAGATAGAGGGGACTATCACGGTGAGGTGGAGGTTCCGTTGCAGAAACCGCGCTCAAACGGCTCCAACGGCCATACTCCCCATGGGGAAGACCATTAAGCCACCGGGGCGGGCTCCTTCTCGACTCGGTCCAGGTTGCGCAGCAGTTCTACAACCTTTTCCCGGGTCTTGGCTGCATTGCGAAGTTTGATCTCCTCGTAGCCACGAATTGCGTCCGGAGCCCTGGCGATCGCCACCACCGCTTGATAGTTGCCTGAAGTGAGCGCCCCTGCCACTTGATCCAGAACCCCCTCGTACCATGAAACCAGAGACCGCTCCTCTCTTCTGACGCGAGACCGCCCAAAGGGGTCCAAGGCAGTACCTCGCAGGCGCCGCATGGGCACCAGCATGCGCAGGAAGGGCCGGAACCAGGGGCCCAAGTTGAGCTTATTCTTCATCCCCAACGCTCTGAGCATCGGCGGATGCAGAGCGAACTTGACCCGCGCTCCCTCTCCAAACGTATGCGCTAAGGACTCGTTGACCGAATCCTTCAGGTGAAGCCTGGCGACCTCGTACTCGTCCTTGTAGGCCATGAGCTTGTACAGGTTGCGAATGACTGCATGCGTCAGATCCAAGCCATTGGGGCCTAGCCCATCATCTAGCGCCGCTACGCCCAACACCCGTTCCAGATACCGCCCCGCATGCGCTAGGTCTTGGTACTCAATGAGTTCGGCAATGCGAATGGCCAAGAGCCGCTGCGACTCCTCATCCAGATGGACGCATCGCTCCATCAGCCGATGGTAGCCGCGTCCCTCTTTCGATTCTCGACCGAATCCGCTTAGCGCACGCTCCTGTTCCTCTGCGGCGTCAGGCGGGGGAGGATCGACCAGCAGTGCAATCCTTGCGGGATCATGCCGCTGAAGACGTCCGTAGCGAAATGCCTGCCGGTTCTGCTCCACCGCCACCCCATTCAGGGCGATGGCTTGCTCTATAGCCTGCGCCTTGAGCGGGACAAGACCGCTTTGGTACGCCACACCGAGCATGAACAAGTTTGTGGCCATGTGGTCACCGAAGAGGCGCTCTGCCAGGTCTCCGCCATTGACGTACACATTACTAGATGCCCTGGAATACCGGTCGACGGCCTCCTGCAGTTCTCCCGCCTCAGGATACAGAACGTCCACATGCCGAACCATTTCCCCCGTGGGGGTTTCGGTAGTGTCGACCACGGCTACGGTGCGATCCGGTGAGGATCGATCCAGATTCACTTTCGTGACCCCGCCTAGCATGTCCAGGATCAGCATGAGATCGGCATTGCCTGCGCCAACCTTGCTGCTAGCGCCTAGTTGGGCCGGACTGTTCGTGAGGACAACGCTAGACAGGACAGCCCCACCCTTCTGGGACAGTCCGGTCTGGTCCAGATTGATGACGCCCACTCCCTCAATCACTGCTGCGTAGCACAGCAAGGCGTTTACTGTGACAACCCCAGTGCCGCCTATGCCTGGTATGTAGATGTGGTAGCTGTCGCCAATCTCAGCCTTGGCCGAGGGATCAGGGACGGCATCCGCCTCCAACGAAGGCGGACTCTTCTTTGCAACGCCCGCTCCTCCTTTGCTCTCCACAATGAGAAACGACGGACAGTCGCCGTGGAGGCAGGAGTAGTCTTTGTTGCACGACGACTGATGGATGCGGGTCTTGCGCCCGAATTCGGTTTCGACTGGCTGCACCGACATACAATTGCTGACCTCGCCGCAGTCGCCGCAGCCCTCGCAGACCGCTTCGTTGATCACCACGAAGCGGTTGGGATCTTGCATCCGGCCCCGCTTGCGCAAGCGGCGCTTCTCGTTAGCGCACAGCTGATCGTAGATGAGCGCTGTAACACCAGGAACTTCCTTTAGCTCCTGCACTGCCTGTTCGTATTTATCACGGTCGTAGACCTCTGCGGTGGAGGCCAGCCGGCCCAAGTGTTGGTAGCGCTCAGGCTCTTCTGCCACGATGATGGTGCGCTTGACTCCCTCCGCCTCAAGAAGCAGGGTGAGGTCCGGCACATCCTTGCCACCTACCGGATCCTGGCCGCCCGTCATGGCAACCGTGCCGTTGTACAGGATCTTGAACGTCGTGTTGATACCAGCCGCCACGGTGGCCCTAACCCCTTGACTACCAGAGTGGGAAAAAGTGCCGTCGCCGATGTTCTGGAAGAAGTGATCGGTCTCCGTAAATGGAGCAATCCCAATGAAGGGGGCTCCCTCCCCTCCCATCTGCGTTAAGAATTTGACTTGCCGTTCCGGTTGAGTCTGCAGCGCGGCCAAGCTGTGGCACCCAATGCCACCGCCGATAACCTCTCCTTCCACAGCAACGGTGGAACGGCTGTGCGGGCAGCCGGAGCAGTAGCTGGGTCGACGAATCGGAAAGAGTTCGTATGGGCGTTGCTTGATGATCTGAAGTTGCTCCAGCCGCCGGGCAACCCCTGGATGCTGCTCCAAACGAAGCAGACGAGGCGCCAGGCGCTCGGTCACCATGTCGGCGTCCATCTCCCCGTACATCGGAAACAGGACGTTGCCGTCTTCATCTTGTTTGCCAATAACGGCTGGCCGTCGCGGCAGGTTGTACAGGATGCTCCGGATCTGGGATTCAAGGAAATCTCGTTTCTCCTCCACAACGATGATTTCTTCGAGCCCCTCAGCGAACCGGCGGACCACGTCGGGCTCCACGGGGTAGATCATGCCCAATCGCAGAATGCGGACGCCCAGCCGATTCAACTCAGCCTCGTCAAGACCGCAGTCCAGCAGGGACTGCAAAACGTCCCCAGTAGTCTTACCCGCCGAGACGATACCCAAGCGATCCTTTGGTGAGGAGACTACTATCTCATCCAGAGCGTTAGCCCTAGCGAAGGCCAAAACGGCCTGGTGGCGCTCGTGATAGAGATGGCGCTCCATGTCCACGGTAGATGGTGGCAGGAAAACGAAGTTGTCAGCCTTTTGATAGGTGTGCCCATCAACGGAGAAATCAGCCGGAACAACCACTGAAGGGCTGTCCAGACCGACCTCAATAATCGTGCCGCCATCGCAGAGGTTGGTGGGCGCCTTGAGGGCCACCCAAAGCCCAACGAAACGAGACATCGCCACGGCGAGTAGACCCAGATGCAGTAGCTCACCCACTGTGCTCGGGGCGAGTACGGGGATGCCCACGTTCTGAAACGAATACTCGCTCTGGCCTGGAACGGTCGAGCTTTTGGCCGCAGGGTCGTCCCCCGCTATGGCCACGGCTGCTGAGTATTTACCCCCACCACCCAGGTTGGCGTGCCTGAAGGCGTCGCCGCTGCGCTCGACGCCGGGGCTCTTCCCGTACCAAAAACCGACGACACCATCAACCTTGGGCCGAGGAAAGTGGTGAAGCATCTGGGAGCCCATGATGGCCCCAACGGCCATCTCTTCGTTTAGCGCAGGCACATGAACGACGTTAAGGGGATCCAGCAGGTGGCGCATACGCTCGAGGGTCAGGTCGTAGGTGCCAAGCGGCGACCCTTCGTAGCCGGTGACGAGGACGCCTGTATTCAGCCCGGCCCTGCGGTCCCGGCGGGCCTGATCAAGCGGCAGCCTCGCCAGTGCCTGGATGCCATTGAGGTAGACCTCGCCCTCTTCGATCACATACTTGTCGTCGAGGGAAATAAGGGAAAGCTCGCTGGAGCGCTTGCTGGTCATGGAGCCGCCTCCTTGATGGCTATGCGCCGTGGGAAGCCGCGGCTTGAGTATGCTCATTATACGGTTGGCGTTTCAGGGCGGGCAATCGAGGGCCAGGACAGCGATACACCAGCGCCCACACACAAGAGCCCGCAATTGCCCAGCGGCGCTGAGCCGACTAGACTGGGGCCACTCATTGCCAAGGCAAACCATTCCTTGAAAGAAACCACCCCTAGCGATCCCGCCTCCAGCCCACGGCCTAGAGGCCTAAGCCACGCCTCTTACTACCCCCTGATCATCGTGGGGCTAGCCGTACTCAGCCATGGAGGGTTCTCCCTGTCCGGGCAGGGATTCACACCTTTTTATCCATTTATCCAGGACGAGTTCGTTCTCACGCGCACACAGGTCGGCTTCGTATCCGGGGCCATCTACGGAGCAGCGACGTTCACCAGCGCCGGCTTCGGCTGGGCAGTGGACCGATTGGGGGTTCGACTCGTCGGTGGGGCGTTGATGATCGTCAGCGGGTTCGTCGTGATGTCCATGTACTTCGCGTCGAGCTTCTGGATGGTGTTACTGGTGGGAGCCGCCATGGGGGCCCTTAGGCCGGCTGGGCACCCCGCGGGCGCTCGAGCAATCATGGACTGGATCGGTAAAGAACGAAGGGGTACTGCAATGAGTGTCAAACAGGCGGGAAACCCCGCTTTGTCAGCACTTGCCGCCTTGGCTGTACCGCCTCTTGCCGTCGCCTTCGGCTGGCGCATAGCTGCTGTGGCGCTTGGCGGGTTCATAGCCACTGCTGGCTTGGTGATCGTGATGCTTTACAGAGAAAGACCCACCGCCACCCGAAAAACCAAGGAGTCGATATCGTTCTTCAAGGGCATGGGCCAAGTCATGCGGGACAAGCAGATCACCATGGCCATTATCTTCGGCTTCCCGCTCGTTGGAGCGCAGGTTGCCACCCTCACGTATTTCATCCTATTCCTCAAGGATGAGTTGGGAGTGTCCGTCCTCGTGGCGGGGGGCCTGTTGGCGATACTCCAGGTCAGCAGCATCGTGATGCGAATAGGCTGGGGCGTGATCAGCGACACGCTGGGAGGAGGCCGCCGCAAGCCGGTGCTGCTCGTGTCGGGTCTAGCAACGGCAGCGGTCCTGTTCGCCCTTGCTCTGCTCCCCGGCGATACTCCTTACTGGGCCCTCGTCCTTGTCGCCATAGCTCTGGGGGCTACCGCCACATCCTGGGTCAGCGTCCACACCGTATTGTTGGCCGAGCTTAGTGGCCCCGGACGAGTGGGTACCACCGTTGGTTATGCATCCGCCCTGCAGCGCATGAGCATCGTCATCACGCCGCCAATCTTCGGGTTCTTGGCGGACCAGTCAGGGTATCAAACGGCCTGGTTCGCCCTGAGCGGGGTTATCTTGGTGGGCATGCTCATGCTGACCCAGGTCCGAGAAGGCAATAGGAGACATGAGGAAGCATAGGTAGGAGGGTTCCATGCGGAGACTCACAAGAGATGAAGTCCTAAGTTATGCCCATCGGGCAGGAATATCGCTTGACGAAGCCGAGCTTGAACACATGTGGCCGGTGGTGGAGCGGTATATGGAAGGGCTTGAGCGGCTCCACGCCACCGACCTGGCGGACGAGCCAGCGGGATCGGTCTTTCAACCTGACAATGTTGGCGAGCGGAGGTAGCCATGACAGAACACACTGACGACCTCTGTTTCCTCACGATACGAGAGGCGGCTTCACTCCTCGCCAGCCGCGCGCTCTCTCCTGTGGACCTCACCAAAGCATTCTTGGAGCGCATACCCGCCGTCGATGCTCAACTCCACGCCTATCGAACGGTCCTGGGCGACGAAGCCCTGGAAACAGCCACAGCAGCGGAACGGGACATCATGGCCGGTAGCCACAAGGGGCCATTGCACGGGATTCCTGTGGCGCACAAGGAGCAGTACGACGTACAGGGGCTCCCCAGCCCGGTGCGATCTCACGGTGGGCCTGCCCCAACATCGCCGTCAGACGCCACCGCTGTAGCCAAGCTTCGAGAGGCTGGAACGGTCCTCTTAGGCCACCTCGTCATGCCAATCGATCCGAAGATTCCTGCCCCCCGCAACCCTTGGAACGTCGGACACATTACGGGAGGGTCCAGCAGTGGGTCGGCCGCGGCCATCGCCGCTGGGCTCTGCATGGGTTCGCTGGGCGAGGACACCGCAGGATCGATTCGCAAGCCGGCATCACTGTGCGGCACCGTGGGGTTCAAACCCACGTTTGGCCGCATCAGCCGGCATGGCCTCGCTCCCTTGAGCTATTCGCTCGACGACTGCGGCCCTCTGGCCCGAACAGTCGAAGACTCGGCCTTGTTGCTCCAGGCCGTGGTCGGCTACGACCCAAAGGATTCATCCACCAGCACTGAGCCAGTGCCTGACTTCGCCGCAGCCCTGACCGGAGACATCAAGGAACTGACTGTAGGAGTCCCTCGTCACTATTTTGAGTTGCCTGAACTGGGCGCCGATAGCGAAACGCTCAGCGCGTTCAGCCAAGCGTTGCGTGAGTTGGAAGGACTGGGCGCTAACATCAAGGAGGTAACCATACCCTCTCTGGAATACGCCACAGTAGCCAATGCCACCATCTACTTCAGCGAAGAATTGGTGCTGGCGCACCAGGCGCTAGAGTCAGGCGTCCAGCCGGAGGGTTCCAGGAAATTGAGCTTGCTCATTGGAAGCCTGGCCAGAGCCACAGACTATATTCAGTCAGACCGGGCCAGAGGAAGGCTCAGGCGGGAATTGAGAGACGTTTTCCAGACCATCGACGTGCTGGCATTGCCGTCTCAACCCAGCCCTGCTCCGTCCTTTGAGGACTTCGATCAGTTGACCACCGTCATGATCCAGGTGGCCTATAACCTGCTTGCCCCGTTCAACCTGGCAGGGCTGCCTGCAATCTCTGTGCCCGCCGGTTTCAGCGGGGCAGGCCTGCCAATAGGGCTTCAGTTGGTTGGGAAAGCATTCGATGAAGCAGCGGTCCTCAAGGTAGCCCACGCCTACGAGCAGCAGGCCCAGTGGTTCCGGCAAAGGCCACCGGTGTGAAAGTCCGGGTCGCATCGCAGGGGTGACTCGGTGAGATCAGCGCTGACTTAGGCCCTTGGTGAGTTTTATGTCCTCCACCCCGCCTGATTGCCAAGTCCCGGAGTACCGGAACTCGCAACGACGACGAAGCCTCCTATGTCTGTGCGCGAACGAACGCTAGGGACTGTCCGCCTCTTGCGCCAAGGGCAAGGTGAACGAAAACGCGGAGCCCCTGCCCTCCTCACTTTCCGCGGAGACGTCGCCCCCATGCGAGAGGATGATGTGCTTAACCAACGCCAGCCCCAGCCCCGTCCCTTCTCCCGACCGTGCCTTGTCCACCTTGTAGAACCGCTCGAACACTCGGGGCAGATCGTCGCGGGAGATACCAACGCCTGTGTCTTTCACTGAGACCTGCACAAAGCCGTCCAACAACGTTGCTGAGGTCGTCACCGACCCGCCGGGTCCGGTGAATCTCACTGCGTTGTTCAATAAGTTCAGCAGCACCTGTTCAATACGGGAGGCATCGGCGAAAACGGAGGGCAGATCGGCAGGCGTCTCCACTGACAGAGACACTCGCCTTCTTTGAGCCTGCGCAGTCGCCCGATCGACAGCGCTTTTCAGCAAGCCTTCTACTTTCGTGGGTGTCCGCTTTAGCGGGGCCAAACCCGACTCGATACTGGATAAGAGGCTGAGTTCACGGACCAACTGGGTTAGGTGGTCCACCTCTACATCAATGCGGCGCAAGAAATCGGGAGCCACAGCCCTATCGTCCAGTGCGCCTTCTTGAAGGGTTTCCATCATCGCCTTGATGGATGCCATGGGCGTTCGAAGCTCGTGGGAGATGTTGGTAACGAATTCCTGGCGAACCTGCTCTAGGCGCCTCAACTCGGTGACATCCTGTATTGAAAGCAGAGCGCCTACCACCCGCTGGCCGCCATCGAGTATTGGAAAGGCCCGGTTCTGCAAGATTCGCCGCGTCGGCCTATGCTCAAAGGTGGCTTCTTGAACCTGACCACCCTCCAAAACGAGGCCTATAAGGTCGTTGATCTGGTGGTCACGAGCGACCGACATAATTGAGTGACCGACGGCCTGAACCTCTGTTGTGCTGAACAGGTCCTCGGCCTGGGGGCTTAATCGTTGAATGGATCGTTGGTGGTTGACGACTAGGAAGGTGCCGGGCGCACCCTTCAAGAAAGCATCAACGACTTGCTGGGCATCATCCTGGGATTCCGAGAGTCTCTGCGCATCCATCTCCAGGTTCCGGATCTCCTGCAAGAGAGGCCGATGTCCTCTCCGATAGTGCCAGACGAGTCCCAGGGCGCCTGCAAGCAAGACCGCCGCAACCAGAACAACAATGAGGGTCGCCATCGTTCAGCCCTCCTTGCGAAAGCGGTACCCGACACCCCTGACGGTCTCGATGTACTTAGGGCTGGATGGGTCGGTCTCAATCTTCTTACGCAACCCGCGCACGTGAACGTCGACGGTGCGGGTGTCGACAAAAGCGTTAGGGCCCCACACTCGCTCTATGATCTGATCCCGGCTGAACACCAGGCCCGGCTGACGAGCCAGGAACGCCAGCAGGTCAAACTCTCGAGGCTGGAGCGCCAAAATTTTGCCGTTCAAAAGCGCTTCGTGGGAAGCGGCGCTGATCTGTAGACCGCCAGCGACGATAGCTTCAGAACCCGCGTCCTCTTCGGGCGCAGCGATGACTTCCGACCGGCGGATGTGGGCCCGTATTCTTGCTACCAGCTCCCGCATGCTGAAGGGCTTCGTAACGTAGTCGTCGGCGCCCATCTCCAGGCCAGCAACCTTGTCAACCTCGTCGTCCCGAGCTGTCAGCATGATGATGGGAACGGAGCTATCCCTCCTAATGCGGCGGCACACCTCGAACCCACTGAGGTCTGGAAGCATGAGGTCCAGCAAGACAAGCTCCGGACGAATTCGGCGGGCCACCTCAACGGCCTCGAGTCCGTTTGAGGCAGTCTCCACCTGGAAGCCCTCCTTGATGAGGACATAGCGAATGGCATCCACTAGGTTTACTTCGTCGTCAACCACAAGAATGGATGCCATTAGGGTGCTGCTCCAGATTTCATGCTATCTACCGGGCGAGCCCTACAGCCCCTGCCACCATCAGAACTACCAGGATCAAGGTCACCAGAACCACAGACAGGCCGCTGAGAAGGCAACCCCAGCGCATGATTTTGTCGTCTCTCGTTTCCATACCCTCATCGTACCATTGGAGAAGAGCGGCGAGCAGGCAATTCGATTGCCTTGAACAATCGACCTCCCTACAATCGGCCTATGGTTCACCCACAAGAGGGTCATAGAAATCCTAGAATCGTCGTGCTCGGCTCGGCGAACATGGACCTTATGGCCATCGCCTCCCGTTTTCCAGAACCTGGAGAGACAATCCTAGGTAAGGGTTTTCAGGCAACCCCAGGAGGAAAAGGGGCGAATCAGGCAGTTGCCGCTGCCCGGCTTGGTGCCCGAACCATGTTCATCGGCCGCGTCGGTAAGGACGCGTTCGGTGATGCACTGGTACACGAACTTCAAACCAACGGGGTCGACATCAAAGACCTTGCTCGCGAGGACGGCGTGCCGACCGGTATTGCCCATATTCAGGTCGACGAGGCCGGCCAGAACAAGATCATCATTGCTCCAGGAGCCAACGCTGGCTGCGGAGCCCTGGAGCTAGACCGGCTCCTGCGCGTCCTCCCCAGGACCGACGCGTTGTTGTTACAGATGGAGCTTCCCGCTGTGGTCTCTTTGGAAGCGGCTCGCGAAGCCAAGGAATTCGGCTGCAGCGTCATCCTCGATCCAGCTCCCGCTTCGCCGCTGCCTGACGAGGAATACCCTCTGCTGGATGTGATCCTCCCCAATGAGACGGAAGCAACCATCTTGACCGGCGTAACCGTCACTGGCCCGGCTACCGCCAGGGAAGCAGCGCTCAGAATACAGGGCCGAGGCGTAAGCATAGTGGTGGTCAAACTTGGGGATCAGGGCGCCTATTATCTAGGACCTACGGACGAAGGGCATTTGCCTGCCATGCAGGTAGAGGTTGTTGACAGCGTTGGCGCGGGAGACGCCTTCAGCGCTGCCTTCGCAGTCGCTTCCGCTGAAGGAGCCTCGTTGGTAGAAGCGGTACTTTGGGGAAACGCCGCCGGGGCCCTGGCTGTAACCCAGCGCGGGGCCCAACGGGCGATGCCTCACAGACGCGATCTTCTGAATCTGCTGAAGTCCACGCCGGAGAGCGGCCAATGAGGCAGACCTGCACCACTATCAACCTGGGCAGGATTGGCTATCAGGAGGCCCGGGAAATTCAACAGGCGGTGGCAGAAGCCCGCAAGAGCAACCAAGTTGGTGACACCCTGCTGCTGGTCGAGCATCCCCACGTCTTCACGTTGGGACGCCGGGGCAGACCCCAGGATGTCTTGATCGACCCTGATTCCCTCGCCAATTTGGGAATCGAGGTCCATGAAACCGATCGCGGCGGGGAAGTAACGTACCACGGCCCCGGACAGGTGGTGGCATACCCAATTATGGACATCCGGCGGCTGGGAGGCCCCAGGCGATACGTTTGGGGGCTTGAGCAGACCATCATCGAAGTGTTGTCGGACTATGGCATCCAAGGACAACGACTCGCTGGGATGACAGGCGTTTGGGTAGACGAAAGAAAGGTTGCTTCCATAGGCGTTCGCATCAGCAGGGATGTCACGACGCATGGCTTCGCCCTAAACGTCAACACCGACCTTTCCTTCTTCGACTACATCGTCCCCTGCGGCGACCCTGATGGGCAGGCCACTTCCATAGCCGAGGCCTTGGGCAAAGTCGTTGCCGTCAAAGAAGCATCCATGGCGGTGGCCAGCCATTTCGGAAATGAGTTTGACTGCGAGATGGCGGACACAGCCTTGAGCGAATTGCTTCACGCCATTCGTCAGCCTTCCCAGATCAAGACCAGTTGAGAAAAGCGCATGGCCTGGCTGAAGCCGTTGCAGCGGCCATCGCTGCTCTGGTATTATGACCCCTGCCGGAGCCAGACACCCGCATCCGGTTCGCTTGAAGAAGGAGGAAACACGTGGAAGTTCTTTTCCTAGGCCTCGCAATTGCTGCAGTCGGACTTCTTGCCCTTCTGGCCGGAGCCGTAGCCATGGTCGCGGCCACCCAAATAACCCGGCAGGACTAGTTCGCCCCGCCCTTCTCGCATTGGATTTTTGGGCTTTGCGGCACCCTCGTTGGCGGCTGGAGTGCCCACACTCCAGTGCCCCTCATCCGCAGTCGTAGATGCGTCGTCCTTCACTTGAACGACCCTAAATCGTTCGTCCAACCTATTTCCCGGAATCCTTCTATACTTCTTGGGCATCCCATTCGACAAGGGAGCCTGTTTCAACTTCTTTCGTTGGAGCGCTGCTCATGATGCCGCACATAGCGCTTGGAGCAGACCATGGCGGTCTGCCCCTCAAGCAAGACCTTCACCCCTGGCTAGAAGCAGGCGGCTTCACGGTCCTTGACGTTGGCGCTTACGAGTTCAACGCCAACGACGATTATCCGGACTTCGCCGCGGCGGTAGCCCGGGCTGTGGCTTCAGGAGAGGTCAGCAAAGGCATCATTGTCTGCGGTAGCGGCGTTGGCGCATCGGTTGCGGCGAACAAGATAGCCGGCGTAAGGGCTGGCGTTTGCCACGACACGTACTCGGCTCATCAAGGCGTGGAACACGACGATGTAAACGTCCTGTGCCTTGGTTCGCGAGTTGTCGGCATAGAACTGGCCAAGGAACTGGTGTCAGCCTTCCTAAGCGCTACGTTCACGAGAGAGGACCGCCATATGCGGCGGCTGCAAAAGGTCCTAGACCTGGAGCGCCAAGCCCAATAAGTTCGAGAGAGGGCAAGGGGAAATCCATGAATCCGCTACAGCAACTGCAAGACTTGGGCCAGTCGGTGTGGCTTGATTACATCAGGCGGGACTTGCTCGCCTCCGGGGAACTCAGCCGCCTTATCGAGCAGGGGCTCACCGGCGTCACCTCCAACCCCTCCATCTTCGAGAAGGCAATTGTTGACAGCGCCGAGTACGACGCTGAAATCCTGGACTTATCCAAGTCCAACGATAACGCCAAGGCAATTTACGAAGCCTTGGCTATCGAAGACATCCGTGCCGCCGCTGATGCCCTGCGTCCCGTGTACGATCGATTGGACGGAGCTGACGGCTTCGTTTCCTTTGAGGTCAGTCCCCTTCTGGCCCACGACACCGATGGCACCTTGGCGGAGGCTCGAAGGCTGTTCAAGGCCGTTGGCCGCCCCAACGTTATGATCAAGATTCCGGGCACTCCCGCAGGCGTTCCCGCCATTCGGCAGCTCATTGGAGAGGGGATCAACATCAATGTCACTCTCATCTTCTCCATAGAAGCCTACGGCCAGGTTATGGACGCCTATATCACAGGACTCGAAACACTGGCCAGTACGGGAGGAGACGTCTCTAGCGTTGGGTCCGTGGCCTCGTTCTTCGTCAGCCGTGTGGACACGCTCGTTGACGGCTTGCTTGGTAAGGCCATCCAAGAGGGGCAGGACGGGGGCAAGAAACTGCTCGGCAAGGCTGCCGTAGCCAACGCTAAGCTTGCCTACCAAGCCTTTCAGGAGACCTTCGGTGCGGATCGCTTCAGCGCTCTGAAAGCCAACGGCGCCAGAGTGCAACGTCCCCTATGGGCCAGCACCAGCACCAAGAACCCAGCGTACAGCGACCTGCTCTATGTAGAGCCGCTCGTGGGCGCAGACACGGTAAACACCATGCCACCACCGACACTCGATGCATTCCTTGACCACGGTAAAGCGGAATCGCTATTGGAACAGAATGTCGCGGAGGCGGGTCAAGTCCTCGCCGCGCTGGCTACCGAAGGCATCAACATGTCTGAGGTCACGGATAAGTTGTTGGCCGACGGGGTCAAGGCCTTCGCCGACTCCTTCGATCACCTGCTCGCCAACCTGGATGGCAAACGCCGGAGCCTGCTGGAGAAAACTTCAGCCTAGGTCGTTCTTGAGGCAAGAACAGAGGACAAGCCACATACGTGTTGTTCAATGGTTGTGTACTGTAATATGCCTCTTGAAATCCCCTGGATCGCCTGTCGCTTGGCGCCAAACGCAAAGGGATCGCTCTTCGCAGGGCCTTATTCCACTAGGGCTGCGCCTAAATGAGGAGGCGGTAGCGAATCAGCGAAGGATCGCGTCAGCCTTCTGGTAGCTTGACGGGATTCGGGCTGATTGCTAGCCTACGGGCAACTTAGTACTTCACATCACAAAGGAACCCTGATGTCAGACCAGTACCAGTCCTCCAACGTCTTCAACCCCCCTGACCGCCTTCTGTTGGGGCCTGGGCCCAGCAACGTCCATCCCAAGGTGATTCAGGCTATGACCGCACCTATGCTTGGGCATCTGGATCCTGATTTCGTCGCCATCATGGACGATGTCCAGAGAATGCTCCGGTTGGTGTTCAAAACCAAGGAGGGCTTCACGCTTCCGGTATCCGGTACGGGTACCGCCGGCATGGAAGCAGCCCTGGTTAACCTTCTGGAGCCCGGGGATACCATCGTCATTGCCGTCAACGGCTTCTTCGGTGGCAGGCTTGAAGACATTGCCACCCGCATAGGCGCCCGCGTCGAGCGAGTCGATTTCGAATGGGGTTCGGTAGTTGACCCCCAGAAGGTACGCGAGGTTGTCCAACGACAGGACAGCGTAAAGATGGTGGGGGTTGTCCACGTTGAGACCTCAACGGGTGTGATTTCGCCGTTGGAGGACATAGCGGCCATTGCCCACGAGAAGGATGCCCTACTGCTCGTGGATGCAGTGACATCTCTCGGTGGCTGCGATGTCGATATGGACAGTTGGGACCTGGATGTGGTCTACAGTGGTACCCAGAAATGCCTCGGAGCACCCTCTGGGCTGGCTCCATTGGCCCTCAGCGGGCGGGCAATGGAAGCACTCCGAAAGCGTAGCTCCAAGGTCCCTAGCTTCTACCTTGACGTTTCAATTCTCGACCAATACTGGAATGAAGGTGGCGGCCGGACCTACCACCACACCGCCCCTATCACCATGATCTACGCCCTGTGGCAGGCCTTGGACCTCCTGTTGCTGGAAGGCCTCGAAGAGCGCTTCGCCCGCCATCATCGGGTGGCCAGCGCGCTCCGAGCTGGCTTGAGCGCCATTGGGCTGGAGCCAATTGTGAAGAGCAACTGGGCGCCTCCCTTGACTACCGTAGCCATTCCGGACGGCATCTCCGACACAGCCGTTCGAGGCCGAATGCTTCGGGAGCATGACATAGAGATCGGCGGGGGACTGGGAGTCTTCAAGGACAAAGCCTGGCGAATAGGGCTCATGGGCTACAATGCGGCTCCGGCCAACGCTCTGCGGGTACTGTCGGCATTGGAGCAAGCGCTAGCAGCGGAGGGTTACGAGGTAGCCAGAGGTCGAAGCCTGGAAGCGGCTCAAATGTCCTTGGCCAGCTAAAGCGCCCAGGAGCCCAGGAGAACCAGCCGGGCGCAGTTGGTGCTCGGCCGCAGCTTGGGAATGAGCGCCTTCATCAAGTGGAATCCATTCGTCGGCCCAGGCCTCTAACGCTTTCAAGGCGGGCCCCAAAGCGGCGCCTTTCTCGGTTAGTGCGTATTCCACCAAGACTGGCCTTTGAGCGTAGACCTTACGTTCGACAATTCCCTCTTTCTCCATCTCCCCCAGCCTCGGCGACAACACGCGGCCGCTGAGGCCGCCCACATAGGAGGCAATGATGAGCACAGTAGGTTCCAAGGCCAGGTCCGTGGCCCAGATTATAGATAGCGTTCAAGCATTCGAAGGGGCTGGATTCTTGGTGCACCGCCCCTTCCCGACCCAGTTATTGAGCCAGGTTGACCCCTTTCTCCTGTTGGATGAAATGGGCCCCATGGACCTAGGCCCGGGTGAGGCGAAGGGCGCCCCAGACCACCCCCACAGGGGATTCGAGACCGTGACCTATGTCCTTGAAGGCTCCATGGAGCACAAGGACTCGGCCGGCAACTCCGGGAAGCTCAACCCCGGCGACGTGCAATGGATGACGGCGGGAGCGGGCGTTGTGCATTCCGAGATGCCCTCAGAGGAGCTGCTCCGTGACGGTGGCCGCATGCATGGCTTCCAGCTTTGGGTCAACCTCCCCAGCGTGGACAAGATGATGCGCCCACGCTACCAAGACGTGTCAGCGGCGACCATCCCACAGGCTCAAACGCTGGATGGCTCAGTTTGGGTCAGGGTCATCGCTGGAGAAGCGCTTGGGTCCAAGGCGGTCATCGACACTCGCACCCCCATCATGTATCTCCACTACATCCTCCAGCCAGGATCCGAAGTATTGCATCCGGTTCCCCCGGACTACAACGCTTTCGCATACAGCGTTGAAGGCCAGGGATTGGTGGGAGATGACGGAGACCTGGTGCAGAGGGGCCAGATCGCTCTCTTCGCAGGAGATTCCGATGTCGTCCGTCTGTCAGTGCCCAGTGAAGCGACAGAGCCCTGGAACCTATTGTTGTTGGCCGGCGTTCCGATTGGGGAGCCTGTTGTCCGTTACGGACCCTTCGCCATGAACACAGAGGCCGAAATCAGACAGGCCATTGAAGACTACCGAGCGGGACGCATGGGCGTCATCGACTTCTAACAGTCCAATTGACGCCCGGCGGAAAAGAGAAGGGAGCCATATGGCTCCCTTCTCTTTCGTTTCACATGCTGTCGTTCACGGGTGGCGGACGGCGTTGAGCAGAACGGAGGTCACGGAAGACGAATGGCAGCATTGCCAGCCCAACTACAATCGCGAACCATAATGTGGCCCCCCGCACCAACACAGTGGCTGTGGTGGCCAATGAACCCGACGCAGAGGCGGCAACCAACAACCCGACCATGACTGCTTCAGTCGAGCCAAGGCCTCCAGGGAGCAAGCTGATAGCCCCCGCCAGTGTGGCAAGCGCGTACAGAGCCACGGCTTGGTAGATCGGCAAATCCACCCCTAGAGCGTTAAGAATGAGCCAGAGAGAAAACCCCTCCAGAAACCAGGCCGCAATGCTGAGCGGAATGGCTACCGCCAGTACCTTAGGAGACGCCAATGTCCCAAGGGCATCGTAGCCGACGGCCATCCGGGACAGCCGCGGGTGGCGCAATAAGCCCATCACCCGGTGCCTGACTGCAGGCACCAACAGGACCACAACCAATACCAGCGCCCCAAACCCTACCATTCCTCCCAGAAGCGGAGGGGCCCAAACCGCCATCGTGACCGCCCCCAGGGCAAGCAGGAGCACCGCCCCCAGGTCAAGGAGACGCTCCCACAAGACAGCAGCAGCTGTCCTTGGCACGGGAACCGACGAGAGGCCGTTCAACCACACGGCCTTGAGAAACTCGCCAATCTTGCCGGGGCTGGCCGACATTGACAGGCCCGCGACAAAGACTCTCACCAGCACGGGTATCCGCACCTGGGGTTCCAGGACGCGGAGATAGATGACCCAGCGCAAGGCCCGCAGCACATAGTTGCCAAAAGAGAGAGCCAATATTGCTGGTACAAGGGAAACAGGAAAATCAGTGATGTGCTCCGAAAAGCTCCTAGCCCCGGCGATAACCACGAGGACAGCAAAAATAATGCTGCCCACAAGGCTGGGGAGCAGCACATGCTTATACAGGTTGATATGAGGGAATCCGCGGGTCACGTTAAATCCGGCAGGGACTATGGCAGGGGTGGCCTTCAAGCCACCAGCAAGGATCAGGCATTGAAGCTGCGCTCCAGCGTCCGCCAAAAATCGTCCTGAACCCCTGGCTTGAAATCGACGTAGAGGGTAATTCTGTTAAAAAGGCCGTTGTACTTCTCAGTGAGGAGCGGTCCAATCTCGTCCCAGGCCCCTTGGACGGCTATGGCCCGCTCCATCTCCTCGGGCACAAGCGCTTCCATTTCCTGCCAGCGCTGCTCGCGAGCGAGCTTGCTAAGCTGTTGCCCAACCTCGCCCCACCCGTCCGGCTCCAACACCGCCGGCCTATAGGTGGGTGTAGAAGCATAGAATGCTATTTGCTGTCTCACCTTCCGGCGGCTATCAGCCATCTCTTCTGCATTGCGTCCCGTAATAACGAAAGCCATGCTGGTCAATTCAACTTGGCTTGCCTCTCGGCCCGCCCGGCTAGCGCCCTCTTGTATATGCGGCAAGACGAACTCTCGAATGTATCGCGTTGTATGCATCGGATGCACATGCACCCCGTCTGCGATCTCCCCGGCTACCCGCAGCATGTCCTTGTTAACCGCCGCCAGATAGATGGGAATACTCGGATGTTCGATGGGTCCAGGTGAGAACCAGGGCGTCATGAGACTTAGGTTATAGGAATTGCTCTCATAGCTCAGACGGCCGCCATCTTGCCAGCAGGCCCAAATCGCTCTTACAGCGCCGATATAGTCCCTCATTCTGGAAGCCGCCGGCGACCACTCCGTGCTAAATCGTCGCACGATGTGAGCGCGAACTTGCGGCCCCAACCCTAAGGTGAACCGCCCGTTGGTGAGGCTTTGCAGGTCCCAGGCGCTATTGGCCGTCAGCATGGGACTTCGAGGGAAGGCCAAGGCAATGGCGGTCCCAACGCTCAGCCTCTCGGTTTCAGCGCCGGCAAGGCTTGCCAGCACAAAAGGATCGTGGGAAGTCTCGCTGGCCCAGAAGGTGTCGAAACCCATTTCCTCAGCGGCCTTCGCAGCTGCCGGCACCTCTCTCGGCGAATCCACCCAAGCTTTAACGTCGAGCTTCACGCAACTCCTTCCCTCACAAACTCTCAAGACCTGCGGGCCGCACCATGATACCCTACGCCGAGGCCCGCAGGCTGGGAGCGGGTGGGTCTCCAACTAGTTCCCTTTGTCGTGCTAGAGCGAAACGAAGGACACTGTAAGACAATTTGAGCCCTTGCTTGAACTAGCGCCACAAGGACCCTATGTGTAGTCAAGGGCAGCCTCAAGAATCCAAGCCCTCCCCTGAAAACATATGAGCCTTGCTCGATACGCTTCCCCCCTGAACTACCTTGCGGTGGTCACCCACATGGGCCTCGTGCTCAGGCTGCTGGGGCTCCTGTTTGTGCCGTCGGTCGTGGTCGCACTAGCCTTCGGAGAGTTCGAACGGGCCGGACTATTCGCCGCCCTGGCGCTTGGGGTCTTCGCTATCGGCTGGCTTGCCTCTCTGGCGAACCGCCCTGCCCTTGAGGTGCGGGAGGCTCTTGTTGTTACGGCGCTGGCCTACCTTGCCTTCTCTCTGGCTGGCGGGCTGGCCCATCTGCCAGAGGCCCCTCTGATTGATGGATTTTTTGAATCGATGTCCGGCTTCACAACGACCGGCCTATCCACCCTTGACCCCGCCCTTCTTCCCAAGAGCCTTCTCTTCTTCCGCGCCTCGACACAATGGGTTGGCGGTGCGGGGATTATTGTCATTGCGTTGGTGGTCCTCTTCGGACCAGGCAGGGCTCCGTTCAAACTCTACGCCGCGGAGTTCGGCGGGGAGAACCTTGTCGGGAGCGTCGTAGCCACGGCAAGGGTGGTGATCAAGGTCTACCTGGGCCTAACAGCCCTTGGTTACGTCGTCTTCCTCGCGGTTGGCATGGCCCCGTTCGACGCCCTCCTGAACATCATGACCACGGTTTCTACGGGAGGCTTTTCACCCTTCACCGACAGCGTCGGCCACTACCAAGGTATTCGCTTCCATGTCGCCTTCATGGTGTTCATGATCCTGGGCGCGGTGAGCTTCCCTCTCTACTACCTGGCCCTCCGCGAGGGGCCCCGCCGCTTTCTTGCAGACATCCAGTTGCGCTGGCTCCTAGCCATTGTCGTCCTGGCAGGCGTCGCGATGTTCGGCATCTTAGGATGGGGCGTTTCCGCAGCTCTTCCTGCCTTCTTCCAAGCGACATCCGCTGCCTCAGGCACCGGTTTCTCCACTGTGGACATATCTTCGCTTCCCGAGACAATGCGCTTGGCGATGATTCCTCTCATGCTCATCGGAGGTTCCGTAGGCTCGACCGCAGGAGGGATCAAGCTTCTACGCTTTATCATCCTGGCCAAGCTGGGGACCTGGATGGTGACCAGAGCACTTCTGCCCCAGGAAGCCCAAGTCCCCGTCAAGTATGGAAACGACACCGTCTCTGACGGAGAACTGAAGGAAATGTTTGCCTTCGTCGCCCTGTTCGCGGCAATCTTCTTCGGTTCGGCGATGTTGCTGGCATTGGCTGGCTTCCCCGTCCTTGACGCGCTATTTGAGAGCGCCTCAGCAGCCGGGACAGTGGGGCTCTCCACTGGCATAACGTCCCCTGACCTGTCTTCCTGGGCTAAACTTGTGTTGAGCTTCCAGATGTGGGCCGGACGCCTAGAAGTTCTGGCCGTCTTGGTCTTCCTCTATCCAGGAACATGGAAGTGGGCTAGGAGGAGAGGATGAGAATCGTCATAGTGGGCGCGGGAGACGTAGGCACTGATCTGGCAGAACACCTCGGCCGCAGGCGGGGCAATGAACTGGTCATCGTAGATATAGACGAGAAGGTGTGTGAGCACCTGGCCGCAGAACTAGACGCCCTTGTCTTGCACGGTGACGGAGCCAGCCCGGAAATCCTCCGAAAAGCACAGCTGCAAGAAGCCGACGCCTTGGTGGCGGCTACCGGATCCGATGCGATCAACACCGTTGTTGCAATGCTGGGACACAACATTGGCGTAAAAACGATCATTGTTAAGCTCAACGAACCCTGGCTGCGAGCAGCCTGCGCCGAGATTGGTGTTACCGCCATCGTCACCCCCAAGATATCTGCTGCAGCCCAGATGCTTGCCACTCTGTACGGCTTCCATCGGCTGGACCTATCCATGGTGGTGCATGGCGGCATGCAGTTCCTCGAGATAGCAGTGAAGACCCACGCGGGAGATAAGCTAAAGGATGTCAAACTGCCCTCTGGCGCGCTGGCGGTAGGCGTGCAGCGGGGTCCAGAAATGTTGTTTCCGCGTCCCGACCTAGAGTTCCAGGAGGGGGACGGCTTGCTGTTGCTAGCTGAGGATGATGACGCGGCTGATAGGATCCGTAAGGAACTAGGTTGAACGATTAACCCGCCATCGTTCAACCTTTTTTGCGGTGGGGATGGCGGGAGAAAGGTAAATTCCAGGGGACCTTATGGAACTACCAGCAAGACCACCAGCTTGGCCGCCAAGCCAAAAATATGGTATAATTAAACGGAGCAACCCCCCCTTAAGCGAGGCCAGCCGTGCCCTTAGTTGGCGTCACGGCATCCACTGAACTTGAAGCCCGCCCCTATGCGGCCTCGGTCGAAAAACGGGGCGCAACGGTGCGACTCCTTCTACCAAGCCTCACTGAGTCCCCAACGGCGGTTTTAGACGAGATCGATGGCCTCATGGTAACGGGTGGAGAGGATATTGATCCCGCCCTTTACGGAGAGGAGAGTGGTTCCGCTGTAGGCTTTCCATCACTGCCTGAGCGAGACGCCCTTGAGGCCTCTCTAATCAAGGAAGCGATCCACCGTAACATGCCGATACTTTGCATCTGCAGGGGTATGCAGATGCTGAACGTGGCCTTGGGTGGCCGTTTGATCCAAGACCTGCCCAACCACCAACGAGTGCGTGACGATGACGGTGAGTGGAAGTCAACAAGACACTCCATATATCTGTCGCCAGGTAGCAAACTGGCCGCCACGATTGGGGCCGGCGGGTTTTTCAAGGTCAATAGCCTGCACCATCAAGGTTTTCGCGACGCCCATAAAAGCCCACAACTCCTGACAACCGCCTATGCCCTGGATGATGGGCTCATTGAGGGCGTGGAGTTGCCTGGGCAAACGTGGGTCATCGGTGTTCAGTGGCATCCGGAGTTGGAGAAGGAGTCTTCTCCCAGCTTCGGCCTCATGTTCGACTCATTGGTCGAGCGCTCGGGGGGGTATGGGGCCGCCAAGTCCTCATTCCATTCTCTGGGGGGCAATGGCTCATCATGAACAAAGAATATCAGTCCCGGTCTTTCACTCTGCGAAGGCCCGGGGGAAGACTGGAACTCTGGCTTCTTGGCATCGCCTCCATGCTGATCCTGGTTCCCGGGGCAGTTCTTTTTCTATTGGTCGGTCTGCGCGCCTTGACCGGTAATGCCTTCGTAGACTCAATGGTGGGCGCCCTCGCTTTGGGGTGGCTCCTTTGTTGGGCGATGGCTGGCGGTCTGGTGTTCGCAGCTATTTTCGTGTTCGTTCGCCGAAAACTGGCAGGGTAGCTTGTCACCCATGAATATGTGGCGCCTCGATGAGGCCCGCGTCAATCCTGACACTGAGGGATCTGAATGACGACTTTCACGCAGCGGCCGGATCAATCCCTGCGCATCGAAGAAGAGATGCGCAGTTCGTACCTAGACTACGCAATGAGCGTTATTGTGGCGCGGGCGCTTCCAGACGTGCGAGACGGGCTCAAGCCGGTCCACCGGCGCATCTTGTTCGCCATGCACGAATTGAGCTTGGCTCCCAACCAAGCCTATAAAAAGAGCGCCAGAATCGTTGGTGAGGTGCTCGGCAAGTACCACCCCCACGGTGACTCCCCCGTTTACGAAGCTCTGGTCCGCATGGCCCAAGACTTCTCCTTGCGAGCGCCCCTTGTCGATGGTCAGGGCAACTTCGGATCTGTAGACGACGACCCACCCGCCGCCATGCGTTACACGGAGGCCAGGCTTTCACCCGTGGCCCAGGAAATGCTGATCGACATTGATCGGGACACGGTAGATTTCACTGCCAACTTCGACGGCTCCCTGAACGAGCCTACTGTGCTCCCAGCCCGGCTTCCCAACCTCTTGGTCAACGGTTCCTCCGGCATCGCGGTCGGCATGGCCACCAACATCCCGCCACACAACCTCCGCGAGGTCGGCATGGCGATCATGCATTTGATCGACCATCCGGAAGCCACTGTCCACGACCTGATGGAATTCGTCCTAGGCCCAGACTTCCCCACCAGCGGGATAATCCGAGGGCGCCAGGGCATCATTGACGCCTTCACGACTGGCAAAGGTCGCGTCGTTATAGAGGCAAGAGCTGAGGTGATAGAGGGCGGGCGTGGCCGGGGCGCTGGACGGCCCCAGATCATCATCACGGAGATCCCCTTCCAGCTCAACAAAGCAACCCTCGTCAAGAAGATAGCCACCCTCGCCAAAGAGCGAAAAATAGACGGCATCTCAGATGTCAGGGACGAGTCAGGTCGTGAAGGAATCCGCGTCGTCATTGAACTATCCAGGGACTCAGACCCCGAGTACGTCCTGCGGTCACTCTACGCCCATACTCCCATGCGCTCGGCATTCCACGTCAACATGCTGGCGCTTGTGGATGGAGCACCACGGGTCGTAACCCTTAAGAACCTCCTGAACTATTACATCGCTTTCCGCGTCGAAGTTACGGAGCGCCGCGCAAGGTTTGACCTGCGGAAGGCTGAGGAACGAGCGCACATCCTAGAGGGACTGCGCAAGGCAATCGATAACCTTGACGCGGTCATCGCCCTCATCAGGGCATCGGACGACACAGAGGCGGCACGAAACGGCCTGATAGCGACTTTCGACCTTTCCTACATCCAGGCACAGGCCATCTTGGACATGCAGCTCCGGCGCCTGTCGAGCATGGAGCGCCAGCGCTTGGATGAGGAGCACGAAGAACTCCTCAAAACCATTGCCGAGTTAGAAGACTTGCTAGCCAGCCCCGGCAAGGTCCTGACCAGGATCAAGGATGAGACCGGCAAGCTCGTCGAAACATTCGGCACGGCACGAAAGACGGAAATCGACGAACAAGAAATTGGCGCCATTAACGAAGCCGCACTAGTGAAGCAGGAAAGAGTAGTCGTCTTCTTGACCGAGCGGGGCTACATCAAGCGCATGCCCATGGACACCTTCAAGCGCCAGCACCGCGGCGGCAAGGGTGTTGTTGGCCTCCAAACCCGCGACGGTGACCGCATCCATCGTCTTCACGTCATGTACACCCACGACCTTGTGTTGCTCTTTACCAACCGGGGCAAGGTTTATTCCTTGAACTGTTACAACATCCCCAAGGAAGAAAGCCGCTCCACGAAGGGTAAGGCCCTGATCAACCTCATCACCGCCATGCAGGCCAACGAACGGGTCCAGGCAGTGATGACTGTGAAAGAAGTTTCCAGGGATGGCTCCTTGGTCATCGCTACCAGGAAAGGCGAGGCAAAACGGATGCCCAGCAGTTCCTTCCAAACGATCCGTTCCAGCGGTCTGATTTGCATGGACTTGGAGCCTGGCGATGAGGTAGTCGCCGTAAGACCGGCCAATGAAAGCGACGAGGTCTTTATGGTCACCCAAAAGGGCCGCGCCGTTCGCTTCCCGGTGGCCACGCTACGTCAACGCTCAAGGCAATCAGGCGGTGTTCGCGGCATACGCCTTCAGCCCAACGATTCCGTGGTGTCAATGGACGTGGCTTTGCCCACCGGCAAGGTGCTGGTGGTGAGTGAGCGTGGCTACGGTAAGTTCACCCCCATGTCCTCCTTCCCTTCCAGAGGCAGGGGCGCCATGGGAGTCATGGCCCAGCGCATCACCGACAAAACCGGCAACGTGATGGCAGCGCTCATCGTCAGGGAATGCGAGGAACTCTTGGCCATCTCTTCCAAGAATAAGATAATCCGCACTCCGGTAAACACAATCCGCTCCATGGGACGACAAACCCAGGGGGTGCGTGTCATGGTTATGGACGACAACGCAGTAGTAGTCTCAGTCGACTGCTGGGAACACGTTGACGGCGAAGACGAAAACGAAGACGACACGATAGCCACGACAACAGTCCCCGACAACAGTAATCAAATGGAGCTAGACATCGCCGCAGGCCTAGCGACTACCAACGGTCACGTAGCCACGGACGAACTGGAAGTCGAAGAAGATGACGTAGATGTTGAAGATGGCGACGACGTTGACGAGGCCGATGAGGATGATGAAGGAGAGGACGAGGAAGGAAGCGCTGACGACAATGAGGGTTAGTCAAACGGACCTGCTGCTAGGCCCTCGCTAGACAGCAACATGGCTACCTCAACGAAGCCCGTCAATGTCCTCGACTTCGAATGCCTCGCTCGCGAGCGGATGACGGCGGTAGATTTCGACTACGTCGCCGGAGGCGCAACCGACGAGGTTACCCTGCGCCGTACCCGCTTGGCTTACAAGGCCGTAGCTTTGCGGCCCCGGGTCCTAGTCGGCATCGAAAGCGTAGACCTCTCCACAACAGTGCTAGGCACTCCAGTCGCCCTCCCGGTCATGCTTGCGCCATGCGGGAACCACTCCATGGCTCACCCTGAAGGTGAGTTGGCCTCCGCCCGAGCGGCAGGCTCCATGGGCGCCTTAATGATCGCGGGGTCACACGCCAGTTACACGCTGGAAGACGTGGCTGCCGCTGCTACCGGCCCACTTTGGTTTCAGACCTACTTCTTTGGAGATCGAGGCCTGACCCTTTCGCTGATCCGGCGGGCAGAAGAAGCTGGCTACAAAGCTATCTGCCTGACCCTCGACTCCTTTTGGCCCTCAAAAAGAGAACGGAATATCCGCAACGGGTTTCAACACAAAGGCCTGGGCGCTAACTACACCAACGCCTCTCAACAGGACCATTCAAAGGTCGAGCAAGGGCAAGCTTCTGGGCAGACGGCTAGGGCTATCGTCGATGCCAAAGCTACCTGGAAAGACATCCAATGGCTCAAAAGCGAGACGGAGCTGCCGCTGGTTGCCAAAGGAATAATGACGGCTGAAGATGCAGCCCTCTGTGCGCAGCACGGCATCGAGGGCCTCATCGTTTCAAACCATGGGGCCCGGAACGTAGACAATACACTTGCAACCATCGAGGTTCTGCCGGAAATAGTAGAAGCCTGCCAGGGCAAGTTGGAAGTCTTCGTCGACGGCGGCATACGCAGGGGCGCCGACGTAGTCAAGGCCCTGGCGCTTGGAGCCAAAGCTGTACTAATTGGACGGCCCATTTTCTGGGGCCTGGCGGCTGACGGCGAAGAAGGCCTACACCGGATCCTGGAAATATTGAAAGAGGAAATGGAGATCACGTTGGCCCTGTGCGGGCGGCCAACAATAGGCAGCATTGATGCCTCGCTTGTCACCCCGTCGCCACGTCTTTCGTAGCCGAACCAAAAGAGAAAGGGCCTCCATCATGTGGAGGCCCTTTCTCTTTTTCTAGAACCTATTCGCCTAGGGTTCTTCCACCTTGGTGAAGCCGCCGCGGTAGAAAACTAGGGGCCGTCCCTCCCCCCGGTTCAGCTCCAACACGCGCCCCAAGAAGATCGTGTGATCTCCCGCCTGGTGGGACATTTCCAACTGGCATTCAAGCGAAGCCAGGCAATCCTGTGGAAGAGGCACGCCAGACGCGCTGGTGCGGTATTCGACCGGGCTGTCCTCGCTACGATCATTGGTGCTGATAGCAAAATGGAGCGCGAGATCCCCCTGGTCCGATGTAAGAAAGCTAACGCTAAACTTGCCTCCCTCTGCTATGAGGTCATGGATTGTTCGCTCGTGGCCAACGCACACAAGCACGAGCGGCGGCTCCAAAGAAACCGACGTCACCGAATTAGCGGTCATACTGTAGACTCGCCCATCTGACCCCACCGCGCTGACGAGAGTCACACCGGTGGGGAATAGGCCCCATATGCGCCGGAGTTCCTCTTCCATGACCATGCGTCCTCCTGTCCCAAACCGCTCACAGTGGCCGCCATTATAGCAGCGGCTCTTTTCGACCGTTTCCAGAGGAGTAGAATGCCCACGATCCTCAGAAACCTCAATACGGTGGTATGAGCATCAAATGAAGAGTGGGCATCAGGCTAAAGGCTAGGAGTGACCAAATGCAAGACGCAGATTGCGCAGTGGCTATGGACGTGGGCGGTACCCAGTACCGAGTCGCTGTTGTAGACCAAGGCGGCAGCATCGTCGCCGTCAGAAAGGGGAGGACCCAACCACGCGGGGGCCCGCAGGGCGCTTCGGAGCGGATCATCGCCGCAGTGCGTGAAGTAGTGGAAGAGGCTGGAAGCCCGCGTCTGGCTGGCATAGGGGCATCTATGGCGAGCCCGGTGGACCCAGCGACCGGGGTCCTACACCATCCTCCCAATCTTCCCGGCTGGAATGGCTACACCATGAAGCCAACCTTGGAAGAGGCCTTTCGGATCCCCGTCTATATCGACAACGATGCCAACCTCGCCGTGGTTGGTGAGCACCGCTTCGGAGCCGGACAAGGGATGCAGCACCTCATTTACATGACCATCAGCACAGGAGTCGGCGGCGGCATCATGATTGACGGCAGGGTGTTGCACGGGGCCAGGGGCTTTGCCGGGGAAATCGGACACATCATCGTCGAACCTCTGGGGCCCAAATGCTCCTGCGGAAACACTGGGTGCCTAGAGGTCATGGCCTCTGGAACGGCAATCGCCCGGCGAGCGGCCAGCGAGTTGGAGAAGGGTACACAAAGCGTCTTGACCGAAATGGGCAAACCAAATTCCGTCACCGCCAAGGAAGTAGCCAAGGCCGCCCGCCAAGGCGATGCACTAGCGCTGGAGATCATGCGGGACGTGGCCATCTATTCGGCCTACGGCATCGTAAGCCTCATTCACATCTTCGATCCCGAGGCCGTCTTACTTGGTGGGGGGGTCACGCAGGACTATGAACTCATACGCCCTACCCTGGAGGCGACCGTGCAGGAGAACCTGATGGGCCACCACAAGGGACGGAACCTGGTCCATCTGTACGCCCTGGGAGACGAAGTATCGCTTTACGGAGCTGCAGCACTGGTTTTCGACCAGCAGGAACAATAGCAAACGGCCTAGACGGCTGGACCCAACGGGTTGTTGTCGAATTCGAACTGATGCAGCGCTTCCTCAGATGCTTCCTTCAGCACCTCATCCCCAGACTCGTGCACCTTTTTCAGGGCTAGCTTGGCGAGAGAACCGCCTATCTTGCCCAAAGCTTGAATGATCGCTAGCTGTACTTCCGAAGAGTCGTCATCTTTCAATGTGGCTATTAGGTACGGGACGCCGTCTTCTTCACCCAGCTCTCCTAGGGCTACCGCACCCTGAATGCGCATTTCCTCTCGAACGTTGGACAGCTCTCCAGCAATTGTTTCCAGCCAAATTGGGTCGCCATTACGCCCCATGGCAACTACAGCGCTCCGTCTCATCTTGATGCTGCCGGTGGTGTAAAAGTTCTGTATCAAGGCCCGAATATCGGCATCGTTGTAATAGGCAACGCCCTCCAGTGCTTTCTGTCTAACCTGCTCGTCCACGAGGTCATTACCAAGTACCTCAAGAAAAGCTTCGTGGAGACGCTGACTGTTTCGTGAAAGCAGCTTTCCCTCTGCTGCCAGGTGGGCGTATCGCGCCAGGGCCTCGGCGGCGGCGGCCCGTACTCTGGGGGATTCGTCCCCCAGTAGAATGTCTGAGAGGGGAGCAAATCCAGGCCTGTCTTCATACTCCGCGAGGCCGTAAATGGACAGAAACCGAACGTCTTCATCTGAATCTCGAAGGCTCATGAGAAAAATCGAGTTGAAGTCGAATTGCACACTATCCCGAGCCTTCTCAGAAAGCGTGGTTACAATGTTTCTTCGCCGCTTGGGATCGATTTCCTTCCAAGCAAGCGCCAGCTCTTCAATTTCATCGCGCGTCAGATCCGACAGTGGAGAAAGGTCTACGCCCTCCAAGTCCAGAGAGCCGTCTGTCAGCTTGGGAATGTAATCTGTTAGCGCCATCTACATATCTCTGTCATAGAATTTAGGCCTACGCCTACATTAGTCGAGGCAGACAAGTCCCGCAAGAAGCCCCATGATACAATGCATGGGCACCGATAATGGAGGTCGCCGGTGGCTAAGTCCGCCCCCACTAGTGTACGTCACCCAAAGCCACGACGGCCGCATGTGACCCCACAAGAAGTGCTCGATCTGCTGACGCCGGAGTACGGCCAGCAAAGCCCAAAGCCTCGTTTCGACCCCATCTCCGAACTAGTCTTTACGATCCTCTCCCAGCACACGTCCGACCTCAACTCCGAGAAAGCCTTTCACGCCCTCCAGAAACACTTCGGCTCTTGGGAAGCAGTTGCCGCCGCCGATGCAGAGGCAATTGCCGAGCCAATCCGCAGCGGGGGACTGGCCCGAATCAAAGCGCCAAGGATCAAAGATGTTCTGGAGCGCGTCCTCGATCTGCGCGGCTCCCTGGACCTCTCCTTTTTGAAGGACCTCTCCCTTGAAGAGGCCAAGGCGTGGCTCCAAGCACTGCCCGGCATAGGCCCCAAAACGGCTGCGGTGGTCCTTTGCTTTTCGTTGGGGATGCCGGCCATGGCCGTTGACACCCATGTACACCGGGTGTCCAAAAGGCTGGGGTTTATCGGCCCCAAGGTAACCGCCGATCAGGCCCATCCGATCCTCGAAGCGATGGTAGACCCCGATGAGGTCTACGCTTTCCATGTCGACCTCATCACCCATGGGAGAAGGGTGTGCAAGGCACAGCGCCCTCTCTGCGGCGAATGTGTCCTAGAGTGGGGCTGTCCCTCTTCACTCGTTCGGACGCCATGAACCAGGAAGCGCCTTCGCTATCGGTGAAGCCTCTTGGCTGCCAACGTGCCACCGGCAGTGGCCAATGGCGCTGCGCGTTCGAAGTGACTAATCAAGGAAAGGCTCCGCTGCAAGTTTTGAGTACCTGGCTGCCTCACGACCAGTTCTTCAGTGAGCGCAGGTCTCTTGAGCAGCCGCTATTAGTGGAGCCCGGCGAAAGCGCTCCACTTGAGGTGGAGGTCACCTTCACCGGGGAGCCTGGTGTCGCTGTGGTGAACGCCTTTCTCATAATGCAGGTCGAATACGGGAACCAGTCTTGGCGGATGTTCGTTCGGCTGTTGCCCATGATGCAGCCGGACGGCACACCGTCAGTGACGTGTGAGGCCATCACCGTTCAGCCAATAGGGTTCTCAGCCGCCCCACACCCTGGCTGAGGCCTTGATGCTACTATAGGGTCACGCTAAGGAAACCAGTTCAGGGAGCACTGAATGCCCATTTCCGAAGAGGACATGAAAAAACTCACCTGGATGCGCGGCTGAAACCGCCGTTGAAGCGGTGACTTCGAGGAGACCACGGGTATGGTCTCGAATTCCGCAGGCATGACGGCCGCCGAACTGGCCGCTGACTTGGCGCGCATTGGCCGGGAGTACGCCGACGACCCTCAGTACCAGGAGATCCGCAAGGAACTGCCTGAAGGCTGGCCTTTTTAGGGGTTCCAACCATCCCGACGGCTGGCGGTTAAAGGCGGGTCTATTGGAAACAAGCCGGCCGCGAGTGACAACCTAGGTAGGGGCGTTCAATTGAACGCCCCTACGCTCGACCGGGGCGAAATTCGCCACCAGTCCAAGAAGCCACTCCGAAACTACCTCGCTACCTTACGATCTCCGGTAGACGCACCTCTGGCAAATCCAAGCTAAGGGGCTTCACTCCAGCCCAAAACTCCCGGCGTCCTGTCATCGCCTGTACATGGCCGTCCCACTCCAGAGTGAAAGCCGTAATGCCTAGCTTGGTCGCACGCCGCACCCGCTCCTGAGACTCCGCGTCCGTTGCGTACTTCCGAATGATGTCCACCTGGCGGGAGCCGTGGCCCACATCCTCCACTGCATGCAAACTGTACGTCTCCGTTGCTCTTTCCGAGAAGCCGTAGTACCCCCGGAGCTCTCCATAAACACTATCGGCCGCGCCCCCCGACCCTCCATGTTGGCTTTCCATAAAAGCCAGCATGGCCAGTCCTTCTAGCGCCGACCGGCGCTGGCAGCATCCAATCAGCATCTCAATAGCAGCCAACGTGCCTGGCGCAGGTTCGACTCGGTCGGCCTGCTCACGGGTGATACCCGCCTCCTCAAGGAACTGCAACATGATGTCCATGTGACTCTTGTCACTGTAGAACTCCTCTTTGAGGTTCTCCTGCACGACTGCCTGAACATCTTGCAGGCCCTCAGCGGCGGCGTTGATGGCCATATACCCAAAGTAGATGGGATTGCTGCGAACCCTGAGGTAGTGCTGTGTCTCCCCCAGAATGATCTGCTCCCGGGTCCACCAATGCTCAATGATGCCTTTGAACCAGGGATGCTCGGCCATCGGAACCTCGGCTGCGTAGCCCCACAACTCTTCGATGAATTCATCTGGTGATTTGACGTCGGACATTGCGCCACCTCCTTGGCCCTGTCTATCAAGCCTTGCCTTTTCGCGAAGACCTACCCAAGCGATGGATGTATTATGAATGACATTCAGTCAGTCGTCAATAGAGGGTCATACCCCTGCGGGGAGGACTGTCAACCTCAATAGGTCGCACCATGGAGCGCCCCCCTTCCCGTCTTTCCGGCGTAGGCCGGAATCCAGTTGCAACGGGTCTCTTCGACCCACGCAATTGGTAATTGACGCTTCCTGGATTCCGGCGTTCGCCGGAAAGACGGGTGAGGCGCTTGCCTGTGGCGAGGCGCGACCACATAATTGGCTCCACCCCAGCAAGGACGTGCTCATGGCGGAACTGACCAAGGACGCCGTTCGACAGATGGCGGCCCTATCCGGTGTCCAATTCAGCGACGAGGAGTTGGATTTGATGCAGCCTCAAGTCGAAGCAATCTTGGAAGGGATCACCCGGGTCGCTGACATCGACCTGGGTGATGTCGAGCCTCATAGGTCTCCTAGGCCGGTCCAGAATTCATGACGGCCCAAGACCTTGCCAATCTGAGTATCGCTGAGCTGTCTGGCTTCCTTGAGCGGAGGGAACTGTCGCCCGTCGAGGTAACCAAGGCAGCCCTGCAACGGGCTGAAGCTCTTAACCCTCAGTTAAACGCATTCATCTCTGTGCAAGCAGAGGCGGCACTAAGCGCTGCCCGTCAAGCGGAAGAGGAAATCGGCAACGGCCGCTATTGCGGGCCGCTGCACGGTATACCCATGGCTGTGAAAGACCTGTACTACACCGCAGGCATAACCACGACCTGCGGCTCCGCTGCGTTCGCCGACTTTGTTCCAGATGTAGATGCCACTGTCGTTACAAGGTTGCGCGGCGCCGGCGCTGTCCTCCTAGGCAAGCTCAATATGAACGAGATCGCCCTGGGTACTACGGGCCTCAATAAGCATTTCGGTGCGGCCCGCAACCCGTGGAACACGGACCACATGCCCGGCGGGTCTAGCAGCGGCTCAGGTGTGGCCGTAGCCGCTGGAATGGTTTACGGCGCTGTCGGCAGCGACACCGGCGGCTCCATACGCATCCCGTCGGCCTTGTGCGGCATCACCGGACTGAAGCCAACCTACGGACTCGTAAGCCTCCAAGGAGCGCTACCTCTGTCATGGTCACTGGACCACGGTGGGCCAATGGCTCGCACCACTGAGGACTGTGCCCTGCTTCTTCAGGCGATGGCCGCCTTCGATCCAGGTTACGACGCCTCGATCCGCGGCCCTGACGTTGACTATAAGCAGTCGTTGAGAACCGACCTCAAAGGAGTACGGCTGGGTGTCGTGGACGACCCTCTCTTTCAACAGGCCGACGAGGAGGTCCTGGCAGCTTTCAAGGGGGCTCTGCGAGTCATGGAAGGCCTGGGTGCAACAGTCGAAGAGGTCTCCATTCCATACCTTCGCCACGGCCCGGACATTGGCCCAACCATATTGACAGCGGAGGCAGCCGCCTATCACGCCCCCTTCCTTAGGGAGCGCTCTCACCTTTACGACCCCGAGGTGCTGGCCCGCCTAGAGTCCGGTTTCGCCATACCAGCGACAGCCTACGTTCACGCCCAACGGGTTAGGCGAATCCTTGAGCAGCAGATGACGGACGCGCTACAAAACGTCGAAGCCATCGTCGCGCCCACAACCCAAGTCCCGGCTCCGCCGCTTGACGGCCGCGTGGTGACCATCGGAGGAAAAGAGCAGGACTCACGGCGGTTCCTGGCCAACCTCATGCGCCCTTTCAACTTGACGGGACAACCAGCGCTGGCCGTTCCCAGCGGGTTCTCATCTGAAGGACTGCCGCTCTCCATCCAAATCGCAGGCCGATATCTCGAAGACGCCTCCGTGCTGGCGATTGGCCACGCCTACCAATCAGCCACGGACTGGCACAAGAGACGGCCCGTCCTCTAGCTCGTGCCCGTCGTAGCGTTTCCGTCTTGACTGCCAACGCTGCCCAAGAATAGACTCGCCTGAACTGGCAACGAATGCTGGCAGCCTTCCATATTCGAAGCAGGTGAATCCCAGACCATGGAACCACAACTCGCCGAGCAACTTGTAAGCAGCCTGAAGGGCGCAGGGATCGACTTCGTGACATTCCTGCCCGAAACCCGCCTCAGCCAGATATTGCCGCTGATCCGGGATGACCCCGACATAGAGTTGGTTCCCGTCTCCAGCGAGGCGGAAGCCGTCACCATCGCCGCGGGTGCCGTACTGGGTGGCAAGCAGGCCGCCGTATACATGGAGAGCACCGGCATCTTTGTGTCGTCCTACAGTCTCCTCATAGCTGGTAAGTCGTTAGGTGTGCCCATCCTGCTGGTTGTTGCCTTCCTGGGCGGTTTCGAAGACCAACGCCAAAGCTTCCTCTACGCCAATATCGGCAAGCACTCCATTCCGGTGCTCAACGGCCTTGGTATTGAAAACCGCGTCATCGAGGACGGCGCTAACCTTGAGTCCAAGGTGAAAGAGGCGGTCAGGACAGCAAACGCCCAGCGTTCCCCAATTGCCCTACTCTTCGCCGGGGAGTTTTCCTCATGATCCGTTACGAGTGCTTGGAAGCCCTCGCTCCGATGATCACCGACCAGCTGTTCACGACCTCCCAGAGCGGGCAGCGCATCGAATGGAATCACCTGACCGACCACCCGGGCAACCTGCTCGTCGGAAATATGGGATGCGCCATTGGCGTTGGCGTCGGACTTGCGCTGGCCCTGCCCAACCGCAAGGTCATCGCCTTGGAGTCGGACGGCAGCGTGCTGCTGTCCTTGTTCAACTTACCAACTCTGGCCAACCTGGACCCGCCGAACATGACGGTCATCGTGTTCGACAACGGGGTCTACAGCGGCACCCGCATAAGCTATCCAACTGCCACCAGCGGAAAAACGGACCTGACCTTGATGGCAAAGGGCGCCGGAATCCAACATGCGGTGACGGTCAGCGACCTCGAAGAGTTCAAACAAGAGGCCACTACGGCCCTCAACAATGACCATGCCAGCTTCATCGTTTGCAAGGTCGATGAAACTCTGGTGCATAGGGAGACGCCTCGGCCCACTACGGACCTTGCGGAAAACAAGTACACCTTCGTGCGGTACCTGGAACGGACTGAGGGCAAGGCCATTCCCTTCGTCGGCCGCGGGTAAGTAGGAAGACTGGTTCCTTCCCCGGTAGGCGGGGGAAGATTAGGATGGAGCTCAGGCCAAGGGCCGGGAAGCCCCAAGCCTCCATAACTGGAGCGTACATGACCACAGATGTAAAAGTCCGTAACGAAGACATCCCTCACGTTGGACTTGGAACTCCAGCCGGAGAGTGGTTCCGCCGTTACTGGATGCCTATATCTAGAGTTGAGGATCTGCGGGATATCCCCCTGGGCATTAGAGTTCTGGGCGAAGACCTCGTCTTATTCCGGGACCTTCGGGGAAAGCCTGGGCTTATAGGCAACTCCTGCCCCCATCGCGGTACCTCTTTGGAATATGGGGATATCGAGGACCGAGGAATTCGGTGTGCCTACCACGGCTGGTTATTCGACGTCGAAGGCCGTTGCTTGGAGCAGCCGACGGAGCCGGAGGGGAGCGTTTTCCACACGAAGGTCCGGCAAACGTGGTACCCCGTGCGAGAACTCGGCGGATTGATCTTCTCTTACATGGGGCCGGATGGGGACAATCCGCCTCCCCTGCCCCGCTACGCCCCCTTGATCGACCGGGGCGGCCTTCGCCAGATTGAGCCAACCCGTCACTTCGACTACAACTGGCTGAACTTCTACGAAAACAGCGCCGACCCTCTGCACGTAGTTATCCTTCACCGGGAGAGCGGTTACGGCAAGCAGAGTTGGGGCGACCAGTTCTTTAGCCAAGCCGATCCTCCCGCCTATGAACCGGTAGAGACCTTCTATGGCATGAAGATCGTCATGACCAAGCCCGGCCCATCAGACGACACTGAAATCGTCGACGAGATGAGCTTGGGTTTGCCGAGCATTCTCCAGATAGGCGATACCGAGTTCGTCCACGCCCAACTCGACAAAGAGACATTGGAGAAGAAAGGGTCTCAGTTCGAACACGCCATGTTTATCACGCCCAACGACGATGATCATTTCATGATGTTCACGGTGGACTACTACACAGGCCCAGACCCTGACATCTTCCGGCATTTGAAAGAGATGCGGAAACGTGAGGAACCGAAACAAGACGTGAAGGAATACGACCATCGGAAGCACATGCCCTTCCGAGGCAACGTCCGTCGTGAAGATCTCATGACCCAGGGCACGCAAGGCATCCTCAGCCAACGCTCAGAGCACCTTGGCACTTCCGACGTGGGAATAATCATGATCAGGCGTTTGCTGAGGAAGAATATCGAGGCAGCACTAAAGGGCGAGCGTCCCAAGGGCGTCCTAGCCTGGGACGAGGCCGAGAACCTGTTTCAACTCGACTCCTTTGTGGGAGTTCGAGCGAAAAAGTCGGAGTAACAAGGAGACCGCATCGATGGTTAACATCCAGAAAATCGGCCACATTGGTTTGTACTGCCGCGATGTGGACAAGATGAGGGAGTTCTACACCGACGTTCTCGGCATGCATGTCGCCGACGTGAACGAGCGCGGGCTGGTATTCCTGCGCTTTGGCGCGGATCACCACAGCTTTACGTTGGCCCCAATGCCGGACGACCGAAAGGACGCAGGCAAGGAGACGGTCATGGACCATCTGGCCATGGCGGTGAACGATCTAGAAGAGTTGAAGGCAGCGAAACGTTACCTGGACAGCAAGGGCGTCAAAGGCGACCCGAAGCTACGTCACGAAGGAGCAGGCGGCAACTACGTCTACAACTTCGAGGACCCGGAAGGTAACCACCTCCAGTTCTACTGCTGCATGGACCAGATCGGCTGGGACGGCCAAAGCCGCCCCAAGGAAGAGTGGGACCGTTTTGAGGTGGACGCCTACGCCTAAGGGAAATTGTCGTTCTGAGGAGTACCGCGACGAAGAACCGCAGCGTTTTGGGCCGCAGGCATACCGCTCTAAGCAAAGGACTACCGTTCTGAGGTCAAAGTTTTGCGCACCCCGTTGCCGTCTTTCCGGCGGAGGCCGGAACCCAGTGGCGTCCGAACCGTTCGGTATAAAACTTTGCCTTATAGATGAGCGCTTTCTGGATTCCGGCTTTCGCCGGAAAGACGAAGACAAGCGCAATCACAGCTAAACAAGACGCAGGAGCAACATCAATGATTCGCGGCATCCTTATACCAGTCATCACCCCCTTCGATAACAACCAACGCGTTGACGAGCCCATGCTGAGGCAACTCATCGACTTCTACGCTGAATCCGGCGTACAGGGCCTGTTCGTCCTGGGCTCGTCCGGTCAGGGCCCCGTGATGTCCACCGAAGAGCGGAAGCGGGCCGCCGAAGCAGCCGTGCAACAAGCGGGACATCGCACACCGGTGATCATACATGTCGGTACCGCTGATACCGAAACCACCGTGGAGCTAGCCAAGCACGCCGCAGCCCAAGGCGCAGACGCAGTCGCCGTCGTGCCACCCTTCTACTACTCCGACCACACCGAATATGAAATCATCTCGCATTACAAGGCCGTGGGCGATGCCACGCCCCTACCTATCTTCATCTATGAGAATCCCCGGTACGCGGGTATGTCGATCAAGCCGGACCTGGCAGTCCGCATGAAGGGAATGATCCCTTCCATCAAAGGCATCAAGGTGGCCTACGGCTTGGGCTCCATGCTGGACTACGTCCGGCTGCTACCCGACGTATCCGTCTTCACGGGCAATGCGGACCTTTTCGGCCTCGTGCCCTTCGGCCTGGCAGGCATGATCAACCCACCCACGAGCTTCGCGCCCGAAATGTGCGTCGCACTGTGGGAGGCTCTGGAAAGCAAGGACTACAACCGAGCCGTAGAGATTCAGGAACGGGTCAATACCACCTGGCGGCTGGTGCGAGACGCCATCCAGCGCTACGGTCGAAGCACCGTTGCAGAGACCTATCGCATGCGGGGCTTCGCTATCCAGAGATTCCCTAAATGGGACACAGAACCCATGCCTACAGCCGCCCGAGATCAGCTTCGCAAAGAGTTGGAAGCAGTGGGTGCATTGCCACAGGCTTCTCAGGTCCGCTAGGACAGAACGTTCAACGCCAACGTCAAAGGGGGCGACCATGGTTCGCCCCCTTTGTGCTTGAAGGAGAAAACATGAAAGTTGTAGTTACGGGGGGCAGCGGCCGCCTGGGTCACCAGACGATCCAGGGATTGCTGGCCCAGGAACATCAGGTGCTGAGCCTGTACAAGGTGCCCCCACAGGAGCGCCTCTGCCCTTCATGGCAGGTCGATCTGACGAGCACGGGCTCAGCCCACGAGGCCTTCAAGGGGGCAGACGCGGTTGTGCATCTCGGGGCCTTTCAGGCCCCCAACATGACCTCCAACGCAGAGACCTTCAACACCAACGTCAGTATCGCCTTTAACGTCTTCCAGGCCGCTTCGGACATGGGGGTGAAGCGGGTGGTGTTCGCCTCCAGTATCGCCGCCTATGGGTTCATCTACGCCCCGCAAATGTGGGCGCCGGACTTCCTCCCTTTCGACGAAACCCACCCGTGCCGTCCACAAGACCCCTATGGACTATCGAAAGTGGTTGGAGAGCGCATCGCCGACTACTTCGTCAGCCAGTCGGAGATGACGGTGGCCAGCCTGCGGATCACGGGCATCAATTTCGACCCCACCTATGAAGGCTTTCGGGAAGTTTGGAAGAACCCCCAACCAAGGGTTCGAATCCTTTGGACCTACGTTGATGGAAGGGATGCGGCACTGGCCTGCCGTCTGGCGGCGGAAGTAGACATCCAGGGCCACGAGGTGTTCAACATCACCGCGCCCACAAGCCGAGTCCCCGAGGACACACACGAACTCATCCGCCGCTATCTGCCCGACGCCGACAACATACGAGAAGGCGTGACTGGCAACTGGAGTTGCATGGACGGATCGCGGGCAGAGGAACGGCTAGGATTCAAGGCCCAGCACACCTGGGAGCAGTACATCAGTCCGGAAGAGGGTTAGAGAGAGGGGGAAACGTCAGCCCCGTCAGACGCTGTCTCTTCCTGACGCAACGCCCGCCAGACCCGCTCAGGGGTAAGAGGCAGTTCCCGGATGCGGACGCCTGTCGCCTGGAAAATGGCGTTGGCCACAGCTGGGGCAACGACGGTTATGGCGCACTCCCCCACTCCCTTGGCTCCGAACGGCCCTGGCCCGTCTTCGTTCTCGATAAGGATGGTCTCGAACTCCTCCGGCACTTCATCGAAGGATGGCACCCTGTAGTCGACGAGGTTCGAATTGAGCAGCTGGCCGTCCTCGTACACAAGCTCTTCAAATAGCGTGTGGCCCATGCCCTGCATAGCCGCGCCCTCATCCTGGCCCTCCACCGACTTCGGGTTGATGGCCTTGCCGACATCCGAGGCGGAAACGTAGCGGAGGATGCGGACGGCTCCTGTCCTCGTGTCGACCTCCACCTCAGCGGCGCCAACGGCAGACTCCCACAGAATGGGAGTCTGCCCAAGGCCCCCGGTTCCAGGCGTTACATAACCGCGCCCCATCAACTCCCCAGCCGCGGAGCCGAACATCTGCCTGATGAGCGCCCCGTAGCTAATGCTCTCTCCACCAAATACGACGTTGCCATTGTCGAAGGACAATGCCTCTTCGGGAGCTTCAAAATGGGTCGTAGCCAACCCCAAGAGCTGCGCCTTGATCTCACGGGCTGCGTCCTGAATGGCTAGGCCGACCATCGTCGTTGAGCGACTGGCGCCCGTCGAACGGTCATAAGGGACGGCGACGGTGTCGGAGGCGATAACCACGATTTGGTCGAGCGGCAGCGACAGGGACTGCGCTGCCACCTGTCCGAAGGCGGAACGAGAGCCCTGCCCCATCTCCACGGAACTGACTAGGGCCGTGGCGCTCCCGTCCATGTGCAGCCGCACCAGCGCCGTTGAAGCGGCAGCAGCCCCCGCACCGAGTATGGAGCAAGCAACACCGACGCCCCGCTTCACCCACGCCCCTGTCGTCCTAGAGCGCAGCGAAGGACCCTGTCTGTCCAGAGCATCCTCTTCTTTGGTCTGCCGCCCTTCTGCCCCGGCCTGGATTGCCTCAACTGCCTGCTGTAGCGCCCCGGTCATATCGGCGTTCAAGGGCCGTTCGCCCTTGCGAACCTCGTCGCCGTAACGGGCAAGATTCTTCATTCGCAGCTCAACGGGGTCTATGCCAAGAGCGTCGGCGATGATGTCCACCTGAGACTCACTAGCCCAGGCGGCCTGCGGGCCCCCAACAGCACGAAAGGAGCCAGCAGGAACAGAGTTGGTGTACACGGCGGAAGAAGTAACCTTCAAATTTGGCCACACATATGGGCCTGCGACCTGATGCGCGCAACGGTCGTTAACCGTGGAGGCGTTGTCCGCGTAGGCCCCCGTGTCCAAGACCATGCGACATTCCCGAGCTAGAAAAGTACCATCATTCCTGACTGCCGTGCGCAAGATGCAATGCGCCGAATGACGGCGCACCATCCTCGCTGCTTCATCCACCGTCAAGGCCAGCTTGACCGGTCTACCCGCTTCACGGCTCAGAGCAGCAACGAGAGGCTCGATCTTCGAATAGGACTTGCTCCCGAAGCCTCCACCAACATAGGGCACCGTCACTTCAACCTTGCTCAAGGGCAGATCGAAAATCCGGGCCAACTCAGCCCTGACCAGAAACGGGTGTTGTGCCGACGACCACACAGCCAAACCATCGCCATTGAACTTGGCGATGCAAACGTGGGGCTCCAGGGCGTAGTGATAGACCATAGGAAATGAAAACGTGTCCTCGAAAACACGATCCGCTTCAGCGAAGCCGCGTTCCACGTCGCCCCAGGCGTAGCTCGCCTCGTGGCAGAGATTGGACAGATGAAGAAGTGGAGCATCAAACTCCAATGCCTTCAGCGAGTCGGTCAGCGGAGGAAGCTCTTCGTACTCCACCTCAATGAGATCGAGGGCGGCCTCGGCCGTCTCCAAGTCCACGGCGGCCACTGCGGCCACTGGTTCGCCCTGAAAGCGCGCCCGTTCCATAGCAATGATGGGCCGGTCCTTGATGTCCGCTCCGTAGTAGGGGTCCATGCCGGTAAGGCGCTCCCGGGTCAGCACGCCGAAAACCCCCGGCAGGCGGCGAGCGTTGCTTCCATCAATGTGCGTGATGAGAGCGTGGGGGTACGGGCTGGCCAGTAACTTGCCATGCGCCATGCCAGGCAACTCAATGTCTCCGGTGTACACGGCGCGGCCGCTCACCTTTTCCAAGGCATCAGGACGGCGAACCGAAGCGCCAACAACGTTCATAAGTCCCCTAGCTCTGCAAATAGTCCAAGACGAACTGCTCAACTGGATGAGCCCAAAGCTCGTCCGCCGCGCCGATCTGAACAAAACGGCCGTCCCGCATAACGGCGATGCGGTCCGCCATGGCGAAGGCATCCCTCATGTTGTGCGTGACATAGAGCATGGTGGCTCGCTCGTCCTGCTGGAGCTTTCTGATTTCTTCCCGAGCCAGTACCCGGCTTGGTGGGTCGAGGCTGGACAGCGGTTCGTCCATGAGGAAAATTCTGGGCGACGCTGTCAGCGCCCGGGCAATCGCCACTTTTTGTTTCTGCCCTTGTGAGAGCTGGTCCGGCTTACGCCCGAACAGGGCCGGGTCCAAACCCACCCTCCTGGCCGCCTCCTTGATACGAACGCCGATGCTATCGGACGCCCAATTGCGCACTTTGAGAGGAAGGCTGAGGTTGGTGTACTTCTTCTCGTCCATGACCTTCATGTGGGGCCAAAGAGCATAGTTCTGGAAAACCATCTGTACGCCCCGCTTCCCAAGGGGCACATGATCAACCGGTTCACCGTCGAAGTAGACCGACCCCGAATCCTGACGCTCCAGCCCCGCGATGATGCGAAGCATGGATGTCTTGCCACAGCCCGTCGGCCCAACGACTACGAGCAGTTCGCCGCTTCCCACCGTCAGGCTAACGCCATCCAAGGCGACAACGCCCCGGTAGCGCTTGCTGATACCTTCCAGGCGGATCTCGGTCATCAACCTCTCTTAGCCACGGCCGGTGCAGGGCTCGCTCCGCGGAGGGTTCGGGGGAGCCCTCGAAAAATATGAAGTGTTGGGGGAGTGGGTGGGACTCCTCGTTAACCAAGCCCGGCGCCCACTTAGGCGACGGAGCCAATGTCCAGCAATGCTGCCCACGAGGTTGGCAGAGAAGCCCAGCTACACAAACCCCCTTAGCTCAACGGCGCGGGCGACTCTTTCAACAGCGCATTCGTAGGCTGCGCCGCGCAGGGATAAGCCCCCATGCTGCGACCGGAGATGTATGTCAGAAACAGCGCGATTCATGAACTTCCGCAACTCATCGTTGACCCGATCAAGTTCCCAGCGGTATTGCTGGATGTTCTGTGCCCACTCGAAGTACGACACTACGACACCGCCGGCGTTGATCAGCAGGTCGGGAATGACCGTGGCACCCCTCTCAAACAATATGGCGTCGGCAGCAGGCGAAACCGGATGATTGGCGGCCTCCACAACAACCGACGCCTTAATCCTATCGACGTTATCAACAGTAATAACGTTCTCTATTGCGGCAGGGATCAAGATGTCGCAATCCAAAGCCAATAACTCATCGTTTGTAATCGCCTCGCCTCCGGGAAAGTCAGCTACGGCGCCCGCCGTGCCCTTATGATCCAACAAGCCCCCGACACTCAAGCCACGAGCGTTGAAAGTCCCGCCTCGAACGTCGCTAGTCGCAACGATGGTGCAGTCCAGTTCTCTAAGGCTCCAGGCTGCCCACGAACCTACATTGCCTGAGCCCTGGATGGCCACTCTCTTTCCCGGCAGGTGATAGCCGGTGAGACGGGCCCATTCGGCCAAGCCATAGGCGACGCCCCTGCCGGTGGCAGCTTCACGACCCAGAGAGCCACCCAGCTCAACCGGCTTGCCTGTGACGATCGCCGGGCTGTAGCCCTCGATACGGCCATAGGCGTCCATCATCCAGGCCATGGTCTGGGCGTTCGTACCCACATCAGGGGCGGCAATGTCCCGAGTGACGCCCAAGAGATGGGCGATACTCTGCGTATAGGTTCGTGTCAATTGGTTCAACTCCCGCTGGCTGAGCAAACCGGGGCTGCATTGCACAGCCCCCTTCGCCCCGCCAAACGGCACATCAATCACGGCCGTCTTCCAGGTCATGAGGGCAGCGAGCGCTCGAACTTCATCGAGGTCAGCGTTGGGATGGAACCGCACTCCCCCCTTATAAGGCCCTCGAGCACCATTGTGTTGGACTCGAAATCCGTGGAGCACCTCAACGCTGCCATTGTCGCGGCGCAGTGGGACAACTACCTTCAACTCCCGCCAGGGCCACTGAAGCATCTCCGTAATGCCGTCAGGCAGCTTGAGCCGCTCAGCCGCCTGCCGAAAGAAGAACGTGACCGACTCAAAGGAACTCATGCGGTCTTGGGGTTGAACCGTCACCGTGCCTCCTAGGAGCCCGTCGCTGAATTAGCGAGCCATAGCAACAACCACGATGCTCGTCTGCTGGACCATCGTCTCGGGCAAACTGGGAAAAGTCCTACAAAGCGCCTGCTTGCCGGGCAATGTCCAGCACGTAGCGGGCGTCATCGGCGTGGAGGTGCTCAATGAGCTTACCGTCAACCGTGGTCGCTCCCCGCCCCTCCCGTTCCGACTCTTCGTAGGCCTGCACCACCCTTGTGGCGTAGTCGATCTCTTCGGCGTTGGGCGTAAAGACCTCATGCACCGGGCCGATGTGGGTTGGGTGGATAACCATCTTTCCCTCGTAGCCCAAGATTCGTTCACGGCGCGAGGCGCTGAACAGCCCTTCGATATTGGGAACGTCTTGAAACACCGTGCCGATCGGCATCTTGCCCGCGGCCCTTGCAGCCACCAGAACACGAGATCGTGGATAGAGAAACTCGGACTCATCTGCTGTGTATTGACCCCTGGTTGAGTGGACATAATCCCCGCCGCCGAAAGCTACGGCATCGATCCGGGGGCTGCCAAAGACTGTCCGGTCCACGTTCACGATCCCCAGCGCTGTTTCCACAAGTGGCATCATGCGGGCTGTCCCCTCAGGACGACCCATACGGCGCTCCACTTCGGTAATGATCACATCCGCCACGCGGATGATCTCGTCGCTGTCGGCCTTGGGAACGATAACAAGGTCCACGCCGCCCTCGACGACCGCTATGAGATCATCGTGGCCCCACTGTGTTGTCAGACCGTTGATGCGTACCGCCCGTTCCTTACCTTTGAAGTCAACGGTGCTGAGCGCCTCTTTGACGGCGTTCCTGGCGTTGACCTTCTCCTGAGGGGCAACGGCATCTTCAATATCCAAAATGATGCTGTCGGCATCCGACTCAAGAGCGCGGGTCAAGAAGCGGGCGTTGTTGCCCGGAAGGAAGAGCATGGAACGGCGAAGTCTAGGCATTGGGAAACCTCCTGAAAGAGCGGTTGGAAGCGTATCACCGTGATATGAGCGTCACAAGTCCTGAGAGAGTATCGTGCTGGGAGTCGCGGCAGGCTTTCAGTTGCAGGCACCATCCTTTATGCTGATTGCGTTCGTCACGGAGGCGGGTATGGTGGCATCAGCGCAGGGTCAGGCAACGGAACGGGAGCAGCCGGAAGAGCTCCATTCACCGGCTGTGGAAAACTATCTGCTCGCCCTGTACGACCTCCAAGAGGAGCGTGGGTACCCCACCCTTTCGGAGCTAGCGTCTCACCTTCGACACTTCCCTCCCAGCGAGGCCCTTGGCACAACACTACCCTCCGTCAGCGGCATGCTTCGGCGTCTGCAGCGAGAGGAATTGGTAGAAATTGGCAAGGACAAGCGGGCTCGCCTAACCGACCGGGGAACCCAGGCGGGCAAAGACGTTGCCCGCCGTCACCACTTGGCGGAATGCCTGCTGGTGGACCTGCTGGGAGTGGACTTGCCAGATGCCGACGAAGAAGCCCACCGCCTGGAGCACTTCATTTCGCCAGAGGTTTTGGAGAGCATCTTTCAGCGTCTCGGCCAACCCTCCACATGTCCTTATGGAAGGCCCATTCCAGACAGTGGCTACATCAAGCCAGAATCGCCCCATGTCCCCCTAAACCGAACCATCTCAGGAGAGACCTATTGCATAGCAATGCTCCCTGAAGACGACAAGCTGTTGGTAGCCTTCCTGGCCGAAAATCACATCGTTCCCGGTCAGGTCGTCCTCGTAAAGGAGTTGGCTACGTACCGTGATGCGGTAGTGCTGGGAATCAACGGAAGCGAAATTTCCATAGGGTCACGCGTGGCCGAGTCTATCAAAGTATTGCCCAGCAACTAGAGAGATTCCCAGGACCTGACGGGTCCTCAGACGGGAGGCACCACATGCTGAGCGTTCAGGAAAACGAGCGACTCACTCAAGTCGGGCCCGGCACCCCGATGGGGGAACTTCTGCGGCGTTACTGGTACCCCATCGCCCCGGCAGCAGAGTTGGACGAAAACCCTACCAAGGAAGTCCGCATCCTGGGTGAGGACTTGGTCCTTTACAAGGACCGCTCCGGGGACTACGGCCTCGTGGGCAGGTACTGTGCACATCGCAGGGTTAACCTGGCCTACGGCATCCCTGAGGAACACGGCCTCCGCTGCATGTACCACGGCTGGCTCTACGACGAGGCCGGGCAGTGCACAGAGCAGCCCTTTGAAGAAACCGTCAGGCCACAGTCCCGCTTCAAGGACAAGATCAAACTTCCCGGCTATCCGGTCCAGGCACAGAGCGGGCTACTGTTTGCCTATCTCGGCCCGGAGCCAGCACCGTACCTACCAAAATGGGGCCCGCTGGTTTGGGGCAACACCATTAAGGAAATTTCTATTACGGAGATCCCCTGCAACTGGCTCCAGTGCATGGAGAACTCTTTGGACCCCATTCACGTTGAGTGGCTCCACCGCTACTACACCAGCTACGTTTGGATGCGGCAGGGCAAAATCGCCGACACGCAACCACCCAAGATCCGCCATAGGAAGATCGGCTTTGATGTGTTCGACCACGGAATCATTAAACGCCGAGTACTGGATGGCTACACGGAGGACGACGACGATTGGAAGATCGGCCACCCCGTCCTGTTCCCTCACATCCTGTATGTTCAGGCAGGCGGCGTATTCTCCACGCTCCAGCACCGCGTGCCGATAGACGACGAGCACACGCTACACGTCACCTACTATGCCTACGAATCTGCGCCAGGAACTGAGGCTCCGGCCCAGGACAGTGTGCCGTACCGGTATGCCAACCTATACAAGGAAGACGGCACCTTCGAAGTGGACTTCAGCCTGGATCAGGACAAGATGGTTTGGGCGTCTCAAGGCCCGATAGCCGAGCGCAATCATGAGGCCCTTGGTGATTCGGATACCGGCATCATCCTGCTCCGGAAGCTCCTCAACGAGCAGATGCGAATCGTCGAGGATGGCGGCGATCCCATCAACGTCTTCCGCGACGAGGAGGCTGCGCAATCGATGCAAGTGCCAGTGGAACGCATCGGAAACGGATGGGACAAACTCAAAGAGGTCCGGTATATCCCACTGGAGCAAGGTGAGACGCCAGCGCTCGAGGAAATCATGCAGGTTCTATCCACCTGGGGTGATCGATCGAAGGTGCTGGAGCGCTAATAGGGAGATGAAACTCCAAGCTGGCGGAACGCCGCTGAGACCCTGGTTTCTCCTGCCTTTTTCCGTCGCCGCCAATGTGATAACCTACCCAATCGGAAGACAAGGCGAAGCCGTCCTCGGCTTCCCATAATGCATATTCTCAGGAGGATTGAATTATGGCTGATGACCTGCACTTTAGTGCTTACGACGCTTGGGTAGAGAAGGAGGGCCTGCCCGTCTACACCGGATGGGGCATCCACCCCCCCGACCTAAAGCTAGCTCACTGGGACCGCAAGGGCGTCGACGCCGCCTTTCTGCACCTTGAAGCGATGGGCGACCATTGCAACGATATCGTGATGGAGATTGCTCCTGGGGCCAGCACCAAGGCCGTCCGCCAAATGTTTGAAGAGATCGTCTACGTCCTGAGTGGCCGAGGCGCCACGACGGTGTCCGTGAAGGGAGGCGGTAACCAGACCTTCGAATGGCAGGCGGGGAGCCTCTTCGCCGTGCCAATGAACTCCCTACACCAGCACTTCAATGGCTCCGGTGACGAAGCCGTCCGGTTGCTCACGGTGTCCAACCTCCCGCTGATGATGAACATGTTCCACAACGAAGATTTCGTTTGGAACAACCCCTACGAGTTCGGCGACCGCCTGGGCGACACTGGCTTCTTCCAGGGCGAAGGCAAGATGCACGAGGTCCGGGAAGGCCGCACCTGGTGGGAGACCAACCTCCTGGCCGACGCAGACCACTTCGAGTTGCGGCCGTGGAAGGACCGGGGAGCAGGCGGCATCAACCTGCAGTTCAACCTCTCCAACAGCACCATGCACACGCACATCTCTGAGTTCCCAACTGGGACCTACAAGAAGGCCCACGGCCACGGCCCTGGCGCCCACATTATTCTATTGTCCGGCACTGGTTACTCCGTGTGCTGGCCAGATGAGAAGAACTGGCGGGGCAATGGCAATGGTTACGAGGACCGTGAACTGGTTCCTTGGGAAAAGGGCAGCATCTTTGTGCCTATGGGCTACCACCAGCACTTCAATACCGGCGCAGACCCAGCCCGCTACCTTGCCATCGGCTTCGGCGGCATGCGCTACCACGTCGGCGGCGGGGCCATAGGAAATCGTGAGGCTGCCGATGCCATGGACAAGAGCGTCAAGGACGGCGGCATCCAGATCGAGTACCAGGACGAGAACCCAAACGTCTTGGAGACATTCGAGGCGGAGTGCGCCAAGCACGGCGGCACTTCCCAAATGCGCGAATACTTGAAGCAGTTCCGCTCAGTAGCCTAGCTACCGAAACTTCAACGCTGGTTGCTAGGACAAGGCCCTGGGTTCGTTCGACCCAGGGCCTTGTCAATGAACGCCCGTCGCGGTTACCTTGTGCCGGAACATTTTGCGCCACTTAAGCATCCGCAATCACGAGGAGGAAACAATGGCGGTAGACCTGCATTACAGTGCCTACGACACCTGGGTCGCTAACGCGGGACTCCCTATCTACGAAGGCTGGGGCATTCACCCGCCAGACCTAAAGCTAGCGCCCTGGGAACTTAAAGGCATGGACGCGGCGATCCTTCATCTGGAGGCGATGGGACAACAGTGCAATGACTTCGTGCTGGAAATGGGACCCGGCGGTAGCAGCAAGCCCATCCGCCAGATGCACGAAGAACTGATCTACGTGCTCAGCGGCCGGGGCGCAACCTCAGTTTGGTTGGACGACGAAAGCAGCAAGCGTACGTTTGAATGGCAGGCAGGAAGCCTCTTCGGTGTGCCTCAGAACGCCACGCACCAGCACTTCAACGGGTCCGGTGATGAGCCTGCTCGCTTCATTACCATCACGGACTTGCCACTGATGCTCAACATGTTCCACAGCGAAGACTTCATCTGGAACAACTCTTTCAACTTTCTCGACCGGTTCGGGGACGATGGGTACTTCGTGGGCGAAGGCAAGATGCATGATATCCGTGAAGGGCGGTCGTGGTGGGAGACAAACGTCCTAGCAGACGCCGACCACTTCGAGTTGCGGCCCTGGAAGGACAGGGGCGCCGGCGGCATCAACCTGCAGTTCAACCTGGCCAATAGCTCGATGCACACGCACATCTCAGAGTTCTCCCCCGGCATGTACAAGAAGGCTCACGGCCATGAGCCCGGAGCCCATATCGTGCTGCTGTCCGGCACCGGTTTCTCTCTGGTATGGCCGGACAACAAGCACTGGAAAGGAAATGGGGGCGGTTTCGACGAAGTGGTGATGGTTCCCTGGAAGAAGGGCAGCATCTTCGTGCCGAAGGGCTTCCACCAGCACTTCAACACCGGCACTGACCCCGCCCGTTACCTGGCGATGGGGTTTGGCGGCTTCCGATACCACATCGGAAGGGACACCATGGGAACCAAGTACCACTCTTTCGGAGCTGACGTCAGCACGCGTCTTGGCGGGTTCCAGATCGAGTACGCTGACGAGGATCCCGCCATCCTGGAGATGTTTGAAGAGGAGTGCCGGAAGAACAACAGCCAGTCCAACATGCGGGAGTACCTCAAGCAGTTCCGCGACGTAAACTAGCCTCACTTCGCTAGGCGTGGCTGTTCGAAACAAGGCCCAGGCTGTTTGCACAGCCTGGGCCTTGCTCTGCCCTTCGCATAACGGTACCTTGTGGGCGAAACTTGAGCAGGAAAATCTTAACTTAGGGGCGAAAACAATGGCCGTAGACTTACATTACAGCGCATACGACACCTGGGTTGCGAGCACAGGGCTCCCTGTCTATGAAGGCTGGGGCATCCACCCGCCCGACCTCAAGCTGGCGCCCTGGGACCTCAAGGGCATGGACGCAGCGATCCTCCACCTTGAGGCGATGGGCCACCAATGCAACGACTTCGTATTGGAGATGCCGCCTGGCGGTAGCAGCAAGCCCATCCGCCAAATGCACGAAGAGTTGATCTACGTGCTCAGCGGGCGGGGCGCAACCTCAGCGTGGCTGGAAGACGAAAGCAGCAAGCGGACATTCGAGTGGCAGGCGGGTAGCCTCTTCGGCATTCCCCAGAACGCCACTCACCAGCACTTCAACGGCTCTGGGGACGAGCCCGCTCGCTTCCTGACAGTGACTGACCTGCCGGTCATGCTGAACATGTTCCACAGTGAGGACTTCATCTGGAACAACCCATTCAATTTCCGCGACCGGTTCGGCGATGACGGCTTCTTCACGGGCGAAGGCAAAATGCACGAAGTCCGTGAAGGCCGCACCTGGTGGGAGACGAACGTCCTCGCCGACGCTGACAACTTCGAGTTGCGGCCCTGGAAGGACAGGGGCGCTGGAGGCATCAACCTCCAGTTCAACCTGGCTAACAGCACCATGCACACGCACATCTCGGAGTTCTCTCCCGGAATGTACAAGAAGGCACACGGCCACGAGCCCGGCGCCCATATCGTGCTGCTGTCAGGCACGGGGTTCTCCTTGGTGTGGCCGGACGGCAAGAACTGGAAGGGCAACGGCGGGGGCTTCGACGAGGTGGTCATGGTGCCATGGAAAAAGGGGAGCATTTTCGTGCCCATGGGATTCCACCAGCACTTCAACACCGGTACCGATCCAGCCAGGTATCTTGCCATGGGCTTCGGCGGGCCCCGCTATCACGTCGGCCGTGACGCCATGGGCACCAAGTACCACGCCTCCGGCGCAGACGTGAGCACGCGCCTAGGCGGGTTCCAGATAGAGTACGCCGACGAGAACCCCGCCATCTTGGAGTTGTTTGAAGAGGAGTGCCGGAAGAACAACAGCCAGTCCAACATGCGGGAGTATCTCAAGCAGTTCCGCGACGTAAAATAGCCTCTTCCCAGATTGCGAAGCCGTTCCCAAGCAATGCCCAGGCGATGTACATCGCCTGGGCATTGCTCTGTCCATCGCTTACCGGTACCTTGTGCTCGAAACTGAACCAGCAAATACCATTCAGGGGCGTAACAATGGCAGAAGACCTACATTACAGTGGCTATGAATCCTGGGTTGAAAAAGAAGGGCTTCCGGTCTACGGCGGCTGGGGCATCCATCCCCCCGATCTGCAGTTGGCGCCCTGGGACCGCATGGGAGCCAACGCCGCCCTGCTTCACTTGGAAGCAAGGGGAGACACGTGCACCGACATCGTCCTGGAAATCGGTGCCGGGGCCAGCACCAAGCCCGTAAAGCATATGTATGAGGAACTCGTCTACGTTCTGAGCGGTCGCGGGGCGACCTCCGTCTGGCTGGACGAGTCCAGAAAGAACACGTTCGAATGGCAGCCAGGCAGCCTGTTCGGCATTCCCCTCAATGCCACCTACCAGCATTTCAACGGCTCAGGCGATGAACCGGCTCGGTTTGTTTCCGTCACCAACCTGCCGCTGATGCTGAACATGTTCCACAACGAAGATTACATCTGGAATAGCAACTTTCAGTTCAAGGACAGGCTGGGTGACGAGAGCTATTTTCTGGGCGAAGGCATCATGCACGACGTAGCCCCCGGCAAGCACTGGTGGGAAACCAACCTATTGGCCGACGCCCCTAACTTCGAGCTGCGGCCCATGGAAAAGCGGGGCGCGGGTGGCATCAACCTCCAGTTCAACCTGGCCAATGCCAGCATGCACACGCATATTTCTCAGTTTCCTGTCGGTACCTACAAGAAGGCTCACGGCCATGCGCCAGGGGCCCATATCGTGCTGCTGTCAGGCGTCGGGTTTTCGTTGATCTGGCCTGATGGCAAGAACTGGGTGGGCAACGGCGGCGGCTTCGACGAACGCGTGATGGTGCCCTGGAAGCCGGGTGGCATTTTCGTACCCATGGGCTATCACCAGCACTTCAATACCGGCCCTGAACCAGCCCGGTATCTGGCCATGGGCTTTGGCGGCTACCGCTACCACATTGGAGCGATGGCCAATGGCACCCGCGAAGACGCCGCAGGCGGGGACAAGAGCGTCCAAGAGGGCGGCATTCAAATTGAATACGAGGACGAAGACCCGCGCATCCTTCCTCTCTTCGAAGAGGAGTGCGTCAAGAATGGCTCCGCGTCGAAGATGCGGGAGTTTCTCGGCAAAGCCTAGGCTGTCACCGCGATTCTCGTCCCTCGCCCTAAGGGAGAGGGGAAACGCTAGCCTTCAATATGCCCCCGATATGCAAGGCCCAGGGCTTATTCCCTGGGCCTTGCTCTGTCCACTGCTTACCGGTACCTTGTGAAAAACCTGGGGCAAATAATCCATTCAGGGGGCAAAAACGATGGTAGAGGATCTACATTTCAGTGGCTATGAAACTTGGGTGGAGAAAGAAGGGCTTCCCGTATACGGCGGCTGGGGCATACACCCCCCGGACCTGAAGCTTGTGCCTTGGGACCGCATGGGAGCCAACGCAGCCCTTCTTCATTTGGAAGCAATGGGCGATACCTGTACTGACATCGTCCTGGAAATCGGCCCCGGGGCCAGTACCAAGCCCGTAAAACACATGTACGAGGAACTCGTCTATGTGCTGAGCGGCCGTGGGGCGACCTCCGTCTGGCTGGACGAGTCTAAAAAGAATACGTTCGAATGGCAACCGGGCAGCCTGTTCGGCATCCCCCTCAACGCTACCTACCAGCACTTCAACGGCTCGGGCGACGAATCGGCCAGGTTCGTTTCTGTCACCAACCTCCCGCTCATGATGAACATGTTCCACAACGAGGAGTTTATCTGGAACACCAACTTTCAATTCAGTGATCGGCTTGGGAATGAGAGCTATTTCCTGGGCGAGGGCATCATGCATGACGTGGAGGCAGGCAGGCACTGGTGGGAAACCAACCTCCTAGCCGACGCGCCCAATTTCGAACTACGGCCCATGGAAAAGCGAGGCGCAGGAGGCATCAACCTGCAGTTCAACCTAGCCAACGCCAGCATGCACACGCACATCTCCCAGTTTCCCATCGGCACCTATAAGAAGGCCCACGGGCATGCCCCTGGCGCACACATCGTGCTGCTATCGGGCGTCGGCTATTCACTGATATGGCCGGATGGCAAGAACTGGATCGGCAACGGTGGCGGCTTTGAAGAGCGCGTTATGGTGCCCTGGAAGCCAGGCAGCATTTTCGTGCCCATGGGCTACCACCAACACTTCAACACCGGCCCTGAGCCCGCCCGTTATCTGGCGATGGGCTTCGGCGGCTTCCGCTACCACATCGGAGCGCCGGCAATGGGCACGCGCGAAGACGCAGCGGGCATGGACAAGAACGTTGAGGAAGGCGGCATCCAGATCGAATACGAGAACGAAGACCCTCGCATTCTTCCTCTCTTCGAAGAGGAGTGCATCAAAAACGGTTCTGCCTCGAAGATGCGCGAGTTTCTTGGCAAAGCTTAGGTTGTTCCAAGGCTCGTGTCCTCCCCCCCCTCAATGGAGGGAGGGGGAAAGGCTCGCCTATCCTGACGCTGAGCCTGTGAGAATGTTTCCCCCTCTCCCTAACCCTCTCCCTCAGGGCGAGGGAACTCAGGGCCTAGGACATTCAGCTTTGGGCCTTGTCATGCGGAGCACTTTCCAGGTACCGTGTGCCTAAATAGGGCCAAACACCCCAAACAACAGGAGGAATCGATGGCAGAGGACCTGCATTTTAGTGGATACGAAAATTGGGTAGAGAATGAAGGGCTCCCCGTCTACACTGGCTGGGGCATTCATCCCCCCGATCTTGAGTTGAAGTACTGGGAGCGGAAGGGCGTCAACGCCGCCATCCTTCATCTGGAGGCCATGGGCGACCACTGCAATGACTTCATCATGGAGATTGCGCCTGGCAGCAGCTCCAAGCCCGTCCGGCAGATGTATGAAGAGTTGATCTACGTCCTCAGCGGCCGCGGCGCAACCACCGTATCTCAGCAAGAGGGAGGACTAACGCAGTCCTTCGAATGGCAGGCCGGAAGCCTTTTCGGCGTACCCTTGAACTCGCTTCACCAGCATTTCAACGGCTCCGGTGACGAGCCCGCTCGCTTGCTTTCCGTGAGCGACCTTCCTTTGATGCTGAACACGTTCCACAACGAAGACTTCATCTGGCACACCGACTTCAAGTTCATGGACAGGTTCGGCGATGCCGGCTTCTTCCAGGGCGAAGGCAAGATGCACGAGGTCCGGCCAGGCCGCACCTGGTGGGAGACCAACCTCCTTGCCGACGCTGACAACTTCGAGCTTCGGCCTTGGAAGGACAGGGGCGCTGGCGGCATCAACCTCCAGTTCAACCTGGCCAATGCCACCATGCACACCCACATTTCCCAGTTCGACCCAGGCATGTACAAGAAGGCACACGGTCACGGACCAGGCGCTCACATCATTCTGCTGGGCGGCGTTGGCTATTCGACGTGCTGGCCAGACGGAAAGACATGGCTGGGCGAGGGCGGCAGCATGGATGAACTAGTTATGGTGCCCTGGAAGAAGGGGAGCATCTTTGTACCCATGGGCTACCACCAACACTTCAACACCGGTCCTGAGCCCGCCCGCTACCTGGCCATAGGCTTCGGCGGCTTCCGCTACCACGTCTCCAGCGCCCAGACGGGCAGCCGGCAGGCAGCCAAAGGCGCTGATGTCAGTGTGAAGGAAGGCGGCATTCAGATCGAGTACCAGGACGAAGACCCGAGCGTCTTGGAGACTTTCGAGGGAGAGTGCCGCAAGAATGGCGGTATCTCGAAGATGCGGGAGTACTTGAAGCAGTTCCGCGACGTGAAATAGCTTCACCCTCCGTCAACGAAACCGTTTGGAAGCAAGGCCCAGGCTGTTTGCACAGCTTGGGCCTTGCTCTGTCCCCACCTAGCCGGTACCTTTGTGTGCGAACCCGCGCGAATCTCACCCTGTACAGAGGCGAAAACATGGCTGTAGACCTGCACTTCAGCGCATATGAGCAATGGGTCGAGAACGAAGGAATCCCCGTGGCCAAGGGATGGAGCGTCAACCCGGTTGAGCTTCAAGTAGCTCCTTGGGAGCGCAAGGGGGCGCTAGGGTCCATCATCCACCTCAACGCCATGGATGACTTTGCCGATGCCTATGTATTGGAGCTACCGGCTGGCGCTTCCAGCACTGCGGACAGGCACCTATTCGAAGAGGTTCTTTACGTCCTCAAAGGCCGCGGCGCTACATCAGTCTGGCTCGACGACGGCTATCGCCAGACCTTCGAATGGCAGGAAGGCAGCCTGTTCTCGATCCCCCTCAATGCCAATTACCAACACTTCAACGGCTCTGGCGATGAGTCAGCCAGAATCCTGGCAATAACTGGTGCTCCATTCATGATGAACATGTTTCATAGCATGGACTTCATCTACAACAACCCGTTCGTCTTCAGCGAACGCTTCGGCGATGCGGACTTTTTCCAGGGCGAGGGTAAGCTGCACCCGGTTAGGCCGGGCAGGACGTGGTGGGAAACCAACTTTGTTCCCGACGCCCGCAACTTCCTTCTCAAGGAATGGAAGGAACGAGGCGCTGGAGGCATCAACCTGCAGTTCAACCTGGCCGATAACAACATGCACACGCACATCTCAGAGTTCCCGGTAGCCACATACAAGAAGGCGCACGGGCACGCCGCCGGCGCTCAGATCATCATCCTGGAGGGCACCGGCTTCTCATTGGTCTGGCCCGACAATCAGTATTGGAAAGGGAATGGCGGAGGGTTCGATGAGGTCGTGAAGATCGATTGGAAACCCGGCGTCTTCTTCGCTCCAGTGGGGTACCACCAACACTTCAACACGGGCCCCACCCCTGCCCGCTACATGGCCATCGGGTTTGGCGGCCCTCGCTATTTCGTGGCCACAGACCTCGGCACTGGCGGGACCAAGATCCTTGAGGTCATGGACAAGAGCGTGAAAGACGGCGGCATCCAGATCGAGTACGAGGATGAGGACCCCAGCATCCTAGACTGGTTCGAGGCAGAGTGCACCAGCAACGGTGTCCAGTCACGGATGCGCGAGATTATGGGGAGATAGAACGTTCATCGTCGTTGCGAGGAGCCCGCGACCGAAGCAACGATGTGAAAACGCAGGTTAGGTAACGAACCAACCCCCCAATGCGAACCGCTGCCCCCCTGCTAAAACCCAGTGAATGGCACCTGGTGCTGGAAGTAGACTTCCTTCCTCTGAGCGGCGGAATCCAGAATGCCGAAAATGACTTCCTGTGTCGCTTTGGCCCAGCGAGGGCCGTGGAGCCGGGGCGGCGCATCATTGGCAATGGCCTCCCTCAGAAGGTTCAGTTCTGACGTTGTGTATCGATCCCCGTACTCCTCTCCTGCAGAAACCGGCAACTCCTCGATTTCGTCATTGCCGTAGATGGTGAGGCCGCTCGGCGATTGGCGAACGCTGCCGTGCTCACACTCGACAACGGTTACCCCAAAAAAGGCGTGACGTTTGTCCGGCCCGCGGTGTGGGGTCTGGCCCACCTTAGTGCCACCATAGCGGGTCTCTTCTTTGTGAGCCCATTCATCTTCCGGCGTGAAATCCCTCAGCAGCTTCCTGGCCTGTCCATGCTTTGAGGCGTCCACCTCGAAGCCTTGCAGGCCGACGCCCCAGGTATGCAGGGTGCTGTCGAAGTGGCCGTAGCCGCTGTACACGAGTGTGGCAGGAGTGGAGTCCTCGAATTCGAGGTACGCCACCATACTGCCCTCAACGGGCCGGTTAGAGTCGGCGACACTGGTCATGGCTCTGGCGCTACGCACCATCCCACCGCCCATCATCCGGGCAATGTCCACTTGGATGGGCCCCTGCCGTCGCACGATACCGCCACCAAGGGCAGGGTCTAGTTCCTCTGCAGCTCGTGGGCGGTACACCCAATCGGAAAAGAAGGAGGTATGGATCATGATGGGCTTGCCAATCTGACCACTATTCACGACCTCCGCCATCTTGATGATGGGCTGATCGAGGCTCTGAGAATGGCCGACCACTACCCGAACATGGTTCCGCTCCACAGCCTCGATTATGCGATCGCATTCCTCCAGGCTCTGGCCCATCGGTTTGTCCAGAATGATGTGCTTGCCATGCTCGGCAGCCGCAATGGCGTGTTCGGCATGGAACCGGTCCGGTGTCAGAACGTAGACAACGTCGACGTTGGGACTGGCGCACATCTCTTCAACGGTGGTGAAGGTTTCGCCTCCCCACTCCGAGGCGAACTTGTCGAGGCCGCGTTGGCGCACGTCGGCTGCCGCAGTGACCTTGCCATGAGGATATGCCGCCAACTCACGCATCATATTCGTGAAAGCTGGGCCAAGCCCGGCCACACCTATTCGAATGTTGGGTCCGCCCTGCTGGACCATTTTGCCTCCTCAGCCGCTCGTGCCCGCATGCGGGCGAGATTCACCCGACTCGCACCTGCTGGATTATCTGCGGCCCTTGTTTTCGAAGAATTCCAGATCGATAACCAAAGCCATCGCCAGAACAAGAAGTGAAAAGTCTTGATCGTGAGGTGTAGAGAACTCGACGTTGAAGGTATCCGCTTTTGAGAAACCCTCTCGGAGTATCCCACCCCACTGCTTGGCAATCCGGGCGATCTCTCCGCCGTCCCGGGTAATCATGAAAGTGTTGGGCTTGAACAGCGGACCTTCCACGCCCGCAATCTGCGTCGCAGGGCCTTCCAATCTGAACCGACGTTTTAGGAAGGTGAACTGCCGGTGCACTGAGCCAATGGCCCTACCGTCCGCGCCATGGACGTGCATATGGGAAAGGAAGAAGAAGAAGCCTCGGGAAGCGGTGAGCACGTGGCTGCCACCGGGCTCCACAACGTGAAGCTTCAGGGGACGGTGGTTGCGGAGAAGCTGGCGTCCTAGAAACCCTGACTCCTCGTAAGCGTAGAGCAGGGAAGCGCCATCTGGTGAAAGGACCTCATACCGATTCTCGGTCTCCAGGCCGGTGAACACCTCGAGCCGCTCCACTACCTGTCTCACCACCAAAGTGTTGTATCCAGTCAGGTCAGCCATGCTCCCTCCTCTCGCACAGGTTCAGTCCGGCCGTTGCCCGTCAAAATCGCTACGTCACGCTCATGGCGCATGTTACAGTACTAAGGGCCTCAACAGATTATTACATGAACACCAACGACAACAACAAGAGCGTCTTCTACGGTTGGTACGTAGTGGCCGCCCTCTCTTTCTCTACCTTCTTCGTGCTGGGCGTCAGAATGGGGTTCGGCGTCTTTGTGTCAGCATGGCAGGAAGAATTCGCCGTTGGCGTTTCCACCGTCTCAATCGCTGCGTCGGTCGGATGGTTGACCAACGGGTTCGGCCAGCCATTCTTTGGACGCCTAACGGACCGCATAGGCGGACGCCGCGTCATTGCCGCCAGCCTATTGATCATGGGCATAGGCGCAATCGCCATGAGCTTCGTCAATAGCATCATTGGCCTCATCCTTCTCTATGGCATTGTCATATCCATGGCCTCCGGAGGGGTCGCAATGACCCCGGCAGGTGCGGTCGTCTCCAGATGGTTCTCCAGGCGCCGCGGGACAGCAATAGGACTGGTGGCGGTCGGAGGCTCGCTTGGAGGGATGATCCTCATCCCTTTCGCCGCCTACCTTCTGATCCTCACTGACTGGCGCACTACCTGGCTGGTGTTTGGCGCCCTGATCCTAGTGGTAGGGTTACCGTTGGTGCTCTTGGTGGTGCGTAGTGATCCATCGGAGGTTGGCCTGAGGCCTGACGGCGGCCGTGCGCTGACTGACGAGGAACAGGTCCATCAGAACAGGCACGCCACGGTGGGTCCGCTGTATGTGGAACGATGGCGCGATTCGTTTCGTTCCCGCCCCATGTGGCAGCTTTCCATGGCCTATGTTGTCTGCGGTGTAACCACAGCCATCATTTCCATCCACTTTGTGCGGTGGGCCCAAACGGAGGGCATCTCACCAGGCACGGCCGCCCTGGCCTTTGGTCTTCTTAGCGGCATAAACGCCGCTGGGGTGATCACCATTGGCTTCCTCTCAGACCGCTTCCAGCGCAAGAATTTGTTGGCCGGCGTGTACGCAGTCCGGGCGCTGGCCTTTGTGGCATTGATTGTGCTGCCGGGAGTGTCGGCCCTGTGGGCGTTCGCGGTCATTGGGGGCTTGTCTTGGCTGGCAACAGTGCCCCTCACGACGGCCCTAACTGCCGACGTTTATGGATTGAAACATCTGGGAATCTTGGCTGGAATGAGTAACCTAGCCCATCAATTGGGAGGGGCTATGGCGGTATATCTCGTTGGGCTCGTGTTCGACTGGACGGGGACGTTCGACTACGGGTTTGGTGCAGGGGCTGCCTTGCTTATGGTGGCAAGCCTAACGGCCCTGTCCATTCGAGAAAGGAAACTATCGGTACGGTATTCGCCAGTCTCGTTAGGAAATCTCTCCACAGACCGAGCAACCGCCTAGGGAACACCCTGTTCCTATCGGATTCAGCATGGCAGCCCCAACCAGCGTAGTCGCCCATCATGCCGATTCAATAGACCCAACCCTGTTGGAATGGATCCTTCATCAGATAGATAGCGTGCTGGGGCTGGGACCCCTTGCCATTGTCGTGGTCCTAGGGCTGGTCATGTTGGCGTTCCCACTGGGCGTGGCAGTCATGGTGCTCAGACGCCGAAGACAAAACTCACCTTGAACACGAATGCCCTTGGAAGCCAGATGGCGCCCCGCCTGGTACGAGCCCACGTCGAAACCGAAACAATCCAAGTTGCATGGACAACGTAGGGGCGTTCAATTGAACGCCCCTACGACTGCTTTATAGCGGCTTACGCCTATCCTACCTAGACTTGCCAAGGCATGAATCAGGCTCCAGCAGGTAGTGTTCATCCACCTTCGCCATCTGTTCTCCTAACGGGGGTCCCAGCGGCCCACCTTCTCCCAGTAGTCGGCTGGAGCAGTATCGCTGGCTACCTTCATCAACTCCCCGAACTCGTCCCTGAGCTTGCTGCCATACCTTGCCACGACATCCAGGTCTGCATCCAGAGGGAGAGGCCGAAGCGCTTCCTGAGGAATGTGGATGTACTCGTTCTTCACGGGGTCTCGGATGACACACATGGGATCGCCGCCGTCCTGAACAATCGCCATCTGTTCCTGCAAAAGCTTGCGGAACAAGATGACACCCTTGTCGGACTCGCCCAGATGCTCCAAGCTGCGGTCCATAATATCGCCCTGGGCCACCCAGGCCATTTGGTCTTGGTCAAGAATGTCATCGTTGCGCAGATTGCCCTTCTCGTCCAAGAGGGGGTAGTACGTCACCGGGATGGTCTCCTGGGGAGACATATCCAGCCACTCTGGCAGCCAGTACATCGTGTACTCCAAATGCCAGGTTGTGGTGTCATCAATCGGCACTCGGAACTGAAGGAAATATCGGCCGTCCCCACCTTGGTGCAGGATGTTGGGAAACAAGACGGGATGACCAAGATCCCATTGGGAACTCTCTTCCGAGGTCGTGCTCCAAATGCGGCGCTTGATGATGCCGTAGTCGAAGACTTCAAAGCCAATCTTCTTGTGGCGGCCAGCAGAGGTCACCCAGCGCCCGGCGGCACCCTCTTCCACCAGTCCTTTGCGCTCGGCGGTATACATGCCGTAGTAGCCATGGAGCCACTCCAGATGCACAGGATCCAACGAGTTCTCCTGGCACTGCAGCCAGTTGCTAGGAACCTCCGTAATGAACATCTCCCGGCGGGTGTTGCCGCCCTGAACAAGGAAGTCCCAGCGGGGAACCAAAGGAGCAGGTTCTGGTCCCATGTAGGCGAAGATGAGGCCACCCAACTCTTCAACGCGGTAGCCCTTCATCTTGATCTTGTCTTTGAATCGGGTCTCGGGGCGAACTGTCTCCTCGAAAGGCTGTTCGGTGCACTGACCGGTCTCGTCGTAACGCCAGCCGTGGTACATGCAACGGAGGCCATGCTCCTCAGGAATGCCGTAGGCCAAGTTGACCCGGCGGTGGGCACAAAAGCGGTCGATGAGACCCAATGTACCGCTCCGATCCTTATAGAGGACCAAGTCCTCGCCGAGGAGCCTTACTTCCTTCGTTGGGTTATCGTCCATCTCAGAGGCAGGTGAAATGGGATGCCAATAACGGCGCATCAGCTCGCCCATGGGAGTTCCAGGGCCTACTCTCGTCAGTTCATCATTCTGCGTCTTGGTCAGCATTGGCAATCCTCCTCTCAAATCGAAGGGCGTAACGAGCCACCCTGGTCTCGGAATCATACGCGGGGCACCCCATAGGGTCAAGGCAGGACAGCGCCAGCAGAGATGAATCATTCCCTGCCCGGCTGCAGGCTCGTTGAGCCTGCCAAGAAACCATTGTGGCCTCGCCAACCGAGGCAATAAGAGAGAGGGCAGCCGTTTGGCTGCCCTCTCTTCATTACTCAAACGCACGAAAGGTTGACTCAGGCGTTCACTTGGATGGATGGCTTGATCTCCTCAAGGCGCTCCATGGCGTCGAGGGCCTCGTTGACCTTGTCCAAGGGATAGATGTTCGTGATCATCGACCGGAAGTCGAAGCGATCCTTGTGCCGCTCAATGAACTCCAATGCGCCGTGGTAGTGAGCGATGGTTCCCGAGAGCGAGCCAATGACGGCCACCATCTTTGCGTTGAAGTTCGTGGCGGAGATCGACGCCGGCTTGGGGTCTGAAGCCCCTATCTCCAGCACCCTGCCAGCCCGTCGTACAATGTCCACCGCCTCGGTGAATGCGGCAGCCGGGCCAGCGCAGTCGATGGCCAAGTCAGCGCCCCTACCCTGCGTCAGACCGCGGATGATCTCCTTTCGCTCTTCAGCCGTCGTGGTCTGAATGTCGATGGTCATGTCTGCGCCCCATTTCCTGGCAACCTCCAGCCTTGCCGCAGGTGCGCCCATGACCACAATTTGCCCGGCCCCATGAACAACAGCCGTCGCCAGGGCGAACAGGCCAACTGGCCCACAGCCAAAGATGACCACGGTCTCGTGGGACCGGATGCTACCAATGAGTTCAAGCCGCTCGAAGGCGTGAATGACGGTCCGGAAAGCACAAGTCGTAGCGGCAACCACATGAGGATCGAGCGCATCAGCAACCTTGAGCACGTGGCATGACGGCCGGACATACATATACTCGGAAAGGCCGCCTGTCAGGTAAGGCGGAATATCGCAGGGGCCCCAGCCGTACATTTGGGTGTAGGGGCACATCGTCGGCTGGCGGGCTATTGTGCAGTAGTAGCACTTGCCGCACCACGGGTAGGCCCACACGATGCGGTCGCCCTCTTTGATCGGCCGGTCATTGGCGTCACGCTCCCGACCTTTATTGGCCACAACCGTGCCTGTGTATTCGTGGCCTAGGAGGATGGGAGTCTTGGAAAAGAAGGCGAGGTCACCGTGGCGCATGTGGTAGTCGGTGCCGCAGAGAGTAGCGGCGTCCACTTTCACCAGCATTGCGCTGGGTTCCAACTCCGGGATCGGAAGCTCCTGAACTACCAGGGGCTTGTTGTACTCGACGAGGACTGCGGCTTTACTAGTCTTGGGAAGGGACATGATTTCTTCTCCTTTATCTAAATCTATCCATCTATCGAGGCGGGACTGCTTTCCTAGTCGCGGATATCCTGAAGGAACCATTCCGTGGGAAGCGTCCGGCCTAACCCTCGGCTGACAGCCTCGCGGTACACCACCGAGCCCACAGCCGCAAATTGAAGGCCTTGGTAACCGGTGTTGTGATAGAGCGTGATTTGATCGGGGCTCGTTCGACCCACCGAAGCATCTCTGGCCAGCGCCGTGAAGGAGGGGAAGTGTCTCACCGTGGCAAACCCAGGATTGGATTGTGGTAGGCGTTGACGTTCCTCAGGACTACCAGCGATGAAGGCAACCATGCTGGCGCCCTTGCCCATCCCCACGATGCCTTCGTTGTCGTCGGAGACATAGGTGGTGGACTGGCCTTGCTGAATGACAACATCAGCCCTCTCGATGATGCCCGGATGACTCTCCACGTGGCTTAGATTGGTCACGTGCTGACCCGGCTCCAACCAATCAGGCTCTATAACGGGGACCATGCTGTCCGTGCAGGTGCTCACAATGTCCACGCCCCGAACGACATCGCGGGGGTTATCCAGAGGCTCCACTTCCAGACCTAGCTTTTGACTCATCTCAGCGGCGTAGGCCTCGCGGTTGGCCTTTGTGGGGCTGTATACCTTGACCTTACGAATGTCGCGCACGCAGCAGAAGGCTTCAAGATATGTTCGGGCCATGCCTCCGGAGCCGATCATGCCCACAGTATGAGAGTCTTCTCGGGAGAGATACTTCACCCCTAGGCCAGCTCCCCCACCCACGCGCATGTGCTGTAGATGGCCATCGTTGATCATGGCAAGGGGTTCCCCGTTGCGGGTACTGAACAAGAACACGAGCCCGCAGAAGGTCCCCGGCTCTATGCAGTACTTCTCTTCGGTGCGGCCACCAGCATCGTCAGTGGGCCAATAGACTATGTCCGACTTCATCCGGATGGCGAAGACGCCTAGGGTCTTGCTAGCGCCTTCCATTGTGCCCCAGCGGTAATACCCGTCATCCCGCTCGCATGGCACCATTACGTCTATGCGGCCCCTGTGCACGGAATCACCGTTCACCAGGCCCAGGAACGCCTCCTCCTGGGAGCTGATGCACTCCGCCATGGTCAGAACTTCTTGAACAACATCGTTGTGGATAAACAGCACGATGGCCTCCTTACCTCTTGGTGAGAGTCTTTCTCAAACCGCTTGATGCCGCGATCGACGATTACCCAGATATGCGTGGCGTCTTCCGAGTCGTTCTGGGGACTCGGACAACCGCCACGAGAAGAGCTGCGAGAAGTGTGAGCGACCCAGCATAGAGAAAGACGGCCTGGGTGCCGAAACGGTCAGCAAGCACGCCAGCTATAAGTGGGCTCGGCAGCACCAGCAACTGCGTGAAAATCGTGGTGATACCCATGGACGACGCCTGTACATTCTCCCCTGCGACGTCCAGGACCGCCGCCATGGTTAGGGTCTGCAAGGCGTAGAAGAAAATCCCCAGAGTACCAATAACGAGTATGAGCTGTATCCCCGCGTTCGCCTGCGACAAAGCCAGGTAGAGGAAGCCGAATACGATGAGGCTAGGCAACAGAACAGCTTTCCGGCCGTATCTGTCAGAGAGATAGCCCATCACCGGCTGTGAGACGCCTCCCATGATGTGGAGCAACCCCCAGAAGAACCCAAGCTGGAAGGCGGAATATTCCAGGTCCTCTTGGATGTAGATTGGGAGGAACGTCATGATGCCCAGCCGAGCTGCGGTGGTCAGGATCATGACGCCGATAACGACAATCACCAACCGGTGCCGCAGCATGTTCTTGGCGTCGGTCATATATGAGCGAAGCTCAGGTCTGCCTGCCTCCTGAACGTGGTAGATCTTGCCCATCACCCGCCACAGCACAAAGGCAATGAGCAAGGCTGGAATCATGTTGACTCGCAACATGTCCTGCCAAGTGAGAACAGCAAGCAGACCGCCTATCGCTATTGGCGCTACCGTGTCCCCAATGCTGGCGCCCACGCCGTGGATGGCAATTGCCGTGCCCCTCCGCTCGGCATATCGAATGGAAAGGGCTCCAGTCGCTGTAGGGTGCCAAAGCGCCGTGCCAATACCCAACAACGCCACGCCCGGTATGACCCAAACGTACGTAGAGCCCTGAGCAACCAGCACGTAGGCTCCCCCAAGAAACAGGAAGGAGGCAGCCAAAATCAGCGCAGTGCGCTTACGAAAGAAGTCAGCGAGAATACCGGCAGGTAGGAAAAGCGGTCCGGTGGTGAACTGCTTGACTGAGGCCAGAGTTCCCACCTCGATATCGGAGAGCCCAAGACCCGCCTTGATGGATGGCAGGGTGATCGGCCAGAGCTGCTGGTACCAGTGGATGGCCAGGTGGCCTAGGGAAAGGGTGGTTAGAAGAGACTTGCTGTCCTCGGCCTTCGAGCCAGGATTGTCATCTGCGTCGTCAGGCCGCGACTTACGGAATCCCAGCAAGAGAAGCTCCTCGGACCAGAAATGCTCGAATGCATTATGCGTCGAGCGCTAGGCGGGAAGCAACCGATTTAGGCTGGCTTGAAGCCACAAGAAAGGGGGCCGGGAACGAGGCAACCCCACGGCTGCCCCCTTCCGGCCCCCCCTTCGCCCTTGCGGTTAGTTAAGGCCGTAGAAGCGACGTGGGTTGGTGGAAAGGATTTTTTCCTTCGCAACGGCTGAGATGTCCTCTCGAGCCTTCAACGTGGCAACGACCCCTACATCCCGGGACTGGTCCTGATGCCCGTAGTCTGACCCAATGATCACGTTATCCTCGCCAATGAAGTTCAGTAGGTAGGGGATGTCCTCGTCCGACTCAAGGGCAACGAAAAGCCTGTTGTCGCGGAACATCTTGGGGCCCCACTCATCGTCCTCCGGTGTGCCTCCGCCCCCAAGCCACTGAGCAGGCGCCTTGGCCGCCCTGCGCAGGTGGTGAACAACGTAGGGAATCCAGGAAGCCGCAGCCTCAATGAATCCGATCCTTAGGTCAGGAAACCGCTCAGGTATCTTGTGAGCCACCAAATCCCTGAAGGCGAACAATGGCAATGAGCGGACATGGGGCAGGTTGTGGCTAATGGTACGGTCGAAAACCTGCGACAGACCCGGGGAGCCCGCTCCGGTATGAACGCAAATAGGCAGGTTCAGCCGGCTCGCCTCAGCGTAGACCGGAAAGAAGTAGGCCTCCGCCAAAGACCGATCGCCCTCAACGCCCCTGAACAGGACGCCAGCAGCTCCCTTCTCCTTGGCTACGTTCATCTCCAGCACCGAGTCCTCTATGGACCTCAGAGGGAGAACGGCAACCCACTGGAGCCGTCCGCCGCTGTCCTTACAGGCATGGGCCATGTACCGGTTGTAGGCGCGGCACAGAGCAACCTCTAGCTCGGCGTCATCCGTTAGGTAGGTGATGAAGAGGGTGGAGAATATGACTTCAATATCTACATCCCGTGCATCCATATCGCGGATGCGGGCGACGGGGTTGGTCAACTCCCGAACATCCTGATCAATGTCGATTCGAGCCTTCTCGTTGTCGGACGCCGGGTTGGCCATGGCGACACTACCCTTACCCGCGGGCTTGGGAACTATGGAGCCATCGATAAGCCAAAAGCCATTGGCTCCCTTGTACAACGTGTCACTTGGGCCGGCGAGCAGGACAGGGCGCTTGGAGTACAGGTCCTTGTCCATGAACTCCCATATCCCTTCGTGCTCGATAATGTGCGTATCGGCATCAACAACTCCACCCATGAATGAAACCTCCTTGGTTCTTCTCGCTGCGTAGATCAAAAGAGCTTGCTGGTCGCTCAGGCTTTCTCAAAGATATCTCTGGATATTCCCAAATCGCGAAGGATTGCATGCACTGTGCCTGTCTTCAAGTCCCGTGCGCCCCGGTTGGGAATGGTGGTTCTCGCACCACTGGTCACGTTGATCCATTTTCGTGGTCGCCTCGCGCCCTGCGATCGAATTCACATCCTAGTCGGCTCAATCGTCGCGTGAGTTCACGAAAAGTCACAAGGCGACCAACACCTCACTCAATGCCTGAGTACCCATGTCTGATCCGGCCGCCTCTACTTCAGAGGGAAGCGGATCTCCGCGTTCCTTATAGGATTCAAGAAACGCCGTCGCCACGCTCTGAAGATTCTCCAAGGCTTCCGCCGCCGTGTCACCCCAGGCCCTGCAGCCCGGAAGAGTGGCCACCTCGGCCATGAACTGGTCTTCCTCATGCTCTCCAGGCGCGTGTAGCACAATGGGTAAGCGGTAGAGTTTCATGCCTCCCTCAGTTGGCCAGAGTCTTGAGAAACGCCCCTAACTACCGAAAGCCACCCTGAGTGCCGCCGACGCCTCGTCGATGGCCTGGTCGCCTTTGTCTAGTGTTTTCGGGGAGCTGAAGAAGCCGTGTGTCATCCCATCGTAGCGAGTGGACGTGACCGGAATGCCCGCCTCATCCAACATACGCGCGTAGCTCTCTCCCTCGGTACGAAGCGGATCGTATTCGGCGGTGATGACGAGCGCAGAGGGCAGCCCGGAAAGGTCATTCGCCTGATCCAGGGCTGCGTAGGGATTGGCCCCATCCGCGTCGCTAGCCAGGTAATGCTGCCAGAACCACATCATGGAAGCGCGGGTAAGCCCAAAGCCCTCAGCATTCTGCAAGTGGGACTCTGTGTCGAAGTCACGTCCAACCACAGGGTACACGAGCAACTGATGCACAAGGCCGGGTCCGCCCTTATCGCGGGCCATAAGGGCCAGCCCACCCGCTAGATTCGCCCCAGCACTGGCCCCTCCAACCGCGATCTTGCTCGGGTCAACGTCCAGAGAAGCAGCATTGGCGACGACCCACTCGGTGGCCGCGTAGCAGTCTTCAAGATTTCCTGGGAACTTGGTCTCGGGGGCCAATCTGTAGTCGACGGATACCACGACGCAACCAGCCCGGTTCGTCAGATGACGGCAAGAGCAGTCGGTGGAATCAAGATCGCCAAGCACCCACCCGCCCCCATGGAGCCAAATCAGAGCGCCGAAAGGACCTGCACCCTCGGGATGATAAATTCTTACCCCAACATCCCCAGCTGGCCCAGAAATGTTACGGTTTTCTACTTTGCCCACCTCCGGCCCAACTTCCCTGGTCTGGAGGGCAAAGTTAGCCCTTGCTTGCTCAGGAGTGAGGGTATGAAGCGGAGGGAGGCCGGCAGCGGCTCCCCTATCCAGAACCGCCTTGGCTTGAGGGTCCAGAGGCATCGCGAACCTCCTAAATAGAGCATGTGAGAAGTGGCACCAAGGTACCCGGAACTCGCAGGCTCTGCAAGAGGTTCATTGAACGAACACGGGCGGCGCCAACAGGTTTCTTATGTAGCTAAACCACGCTCGTTTTCCACTTTCTACTGGTCGGTGAAACCAATACGATAGGATCATGGGAAACAAGCGTCATTTCTGCGACGAAGCTCCGTGAGGGTCTTTCTCGCGCTTATCTTGGGCCTGGTCACAGGCGTGGGCGGTGTCTTTCTGGCGCTGGTCATACTGGCGCCGCAGCCCGCAGGGGAACGGCTGCGATCTCCTGATGGGTTGGGAAGCCTTTTCTCCAGCCCAGTATCTGAGGCCCTTGGTTCCTCCCAAGACTCAAACCCCAACGCGCCGTCTGCCGGGCTGAAGCCAGCTGACGCCAAAGGTTCACCGACAGCGACCATTGATGCGGCATCGGCTCTACGGGAGTACATGCTTGCGCTGATCAACCAAGACCGCTCCGACAATAATCTGCGTCCCGTGGCACTAGGAACCAACTCCGCCGCTCAGATTCATGCTGACTCAATGTTGAGGAACGGATTTCTGTCCCATTGGGGACTGGACGGGCTCAAACCCTATATGCGCTTTACTGCATCCGGGGGAGTCAACTACGCATCGGAGAACGCTTCAGGGTTGCCCTACTCTCTCAAAGACGGCAGGCGCTATCAGGAAGTGGCAGCCTTTCAAATCGTGAGCAACGCTCAATTGGGCCTGATGCAGAGCCCTGGGCATAGGAAGAACATCCTGGATGAGTGGCACCGAAGCGTGAGCCTTGGCATCGCTTGTTCATCCCATACATGTTCAATATCCCAGCTTTTTCAGGGCGCCTATGTCCAATTCGAACAGGAGCCGCGCCTAGACGAAGGGTGGCTAACGATGTCTGGGAACCTGTCGGACGGATTCAATCCGCAGGGCGTCCAGGTGTGGTATGACGAACCGCCACACCCATTGACGCTGGGACAACTCGGAGCCACCTTTGCCTATGGGATTGGTCAGCAACCGGCTGCGTTCGTGCGGGCCCCGCTGCCGCCCCAGATGGAGCATACGGGCTCGACTTCAAAGTACTCATACGAGGCTGGAGCGGACCCATACAAAGTCGACCCTTCATCGCCGCCTCCGGCTCCAATTTGCGACGGACAGACCTGCAAGGCCCCGCAGAGGCGGCAAGACACAACGATCGTGACTATGGCAGTAACGTGGGTTACGGCTGCTCGCTGGGAAATAGAAGACGGCTTCTTCAACGTAGCTGCCGATCTAACCGAGCACGTTGAAAGGCTGGGGCCCGGAATCTACACAGTTGTGCTGTGGGCGGAGAAGAATGGGGATCCGGTGGACATGACCAACTACTCTGTCGAGGTAGGCCGCTAACTTCTTTGTCCCCCGCGAGGCAGGCGCAACCGGCACTGAAAGCGGTTAGAGCTATTTGGGGTAGCGCCCATAGAGCACGATGAGGCTGGGGAAACTGCTGCCGCCCGCGGGCTCTACGCTAATACTCCCTGCATCCGCAACACTAAAATCAGTCTGGAGTTTGACCGTTTGAAACCTACTCGCTTCGGGCGCGATCGCAGGAATGAGCCCCGCGCTCTCGGGCTTGTCCTTCATCATGCGCCACACCTGATAGGTTCTGTCTGAAGGCAGCAATGGCAAGCCCTTAAGGAGCAACAACACAGTGTTGCTTCCACGATATTGCACCACTGCGCCGCTAACGTCTTCAACGTCTTCGAACATGGGCCAGAGAGGCCAGACCCAAGCCCCTTCCACCAAGGCTTCCAAGACTTGCTGCTGTTCCGCCAAAGTCTCAGTTTAGTGGCTGCTCCCTTCTCGGGATTGAATGTGGATGGCCGCCGCCAGACGCCGAGAAACGCTTCCTGCACCGCGTCCTCTGCCCACTCCTTGCTGCGCAATACCCTATAAGCAACCGCTAGAGCGATCCTATGATAGCGGTCGTAGAGCTCCTCCAGGGCGCCGATGTCCTGTTGCTGAATGCCTAGGAGCAACGCCTCGTCAGTGGCAACCTTCAGGTCCATACAACCGCTCTCCAAAATGAGATGCGGCTTGAAGGAGCCGCCGGATCATCACTCCGGACGCGATGTGAGGTTCCACGCTCCAATCGATATGGAAGATGAAACGCGGGGCTCTGGGGAACCAGAATGGCCCTCGCAGGGAGGTTACATATCAATGAAGCACCGCGATGAGAAAAAGATGGCTGGGCTTCGTATTACCTTGTGAACCGTCTCGGGGAAGTATATCACGGCCCTCTGTGGGCGACCCTTTGAGAGGGTTTCGAAGGGATAGAAGGTCAGTCTCCAGGCCAAGAATAGTTGGTGCTGACCCTTTCTTCAGGGGTTCTCACTTCACTCGTCACAGGCGTCCTAGACGGGGGAGCGATCCCGGGGGCACGTCCTCCGTTGCAGCGGCGGGGGGCGTGCCCATTCCTATTGATGCGCTAGTTCCTACTGTGGAATGACCATCCCCGATTACTGCCAAAGCCCCGGCGACTCGGCCTAGGCGCGTCCATAGAGGGCGCGAGGATTGTGGATAAGAAGCTTGTCAATCAGGCTTGATGAATACTGCTCCCGGCCCCTTATCGTATCCACCAGGTGAAGCTGTGCCGAAGGGTCAGCAACGACGCCCTCACGGCCATGATGGCCAAAATCCGTGCCTGCCACGATATGGTCTTCCCCAATGTATTTGGCCACATAGGACAGGTCTTCGTCTACCTCGTAGGAAATCCAGATGTTGTACTCATCGAAGAGCTTAGGCCCCCAATTGACGGGGTCGTGACCAATCGTGCGTAGCTGATGCAGTGCGTATGGCACCCAAGAGGCTCCCGTCTCTATGAAGCCCCATCTGAGCCCAGGAAACTCCTCTGGAATCTTGTTGGCAACAATGTTTCGAAAGGCCACAACCGGAGGGATTCTATTACTGAGGAAGGCCTGGCTCCGAGCAAAATCACCCAGGTTATCAAGGGTTGGACAGCCAGAGCCCTGATGGACGCAGATGGCCAGGTCTTGTGCTCTAGCTTCTTCGTAGACGGGGAAGAAGTAGGGATCATCCAGGGTGCGGTTCTTCTCGAAGCCTCGGAAAAAGACGCCTACAGCCCCATTGGCAGCTCCAAACCTGATCTCTTCTATAGAGGCGTCCATATCCCCCAAAGGCGGGACCAGCACCCACTCGATCCGCCCACCGCTCCGAGCGCATACGTCGGCCAGGTAACGGTTGTACGCCCTGCACATAGCGACTTCTAGCTCCACGTCGTCAGTGTAGAAGGCAAGGAACAGCGTCGTGTAAACAACCTGGGTCTCAGTGCCCAGCACGTCCATTTCCTTGAGACGAGCGTCCAAGTCTGACATATCCCTGGCCCTAATATCCGGCATCAGCTTGGCAAATGTCTGGTCCACAGGGGTTATGAGCCGGGTAGCTCCCCTACCCTCCGGCTTTGGGAAAATGTTGCCATCAATGAGCCACATTGCATCACGGTCTTTATACAGCGTATCGGACGGAACCTTAACGACTACGGGCCGCCGCGAATACAGATGTGGCGGCAGAAGGTCCCACATTGCCGCAGGCTCAGCTATGTGCGTGTCGGCGTCGTAGACTCCTGGCATGGCCCATCCTTATTTGGGAAAATCGGTCTGAAGGATTCGTTTGCCTGATCCGATAGCAGTTTCAGCATTGATACGACGGCCTGTCAAGCCACGCGAAGGGGCCCCGCCACAGTGGCGGGGCCCCTTGCCTGCCAAGCAGACATATTCCTAAGAGTAGCCGAACAGTGCCCGCGGGTTGTCGATGAGCATCTTATCCACCAAGCTCGCAGGATACTCCTCGCGAGACCTGATGGTCTCCACCATGTGAAGCTGAGCTGACGGGTCGGCAATCGTGCCATCACGCCCATGGTGGGCGAAGTCCGTACCAGTGACTACGTGGTCTTCACCAACGTACTTGACCAGGTACGGAAGATCCTCGTCCACCTCGTACGCAATCCACATGTTGTACTTGTCGAATAGCTTAGGCCCCCACTCAACTGGATCATGGCCAAGGGTCCGTAGCTGGTGTAGTGCGTATGGCACCCAGGAAAGACCGGCCTCAATAAAGCCCCATCGCAAATTGGGAAAGTCTTCGGGGATCCTGTTGGCCACAAGGTTGCGGAAGGCCACGATCGGAGGTATACGACCATGAGTAAAGGTGTGGCTACGGCGTACGTCAACGAGACTATTCAACGCCGGGGAGCCCGACCCTTGGTGAATGGTGATGGTCAAGTTTTTGGCCTGGGCCTCTTCATAGACGGGGAAGAAGTAGGGATCGTCCAGAGTGCGGTCTCTTTCGATACCCCTGAAGAAAACTCCGACAGCCCCATTCGCCGCGCCGAACTTGACTTCCTCCACCGAGGCCTCAATGTCCCGCAGAGGCGGAATGAGGGTCCAGTCGATACGGCCGCCGCTCTTGGCGCAAACCTCTGCCATGTGGCGGTTATAGGCCTTGCAAAGCGCAACTTCCAGGGGTGCGTCGTCCGTGAGGTAGGTGAGGAAGAGGGTTGGGAAAACGACTTGGGTTTCCGTCCCCAATCTATCCATCTCAGCAATGCGGGAGTCAAGATCAGTCATATCCCTGGCGCTAATGTCCGGCATCCCTTGAACGAAGGTCTGCTCCACAGGGGTGACCAGAAAGGCACTGCCCCGTCCCGCAGTCCTAGGGTAAATGTGGCCGTCAATCAGCCACATATGGTCGGACGTGCCATAAATTGTGTCCGGCGGCACGCTAACAATTACCGGCCGACGCGAGTAGAACTCTGACGGCATGTGGTCCCACATTACCGACGGTTCTGCAATGTGCGTGTCGGCGTCATAGATTCCTGGCATAACTGTCCTCCAGTCCTGAGCTAGTCGTCTTCAACCCTACATTTCGTGAACGCTTGCAGTATCTGGCGGGCCATTCTGGCTGTCAACCCGCGACTTTTTATTCCACGGTCAAAGGCCCCGCCAACACCGGGCTGTACTTCGTCGCTGCAGCTTGCCCGTTGTACAAGGGCCGAGCAAACATTGGGTCGCTCTCGTTGGCCAATTCAATGTATTCGTTAGTGGAAGGATCCCGGAACGTGTTCTTGGGATCACCGCCGTCCGCCACAATCCGCATATTCTCTTCCAGCATCTGGCGATACAGGATGATGCCTTTGTCGGACCGGCCGAGCACCTCAGTGGTCCGATCGGCAATTGGGCCTTGTGTGATCCAGGCCGCCAGGTCTTGACCGCTGTTGTTGTCTAGAAGATCCCATCGCGGCTGGTCGTCTTCGTCCAACTCAGGAATAGGCACCTTGAAGAAAGTATAGTCCTCAGGCCTTTGTTGATCGCCGTCATCTGGGTAGCAGGCGTACCACCAATGGGCCGTATGAGTGTCGTCAATGGGTACCCGAATCTGGAAACCTTGCCATCTGTAGCCTTTCCGATTGAGGCCTTGTCGTAGCATATTGGGGAAAACCATCGGGTGGCCAGTGGCCCAATCCTCGTCTTCCTCCGATCCACCCTCAACCACGCGGCGCTTCATAATGCCGTACTCAAACTCGTCAAAGCCTATTTTCACGTGGGGTGTGCGGGATACACGTTTTTCGGGAGCTTCCAGCTGCTGTGCGATGAAGTCCGCAAAGTTTTGGTGGAGCCACTCGACGTGGATAGGATCCAGAGTGTTCTCCATGATCTGTAGCCAGTTACAGGGAACCTCGGCGTAGCCGATGTCCCGGACCACGCCATCTTTGACGAATATGTCCCAACGGGGAAGCAGCGGAGCGGGGGCGGGCCCAAGATAGGCGAAAACCAACCCAGCCATGACTTCAACTGGATAGGACTGGGTAGTAACCTTTTCCTTGAAACGGCCTTCCGGGTCCTCGGTTTCCTCATAAGGCTGCTCCAAGCAGGAGCCGTCCTCACCAAACACCCAGCCATGGTAGGCACAACGCAGCCCTTGCTCCTCTGGTACGCCATAGATCATGGACATCTTGCGGTGGGGGCACTGGGACCCTATAAGCCCAAAGGTGCCCGATCTGTCTTGGTACAAAACCAAGTCTTCGCCTAACAGGCGGACTCGGCTTGTGTGACGTGTCTTGAATTGGGAAATGGCAGCAATGGGATGCCAATAGCGGCGCATCAGGTCACCCATTGGCGTGCTTGGGCCGACCGACGTTAGCCGTTGATTCTGTTCCGCCGTGAGCATGGGTATCTCCTCTTAGGACCGCTGCCGGTCCCGGCGTTTTACGAGTGCGTATTGTACTACAAACCGCAGTCCTCCTCCCATGAGTTGGGATAGAGCCAATAGCGAACCACAGCCGCTGCAAGAAAAGCACCCCCTACCCCACCCCCACCATCCCCAGAGGGATAGCAGGGGTGGGGCTCAGGAGAGCGGAGGGGAAATCAACTTCGGGATACTTCCCTAGACCTCTGTCAGAACCTTGTCCCACGTGGCGAGCACTTCGTCCACGAGTTCCGCGTCTGTGCTGTAGCCAGCCTCGCCAGGGAAGTAGCGAGCGAACAACTTCTTGTCGCCGAACTTGACCTGTTCAATGCCAATGCGGACATTGCGCGCTGCTTCCTCGGATCGGAAGACGTTCATGGGATCGCCTCCGTCCTCCGCGATCGCCATCTGCTCTTGGAGCATCTTGCGGAACAGGATGATCCCCTTATCGGATTCGCCCAGCTTTTCCAAGGTGCGGTCTGCAATTTCGCCCTGAGTCATCCAGGCCATATAGTCCTGATTGAAAAGCACATTGGTTACGTAGCCACCTTGGTCATCCTTCAGTGGCACATAGCGATACGGAACTCGCTCCTGCCGCCTAGGCATCTCACTGCCCGGAGCCGACTGCCAGGCGTAGTACGAGATGTGATAGGTATGCGTGTCGTCCATAGGAACACGGAACTGAAGTGTGGAGTTCATCTGGTTCCCGACCAAAAGGATGTTGAGAAACAGGATGGGGTGGCCGTACTTCCAGTCGTCATCCTCCTGTGTGTAGCCTTTAAGGACACGACGCTTGATAATGCCGTGCTCGAAAACATCAAATCCGATGTCCATGTGATGTTGCTCGGCGAGGGCCCTGGATAGGAGCTCTTGGCGCTGCGACTGAAGCCACATGCCGTAATAAGCGTGCAGCCACTCCACATAAACGGGGTCCAAAGAGTTCTCCTGGCACTGGAGCCAATTGCAAGGGAGGACAGTTATGGCAATATCACGAACGGCATTCTCCCACTCCAGCGGCTCCCACCTCGGCAGATAGGGAACCGGCGCTGGGCCCAGGTAGGCAAAGATAAGCCCACTCATTTCCTGCACCGGATACCCGGCTATGCCGCACTTCTCCTTGAACCGGCCCTCAGGTCTCACGGTGTCCTCAAAGGGCTGCTCGGTGCACTGCCCTTTGTCGTTGAACTTCCAGCCGTGGTAGGGACAAGCGCAATCCGTCCGTTTCCGGAATGCCATACGCCATATTGACCCGGCGGTGAGGACAGAACCGGTCTATAAGGCCCAGGTTGCCGCTGCGGTCCTTGTAGAGGACCAAATTCTCCCGAAGAATGGTAACTTCCTTCGTTGCATGATCATCTAACTCAGCCGTCGCAGCGACCGGCTGCCAGTACCGCCGCATCAGGTCCCCCATCGGAGTGCCGGACCCCACCTGCGTTAATGCTTCGTTGAGTGCCTTGGCCAGCGCCATAGCTTCCTCCTCCTAGTTCGCAAACCTTCCGTGCCCCTTGTTGGCAAGACTAGTCCATAGGCAAGGAAGCCCGTTAGGTACAGGTGCACCTATCCATTGATGCAAATGGTCGAGATTTTTACAGTGGGTGCGCAACTGAGCAAAAGCGGGGCCGTCAATAACAATGACATCGGGGTTAGAAAAAGGGCAAAAAAGAGCAGCCGGGGAACTCGAACCAACCACGGTGGCCACCGTGGCGCTCGAGAATCCGGCTGCTCTTGCGCCGAAGCTTTGGCGATTCGAACCCGGCGCCCCTTGGCAGGGGTGTCAAAACGTTCGGAGCGCCTCCGCTACGGCTAGCTATGGTCCACCTGGAAACCCTCCAGGGCCGGGCGGGACGCGTGTGTCCCCCCGAACTAGACAGTAGACCGTCCCTGCTCCCTCCCTAGGAGGGCCGAGCCGCAATGCAGGGTCAGCCCCAGCAAGCTCACCGCAGTATTGAAGGGGTTCCGCTCAAAGAGCGGCATCCAACACCTGCAGGTTCACCTGCCGGAGTACCGGCAGCCAGCCGGCATCCTACTTGACAGCGACCCGACTCGGGGAGCCTGGTCTGCTTAAATCACTAATCGCGGCACCCCCTTCACCCGTACTGAGATTTCCCAGAGGCCGAGCCTCAGGGTTACGCACGAGTGCCCCAATTGTACCATGCCGTCCAATACCCTCGGCCAAGGATATAGACTACCAACAGCCCCTCTCCAATGATTTCCTCGGCAGAGCTGTCGCTGGCCAGGCGGCTTGCAGGTTTCCCCAAATAGTTGTTTCCTGGGCAGCCTTTCCTACTTCTGCCCGGCCTTAGACCGTCCAAATGGTTCTCCCGCGGCTGTTATACTGGGCGTCCACAAACGCCAAGCCAGTTGAGGAAGGAGCAATGTTCCGCAACGACTACAGCCAAGCCGCCTCTTTTTTGGTTGAAACCGTTCAGCGAATACCAGATAACGCCTGGAAGCAACCTGCGTTGGGCGCCTGGAACGTGCGGGACCTAGTAGGGCACGCCACCCGCGCGCTGCTGACCGTTGAGACCTACTGCGAGACCCAGGCGGAGGCGCAGATTGTCGCCGACCCGACCGACTACTTTATGCGAGCCCTCGGCATGCTAGCCAACCATGGGGCCACCGACGACCGAGCGCGGGAAACGGGTCTCTCCCTCGGAAACCAACCCAAAGCCGCAGTTGGAGAAATTGCCGACCGGGTCCTGAAGCGCCTCGAAAGCATTCCGGACGATTTCATACTCTCGCCTCCAACCGGCGGCACCCGTCTGTCGGACTATCTGCCCACGCGTACACTGGAAATGACCGTGCACACCCTCGACATTGCTAAGGCGGTCGGCTTGGAAGTACAACCACCGGAGGGGCCTCTATCCTCTACGCTCACGCTCTTGGCAGATCTCGCCTTGCGCCAAGGCGAGGGGCAACACCTTGCGCTAGCATTGACTGGCCGCGGGCCGTTACTTGTCGGCTTTTCAGTGATGAAGTAGATCTATAAACGAAGGAGACCTATGACGAACGATAATGCACCGACCCACGACCTCACCGGCCAGACAGCGCTGGTAACCGGAGGAAGCAGAGGGCTCGGCCGCGCCTATGCCATAGCCCTTGGTAAGGCCGGTGCATCCGTAGCCGTCACTGCCAGGACTGAGAGCGGGCTGACGGAAACTGTTCGCTTGATCGAAGAGGCAGGTGGAAGGGGGATTGCCCTTCCTGCGGACGTCACCGATTGGAGCCATGTCGAGGCCATGGCGCACGCCGCCGAGGAACAATTGGGCCCAATAGACCTCTTGGTCAACAATGCAGGCGCTCCCCCGCCCCAAGTCGCCCCATGGGAAGGCGACCCCGATGAATGGTGGAGCACCGTCTCCGTCAACCTGAAAGGGCCATTCCTCTGCGCCCGCGCCGTGCTACCCGGGATGGTGGCAAGACGCCGAGGAAGAGTCATTAACATCGTAGCTGAGGCTGCCAATAAACCGGAGCCCTTCGCGTCGGCCTACAGCACCTCCAAGGCGGCGTTCATCCACCTCACTGAATGCCTTGCTGAGGCCGTCGAAGAGTACGGCATCAAGGTCTTGGCCTATCACCCAGGGTTGGTCCGCACAGCCATGGTCAAGACCATCACGTCTGGACCAGCGGGCGAACGTTTCCGGGAATACGTCTCCTCCGCCCTTGAGCAAGGGAGAGAAACTCCCATCGAAAAGTCTGTGGAGTGGTTCATGCTACTGGCTACCGGCCAGGCGGACGCTCTATCTGGCCGCTACTTGGTGTCCAGAGAAATCAACGCCGGCGTGCTCGAACGCATCGACGATATTCTGGCGAATGACCTGCACGTGTTGAGGGTCCGCCGCTAAGCAGCATAATCCCGGCCATCACCCCAATTCTGTTGAGCCTGGTTTCGGCTCGTAGGCTACCCATCGTTCGACAAGCTCACCACGAACGGCCGTAGACTGCCACGAAGAAGAAGATGCCCGCCAGTATTGGCGGGCATCTTCTTCTTTTTCAAGCATTCTGCTGGAGCCTCCGAAGGCCCCTCTCTTAACCGCTAAGCGCGCTAGGTCTGGATGAGACTGGGCAAGTACGTAGCTATTCCCGGTATGAAAATGATAACAGCCACCACTCCCATGTCCATTATCACAAAGGGTATCTGAGCCCGGTAGATATCCCCCATGGTTACATAGGAGGGTACTACGCCCTTCAGAGCAAACAAGGCCAGTCCAAATGGAGGGGACTCGGAACCAATCGTCATGTTGACCAAGAACAGTATCCAGAACCAAATGGGATCCCACCCAAAGCCATTCACCACCGGCACAAGCACCGGTATCGTGATCATCATGATGGATATCCCATCGATGAAGAACCCGAGGAGAAGGACGGCCATTTGAATTGCGATCAGGATGATCGTGGGATGAACCGGGAGGCCGGTTAGGAATTCCATGAATTCCCGTGCAGCACCGGTCATTGCCAGCAGTTGGCCAAAGGAAACGGCGCCGCTGATGATCAACAGCACCATCCCGACGATCTTGACAACGCCTAGGAATGATTTCTTGAGTACGTCCCAAGTCAAACGCCGGTAGATGATGGTAACAAGGATGGCAATGAGGGCGCCTGTCGCCGCCGCCTCGCTCGGGGTTGCAATGCCGAAGATGATGAAGCCCACCACCCCCACGATGATGAGGAGTAGTGGAGCCAGGACTACCGTAGCCTTCACCTTTTCGGGGAAGCTAGGGCTTGCCTGATCGTAGGCTGGCGCCAAGTTCGGGTTCATTCGTACACGAATGATGATGTACCAAAAGTAGAAGAACACCATCAGAAGCCCTGGCCCAATACCTCCGATCAAAAGACCGGAAATGGAGACTTCCGCCAAGCTCCCCAAGAGCACTGCCAGTCCGCTGGGAGGAATCAAAACCGCAAGCAAACCGGCTGAGGTAATCACTCCGAGGGAGAGGCGTCGGTCGTAGCCTCTCTTTTCAACTTCAGGGAAGATGGTGGAGCCAAGCAGGGCGGTGTCCGCCATCCCGGCGCCGCTGAGGGCGGCCAGGATCGTGCCTGCTCCTAGGGCTACGAACAAAAGACGGGCACGGACGCCCCCAATCCACTTGTCCGTGACGTCCATAACCATGCCAAAGACGCCGGAATGGTAGAGTATCTCTCCCAGCAAAAAGAACATGGGAAGAGCAAGTAGAGGAAAGCTTGCCACGGAGGTATATATCGCCCCAGGGAGCAGGGCGAAGCCCACCGTGCCTCCCGTGACAATGTAGAGGCCAACGATGTTGAGAATCATGAAAGCAAAGGCAACCGGGATTCCGGTCGCCATGGCCGCCATAAGACTAACGAATATGACTGTTAGGATCAGCCACCATTCCATAGTCATCCTCCCGTAAATTTGCTGCGAGGGGCACCGTTTCTTAAACAGCGCCCGCCCACTGAGGCGATTCTCTTACCGAACCCTACTGAGCAGCAATGAGACAGACCAGCGTGGCCGCACCGGTTGGGGCCGCGCGTGTGGGGCTACGCCATACCGTGCGTTGCGTCCCCTGGCACAGAAACAATGTCATTCTTAATTTCGTAGGCGCCTTCCATGGTCAGCCGGATGAACTGAATACCCATGGTGATAAAAGCAAACGGCATGACCCACCAAATGACAGACTGGTTTATGTCGAATCCTTCTTTATAAACCGCACCCCGGTCTATCGACTCCATGAGCCGAGTCATGGTTTGCCAGGAGAACAGAGTGCATATGGCTACACCTACAAAGTTGGTGATGACATCCACATATCGTGAGTTCCGGGGACCCATCCTCTCAAGGAGGATGGTCATCTTAGTGTGGCCGCCGTCTCGCAAGATTGGAGCTGCGGCGATGAAGGCAATATACACAAGGCCGTACTCACTGCCCTGCAGCACCCACTGTGTCGGGCTGTTCAGGGCATACCGCACGAAGACCTCCCACACCACAAACAGGGTCACCAGGGCTACACACAAACCCGCGAAGTAGTAACAAGCGTTGAGGAGCTTATCGAAGGCCCTAGTCGAAACGTTGAGGGCGCTCTTTGCGGTATCCATGAGTCCGTCTCCCGGAAACTCTTTTGATCGGTTGCGGCTCGCCGGGGAAGCACCAGCCCTCCCCCCGTCCTAGAACGACAAGGATGGAAGCCCGCCAGCAAGCTGGCGGGCTTCCATCCGATCTATCCGAGGTTGCTTACAGGTTCACTACCAAGCCGACCTCTTTCCAGATGCACTGAAGTGCAGTCAATACCCGAGGACCGTCGGGATCCCCAGTCAAAACCGAGGGGACGTTCTTCTCAAGCCACAGCCCCTGAACTCGGGCTATCTCAGCGTCAGGAGGCGTGATGACCTCAACGCCACGCTCTTCGAGTGTCGCTAGTGCCTCGGCCTTCCGTGCAGCCAACTCCGGCTCCAACTCTTCAAAGGTGACCACTAGCCCGTTGTACATGGCATCCTGCTGCTGCTTGGTCATGCCAAGCCAGGTGCTCTTGTTGACGTACACGTGCCCAGACTCATTGTCGAGGTTAACGTTGTAGACGAAGTTCATGATCTCGTCCCACTTCACGTCCCGGGCGTACATCCAGTCGCCGCCAGCTATTGAGCCCTCAATGACACCACGCTGCACTCCGGTGTAGACGTCGCTCGAAGGCATGTTCACGATCGAACCGCCCAGGGCCTCGGTCCCACCCTGGTACAGGGCGTGCCCACGCAGCTTCAGACCCGTCAGGTCCACCGTTGAGCGGTCTTCATTGGCCAACTCAGACAGGTAGATGTGCGCACTGCTGCGGTAGGCGGAAGGACCAAGGTAGTAGATCCCGATCGATTCGTCGTAGATCTCGCGGAATATGTCCTCAAGTCCGCAGGACTCACGCGTGGCGACCGGAGCGCCGCCAACCCATGCTTCCACGTTGGGAAGCTGTGTCAGCTCACGGAAGTATGCGCTTGCCGTGTGAACCATCTGGTAGATGTTCTGGCGCACTGCCTCTGCCTGCTCTGCCTGGTGAACCTCAGCAGGGCCGGCTACCCGGCCTATATCGAGGCTTCCTGCGCTCAACTCGTTCATCTTGGCTATCATGGCGGCCTCTTGCCAGTCCGTGATAGTAATGCCCTGAGGCCAGGCGCCAATGAGCTTGATTTCCTTTGCCTCAACTGGCGCCATCGTCGGTGCCATTGTGGGCGCCATTGTGGGCGCACCCGTTGCTTGAGCAGCGGTCGTGCTCGTAGGCGGTACAGATGTAGACGTTGGGTCGGAGCCACAAGCTGCCAACACAACGAGAACGGCGGCCGTTAACATGCCGCCCCAAACTAGCTTCAACCTCATCGCGGAACCTCCTGACAGAATTTCCACAAAGCCTAACTGTATCTAGCAGCCAAGTCAATCCTAGCTACGCTAGGTGGTCATCGCCTTGACCTTGAGCGTTGGCTCGGCCTCAGTACTCACATACTCCTTGGCCTCTGCAAGGGAAATTACCTTGCCGTACTTCGCATGCATGTCCATCAAACTGACCTTGTGGCTGATATCGAACCTGTCGAAACAGCCCTCCTCGACAATGCCGACGAAGAAGTTGTGGCAGGCAGCGTCGACCACTGTGGCCCGCACACACCCGCTCGTCGAAGTGCCGGTGATGAGCAGCGTGTCGATGTCCAACTCGTTGAGCAATGCCAACAGAGGGGTATCAGAGAAGACGCTAGCCGCCTTCTTCTCCAGAACGATGTCCTGGGGCTGTGGCGCAATCTCTTCCACTATCTTGTTGCCCAACCTACGGTGCTCTAGTTCGTCAGCCTCAAGGAGTTCCCTCTTGCCGCCGCCCCTTGCGCGGTTGTGCCAGCCAGACCCTTCGTAGTTGAAGGTCACGCTGGTGCTGTAGATGATGGGTACCCCGGCTTCCCTGGCAACAACCAGTAGCTGCCGGATGCTCTCCACGCCGGCCCACCCCTCCTCGCCGCACGACGTGATGTAGTCGTCGATGGAGTCGAGAATGTTCTCGCTTTTCACCCCAACGAACGCGTAGTTCACGTCCACAACGATAATGGCGGCTCGTTTCCCTAGGGCTGCATTATCCCCCTGGGGATTGTCGTGCCCCTTTGAAAACTTCTCAAATACCGCGCGATCTCTATCGCTCAGAACATCGTCCCAGATTGCCATAGACTCCTCCTCCCGGGTCCCACAGGTAGAACCCTGCGCTCGGTAGCGCCTTTCGAATGGCGTAATTATAGCTATTCAACCTCCTTTGTCAACGAATTCTTGCATTTCTTTGAGCCCATTCGCTCAAGAGAAGTGCCCTACTCTTAGAAATTCGTAACAAAGCTCCCCGATGGATCAGTACTCTATGGTTGCGGCTAGGGCTTAACGGAGATTACGCTGCCGGAGAAGGCTGAGCACCAGAGGAGGCACCATGACCCAAACCGATGAAACCACGCCCAGAGCCATCGTAGGCAAAGAGGCCCCTGACTTCGAAGCGCCCGTCTTTGACCAAGGCGGCTTCAGGAATCTCAAACTCTCTGACTACCGTGGCCATTGGGTCATGTTGTTCTTTTACCCCGGAGATTTCACCTTCGTTTGACCAACGGAAATCGCAGCGGTCGCTGCTAGGCACGGCGAGTTTCAGGACCTGGACATCCAGGTCCTTACCATTAGCGTGGACAGCAAGCACGTCCACCAGATGTGGGTCCAATACGAGCTCTCCAAAATGGTTGGCGGGGACATTCCTTGGCCAATGGTTTCCGATCCCGGCGGACGCGTGGGACGTCTCTACAACGTCTTCGACGAGGATGAGGGCATTGATATCCGGGGCCGTTTCATCATTGACCCCGACGGTGTCATTCAGGCAATGGAGGTCTTAACGCCCCCTGTGGGTCGCCGCATAGATGAGACGATCCGCCAGTTCCAAGGATATCAGCACGTACGCAGCACAGGCGGTGTGGAAGTGTGTCCCGTTGACTGGACCCCAGGCAAGGGGACACTCAAGCCCGGCCCCGAACTCGTGGGCAGAGTGTGGGAGAGCTTCAAGGGCTAGGGCTAGGGAGAGATGCTGCCTAGCCAGGGTGCGCGACCGCCAAGGCTCCGACGGCCACCCTGGGCAAGGCAACATCTAGCAGCCGCCAAGATTCGCCGTGATCGCTGCTCGCATAGATTTTCCCAGCGTCCGTTCCAGCGTAGGCGCGGCTAGGTTCTGCAGGGTCCCAGGTCCACGCAACCACCATGTCGTCTGAGGAACCAACTCCCTCCAGCCGACGCCAGTCGCGGCCACCATTGATGGAGAGATAGGGTTCGGCATCTTGCCTCCGCGCACTGCTGGCTGCGCCTACCAGAACCCGCTCAGGGTCATCAGGCGACATTGCCAAAGGAATCGTGTGGCTGCGTTCCAGGCCACTATCGACATACTCCCACGAGTCGCCATTGTCTTCCGATCTGTAGGGTCCGGCGGCAGTGGCAACCAGTACTGTTCCACGGTGCACTGAATCAATCTGAATCGTGTGAACATCGGGGTCGAGACCGACAAGCTGTTTCCAGTTCCGTCCACCGTCCATAGATCGGATCACGCCACCGACCTCGATCCCTGCGAATATGATATTGGGATCGTATGGGGCCATACGAAGATCCCGAACGTGACCATGGCGTCCCTCCCAATGGAATGACCACTGGCCCGCTTCCGGAACCTCTCGGAACGCCGAGCATTCATCCCATGTGCTCCCTCCATCCATCGTGACGAAGACGGAGGCCGGTTCACTGCCCACGTAGAGAATGTCTGCATTACTGGGATGCGCCGCCAGCGAATGGGCGTGGGTTGTTGGGTAGCTATCCAGTCTCCACCACGCAACCCCAAAGTCGTCCGAGCGATAGACGCCAGCTTCATAGGCAGCAAGGTACGCCCGCTTCGGGTCGGACGGACAAGTGGTGATCTTCGCAGCCGCGTGGGCAATGGGCGTGACCGGGCCCTGTCGCCATGAGACTCCTCCGTCGTCGCTGGTCAATGTGACGACGCCATCGTGCAGGCCAATCAAGAGTGTCGTTACCCGGCAGTCCGCTTCGCCCATGGTGCCGCCTCCAAAGTTCGGTTGATCTGATGGTACATCGGCCCACATTAGGGAGTCATCTGAATAGTGGAGCCTGCGCCAAGGGAGCTTCTCATGCCTTATCAACTTCAAGATCGCGACGTACTCATAAAAGCACCCAGAGAATTGGTCTTCCAAATGCTCGCGGCAATGGGCAATGGCTCCATAGGAGCCAAAGAGAGCGAGGGTGCACGAGTTATAGAAAGGAAGGCTGATGACCATCTGGTCGTCGAGTTCCGCACCAGGGCCGGGGGCCACTTATGGCGCACCGTCGAAGAGGTTCGCCTGTATCCACCCACCGCCTTACCTTTCACCATCTAGAAGGGCCTCTGGACAATTCAGAGGAAAGCTTCGACCTTGAGGAACGGGGCGATGCCACACTACTTCGCTACCGGGGAGAATTCGACTACAAGCTGCCGCTTCTGGGTTGGCTCATAGCTAGGCTCTACATAAAGCCACGTTACAACAAGGCCATCCAAACTCACCTTCATCACCTCAAAGAGGCGGCTGAGGCGAGAGCGGCCCGTAGCCACCTGTTCAAGCGCCGGCAGTCGACCGACGCCTCCTAGCTACGGCGGCCACCAGTCCCCGCAATCTTTTTAAGAGTCTCGTCGTTGCGCGTCTCGGTACTCCGAAACGTAGCAACGCTGTGAGGAGGAGGGACCGAAAGGCGAAGAGGCACGAGGAAAGGACCCAAGCCCCAGGCAGGGAGCTGGCTGAATGCCTCGCCCGCGCGACTAGCCCTCACAAACCCTCTCCAAATCCAACACTAGACCTTTCTCGCTCATGAGCCCTTCGCCTACTCAGGACAGGCTCCGCGAGGGACATTGCCCGGCCCTCAGAGTACCGCCTCGATCCCGCAATCGACCGCCCCAACTCGCCCTTCTCTCCGTCTCCCGTGCTACACTTTTTGATGGCATTCCATTCGATAGAGGAGATCCATCCATTCGATAGAGGAGATCCATGCAGGAACCCATCAAACACGAAGGCCCCGGCGACCACATCATGGTCATTGTGGCTCACCCAGACGATGCCGAATTCATGAAGGCGGGGAGCGTGGCCAAGTGGATCGGGGAAGGCCGCAAAGTCTCTTACCTTCTCTGCACCAGTGGGGACAAGGGAACCTCCGACCCTGCCATGACGCCTGACAAGATGGGCCCTGTGCGCCAGGCGGAGCAACGAGCCGCCTGCGCTGTCCTGGGCGTGGAAGAGGTTGTTTTCCTCGGCTATCCGGATGGACTGCTGGTGAACAGCCTGGATCTTCGCCGCGATATTTCTAGAGAAATTCGCCGCCTGAAGCCAAGTGCGGTGCTCACTGAGGACCCCACCTGGCGCTATATAGGCCAGGAGTACATCAATCATCCGGATCATCGGGCCGCTGGGGACGCCGCTCTGGACGCAGTATTCCCATCGGCGCGTGACTACCACGTCTACCCAGACCTCATTGCAGAAGGATTGCTGCCACACAAGGTGCCCCACGTGTACCTGAGCGCCGGGCCGGGAGATGCCAATGTCCACATCGACATTTCAGAGGTCATGGACATAAAGATCAAGGCGCTTCACGAACACAAGAGCCAGATGAATGGACGCACCGCCGACGATCCGGAAGCTGGAGATTTCGTCCGGATGCTGGGTAAGTACATGGCGGGGGACTCAGGCATGGAGTACGCCGAGGCCTTCAAGTACTTCAAATTGGATTGAACAACGGCGTAACCCCCTCTCTAACTATCCCCCGAAAAGGGGGGACGGCTAGAGTCCCTTCCCCCTTGAGGGGGAAGGCTAGGATGGGGGCGAATCCCCTTCTACTAGCTCCAAATACTGAAATCTCAATGTTCGCGGAGGACCATGGTTTTCGACCCCATACCCCATGAAGGCCCCGGTGATCACATCATGGTCATCGTTGCCCACCCAGACGACGCCGAATTCATGTGCTCAGGGTCGGTGGCCCGTTGGGTCCGCGAGGGCCGCAGGGTTTCCTACGTCCTGTGCACCAATGGAGACAAGGGCACCGAAGACCCCGAAATGCCGCCCGAAAAGCTCGCCCCCCTCCGCCAGGCTGAGCAGCGAGCGGCGTGCGCTGTCCTTGGCGTTGAAGAGGTCGTCTTCCTTGGCTACGCCGACGGTACGCTGACCAATACCCTAGAACTGCGGAAGAGTCTGGTGCGGGAGATCCGCCGCCTTCAGCCCAGCGCCTTGGTCTGCAATGATCCGACGCGACGCTACACCATAGGCCGCTATATCAATCACCCCGATCACAGGGCCGCCGGAGACACTGCCCTGGACGCTGCATTTCCGTCTGCAAGGGACTACCACGTCTACCCAGACTTCATTGAACAAGGGCTCATGCCCCACAAGATCAGGCACATTTACATGTCCTCTCCCACAGACGAAGCCGACGTTCACATCGACATCGCTCACGTCTTGGATGTGAAAGTCAAAGCCCTCCATCAGCATGTGAGCCAGATGCGGGGCCGCACTGAGGACTCGCCTGAGGCGCTAGAAGTGGTGCAGCGCATGGCCAGCATGTCCGCAGGCCAAAGTGGCCTGGAATACGCAGAAGCCTTCCGCTACCTCCGTCTGGACTAAGCTGCCCGGCCCGATCCGGCCGTAAAAACGCCGCCTCTTAGAAGACCAGGCTTGGCGACAACGCTGGGGAATTGCTTGTTGCGAGCCTCCTTGGCCCACCCGTGACGACAAACCGGGTGACGAGGCCCTTTGGTTTGGCAGGGAGGAACCGTTTGCGCATCCACTGACCCATACTCTTCAATCACCCCCCATTTATTTATCCATCTGCTATATTGGGCAAGAGGTGGCACATGAAAACAACCATGGCTAAACTTGATGAAGCTGGGAGAATAGTGATTCCTGCCACCTGCAGGAAAGCGCTGGGAGTGAAACCGGGAGATCGGGTCGTTCTAGTCATGGAAGAGGAAGGCCTTCTTCTTATTACGCTAGAACAGGCGATCAAGAGGGCACAACGAATCCTCAACCTACCAGTACATCGGAGTTTGGTCGACGAACTGATCCAGGAGCGACGCGAGGAAGCGACACGTGAGTGAGGTCGTGCTAGACGCCTCGGCATTGCTGGCCGTTATCAACAACGAGCCAGGAGGCGATAGAGTGACCGAAGTGCTCTACGGCGCAGCGATAAGCGCGGTGAACATGGCGGAGGTGTTAGCGAAACTGGTGGACGAGGAGAAAAGCGAGGAGGCTCTCCGCTCGGCGCTTGGGTCTTTCCCGGTCACTGTCGTTCCCTTCGACGAAGAGCAAGCATATCTGGCGGGCCTCCTCCGCCAAACCACCCGCAGCCAGGGCCTGTCCCTGGGCGACTGCTCTTGTCTTGCGTTAGCCCACTCTCTAGGTCTGCCAGCTTTCACCGCAGACCGGGCCTGGTCCAACCTCAACGTTGGAGTCGAGGTGATCTTGGTCCGGTAAGGCCGGATCACAGGACACAAGCGCACCCAAAAACCACCGCGCCTACATTGCCCCGGAGGAACCATGACAACACTATTGACCGATGAGCACCCGCTGATGAAGCGTGGTTTGGGGCGACTTGAGGGACAGGTCGCCATTGTCACTGGGGCCAACAGCGGCATTGGCCGAGCCATTGCCCGCCTGTACGCCCGCGAAGGCGCCAAAGTTTTGGCAGTAGACATCGACGGAGAGGCTATTGAGCCCCGCATTGACGCCTTGATCCAGGCAGATGGTGGAACGGCTACATTCATGCAGGGGGACCTGACCAAAGCTGAGGTCAATCAGCGAATGCTCGATACGGCCGTGGCAACCTATGGAAAGGTTGACGTATTCGCCCCGATCGCTGGCACGGGCGTCAGGTCGAAAGCCCATGAGACGACCGATGAGCAGTGGCACTCCGTTATAGACATCAACCTGAACGGGACTTTCTACGGCATTAGGGCCGTCTTAAAGCACATGGTCGAGCAGCGATCCGGCAGCATCGTGATGATGGCTTCCAGCTTGGGGACGTTAGGCACCGAGGACTACCCCGCCTATTGCGCCTCGAAGGGCGCGTTGGTGAATCTTACGCGGCAGCTTGCTATCGACTACAGCCCCCTGGGTATTCGTATCAACAGCCTCTGTCCAGGGCCTGTGGAAACTCCTCGAGGCATGCGCAACGCCAGGCAGCGGGGCAACTTCGAGGAAGAAATGGAGCGTCGACGGCAGAACGTCCGCGGGCTGCACCGCATCGCCAAGCCCGAGGAAATCGCCTACGCCGCCCTCTTTTTAGCCTGTGACGAGTCCTCCTATGTAACCGGCCACAACCTTGTTATTGATGGCGGCCAGACCACGGACGCGTAAAGAGTTCAGCGCCTACCTGTCTGTTATGATGAAGACAGGCTGGCTCTTCCTTTGCTGTTATTTAGGTAGCCAGCCACATGGTAATCACCCACCCCCTTGTAGCCGACCTAACACATGCCTGACTTCAGAGTAGCTGCCGAATACCAACCCACCGGAGACCAGCCTCAGGCCATTGAACAATTGGCCGAGGGGTTGACCCGCGGGCTGACCCACCAGACCTTGCTGGGCGTTACCGGAAGCGGGAAGACCTTCACAATGGCCAAGGTTGTTGAGGCTGTACAGAAGCCTACGCTGGTCATCGCCCACAACAAGACGCTAGCAGCCCAGCTGGCCACGGAGTTTCGAGAGTTCTTTCCTGACAATGCCGTCGAATACTTCGTTTCTTACTACGATTACTACCAGCCCGAGGCCTATGTCCCTCGGAGCGACACCTACGTCGAGAAGGAGTCGGACGTCAACGACGAGTTGGACAAGCTCAGGCACGCGGCAACCAGGTCTGTGCTCACAAGGCGGGACGTCCTAGTGGTTGCATCGGTGTCTTGCATCTACGGTCTAGGCTCCCCGGACGAGTATTACAGCTTCGTTATCGAATTGAAGAAGGGTCAAAAAGCAAGCAGGGATCGCACGATCCGCCGCCTCGTCGATATGCAATACGAGCGCACCAACATGGATATCAGCCGAAGCCACTTCCGGGTCCGCGGCGACACCCTCGAAATCCTGCCTTCTTACGAAGAAATCGCCCTGAGGGTTGAGTGGTTCGGGGAAAATGTGGAGCGCGTCATGGAGATCGACCCGCTCACCGGCGAGATGCTGGCCGAGCGCGACAGCGTTGAGATCTACCCCGCCCGCCACTTCGTCACCGGTGAGGAGAAGCTGGCCCTGGCCATGAACGATATCAAGATGGAGCTGGCGGAACGCCTGGATTGGCTAAGAGATAGGGGCAAGCTCGTGGAGGCCCAACGACTGGAACAACGCACGCGCTATGATCTCGAGATGATCCGGGAAACAGGGTTCTGCGCTGGCATTGAAAACTATTCATGCCACTTGGCCCAACGCCACTCGCCACAAGACGGTCGTCTCGCTACATCTTGTGGATCGACTCCTTGGTGCCTCATTGACTACTTCCCCAGCGACTTCCTGCTCTTCATCGACGAATCGCACATGACCGTGCCGCAAGTCCGCGGCATGCACCTTGGAGACGCTAGCCGGAAGGAAACCCTGGTGGATTTCGGGTTCCGGCTGCCTTCAGCCATCGATAACCGTCCCCTGAACTTCGATGAGTTCAGTCAGCACATCAACCAGGTCGTCTACGTCTCAGCGACACCCAGCCCCTACGAGCTGAGCCAGAGCCAGCAGGTGGTCCAGCAAGTCATCCGGCCCACCGGCCTCCTTGACCCTACCCTTGAAATCAAGCCCACCACCGGCCAGATCGACGACCTTCTCGAGCAGGTGAACCTCCGAGTTAAGCTGGGTCACCGATGCCTTGTCACCACCTTGACCAAGCGAATGGCTGAAGAGTTGGCTGACTATCTGCTGGAGATGGGCGTCAGGACGCACTACCTGCACTCAGAGGTTGACACGTTCGAGCGCTCAGAAATCCTGCGGGACCTCAGGCTCGGCGTCTACGATGTGGTCGTGGGCATCAATCTTTTGCGGGAGGGACTCGACCTTCCAGAGGTTAGCCTTGTTGCCATTCTCGACGCCGATAAAGAGGGCTACCTCAGGTCTATCTCCTCGTTGGTCCAAATCATTGGACGGGCGGCCCGTCACGTAGACGGCCACGTCATCATGTACGCCGATACAATCACCAAGTCCATGCGAGCGGCCATCGACGAGACCGACCGTCGTCGCGAGATACAGAAAGCCTACAACGATGAGCACGGTATTACTCCGCAAGGCATCCGTAAAGCCATCAGGGACATCACCGAACGGATTCGTGCCGTAGCCGAGGACAAAGCACCGTATTCGGTCAACAAGGAATTGCCGAGGGATGAGCTGACCCGGGTGGTCAAGGACCTCGAGGGTCAGATGCGGCAGGCCGGTAAGAGCCTGGAGTTCGAAAGAGCGGCCCTCATTCGAGACGAAATCATGGAACTACGCAAGATACTAGCGCTCCACAGCGACCCGGCCAAAGATGCTCAATTGGTCAGAGGCAAGCACTAATTCGTAACAGATATGCCGTTGTTTCACCTATGAGACTCCCCCTTTCCACTATTCGTCGCCTAAGAACATCGCGCCGAAAGCTGTCCTTTCGTTGGCTTCTGGCAGTGGCGATCGGCATGACGGCGGCGCTTACGCTAGTTTCCTGCGGAGGCGATTCTTCTTCGGGAAACCCCGCCCTGCCCAGCGGATTCGCAGAGGCGCCCCTTCCGAAGGCAAATATCTCTGCTTACGTCTACGTTGCCGATCAGTCGGCCATAGAGATCCCGGGCGCATATTTCGCCGACGGCTCTGGAGCCATTTCCGGGCCCATCATTGTTAATACGGTATCTGCCTGGACTGGCGCTACGGTTGGAAACTTTGGCGGTAGCCTAAGCCTGGCCAGCGCGGGCGATGCTTCGTCTGTGGAGCGTCTCTTTGGGCTCAATGATGACCGGGCGGTTTGGTCTCGGATCATTGGCAGCGCCCTGTACATTGCCCGCGGCAACGGCTTCTGGCGCGAATCTATTGAGAAGTCAGTTCAAGACCACACATTCCGCTCCCTCGAAGAGACGAACAAGGAAGCCTGGGAGATGATGAAGGGCCTCCCCGAAAACCCTCCCCTGCCCCCTCTCGCCGCTGGATTCCTCGATATCACCACCCTGGACATTGAAGGAATGGCTCGGAAGGGAGGCGTGAACCTTTCCGGCGTTACCCCGGCATTGGGAGCCCTTCGGATCAAACAGGTTGCCTTTGGCGTATACGGCGACCCAATTAACGCTATTCCGGAGAGGATAGGCCTCGACTATCTCAAGAGCACGGATCTGGGGGCAGTCTTTGTCACCAAATCCGGCTATCCCGGCTTCCTCCTAGGCTTCCTTTTCAGCAACTTCGCCGGCGATGCCGACCTATCCGGCGTCGACATCGGCGATGGGGTAAAGGCCTACTCCAGAGAACTGGACGGCCTGCACCTGCTGGTCGCCAATAGCGGAAGTAGCGTCGTGTTTGCCTTGGCTTCGCAGCCAAGCGCGGCCGAGGCATTGCTCCTTAGCGCTCTTCCCAAATAGTCCTGGTTTCCAGTTTGGAAGCCCACCCAATCGACGCCGCTGGTGTTACCATATGACCGAGGGTTGATGGTTTTTGACATTGTTGATTTACTAACTATACAATCCTGACATGCAAGGCTATTCGAACTACGGGGGTGCCTGGTGGTCCAAGCAAACAAGGTAACGCAGGAAGAGGTCTTCGAGGCCCTTAGAGATGTCTACGACCCGGAGATTCCCGTCAACATCGTGGACTTGGGCTTGGTCTATGCCGTCGACATTGACGACAGTAACCAGGTTTATGTTGAAATGACCCTCACGGCCGCAGGCTGCGGCATGGGCCCCTTCATTGCTCAAAACGCCGAATGGGCAATCACAGAAATCGAAGGCGTCGAGGAAGCCCACGTTGAGGTCGTATTCGACCCTCCCTGGAGTCCAGAGCGCATCACCGATGAGGGGCGCAAGCTCCTAGGCATGGACGACTAAGAAGCCTTGGCGTAGTCGGCTCGGAAAACTCAGCCGCAACGGATTGGATATACAGGAACTAGGCTAGCCCGCGGCCGCTCCCATTGTCGTCCTAGAGCCCTTCGGCGTACTCAGGACAGGCTCCGCGAAGGACCCTGTTAGTCTAAAGTAGCCTTCAGAAGGAGTTCGGGCCTAACCGCCCTTCGTATGCAGGCAGCGAATATCAGTAGAAACCCCAGTTGAGGTAGGCCCATTTATGGCAGATGTGCAACGTGGCGCCCCGCGCCAAATGACCCCGCAGGAAAAGCAGCGTCTGGACGCGATGAAGAAGTCGTGGCAGCGCCAGAAGGCCATCAGCGCACAGTTGAAGCAGATCAAGGTGCGCTTGGGCGTCTACAGTGGAAAGGGCGGCGTCGGTAAGACCACGGTTACCGTGAACTTGGCGGCAAACCTCGCCAGCCGTGGCTACAAAGTGGGTTTGCTGGACGCTGACATCGACTGTCCCAACGTACCCAAGCTTCTGGGCGTTCCGGAGCGGCCTGCCTACATCAATGGACGCATCCTGCCCAGTGTGTGCTTCGGGTTCCAGGTAGTCTCCATGGCCTTCTTTCAAGAGCATGAGGACGAGGCCATTATTTGGCGTGGCCCCATGATCCACAACGCCATCAACCAATTCCTAGAGGTTACTGACTGGGGCGAGTTGGACTTCCTCCTCATCGACCTGCCCCCCGGCACTTCTGACGCCCCCCTGACCGTTATGCAGCTCATCAGCCCGGACGGCTTCGTGGTCGTGGCGACACCTCAAGAGTTAGCAAAGCTGGACGCCAAGCGGTCCATAAACATGATCAAAAAGATGAACATCCGCGTGATGGGTGTCGTCGAAAACTTCTCCGGCGATATGTTCGGCGCAGGCGCAGGCGAGGAGCTATCCGAGGAATTGGGCATCCCATTTCTGGGCCGCTTCCAGTTGCGCCAGGACTACCGCGACACCTCAAAGCCCGCCGTCCTCGCTTCCAATGCCATCCGCCAAGAATACGACTACGCGGTAGCGAACCTCCTGCCCTTGGTGGAAGATCTGCTGAAAGGGAAAGAGCAGGACTAAGCCTTCCAGCAAACAAGAACGGAGAAAGGCCCGGCAATATTGCCGGGCCTTTCTCTTAGTCCTCTTTTTGAACCCTCAGTAGGTCAGGGACTGCGTCGCAGACCCGCCAACCTCTCCCAGAGTAACGCCCAAACCCGACGCCTCTCCAGGTCAGTGAGTTTGCGGTTCAGGAGGCGACGGTAGGCCAGCACGCCCTTCCCTGCTAGCGCGCCCCAGCTTCCCGGCTCGTTGTGCAGCCAACGCTGAACGAGGTCGGGATCGCCGTTGATAGTCTCAGCGACAGCGGATTGAAGAGGGTCAAAGTCAGAGGTCATGGAGGGAAAAGAGTTGAGCGAAAACCAGCGCTATTCGGGGATCCCTTCCTCCTCCTCTTCCAACTCATTTTCCTTGCGATGGCGAACGCGACGGACACGGTCTGCAAGGTAGCCCGACAATAGCTCTGCCTCTTTGACCATCAGGGCCTTGAAGCGGGAGCTGTACTCGCCCATGCGGCGGAACTTCTTGTAGCGGTCCTTTAGCAGTTGCTTGATCTTCTGTTGTTCCAGCAGCGACAAATTGTGGAGCAATGCTCGCTCAAGGTGCCTGGCGGCAGCGGCGGGGTCTGCATGGGCCCCGTCATCGGGCTCCGGCACAACGCCATCAACGATTCCCAACTCCATACAATCTGATGCAGTAAGCCTCAGTGATTCAGCAACCTCATTCGCCCTACTCGTGTCCCGGTACAACAGAGCGGCGGCCCCTTCAGGAGAGATGGGGCTGAGGATGGCGTTTTCCATCATGATGATCCGGTCGGCGACCCCAAAAGCGATGGCCGCTTCGTTGCCGCCTTCACCTACCACAACGGCTATCGAGGGCACAGGGAGTTCGGCCATTGTAGCCATCGTGCTCGCCACGGCTTGGCCTATCCCACGTTCCTCCGACTCCAGACTGGCGTTCGCCCCCGGTGTATCGATGAGCGTGATGAGGGGCAGCTTGAACTTTGCAGCCAGTTTCATCCCCCGCTGCGCCTTGCGGAATCCTTCGGGAAGGGGCTGACCATCGCCGTGGCGACGGTCGTGGCCCACGAAAACGACCCCCTGTCCACCCAACGAGCCCACGGCGACGATAACCGACGGGTCGTCTCCATAAGCCCGGTCTCCGTGAAGCTCCACGTAGTTGGAGACCATGCGTTCAATGAACTCTTTACCAGAGGGCCTGCGAGCGTGCCGGGCCAACTCGACCTTGCCCCACGCCGGCTTGGCGACAGGATCTTCTATGTGGTGCGAGCGCCGCACCTTGCCTTCCGGCTTCAGAGAGTAGCGATGGTACAGCAGGTCCAGGAGGGTCTCCAGCGTCTCCTTCAGGTCCTCCCGATCAATGACAAAGTCGAGACTGCCATGAGCAAGCTGGGCCTCTGCAGTATGGGCTCCGGCGGGCACAGGCTTGCTAGTTGCCTCCTCCATCCCCCGCAGCGATTCAAATCCAATCAGCGCACCGGTCTCAGCAACGGTGATATCCGCAAGACTGGCAAACGACGTGTACACCTGCCCAGAGGTTGGATTGGCCATGACGCATATGTACGGCAGGCCCTTTTGGTGAAACCGCGCGGCTGCGACAGATGTCTTGGCCATTTGCATCATGGACAACGGGCCCTCTTGAAGGCGTGTCCCACCGCTGGTCACGACAGCGATCAGCGGCATCTTCCGCCTAGCAGCCATCTCGAAGGCGAGGGCCACCTTTTCGCCCACAACGCTGCCCATGCTTCCGCCCATGAAGCCGAAATCGAGGACGACCAAGGCCGCCGGCAAACCGCCGATGGTTGCCGAACCGGTAACCGCTGCCTCCGTAAGGCCCGTGCGGCGCTGATCCGAGAAGAGACGGCGTCTATAGGACACCTGACTGGAGAAAGACAGCGGGTCCAACGATATAAGCGAACGGTGAGTTTCCTTAAAGGAGCCTGCATCTGCAAGCTGCTTCACTCGCTCCCGGGCAGTAACGGAGTAGTGAAAGTGACACTGAGGACAAACCCTGTGTCGCTCGTAGGCAACGTTGTCCTTCAAAGTGGAGTTACAGAACAGGCACGTTTCCCGCTCCGAGACTTCTGAGCCCTTTGCCGACGCCTCGCGGCCCCGGCGGGCTAGGATGTCGCTGATCTGGCGCATAGTGCTACCACCCCTCATCTTCGAAGGTCATCAAGAGTTCCTCTAGTACGGTCGTCACCACTTCCCCGGTAGGGCTAATGACGCCCTCGTCTTCCAATTCCTCTCGCAAGCGGCTGGCCCGAGGATAGCCAATGCGAAGCTTTCGCTGAAGAAATGACGTCGATAGTTGGCGCTGGCTCCGAGCGACCTTCAGCGCTTTTTCGAACATCTCATCGCGACCGCCACCACCACCGCCGCGTTCCTCAATCTTAATGGGGGCGGTGAGGTCTATGTGAGGAGGCGGCGGGCAAGGCTGCGATTGCCAGAACCTCAACACTGCCTGAATTTCATCATCGGAAACGTAGGTGCTCTGAATCCGCCTCGGCTTGGAGGACTCCGGAGGCAGGAACAGCATGTCGCCCCGCCCAAGAAGCCGCTCAGCGCCAGGGGTATCCAAAATGGTGCGTGAGTCGATCTGGGAAACAACGTTGAAGCTGGCGCGAGAAGGGAAGTTAGCCTTGATCAGCCCTGTCACCACATCCACCGAGGGCCGTTGAGTGGCCACGATAAGGTGAATACCCGTAGCCCTGCCCAACTGGGCAAGCCGGCAAATGGCTTGCTCAGTGTCATGGGGCGCCACCATCATAAGGTCGGCCAACTCGTCCAGGCACACTACGATGTGGGGCATGCGTTCTTGTTCCTCCACCGCGCCGTTGTAGCCTTGAATGTTGCGAACTCCTAGAGCCTCCATCTTCTTGTACCGGTTGGTCATCTCTCGCAACAAGCCGTTGAGGTAGCGCACCACCAACTCCGGCTCCACCACCACGGGCGCCAGCAAATGCGGGAGCCCGTTGAGGGGAGTCAACTCTACGCGCTTGGGGTCTATAAGCAACAAACGTAGTTGGAGAGGGGTGCACTGGTAGATCAGGCTCAATATCACAGAATTCAGGAACACGCTCTTCCCGCTCCCGGTGGAGCCAGCCACCAGCAAATGGGGCATCTTGCCTAGGTCGGCGGCCTCAGCGGCTCCCCCGGGCCCCTTTCCAAGAGCGAATGCGAGGTGAGAACGGCCGGAATGGCGGCGAAACTCTTCCGCCTCCATGACAGACCGCAAAGTAACGACTGTTTGCGTTGGGTTGGGCACTTCCAGCCCCACAATGTTTTCCCCAGGTACCGGCGCCTCAATGCGGAGGTTTGGACAGGCAAGCGCCAGCGCCAAGTCCTTTTCCCTGGCCAGAATGGCGTCCACTTTGACCCGCAAGCGCTCTTCAACCATGCGGGTAACGGCACGGCCACGCTCGTCTCTAATGGGCTCGCCGCTTGCGTCCCTCTGTTGCTGTTGACGGCTCCGCCTGACCCATCCAGGGGTCAACCCGAACATCGTAACAACGGGGCCCGGCCTGATTTGGGTAACAGCAACCTCAATTCCATAGTCAAGGAGCGTCTGCTCAATCAATTGGGCGCGTTCACGGTTGGCCTTTTCATCAACCGGTGCCTCAACGCCCATTTGGAGAATGTTCGCCGGAGGGAGTTTCCAGCCGCCACCGGACCACTTCAGGGCATCATCCTTCTCCTCTCCCCCGAACTGGCCGGATCGAGCGTAGGTTGGCGTGGCGGGCGTCTGCCAAGACTCTTCTTCTTCGATGGGAGGTGCGGGTTCGGGAACTGTGCGGGTCAATGGCGTCTGCCAATCCTCTTCCTCGTCCCCAAACATTGGGCCTGATCCAGGCCCAGACCCGGCTTCCCATTCCAAGACCGGCTCGGCGAAAAGCACCTCATCCGGCTCCGGAATGGGTTGAGGTTGTCCGACGCTTGGCGCCGCCTGCCACGCCTCGCTAACGGCCCTTGTCCTTTGAGGTTCTGGCCTGGCAGGCTGAGGCGTTACCGGGGGACTCTCGAGAGGCCCCACTCCGTCGTCCCTGCTTTCGCTCGATCGCCGCACGAAGGGCGGCAAATCGCCTGTCGGGGCAGGGCTCGCAGCCTGAGAGCGATGCGTCCCGCCGAAGGTGGGCTTCCTCAGTGCGCCCCAGCCTCCTATGGGAGGCTGCTCGACCGCGTCCGTTGACTTGGGCGGAAGGGCAATCAACGGACGAGGAGCCCGCGGCGTGCGCGTTGGAACCAGTGAAGCGATCATCCTAAAGGGTGCTGAGAACACTCTGCCTATCGGACTGCTTTGCCGTTCCGGTTTTGCAGCTTGGGCTTCGCTGGGCTGATAGGCTGTTCTTGCAACAGACCCTAGGCCACCGGCAAGTCCAGCCATGATCCCAGGGCCAATCCCGATCAAACCTATGAGAGCCAAAGGAGCCAGCCTTAGCGGAGCCAGCCAGGCGGTGTCACCAGCTATATAGCCGCCTAGCTCACCGCCAACGTTAACATCGGAGAAGCGGCCCCAAGGCAACGTGAAAAACGAAGCAACGCCAGCCGCCATTGCAATGAGCACCAGGACGCCAATCCATCGATACCAACGTCCAAACGTGCGGCCAGGCTGGAAACGCAGGGCTAGTAAGAGGACCAAGAGCCACAACAGAATCAGGGGCCATGCAAGGCCGGCCCGCTCGATGAGGAGGTCTCCCACGGAAGCTACGCCGTCAGCAACCCGAGACCACAAAAAGACGGATGCGATCACCACGCCAGCGGTGATCAGAAGGAGAAATTGAACGTAGCGACTCACTATCATGATGACGAATGAACCGGCAACCCTGACTCGATGTGAGTGCTTGCTTGCTCTATTGTAACGCTAATTGGGCATCTGCACTACGGATGGAGGCTAAAAGGCAACTTCTAAGCGGTGCTTCACTGGAAAGCGAACTTGGCAACGGTGGTGCCCGAAAGCCGGAGCTGGACACTTTGATTAGGGAAACCTTGGCTTCAGCGTCAAGCATTGGACCGGCACGAGTGAGGAACCAGGTTGGTCTCTGATACCTATGGAACGAGCCACCGAACGGATTATTCGTTCGGCCCTGAAAAGGGCGGATTGTTACCTAGAACTCGATCGCAATCGGAATGATGGTGGGCCTGCGGCGGATCTCTTTGTGAATGATGTTTGCGGCAGTTTCCTTGATCCTGACCTGCACATTGGCCAGATCATCCAGCATTGGCTCACCCTGATTGAGGGCATCCTTAATCGCCTGCGCCGTCTTGTCGTAGAGTTCCCGGGCTTCATCCCCTTCCACTAGGCCGTTGGAGACGATCTCCGGAGGCCGCACCACCTTGCCGGTGCTGCCATCTACCGCCACAACCGCCACTAGGATTCCATTCCGGGAAATGCTGCGTCTCTCTTGCAACACCCCACTGGCCATGTCCCACAACCTCAGCCCGTCGACAAATACCATTCCGGCCGGGACCTGCTCAACGACTTTGCCGCCTTCAGGCGTAAGTTCCAAGACGTCCCCATCCTCTAAGACGAAGACGTTTTCCGGCTCCACACACACCGCCTTGGCCAAAGCAGCGTGAGCTATGAGGTGCCGGTATTCGCCATGGACGGGCACGAAGTACTTGGGCCTCACCATGTTGAGCATTAGCTTGAGTTCTTCCTGACTAGCGTGCCCGTGAACGTGAACAAGGGAAGTGCCAGAGTGAAGCACTCGAGCGCCCTGGCGGCACAAGTTGTCGATGGCTTTGGCAACAGCCATCTCATTGCCTGGAATGGGATGGGAGGAAAGGATAATGGTGTCGCCCGCCATGACGGTAATGTCCCGGTGGTCTTGATTGGCCACTCTTACCAAGACAGATGTGGGCTCTCCCTGGCTTCCTGTGGACAGAATCAGTGATTCCTCAGGCGCATAGGCGCCGAGGTCCGCTGGCGAGACGATCGTACCCTCAGGAGCGGTGATGTACCCCATTTTGGTCGCCATCTGCAGGTTGTTCACCATGCTCCGCCCTACAACCGATACTTTGCGGCCATGATCAACTGCTGCATTGATAACCTGCTGCATCCTGGATATTAGGGAGGCGAAGGTCGCGACCATCACCCGCCCAGAGGCATTGCCAATCTCTTGATGGAGGGCGTCGCCCACCACACATTCGGAAAGCGTGTGGCCCCCGCGTTCAGCGTAGGTAGAGTCAGAAAAAAGAAGAAGAACGCCCTCAGTGGAGAGTGTGGCCAGGCGTGCCAAGTCCATAATCTTGCCATCGGCTGGCGTGTGGTCGATCTTGAAGTCGCCGGTGTGTACCACAAGGCCCGCAGGCGTCCAAAGCGCAATGCCCATTGCGTCTGGGATGCTATGAGTAACGCGAAACCATTCCGCCGTCATCTCCCCGAATCGGTACTTCACTCCGGGTTCAATTTCCTCAACCTTGTGTCCCCTGAGAGCCTTGTGCTCTCGAAGCTTCACTGTAATAAGGCCATGGGCCAGCCGAGATGCATAGACCGGAACGTCCAGGTCTCTTAGGACGTGCGGGAGCGCCCCAATATGGTCCTCGTGACCATGGGTGATGAGGATAGCCCGGACTCGGTCCTTATTTGCCACCAGGTAACTGATGTCGGGCAGAACCATATCGATGCCAAGCATGTCCTCTTTGGGAAACAAAAGGCCGCAATCGATCACAACAATATCGTCGCCGGCCTCAAGGGCCATCATGTTGCGTCCGATCTCGCCAAGTCCTCCCAAGGGAATAACGCGGAGGGTCTCTCGGTTCATAGGTGGGTACTCTTTCTAGAAAGGCGAATGAATTGGATAGGCCCGGCAGTAACCGGGTAGAAATTAGACTTCACTTGGAAAGTCTAGAACATGGAGAGTTGTTGTTCATCTTGCTCCTGCGACTCGGGAGCAGGAGGTTTGCGCAACAACTCCGGCAAGCGTTCGAAATCTTTCTCTAGGATGCCCTTCAAGCTTTGCTGTCGTAGCGCGGCGGCCGGATGGTATACGGGAAAGACTGTAATGTCTCCAACGTTCCGTGCCCGTCCCCGGGCCTTGCTGATGGTCTCCTTAGGGAAGAACCTAGCCAGGGAGTGCCGTCCCAAGGTCACGATAACCTTGGGCCGCACAAGTTCAATTTGGCGATCCAGGTATTTGCCGCACGCCTGAATCTCACCAGGGAATGGGTCTCGATTGTCCGTAGGCCGACACTTCACCATGTTGGTGATATAAACGTCTTTGCGCTGCATACCGATCTGTCCAAGAAGCTGCTCCAAGAGCTGGCCAGCGGGCCCAATGAATGGCCGCCCTTGCTGGTCTTCCCGAAACCCAGGCGCCTCTCCTATGAACATAACGTCCGCCGTCTCAGAACCCTCTCCCGGAACAGCGCACGTCCGAGTGCGAGACAACTGGCAGTCCTCGCAGGCGTTTATCTGGGCGGAAATGTCCTCAAGCTCGGACAATAGGAAGCATTCCTCGGGGAAAGTCTGTCGCGATGATACCACCCACCCATGAGAGGGTCAAAAACGAGGGGTCTTGATTCGCATGCTAAATGGACTTCTAACAGAGGCATGTTGGTAGGGCTCAACTGCGGGGGCGCCCGAGAGGTTGGCGGCCAATGACAACGAAAACACAACTACCCAGGTCATGCTGGTTGATGCCGAATCGGGAGCCGGTGGCTCGGCCTACTTGGACTCATCGACCAACATCAATTTCGACCCCGATCCAGGCAACACGGGTATGGTTGCGTTCACTTACACAACCACAGACCGTCAGGCCATCGTTAGGGGTGGGGTGACCATGATGATCACGTAGCGCCGCAGACCGCTGCGCCGCAATCGAATTGCTACGCTCCTGCGGCCCAGACTGGCAACGAGAGTAAGCGCCAGCTACTCTTCTTCGACGATCTCAGCGGCCCATTCCACAGCAATCCCACGCTCCAGGCTGCGATACACCGGGCACCCTTGGGCGTGGACGCTCACCGCTCGCTCAGCCTCAGCCCGCTTGCCCTTGGGCACCGTCAAATGGTAGTTGAGGCGCACCTTCGAAATGACGATCACCTTCGGCTCCAGCCGCTCGACCTCCATCTCCACATCTGTGTAGACCTTGCTGGGTACCGCCGGAATGTCTCTGGCGCTGAGCGCACCGCCCAGCGTTCCGGTCATTCAGGCCGCAAGGGCCATCGCCACATGGTCCAAGGTTAGGGGTCGTTCCACCTCTGGCTCCACACCATAGTGTTCAGCCACACCACCCCTGACGCCGTACACCACAGGCTGATCCTCAAAACCCTCTATGACTGCCCTGCGCACCCGCTCTGGCTCCAAATCAACGTGCATGTGAGAGCGATGAATGATCTCACCCATGAACCCCTCCCCAAACAAAATTGGGCCAACGCTAGCAACAGGCCCAGGGGCTGTCAAGGCGCATCGCCGTTGACACCCGCCCCTACCCCACCTACGATTATCCTAGGCCGTGCTAGATGGGGAGCTAGCGGTGCCCTGAACCCGCAATCCGCTTTAGCGGGGTTGAATTCCCTCCCGAGGTTCGTCTCCGGTCTTCGTTTGCCTCAGGGATAGCTGGCCGGGCCCTGCGCGACAGAAGCCTGTGAACCCCGTCAGGCCCGGAAGGGAGCAGCGGTAAACGGAGTCTCTCTGGGTGCCGCAGACAAGCCTGACTAAGGCTCCCCTCAGTGCGGCGAGGCTGAAGCTCCGGATCGAAGGAGGGTGCACGGCCTAACAGCCTCCCTTATGAGTACTGAACCCCACGTATCAATCCCTGACCGCGTTCGCCAAATTCTGCCATTGGCCCGCCCCAAGAAGTCCTTGGGCCAGCATTTCTTGACAAGCCGCTCGATTCTTCAGAATATCGTCTCAGCGGCTGATGTGGGCCCAGACGACACAGTGGTGGAAATTGGGCCGGGGCTGGGTTCGCTCACTCAATCGCTCGCCGACGCAGCAGGGAAAGTTGTCGCCATTGAGCTAGACGACGCTCTGGCTGCAGCCCTGACCGAAGCCTGCCTTGAAACGCCAAACGTCTCCGTGATCCACGCCGACGCCAGAGAAATCGCCATTGATTCGCTTTTGGGGCCGGGGCACCCTCCCTACAAAGTCGTCGCCAACCTGCCCTATTACGCCGCCCTCCCCATCTTGCGGCGCTTTCTTGAGGCCGAGCACCCCCCCAGCGTCCTGGTGGTCATGATCCAACTCGAAGTGGCCCGGGCAATGGTGGCCCAGCCAGGAGACATGTCGCTGGTCAGTATTGCCGTGCAGGCCTATGGCACCCCACGCATGGTTTGCCGGGTCCCCCCCGGAGCGTTCAACCCACCACCTAAGGTGACATCAGCAGTCGTGCGCATCGACATGAACGACAAGCCGATTGTGGGCGCGCCGCACATGACCAACTTCTTCAAGGTGGTGCGAGGCGGGTTTTCAGCGCCCCGCAAACAACTTCTCAACTCCCTTTCCCAAGGACTGCGCCTACCCAGGGATTCGACCGCCGAAGCGCTGACTGAAGCGAGCATCGACGCCAAACTGCGGCCAGAGGACCTTTCCCTGGAGGATTGGGCCAATTTGGCAAATGCCCTCGAGAGAAAACTATGACAGCCTTGACCTTGAAGGCCCCCGCCAAGATCAACCTCACCTTGGAGGTCCTGCGCAAGCGCCCCGACGGCTTTCACGAAGTAGCGCTGCTGCTGCAGACCATCTCGTTGTTCGACACCCTCACGCTTGAGGAAGCATCCGAAATCTCGTTGGAGTGCACAGATGCTTCGCTAGCAACATCGGACAACCTGGTGGTGAGGGCGGCGCATCTGCTGCAAGAAACCACGGGGTCACAGAAAGGCGTCCGCATGTATTTGAAGAAGGAGATACCAATCGCAGCCGGCCTCGGCGGCGGCAGCAGCGATGCCGCGGGTGCCCTGCAGGGCCTTAACCAGTTGTGGGAACTGGGTCTCTCCCATAGCGAGCTTGAAGCCCTGGGCGCCACATTGGGCTCAGACGTGCCGTTCTTCCTGAATGGGGGCACCAGCCTCTGCTTGGGGCGCGGCGAGCAAGTAGAGCCACTGCCCGCAGCCAACCTCCCATGGATCGTCCTGCTTTGCCCAGATATCCTCCTGGAAAGCAAAACGGCGGCTCTCTACGCTCGCCTGCCAGCGGACCGCCGGACTCGCGGAGCGCTCACCTTTAAGCTGGCCGGCCGCATCCGGTCTGGTGGCGACATCCCCCCCGACCTTCTTTTCAACGCCTTCGAAGATGAGGCCCTACATGCCTTTCCAGGGCTGGCTGACTACCGGAGCGAAATGCTTCGGGCCGGAGCAGAAACAGTCCACCTATCCGGGACCGGACCCTCCCTATACGCTCTCTTCTCCGGACGTCCCGCTGCAGTGGCGGCCCGCGCCCTGCTGGGCCATGCCCGAGGATGGCGCGCCTACCTGGTTGAGGCATGGCAGCCCGACGGCGCTGCGCCTGTCAGCAGCCGCTAGCCAAGCCAGCCCTTGATAGCAGAAGATGCCAGGGTTGACCGACCTTCCGGTAGGGGCGGTGTCCAAGACCCGCCCGAAACGAATACCCTGCGATGACCCTTCCGCGTCGAAAGGACAACTTGGTGACTCAATCGCCTCAGGTTCAATCTCCAATTCACGAAATATGCGTTGCCGTAGACCTGGAAACTACCGGCCTCGACTCGGAGCGGGACGAGATCATTGAGATCGGAGCGGTGAAGTTCCAAGGTGATGAGGTTCTGGACACGTTTCAGACCCTGGTCAACCCCGGCAGGCCACTACCCCCTTTCATTCGGGCACTAACGGGAATTACCCAGAAAGACCTAGACGGCGCACCATACTTCTCAAGCGTTGCGCCCGACCTGATGGCCTTCCTAGGTAGCCACCCCATCGTTGGGCAAAATATCAGTTTTGACCTGGCGTTCCTGCGTCAGAAGCTCGTTGCCCAATCCAACCCGGCCTATGACACCCGCGACCTGGCATCAGCCCTGATGCCCTATTTCCCGGAGTACTCGCTTGGCCGTCTTGTTGAGGAGTTGGGTCTCGGCCACGCAAGGCCTCACCGGGCCTGGGACGATGCCGATGTAACCCGTCAGGTTTACCTAGCCTTGGTGGAACACGCCTTGGAGGTCCCTGCTCATCAGATATCTGAAATCGCCCGTTGGGCCATGCGCTCCAGGTGGAGTATGGCTCAGCTGTTCAAGCGAATAGAGAACGCGGCACTCTCCGCTTCCCCGCCGGCAAAAATGGACCAAGCCTTGGACCTGGAGGCCTTGAGAAAGCGTCTTCCCCGGTCCCGGCCCCTGAGCGCCAACGTCGACCTAGTGCCCATCGACATCAGCCTCCTGGAGCGTTTGTTTGCCCCGGACGGCCCCCTTTCCCGCCGCTTCCCAGGCTATGAAGCTCGGCAGGAGCAGCAGCGAATGGCCGTGGAAGTAGCAAAGGCCATCAACGGCGCTGAGCATCTGGTCGTGGAAGCGGGAACTGGGGTGGGTAAGTCCGTGGCCTACTTGCTTCCTGCCATGCTGTTCGCGGTGGCCAACAACAAAAGGGTTGTGGTCTCAACGGCCACCATCAACCTCCAAGACCAGCTCATACGCAAAGACATCCCTGCGCTTATCGAGGCCCTATCGACAGAGCCCGAATTCAGCAACGCCGAAATCAAGGTCGCTCAGCTCAAAGGACGGGCCAACTACCTTTGCCTGCGCCGCTGGCTCAACCTCAGAGACAGCGAGACGTTGTCGCAGGAGGAAGCTCGGCTGCTCTCGAAGACAATGCTGTGGATGCAGGACACCACCACCGGCGACCGCGCAGAAATTGGCACCGCGGGCCGGGAACTACAGGCGTGGCCCCACTTTTCCGCAGACGGTGGCGACTGCGTTGCTCCCGAAGGTGTGTGCTTCTTCCGGCATGCCAAAGACGAAGCGGAAAGCGCTCATATTCTGGTGGTGAACCATTCACTGCTGCTCACTGACCTTGCCAGGGGTGGTGGCGCAATCCCTCCCTACGACTACCTGATTATCGACGAGGCCCACCACCTGGAGGAGGAAGCCACCAAGCGATTCGGCTTCGACATCATTCACCGGGAGACGGAGTCGCTCGTCGACGGCCTGGTTAGCGCAGGGGGGATGGTTGAGAAAACCCGTTTCGCCGTCCGCTTGTCATCGTTGGCAGACCATCGGCGCAGGGACTTCGAAGAGCTACTTACGCGTTTGGCTGAGGACACGCTCCACTGGCGGCAGATGTGGCATCAGTTCCGAAAGGTCATCTACAGCGTCATGCTCCAATACCGTGACGCCTCGGACGACAGTTCCCAGATCCAGGTCACCAGTTCCACCAGGGCCCAGCCAGCCTGGGCCGACGTTGAAATCGCCTGGGAGAACGCTGATCTCTCGTTGAAAGAGGCTCTCGACGGGCTCACCGAGGCCCTTGAAGCAATCGAGGATTCCTCCGACATTCAGATCCCGAACCAGGATGCTGTAGCCCTGGAAGCCTCAGCCTTGTTGCAGCAGGGAACGGACCTTCGAGACCACACCCTAGAGTTCGTCATTCACCCTCGCAAGGAAATGATCTACTGGCTGACTGCTGGCGTCATTGAGGGCACAGCCGAGATGCATGCCGCCCCGCTATCGGTGGCGCCCGCGCTGCAGGATGGCCTGTTTGCCCAGACGAAGTCCGTGGTGATGACGAGCGCCACGCTCAGCGCCGACGGCACCTTCGACTATTTCCGGCGGCGGGTCGGAATCGAGCTAAGCAGTGAGTTATTGGTGGGGTCGCCATTCAACTACAAGAAAGCAGTGCTCTTGGCAACGCCGCCAGACATCCCCGAACCGACTACTGGGGGATATCAGTCAGCAGTGGCAGACGCTGTCATCGAGTTGGCCCTCGCCGCTGAGGGCCGGACGATGGTGTTGTTCACTTCATACAACGCCCTTCGGGCTACTCATGCTGCCGTTCTTGGCCCTTTGAGCGCCGCCGGAATCAGGCTGCTCGGTCAGGGTATCGAGGCGCCTCCCCGCCAGTTGCTCCGCAGCTTCCAGGACGACCCGAAGGCAGTCCTTTTGGGGACCAACACCTTTTGGGAGGGCGTCGACCTCCGTGGCGGCCAACTGAAGGTCCTGATTCTGGCCCGCCTACCCTTCAATCCTCCCTCGGACCCAGTCTTTGCGGCGCGGTCCGAGCTCTTCGAAGACCCTTTCAAGGAATTTGCTGTACCCCAAGCGATACTCAGGTTCCGCCAGGGCTTCGGCCGCTTGATCCGCAGCCAAGAAGACCGCGGTGTCGTCGTGGTGCTGGACCGGCGGCTTTCTTCACGGGCGTACGGCAAGACCTTCATCGAGGCCATCCCGCCCTGCACCACGACGGATGCCCCCATTACAGCGCTCCGCGGCCAGGTGCATGAATGGCTCCAACGGCCCTAGGCTTCCTGCCAGTAGCCCAGCCCCTAGACCTGGAAAAGAGCATCGAAAGCGGCCAGGTCTTCCTCTGGCGACGCCACGACGGCTGGTTCTGCGGGCCGCTGGGTGGAAAGATCGCCCACCTTCGCCAGGTTGAGGGAGGCCTCGAATTTGAGATGGCATCCAACAGCCAGGAAGAAGTCATCGCCGCGATTCATGCCTTTCTTCGGCTCAACGACCCCATCGAGGAGATACTGCGCCAGCTTCAGGCCGATCCGCACCTTAGGGAGCCCCTGCAAAGAAACCACGGCCTACGAATACTGCGGCAGGACCCCTGGGAATGCCTGTTGTCGTTTGTCTGCTCCATCGACGCCAATATCCCCCGAATACGGAGCATGATCAACGCCCTCGCGGGGCATTGCGGCCAGGAACTTTCCTTGGGCGAATGTCGGCTTCCGGCGATTCCTAACCCTGAAACGCTGGCGGAGGTCGGAGAAGCGAAGCTCCGCGAACTCGGCTTGGGGTTCAGGGCAAAATACGTTGACCCACTGGCCAAGACCATCGCCGCCGGGGAAATTGACCTTGAATCGCTTCGTTCCCGTCCCACGGATGAGGCGAGAAAAACTTTGATGTTGCTGAAGGGGGTGGGAGAGAAAGTGGCAGACTGCGCCCTGGTCTTCTCGCTGGACAAGCTAGACGCGTTCCCGTTGGACAGATGGGTGCGGCGGGCAGTGCAGGAGTGGTACTTCGACGGAGAGGCCATTCCGGACAGAGCCATCCAGGCCTGGGCTAAAGAACACTTCGGAGGATACGCCGGGTACGCCCAGCAGTACCTGTTCTACCGGCGCAGGCTGGATGCGGGTAGGTCAACGTTCTGAATCTACCTAGCCTCTCGACTTTCTAAATTCTCGAACCCATCCCACCTCATCCTCCCGCGTTGACACCTCCCCATCTAGGCGGGCGTCACGAAGGCGCTGCAACATTTCGCCCAGACGTGGCCCCACCACTACCCCTAGGCCTTGCAAGTCGTCGCCACTCAGCATGGGTTGAATGTGACGCCATTCGCCCAGATAGCTCCGCACTAGCTCAGCCACCCGATTATTACGCTCCAACGCTGCCGCCACCTGGAGGGCTTTCTCGGACTGGCCTTTAAGTAAGCGGACCACCTTGCTGGGACGGATGTCTTTCTCATCCAGCGTCGCCCGGAGTGACGGAAAGGCGGCCACCTGCTCGAGCAAGGCCACGTCCCCTCGACTAAGACTTAGGCGAGATGCCAAGGCCTTGGCATCCTCCGGTTCGAGGCCCCAGACCATCGCCGCCAGCAACAGGGCCGAATCACGGCTCTGAGCTTGCAGGCTTCGAACGTTGCCGGATATGGCCCTTTGGTCACCCAAAGCCGGGTGGATGGCTTGAAGCAAACCAAGGTCACCAGCCAAACGAAGGCACGCCGCAGGATCGGGCTCTTGCAGAAGGCGAAACAACTCGTTGTGCAGGCGATCGCCGCTGATGGTGTCCAACATGCCGGCGTCCCGCCGCAGGAGGGCCTCCGTCTTCGACTCAAAACCAAAGCCCAAGCGAACAGCGAAACGCACCCCGCGAAGCATTCGCGTAGCATCGTCCTGAAAACTAATGTCATGGAGGACCCGGAGCAAATGGGAGTCTATGTCCGCCTGACCACCGTGGGGGTCCAGCAAAAGACCAAACTCCTTGCCGTGTAGCGCCACCGCCATCGCATTGACTGTGAAATCCCGGCGAGCCAAGTCCTCCAGGATAGTTGCGGGCCCAACCGTGGGGAGTGCTCCGGGATGCTTGTACCGCTCGATACGAGCGCTGGCCACATCAACCTCAATACCGGCTACTGCCACCTTGGCCGTGCCGAACGGAGATTCGGCAACGAGAGCGCCCCCGGCCCTTTCTGCCAGCGCATGGGCAAAAGCGGCTGCATCGCCAACCACCGAGAAGTCAAGATCAACGACGGCACGCTTCAGCATGAGATCTCGCACCGGCCCACCAACCAGGTACAGCTCCACCCCAAGGTTTGAAGCCACCGATTGGGCCTCGGCAACTACATGGTTCAGGTGTGGAGGCAGGTCATGGAGCAAGGGAGAAACGTTCATGGCGGCTCTTCGAAAGGAGTAGTGCGATGGTATCACAGGGTCTTTGACGGAGCCTTCAGCCGAGCCTACAATGGCCCTATCGCAGGGATTGTTGGTACAGGAGGCACACATGGCCGAACACAAAGACAAGCTGGTGGTCTACTTCGACTACTCCTGACCCTTTGTTTACAATGCAGCAGTTTGGCTGCAAAGGGTTCAGCAGGCGCTCCCCGGACAGCTTGAGTTGGAATGGAAGAGCTTCGTGCTCCAACAGATCAACAGCAAGGAAGGACCGGAATGGAAAACATGGGACCAGCCGGAGAGCGAACAGAAGAGCTTTCCATCGCTTCGAGGCGGCGTGGCCGCAAGAAAGCAGGGAAGTGACGCCTCCAACCGGTTCCACCTAGCCATGCTCAATGCCCGCAACAACGATCGCATAGCCCTCAATGAAAGGGATGCAATCATGAACGTGGCCAGTGACGCGGGGCTCGACATGGCACAGTTCGAAAAGGACTACGAGAATCCCGACACCACCAGCACCGTGGTGCAGGAACACGAAGAAGCGGTCAGTGAGCACGGCGTTTTTGGCACCCCCACCTTCGTCTTCGAAGGCGGGCACGCTGCTTTCCTCAAGACATTGGTACCCCCCGAGGGCGAGGAAGTAAGCGTCTACGAGGGGTTCATGGCCCTCATCGGCCGGCATCCCTACATCGGCGAGATCAAGCATCCGCAGCCGCCATGGCCGAAGGGAGTGTTCGACTAAACCTCGTGAACCTCGCGCACCGGCCGGGTCTGGAGATTATAGAAGCCAACCTGGGCTATACCTTCAAGGAGCGAAAACTCCTTGAAGAGGCCTTGGTGCATCGCTCCTATCCCAACGAGAATCCAGACGCCGATGTCAAAGACAATGAGCGTCTGGAGTTCCTAGGCGACGCCTTCATCGGCCTGGTTATTGCGAACCACCTCTACACTCGCTTCCCCGCTCTACACGAAGGTCACCTTACAGATCACCGCTCGGCGCTGGTACGGCGGGAAACGCTAGCTCGGTTAGCTATCTCGCTTGATCTCGGAACCCATCTCCTGATGGGTTCTGGCGAGGAAGCCAGCGGCGGACGGGAACGGTCTTCCATTCTTGCCGGCGTCCTTGAAGCTGTGCTAGGCGCAGTCTTCCAAGACCGTGGCTACGCCGTCGCACGCGGCTTCGCTCTACGGCTGTTCAAGGATGAACTACGCCGCCTGATAAGGGACGGCGTGCCCAAAGACCCAAAGAATCACCTGCAAGAAACCATTCAAGCGCAGGGCATGGCTCCCCCAACCTATCGGACCGTGTCGGAAGAGGGCCCGGAACACGCCCGCCTCTTCGAGATCGAGGTTCTAGTGGAAGATGTCGTCCTGGGCCGCGGTCATGGCATGCGCAAGGTCGATGCCCAACGGGACGCCGCCCGAGAGGCGCTTCTCAAGCTAGCTGAGGCCCGAGACTAAAGTCGGCGCAAAAGGTTGGCGCACCGGTGAATGTTTCCCCCTCCCTTTGGATCTCTGCGTCTGCATCTCTCCCCGTGTTACGATTATCGAAGCCTTTTTGCCCTGAGGAGTCTTTCTTGGGCTGGCCATTTCGACGGAAAAGCAAAGACGAAGCCCCGGAAGAGCAGCAGCGGGAACAAGAACAGATCCTTGAGCAGTCCCAGCAGGGGCTTGAAAGGACGCGCCGTACCTGGTTTTCCAAAGTAGCCCACCTTTTCCGATCGGCGGAGATCGGCGACGAACTTTGGGAAGAACTCGAAGAAGCCCTGGTTTCCGCCGACGTAGGAATGGAGACCACCTCCCGTCTTCTGGAACGTGTGCAGAAACGAGCGGATGAGGAAAACCGCGCCGACCCCCCTTCCGTGCTGGCCTTCCTCAAGGACGAGATGGTGTCCATGCTGGATGCAGCCAGTCCACCCGATGAATCGACGAGCGAGCCAACAGACGGACCCATGGTGGTCTTGGTGGTAGGCGTGAATGGAGCGGGGAAGACCACAACCATCGCCAAGTTGGCGAACCGGGCAGTACAGGACGGCAAAAAGGTCATCCTGGGCGCTGCCGACACGTTCCGGGCCGCCGCCATTGACCAGCTTGAAGCCTGGGGCAAGAGACTGGGAGTCGAGGTAATAGCCCATCAGCCTGGCAGCGACCCCGGCGCAGTGGCCCACGATACTTTGGAGGCCGCCCGGGCTCGAAAGGCGGATATAGCCATAATCGATACCGCCGGACGGCTTCACACGAAGACCAACCTCATGGAAGAGCTCAAGAAAGTGTATCGCGTAGTGCAGCGCCTAGACCCAACAGCGCCCCACCAGACCCTGCTGGTGCTGGACGCTACTACCGGGCAGAACGGCCTGACCCAGGCACATCATTTCACAGACGCCGTCAACTGCGACGGTGTTGTCTTGGCCAAACTGGACGGTACGGCGAAGGGTGGGATTGTCCTGCCCATTGCCGAGGAGTTGAAACTACCGGTGCTGTTCGTTGGCACTGGCGAGGGCATCAATGACCTGACGCCCTTTGATCCACGCATCTTTATCGAGGCACTCTTCGCCTCGGAGTATGAGCAAGCCGCGCCTTCGCGCTAATCCCATGCCGGTAGGTTCATCGCCGTGCTTCAGGCACTGACCTGGCTCCTAGCCATTGAAGTAATCACCCTGGCGGCGGCGCCTTTCGCCTTCGTTCTGTTCTCACGTCTCCCCGACCGCGGCCTATCCCTTGCAAAGCCACTGGGGCTACTCCTCCTAGGCTATCCCCTGTGGCTCTTCGGTACGCTCCACATTTTGCCCCATCGCGCACCCGTCATCTTGGCGTTTGTTGTCGCGATAGCCTTGGGGGGCATGTTCCTTCAGCGGCGCCATTCCACCGAAATGCGCGAGCACCTACAGAGCCACTGGCGGGTCATCCTCGCTACCGAAATAGTGTTCCTGGTCTTCTTTGTTGGCTGGGTCATCTACCGCACCTACGACCCCGACCTTACGTCCACAGAAAAGCCCATGGACTTCGCCTTCCTCAACGCCAACATTGCGACGTCCTATTTCCCTCCTGAGGACCCCTGGCTGCGGGGTCTACCCATCAGCTATTACTACATGAGTTACATGCTCTGGGGGACGCTGGCAAAGCTTACGGGCGTGGCTGCCGGAGCGGCCTACTCTCTTTCACTGGCTCTTGTAGCTGGTATGGCGGCGGCAGCAGTCTTCGGACTGAGCTACAACCTGCTTCGTCTGGCCCGAGCGACTATGGGTAACGCCATTGCAGCTGCGCTTGCGGCGCCGGCGTTGCTTCTATTGGCGGGCAATCTCGTTAGCGGCCTAGAGTTTCTCCGGGCCCGCGGCTGGGGCACGGAAGGTTTGTGGAATTGGATCGGCGTCAAAGGGCTGGCCGAGACGTCTCGAGCCGCAACCTTCATACCCACCGACTCCTGGTGGTGGTGGAAGTCCACCCGTGTCATTGATACCCTCCGCCCAGGATGCGATGTCGCCGCGCCCGCTGGCGGATGCAGCCTCGACTACACGATCACCGAGTTCCCCTTCTTCAGCTTCCTCCTTGGCGATTTGCACCCTCATGTCAGTGCACTGCCCTTCCTGCTGCTGGCAGTCGGCATCGCGTTGGAGGTGTTGGCGGGCCGCGGGATATTGGGCCTTGGCGGACTACGCCGGCGATTGCCCTGGCTGCTTGTCGCAGGCGTCGCTATTGGCTCCCTGGGGTTCCTGAACGCCTGGGACCTCCCGACAGGGTTAGCCCTGTTCAGCGGCGCCGTGTTGCTCATCGCCTACAAATCGTCCACTGGCGGACGTTCTTTGTTGAGGATGGCAGCGCCACCCATCGCAATTGTGGGGACCGTGGCGGTGCTGGCATACCTACCCCAGTACCTGGTGCTCAGCTCTCAGGTGTCTGGCTTCCTCCCGGTCCACCCGATAGCCAGTAGACCCATTCATCACTTTCTGTTGTGGGGACTCTTCTTATTCATCGTCTTTCCACTTGTCCTGCTCCAACTTCGAAGCGCGCTCAAGGAGGGTCATCCACGCCGTCAAAAGCTTCTCATTGCGGTGGCGGCGCCATTGGCGCCTTTTCTCTTGTGGGCACTTTGGCAAACCATAGCCAGCGCCGGTCTAGGAATCATTTTTGAACGCCTGTTGAACCTCTCGCCGTGGATGTTCTTGCTGGCGGCCATGATGTATGGCCTTCTCACCTGGGCTGGCGAGGCCGACCACGTCGGACTAACGGGCGCCTTGCTGGTCGGTAGCCTGGGCGTTCTGTTGGTCATCGGCGCCGACCTCTTCTACATCGTCGATCAATTCAATAATCGGATGAACACCGTCTTCAAGCTGTCCTATCAAGCATGGGTCTTCCTTGCCTTGGCTTCCAGCTTCGGCCTATATTATGTGTTCGACCGCTGGCGGCCATCCCGATTTGGGTTGTCGATGGCAGGCCGGGGGCTATGGATCGCAGGGCTCGCAGTACTCGTGGCGGCGGCCCTCTACTATCCAGCGGCTTCGCTACCCAGCAAGACCAATGACTTCAGTTCTCAGCCAATCTTGGATGGCCTCCAAGCCCTAGGCCGGTACCAATCCGACGAAGTGCTAGCCATCCAGACCCTGCAACGTATCGCATCTCCTGGAGAGGGCATCGTTGAAGCCGTGGGCGGCAGCTACACATCCCATGGAAGGTTCGCCGCCAGTACGGGGTTGGCCACCGTTCTCAACTGGCCCGGCCACGAGATTCAGTGGCGGGGCAGCGCCGAGCCGTTGGCAGGCCGCGAAGACGATGTCGCTCTGCTATACAGAACACCCGACATTGAGGAGGCCCAGCGCATCTTGGATAAGTATGATGTCTCCTACGTCATCGTGGGGCAGCGAGAGATGATCGCCTACGGTAGCGAGGGCCTCGCCAAGTTCGCGGTCTTTATGGAGCTTCTATTCGACCAAGGAAACATGAAGGTTTACCGCGTTGTTCAGTAGCGACCACCAAGAGGAGCCCCTCCTCGAAGACAACATCAACCCGGAGGACGAGCTAGGACTCCCTGAAGGGCCTTACCTCAGCGAGGTTCTTGTCACGGATGTGGACCTGCCCCATCGTGGCTTCCCTCGCCTACCCTTTTCCCGATGGGAACTCGCCATCTTCGGTGCGTTGGTGGCCGTGGCTCTGGGTATGAGGTTATGGGCGCTTGATGCTCGCTCCCTGAGTCACGACGAAATCCTCCACGCCTGGTTCAGTTGGAGGCTCTACGCTGGCGAGGGGTATGCCCACTCGCCGATGATGCACGGCCCCTTTCAATTCCACGGAACGGCCCTTTCCCTATTCATCTTTGGCGACAATTTGGTCACAACCCGGCTGCTCCCGGCCCTCTTCGGTACGGCGTTGGTTGGCGTCCCCCTCCTACTGCGGCCGTACCTAGGCAGAATCGGCACCCTTTTTGCTGCAGCATTCTTGGCCTTCTCCCCCATACTTCTTTACTACAGCCGCTACGCCCGCAACGACATCTACATGGTGGTGTGGGCCATAGCCCTCGTTGGGGTTATGTTCCGGTATCTCGACTCAGGCCATAAACGATACCTGTTTCTCATGGCCCTCTTCCTCGCCCTGGCTCTGGCCACCAAGGAGACCGCCTACATGGTTATTGCCATGTTTGGCGTCTACCTGAGCCTTCGCGCCTTGCCCGATCTGGGCGCATGGATAGAAAGAGGAACCGGAGGCCGGCAGCGGTCGCTATTCTCCGCCGCGCTGAGGGAAACCGGAGGAGCCATCGCGGCACTTGCCCGCAGGTGGGGAAGGGTCATCGTGGCTCCGGGAAGGAAAAACGGGTCGCTGTGGAAGGCATTTTTCATTCCCCTAGGACTTGCTTGGCAGACCATCCGTTGGCTGGGAGGGGTACCGGTTCCCCGTACATCCAAGCCTGGGGTCCTCCTCCTGATTATCCTGACGCTGACGCTGCCCCAGTGGGCTGCCGGGACGGCGCTTTTCCAAGACATCCTCCCAGTGACCCTTGCCGTTCCTGATGGCCCCTTGGATCAGGTGGGCCTCCCGGACGGCGATGGATGGACGGTGGGGTTCATCGTCATCGCAGTTCTTGCCCTCATTTCCATCATTTGGGGGCTGGCGTGGAACTGGCGGATATGGCTGCCGGCCGCCACCCTTTTCTACGTGGTCTGGGGCCTCCTCTACAGCACCTTCTTCACCAACTTTTTGGGGCTCGGTACGGGCGTTTGGCAGTCGCTGGGGTACTGGGTGGCCCAACACGATGTCGCCAGAGGCAGCCAGCCTTGGTACTACTACCTCGTCGTCACGCCGCTCTATGAAGCCCTTCCTTTCATCTTCTTCTTTGTAGGGGGGGCGTACTACGTCTGGCGGAGCGGCATCTGGGGACGCCGCTTCGGCGGAGGGCTTCTCTTGATAGCCGCCGGATCGCTGATCACTGGCTACATGATTGGTGGGAGCGCTTCCGGTTACTTTGGGTATGCAGCAGTCGGCTTTATCCTGGCCGCTGTAGCCATTCCTGCCACCCTTGAACGTCACTATGATCCGTTCGCTCTTTTCATGGTCTTCTGGGCTGGAGTAACGCTGCTGGCCTACACCGTCGCCGGGGAGAAGATGCCCTGGCTAGTGGTGAACATAACTGTGCCAATGATCCTACTCAGCGCCCGCTTCCTTGGAGACCTCGTCTCAGCCGTGGAATGGCGCCGATCTGTCCGGCTTGGTGGCTGGCTCGTCCTCCTGGGCGCACCGCTCCTAATGTTCTTCGCCGGGCGGATTCTCCTCCAATCACCCACCGCCAACACTGGCGCATTCTGGGTCGCCGCGGCCATTGGGGCGGCAATCCTAGTCTTGACCGCGCTGCTCATGGCCAGGATCGGATTCCGAAACGGCGCTTCCATCTTTGCCGTGGGGATCGCTGCCGTGTTGTTTCTTTACGGCGTTAAGGCCGGAGTCGGAGCCTCTTTCTTCGAGGGCGACGTGGGCAAGGAGATGCTCATTTACGCCCACAGCACTCCTGGCGTGCGGGGTTTCACTCACGAACTGGACAGACTGGCGGCCGCCTCCGGCAAAGGCAGCGATCTCTCCATCATCGTGGACAATGACGACTATTGGACATGGACTTGGTATGTGCGGAACTACAACAACGTGAACTTCGCCTGTCTGGACGAGCCCGACTGCAAGGTACCGGAAGGGGGCGACGTGATCCTCGTAAACGGAACGAACAAGGATTACGTGGAAGGCCAGTTGGAGGGGTTCTCACAGCCCGAAGAAGCCTTGCGCCTCTACTGGTTTCCGGAGACCTACAAGGGCGTCGATCTGGGCGGCCTATGGGAGGGATTCACCAACGCAGAGTTACGACGAGAGGTGATGGACTACGTGCTTTATCGGGACATCCAAACGGACCCCTTACGAGCCGAGAACGTCTACTTGTACTACCGGGATGGGCTCATACCCTAGGAGGCCGTCCCAAAAACGGCGGACCGGGACAATGGATAACAATTCTCGTCACCAAACGACCGTAGGGGCGTTTAATTAAACGCCCCTACGCCTGTCATTAACGACTTTCGTCCCTGCCGTATTGGATTGCCCAATTGTCGGACAGGCCCCTAGCGGACCTACATCTCCCCTGCCGCCAGCATCGAATAGTAATCGTAAGTGCCGCTGGTCCGGGGGCGTCCGGTCTCGCCATCAGCGTCCTTGAGATGTTCCAGGTTTCGCAGGTTTGCAATGGTGGCGTTGAATTCGTCGAGCAGGTCGCCTGAAAGCCCTTCGTAGTTTGGCCCGGCGGCGCAATAGGCGTACCAGTTCAGCTTCGCCTGTTCTTCCAGTTCCATCATGTCGGAGATGGCCTCCCCGACAGACGCGCCCACCGTGGCGGCGCCATGCCCTCGCAGGACAACCGCTTTGCCGCCATTCAGCAACCCTGCCACTGCTACACCGCTTTCCTCAGTTGTGATGAGTGCGGGGCTTGGATAGATAGGCAGTCCGTTCCTGACCAGAGCGGCCCCATGTACGATCATGGGAGCCAGCCTCGCCCGCAGCACGCTCATGACCACCACGAAGGAGGGATGCACGTGGACGACCGCCTGAACATCCGGGCGAGCGTTGTAGATGCAGGAGTGCATCTTCACTTCGTTGGGAGGCGTGACGCCCTTGGGGCCCTCCACCTTGGAGCCGTTCATGTTGCAGACCACCATGTCCTCAGGCTGCATGACAGCCAAGGAATCAACTTCGTAGCCGCGCCCCTTGACTACAAATTGGTCGGGCTGGTTTGGGACCCGGATGCTAGCGTGCCCCATCGATGTCAATATGCCGGTAGCCAGACCCACCTTGGCCAGAACTCGCGTAGCAACGGCAGTCAGATATCGAACGTCTTTGATGTCGGTTGCCATGAGTCGTCCTCCGGCGGATTCTAAAAATACGTATCGGGCAGTGAAACCTGGTGGCTGAGCCGTACCTCTCGGTCCAGCCTGGCCGAGTCCATGATGGCCAAGACGGCCTCAAGCGTAGCCATGCCCCACCGAGCGTCATGATAAATAGGCGCTCCATGGACGATAGCGTCGTAGAGCTCGTCGAGTTCAGCTCCGCCCAATGAATTGGCCCCTTCGACGGGAATGTCTTCAAGGCCATCGTCGCTATACACATAGAGGCCATGCGCTGATTGCCGGACATCACCCCGTTCACAATTGACCACGAAGATTCCGAGATGATGCGGGATCCAAGCCCGCTTGGCATTGCTCTGTTCGACTGTGCCTTTCACTTGACTTCCACCGATCCGTTGCATGTCCTTCAGGTTCGCCTCGTCCATGTCACCCTTGCGAAGGGCTCGCCGAACCTCGCCCCGCTGCTCTGGGTTGTACATCCCAAACAGGCCGGTGGTTGTGCCCCACGGCACGAGTTCTGAAGTGAGAAAGTAGCCGTAGCCGTTGTAGACCAGCGTGCAGGACACGCCACTTTCGAATTGGATCAACGCAGTGTAGTAGCCAGGGCATGGCCGCTCAGGCATCCATTGCCCAACGAAGGCACGCACGCTGCGAATGGCCCCACCAATTACCCTGACCGTGTCCATCTGATTGGGGCCCTGGCGGTAGATCAGACCACCGCCAATGCTGGGGTCAACCTCATCGGGGTTTCGCGGCATGGTCATCCAATCAGTGTGAGCGACACTGTGCATAGCCCGAAGCTCACCTATCTGTCCCGAGAGAATGACGCGGCGCATGGCGCGGAACACCGGGCTGAGAGCCGCGGAGTATCCAGCAATTACCTTGACTCCGTACTTCTCCTCCGCCTCCACCAACAGAGCTGCTTCTTCCATGGTTGTTGTCATGGGCTTCACCACGACCACGTTCTTACCGTGTTCCACTGCCGCCATGCAGTGGGCAGCGTGGAACTGATTAGGGGTGCCGATCCACACAACCTCGATGTCTGGATCGGCTACGAGCTTCTCGACGCTATCGTAGCCGGTGGCGTTAGGAAACTGGCTCCGGAACGCCTCGACAACCCGCGGATTGACGTCGGCGCCGGCGACTATCTCATATCGGTCTTGGAGCGAGAGTATTTCAGGCAAGGCCATGGACGTGCCCACGCCCAGGCCTACCAGACCTAGTTTCAGGCGGCGCTGGACGACTCCATGCTCAATCACTTGATTGCTTTGAACCATTCCGCTTTCCTACTTAGATTGACGACTGAATTACAAACTAACGAGAACCCTCTATCACTCCTGCGACCTCTTGCCTGCTACCTTCCTCCACCTTGTAGAGGTCCATCGCCTCAATGACCGGTAGGTCACTAACGGAAAAGAGGACGGCCTCCTCAGAATAGGAGCCGTTGACATGCTCGTGCCATGCCCATGAAGGCACCACAAAGGTGTCGCCCCTAGCCCAGTCCAGGCGTTGGCCATTGATGATGATGGAGCCTTGGCCCTGATAGGCGTGATAAACGACGCTTGTTGTGTGCCTGTGAGCCTCCGTGTGCTCCCCTGGGCGAAGCCGCTGAATGAAACAGGACATGCCGGGCAAAGTGTGCCCAGCATCAAGCGGATTGGTATATTCGAAGATGGTCCCGTCGAAGGGGCTTCCCTCGGCCTCGGTGGCGCTGTGGAGGGCGGCGTAGGTGTCCTTCCACTTGTAGATCAACGACAGCGATCTCTCCCTTGGAGGCGCGTACTGGTTTCGCAGGAGGCCGCCTCCCAAAGTGTCTGCGGTGTGGTTCTCGGGGACCGTCTCCGGCTGAACATCCTCATAGTAGAAGTTGTAGAAATTGGCGTTGAGGTAAAAAACGAGCGGTGCGTCCAGCGCGTCCAACCAGTAAAGGTCCTGCGCCATGGGGTTTGTGTGGTCGTGCCATACCATCTGCGGCGTGAGCACCAAGTCACCCTCTTCCATCGTGACCTTCTCTCCGTTCACCACGGTCGTGGCCCCGCTGCCTCGGAGAATGAACCGGATGGCGGCCATGCTATGACGGTGGGCGTTGGCAACTTCGCCCGGCTTGATCATCTGCATGGCGGCAGCAATGGACGGCGTGGTGCCGGCGAACGGCCCTTCAAAGCCAGGATTGATCATGATAAGGGCTCGCCTTTCGCCCCCCTGATCGATGGTGTGGTCCATGCGGCCAGCCTCGTCCAGCAATTCAACAACGGAATCCCACCGCCAGACGTACGGCACGGCACGGGGCTTCGGTTCCGGCTGCTGAGGCGGCATCTTCCACAGCGGAAAGAGCTTTCCGGCGGCTACCTTGCCGTAATAGGCCTCTTCCTGCTGAACCGAATGCTTAGCCATAGCCGCCCCCCCTTTCCTAGCTGCGTTTGCCTACTTGGCGGGTTCTTCAATGCCAAGGTGAATGCGCCACGACTTCAGCGTGTCCTCGATAAGGGCCAACGCTGGGTTATCACCATTTTCCATGGGGATGTGTTGCATGACTACGCTGTTGTTGCCCATACCCTGGTAAACGCGTTCAGTAGCCAGATCGATGTACTCGTTCTCGGCGGGGTCTCTGACCAACGCCATCGGTTCCCCGCCGTCCATCACGATGTTCATCTGCTCTTCCAGGAGTTTCCGGTACATGATCAAGCCGGCATCCGTCTCTCCCAACCGCTCAAGGGTGCGGTCCATGGATGGCCCCTGCGCCACCATACCCAGTTTGTCTTGGTCGACGTTACGCTCCCAAAAGAGGCGTCCGTCCTCGTCGTACACGTCAACATAGCGATATGGAATGGAGGTCTGTTTAGGCGCCTTGAAACCTTCGGGCACCCTGTGGACATAGAGCGACGCCTGTAGAGTGTGGGTATCGTCCACGGGGACTCGGTATTGCATGAGCCGATTGACTTCCCGCGAGCCAACACAGAGGAAGTTCGGGAAGATCAACGGGTGCCCACGAGCCCAGTCGTCGCTTTCCTCCGTCTCATCGCCTACGAGCCTTCGCTTGAGAACCCCCCATCGGTAGACGTCAAACCCAATCTTCTTATGTCGGGCATTGGCGGAAGCCGGAAAAGCGGTCAGCGCCTCTCCCTTCAACTCCTTGATGTATTCAGACAGGCGGGAGTGCAGCCACTCCGTATGAACCGGATCCAATGAGTTCTCTACGCATTGAAGCCAGTTGGACGGCAGAACCACCAATGTGATCTCTCGTACGACGTTGTCCCACAAGAAGGCATCCCAACGAGGAAGGAGGGGCGCAGGCTCAGGCCCCATGTAGGCGAAAATCATTCCGCCCAGGGCCTCGGCCTTGTAGCCGTTTAACTTGATCTTGTCCTTAAACCTTGATTCGGGGCGAACCGTTTCCTCAAATGGCTGTTCAATGCACTGCCCGGTCTCGTTGTACAGCCAGCCGTGGTACATGCAGCGGAGGCCGTGCTCTTCGGGAATTCCATAAGCAAGGTTGACCCTGCGGTGAGCGCAGAAGCGGTCAATAAGGCCCAACTTTCCGGACCGATCCTTGTACAACACTAAGTCCTCACCAAGAAGGCGCACCTCTTTAGTCGGGTTCTCCTCCAACTCCATTTCCGCGGCGATGGGCTGCCAGTAACGGCGCATCAACTCGCCCATAGGCGTGCCGGGGCCGACCTGCGTCACCCGATCATTCTGTTCGGTAGTTAGCATAGCTCTCCTCCTTGGAGGGTCGGCTACGGTTTAGCATGCCCTCGATTCAGCGTCAAGTGCGTCGAGCCAACTGATAGCACATGGTGGCGGCGCCGTAGCTCCACACCAACTCATGTGTGTTACAATGTGTAGAACCGCATTAGAAGCGAATTGGGAGGGAGCCATGCCTACCAACCTTGCTATTGACGATCGTCTGATTGAGGAAGCCCGTGATATAGGGGGGCACAAGACCAAGAAAGAAGCAGTGACCGTGGCATTGGAGGAGTACGTCCAGCGGCGCAAACAGTTGGCCGTGCTCGGGTTGTTCGGTACTATTGAATACGACCCCAAGTACAACTACAAAGAAGCACGGCGACGCAAACAGGCATGATCGTTCTGGTGGACACAAGCGTATGGTCGCTGGCCTTGCGCCGAAGACCTGGGGACTTGAGCCCAGGGCAGCGAAGGATTGTTGCGGAATTGGAGGAATTGATTAGAGAAGGCCGAGTAGCGCTACCTGGGCTGGTGCGCCAGGAGCTATTGTCAGGTATAGGCGACAGAGCCACATACGAGCGCCTGCGTGATCGTCTCCGGTCATTCCCAGACCTAACGTTGACAACAGAGGATCATGAGACGGCAGCAGTTGGCTTCAATCGGTGCCGCTCGGTCGGCCTCGCCGGATCAGCAATCGACTTTCTTATGTGTGCTGCAGCCGAGTTGCGCAGCCTTGCCGTCTTCACCACCGACGATGACTTCGTCCGGTACGCCTCCCATCTTGAATTCCGCCTCCACCACCCGCGTTAACTCCAGCCCATTGTGCCCACAGATGCGGGCTTCAGGCTTGCTCAAAGGACAGGCAGGTACTGCATTGGGCTAGAATAAGGATTCTCGTCGCGATTCCGGTTTCGTATTTCTGGCTGGAGTTGGGTGAGCAAGCTTTAGGGAGAACTTAGCATGAAAGTCGGCATCATCGGTGGCGGAGCCCTTGGATTGGGCGCCGCCTGGGAGCTAGTCCAGCAGGGCCACCAACCCGTTGTCTACGAACGCGCCCCCTTTCTGGGAGGCCAAGCATCCACATTCGATGTTGGGGGAGCGCCACTCGAACGGGCCTACCACCATCTGTTCACCAGCGACACCGCCATCCTCGAGCTCGCGGAGGAGGTGGGGCTAGGCCACAAGATGCGGTGGATTGATTCCAAGATGGGCATCTTCCGCAACGGGAAGATCTACAAGTTCGTCACGCCCACAGACCTACTAAAGTTCTCCGCCATCCCCCTGATAGACCGCATACGCATGGGGTTTGTCGCCCTGTACCTCAGCCGCTACAAAAACTGGCGCAAGCTTGAAAACGTCACCGCCTCCGACTGGATCCGCAAATACGCTGGGCCCCGCGCCTATGACGCCGTTTGGGGTCCCCTGCTTCGCGGAAAGTTCGGCGAATACTACGACAAGGTGGCGATGCCCTGGTTCTGGGGCAAGATGCACACCCGCTTCACTTCGCGGGGCAAGGGCATGGCCAAAGAGAAGCTCGGTTATCCAGGTGGTAGCTTCGGCGAGATATTTGACAGGACGGCCGAGCTTATACGAGAGAAGGGAGGCGAGGTCCACATCGACGCCGGTGTAAACAAGGTGTTGATTGAGGACGGCGTAGCTCGTGGCCTTGAGGTCGAGCTGCCGGGACAGGGTGCGAAAGAGGAAAACTTCGACGTGGTGCTGGCGACAGTGCCGTCCTACATCTTTCCCAAACTGGTACCGCCACTGCCAGCGGACTACCTGGCAAAGCTGGAGGGCATCAAGTACCTGGCCGCGGTGCTCATAGTGCTGGAGTTAGATCAGCCCCTGTCATCCGTCTATTGGCTGAATATCGCCGACAACTCAATCCCCTTCGTCGGTGTCATTGAGCACACGAACTTCATCGAACCCGAGGTCTACGGGGGCAACCACATCGTCTACATTGCCAACTACCTCAGCAGCGAGCACCCCCTGTTCCACATGAAGGACACGGAGCTACTGGAGGAGTATCTGCCCCACCTTCAGCGCATCAACCCCAACTTTGACCGCTCATGGATACGCAAGTGGCACTATCACCGGGTGGCTGCAGCACAGCCCGTTGTGGAAGTCAATTACTCCCAGCGTATCCCCGACTTCCAGACCCCGTTCGACAACCTTTACCTGGCGAACACAACGCAGATCTACCCAGAGGACCGCGGCACCAACTACAGCGTGAGGCTCGGTCGGGAGATGGCCAACAGGATCATCAGTGACCACAAGGGCGACTAGGAGCCCGACCCACGCGAACAGTGCACTTCCCTGCCCCATCCACCTAACGGTCCGGGTGCCTGCCACCTTCGGGATTGACGTCGGCGCGAGGCAAGGCTAGGGTACGGGCGTGGACGCAGGTAACACTCAGCCACCCAGCAACCTTCCTATGTCTCCCACCTTCCTCGAGCGACCTCTTGTGGCCGCTCTCCTCCGCAGGTTCCGACCTTCTCCCTTCAGCATAGGCGTTGCTTTGGCCGTGGCTGTTGGCGCCTTGGCCGGCCTCGCTTCAGTCGCCTTCGACTACCTCATCGACATATTTGACACACTCTTCTTCGATGTCCTGTTGGACGGTTTTTCTTCGTTGGGCCGATACGACGTTCTCCTTCTCCCTGCCATTGGGGGCCTGATAGTTGGACCGATGATCTACTTCCTCGCCAGGGAGGTCCGGGGCAGCGGGATCCCGGAAGTGATGCTGGCCGTCGCCCGTGACGGCGGGCGCATCAGGAGCCGGGTATCCCTAGTCAAAATCCTATCAACCTCTGTCTCCATCGGAAGCGGCGCTTCGGTGGGACGCGAGGGCCCGATTGTTCAGATCGGCTCTTCAATGGGGTCATTCTTGGGCCAGCGCTTCGGCGTTAGCGAGGGATGGCTCAAGATCCTTGTCGCTTGCGGGGCAGCAGGCGGCATCTCAGCCACCTTCAATGCCCCCATCGCCGGTGTGTTCTTTGCCCTTGAGGTCGTTCTCCGCACCTTCTCCCTGCAGAACTTCGGCGTGGTGGTCATTAGCTCTGTCACCGCCTCGGCGGTCGCCGTCGGCGCTTTCGGCGACTTCAGGGCGTTTACGGTTCCCGTTTATGGCCTCAACCATCCGGCAGAGCTAGGCTTGTTCGCCTTATTAGGCGTTGGAGCGGCCCTGTTAGCCCTGGGTTTCATGCAGGCCATCAAGATTGTCGAAGGGGGCTTTTCGAGGTCCCATTTGCCAGACTACCTAAAGCCTGCGATAGGCGGTCTGGGAGTGGGAGTAATCGGGGTGTTCTACCCCGAGGTCTTCGGCGTCGGCTACGAAGTTATCACCGAAGCCTTGGTCGATGGCCTTCCGCTGCTCTTGCTGCTGGCGCTGATCTTCCTCAAGCCACTCGCAACCTCCTTGGCCATCGGAAGCGGCAGCACGGGCGGAGTATTTGCACCCTCGCTGTTCCTTGGAGCGATAGCAGGCGCTGGCTTCGGTGAACTGATGGGCGACGCCTTCCCCGGCATAGCTGGGGACCCCGGCGGCTACGGTCTTGCCGGAATGGCAGGAGTATTTGCGGCGGCTGCCTCCGCACCGATGACAGCTCTCCTTATTGTGTTCGAGATGTCCAGAAGCTACTCGATGGTCGTGCCGCTCATGCTGACGGTAGTCATCAGTACAGCCATCTCCCGAAAACTCAGCCGCGAAAGCATCTATACGGCCCGCCTCATTCGGCGAGGCTTGGACCTGCGCCGCTTCCTCCGATTCGATCCCGCGTGGAACGTGAAGACCTGGGAAGTGATGACGCGCGACTACCCCACAATTCAAGCCTCCGCTTCCATCGATGAAGTCCTGCAGACCTTCGAGAAGACAGGGGTGCACGGCCTCCCCGTCTTGGAGGATGGCAATCTTGTGGGAATTGTTACGGCCACTGACGTGGAGCAGGCGATGATGACAGAATCAGAAGCAAGGTCTGCCGGCGACATCGCCACGCGATCTTTGGTAACGGCGCAAAGGGATCAGACCATCGCTGAGGTTATGGAGAAGCTGGGAGCACGGGAAGTTGGTTACATACCCGTAGTAGATGCTCAGGAGCCGCTACGGCTGCTTGGCGTTCTGCGCCGCCAGGACATCATCAGGGCTTACGCCATGGCGGCCCAGCGCACCCGAGAGGAGCACGAATCTTCTGCCTAGCGTTTACGGCCAACTTCCACCAGCAAATGGTGGAATGCCACCACCAGATGCGTTGACCCTCGCGGCCCACGGCTGCTAGAATCGGCTTGTGTTCGCGTGGTGAGCGTGGCCAAGAGGTTAAGGCGCCAGGTTGTGGCCCTGGAGATCGGGGGTTCAAATCCCCTCGCTCACCCCAACCTGCTCCTACTTAAGCAGTAAAGGCTCGGCCAATGGCCGAGCCTTTTGTTATGCAGCCCATTCACTCGAGCAATCGTTGGGCATCACCAGCGGTTTGGCTCGGCTAGCGCCGTTGCTCCCGCCCACTCCGCCCACGAACGTTTGGATATGTGGGGGACTCCCCCACCACCCCCGGCGGGGCTTCGCCCCTGCACCCTGTCCAAGCTTGTTGCGTCGTCGCGGGTGGGGCCATCTGATGGAGCAGCCGATCAATCGCGGTACGAGGGGTCGTGGTCGTCGAGCCAGCGCACCATGGCTTTCCAGGCACTGCCTCCGGACCTTGCACCCTCAATCTGACTGGCGGCGCGTTCGCAGACCTCAGGAGAGGGCACTCGCAGCTCTCGTCCCGTAGCCATGGCCTGGAGCTGCGACTGACAAGCCCGTTCAAGGTTGTGCATCCGGGCAAAGGTCTCGCCTATCGTCCGGCCCACCGTGAGCAAGCCGTGGTTACGAAGGATCATGGCGTCATGATGGCCAAGGTCCGTGACCAGCCGCTCCCGCTCGTCGATGTCCAGGGCGATACCCTCGTAGTCATGGTAGGCAATGCGGTTGTAAAAACCCATGGCGTCCTGACTCAAAGGAAGCAAGCCCTCTTCCAACGCCGAGATGGCCATTCCGGCCATCGTGTGGGTGTGCATGACGCACTGCACGTCCTCGCGGGCCCCATGGACGGCACTATGTATGACGTACCCAGCGCGGTTCACCGGGCCTTCGCCCCCGGTAATGTCGCCATCCAGGTTGAGTTTTATCAGGTTAGACGCTGTCATCTCGTCGTAACGCAGGCCGTACTGGTTGATCAGAAACTGGTGCCCCTCGCCTGGGACCCTGGCGGTGATGTGGTTGTAAACCATATAGGTGTAGCCGTAGTGATGCGCTAGGCGGTACGCAGCAGCGAGTTCCACACGGGTCTGCCGCTCCTCTTCCAGCACGTCACCGATTTCGTTCTTTTCTACCGAATCGGTCATGGCCTATTGCTCCTGCCTTAATTTCATCCTATGTCCTCGCGGGGACTTCCAGTCTGTAGAGCGAAGCGCAGTTGTCCCAGAGAATCTTGCGCTTGTCCTCTTCCGTGATATCCAGCTTTAACAATTGCTCCGTGGCCAGCGGGTACTTGGAGTCCCCGTGGGGATAGTCAGTGGAATAGACGATCTTGTCATTGCCCAGGAAGTCGATGGCGTAACGCGCAGGTTCTTCGTCCGGTTCCACAGACACCCAGCACTGGCGGCGGAAGTAGGCGCTGGGAGGTTCGGTTAGGTCAGGCGCCAGGATGTCGCCTTCCCGTTCCCAGCCTTCATCCATGCGCCAGAGGAGCCAGGGAACCCAGCTGCAGTTGGCCTCCAGGAAGGCCGTACGCAGCTTGGGATGCCGGGCCAGCACCCCGCCCAGGCACATGGGCCCAACCGCCAGCATTTGCTCAACGGGCTGGGCGTACAAACGGCGGAGCATGAAGTTGTCCGTGAAATTGTCGGCTGTCTGGCTGCTGCCTGACGTGGAAGCTTCATGCCATCCGAGGGGCAAGTCGAGGTCCTCCAAGGCCGACCACAGAGGCTCGTAGTAGGGTTCGTGCCAGTTGTGCCCGTTGACGATGTTGGCTCGCATGAACACTGAGACGAAGCCCAAATCCTTGGCGCATCGGTCAGCCTCCTCCACCGCTGAGCCGACATCAAAGGGGGAAAGCATGGCCGCTCCGTAGAGGCGGCCAGGGTCGGCCTGGCAGAAGTCATAGAGCCAGTTGTTGTAGGCCCGGGCTAGGGCGGCGGCGAACCGGGGTTCCATATTCGGCAGGGTAAGGGCCATGAGCCCCCGGCTTGGGAACAGCACAGCCACATCAATACCCTCGGCATCCATGGCCTCGATCTGCACCTCTGGCGACCAGCCCCGTTCAGAATGGGAACGGTACGTCTTCTGGTTGCGCTCATAGTTCTGGCCGCGGAAAAGCATATTCTTGTGATGCTGCTTGTCGGGGTTCTCAGGATCAGGGTCGTCCCCAACTAATAACGCCTGGCTCGGGTCGAAACCCCAGGGAGCACCATCGGATTGCACCATGCGCAGATCGCGCACATTCTCTGTTATGAGTCCCCGGGGCGCCCGGCTGCGGAATTCCGGTTCAAGATAGCGCTCCCATAGGTCGGGGGGCTCCATGATGTGCATGTCGCTGTCCATCACCTTGAACCCGTTCTTTGCCATTCTTGTTTTCCTTTGTGGCGCGTTAGGGGATTAGGCCCGATGTATCACGGCGCGCAAGAAGGTGTCAAGGCAGCCCCTATGCTTTGAACGCCTGCACCTTGAGGCTCGTCGCTATGCTCCCGATCGCGTCTAGTTCAGCTTGCGGCACCTTGAGTTCATCCCTCAGCGCGTCCGCCAAGGCTGGCTCGAAGATCTCATCCATTGGATAGACGGTTTCGTCCACAACCTCCACATCGCTGAAGCCTGCGTCCCGAATGGCCTGCAGATAGGCGTCCTTTAGGACGGCCCCTGAGAGACAACCGACATAGGCGTCGATGGACTGGAGCACGGCATCCGGTAAGTCGCCAAGTAGCACGATGTCAGAAACGGCTAGCCTGCCTCCTAGCTTGAGCACTCGGAAGGCCTCCTGAAACACCCTGTCCTTTTCTGGCGACAGGTTGATGACGCAGTTGGAGATGACCACATCAACGGATGCATCGGCAACCGGTAGGGCCTCTATCTCGCCCAGGCGAAACTCAACGTTGTCGAACCCAACCTTGGCAGCATTCTCCCTGGCCCGCTTGAGCATCTCATGGGTCATGTCTACGCCAATCGCTCTGCCTGTAGGCCCTACCCGCTTGGCTGCAAGGAAGCAGTCGATGCCGGCACCTGAACCCAGATCCAAAACGGTTTCGCCTTCCTTCAAGGAGGCTAGGGCAACGGGATTGCCACAGCCGAGTCCCAGGTTGGCGCCTTCAGGAAGCTCGGCCAACTCAGCGGCGGAATAGCCGATAGCCTCGCTAGCAGCCTGGGGATTGGCTGCGGCAGTGCCGCAGCAGCCAGGTTCGCAACACGAGTCTGAGTAGACAGCTATCTTGCCGTAGGCCTGCATAACCGCACTTCTTACATCTTGCTGGGTCATAGAAGTTCTCCTTCTTGGTGTGCACTTCCAACCGCCGCACCCACTCACCGTCATTCCGGCGAAGGCCGGAATCCAGTGGCGTATCGGCCAATCCGACCTATGCGTACTATAGTCAGACCCTTCCTGGGTTCCGGCTTTCGCCGGAATGACGGAGGGAGCGTGAGAAGGCGCGCCCGGACCTAAGAAGCGTCCTCGAATACCTCACGCATGATGGGGCCTAGGCGCGTCCTCACCATCTGGGTCAACTCCTCCACCTTCACGAGGGAAACGCAACATAGGCCTCCCCTATCTTCGAAACCGACAAGAGCGAGCTTGTCCCCCGGGCGAATGCCGGCCCGGTCTCTTATATCCTTCGGCAAAACAATCTGCCCACGGTCGTCGACGGTGACCACGGCCTCAACCTTGCAGCAATCCACTGCGCCACCGCCACCGTCGACCATCGCTAGGTTTCTTTTTTCCTTTGCCATGTCAACCCCTATTGCCCCGACAGACCGCACTTTATGATATTTCTTATTATTCTGAATTTTCTGACTTTGTCAAGCGGCTGAGGCGGCCACGTTTGACACCCCAACCGTCCACCCATATCATCGTTGGCGTTGCAACAAGAAGGAGGTAGTTCCCATGACAGCCGTAAAGCGCATTGTTGATGGCGATGGCCACATCATCGAAGAGTTGGACGCCATCGCTAAGTTCATTCCTAGCCCTTATAAAGAGGGCCCCATCAACGAGGGGAAAATCTTCCCGCCCCTGGACCACCTCCACCAGCACAACCAGGTAACAACCTCCGCTGAGCTCTCGGGCCGCAGCTTCAACCAAGGCCCTGCAGAGTGGGACAATTTCTTGGCCTACACGGGTATCGATACCACCGTGGTCTACCCCACTCTCGCTCTGTCCTATGGGCGCATCGTTAGTGTGGACTGGGCCATCGCCGCCACCCGCGCCTACAACGACTGGCTTTACGAGACCTACCTTGCCCGAAGCCCCAAATTCAGGGGCATGGGCCTCATTCCCGGCCAACATGTTGAATCAGCTGTGCAGGAACTCCGACGCATAGTCGAAGACCTGGGCATGCACGGAGCGATGCTCCCTGCCATGGGCTTCGATGTCCACCCCGGCGCGAACACCTATTGGCCCATCTTTGAAGAGGCCAACCGCCTTGGCTGCACCATCGCCTACCACGGGGGTGCACACAGCGGCATAGGTCTGGACCGAATGAATCGCTACGCTCCCGTCCATGCAATGGGACATCCCATCGAGATAATGCTGGCCCTGAGCAGTGTTGTATTCAACGGACTGCTGGAGCGCTACCCCAATGTCCGGCATGTCTTCCTTGAAGGCGGCGTCGGCTGGATCTTCATGGCCTTGGAGCGTTTCGACCGCTCCCATGTCACCCACCCGGAATACGACGCCTACAAGCAATGGGGTCCCCAGATAGAGGACACCATCAGCGACTACATCAAGAAACACATCGACGAAGGCCGCATCTTCTTCGGGATAGAGGGCGACGAGGCCCTGCTGCCCGTAGCCGTGGATGAGGTGGGCCACCAGCCCTTCGTTTACTCTTCCGACTTCCCACACGAGGTTTCCAACGAGATGTGCAAAGAGGAAATCCAGGAAGTCCTCGCCAACGAGGCTCTCTCTGACGAAGCCAAGGAAGGCATTCTGCACGGCAACTCAGAGCAGCTCTACAACCTAGCTCCAGTCCAGGTCTAAGCGGCCAGACACTCTCCGGAGGAAAATTCATGACTGAGATAAATCTTGAGCGCATCGTGGACGGCGACGGGCATATCCTTGAGGACTTCGCCGGTATCGCTAAGAGGATCCCTTATCCCTATAACCAGGGAGTGATCCGGCCAGAAAAGATGTTCCCCCAGATCGACCACCTTCACCGCCACAACCAGGTCAAGACGTCCGCCGATTTGGAAGGTCGCGGCCCCGTCGGTCCCGAGGAGTGGTTCCAGTTCCTCAGCGACGTCAACATAGACGCTACGGTCCTCTATCCCAGTCAGGGCCTGGGCTACGGGCGCATCGTCAGCGTCGACTGGGCAATCGCCATCTGCAAGGCCTACAACGACTGGCTCTATGAGACCTACATGGGCCGTAGCCCCCGCTTCAAGGGCATGGCCTTAATCCCAGGGCAGGACGTCGATGCGGCTGTGGAAGAGCTCCGCAGGGTTGTAGAGGATTTGGGCATGCAGGGCGCAATGCTCCCCGCCAAGGGTTTCGACACCCAAGTAGGGGCTAAGACCTACTGGCCCATCTACGCAGAGGCCGACCGCCTCGGCTGTGCTATCGCCTTTCACGGCGGCTCCCATGACATGATGGGTATGGACAGGTTGAACCGCTATGCCCCAATCCACGGCATAGGCCACCCCCTCAGCGTAATGATCGCTTTTGCCGGCATTGTCTTTAATGGCGTGATGGATCGGTTCCCCAACGCCCACTACGCCTTTCTGGAAGGCGGCGTCGCTTGGACGATGATGGGGCTGGAGCGCTTTGACCGCTCCCACGAGACCCATCCTGAGTACGACCCCTTCCGCCAGTGGGGTCCCCAGGCCGACGAGAAAGTAAGCGACTACATCATCAAGCACATCAGTGAAGGCAGGCTCTTCTTCGGGATCGAGGGTGACGAGCCCCTGCTGCCCCACGCCGTCAAGGCATTGGGTGAACAGGCCTTCGTTTACTCCTCAGATTTCCCGCACGAAGTCACCACTACCATGTGCAAGGAAGAGATCCAGGAGGTCTTGGACAACGAGGACCTGACCGACTCCGCTAGGGAAGCTGTCCTACACAAGAACTCGGAGCGCCTTTACACCCTAGCGCCGGTCCCGGCCTAGCTCCTTGGTATTACCCGCCTTCGGAGGCACGCAATGACAGACCTCAACCTGGAACGAATCATAGACGGCGATGGCCACATCATGGAGGACTTCGCCGGCATCGCTAAGATGATCCCCTATCCCTATAACCAGGGGGTTGTGCGGGCGGACAAGATGTTCCCCTACTACGACCACCTACACCGGAGCAACCAGGTCAAGACCTCTGCCGATCTTGCTGGTCGTGGGCGTGTCGGCTCTGAGGAATGGTTCGATTTCCTCACGGATGTACACATTGACACCACGGTACTCTACCCCACAGCAGGCTTGGCTTATGGGCGCATCGTCAGCGTCGACTGGGCCATAGCCACCTGCAGGGCCTACAACGACTGGCTTAGCGAGACCTACATGGCCCGCAGCCCTCGCTTTAAGGGCATGGCCTTAATTCCTGGACAGGACGTCGAGGCGGCGGTTGAAGAGCTCCGCAGGGTCGTCGAGGACTTGGGAATGCCTGGCGCGATGCTCCCCGCCAAGGGCTTCGACACCCATATGGGCGCCAAGACCTACTGGCCCATCTACGCAGAGGCCGACCGCCTTGGCTGTGCCATCGCCTTTCACGGCGGCTCCCACGACATGCTGGGCATGGACCGCCTCAATCGTTACGCCCCCATCCACGGCATCGGCCATCCATTGAGCGTAATGATCGCCTTCGCTGGTGTGGTATTTAACGGCGTCATGGACCGCTACCCCAACGCTCGCTACGCCTTCCTTGAAGGCGGCGTCGCCTGGACGATGATGGGCCTAGAGCGCTTCGACCGCTCCCACGAGACCCACCCCGAGTTCGACCCCTTCCGTCAGTGGGGTCCCCAGGCCGACGAGAAAGTAAGTGACTACATCATTAAGCACATCAAGGATGGCAGGCTTCACTTCGGAATCGAGGGCGACGAGCCCTTGCTGCCGCACGCCGTCAAAGCCCTGGGCGAGGAAGCATGGGTCTACTCTTCGGATTTCCCACACGAAGTCACAAACGAGATGTGCAAGGCGGAGATCCAGGAAGTCCTGGACAACGAGGGCCTCACCGATTCCGCAAGGGAAGCCATCCTCCACAAGAACGGAGAGCGGCTCTACCGGCTGGCCATGGTTACCGCCTAAAGACCCAACAATGACCCTGTTGCAGCCATGAATCAAAGAAGGAAAAGAGAAAAGAGGCGGAACATCCGCCTCCTTTCCTTTTCAAAAGCTGGGTGAGAGACGGCTAGTTTAGGCTGTGACCCTGGCCACCTGAGGGGTGACTGCTACGCTGTCGAAGGGCAGAACCCGGCAGTCAGAAGTTAGCATAGCCAGGTAGACCGTATCACCGGCCTGCACAGAGGACGATGGGTGAAGATGCGACCTCACCAAGTAGTCGCCGACCCTAATCCGACAGTCCAAAGCGTCTCCAAGAAAGACGACGGTTTCCACCTGCCCTTCAAGAACATTGCCGTCCACGTTGGCGGGCTGATCGACTGTCACTCGGCAGTTCTCTGGCCGAACTGCCACCGCCACGGCGTCCCCCACCGCAAAGGTGTGCAATGAAGAGCAGTCAAGGTTAGCTACTCCCACGTTGACCTGCAGACCATCAGCGGACGACGACGTTACCTTCCCCTCAAACATGTTGGTGTTTCCGATGAACTCCGCAGCAAACTTGGAGGCCGGAGCGGAATAGATATCCTGTGGAGTCCCTAACTGAATGATGTGTCCCTCTTGCATGATGGCAATCTGATCGGACAGGGTCAGCGCTTCCAACTGGTCGTGAGTCACGAAGATGGTGGTGATGTTGAGCCTTTGGGTTAGAAGCTTAAGCTCAATGCGCATCTCGTCTCTAAGCTTCGCGTCGAGGTTGGACAGGGGCTCATCGAGAAGCAGCGCCTTGGGCTCCCTGACGAGCGCCCGCGCTAGGGCGAGTCGCTGTTGCTGACCTCCCGATAGCTGAGGCGCAGGCCGCTTTTCCAACCCCTCCAAACGCACAAGCTGCAATGCCTCAAGCACTCTGTCGCGCACCTGAGATTTTGGCAACCGGACGCTGCCCTGCGTCAAAGGAAACGCCACGTTGTCAAAGACATTCATGTGGGGCCAAATGGCGTAGGACTGGAAGACCATGCCAATCGGCCTCTTGTGCGTCGGCATGAAGAATTTACGGTCTGCAGACACCACAACGGTGTCCTCAATGACGATATCTCCTCCATCCGGGCGTTCCAGGCCTGCTATGCAGCGCAGGGTAGTCGACTTCCCACAGCCAGATGGACCAAGGAGCGTGAAGAAATCCCCGGACTCAACGTTGAAGTTGATCCCCTGAACCGCCTTGACCCCGCCTTGGTCAGTTGTGAACAGCTTGAAGAGATCGGAGACGCTAAGGGCGACGGAACTCATAGGCACTCCTTTCGCGCTGAGCTTGATCCCATTCGGCCAAGCCAGCGAATGAGCAGATAGTGGAGAACCCACCGCTCCGTGTCAAGTCAGGCCAAAGCATTTATTAGATACGAGAGGACAATGCGATGGCCGCGCCCAAGGTTGTACCATATGCTCATGCCTCCACTGCCATTGCTATCTCTTATAGGCAACACGCCTCTGGTGGAACTTACAAGGCTCTCCCCAAAGCCTGGTGTGCGCCTCTTCGCCAAGCTCGAGGGGCAGAACCCCAGCGGGAGCGTTAAGGACCGCATCGTCAAAGCTATCGTAGAGAAAGCTGAGCGGGAAGGACGCCTCAAGCCAGGCGACACGCTCATTGACGCGAGCAGCGGGAACACAGCTATTGCACTCGCTATGGTGAGCAGGCAAAAGGGGTACAACGCTCGGGTCGTGATCCCGCAGGGCGTGCCGCCCAGCATCGTCGACCTCCTCCGGCTGTTTGGGGCCGAAGTCACCTGGTGCGACTCCCACGCTGGCATGAAGGGAGCCGTTGACGAAGCTCAGCGGCAGGCGGATGCCAACGGCTACTACGCACTGAGCCAGTTCACGGACGAAGAGAATATCCTGGCTCATTATGAAGGCACTGGGTTTGAAATAGCCGAAGCGCTTCCCAAGGTAGACGCGTTCGTAGCAGGCATCGGCACCGGTGGCACCATCATGGGGGCTGGGAAGCGGCTTCGAGAAGCAAACCCCAACGTGCGCGTCATCGGAGTTGAGCCCCGCCTGGGAGAGCGGCTTCAAGGCCTGCGAAGTCTGTCAGAAGGCTTCGCATCGCCGCTGCTGGACATCGGTCAGATCGACGGCAGATTCCTTGTCGATAGTGCAAGCGCCCTGAAGATGGTTCGAACCGTAGTAGGTACCGAGGGCATTGTGGCAGGAGTATCGTCCGGCGCCTGTCTTTCAGCAGCACTTCGTGTCGCCGACCGAATGGAAGAGGGCAACATTGTGATGATGTTCTCTGATGGTGGTTGGAAGTACCTGCCGTCCCGCCCCTGGGACGCAACCGAGGAAGACGCCGCGGCGCTGGATGAAACCCACTGGTGGTAAAGCAGCCAAGTCTCTGCTCTTGCCTGACCCGCTTCTTCGAAAGAGCCTGCTATACTTGCGCCGCCATCGGGCGGAACCGAGACTACCGGCCCACGATGAATGGAGGTTTGAATGGCCACGAACGACCCTTTTGAACTAACGGCCTCAGAGGCCCGAGCGCAGATCGACCGGGGCCACCTATCACCGGTGGAACTGGCCGAATCTTGCTTGTCACGCATCGAGGCACTGGACAGTACCATCCACGCTTGGGCTTACGTGGATACCGCTGGGGCCACAGAAGCTGCCCGTCGCGCAGAAGAGGAGTTGAAGCAGCAGGGGCCAAAGTCGCCCCTACACGGGATACCAATTGGTATCAAGGACATCTATCGCACCGCTGGGGTGCCCACAGAAATGGGGTCCAAGAGTTGGGCCGGCTATGTCCCCGACTACGATTGCACAGTGGTATCCAAGCTGAAGGGCGCCGGAGTGGTAGTGCTAGGCAAAACCGTGACCACTGAATTCGCAGTTTTGCAGCCGTCCCCAACGCTGAATCCATGGAACACCGCCCACACACCCGGCGGCTCCAGCAGCGGGTCCGGGGCCTCAGTGGCAGCGCGGATGACACCCCTGGCCATTGGCTCACAGACCGGCGGCTCCGTGCTTCGGCCCGCTGCCTACAACGGCGTCGTGGGACTCAAGGCCACGCTCGGCAGAATTAGTTGCTACGGCGTGTTGCCCATCAGCCACATCATGGACCATCCTGGCACGTTCACCCGTTCGGTCGAAGACGCAGCCGATCTTCTTGCGATCATAGCCGGGTACGACCCTCTGGACGTGTACACCGTCGATGTGCCGGTGCCCGACTACCGGGCCTCTCTGGAGCGCCAGCAGTCGCCTCCGCGCATAGGCCTAGCCCGAGGTTTCTTCTTCGACAACGCCGATGAGGAAATGCGCCGCCACACGGAAGAGATGGCCCAGCGCCTTGCCAAGGCAGGAGCGATCATTGAAGAGGTCGATATCCCGGAGAGCCTTGCCGCCGTCAGGACATTCCACAAGGTCATCATGGACACGGACGCGGCGACGGTCCACAAAGAGACCTACGCCACTCGCAAGGATGACATCGGCCCAAAGACCCAGGAAATCATCCAACACGGACTGGAGACCACAGGCTACGAATACTCGATGGCCCTGCAGTACCGCCAGCAGCTCATCGCTGAACTGGTCCCAGTGGTGCGGTCCTTCGACGCGTTGCTCACCCCTTGCATTCCCGCACCGGCGCCAGACCTGAGCACCACAGGCAACATGATCATGCAGGTGCCTTGGTCCATCACCGGCCTTCCTTCTCTAGGCCTTCCCACCGGTCTCAGCGATGGCGGACTACCGTTGGCCATTCAATTGATAACGGGGCCTTGGCAGGAAGAGCAGCTGTTCGCCGTGGGCCGCTGGTGCGAGCAGGCGCTGGACACCACCTGGCGTCCCCCGCTGGACTAACGGTGGCTTGTTGAATGGCTCCGGTAGGGGCGGTGTCTCAGACCCGCCTGACGCGTTTCCCATCCACGGGCCGCGCCACTCCCAGGATGTCCAAAACGCCGTACAGATCGTCGATTACGTAGTCCGGGGCCACGGCCTCCACCTCTGCGCGGGGCAAGGTGCCCACCCGCATCGCAACCTTCATGCCCGCCTCTCTGGCGACATGTACATCATGGGCCCCATCACCAACGAAGAGGCCCTTTCCAGCCAACTCCCCGGTCGAAACGCCATAGTGAGCCGACAGGGCAGCGAAATGCCGCGGGCCTTTGACCGTTTCCGGATCGGCAGGGTCCTGCCCCAAGCACAGGTCCACCAAGTCTAGGAGCCCCGACCTGGCCAGCTTCATCCGTAAAATGTCCGGCCGGTTCGCCGAAGATACGGACAACCGGCACCCCGCCTCCCTCAGCGCCTTGAAGCACTGCGGGACCTCCGGGAACACATCCACCGGACCCTCCATTATTCCCCGGAAGAAAGCCTCCATCAAGGAAGTAACGTCAACGCGGTTAATCCCTGCCAGGTCTCGCAGAGCCCCCTCGAAGCGTGGCCCCATCTCCCGGCCGGCAGTGTCGATGAAGTAACGGCGGCTCTCCTCAAGCGGGAGTCCGAAGCCCTGCTCCAACAACTCAGCGAACCGGACAGCGTTGGCCGTCACAGAATCGGCAAGGGTCCCATCGAAATCAAAGATCACGAAGCGTATCTGTTCATCCGAGAAAGGTGCTGACATAAGCCTCGAAGGGTCGTTGTAGGTGAGGGTGCCAGGTCATTCTACCAGCGCTCCCGGAGCGGGCCGTGGCGAACCTCACCTCCGGTATGCATCCCCAACCAATTTGTTAGCGTTCTGTTGGCCTTGCAAGAGGATTTTCCAGCTTAAAATTAGTACCCTTTACCCTTGACGATGTAGCTGTTGCATGATAGCCTAAGCTTGTTTTCGTGCGTGTCTTGGAGAACCTATGTAGTCTAGGAGCCAAGCAGGTTCGTACCAGTAGACGACGAGCAACATAATGCGTCCCTAATTCCGCGGGTGCACTGCGCCGCAATTAGGATGACCCGGCCCAAACTCGATCAACCGCCCAGGAGTGTCCTTCATGCAAGCAGCAGCTCTACGCCGACTAGTCCTAGTCTCCATCATTGTTGGTCTTGCCGGCCTTCTGGCCACCCTATACACGACGGTCTGGGCCCAGCCGGGCCAGCAGGGGTCCGTAACAGTGCCCGGAGACCAGGGGCCCGGCATTGTCTGGGGCTACGTCTACGATGACCTGAACCGCAACGGGGTCAGGAATGAAGGCGAACCCGGCATCGAAGGTGCCCTCGTCAGCTTTACATCCACTTCAATGATCGCAACCACAGGTACGGATGGCTCCTACGGCTTCTTCGACCTGGCCTTGGGAGATCTCCTTTTCGTGTTCGACCTCCCGGCGGGCTACGTTGCCCTCCCCCCGAGTTCCGTGACCGTTACTGTAGTGGATGACCAACCGATCAGAGTAGACTTCCGCGCCTTCGGCGTGCCGGAACAGCCCACGAGCGTCGTCGCAACTGCTGGGGAGCTACAGGCCACAGTGACATGGGTTGCGCCAGGCAATGACGGAGGAAGCGCAATCACCGGCTACACCATCACGTCCAGCCCGGCCAGCGTGACCAAGGACGTGGGGGCAACAACCCTCACCGTCACCTTCACGGGACTGACCGGCAACACGGTCTACACCTTCTCCGTGTTGGCCACAAACGCAGAGGGCAACGGTCTGCCGACTGTGTCCAACGAGGTCACGGTAACGGCGCCGGTGGGGACCCCAGTCCCACCGACAAACACGCCGCGGCCTACGCTAACGCCAACGCCAGAGCCAACCGGCCCAACGCCTACGCCGTCCAAGCCTGATGTTGCTGTGACGGCAGAGCCTGGCGGTGACGTTGTGGTCATCGACGCCGACGTGGACACGGAACAGACGTCCGGTGACACCATTGTCACGATCAAGATTGATGCCGGCACCGTGGCATCGGCACGGCGGGTGTTGGTATACAGCCCCACCACCGTCGATGACACGAAGGATGACGTTCCAGGCCTGCCGGCAGGCACCAGCTACGGCACAACCATCTTCCGGATCAACCTGGTTGAGCCGGACGGCACTGTGACAGTCGGTGAGCGGTTGGCCAAGCCAATAAAGCTGACGGTCAAGTACTCTGACGCAGACTTGGCAGCGGCCAACAACAACCCGCTCAACATGCGCATCTTCGTCTACCGCGAAGGTGAGGGCTGGGTGGGCCTGGACACCCTCGTCAACATCGCAAACAAGACGTTGACGACCCACGTCAGCCGGTTCTCCCTGTTCGCCATCCTGGGAGCAGAGCCCGCTGTAGCACCCACTGCGATACCGGTCAACCCCACCGCCACGTTCATTCCCCCCAGTGTGGGTGACGTGAGCCTTGGATCCGGCATGATGATGGCGTTCTTGGCTCTTGCAGTCGCCTTCATCGCCACCGGCGCCTACTACCTGCGGCCACGCCGCAAGCAGCAGGGCTAGCCACTGGTCCAGTGTTAGGAAAGTAAGAGAGGCCCCTGCCTAGGCAGGGGCCTCTCTTTTTAACGAAAGGGGATGCGGGTATCTGCTATGGTGTTGGCGTTGCTATCGGTGTTCAGGAAGGCGCTTATATTCCAGTCGACACAATGGACTAGTCGCCCTGAAGACTCCCAACCATGGAACCGAAGTTGGAGATGAGGTTTGTACGGTCTCCTCACAGTCCTTAGAGTAAACCTACGCCCCCACGCGCACCCCCTCACCCTCGGGGTCGCTGCGTTGGCCCTCTACCTCACGGGACTGCCGCAGTCCATCACCTGGGCCCACTCAGCCGCCGACAGCGGCGAGTTGGCAGCGGCAGCGGCTACCTGGGGTGTGCCCCACCCGCCTGGCTACCCCGTCTACATCCTCCTCGGCAAGTTGTTCCTATTCATACCATGGGGTGACCCCGCCCATAGACTGGCGGTGATGTCAGCCGTCGCTGGCACTGGGGCGGTCGTGCTGATCTGGTACCTCATCAGAGAGATGCAGTACCTCACATCTAACGGGAAAGAGAGCCCGTCCCGCTGGCCTGCCACCGTTGGAGCAGGCGCCCTGGTTGTTTCGCCCATCTTCTGGTCGCAAGCCATCGTCGTGGAAGTCTACGCGCTGAATGCTCTGTTCTTCGCAGGCGTGGCGTTTCTTCTGGCAGGATGGTGGCGCAGACAGCAATCGTGGCCGGCCCGCAAGCACAACTACTTGTGGCTGCTCGCAGGCGCAACCCTCCTGGGCTTGGGGCTGGGGAACCACCTGACACTTGCTTTGTTGGTCCCCCTAGTTGGCGGGGCGGTTTGGTGGGGAGCATGTAAGGGCTTTCTTTCAATACGCAGAATCGGATTCGTAGCACTAGCCCTGCTGACGGGGCTAGGACTCTACGCCTACCTGCCCATCGCTTCAAGCCAGGGCCCCCCCATCAACTGGGGAATTCCATCCAATTGGACAGGCTTTGTATGGACCGTCAGTGGAACGCCATACCAACCCTATCTGTTCGGCCTCCCGATCGACGCCCTGCCCGACCGTATAGTCTCATGGCTGCGGCTCGTGTTCTTGGAGCAGTTCACACCTGTTGGCGCAGGCCTGGCTCTGCTGGGGGCCCTGCATCTTTGGGAACGAAACCGTCCGTTGCTCCTGGCCAGCGCCTGGGTGGTGCTGTCTCTGACCTTGTACGCCATCACCTACGACAGCAAAGACTCAGACGTGTTCTTGATACCTGTCTTTATGGCCCTGGCTACCTGGCTAGCTTTAGGGGTGGATTGGGCGCTTCAGGTTGTCGGCCAATCCAGCCTTGGCCGAGGGCGGCCCTCGGAAATTCGGGTTTCGGGAATGGTTATTGCCGCAGTTCTGATTATGGCGCCGGGAGTTACATTCGCGGCTAACTTGAGCAACGTTCCACTTAGAGGAGATGCGGCAGCCTACAGGTACGCCCAGGAGACCCTAGCTGGAGTCGAGCAAGGAGCAGTCATCTTCGCTGAAACAGATGAGGAACTCTTCTCGCTATGGTATGGGCGGTATGCATTGGACGAGAGGCCCGATGTCACCGTGGTATCCAGCCGCTTGCTTCAGTATGACTGGTACTGGGAACAGTTGGAGCGAAGGTATCCCTCAATCGTTCCAGAACAAATCCCGCTTGGCGCTTCGCCGCGCCTGGCAGCCCTGATTGAGGAATCTATTGGAGTGAGGCCCATATACGCCACGATGCAGGTCCGCGGAGTGCAGGCGTACGAGCAAGAGCGGGTTGGCAATCTGTTAAGACTCAGGTAAAGGAAAAGGCGGCCTCGTTAACGAAGCCGCCTTTTCCTTTACCTCACAGTGGTCTAGCCTCGGTAGAGGTATTTGCCCCCCACCACCTCTCGGTTCAGCCGCCGGTTGAGATGGAGGCCTTCCAAAATGAACTCCATTGCGGAGGCCGTCGCTTCAGGGTCTCCGCCTAAACCTAAGGAAGCAATCGAACTGGAGAGACCGTCCAGCCTAGGAAGCAGGTCAACGTAAGCCTGAGAACTTACCTCACTTCCAAACTCAGCAACCAAGCCCTCCTCAAAGCTCATGACGACGCTCTGCATATCATCGGCCGAGAAGTGACGGTTGAATACGCCGAGTATGGCTTTTTTGGTCAGATCCTCGACAACCTTTGGCTCCCGCCCGTCCTCCACGCTCTCAAGCTCAATCTTTCCGCTGGTCGTGGCGTGCATAGCCGTAAGGTCGCTGACCCGCGGCACAATGTGTTTCTCCCCTAGTCGCAGGGACCGACGAAGGGCATTGCTTATAACACTCTCGTAGTTAGCGATAGAAACGCGAACGCTGACGCCAGACCGCTGGTTGATCTCTGCGCTACGTCGCGCTTGGGCTGTAAATTCACCAATGATCTCTTGCATGAATGCCGGCATCTGAAGCCGCTTTTCTACGTCCTCAAATCGAGTTATCTCCGCCTCAACAATACCGATCTCCTCCCCAACCGTGCGGGGGTAGTGTGTGCGGATCTGAGCGCCATACCGGTCCTTGAGCGGCGTGATAATGCGCCCTCTGTTCGTGTAGTCCTCTGGGTTGGCGCTGGCCACCACGAACACATCAAGGGGAAGCATGACCCGATACCCCTTGATCTGGACGTCCCGCTCTTCCATGAGGTTGAACAGCGCCACCTGGATACGTTCGGCCAAGTCTGGTAGCTCGTTGATGCAAAAGATGCCCCGATTGCTCCTGGGGATAAGGCCGTAGTGAATGGTCAGCTCATCCGAGAGATAACGTCCCTCAGCGACCTTTATCGGGTCGACCTCGCCGATCAGGTCGGCTACGGAGATATCTGGCGTGGCCAGCTTCTCTCCAAAACGATCCTTGCGGGGAATCCAATGAATGAGCGTCTTGTCGCCATTCTCAGCGATAAGGTCCTTCGCATAGCGACTGATCGGGTCGAAGGGATTGTCGTTCAGCTCGCTGCCCGCGACAGCGGGGATCTCGTCATCCAACAAGCCAACCAGACTACGGAATATCCGTGACTTGGCCTGACCCCGCTCGCCCAGCAGAATGATGTCCTGCCCGGACAAAACGGCGTTCTCTATCTGAGGCACTACGGTATCCTCATAACCAACGATGCCGGGGAAAAGCGTTCGCCCCTTCTTTATCGCCTCTATGAGGTTCCGCCGCATCTCCTGGCGGACTGTTGTTTGTTTGTATCCGCTGTCCCTCAATTCACCAATGGTAGAGGGTTTCGTGTCTTTCGTCTTAGCCGTCTTGGCCATACTGCTCTCCTCCAAATATTCCCTTAGAACCCGCCTGACACGGCACATGAGGCGACCTAGCGCCTGTCAAAGCCGGGGTATGCCCCATTCTCACGGTGCGGGTCAGGTGGTGTCAACCGAAAAGAACCCACCTAACAGGCCTAGACAGCTTAGAATTTGTGGGCTCGGTGAGGGAGCATGCGAAGTGGGGAGTGGGTAACGGAAAAGCAGCCTCGGCTCCTCCCCAATAGAACCAGCAAGGCAACGGCCTAGCTTGCGGGGGCGGCCGCCCCTTCGCCGAAGAGCAACGTTTCTGGGTGGTAGTCCTTCCATGCAAACCAGAAGGAGTAGTTGCTGGGCAATTGTTGCAGCCTCTCACCGGCCAGCGGGCCCTCCAACGACTCCCCTGTAAGGCCGTCCCACAACGACGCGGTCTGCTCATCCCACATCCTAACCTCACCGTGTTCAGGGTTCTCAATCTCTACGAAAGAAAGCTCTCTATCGTCGAGCCTGCGGCTGTACGTAGCGGCGAAATGGGTAAGGATGTCAAAAACAATGAGGACTGGAATGTCTCCTGCCTGGTCGTTAAGGACGGGCTGAAAGGCCAACTCTTTGAATGGATAGGCCTTGGCCTCGCCTGCCATGAGAAGGCCAAGTACAAGGTCCTTCCTTCCAAGACGGTCGTCGGAGAAAGTCTCACCGATGATGCCCGGGGCGTTCGGGTCGTCATAGTAGCGGACGTAGGAGTCGAAACGGAAACGCCCCGTACTGAGCAACAGAGTATCGGGGTGCACCTTCTTCCATGCGCCCCAGGTCGTCTGCACTGCGGGAATAAACTCCAGTTGCTGGCCCTTCAACTCGCCCTCAACGGCCTGGCCAAGAAAGTGGCTCCACAATGTGTCTGTCTGGTGGTCGTACATCACCAGAGCGTTCATGATGAGCTTGCCGGACACTCCAAAGGTGAGTTCCCGTCCTGCGATATCCCGGGCATACACGATGCCCGAATAGCAGAGCGGTCACCAGGTCACCGCAACAGGCACACCTCCAACTACGTCGTTGACGATCTCATGACGGCTTAGGGTGGAAATTGGGTAGGCTCGGCTGTCCCCGTTAAGAGAAAGCGCAAGCACCAACTCATTATCCCGCAGATCTGTTCCTACCTCTTGGGCGGACACCAACGTTGGATCGAGGATTGCAGGTATGCCATCCTTGCTCAAGACCGTGACAATCCGATAGGTTCGGGGCTCCTCACCTGGCACTTCAACCGTTGTGCTGGTACGGAATAGCCCCGCTTGCCTGAGGAACGTTGGCCCAAACTGCCAAAAGCCTAGGGCAACAACGCCCAAGGCCGCAAAGTAGAGAAGTACTTTCACGACGGTAATCACAGAACCACCCTTTGCTTACGGTGGTTTGATGTTGGCACAGAGCAAGCCGATGCAAGCCTACCATCGCCTGGAAGGCCGCCAGCTATTGGCATGCGCCGATTACCTCCCCTTCGGCAAAAGACGGGAAGTCGAAGGCCAACCAGGACGCGGCACACATGTTGGCGCCCGCCCTGCAGCTTGCTCGTGGTTGGATAGGTCAGCTACCATACTTTGAGAAAGGCCCGGGAGGAAAGGATGTCCGAACAGCGCCGCCAAGTCCTGAAGTTCGATTTTTACAAGATCGATCCGCAGTGGCGATTGCTCCCGCCCAACCAAATGGAGGCGAGCAAAGAAGAGTTCGTCTCCGTTGTTGAGGAGTTTAGTTCCAAGGTTAGCACGCGCTGCTACAGCTTGGTGGGTATCCGTGGCGATTGCGATTTCTTGCTCTGGAGAACTTCTTGGGACATTGAAGCCCTGCAGGACATGGGAGCGCAGTTGAATCACACAGCCTTGGCTCCGTACTACACCTTGCCCTACTCATACTTGGCTATGAAGCGGCCCTCGCAATATGTGCAGGAACACCGCCATGAGGCTCAGGAGGGCTCTAGTACGACCTTCGAGCCCAGCGCAGCGCCTTATTTCATTGTCTATCCCTTCCTCAAGACCAGAGACTGGTACCTTCTTTCGAAAGAGGAACGCCAAGGGATGATGAACGCTCACTTTGAAGTTGGGCACAAGTACCCCTCGGTTCGAATCAACACCGCTTATTCGTTCGGCCTGGACGACCAGGAATTCCTCGTATCATTCGAAGCCACTGAGCTGAGTGACTTCCTGGAGCTAGTTATGGAACTGCGTGGCACGGAAGGAAGCCGCTACACTCTCAGAGATACTCCCATCTTCACAAGCGTAGCCAAGGACCTGCGGGCCACGCTCGATCAGATAGGCTAGCCCTCCAGACGAAACCCCGGCTTGAATAGTTGGGGCCCGCCGGACTTACCAACAAACAGCTTCTAAAAAGGAAAGGCCCTTGTCTCCAAGGGCCTTTCCTTTTACATCCATGGAACTAACAGACCACTGTTCAGGGCGCCGTCTGACCGAAGTACTCATAGTTCATAGGTGTGTACTTCTTCCATTCCTCCGGCACCTGATCCTCAGGGAAGATCGCCGCTACCGGGCAAACCGGCTCACAGGCGGCACAGTCAATGCACTCAGCCGGATTGATGTAGAACATATTGTCGTCGTCTGTGGTAGCAATGCAGTCTACGGGACAGACATCTACGCAAGATGCGTCCTTCAGATCCACACAAGGCTCGGCAATGATGTAGGTCATATACCTACCCCTCCTTAGCATGCTTGGGGTTGAGAAGCTCCTGCTTCCCGATTGGACGGTCTCGATTATACTGGAGCTACGGCTGGGGTTGCAATATGTCTGCAAGAAACCGATGAGACCCCCCCAGACTGAAGGCACGAAAGCCTACCCTTCGACAAACCGCCCGCATATGGTACAATCCCATCGATTCAGGCACGAAACGCTACCATCGGAGGGCCGATGTCTCAGGGAAGCACCATCTTCCAGTTGATGCGAAGTAAGTCCTACAGCCTACCCCTCAGCATTCTCGTGAATCTGCTGCTCCTCGGCGCTGGCTTCGCGACAGTCATCATTGGAGAGCGCCTTGACGGGGTCGTTCAGGTCGGAAATTCGCTGACCCTTTGGTTTGGCTTCGCTGTTGGGGCGGCTTTCGTCGCCACCTTCAACGTAATCGTAGAGCTAACCGGGCCTTCCAAATAAGCAAGCCTACACAATGACGAGCCGAGTCCTCCTAACCGGCGGCGCCGGCTTCATCGGCTCCCAGATCGCTGACCAGCTTATTGAAGCGGGCTACGATGTCGCCATCGTTGACAACCTCTCCACGGGTCGTCGTCAGAATCTGAACCCCAAGGCCCGCTTCTACAACGTCGACCTTTGTTCATCTCAGGTTGAAGAGGTCTTTGACCGAGAACGCCCTCATCTCGTTAGCCACCACGCAGCACAAATAAGTGTCCAGGCCTCAATGGACAACCCCCAGAATGATGCCGCGACGAATGTTCTTGGATCGCTGCATGTACTGGAGCTATGCCGCCGATATGGCGTTCGGAAGGTGATCTACGGGTCTACTGGAGGCGCCCTCTACGGGGAGCCCCAATATCTGCCCTGCGATGAAGGTCATCCTGTTCGCCCTGTTAGCGCCTACGGGATTTCAAAGTACGCCGTTGAGTTATACCTACCGGTCTACAAAGACACATTCGACCTCGACTATACGATCCTTCGATACGGCAACGTATACGGTCCACGCCAGGACCCCCACGGTGAAGCAGGTGTCGTAGCAATCTTCTCGCAGCGCATGCTCGGGGGCGATCCCTGCTTCATCTACGGCACCGGCGAACAGCAAAGGGACTTCGTTTACGTAGAGGACGTGGCGGCGGCCAATCTTATTGCTATGGAAACAGCCTCTGGCAAGGCTATCAACATCGGCACTGGGATGGGCGCCTCAGTAAACCAAGTCTTCGATGGCCTCGCTGAGGCCATCGGCTACCAAGGAGCGCCTGTACATCGTGACTCACGCCCCGGTGAGGTGCATTCGATCCACCTTGACAATAGTCTTGCCCGGCATGAATTGGGATGGCAGCCCACAGTTACACTCCCCCAAGGTCTGGAGAAAACAGCTGCATACTTCCGGCAAGCCGCGTCAGGTGGGCAAATTTCACAGGTAGCCGGATAGGAACTTCGAGATATTGACATTGTCGACCGAGTAACGATAGTATCCAAGTTGACACCCGTTCTAAAAAGGCTCCCAGGAGGCCCCATGCAGCAGATAAAGAATCTCATTGCCCTGAGCCCCATTGCTATTGAAAAGCTCAAAGAAGTCATGAGCGAGGAAGGCGACGAGTCGGCGGCGCTTCGCATCTCTGTCCTACCCGGCGGAGGCGGCGGCGTCCAGTACATGTTGTCCCTTGAACCCGAACCGACTGAAGACGACCTCCTTATAGAGGGCTATGACATTAGAGTCATTGTGGACGAAGACTCAGCCTCTTTGGTTGAGGGAGCTGAGATCGACTATGTTGAAGGCCTGATGCGAAGTGGTTTCGTCATCAACAACCCCAACCTGCCTCAGGCCGAGGGCGGGGGCGGCGGATGTGGCGGTAACTGCGCCTGCGGCGGCAACTGCGGTTGCGGCTCCAGCCACTAAGACTGGAAGAAAAAGAAAAGGCCCGGCTTGAAGCCGGGCCTTTTCTTTTGTCCCCGAAACTCGATGTTAAACGTTTGCCAATTCGAGCCGCACCGTGCGGCCCTCTTTGGCTGCCTGTAGCGCTGCAAGAGTAAGCTCCACCACGCGAAGCCCGTCTACCCCGGATGGGTCCGGGTCCTCCCCCTTTTCGACACTGTCGCAGAAGCCCTCAATAAGGCTCTGGTACACATCGCCCTCCGTGTAGTCGCGGGAATAGGTCTGGGACTCGGTTAGCACGTCCAGCGACCCTGTAAGCGAAGTAGCGAGCACTCCATTGGCCGCTACCCTGCCCTTGCTCCCATACACAACGATATCGTTGCGGGAATCGGAAGCGGCAACCAGGCGCGCCGCCATCACACTGGCCATGGTCCCATCACCAAGCCTCATAAGAACATGAATAGCCTGGTCCAAGTCCTCGCCCCGGTAGTCGGCCATCGCCGTTACCTCAACAACCTCTTGGCCAGTTAAGAATCGCACTTGGTCCAGAATATGGGTACCGGTCGCCATAATTGCCCCGCCGCCAACCATGTCCGGCTCGCTCCACCAGGCCATCAACCCTTCACGTTTGGCGACCCTCTCAATCCCCCGTTGACCGTTGTACCACTGGCCCACTAACTCCACAGGCCTGCCAATGCTTCCCTCCGCAATCAACCGCTTTGCCTCCGCGAGGCCGGGATGGTGGCGGAGGTGGAACCCTACGCCCAGGCGAACGTTGTTCCGCCTGCACTCCTCAATCATGGTTCGACAGTCCTGGACGGTCAGTGCCATTGGCTTTTCACAAAGAACGTGCTTCCCTGCCCGCGCCGCCTGGACCGTCTGCTCCGCATGGACAGCGTTGGGAGATGCAATGAACAGCGCATCCACTCCGGGATGGTCCAGCAAAGCGTCCAGAGACGTATAGCCGGCCTCGGCGCCGTGGTCTTTGGCGAAAGTGCCCGCTCTATCAGCGTCGCGGCTCATCACGGCCACCAAGCGGGAATTGCGAGACTGGTTAATCGCTGGAGCAATATAGCCCTTTGTGTGCCGACCTAGACCTACCATTGCCCAACCAATGGACATGGGGCTTCTCCTGTTCTGTCTGGTTGTCTTGCCTGGTTTCAGACATCGTGCGTTGCCGTCCGTCAATTCTACCCGAATGGTCCCGATCCAGAACACCGAGGGAACGGCCCTGCTTCTCGCGAAGCACCTCGGAGAGGGACCAAAGCTGTGCACCTAGGAGTGGAAGCTCGAACCTATTGACAGAATTCGTCAACTCTCATAGCATAACAGCGGCAAAACGTACATGTCGGTAGGGGGGCCATGGACGAATTAGATAGCAAGCTCATCAACATGCTCCAGCGGGATGGCCGCGCATCCAACGCTCACTTGGCGCGCCAGGTTGGAGTCAGCGAGGGCACCGTTAGGCGTCGTCTGAAGCGCCTGATCCAAGAGGGCATCATCCAAGTCGTTGCAATGGTCGACCCACAGCGGGTTGGTCAGCGGACTGAGGCACTCGTAGCCATTCAGGCAGACCCCAACAAGATCGAAGATGTGGCCACACACCTGGCGGGGCTGGAAGAGATTCAATGGGTGAGCGCAACCACTGGCGCTTATGACGTCTTCGTGTGGGTTGCCGTGCCTTCTGCAGATGAACTTCGCACTTTCCTCCGCCAACGCGTGGGCACAGTAGCGGGAGTCCGCCGCACGGAGACATTCGTGAGCTTGGCGATGAGAAAACGAGCCCACATCCCTGCATAAATAGAACCCGGTGAATGAGAAAGGCCCGCTGCTCTGGTGGCGGGCCTTTTGCAATCTTGACAGGCTCTCGCTAGATGCTATAGGTTCCACTTAATTCGCCGATTGCTGATACCCGCTGGCTGCCAATCTGGAGGGAACAGTGCCTACCATTGATTCAGACGCCCACGTAGTAGAAACGGAACAGACATGGGACTTCATGGATCCCTCAGACAGCCATTTGAGGCCGGTTATCGTCACCCCTACGGGTGGCGGCCAGAGCTTCTGGTTCGTGGATGGCAAGACCAGGGGCCTAGCCAAAGGAGCCATCTCCGCCAAGGGTATATCGGATAAGGTCACGCGAAAGATGGACACGCCCGTAGCCGCAAGGGAGATGGAAGACATCCCCGGCCGGCTGGCGCACATGGACGAGCTTGGCATCGACGTCCAGGTCCTCTACCCCACGATCTACATCAACCGGGTTTGCGATCGCGACCAGACCGACGTTGCAATGGCTCGCGCCTACAATCGCTGGCTGGCCTCCATCTGGAAGCAGGCCCCCACCCGGTTGCGTTGGGCCTGTGTCCTTCCTCTCTCGGTCATGGAGGAATCCCTCAAGGAGCTACGGTCCTCAGCCGAAAACGGCGCCTGCGCCGTCATGATGCGGGGCATAGAGGGTGACCGGCTACTCTGCGACCCTTATTTCTTCCCTCTTTACGAGGAAGCAAGCCGATTGAACATCCCCATTGGGGTGCACATCGGCAATGCGAATAATGAAATGAACGACCTCTTGGTCAACGATGGAGCAGGAGGCACCTTTTCCAGGCTTCGGCTGATGTCGGTAGCAGCTTTTCACGCGCTGGTCATGACCGGCGTGCCCAAAATGTTCCCCAACCTACGCTTTGCTTTCCTGGAGTCCAGCGCGCAGTGGGTGCCCTATGTACTCCACGATCTGGTCCGTCGTTTCGACACACGAGGGAAGGTGTTGGACTCTCCGGTGCTCAAAAACTACAAGCTATGGGTGTCTTGCCAAACAGACGATGACCTTCCCTACGTGCTCAAGTACGCCGGAGAGGACCAGATACTGACGGGCACGGACTACGGACACTCTGACCAATCAAGCGAAATCGAGGCCTTGAGGAATCTCCGAGCCAAGGGAGACATCAGCACGGAGGCAGCAGACAAGATCCTCTACGACAATCCCAAGCTGCTCTACAACCTAGCTGTCTAGCCTCTCTCAACTGACGGGATAAGCGCAAAAGAAAAGAGGCCCCAAGAACTGGGGCCTCTTTTCTTTTGCCATCGTTGTTTCCCTAGAGGTTCGGACGCATCACCGCTACCATCGCCTCCAAATTCTCATGCGACTCAAACGCCTCGTTGATCTCGGCAAGAGGGAAATGGTGGGTAATCAGTTTCTCCACAGGAGCCTTGACCACCGAGTTCATGGCCTCCATGGACCTGAGTATGTACTTGTACGTGGACCCGACCACGCCACTGAGCAACACGGCCTTCCGGGTAATCAGTGAGGGATTGATCGGCCTGTCGCCATAGTCGGTGAGCTGGCCCACGACCAAATAGCGGCCGCCGAACCTGATCATGCTCAGTCCTTCTTGCACGGCACTACCAGCCCCTGAGCACTCAATTACCACCTCTGGGCCGTTGCCATCGGTCAGCTCCATGATGCGCTCAATACGAGCCTCAGGAGTTTCATATTCCAGGATGCTGACCGTATCGTCTGCGCCCATCTCCTCGGCGAGCTGCAGCCGGTCCGCAGGAGCACCTATGACAATGACGCGCTTGGCTCCCATCACCTTCGCCTGATTCAGGGCTCCCATGCCAATAGGACCTGAACCCTGTACTACTACCGTCTCGCCCACACTAATGCCACCGATCTTGTCGATGCCATTCATCACCGTGTGGTTGCCAATGACGGCCATCAAAGCCCTTTCCGTAGACATCTCGTCCGGGACCCGGACAACCCAAGGGTCGTCGCCAAGGTAAAGATACTGACTAAAGCCGCCTTGGATGTAGGGGGGCTTGTCCGCCGGGATCAGCCCGTAAGTAGGACGCACCCTACACATGTTCCCGATGGTGCAGTTGTAGCAGCGACCGCAGGGCGCAGGCCGGAAGATAGCGCGGTCACCCTCCTTAAGGGGGCGGCCCAGCACATCGTATTTGAGCTCAGAACCCAAATCGGCTATGACACCGATGTTTTCGTGACCAAAGATGATGGGATGCGGAGCGCTGGGGTTGTGCGTTGCGTGCACATCGGTACCACATACAGCCGCCATCTCCATCTTGATGAGCGCAGATCCAGGCGCTACCTCGGGTATGGGGAACTCCTGCACTTCCAAGGGCTTCCCCGCACCAACAAATACGCCAGCCTTGCTTGTCCCAGCCATAACCACACCTCCTCAACGATTGCCCGTATTCTTGAAGAGGCACGGTGGAATGTCAAGGACTGCACGCCGCCAGGGGCTTGCACCTGGATTACAGCCCGCGCTATCATGTCGCAAGGCCTGTGGCAACGCTGCCAGGCAATAACGAAGGAGGTGGATCCTACTTACTTAGATAGCCACGAACACTAATTCTCAGCCAAGCTGACTGACGAAATCGTCACGAAACCTTGGATAGACAAGAAAGCTCGCAGGAGTGACCTCGACCCTCCTTTCAATGCGACGTTGGAAGTGTGGGGTGGAGGTTGTTGACTTTTAGGGGGCTGAGGCATAAACTGCAATTTGTGCACATTTCCCCGTTACCCATTTCCGCCCTAGAATCACGTCCCTTCCACTACCGCACATAACCTGTGCCCTCGTCTCTTCGTAACTTTTGCTCGTCAAGGAGCGTGAAGCGTTATGGTCGACCAGACTCTTGTGGTCAATAGAAGTGCGGTTGCTCCCCATCGTAACTACGCCAAGATTCCTCAGGTCATTGAGGTACCCAGCCTTATCCAGGTGCAGCTGAGTTCCTTCAAATGGCTCCAGGACGAGGGCCTTAGGGAAGTCTTTGCTGAAATCTCACCTATCGAGGATTTCACAGGCAACCGCTTCCAGCTTCATTTCCTGGACTATGAGTTCCGGAAGCCTAAGTACTCGGAGGAAGAGTGCCGGAAGAAGGAGACGACCTTTTCGGCGCCTCTTTACGTCCGGGTCCAACTCCGCGTGCGGGAGACCGGCGAGATAAAAGAGCAGCAGCTCTTCACGGGTGACATTCCTCAGATGACCCCCAGCGGGACATTCATCATTAACGGGGCTGAACGGGTTGTCGTCAGCCAGTTGGTGCGATCGCCAGGGGCTTACTTCACCGCTGACATCGACCCAGCCACCGGTCGTCCCCTATGCGCCTGTAAGCTCATCCCCTATCGAGGGGCATGGCTGGAATTCGAAACCAATAACCGGCACGTCATATCAGTCAAGGTTGACAGAAAGCGAAAGCTACCCGTCACGACACTCCTTCAAGCCTTGGGTGTTGTCGACGAAGAGGACATGCTAGGACGCTTCGCTGATGTGGACACCCACCCTGAGCGGCGCTATCTCAGGTCCACCTTGGACAGAGACACTGTGTCCACCACTCAGGATGAGGCTCTTTTGGAGTTCTACCACCGCCTCCGTCCCGGCGAGCCCCCCAGCTTGGACAACGCTCGCAGCCTTTTGGAGAACCTGTTCTTCAATCGACGCCGCTACGACTTGGGCGCCGTTGGGCGCTACAAGCTGAACAGACGATTGGGCATCGATATAGACCGGGATGTACGCACCCTGACCATAGATGACATCGTTGCCACGGTGCGGGGCATGATTCGTATCAACAACCAAGAGGATCCCGGCGACGACATCGACCATCTCGGCAACCGCCGAGTGCGGGCCGTTGGCGAACTGATCCAGAACCAGCTCCGGGTTGGCTTGCTCCGCATGGAGCGGGTTATCAAAGAACGAATGACCCTGGTGGACCCTGAGACAGCCACGCCCAGCGCACTGATCAATGTCCGCCCGGTGGTGGCCGCAGTTCGGGAGTTCTTCGGAGCGTCTCAGCTCAGCCAGTTTATGGACCAAACCAACCCTCTTGCAGAGTTGACGCACAAGCGGCGTCTGTCCGCCCTAGGACCGGGTGGTCTGTCCCGCGAGCGAGCCGGCTTCGACGTCCGCGACGTACACCACTCCCACTACGGCCGCATTTGCCCCATCGAAACACCTGAGGGGCCGAACATCGGACTGCTGGGAAGTTTGGCGATTTACGGCCGCACCAACCGATACGGCTTTATCGAGACCCCATACAGGCTGGTGCGCCGGGAAGTCCCAAGCGACTACCACGACCTTGAGGGACGGACCCTCGCCATAGATGCCAAGGACGGCCGCGGAAAGGTGCTAGCCAAGGCCGGTGAGGTCATAACTGCCGAGTTAGCCGATCGGTTCCGCAAGCTGAAAGACAAGACTGTAACGGTGCGGGCGTTCGTGTCCCAGGACCCTGGCGACACTCAATACCTAGCGGCGGATGATGAAGAGCGCTACGTCATCGCCCAGGCAAACTCCGCGCTTACCGCGAACAATGAGTTCTCAACTGAGCGTGTAGAGACTCGCCATGGTGAGCGCTACTCGCTGGAGCCAATAGACCGGGTGGACTACATTGACGTTTCACCAATGCAGATCGTAAGCGTTTCTACATCGCTGATTCCCTTCCTGGAGCATGACGACGCCAACCGGGCCCTTATGGGCTCGAACATGCAACGGCAGGCAGTCCCGCTACTACGCCCGCAGGCGCCCCTGGTAGGCACCGGTATGGAACGCCGGGTGGCCCTGGATAGCGGTCAGGTGATCCGCTCAGCCGTGTCTGGAACAGTCGTTTCCGTCACAGGTAGCAGCGTAGTGATAAAGGACGACGAAGGTAGCCTGCACACCAGTTCGCTGTCGAAATACGTCCGCAGCAACCAAGGCACCTGCATCACCCATCGGCCCATCGTGGACCGGGGAGAGCGGGTTGAGATCGGCGACCCTCTGGCCGACAGTTCCGCCACAGATCAGGGAGAGACAGCCCTGGGGCAGAACGTGCTTGTCGCCTTCATGAGCTGGGAAGGATACAACTTCGAGGACGCCATCATCCTCAGTGAACGCTTAGTCAAGGATGATCGCTTCACTTCGGTTCACATCGAGAAGTACGAGTGCGAGGCCCGTGACACCAAGCTGGGACCCGAGGAAATTACCCGGGACATCCCAAACGTTGGTGAAGAGAGCCTGAGGGACCTCGACGAAGAGGGAATCATCCGGGTCGGCGCAGAGGTTGGCCCCGGTGACATCCTAGTCGGCAAGATCACGCCCAAGGGCGAAACCGAATTGACTGCTGAAGAAAAGCTCCTCAGAGCCATCTTTGGCGAGAAGGTCCGTGACGTGAAGGACACCTCTTTGCGTGTCCCCCACGGAGAGCGGGGCAAGGTGATCGACGTCCGAGTTCTCACCAGAGAACACGGCGACGAGTTGCCTCCTGGCGTGAACCGAATGGTCCGCAGTTGGGTCGCTCAAACAAGGAAGATTTCCGTCGGAGACAAGATGGCGGGACGCCACGGTAACAAGGGCGTCGTCTCCCGCATCTTGCCGGAAGAGGACCTTCCTTTCCTACCGGACGGGACACCGGTGGACATTATCCTGAATCCAATCGGTGTGCCTTCTAGAATGAATCTGGGTCAGGTATTGGAAGCTCACCTCGGTTGGGCGGCAAGCACCCTCGGATTCCGGGCCTCGACCCCGGTCTTCGACGGTGCCCGTGACGTAGACATTGAGGACGCTCTAGCCAGGGCGTGGTTCGCCCGGGAAGCCGACGCCATTGATCCCACCGCTGCGCCGTCAGCCTTGGTCGTGCCGGACATGGAAAAGGTCCGCTCTTGGCTCACGGAGCTTGGCTTCGACGCCGAAGCCATTCTTGACGAGAAGCATCCGGGAGAGGCCCGGTCGGCCTGTCTAAGACTGTGGTTGAAGCAGGAAGCAGGCATCGAAACCAAAGGCCTTTCATATGAAGAGATGTCAGCACACGCAGTCCGCTTGAACCAAGAACTAGAAAAGGCGCCACCAATCTTCGGCAAGATTGTCCTGAGGGACGGTCGCACTGGGGAAAAGTTCAGGCAGCCTGTCACCGTTGGTCAAATCTACATGATGAAGCTCATCCATTTGGTTGAAGACAAGGTCCACGCACGTTCGACTGGACCATACTCATTGATCACACAGCAGCCCTTGGGAGGAAAGGCCCAATTCGGCGGGCAACGCTTCGGAGAAATGGAGGTTTGGGCGCTTGAGGCCTACAGCGCAGCCTACAACCTGCAGGAAGTGCTCACCATCAAATCTGACGACGTTGTTGGCCGAGTCAAAGCCTACGAGGCGATAGTCAAGGGCGAAGACGTTAGCCAGCCAGGCGTTCCTGAATCGTTCAACGTTCTCATTAAAGAACTTCAGAGCCTTGGGCTATCCGTTGAGTTGCTTCACGAAGAAGAACCCAGCCTCGCCCTAGCCCCTTCCCTTGGCCTGGGCAACGGAGAACCGGGGGGGCTGTTGGACGAGAGTTCCAGCTTGAGCTTCGCGCAGACCTTCGGAGAGGGAGGGGCTGCGACGCTAACGCTCGGCGGAGGAGGGAATGAAGGCGACGCTCCTCCCGAGGAATCCGAAAACCGCTCGGGCCTTTCGGACGATGCCGACATCAGCGCCTTTGTGGAGACTGATGGTGCGGGGGACACTGAAGAAACGGCAGAGACGTCAAGCCCTGCCGCATCCACTGCTGCTCCAGACGAAGAGGACGGCAATGATGCGGCAGTTCCGAATATCGCTGAGCCAGCGGGCGACGACACAGACGACGCAACAGAAACCGTCTAGCCACTAAGTACACATCAGGGGACACCAGATATGAGTATGCAGACCGAAATTGGACGAGCTAGGGCCCCAGAACGGCAGGACTTCAACGCGATTCGGATTTCTTTGGCTTCGCCAGAGTACATCCGGTCTCTCTCCTATGGAGAGGTCACCAAACCAGAGACCATCAACTACCGGACCCTTCGGCCCGAGAAAGATGGACTCTTTTGCGAGAAGATCTTCGGTCCAACAAAGGACTGGGAATGTTCTTGCGGAAAGTACAAGAAAATCCGGCATCGCGGGGTCCGTTGTGACCGGTGCGGCGTAGAAGTCACGCGGGCGAAGGTACGCCGAGAGAGGATGGCGCACATCAGCCTGGCATCCCCCGTTGCCCACATCTGGTTCTCCAAGGGAGTACCAAGCCGTCTTGGGTTGCTCCTCGATCTGTCACCCCGAAACCTAGAGCGAGTGCTTTACTTTGCCCAGTACGTGGTCATCTCTGTTGACGAGGCAGTCCGGCAACGCTACATAGCAGAGCTTACCCAGCAAATAGAAGCCTTGGCGCCACCGGTAGCCCCCCCGGTTTCCGAACCGGAGGCAGTGTCTGAGGAAGCTGCAACTGATGAGGCCACACAGGCCGAAACCGCAACGCTCGTTGAGGACGCCGCGCCTCAAGAGCCTGAACTCAGCGAGGAAGACCGCAAGAAACAGGAAGAAGAACTGCAGGCTCGCCTTGACGACGTTGAGGGCCTGCGGCCCATGCAGTTGCTCACGGAGACCCGCTTCCGTGAGTTACGGGATCAAGCAAGCGACCTCTTCCGGGCTGGAATGGGTGCGGCCGCAATCTTGGAGACCCTTCAAAACCTGGAACTAAACCAGCTTCGAGAAACGCTTGAAACAGAAGTCCGCACCACATCCGGTCAGCGGCGCAAGAAGGCCATCCAGCGTCTGCGGATGGTTGAGGCCTTCCGTGGCAGCAACAACAAGCCGGAGTGGATGATTCAAACCATCCTTCCCGTGCTACCTCCCGACCTGCGGCCCATGGTGCAGTTGGACGGTGGCCGGTTTGCCACCAGCGACCTCAATGACCTGTACCGACGCGTGATCAACCGGAACACCCGCCTCAAGCGCCTTCTTGAACTGGGCGCCCCTGAGATCATTGTCCGGAACGAAAAGCGGATGCTTCAGGAAGCCGTAGACGCCCTGATCGACAATGGTCGACGTGGGCGGGCCATTTCAGGAAGCCACAACCACAAGCTCAAGTCTCTTTCAGACCTGCTTCGCGGGAAGCAGGGCCGTTTCCGCCAGAACCTTCTGGGGAAGAGGGTGGACTACAGCGGACGTTCTGTCATTGTTGTGGGGCCTGAGCTTCAGCTGCATCAATGCGGACTGCCCAAGAAGATGGCATTGGAGCTATTCAAGCCCTTCGTCATGAACAAGCTCGTTTCCCGCGGGTATGCCCATAACATCAAGAGCGCCAAACGCATGGTGGAGCGGGCGAGACCTGAGGTATGGGACATCCTTGAGGAGGTGACCCAGGACCGCCCAGTTTTCCTGAACCGGGCCCCTACCCTGCACCGATTGGGCATCCAGGCCTTCATGCCCGTCCTCATTGAGGGCAGCGCCATCCAAGTCCATCCTCTGGTCTGTACGGCCTTCAACGCAGACTTCGACGGCGACCAGATGGCAGTACACGTGCCGTTGTCGCAGATGGCTGTGCAGGAAGCAACAAACGTCATGCTGAGCCCGTTCAACATGCTCTCACCCAGCTCCGGCGACCCAATTGTCGCACCGACTCTTGATATCGTCATGGGCTGTTACTACCTAACAATGGAGAAGCCGGGCGCGCTTGGTGAAGGCAAGTACTTCCACGACTTTGACGACGCCCGGTTGGCACACGACTTCGAGCAGGTTGACCACCAGGCGCAGATCAACGTACGCGACCCTTATACCTCGGAATGGATCTCGACCACGATAGGCAGAACAATGATTCGGGAAGTGCTTCCCGAACTTCTGCAGCGCGACCCTGGCATGTGGAACCGGACAATGGACAAAGCGGCTATTAAGGACCTGGTGGCCAGGGCTTACCGGCTGATTGGCAATGAACCCCTTGCCCAGGTACTAGATTCGCTCAAGAGTTTGGGATTCCGTTATGCCTCAAAGTCAGGCATCACCATAGCCATTAATGACATTGAGGTTCCTCAGGAAAAGCACGTCATTATTAACGAAGCAAGTGAGACGATCGAACGGCTGGAGGAGCAGTACCAGCAGGGTCTCATCACAGAAGCCGAGCGATACAACCAGGCCATTAGCATATGGACAAAGGCCAGCGATGACGTGGAGCAGATTATCCAGCAACGCTTGCCCGGATATGGCGGCATCTATCTGATGGCCGTCTCCGGCGCCAAGGGCAACATCGGCCAAGTGAAGCAGATGGCAGGAATGCGTGGCCTGATGAGCAACCCCTGGGGTCAGATCATTGAGTTGCCGGTCAAGTCTTGCTTCCGCGAGGGCCTGACAGTCTTGGAGTACTTCATCTCCACGCACGGCGCCCGAAAGGGACTCACGGACACGGCCCTTAGGACCGCAGACTCCGGATACCTGACCCGGCGTCTCATTGATGTTTCCCAGGACGTTATCGTCCTGGAAGACGACTGCGGGAGTGCTGTTGGCACGTGGGCTGAGGACCGATCGGACGAGCCTCTGTTGGCCTCTCTGTACGACCGGATTATGGGAAGATGGACAACCCTCGCAGTGCCACATCCCGAGACCGGAGAGATCCTGGCAGAAGCTCAACAGGAAATCGACGAAGATTTGGCCCAAGTCTTAGTGGACAGTGGTGTCAGAAGAGTGCAGGTCCGTTCCACTCAATACTGCGAGGCCCGGCTGGGCATTTGCGCCGTTTGCTACGGCTACAGCCCCGCTACCCATCGTAAAGTCATGCTCAACGAGGCGGTCGGCATTGTTGCCGCCCAGTCAATCGGTGAGCCTGGCACTCAGTTGACCATGCGTACCTTCCACACGGGTGGTGTCGCTCAAGCAGACATCACATCTGGTCTACCACGTGTTGAGGAGCTGTTCGAGGCTCGGAGTCCCAAGGGTAAGGCCCTGCTCTGCGAAATCGATGGACACGTTGAACTGATTGATGACGGACAGGGCCGCCGCGTGCGGGTCTTCAACGCCGAGGAGTATAGAGAGCAATACACTCTTCCTGAGGGGTACTCCCTCCTGGTGGAAGAAGGCCAAGAAGTGGACGTAGGAACACTACTGGCAGAAGTACCCCAGGCAGAAGATTCTGAAGTCCCAGCGTTGATGCTGGAGGCCAAGACTCAAGGGGTGGTGCACATCGAGGATGGGTACTTGGACGTGGTCACAGAGGACAGCGACGAACGGGAATATGTGGTCCCGCCCGCTGCATACATAGTCGTCGACACCGAGCAGTGGGTGAATGCGGGCGATGCACTGACGCTGGGGCCGAAAGACCCACAGGAGATCCTGAGGATTCAGGGTGCTGAGGCTGCTCAACAATACTTGTTGGACGAAGTCCAGAAAGTGTACCGATCTCAGGGCGTGGCCATCAACAACAAGCACATTGAGATCATCATCCGGCAGATGCTTCGGAGGGTTCGGGTGGATTCGCCCGGCGATACCGAACTCATGCCACAGGAGCTCCTGGAGCGCTCAGTATACGAAGATTTCAACGAACAGGTGCTGGCCCAGGGCGGCGAACCGGCAACTGCAACGCCAGTATTGCTAGGCGTGACCCGAGCCTCCCTGCAGACTGACAGCTTCCTGGCAGCGGCATCGTTCCAGGAAACAACCAGGATCCTGACGGAAGCCGCCGTTCAAGGTCAAATAGACCCCCTGAGCGGCCTCAAAGAGAACGTCATCATTGGGCGGCTCATCCCTGCTCGCTATGACACCTATGAAGAGGGCCGCGTGAAGCTGAAGCTGGAGGAGTTAGAACAACGGCGCGAGTTGGCTCGGATCGCCGCAGCCGAGCAAGAGGCCCTACACGGCTACGAGGACTTCTTAGCCCTTGGTGGCGAGAATGGCGGAGAGGTAGACATCAGCATGTTCGGAGGGGCTCCGTTCCTGTTCACGGGAGAACCCGTAGTGGCCCCCGTTCCTGAGGCGGAAGCACCATCGGAGCAGCCCGCGGCAGAAGAGGAAGGGAGCGTATCCCTAGCCGACGTCCTTACGAGTCTGGACGGCGCTGAAGCTGACTAGAACAAACATCTAGTCCAACACCGTAGAAATAGAAGAGGGGTGGGCCAATGGCCCACCCCTCTTCTATTTCTACGGCCTCATCACAACTTTGCGGCTGGCTACAAACAACGATTGACACCTCGTTTGAGCCACGCATATAGTGAGGTCTCCGCCTGGGATGGCGACATCAGCATCCAAGCATAACCAAGGAGGGCAGCCATGCCTGTTGTTGATGCAGACGCACACGTTGATGAAACCGAAGAAACCTGGCAATACATCGATGAGCCGCTGAAGCGATACACGCCCATCACAATCACCCAGCAGATGGGGTCGGACGCCGGTGCTCAACCAAAGGGCTACAACCGGTTCTGGTTCTCCGATGGCCGGTTCCTTGTGCGCCGCGTCCGAGACGACGTCCGAACCAGGACGACTCTGGAAACACGTGAACTGCTTGACGTGCCCGCTCGGATGCGCCACCTCGACGAACTGGGCATTGACCTCCAGGTGTGCTACCCAACGTCCTTCTTGATGCGCTGGAACCCCAGCGACCAGGTGGAGCACGCGCTGCGTAAGTCCTACAACCGTTGGATGGGCAGCAAGTGGGCACAGAGCGATAACCGGATGCGCTGGGTTGCCCTCCTCCCCATGGGAGACATCGACGAGGCCATCCGCGAGCTTCACATTGTGAAGGAGAACGGTGCCTGCGGCATCATGCAAAAGGGCATTGAGTGGGGATATCGCTCCGCCGCGGACCCGTACTTCTTCCCCCTATACCAGGAAGCGGCTGATTTGAACATTCCCATTTGCTTCCATACGGGCACCAGCGACCCAGCCCTGAGCGATGCCCAAGCCCTCAACTTGAGCTTCCATAACATGATGGCGCCCGTTATAGATGCCTTCCTTAGTCTTTACACCGCTGGGGTGCCGACGCTATTCCCCAAGCTCCGCGTTGGCTTCATTGAAGCAATGGCATCTTGGCTGCCCTTGGCGTTGGCAGAACTCAGGGCCAGGGAGGAACGCTCCAGCTGGCTGTTCCCCGAGCTTGGCGTGGTGGACGACCTTGTGAAAGAGTCCCGTTTCTACGTGGCCTGCCAGACTGTGGAAGACTTGCCCTACCTCATCAGGACGTGTGGCGAGGACAACCTTGTTGCGGGCACGGACTACACCCACGCCGACCAGTCCGCCGAAATTGAGACTCTCAGCATCATTCGCCGCATGGGCGATGAGAACATTATCACTAAGGAACAGGCCCGCAAGATCTTGGAGGACAACCCAAAGGCCTTCTACGGCCTGTAGACAACGCGGCGAATTCCTTCTGAGGAGAACTCAATGACAGTTGTAGATGCCGACGCCCACGTTGACGAAACAGAAGAAACCTGGGAACACATTCCTAAGGGGTACGAGCGCTACAAGCCCTTCACTGTGGTTCAGGCTATTGCTGACGAAGTATCGGGCCAACCAAAGGGCTACAACCGCTTCTGGTGCATAGACGGCACCTTCGCCCTCCGCCGAATCCGTAATGACGAGCGAACGCGAACGGTTAGGGAAACGAGGGAACTCATTGATGTCGGTGCTCGGCTGCGCCATATGGACCAGTTGGGGATCGATTCCCAGGTTTGTTACCCTACCCTCTTCCTCATGACGCCTTCTGAAAAGCCGGAGGCCGAGTACGCCCTGACCCACGCTTACAACCGTTGGATGGGCAGCAAATGGGCAGAAAGCAAAAACCGCATTCGCTGGGTGGCAATGCTACCCATGCTCAGCCCGGACAAAGCTATTGAGGAAATGCGGTGGGCCAGGAAAAACGGAGCGTGCGGCATCTCCAAGAAAGGCATTGAATGCGGAGACCGCGTCGCCAGCGATCCGTATTTCTTCCCAATCTACAAAGAGGCTGAGGACTTGGACCTAGCCGTCTGCATCCACGTAGGGAACGGACGAGTCGAATGGATGGACACGAACGTCAAGCACCTAAGCCCCTGGTTCTTCTCTCTGTCCGCCATCGATGCGTTTCTGTCGCTAACATTGGCGAACATCCCGGACAAGTTCCCCAAGCTTCGCTTCGGCATCATTGAGGCCATGTCATCCTGGATTCCCTACGCGCTCTCAGACCTGCGCGCAAGGGACGAGCGTACCCAGTGGCTCATGCCCTTCAACATGAAGTCCAATGTGCTGGAAGAAGGGAACTTCTACGTGGGTTGCCAGACGGTAGAAGACCTGCCCTACATCATGAAGCACGCGGGCGACGGCTGCCTTGTCGCCGGAACCGACTACACCCACGCTGACCAATCTGCAGAGATAGAAACCCTGAACATCATCCATAACATGGGAGAAGAAGGTTACATCACCCAGGAGCAAGCCCGCAAAATTCGGGAAGACAATGCCATGAAACTGTACGGGATCTAAAGAGTGTAGCTCGGAACTCAGTGCAGAAGGCCAGCCTCAACGGCTGGCCTTCTGCTGCTCTAGCATGCAGGTAGACCGAGGCCCCGTTGACAGTCGAGTTGAGCATCCCTATCGTTGTATCGCCGGAGCGCTTGACCGGTTAGCGTCAAGAAAATCACGATGATCCGAAGGAGTCAGTATTATGCCAGTCGTAGATGCAGACGCCCACGTAGACGAAACGGAAGACACCTGGGAATATATCGACGAGCCCCTTAAGCGGTTCAAGCCCACCACCGTGAGCCAGAACACTTCGGGACCAATCGCCGGTATCGCAAAGGGTTATACACGGTACTGGTTTATCGACGGCCGCTTCTGGCTACGCCGCGTGCGCGATGATGTGCGCACGGCTACCACGGTTGAAAAGCGGGAGTTACACGATATCCCAGGCCGCCTGGCCCACATGGACGAGTTGGGAATCGACTACCAGGTTGTGTACCCCACGCTCTTCTTGATGACCCCAACTGACAAGCCTGAAGTGGAGTTGGCACTGACGAAGTCGTATAACCGATGGATGGCGGCCAGGTCCAAAGAAAGCGGCGGCCGGATTCGGTATGTCGCCATGATGCCCCTGCTCTCCATGGACGAGGCGGTCAAAGAGGTCGCCTTCGCCAAGGAAAACGGCGCCTGCGGCATCTCGAAGAAGGGCGCCGAACTGGGAGGCAGGATCGCCAGCGACCCGTACTTCTTCCCGCTTTACAAGGCTGCTGAGGCTGCAGACCTTCCCGTCTGCTTCCACGTTGGAAACGGTGACCCCAATATGAGCGACGCCGACTTCACGGCCCTGAGTCCTTGGCACTTTGGCTTGTCGGCCATCGACGCCTTCCTATCTCTCACGCTCAACGAGGTCCCGGACAAGTTCCCGAAGCTACGCTGGGGCTTCATCGAATGTATGTCGTCATGGCTCCCCTACGCGTTGTCGGACCTACGAGCGCGGGACGAGCGCACGCAGTGGCAGCAGCCCTTCACCATGAAGAGCAATGTGGTCCGAGACAGCAACTACTACATCACCTGCCAGACCATAGAAGACTTGCCCATGGTCATGGAATACGCCGGAGAAGACAACCTCATGGCCGGCACCGACTACACTCACGCCGACCAGTCTGCAGAGATCCAGACCATGGACATCATCAAACAGATGGGTGACAAGGGGATGATCACGAAGCAACAGGCCCGGAAGATACGTGAGGACAACCCGGCGAAGTTCTATGGGCTGTCGTAAGGGATAAAGACCGCTTCTCACATTGCCGCCCGGCCTCGAGTCAGGGCTGGTCGGCCTTGTAGGTAAATGAAACACAGTAGGGGCGTGCAATTGCACGCCCCTACTGTGTTCGCTAGGCCATTCGCTGGTCAGTCCATCGCCTTGTCATGGTGTGCTTTGTAGACCGTGGCCTTGCTTCGCAAGACTGCTAGCTCTTTTCCTGCCCCTTCTCGCTCCTGATCCGTGATGTCGCGGATCACCTTCCCAGGCACGCCCAGCACGAGCTTCCCGTCGGGAATCTCAGAGCCTGGCGGCACGACTGCGCCAGCACCAATGATAGAGTCGTCGCCGATGTGGGCCTTGTCCAGAACAATCGCCCCTATGCCGACAATGGCCCGCTCCCCCACCGTGGCTCCGTGCACGACCGCGGCGTGGCTGACAATGGAATCCCGGCCTATGATGACCGGCTCATCGCCCGGGGCTTCTAGCACGCAATTCTCCAAGACCATGGCGCCCTCGCGAACGACCACGGGGCCGTCGTCGCCACGAAGCACCGCCCCCGGCCAAATGCCCACGCCTGATTCGATCTCCACATCTCCCACAATCCGCGCCGCGGGATCAATGTAAGCGCCTTCAGCAATGCGCGGCCAGACTTCGCCAAAGGGAACAATGTTGGATGGAGTGGACATGTGCCTCCTCGCAGCCACGCTGCTTACGCCTCGGTTACTCATGGGTCAGCCGTTTACAGTGTGTGATATAGTGCGGGCTGCCGCAAGGCACAACGTCACAGGAGGACCGCCGTGGCCAGCAAGCTTGATCTCAGCCTTATCGTCGCCAGGAACGCCCGGTCAGAGCCCGTCATCAACGGCACCTTCGAGCCCGATGGCATTGACCTAACGGTCACCGTGGCCCACCCATCAGAGATATTCTGGCGACAACTTCACTTCGCCGAGTTCGATGTATCGGAGATGTCCATGGCATCTCTGTTCATTGCCAGATCCCACGGGAACACGGACTGGGTCGGCCTGCCGATCTTCACCACCCGAGTCTTCTTCCAAAACATGATCCTGGTTCGCAAGGACGCCGGAATTGAACGGCCCGAGGACCTGAAGGGCAAGCGCATTGGAGTTCCCGAATATCAACAAACGGCTGCGGTCTGGTCACGCGGCATCCTTATAAACGAGTTCGGCTTCAAGCCAGAGGACAACGAGTGGTGGATGGAGCGCACGGAGCAGGTCAGCCACGGCGGCGCCACCGGATTTCAACCGCCGCCCGGTGTAACAATCAATCGGATCCCACCTGAAAAGAACATCGGGACAATGATGCTGAACAAGGAGTTGGATGCAACGCTCCTGTACATCACCGACGCCAACCTCGTCGACCGCGCCCGCATCGATCTGCACAACCACCCGGACATTCGTCCGCTGTTCACTGACCCTTTGGCTGAAGGCCATCGCTTCTACAACAAGACTGGAATGTTTCCCATCAACCACGGCATGGTGGTTCGGCGCTCCCTGCTGGAACAACACCCCTGGATTGCCCTCAATCTGTTCCGCACGTTCAGGGCAGCCAAGGACAGCGCAGCCGCCAAAGCCAAGGAACTAGCGGAGCCTTACTTCATCACTGGGGCCCTGCCCCACGAAGCCAGGGCCGGGCTCGCCTCTGACCCGTTCCCCTACGGCGTTCAGGCCAACCGAAAGACGCTGGAGACCATCGCCTCGTACCTCCACGAACAGGGGCTCACCGCCAACAAGGTAGCCCTTGAGGACGTCTTCGCTCCCAGCACGCTGGAACTCTAGAGGCGATCGAAGCAAACAAGGCAAGGCCGTTGCCGTTGCACAACGAATGTAGAGGCGTTCAATTGAACGCCCCTACATTCGTTATCAGCCTACCCTGTTATCCAAACACTGGGTCGAAGTCTGGCCCGCAGAGAGCGGCTTACGGGTCCCGCTGCACGTATGCCATCACAATACCGCCACGACCCACGTATTTATCCCGCTTTTCCTCGAAGGCCACTAGCCTTAACGGCTGGAAAGGGATTGGATTCCCTCTTTCGTCCATGTAGGGGTTGGGAAAGTAGATCCTAAACAATGTCTCCTCGGTAATGTCGGAGAAACGGACGTAATAGAGCTTCGGCGTGCCGTGATCCTCGGCCTCAACAAACTGTGTGCCCGATATATCGGCCAGCTTGATGTGGATGTGCCACGACTCAGCCTTCACGTTGGCATAACCATCGGTGACTGTGACCTCATTGCCATCAGCGAACATCTCTGCCACAGCCCCCTCCCCGCCCAAGACAAAAAGCATTTGAGGAATGCGGCTGAGATCCAGCAAGAGCTCTTCAATCAATGCAGCATCAACGATGTCAGTCACGAGGTACGCCTCCGACTGATCTCAACAGATGCCCCCGACAAGACAGCGCCCTTTATGGGTGGCCCTGGTTTGTGAACCTTCACGTTCGCGCTCACCGCTAGGGGGCTCGCAGCCAACACGCCCTTACAGATGTCGTCCGCCAGGCTCTCCAGCAAATTGTGAGGCTCTCCTTCCATCACGTCCCTGGCCACATTGAAGAGGCTGGTGTAGTTCACGGTATCCTCAAGGCGGTCGCTGGCGCCCGCCTGGCTTAGGTCGCACTCAACCTCAAGGTCCACGACGAAACGCTGCCCCAGCTTGCGCTCCTCGGGGAGGACGCCGTGGTATCCGTAGAAAATCATGCCTTCCAACCTAACTTTGTCCATGCTCATCCTTGATCGAACCCAGCGTCGCCACTGCTGGTTTCTCGAAAGTCGTTCTGGGAGATAGCCGGAGTACACCCAAGACTCCGTGGCAGTGGGAGGTCGTGGCCACGAGGATACTAACTTCGGCTTGTGAAGCGAGGGCCAGAGCCCTGTCACGAGCATCCAACAGATCTTGCATAGGCATCGTGGATATCCCGAAAGCGAGATGCCGGCTATGGAAGACGAATGATTGGGCCAAATCCGGCCTGGACTCTGAGGCCAACGAGGTCACGGTCTCCGGCATAGACCAGTCCCGCGTGTCTTTAATCGCCGGGCAGACCGCAGGCTCGTAGCAATTGGTGGGGCACAACCAGGCTGCGTGGCTAAGGAACAGATTCCCCTTGCCGTCGATGTGCTCATAGGGGAGGCCAATCTCGTGGCTAATGGGTACGTCTTCGAGAACAACCTCCCCCACTTCTTTGGCCAGGGCAAGCCTTAGCCACTCCAACGCCACATGTGGCCCTATGGGAGGCGGTACCAGGTGGGCCGCTGAACCAGCAGATCCTTCCAAATACCCGTGCAGATAGGTGATCCAATCACCCGTCACGATCTCCACCAACGACTCATTAGCGAATTCTTTGGATGCAGCGCAGTCTGGCTGACGGTCCACGACAATAATGCGTTCTGCCTCCAGACGTCCCCGTTTGATGGCCTTGAGCAGTTGCCGAGTGTGATAGCTCCCGAAGCAACCGCCACCAGCGACGACGAAGTCCGAGATCGGAGAGGGTTGCGGCGATAGTACTCCAGGCAAAAAGCGGGCTCCCAGTCACGAATGAGGCGAGTATAGCACACGGTTTCCTTGACCCCTCCCAACGCCCGTGATATAACTCCGGCGCCATGCCAGACCAGCTAAGCATTACTGCCATTGAAGGGCTGCCGGAAATCGCCGCAGGGGACGACCTTGGGCAAATGATTGTGCACGCCGCGGCGAGCCAAGGCACATCCCTGAAAAACGGCGATGTATTGGTTGTTGCTCAAAAGGTGGTGTCCAAAGCGGAAGGCCGGGTGTTGAAGCTGGAGGATGTTGAGCCGTCGCCCTTCGCGCGGCAGATAGGGCTGCTCAATGACCGGGACCCGCGGTTGATAGAGACGATCCTGAAAGAGAGCCGCCGAATAGTGAGGATGGACAAGGGCGTGCTCATCACCGAGACCCATCATGGGTTCGTCTGTGCCAACTCAGGGGTGGATGCCTCCAACCTCCCAGGCGATGGCACAGTCTGCCTTCTACCAGAGCACCCTGATGAATCAGCCCAGCGAATACGAGCGAGGGTGCGGGAACTAGCCGCAGCAGAGGTAGCGGTGATCGTGACGGACACCTTCGGACGTCCCTGGCGCGAAGGAACCACCGAGGTCGCCATTGGCGTGGCCGGCATGTCCGCCTTACAGGACTACAGGGGCACCACCGACGCCCACGGGCACCTGCTCAGGGTAACGGTGATCGCCATTGCCGACGAGCTGGCCAGCGCAGCAGATCTGGCGCGGAAGAAGACCTCCGGGGTGCCCGCAGTGATAGTGAGGGGCTTCCAGTATGAGACAGGAGATGAAGGGGCTGGCCCTTTGATCCGCGGCCCAGGCACGGACATCTTCCGCTAACAATGCCTTGAAAAAGAAAGGGGCCCACCTAGGTGGGCCCCTTTCTTTTAGCGATATGCTAGAACGTTATTCGGTCTCGCGCTCGGCCGAAGGACCAAGACCAAGCTGCTTGCCGGTGACCTCGGCGGGCGTGGGGTCGTCCTCCCAGTAGGAACTCTCTATGTAGTTCATAAAGCTACGACCTTCTCCGCAGATCCGGCAGGCGCCCGAACTCGTGGGGCCAGACGGAGTCTCGATAACCCAGAAGTGGGGGCAACGAGGCCCAGTTTCCTCAACAACCTCTAGCTCTTCAAGCTGCAAATCATCTACGACCAACTCTTTAACTAACTCTTTGACCGCCATCACATACCCATCCTTGACACTGATCCCTCAAGGGGAGAATTACAGACACCGCATATTACAACGCTTTTCGTAATTTGTCAAGCTTTCACACTTAAATAGCATTTATGCTTTTTTACTCCATATTTCATTGACTGCTTCCCAAGAACGTCGTAGGATTGTTTTTTGGTCGCATTCCACACCGCATTCGGGGGAGGGGCGTTGGAGAGCGACACTAGGTCGCAGATCGTCCGTTTGCTCCAAGAGCACACCAAGGCCACCGTCGACGACTTGTGCCAGGCTCTGGGTCTGGCCGCTGCAACAGTCCGGCGGCACTTGGACATTCTTCAGAGGGACGCCCTCGTGGCCTACGAGCGCGCCCAGCGCAAGGCAGGCCGCCCCGAGTACGCCTTCTTCCTCACCGAGACCGGCCAGGAGTCTCTACCCAAGGACTACGGCAGATTGCTTGCCCTTCTCCTACGTGAGATGCGCGAAGTGCGTCCGGCGGAGCTATCGGAAGTTAATGGGCACGAATCGGTGGCAGAGCTGCTGTTCTCTCGCATAGCTCGCCGAGTGGCCAGCGACCACGAACACTCAAACGGACACAGCGGGGCAGATGGCTTGGATGAGCGTGTTGAGAGAACCGCCCAGGTCTTGGAGAAAGAGCAGTTCCACCCGCTTGTAGAACACCACCCAGACGGCAAGCGCATCCGTCTCCTAAACTGCCCCTTCCGTACCGCCGCCCTAGAGGATCCCTCGGTTTGCTCTTTTGACGCTTACCTGATCTCCCGCCTCACCGGCTGTGAGGTAGAGCGAGAGGAGTCGATAACGACAGGGCACGCTAGCTGCGTATACCACTTGATCACAAACGCTAAGGGCTAGCCTCTGCCTTTCGAAGTCGGGCCTGGCGGGCGGCCGCCAGCACGAGCAGCCCCGCCACCACTGTGACCATAGAACCCACGCCTGCAAGCAGCACAAAGGCCCAGTCCGTGCTATGGCGCTCCACGACCCACCCCGTTATTACCCCAGCCGTTGAGCCCACAATGAAGAATCCCAAGAACAGAAAGCCGAAGATCCGTCCCTGAATACGCCGCGGCGTGTAGTCCGCCAAGAGAGCCGAATAGGAAGGCTGGGCCATGAAGTTGAAGAAGATGAACAAAGCTGCCGCTCCTACCACAAATATGCCATTGGCAAATGCAGTGAGGAGCAACGCAGGGCCCAGGACCGCAGTCAGTACCAGCGTTAGCTTTTCCCTAGGAAACCGCTCCCCCAAATGTCCACCGATAAATTGGCCGAATGACCCAAAAATGAGTGCCGCCGCCGTCAAAGACCCGGCCATAGCCTCCGTATCTAACCCCAGGAACGTATCACCGACATTGTTCTGTATGTGGGTGGGAAGGAAGACCGCCGTCCCCCGGTAGATAAAGCCATACATGGTGTTTATTAAAAAGATCAGGGCAATAACCAAAAGGAAGGGTTTGAGAGTGGCGAACACGCTCCCTCCCCTATCCCCTGAGCCGGCCTCCTCCGAATCGTCCTCTTGGGGTTCTTCAACCTTAGCGGTCGCCAAAATGATGGCAACTGCCAAGAACATCACCCCGAAAACAACAAAGGAAGCCCTCCAACTGATCAGCGCGGCCAGCCCTCCAGCTACAGCAGGGGCCATCACAGTCCCAATGTTGCCAGCCACCCCGTGATAGCCCAGAGCCTTCGCCCGAGCACTCACTGAGCGAGTGATGAACGAGACACCCACCGGGTGATACATGCCAGCAGCCAGTCCAAGAACGGTCATCGTCACAGCGAGCATGACCGTGCCCTGTGAGAAGGCCACCACGATGGACATTATTCCGGATCCCGCCATGGACAGCGCCAGGGTACGGCGGGAACCAGCCACATCGGCGAGCCATCCCGCAGGCACGGCGGTTAATCCGTAACCGATGGCATAGGCCGTTCCGATGCTCCCCAACACCAGCTCACCCACGCCGAACGTAAGGCCGACCTGAATGAGAACGGCAGCATAGGCCCAGTCAGGTGTGTGGCTCAGGGCGTGGGCCAGTCCGGCGTACCCGATCACCTTTCGCTGTTGCCGGTCAAGGCGTTGGGGGCTGGCTTTGTCGGCCAAAAAGACCTCCGCTGATATGATCCTAAGGCGTTTGGTCGGGGCCGCGTCTCAGACCGGCCCTCTCTCCCAGCGGTCGCCTTGAGGAGAGGCGCTCGGCCTGTGCATCGTAGCTAGATGCCCCTAGGCGTGCAACCTGAAAAGGCCAGCCGCCAACCGATCCCACCTGCTTGACGCGGCGCCATGTCAGTTCTAATATCTGGCCAAGATTAATCACTTGCTTAACTATGGAACCTTGATGACCAATCAAACGATGACCGACGAGGCTTCTATTGCTAAGAAAGGCACCTGGCAGGACGAAGCTTGCATCGTCCCGGGAGCAGACATCTCGCTCGTAAGCAAGGGGCTACGGTTATTAGGCGCTGAGAGCCTTTACGCCGATCTGGCCGAGGTCTTCCGCGCCCTGGCTGACCCCAGCCGGGCCAAGATCGTTCACAGCCTACTCCACCAGGAACTGTGCACCTGCGATCTCGCTGCCATCGTGTCGCTATCGGAGCCTGGAGTCTCCCAGCACCTCCGGATATTGCGCAACTTACGGGTCGTCAAGGCTCGCCGGGCAGGCCGCAGGGTTTTCTACTCCTTGGACGACGCTCATGTACGAGAGTTGCTATCCCTGAGCCTGAGCCACCTGGGCCACGGCGCGGCATCCAGTACAGATGGGGCGTAGGTCGATGGCACAGACCGAGACGACTACCAAGGAACACTTCCTCCACCAGCGACGCGTGGGCCGGCGCGCCCTGATCCTGGTACTCATCCTTACGACGGCGTTCATGGTGGCGGAGGTGGTTGGCGGAGTCGTTACCGGAAGCCTCGCCCTCATGGCCGACGCTGGCCACATGGCTAACGATGCCTTTTCGCTGTCCTTGGCCCTGGGCGCTTCCATCTTCAGCGAGCGCCGTCCTACCCAACGCCAAAGCTACGGCCACTATCGCGCTGAGGTCTTAGCAGCCTTGGTCAGCGGCTTCGCTCTCATCCTGGTAGCAGCCTTCGTCCTATACCAAGCGGCTGGTCGTATTGGGGATGCACCGGAGATACGCAGTGGTCCCATGCTCGCTGTGGCGTTGGTTGGCTTGGCCGTCAACCTGTTGGCGCTGTTCTTGCTCAGGGAGGTCCAGCACGGCAGCCTAAACATCAAGGGCGCATTCCTGCACGTGCTAGGCGACCTTCTGAGTAGTGTGGGGGTGGTGACCGCAGCTGTGATTATGTGGACGACGGGGTTCTTCCTTGCCGATGCCATCATCAGCATGCTCATAGCGGTAGCCATTCTGTTCTCCGCCTGGAGGCTGCTACGCCAGACAACCAACGTCCTGATGGAATCGGTCCCTGAACATATTGAACTGGAAGAGGTGAGGTCCGCCCTGATGCGAGTGCCCGGTGTCTGTGAGATCCACGACCTCCACGTCTGGACGCTGACAACGGGCTACGAAGCCATGAGCGCCCACGTCTTGGTGGACGATTCAAAAGGGGATGAGGACCAGTACAACAATGTCCTCACGGCGCTGGGGGAAACCCTGAAGTCCAGCTTCAATATCGACCACACAACAATCCAGCTTGAGTCAGCGGCGCTTCAGCGAACCGGAGCGGGCCTGGAAGAAGACCTGCTCTGCGACGACTAACAAACCGTCGAGCAAAAAATAAACCCACTCCCATAAATGGGGGGGGGGGTGCAGGGGCAGAGCCCCGCCGGGGTAAAGGGGTGTCCCCCTGTACCTAAAAACCTAAGCGGGTGGAGTGGGTGGGAAGACGGCATTAGCCACGCCCAGCCGTACGGCCAAGCAAGAGGTCGAAAGCGCCAATGCCGTCCGCTCCTTCAGAAGCCACATGCAGCCGAGCGAGAGCAAGCTTTCCTTCCACATGAGTACAGGGCGCAAGCCCTGCCGGGGGTTACAGGGGGTGACCCCCTGTATTGAAAGATTCGAGGGTGGGCTGGGTGGAAAGGCGGCGCTAGCTACACCCGACCGTACGCCCAAGTAAGAGATAAGAAGCGCTAGGGAGGTCGCCCCTCAGCAGCCCCGACCCTTTGCAATTCAGCCGAGGCCCTCTGGAGGAAACCCAAGGTTTTCCAGCAAAGCCGCCAACCCATCAGCTAGCGTCATTTCAGGGTCGAACTCGATGCGCAACTCCTTTGAATCGAGGGCACCCTTCACGGATGTCACTCCCTCGACCCCATACAAAGCATGTTCAACCGTCTCAACGCAGCCGTCACAATGCAGTGCGGGAACGCTGAACACTACTGTCTGTTGCATTGGACGTCCGGCACCACTACTTCCAAAGATCATCTATGGACGCGTAAATTTGATCAAAGCGGCGCCTTACGAGCTTGACCCACGCGCCCTTGCGCAAGGTAACCCCCAGATTGTCAGCCAAACGAACGGAAACCCGCGTCGTTGTGCTCGTAACATCGACCATATCGATAAGCATAGCCACAGGCACCCAGCGGGCGGGTGAAAAAGCGCCCCCCACCATACGTGTGAGAAACCGAGACCCCATGGTCGCCACGATCTGCGTATCAGTGGCGGTAATGAGCTGAGGACTCCGCTGCCTCAGCCATTCGATAATCCGGTTCCGGGCTTCCGGCTGAGGCAAATCCAAATTCCAGTTCCGGTCCTCAACGGTCGGATTAAATAGTAGCTTCATAGTTTTGCAGTCCAGCTATGCCTAAGGCCCAACATATATGTCCTCCCCCTCCACCCTGACCTGATAGACCTTGAGGGGCTGATCAGCTGGGTCCTCAATCACCTCGCCGGTAACCACGGAAAACTCGCTGCCATGGAAACCACAGATCACATGGTCATCCTCTAAATCGCCGCTGCCCCCCAGAGAAAAGTCTGCATGGGTGCATGCATCACTCACTGCATGAATGGTCCCCTTCACGTTAGCCAGGAGAACCTTCTCCTCTCCGAAGTCTACCGTCTTCAAACCACCCGGCTTTATTTCGCCGATCGTCGCTAGCTTCACGAAATCCGACACTGGAGCCTCCTCGTGGATCTATTGGGACGACTGCGCCCATGCTCTATCGCTTCTTCATTCTACTTGGCGTGCCCGTAAGTGGGCAACGCTAACCGCTCGAAGCAAAGGCGGGTATAATATCGCCGGAAGCAGCATATTAAGACCTCGGGGCCTCAACAGAGAAGCCGAGTACAGGAGTTGTCATGGTGAAATTTGCCCAGTACTTAGCCCACGGCGAAGTGGCTTACGGAGTCGTTGAAAACAACGTTGTATACCAGATCACTACCACACCCTTTGAGGAGTACGAGGTTACCGACCACACTCACCCCCTGGACCACGTAGAGCTTTTGTCTCCTATCTACCCCAACAAGGTCCTAGCCATAGCGTTGAACTATGTCTCCCATTTGGGCAAGACCGGAGCGGCCCCTCGGGCCCAGCCGGAAAAGCCTGAACCCTTTTGGAAGAGTTCAGGGGCAGTTATTGGCCCCGATGAAGAAATTATCATTCCCCGCGATGCTGGCCGTGTTGAAGCGGAAGGCGAGTTGGTTATCGTGATTGGCCGGGAAGGTAAACACATCCCCAAGGCCGATGCCCTCGATTACGTCCTTGGCTACACCTGCGGCATCGACGTCAGCGCCAGAGTCTGGCAAAAAGGGGATGTTCAATGGTGGCGCGCCAAGGGCAGCGACACATTCGCTCCACTGGGACCCTTCATAACCACCGACCTAGACCCTTCCAAGCTACACCTGATCACTCGCGTTAACGGCGAGGTTAAGCAGGAGGCTCCCACATCTGACCTCATCTTTGACGTACCCACCATCGTTAGTTTCATCAGCGAAGTGGTGACGCTTGAAGCGGGCGACGTCATCTACACCGGCACCCCTGGCATACCGCCGGTAATCGAGCCGGGTGACACCGTTGAAGTAGAAGTTACTGAGATCGGAGTGCTTCGCAACTCTGTCGTATCGGACGAGTAGCCAAGCAGGCTCCCCGGTCGCGAGATGAGTGATGAGCAATACACTGCCGGTCCTGTTCAAAGAAGAGCAACAGTTCCGGCAGTGGTAGTTTCAGACCCTTGTGCTCGGCATAGCAAATCTCGTCATCGTAGTCTCCGCCCCCTTGTCATTGCCTCGCAAATAGAGGGGGGAGGTTGTCTTGCTGAGGAGCCGGTTGAACCCGCTCGCCTTCAACCTCGCTCCGCCGACGAAGCCTCTCAGCGTTTGGGATTTTCATTGGTTGCGGCGCCAGAGCCTGCGCCCGGAGTACCCCAGAGGGAGCCTTACCCGGGTGACCCGCCTCTCGCTCCGTTGACGGGATCCAACACCCGTCCAGACCAGCCTCCGTGGCCCCTGCCCTACACCCCCGCCAGCTTTCGTCCTCTCATCGACGTAACTACCACGCCTAAGAGAGAAATCACCGCCGCTACCAGCATCGCATCGGCGAAGGCGCCGCCTACGGCACCCGTCGCGAGGGCGGAGCCGGTCAGACCATCCGCCGCTAGGCGGCCCTGCCATGCCGTCTCCCGCAGCACATAGATCGCCCCGCCAAGGGTAATGCCCAAGGAAAGGGACACCTGCCTGCCGATCGTGAAGGAAGCAGTGGCCGCGCTGAGACGTTCGCGGGGAACGCTCCCCATGATGTCGCTGGTGTTGGGCGTCTCAAAGATAGATGAGCCTATTCCCGCTACCCCAAGACCAATTCCGATCAGCCATAAAGACGAGTCAACACCCAGAAAGCTTAAGAACAGAAAGCCCATCCCCATGACGGCCATGCCGGCAATGGTGGGCCATCGGGTCCCGATCTTGTCCGAAAGCATACCTATGGCAGGAGCGATGAAAACCCGAAAGGCCTGGAAAGCTGCCAGCAAGAGGCCGGCCTTGGCGGCTGACAGACCAACTCCATCCAACAGGAAGAACGCGCCCATGAAGATGATGAAACCCTGAGGAATGAAGTGAAAGATAAGCGAGGCAGTGGCCACAGAGAAGACCCTGTTCTTGAACAGCGCCATATCCAACACGGGTCGTGGGACCCGGCGTTCCACCATGAACAGAAGGACAGACAGAAACGGAACAAGTCCCGCCATGACCCAAACGAAGGGCTGATCAATACCGCCGCGGCCAGCGAAGTTGATAGCCAGAAGAAGGCTTGCTGCAATTCCCGCCAAAACGAACGGACCCAGATAGTCCAGCTGCACTCTCCCCGGGGAGCGCCGGTCTGACGGCACGATGAACAGCGTGACTACGACAAGCAAGGCAGTGGGTAGAGAGCGACTCCAGAACAAGGCCCGCCAGTCGAATAAGTCTAGGAGTATCCCACCGAACCAGGGCCCCAAGCCTAATCCCAGCCCCACAGGGGCGCTCATGATGCCCACCACTTTCCCTCGTTGATCCGAGGGGAAAGCCGCGGTCGCCAGGGCCATCCCGCTGGCAAGGGACATAGCGCCCCCAATGGCCTGGACTGCCCGGATAGCTATCAAGGTGCTCAAGTCAGGCGAGAAGAAAGGCAACGCCAAGCAGAAGGCGTAGATGGTGAACCCGGCGATGTACATGCGTTTACGGCCAAATACGTCGGCGAACCAAGCCGTGGTCATTACCAGGGCCACGCTGGTGAGCCAGAAGGCGCTTTGGACCCAGACCACCAGGGAGGGACCGGTGCCGAACGCCTCGGCTATGACCGGAAAGCCGATGGAGACCATGCCCCCATCCAACGTGAAGAAGAAGTTCCCCATTGACAACGTTATGAGCACCACGTACTTGAAAACGGTGCTCCGGTTGGCCAAGGTTCCCATGTCACGCGCTGGTGAAGCGTTCAATTAAACTCGCCCCCGCATATAGGTCACGGCTGTTCCGGCGAAGAGGATAACGGCGGCTAGCAGCATTGCTTCATTGAAGGCCGAAGCGATGGCCTGATCGGAAGCTACTCTCTCGGCATAGTACGCCTCGCGAAGAGCATATACCGCGCCACCAAGTGCGAACCCCGAGGATAGAGCTATTTGTCTGCCCACCGCTAGAGACGCCGATGCTGCACTCAACCGGTCGGGATTGACGCTACCCATAATGTCCGCCGTATTAGGAGCCTCCCAAACCGCCGCCCCGATGCCGGCCAGCGCTAGCGCCGCTGCCACAAGCCACATCGAAGTCCCAGGGCCGACCCAATAAAGCGAGAGGAAACCAATCCCCATTACCGCCATACCAAGCGTCGTGGGCCAGCGGGTGCCCAGCCGGTCTGAAATGATCCCGCTTGCGGGAGATCCGACCACCCGCACCAATGGGAACATCGTAAGCACAAGACCGGCACTGGTCGCAGAAAGCTCCAGACCGTCGAGCAGAAAGAACGCCCCAAGAAACGTCATCATTCCGCTGGGGATGTAATGCAGAATCTGGCTGGCTTGCGAGACGCTGAACACCCTATTGCTGAACAGGGCCAGGTCCAAAACAGGTCTGGGAGCCCGTCGCTCCACGCTTATGACGAGCGCTATCAGAAACGGAAGGCCAGCGGCTAGACCCCATACTATGGGATGATCGGCCCCCAAGCGTCCTGATAGGTTGATGGCCAGCAGGGCCGTAACAAGTGCTGCGCACAGGGCCACAGGCCCCAGGTAGTCCATCTGCACACGCTTCCCCAGGCCCCTATCTGGCGCAAGGACCACCGCAGCCAAGGCAATGCCAACCACGCCCAGCGGAATTCGAGTCCAGAAAAGCGCCCGCCAGTCCAGGGCATCCAGCAATGTCCCGCCAAGCCATGGCCCTAACCCCAGTCCCAGCCCAATGGAAGCGCCAATGATTCCCATGGCCTTGCCCCGTTCAGCAGCGGTGAAGGACTGCGTCGCTATGGCATTTCCATTGGCCAAGATGAGGGAACCGCCCGCTGCTTGCAGCACCCGGAACATCAACAGCACGCCAATGTTCGGAGAAAAGGAAATCCCGCTGAGTGCCAGAAGGAAGAGTACCAGGCCCGCTATGAAGAGGCGCTTGCGGCCAAAAACATCAGAGAACCAGGCGGCGGTGAGCAGCAGAGCTACACTGGTGGCGAAAAAGGCGTTCATGACCCAGACAACAGTAGACGCATCGGAGTCGAAGGCTTCTATCAGGGCAGGGAAGCCAATCCCTACCATCCCTGAGTCGAGCGTGTAGATGAAGATTCCCAGGGTCACCACGCCCAAGGCGAGCCATTTGTTGGCGCGCCACTTCCCGCTCTCCGGGGCTGAAGAGAGGCCCCTGGGTGTGCTTTTCACTAGCTATCCTGACGGCTCTCAGACGCTCCCTCTCAGAGGGGGAGCGTCTGAGAGGGAGTGAAGCATTACTAAAGGGGAAGCAAGACCTAGGAGGTTACGAGCCTTCAGCCCTTGCTTTGGCGCGCTCGTAGTCTTCAGGCAGGTCGATATCGAAGAGGGCGTCTCCGGGGAAATGTAGCACCGTAGCTTCGTCAAGGTGGCGATTGATGAACTTCTTGGCGCCCTGATCACCGGAACCACTGACCAGTTCCTCGAAGAAGTCCCTGTGCCAGAGGTGAGGTGGGGCCATTACACCTTCATAGTCGGACACGACCAAGCGGGTAGCGCCTTCGTTGTAGGTATCAACTGCCTTCTTCAGCATGTCCACGGTGACGAAGGGTTGGTCGGCAAGCATGAACAAAACCGCGTCCGCATCCTCGGGAATGCCAGCGACTCCCACCTTGAACGACGTACTCATACCCTCTTCGTAGTCGGGGTTGTCCACAATGGTGCACTGGAGGTCGGCAACAGCCGCCCGCATCTCGTCTGAGTCCCTCCCAACCACGACCAAGACAGGATCGAGCCCGGCTTCAACCACCTGGCGGACCATGCGATGTACAAGGGTCTCACCGGCTAAGGTGAGCAGTAGCTTGTTCTGGCCCATGCGGCTGGAAGCCCCAGCGGCGAAGACGACCCCTGCGATCTTAGCGTCGGGCATGAATGGAACTCTTGCGCTCTCTTAGGAATCCAGCCGGACGGCTGCTCTTGACCGCGATTATCTCCCCCAGGACGCTCAAAGCGACCTGGGCTGCACCCTCAGCCCCCACATCGACGCCGGCGGGCCCATGGATACGCTCCCAGTCCGCCTCCGATAGAGGCCCCCGCTCGCTCTGGACATCCGCCAGGATGCCGGCACGGCGTTCCTTCGGCCCCAGCATCCCAATGTAAGGCACAGGAGTTTCAATAACCTGCTCAAAAAACTCGCGGTCGTTGAGGTAGTTGTGGGTCTTGGTCACCACGTAGGTCCGTTCGGTAAAAGGAATGTGCTCTTTAACCTCAGGCGGGAAGCACCGGACGAGCTTGTCGGCCGTGGGGAAACGGTCCTTCGTCACATAGGCGGGACGGCGGTCACAGACCGTGACACGGAAGCCCATTTCCGCAGCGAATCTCACCAAGGGCATCGAGTCGTCATCTGCCCCGAAAATCACCAGTGCCGGCAGCGGAACCAAAGACTGAAAGAAGACCTCAGCCTCATAAGCCCGGCCCTCGCGCTCAAAGCTCAGCGTAACGGTGCGCGACTCTTCGCCGAAGAGGTAGGTACTGGCTTGCTCATCGGCGGCGCGGTCGAGTGCTTCTAGACCCAAACCACCCATGGAATCCCCATCTTCCTGAAGGAGCCGCTTGCTCCCAGCGTGCAGGCCATCATCATCGGAACTGAGGAGCGTGGCGACGACGAACGACTTCTCGCGGTCCATGAGGTCAATGGCGTGTTCAATGACTTCAAAGTCCCTGATCTCGGCAACAGGCTCCAAGAAAGCATCGACTTCGCCGTCGCAGCCGACGCCCAGGCCCATCACAATGTCTTCCATACCACCGGTCTCGTAGTGCACGATCCGTGGTTCGCCGCTGTTCATGACCTGAAAGGCTATCTCACGGATGTCGGTTTCCAGACAACCACCGCTGATCGCCCCGTTCATGCCGCCCTCCTGATCAATGAGGAGCTTGGCGCCCTCTCTCCGATAGGCCGACCGGCGGATACGCACCACCGTGGAAAGGGCCGCTTTCTTGTTGGCGATTCTGGCCGCTCGCAAGAGCTTCCAGATGTCGTAGGTTTCCTTGATTTCGGCTTCGCTCACCAACCCCTCCGGAGCCTGACTGGTGCCCTTCGAACGACCCGCCCCAGCTTGCACTGAGGCACAAGCCTAGTCTAGCACAGCCGTATTTTGAGCGCCCGTGATGCTATAATCTGGACGAACACCAACGGGCAGGCAGATGGACAAGATCTACACAAAGTACGGCGATTTAGGGGAAACCGGCCTTCTCTACGGCGGCCGCGTGCCCAAAAACGACCCGCGTTGCGAGGCCTACGGGGCCGTCGACGAGGCGATCTCAGCAATGGGTTTGGCGCGACCGCTATCTAACGACCCACGGGTTCGAGAGGTCATCCGAAGCACCCAGAAAGAACTATTCATGGTGGGCGCAGAATTGGCTACAGCGGTCGACCACTACGACACCTTCAAAAAGCATTTCACACCGGTGACGCCGGATATGGTGGACCGCCTTGAGCAGATCATCGATGAGATGAACGGCCAGATTGAGCTACCCCGAGCGTTCATCGTTCCCGGAGCATCGGCCGCGTCAGGCGCCCTGGACATGGCCCGCTCAATCCTGCGGCGCGCTGAGCGGCGCATTGTTGATATTGCTCAAAAGGACATGCTGACCAACCCTGAGATTTTGCGATACATAAACCGCCTGGCCGACCTGCTGTTCATGTTGGCCCGGTTTGAAGACCGGGCATTGCCCTTCGACGCCCTTACAGGAGAAAGCGACTAGACGAAGCAGGTTCCTTCGTGGGGATCAACCTTCGTCGACTTACGAATATGGCCGAACGTCCCACGATTGCCGTCATAGACTACAGAGCCGGAAACCTCCGCAGTGTCCTGCGCGCCTTGGAGAAGGTGGGCCAGACGCCCGTCCTCATCGACACGCCGGAGGAGTTGAAGCAAGCCCACGCCATCGTGTTCCCAGGCCAGGGAGCTTCACCTGCGGCAATGAGGGTCTTGGAAGCAAAGGGACTGGTGGAGCCTCTGCGAGAAGCGATCCTTGAGGGCCGGCCCTTTCTAGGCATATGCCTGGGCCTTCAACTGCTCATGGACAAGTCAGAGGAAGGTGACACCAAGTGCCTTGGTGTTCTGCCGGGTACGACGCGCCGCCTTCCTGAAGGGCTCAAGGTGCCGCACATGGGCTGGAACCAGGCCCACTTTACCCAGGCCCACCCCATTTTCGAAGGCATCCCTCAAGACTCGAACTTCTATTTTGTGCACAGCTACTACGCCGACCCAGCCGACCCTTCAATGGTGTCTGCGGTAACCGATTATGGAGTCTCATTCTGCTCTGCAGTGGCTCGCGGCAATATGATGGCCATGCAGTTCCATCCTGAGAAGAGCGGAGACCTAGGACTGCAGATCTACGCCAATTTCGCTCGCCTGGCCAGCGAAGCAATGGTGGAATCGCCGTGGAAGTGATCCCCGCCATCGATCTGCGGAAAGGCCAGGTTGTCCGTCTTTACCAAGGCGATTACGAGCGCCAGACCTCTTACTCCACCGACCCAGTTGCCGTAGCACAAGAGTGGGAGCAGCAGGGTGCCCAGAGACTGCATATCGTCGACCTGGATGGCGCAAAGTCAGGCGGTCAGGAAAACCTGGAAATCGTGCGACGCATCGCCTCAGCGATAACCATTCCCGTGCAACTCGGCGGCGGCCTGCGAAGCTTGGAGGCCGTAGAAAGAGCCTTGGAGGCTGGAGCAACCCGTGCCGTGCTGGGAACCGCCGCCATCAACGATCCCGCCCTTGTAGAGCAGGTTGTCCTCACTGCAGGCGCGGATGCTGTGGTAGTTGGTGTCGATGCCAGAGATGGGTTCGTGGCCGTACACGGTTGGACAGAAGGAACGGAACTGACCGCATCCGGCCTCATTGGTCAGATGCAGGCTCTCGGAGTTTTCCGCTTCCTCTACACGGATATCGCCAGGGATGGTACCCTCACAGAGCCCAACTTCGAAGCGATCGCTGATCTGCTTCTGGAAACTGGCGCAACGCTCTTGGCTTCAGGGGGCGTCGCGACCGTCGACCACATACGAAGATTGGCCGCCCTTGGCGTGGAAGGCGCAATCTTGGGCCGAGCCCTGTACGAGGGCGCTGTTGATCTGACCGAGGCCCTTAGTACTCAAACGCTTACCTAACATTCGATTCTAAGAGAGAGCAATTAATGGCCCACAAGTTCGACCCCGCTAAGATGGAAAGGCTCACCTCAGACGAACGCCGCCTGACGCTGGACCCCGACCGCATCATCTCCATGCTTCCCTTGCGCCCCTACCAGGACGTGGCCGACATCGGCTGCGGGCCCGGCTTTTTCTCCCTCCCCTTCGCCAAGTACCTCTACGACGGTTCGCTATACGCGGTAGACACGTCGCAGGAGATGCTGGACGCCTGCCAGAAGCGGTTGGAGCCCTTCAAGTTCTCCAAGGTCCACTACATAAAGTCGCAGGAATACGACATTCCTCTGGAGGATGCGTCTCTGGATGGTGTCTTCCTAGCCTTCGTTCTCCACGAGGTAGACGACCGAGTCGGCTTCCTCGTGAAGTTGGCGGAGAAGCTCAAGCCATCCGGATGGTTCGTCTTGCTAGAGTGGAAGAAGACGGAAACGGAAACTGGCCCTCCGCTAAAGGTTCGTCTAGACACCGACGAGGCCCGTTCAATCCTCGCTGAGGCTGGGCTCCGGGGTCTCACTCCTCACGACATGAACTCGGACCACTACATGATCGTTGGCAGGAAGTAGGGACTGACTCCGGTCTGAGCAAGAGAAAAGGAACGCCGAAGCTGGCGAACGCTTTCCCCTCCCTCTAACTCCCTCTCTCAATGGAGGGAGGAGCAGAATCATTCCCTCGCCCTGAGGGAGAGGGGGAGAGGATTGAAGAACAACGGCCTCTTAGCTAACACCCCCCGCGCACAACCCACTTGTGCCCACCCACAGCCACCTGCGAAACCGTTTCGTGTAACATAAAGGTAGCCAACTTTCCCTTAGGGCCATGTTAACCAAGCGTATTATCCCCTGTTTGGATGTAGACAAAGGGCGCGTCGTCAAAGGCACGTCCTTTGTCAATTTGAGGGATGCCGGTGACCCCGTCGAATTGGCTTCCATGTACGACCGCGAAGGCGCCGACGAACTGGTATTCCTGGACATCACCGCTTCCTCCGACGACCGGGACACGATCATCGATGTGGTGGAGCGGGTGTCAGCGCAAGTGTTCATTCCCCTGACCGTTGGCGGAGGAATCCGCTCTGAAGATGACGTTCGCAGAATGCTGGATGCCGGTGCAGACAAAGTATCCCTGAACTCCGCTGCAGTAGCTGACCCTTCGTTGATTGCCCGTGCTTCAGACCATTTTGGAAGCCAATGCATCGTCGTGGCCATTGACGCCAAGAGAGTGGACGACTCCACGCCAGTCGAATTCCAGAACGACCGCGCTGTTGCCCTCGATCCCAGCTCCCAATGGGAAGTCTTCACCCACGGTGGGAGACGGCACACAGGCATTGACGCTTTGAAGTGGGCCCGCAAGGTCGCCGAGTTGGGCGCAGGAGAGATTCTGCTCACCAGCATGGACGCCGATGGTCACCAGCAAGGCTATGACCTAGAACTGACTAAGGCTGTATCTGAGGCGGTCAATATTCCAGTCATCGCCAGCGGCGGCGCTGGCACCCTAGAACATCTCTATGAAGCCGTCGAGGGGGGGAAGGCTGACGCCGTACTGGCCGCCAGCATCTTCCACTACGGTCAATACCGGATCCAGGATGCCAAGGACTATCTGGCGGGGCGGAATGTCCCCGTTCGATAGCAAGCGGGCAACACCGCCCCTCAAGGCCATCATCTTCGATGCCTTCGAAACGCTATACTCCAACAGCCGCGAGCAATGGCGCCGCACCTTCGAAGAGGTCTGCGAAGACCTAGCGCTTCTCATAGACCCGCAAACATTACGCAGCTGCTGGGTCCAGTTCGAGGGGGAATTCCGCCGCAGCCGCACGCGCATGGACGACCCCGCCAGCAGCCCTCCCTTCGTCACCTACCGTGAAGCCTGGCGCTCGGCGTTTGAGCAGGCCTTCGAACAATTGGGCCTCAACGGCGACGCCAACTCAGCAGCGGACATAGCTGTCAGAAATATGGGCCTCAGACCCCCTTACGAAGACGCCATCACCACACTTCCAATTCTGCGCAAAGGGCCCTGGAAGTTGGGCCTCTTTTCCAACGCGGACGACGATTTCCTTACACCAGTGCTGAAAACATGGCCTCTCGCCTCCTTCGACGCTATCCTGTCTTCTGAGTCGGCTGCAGTTTACAAACCGCATCCGGGAGCCTTTCAGGCGGTTCTTGAAAAACTGAACGTCGCCCCGCAGGAGGCCGTTTACATTGGCGACCAACTGTATGACGACGTGCACGGTTCAAAATTGGTTGGAATGCGGGCCATTTGGCTCAACCGAACGGGGCAAACAGAGCGCGACGCTTCGTTTCAAGCACCCGATTTCGAGATATCAAGTCTGGCGGAACTACCACAGTTAGTTGAATCTCTCACGGAGAATGGGTCCAATGCTTAAACTCAACGAGCGGGGCCTGATACCGGCCATCGTCCAGAACGCCGAATCAGGCGAAGTCCTGATGATGGCCTTCATGTCACCAGAATCCTTGGAACGCACGGTAGAAACCGGAGACGCCTGGTTCTACAGCCGTTCGCGGGAAGAACTGTGGCACAAGGGTGAGACCTCTGGAAACTTCCTCCGCGTCCAAGAAATCATCGGCGACTGCGATGGCGACACCCTACTCCTCAAGGTCCGGCCGGAAGGGCCTGCTTGCCACACGGGAGCCGTGTCCTGTTTCCACAATCCAGTCACCAATGCCGATCCCGGTTTTGAAACCGCCGAACCTACACCGGCCATCCTTGAAGAACTCTTCAGCGTCATTGAAAGCCGGAAGGAAAACCCTCCGCCGGGAAGTTACACGGCACTCCTGTTCCAAGAAGGCATCGGCCGCATCGCCCAGAAGGTCGTCGAAGAGGCAGCGGAAACGGTCATTGACGCGGTCCAGGGCAACAAAGAAAGGCTGCCTGAAGAGACCGCCGACCTTTTCTACCACACCCTCGTCCTGCTCGCCGATGCTGGAGTTGATCCAAAGGAAGTCTGGCGGGCGCTCCAATCCAGACGGCGCTAGCGGGAGCCTTCTTCCTCACTTTCCGGGCCTTCCTCACGACCGCCTATACGACCCGCACGTGGTAGTTTGCTTGGAGAAAGCGCCCTACTACCGCTGACACGCCTGACACGTCCCCTTCGCCTTATCTCGTCGTTGCGCTTATCATCCCCCAAGGAATCTTCCTCCAAGAGGATCCATGCAAGTCGGCTTATGCCGCGTGACCCTTCGCATGCCGGAAAGCGGCAGTCTTAAAGAAAAGCGCAGGATCACCAAGTCCCTCGTCGAGCGCCTTCGAAGCCGCTTCAACGTGGCCGTAGCAGAGGTGGACGACAACGACGCCTGGAAAATCGCCACGCTGGGAGTGGTGTGCGTCAGCAACGAAGCAGGCCACGCCAATGAGACCATTAGCAAAGTCGCCGCTTACATGGAGGCTGCCCGGGGAGACTGGCACGTCGTAGACGTGCACACCGAGATCATCCCCGGCCTGTAACCATGGACTCCTACTCCTTCATCAGCTCTCTCCTTGCCGACCCCGAGTACCGCGGCCAGATGGCCCATCGGGAGCGCATTCATCCTCGCGCCCCTACCTACGGTCAGCTCGGCAGGCCGCTGCACCCGAAGGTCCAAACTGCACTGGAACGACGCGGAGCTTGGCCCCTCTGGTCGCACCAGGTCGAAGCCATCGAGACCCTGGACCGTGGCGAGAACGTCACCATTGCTACACCCACCGCTTCGGGAAAGAGCCTGTGCTTCCAGGTACCGCTCATGGAGGCCATCCTCAAAGACCGCTCAGCCAGGGCGTTGTATCTGGCGCCTACCAAGGCCCTTGCCCAGGACCAACTCAGGACCTTCCGCGAGCTTTTGCCGGCCGACGGGCCTCGCATCGCCACCTTCGATGGCGACACTCCTCAATATGAACGGCCCGAAGTGCGCCAACGAGCGCGCCTAGTCATCAGCAACCCGGACATGCTCCACCTTGGCATCCTGCCCAACCACAGGGCCTGGTCGGCCCTCCTTCGCAATCTTCGCTACGTTGTGGTCGACGAGGCCCATATGTACCGGGGCGTCTTCGGCTCCCATGTAGCCGCCGTCCTACGACGGCTTCGGAGGATTTGCTCCATTTACGGAAGCAACCCCCAGTTCATCATGGCGTCAGCCACCATCGGCAACCCCGGCCAACACGCCGAGCGACTTACTGGCCTTCGCTTCAGGGAGATCAATGAGGACGGTGGATCTTCCGGTGGCAAGGAATTCCTCTTCTGGAACCCTCCCTTTCTGGACGAGGCCAACGGCATCCGACGCAGCACCAGCACAGAAGCAAACGAACTGTTCACCGCCCTCATTCAGCAGGAGGTCCGCACCATCGCCTTCGTTAGAACGCGACGGTTGGCGGAGTTACTCCTTGTATACGCCCGCAACCACCTGCGCCGCGAAGCCCCCGAACTGGTCTCGCGTGTAGCCGCCTACCGCGCCGGATACTTGCCGGAAGACCGGCGGGAGTTAGAGCGCGGCCTCTTCGACGGTCGGTTTCTAGGAGTCGCTTCCACCAATGCCTTGGAGGTTGGGATCGACATCGGCGACCTGGACGCCACGCTCTTGGTCGGGTATCCCGGAACGGTAGCCAGCACCTGGCAACAGGTAGGACGCTCAGGAAGGAGGGGTGAGTCCTCTCTAAGCGTCCTGATCGCCCAGAACAACCCCCTGGACCAATACTTCATGCGTCATCCGGAAGCCTTCATGTCCCGGCCCACCGAGGCAGCGCTTGTCTCCCTGGAAAACCCCTACATTGTGCAGCCGCACCTCATGTGTGCCGCCTTCGAGGTACCGCTCTCCAAGAGGGACGAAGCGCTGTTCGGTGAAACATTCTTTCATCACGTCGAGGACCTACAGGACGACGGCTACCTACGCCAGCGAGGCCAACGTTGGTTCTTAGACCCAGGCGTCGGCTACCCGGCACAATACGTCAACATCAGGTCCACATCGCAAGAGGTCTTCACCATCGTCGACCAGAACACCGGGGCAGTCCTGGAGACTATCGACCGCTCCACTGCCCTGTCACAGGCACACACCGGTGCAATCTATCTGCACCAGGGGGATTCTTACCTGATAACCCAGCTTGACCTGGAAAGCGGTATCGCCTACGCAACTGAGTCAGACGCTCCCTATTACACCCAGACCAGAGAGATCACCGACATCCGAATCCTGGGGGTAAGGGAAGTCAAAGACACCGGCGCAGTGCTCCTCTATGTCGGTGACGTGGAGGTCACCGACACCGTCATCGCCTTCAAGAAGAAGGCCCATTTCAGCGAGGAAGTCCTGGGTGAGGAATACCTCGACCTGCCGCCACGCGTGTTCCGTACCGTGGCCCTATGGTTTGATGTCCCAAACGAGACGTTGTTCAAGATCGAAAGAGAGAAGGCCGACCTCGCGGGCGGGCTACACGCCGCTGAGCACACGGCCATCGGCGTACTTCCGCTATTCGCCATGTGCGACAGGAACGACATTGGCGGCGTGTCGACACCCCTGCACCCGGACACGGGACGCCCTGGCGTGTTCATCTACGACGGCCACTCCGGAGGGGTCGGCATCGCCGAGCGCGGCTATGAGGTCATCCAGGACCTGTGGCAAGCGACGCTGGACGTTTTGACCGAGTGCCCTTGCGAGGAAGGCTGCCCCAGTTGCGTACAGTCGCCCAAATGCGGCAACAACAACCAGCCGCTGGACAAGGCCGTCGCCGCCCAAATCCTCCGTAGCTTGCTTGAGGCCCCGGCCACTACTCCATCGCCCTAAACGATGGGCGAGGAGCCCCATCGTTTGACGGGCCAGCGACGCCTGCGGGTATAATGAGGGGACGGACACGCCCGTCAGCGCAGGAGTGTAGCTCAGTTGGTAGAGCAGCGGTCTCCAAAACCGCAGGCCGTGGGTTCGAATCCTGCCACTCCTGCCACTCTGTAGGCACAGAATAAGGCCCTAGGATGATCCTAGGGCCTTATTCTTATTCAATTGGCACCAATTTGGCACCAATTGCCTTTCGGGGTCCATTTTACTGGCTACTGGCGATGAACTCGGTGAAGCGGTCTGCTGCCCTCCGTCCCATCGTTGGTAGGGTGTGGCTGTACACCTGCAACGTGAGGCTGACGGTGCTATGACCCAACCGCTCCTGCACCACCTTGGGGTGCTCTCCGGCTGCGAGCAAAAGCGTGGCGTGGGAGTGCCTAAGAGAATGAACATTGATGGACAGCCCGGCCTTTCTCATGAGCTTTCGGAAGTGCTTCGTGATCACGTCCACATCCAGGGGTCGGCGGCCGGGCTCATCGTGGGGGCTGTCGAAGACGTAACCCGCAGGGTCGAAGGGAACTCCTAGCTTCAAACAACGCTCCGCTTGTGCCGCTCTTACCTTCCTGAGCACGTCCACGGCAGCGGCAGGCAACTCCACGGCCCTACGGGAGGTCTTCGACTTAGGGGGTAGAACCACGAGACCCTGACTGGCTACGCCTGTGCCCCTCGTTCTCGCAAAGGCCCGCTTTCCCGGTGTAGATACCCCAGGATTTCTCTCTGCGACTGCACTAGTCCAGTCTCGTGGTAGGGCATGGCGTTGGCCTCGCAGAAGGCTTTGACTATCTTCCGAGCTTCTCCCAGCTTGTTGCGGGGCATGCTGGGAAACAGGTGGTGCTCAATTTGAAAGTTGAGCCCGCCAAACCAGAAACTGGTGAAAAGATTCGGTCGCACGTTCCGGGACGTCACTACCTGGCGTTCAAGAAAGCTCAATTCCTCGTCGTCTGCCACGACGCGCATGCCTTTGTGGTTGGGCGCAAAGGCCGACCCCACAATAAATCCAAATATCCCCTGGTGGACCAGGAAGAATATCAACGTGTTCCAGGCCCCCAGAAAAAAGAACAGTAGACCAAAGTACACGGCGAAGTGGCTGATCATGAGCAACGGCTCGGCCACCGGATATTTGACTTTGTTGGAGAGAATGTAGATAAGCCCAGCCAGTCGTAGACCTAGCCCCTCGAGAAGCAACAGCGGATAAAAGAGAAAGGCCTGGCGCTTCACGATGATCTTGTACAAACCCCTCTTGCTGAGGGCCTGTCCTTCTGTGAAAGCCAGCATCGGTAATTCCGCGTCTGGGTCCAGGGTCAGATGGTTTGGATTGTTGTGGTGTCGACCATGCTTGTCGATCCACCAGCTTCGTTCGAGGGCCAACAAGAAACAAATAGCCAGGCTGGCAATTTCATTGTTCCGAGCCGAGCGGAAGATCTGCCTATGGGCTGAGTCGTGGCCTATGAATCCTATCTGGGCAAAGACGAATGCTAGAAATCCAGCATTCAGGAGTTGCACCCAAAACGTATCCACCAGCACAAGGATGGCAATGCTGAGAGCCAGTAGTGCCAGTGTCGAGACTATCTTGAAGGCATAGTAAGCGAGCTGCTTGCTAAGAAGCCCGCTGTCTTCAACCACTCGCCTCAGTCCTGCGTAGTCACCCATTTGGGACGAGCGCGGGCCTTCTAGAGCCGGGTTCTCGGCCGCCATGTCTATTGTTGAAGTGATAGGGGTCCCGCTGGGAATCGCCTTGTTTACTAGTAGCCCCGTCCTATGCTGTGCCGCCTCATCATACCAGATAGCCACGGACGACCTATCTGACATACCGACCCGTGCCTCGCTCCTGCTGCGAGAGGGGATGCGCTGCCGTTGAGTTCGTTTGTCACAACTATTCGTCACAACTATTCGTTTGTCAAACCTAAACGAACGCCTACGTCCTAACTCCAACCTCGATTACAACTTCAACGGTTGCATCGGCGGGCCATTCCCATAAGATGTATCATGCCCCGTGAACGCGACGAGCCATCGCGCTTCAGCGAATGTAGCGGTGGCAGCATATTCACTCAGGGAGGTAACCCTATGGCAGCAGCACCCAAAGTTGTAGAAGTTAAAGGCTCGGATGGACAGATGTCCCTAAACGTCTGGGAACAGGCGGGCGACGGCCCCAAGCCGGCCGTAATCGTCATACAAGAGATCTTCGGCGTGGACGACCACATCAAGGACATCGCTGGCCGACTGGCGGATGCTGGCTATGTAGCAGCGGCCCCAGACCTTTTCTACCGTGACGGCAAGAACGCTAGTGTGCCCTACTCCGACTTCGATCGAGCCCGCGAACTGCGCGGACACATTGAAGACGGACCTCTGACGGTAGACCTGCAGGCAACGTTCGACTACTTGTCCAGCCAGCCCGGCGTGGACAGCAGCCGAATTGGCATCATCGGGTTCTGCTTTGGCGGCCGGGTAACCTTCCTGGCAGCTGAGCGGATCAAGGGTATTGCAGCCGCGGCCCCGTTCTACCCCGGCGGCTTCGAGAACTTGATTGACGATGTTGCCAGCATTGGCTGCCCCATCGCTGGGTTCTTCGGCAACGACGACAAGAACCCCAGCCCGGAAGTCGTAGACCAAATGGTGGAGGCCCTGAACAAGGCCGGGAAACAGGTCGAGGTCAACAGATTCGATGGAGCTGGCCATGGCTTCATGTGCACGGACCGTGGGTCCTACAACGAGGCCGCCGCTACGGCCGCCTGGCCCAAGGTCATCGACTTCTTCGGTCGTACGCTAGGGAAGTAGTCTCGCACTGGATCACAGCCGAAAAGCGCCGGCCGCCAAATGGCGACCGGCGCTTTTCATACTTGAGGCAGCTGATAATACCCGCACTTAAGGGCATCAAGGTGGGGTCATGAAAACGTCCGTTGTGAATTGGATGGGAAGGCAGTTCGTAGTCGTTTCTAGCGAGAGTGGTCTCGAGGGGACCCCGGCAGAGCAAGCCAGCGATGTCTTCAGTAGGATTGGTGACGAACTATCATCACTTGGCCTCTCGTTGGAGCACGGCGTCCGAACACGGCTCTTCGCCAGGGGCCAAGAAGCTCGCAAGGTGGCCTCAGACGAGAGGATAAAGGCGCTGGCAGGCGGCAAACGGTGCGCCAGCTCCAGCTTCATCGCTCCGGGCTACCTCGACTCGCAAGGCATCGTCGCCGTGGACTTGATCGCTATGGCACAGGGCGATCCCGCTTCGCTAAAGACGACGGTCGAATACGATCCGCCTCGTTACCCTCCCCACTACGTGCGCTGGGACGACCTCGTGTTCTTCTCAGGCGTGACCAGCCCGGAAGGCGATCTAGAGCACCAGGTCAGGCACCTCGCGGCCATGTTGGGAGGTTCACTAGCAACTGTCGGCGCAACCTGGGACAACGTCATCTCGGCGTCTTTCTTCCTCAGACGCGACCAGGACCTCGACTCGCTGCGAAGTCTATGGAGCCCCGTCCTCTCGGCGCCCATTCCCTACACCAGCACAACCCTTGTAGATGGGTTCGCCAGCGAGGGGAACCTACTGGAGATTGAGATCACGGCAGCGGTGTAGGTCTCGGCTCGACCTCGGCAGGCCTACTCAGCTTCCCTGATGCAGCTCTCCAAAAGATCCAGCGCCTTCTGGGCGAAGGCGAACATGTTGGCCTCGCGATCGTTGCTGCCGGTCTCCACGATTATCGTCCGCTCCACGGGGCCTTTGACGACTATGCAGGCATGACCAGCGGCGTGGCCGTAGCGGCTGCCCGTGGGTCCCGCTGCGCCAGTCTCGCTCAGGCTCCATGTGGTTCCGTGAATCTCCCTTATCTTAGTGGCCATGATCCCTGAGTAAGGCTCAGTTCCGGGTGTCATGTCCTTCACATCGTCAGGGGTAATCCTAAGGAGCCCGAGTCTCGATGCGCCGGTGTAAACGACGGCCCCACCCAAGAAATATGTAGAGGCGCCTGGAACCGACAGAAGAGAGGCTGATATCAGCCCTCCCGCCGACGATTCCGACACGGAAACCGTCTCGCCTCGCTCTTTCAAGAGCGCCCCAATGGATTCGCCCATTGGCTGAAGAACCGCCATGATGAAGCCTCCTTTCCCAAGCTTTCGCCAGATGATACTCCTTGACCATCGGCACGGCAGCCTTCCACGCCCCATCGGACTGCGGTATCCTCCCGCTACCACCTTGAGGAGACGCCATGAAGCTCAGCACCGACCGCATTCTGACCACCCATGTTGGCAGCCTTCCGCGCCCAGACGATGTAGCAAAATTCCTTCTGGCCAAGGAGAACGGCGACCCGGTGGATCAAGAGGCTTTCGACACACTCATGCGTCAAGCTGTTTCTGACGCCGTCGCCAAACAGGTGGAATGCGGCATCGATGTCGTTAGCGACGGAGAAATGAGCAAGATCGGCTATTCGACCTATGTGAAAGACAGGGTCACCGGCTTCGGCGGTGACAGCCCTCGCAAGCCCAACCTGGACGTGGCCCCTTACCCCGAGTTCCGCGAGATGATGGCCCGCCTCACTGGCGTCCAGCCCTTCAAGAGGCCGATGTGCGTGGGCCCCATTGCCATCAAAGACCCAGAGCCGCTGCGCAAGGACATAGAGCACCACCTAGCTGCACTTGACGGAAGTGGCGCCGCAGAGGGGTTTATGAACGCGGCGTCGCCGGGAGTCATCGCATCATTCCTCCACAACGACTACTACCCTACGCACGAGGCGTACATCCAAGCCCTGGCGGAAGTAATGAAGGAGGAATACGAGGCTATCGTCGGTGCAGGCCTGGTCCTCCAGATCGACTGCCCGGACCTGGCAATGTCCAGGCACACCGGGTTCCAAGACCTGACCGACGCTGAGTTCCTTGTGCAGACGGAGATGCACGTTGAGGCCCTAAACTACGCTCTGGAGAACGTTCCGGCGGATGCGGCCCGCATGCACATATGTTGGGGAAACTATGAGGGCCCGCATACCCACGATATCGCCCTGGAGAAGATTCTTTCGGTTGTACTGAAGGCCAAGCCCTCCGCCATCCTGTTTGAGGCCTCCAATCCCCGCCATGCCCACGAGTGGGTCGTATGGCGGGATGCAGTCATCCCTGACGAAAAGGTGCTGGTGCCGGGTGTGCTGGACTCAACCTCCAACTTTGTGGAGCACCCCGAGTTGGTGGCCCAACGCATATGCTCCTTTGCCGACATCGTAGGCCGAGAACGGGTAATCGCGGGCACTGATTGCGGCTTCGGGACATTTGCCGGTTTCGGCAAAATGGACGGCAAGATTAGCTACGCAAAGCTTCAATCGATGGCTAAGGGCGCCGCTATCGCATCTGAGAGGCTCTGGTGAACTCCTCGGCACGAAGTGCAACCGCTCCACCAAGACTGAGCTAGAACTATCCTATCGACATCGTCATTAACCTCCTTGGGTTGGGCGAATCTCTGAACAAGCCCCGGAAGCAACATGCCCCCTTACGCGCAGACAGGGCGGCGTTACCGCCGCCCTGTCTGCGCGTCCTTGACCATCTCCATTCCTGGGGCGACAATCCGGTTGACCCTGGAGGAAAGCAATGGCGATAGCTAAAGTCAACGATGTCAATCTGCACTACGAACTGCGCGGAGACGGCACGGAACCGGTTGTCCTGATTCACGGCGCTCAAGGAGATTCGCGTCTCCTGGAACCCTTCGTTCCGTGGCTCTCTAGCCGCTGTAGGATGTTGCTGTTTGACCAGCGGGGCCTAGGGCGCAGCGATAAGCCGGACGTTCCCTATTCCATGGCGCTCATCGCTGACGACACTGCGCAGTTGATGTCAGAGGTTGGGTGGACCTCAGCACATATCATTGGAGTCTCGATGGGTGGAATGATTGCTCAGGAGTTGGCATTGAACCACCCTGAACGCGTGCGGTCCCTTGTGTTGGGCTGCACTGCTGCCGGAGGTCGTGGCGATGTTGACAGCAACCCAGCCTACGCTAAGGGAGACCTTTCCTTAGGCGATCGCGCCAGGCTCTTCGCCGAAGCGATCTTTACACCCGGCCACCTGGAACGGCATCCTGAGACAATTCAGGCTCTCGCGGACTTGCGGCGCACGGCACCCCTTGACCCCGCGGGGTTTGCCCGTCGGTTGGAGGCACTACGGGCCCACGACACCTTTGACCGGCTAAGCCAGATACTCTGCCCTACCCTTGTCATCACCGGGGCCGATGACACTCTTATCCCTGCCGACAATTCCCGCCAGTTGGCCTCGGACATCCCAAACGCAGAACTCGTGGTGCTGGCTGACGCTGCCCACGCATTCTGGGCTGAGCAGCCAGAGCATGCCTTCGGGCATATCCTTGGCTTCCTTGCCCGTCAAAGCAGCTAGCTAGGCCCAATCTGGGCCGGGCTGGCCTCAGTCAACCACCCTCCAATGTTGTTGGTGCCCCGAACCCCGCCAGTTTGCTTCGTTTGAGCACTCCTCGCGACGACATTGGAAGGACCTCGCCTAGGTTCGCGCCTTGCTAAGGCTACCCTCCCCTGAACCAAATACCCTCATTCTCCGCACCATTGCTAGAGGGAATCAACGGCTTCTGAAAACCAGTGCGCCCTTGGCTGCATCTTAGAAGGCGAACACTCAACAGGAGCCAGAAACAATTGCCCAAGAGACAGCGAGGAACAGATAAGGATCGTCAGCGACAGCGGAGACGTAGCATTTGGTCGAGGCCGTGGGTGCTCTGGGGCGGCATTGGCATAGGCGTCGTAGCGCTGATAGCAGGAGTCATAACTCAATCGGTCATTACCTCCGGCAACATCACCGATTTCAGGCTAGTGGCCTACGGAGGCCAAGACAAGTTAGGCGGAGACGATATCCTGTTCACCCAGGTGTTTGATCAGGGCAAGCCAGTGGTGCTCAATTTCTGGGCCGGGTTGTGCCCCCCCTGCCGCGAGGAGATGCCCGGCTTCCAACGGGTCTCGGAAGAGTTCGCGGGCGAGTTCGTGCTCGTTGGGGTAGATATTGGGCCCTTTGTGGGGCTAGGAAGCAGAGCTGACGCGAGAAACTTGATCGATACGCTGAGAATCACCTATCCGACAGCCTATGCTCCTAATGGTGGCGTCGTGCAGGACTACCTGGTGCAAAGCATGCCAACCACAATCTTTATGACACCAGACCAAAAAATATTCGAGCGGCATTCAGGGTTTCTGCCTGAATCACAGATGCGGGCCAAGATTCAAAGACTCATAGCTGCGTCTTCAGAGCCTAGCTAGAAAGGATTTCCTATGAAGCGAGACCGCAACATTGAACATGTCCCTACGGACAATCGCATTGGGAAAGCAGCAGACCAAAGAAGCTGGACAGGTGCCGTGGGGTGGGCTGCTTTGTTCGTGGCAGCGGGGGTCATCCTGAGCGCGGCGGTCAATCCTCTATTTGGACGGTCAGTCCACTGGGACTGGATGGCGGGCCTTGCGCCGGCCCTACTGTTGGGGCTTGCTTTATCTCTGCGACGAAGATGGATCTAAGAGAACGCCCCTGAAGCGGCGCAGCTTTGTCAGGAGCATTACAATGCAAACGATGGTAGACCAACGACGCCTCATACTTCCTATCGGGCTTTCCCTGGGGTTCCTGCTGGCCGCCTTTCTTGGCGCCCTAATAACAGGCGCCGAAGTGGGGGCAGTAACGGCGGGCGTTGAAAACCTTTCAGCAACATCAAGTAACTTCCTGGGAGACGCAAGCACCATACTCCCCTTGGGCTTTGCCTTTGGAGCGGGCATGGTGGCATCGGTCAACCCATGCGGCTTCGCCATGTTGCCCGCCTATCTTGGCCTCTACCTAGGCGGCGAAGACGAACATGGCGTCCAACCGTCCACTCCTGCTCGAATAAAGAGGGGCCTGCTCATTGGCGGGGTTGTTACGGCCGGGTTCGTCGTTCTGTTTGGCATAGCCGGGATTGTCATCGGCGCTGGCGCTCAGTCGGTGGCTCGGTACTTTCCTTGGATAGGCCTGTCTATTGGGGTGGTCCTGGCATTCGGGGGAGGCTGGGTGCTCAGTGGACGTTCCATGTATAGCGGCATGGTGGAACGATTGTCAGCCCACAGTGGGGACCCACGCCAGCAAGGCGTCCGTGGCTACTTCGCATTCGGTCTTGGCTACGGCGTGGCTTCGCTTTCCTGCACGCTGCCCATCTTCCTGGCAGTCATCGGCAGCAGCTTCACCACAGCTACGTTCCTGCAATCGGCCGGGCAATTCTTGATGTACGCCTTGGGTATGGGCTTGGTAATCATGATCCTAACCCTTGGCGTGGCCATCTTTCGGGGTGCCTTAGTGGGCAAGGTCCGAAGAATTTTTCCCTACATCCAGCCCATTAGTGCCGTGTTCCTGATCGTCGCGGGCGCCTACATCGTGTACTACTGGCTAACATTGGGAGGGCTGATAGACTCGATCGTTTAATCCTCCCCCACCCGAGTCCCTCGTAAGTGGGGAGGATTAAGGTGGGGGCTCCCCCATCCCATCTCTTCCCCTCACTCGCCAGGAAACAGCCCCGCTGGAAAACGCCACAGGGCATTCCTCAAGGCCTAGCTTGTGGCCACTACAAGTTCTCTTATCACCGTTGGCCCTCCTTCCAGCGTTCTGCTCACAGGGCAGCGCCCTGCGATGGTGAGCAACCTCTCCCTTTGCTCTTCATCAAGATCTCCTCTAGCCGTGATGTTCAGGCGTATCAAGGACACCTGAGCGCCTTCGTCTGGAGCATGACCCTCCAAATCGCCTGCCCTCACACGCTCCTGGGTAGCCTCAATCTCGACCTCGGCTAGTGGCCAGTCCTTGCGGTTCGCATACAGCTTCATCGTCATGCTGGTGCAAGCAGCCAACGCGCTCAGCAAAAGTTCATGGGGACTGGGGCCCAGTCCGTCTCCCACATCGGGCGGTTCATCTGAAACCAAAGTGTGACCAGATCCCGTCATGACAAGCTGGCGAACGTTTCGCATGCTTTCTAACTTGACTGAATTCACGTTCCTCCTACCAAACTCGAATCTCTTTGTTGAGGCTCCACTATACATTCGATGATCCAACTCAAACGATAATTCGTTTCCGGTAGCAAGCTCCCAGAGTTGCACGGTTAACCTTGAGAAGGTAGCCTGAACGGAGTCCGTCCAGGGAGGGGAACCATGGACGTTGAACCAATAGATGTCGTAGTTTGGTATGACTACATATGACCCTGGTGCTACATCGGCCTGGAGCGGGTCGAACGTTTGCGCCAAGAGTACCCTATCAACCTCGACCTCAAGTCCTTCTTTCTGCGGCCGGACACGCCTCCAGAGGGCAGACCGAGGGCTGAAAACGAGCAAGAACCAACGTTGCCTGAGCCTCTCCGCACCCGCGCCTTGGAAGCGGGCTTGGACGCCATGCGAAGACCTCCCTTTGTCGCTGCATCCCGCAAGGCACATGAGGCCACTGAGTACGCAAAGGAGCAGGGCAAAGGGGTAGAATTTCACCGCGCCGTGTATGAGGCATACTGGGAACAGGGCCTGAACATAGGGGATTCCCAGGTCCTTGAGGGCCTTGCTAATGACACAGGTCTAGAATGGATTCCACTGAAGAGCCTCCTTGATGAGGGTTTCTACGGGAATAGCGTAGAGGAGCAGAATCACGAGATTACCAACTTCGGTGTTCACGGAGTTCCCTGCTTCCTCATCGACCGATTCTTGTTCACTGGGGCCCAACCTTATGAGTTCTTCAAACAGGTCGCAGACCGGGTTTTGGCAGAGCGGGCCCTCTAGCCTTTGCACTTAGGCCTATGTTTTACCTATACTTGTTGATGGCTTTGGCCGGAACGGCCTAGCAATGCGCGCCCGGAGGAGCCTTGGCCGTTCGTCCCATTCGAACCTTGCCGGATCCAGTGATGCGAGCCAAGACGGTTCGCATCAAGGACATCCCCGCCGCTATGGGGCGATTGATCGAAGATATGGTGGATTCGATGCGCGCTGCTCACGGGGTTGGCCTAGCGGCCAACCAGATTGGCATGAGGCAAAGGGTAGCCGTGATTGAGATTCCGGATGAGGAGGTCCGCATATTCCTCAACCCGGAAATCGTGAAGCGGGAAGGGGAAAGAAAAGTTGAAGAGGGTTGCCTGAGCGTGCCGGGTTATCGCGGCACCATAACGCGATCGGAGAAAGTGACGATAAAGGCCATTGACCTCAAAGGGAGGCCCTTTCGTTTGAAAGCCGAGGGGCTTTTGGCCCAGGCGCTGGAGCACGAGACTGACCACTTGAACGGCATCGTGTACATTGACCATCTGGAGAGCCCGGACGATCTGTACAAGATAGACGAGGACGAAGAAGAAGTGGACGGCGATCCGGAAGGCGATGACGCTGCCGAGGAATCCGGACTCGAAGAAGCCCATACTTCTCACTAGGGATGCCACCTCCTTTGGTGGCCGATAGCATCCGATAATATATCGAGGAGAATCCGTGAGACTCTTCCGAAGTTGGCATTGGCTCGTCGTCATTGTGGTGTTCACCGCAGTGGCCGCAACGCTGTTGGTGCAAGACATAAAGATAAATAATTTCGTCCGCGATGGCTTCGAGTTGGGTCTGGACTTGGAAGGAGGCAGCCACCTCGTGTTCCAGTCTGAGCGGGAAAACCCCACAGACACACAGATGGAAGGCGTCATAAGCGTTATCCGGAAGCGCGTAGACTCCTTCGGAGTAACGGAGCCCCTCATTCAACGAATGGGCGCAGACCGGGTGCTGGTGCAACTTCCCGGTGTGACAGACGTTGACGAGGCAGAGGCCCTTATCGGCAAGACCGCCCAGCTAGAGTTCAAGCAACGAGATTGTGACGACATAAACTGCGATACTTTCACTGACAGCGAAATAGGCCTGACAGGTGAGAATCTGACCGACGCCTTCGTCTCCACCGACCCGACAGCTGGCTATCCAATCATCAACCTTCGTTTTGACAGCCAGGGCGCCACCATCTTTGGAGAGGTAACAGGCGGCATTGCCGGAACCAACAACAGGTTGGCCATCTTCCTTGACGATGAGGAGTTGATAGCTCCCACCGCCCAAAGGGCCATCTTGACAGGCCAAGCGGTCATCTTCCGCAACAACCCGCCATTCTCGATCGAGCAGGCGGAACTCATCACTTTGCAATTGGAAGCAGGTCGCCTACCGGTTCCCTTAATCGCCATCGAGAGGCGCACGGTGGACGCCACCCTTGGGGCGGACGCTCTGGAGAAAAGCCGGATAGCCGGAATAGCCGGCGGGCTGCTTGTGGCTCTGTTCATGGTGCTGTACTACAGGGTGCCAGGACTCTTGGCGGCCATTGCCTTAGGGCTCTATGTCGCCCTTGTGCTAGCCCTATTCAAATTGATCCCAGTCACGCTTACGCTTGCTGGCATCGCCGCCTTCGTGCTGTCCATTGGTATGGCAGTTGATGCCAACATCTTGATCTTTGAACGCATGCGGGAAGAGTTGCGTACGGGGCGCTCCATGCGCGCCGCAGTCGACGTGGGCTTCAATCGCGCTTGGCCTGCGATCAGAGACAGCAACCTTTCCACCTTCATTATTGTCGGTGTGTTGTGGTGGTTTGGCGAAAGACTAGGCGCATCGTTGGTCCAAGGCTTCGCCGTAACCTTGTTTATCGGTGTTGCCGCCAGCATGTTCTCGGCCATTTTCGTCACACGAACCTTTTTGCGTTTGGCGGCTTCTACGCCACTAGCGAAGCGCTTGGTACTGTTCATTCCGGCGACAGCCAAGGCTCGCACACAGAATCGATTGTCTTAAAGCCTACTATGAGGAAAACCAAGGGAGTGAAAGCCCTGTCAATCTGAGTACCGCTCAGAAAGACATGGGACTCAAGTTCTCAAGGGAAGGGAGTCTTACGTGCTGGACTTCGTCGGCAAGCGGTTCTATTACTTCGGGTTCTCCGCCATCATCATACTGATTGGCATCGCCGCGCTGGCGATTCCACCCACATTGAAGGGCAGTATCGAATTCACTGGCGGGTCGTCTCTTGATATCGTCTTTTCCGAGCCGGTGTTACTGGACAACGTGCGGACTGCCATGGCAGAACTTGGCCACTCAGACGCGGTAATTCAACGGTCCGGCCTCTCTACAGGCGCCGACCGTATAAGCGACAGCTACTTCATCCGCACGAAGACTCTAGACGGCCCCGTTCTAGACGGTAATGGCAACGTTGTCGTTCCTGGTGAAAAGGACGTCATTCAGCAGGGGTTATCTGATCGGCTCGTGCCAATCCAGGCTCTGGACTTCTTCTCCGTATCCCCGATTATAGCAAGCGAGACAGTGCGCAACGCTGGCATCGCCGTGGTCGTAGCCATTCTATTGGTCCTGCTGTTCATCACCTGGGCCTTCAGACGCATACCGTCTTCCTTCCGCTATGGCGTTGCAGCGGTAATAGCATTGCTCCACGACGTTATCATCGTCGTTGGTATCTACGCCCTTCTCAGCAAGTTCATAACGTTGGAAATCAACACCATGTTCATTGTCGGAGTGCTGACCATCATCGGTTACAGCGTCAATGACACGATCGTCGTCTTCGACCGCATCCGGGAGAACGCTGTCCGCGGTGTGGGCCGCAGCTTTGAAAACACGGTGAACATCAGCATTCTCGAGACTATGGGGCGCTCCCTGAACACCAGCCTGACGCTGCTTGTGGTGCTGGCAGCCCTGGTCCTCTTCGGCGGGAGCACCATCCGTCCGCTGGTGATAGTCTTGCTCGTCGGTCTGGTAGCAGGAACCTACAGCTCCATCGCCATTGCCAGTCAGTTCTTGGTGATATGGGAAAAGGGAGAACTTGGGCGCATCCTGCGCCGGCTCCCGCTCATTCCGCGAAGAGCTTAACCTAGCAAGCGGGGGCATTGCATGACCGACCTCGGGTTCATCTCATCGGACTCCCACATGAGCGAGCCGCTGGACCTGTGGGTGGAGCGAATGGACTCCAAGTACCGGTCCAGAGCCCCTCACGCCGTCCCCGAACACAAGGGCAAGCCTGGAGCGTGGTGGACCTATGAAGGCTATCCACCACATAACCTCGCCGTAGGGGTTGCTGCCGGAGAGTCCCGAGCCAGAGGGGAGCAGACGGAGTTCCTCAAGGGCGGCACCTACGCAGACGCCCGGCCCGGTGGCTGGGACCCAGCCCTACGCCTCAAGGACATGGAAGTGGACGGCGTCGTGGGGGAGGTCTTGTACACCACCCTTGGTTTCCGTCTCTTCTGGCTCCTAGACCCCGACCTTCAACGCGAATGCTTCCGCGTTTACAACGATTGGCTAGCGGAGTTCTGCAGCTACTCCCCCGACCGGTTCAAGGGCTTGGCCCTCATTTCCCTCTACGACCCGCAGTTGGGGGCAAAGGAACTTGAGCGTTGTGCCAAAATGGGCCTCAGCGGAGCCATGATCTGGGTCACGCCCCCTGAAGACCGGCCTTATAGCCTCGATGTATACGATGTTTTCTGGGCCCAGGCCCAAGAGACAAACATGCCCCTGAGCCTGCACCCGCCCACAGGTATGCTTCGACCCAAGCTGGAGTTCGAACCGGAGAAGCGGGCGCTGCGGCACACCTTCGCGGCCCAGGAAGTCCAGTTGGCCCTCAGCACTATCATCATCTCAGGCGTGCTGGAGCGTTTCCCTCAGCTGAAGATGGTGTCTGCTGAGTACGATATCGGTTGGGTACCCTACTGGCTCCAGCAGATCGACCGCTCTGCGTCAGGCCCCAGGAGCTATAACAGCGGGTTCCCAACGGCACTAACGATGAAGCCCAGCGACTACTTCCACCGCCAATGCTACGCCACCTACATCGACGATCCTGCGGGCATTCCGTACCGACGCGATGTCGGCCTGGACAGCGTGATGTGGTCCTCAGACTATCCCCACGCTGCCTCCATCTGGCCCAAGTCCAAGGAGTACATCGCCAGGGACTTCGCTGACAGCCCTGAGGAAGAGAAGTGGCAGATCGTTAGGGGCAACGTCTCGAAGCTCTACGGGTTCGATCTCTAAGGCCGAGAGCCTTACCGGCCAGGCCGGAGGTCTTCCACCTTGGCGCCATGACGAACGTGTGGGCAGCCCTCATGCCGCCGCCGGTGTTTGAATACGTCGAGAAGATGATCAGGGAATCGGTCAGTTCCGCTGACTGGGCCGAGCTGTCGAAGCAAGTGCCCCAACTGGCCTAGGAGGCCTCGGACGAGAAATGTTAATTAGAACGAAAGGCCTCGGCGGGGAACCGCCGAGGCCTTTCGTTTTAGCTACCCTCAACTAGAGGCGTATCCTCCCGGTTGGCCCACTCTCCCATCGACCCGTCATCAAGGCGAACGTCGGGATAACCGAGAAGCTTTAGGGTCAGCGCGGCGTGCGCGCCGCGAACGGCTGCCTGGCAGTATGCGTACGTCCGCTGGTCAGGGCTTAGGCCGACCTCGCTAACGAGGCCCTGTATTTCCTGCAGGGATTTGAAGGTGTGTTCATCAGGGTCCACGACCTCGGACCATTCCAGATTCGTGGCGCCCGGCACGTGACCGCCGCGAGCGTTGCCGCCAGGCCTGCCGACAAACTCGTCGCTGGTGCGAGCGTCCCAAATGCCGACACCAGGCTGCCCAATGGCTGAAACAAGCTCCTCCACGGTGGCCAGCACCGTCGGGTCTGGCCTGGGCGTAAAGGTGACGTTACTCGGCGCTGCAGCGGCGGTTAACTCTATCGGGCGTCCCTCTTTGACCCACTTCCGCCACCCTCCGTTCAGCACCTTCACATTGGAATGTCCGTAATAAGTGAGCACCCACCACAGCCGCGCTGGCCCTTGGATACGGTTGTGGTCATACCCCACCACGATTGAATCATCCCCAATGCCAAGCGACTCAAACAACGACTTCGCCTCTTCAGGCGTAACCACCAGCCTAGAATTCTCCACCCCCTTGATGTACGGATGCGGGATTCTGACGGCCCCCGGAATATGGGCGCGGTCGAATTCGCCGTCCCATCCCATGTCCACAGTGCGCACCTTTGGGTTCTGCAGGTTTTCGGCAAGCCAGTCCGTCTCGGCTATCAAATCCGGAGCGGCTGGGAACAGAACTGCCATCTCATCCTCCTCAGTTAACTAACCGCCAGTATAACAATGAAGTCGTAGCCACGGCCCTGGGGCAGCCATTAACTATGCCGACCCGCACACACTCGAATTGACACGCAAAAATGGCCAAGTGTACCATCGGCTAGCTTCACACAACGCTTAAACACTATGGGAACGACGGAGGTCGCCATGACGACGCTCAAGGCCTGGGATGCTGATGGACACGTAGAGGAGTGGGAACGCACCTTCTCGGACGACTATCTGGAACCAAAGTTCAGGGACCGGCGTCCAAAGATCGTCCATCCGGAGGGTTCGTCGTCTTTCCTCTGGCAGGTGGCCGGTAGAGAGGACCTCTACAAGGTAGGAGGGTCTCCTACCGCTATGAACGGCGTCCCCTCCCGAGAGCAGGTCAACCTTATTGAATGGCGCGGCTCAGTTGAAAGCTCTGAGGTTCACACGCCTGAGGATCGGTTCAAGGTATTGGACGCAGAGGACACAGAATTGCAGATCAACTATCCCACAATGTTCCTTGGTCACCCCGTTTCTTATGATTTGGAATACAACTGGGGCATCACTAGGTCTTACAACAACTGGATCGCTGACATCAGCAGCCAGGCGCCGGAGCGCCTCAAGTGGGTAACAGTCATTGACCCCAGGGATGTTAAGGAGTCTGTGAGGGAGATTGAGCGCACCAAGGACATGGGCTCCGTCGGTATAATGGTCCACGGTGTCTACGGCAACAAGACGATCGATGATGAGGAATTCGAGCCGATCTGGGCCGCAGCTAGGGACACAGGCCTGCCGCTAGCCGTGCATCCTGGCATGGTCGCTTTCGACCTCCAGGAGACTCACCGCCCCTTTGCTGACATCCAGTTCAAGTACTCGGTGCTCATGGGCTTCAACCGCATCATGGTCTCTGGCATCTTGGACCGGTTCCCCACCGTCAAGGTCGGCTTCTTGGAGACTGGGTGCGGCTGGGCCGAATTCTGCCTCTACGCTGCCAATGAATACATCGAGACCGTTTACCAGCGGCGCAACGCAGGTCTGCCCCGCGAGCCATTCACCGGAAGAAGCGTCGACCTCGCAGTCTCAGACCTGCGGCCTGAGGAATACATGAAGCGAGGCCAGGTGTTTATCGGATTCGAGGTCGAAGAGGACGTCATCTCCTATCTAGTGGATAAGTACGGCCCTGACTGCTGGCTCTACGCCAGCGACATCCCTCACGGCCACCGCGTTATCAACGCGCCTCACCACTTCGCAGAGCGCACCGACCTTAGCGATGTAGCGAAGCGGAAGCTGCTCAAGGACAACACCGCCGCCTTCTATGGCCTCGACCTCAACGGAAGCAGCAGCAACTAAGACATCCCAGGCAGCAATACCCTAGGCAAGTTCAGGAAGGGGCGTTCGGTCGAACGCCCCTTCCTGCTTTTTTAGTTTCCTCGCCGCCATTGAAAAACAGTAACAATGTCGTCCTTGAGCCCTTCGGCATGCTCAGGACAGGCTCCGCGAAGGACCTTGTTGGCCTTGTCGCCGGCGCCAGTCAACTCTCCCCTCTGCGGCGCCCTGTGTGGACCCGTCGTTGCGAGGACCGGTACTCCGGGAAGTGGCAATCCGGCGGGGGAGGAGTTCTCCCCACCCCAGATGCTTCGTCGGCGGAGCGGAACGCGGCAGACGGGTTCAACCGACTCCTCAGCATGACAATACCCCCTCGTCGTTGACTCCCAACGGGCCAGTGTGCTAAACATAGCTCCGACTATGAGCAAGGAACCCCAAATATTTGAGGCCTGGGATGCGGACGGCCACGTTGAAGAGTGGTCGGAAACCTTCTCAGACCAATACCTCGACCCCCCTTTTAGGGACCGTCGACCTGAGGTGGTTGACCCCAACGGCGACGGACGCTACCTCTGGAAGATTGCTGATCGCCCTAGCCTCTTCAAGGTTGGCGGCTCCCCCACCAGCATGAACGGGGTGGCATCGCCAGAGCAGGCCCTCCTTTCTGAGTGGCGGGGCTCGCTGCCCAGCGCTGAATTCCACTCGGCGGCAGACCGCCTAGCTCTGATGGACCAGGAAACCACGCTCCTCCAGGTCAACTACCCGACCATGCTCCTAGGATGGCCCATCTCGTACAACCAGCCGCTCAACGCCGCCATTACCCGGGCCTACAACAACTGGGTCGCAGACGTGAGCAATCAGGCCCCCGAGCGCATGAAATGGGTCTCAGTAATCGACCCCGGTGACCCGAAAGGGGCCGCCCTAGAAATCATCCGGACCAAGGAGATGGGATCGGTCGGCGTTATGGTATTCGGCGTTTACGGAAACAAAAGCATCGACGACCCTAGCTTCGAGCCGATCTGGGCTACCGCCGCCGAGACAGGCATGCCCGTAGCGGTTCACCCCGGTATTCCCTCTCTTGAGATAAACGAATCCCACCCCAACTTCGGCCAACACCAGTTCAAGTTCTCGGTGCTCATGGGCTTCAAGCGAATCATGTTGTCCGGCATTCTCGACCGCTATCCCGACCTTAAGGTTGGGTTCCTAGAGACGGGCTGCGCTTGGGTAGATTTCATGGTCGAACTGACCCAGGAAAGCCTGGACATGTCCAACCAACGAGAGGAGGTAGGGCTCAAGCACCGGCCCTTCTCTGCGTCCTTTATCAACGCCAAGCCTGAGCTTGCCGTGGCCGACTACATTCGGCGAGGCCAGGTCTTCTTCGGCTTCGAGGTGGACGAGGAAATCCTTTCCTACATGGTGGACAAGTACGGACCTGACTGCTGGCTTTACGCCAGCGACATCCCTCATGCACACCGTCGTCTCAACTCGCCAGTCAGGCTCCAGGAGCGCGCCGACCTCAGCGATGAAGCGAAGCGCAAGCTCCTGGTCGACAACACCGCCAGCTTCTACGGCCTTCCTATGCCCTCCTAGGGCAACTATGCCAGCAGCGGCAGGGCGATGCCGACATCGTCTTAACGTGCCAGAGTCAGCCTTAAGTAGCAGGGGGAGTCCAGAGGGGGCTCCGCCCCCTCCGCCGGGGATCTGGGGGCTTCCTCCAGAATCTACCCCCTTCCCGGAAAGGAAGGGGCAGGGGAGTAAGCAGGCGGCGCGTGACGCCTAACAAGAATAAGCTAGTCAGATGCCTAACAGAAACGCCGCCAACCAATAACGAGAGGAGAGAGTCAGTGAGATTGAAAGACCACGTAATTATCGTAACCGGGGCGGCCCAGGGTTTGGGCCGAGCCTATGCCCGCCGAATCGCCCAGGAGGGCGCCAAGCTCGTCATATGCGACCTACAGGACTGCTCCGAGACAGAGGCACTACTCAAACAAGAAGGCGCTGAAGTTCTGGCCCTCAAGGTGGACGTGAGCGACGAGGACCAAACCAAGGACATGGCCAAGCAGGCCTTCGATCGCTTCGGCCGCATCGACGGCCTCGTGAACAACGCTGGCATGATCCAGAACCTGGGACCAGCAAACCTCTTGGACGTAGACCTCAAAATCTGGGACAGAGTCATGGCCGTGAACATCAAGGGCCCGTTCCTGTGCACCAGAGCCGTCTTTCCCTACATGCGCGACCAGGGAAGGGGCAAGATCGTCAACTGCGGCTCCGGCATCTGGCTCCACATGGCCCGGACGGTCACGGGGAGCAACCCGCAGTACGTCGTTTCAAAGGCTGCTGTGACCGGCTTGACGCGCTCGTTAGCTCGAGAGGTCGGAGCGCACAACATCAACATCAACACCCTAGCGCCAGGTTTCACCGAGGCGTACCTCAACGAAGAGGACCAGCCTGCCGTCGATGCAGACCGTGCCTTCGGCCGGAAAGGACGCCCTCAGGACATCACCGGCACTCTGGTCTTCCTCCTCTCCGATGACAGTGACTTCGTTACTGGTCAGATGGTCCTAGTGAATGGCGGCATGGAGACGGTCTAGCAGCGTTGGAAAGGACTTCCAGGCATAGATCAAAGAACCCCGGCCGTTGGCCGGAAAAGGTCCTTCGCTTCGCTCAAGGACGACAAAGAGTGGAGTTCCAGCATCGTCCGGTCCGTGTTTGCGTGGGCCAGCGGGGTGCAGGGGCGAAGCCCCGCCGGGGGTGACAGGGGGAGTCCCCCTGTCCGAAAAGCCTATCGTGGGCGGGCTGGGTGGGACACCAGCGCAGGTCAAATTGAACAGGAAACAAGCGTAGGAGATCTCAACTAAGGAGCAACGCGTGGCAGACGAAAAGTACGGTGACCTCACAGCCATCCTAGGCCTCCAGGGCAAAAAAGCCCTCATCAATGGTGGCGGCCAGGGCATAGGGCGCAGTTCCGCCCTCCTGCTGGCGACAGCCGGCGCCGATGTCGCGATTGTGGACAACGTTCCCGAGTTGGGCCAAGCAGTCGTGGAGGAAATCAAAGGACTGGGCCGCAAGTCAGCCCTTTTGGATATAAATCTGCTGGACGATTCCCAAATGTCGAGGCTGGTGCCCGCCGTCGTCAAGGAACTGGGCGGGCTCGATGTGGTCATAAACGTCGTGGGACGACCGCTCTGGCGCGCCACGCACGAAATGACCCTGGACGAATGGGACGGCCAATTCCGGCTCAACCTTGATTACATCTTCCGGTCGTCTCAGGAAGCTTTCCAATACTGGAGAGACCGCGGACATGGCGGCTCCATCGTCAGCATTTCATCAGGTAGCGGCACCGAGGCTTCGCCCGGCCACGCGGCATATGGGGCAGCCAAGGCAGCTCTCATCCAACTCACCCAGACGCTAGGGGTAGAGTGGGCAACACAAGGTGTGCGGGTCAACGCCATTGCTCCTGGTTCCATCAGGACGCCGCGCAGCGTGTCCCGCACACCGGCCGAGATGGAAGCCAAGATCATCGAAAAGGTCCCAATGGGCCGCCGTGGTGAATCAGACGACATTGGCAAGGTAGTGCTCTTTTTGGCCTCGGAGATGAGTTCCTATGTCACTGGGCAGACCATCATCGTCGATGGTGGCTCTATGATCGAGAACTGGTTCCCTGTGCGTTACTCGTCCTAGCTGGCCCATAGCAACGTGAGTTAAGGAGGAGACATGGCTAAGCTCGTCATGGCGGTGGGCGTCCCCCACGGCCCAATGATTCCCTGGCAGATCGCCAACGAACCGGGCAAACACGCCGCCGAAGGCCTCATGAAAGACGTGCGTGAGCAGCTGGAAGCTGCCGAGCCAGACGTCATCATTGAGACCACGTCTGACCATTTCAACAACTTCTCCTTCCAGCACCTTTCCCAATTTTGTCTGGGGATCGTCGATCAAGCGGAGGGGCCGGTGGAGACCTACTGCCCCATGCCCCCTCAGGTTATGAAGGGGCACCCTGAGATGGGCAAGGCATTGCTCACCTACGGCCTTCGCTCAGGCTTCGACCTTGGTGTGGCTCAAGAGCTCCGACTGGACCATTCCGTGCTAGTCCCACTGCACGTTCTGACGCCGAATATGGAAATTCCAGTGGTGCCGCTGTACACCAACGGCCTTGTCCCTCCCCTACCCCAGACCCGCCGCTGCTTTAACCTCGGCCGGATGATCCGGCGCTTCGTTGAGGACTGGGACCGGGATCTGAGAGTGGCCGTTGTCGCCAGCGGCGTCTTTTCCCTAGAAATTGGCGGCCCGAAGTTTGGAACGGTTGACGAGGAATGGACATCAGCGGTTCGGTCGATGCTGGAAGGTGGCAAGCATGAGTCGTTAATCCGTAGGGCCACCGAGCCGCGCATGCTGGCCGCCGGCAACGTCAGCGGGGAACTCCTGAACTGGGTAACCATGGCGGGCACGGTGGGCGAGATCAAGCCCAAGTTCCTGGAAACGGAACGGGGCCGAGGCTACGCAGTCTGGAAGCTGGACTAGAGGCCAACGTTAGCGGGGATTCCCCCTCATCCTAGCCTTCTCCCACCAAGGGGAGAAGGGACCAAACAGCGAAACCGGAGGGAACGATGAGCGTCTACTCCATGAACAAGATCCTCTACTTAACGGAAAACGACGCCGCTTTTCGGCAGCGAATCCAGACCGAGGCAGAAGCCGTGGTTAAGGAATTCCCGCTTACAGATGAGGAATTTAGGGCATTCACTTCTGGAGATATTCTTGCGGTGTTCAACATGGGCGTGCATCCCTTCTTGCTAAGCAACTTCTCCCGCCACGGGCTATTCGGCGTCACGGACAAGAACTACTTCCCCCGCATCAGAGGCGAAGAGAAGGTTTCCTAGCGTTACGGCCTATGCCTCCAGCCACGTCGCAAGCGACCGGCATTCTCACACTGTGGTTCTTCGTCGCCAGCCTCCTCAGAACGAAAAGGGGAAATGTCATTCTTCGCTCCGCTCAGGATGACAGCGCAAAACGTCAAGTAGCCAACGCCTCACGGCAATAGGTTCTGCCGCTCCTGTAGGAACGGATGGCCACATTGGGAACCCGTCCGTCTTTGCCGATGGACGCCGCCCCGTTTAGTATGTGAGCACCTCAACCGGATGTTGCCGATCACATGCTGCGATTGCTGAACATCACCAACTTCGCCACCATCAGCCACCTCGAGTTAGAGCTAGGCCCGGGTCTCACCGCGCTCACAGGAGAAACAGGCGCGGGCAAGTCCATAATCGTGGACGCGCTTGGCATCCTCTTGGGCGGAAAGGCGGACGCCATGGTCATCCGCTCCGGCGCTACTCAGGCCCGGGTTGAAGGCATCGTAACCCTGGCGGATTCCTTGCGTGCCCGGATGGCCGCCGAGATACCGGAGCTTGGCCTTGACCCTTCCGACGATGAGATGGTCGTCGCCCGGGAGATCAACATCGAGGGCAAGAACGTGTGCAGGATCGGCGGCCGCATTGTGCCCCTAAAGAGTCTCGAAGCTTTGGGCCAACACCTGGTGGACATCCACGGTCAGAGCCAGCATCTATCGCTGTATCGCGTTCGTGAGCATGTCGACATCCTTGACCGATACGCCGGGCTAGGAGAATTACGATCGCAGGTGGCCAAGTCCGTCGGCCGGCTTCGCAGCGTCCGCAAGCAGATCGCTGACATCCTGCAAAGCGAGCGGGATCGGGCCCAGCGCATCGACCTTCTCCAATACCAAGTCCAAGAAATCGAGGCGGCAGCTCTGGTCCCAAGCGAAGACGACCAACTGGCAACCGAACAAACATTGGTCGCCAACGCTGAGCGCCTGCTGACCCTGGCTAGTGACGTTTACGAAGCCCTCCATGAACGAGACGGGGCCGCCCTGGACCTCTTGAGCGCAGCCGCTAGAGACATTGCCCAGCTTGAGAAACTAGACCCGACACTAGCCGCAGTCAGAGAAACGGCGGAAGGCCTGCAGTTCCAAGTGGAAGACCTCGCCCAGACCATTCGTTCATACCGTGACACTATCAACCACAGCCCAGAACGCCTCCAGCAGATCGAAGAGCGGCTGGAACATATAGACCGTCTGAAGCGCAAGTACGGCGTCTCTGTTGCAGAAATCATGGAGTACGCCCTCAGGGCGTCTGAAGAGTTGGACCAGCTAGCCCACGGCGAAGAGCGAGCGCTGGAATTAAAAGAGAAGGAGGAAAGCCTTCTCAAAGAAGCTGGCGAATTGGCCGGGGCCCTATCCACGTCGCGTCAGGATGCCGCTCTCCGCATGTCGGAAGAAATCGAGCGCGAGCTTGCCGAACTGGCGATGCAGCGCACCCGCTTCGGCGTCGACATCCAGCAGCGCCCGGCGGAAGATGGCCTATCCACCCGCTCCGGCGCGGCCCCAGTGGCCTTCGACGCTACGGGAGTGGACCGGATTGAGTTCCTCATGTCTCCGAATCCAGGCGAGCCGCTACGGCCACTAGCTCGCATTGCCTCCGGGGGCGAGGCGGCCCGGCTCATGTTGGCCATTAAGTCCATCGTATTCGCTGCAGACGAGGTGCCTACGTTAGTCTTCGACGAGGTAGACGCAGGCATCGGGGGGCGGATCGGCAGTGTGGTTGGTCAAAAGCTAGAGGGCATCGCCAAGCAGCACCAAGTTCTGTGTGTTACTCATTTGCCACAGATCGCTTGCTTTGCTGACCAACACATAAGGGTCGTTAAAGGCATTGAGGACGACCGCACACTGACTTCCTTGGAGCCGCTAGAGGGTACAGCCCGCATCACAGAGATTAGCCAGATGCTGGGCTCGGAAACCCAGGCCTCGCTACGCAGCGCCGAGGAGATGCTTCAGCAAGCTTCCGAATGGAAGAACTCAACCGAGAAGCGATTGCTCTAGGAACGCCCCCGCAGCGCTGGCGGCGCTACTGCGCCTTCCGCGCCCCAAGCAAGAGATCAATGAACTCTCGCTCTGCCCTGGTTTCATGTTTATCCTTTCGCTGGACGAGGTAGAGAGGTCGAACGCATTTCCAGCCTTCCACCGGCAGCCGCACCAGCATGCCAGCCCGTTCTTCGGCGGTTATGCCATAGTGGGAGATCAAGCCAAGGCCAAGGCCAGCAGCCACCGCACCCTTCACAGCTTCGTTTCCGCCTAACTCCATGTTCACGGTCAGGTGAACACCGAGAGCAGCCAACGCTTCTTCAGCGATGCGGCGCGTCGCCGAGCCCCGCTCCCGAACGACGAAGCCCTCTGCGGCTACGTCCTCGAGTGAGATGCTCTGCTTTGCGGCGATGGCGCTATCCGCCGCCGCCACAATCACGATCTCGTCGTCGGCAAAGGGCTCTAGTTTCGTCTCTGGCGACGGCAGTGCGTCGCCAACCACTCCCAGATCCACTTCGCGCCTTAGCACCTGTTGCATGACCGTTGCCGTGTTGGATATGCGCAGGCTGAACTGCAGGCCGGGATATTGGGCCTTGAATGCTCCGATCACCCGCGGGAGCAGGTATTCCCCAGGCGTAGAACTCGCCCCAATGGTCATGACTCCCCGGCGCAGTCCCAAAGTATCGTCGACAGCAGTTTCTAGCTCCCTGGATAGCGAAAGGATGCGATGGGCGTAGTCGTAGACGAGCTCGCCAAGGTCGGTGAGGCGGATTCCCTGGCGCTGCCGGTAGCAGAGCTGCGCTCCTAGGGCCGCCTCTAGCTCACGCACTTGGATCGACGTAGCTGGCTGCGAAATGCCCAGCGCCTGTGCCCCACGAGAGAAACTTCCCTCCCGGGCGACGGCGTAGAATACATGCAGTTGGTGATGGTTGATCGAGACCATGGGCAGCCCTCGCTCATAAGCATTGCTTACACAAGCCAACCCGAGTATATACCCAGCCCTTGGTCACCCCAAGTGCCCGGCATTAAAGCGATTGACAGGGCGACGGCCGCTAGTCTTGACGGCCACTCAGAAAAGGAACAAGGATGCCGTCTCTGAAGAATATCGTGGTGAAGCCTAACGCCCTGGTGCTGGAGGACCAGCGCCTGCCCGGTCAGGACAAGAGAAGGGCGGTGGTCAAGGTGGAGGGCCTGGTATGCAACACGATTTGCGTTCAACGGATTCTAGCATCGCTGAGCACCCAAACAACCGTCACTGAGGTTTCGCACAACGCGACCGATGACACTTTCTTGGTTGAATACGAAGGCCCTCAGGCAGAGGGAGGAACTCTAGCTGCAGCGGCAATGGCCCCGGTCGTCGCTCCGTGGCTACGCGGGGCTCTGGAAATGGGTTGGAAACGCCTGTCTAGACGACGCCGCTAGCCCAGCCGGCCCTTGGTAACCTCCCGCAGGTTCGCGGTGGTGGTCTCCATGACTTCCGCCACTTCAATGCCCCTTAGCTCCGCCAACCTTTCTGCCACTTCCGCGACATGGCGGGGTTCCGTCCAGTTGTGGCGATGCTTCTTGAAGGGCTGAGGAAAAGAGTCGCTCTCCAAAACTATGGAACCCAGAGGGATCTTTCGGGCGACCTCCTGCAATTCCGGCAGCCGCAGCAAGGGACGGGCCAAGGATATGCACAGTCCCATCTCAATCGCCGCCACAGCGGTTGCCTGGTCACCCTGGAAGTAGTGAAAGATGCCGCCCACTTCCCAAACCCGCTCTTCCATGAGTACCTTCAGAACGTCCTCATGGGCCTCCCGGGAGTGGAAGACTACCGGCAGTCCAATATCGCGGGCCAGGCGAATCTGCTGACGGAAGGCTGCGTCCTGGAGATTTCTATCAGGCGAAGTCTCCAGATAATCCAGCCCAGTCTCGCTGACGACAACCACCTTGGGACTGGACAGAGCCAATTCCCGAAACCTCGCATAGGCCTCGTCATCGAAGGCGGATTCAAGGTCCGTGGGGTGCGCCCCCACACCTGCGTAAAGGGAGGGATGACGTTCCGCCAAAGCAACGCACCGCCGGGAAGACTCCAGAGTTGTGCCTGCGACTATCATCGCAGCCACTCCGGCCTCCTCTGCTCGGCCTATGATTTCCGGCAGGTCCTCGTCGGGGAATTGGTCCAGGTGGCAATGGGAATCAGCAAGCATGGCGATCCTAGGTATGGCTGGGCCGAAGCTACTACGCTATCATAGTATAAAGGTCGCTGCGCCAGCGCCTTCGGCCTGGCTCAAGCCAGCCGAGATCATTCGGAGAGGTCTATGCCGTCCAAAGCGCTCGGGCTTGTAGCTACGGCCATCGTCATATTCCTTCTGGCCTGTCAGTCTTCGCCAACTGCGACCCCCGACCCTACCGAAACGCCTACCCTCGCACCCACCGCTACGGTAGCTGCTCCCGAGCCAACAACCACGACCCGGCCCCAGACGGCAACACCGGCCCCTACGGCCACTCCTACCGGTATCCAGGGCGGCACGTTGACTATCGCACGGCGTGAGCCTGTAACGAGCCTCGATGTGCATCAAGAGTTCTCCTCAGCGCTTCACAGCATGGGGCCTGGCTTGGCCTACAGCAGGTTGCTTCGGTTCCAGGCCCCCCCGGAAATAGAACTCCCCAGCTTGGCCGTCGAGTGCGATCTCTGCGAGTCCTGGGAGCAGCCCAGCCCAGACACCTATGTGTTCAAGCTGCGAGAGGGCGTCAAATGGCACAACATCGCACCGGTAAACGGACGCGAACTTACGGCTGATGACGTAGTGTTCAGCCTTGAGCGCCAGCGCACTCAACGTTGGCCGAACGCTGGCCTTCTCAGAGCCGTCGATACGATAGAAGTCCTTGGTGACTACGAACTCCAGATCACGCTAGTTGCTCCTGACGCAGACTTCCTTACGAACCTCGCCAACGCTCGCTCCAAGGTGGTGGCGCCGGAGGTGGTGCGACAGTTCGGGGACCTGGTTGCTGCGCCCGTCATCGGAACTGGACCTTGGATTGTGGAGAGCCACACACCCCGCAAGACCATCCTGCTCCGCAATCCCGATTACTTCGAGCCAAACGTGCCCTACCTTGACAGCCTCGTCATTGAAACGACCGAGGACTATAGGACCCGAATGGCTGCCTTCAGGATCAAGGACAGTGACGTCGTAGATGTCCTGCCGGAAGAGATCGAAGACCTGACATCGGACCACCCGACAGTCACCACAGTGTCGGTGCCGCTGGCAGGCACCGGAATTGAGTTGGCAATCAACATTGCGGTAGCACCCTTCGACAACGAAGCCGTGCGCGAGGCGGCCTTCCTGGCCCTGGACCCCTGGAGCGCCAACGAAGAGGTGTGGGCTGGACAGGCTTTCATTAGTTTTGGCATGCCCATAGCAAGTGCCAGCTGGCTGCCTGATAGGCAAACGCTTGAGCCCTTCTTCGCCCAGACGACCAGAGCCCAGCGCCTGCTTCGCTCTACGCTGGGCGATAGCCAAGTGACCTTCGATCTCATCGTCGGAGACTTCGGAGATTCCTACATACAGTATGGCAACACCATCGCCAACCAGCTCAGTGCCGCTGGCTTCGATCCGCAGATTAGAGTGGTCGACCGAGGGACTTTCAGCAGCCTAGCCTGGTTCGGCGGTGAATACACGATGTTTCTTGGGCCTCACCCGCCCATGAACACACCCAACGACTACATACTTCCTGTGCTTCACAGCAATGGGCAGGCCAACACGCACCTGTACAGCAGTCCCGCATTGAACCGGCTTCTAGAGCTTCAGTCGGTGATCATATACCCTGATGATCGCGAAGCTGCAATAAAAGAAATCCAGGCGGAACTGCTGGAGGCCCGCGCCCGGTTTATGCCGGCCACGCTCAACGAAGTTTGGGGGCAATGGCCCTGGGTACAGGACTTCTACCCCAACCTCACCAACGGCGAATACTTCTTCTGGTCCCGCGTCTGGCTGCAAGACAAGCCGTAGCAAAAGGGCATGCGCCCAGAAGTGGGCGCATGCCCTTTTGCTGCCACCCAGAGTCGTGAGGAGAAGGCTCTACCCATCCTCGTCTTTCCGGCGAAGGCCGGAATCCAGAAACGCGGCATTAACACTAACGACGGCTGCCCTCTCTTTTCGTCATCAGAGGCAATCCCAGTCACGGCGTATTAGGAGGCAACCATGAAAACGCAAAGGCTGAACCACCTTCAAATCGCAGTGACCGACTTGGATCGGTCCCTCGCCTTTTATGAGGGTCTATTCGGAATGCAAGAGCTGTTCAGGGCGGGGCCAGACATGGTTTTTCTCAAGAGCCCGAACGCCGACGACCTCTTCACCCTTCGCCGCGTCGACGAGCCACTTGATACCACCGCTGGAGGCTTGCAGCACTTCGGGTTTACCGTTAGCAAAGAAGCCCACGTGGCCGCCGTAGAAGAGGTCCGCGCCTTCGGAGCGGAGATCATCGAGGTGGGCCAGCACGGAGATGGCGCGGCGTATGTATACCTCAAAGACCCCGACGGCTATGTCATCGAGATAGGTACCTGAGCCCAGCGCATCAAACATTTATAAAAAGGAAGAGCCCCGGCCTAAGGCCGGGGCTCTTCTTCTTCCCGTCCAATTCACATTCCTAGTGAGCCGCCGCTCCGGGGGCCAACAGACGGTAGTGGCCTACCTTGGACACCGGCGCGAGCCCGCTGGCGATCTGAGTCCAGGCCTCGCCCTCATTCTCACTGAGGAAGACATCGCCGCCTGTGGTTGCGGCGAAGATGCTGTAGCCGCCAAGCCATGAGTACATGGTCATGGCTTCAACGTTGTCGTGAAGATAGTCAGGCAATCCTTCCTTGAGCAACCGCCAGGTTCGCCCAGAATCAGTGCTCTTGGCAATCGCCGCGTTGGCGGTGTGGGTCTCCCGCCAGTGACCAGGCGAGTCAATGCCGCCTGCAATGAACGCTACGCTGTCGTCCACGGGAGAGAAGAGAAAGGCGTCGGGGTAGCCGATGTGGGCCCCGGGCTTGGGAATCCGCTCCCATGTCTGTCCGGCGTCGGGCGTGTAATGAAGACCCTCGCCGCCTGGCACAAACCATTCGTTTGCGTTCGACGGCCGCAGCACCACCCGGTGCACGTCCTTGTAGTTGGTGTCATCATCCTGGTCGTAGCCGGTGATTTCGTGCCATGTTTGGCCGCGGTCGTCGCTCCTGAGCAACGCTCCCTGTTCGACCGATGCGATGATGGAATCAGGGCTGCTGGGATCGAAGGTGACCTGCTTAACGTGGGGCTGGTGCGGCGGGCCAGGAAAGGTCCAGGTATCATTCCCTGGGACAGCCTTCAAGTTCGACAACTCCTGCCACGACTCTCCAAGGTCGGTGCTGCGATAGAGTGCCGCTGGCTCTACGCCAGCGTAGAGCACTGTCTGCCCATCCTCTTCATGGTCGGCAACGGTGAAAACGTGCGTGGATGCCAAGCCGTTGACCTTTCGCTGCCAGGTTGCTCCGCCATCGGCGCTGGCGAAGAGGCCGTCTCCATGGAGGCCGGCAAAGATGAGGCCCTCTTTCTCCAGTACTGTGATGCAGCTAATATGCGATCCCTCTAGGGAACGGCTCGCCACGTCCCAGGCAACCCCGGCATTGCGGCCCAGGGTAACAATACCGTCGATGGTGGCTACCATTACCCTTTCGGGCGCACCACTACCTTTGAATTGCGATTGTCCGTTGGGTGAAAGTCCTGCCAACATAAGAACCCTCCTCGACTGGCTATTTCGCGCATTCTACGCCGACTCGTTCCCCTCGCCAAATGGAAGGGTGGTAGGCCACGGACCCATCTCTTCAGCGCTTGCCCTCGGTCTCTCACAGCCCGTAGAAGAGCCGGGCGTTGCTACCCAAAGCCTTTTCGATTGCTGACTTGGGGAGATCCGTCCGCTCCGTCATCTTGGCTATCATCTGAGCATCGCGGGCCGCATCGGTGTGGCCATAGTCAGAGCCCATCATCAAATGATCCTCGCCTATGAAGTTGACGAGGTAGGGTATGTCTTCCTCCTCCTCGCAAGCGATGAAAAAGCGGTTCTCTTCAAAGAGGCGTGGACCCCAGCCTTCGGCATCGCCACCGAACTGACGCCTCATCGTGTACAGGCAATGGGGCACCCAGGACGCACCGGCCTCGAAAATCCCGAACCTCAAATCAGGAAAGCGGTCCGGAATGCGATTCAGGATAAGGTCTCGGAAGCCCACGATAGGCAGGGATGAACTGCTCAAGAACAGGCCACTCATCTGAAAATCGAAGACGTTGTTCAGCACTGGATTTCCTGGGCCCGTATGCATGCAGATTGGTATGTTCAGCTTGCTGGCTTCCTCATATATGGGGAAGAGATAAGGATCGGCCAGCGACCGCTCCCCAGCCATGCCCAAGAAGAACAGACCGCAGGCCCCTTCTTCCTTGGCCAGATGCATCTCCTAAATGCTGGCGTCTACTGAGCTGAAAGGGAGGATCGCAACCCAGCGCATGCGCCCCTGAGTGGAAGCACAGGCCTGGCCAACAAATCTGTTGTAGGCTCGGGCCAAGCCTGCTTCCAGCTCGGGATCGGCAGTGATGTGGACGAGAAAGAGCGTCGGATAGACGACTTGAACCTGAACCCCATCCCGGTCCATGTCGGCAACCCGCAATGCCGGGTCGGTTAGATCGCGGCAGCCCAGGGGAAGGTCAGTGCGCATCTGCTGCCGCTCCTGAGCCTGAGGCGTCGAGAGGCGGAACCCACCCTTTCCTCCGGGCCTAGGAATAATCTGCCCGTCGATGAGCCACATGGCGTTGGTGGTGCCGTAGAGGGTGTCGTTTGGGATTGTGACCACCACCGGCCTGCGGGAATGCAGACTCTCGTCAAGATAGTCCCACATTTCGGGCGGTTCATTGAGATGCGTATCGGCGTCTATAATCTCGGCCATATTTTCCTCTACAGGCCGTAGAAAAGCCGGGCATTGCTGCCCAGGGCCTTATCAATTGTCGACTGTGGCACGTCCGTCCGTTCCTTCATCTTTGCGGTCATCTGCGCCTCGCGCGCCGGGTCAGTGTGGGCGTAGTCGGACCCCATCATCAGATGATCCTCGCCTATGAAGTTGACGAGGTAAGGAATGTCCTCCTCCACCTCACAAGCGATGAAAATGCGGTTCTCCTCAAAGAGACGCGGCCCCCAACCCTCAGCATCGCCGCCGAACTGACGCCGCATCGTGTACAGGCAGTGGGGCACCCAGGAAGCGGTGGCTTCAAGAAGGCCAAACCTCAGATCGGGAAAGCGGTCCGGGATACGATTCAGGACTAGGTCTCTGAAGCCAACGATGGGAAGGCTGGAACTGCTGAGGAACACCCCGCTCAATTGAAAATCGAATACGTCGTTGAGCGCCGGATTTCCCGAGCCTATGTGGATGCAAATGGGCATGTTCAGCTTGCTGGCTTCCTCATATATGGGAAAGAGATATGGATCGGCCAGCGAGCGTTCCCCTGCCATGCCCATGAAGAAGAGCCCAGAGGCCCCGGCTTCTTTAGCCAAATGCATCTCCTCAATGCTCGCATCGATGGAGCCAAAGGGCAGCACCGCCACCCAGCGGATGCGTCCATTAGTGGCTGCACAGGCTTCGCCGAGGAATTTGTTGTATGCCCGGGCTAGGCCTGCCTCTAGCACAGGATCAGCGGTGACGTAAATAAGGAACAGGGTCGGATAGACAATCTGAAAGTCTACGTCGTCGCGGTCCATGTCTGAGACCCGCACCGCTGGGTCGGTCAGCTCGCGGGAACCGAGGGGAACGTCGGTGCGCAACTGCTGTCGCTCCTGGGCCGACGGCGTGGCGATCCGGAACCCGCCCTTCCCCCCTGGCCGGGGAAAGATCTGCCCATCAATGAGCCACATAGCATTGGTGTTGCCGTAGAGAGTGTCGTTCGGAACCTTGACCACAACCGGCCTGCGCGAATACAGGCTCTCATCAAGGTGAGCCCACATCTCAGGCGGCTCGATGATATGCGTGTCAGCGTCAACAATTTCCGGCATGGCTTCCCTCCCCACCCTTCGACGTCAGTATGAGTAGCGAAGCTTATGCCTCGCCTATTTAGGTGTCAATTTGGATCGCAAGTTAGGCTAGGACGGGCATTACAAGGGGCGGCTCACCGCAAATCGCTCTGGTTCAATCACGGCCTCCATTCCTTGGTCGAATGGCCAGAAGCAAGGAACGCCCCCGCTTCAACGTTCTGCGCAGATCGCGCGATTCTGGTACCTTATGCGGCGTTGGGAGCGGTGCCCACGAAGGCCCGTTCACGAATACTACAACCCTGGGAGGAGCATCATGGCCGAGACACTTAACCTAGGCTTTTACAACGTGGGCCCTGCCCCTAGCACCCAGCATCTGGGGGGCATCCTACCTGCCGATCTCAACGTCGAGTTTGGCGGCATGTACCTGTACAAGGAATCACTGCTGGAGTTGTGGGGCGTCGTCGACGAAATCGTCGAGTTCGCCGTGAACGCATCCAAGGGTAAGAACTGGGACGCCTTCATCATGGCAGGGGCGCCCACCGAGCTTATGAACCCCACCGTCCTCCGGGAGTTAAAAGCTGCCTTGAATATGCCGGTGTGCACGGCTATGCAATCGTGCTCCGCAGCGTTGAAGGCATTGGGCGCCAAGAAGCTCCTCATGATGACGCCCTTCGACGATCTTATGAACGACATGCTGGGCGAGTACATGAAACGAGGAGGGTTTGAACCCAACTTCGTGGGCCAAATCTTGCCGTACTTCCTGGATGGCATTAAGCAGGGCCCCGAGGCTATCTACACCATGGCGACAGAAGCTTTCGCCAAGGTGGGCGGGGCAGACGCCATCTACTTCCAAGGAGGCTGGCCGGCCGACGTCAGCGTCATAGACCGGCTGGAGAAGGACCTCGGCATATCAGTGGTCGCCAGCAACCCTGGCATGCTCTGGTACATGCTGTCTTCATTGGGAAGGTCTTACAGCCTCAAGGGCAGTGGAAAGCTCGTGCTGGACTGGCCTGCCCTACCATAGCCTCACTCTTCTTCGGTGCCTCACAAATCGGCCCTGGGCAGCACCAGGGCCGATTTTCTGTTATAACATGGCCCGAAGTCCCTCTTAGCTCCCGAAGGAGACGCCATGACAGACGTCGACCCGGTCCTGTTTGAAGTCATTCGTTCTCAACTCGACGGCATTGTCCAGGAAATGCAGATCGCTATGTACCGCACGGGGTACTCCACCCTTATCCGTGAGACTCATGATATGAGTTGCGGCATTGTAGACGTGGAAGGAAAGGTGGTGGCGCAGTTCGCCGGCATTCCCATCCACCTTGGCTCCTATCCCGCCTGCATCCAGGGCCTGTACCAGTATTACAGCGCCAGCGAGATGGAGGAGGGCGACTGCTTTTTCGTCAGTCATCCCTACTTCAGCGGCTGCGCACACAGCTTAGACAGCGCCGCCATAACGCCGGTCTTTCACCAGAACGAACTCGTAGCGTTCTGCATCGGCATTACGCACAAGGGTGACATTGGAGGCCTTTCGCCCGGCAGCCGGTCGGTTCAGGCCAGGGACATCTTCGGCGAGGGCATGCTGGTCCCGCCGGTGAAGTACATGAGCCGCCGCAAGGTGGTCAAGGAAACTGAGAACCTGATTTGGGCCAACACCAGGACGCCGCAACTCCTCCTGGGCGACTACAACTCACAGGCCGGCCCTGAGTGGAGCGTGGGAAGCCGTCGTCTTCTGGGCCTTATGGACAGGTATGGCAAGGACGCCGTCCTGACCGTCTTCCGTATGGTCGGCGACAAAACAGAGCAACACCTGCGAGCCGAGATAGCCAAGTGGAAGGACGGCACCTTCGAGGCCGAGGCTTACTTGGACAACGACATGGTGGACTTGGACAAGCCCATCCGCCTCCACGTTGCCCTCACCAAGAAAGGCGACAGCATAACCCTGGACTTCTCCGGCACATCCGACCAGAACCGGGGCCCCATCAACGCCAGGCCTCCGATCATCATCGGCTGCTGCCTGTACGCCATCGTCTGCATGATGGAGAACCCGCCACCGAATAACCACGGTGTCACCCGGGTCGTCGACTTCAAGTTTCGCCCTGGAAGCGTCCTCGACCCCGTTTATCCGGGACCGGTTAGCTTCTACTCCCACGTCCAGGCCACCGTGGAGGACATGGTACTCAACGCCATGGCCCAGGCGGCAGGGCGAAGCGGCCATCCAGAGCACAGCTCCGGCGGCAATTTCACCTTTGGAAGCGCCCGGCCCAATGGACTTCGCGTGGTCCAATACGAGCTGACGCCTGGCGGCAGCGCCGCCTTCATGGGCGGCGACGGGTGGACAGGGTGCGGCCACGGAGGCAGCGGCCCGAAGATTGCCTGCGTAGAGGTCGTGGAAACCGAATACCCAGTCTTCATGCAACAGTTCAAGCTTATTCCCGACTCAGAGGGGGCTGGCGAGTTCCGAGGCGGACTAGGATACATTCGTGACTACACCCTCCTAAACTCCGGCACGTTCTCAGGTGGCCGGAGCCACTATCGCGTCCCTCCGGCAGGCGTGGAGGGAGGCCGAGACGGCGAGTGCGGCCACATAATCGTAAACCCTGGCGCCGACAACGAGCGCAAGATCACCGATCGCATTGCCGGCGTGCATATGGAAGCGGGCAACACCATCAGGATGTTTACTGGCAGCGGCGGCGGCGCAGGCGACCCCAAGAAGCGGGACCCTCAAAGGGTCATCGACGACCTGCGGGACGGCTACATTACGCCCGGCCACGCCAAGGAAGTCTACGGCCTCGAGGAAGATGACATCCAAGCCGCCTTGGGCGTCGCCGACTGAGGTAAATCCCTCAAACGCCTAGCGCCGCAAACCTCGTCTCTGCCCAAGCGTCAGGCCTTCTTGCAAGGCCACATTCACACCTCGTTCACGCCAATTGCTTGCGCTATGGTACTGAAAAGTGCTATAACGTCTGCACTTTAGGATGCCAAGGTTTGGCAAAGCAAAACCAGCGTTGAGGTGGCCCTGCCCTAGCTCCACCGGGCGCACCACAAAAGTGAGAAAGAGAAAGGCGGCCCATGCGGGGCCGCCTTTCTCTTTCTTTACCTACCCAGAGAGGACTACCCGTTTGCTTTCGCGTATTCCCCAATAGCGTCGTCCAGGGAGTTCCACCCCAAAAGAGCGCACTTGATGCGAACGGGGAACTTGCGAACGCCTGCTAACGCCCCCAACTCTCCCATGCCGTCAAGCTCCTCCTCGGATATATCTTCGCCAAACATCAATCGCCGGAAAACGGAATAGAGTTCCAACGCCTCTTCCGGCGTCTTCCCCTTGAGCAATTCGGTCATGATGGAAGCCGAGGCCTGACTGATGGAGCAGCCGCGCCCTTTGAAACAGACCTCGCAGATACGGCCATCCTCCATGCGCGCTTGAAGGTCCACCTCGTCACCGCAGAAAGGATTCAGGGCGTGAGCCTGCATGTCCGGGGCTTCCACCGCCTGCTGGTTTCTGGGGTGGCGGTAGTGGTCCAGGATGATTTCCTGGTATAGGTCGTCTAGCTCGTTGAGCTCTGTCACTTGCTGAAGTACCTCAGGGCCTTTTTCAATGCATCTACCAGTATATCAATCTCTTCGGTGGTGTTGTACACGTAGAAGCTGGCCCGTGCGGTGGCCGGTAGCCCCATCTGCCGCATCAGAGGCATAGCGCAGTGGTGGCCAGTGCGAATGGCGACCCCATAGCTATCGACAAATGTCCCCAGGTCATGGGGATGCACGTCCTCGGCATAGAAGGAAATGATGCCACCCCTGTACTGCAGGTCACGGGGCCCGTAATGGTCTAGGTCTTCCTCCAGCTCCTTGAAAGCCTCGATGGCGTAGCTGGTGATCTCAATCTCATGCTGGCGGATGTTATCCATGCCAAGGGTTTGAAGGTAGTCAACAGCCGCACCCAGAGCAATGGCGTCGGCGATGTTCGGCGTGCCAGCCTCGAAGCGCATGGGCAGATCGTTCCAGGTGGCCCGGTCGAACCAGACCTCGCGCACCATCTCCCCGCCCCGGTGGAAAGGCTCCATCTCCTTCAACACTTCTTCCTTGACGTACAGCGCCCCAATGCCGGTGGGCCCGCACATCTTATGCCCTGAGAAGGCGTAGAAATCACAATCGAGGTCGGCTACGTTGACTCGCATATGAGGAACGGCCTGCGCGCCGTCAATCAGGACCTTGGCCCCAACCCGCCGGGCGGCCTGCACAATCTCCTTCACCGGCACGATGGTTCCCAAAACATTGGACATGTGGGTCACGGCGACCAGCTTGGTGCGCTCCGTGATCACCGAACCCAACGTCGACATATCCAAGGTCCAGTCTTCTTTGAGCGGGATCCCTTTGAGAGTCGCCCCTTTGGCCTGAGCGATGCGCTGCCAGGGGACCAGATTGCTATGGTGTTCCATCTCCGTCACGACAATTTCGTCCCCGGGTCCGATGTTCTCCTCAGCCCAGGTGTAGGAAACCAGGTTTATCGCCTCTGTGGTGCCCCTTGTGTACACGATGTCTTGCGACGAAGGCGCTCCTATGAAATTGGCGATCTTCTCGCGCGACTCCTCGTAGGCCGCCGTGGCCTTCTGCCCCAGGGTATGCACCGCCCGATGGACGTTGGAATTGTAGCCTTCGTAGTAGTCAACGAGCGCCTGTATGACCTGGCGAGGCTTCTGCGTCGTGGCCGCGTTGTCCAAATAGACAAGCGGCTTGCCATGCACCGACTGGTGCAAGATGGGAAAGTCCTTGCGGATTGCTTGAACGTCTAACATTTTGTTTCCTTGCCCTCCGTATAGGGCCAATGCCCAGCTCGTGCTATTGCTTCTAACCAAACGCCCCTATAGCTTTTCCAGCCAGCCCGAGACCGCAGCCTCCGTATGAGCGCGAATCGACTCATGGGCGATGGTCGCTGTTATGTCGTGCACGAACCCTTTGGTCAGCAAGGAGCGCGCTTCCTGTTCGTCCAAGCCACGACTCTTCAAATAGAATAAGGCATCATCGTCAAGCTTCCCTGAACTGGCCCCGTGGGCGCACTTCACATCATCGGCGTAGATCCAGAAAGCGGGCCTAGTGTCGGCCTCGCAATGGTCGGAGAGCAGGAGATTCCTGTCTTCCTGCTTGGCATCGACCTTCTGAGCGCCCCTCTGAACAATGATGCTTCCGTGAAAGACGGCCTGAGACCTGCCATCCAACACGCCCTTATAAAGCTCGCGGCTGGTAGTGTGAGGGCTGGCGTGGTCAATGATGACCTGATTATCAACATGCTGCCGTCCGGTGACCAGATAAGCGCCGTTCAGCACACAGGAAGCGCCCTCGCCAGCAACCAGGGCATTCAAATTGTTCCTTGTGAGCTTACCCCCCATGTCCAATGCCACCGACGTATAAGAGCTACCTTCGCTGAGAGTCACGCTGGTAGTGGCCACATGATAGGCCTGCTCCGACTGGCGCTGCATCCGGTAGTGACGCACTTCGGCACCGGGCTCCAAAATGATCTCTGTAACCGCATTGGCAAAGTAGGCCCCGTCAGCCAAGCCCCCGTAGCTCTCCAGGATGGTGACTTTGCTGTCCTTCGCCGCCACGACGAGAGTGCGAGGATGCGTAACGGTATCCTTTCCGTCGGCCGACAGGTGAAGAATCAAAACCGGCTCTTCTACTACAGCGCCTTCGGGAACGTGAACCAAAGCGCCGTCGTGAAGAAACGCCGTATTCAAGGCGACAAATGCCTGTTCTTTGTAGTCAGCGTTCTTTCCCAAATGGCGCTGCACCAGATCACCGTCAAGGGAGAGCGCCTGAGAGAAAGGAGCCAATGTAAGGCTCTCAGGATGCCTTGCGACCGAGGAAAGCGATTCTGAATAGGCTCCATTCACGAAGACGATCCGATTTCCGGTGGCGCCTCCATAGGTGAAGGGTTGGACGCTTTGGAAATCCAGGACCGGAACTGCGGTGCTCGCTGGGCTTTGAAAGGCCGTTTTGGCCAACGGACCCACATCCGTATATTTCCACTCTTCGTTGCCCCGCCGCGCTGTGGGAAAGCCCAATTCCGTGAAGCGGTGAAATGCGTCTAGCCGAAGCTGCCGAAGCCAGGCCGGGTCTTGAGCCGCGCCGTTCTGCTCCAGCCCCTCGAAGGCGGCTATGTACTGGTCAAGGTTGGAAACAGGGATGTTCTGCGTGGTCATGAAAGCGGGAGCTACTCGCCGGCGGGGGCGCCGGCTGCCTCGGTGTACTTGTCATAGCCTTCGGCCTCGATCTCGAGCGCCAATTCTTTGCCGCCAGACCGCACGAATCTGCCATTGACGATGATGTGAATGAAGTCAGGCACGACGTAGCTAAGAATGCGCTGGTAGTGGGTGATGAGCAACAGCGACCTTTCTGGCGACCGCAACTCGTTGATGCCTTCCGAGACGACTCGCAGGGCGTCTACATCAAGGCCGGAATCCGGTTCGTCCAAAATGGCCAGCTTGGGTTCCAGGACGGCCATTTGGAGGATCTCGCTACGCTTGCGCTCACCGCCAGAGAACCCTTCGTTGACCGCCCGACGAGCGAAGGCCCGGTCCATCTCCACCACTTTCACCTTCTTAGCAATGAGGCGGTCGAACTTCAGGACATCCAACTCCTCAAGGCCCTTGCTCTTGTTGACTGCGTTCAGACCCGCCCGCAGGAAGTGGTCCAACCGAACACCTGGTATCTCTATGGGGTTCTGGAACGATAGGAATAGCCCTGCGCGGGCCCGCTGTTCGGGAGGCTGAGCTAAAAGGTCCTTGCCATCAAAGGTGACAGAACCAGCGGTGACCTTGTAGTTGGCATGCCCCGCCAAGGCATTGGCCAAGGTACTCTTTCCGGACCCGTTTGGGCCCATGATGGCGTGCACCTCGCCTGCGTTGACGGAGAGGTTTACCCCTTTGAGTATCTCTACATCGCCGACGGATGCGTGAAGGTTTTTGATTTCAAGCACTACGTTTATTTCCCCTTCTAGGTGGCGTCTGGTTCGGACTCGCCGCCTTTTCACCTATGGGCTTGGCGTAGCTGACGCCGTCTTCCCACCCACTCCGCCCTCAAACGTTTTCTGGGACACCCCGGGGCCCTTTCTTACCCCACCGTTCCTTCTAAGTTAACTTCTAAAAGACGGGTCGCCTCAACGGCGAACTCGAAGGGGAGCTTGCTGAACACTTCCTTGCAAAACCCGTTGATGACCAAGGCCTGGGCGTCCTCCAGGGAAATGCCCCGCTGGTTGCAGTAGAAAAGTTGATCTTCGCTAACGCGGGAAGTGTAGGCCTCATGCTCCAGCTTGGCGGAGTTGTTACGCACTTCTACATATGGCGTCGTGTGAGCGCCGCATTGGTCGCCTATAAGCAACGAATCGCACCGCGTGATGTTGCGGGCGTTGTCGGCGTTCGGCATGACCTTGACCTGTCCGCGATAGGTGTTCTCAGCATGTTCCGCTGAGATGCCCTTGGAGATGATGGTGCTCCGGGTGTTCTTTCCTATGTGCACCATCTTCGTGCCGGTATCGGCCTGTTGGTGGCCCTTTGTTAGGGCGACGGAGTAGAACTCACCAATGGAGTTATCGCCCTTAAGAATGACGCTGGGGTACTTCCAAGTGATGGCAGACCCTGTCTCCACCTGAGTCCAGGAGATCTTCGAGTTGCGGCCCTCGCACCGGCCCCGCTTTGTCACGAAGTTGTAGATGCCGCCCTTGCCGTTGGCATCGCCTGGGTACCAGTTCTGAATCGTCGAGTATTTGATCTCGGCGTTTTCTTCAGTCACCAGTTCAACAACGGCTGCGTGAAGCTGGTTCTCATCCCGCATCGGCGCGCTACAGCCTTCGAGATAGCTGACGTAGCTGTCATCATCGGCAATGATCAGGGTCCGTTCGAACTGTCCCGTTCCAGCCGCATTGATGCGGAAGTATGTGGTCAAGTCCACAGGGCAACGCACGCCTTTTGGGATGTAGCAGAAGGAGCCATCCGTGAAGACGGCTGCGTTCAAAGAAGCGTAAAAATTATCGGTGTAGGGTACGACCGACCCCAGATACTTGCGGACGAGGTCAGGGTGCTCTCGCACCGCGTCCGAGAACGAGCCGAAAATAATGCCCTGCTTGGCGAGTTCGGTCTTGAAGGTTGTTGCGACTGAGACGCTATCGAAGACGGCATCCACGGCGACGCCAGCCAGAAGCTTTTGTTCGTCGAGAGAGATACCCAGCTTGCGGTAGGTCTCTAGGATTTCGGGGTCGACCTCTTCCAGGCTCTCGGGCCGACTCTTCGGCGCAGAGTAGTAGATGATGTCCTGAAAATTGATGGGCGGGTAGGAAACATTGGCCCACGCTGGCAACTGTTCCTTTTCCAGCAGGGTTAGGAAGTGCCGCAAGGCCCGCAGCCGCCATTCCAGAAGCCATTCCGGCTCTTCCTTCTTGGCGGAAATCCAGCGGACAATATCTTCGTTCAGCCCGGGAGGCGTACTTTCGGCTTCAATGTCAGTGATGAAGCCATATTTGTATTCCTGAGCCGCCGCTTGTTGAACGACCTCGTTGGACGTGGTCACGCGATTCCTCTCATTTGGTGGGTCATGATTGTAGCCCTGCCACAGATCTCATGGCAAAGGAAAATAATTGTCGACTCAACAGGTCAACAATTATTGTAGCTGTGGCTACGAAGGTGGGTCAAGGCTGGGTGCACTGGGCACTGAGAAGTGTTCCAGCCCCCAGGCTAGCAGCCAACCAAGGCGTTCATGATAAAATCGACCGCCCTCGTTGATTGCACTGCCGTAGGCGCCATTACCGACCATGGTCCTCCCTGTGATGTCGTTTTGCCCAAGCGTTCAGGATCGGCTGTCTCTACCTCTACTTTAACAGGCTCCCACTCCAGCAAATCGGGTTCGACGGCGGCCGCTACCGCCAACGGGTCGTGGAGCGTGAACCGCTGGCGGTCGGGTCTGGCTCGAAACCATGCCCCAACCACCTGAGCAACCAGGTCGGCGGCACTGCCCCGCCCCTTGAGCCCTTCGATATGTTCCCTCATCAGGAAGGTCTGCCGGGTCACGTCCAGAGTCACAAGCCGCACGGGAATGCCAGAGTCGAAGATAAGCGAAGCGGCCAAAGGGTCGTTGAAAACGTTGAACTCCGCTTCCGGCCTAACGTTTCCAGGCACCCGCAGCGCGCCCCCCATAACGATGATCTCTGCCACGCCTTACAACACATGCTGGTCCCGCCGCAAAGCAGTCGCCAGATTGGTCAGGGGCCCCAAAGCGATGATCGTGAGGGCCTCTCGATGCTCAGTGGCAGCCTTCAGGATGAAATCGCTCGCAGGCAAATCGATGGTGGACAGTAACGGGGCTGGCAAAGCGATGCCTAGGCCACCGTCTCTGTGAATGTGATATGCGTGCTCAAATGAAGCACCATTGAGCTGCTCGGCGGCGCCTCGAGCGAAAGGGACGCGTTCTTGGCTCAAAGCCGTCAGCAGAGCAGCCAGGTTACGGGTCGTGTCGTCAATGGAAGCGTTCCCGCCAACCGAGGTAAGACCCACCACTTCTAGATCGGGCAGGCAGAAAGCAAGAGCCAGGGCCACTGCGTCATCGACGCCGGGGTCCGTATCGATGAGGACCTTGCGCATCAGCGCCCGCTAGGCCTGTCCCCGAAACATATCCAGTTCTCGCCGCACCACATCGGGCGTTAGCTCCGTCACATTCCCCAAGAGACGGGCGTGGACGAAAACCTGGGCCAGCCGCTCCACCAATTGAGCGATCTCCAAAGCCTCACGAGCATCTCGGCCGATGACCAGAAGGCCGTGGTTGCGCAGCAGCACTGCCCGGCGCTCTCCGAGGGCCGCAATAGCAGCCTCACCAAGCTCCCAGGTTCCGGGGAAAACGTACTCAGCCAGCGGGACCCCGCCACCTACACGAATGACCAACTCATCGATTATCGGCGGAATCTCCAGGCCAGCGACAGCACAGACGCTCACATACACGGAGTGTGTGTGCATGACGACCTGGGCTTCTGGGCGGGCCTGAAACACGGCCAGATGGGTACGACGCTCTGAGGAGGGCGGCAATTCGCCTTCGACCTGATCGCCCTCCATATCGATGACAGGCAGGTCATCCGGGCCGAGTTTGTCGTAAGGGTAGCCGGTCGGAGTAATCAGGACTCGCTGATCATCCAGTCGTAAGCTGACGTTGCCGCTGGTGCCCGTGACCAAGCCTGAAGCCACCATACCCTGCACGGCTTCAAGCAAATCCTGCCTAGCTTGATAGTCCTCCAACGAAAGCCCTCCCTGCATACTTCAGCCTGAAATTCATAGACCGGCCCGCCCCCATCCAACCTTCCCCCTCCGGGGGGAAGGCATTAGTCCTCGCCCCTCAAGGGGGAGAGTTAGAGAGGGGGCTCAACAAGGCCCCAAAGGCTCCCGCCCCTAGCCTTCTAACGCCTGCGCCAGCGATGCGCCCTTGGCGTTCTCCAGCCATCCATCCACCGCTCTGGCAGCGGCGTTGCCGCTTCGTACGGCACTCTCCATGGTGGCGGGCCAGCCGGTGTCAGTCCAGTCGCCGGCCAGGAAAAGGTTGGAGACGGGGGTCGTCGCAGGAAGCCGCCCGGCGTCGGAGGCTGGATCGGGTATGAAGGTAGCTTGGCGCTGCTTCACAACCAGGACTCTGGTCACCTGAGCGTCGCGTGCTGCAGGGAACAACCTTCGCAACTCTTCCACGAAGCGGCGCTCAAGCTCCTCGTTCGGCACATCGGCGTACTGCCAGGCGCCGCTCAGGGAGATGCACAGGTATTGGCCTTCGTCCTTTGGACGGCCCTGAATAAGAGATTTGTTGAACAGCCATTGGATTTCGCTGTCGAGGAAAGCGACGACCTCAAGGTCGGTAACCCACCGGTCCAGCCACACATGAACTCCTACAATTGGCGCCCATCGAAGCGCAGTCGCTCCCTGAAAGAAGCAGGTAGCGCTGGTCTGCGCTGGCAGCATCTCCAGCAGGGTATCGAATGGTAGAGCACTGACATAGGCGTCCGCTTGGAGCAGCCCTTCTGAGGTACGAATACCGGCGACCGCGTCGCCTTCCATTTCAATAGCGAGGACCGGCGTCTGAAAGCGGACCTCGCCACCCTGCTCCCCGATAGCGGCCAACGCAGCATCCTCCACAAGGGCCGTCAGCCCGACCCTGGCGTAACCGATATCAGCGCTGTGGCGGTCTCGAAGCAGGCCTTCTTGGAAGACCATCAGGCCCATATCGGCCGTGACATGCTCCGCCGGGCTGTTCAGCGTTGGCAGCGTGATGAGGTTCCAGAAAGCGTCAATGATGCGCTGGGTTTGGCGATGACGCCTCAGCCAACTGAGGAAGTTCTCTTGCTGAAGTGCCTCTCTGTTCTTGGCCCGGTTGGTCCAGCGCACCTTGTGCATACCGTAAGCCAGCCGGAGTTTGTCCATGAGCCCCAGGTGGGGGTAGCGCATGAAGGCAGGAGCTAGATGGAGAGGCGGCGGCAAGGGCGCAGACCACAGATGTCCCGTGCGGCCCCCTTCAATAATCGGTATCGACAAATGGTCTTGAAGCGACGTCTGGTCCAATACACCTAGCCGACGAAGCAGGCCAACGTATTCGGAGCAGCAACCCAGGAAAACGTGCTGCCCGTTGTCTACGTCCCATCCCGATTCGGCATCGGGGAAGGAGAAGGCCCGGCCGCCGAGGAACCCCCTGCGCTCCAGCAAGGTCACCTGAGAACCAGCGTCGCCGAGGGCGCAGGCGGCGGAAATCCCTGCCAGCCCCCCGCCCAAAACAAGGGCGGTGCGGCGGCGCTCACTGACAATTGGGCTTTGAGCCATGGAACCAGTCATTGCCCGTCATTGTAGGCGAGGCACCATGCGATGCCAATTACATAATCAGCGAGCAGGAAAAGGGGGTGGCCCTGACGACGCCGGGGCCACCCCCTTCAAAAGGCCTGTGGATAGAGGACCAACTTGTTGGTGCCAAGCTTTTGGTCAAACCTTTCTGGGATCGGCTGTCTCCGCCTTTACTCCGACGGGATCACACCGAGTTGCTGGAGCATGCCCATCGTGTCTTCGTTGCCCCAGTGTTCAGCGACCTTCGCATCACTAATGCGGGCAGCATCCATGACCGTGAAGGTAACCGGCTTGCCCGTAGCCGGCACACCTGGAAAGTCCCCCGTCTGGGTCCCGCTCATGGTCAGGCGCGACACGACGATGTCGCCCTCCGCCACCTGGAAATCGACGCTTGCCTGCAGGTCGGGAAACCCCGAGAGGTACGCCCCTATCATCTCTTTGGCCCCTGCGAGGCCGGGGTTCTGTCCAGGCGCGGGATTGTGGTCCACAAAGCTGCTAGCCAGGTACTGATCGAGTACATCCAGATTCTTCGAGTTGAAGAGTTCTTCGTAGAACCGCCTCATGAAAGCCTTATTTTCTTCTGACACGGAAACCTCCTTCCCAAGATTGAGTGGCGATAGTAGTGTCACCCATAAATGAAGTCAATCAACCCATACAATTGGAGCCGACCTTACCAACCGGTCGTTTTAAGGCAAGGATGGGTCAAAACCCAATGGCCGTGCTCTAGCCCCCATGACTTCCCGCTCGACGCAATCCGTCCGGTACAATGTCGTCGTTGCTCTAGCTCCTCCCTCGCAACGGGTGAACAAAAAGTGCACCCACGGCCCAGCCACCCCCCTCCAGGGAAAAGCATGACCTTCTCTGAAAACCTCCGCCGCCAAGCCGACCCTATCTATCGGCGCATCTTCGAGCACCCGATGGTCACAGGCATCGGAGACGGCACGTTGCCGGTCGACCGGTTCAAGTTCTACGTCAAGCAGGACTACCTCTACCTGGTCGAATATGCCAAGGTGACTGCCCTGGCGGTCGCCAAAGGAAGGAGCCTGGACACCATGGGCCGCTTGGCGCTATTGCTCCATGAGACCCTAAACACGGAGATGGAGTTGCACCGCTCCTACTGCCGGGAGTTCGGCATCAGCCGGGAGGAATTGGAAAGCACCGCCCCTGCCCCCACCACTCACGCCTACACTCGGCATCTACTGACCGTGGCCTACGAAGAAGGGTTCGCATCCATCGCTGCTTCTATGGCGCCTTGCCAGTGGGGTTACGCTGAAATCGGGTTACGCCTGGCAGAACGGGGACGACCCGTCCACCAGCCGCTCTACTGCCAGTGGGTGGATATGTACGCCTCTGAGGAGTTTCAGTCGCTGGCGGCCTGGCTGCGACCGTTGGTGGACGAGGCTGCTCAGGAACTGGGTCCGGCGGAACTGGCGCGGGCAGAGCAGGCGTTTCTCACCAGCGCTCGCTACGAGTACCTGTTCTGGGATATGGCCTGGAAGCTGGAGGAATGGCCAATTTAGTCCGGCCTTCGATCAGGGCCAGCCGGGGCTTTGACTCGCGTTGACACTGCTTCCGGCGCTATGATATACCTGCGCGGAACACATCACGGCTGCCTTGCGCACTGGAAGTGGGGGGCTTGAGGCAAGCAGGGAGGAACAATGGCGACGACAACTGGTAACGGTAAGCCCATAAAGCCGATCAACATCGGCATGGTGGGCATTGGCGTGGGCGGGGCGGAGATGCTGCCCATCCTTGAGAACATGCCTGAGTTTGACCTGATGGCCGGTGCTGACTTCAACCCTCGGGTGAGAGAGGCCTTCGCCGCTCGATACGAAGCCAAGGTCTTCCCCACAGTGGAAGCCATGTGCGCTGACCCCGACGTTGAAGCTGTCTGGGTATCCACACCCAACCGGTTCCACGCTGAGCACGCCATCATTGCCGCCAACCACGGCAAGCACGTAGTGGTAGAGAAGCCCATGGCGCTAAGCATGGCCCAAGCTTCTGACATCATTGAGGCAGCCCACAAGAACGGCGTCAAGCTGCTCGCCGGTCACACCAGAAGCTTCACGCCGGCTGTACGAGCCATGCGGAAGCTGGTCAAGGACGGCAAGATGGGCCAGTTGAGGGCGATCAACGTATTCGCCTACACAGACTGGATGCTCCGCCCCCGCACCGCCGACGAGCTTGACCCAAACCAGGGCGGCGGCATCCCCTACCGACAGGGCCCGCACCAGATAGACAGCATCCGGGTCATCGGCGGCGGCATGCTCCGTAGCGTCCGCGCCATGACCGGCGACTGGTTCAAGGCCCGCAGCATCGCTGGCTACTACGCCGCATTCATGGAATTCGAGGACGGCACGCCAGCTACCGCCGTTCACAATGGCTACGGCTACTTCATGGGCGGTGAATTGGTCCCCTGGGGCCACGCCAACCAGCGGTACACCCCAGAAGAGCGAGTCGTCATCCGCAAGGGCCTCCGCGACGGCACCTGGGACGACGAGAAGGAAAAGGACAAGATACGCATCGGAGGAGAGAACGAGTACTCCGTGTTCAGCCGCGACGAGGACCGCGAGAAGTGGGTTCCCGAGGACTTGGGCGTGGTTCTGGTGTCATGCGACAGCGGAGACATTCGGCACTCCGCCTACGGCCTCTACATCTACGACGACGACGGCCAGCGGGAGCTTGAGTTGACGCCTCCGGGCCTGCTTGGCCCCGGCGAGCGCCGCGGCGAGCTGGTGGAGTTGTACGAGGCGGTCCGTGATGGGGCGCCCATTTACCACACCGGCGAATGGGGCATGGCCACGCTGGAAGTCTGCCTGGCCATCATGGAATCGGCCAAGCAGCGCAAGGAGATCATGCTCCAGCACCAGGTCCCGGTTCACCCCAACTACGATCAGGCCAAGATTCTGGCCAAGGAATTCGCCTAGGCCAGCTGCGCAACTTTCGTAGAACGAACAAGGGAGGTGGCATGTGCCACCTCCCTTGTTGTTTTCAGGCCAGCGTCTTTGGCAAAGCGAAGCGCCGAGGCTCGCAGATGTGCTCCCTAAAGGGCTGAGCAGGCCTACTGGAGGCGTGTGAAAGGGGTTGGCAGGACAGCTTGGCGCCACCAACGCCACATTCCCGCCCACTCCACCCGCTTACGTTCTTGGGATAGGGGGACAACCCCCTGTCACCCCCGGCGGGCGGCCCTGCACCCCCGTCGGCCTTGCGGAAGTGGACTGCCCCAATGGCCCGGTATTCCTACGAGTGATACCCTAAACAGGTAGAAACCGGTTCCTAGCTAGGCAACATGCACACTGCACCGGCTATCAACATAGGGCTGCAAGCCTTTCTTCCAACAGGCGTTAGAAGCTTTTGGTTCTCGTTGGCAGCCATTCTGGTCGCTTTATCTCCTTTTCTTGGACCAGCCCTCGATCACCACTTTGCCGAACGCATCCCAAGCCACCTTCACCTTTTCTCTGGAAGCATCGATCAAGATCATGAGCACGGCCACGCTCACAGCCATGATCGCAACGGCGGGGCGTTGGAACAATTCTCACCAGACATAGCAGCGTCTTCAGAAGTTGCTTACCTAGCACAATTCGACGGCCTGTCCTCGCCGGGGGCTACAGCCCTGCAAGCACCAGCAGACGAGTCCAAATTGGCGCTTCAATCGGCTGGAGAACTCTTCTGGGATGGCGCAACGATCACTTTGTTGCCTCCCAAGGACATCTACCCCGAAACTTCGGAAAAGCCCCCGCCTCCACCCTCGCCCCTATCCTCAAACCACATTTAAGAACGCAGTATGCTCTGTCTCCTGGGCGACAGACAAAAGCCGAGGGACCGGGTTTTGGGGCTTTCCTTGGAATCATCTTCGGTCAGATCGGGCGATTCATCGTCAGTCATGCACGCGGCGCTAGTGGCTCTGGCCGTAGCGTTCCTGGCACTCTTTGCCTTGCCTGGAGCTTTGTCGGCCAACGGTTCAGGCGGAGTCGTGCTGCAAGAGGACATTGGGGAATACCGAGTCGAACTGCTGGGGACACCTACCCGGCCCTCGGTGGGTCTTTGGCATCTGTCCGTGTCCGTTCTCGACCTCAACGATGGCAGACCCGTCACCAGCTACCAGACCCACATGTCAGCCACGCCACCCATTGACCCAGACTCCGGCGATCAGACTCCGAGGACATACGAAGGCGTCCCCTGCACCTTCACCGCAGGATGCCAGGACATCAACGTGGAGTTTGACCGGCCCGGCGAGTGGGAGATGGCCCTGACGATCAGTGGACCTCTCGGCGAGGAAACGACGCAGTTCCAGGCCAGGGTCACCGAAGCCAAAATAGACATAGGCGGGTACACCCTGAATGGCCTGCTTCTCATCCTCCTAGGCCTATTCGCCATCACAACACGCATGTGGTGGTTGCCATGGATAAGGCGGCTGACCGGAAGACGGCCATCTAGGAGGCAGCGTTGAAAGGGCGCAGACTGAAACCCGACTAAATATCAATTAGGAACAACTATTCCTTTGGAGGGACCATGATCAAGAAACCCATGGCGATTCTTGCCTTGGCGGCTGTAGGCCTGCTAACCGCCGCCTGTGGCGGCGGCGACCCCGAATCAGTATCCATTGACCTTGAAGTGAGGGGTCGGCAGCTGGTTGGGAACGATGTGCTAAGCGCAAAGAAAGGGGACACTGTGGCCCTCAATTGGACCTCGGACGAATCCGTCACCATACATTTGCACGGATACAACATCGAGGAAACAGTGACACCCGGCGAGACCACAACCTTCGCGTTCACCGCCGACGCCGAAGGTCATTTTATGATTGAGGCTCATGGCTTTGGAGCAGCGGACGGCGACCATCACGCAGAGGAAGAGGACGGGGGAGTCACACTCGGCTATTTCGACGTGCTACCCCGTTAGAGGCAAACAATGACTGCAAATCTACGGCATCTATGGCCCGCAATTCTTTTGGCTCTTGCCCTCTTCTTGGGCTTGTCGCCTGCCGCCATGGCCCATGGATTCGGAGAGCGCTACGACCTTCCGGTCCCCCTTGGCCTCTACCTGGCCGGGGCCGGCGCGGCTGTAGCGCTCTCCTTCGTCGCCATCGGAGTCTTCGTTAAGGCCGAAGCGAGCCATGGCGACTACCCCAGGTTCAACCTCTTGCGATGGAGGTTAGTGGGCCTGATCGCCGGGCCGTGGTTCTCGGTTTCCTTGCGTGTTGCGTCCGTTGCCCTGCTGGTGCTGGTCATAGCCACCGGCCTATACGGCGACAGGAGCCCGACCCTCAATCTAGCACCCACCTTCGTATGGGTCATCTGGTGGGTCGGCTTGGCCTATGTCTCGGCACTTGTAGGCAACCTGTGGGCGATACTCAATCCCTGGAAGGCCATCTTCGAGGGAGTTGAAGTCGTTGCTGGATGGCTCACGGGGTCCAGACGGTTGTCCCTAGACGTTTCATACCCAGCTTCCTGGGGCGTCTGGCCTGGGGTTGCCCTCTTCATAGTCTTCGCCTGGATTGAGTTGGTATTCCCGGACTCAGCGCGTCCGTCCAACATCGCCAAACTGGCCCTGGCATATTCAGCGATAACCTGGACCGGCATGCTTGTATTCGGTAAGGATCGGTGGCTCCGGTCAGGAGAGGCATTCTCCCTTGTGTTCGGCCTGCTGTCCCGTTTCTCGCCAACCGAGGTACGAATGACGGACCCCAAGGTCTGCAAGAAGTGCCCTGCGGACTGCCTGGATGCTGAGGGGCGCTGCGTGAACTGCTACCACTGTTTCCATGAAGCTTCTTCTCCCCAGCGAGAACTGAATCTGCGTCCCTACGGGGTGGGCCTACTCAGTTCCAGGCCCGTAACACCGTCCATGATGGTACTCGTCGTCGCGTTGCTCGCCACCGTTAGCTTTGATGGAGTACTAGCGACTTCCACCTGGGCCTCCATTCAAAACTCGCTGTTCAACGCGTTCCCCAGCTTCGACGGGCATCGCTTAACGGTCGTTGACACCGCCGGTCTGGTGGGGTTTGGGGCGATCATCCTGGCGGTCTTCGGAGCCTTCTCTTGGTTGATGAGCTTGGCGGGCGGCAAAGAGCACACCACTGGAGTGATCGCTCGGTACTTCGTCCTGTCTCTCCTGCCAATCGCCCTGGGCTACCACCTAGCCCATTTCCTCACGTTCTTGCTGATTCAAGGGCAGCCCATCATTCCGCTCGCCTCTGACCCCTTTGGGCGTGGCTGGGACATCTTCGGCACCACGGACTTCAAGACCAATATCTCGATAGTCGGGGCCCGATTCGCCTGGTTCCTGGCGGTCATAGCGATTGTGATAGGACACGTCATTGCTGTGTACCTGGCGCACGTCGTCGCCCTCCGCGCCTTCAGCGAACGCAAACATGCCCTGCGCAGCCAGTACCCCATGCTCGCCCTGATGGTGGGCTACACCGTCCTTAGCTTGTGGATCCTGGCACAGCCAATCGTCGCTGAATAGGAAAAAAACTTCGGATGAGACTCCTCTCGCTCCATCGACCTGAAAGGAAGAGGCGTTGGCGCAGGGGGTAGCTGCTGCATAAACCCTCTTAGGCTGGTAACCTTTGCAAGGGCCTAGGAGCATTTGACACTACGGGACAGGCCGATTTGATTAACAGGTGACATGATGGCTGCCAATGAACAAGCTCCGACAACCCGCAAGCCATTCGACCGCGTGGCTGATTCGCCAATAAGCTGGATCGTCCTGGGAGCAGCGCTGGGCCTTGGCTTGGGAGTGAGTTCTTGGGCCCCCTTGCTCGTCGGGATCGGCCTTGTTGCCTGGGGCGGCAATATGCTCCGCCACGACCCCAAGCAGAAACTTGAAGACCTGCGAGTTTTGGGAGGCCCTGCGTTCTTGTTGGGCTGGGTCGCTGGTTTCGTTATCCGGGGCGTTACGGGTATCGACTAAGCCCAATGCGCCCTTGGCCGGTTCTATGACAAAACCCTTTCCCCTTTCTCCCCGACGCGGGTGGCTCTTGGCAGTGCCCCTGCTGCTAATGGTATTAGCATTGGCGGCTTGCTCAGGTGAGCCGCAATTCCGAGGCAACGTCTTGGAGCCCCATAGGGACACGCTAGACTTTTCTCTTCCGGACCAATGGGGGAACTCGACCTCACTCCAGGAGATGAATGGGCGAGTGGTGGTCCTGACTTTCCTGTATACGTCCTGTCCTGACCTGTGCCCTCTGACTATGGGAAAAATGCGCAGCGCCTATGACCTTCTTGGAGAAGACGCTTCCAAGGTTGAAATCGTCATTGTCACGGTCGACCCTGAGCGGGACAATGCCAAAGTAGCCCTGGAATATTTGACATCTTGGGGGCTGGAGAGCGAGTGGAGGTTCCTAGTGGGAGACGCAAATAGCCTGGGGCCCTTGTGGGACTACTACTGGGTAGGCCAACCCTTCGTGGAGCAGACGGGCGGAGCGACATTCGATCAGAGGATCAAGCTGGCGGCTGAAGAGCAGGGGATTGACGAAGCGGAATTGGCGAAAGAGGCGGGGGCTTACACCGTGGGCCACACTGCGCCCATCCACCTGATAAATAAAGAAGGCCGGGTTCAGGTGGTCTTTGGCTCCACCTTCACTCCGGCCCAACTCGCCAGTGACATCCAAGCGTTGCTAGGTTAGCTCTTCGCTCGTGTGAGAAAGGCTCCAACCATCGGAACTATCACGACAATGGCCATTCCAATAATGATCGCGCCGTAACGACCGGTGAGGATAAAGGTGATCCCCAACGTCGCCATGATGATCCCAACGATGATAGCGGCGCCGAGCGGAAGCAGTATGGGAAGCGTCTTATCGTTCACGCCTATGCGACTCCGTTTCAATAATTAACTGACATTGCTGGAAACTTTGGGGCAGTATACCAACAGCAAAGCGCAGGGGACAAGAGCTTCAATTGACAGTGCTGCCCCTAGGCATCTACGCTTCAGCCATGGACTACCACAACATAATTACCTTGGAGCCGGGCAAGCGTGGTGGCAAGCCCTGCATCCGCGGGCTTCGCATCACTGTTTATGACGTACTGGAGTACTTAGCCTCTGGTATGTCCGAAGAGCAGATTCTCCAGGATCTCCCGGACCTTACTAGTGCGGACATCCGGGCCTGCCTCGCCTTTGCTGCTGAGAGGGAAAGACGGTTCGTTACGATCCCGGCTGAATGAAGCTCCTCTTTGACCAAAACCTCTCTCCCCGGCTCGTCCACTCTCTGTCCGACCTTTACCCCGGCTCATCCCACGTCCGAGAGGTTGGCCTTGCCTCCGCTGTCGATTCGCAGGCCTGGGAGTACGCCAAGGGGGACGGCTTTGTCATAGTCTCTAAAGATTCGGATTTCCGGCAGTTGAGCTTCGCCACGAGCCAGCCTCCGAAAGTTGTATGGATTGGGCGCGGCAACTGCTCGACCGCAGACATAGAGGCAATCCTGCGCTCCCGTCACCTCGATCTTCTGCCCTTTGAGAAAGACCAAGAGTCTTCCTTCCTAGCTCTCAGGTAACGGGAGGCGGCCACAGCCATCCGCCTTCCCGATCCCATCACGGGAGATTGTGCACGGAATCCCTTGATTTTCGCCCTCGCCACTGCTAGACTCCTCGTGAAAATTTGAACAAACTGGGACGATCTGTCTCGGTAGTCCCCTCTTGGGGAGGTAGAGTGGTTTCTAGGCTTTTCCGGCTCCGAGTTCTCGCCCTAGCGACGCTCGTGTCCTTTGCCGCCTTCATAGGTGCAGCGTGTACCCCGGATCACCCACAGTCGACGTTCGACTCCATGGGGCCGGTTGCTCAGCGGCAAGAAGATCTTTTCGTCCTCATATTCATTGCCGCTCTGATCGTCTTCTTGATAGTGGGCGGTTTCCTTCTGTTCACGGTCTTAAAGTTTCGCAACCGAGCTGGCACCCCCCGCCAGACACATGGCAATACCCGCCTTGAAGTCATCCTGACCATTATTCCGGCAATCGTGCTGATTATTGTAGCGGTACCGACCATCAGCGCCCTTTTCTACATCGCGGACCCTCCCTCTGGGGAGGCTGTGATGGACATTAATGTCACCGGCAAGCAATGGTTCTGGAATTTCGAGTACCCAGATGCAGGGGTGACCACATCCAACGAACTCCACATACCGGTGGGCGAAAACATCAGGGCCACGTTGCGATCCGATGACGTTATTCACAGCTTCTGGATCCCCAAGCTTGCTGGCAAGGTGGACGTAATACCGACCAGAGCCAACGATATGTGGTTCAAAGCCGACGAAGTGGGGGTCTACTGGGGTCAATGCGCGGAGTTCTGCGGTATAGCTCACGCCCATATGCGCTTCCAGGTTGTAGTAGAGACGCAGGCCGATTTCGACGCCTGGGTGGCAAAGCAAGCGGAGCCAGCGGCGGAGCCTTCCTCTGAGTTGGCTCAACGGGGCCACGACCTTGTCACGGCTAGAGGCTGCATCGGTTGTCACACCATTGATGGGATACCAGGCGCGGTTGGCACCATTGGTCCAAACCTGACCCACGTTGGGTCTAGGACCCGAATTGCGTCCGGCATCTTGGAGCGCACGCCTGAAAACGTAGCCGCCTGGCTTCGGGACCCTCAAGAGGCAAAGCCAGGCAACGATATGCCAAACTTGAATCTATCTGAAGATGATATTTCAGCGTTGGTTGCCTATCTGGATGGCCTGAAATGATGCCCAATAATCGGTCGCTGGCACTCGCGAGCGCATTAAGGGAGAGAAGCCCGTGGCTACGATAGCGTCAGCGCTGAGCCGCCCCACCAGCCTCAACGGCGTGTGGTCTTGGATCACTACGGTTGACCACAAACGCATTGGCATTCTGTATGGCGTAACGGCGTTCATTTTCTTCCTCATTGGCGGCTTGGAAGCTATGCTGATGCGCCTTCAGCTCGCCCGCCCCGAACAAAGCCTGGTAGGGCCAGATGAGTTCAACCAGCTCTTTACCATGCACGGCACAACCATGATCTTCCTGGCGATCATGCCCCTGAGTGCAGCCTTCTTCAACTACCTAGTCCCGTTGATGATCGGGGCCCGTGACGTAGCCTTCCCCCGCCTGAATGCTTTCAGCTACTGGGTGTTCCTCGCAGGCGGCATCATGCTGAACCTCAGTTGGTTGGGAGGAGCACCGAACTCCGGGTGGTTTGGGTACGCCCCATTGACCTCTAGCGCCTTCAGCGTGGGCAACGGTGTGGACTGGTGGGTGTTGAGTCTTCAGGTGCTCGGTATTGCCTCCCTAGCGTCCGCGTTTAACTTCATCGTTACGATCTTGAATATGCGTGCTCCGGGCATGTCGCTTTTCCGCATGCCTGTGTTCATTTGGATGACCCTGATCACCGCGTTCCTACTGATCTTCGCCTTCCCGGTTATTACGGTGGCCCTTGTAGAATTGATGTTCGACCGGAACTTCGGCACGAACTTCTTTGTTGCTTCAGCGGGAGGCGACCCCATCCTCTGGCAGCACTTGTTCTGGATCTTCGGGCACCCGGAGGTCTATATTCTGATTCTGCCGGCAATGGGCATCGTTTCAGAGATATTACCAACCTTCTCCCGCAAACCGCTCTTCGGTTATCCATTCATCGTGTTCTCCGGAATCGTCATCGGGTTCATGGGTTGGGCCGTATGGAGCCATCACATGTTTACGGTGGGCTTAGGTCCCATCGCGAACGCGGCGTTCACCATCACCACCATGGCCATTGCCGTCCCCACCGGGGTGAAGATCTTCAACTGGATCGGCACCATGTGGGGGGGCTCGATCCAGTTGAAGACTCCAATGCTCTTCGCCATTGGTTTCCTTTTCCTCTTTATCATTGGTGGTCTGAGTGGCGTGATGCACTCTATCTCTCCCTCGGACGCACAGCAGCAGGACACCTACTTCGTCGTGGCGCACCTCCACTACGTATTATTTGGCGGATCAATCATGGGCATACTTGGAGGGATCTACTACTGGTTCCCCAAGTTCTCTGGGCGTCTTATGTCTGAAGGGCTGGGAAAGGCGCACTTCTGGGCAACGTTCATAGGCATGAACGCGGCCTTCTTCCCCATGCATTTCTTGGGAATGGACGGTATGCCCCGGCGTATCTTCACCTATGAGAGCGGGATGGGATGGGACCTTTGGAACTTCGTCTCATCGGTCGGGGCCATCTTCCTGGGCATATCCATGCTGCTCTTTGTCTACAACGCCGTTCGTAGCTGGCGGAAGGGCGAGCTTGCTGGAGACGATCCCTGGGACGCTAGGACGCTGGAATGGTCAATGCCCTCCCCACCTCCTATACACAACTTTGACGAGATCCCGATAGTTCGCGGTCGTGACGCCTGGTGGCACCAGAAGCGCCGCCGAGCCGTCACAGCGCCAGTGGCTGGAGGCTCCGGTGAGTCGGACGGAGCACACGAAAGCATTCATTTGCCCTCACCTTCCTATATGCCGCTCCTAGCTGCGATTGGGATATCTCTCGCCGCTTATGGCGTCGTCCTATCCTATTACCTAACTGCCTTCGGTATGTTCATGACCGTGGCGTCCTTGTACGGTTGGTACATGGAACCAATCACCGCATCTTCCGAAGACGAAAAGCACTAGTTCCCAGGAGACGACGTTGCATCAGGCATCCGCTGCAGAGCATCACGAACCAGCCCACGCCACTTCGTTGGGTATAGACCATCGCAAGTTGATCATGTGGGCCTTCTTGGGGTCGGAGTGCATGTTCTTCGGCACTCTGATTGCCACGAACATGATCTACGCCGACAAGAGTGTTGCCGGGCCGGGCGCAAATCTCCTAGACATTCCAGTCACGACTGTAAGCACCTTCGTCCTGCTGATGAGCAGTCTGATGATGGTGCTGGCTCTTTCGGCATTGAACCACGGAAACATACGGAGCTTCCGGGTTTGGCTCCTGTGCACCGCCGCAATGGGGGCAACGTTTCTCGGCTTCCAGTTCTTCGAATTCTACGAGTTCGCTAATCATGGGCTGACCCCACGGACGAATCTCTACGGGAGCAGCTTCTTCTTGCTCACTGGCTTGCACGGCGCTCACGTCACGGGCGGAGTCATCTGGCTGTTATCCTTGGTAGGCCTGTCTTTCCGAAAAGGACACATCTCAGCCGAGCAATCTCTTAAGGTTGAATTGGCAGGGCTCTACTGGCACTTTGTTGACATCGTTTGGATCGTCATCTTCACGGTCATCTATTTGGTCGGCGTTACTCGGCTTCCCTGAGGAGCAGTTTCATGGCCCAAGATCGCTATCGCTCACTTCGCAAAGGCATTCGCGTCAAGCGCGAGGTGGTTGCGCGCCCTCGCCTCCAAGCGCACCCGACCCCTACTACATACGTTGCCATCGCGATCATTCTAGGACTGATCACCGCAGTAGAATTCGGTGCGATCTACCTGAACATCAACAAGAATGTCATCATCCCAATCTTCGGGGCTATGTCGGCTGTCAAGTTCGCCGTCGTGGCGATGTTCTACATGCACCTGAAGTTCGATAACCGCATTTTTTCCGCTTTGTTCGTCGGTGGCGTCCTGTTGGCCGGGATCATCATCCTGACCCTCATTTCGCTTTTCGCCGTTTTCTTCGCGGCCTAACGCGGTCCCGGAACAAATACGGTGGCCGGCGACCTAGCAAGGCTATGGTGGACTGGGTGGCATTGGCACCCAGAGCAACTTATAGCTGTTGCCCTACTTCTCCAGTCCTATTTCTTGGGCGTCGGCTACTTCCGGGTCCGGTATCATTGGGCGGACAGGGTCGATCGTCGGCAGACTGCCTTCTTTCTCCTGGGCGTCGCCGTTATCGCACTGGCGTTGGCAACACCTCTCCACGAGATCAGCGAGCAGTCCTTCTCTGGTCACATGACTCAGCACATGCTGCTGACTCTTGTTGCGCCGCCCTTGCTTCTGCTCGGCCTACCTGACTGGCTCCTCAGCCCTGTCCTGCGCTATGCCCTCTTGGTTCCGCCCCTTCACTTTTTCCGAGCATCCACTCCCATTCTTCGCCTTGTTGTGAGGCACGCGCCCCTGCTAAAGGCAGCCCGCTTCTTAACCCAGCCAGCGGTCGCTGGTTTTCTATTCATCGGCACCTTTTCCGTTTGGCACGTGCCTTCCTTGTACGAAGGGGCTCTCCAAAGCGAAACGCTTCACATGGTGGAACACAGTCTCATGTTGTTCACCGGTATCCTCGTATGGTGGCCCGTCCTTAGCCCAAGCTCCGACCTGCCAAGGCCACCAATTGGGGTTCAGGTCATCTATCTGTTCCTCGTAGCGATCGGAACGACTCCACTGTTCGCTGTTCTCACCTTCTCCACCGTTGCCATCTACCCTTGGTACGCAGCCACGGCGGGGCTGGATTCCCTTGGGGATCAGCAACTGGGTGGCATAATCATGAAAATCCCTTACACCTTCGTCTTCCTCGGCGTCCTACTGGTCATCTTCTTAAAGTGGTACAACCGCGAGGAAGCCGATTCCGAGTATGAGGACGAGGAAGAAGACGACGAATCACCCTACTATCCCCCTAGGGTCAGCGGAGAGCCCGCATAGTTTCCAGGTTTCGACGCCTGTTGCCTGTGCTATCCTGTCGCTGATGGCTAAGCATATGACCAATTTGAAGCGCATATATCCCGCTCTGGCGTGGGCCGCATTGATATCGGCGCTATTGACTGTCACCGTAGGCGGAGTGGTGCGGGTAACCGGCTCCGGCCTTGGCTGCCCAGACTGGCCTCTCTGCCATGGCCGCATCATTCCTCCAGCCGATCTAGGCGCATGGCTTGAGTACAGCCATCGGATGACTGCCACACTCACCGTGATCTTCACCGGGCTGCTCGTGACCTCGGGATTTCTTAGGCACGGGTGGCAAGACAAGCGCTTCCGATTGGTCTTGGCGGCGCCAATATTGCTTCTGGCTCAGGTCATCTTGGGCGCGCTGACGGTGTTGTTGGAGATCTCGCCAGAGGTGGCGCTGGTCCACACGGCAGTTGCTATGACCTTTGTGGCGCTTCTTGCTGTCGTGGCCGTAACTACAGCTGGTCCACGCCGTTGGCACGACGCCCTGATTTCGGGTGACGACGCTCGGAAATACCGGTGGGTCCTGGGCCTATTGGGGGCAGCAACCTTCTTGCTTATCATTTCCGGAGCTTACGTGACCCGGACGGGAGCCTCCTTGGCTTGCCTGGGGTACCCTCTCTGCGGGGACGTGCCCGGCGGCATGGGCGAGTTGCAATGGAACAACATGGCCCACCGAGGGGTCGCTCTGCTCGTCGGCATCCTAATGCTCGGAGCCCTGGGAACTGCGCTGACCCTGCGCCATCGCACGGTCACCCTTCTCACGATTCTCCTCACTTCGCTGCTTGGCCTGCAGGTGGCCCTAGGAGCCACAAACGTCATCATGGAGTTGCCAGCTTGGGCGCGGGGCGCTCATCTTGCACTGGCAGGCATGTTCTTCGCAGGGGTTATTCTTCTCCTGTCCGCACTTTGGCAAGGTAGACCTGTACCAAGAGGAGCCGCCACCGTGGAGCAAAGCTCCAAACACTCACTGAAAAGTACGCTAGCCGCTTTTTTCTGGCTGACAAAGCCAAACATCATTGTGCTACTCCTGATCAGCACGCTGGCAGGCATGCTGGCTGCTGCGGGCGGGGGTGTGTCCTGGACTACGGCTCTCCCTGTCTTGGCTGGGGGATTCATGTGCGCTGGCGGCGCAGGAGCCATGAACTCCTACCTTGACCGCGGTCGCGACGTGGTGATGCGCCGTACCAGTTGGCGGCCAATACCTTCTGGCCGGGTCAGTCCCCGGGCGGCATTTATCTTCAGTGCTGCAATTAGCCTGCTGTCGCTGCCGTTATTTCTAACCGTCGACCCTCTTGTAGCTCTGCTATCCGCGGTGGCCTGGGCCTACTACGTCTTCTTTTACAGCGGCTATTTGAAGGTGCGCACCACACAGAACATCGTTATCGGTGGCGCAGCGGGGGCCTTCCCTCCCCTGATAGGATGGGTAGCCGTCACCGGTGCTCTCGATGCGCCTGGCATCCTCCTTTTCCTTATCGTCTTCTTCTGGACTCCGCCTCACGCTTGGGCTTTGGCGATCGTAATGAAAGAAGAGTACAGGCAGGTAAATGTCCCCATGCTCCCCGTCGTTCGCGGCGATGCCGAGGCCAGCCGTCAGTCCTTGATCTACAGCTTCGTGCTGGTGGCCACGACGGTTGTACCCTTTGCCCTGGGGTACTTCAATGTCCTCTATCTGGCTGGCGCACTGGCATTGGGCGGCGCTTTCCTATGGCTGGCCTTCAAGCTCTACCGCACCCCCGGACGGCTGATGGCGATGAAGCTCTACCGCTATTCGACCATCTACCTCGCCTTGCTCTTCCTCGTGTTGGTTTTGGACAGGGCCTTTCTGAATTAGAGCCGATCCGCTGCAGGACTCATGACTGCTGCGCTTGCGTATCGTGCGGATACAACACGGAGGTCACATGCCCCACTTCTATGACCCCAAGGCACAGTCTGGCAGGAGTCCTGCCCCGGGCGTCACCCTGCGCCCCATCTGGCTGGAACGCCTCATGATGGTGCGCGTTGAGATCGAACCCCACGGCGAGGTTCCCCTTCACTCACACCCCCATGAGCAGGGTGGCGTTGTGCTAGAGGGAGAGGCAACCATGACAATCGGGGGAGAGACCCGCACGGTACGCGTCGGGGACGGCTACCTTATCCCAGGCGGGGTAGATCACGCTGTCGTAGGTGGCGAAGCGCCTTCCGTTTTCTTAGACGTGTTCAGTCCGCCTCGGGAAGAGTACAAATAACAATTGCACTAGCCAGGGCAAAGGATCATTCGTGCCTGAAGAAAGCTTGATCACCGATGAAATGCACTCTTGGCTGGGCAAGGAACTCGACCGGCAGACGTTGGATGTAGAGAAGGGAGCCATTCGCCACTTTGCAGAAGCCATCGGAGACGAAAACCCTCTTTGGAGCGACGCAGCCGCCGCTCGCAGGAGCCGCTACGGAGGCATCACTGCGCCCCCTACCTTCCTTCGGTCTGCCACACCTGGTCTGGACTTCCCGTTTCCCACAAAGCCCCAGCGATTGTTGGACGGCGGCAGCGACTGGGAGTACTTCGAACCCATCCGCGCAGGCGACGTGATCACCTGCGTCACCCTCCTGGCGGATATCCGAGAGCGAAAGGGCAGTTTAGGGCCCATGTTGTTTCTGGTGCGGGAGACCACCTACACCAACCAGCTTGGGCAGATCGCAGCGACGCAGCGTTCAACCCAGATCCGCTACTAGAGTCCGCCCTCTCTGGTGCCTGTGACCAAGAGCCCCCTGCTATACTAGAGCGCGTCATGGTAATCAGCGCGAGCCACATCCTTTCTTCCACTGACCTCAGCCCGTCAGAGACTCTGCATCTCCTAAGGCTCGCCTCAAAGCTCAAGGCAGGTGAGCGGCGCCAGTCCCTCCAGGGCAAGACCGTAGCTCTTCTTTTCGAAAAGCCTTCGCTGCGCACGAAGGTGAGCTTCCAGGTTGCCACGACCCAACTCGGGGGCACTTCCCTTTTCCTTGGACCTGACGAGGTCGGACTTGGCAAAAGGGAGCCGGTAGCGGATGTTGCCCGCGTTCTCTCTCGCATGGTCGACGCCATCGTCGTTAGGACGTTCGCGCAAGAAACGCTGGAGGAAATGGCCCGCTACTCCTCAGTGCCGGTCATCAATGCTCTCTCCGACGCCGAACACCCTTGCCAGGCTCTAGCCGACCTACTCACACTGTTCGAACGCTTCGGCTTCGATGCCGAAGGTCTCACTATCGCTTACCTAGGCGACGGAAATAACGTGGCGGCAAGCCTGGCGCTCACGGCCGCCGCCGTAGGAGTCAGCTTCCGCCTAGCCTCGCCACCCGGATATGAACTTCCAATAGACGTATCCTCCCAGGTAAAAGCCAGGGCTTCCGCCAGCGGCGCTTCTTTTCAAGAGATGCAGGACCCGCGGGAGGCCGTGAAGGGAGCCAGCACTGTCTACACAGATGTCTGGACCAGCATGGGAAAGGAGACTGAGTCTCAGAAACGCCGCAAAGCCTTCGATGCGTATCAAGTCACGACCAGTCTGCTAGACCTAGCGGGCCCATCTTGTGTCTTCCTCCACCCACTACCCGCCCACCCAGGCGAGGAAATCGAAAAGGGCCTTCTGGATGACCCTCGCTCCATTGTGTTCGAACAGGCTGAGAACCGGCTTCACGCCCAAAAGGCCCTGCTGGCGGAACTGTTCGACGGTTCTTAACCCCCTTCTGCCCCGTTTGCCCGGGAGGGCTTCCCATTGAATTGCCCCGGTTGCCAGACTGAAAACCCCGCCGCCGCCAAGTTCTGCATGTCATGCGGAACTCCCCTTGCCTTGGCCTGCCCTCAGTGCAACACGGAACTTCCGCCTGGAGCACGGTTCTGCTTCAACTGTGGGCACCAGCTTGGCGACAACGCGACCGCTCCCCCGCCAGAAGTCGAATCTGCACAGCAGCGGTTGGAGCAGTACATCCCAAAGGAACTCTTGGCCAAACTGGAGTCAGCACGATCCAGCGGCATGGGTGGAGAACGCCGCGTCGTTACGATGCTCTTCTGCGACGTGAAAGGCTCAACGGCAGCAGCGCAGCAACTGGATCCAGAAGACTGGCAGGAAATCATGAACGGCGCTTTCGAGCGGTTGATCGCGCCGGTCTATCGCTACGAAGGGACCCTGGCGCGGCTTATGGGAGACGCGATCCTCGCCTTTTTCGGAGCCCCTATAGCCCATGAGGACGATCCGGTAAGGGCCGTCCTGGCAGCCTTGGACATCCTCGAAGAAATCGCACCCTATAAAAAGCATGTCAAACAACGCTGGGGGCTAGATTTCGATGTCAGAGTAGGCATTAACACCGGCTTGGTCGTCGTAGGAGAGGTTGGCTCCGACCTGCGTATGGAATACACGGCCATGGGCGATGCTATCAACGTTGCCGCCCGGATGGAGCAGACGGCGGAACCGGGCACAGTGCAGATAACCGTTGACACCCACCGCCTTGTTGGGCCCCTCTTCGACTCTGTCGAACTCGGTGGCATAGAGGTCAAGGGCAAAGATGAGCCGGTCGTGGCCTTTCGCGTCATCGGACGCAAAGCCAAGGCAGGCCGCCTGCGGGGTATTGAAGGATTGGAGGCCCCGTTGATTGGGCGCGACGCTGAAGTCCAGAAGATGACCTCGGCGCTGGATAACCTCCAACGCGGCGTTGGGGGAATCGTCTGTCTCATAGGTGAAGCAGGCCTGGGCAAAAGCAGGCTCATCGGCGAGACCCGGCAGGCCTTCCTGGACGCATCTGAGACGGCTCATTGGTATGAGACGGCAGGCCTCTCCTACGAGACCTCCCACCCCTACGGCTTGTTCCAGTTGTTGGTGCGCCGCCTGTGCCAGGCTACCGACAGTGATACGCGAAGTTCCCTTCGAGAGAAAATTGACGCATTGGTGCTTCCACTGGAGGAAGGCCACCGGAGCCAGGCCGCCTCGGTGCTTGAAAGCCTATTTGGATTGGCCCAGGAGTCAGGTGCTCCAATGGAGGGTGAGACCTTCCGAGGGTTGCTGTTCTCCACTATGCGCTCGCTTTTTCAGGCCAGAGCCTCTCTGGCCCCTCACGTTCTGGTCTTCGACGACTTGCACTGGGCAGACCCGGCATCCGTTGAGTTACTGGTTCACCTCATGCCCATCACAGGTCAGGCCCCATTATTGCTTCTGGGGGCCACCCGCCCTGATCGAAGTACCCCTGGGTGGCAGGCCCGCGTTGCAGCGGAGAGAGACTTCCCGCACCGTTACTCGGAGGTCGCTCTGCAACCTCTGTCAGAAGGGGACAGCGACACGCTGGTGAACAGCTTGCTCACCATCGCAGACCTGCCCCCCGCCCTACGCCAGCGCATTCTAGCGAAGGCCGAGGGCAACCCTTTCTTTGTTGAGGAAGTGGTGAGAACCCTTATAGAGGCCGGTACCGTAGTCAAGGGTGAAGATGGAGCGCACTGGTTCGCCACGTCAGATGTTGAGTTCAACGTGCCGGACAACCTCCAGGCCTTGTTGGTAGCCCGCATTGACCGCCTGGATGAAGAGGCGCGCCAAACGCTTCAAGTGGCGGCAGTGATCGGAAGGTCGTTCTACTTTCGTGTGTTGCAACGTATCGCCGACATCTCCGAGAACTTGGACAGCGAGCTAGAGGCATTGCAGCGGGCCGAGATGATTCGGGAGTCGGCAAGGCTGCCAGAGTTGGAGTACGTGTTTCGTCATTCGCTAACCCAAGAGGCAGCATATAACACCATTCTTTTGCGGCACCGCAGAGAGTTTCACCGGCAGGTCGGTGAGGCCATCGAATCGCTCTTTCCCGACCGCCTTGAAGAGTTGGCCCCCATGCTGGCCCACCATTTCATGGAAGCCCAACTTCCTGAGCCAGCGCTGAAGTATTACACCCAGGCGGCTGACGGGGCATTCCGCCTATTCGCCAACTCGGAAGCTATCAGCCACTACACGCAGGCTCTGGAGTTGGCCCATCAAATCGATGTCGGGGGGGAAGCCCTCATTCATCTGTACCGGAACCGCGGCCGGGCTATGGAGCTGAACAACCAGTACGACGAGGCGGTGGCGAACTATGACGAGATGGAGAGCCTTGGGAAGGAGCGCGAACGTCAAGAGTTGCTGCTTGCGGCATTGACGGCGCGAGGAACGGTCTACGCAACGCAGAACCCCAACTTCAGCCCTGAAAGGGCGGAGGCTGACTGTGCCCAAGCGCTACAAATCGCCACAGAGTTGGGTGATCGCGCATCCGAGGCCAAGGCCCATTGGAATCTTATGCTGGTGCAGATGGTCGGTGTAGGCACTTCGGAACAGGCCGTGGAATCGGGCAGGCGCTCACTTGCCATCGCAAGAGAACTCAATCTAAGAGAACAATTAGCCCTCACGCTCAGCGACTTGGGTCAGGCCTACGCCGGCGTTGGACAAGTAGCGCTGGGACGGTCTTGCCTTGAAGACGCCAGGTCCGTTTGGCGGGAGTTGGGGAACCTGCCCCTGCTCGCAAACAACCTGAGCGTCAGCTCAGTTCACGCCATGATGGCAGGGGACTTCGAAGAAGCTCTGAGATACGGACTGGAAGCGCGGGAAATATGCGAGTCGATAGGAAACATCTGGGGCCTATGGAGTGGACAGCTTCCTGAATACCTCGGAGCGATGCAGCTGGGAGAAATAGGCCGGGCCGTCCATGCTACGCGGGAAGCCGACCGAATCTCGGAGCAGGGCGATCTGACCCTTCAGCGCTCCTTCGGGTCGGTGGTCAGGGCCTGGATGTTCGCCTTCATGGGCGCAGTCGAAGCCGGGAGAGAGGACTATAGGGAGGCCGGAACCATCGACCCAGGCTCTGTCCCTCCCTTATTGGCCGGGTGGGTCCCAGCGTTAAGAGCCATGTTCGACATTGAGGCAGGGGACATTGACCTGGCTAAGGAAAAGGTCCGCTTCGCTCTAGATGGACAGGATCTGACGAATTTCACCTTACCAACGGCTCTCTTCGTCATGCTGGCTAGAGGCCAGCTGGCCGTCTCCCAGAATAATTTCGAGCAAGCCATTAGCGAATCTGAGGAGATGGCCGGCATTCTTCGGGAGGCTGGTATCCGCATGTTCTTGGCAGATGCCCTGTACATCAAGGGGCAAGCATCCCTTGCCCTCGGTCGCGAGGACGAGGCTTTGGCAACATTGGAGGACGCCAAGAAGGAGGCAGAGGCCACCAACTCGCGGAGGATTCTGTGGCAGGTGCTTTGGGCGCTGAGTAAGCTAGAGGGGCAGCGTGGGAACCCAGCAGCCGCCAGCACCCTCCTGAAACAAGCCAATGAAATCGTCCTGTACATCGCTGAGAATGCTGGTGAGGAACTGCGAGATTCGTTCTTGCGCTTGCCCGACGTGCAGGCTATTGTGCGAGAAGCAAAGGGCTAGATCCCACGGCACCGCTTGCGGAGGAGGCAGAAATGACCAACCAAAGCCGAGTCCAGGTTGAGACCCTCGTATCCCATTTGGAAGAACTCTGGAGCAACTTGGACAAGTTGTTCTCCGGACTTGGCCCCGAGGGGTGGGCAACGCCGCACGGAAAGGATTGGGTCTATGCTGACCTTCCCTACCACCTAGGCTATTTCGACCGTGAAATGGTTGCCTATCCCTTGCAGCAAGGGCCCAGCATGCCTGCGGATGAACAGACGTCCATACCGACAATCGAGGCCATCAACGGTTGGAACGAAGAAAAATTCGCTCAGCGCCCCGAGAACCAAACGGTAGAGCAATCCCTGCAGGAAATGCGAGCCAATAGAGACATCATCCGCCAAGAGACGGCCAAGCTCACGGACGCGGACCTAGGCCGCCTATGTTGGATGCCTCTGGCCGGGATGGGGTGGATCCCTGCAGGCTTCATTCTGGCCGGGTGCCGCCAACACACCTGGGGAGAATTCATTCAACTCCGGCTCCTCATGGGACGAGACACCCCGGCCAGTTCCGCCCCTGTGACCAATGGCTCCTTGGAAGCCTACATGGGACTCATGCCCTGGGCCCTGAATCGAGATGCTGCCGCATCTGCCGATTTCAAGCTTGTCATGGCCTTCACCCAGCCGGGCGTCGGCCCCTGGACTGTCCATGTCGCCAATGGCGACTGCACCGTTAGTTCCGGCGCAACCGATCAGGCGGATCTGACCATCACGCAAAGCCCTGAGTCCTGGGCCAAGACTTGGTACCATTTACATGACCCTGCCGAAGCCATGCAGAGCGGCGAAATCCAGGTCAGCAGCTTTGAAGCACTGGGTACCTTCGCCACTCTGTTCCCACCTCCCGCATAGGGAGCGCCGGGTCGATCAGGGCCAAAGCCCTCGCTTGAGCGTAACGCCCTTCGCTAATGCCAGCCTACCTCTGGGCTTAACGGGGAAGCCGGGGTAAGCTAGAAGCATGCCACAATCCTCCCGCATACCTATCGTCGCCATCGTTGGGCGACCCAACGTTGGCAAGTCCACCCTCTTCAACCGGTTGGTGGGGGCCAGACAGGCCATTGTTTCCGACGAACCAGGCACGACACGCGATCGCATCATCGCTCGCGTGGACTGGGGTGACCGGGTGTTCACCATCGTGGATACCGGAGGCCTATTTCCTGAGAAGGAGACAGGACTATGGCCCGACATGCGCGCTCAAATTGATGTGGCCCTCGATGAGGCTGATGTTATTGTCTTCTTGACCGATGCCCTGGACGGCATCACTTCAACCGACATGGACGTCGCCTCCCTGGTGCGCCGCAGGGGAAAGCCCGTCGTCCTCGGAGTAAACAAGGTCGACAACCAGAAACGGGAACTCCTCGCGATGGAATTCTATGAGCTGGGTATCGGCGAGCCTGTCTTCCTCAGTGCGTACCACAACAGTGGGGTCGACGACCTCATGATTGCGACAGCAGAACACTTTCCTCCCCCGTTCTCAGAGATCGAGGCGCCCGAAGCTATGCAGCTTGCCATTGTAGGCAGGCCAAATGTCGGGAAGTCCATGTTGCTTAACACCATTCTCGGTGACAAGCGCGCCGTGGTCTCAGACATCCCAGGAACCACGCGAGACGCCACTGACACCCTGGCCGACTACCAGGGCGATCCCGTCTTGTTCATCGACACCGCCGGCATTCGGCGAAGAGGAAAGGTAGAAGGCGGCATCGAGAAGTACAGCGTCATCCGCTCCGTCCGAGCCATAGAGCGGGCTGATGTGGCGTTTCTAGTCGTTGAGGCCCTGGAGCCGGGGGCGGCTCAGGACCAGCACGTCTCCGGCCTACTGCTGGACAACTACACCGGCGTGGTGCTGGTCGTTAATAAGTGGGATCTCGCTGCGGAAGCCAACCTTGATCAGGCCGTGGTGTTGGAGCACCTGCGGGAGCGTTTCAAGTTTGCCTCGCACATCCCGGTCCGCTTCACCTCAGCACTCGAGGGAAGCGGCATTGAAGATTTGATGGCTGCGGCAAAGGAAGTCTACACGGAACGAAATCGCTGGGTTGAGCAACAAGACCTATCCAGGGTAATAAGAGATGCGCTCATGGCCCACCCTCCTCCGACCGTGGGGAAGCGCTACCTGCGAATCAGCCAGCCGAGGCAGGAGGGTGTGGCGCCTCCAATGTTCACGTTTGCGGTGAACTACCCCGAGATGATTCATTTCTCCTATAGACGCTACCTGGAAAACGAGTTGCGGGCGGCCTTCGGGTTCCGCGGCAACCGTCTGAAGCTCATCTTCCGGGTCCGCGATGAAGATGGACGACGACCGACCCCCAGAGTTTGAGCGGATACTTGGAAGGTGACAGCTGCTCCCACGCGCCCGGGACCAACTTGGGAAGCATCTAATCCAGGCCCGCTGCATCCTTTTGCATCACTACGCTGACCCAGTCCTCTTCCTGCGCACGTTCGATCAGGGATAGCGGTGCCTGACGCAGGCCCTCCAACGTTCGCTCCTCTTGGTCCAGCGTGAATCCTGAGGCGATCAGAAAAGCCCTTGGGCGAAGCGCCTCAGCGAGCCGCAGAGCGAAGTCGCGCAGCACCTTGGTGGAGACGTTGCATAGCGCAAGATCGAAGCCGCCTGCCGGTGCTCCATGATGGGGAAGCGAGCCCTCCACGACGATAATCTGTTTCTGTAGACCATTGTCCACAATGTTGGCCGTGGCCGACTTCACAGCCAGGGCGTCAATTTCCAGACCAAAGGACCGTGCCGCACCCAAATGCACGGCAGCAATGCTAAGCACCGCTGACCCAGCACCAAAATCCAACACCTCCGCTCCCGGAACGAGGTGTTTTTCCAATTGCTCTAGGCACATGCGAGTCGTTGGATGGTGCCCGGTGCCAAACGCCATGCCGGGGTCCAGATGAACGATGACCTCGCCTGGCTTCTGCGTGTACTCATGCCAGGCTGGTTTCACGACTATCCGCTTCCCAACATGCAGCACAGGGAAGTGGGACTTCCAACTCTCGGTCCAGTCCGTCTCATCAATTTCCGTTTCCACCAGGGGCGGTAGAGGCCGGACCAGGGAGAAAAGGCGCAGGCCTACATCAATCCCTTCGCGACGGCTCTTCAGGGTGCCGTCAACGGGAAGATAGACCTTAACAACGCCCTCACGATTGGGCGGAGGTGCTTCGTCGTTGTCCGGATTGAAACCTCCGGCTTCCTCAACGACCACGCCACCATGACCATGACGAAGAAAAAGGGCCGAAAGAGGTTCCACCATCTCGCTGGGCGCTTTGATGCTCAGTTCAAGCCACTTCACCGGCGCTCTCTTGTTGCGTTAGGGATTACCACCGAAGGCGTCCTTTATACGACTAAACCAAGGCTTATCCCGGCCATCCACGTCATCACCGAAGCTTTGGGCCAGCTCCTCAAGCAATTCCCGTTGGCGGTCGTCCAAACGAGTTGGCGTAACAACTTTAACCTGTACTCGAAGATTGCCTCGGCCTTTGCCTTCCAGGTGGGGTACGCCCTTCCCCTTCAGTAGGAGTTCCGCGCCAGCCTGTACGCCAGCAGGTATGTCCATTGGGGCAGGTTCCCCTTCCAAAGTCGGCACTTCCACATGGCCTCCAAGCGCCGCCTGGGCAAAGGAGATGGGCAAATCATAGACTAGGTCATGCTCCTCGCGGCGGAAGACCGCATGAGGAGAGGCTGCCAAGACCACATAGAGGTCGCCTGGGCTGGCTCCCCGCTCTCCAGCATCGCCCTCACCGCTGAGACGAACGCGAGAGCCGTTTTCGATGCCGGCGGGAATCCTGACGGCGAGCTTGCGGGCCTGCCGGCTGCGGCCATGCCCGCGGCATTCCTTGCAGGGTTGCTCAATGATCTGACCGGCGCCCTGGCAGGTGGCACAGGTGACGACCTGTGAGAACGCTCCAAAAATTCCCGGGTGAGTCCGGCGCAACTGACCCTGCCCTCGACAATTGGAACACTGTGAACTGCGTGTCCCGGGCTCTGCACCCGTGGCGTTGCACCAGCGGCAGGAGTCTACCCGGTCAACCTCAACTTCTTTTTCACATCCGAAGATGGCCTCTTCGAAGGAAAGGCGGACTCTGGCCTGAAGGTCTGCCCCCTTTCTTGTCTTGGTCCGGCCACGCCCATCGAAGCCGCCGAAGAAGGCATCGAAAATGTCTCCGAAACCAGCGGCAGTGTCGGAGCCGTCGAACCCCTTGCCAGCGCCTGCACCGACGCCTGAATGGCCGAAGCGATCGTATTGGGCCCGCTTTTGGGGGTCACTGAGGATCTGATAGGCCTCATTGACCTCTTTGAAGCGATCTGCAGCGTCGGCGTTCTTGTTTCGATCCGGATGGTAGGTCATCGCCAAACGGCGATACGCCTTCCGAACTTCTTCGTCGGATGCGCCCCTTGCAATGCCCAGGGTGCCGTAGAAATCTCGCCCTTGGCGGACCATCTATGTGTTCAATCCCAAGTGCAGTTTGAATGACGCGAACCAACTCATCGTAACGGGGCGCAACGGGCAAAATCAACCAGCGCCAAGTCAGCGACAACTATGCCACCACCTCCGCAGCACCATGGCCTGTAGTACAATGAGTCAACCTTCACAAGCCCATGAAACTTCATGATTTCCGACACCTCGCAGCAAGCGCCAAACGTACAGACCACGGAGTGGGATGGTCTCACCTGGGTAAACATCGACCGGCCTTCATTGGCGGAGATGCAGTACCTTCAGGAAAATTACCCGTTTCACGAGCTGGAGCTTGAGGACTGCCTGAGCCGCGTCCAGTTGCCGAAGCTGGACGAGTCATCTGAGTACATCTTCCTCGTTCTTCACTTCCCCATATTCGACCCTAAGCGGCGCGTCACCCAACCGAGCCAAGTCGCCATCTTCGTAGGCACGGACTACGTAGTAACCGTGCATCACGGCGACCTTCGCCCGTTGGTCAAGCTTTTTGAAGACTGTCAGATGAGCGAGGATGTCAGGTCCCGCGTCATGAGCGCCACCTCCGGTCACCTGCTCTATCGGATCCTCAGCGTGCTCGTCGACTACATGTTCCCCATCATGACCAAAGTCATCTCTAACGTTGAGGACATTGAGAACCGGATTCTTGATGAGCGTGCTCCGAGCCTGGCTAGGGAGCTTTCGATCCAACGTCGCGACATCACTGCGTTCCGCCGCATCATCCGGCCTCAGATCGACGTCCTGGAAGCTCTGGAGAAGCGCCCACTCCAGTTCCTGAGAGCTCGTTTGGACGTGTACTTCAGTGACTTGGCGGACCACACCCGCCGCATCTGGAGCGAACTGGAAGAAAACAAGGAAGTGGTGGAATCACTTCAGGACAGTCATCAGATCATCACCAGTAATCGCACCAACGAGATAATGCGAATCCTGACGATGATCGCCACAATCATGCTGCCGCTCACCGTGGTGACTGGTATCTACGGCATGAATGTAAGGCTACCATTGGGGGGAAACGGCGTCGCCTTCGCAGCGGTCCTGGGAGTCATGGGAGTAATTTCTGTGGCGATGCTGGCTTTCTTCCGATCGCGCAGATGGCTCTAAGAAGACCCCGACTATTCTCCCTCGCTTCCCGTTAACCTGATGCAGAGAGGCAGGAAATGAGTCGGCGAACAGCTCTGGTGTATCACGACGCAATGTCGCAGCACACGCTGGGACCCAGCCATCCCATGAGGCCGGTTCGCCTGCAATACACCTTCGACCTCATGTCAGCGTATGGCCTTTCTCGTTTGCCCAACGTTTCGTTGGTTCTCCCCAGGGACGCCAAGGACGCTGAACTTGAGTCCTTTCACACAGCCGAATACGTGGCGGCGGTGAAGGCCTTCAGCCAGGGCGACCGCCTTCCAGAGCAGCCAGCCTTCAACTTTGCCGACAACAGTGACAACCCCACCTTCGAAGGCATGTACGGCGCGGCGGCCCTCTCTACCGGGGCCTCACTGAAGGCTGCAGAGCTTTTGCTTGAAGGCAAAGCTGACGTGGCGTTCAACATATCCGGTGGGCTCCACCACGCGATGGACGATCACGCCTCCGGCTTTTGTGTATTCAACGACCCTGCAGTGGCTATCAACGCCATGACCGCCAAGGGCCTCAAGGTCATGTACATCGATATTGACGCCCACCACGGTGATGGAGTGCAGGCCGCGTTCTACAACACCGACCAGGTGCTAACGTTGTCCATGCACGAATCAGGGCGATATCTCTTCCCGGGGACGGGTGAGGTTGAAGAGATGGGATCCGAGAGAGGACGGGGCTATTCGGTGAACGTGCCCCTAGCCCCCAATACCAGTGATGACGTGTTTCGCTGGGCCTTCGAGGAGGTGGTGCCCCCGATAGTCGAAGCCTTCAAGCCTGACGTGATAGCCACCCAGCTCGGCATAGACCCCTACTTCAACGACCCCCTTACGCATCTTCTGCTCACGGTCCAGGGCCATGCCCAAATCGTGCAGCGGCTTGGCGAGCATTCACCTGGAATGTGGCTGGCCTTCGGCGGCGGAGGCTATGATCTCATGGCGGTAGCCAGAGCCTGGACGCTGGACCTGGCGGTCATGGCTGAGCACCATCTGGATGACGACCTACCCGCCTCATTCCGTCAGCAGTACCAGGGAGCAGACAAGCTCCGGGATGCAGAGATCCCAAATGTGGAGGATGACATTCTTCCCAAGACCCTGCTCTATGCCCAGCGGTCGGTCCAAGAAGTCCAGCAATCGGTGTTTCCGTTGCTAGGAATTGGTAGTAGCTGACCCACGTTTATGAGTATTGTCTCCGCTTTCGCCCGTCGTTACCCCAGCACAGCACGGTATCTTGGTTCGTGGCTTGCCCGTTTGTCCGACGTGTGTGACGGGGTATATACCGTAATATTGTCTGAGTTCATCGCTGACGGTTCACGGTCCCCGCTCCGCCTACTCGAACGTGAAGTCACACTGGCGGTTCAATATTGCCCAAACTTCGCGGCCCTAGTCGCTGAGAAAGACCCCCTGCCCACCGACTGCGACCAAGCAAACCGATCGGTGCTGGACAAGCTCGCCGAAGTGCACGCGATCGTAGGGCTTCATAGGCTCGGATTCGGTGATATCGTCTTCTCTGGGCGTCCAGACTTCACGGCCAGCAAAGATGGAAACGAATACGGAATCGAGGTCAAACGATTGGGACCCTCAACGGGGATACGCTCGGACCTTTACGATGAACGTGGGGGGTCGGTCGAGACTGGGCTCTTCATAGGAAAGGCCAGCAGCAACGGGAAGCTGCCCAAAGCTCTGTCCCACGGATTGAAAGGAGCAATCGCCGAGAAGGCCCTTCAGTTGAGTAAGTCGCGCCCCCAGGGCAACGGGATCATCTGGATATCCCTAGGCAGGGATTATATCCCTGCGTCGAAGTACGAGACCTTCGGTATGCCCGGATATGCCCGCGGCATGCGGCGCACCGTTGAACAATCTCTAAACGAGGCCATGGCTACGCCCCTTCTGCGTTTTGATGACAGGGAAGTCGACTACAGATCAACGGCCTTCGTGATTCTTTCGACCGGCGCGGACCAGGATGAGAAAGTAGGGAACTGGCCTCAGCTTGGTTAAGCTTCCGCACCAATGCCGGATTCGGCGGCCCGCACGACTCTTCGCTTCGCTCAAGTCCTGCAAATACCTTCGTATGCCTGCGCCGCTAGAGCGCTGTGGTTCTTCGTCGCAGTGCTCCTCAGAACGACAAGAGTGAAAAACAAAGGCCCCCGCTTTTCAGCGGGGGCCTTTGTCATCTGAGTCGTCTGCTCTCTATTCCGATACGCTCGGGAGGGTGATCGCCTCTCCTTGGAGGATGGCGTTGGCTTCCTCCCCCACACCGATGTCCACGCAGTCCTGATAGGTGGAGTACATGGCCCTGGAACTGACCCGCCACAGCAGGTCGTCGGGGGGAACTTCATCCTGCTTCAAGGAAACACGCTGATCCACCAACTGCTTCAAGCGCCCTAGGAAGTGCAACTGAAGTGGACTGAAGGAGAACAACTCCTGCGGCTCTTGAGCCTGCAATGACTCACCACCACTCCGCCTCTTTCCCTTTGTAATCATCTCATCTTTTGCCATGGTGCACCTTCCAGCCCGGTCTGAGTGCCGGGGATTTGGGTCATCGAGGCTCTTAGCCCATCTTCCTTGAACAAATCCGCCCAGTCAATACCTCATTGTGCTATTTTCTTCACAATTGCCGGTTTGACCGAAAATGCACCCGTAGCGCTGACACCTACGCCCTAGCCTAGATCTCCCGGAATTCGCCTTCGACGGTGCTTCCGTCCTCGCCAGCATCTCCCGGTTCCTCTGGTTCCGGGGCGCCAGCTCCCGTGCTCTGCTGGCTGTAAACAGCCTCCCCAGCCTTCGAAAGAGCTGCATTGAGCTGATCGACACCAGACCGGATTACGGTGATGTCCTCACTGTCGACGTTATCCCGAACGCTTTTGACGGCCGCTTCCACTTCGTCCTTGATCTCCTGCGGCACCTGCTCCCCTTGCTCCCGGAGGAGCTTCTCTGCGCTGTACGCCAGATTGTCAGCCTGGTTGCGGGCTTCCACCAGCTCCTTGCGCCGCTCGTCCTCCTGAGCGTGTTCCTCTGCGTCCTTGATAAGGTTCTGAATGTCTTCCTCAGCAAGACCGGAGGAGGGTTGCACAGAGATACGCTGCTCCTTTCCTGTGCCCTTGTCCTTCGCTGAGACGTTGAGAAGTCCATTGGCGTCTATATCGAAGGTGACCTCAACCTGAGGTAGTCCCCTGGGGGCAGGAAGTATCCCATCGAGGCTAAACCGGGCCACAGACTTGTTGTCTTTGGCCATGGGCCGCTCGCCCTGGAGGACGTGAATCTCAACGCTGGTTTGGTTATCACTTGCAGTGGTGAACACCTCAGACTTGGAACTTGGAATCGTTGTGTTGCGAGTAATGAGTGCAGTCATCACACCGCCCAGGGTCTCTAGACCCAACGTCAGGGGAGTGACATCCAGGAGAAGTACGTCTTGAACCTCTCCCTGAAGCACACCGGCCTGGATAGCAGCCCCGACGGCCACCACCTCGTCCGGATTGACTCCCTTATTGGCTTCCTTGCCGAAGGCTCCCTTCACAAGTTCAACGACCGCCGGCATTCGCGTCTGACCCCCGACTAGCACCACCTCGTCTACGCTGGCCGTCTTGACGGCGGCGTCCTGAAGGGCCTTGGTGACAGGGCCTTTGGAGCGATCGAGAAGGGAACCGACAAGCTGCTCCAGTTTGGAACGGGTCAGGTTCATGGTCAGGTGCTTGGGCCCGCTGGCGTCTGCGGTCACGAAGGGAAGGTTGATCTCCGTCTGCATCACACTGGACAGCTCAATCTTGGCCCGCTCGGCAGCCTCCTTCAGGCGCTGGAGGGCCATGCGGTCGCTCCGCAAGTCGATGCCCTGTTCACGCTTGAACTCGTCGGCTATCCATTCAATGATCATTGAGTCGAAGTCATCTCCGCCAAGGAAGGTGTCACCATTGGTCGCCTTGACCTCGAATACCCCTTCGCCGATCTGGAGGATGGACACGTCGAAGGTGCCGCCCCCAAGGTCGTAAACGGCAATGGTTTCATCGCCCTTCTTGTCCAATCCGTAGGCCAGGGAAGCGGCGGTGGGCTCGTTGATGATCCTGAGGACCTCGAGCCCTGCTATGCGGCCCGCGTCCTTCGTCGCCTGACGCTGGCTGTCATTGAAGTACGCTGGGACCGTAATGACCGCCTGGGTAATCTGCTCACCCAGCTTGGTCTCTGCGTCCTGCTTCAACTTCTGAAGGATCATGGCGGAGACCTCAGGCGGCGAGTAACTCTTATCTCCCATCTGTACATGGGCATCGCCGTTGGACGCCTTGACGACCTTATAGGGCAAACGCTCCATCACCCTCTGGATTTCAGGATCGTCGAACTTGCGACCCATGAGGCGCTTGACGGAAAAGACGGTGTTTTCCGGGTTCGTTACAGCCTGGCGCTTCGCCATTTGGCCAACGTACCGTTCACCGGTCTTAGGGTTGACCGCTACAACCGACGGAGTCGTCCGGCCGCCCTCGCTATTCTCAATGACAGTAGACTCCCCGCCGTCCATAACGGCCATGCAGGAGTTCGTGGTTCCAAGATCAATTCCCAACACCCTAGCCATGAGTCCATCCTCCTAAGAATATTGTCCAAGCCTTTTTCTTCCGCTGGCTAACCTTCGCTGGCGCCTGCCTCACTGGGCCGCTTGGCAACAACGACCTGAGCTGGCCTGATTACCTTGTCTCTCAATCTGTACCCCTGACGAAACACCTGAACGACTTGGCCTTCGGGGAAATCGCTGGTCTCCTGGTGGAAGACCGCTTCGTGTTCCCAGGGGTCGAAGGATTGGTGCAGCGCTTCAATTCTGGCCACGCTTTCCGCCTCCAACATTGACCATACCTTCTGGCCAATCAGTGTAATGCCCTGAACCCACGATTCCTGAGTGTCCTCTGGAGGCACGTGCGCCAAAGCCCGCTCAAAGTCGTCTGCAACGTCCAAAAGCTTGAGGACCATCTGGCTCTTGAGCCTTTGTTGAAGGTCCTCACGCTCCTCCTCTACCCGCCGTTTGTAGTTGGCGAGATCCGCCTGGCCTCTCAGGGCCATGTTCCGGAATTGCTCCTTCTCACGCAGAGCTTCTTCAAGCTGAGCCGGTAAATCGGTAGGAGCTTCCTGTTCAAGCTCCTCATTGAGGGGCTGCTCTTCAGGCTCCTCGTTCTCCTGGTACATCCGCCGGTCCTCCCATTGAATTCTTGTTTGCTTGCCCTGGCTGTGGAGCCTGGGCGTTGAGTATCCCAAGCATGTCTTCCAACATTCCCTGTACAAGGGAGCGGAGAGCCCTGGCCTGTTGCACCTCGGCGACCTGACGCCTCATTGCAAGGATGCGATCGGCCAAGGCAACGGCCATATCCACACCCGCCAAGTTGAGCCGCAACTCTCCCACCAAGTACTTGATTAGCCGCAGCTTGGAGATATCGTCATCAGAGTAGAGACGAAGGCGTCCAACCGTTCGCGAGGGCCTCACCAAACCAATGCGTTCGTACTTGCGCAGAGTCTGCGGATGCATCTCTAGGATGCGTGCGGCCACACTAATGATATAGACCCCTTCTATTCCGTTCCATTCCTCCTCTTCAGGTTCCTGGCCTCTAGCTTCAACACTTTCGCGGCGAACGACGGAACCCCCACCCATCGCCCCCTTCCAAAGGGCCTCTAGGTCAAGGTCACGAAAGGTGATGCGGCTCTTTCCTGGTCTTTCTGTCGTCATTCTTGTACCTCTGACACCCTTCCCTCTTTGATGCCGCCTGAGGTTTCCACTCCGGTTGCCCCAGGAGTGTGTCTAGGGCCTCTGCATAGTGCCTACAGGATAGCAGATTGACCCTAGCGAAGCAATACAAGTACGCCATCACACATCCCAATACTTGACATGAGTCGTATCACTTACTATGCTGCTGCTGTGAAGTTCGCTCTAGAGTTCGCGCTGGATGGAACCTTTTCAGGGGGAGATGCGTCTAAATAGACAAGTGAGACAGCTCAGGGAACTGGGACGCAACCTAGGTTGAACACTTTGCTCCTGACCGGAACAGAAGTTGCAACTGGGTTGCAACTGAACTGACATCTGGTGTGCAACTTCACACCCTTACTCTCATTTCGACCCTAGACCTGACATCAGCGGCAAGGCGACGTTCTAACCATCAGGAAAGCGCAACTACTGGGCGGCATCTCGCCCCAATTGAAAAGGAGGAGTGCAATGTTGTATTTCAAAGCCTGCCCCAAATGCCTCGGAGACATGCACCTAACCGAGGACATGTACGGCGCCTATAAAGAGTGTATGCAGTGCGGTCTCATCCAGGACATTGAGGCGCCCAAGATTGTCCAGGTGCCCGTGCGAAAGGCCAGCAAGGCTGCCTGACCGTTACTAGCCATCCCCTCCCCTGAAGGTGGGCCCAGCGATCAGTAGCTGGGCCCACCTTTTTATTGGCTCACAATTACGTTCAAGGTCGGCGGATCGGCCCCCACCTCCAGTGTTCCCACGAAGTGTTCAAGGCCGGAGATAAGTTGCCCTACATCAATCGCCAGGCACATAGGGGCGAACGGCTGAAGAAGAAGCATCGCGTCGTGGCTCTGGCTTGTAGCGCCTGTGGGGTTACCCCGCTTCATGTGTGCTTGCCCAACGGCGGCCTTGATCAAGCCTTGGTAGAAAAGCTTGCCGGGGTACCAGGCCTTTCTCCAGAGCGGTTCCCACGTAACGTGGGCGTCGAAGAAAGAGCCATCATTGAACTGGCTCACCCCTTGCAGCAAAGCAGGTGGAGGAGGCTGCTGCCTGAGCCCCTCCACCTCTTCGAGGCCCTGGCCTGCCATCAAGCGGGCCAGATGAGCCAAATCCCTGTCACGACGGGGGTTTGAGGGTTTGCGGCGTACAGGCTCTAATGGTTCAGTCATGGTCAATCGGCTTCAAAGCCCAGCGGCGGGGAGCAGTATCTGACGTTCTTCCACTGCACCAAAGGCTTCGGTCTTGTCCTGGGTGAGCAAATAGACTGTGTAGGCAGCCAATAGAGCGTCGCAAAGGTCGTGGTCAAGATTCGTCCGAGTCTGAGACACCCCCGGAATGAGTTCGGCGACACGGCCAATCAGGAAGTCGAGCCCCTCCGGTGTGCTCTTCTTTGGCATGCGCCTTCCCCAAAGGCGCACCTTGGCGCCATAGGGATACACTTCCAGCACCTGACGTCCTTCCACCTCTAAACCCTCAGCCAGGCTCATGCCGCGGTAAACCATCTTCTTGATAATGGATCGTTTGGTGGTCCAGAAAAGGGGAATTCCCGCTTTGGACAGCGCCCGCTCAGCCGATCTACCTGGGGCTCCAGCCGTGGGACCGCAGTCGCAGGACTCCTCCAGACAGCAGTAACCCTGCGGGAGTCCCAGCGGGGAGTCAATGCCAACGAGTGAGGCATCGAACCGGCGCACCGTGTCCAAAATGTCGTCGTCAGTCCGGGCGAAGCCCATGTCCAAAAAGCGGCCGTTCCCGTCCAGGGCCGCGAAGGTGCTGGCGCGCTTCTCCGAGGCTGTCAGGTCTATGCCGAGAAGCGCCGTCACTGACCGCTATTCCTTCTTCTCAACCAGGGACAGCCAGTGCCTAAGGAGGGTGCCGCTTCGGAGGACATCAATGGCGGCGCTGTGCGGGTCGGTGGCGCCCTCTTCGATTTTCTTCATGAGGTCGCCAAGTTCGCCGTCCGACTTCACAAGGGCGGACAGCCGGTCCCCGACCCACTCCTCGACGGTCTGAAAGAACTCGTGGCGTTGGCGTTCGCGCCTGCGTTCCGCCAGGATCGAGTTCTTCTCCATCGCCGTCCTATGCTCCTGAATGGTGTCCCACAGCTTTTCGACGCCTTCGCCCTTGGTTGCCTGCGTCGGCACCACGGGAACGCGCCACCAGTCAAGTTTGTTGCTGAAGGTTAGGGTATTTCGCAGTGTCGCCACCATGCGGCCGGAACCCTCTCGGTCCGCCTTGTTCACAGCAAAGACATCGGCTATCTCCATGAGACCGGCTTTGAGGGTCTGAACAGCGTCGCCTGCCTCAGGCACGAGTACCACGACGACGCTGTCGGCGATCTTCATCACGTCAACCTCGGTCTGCCCCACCCCCACCGTCTCCACCAAAACGATGTCTTTGCCTGAGGCGTCCAGCACCCTAACGGCCCTCGACGCTACCCGGGGAAGCCCGCCCAGGCTCCCTCTTGTTGCCATGCTGCGGATGAAGACCTGCGGGTCTAGGTAGTGCTGCTGCATGCGAATGCGGTCACCAAGCACAGCGCCGCCGGTGAAGGGGCTCGTGGGGTCAACAGCTAGCACGGCGATGGTGAGGCCCTTCGCCCGCACAAGGCTCGTAATCTTGTCGACCAAGGTGCTCTTACCGGCGCCAGGCGGGCCGGTAATGCCGATGACCTGAGCGTTGCCTGTGTAGGGGTGAATAGCCTCCATCAGCTCGGTTACCTGGTCGCCATTGCGTTCCACCACGCTCAGAAGGCGGGCAAGGGCGCGGCGGTCTCCGGCGCGCATTTGTTCAACGAGTTCACGAACCACGAATGTTCTCCGAAAATGGGCTCCCGGAATGGTAGCACAGGCAGAGACAGGGCGAGCAGTGCCCCCCATTTACTTTGTTATTCCACCCTCTCTTTGTCATTCTGAGCAGAGCAAAGAATCTTGTTAGCTAAGGAACGACTTCTGGAGTGACACTGCACGATCTCACCACAGTCGTCCCTCCAAAACGAACAAGATTCCTCCGTCGCCAAGCTCCTTCGGAATGACAATGGCGGGCAGTGGACAATACGAGGCCGGTTCTACCCAGCTAGCGCCCTCAGATGAGCAGGCCGCAGACACCCCGTAACAGCAAGATTGGCGGGTGTAGGCACGCCAACCTCTCGCCCTAGGCGGACGATGGCGCCGTTCAGCGCATCGATCTCAGTGGGCCGCCCCGCTTCCAAGTCTCGCAACATAGATGGTTTGAGCTGGGCGGGCATGGACTCTGCGAAAGCCATGATGACATCCACCACCGAGCCTTCACCTTTGAGGCCCATGAAGCGAGGGATGTTCAGGGATGTGTCCAGAATGATGCCCTTTGCCCTCGCCACCTGCTCCACCTCTTGAAGCACGGTAACGAACAGGTCATTGCTCTCAGCGCAGGCCATGACCTCACCAAGGGTCGAGCGCGAGGACGCCAACACCGACCCCAATGCACAGATGAACATACATTTGAACCAGGCGTCGCCGGCGATGGCCGCGGTTGGTTCCACCGTCCAGCCAGCTTCCTTCAATGTGGCCGCCAAGGCTGAGACTCGCTCTGTTCCGTTGCCCTCGAACTCGCCCAAGGCCACGCCGGTTCGAGGCATGCGCTCCACAATAAGACCCGGCTCTTGCACGAACGACTCGATAAGAGTGGGAGCCACAAGCACGTGTTCAGCGCCAATGGCCGCCGCCAGTTCGCTGCCGCTCTCCACGCCGTTCTGCATCGTCAGAACAGCCGTGTTTGAGCCGATCAGCGGCCTAATGGCAGGTATGGCCTGTGCGTTGTGGTACGTCTTGACAGTGAACAGGACAAGGTCGACTTCTCCGACCTCGGCAGGATCATCGGTCGCTTGGCCTGTAGCTACAAAGTCGCCGGAAATGACGCTCTCAATGCGGAGCCCCTGCTCTTGAATAGCCTTGAGGTGGGCGCCTCGGGCAATGAACGCTACTTCGTGACCGGCCCTAGCAAGCAAGCCGCCAAAGTAACCCCCCATGCCTCCCGTGCCCATAACTGCGACGCGCATTATGTTGTCTCCTCCCAGAGAATCAGAAGGGGGAACGCGAACGTTCCCCCTTCAACTTACTTCAGTGACCTAACCCAAACGCCACTAGGACTTTGGGTGCATCGGGCGGACAAGGAGCCGCAACGTCACTTGTCCCAGGTCGTTCGTGTGGCCCATCTCCTCCCACTTGGTCCGCTGACTCCTAACGCCGTTGGAGGCCTCAACAGCATCCAGGTCGGTCTCATATACGTTAAGGTACTTGCCGAAGAAGCCACCTGGATTGTCATTCTCGTAGCGGTAGGCACTGTGGAAGAACCCGCTTTCGAAGATGTCCGGGATGTGGACATTGCTGTACCAATCGCTGAACTCGACTTCGCTGGCCGGGTCCTTGCAGTTCTGAGAGTTGATTAAAAGACCCTTCACCGACTTCCCTGCAGCAGCCGTCGATGTGGACCCGATGCGGGGCATGATGCGCCACTCCGTAATCGACAAGTCGCCCATCCTGCCTGCATCTACCAGACTGGCCCGCAAGGTCGCAAAGGACTTGCGCGCCTCTTCAACGTCCTCAACGTAGATCTCGTAAATGTTCACGTACTTGGGTTGATCAGGCTGGGGGTCGACATTAACAAATCGCGTCGCATTGGTGAGGAGCCCCGTGCTCTGAAGATCCGGGAAATGCGTCCCATCGATCCACTTGTTCAGTTCATCTTCACGGTCTGGATAACGAGGCCTTGCTAGGGCCATGAGTATTGCATTGGGAAAGCGGCCTTCCATGGTGGTTCCTCCTTTGTTCGTTCTCCATCCCGGAGCTAGAGGGAGGGAGGAACTATCGCCATACCCGATACCGACTATGCACCCCTCGAACCTCACCCCCTCTCCCTACCCTCTCCCTCAAGGGAGAGGTTCTGCGCCTCAGCTATCTGAGAGCAGTGCCTTAGGACTTGGGGTACACCGGCCGGAAGAGCGCTCTCAGCTTGATCTCGCCCATGTCGTTGGTGTGGCCTGTGGCCTCCCATTTGGCCCTCTCCCCCCGAATGCCGTTTGAAGCTTCAATGGGGTCAAGGTCAGTCTCATAGATATTGATATATTTCCCAAGGACACCCGCTACAGGATCGGCCATAGCGAAAACCGTGCCCGGCTCGGACTCGTAGCGATATGCGCTATGGAAGAACCCGCTGGCGAATATGTCAGGGATGTGGACGTTGCTGTACCAATCGCTGAAGGCGGCCTCATTGGCCGGGTCTTTGCAGTCCTGCGAGTTGACCAGGAGCCCGCGCACCGGCTTGCGCGCCGTAGCCGTACTTTTCGATCCAATGCTGGGGAAGATGCCCCAGGCCACGGACTCGGCCATGCCCTTCATGGCATCCATGCGTCCCGCGGCCAGAAGGCTGGCTCTCAGTTCAGCAAAGGCCTTGCGAGCCTCGGCCACATCGAAATCGGTCTCGTAGACGTTCAAATATTGCGGCTGGCCTGGCTGAAGGTCAGCGTTGACGAAGCGTTGAGCATTCGTCAACATGCCGCTCTGTTGAAGGTCGGGCAGATGAACCTCGTCGCAAAAACGGTCGAACTCATCTATCCGGCTGGAATCGATACAATTCACAAAGGCTAGCAGCACTGCGTTGGGAAACCGTCCGTCCATAGTAATCCTCCTTTCTTTCGATCGTGACTTGCCAAAACGACTGGACGCCTCGGGCGGGTCACAGACCCGCCCCTACGGGTGCACTGGTCGAACGACTGCGCGGAACTTGATCTCCAGCAGGTCGTTCATGTGCCCCAGGGCCTCCCACTTGCTCCGCTCTCCTCGAAGGCCCTCGGATGCTTCGGCGGGGTCCAGATGGGTCTCATAGACGTTGATGAACTTGCCCAGCACGTCGCCCGGCTCGTCGTTCTGGTAGCGGTAGACGGTGTGGTAGAGGCCGCTCCCCAGCACATCAGGGACATGGATGTTGCTGTACCAGTCGCTAAACTCCTGGTCCCGCGCCGTGTCCTTCGAGTTCTGCGAGTTGATGAGCAGGCCCTTTACACCCTTTGACGCTTCCCCTGTGGAAGTCGAATAGATGCCCTGGAAGATTCCCCAGGCCACCATGTCGCCGAGGTCGGTCATCCGGTCAGAAGCAAAGACCTTGGCCCTCAGCGCAGCGAAGTCTTCGCGCGCCTTCGCCATGTCTTCGGCAAAGGTCTCATAAATAGCCACATACTTGGGTTGGCCTGTCTGCGGGTCGGTACTGACGAAGCGCTGAGCGTTGGAAAGAAGTCCTGTGCTCTGTAGGTCAGGCAGGTGATACTCGTCGTACCACTTGTTGAACTCCTCTTCCCGAGACGGATCGTTGCAGTTCGTCAGCGCCAACAGAATACCGGTCGGTATGCGTCCTTCCATATTGTTCCCCTCCAGAGGTTGTCCTTGTGTGGCCTACCTGCGCCAGTGATTGCTTTGCCCTTCTCGTCGACCAGATGTTCCGGCCTATAGCCGCTTGAAAACGAGCCGGGTCTTGATCTCCAGCAGGGGTGACCAACGGCCGGCCCTTTCCCACTCATCCCTCGCCACCGAATTGGCCGCAGCCGCCTCAGCCGGGTCTTTGTCAGTCTCATAGACGGCCAGGTACTTGCCCAGAACCTCACTGGGGTTAGGATTCTCAAAGCGATAAGCACTATGAAAAAGCCCCAGCCCCAGAATGTCCGGTATGTGGATTTCGTTGTACCAGCGGTTGAACTCATCCTCTTTGGTAGCATCACTGCAATCAGTCGACACCAGGAGCAACCCGGTCACTGGTTTGCCTTTGGCAGCGCTGGACCCTGAGCCAATGCGACGGTGAATACCCCCACCCACCATCTCGGTGAGGTCGCTGGAGCGTCCCGCCTCGCGCAAGCCACCGATCAGCGTGGTTAAGGATGTGCGGGCCTCCGCCAAATCCTCGGCATCGGTCTCATAAAAGGCGAGATACTTCGCCTCGCCGGGCTTGGACTCCACGTTCTCAAAGCGGGCCGCATCCTTGAACAGGCCGGTGCTCACGATATCGGGAAGGTGGGTCTCCGAGTACCACTTGTTGAACTCGCCCTCGCGTGCGGGGTCCTTGCAGTTCGTCAGGGCAACGAGCACGCCGTTAGAAAAACGCCCTTCCATTGCACTCCTCCGTCGAGTTGAGCTGCCCCTTATAACTGAGGGGTCAATCGATGCAAGATCAGCCTTGTCCTTAGTATCCCTAGGTCATTGCCGTGACCCATAGCGTTCCATTTGGGCCACATACTGCGGGTGCCCGCCGAAGCGGTTTGGGGATCAAGGTCAGTCTCGTAGATTGCCACGAACTTGCCCAGCCTGTCGCTGGGATTGGGATTCTCGTAACGGTAGGCACTGTGGTAAAAACCTGATTCCAGAACGTCCGGTTGGTGAACCTCGCCGTGCCAGTGGCTTAGTTCTTCCTCTCTATCGGGGTCTTTGCAGTCCAGACTAACGAATAAGAGGCTGCGCACAGCCTTCCCGGCCGTAGCGCTTGACGTCGAGCCAATGCTCTTGACCATTGCGGTCAGCAGCGACTCCGATAGATCGGTGCTGCGTCCAGCATCCCGAAGCCTTCCTGCCATCTCAGACACGACGCTTCTAGCGGCAACAAGGTCTTCCGCGTCCGTCTCGTAGAGGGCCAGGTACTTTGGCTGTCCAGGCTCCTGCTCGGCGTTCACGAAGCGAACGCCGTTGCGGAGCGGGCCCTGACTGGTGGCGTCAGGGATATGAACCTCGTCGTACCAGCGGTTGTATTCCTCTTCTCTTTCCGGGTCCTTACAGTTGCCCATAGCTACAAAGAGCCCATTGGGGAAACGGCCTTCCATTTTGCCTCCGTGGCGATGTCGCGGCCAGTATAGGTTCCCACCATTGGGGGGTCAACGCGAAGTTACCCAGCAAGGCTAGCGCACCTTGCGACTGCCGCGGTACATCCAAGGCGGTAGAATCAGGCTAGGAGAACCATGTCGTTCAGGCAATCACAAGGCCGAAACCGGAAGTCCCTTGCAGTGGCATTCGCTGTAGTCGCATTGGCCGCGCTTGTTGCTGCAGCATGTGAAGGGTCTACGCCGGCCCCATTGGCCAGCACGCCGCATCCTTTGCCCTCACCAATGGTCACGACACCTACACCCCCCCCTTCCTCCAATAACAGTACCGTGTTCTTGGGCAATATTGGCTATAGCGGTATGGGTACGTCTTCCTCCGAGCGGGAGGACGTTAACGTAGGCCTGACAAAGATCTACAAACTGCTGGCCAACGACGCCATCGCCCCCATCTACCATCCTAAGTTTGTCCCCGCTTCCGACGCCGACTTCCAGGAAGGGAACTTTGTAATCGGCCTGAAGATCAATGGCGACGCCCGCGCCTACCCTCTGTCCGTGTTGGTGAGCCGTGAGATGGTTAACGATGTCGTTGGAGGTGTGCCTGTCCTTGTCACCTGGTGACCGATCTGTGCTACCGGTCTGGTTCACGACCGGCGGATCGACGGGAAGGAGCACACCTTTGGAAACTATGGCGCCCTGTACAAGAATGCTATGACCTGGTTTGACCACACCACCGACAGCCTATGGTCCCAACCGACGGGGACCGCCCTGCGCGGCGAGTTCGAGGGCGTCCGCCTGGAGCTTGTGCCATCCATGGTCACCCCGTGGGAAGTGTGGGTGGCGGAGCACCCTGACACGCTCATCCTTAAAGGCTGGCGTCCCCACGGCTTTAATCCTTTCCATGATCGGATTGGTCTGCAAGTGGCGGGGATTGAGCTTGGCGACCATGCCAAGGCCTACCTGCACGAAGCGGTAGCAGCTGAAATAGTGGTCAATGACACCCTCGGGGATATCCCCCTTGTGCTGATCTCCAACCCAGAAACGGGCTCACTCCGTGCCTTCCTGAGGAGTGCCGCGGGCCAGCCCTTGTCCTTCACTTGGGAAGACGGAAAGTTTGTAGACAAAGAAACCGGATCGGCCTGGGACCCCATCAAGGGGCTGGCCCTGGAAGGCCCTTTGCAAGGTGAACTCCTGAAGGAGATCCCGTACGCAACGTTCTTCGATTGGGCATGGCTGGACTTCTTCCCCGGCACTGATATCTACGGGCTTAAGGAAGGCGACACCCCAGGCCTCCCGGAGCCACCATGACAATAGAGACGAAAGCCGACCGCGGCGTCAAGAAGGGCCTTTTCATGGGCCTGATCTCGGGGTTTGCGGCCATCACGTGCTGCGTATCGCCGGTGGTGCTCGTTCTAATAGGCGTAGCCACCGGCGCCGAGGCCATTACCTTGGGCGACACTCTGTACTACACCTACGGATGGGCGTTCCGGGCCTTTGGTCTCTTGATCGCCATCGTGGCGGTGGTGCTCTACCTTCGCCGACGCCAGGCCTGCAGCCTAAAGGGTGCCCGGCGCCATTGGCGAACCCTGGCAACATTGGTCATCAGCGGTGGGGCAGTCTACGCAGGCCTGTTCTGGTTCACCAAATACCTGGGGATATGGTTTGGGTAGGCTGCGGCCGCCCCTCGCGTTGACACTCCCTACCCTTCGTGCTACGTTCGAATTTGTTAAAGGCTGTGACGGAGACGAGTAGGCGGCCCACCCAGTGGCAAGCGAGTCCGGTACGGTGTGAGCGGACGCACAGGCCCCGCCGAAGATCCCTCCTGAGCCGCAGAGCAAAATGGTTTCCGCCGCTTCCCTCTCCCCCCTTGGGAGAGGGTCAGGGTGAAGGCAACCAGAGTAGCTCGTCGCCGGGGTTGCTCCCCGTTATAGGTCGCAGGGCGCCATAGCGCTTATAGAGTGGTCCCGGAGTATTTCGGGACAAGAAGGGTGGTACCGCGGGAGCTTTAAGCCCCGTCCCTTGATGGACGGGGCTTTTCTTTTTTTGTGGGGGGAATAATGAGCGGTATAAAGCTGTACGACACTACACTACGGGACGGCACCCAGCGCCAAGGCATCTCATTGTCCGTGGAGGACAAGCTCAAGATTGCCCGCAAGCTGGATGAGTTGGGAATCGACTTCATCGAGGGGGGCTGGCCTGGGGCCAACCCTAAAGACGAAGAGTTCTTCGAGCAAGCTAAGTCGCTCTCTCTCAAGCACGCGACCATCGTGGCCTTCGGCAGCACGCGCCGAGCCAAAGGTCAGGCGGAGAATGATCCGAATCTCCAACACCTCATGAAATCAGGCGCTCAGGTCGTGACCCTGGTAGGGAAGAGTTCCGATTTCCACGTTAGCCACGTTCTGGAGACCTCCCTCGAAGAAAACCTGGCCATGATCTACGACTCCGTTGCCTACCTAAGGAGCCAAGGCCGGCGGGTCATCTTCGACGCCGAACACTTCTTCGATGGCTACAAGGCCAACCCGGAATACGCCATCCAATGCGTCCGAAGTGCTGCCGACGCTGGCGCCGAATGCGTCACCCTCTGCGACACCAATGGCGGCACCTTGCCCCACGAGATGGCCCAGATCGTGGAACGGCTGGTGAAGGAAGTGCCCACAGAGATAGGCATTCACACGCACAACGACGCCGATGTCGCCGTAGCCGGAGCACTGTCTGCCATCCAGGCAGGCGCTGGACTCGTACAAGGTACCGCCAACGGGTACGGAGAACGGTGCGGCAACGCCAATATCTTCTCCATCATCGCCAACCTCAAGATGAAGATGGGCATCGACTGCGTCAGTGACGACCAGCTCGCCCAGCTCACCGAGGCCCATCGCTACATCAGTGAAGTCGCCAACATACCCTCCGACGAGTTCCAAGCGTTCGTTGGCCTCAACGCCTTCACACACAAGGCAGGCCTCCATGCGTCCGCAGTAGCCAAGGTCAAGTCCAGCTATGAACACATCCAGCCGGAGGCCGTTGGCAACGCCAATTCAGTTCTCGTGTCCGAATTGGCGGGCCGGAGCAATGTGGCGTTCAAGCTGAAGGAAATGGGTCTTGAGATTGAACTGACCCCGCAGCAGACGCTGGCCCTATTGGACCAGGTCAAGCAACGGGAAAACGATGGGTTCCAGTACGAAGATGCTGAAGCCTCCTTCGAACTGTTGGTGCGCCGAAGCTTGGAGGGGTACCAGCCTCCTATGGAACTGGTCAATTTCATGGTGCGAGTCGACAAGCGTCCAGACATTACGGCACCAGGCAGCAGCGCCGACGCGCTTTCAGAGGCGATGGTCAAGGTCCGGGTTGATGGCGAAACCATGCACACGGCCGCTGATGGCAGCGGGCCGGTTAACGCCTTGGACAATGCCCTACGGAAAGCCCTGCTCCAGTTCTACCCCAGCCTCCAAGTTGTGCGCTTGGTGGACTACAAGGTAAGAGTGGTGAACCAAGGATCGGGGACCAAGGCCATCGTCCGAGTCCTCATAGAATCAACCGACGGAGACCATTATTGGCGTACCGTTGGCGCCTCCGCGGATATTATCGAGGCCAGTTGGATCGCCTTGGTGGACAGCCTCGAATTCTGGTTGGCTAAGTGGGGGAACTAGATCCGGACAAGAACACATCCATCGAGCATAAGGAAAAGCCCGGCGGTCGCCGGGCTTTTCCTTATGCTGACAACGCCAGCGGCTAGTGGCCTTCCCCAAATCGGACTTCACTGGGCTCGCGGCCCTCTGCTGCGTCGATGAGGCGGGACATGAAGTAAACCCAACCCTCACCATGAAGCTTCCGGGCGTCAACCGGAAGGCCGGAGTGCCGTAGCTTTACGACGGTGTCGGCGCCATCAGGCGTGAGTGTTACCTCCACCGTACTCGATCCAGGAGGTACGGGATTGCCCTCGCTTTCCCAGCCCCACGTAAAAACAAGGCGCTTGTAGGGCTCGATACTGACATATTCGCCCCTGGCGACATCCTGGCCCATATCTACCCGATAGATGCCACCCGGCTTCGGGTCCAGTTCAGCAGCAACACCCTTCCAACGGAGCATTTTCTCTGGATCGGTGAAGTAAGGGAAAATCGCCTCAGGCGATGCGGCCACTCGAATCTCCTGCTCAACAACTTCAGTTTGCTGAGTAGTCATGGGCGCTTCTCCTCTGCTCAGATTCCACGGCTTCCTTCAGCAGCCCCAAGTGCTCGGCCCAGAACCCTTCCAGAAACTCTCGAACCTCAGCCAGGCCCTCGGGGCTGGCGCGATAGAGTCGGCGAGTCCCTTCCCTTCTCTCGGCAATGAGCCGGGCCTCCTTAAGCACTCTAAGGTGCTGCGAGATGGCTGGCCGGGTCACATCGAAGTGCGCGGCTATCTCTCCCGCTGGAAGCTCAATCGTCTGCACCAAGCGCAGGATGTCCCTGCGTCGCGGCTCCGCTATTGCCTTTAGCGCCACGTCCAAGTTCGTCATGAATTTATATTAGCCCACGCTTACGCATTGTCAACACCCCGATTCCAGCTAAAGGTCAGGATTCCCAGCAAGGCCCTTGCCAATGTGCCGGGCTACAAGCCGACGCAGACATCGTAGCCGCCACCAGCGTGAGTGTTTTTGTAGCCAGTCCGGAGTAGAGGGCCCCCCAGGAGTACCCCACCTATAGATTCGGGTCGGTGGGTCCAACAACGAACCGCATGCCCTTCCCGCGCATGGCGCCGAGGGCAGTCCTCCAAAAGAAAGCGAGGGATGGGCTGAAGCCCATCCCTCGCTTGGATTCCCATGCAATCGAACCTGAAACGCTACAGTTCTTCGGTGTATGCCCATTCGTATTCAGGATCCAGATATGCGCCTTCCGGCATTTTGGTGGCGAGACCCTTCTTGGCCAACTCTTCCTGGAACAGCTCCCGGACCGCCAACTCCTCGTCTGGATACTCAATCTGGTCCTTCGCCCGATCCTCAATGGTCTCAGCTTGGCCCGCAAACTGCTTGGGCGAGTGGAAGGCCAGGTAGCGGGCCGGAACGGTACCGGTGCTGAAGTGCTGGTGGAACCACTTGTTGGGGGGCACGAACACGCTACCCTCTTGCCACGGCACGACAACCTTCTCCTTGCCTTCTTCCCACATCAGCGAGTAACCCTCACCATCCGGGATGACGATGATGACGCCGGGGCCGTGGCGATGGGCCTTCTTGTAGCTCCCCGAAGGAAAGACCGACATGTGACAGGTCATCTTGCTCTTCGGGTAGACGACGTAAACCGTGCGGCCACCTCCGCCTCTGCCGAATAGCGGTGTCAGGTCTTTCCATTCCTTCATGTCAGGGAAGAAGTTGCCGCTCCAGTAGTAGTACATCACGCCCTTAGAAGGGTAGAACCCCTCAGCAACGTGGACCTCCTTGGCCTTGGAGAACGTCTCTTCGCCCGGTTCGCCGAGAAGCCCAGGATTGTCGTAGGGGTTGTTGATAAAGAAGTCGGGATCGGGATTAGCGGCCATACCCACCGGCAAGAAATTGAAGTGAAGCAGCCGGACAGCCTTGTCGCCGCGCATGTTGCTCAACTGTGTCCAGCAGTCCCTGGGAAGTCGGAACATGGCGTGGTCTGACCATTCAAAGGTGCGCTCGTGAGAGCCGTCGTTGGCCCAGAGCCGCGTCATACCGCCGCCCTCAACCACATAGACGATCTCATCAAACCCCATTTTTAGCTTGGGGAGCGTCTTGCCAGGGGGAATCTCTGTCACACGGGCCTCGGAGACCCCCTCCTGCCCTGCCAACCTTAGAAATGCAGCGTTGCACTCACGTTCGGCCCAGGGGCCAAGTTCCAATTTCCGAAGGTCCTGGATGAAGTATCCTTCATGGATAGGCACCCCTAAGGACTGAACCCACTCATCATGGGCAGACACTATTTTTAGGCTTTCCGCTCGACCGAAGGTTTCGGTAGTCATGCAATCTCCCTTTTATCCGCTAGCTTTATCCCACTGGCTCAAATTATGCCATTACCCGGGGGTAGCGTTGCCCTAGAGCCCTCGCACGCGCCTCATGACGAAGCGGCTCTGTGAAAGAGGCGTGACGATTTCCCAGTTGGTCTCCAAATGATTGACCAGTTCGTTCTCGTCAACCACTTTGACGTTCGTCGGAACGTCGGTGAGATCTCCCCGCAGGATGCGGTTCTCCTGCTTGAGCTTCTCCATCTCCGCGTCCATGTCATCCAGCTTTGCTTCCATGTATTTGACGTAATAGCTGGAGCTGAGGAGTTTTAGCTTCTCGCCAATCCGGCGGTCGAGCTTACCCATGTGCTCGCCGACCTCTTCCTGGGTCAGCCCTTGGTCAAGGTAGCTCTTAAAGGCGAATGCCTCTTCCACCCCGGTGAGGTCCTCACGTTGGACATTTTCAGCCAGGGATATCGTGTAGGTGTCTTCGTCCGTCAGGTCCCGAACTTTGGCATTGATTGCGCCCTGCCCCGCCAAATGAGAGGCCCGCCACCTTCGTTCACCCAGAACCAGCTCAAACCGATCTCCGTTGGGCCGCACCAGGATGTCTTCCAGCTGCCCAATCTTGTTGATCGACTCCGACAGCGCTCGCAACGCTTCCGCGTCGAAGAACTTCCTGGGTTGTCCCGGGTTCGGGTCTATGAGGTCCAGGGGAATACGGTAGTACTGTGAATCAGTGACTTCCTTAACTCTATCGTTCACTGCTTTACTCCTGCATATCGTCTTATGAGGCCTTTGCGCTCAAGGCCGATTGACTCAGCTACCGCTTCGGCCAACCTATCGTAGTGCCCAGAGAGAAAACCGAGCCGAAAGCGGATTGCTAGTGAGCCATGTGCTCGCTAATCTTATCCTCCAACTCTTCCGCCGTCATATCGGTCCGCTCTGCAATAACGAAGCGGCCCATCCCGCAATAGCAGCGGTTGTAACGATAGAGCTTGCCCATGACAGGCACCTCGTCATCCACGAGACCTAAAGCTTTCGCGGTCATGGGGTGCTGGATGTGTTTCTTGCAGAACGTGCATCGAAACACAAAACCGACATCCACCCTTCTATTTTCATCTGCCAAAACCCACCTCCCTCACGTGTGCCTAGCCGACTGGTCAACTCGGCCATTACAGCAACTTACCCGATAGGTGTCAAGCGACTTTTCGGCACTCTAGCAGGTGATGTTGTCCATTGGCTGGCCGGGCTGAAGTAGCTCTTCAGGGTCACCAATCTGCTTGGCAAAGTTGATCAGGTCCGGGTCCTCTAGCAACAGAAGCTTCCGGTTGTCCACCATGCGCTCGCCATTGAACCACATGGTTGGCGTCTGAATATAGGTGTCCACATGGGAGACCCAAACGCCAGTGCCCTTCTGAAGAGCGTCGGCATTGTAGTTATCGTCGATCTGGTACGTTGCCACGCCGAGGTGAAGAACGCCAGCGTGCCGCTCTTTCTCCACGAAGGTTGCGTTAGCCCCGGTCAGACGGGCCTTCGGGTTCAGGCCCCACATGCACTCCACCAAGCGCTTGGGCGCCGGGTCTCGTCCTGGACCATTAATGAAGCGGCGTACTGCCTCCGCTTCCCATTCGCCTTCGATGTTGGTGATGTAGCCACCCTCAACCGTGAAGCGGATGGGATGAGTGGTCTCACCAGTGATTACCGTGGCGTCAGGGACGAATACACCGTCCGCCTCAACGGGGACGAAGCCGCAAGTGCTAGGGGGGAAGTGGGCCCGGACGCCGCGCTTCAGAGGGCCAATCTCATCCATGCCTACGCCAATCCCTCCGAAGGTGTGTTCAATGGAAGGGGCCTTGACCACCAGATCCGTCCCCGATTCGCTTGTGATGCGGATCTGGGCGTTGGCCGTTTCCTTCCTCATCTTCCGCATGATCTCGTACATCAGAGGTAGAGGGAACGTAGCGGCTGGTGAGGATAGAACCTCGTAGGTGGCCAGCTGATACATGGACACGGGCTTGTTGTTGTAGATCTTGCAGGCGTTGCCGGGCAACTTCTTGGAGTGGATGTCCGGGAACCATGACATGATGACCACATCGTCTGCGGCAGCAAAGGCCTGGACCACCATGTCGTTGGGATTGTCAGGGTCGATGCCGGCGGGGGAGAAGGGACGCGTCCAAAGGGTACTAACATCAGCTCCGGCGGTATTGGCAACCATCTCGAAGGCGGAGACAACCACCGGGTCAACGGTCCGCTCGGCGATGATCAGAAACTTCTCGCCAGGCTTGGTCTCCATGAGGTTGATAACGCAATTCTCGACGCCCGGAATCATCAACGGTAGCTGCCCGTATGAGGCTTTGGGCAAGCTGCCGTATCCAAACTGGTGTCCTCCTGACATGGGGAGTCCTCCTTTAAATCAGAAGCTGGTAGCTTTGGAAAGCGCAGCAATTAGAGCAGCTTGCCTGGCCCTTGTCAATAAAACCCACACTCCGCTCTTTTCCTTGACACATAGGATGAGCAAGCAGGTATAATCCGCGTCAGTCAACCTGCCCGCCAACGGGCGGCCATACTGACAGTCTCCAGGAGGTGTCGAATGTCGAGGAAGCTCTTCCTACCTATATTAGTACTGCTCATCGCTGCAATGGTGGGAGCCGCCTGCGGCTCTGATCCAACGCAGGTACCCCAGGCGACTTCAACGAGCACCCCGGTCCCGGCGACGGACACTCCGGCGCCTCCAACGGCAACATTGGCGCCAGGCGAAACGCCCAGGCCCACGGCCACAACAGCGCCCACGCCTCGGCCGACAAACACGCCGGTTCCTGCGACTCCTACCCCGGGCAAGCCTTTTTATGAAGGAAGAACCCTTCGCGTCATTGTGCCCTACTCTCCGGGTGGCGGTTACGACTTCTTCTCTCGGGTCATCGCCAGGCAACTGCCAAACTACATTCCTGGCAAACCCTCGGTAATCGTGCAAAACATGCCTGGCGGAGGCGGCATGATCGCTGGGAACGCTATGGCCAAAAGCATCAAGCCAGATGGCCTCACCATTTCAGCCTTTTCTGCGTCACTTCTCCTGAATCAACTCGTGGGAACTGAAGGAATCAGATTCGACGCAAGGGATTTCGAGTGGATCGGTACCATTGGGGGTTTTACGTTCGTTTGCTTCCTCCGCACCGACACCGGCATCACGAGCATGGAAGACCTCATAAACAGCAACGAACGATTCGCCTGGGCGCAGTCAGCCACAGTAACTTGGCTACCAGAACTCCTGAACGCTGAGTTCGGAATGGACCACTTGGTGCTGGGAGGCTACCAAGGAACTGCGGACTCATCTCTAGCTGTAGACCAGGGTGAGGCCCACGGTAAATGTTGGCAATGGACACCCTCCATTACGGCGAGCCCGCATTGGGTTGACACGGATCCCCCGTTCGTCACTCCACTGATTCAGGTCACCGTGGGAGCGAAGCACGGCGACCTGCCGAACGTACCCACCATTGTCGAGTTCAAGGATCAGTTGGCATCAGGCCAGGCCGCACTTGACCTGGTTGCCGCGGCAACCCTCCCGCAGGTCATGGAGCGCAACTACGTAGCGCCCCCAGGAACGCCAGCGGACCGCGTAAAGGTACTGCAGGACGCCTTTTGGGAAATGCAGAATAGCGAGGAGTTCATCGCAGCCATAGTCAAGGCGGGCAGAGACGCTGAACTAGGCCCCATTCGGCCTGACGTTGCCATGGGTTATCGGGACCAGGTGCTGGACACGGCTCCCGACATCGTCGCAAGGCTCTCGGAGCTCTTGGGCGGCTGATCCATTAGCGCTGGTTGCTTCCCAACCAGCCCCCAAGAGCTGCCGGGGTGGACAGAAAACAGGGAAAGTAGTACACATGGGACACCGGCTGGCCGGTGTCCCATGTTGCAAAACAAGGAGGAAACGGAATGGCAGAAACGAATCTTGAGCTCATCATTGATGGGGACGGCCACCTGGTAGAAGACATCCCCGCTATCGCCGCGCTGATGCGCGAGGAGTGGATGCCCAAGAGGTTTGTGGACAGACAGGCCAGCTCAGGCAGTGTTTTGAATGGCATTTTCCCAGCCGGCGACCACCTGCACGCGGCAACGCCGATCGAATATCCACCGCACTCTTTCCAGCAGGCCGACGCCGCAGGTTGGCTTGAGTTCGCTGACGATGTCGGCATTGACTCGACAGTCCTATACCCGAGCGCTGGCCTTGGATATGGACGTATCACCAACCGGGAGTGGGCCATCGCCGTGTGCATGGCCTACAACGACTGGGTGTACGAGAACTATACGAACAAGAGCCCCCGATTCAAGGCCATGGGCCTCATCCCCATGCAAGACCCCCCTGCAGCGGCGGAAGAATTGCGGCGTATTGTGAAAGACCTAGGCCTTCCGGGCGCTATGTTGCCGTCTCCGGGACTGAGCAAGCACCTTGGCGCCAAAGAGTTCTGGCAGGTTTACGAAGAAGCGGATCGGCTAGGCTGTGCCTTGGCGGTTCACGGCGGCGGGCACAGCGGCTTCGGCTTCGACACCTACGAGGTGCTCGGCGCTTCCCACGCCTTGGGCCACCCGCTAAACAACATGGTTGGATTCGGCGGGATCATCTTCAACGGCTGCGTAGACAAGTTCCCCAACGTCCACTGGGGCTTCATGGAAGGCGGGATCGGCTGGTTCATCATGTGCATGGAGCGCTTCGATCGTTCCTATGAGACTCACAAGCACTACGACCCAAGAAACGAGATGATTCAACTCCAGAAGGGCGAAGGCGTTAGCGACTACATCTTGAGAAACATTGATGAAGGGCGCATCTTTGTTGGGTGTGAGGGCAGCGAGCCCTTCCTAGCCCAAGCAATTCAGGCCTACGGAAACAAGTTCCCCGTGTTTTCCTCTGACTTCCCGCACGAGGTCAACAATGAAATGTGCAAAGAGGAAATCCACGAGATCCTTGACAGCCCCGGCCTTTCAAACGAGGACAAGTCGGCAGTCCTCAACTCCAACGCCCAGGCGTTCTACAGGCTCACGCCTGTGGGCAGCAACGGCAAATAAGGTACCCAGTTCACGAAAAGGAAACGGCCCCTCTTCAGGGGCCGTTTCCTTTTGTCACGATGAGAGGCCGCGTTTAGGTAGCTCGCTTCCTGGATTCCGGCCTCCGCTGGAAAGACGGTGGTATTTGATCAGAGCGTTCCTTTTCGCGACTCCTCTTCGGGGCTCCTTACGTATTGTCGCTCCCAACGCTGTGGTTCTTCGTCGACGGGCTCCTCAGAACGACAAGGAGATGAAGCCCCGCGTTGACCGCCCGCAGCACGGGTGATACCTTCAGAATGCTAACCCGTGGAGGGAGGAAGCACATGGCGTGGATTGAAACCGTTCCACCCGAAGAGGCGACCGGCATCGTCAAGGAAGCATACTTCCGCAACGCCAAGCAGTCGGGACAGGTCTCTGCCATCCGGCAGATGAATAGCATTGCTCCTGACATTCTCAAAGCCTGGCTCGACTATGACCATACGGTGATGTACCGCCAGGGAGGCATTAGCCGCACCAGACGGGAAATGATTGCCACAACGACGTCCGCACTGAATGGCTGCGAGTACTGAGCCCAGGGGCACGGAGCGTTGCTCCGCAAGCTCTGCAACGACGACGCATTGGTGGAAGCCCTGCTGTCTGACTATACGCAGGCCTCCCTTTCAAGCGAGGACCGGGCCCTGCTGGACTACATAGCAAAACTGACCCTAACGCCGGCGCAGATGACCGAAGCCGACATGTGGGGTCTACGCAATCACGGCTTCACTGATGAGGAAATCATCCACGCCATCAACGTGTGCACTGTCTACAACATGAACGACCGCATTGCTGATGCCTGCGGGCTTACCGCCAAGGACCTTTAGATTGGCGGTTGCCTACCATCTCCTCGGTTTTCAAGGCAGGAGGGCGGAACAAAGGGCCGCCCTCCTACTTTATTTAGCGGCTGGAATGTACAGCATAGTCCTGGCCATGCTGGTCGTTCTTGTTCCGCTGTACACGCTCCACCTGGGATACAACTTCGCCACGATGGGCGCAGTGATTTCCTCTCAGGCATTGTTGCAAATCAGCCTTCAGCTCTTCGGCGGTATGTTCTCGGACCGTTTCGGCGAGCGGATCGTATGGCGCATGAGCTTCTTTGCCGCTGTGGTCGGCTGTATCATTTTCTTGTTCTCATCAACCCTAGGCGCCCTTTTCAGCGCCCAGCTTTTCCTTGGGTTCTCCAGAGCCATCTACTGGAACGCCGGTCAGACCTATGGCGCCCGTTTGTCGGAGCCGGACACGCCGGCCATCATCGCTCGCTTTTTGGGCTACGGAAGCCTCGGGCTCATATTTGGCGGGCCCTTGGCCGGGGCGGTGGCAGGAACCAGCGGATTCACCGCTGCCTTTGCGCTCTGTTGCGGCTTCTGTTGCATCCCTTTGATCATTAGCTTCATCATGCCGTCCCTGCCTCGCCGGGGGGCCATCCAAACAATTGGGGATGTGATCCGGCCGGTGCCTGGACTGCTGCGTATGCGAGTCCTCTGGCTGGGCGTCATCATGGGTTTCCTCAGTTCCATGTCTGTCGCAATGCTCGGATCCGTCTACATCGCCTTCTTCAAGGAATCTGGCCACAGCGAAAGCGTCATAGGCTTGGTGAACGCACTTCATTCCATCGGCTTGGTAGTGTTTGGATTCGCCTTTGCCTATGTCCTCAAACGCCTGGGCTATCAAGCTATGTACGGGCTGTCTCTGGTTGGTATGGGAGTCATGACGCTGCTCATGGTTCTGACCGGGTCTTTCCTGGGCGCGCTCATTCCCGTGATCGTGATTCTTGGGATTGTGTTCGGAGCCTCCAGGGTGCTCTATCCGGTGATGGCCGCCCAGGCAGCCCCTCCTGGCCTTCGGGCTACAACGATGGCGGTAACCGGCCTTGGGTGGGCAACAGCAATGCTCATCGTCCCCGTCTCTTTTGGCGCGTTGGCCGATGCGACGAGCCTAGCCACAGCCATAAACGTGGCCGCCTTGATCTTGGCCGGGGTCGGAATTATCTCACCCTTCCTATTCAGGCTCCTCTACACCGCACCCGAAGTCAGAGCCTAGGGCAACGCTCAACTGGAGTGGTTCGGGGCCGATAGCCTGATTCTGCTTGCGTGGCTCCTTTCCGCTGTGAAGCCCGAGAGATGGGTAGGCCCTAATGTTCCATGGGCGCGCACCCATCTTCTTGACACCAAACCTGATATACCGTATTAAGTACTTGCGAGTTGTCGCAACAAGGTACTGGGCGCATCTGATCCCACAACGTGCGCTTGATCGAAGGTAGGTGGCCCTCATCTATGTATCGTTCGCTTGTCTTCCTCATGGGCCTTCTGGGCCTTCTCGCAGCCTGCGGCACATCTCCTTCGCCTCCCTCTCCAAGCTCAGCATTGAAGGTTGTCACGACGGTGTCACCGATCACTAGCATCGTGGAGAGTATCGGCGGGAACAGGGTCGCCCTTGAGGGCATCGTGCCTGAAGGCGTCAACTCTCACACGTTCTCGCCCTCGCCTTCCGTTGCTAGAGTGCTAGCAGAAGCCGACCTCATCGTGCTAAACGGGCTCTTCCTAGAGGAGCCCAGCTTGGAGTTGGCCCAGACAAACAAGAAGGCGGAAACAGTCATCTTGGCCCTTGGTGATCAGACCATTGATAGCGACGAGTGGAAGTTTGATTTCTCTTTCCCTTCGTCGCAGGGGCGGCCCAACCCGCATCTGTGGCCCAACCCGATGCTGGCGCTCCGGTACGCTGAGCTGGTCCAAGAACAACTGACGGCCCTCGATCCGAGCAACGCCGAATACTACGCTGCCAACCTTGAGGCATTCCGAATGCGCATCGAAGAGCTTGATCGGGGCATTGCGGCCTCAGTGGCGACGGTCCCTGTTCAACACCGGAAATTGCTGACCTACCACGATTCCTGGGCCTACTTCGCCGATCGCTATGGCATGGAGGTCGTTGGCGCGGTACAGCCCTCCGGCTTCTCACAGCCATCGAGCCGGGAGGTTGCCCGCCTCATAGACCAGATCCGTGATTTAGGATTACCGGCAGTCTTCGGTTCGGAAGTGTTCCCCAGCGACGTGTTGGAACAGATCGCCAAGGAATCCGGGGCAATTTTTATCGATGGGCTCCGCGATGACGATTTACCAGGCTCACTAGGAGAGCCGCGTCACTCCTACCTGGGACTCATGTTGGCGAACATGGAAACGATGATTGCTGCCTTGGGTGGCAACACGAGCGCTTTGGCGTACTTCGATGTTGGGCCGGTCTTCGAGGGCGCAAGCAACGCAGTGTATCCGCAATAGTCGAGGATCATGCCTCACCCCACCCCACACAAGCACGGCCGAGAAGAACCCCTAGTGCAACTGACAGGGCTTACCTGCGGTTACGAAGGCAGAGTCGCTCTGTCCGACGTGACGCTGACCATCATGCCAGGCGACTTCTTAGGGCTGTTAGGGCCCAGCGGCTCCGGCAAGACAACGCTCTTGCGCTCCATCCTTGGGGTGGTGGACGTTTACCAAGGGCAGGTCCTGGTGGAAGGCATTTCCCCGGAGAAGCGACGACCTAGGGCTGGCTACGTGCCACAGTTGGAAACCATCGACTGGAGCTTCCCGGTCACTGTGCAGGAAGCGGTGATGATGGGGCACACGATGAGTAACCCCTTCCTGCCCTGGCACCGCCGCAGCGACGTGCGAGTGGCAGCAGAGATCATGGACCGCCTCGGTATCGGTCATTTGGCGCAGCGCCACATCAGTGAGCTTTCCGGTGGCCAGCAGCAACGGGTCTTCTTGGCAAGGGCGCTGGTCAGCAGCCCTCGATTGCTGCTCCTCGACGAGCCAACCGCAGGCGTCGACATTAAGACTCGTGATGACGTTATGCACCTTCTACATGACCTCAACCACCAAGGCGTCGCCATTGTCATGACCACGCACGAGATCAATGCGGTCGCCGCCCACCTGCCGTCGGTGGTATGCCTGAACACACGGGTGCTGGCGGCAGGACCACCGGAAGAGGTGTTCACGCCAGAGATTCTCAAGCTCACCTACGGCGCTGACATGCCGGTCATCCACCACGATGGCCTCACCCTTGTGGCCGAACGCCCCCACCTCCGGGCGAGAAACGCCAGGCGCGGCCCTCTGCATGACCCCGATACCAGCGGCCACGCCGAGGACCACCGTGCTTGAGCCATTCCAGTACGAATTCTTTGTCCGGGGTCTTTTAGCTGCAACAATGGCCGGGGGCCTGTGTGGGCTGATTGGCGTGTACGTCGTGTTGCGCCGCATGGCCTATATAGGACACGGGCTTTCACATGCGGTCTTTGGTGGGGCCGTGGTCAGCTACGTCATGTCGCTGAACTTCTTTGTAGGGGCCAGCATCTGGGGTTTCCTTTCCGCGCTGCTCATCACCCTCACAACCCGAAAGCGCACCATCGGGGCAGACGCAGCCATTGGCATCATCACAACGGCCAGCTTCGCCTTGGGCATCGCCCTAATCAGTAGGTACAAGACGTTTACCCGCAGCTTCGATGCGGCCCTCTTCGGCAACATTTTGGGTGTAAGCACCGGCGACCTTGTCGCAATAGCATTCGTTACGGTAGCGGCAATCATCGTCGTCATCGTCGGCTACAAACTTTTCCTGTTCACCGCCTTCGACGCCGACGTTGCCCGGGTCTACGGCGTACCGACCGCATGGGTAGAGGCCGCCTTCTCCCTGATCTTGGCAGCGACCATCGTTGTATCGATGCAGGTGCTGGGCGTCACGCTCATCGCAGCGGCCATTGTCATCCCGCCTATCTCCGCCCGGCTGCTCACAGACAGCTTTAAGCGAATGATCCTACTATCGACGGGGATAGGAGCCTTCTGCGGCCTTGGAGGCATCTACATCAGCTATTTTATCGATGTATCATCCGGGGCCACCGTGGTGCTGTTCTCAGCGGCTCTTTTTGTGCTTGCTCTGGTCTATAACAGCGTCAAGGGCAAATTGCCGGCGGCAAAGGCTAGGCGTCCCCTTGGCAAGGCTAGCGGACTCCGCGACAAATAGCCGCCCTCTTCGGCAGCGCCCCCTTTCGAATTCCCGAACTAAGCTCCCTGCCTTGTCTTGCGAACACAATCTTCCTGGAATAGCATACGCGCCTATCGATGGTGCCCCAGCACGAGCTCGCGGAAAGGAGGAAGGCTATGAAGCGTTCAGGTGGAGAGTTTCAGGAGGAATTGTTAGGCGTTGTGGGCAAGGTCATGTGGGAACAACCCCATGCCCTGACCGAGTTCTACCTACATCACATGAGCCGCGATGGGGCCAGGGTCTACGCCCTGGAGCATTGCGTCTTCGCCGACCTCTTCCCTCGCTGGTTCGGTAACATCGTTGGCAATTGCCCCCACTTGGACGCCCGCCAGTACATGATCGAGAACATGTACGTGGAGGAAGTGAATGACCCCACCATCCAAGCCGGTCACTACGAAAGCTTGGTCGACTTTGCTGTAGCCCTAGGCTCCGAGCGGGACTTCGTCTACAACTACAAAGGCGCTATCTATACCCGCATGGCCAACGCCTACTGGGACTGGGCAAGCCGTTCCATGTCCTGGCTGGAGGCCTTTGCTGCCGTGGGAGGCATTGAGATGAGCAAGAGCCCGGAGGTCGCAGCTCGGTATGGCATGAGCCAGTTGGTCGGGGGGGGCCGCTGGAAGAACCTCGACTTACCGGGGAAGGCCCTCACGCATTGGGACGCGGCCGACCAGGCGGACTTGCCCCAGGGTGGCCACAGCGATGAGACGGCAAATCTTCTCGTGAAATACGCGGACACCGAGGAAAAGCAAGACGCCGTTCTGAAGATTCTGGAAGAGAGCTTGGAAGTCCACCGTTTTCGCCACCAGCAGATTGGACTCGAAGCCATTGCGGCCTCGAAGGGTGCCGCATAGAGGCGTGCCCAGTCTCTCAGTCACGCCGCGTCAGCGACGTGAGTTGGGTACCTCAGGCATAGTTCGTTCGCAGTGGAGTTTCTGTCTGCAGACCTCCCGTGGGCGCTCAATTGCCGCGTAGCGTCAGGGACACATCGCCCTTCTGAACGACCACATGGGAGAAGCCTCGACGCTTCGTTATCTCCTCTATGAGCGTTACCAGCGGTTGGTGGGCACTCATAAACTCCTGAGGGCTGCTTGACTTGCCCATGGACTCGACTGCCCCATCTCCGCCGTAGGCCCGCAGCACGATCTCCTCATCCGAGATGTTGCCTCCGTACTGAGAGCGAATCTCCTGAAGAGATGGCTGCGGTACCTCCCACCGAGCCCACTCCCGAGCCCTGCCGCGATCGAGAATCTTTGCCCGAACATCCTGATCCATATCGGCAACCGGCTCTCGGCCCCAGAAGCCCAGAGCGTACTGAATGACCTCGTCGCTCACTTCCTTATAGCGCTCACCTACGATCACGTTGATGCCTGCCTGACTCCCGACGAATTGGGCCAATGGCGTCACCATGATGGGATACCCAAACTCGGCCCGAACTCGCTGAGCCTCTTCTAAGGTCTCTTGAAGCCGGTGCTCCATACCCACAAGCTTCAATTGGTATGCCAGGTTGGAGATCATTCCGCCCGGAATCTGGTGGGTGTAAACCGCTTGGTCAAACAACCGCGGCTCCCCTATGGGGAGGTGTTCATGATGAGCAATCCCTGTCAGGCGCTCCTCCACTGGCCTCAGTGGCTCCTCATCGACACAGGTATCAAAGCCCAGCGCCCGCAGGTTGCTGGCCACATTGAAGATCGAAGGTTGAGAGCTTCCGTTGGCCAGCGGCGGCACGGCGGTGTGGATGTACTTGATGCCCCCCTTGGCAGCCTCAAGCGCATTGAGTGGAGCCAAGCCGTTGTTGGAGTGAGCGTGGAACTCCACCTCGACGTCACCCACAGACTCCCGAAAAATTGGGAGCATCTCCCGGGTGCGCTCGGGAGTGAGCAGGCCCCCCACATCTTTGAAGCAGATGCGATAGGGATTGAGAGCCACAGCCTGCTTGATCCGCTCCCGGTAGTAGTCGTTGGTATGCTTGGGAGATTCTGAGTAGATAATATTCAGAATCACTTTCATCCCGATCTTGTGCAGGGCCTGCATCTCATCCGCAAAGTCGGGATAGTCGTTCCAGGCTTGAGAAGCACGGGTCACGGTGACGCCGTGGGAGAGGGACATCTGCATCAACAGCGTTGAAACCGACTGTGGAATCTTGCTCAGGCCGCTACGCAAGCCTCCCGTAACCCGCAGCTCGGTCTTGTTCTTGCGTTTTGTGCCCAGCTTCAGCCATTGGAGGGCGTCCTCGCCCATCTGTTGCCCCATTTTCTTGATCTGGGCCGTCGGCACGAAGAACTCCAGCGCTTCGAATCCCGCTTCGTCCAAGTTGGGTAGCACGGACAGCATCATCCCGGTGCGCATGTTCAGGGCCCAGAGACTCATCTGGCCATCGCGAACCGTAGTATCGACGAACTTGATTTCAGTGGCCATGTTCGCTCCCTAATTGGCGGGCTTCCGAAAGGCACCGTCACCTTACCACGCGATATACTACTGCCATCTCGAACAGGTCCCAAGGAAGAGCCTTCATGACCTATCCCAACGATCCATTAACTCACTCCTCCGCCCCATCCGGTGCCCAACAAATCGAGATCACCAGAGACATCCTTGTCGCCGTCCACGGTGGCGTAGAACTCAAGGCAGACCTCTACAGCCCTGCCGGGCCCGGGCCATTTCCGGCCATCATCCTGATATTCGGCGGGGGCTGGCAACGGGGCTCCAAAGAGCAGTGGCTCAAGTGGGGCCCCTTCTTCGCCGAGCAGGGGGTCGTCGCCTTCGCTATTTCCTATCGCCTATCGGCGCCGGGGAAGCCCAGCCTTTACGAGAGCATGGATGACGTGCGAAGCGGAGTGCAATACCTGCGGGGACGGGCAGCCGAACTCAAGGTGGACCCAGAACACATCGGAGGAATGGGAGTTTCCGCCGGAGGGCACCTCGTCGCCATGCTCGCGTTGGCTGGCGATGACAAGGCCTTTATCCATCCCTCGCCAAACGAGCCCTACAGCAGTTTGCCTGCAAAGCTGAACGTGGCCATCCCCGCGGCCGGCATCTTTGACATGATCCAGCAATGGGAGCATGACCTACTAAGCAGAACGAACGACAACATAACCGAAAAGTATCTCGGTGGAACGCCAATGAGCCATCGCGAACTCTTTTATCTGTCGTCTCCCCTTTACTATGCTTCAACGGAAAATGCGCAGGGCACGCAATGGCTCATCCCTTATGGAACCTATGACGACGTAGTGGACCACCAAGCGCAATCGATAACCTTTTCCCAGCACCTCAAGAGGGCTGGGGCAACGGTCAGACAGATCCCACTCCTAGGGGCCAACCACTTTTGGGTGGCTGACGGAGGACCCGACGAAGGGCAATATAACCCTACCTTCGTTGCCGACCTGAAGCTGTTCCTCCGCAATTGGTTGACCTGGTAGCCAGCTCAAGCGCTTCGTTTGTTCGCAACACGAAGAAGCCCCCGGATTTCCTCCGGGGGCTTCTTCACGCCTTGAATCTTGAGCGACATTACCCAGGCGAGGGAAAGCCATCGCCTGTGCCCCACGGGCGAACCAACGCGATATACTACCGCCAACTACGGCGACCTATGAGGAGAGCGTCAATGTCTGAAAACAACGAGGCCATCCATCCTGTTCCGCCCGCTGGCGGTGAAGACATTGAGATCACTCGCGACCTTATATTTGCCGTCCATGACGGCGTAGAACTCAAGGGAGATCTCTATACCCCTGCAGGGCCAGGACCCTTTCCGACCCTGGCGCTGTTTTACGGCGGAGGATGGCAGCGGGGGTCGAAGGAGCAGTGGGCGCGCTGGGCTACGTTCCTGGCCCAACATGGAATCGCCGCCTTCGCTTTGTCTTACCGGTTATCTGCGCCAGGGAAGCCCACCTTCTACGAGAGTCTTCACGATGTCAGGTGCGGTGTGCAATATCTTCGGGGGCGGGCCGCCGAAATCAAAGTAGACCCCGAGAGAATCGGCGGCATGGGAACGTCAGCTGGAGCCCACCTTCTGGCGATGCTCGCCTTGGCAGGAGACAACGAAGCCTTTGCCGATTCCACCGACAACGACCCCTACAGCCAACTCTCGGCCAAGGTTAACGTGGCCATCTGCGTGGCAGGCATCTACGACGTGATCAAGCACTGGGAGCATGACCAGTTGACCAGGCCCAACGACCACATAACCGAGAAATTCCTCGGTGGAACACCGATGAACCTTCGCGAGCTGTTCTACCTGGCGTCGCCCATATATCACGCCTCAACCCAAAACGCTCGTGGAACCAAATGGCTCGTGTCCTATGGAACCCAGGATGACGTCGTAGACCACCGGGAACAGTCGGAGGCATTGGTGCATCACCTGAAAAGGGCTGGCGCCTTGGTAAGGCCTCTGGCCATGGAGGGAGCAAATCACTTTTGGCTAGGCGACACCGGCCCAGAAGAGGGCCGGTTCAACCCAATCTTTGGGGCGGAACTCCTGCTGTTTCTACAGAACTGGTCTGGGTGGGGACCAAGCGCTCACTAGCAAGGCAATGGCAAACAACGCAAAGAAGAAGGCCCCTCGATACCGAGGGGCCTTCTTCTTTGCATCACGTTGGTAGCGGGGGTTGGATTCGAACCAACGACCTTCGGGTTATGAGCCCGACGAGCTGCCACTGCTCCACCCCGCGCCATTCAATGCAGCGAATCCAGTGCACGATCCGAACGAATCGGAACCCGCGCTGCACCGCGCTGTTTACAAGAGAGAGAGAAAAATGCATCACGAGCCGAAAAAAGGTCAAGCCCTCGACCGATTAGGACCGCTTAGCTCCACGCCTTGCGGCGCTTCCACACGCGGCCTATATAGCAGGTAGTCTCCCTGCGGTCTTACCTGGTTAACCCAGCGGGAGAATTAATCTTGGGGCCGGCTTCGCACTTAGATGCCTTCAGCGCTTATCCGAACCCGACTTAGCTACCCGGCTACGCTCCTGGCGGAACGACCGGAACACTAGAGGTCGGTCCCTCCCGGTCCTCTCGTACTAGGGAGAGCCCCCCTCAATTCTCCTACGCCCGCGGCGGATAGAGACCGACCTGTCTCACGACGGTCTGAACCCAGCTCGCGTACCCCTTTAACCGGCGAACAGCCGGACCCTTGGGACCTGCTTCAGCCCCAGGATGGGACGAGCCGACATCGAGGTGCCAAACCCCGCCGTCGATGTGAACTCTTGGGCGGGATCAGCCTGTTATCCCCGGGGTAGCTTTTGTCCGATAAGCCACGGCCCTTCCACTCGGAACCGTAGGATCACTTGGCCCGACTTTCGTCCCTGCTTGGCTTGTTGGCCGCACAGTCAAGCCCCCTTATGTCCATACACTCTTCGGGTGATTTCCATCCACCCTGAGGGAACCTTTGGGCGCCTCCGTTACATTTTGGGAGGCAACCGCCCCAGTCAAACTGCCCACCTGACCGGGTCCCCCTATCTAGGGGTTAGATCCAAAATCCGAAAAGGGTGGTATTTCAAGGTTGGCTCCACCCCGCCTGGCGGCGGAGCTTCAAAGCCTCCCACCTATCCTACACATTTCGGACCCCAGATCAGGGCCAGGATACAGTAAAGCTCCACGGGGTCTTTTTGTCCTGCCGCGGGTTACCCGCATCTTCACGGGCCGTGCAATTTCGCCGAGGCCCTCGCTGAGACAGTGCTCCAGTCGTGACGCCTTTCCTGCGGGTCGGAACTTACCCGACAAGGGATTTCGGTACCTTAGGACCGTTATAGTTACGGCCGCCGTTCACCGGGGCTTCAGTTCAAAGCTGCCTCCTGCCGAAGCAGGATTCACCTTTCCCCTTAACCTTCCGGCACTGGGCAGGCGTCAGCCCCTATACATCGTCTTTCGACTTTGCAGAGACCTGTGTTTTTGGTAAACAGTCGCCAGAGCCGCTGCGCTGCGACCCCGAAAAGCGAACCTCCGCGTGGGAGGCCACCCTCCGGGGCACCCCTTATCCCGAAGTTACGGGGCTATGTTGCCGAGTTCCTTAGCGAGGGGTCGCTCGATCACCTTGGGGTGCTTACCCCAGCCCACCTGAGTCGGTTTGCGGTACGGACACCCGCTGCCTAGACGCGAGGATTTTCTTGCCGGTATAGGCTCAGCAAAGTTTCCCGCTTTCGCGAGATCCCCTCCCCTCTCAGCCTTATGTCAGGGCGGATTTGCCTACCCTGACGGCCTAACAGGTCAGACGCACCATGTCCAATAGGCACGCTTCGCCTACCTTTCCGTGTCCCCCCTCGTCGTTAAAACGGATAGCGGGTGGGGTGGGAATATTGACCCACTGTCCATCGGCATCACCTTTCGGCTTAGTCTTAGGACCGCCTAACCCTCCGCCGATCGACGTTGCGGAGGAAACCTTGGGCTTGCGGTGAACGTGGTTTTCACACGTTTTCTAGCTACTCATGCTGGCATTCTCACTTCCCACCGCTCCACCGGGCCTCACGACCCGACTTCAACGCACGCACCGATCTTGTCGAAACAAGTTCGGTATGATGGGAACGCTCCCCTACCGATCCAATGCAATAGCATCGAATCCCGTAGCTTCGGTGGCAGGCTTGAGCCCCGTTAAATTTTCGGTGCCGAATCGCTCGACCAGTGAGCTATTACGCACTCTTTAAAGGGTGGCTGCTTCTAAGCCAACCTCCTGGCTGTCTATGCGATCCGACTTCCTTTCCCACTAAGCCTGCACTTGGGGACCTTAGCTGACGATCTGGGCTGTTTCCCTTTTGACAATGAAGCTTATCCCCCACTGTCTCACTCCCGGGTTACACTGACGGAGCATTCGTGGTTTGGTTGGGATTGGTAGGCTCGCGCCCCCTAACCCATCCAGTGCCCTACCTCTCCGTCGCAATTCCCGAGGCTGCACCTAAATGCATTTCGGGGAGAACCAGCTATCTCCGAGTTCGATTGGCATTTCACCTCTACCCACAGCTCATCCCAGAGCTTTGCACCGCTCCCGGGTTCGGGCCTTCACCTCGTGTTACCGAGGCTTCACCCTGGCCATGGGTAGCTCACCCGGTTTCGGGTCTGTTACGTGCGACTAAATAGCCCTATTCGGACTCGCTTTCGCTACGGCTCCGGAACTTTAGTCCCTTAACCTTGCCACACGTAATAACTCGCCAGCTCATGCTTCAATAGGCACGCCGTCACCCCGACCGAAGTCGAGGCTCCGACCGAATGTAGGCTCACGGTTTCAGATCTATTTCACTCCCCTCCCGGGGGGCTTTTCACCTTTCCCTCACGGTACTTGTTCACTATCGGTCGCCAAGGGTATTTAGCCTTGGAGGGTGGTCCCCCCAGCTTCCCACGGGGTTTCCCGTGCCCCGTGGTACTTAAGGTCACATCGGGAGCCTCTTCTCTTTCGCCTACGGGGCTATCACCCTCTATGGCGGTTCCTTCCAGATGCCTTCAGCTAGAGAAGCGGTTTCTTACTCCCTGTCACAACTGGGGTCGTAACTGTTGTGCCTTACAACCCCGAGCAGGCATAGGGCCCCAGCCCGTTAAGCCTGGTCGGTTTAGGCTCCTCCCCTTTCGCTCGCCACTACTTAGGGAATCGCGGTTGCTTTCTTTTCCTCCGGGTACTGAGATGTTTCAGTTCCCCGAGTTCCCCTCCCGACAAAGTCGGGATCCTTCGGGTCCACCGAAGGGGGTTTCCCCATTCGGGAATCCCCGGCTAAGCTTGCTAGACAGCTAACCGAGGCTTTTCGCAGTCTTGCTACGCCCTTCTTCGGCCCTTGGCGCCAAGGCATCCACCGTGAGCCCTTAATAGCTTGACTCTCACTTTTCGGCCCGTGATGCCTTTCTCTCTCTTCCCTTGTTAACGTGCAAACGTCCGCCCTTAACCTACACTCACCTCAGTGAACGAGGTCAAGACCGAAAGTTCCTAGATGGATCTGAGTCCACAAGCAGTATAATCTGAGGCTCTGGCAGCGTCAAGGCCATCGGCGGACCAAACCGCCCCCCATTCCTGCCTAACACCCCCACAATCGGCCCTGAGCCGATCATTCAATTCAAGGGAGCCCTGAGTTGTCACCTGTGGGCGTCGGAGCCCTAGAGATCAAGGTTACCGGCAGCCCTATGCCCTGCATGGCACACCATAACAAGGCGCAACGGGCCTGCGGCGGGGGCAACAACTGGCATGGCCCGTGGGCCAGCCCGTAACGTTCATCTGGAATGTTTCCATGGACACGAACTAGGGAAGAGGTGCTGACCAGACATCGACCGTAGGGCTACGGCCTGTTGAATCGCTTCCTGGCATGCTGGGCAGGGAAATGGGGCAGATGGTGTGGGTACTCAGACAAGTCAGAACAGGGCGCGGGGCCTAAAACACAGACCCTTGGGACTACTAATTGTTGCGCGAAGCCTCTGCGAAGGAAGGCTGAGGAAGAACCCCATCATCCACGATTGATTCTAAATATTCGAGGCTAGGGCTATTGTTACGCTCTGGCTGCTCGGTAACCGGCAGGGTCATTTCGATCCTTGTACCCTTCCCCGCCTGGCTAGTCACCTCAATGGTCCCATTATGGAGTTCCACAATATGCTTGGCGGAGAACAGTCCTAGTCCCATACCTTTGGGCTTCGAGGTGCTGAACGGTTGGAACAGTTTGACCTGTTGTTCCAAAGGAATGCCTATCCCGTTGTCCGTGACAACCACCGTGATATTGGGCCCAATTCCCAAAGCGTCGATAGTAACCGTGCCTCCTGGAGGCGTAGCCTCCAGAGCATTAGAGAAGACATTGGACACCGCTTCACGAAGTAACAGGGGGTATCCCTGAATACAAGGAAGGTCAGCACGGTACCTTCGCTGGACGTTGAGATCCTTATCGTTACTCAATTGAGTCATTTCCACAGCGTCGTCCAGGATCTGTTCAAGCCGAACCGGAACCGTACGCTGACTGCCAATTTCCACAAACCCCGTTATCAGTTCCTGCATGCGCCAGGCAGCCGTCAGCGCCGCTTCAACGTGCTCTTCCAATCCCTTCTGGTGCAGCACCTTGGCTTGAAGTAGTTCCAACCTGCCCGTAACGCTAAACAGGGGATTTCTGAGTTGATGGGCCAGATCCATAGCGAAGGTGCCAATCGAGGCAACCTTGGCTGTGTTGTGCAACCTGCCCTGTATAGCCTTCACCTCGCCCAAGGCATCCTCAAGCAACAGGCTTGCAGTGGCTAGCCGCTTGAAAGCTAGGTAAACGATCCCTACCGGAATGAACAGCGCCACCAGCGACCATGAAAGTTGGCTGTACGCTATAACCCCCAGGTACCCAAAGGCAAAGAGGCTGACCTCTACTAAGCTGCCTTCCTTTGAACTCATCCACTTCAGCGACCTGTCTAGAACAGCCGCCCTGGGCGCCAGACTGCTGATCACCCCTTTGCTAGCCGGCATCAGCCTGGAAATACTGTTTATTGGAGATCCGTCAAAAGCTAACAAATTCACAAGTTTGGTAGCTGCCCCTGGACTGCTGCTACAGCGCCTCACCACGGCTTCTCCCTCAGACGAGCAGATAGAGGTAGCTTTGCACGCCCTCAAAGCGGCGGTTGCCAGGGACAGCGAAGCGATGGAAGCAAACTAGTCCCACTTTCAGACAGATGGCAGCGCCTAGTCTCAGGTACTATACTGAGGTCAACACGACCCCCCTCCTTCGGGGGGTCACTCATTGGGTGCCAAACCTCAGAATGTCTGTTCTTGCCAGGCTTACACGACACGCATTCCGCTACCGCAGGAGATTCCTGCTCGCGTATGCTTCCACCTTCGGGGCGACCGCAGTCTCTCTGATCATCCCGCGCCTTCTGGGCGACGCCATTGATACCGTGATCACCAGCGGGGTACGGATTAATCTTCTCTGGATGGCCTTGGCAATCGTGGGGGTGAGCATTGTTAGAGGCTTTTTGACTTACGGCCAGGGGTATCTGGGAGAGTGGGTTTCCCAGCGAGTTGCCTACGACCTACGCAACTCTTTCTACGAGAAGCTCCAAAGGCTGTCGTTCGCCTATCACGACCAGCAGCAGACGGGCAACTTGATGTCCAAAGCGACTTCTGACATCGAAGGCGTCCGTTGGTTTATCTACCTGGGCCTACTGAGAGGAGCTTATCTGGGTGTCCTCTTCATCGGGGTTGCCGTCTTGCTCCTCACCATGCATTGGCAACTCGGGCTGTTAAGCCTGGCCTTTGTGCCCATCGCAATCTGGCGTGCCATCATGGCCAGCAGAAAGCTCCGAAAGCTCTGGACAGGAGTCCAGACGTCTCTAGGCGAATTGATTACTCTCCTACAGGAAAACCTCACCGGTGCCCGCCTGGTACGTGGCTTCGGCGCGCAGGACTATGAGCAAGAGAAGTTTCACGGCAAGGCCAGCGAGGTTTCCGACCTAAGCTACCAAGCCAGCCGTGTCGATGCCTCCATAACCTCCCTCCTGAACCTAGTCTTCACACTAGCCACCCTTTTGATCGTCTGGTACGGCGGCCGGCAGGTCCTCCAGGGCGACATCACCGCAGGCCAGTTGTCGCAATTCATCTTTTATATGGGAATGCTGATCCTCCCGGTGCGCAGCACGGGGAGACTAGTCAATACCTTCGCCAGGGCAGCATCGGCGGGACAACGCATTTTTGACGTCCTTGACGCGGAGTCACCCGTCAAAGAAGCCCCTGAGGCTGTCACCGTTGACCGGCTTCAGGGAGACGTGTCCTTTGAGGATGTTTCGCTGTCCTACAACGGCCGGTCGCCAGCCCTTCGGGGAGTGACTCTAGAGGCCAAGCCGGGGCAGGTGGTGGCCCTTCTGGGCCCACCCGGTAGCGGAAAGAGTTCTCTTATCCATCTTGTGCCCCGCTTCTACGATACATCCGGAGGCAGCGTCACCATCGATGGCCTCGATATCCGAGACCTTACCCTAGAGTCCCTACGGCGCAACGTCGGAATCGTGCTCCAAGATGTTTTTCTTTTCACGGCTACGATCAGGGACAACATCGCCTATGGAGCACCGGAGGCGACCCAGGAGGACGTGGAGCGCGTGGCCCAGATAGCCCAGTTTCATGACTTCGTAGTCTCTCTGCCGGAAGGCTACGATACCTGGGTCGGTGAGCGGGGCGTAACGTTGTCCGGCGGGCAGCGCCAGAGGCTGGCAATTGCCCGGACGCTGCTCATCAACCCTCCTATTCTTATCCTGGACGACTCAACGTCCAGCATAGATGCCCAAACCGAGTACCAGATCCAGCAAGCAATGGAAGAGGTTATCCGCGGGCGCACCACATTCGTCATAGCCCACCGGCTATCAACGGTAAAGGCCGCAGACTTGGTGATCGTGATGGAGCGGGGCCTTGTTGTAGAACGGGGAACCCACGAAGAGCTGCTGGCACTTGATGGCCTCTATACCCGGATCTACGAGCTTCAGCTTCGCCCGCAGGATGTGGACGCTCCCGTCTCTTCCGAAGGCCCACTGTCTGGCGCAGACCAGCGGGGGCAACGATGAACCGCCATTTTGTCTACGCTCAGGGGCGAGGCCTCGAGGACGATGAGGGGGGCCCTCTTTACGTTCACAGCGTAGCTTCCCGTTTCCTACGCTATCTGTTGCCATACCGCCGCTTGACCTTCTTCACGGTCATTACCATGCTGATTTCTTCAGCCGCCCAGGTAGCCACGCCGTGGCTCGTGGGCTACGCCATTGACACCGTGGTCACCCGCCAAGACCTTGAGGGACTGACGTTCATAACCCTTTTGTTCTTAGGCAACATCTCCATCAACTACGTGACCCAATACGCCCACCTGGCGCTGATGTCCCACATTAGCCAGGGTGTCCTTTATGCCATCCGCACCGATATGTTCGATCATCTCCAGCGGTTGTCGCTGACCTTTTTCTCTCGCTTTGAGGTCGGCCGGATCATGTCCCGCGTCCAGAACGATGTACAGCAGCTCCAGGAATTCCTTTCCATCATGATCATTGGGTTCGCAGACCTGCTGAGCTTGGTGGGAATCATTGTCGTCCTGTTTATCATGAGCGCCAAGCTGGCTGCCATCACACTCGTCATCCTGCCCATTCTCATGATCGTTCTGCTGGTATGGCAAAAATATGCCCGGCATTCCTTCGATCGCGTTCGGCGGGCCATCGCCATCGTTAACGGAGCGCTGCAGGAAAACATTACCGGCGTGCGGGTCGTACAGAGCCTATCCCGAGAAGACGTGAACTTCCGCCGCTTCGATGAACTGAACCACGAGCATCTGGAGGCCAACCTGGAGGCCAGCCGGCTATCCTCGTCACTCATGCCCGCTGCCGAGTTCTTGATGGCCGTGGGGTTGGCCTTGGTCGTCGTTTTTGGTGGGGCTATGGTCCTTGATGGTTCTCTGGCCATTGGAGCCCTGGTTGCTTTCGCGATGTACGTGCAGCGCTTCTTCGACCCCATCCGGAACCTCACAATGCAATACACCCAGCTTCAGAGGGCCATGGTCGCCGGGACCCGCATCTTCCAACTCATGGACATCCAGCCGGACATCGTCGATGCCCCGGACGCAGTCGAGCTACCTAGGGTGAAGGGGGAAGTCAAATTCGATCACGTTAACTTCCACTACATACCCAGTTCACCCGTGCTCAAGGACGTTAGCCTGCACGTCCAGCCTGGACAGAGCGTTGCCTTGGTGGGGCCAACCGGTGCAGGCAAGACCTCCATGACTGCATTGCTCTCCCGCTTCTACGATGTCATAGACGGAGGGGTGCTCATTGATGGTTATGACGTACGCAGTGTGAAACGGGACTCGCTGGCTCGGCAAATGAGCATGGTGCTTCAGGAACCTTTCCTGTTCTCGGCTTCGGTGCGGGAAAACATTCGGTACAACAGGACCCATGCTACGCAGGAGGATGTGGAACAAGCAGCGGTGGCGGTAGGGGCCCATGAATTCATCTCCGAGCTTGAGCATGGGTACGACACCATCCTCCAAGAGCGTGGGGCGAACCTCAGCATTGGACAGCGGCAGCTGATCAGCTTCGCCCGGGCGCTAGTGGCTGACCCACGCATCTTGATCCTTGACGAAGCGACTGCCTCCGTTGACAGCGCTACGGAGGCCAGGATCCAGGATGCGCTGAAGACCCTGCTCCAGGGCCGGACATCCTTTATCATCGCTCACAGGCTGTCGACCATCCGCAAAGCTGACCTAGTAGTGGTCCTGGACTTGGGCCGCATCGTTGAAAGCGGGACCCACGCCGAGCTTATGGAGCTGGGTGGCCTCTACGCCCGCCTCTACGAGGCCAACTTTGGAGCCGTTGCCGAATAGCCCACCCGCCGCATAGCGACAGCGCCCTTCTCCTCTTTTTGCTTCCTACCTGAGCCAACTACTTAAGCCAAGCTGCTTCGGCGTCTGAGTTCCGCATGTTTTAGCTCGCAAGGGCAGCTAGTCTAGCGGCCTCAGAAAGAGAAAGGGGCACGTCCTTCAACGTGCCCCTTTCTCTCTCGCTGACCCCTTCGAGCTAGCGATTATTCCAGGTAGCCATCACTTGGTTGATCTCTTCAAGTGCGGGCGGTTCGCCGATTTCTACAGGTACGTACTTCATATGAGCGTCCTTCAAGGTTCGGCTTAGCGTCAACCTTTCCATGGGCAGCTCAATCAAATGCTCTTGGCGCATCACGTTCATGGGATCACCCCCATCCTCGACGACTGCCAGCTGCTCCTGGAGCTGCCTGCGGAACATGATTAGACCCTCATCCGACTCCCCCAGGCGCTCTGCGCTACGATCCATTGTCGGCCCCTGGCTCTCCCAAGCCAGCTTGTCTTGCTCCAAGACATATCTAAGGTTGGGCTTTCCGTCAGTGTCGAGCCGGGAAACATACCTATAGGGAACGTGGTCCTGCTTTGGCGCCTGCTCTCCCGGAGCTGGCGTGTACAGATAGCAAGTGATGTGTGTCGTGGTGTTGTCATCCGCCGGGATGCGGAACTGGAAGTTCAGGTGGGGACCTGCGCTAGCCCAGTTGATGTTAGGAAACAGCAATGGATGGCCTACTTTCCATTCCTTATCCTCTTCCGATTGTCCCTCCAAGACCCTGCGCCTCACAATTCCGTGAGGGAACTCAGAGAACCCAATCTTTTCATGCTTGATAAGGGTGGAGGGAATGACGTTGTCGAAGGCCCCTAGCCTCGTTTCTTGATAGGCGGTGAAGTAAACATGCATCCACTCAACATGAATGGGATCCACTGAGTTCTCCTGGCACTGAAGCCAGTTGCACTGAAGCGGGCTGACCACGATCTCCCGGACCACGATCTCCCGGACAACGTTGTCCCGAACAAGCGGCTCCCACTGAGTAATCAGAGGCGCTGGCTGCGGCCCCATGTAGGCCCATAGCAGTCCGGCAAACTCGCGAACCGGATAGCCACTTAGCTTGATCTTGTCCCTGAACCTGGACTCAGGCCTCACCGTTTCTTCGAAGGGTTGTTCGATGCACTGGCCCGTCTCGTCGTAGAGCCAACCGTGGTACATGCATCGCAGACCGTGCTCCTCTGGAATGCCGTAAGCCAGGTTCACTCTCCGGTGAGCACAGAGACGCTCAATCAGCCCATAGCCTCCGGAGCGATCTTTGTACAACACAAGGTCTTCGCCAAGCAGCCGGACCTCTTTCGTTGGGTTCTCCTCCAACTCCAAGGTCGGCGCAACAGGGTGCCAGTAGCGTCGCATGAGTTCGCCCATCGGTGTGCCAGGGCCAACCTGGGTCAGGCGCAGGTTCTCTTCAACAGAAAGCATCGCCATCCTCCTCTCTGTTATCCGGGTGCCGGAATCGCGGCGAGCATACCATAGGGAGGAAGCAGCGAAAACCATCAAAACCTAGCCGAATCAGACAAGGGACACCTTCGACGCGGCAGGTCGTTGACGGGCTTTTCGTTAAAGAATACCCTGGCACTTCCATGAAACGACCATGAATGAGGAGACTGAATATGGCAGATGCAAAGGCCGTCGCAGAGCTTTCAGCCCAGTTCGGCAGCTTCGGACGACTGCTTGGCGCTGAGCTTGATGGCTTGACCGAGGACCAGCTCGACTGGAGCAGCGACCGCTACGAGTGGGCAGGATGGAGCATCCGGAACAACGTCAGCCACATGGCTTCCCTGATGATCCGCTGGCCTCTTCTGCGCATGGGGCCCGTACTCTTCCCTGACGGCAAGCCTGTCTTGGACGAGCAGAACCTCCTCATGGAGTCCAAGTACGACCGCCGCCTGGACGACGACGTCTATTGGGATGCTCCAGTGCTTCAAGACAAGCTTTCCCAGGCCCTAGCGATGACTCAAGACATCCTGGCACGTGACTCCTCTGAGGGAGTACTCGACTTGGAGGCCACCGTCGACTTCGGTGGCTCCTTTGAACGGCATCCCGAGATGTACCCAGGGGAGGTTCGAAAGGGAGACGGAGACCCTCCGCTATGGCACGTCAAGGTTGGCGCCGTCATGCGCCACATGTACTACGAACTGGTCACGCACCTGTTCAACGTTCAACGGTTGAAGCGGGCTCAGGGCCTCCAGAGCAGTGTCTCCATTCCTGAGGTCGGCTACTGGATGCTGCCCGAGTGGGACAGAAGCGAACCTTAATCGACGAGGCGGAGAGACCATGGCCACCATCACCGAGATAGCAGAAGACATCTACCGGGTCAACATTGAATTCCCAGGCAAGCCCCTAACCTATAGCTTCTTCGTCATCAAGGACGAGATTCCAGTCATGGTGGAGACGGGCTTTGGCAGGGCTTTCGACGAGAGCCTGGAAGCCGTCAAAAAGATCATCGATCCCAGCACGATTCGTTATGTCGTTGTGCCCCACTTTGAGGCGGACGAATGCGGCGCAATCAATCATTACCTGGCCTTGGCGCCCCATGCTCAGCCAATCGGCAGTCCTATAGGCACGCGAACCAACCTGACGGACTTCGCCATCCGGCCGCCGGTTACAGCCCAGGAGAACGAAGTCCTAGACCTAGGCCGCCACAAGCTGCGATTCCTGATAGCACCGTACATCCATCAGTGGGACAGCATGCTGGCCTTTGACGACACTACAGGCACGTTGTTTTCATCCGACATCTTTATCCAGCACGGCTCGGGCCCAGCCATCACCGACCAGGACGTGACGGAGGAGATGGTGTCTGCCTACCAATCCTCCGGCGCCCTACCCTCCCGTCTTCACCTGGACTCTGCCCTGAACAAGATCGAGGCCGTAAACCCGACGACCTTGGCTTGCCATCACGGCAGCGTTCTTACGGGAAGGACTGCCACCTACATCAAAGCCTTGCGAGAGCGGGACGTCGCCGGCATTCTGATCGACCCCTAACGGGAAGTCGCATGTGGCAAGCGCCGCTCCTCGGCGGTTCATCTGATTTGTCGGCTTTCTCCATACCGCCATTCCAACGGAGGCACGTGTGAAGGGTATCCAAGCGCAAGAAATTGGCGGCCCCGAAGTCCTGAAGCTTCGGGAGCTTCCAGACCCGCAGCCGGGAGAGGGTGAGGCCCTCCTCAAACTCCACGCAACCGGCGTCAACTTCATCGACATCTACCAACGCACCGGACTGTACAAACTTGAGTTTCCTTACGTTCCCGGTAGCGAGGCAGCCGGAGAAGTCCTGGCGATAGGGCCGGGTGTTTCTGAGGTGGCGGTAGGCGACCGCGTTGCCTATTCCAACGTGCTGGGCGCTTACGCCGAGCAGGCAGTTGTTGCCTCCTGGCGCTTGGTCAAAATACCCGACGCCTTGGACTTCAAACAGGCTGCCGCCCTCATGCTCCAAGGAATGACCGCTCACTACTTGGCCATGTCTGTCTATCCCCTGAAGCCGGGCGTCACCTGCCTGGTCCACGCAGCTGCGGGGGGCGTGGGGCTGCTGCTGATCCAGATGGCCAAGCGGCAAGGGGCCCGCGTCATCGGAACGGTGTCGACCAAGGAAAAAGCCTCTCTCGCCAAGTCCGTCGGTGCCGACGAAGTCATCCTGTACACGGAGGATGACTTCCAAGCCGAGGTCATGCGCCTGACCGATAGAAAGGGTGTTGAGGTGGCCTACGACTCTGTTGGTGCTACCACCTACGAAAAGAGCCTTGGCAGCCTGGCGGTCCGCGGCATGCTGGCTCTGTACGGAGCTGCCAGCGGGCCCGTGCCCCCCATCAACCCAACAACGCTAGCGGCCAAATCACTGTTCATGACCCGGCCCACACTGGTGCACTACACGATAACTCGCGAAGAGCTCTTGTTGCGGGCGGGCGAGGTCCTAGGTTGGGCGGCATCTGGAGAACTGAAGTTACATATCGGCGGCGAGTTCCCGTTGTCCGACGCCGCCGAGGCCCACACGAAACTGGCCGGCAGGCAAACGACAGGAAAGCTTCTGCTCATACCCTAGACAAAATTAGCCTAGCAAACAGAAATGAGGGGGCTTTTTGAGCCCCCTCATTCTTTTCGTGCAGAGTCGGTTGACCCTCTAGAGAGGGCCAGCCACGCATCCGAAGTTGAATCCCACAACGACAAGGTCTCTGATGTCAGCCTTCCCGTCGTTGTTGAGATCGGCATTGCCCGGATTGGCGGAGCCTAGGGCCAAGCCAACGATCATGAGGTCTTCTGCATCAACCTGGCCATCGTTGTTAACGTCCCCGGCGCAAGGGTCTGGGTCGAACACCTGAAGATGAACGGTATCTGTCATACCGATCACCTCAGACAGCGCCATGCCGACAGGGCCAACGAGCCGGACGACATCCGAGTATTGAAAGGTATCGCCAAGAGGGATGCTAGCAGGCAGGGCTAGGAGTGTGCCTTCGCTTAGGCTGAAGGACTCGGCCAGGGAAACACTCGCAGGACCCGTTACAAGCAATGAGTCGCTCAGGCCAAAGGTGTCCACAAGGGGCAGCGTAGCTGGCCCCGCCAGCTTGGACCGATCCACCATGGTGGCAGATTCCCCTACGGACAGACCCGCGGGAGGCTCCGCTTGGTGCCCCTCACTCATGGTAAAAGACTCGCTGATGGTGAGTTGAATGTCCGCCTGTTGCTGAAGGCCGACCTCAGCCAAGACCTTGCCCGCAAGTGATCCGGGATTCAGGCCCAATCCGCCGAGGAGCACCCCAACCCCCAGCGCCAGCGCCACCACTGCCACAAAGATGCGCATAGCTGGCTATCGTCCGGCTACTGGAAACTCATCAAAATCTGGACGGCAATCCGCTGGCCAGCAAGGACATCAATGGCCGTAAAGTCGCCACTGCTTGAGTAGGCCTCGCTGAAAGGATTGCCAGCAAGGCTCACGGGACAGGGGTTGTCCGGTGCGACAGAGCTATCGCAGCTTGCCAGATCAGTCGTGACCCTGGTGATCGAGCCGGCCCGCTGGGCGTCCGCAGTCCCGGACAGGACAAGGTAGCCCGCATTGTCTCCTGTTACGGGTCTGTCCACCGTCAGAGTCTGGAAATAATGAGGGAAGGTGGAACCAGTCAATGCATTTTCGGTTATGACGCAGGCGACTGGAAGGCCGCCGTTCTCGCAGGGTTGCTCACTGGTGACGCCGTGAAGCTCGACCTGCCATTCTCCTACTGATACGATCCTGGCCAAGATATAAGTGAGCGTGCGGCCTCCATCGGTCAAGGCGTTGTGGAACTCCCGGCTATCGACCACCGTGCCGTCATCGGCCAGCACGTCAATGTTCCAGAGGGCGCTCACGTGAATCCCCTCTGAGGCGCTGGCGGGCAAAGTTGAGCCGTTGTCAGACTTCAGCAGCGTCGCTCCCACGAGGGCACCGACTCCCATAACCGCCAGCACTCCAACGCCGCCTAACAGGACACGCACCATATGCCAAGACATGATCCACCTCCGCCTATTCGCTTTCTGCTGGGCACACTTGAGAACTCGAGATCAGACAACGATGAACGTTAGTCTGCCCGCCGATGCTATCGCAGAAAACCTCTATCGGCGAAAAGAGAGACTCGTGGAGTTGCTGAGATTGAGGCGGAATTGGAAGGATTTACGGAGGGCCTGCTGTGCACCAGAAGTTTATGCGCAGGTGACCAAGGCCCGAGGCAGCGACCTACACCCGGGTAGCCAGCCAATGCGATGGAGGGTTTGGGATCGGCCTGAACCCATGTCTCGCCAACCGCTAGTCCCACCCGGGTCATGAACGAGGTAACCACGAAGAAGAGAACAAGGCCAGCAAGTTTCAAACGTCGGAAAGTCGCGGATTTGGCTCCAATGCTAGCGGATGAGCTGTTTCCCGCGCAGGAAGGCCCCCAAGACGCCAATCAGCGCCGTGCCACCGGTGATCACGGCTCCACCCACAGCCAGCCAGCGCTGGATCACCAATTCACTGTAAGGCCTGTGATCGAAGGAGCCACCCACCCACTGAGGCAGATCCTTGGAAACCGCGACCTCGACCATAAACAAAAGATAGAGGCACAGGCCAAAGAGCCCCAGCGCCAAACCAATGAACAACATCCAGGCATACGTCTCGCGGACATCCATTCGTTTTCCCCTAGGCGGTAATGAACAAACGCAGAATCCAAATGCGGGACGGCCAGCCTCAAACCCTGTGCTATGATACCAGGCACGTCAAATCGGGGGTAGCCGAAGGATGAGCATGAGCTTGCTACAGTTCTTCATTGAGCAATTCCAACGCCTGCACGCCGATTTCGACGCCGTGGTTGAGGGCCTGACACCGGAGCAGTTGCATTGGCGGCCTTCCCAAGGAACAAACCATATTGCGTTCGTTATCTGGCACTATGCCCGCACCGAAGACAACATCGTCCAGTTCGTACTGCAAAGAGCTCCAACGGTGTGGATGGACGAGGGCTGGGACAAACGGCTCGGGCTCGACAGCAAGACCCAGGGAACGAGCATGACCGATGAGGACGCCGCTGCTTTGTACCTTGGCTCGGTGCAGGGCTTCCTGCCCTACATGCAGAAGGTCTGGCGCCACACCGAGGCATATCTGAGCACGCTCTCCGATGCCGATCTGGAGCGGTTGACGCTGATCCGTCCGCAAGGTGAACGTACCGTGGAAACCATCCTGACTGAGAACATGCTCACACACGGGTTCTCCCACCTTGGGGAGATCTGGGTACTGCGCAGCCTCCAGCAGCTTCAGGGTGCGCCTTTCTAGGCCGGGTCTCGTGTCTATTACGATGGTGATTCACCCTCGTTGCGGGACTGAGCGGGTGAGAAACGAAAAGGAAGGGGCGGCACAGTGCCGCCCCTTCCTTTCTTGCCGGAAAATTTACTTCCTTACTGGATAGACCAGACCGCCTGAACCGAAACTCTCAGGTCCAAATCGCCCGGAGCGATCTCAGTCTTCGCAAAAGCCGGAGCAGCGCCGTCCGCGGACTCTGCAAACGCAAGATTCGTTCGGACAGGGCTTGGTGCACTGGTCTCTGACAGGAACACCAGTCTCCCCAGCGTGGCTCCAGCCCAGCCTGCCATCTGCTCCGCCTTAGCCCTTGCCTCCTTCACCGCTAACTCCCTTGCTTCCATCTCGAAGGGCAATGGATCCTCTACGGTGAAGGCAATGTTGTTGATCCGAATGACGTCGCCACCAGCCGTTGCCACTGCGTCGATGACTTCCCCAGCCTTTTCCAGGTCCCTGATCTTGACCTCGATGCTGTTGGTGACCCTATAGCCAACCAACTCCTGTTTGTTCTCGCGGAACCCGTTCTCGACGACCTCCCGCCACACGTATTCAGGTTGGATGTTGAAAAACTGGGTCTTAATGTCATCATCAGAAACGCCGAGGCCAGCTAGTGCCGCCCTTACGGCATTCATAGCCCCTGCGGCAGTGGAGCGCGCCTCCTCCACCGTGCTCTCTCGAGCTTCCACACCCATGTTCAAGATCCCAAGGTCGGGGTCGACGGTAACCGACCCAACGCCCATCACGTGCAGGCCAGCTTGGTTCCCGCCGCCTCCGTAAGCAGAGGTAATGCCAGAGGCCGCGAAAGCCTCGCCTATGCTCTTGGCCACATCTCCCGACAAAGGAATTGAACCGCCGCCCCCGGAACCCCCTTCACCTTCAGCCCCCGAACCGTTGCTGCAGGCCGCGGCCACTAGCATCACCGAAGCGAGCCCTGCCATAACACCAATGAATTTCTTCCTGCCAATCATTTCACTACCTCCTATCGAAGTTCTTTTTGCACTCAGCCTTTTGAGGCCGCTTGTTATTAAGACGAACAAATCAGCCGAATAGTTCCAGGGAGAAGCCCAACAATGAGAAAGAGTCTGGACTATGAGAATGGCCTGGTTGCGCCACGGGGCCAAGTGGAGGAAGCGAGAACCGGTCAGGCTGCATGTCGCCTTCTAGTCCCGAAGCGAAGCGAAGGACCTTATCCGCCGTTCTCAGCCCAATCCCTTGCCGCGACGACGCCTAATTGTCAGAAACAGGTACGCCCCGCCTGTACCGGCGAGAAGGGCAGCAAGGGATCCCTCAATAGCAGGCAGATACCCGTTGGAAGCGTCTTCCAAGGCATCGTCCAACGGTGCTTCAGGCACGAACTGCACCAACTGCGTTGGGGACGGCAAGGGCTCGGCTGGCTCCTGGCCAGTGGAAACCTCGGTGGGCAAAGCAACTGGATCGCCCTTGCCAGCCTCGGGAAGGCTCGCAGCCGTCGACCCGTCAGCAGCTGCGGCCATGCTGGGCGGCGCCTCGTCTGCCTCGGCAATGGGAGAAGTAGTTTCCAATCCAGGCTCGCCACTGTCGCGTTGAGCGAACTCGAGTTCGGGCAGACCGGTTGCCTCAGGCGTTTCCTGAAGCATCACGGTTGCCTGGCTTGTAGTGGGAACGGGGGCCACGCCAATGCCTGATTGGTCACCTGGCAGCACCCCAACCAAATCCGCCGAGAAAACGGCGATGAGGACGACGCCCGTAGCCATTGCCGCTGTTCGAAGGGCCCAAGGGAGGACCAGTCCCGGTCGCGACGGTACCGGAGCGGCAGATAGGGCAAAAGACCGCCGCGGTTCAATCTCTGGAACCTGGTGCAGTAGACTCACCAAAGAGCGCAGGCTAGCTAGCTCTACACGGCACTCGGCGCAGCCTTCCAGGTGGCCCTCTACACCCGCTCGAATCGCGAGGGTCAACTCCCCGTCGACGTAGGCCGACAGGTTGTCTCTCATCCGTTGGTGGTTTTCTCTTTTTATCCCAAACATCATCCGTCCTCTGTATCTAGACGGAGACCGGCCGGCAAAAGTTCCCGGCGCTTCAACATATGATCCCTAAGAGCCGATCGAGCACGACTGAGCCGGGACTTGACCGTCCCTAGGTTCGCGTTCAATACCTCAGCAACTTCCTGATAGCCAAAACCTTGCACATCCACCAATATCAGGGCCAGTTTTTGGTCCTCAGCAAGAGTGCTGATGCCCCGTTGGATCTCCCGCTGAAGCTCCATACGAATGGCGTGATCCTCCGGCGATTCTTGGGGAGACCGAAGAACGGCCACCAATCCCAAATCTTCGTCGTCCAAGGAGGCGGTGGGGCGGCGGCCGGAAGAGCGGCGGATGTCGTGGCAAGCGTTGGCCACAATCCTGAGCAGCCAGGACCGGAAGTTTCCTCCTCGGAACCCGCTCAGCCCTCTATAGGCCGACATGAAGGCGTTCTGGGTAGCATCTTCACCTAGCCCCAAGTCACCTAGCAAGCGCGCCGCCAGGTTGACAGCCAGTCTTTGATGCTGCTCCACCAACATGTTGAAGGCATCAACATCGCCCTTTTGAGCCAACTCTACGTAGGCTTTCTCCTGCTCCGGTGTCATGGCCATTGAAGAGGACTCATAAGGTGTGTGCCCATTCTAGCATGCCTCGGGACGCAATCCCTGCTGGCAATCCCCAGATAGTAGCGGCCCTGCGCATGGTCGCCGGGATGCCTAGAGGTCTATAATCAAAGGATGTTCGAATTTTGGGACCAGATAGAGGTAGAGGAAGCGCCTGAGCCTGAACAGGCGACAGCTACTCCACCTTCACCCTCGTGGTTGCCGTGGCGTCCAGGACCTTTCGTTAGAGAGGTCATGATTACAGTCTTGATGGCCGCAATCCTCTTCTTTTCCCTACGGGGCGCGGTCCAGAACTTCAGGGTCGTCGGCTCCAGCATGCAGCCATACATCATGGACGGCCAATACCTCCTAACCAACAAACTGGTCTACACCCACTTCAGCGCGGACGGCCCTCTTGGCTGGCTCCCCTTCGGTGTCACAACCGATGACGGCCTGATCTTCCCCTTCCACCCGCCCAATAGAGGAGACCTCGTCGTCTTTCACTCCCAGTTTTGCCCTACGGGCGGCACTGGCGATCAATGCATCAAGCGAATCGTTGCGCTTCCCGGAGAAACCGTGGAGATCAAGCGAGGCCAGATCTATATTGATGGCGTCTTCCTGCAGGAACCCTACATTGAGAATTCGGGCGCTCGTTCATCGCAGGGAACAACACTCGGCAAACAAGACTATTACCTTCTTGGCGACAACCGTACAGGCAGCTACGACTCTCGGGATTTCGGCCCAGTCGACTTGGACGACCTGATTGGCAAAGCGTGGGTGACTTATTGGCCCCTTTCTGCCGCCTCCGTCCTCCAAGCCTCCCCTCCACCCTCCCTGCAACCCTCCCCCTCCGGCCTTCAGTAGTCGGCGGGACATCCCACATTGACGCCTAATCGAGGGCCTTGGTATACTCACCCTAGGCGTTGTAGCATGGACGTCAAGCGACCGAACTCTCAGCACTTAGACGCAATCGCAACTGGGCACCTTGTCAAAACGCCTCTTCTTCACATCCTTTCGTTCCTCCTATAAGGCGTAGTTTTGGACATCTCCTGGCTAGGCCACTCCTCTTTCCGTCTCAGGGGCAACTCAACCGCTGTCATAACGGATCCCTTTTCAGAATCGGTCGGCTTCGCGATGCCAGAAGTTACAGCACCCCTTGTCACTGTTAGCACCGATCATCCCCATCACAACAACGCAGCCTCCGTTAAAGGTAAGCCCTATGTCATAAGCGGCCCAGGTGAATACGAAGTGGGTGGCGTCTTCGTCCTCGGACTCAGCGCTGGACCGTCAAGCGCCGGGGCCACTCCCAATACGGTCTATCTCATGGAAATTGACGGTATTACAGTCTGCCACTTGGGGAACTTGGCCCAGCCCCTACCCTCTTCTCACATTGAGCAGCTACGTGATGTACAAGTCCTCATGATCCCCGCGGGAGGTCACGGCACCCTAGGCGCGCCCAAACTCGCCGAGGTCATCAGCCTCCTCAGCCCCCGACTCGTCATCCCCATGCACTACAGCGTACCCGGCCTAGCAGTCGAACTTGATCCCCTAGAGCCCTTCATCCCACAGCTGGGCATTGAAGAGCCCTTGCGACAACAAAGGCTCACAGTTACGCCCAACAACCTCCCACCCTCCGTCCGCCTCGTTATCCTTGGAGAAGGGGCCTAAGTCTCCCCTCCCCCTGGTCCTTAATTCCCGAACCCGCGCCCACCCAAGGCGCTCGCCATTCCGATGGCGCCTGCCTCCCTACGCCTTTCCTGCGTTCCAGGCAGCGCCCCCTTCGCTTCCAATCCCCAATCCGCCTACCCCCTCAAACCCTTTCGCCTGGAAGTTTCGCCCTTTAAGCCTCCCCCGCACCCATCCCTCTCAAAGCCCTCCTCACTACCCCCCTTCAATTTCATCTCGCGAAGAAGGGCCTCCTTAAGGAGGCCCCCTTTTGATACTCATATTCAGGCCCGTTTAGGGACGCTTTCTCACTCTATGACTAGCAACCAAACCCCCACTAATGGCCCCGAGGCCAATCACAATCGCCAACCATGGCAACACCGGCACTGCCGTGTCCCCAATATTTGGTAACGTGATAGAGCCCGAAGGCAACGTAGGGGTCGGCGTCGGCGCAGGTGTGGGGGTTTCGAAAGGAGTGAAACCCGTAGGCAACCTTGCGAAATTAAGGTCCAGTGCCAAGATCACGGGGATGCCAAACATCCCCGTCTGTTCATAGCGTGCACCCTCCTGATCCGCCTGGACATCTCCAGCCCACAGGGTAATCGGTAGCCCGTTATACGAAATGCCCGGCAACACCTTAAGCTGAAGATATTGCCCGTTCGTTGTCGTAACCACCGCCGAGGTATAGTCCCCAACCTTTCCCACTACCGGCATACCATCCGGCGCGGGCGTCCCCTCCACCGTCACCATTCCTGAGTACAGGTAGAGCTGTGGGGACGACTCCTGCTGCTCTTGCGGCGCCGGCTGGCCAAAGCCAACCAGCGCCACGGCCAGCGCCAACACCACAACTGTTGTAAGCCATCGCATCAAATTCCTCCCGAATCGAAAAAAGGCCTCCCTCCCTGCTTGCGAGGGAGGGAGGCCTTTTTCTTAGCCGTTAATCAGCGGCAATGTTACGGGGTTACCCACCCGTTTGCGGCGGCGAACAAGATATAACCCTTGCCTTCTACGACCGTGCTTGCATCACCTGGCCGCAACGCCGTCCAACCAGAGTCTGGTGCAAAGCTATAGGCCACTTGCCAGGTCACGCCCTGGAAGTAGGTGTCCGTTAGGGCATTTGCTGCACCCGTCAGGGACACGAACCCAACCAGGTTCGATTGCCCACCTACCACCGGAATCGCCGGGGGTACGGGCGGGGGAACCACACCTGCCTGGATGAACGGCCGTGACGAGTAGGAGATGTCATTGAAACCCGTCGACTGGACCCAGTAACCCAAGCCAATCTGGATTGTCTGAATCTCAGCCTCTGAACCAAAGAGGCCGGTGCCAGTGTTCCGCTGCGAAACCAACCAAGGCACGTCCTGGCTCGGGTCGTAGGCCAGGACAACGTCAACGTTGGAACTGGCTGGGAACACCTCGTTAATACCGGGCTCTACCGGAGCCTCAGGGAAGGAAACCAAGTTCATACCAGGCTGCAATGCCAGGGCCACCTTTGCCCGAGCAACCACATCAAGCGACATCGTCTGGTCTAGAGCATATACATTGCCAATCTCATCCTCAGCATTGAGCGTGATGGTGTACGTGCTACCAACACTCAGGCCTGTCAAGGCCAAGACGAACTCGGAGTCTGTCCGTCGGACCTCTGTACCCAGGATATCTACGGCGGTCTCCGCATCCTTGGTCAAGGTCAATGTTGTAATGGTCACCAGAGCGTGAGTGTCGACATCCGCGGCTGCGTCGTCTTCGTACTCAGTACCCTCTCCATTGAACTGGATCCGCACGAAGGGGTTGACCTCTGAGGTCTCAGGGGCTCCCACCGCGTCATCTCCGGACACTACGTAGATCGGCTCCGCGCCATTGTCGTTGATAGCCAAGTCCAACTCGTAGGTGACGGCGCCCGTAGCACCACCGTCAGTCAGGCTTCCCTTGCTGCCAACGTTGCCAGAAGCGTCCCGGCCCTCAGCGTACACGGTCACTCGGCCGTCAACACCGTCAGCTTCCGCCTTGGTCACTGTCCTTTCCCAGAGCCGCGCGCCAGGATTGGTCAGGCCACCAAGAGCGGCATTACCGTTGATCCGAAGGGTCGGGCTTCCGATGATGTCCTCATCCGAAGTAATCGACACCTTAACCGTGTCATTCGTAAGCGATGCGCCCAAGGTGACGCTAATGGTCGGTGCAATCACGTCCGATGCTGTCTTCTTACTACCCGCGCCCAACTCGTTGCCAGCTCGGTCGGATACCTTCCCGACAAGCTCCACCTCAGGAGTAGCGCTGGGTGCTAGTGAGGAAACAGTGAGGTACACATTCCCACTAGATACGTTGGCTGCCGTTGGCGTTACGCCACCCACCGTAAAGTCGCTGGGCACCACGCTATCGGCGTCAAGGGATTCATCAAATCTCGCCCGCACCGTGGTAGCGCTGTTAGCCGCAACATCTAGCGCTCCGTCAGCATCCAAGGCATGGCCTGCAAAGGCCTCCAAAAGCGACGGCGGGGTGTTGTCGACACTAAGAGCCTGGTAGCTGATATCGGCTCCGGTATCTGAAGCATCGGAGTCGCTGGCCCCGGCATTCCCAGCTACGTCCGTAGCTACCGCACGCCAAGCCAAGTCGGGGTCCCCAATCTGCTGCGGCAGGGTAGTGGTTGCACGGAACCCTCCCGTTATAGCAGAGGTGGTGGGGGTGAATGGGGAGCCAGCGATGGGTACGCCCACCTCACCCTCTTGAACCTTGCCGTCACCATCGTCGGCCCAAACATGGACCTCGATAGCTATGGAAGCTTCCGTGACACCCGAGTCAGAGTCCGTCACGTCCGCAACGATGTCCGGTGTCACGTCAGTGGTAGCGCTGCCGCTAGCCGGGGACAGCCCGGAGAAAGCGGGATCCGTCGATTCAACGGTCACCGAGTCGGTGGACTGGATAGCAGTCCGCTCCAAGTCGCCGTCTAGGTCCGTGTAGGTAATGGTAATAACATCGTTGGCGGTGCTAGAAACCTGAATGATGGGCCGCACGCTCCCGTTGGGGAACAGGTTGGCGGCGTACTGGGTCACTGCATCCGCAGTGTCACCGTCACCGTTCAAGTCCACACCGTAAGCCGCTTCATAAAAGGCAGCAGCGGCAACAGCGACATCGAGCGCATCACCGTCACCGTTCAAGTCCGTCCCTGTTACCGTTTCGTCCACGGTGCCGGCCGTGACGACGGTGATGGCGTTACCATCACCGTCGAGTGCGGGGTCAAGGTCAGCCCCTCCGTAAGCCGCTTCATACAGCCCAACAGCAACTGCGAGATCGGTCACATCACCGTCACCGTTTAGGTCCACGCCAACACCGGTCTCGTCAAAGGCAGCGAAGTCGGTCTGGCTCACCGTTGTCGCTATCTCGACAGTAGCCGAGTACAACCCTGTCGTCTTGCCTGTCTCAGCAAGCCTCAGGCCAAAACCAGTGATGTTTTCGTTGGACGAAATCACAGTCGGCTCGGCGCCGTCAGCGTCGGTGCTGACGTTGACGACAGCAGAGTTGTATACCAATCGGAAGTCGGCAGCGACAATGACGTTGTCCACAACCCTAATCACAATGACCCCGTTGTCACCGTCCACCGATTGCACTGCCAAGTCGGCAGTGCCGTTGGGACCCGTGTCCACAATGGTGTCGGCGCCTGGGTTGTAGATTGTGACGTCGAGCGAGTTGACAGATCCGTCCCCATTCCGGTCGGCAATGGGGAAGTTCGCAACTACAAATGTATGGGTGTCACCAACGACCGCCGGAATAGCGATGGTGAAGGCGTTATCGTACTGGTCAGGCCCAGAGTCATTCTGGGCACCAGACCTGTTGATGTCCGAATCATTCACCGTGACCGTAATCGTCGTATTACCCGACGGGCTGGCCCAGGTCAAGTCCGCTGCGGCCTGGTTGGCGTCCTGCGCCGAAATGCCCCCGGACATTAGCAGTAGGGACAATAACAAGGCCAATCCTAGAGAGATAGTCAGTCGCCGGAATCTTACTCGCTGCACGGCATGCCTCCTTGGGGAAATACAAACTGGGTGATACCTACATACAAAGACGCACCACAGCTCCCTGCGTCAGGGCTGCGGCACGGATACTTCCTTCTTCTGGGACCAGCACGGGAAGGGCTAACAACACTTCGGATAGCCGACTTCATACCCTCTCCTTCTGGTCGTCGAACCCCTATAGGGTTTTACACTAGGCTGCGACACTTGTCAAGCTTGCACCCCTACCCAACACGCGGTGCAACAGGCGTGGCGCCAGCGTGGGCCGAGGTCAGGGCAAAGGTTATAGAGGAATCCTCTAGTTGTCAATCCTTGCACGCTACAATTTTGTAACAATCCAAGGCTAAACATAGTACCAAGGCCCCTAGATTTCTTTATTAAGCGTAGCCAAAAAGTCCGCATTGTTCGGAGTACGCGCCAAACGCTCCAATACCCGCTCCGTAGCATCGACTGAGTTATCCGAGCTAATCATGGACACCATGCGGCGCAGCACCCAGACCTGGCGAAGCGCAGCTTCATCAAACAGCAGCTCTTCCCGCCGCGTACCGCTGCGGGTGATGTCGATGGCTGGGAAGATGCGTTTCTCAGCAAGGCGACGCTCCAAGTGAAGCTCCATGTTGCCGGTGCCCTTGAACTCTTCGTAAATCACATCGTCCATGCGGCTTCCGGTGTCGATGAGGCAGGTGGCGATAATGGTAAGGCTGCCGCCCTGCCGCGTGTTCCGGGCCGCCCCAAAGAAATGCTTGGGAGGATAGAGAGCTACGGGATCAATTCCGCCGGAGAGCGTGCGCCCGCTTGTAGGCAGCGACAAGTTGTAGGCGCGGGTAAGGCGAGTAATGCTATCCAGAAGGATGAACACGTCCCGGCCCAATTCCACAAGCCGCTTGGCTCTTGCCAGGGCCAGTTCAGCAACGCGGCAATGGTCCTCCACCGGTTCATCGAAGGTAGAGCTGAAAACCTCGCCATCCACGGACTCGCGAATGTCCGTGACCTCTTCAGGCCGTTCGCCAACGAGGACGACCATCAGATGGATATCCGGGTTGTTGGCGGTGACGCCGCTGGCGATATGCTTTAGAAGGAAGGTCTTGCCAGCCTTGGGCGGCGATACGATCAGGCCTCGCTGCCCCTTACCGATGGGAGAGATGATGTCGATGAGCCGGTTGGCCAGGCTCTGGGAGTTAATCTCCAGCGTGATCTGAGAGTCGGGGTAGGTGGGAGTGAGGTCCTCAAAATTCCCTCGCCGCTTGGTAGCCTCGGCCTCCATCCCGTTGACCGTCTCAACCCGAATCAGGCCGAAGTAACGCTCGCCTTCCTTGGGAGGCCGGACCTGCCCAATGACCTGATCGCCGGTGCGAAGATTGAAGCGTCTGATCTGGGATTGGGAGACGTACACGTCGCCCTGGGCCGGCTTGGCCCCGCTCTGACGAAGGAACCCATAGCCATCGTGGGCGATGTCCAAGGTACCCATGGCAAGGACGCAGCCCTGCTCCTCTGCGTATGATCTGAGAACCAGCGTTTGCACCTGATCCCGGCGCACCTGGTTCAACGGAGTTCCATTCTCAAGACCCAGGTCCTGGGCTAGTGCGAGCAACTCCGTCTTGGTCTTTCTATCCAACGCTACGATTTGTTCCGTAAGTTCCATCTCTCCTACCTTTGCTCCAACGTAAATTCGAAACGCAAATTGCGAAGGCTCCATGCCTTCAACGTCCTCTCTTGGAGGCAATCAACCACTAGGGCACAGTTCAAGAGCCCTGCGCGGCAGGTGAGCAGCCTCAGTACGGACAGGGCTAGCCTTCAAGTAAACGGACCTGGGGAATAGTGTGGTTTGGGGTGGGAGTTGAGCTACAACGCAATGACTGTCGGCGGGGGTTCAAGAACCTCGCCAGCCAAAGATCACGCAGCTGGGAATTAAGTGAAGGCTAAAAGCGGGGAAGGAAGCTACCGTGTGCAGCACGGCTTCAGTGGTCTTCCTCCCCTAAGAGTAACACGCTATGCAACATCTTGGCTAGAGGCCTGAAGTTGGTTCGACCTCGGTGCAGAATCTCATCAAACCTATTTGTCGTTGAGCGGCAGCGGGTGCTGGGCTCCCTCTCGCAAAATGGAAGTGGCCGCCCCAACAAACTCACGGAACAGTGGGTGCGGCCGCGTGGGCCGTGAGCAAAACTCAGCGTGGAACTGTGTGCCTACCATAAAGGGATGATCTTCCAGCTCCACGATTTCCACCAGGTTGCCGTCTGGGGAAAGCCCGCTGGCCCTAAGGCCCAGCGCCCCCAAATCCTCACGGTACTTATTATTGAACTCGAAACGGTGACGATGCCGCTCCATCACCAGCGCTTGTCCATAGGCGGCAAACGACTTTGATCCCTCCTGGAGAGCACAGGGGTAAGCGCCCAGCCGCATTGTGCCGCCCATATCTTCTACTGACTGTTGCTCAACCATTAGGTCTATGACAGGCCCCGGGGTCTCAGGGTCGAACTCCGTGGAATTCATCCGCTCGTCTCCAAAGGCATGACGAGCGTATTCCACAACCATGAGTTGCATACCCAGACAAAGGCCCAGGTACGGGATCCCCTGCTCCCTCGCGTAGCGGATAGCCATTATCATCCCCTCGATGCCTCGGGGGCCAAACCCGCCCGGTACCACGATGCCGTTTACATGGGAAAGCAGTGCATCAGCACCTTGTTCTTCGATGTCCTCCGAGCGGACCCATATCACGTTGATGTCTCTATGTTTGCTCAGGCCTGCGTGGTGCAAAGCTTCTTTTACAGACAGATATGCGTCGGGAAGCTCGGAGTACTTCCCCACCACTGCGATCGGCAGCGTTTCCTTAGGTTCTTGAATCCGGCGGACCATGGTCTGCCACTCGCCTAAGTCCGCACGAGGAGCATCAATGTTCAGCGTCTCCAAAAGCAGGTCACCGATCCCCCATTCCTCAAGGAGCGTGGGAACCTCATAAATGGAATCTACCGTCGGCACGGGGATGACGGCCTTCACCGGTACGTCACAAAACAGGGATATCTTTTCCTTCAGGCTGTCCGGAACAGGAAGATCGCTGCGGCAAAGAATAATATCGGGCTGGATACCGATGCTCCGCAACTCCTTGACGCTGTGCTGGGTAGGCTTCGTCTTCAGCTCGCCGCTAGAGGATAGATAAGGAAGGAGTGTTACGTGGAGGTAACAGACGTTGCCCCTACCGACATCATTGCGCATCTGGCGAATAGCTTCGAGGAACGGCAACCCTTCGATGTCACCGACGGTACCGCCTACTTCGACGACCACGACTTCTGCGTCGTCAGACAACGCTTTCATGCGCGCCTTTATCTCGTTGGTAACGTGGGGAATGGTCTGGATCGTTCCACCGAGGTAGTCCCCCCGCCGTTCCTTTGTAATGATGGAGCGATATACCTGCCCGGCCGTAACATTGGAAGCCTGACTCAGGTTCTGGTCAATGAAGCGCTCGTAATGGCCCAGATCGAGGTCAGTCTCGCATCCATCCTCCGTGACGAACACTTCACCATGCTGATATGGCGACATCGTACCGGGGTCGACATTGAGATAGGGGTCGAGTTTCTGGATGGAGACGGTGAGGCCGCGACTCTTGAGAATGCGCCCTATGGAAGCAACGCTGATCCCCTTACCCACTGAACTGGCGACACCACCGGTAACAAAAATGTACTTGGCCACAGGCTAAGCCTCGTCACGTGAACGTAAACGTTGAGACAGATAGATCAAAAATGGAGCGAAGCGAGAAAGGGAACCAGGGAGGGGAAGGGGGCGGGATTCCTCGGCGCTAATGCTAGTGCAGCGCCCGCCACGTTCATGTACGACGGAGCCGATGGACAAAAGCCGCATCCCCTTGTTTTGAGCCGATTATAGAGATGCCTCAAGGGGGGTGTCAACGACCTGAGGCGTTTGACCGTCCCCGCAGCCCAGAATAGAATGCACTTGGCCATTATCTCCAATTCTGACCAGAGAGACCTATGCAGCCTTTCGACTACGCGGCGCCGCCAACTCTTGAAGAGGCCCTGCAAATTCTATCTCAAGCAAGCGGTCTTGTAAGGCCCATTGCTGGCGGAACTGACCTCATTGCTCAAATCAAGGAACGGCGGATAGCCCCTTCTCTTGTCTTGAATGTCAAGGAAATTGCAGAAGCCAATGTCCTTGACTACGATCCTGGGCAAGGGCTGCGGATTGGGGCAGCGGTGAGTTGCTCGGACGTGGCCAGCTATGCCCCTGTGGCGGCACACTATCCTTCCCTAGCACAGGCTTGCCTTCTGGTTGGTTCTACCCAGATCCAAAACCGGGGCAGCGTAGGCGGCAACGTATGTAACGCTGCGCCCTCCGCCGACACCGTGCCCCCGCTGTTGACCTATGACGCGGTGGCAGTCATCGCCGGGCCGGGGGGCAGCAGGCGTGTCCCACTTGAGGACTTTTTTCAGGGCCCAGGCAAAACCGCTCTGCAGCCACAAGAGCTGCTGATCGAGGTGTTGCTCCCACCTCCCCTTCCGAACAGCAACAGCCGCTATCTTCGCTTCATCCCTCGGGAAGAGATGGATATAGCCGTGGCGGGCGTTGGCAGCATGGTGGCAGTGGACCCACAGACCAATACCTGCACCAGAGCACGGATTGCCCTGGCATCCGTCGCTCCCACTCCCATCCGGGCCAAAGAAGCAGAAAGGCGCTTAGAAGGAAGTCCTCTCACCGAAGAGGCGATCCGTGAGGCCGGTGAACTTGCTGCTTCCGCATGCAGTCCAATTAGCGATATCCGCGGGTCAGCAGCCTACCGCAAGGAACTAGTAAAAGTGCTGACCCGCCGCACGCTGTCCCAGAGCTTACCGCGCTAGCGGGATCGGCCCTGCCGCGAGATGGGCTCTGACAAGGAGAATTCATTGAAAGTACCCGTCCGGTTTAGTGTCAATGGTGATGATAGAGATCTTTACATTGGGGCCCACAAGACCCTGATGGAAGTGTTGCGGGACGACTTGGAGTTGACCGGCACTAAGGAAGGCTGCGGGAACGGCAACTGTGGCGCCTGCACCATCAACCTGGATGGAAAGGCAGTGAACGCCTGCCTCATTCTGGGAGTTGAAGCGGACGGTCACGAAGTCCAAACCATCGAAGGAGTCTCGGAGGACGGGACGCTTCATCCCCTGCAGCAGGCTTTCATTGAAGAGTCTGCACTTCAGTGCGGGTTCTGCACACCCGGTTTCATCATGTCTGCCAAAGTATTCTTGGAACAGAACCCCAGCCCGTCCGAACAAGAGATCCGCACGGCCATCGCCGGCAACCTCTGCCGTTGTACGGGCTACGACAAGATCGTACGGGCAATTCAGGCTGCAGCGAAACTTGCATAAGCAACAATCATTAGCAAGAGGGGCACTATGACTGGAAACGGTCAGGGCAATGGGCGGAACGACTCCGTAGGAACCAGCTATGTTAAGGTCGATGCCTGGGAGAGGGTCACAGGCAGAGCGGAATACGCTGCGGACGTCCGTACCCCAAATGCCCTGCACGCGAAGGTGCTCCGCAGTCCCCACCCTCACGCCATCATCAAGAGCATTGACGTCAGCAGGGCTGAGCAGTTGTCCGGCGTCAAGGCAATCATCACGAGCAAAGACTTCCCCTCCATGGACGAGTTGAAGGACTCCTTTGGCGGCGAACTGATGGTGAACGCCAGGGACCTGCGAAGGATGGTCCTCGCTGACGACAAAGTACTGTTCGATGGCCATGGAGTCGCCGCCGTCGCCGCCACCAGCCTGGAGATCGCAGAAGCAGCCTTAGACCTCATCACAGTCGAATATGAAATCCTACCCGTGATTAACAGCACAGCGGATGCCCTCAAGCCCGACGCACCTCTGCTCCACCCCGATGTGTACACCAAGACGCTGAAGGAAACACCCGACAAGCCGAGCAACCTGGCGTCTTACGTCGAGTCCGGCTGGGGCGATGTCGATAAAGGATTTGCAGAGGCGGCGGTCATTGTCGAGCGCTCCTTCGATTCCATGATGGTGCATCAAGGCTACCTGGAACCTCAGGCCTGTACCGCCCGGTGGGACAATGAGGTCTGCACGGTGTGGACCAGCACTCAGGGCACCTTCAACGGCCAACGGATGGTTTCCACTCTGCTGCAGGTTCCTCTGCATCAGGTCAACTTCGTGCCCACAGAAATCGGCGGCGGCTTTGGGGGCAAGATCTACACCCTCGTTGAGCCTATTGCCATGCTGCTGGCTCGCAAGGCCGGTAGGCCGGTCAAGTTCGTAATGGATCGGTCTGAGGTCTTCCGGGCAACGGGGCCAGGCTCGCCCCAGCAGTCCACCGTTAAGGTGGGGGCGAGAAAAGACGGAACGATTGTCGCCGCACAGGGAAGCTTGGTCATGGACGCCGGAGCTTTCCCCGGCGCCCCCGTCGCTGGCGCTTCGATGGTGACCTTTGGGCCGTACAAGATGGAACATTTCAAGCTAGAAGCCTATGACGTAGTAACCAACAAGCCGCGAGTCCAGGCATATCGGGCTCCTGGCGGCACCCCGGCCGCGTTCGGTGTTGAAGTGGTCATGGACGAGATCGCTGAAAAACTCGGTATGGACCCACTTGAGTTTCGCAAGATCAACGCTGTGTCGGAAGGCGACCCATCGACCAACGGTCGGCCGCTTCCCAAGGTCGGACTCAAAGAGGTCCTAGGCCAGGTGGAAGGCAGTCCTCACTGGAACGCCCCACTAGAAGGTGAGAATCGAGGGCGCGGGCTGGCCTTGGGCTTCTGGAACGGCGCAGTCGCCATGTCATCCGCCACCATCAACGTCAATGTAGACGGCACAGTTGAGGTCGTCTCCGGCCACGTGGACCTCACGGGCACCCGCACCACCATGACCCAAATGGCGGCTGACATGCTTCAGCTTCCTCCTGAGCGCGTTTCCGCCCGGGTTACCGACACCGCTTCCGGGACCTACACCGACGTCACCGGCGGCAGCCGCACTGTCTACACGCAAAGCCAGGCCATTTACAACGCCTGCGAGAGTGTTCTCAATGAAATGAAGGCGCTGGCAGCGGATCAACTCAAGCTCAACGAAGACGATATTGAATATGCGGACGGGGCATTCTCAGCCAAGGGCAACCCAGAGACCACCCTGTCTTGGGACGAACTAGCTGGCCGCAGCCGCACACGGGGCAATGGCCCAATCTCTGGCTACGGCACCTCCGGCAGGCTCAAGGGCGCCCCGGCGTTCGCGGCCCACCTTGCCGACGTTGAGGTCGATCCCGATACCGGCAAGGTGAAGATACTTCGCTACACCTGCTTCCAGGACGTGGGAAAGGCCATCAACCCGGCAATGGTAGAAGGACAGATTCAGGGCGGCGCAGTGCAGGGCCTCGGTTGGGCTCTGAGCGAGTACTACCACTACGAGGATGGCAAGCTTCGCAACCCCACCCTTCTTGACTACCGAATGCTCACGGCGCTGGACCTTCCGATGATTGATACGGAGATTGTGGAGGTCCCCGCCGATGATAGCCCTTACGGCGCCCGCGGCGTTGGAGAGGTCCCCATCATCCCACCAGCGGCGGCTGTGGAAAGCGCCATCTACCGGGCCGTGGGCGTGAGAATGACCCAACTGCCCATGACGCCGGAGCGCGTATTCTGGGCGCTACACGACGACGGATCCGAGCAGTAAAACTAGATGCCAACCCAGACCGTCAAGGAACAGAGTTCCATTAAAAAGCTTGGGCTGATCGTTGCGGTATCCCTGAGCCAGGAGCGGGGCGTTCCAAAGTATCCCCAGCCTGAAGCCCAAGTAGGCCAATACGGCCTGGAGGGCGACTGCCACGCCGGGCCGAGATACACCAACCTCCGCACGGGGGAAGAGAAGGACAGCCGCCGCCACGTCACCATCGTTGCCCAGGAGGCCCTGGAGGAGATGAACACGGCTCTTGGCATTTCCCTTCTTCCCGGAGACCTCGCTGAGAACGTGCTTGTGCGCGGGCTGGGTGACCTGTCGGATGTCGTTGCAGGAGACCGGCTCCTTCTGGGAGATGGCGTGGCCCTGGAGATCACCGGCCAGAACAGCCCTTGTAGCAACCTCCTTCGCTATCACCGCCGTCTGGCCAAGAACATCTATGGCAAACGAGGCCTCATCGCCAAAGTAGTTACCACCGGCAGGCTCCGCCCTGGCGACCCCGTGGAACTGGTCCGCCACTCGGATTAGCGCCCCTTGTTACCTTCACAGAAGGCTGCCGCCCATGCCAACGCCTAAGCGCCTAACCTATGAGAAGGCGCTTGAACGGCTACTGGGTCTTGTTGACTACGAGCGGATCCGGAACCACCCGCCAGCCCCTCCCCGCCCCGACCTTCGACGCGTGGTAGCCCTATTGGAAAAGTTGGGGAACCCCCACCGCCAGGTGCCGCTCGTTCACATCGCCGGCACCAAAGGAAAGGGCAGCACCGCAGCTTTGCTAACCTCCGCCTTCCTAGGTCTCGGTCATCCCTCTGGCCTCTTCTCTTCGCCCCACTTACACACCTTTCGCGAACGCATCCGGCTAAACGGCGAGCCCTTGTCAGAGGCGGCATTCGCAGCGCTGGTCGAGGACTGCTGGCCAGCGGTAGAGGCAGTGAATGCGATGGGATCCCATGGCAATGTGACGCTATTTGAGCTTCTGGGGGCTATGGCCTTCTCGGCATTCGTCCAAGAGGGCTGTCATTGGGGAGTCATCGAGGTCGGCTTGGGAGGGCGTCTTGACTCCACCAATGTCGTTGACCCAGCCGTGGCGGTGATTACGTCCATCAGCATCGACCACGCCGCGATCCTGGGAGGGACCATAGCGGAAATCGCCAAAGAGAAAGCAGGCATCATCAAGCCCGGGGCGCCTGTAGTAATTGGACCTCAGCCGCCCGAAGCGCTGGAAGTCTTCCGAAAAGTAGCCCAGGAGAGAGGCTCCCCCCTGACCTACGTGCCCGACGACTACACGTGGGAACGAACATCCTCGGATATAGACGGCCAAGCATTCAGCGTGACCGGGCCTAGCGGGACACGCAACCTATGGATTCCTCTGCTGGGCTTCCACCAAATAGAAAACGCTACGGTAGCCTTCGCCGTACTGGAACTCTTGGAAAAGCGAAACTCCAACGCCACCTCTTCTGCTGGTAAAATAAAGCTAGCCTCAGAAGAGTTAGCAAATGGGTTGAGCAAAGTCCAATGGCCTGCCCGGATGGAAGTGCTGTCTAAGAGTCCGGTCTTGATGGCCGATGGCGCTCACAATGCTGCATCATTGCGACGGCTGCATGAGAGCCTGCGAGAGTATGTTTCATTTGAAGACCTGATACTCGTCGTCGGATGGGGAACCGACAAGGAAAGCGAGGAGATGGCGCTAGTGGTCGCCGAAATGGCGCCCAAATCAGTGGTTGTGGGCAAGTCCCGGCATCCCCGGTCCATGACCGCCGATTCGCTCGCTGAGCTTTTGCGACGTAGCGGAGTGCCCGTCACTGATGCGTGCTCCAACATTGCGGAGGCTGTGCGGAAGGCCATGAGCCTCGCTGGCCCTAACGACCTCGTTCTGGCCACCGGCTCGCTCTTCGTTGCCGCCGAGACCCGCGAGGAGGTACTGGGCATTCCCTCTGAGGTCTACCCCGAATTCAACGCTGCTGCTGCGCCTGCAATATAGGAAGGACCCCAATCATGCTCAACGGAGATCGAGCCATACGCAAGCGAGTTGTTGTCACCGGCTTTGGCGCGGTGACGCCCCTGGGACGCACAGCAGATGAGTTTTGGCAGGGCTTGGTGGCAGGCAAATCCGGCATTGGCCCCATGACCCTTTGCGATCCAACCGACTTCCCCTGCCGTATAGCCGGGGAGGTCAAGGAATTTGATCCCAAAGACTACGTGAGCGGCAAGGAAGCGAAGCGCCTTGCCCGCTTCTCCCAACTCGGCATAGCGGCGTCCGGCATGGCGATCGAGAACGCCGCGTTGGACCTATCGAAAGAAGCTTCTGAGCGCATTGGAGTCCTCCTGGGAAACGGTAGCGGCAGCTTCCCCGACTTTGATGCGCAAATGAGGGTGCTTATGGAGAAGGGCGGCATGCGCATCACGCCCTTTTTCATGCCCATGGCCTTGCCGAACATGGCCGCGGCACAGATCAGCCGAACCTTTGGGCTGCGGGGCTACAACAACACCGTATGCACAGCATGCGCCGCGGCATCGCAGGCCATAGGCGACGCGACAGAAATCATCCGCCGAGGGGCCGCCGATGTAATGCTGGCCGGTGGAGCTGAGGCCGGCATCAGCCAGCTAGGCCTTGCCGGATTCAGTGTCATGCGGGCATTGTCCACTATGAACGAAGAGCCGACGCGGGCCTCCCGCCCCTTTGATGCGAGCCGTGACGGCTTCGTGCCGGCGGAGGGGGCAGGCATCCTGATTTTGGAAAGCCTGGAACACGCCGTAGGCCGTGGTGCAAACATCCTGGCCGAGGTTGTGGGGTACGGTGCATCAGCCGACGCCTATCATCCAGTCGCGCCCGAGGAGGGCGGCCAGGGGGCAGCTACGGCCATCCGCTGGGCTATGGAGGACGCGGGCATCGCACCGGAGGAAGTGGACTACATCAACGCCCACGGTACTTCTACGCAATTGAACGACGCTGCAGAGACCGCGGCCATCAAGCTTGCTCTTGGGGATGCGGCCTACAAGGCGCCGATTAGCTCCACGAAGTCCATGATTGGCCACTCCCTTGGCGCAGCCGGAGGCCTGGAGGCTATAGTCTGCGTCAGGACAATCAATGATGGAGTCATCCATCCCACCGTTAACTATGAAACGCCCGATCCTACCTGCGACCTTGACTATGTTCCCAACGTGGCCCGCCATCAGAATGTCGATGTTGTCCTTTCGAACAGCTTCGGGTTTGGCGGGCAGAACGTTTGCTTAGTCTTCCGGGCCTTTGCTGCGTAGACGGGCCTCTGGCAGAACGGCCAACCATCCCGCAGTGCGCCAGACGAAGAACGGCCCCAGGATTTTCCTGGGGCCGTTCTCGCATCGGTGCAGGTTCGGTGAGTCTAATCGAAGACGGTTGCTCGGGTTCCGTCGGACAGGGCTACCTCCAGCATTCGTGGCGCCGCCATTGTATGGCTGCAGGTATCGTTCCCTGAGAAGAAATCACAGTTGCATTGCCACTTGCCAGCGTCATAAGAGATCGTATGGCTATCGTTGTCGCCTTCAAAACTGGCCGTGAAGCTCAATACCGCGAGCCTTTCGGGTTCCTGGGCGTACTTGCGGGCCTTCTCGATCTTGCTGATGACACTCGAGTACATGGACTCCTCCCACAAAAGATTGTTGAGGCACCTCGTACAGGGCCACTTTACACCACAAGATTAGAGGGTTGTCAAAGGGCTAAATGTTCAATTAACCGCTGCAATGCTGACCAGCACCGAGCCCCCTACTACCAGCAACGCTCCAATGACAACAGACGGCGAAAACGACTCATGACGGCTCAAAAACAGGCGCGCCAACAGGATGCTTCCCAAGGGGTAGGTGGCCACCAACGGATTGACAACCACCACAGGGGAATGCTGAAGAGCGCTGTAGAAGAAACCCACAGCCGCCAGCGTTAGCGGTCCGGTCAGGGCAGCCCAAGCGAACCCTCGCAAGGGCGCCTTACGGTCTTCCTTAAGCCCTCTGGCGGCTACCGGCAACAAAAGCGCAGCGCCAAGCGCGGAAGTGAAGGCGACCATCACGAATGGGTGTACGTCCGTCTTCATTACAATTCGAACCATGACTGAGGTCGCTGCGTAAAAAGCCGCAGCGGATAGTGCCGCAACGATACCGAGAGGCACCATTTTCGTCCCAGCGTCCCTCATGCCCTGCCCTGTTGCCGAACGATAAGGATGATCCCCGCCGTAATCGCCAGGGTGCCGATCAGAAGAAGCGGGGTCACGCGCTCGTCCAGAAAAACGACGCCCAAGATCATGGCGAACAGCGGTGTGGTGCTGAGGATTGGGGTCGCCCTGGTGATCCCAGCCCAATGGACACTGGTATAACTGAGATACCGCGCCAGCAGGACCTGCGTGAAAGCAACGAGAAGGAACCAGCCAAAGGCCACCAGCGTTATACCCAACAATTGCTCGCGCAGGAAGATGGCCACAATGGCAAACCCGACGATCCCAGACACGGTCGCCGAGATGAGCGTTACGGTTGAGGCTCTGATATGCTGAGTCGCCAAGCGCACGATGAAATATGTGAAGGCGAACCCAGCCACGGTAAGCAATGAATAGACGACGCCCAGCATATCCCCTGACGAACCTCCTCGGCGGCTGGCTGGGAGCATAGCAGAAGCTCCCGATCAGCAACACCCGGATTCAGCAGACGGTTCCCCTAGTCCATTGCACCCTCACTGAGAACGTCCAAGGAGAATTGAAATGCGCTTAGAAGGAAAAGTCGCGCTGGTGACCGGCTTCGGATCGGGCATCGGGCGGAGTACAGCAGTAATTTTCGCCAGAGAGGGGGCCAAAATCATTGGCCTATCCCGTAGCGGCAGTTCCGGCGAGGAGACGGCTCGCCTGGTCCGGGAAGCCGGCAGCGAGGCACTATTCGTGCCAACGGATATCCGGAAGCTGGGCGATGTGGAAGCCGCGCTAGCAAAGGGGCTTGAAGCGTTTGGCCGACTGGACATAGCGGTCAACAGCGCTGGAGTGCGGGTCGCTGGAATTGCTACTGACCTTTCCGAAGAGGACTGGGACACCGCCCTGGACACCAACCTCAAAGGGGCGTTCTTGGTCGGCAGGGCAGCGATTCCCCAGATGCGCCTCGTTGGAGGCGGCTCCATCATAAACATTTCGGCAGCTTCAGGCTTCCACGGCACAAAGGGGCGGGTTGCCTATAGCACATCCAAAGGGGCGCTCAACAACTTCACGGAAGCTATGGCACTGGACTATGCCGGAGAGAACATCCGGGTCAATTGCATCTGTCCCGGCCCCACCGAAACGCCGATGATGGGCACAGTAACCGACGAAGTAAGAGCCGCGATGTCTGAGCGAGTCCCGATGGGAGCCATCCCTCAACCCGAAGACATCGCGGAGGCTGCCGTCTTCCTTGCCTCGGACGCGGCTCACTTCATCACCGGGGCCATCCTGGCGGTGGATGGCGGGAGTCATCTTGCGCCATCAGTGCACGGGAGACATTTTGAGTCATCAACGCAAACGAGGACGCCTTAATCACCGCCCAGGCCGACACCCCGGGAGCCAGGCCCAGCCGCTCTACAGACTGAACGGTGAGCAAGGCTGAGATTGGCATTCCACAGTCAAGGATTGCCAATACACCCTCAGGAACGGGGTCGAGCCGCACCACCCGGCCCGGAAGGACGTTCTGAGCCGACAGGCCGCGAGGCTCGTCCACGGCGACGATGACCTCGTTGGCCCGGACGCCAAAAGCGACCGCTTCACCCTCCATCGCCTCCCCAAGAGGGAGCGCCACGGTGACGTCCCCTACTTTGCTCGTCATGCTACCCAAGATGGGCCAGCGCTCCACCACAATCCCTTCGTAGCGGTTCTCAACGCCCAGGAGACTGGCGAGCCCAGAGCTTGGCGGTCGGCCCAATGCTGAGACCGGGGCTCCCCTAGCCACAACCTGCCCTTCGTCAAGCACAATCGTATCCGACCCCAAAGCCAAGGCTGTCTCCCTGTCATGGGTAACCAACATGACTGGGACACCCCATTCGGCCAAGTAACGACGGACTTCGCCTCGCACCTCCCGCCTAAGCTCCGGGTCAAGTGCGGCGAAGGGTTCATCCAGAAGCAGCAGCTGTGGACGCGGGGCCAGTGCCCTAGCCAACGCCACCCGCTGCTGCTGGCCACCGGAAAGCACGTGTGAACGCCGTTGCTCCAAACCCCTCAATCCCAAACCCTCAATCAACTCCTCGACGCGTCTGCGCCGGTCATCCTTGGACCAAGCGCCCAGGCCGAAGGCTATGTTCTGCCACACCGACAAGTGAGGGAACAGACGATAGTCCTGAGGCACGTAACCGACCTTGCGTTGGTGAGGCAGCTTCCATAGCCCTGCCGACGATTCAAACACCCTCTCGCCCCCGACGATCGTGGCGCCTTCATCCGGTTTGAACAGACCTGCGATGGCTCTCAGGGTCGTCGTTTTACCTGCTCCCGACGGACCGAAGAGGACCAGCACTTCGCCTTCTTCCACCCTCCAAGTGATATCCAGGGCCAACGAGCCCAATCGATGCCTAATGTGTCCCTCACTTACTGCCATGCCAGCCTCCGGGAGGCCCACCAGGCCAACAGGCCCAGCAAGGCAAAGGAAAGAACGGCCAGCACCACAGCCAGCGCTAAGGCAGCACTAAGGTCTCGTTCAAGGGCACTGAGAATGGCGAGGGGCATAGTCTGGGTGCGCCCAGGGAAATTACCGGCAAACATGATTGTGGCCCCGAACTCGCCCAAAGCCCGCGCCCAGGCAAACGCCAGCCCCCCTAGCAGCGACGGCAAGGCCAACGGCAATGACACGTGCCAAAAAGCACCAAAGGGCGAGCGCCCCAATGTTTGCGCCAGATCTTCGTAGACAGGGTCCACGGCTTGGAAGCCCAGAACGGCCGTCCGCAGGAAAAAAGGAGCACCCACGAAAAGCTGTGCCATGATGACAGCCACCATCGTGAAGGGGAGATGTATCCCAACCGCTTCCAATGCCTGCCCCAGCGGACTCTGCGCTCCAAAGGCCATGAGCATCGCCAGACCAGCGACGACTGGCGGCAGGACCAGCGGGGCTTGAATCAAAACGTCGATGGCCCCTCTGCCCCGAAACCGAGTCCTGGCCAACCAGTAAGCCATTGGTGTTCCCAAGACAACCGTCAACGCCATCGAAATGGCACTGGTTACAAGGCTCAGCCGAAGGGCCTGCCACAGCGCATCATCGCCCAGCCCGGTACTCCAGCCGCCCTCAGTGATTGACCGAACGGCAAGCGCCACGAAGGGCACCAGCACGAAAGCTAGGAACACCAGCGTGACCGGGCCTCCCAACAGCCGGCTCCAAGGGGGGGCGTTCATGGCGACCCCTCGAACCCATGTTGGGCCAACAATGCCTGGCCCTCTTCCGAATGGACGAAGTGAACGAAGGCCGCCGCCTGGCCAGACTGCCCCCCGTCCTTGATCAGACCGATCCAAAAGGAAGCGCTAATCGAGTGCTCCGGGGGCACTGCGACTTCGGTCACCTGCCCTCCCTGCACCGCAGCCAGGTCAGTGGAATAGACGATTGCGGCATCAACAGCGCCGAGCTGCACCTTAGCCAGCACCTGTCGCACGTTTGGTTCTCTGGAAACGACATTCCTCATTACCTGCCCCACCCAACCAGGGCCAAAGGCTGGATCGCGGGCCAGTTGGTCCAGAAACTGTGCGGCGTAAGCGCCCGCAGGCACCTCCTCCCCAGCGAGCGCCAGCCGGACCCCGGCAGAAGCGAGGTCTTCAAAAAAGGTCACGGGCCCTCCAGCCCTGGCGGCGATAGTCAGATCAGTACTGGCGAAAGCCAGCGGCGCGCCCTCGAATAGGCCTGCCTCCTGCGCCAGCTGGAGCTGTCGCTCGTTGGCCGAGGTAAAGATATCGGCCTTCGCCCCTTGCTCAAGTTGAAGGCGCAGCGTGCTGCTGGCAGCGAAGACCAACTCAACCTCTGCGCCAGGATTGGCCTGCTCAAAACTGGTGGCCATGTCTGCGAAGGCGTTGGTCAGAGAGGAAGCCGCAAACACGACCAAGGATTCAGGGGATGCGTCCTTCTGGCCGGTGCAGGCACCGAAAACGAGCAACACCAGACCAGCAAATATAACGTTGAGAAAGCTCACGGCATTCAGGTTATCGGGTAACGCCTCCAGGGTCTTTGGTCACTGTGCACAAGAAGTGGGAGGCAATGCCGGTGGTACAATGCCGCCATGAACCGGCTGTCCGATTTGCGAGCGGCTTTGGATTCTCTCCGGGGCGACCCCGAGGTACGCCGCTCGTTGGAGCCCCTTCTTGTCCCGTTGCGTCGCTATGACGCCGCCCGCGGCACTGACCTCATGCTGACCTTGCGCCGGTTCCTGGACGAAGGCGGCAACATTGCCGCCACTGCCGACCGGTTGTTCCTGCACCGCAACAGCGTTATCTACCGCCTAGGCCGCATTGAGGAGATGACCGGTCTCGATCTACGAGACCGGGAAGTGCGGGAAACCCTCCGAATGGCGGCGGCAGTCGCCCCAGAGGTGGTTGCGGAGAGGATATGTCCGGAAAAGGAGTCTCAAAATGAAAGCTAGCGCACGCAACCGGCTTCCCGGCGTCGTTACGGAAGTGAAGATCGAAGGGCTGATGGCGCAGGTAGAACTGAAGGTAGGTGACAACCATGTGGTGTCACTGATCAGCGCCGAGGCTGCTCTGGAGTTGGACTTGAAGGTGGGCGACCGAGCGGTGGCCATGGTGAAGGCCACGTCGGTCATGGTTGCTCGCGACGAGGATTGATCGTGCCAAAAGTGCCGCGCAGGCCCGATACTTTCGCGAATAGCCGCTCGCTACTAGCGGCGTGGTGGCTTCTTCTCCTCCTCCCCATGCTCGTAGCCTGCAGTGCCTCAGCCACGGCTACGCTTATCCCATCAACTGCCACACCTTTCCCTTCGACGGACACGCCCAGTCCCACCACACCAACGCGGCTTAAGGCGTTCTCGTCGGCTGAGGTCACGAGGGTCGTAGACGGTGACACCATCGACGCGATGGTCGAAGGCTCGGTCCAGCGGGTACGGCTTATCGGCATTTCCGCGCCGGAAGCGGTGCCGGGGCGGCCAGTCGGCTGCTACGGCCCCGAAGCCTCCGCGAAGGCAAGAGAACTGTTGGATGGACGAACTATAGACTTGCAACGAGACCCGACCCAGGACGACAAGGATATCTTCGGACGGCTGCTGCGCCACGTCTGGATGGACGGGGCCAACGTAGCCCTGACACTTATCGAAGAAGGCTACGCAGAAGAACACACATATTCCGACCCTTACATGGGATGGGAGGACTTCAACGAAGCTGAGGGCAGAGCAAAGGCGGAGGGGCTAGGTCTTTGGAGCGCATGTAGCGATGAAGTGCCAGGGATTAGCATTCCTTTCGACCCATTAGGATCCGACCGGGACTGCGAGGACTTCGACGTATGGCGGGAGGCGCAAGACTTCTACGAGGCAGCGGGTGGGCCAGGCGAAGACAGGCACCGGCTGGACAGTGACCGGGACGGAATTGCCTGCGAGGGACTGAAGTGAAGGATCCCGCGTAGTTAGAGAGGGGACTGGACTCGCGAGGAGTAGAGGCGCTCCTTAGAGCGCGGTCCCAGAATTAGCGTACCAGCGTAGTGGAAAGCGATTCTCGTCGACAAACGATCGTAGGGGCGTTTAATTAAACGCCCCTACGCCTGTCATTCACGACTTCGGCGCTAGCCCCGACCTTCTGACTGGACTGTCGCCCCACCCCTCCAGGTTGCCACGCTCGCCAGGCTCACTCGCAACGACGAAGGGAAGAGCTGGCTGCGGCTGCAAACCTTACGGGGCACCCTACCCCACCACAGCCTGCCGCCCGAACTGGCAGATATCCAGCAAGCAACAGTCCTGACATAAGGGCTTGGGCCGACACACGGTCGCCGCGTGCTCATCTATGAGAGCGTGGTACTCGTTGAAGAGGTCGACATCGTGCGGCAGGTTGTCGTGGAAGAACGTTTGCCAGGCTCGGTAGGATTGTTTCTCCGGTCCCGTTCCTAGGCGTCGAAAGACCCGCCTAGTATAAGAGTCGATGACGAAGAACGGCTTCAGAACAGCGTATAGCAGGATATCGTCGGCTGTTTCTTCCCCAATCCCGTGGACTGCCAGCAACTCCTCCCGTAGCTCGCTGCTGTCGCGTGCCCTCATCGCTGCAAAGTCGTCGTCGTAACAGTCGCCAAGGTAGTTAACGAAGGCCTTCACCTTGCGAGCCTTGGCATTGAAATAAACAGCCGGACGAAGTAAGGCCGCCAATTCGGCCTCAGGGATGCTCCGCAGCCCCTCCGGAGACATGACTCCTGCTTGCCTCAGGTTGTCCATTGCTCGCTCTACGCCCGTCCATGAGACGGCCTGGGTCAAGATGGCTCCCAGGCTGACCTGGAAAGGGCCGTTGCCCGGCCACCAATGCTGGGGGCCCATCCGGGCCAGAAGACGGTTGTGGACGTCAATAAGGCGGGTGCTGAAGGGTTCCGGCATAGGCTCCATGCTAGCACGAGGTCAGTGAGAGTCAGGCAGCCCTCGAACACCATCATTGGCGGCTTACGAGACCCATCTATCGGGGATTGACACACCCCTCTGACCACACATACCCTCCACTGGCACAGCCGCCTTCGCAAAGGCGGCGCCTTCGGAGGGACATCAATGGTCGACATGGTTAACCCAATCGTATCCCGCTGGCGCAATGAGGGCTTGGAAGACCACGAGGCATTCTGGGCTCGCGCAGCTGAGGAGATTCCTTGGTTCCGCAAATGGGACAAGGTTTTCGACTGGGAGTACCCGTCATTCAAATGGTTCGTAGGCGCTCAAACTAATATTGCTTACAACTGTCTTGACCACCACGTGAACAACGGCTGGGGCGGACACACGGCACTCATCTACGCCAATGAGCGGGGCGAACGACGCCTCTTCTCGTACGGCCAACTCAAATGGGAAGTGGAGCGGGTTGCTGCGGCTCTACGGGGCATGGGCATCGGCAAGGGTGACCGTCTCACCGTCTACATGCCCACCTGCCCTGAGGCAATCATCCTCATGCTGGCCACAGTCCGAATCGGAGCCATGCATTCGGTGGTCTTTGCCGGGTTCGGGGCCAATGCCGTTGCGGACCGGATTAAGGCCAGCGGCTCAAAGCTTGTCTTTACCGCCGATGTGACCTATCGAAAGGGCAAGGACGTCCGCCTCAAAGAAATTGTAGATGGGGCGATGGAGCTGGATTGCGACACCGTCGAGCAGGTCATCGTCCTTCAGCGAACTGAACCTGGAGCCGCCATGACCGCTGGTCGAGATATGGACTGGCACGACTTCCTGGCAAAGGGAGCGGGACAGTCAGGCGCCCATGAGGTCATGGAGGCCAACGACCCCGCCTATATCCTCGCAACATCAGGCACCACGGCCAAGCCCAAGCTGGCTATCCACGTTCAAGGCGGGTACCAGGTAGGCGTTTACAGCATGGCCAAGTGGTGCTTCGGGCTCAAGTCTAGCGATGTCTGGTGGGCAACATCGGAGATCGGCTGGGCGGTGGGCCATAGCTATATCATCTACGGCCCTCTCCTTGTCGGAGCCACCTCCGTCGCCTACGAGGGTGCGATCGACTACCCGGCTCCAGACGCCATATGGCGCCTGGTTGAGGAGTTCGGGCTGACCGGAATCTTCACTTCGCCGACGGCCGTCCGCCTGCTCATGCGCTACGGCGAGGAGCACGCCAAGCCCTACAACCTCAGCTCGCTGGAGCGCATGTTTTGTGCAGGTGAAGTGCTCAACGCTCCTGCCTGGGAATGGCTGCAATATGAGGTCCTTGGCAACCGCATTCCCGTCATTGACCACTATTGGCAAACCGAGACCGGATGCCCCATCATTGGCAACCCCTACGGGCTTTCCATGCTGCCCATCAAAGCTGGTTCAGGCGGAGTGCCAATGCCCGGCATAGATATCGCAGTTATGACCCCAGAGGGCGAGCTCTGCGCTACCGGCGAGAAGGGCATCATGGTCATCAAGAAACCGTTCCCCAGCCTCACGCCCGCGCTCTGGGGAGAGCCAGAACGATATGGACAGGACTACTGGGAGAAGATTCCCGGCGTCTACTTCACCGGCGACTCTGTTCACATCGATGAGGATGGCTATATATGGTTCGCTGGCCGCGCAGATGAGGTCATCAAGATAGCAGCCCACCGAATCGGCACTATCGAGGTCGAAACCGCATTCCTTAGACACTCTGCAGTCGCCGAGGCGGGCGTCACAGGTCGGCCAGACGATCTTCGGGGTGAGGTGATCTCCGCATTCGTAGTACTGAAACACGGCCGGGAGGGCTCAGAAGAGCTGAAGAAAGAACTGCTCGCCACGGTTCGCAAAGAGTTGGGGCCAGTGGCCGTCATCGGGGAGATCAACATCGTCAACTCGCTGCCCAAGACCCGCAGCGGCAAGATAATGCGCCGCGTTCTCAAGGCCGTTACTCTCAACAAGGACCCCGGCGACATCACCACCATTGAGGACGAGGGATCCGTGGATGAGGCCCGAGAGGCCTGGCAGGAGATGCGGAACGAAGTAGGATCCAACAATGCCTAGGTCGAGTCGGGCCGCAGGTAATCGTTGGATTCGCGGGGAATCGCAGGCAATGACCTCCTCGTACCGTTAGCTCCGGGGCCTGTCGATCCCTTCCTACGACCCCCTTGTTGAGACTGGTCAGGGCTCCGATGCCCGAGCTTCTGGCAACGCAGGCGACTCTCCTTGTGGCTCGGCGTTGCCGCCCCAAGCCAATGGACCAGCTATCGAGAAGTGGGTGCGCCTTACATCTGGAACGGGCCCAAGCTCATCCAAGGGACACTTAGGCCGCAACAGCCCCCTTTGCAATGCTTTAGCTAGGAAGTCACCAGCAACATTCGAAAACTCGACTCTGGGGAGCATATGAGCGACAACCTCGAAGAACTCTGCATCAACACCATCCGCACGCTGTCCATGGACACCGTGCAGAAGGCTAAGTCCGGTCATCCGGGGACCCCAATGGGGGCCGCTTCGATGGCCTTCGTCCTTTGGGACCGGTTCCTCAAACACAACCCGTCCGATCCCTCTTGGCCGGACAGGGACCGGTTCGTGCTTTCGCCGGGCCATGCCTCGGCGCTGCTTTACTCGCTCCTTCACCTGACCGGCTACGATCTGTCATTGGACGACCTCAAGCAGTTCCGTCAGTGGGAAAGCCGAACACCCGGCCATCCCGAATACGGTGCAACGCCAGGGGTAGAACTCACGACTGGGCCTCTGGGCCAGGGCTTCGCCACCGGCATCGGTATGGCCCTGGCGGAAAGATGGCAGGCTGAGCACTACAACCGTCCCGGCCATGAAATCGTTGATCACTATGTGTACGGAATTGCCTCTGACGGCGATCTCCAGGAAGGAGTCGCTTCAGAGGCAGCATCCTTGGCGGGGACGCTCAAACTGGGCAAAGTCATCTACCTCTATGACGACAACGACATCTCCATTGAAGGCAGTACGGACATCTCGTTCACTGAGAACGTGGGTGAGCGCTTCCAGGCCTACGGATGGCACGTCGTCGGCCCTATCGACGGCATGGACACGGCGGCAATCGAAGAGTCCATCAAGCTTGCCCAGGCAGAAACAGACCGGCCAAGCCTCATTATTTGCCGCACCATCATTGGCTTCGGCAGCCCCTCAAAAGCAGGCACAGCGGGGGCTCACGGCGAGCCCCTGGGCGCAGATGAGGTAGGGCTCGCCAAAGCACAGCTAGGCTGGCCGTACGAAGATCCCTTCACCATCCCTCCCGAGGCTCTGGCCCATTTCCGCAAGGCCGTAGAGAGAGGCAAAGACGAACAGGCAAGGTGGCAAGCCGGAGTCAAAGAATACCGGCAGGCCCATCCTGATGAAGCCGCTCAATGGAGCGAAGACCTCAGCGGTAGCCTCCCGGAAGGTTGGAGCGATGGGCTGGAAGGCCTCTTCAGCCCTGGAGACAAGCCCGTGGCCACCAGGGAGGCTTCGGGACGGGTAATGAACGCCATAGCCCCACGGGTGCACGGCTTAGTCGGCGGGTCAGCGGACCTATCGCCATCCACCAAAACCATCCTGAAGGATAAGGGCGACTATAGCTTCAGTGAGTACAGCGGCCACAACCTTCACTTTGGCGTGCGGGAACACGCTATGGGGGCCATAGCCAATGGCATGGCCCTGCACGGCGGAATCATTCCCTACACCGCCACATTCTTAATTTTCTCCGACTACATGAGGCCGGCCATACGGCTGGCCGCCCTCTCCGGACTCCGCGTAATCTTCGTCTTCACTCATGACTCCGTCGGCTTGGGTGAGGACGGCCCCACCCACCAGCCCATAGAGCACCTAATGGCGCTGCGAGCCATGCCAAATCTTGTCGTCCTGCGGCCTGCCGACGGCACCGAAACGGCAGAGGCATGGAAGATAGCGCTGGAGCGTAACACTGGCCCTACCGCTCTGGCCTTTAGCCGCCAAAACCTTCCCATTCTCGATCGCAGTATCTTGGGGGGCGTTGATGGCGTGCAGCGCGGGGGGTACGTTTTGTGGGAGTCCTCCGAAACCCCAGAGGTTATCCTCATAGGCACCGGATCGGAGTTGCACATAGCGCTGGATGCGGGATGCCAATTGGCGGGGCAGGGCGTCGCTGTCCGAGTTGTGTCTATGCCGGCATGGGAACTATTCGATGCTCAGCCCGCCGAATACCGAGAGCAAGTTCTCCCTGCTTCGGTCAGAGCTAGGGTCTCAATCGAGGCGGGCACTTCATTTGGCTGGGAACGTTACGTCGGCCTGGACGGTGTGGCCGTGGGTGTCGATCGTTTCGGCGCTTCTGCCCCCATCGATGTTCTCTACGAACGCTTTGGCCTTACAGCCGAGCACTTGGTGGAAGAGGCCAAGAAGCTTCTTGTGAGTAAGCAGGGCTAAGGACGACGGCCCCGAGCAGGTTAGCCAACCAAGCTCGAGGCTCGCGAGATTCTTCGCTTCTCTCCAGAATGACAAAGGGGTACCACCGGAGCACCAGCGCAGATATATCAACAAGTTGCTTGAATAGGCCAGCAAGATTCCTCTCTCCTCTCGGAATGACAAAGGACCGGTAGCTTCGCAGGGCTTAGCCGCTGGAAGCCTGGGGGTGCAGGGGCGCAGCCCCGCCGGGGCGTGGGGTGTCCCCACAAATCAAAACGTTCGTGGGTGGAGTGGGTGGGACCACAACGTCAGCTACTGATAACCGCTGGGACGAAGTCGACCCAAAGCCCAAGTTGAGGACGATCAAATGACCAGCACCGAAAGCCTTCAAGGCTTGCCAGGCGTTGAAGCTACACTTGCTGACCTTCAAGCTCGAGACATCGTGGCCCGTATCTGGCAACGCGACCATACCGTCTGGAAGCCGGAACCTACCGAGATAGCTAACCGCCTGGGCTGGCTCACCGTGACGGCCCAAATGCGGCAAGACCTGCCGTCGCTGACCGCCCTTGCTGATGCTGTGCGAAGCGAGGGCTACAAGCACGTAGTGCTCTTGGGCATGGGTGGCAGCAGCCTCGGCCCGGAAGTGCTGCGCCAGACCTTCGGCAGCGCCCCGGGTTATCCAGAATTGCTTGTCCTCGACTCCACTGTCCCCGCTTGGATCCAGGCCGTAGGCAACTCCATAGATCCCGCTCGAACCCTCTTCCTGGTGTCATCCAAGTCTGGCGGCACCATCGAGCCACTTTCCCTTTATCGACACTTCCGCGGCCTCGTGAACGCCGCTGTCGGTGAATCCAAGGCCGGAGCGCACTTCGTCGCCGTTACCGATCCAGGCACGCCCTTGGAGACGCTAGCTGAAGAACAGGGCTTTCGAAGGGCCTTCGCCAATCCGGCCGACATCGGTGGGCGCTACTCAGTCCTCTCCTACTTCGGTCTGGTGCCAGCGGCCCTCATTGGCGTAGATGTCGCCGAATTGCTTGATCGAGCCGACGGCATGAGAGATTCCTGCGCCGCCGGAGTCTCTGTGGAGAACAACCCCGGCGCCTACCTAGGCGCCGTCATGGGCACGGCTGCTCTGGCCGGCAAAGACAAACTAACGCTGATTACCTCGCCGTCCATCGGCAGCTTCGGGCTTTGGGTAGAGCAACTCATCGCCGAAAGCACCGGAAAGGAGGGCACAGGCATTGTGCCCATTGCCGGTGAGCCGGTACTGTCTCCAGAATTCTATGGGGATGACCGTCTCTTTGCCTACTTGCGGGTCCAGAATGACGACAACGCCGATTTGGACGCCCAGGTAGACGCCCTAGAGTCGGCCGGCCATCCAACCGTCCGCCTGAACCTGGCTGACACCTACGACCTCGGCGCTGAGTTCTTCCGTTGGGAGTTCGCAACAGCGATAGCCAGCGCGGTCATGGGCATCCACCCCTTCGATCAGCCCAACGTCCAACAGGCAAAGAACCTGACGGACCAAGTGCTTGGTGAGTATCAAGCAACTGGCGCTCTGCCCTCAGCAGAGACTTCCAAATCCGTTGAAGACTTGCTTGGCGACGCCCAGGGGTCAGACGGCTACTTGGCAATCATGGCCTATGTCCGCCCCACGCCAGAAACTGAACGTGCACTGACCGCCTTGCGAAGAAAAATCCTTGAGCGAAAGCACCTGCCAACCACAATGGGTTACGGCCCTCGCTTTCTCCACTCAACGGGACAGTTGCACAAGGGAGGTCCGGCCAGTGGCTATTACCTCCAAATCACCGTGGATCGCCAGGAAGACATTGCTGTCCCCGGCGCACCCTACACGTTCGGGACGCTCGCAGACGCTCAGGCTATCGGAGACCTCCAGGCGTTGGAGGCTACGGGCCGCCGCGCCGCCGCAGTCCGGCTGGCGGAGGTCACAGAAGCAGCCATCGCAGCCGTTGGAGACGCTTTGGTTGGCAAATAGCCACACTTGGCAGGCGGGTCAGCGAAAAAGCATGCGAGATTCTTCGCTTCGCTCCAGAATGACAGTTGATGGAGCGCTCTTCCCTCAGCGCCTTGCAGGGGGTTACAGGCCCTCCACCACCACAACCCTTCGATGGTGGGTTGGGTGGGAAAAGCGGCGCAGGCCAGGCAAGATCGCTAGCCCACAAGGACATGGGCTTAGGTAGAATACCCACACGGAGAAGCGCCCTTGATACAAGCCATTGTTTTCGATCTGGACGGCACTCTCGTCAAGTCCGAGGAACTCAAGGGGCTGTCCTACGCCATTGCGGTTCAGCAGCTGAGGGGCCTTGCGGAGCCAGACCCTCGCGCCATTGAAGCCTACAAGGATGTCGTCGGAGCGGCGCGGGAGGAAGCCTCTCGCCACGTTATCGCAAAGCTCGACCTTGAACCTGACCTCGCAGGTAAGCTCAGCGCAGGCGACTCCAGGGAGCCCTGGCATCTCCTCACAGAGATGCGCACCAGCATCTATGAGAACATGGTCGCAGACCCCCAGGTCATCCGGGACAACCAATGGCCTCACACGGTCGCACTCCTTCGCTCGGCCAGGGAAGCCTACTGCTACACCGCTTTGGCTACCATGTCCCAACATAGAGAGGCCGCGCATGTCCTGAAGGCCCTGGACCTCGTGAATTCGTTGGATGTGGTGCTGGCGCGAGAAGATGTCCTGAACCCCAAGCCTGATCCAGAAATCTACCTTTTGGCAGCGGAGCGCTTGGGAGTATTGCCCAGCGAGTGCTTGGCCTTGGAAGATTCCGCCAACGGGGTGCGGGCCGCGATTGCTGCGGGCACCAACGTCGTCGCTCTGGCAACGCCCTTCACCTCGGTCGGCCTGCACGAAGCCGACATCATAGACGACTGCTTCATTGTGCACAGCCCCGAAGAACTGTTGGACGTGGTTAAGCATCGTACTGAAGAACACAACCGCACGGCCCGTGGCACGGGCGCTTAAGGAGGCTCGAATGGAACTGGGAATGATCGGACTTGGTCGCATGGGCGGAAACATGGCGCTTCGCCTGCTGCGGGGAGGTCATCACGTCGTGGCTTTCGACCCGCGCCCTGAGGCCGTCGCAGCCATGACTGCGGACGGGGCTGGCGGAGCATCTTCTCTTGAAGACCTCGTGGGCCAACTGTCAGCGCCTCGGGCAGTGTGGAGCATGGTGCCTGCCGGCGATGTCACTGAGCAGACGGTAATGGCGCTGGCCAACCTCCTGTCACCTGGGGACGCTATCATCGACGGCGGCAACTCCAACTACAAAGACAGCGCTCGTCGAGCAGCGACGCTCAAAGAGCGGGGCATCTTCTTCCTCGACGCTGGCACAAGCGGTGGAGTTTGGGGACTGACCGAAGGCTACGCGCTCATGGTGGGCGGAGACCCCGAAGCCTATAAGCGCCTGGAGCCCATCTTCCAAACGCTTGCGCCAGCACCCGATAAAGGCGTCGGGCACGTTGGACCGCCAGGATCAGGGCACTATGTAAAGATGGTTCACAACGGCATCGAGTATGGCCTTATGCAGGCCTACGCCGAAGGATTCGAGCTATTGGAAGCGAAAGAGGAATTCGGCTTGGACTTGCCCCAGATAGCCGAACTCTGGCGGCATGGCAGCGTCGTGCGCTCCTGGTTGCTGGACCTGACCGCCGCCGCCTTGAAAGAGGACCCAGGCCTTGAAGGCCTTCAGGCTTACGTCGACGATTCCGGCGAGGGCCGGTGGACGGTTCAGGAATCCATAGAGCTTGCTGTGCCTGCACCGGTTATCGCCCTCTCTCTGCAGATGCGTTTCCGGTCACGTCAGGACCAACCCTTCGGCGGGCGCTTGCTGGCAGCCATGCGCAACCAGTTCGGCGGCCACGCCGTGAAGAAGGCAGAGTAATGCCGAACGGCACAACATCCATCGTCATCATGGGAGCAACCGGCGACCTGACCAAACGAAAGTTGGTCCCTGCCCTGTTCCAACTAAAGTGCAAAAACCGCTTGCCGGAAGACGTACGCATCGTCGGTTTCGCCCGTTCGGAGTACTCCGATGAGGAGTTCCGCGATTACATGTGGAACGGCATCCAGGAGATTGGCGAGCTGGCCGTGCACCGGGAGCAATGGGACGACTTTGCTCGGCAGATCTTCTACGTCAGTGGAAATCTCGACGACCCTGAAGCCTATGGGCGCCTAGAGCGGCGGCTGGCCGAACTGGAGAACGGCGTCAGCCCTACGAACCGCATGTTCTATCTGTCGGTTGCACCGGACCTGTACGAGGCCGCTATCGGCAATCTAGGTTCGTCAAACATTGCCAAGGGCGTGGACGGCTGGCACCGCATAGTGATAGAAAAACCGTTCGGGCGAGACCTGACCTCTGCCAAAGTGCTGAACAGAGTCATTCACGAAAATTTCGACGAACGTCAGGTCTATCGGATCGACCACTATCTGGGCAAAGAGACGGTGCAGAATCTGCTTGTCTTCCGCTTTGCCAACGCCATCTTTGAGCCTCTGTGGAATCGCAACTACATCGACAATGTGCAGATAACGGTTGCGGAAGAGGTCGCCGTGGGGGACCGCGGCGGCTATTACGACCAGTCGGGCGTCATCCGGGACATGGTGCAGAACCACCTCCTCCAACTCATGACGCTGGTGGCGATGGAGCCCCCCAGCCTTGCCGACGATGAGTCTCTGCGCAACAAAAAGGTGGAAGTGCTGCAGGCCATACGGCGCTGGAGCCCTGCGGAAGCAGCCCACAACTCAGTGCGAGGACAATACGAAGGCTACCTCGACGAGAAAGGAGTGTCCCGCGGCTCCAACACCCCCACCTTCGCCGCCATGCGGCTCTTTATCGACAACTGGCGCTGGCGTGGTGTGCCCTTCTATCTACGGACGGGAAAGGCCCTGACGCACAAGGTCTCTGAGATCGTCATTCAGTTCCAAGAGCCGCCTCACATGGTCTTCCCTCTGGGGCCAACCCAGGACGTAAGCCCCAACCTATTGTCGGTCTGCATACAGCCCGACGAAGGGATCCATTTGGGCGTGGAGTCGAAGGTGCCGGACCAGGCGATGCAGATGCGCACGGTGGACCTGGAGTTCCATTACAAGTCGGAATTCGGCGACCAGGCCATTCCTGAAGCCTACGAGCGACTCTTGGAAGACGCTCTTCAGGGCGACGCCAGTCTGTTCATCCGAGCCGACCACATCGAAGAGGCATGGACCATCGTCGATCCATTGATGGAGGCGTGGGAGTCCAGCAATGCGGGGCCGTCACACAGCTATGCAACAGGGTCATGGGGACCACGGGCATCCGACGCCCTCCTTGCCGATGACAGCCGGATATGGCAGCAGGTCTGTGGCGGGCATGCCTAGCATTCAGGTCTTTGCAACGCCGAAAGAGGCATCCCAAGCGGTGGCGGAGTACATCGCTATGAAGTCCGATGCCGCAGTAAAGCGGTCAGGGCGGTTCACAATATCCCTGTCAGGGGGCAACACAACGCAGTCTGTCTACAAGCTCCTGGCCGAGCCTCCCCTCCGCGATCGAGTCCACTGGGACCGCTGGCAAGTCTTCTGGGGCGACGAACGCAACGCCCCACCTGACCATGAAGACAGCAACTACCGTATGGCCAGCGAAGCCCTGCTCAACCACGTGCCTATCCCAGCTTCACAGGTCCACCGCTTCTTGACGGAGCAGGGCACGGAAAAAGCTGCTGACGCCTTGGAAGCCGAGCTTCACGAGACGTTCTCTGAAATGATCCCCTCTTTCGACCTCATCCTGCTTGGTATCGGAGACGACGGCCACACGGCCTCCCTCTTCCCAGGCACCGAGGCCCTGGAGGAAGAAAAGCGGCTCGTTATTCCCAATCGGGTCCCTCAACTCAACACCGATCGGGTTACATTCAGCCTGCCCCTCATCAACGCCGCCAAATCGATCGCCTTTGTGGTCACCGGCCAATCCAAGGCCCAGGTACTGAAGCAGATCTTGGAGCCGGATCCGGGCGGCCCTACCCTACCTGCGGCCCTGGTACAGCCCACGTCTGACACGCTGGACTGGTTCCTCACTGCGGACGCGGCCAGCCTCCTCAGCGGCGGCTCGTAGGGGCGAGGTTCCCTCGCCTAGGGGCGGCGAAGGGGTAGCGGGCGTCACCTAATGCCTGTATCGATGTCTATTTCCAGGGTGGCCGTCTCGCCCGCTTCGACAACAATCGCCTTGGGTAGCACCTGGTCGCACGTCAGGAAAACGCAGTCGCTGAGATCGACCGTGTAGGATCCAGCCGGGACTGCTACGTCGAAGGAGCCATCGGAGGCCAAGTTCAAACGTAGAGCACCTCCTTCCTCGGGCTGCAATATGAGTTGCCGAGACGAGTACGGGTCCTGCAGGAGTCCTGAACAAGGCTCTACCGGGCACAGCGGGCCGATGGTGACCTGTCCCACCAACCGGCCATCAGGTGCCGGAGTGGCCGTGGGATCGCCGCCGCAGGCGACAGCAATCAGGGCCAGTCCAACTATTCCAAGGCACCAACTCAGTAGCGTAGTTCGACTCATATCGTCACTCCTTAGCCCACCTTGTCTCAGCTGTTGTACCATAGCCATTGATGGCCAATTCAGCATTTCTCAACAAACTCGATTCCGCCTGCCGGGCCAACCGCAGTCTTCTGTGCGTTGGTCTGGATCCCGATCTAGGCCGCGTGGCCGTCGCCGACATTGTCGAGTTCAACCTCGCCATTATCGAAGCGACCAGCGACATCGTCTGCGCCTACAAACCCAACCTGGCTTTCTTCGAAGCGCTTGGGTTGGACGGCTTCCTAGCCTTGGAAGCCACCCTCAAGGCCATTCCCCCGAACATCCTCACTATTGGAGACGGAAAAAGGGGTGACATTGGTTCCACTTCAGCCGCCTACGCCAAGGCTCTGTTCAATGTTTGGGGCTTTGATGCGGCAACGGTAAGCCCTTATTTGGGCCACGACTCCGTTGAACCCTTTCTAGCTCACAAAGACAAGGGCGTGTTCCTGCTGTGCCGTACGTCCAATCCTGGGGGGCGGGACTTCCAAGACCTCACCCTCTTGGATGGCAATCCCCTCTTCGAGCATGTTGCCAATTTGGCTGGGGAGTGGAACGTTGCAGGAAACGCGGGCCTAGTTGTGGGAGCAACGCGTCCTGAAGAGCTCGGAAGGGTGCGGGAGCTGTGCCCAGACATGCCCATCCTCATCCCTGGCATAGGTGCCCAGGGAGGCGATCTAGAGGCGTCCGTCAGGCTGGGAGCAACGGCGGACGGACGGCGAGCGATCATCAACGCCTCCCGCAGCGTCCTCTACGCCTCGTCCGATCCCAAGGACTTCGCCGACGCCGCAAGACAGGCGGCGCTGGAATTGCGGGAAGGCATCAACCAAGTGTTGGAGTCAGAGGGCAAGGGATGGTCCTAGAGGTCCAAGTAGGCGATGTCCTGCGGCTGAAGAAAGTCCATCCCTGCGGCGGCTATCTTTGGGAGATATACCGTATCGGGGCAGACTTGGGCCTCCGTTGCACCACCTGCGACCGTCACGTTCTCCTGCCCCGCTCCAAGGTGGAGCGACGGGTCAAGGAAATCGTACGAGCGGAGACCTCCTCCACCTGAGGCTCGCCGCTTGCCAGTGTAAACAACGAGACCTAGCCCTCCGAAACAGCCTTGAGGGCCTCCACGCCCGTGATGCGAAACATGGCGTGGGCTTTGTAAATCTGGTTGATATTCAGCAGCAGCGTGGTCATATCCTCGACGTAGCGGGCATTGGCCAGCCCACCCCCATCGACCCCCCGTACGCCCGGGATGCGCTCGGCCATCGACATAACGGTGGCCTTCGCTTCGGCGTGGTCAGAGCAGACCACCACGTCTCCATCCACTGACTGGGAAGTCCTCAGCAGGTCGCGAGCGCTGAGATTCTGAAAGGCCGCCACCACCTGGCTCTCAGGAAGCAGCAGCTGACATTGCTGGGCCGCCGATCCTTCCTCCACAACCACCGCCACCGCCGACCCGTCGACGAACTCCAGCGGGGCAACGACATTGACCACCAGCTTCCCCTTTAGGCTGTCCCGGAGGGCAGTCAGTGTGTCCCTCTGTCCGGTGTAGGGGACGGTGATAAAAAGCACGTCGCTTCGCTGGGCAGCGTCTTCATTCGTGCTTCCGGATACCGGGTAGCCAGGGGCCCGCTCCAACACCTTTTGGGCCGCTTCCTCACCACGCTCAACGCTGCGTGACCCGATAACGATCTCCTCACCAGCCAAAGCGAATCGCAGGGCCAGGCCCCTACCCTCGGGACCCGTGCCACCTATGAAACCAAGCATGAAAGCTCCTTATCACTCAACTGTTTGCAGGGAAACATGGTAGCGGCGCGCGTGAGGGTGTGTAAACGAAAACGGAACAGAGAAAGAATAGCCAAAAATCAGGGATCGAATGTTCGGCTCGCTCCTGCAGCAGGCCATTGGGCGAATGGAGAACGGCGGGAAGCCCTTTCGTCTGGACGAATCGGCTACTCTTCTGGTTCTTCCGCCTCATCCGCCGGCGGAACCAGACCCGCCCTACGAGCCAGAGCCCCGAAATTCACGGCCCAGCCTATGCCGAACACTTTGTCTGTGAGGATCGTTTCGTTATCTGGGTCCCAATAAGCCGCACGGAGAGCATCCGTGGTTGGCCGGCGGAAGTCGTAGGGCAAGAAACCCATAGCTTTCCCCTGCCACGTTCGCTCCTCTGAGGGCTTCCGTAACTCCTCATACAGCACGGCGGCGATTGCGCCGAGGCCTAGCAGTCGCATGAGTTGATTCACAGGCGTCGTTCCCCTTTTACCGGGCGCTCTTGCGCCGGTTGTTGTAATAGTCCACCAGAACATACTGCCCCAAGTCGTCAGGATTCGTATAGAAGGCCCGTCCTTGGTTGATGCGGGTCATCTTGTCCACAAAGTCCTGGAGATAGACGTTCGTTTCCAGCATAAAGGTGTTGATGGTTATCCCCGCGGAAGTGCACCGTTTCACTTCCTTCAGCGTCTCGGAGACGGTCCGCGGCGCAGGCGGATAATGGAAGTAAATATGCTGCCCTTCCAGATGAGCCGTGGGCTCTCCATCGGTGATCATGATGATCTGCTTGGTGCCGCCCTTGAACCGAGTCAAAAGCTTCCGCGAGAGCATGAAGGCGTGCTGCATATTCGTGCCCGCTGCGCTCAAGTTACAGGTTACCTGCGGCAGGTCTTCTTGCTTCAACTCTTGCGCGTAGCCAGCGAAACCGATGAGGTGCAACTCGTCTCTGGGAAACTTGCTGTTGATCAGGGCATAAAGGGCCATCGCCACCTTTTTGGCGGCGAAGAAACTCCCCGTCAGTTCCATCGAGCGGCTCAGGTCCAGAAGCAGGACGGTGGATGCCTGGACTTGATGCTCGGTGCGGTTGATCTCAAAGTCGCTGGGCTGGAGGTGGACAGGCGTGCCGTGTCCTTGCCTCATAACGCCATTCACCACGGTCTGCCGCAGATCGACATCGAAGGGGTCGCCAAATTCGTAGGTCTTAGTTTCCCCGGTGACCTCACCGCCCGCCCCACGATGATGGATGTCATGACCACCAATCCGGTCCTTCTTAAGATGACCAAAGAGGTCGTCTAAGGCTCCTTGGGCAATCTTGCGCATGCCCCGTGGGGTTAGTTCGACCTTGTCGCCATCCCGCTTGAGGTATCCGGACTCCTCCAGCTTGCGAGCGATCTCTTGCAGTTGCTCGTACTGGCGGCGGGCGTCTTCACCAAGCACATCCTGGAGTAGTTCGGGGTCGACGTCGGCCATCTGGCCTCGGCGCATGCCGTTTTGAAGTTGGTCCTCCAAGCGCTCCATCGACTGAAGCTCACCCATCAACTCCATTGCCTCATCCCAGGAAATGTCTTCATCGCCCAGGAATGGGAACCTGCCCGATAGTTCATCGGGAGGCATAAGCCGGCCCATCGCCGCCGCAAGCTGGGCCAACTCCTGCGCAAGCTCCGGGTCCATAACCTGCTCCATCATGTCCATCAACTCTCGCCTTTGCTCCGACGACATACTGTTGAACATGGACTGGGCACGCGCCATTTGCTCTGCCAAACGCTCCATCAACTCATCAAGCTTCTGGGGAGGGTTGGGGCCGAACATTCCACCGAACTGTTGCATGAACCCGTCGAAGTCCGGCTGTCGACCGTCCATGCGATCCCGCAGCATCTGGTTGAGCTGGCGCAGCATCTCCTTGACCGGGCCCATATCTCCCGGGCTCATGCCCTGCATGGCGTCCTTGAGGTCCTGGAATTGGTTCTGGAGCAAACGCTGCTTGAGCAGGTCAGCAAGCTCTTGGAACTTGCGCTGCGCCTCTGGGTCCATGAAATCGAGGTTGGATAGTTCCTGGAACTGGCCGGCCGGATTCGGGGGGAGGTCGTTAAGGCGTTGGCGGTTCTGCTCGGCGCGGTCGCGGAGCATGTCCATCAACTTCTGAAGCTGCTCCTGCTCGTCTTCTCCCTGCTGCGATGCCTGTTCCTGAGCTTCCTCCACACGCCGGTCAATGCCCTGGCGCTCCGTCTGAACGATGTCGTCCAAACGCTCTTTGAACTCGTCCATGATGGAGTCGAGGTTGTACTTTTCGAGCTGCTCCTGCCGCTGACGGCGCAGCTTCTCCATGAGGCCCCGCATACCCGGAAGGTTCTGGTCTCCCGCGCCGTCGAGGCCGCGTTGGAGCAGTCGGCGCAGGGCGCGGTTCAGATCGCCGTGGTAGAGCAGGTCGTCGGACAGCTCCTTCATAATGCGGTCTTCATCAAGGTCAAAGATCCGCTGCGAGCCGTCCCACTGTGAGTAACGAAGGATAGTCATGATGACACCCCGGGGAAGAAGCCCCTAGGGTCATGATACTCCGATGGGGAAGGCGGGCAAAGTGCGTCCGCTGCCCTCCTCTGAGGACAGGCGTACCCTGAGAGACCTCTACGGAGAATATTCAAAAGTGATTCCTAGTGACGCAACACGGCAACATTGACACAAAGTATTCAGTGGCTTAGAGTCCCACTTTCGTCTTGGACTAGCCCTGAAAGTGGCTGTCCTCTGACAGCGGAAATAAGGCAGTAGTAGACATCGAAAGTCGTAAGACTTGGAAGAGCCTCAACTCACGGACACTCATTGCGAAAATAGGGCTTGCTGGCGTTGCCCCACTAGCGATATTTGCCCTATTGTTTTTCGTCGGCGGGAGCGGGGGGCCGACGCCTCCACAAGCCCACGCCTCTGATGAGACGAACAGCAGGAAATGGGCTGAGCAAATTGAAGGCCAGGTCAAGCCAGGGTTCGCAAAGCTAGCTGCTTTTTTGGGACAAGTGGCCGTGGAGGCGGAAACCGCCCTCCAAGCCGATCCAGAAGCCCCCCGTCGAAAAGTCGACGTGTCGATTATTCCAACCGGTGGGCACGAAGACCTCCTTACGTTGCTGGTCGATGGTGGGGCCCTTCTTGGTACCGCCGAGCCTAGGTTTATCGAAGCGCAGGTGCCAATCAGTCTGCTGACGACCCTGAACGACAGTCCGCTTGTCTTAACTGTCCTCCCCATCTTGCCACCCGAGCCCTCGGTGACTAGCCAAGGAACTATTACCCACAACTCCCCGGCATGGAACGCAGCGGGGCTTACAGGATAAGGAATCAAGGTCGGAATTATCGATCTTGGCTTTGAGGGCTACGCAGGCCTCATAGGAACGGAGTTGCCCCAACCTTCGGCGGTTCGATGCTATACCAGCATCACTACGTTTACCTCCAGCTTGCCAGACTGCGCCCAGGGCGAGGTCCATGGCACAGCGGTGGCCGAGACCCTGTCAGATGTGGCCCCAGAAGTTTCCATCTACCTGGGAGTTCCGAGGTCATGGGAAAATCTCCTAGATATAGTGTCATGGATGGTCTCACAGGGCGTACAGGTCATCAACCACTCCGCAGGTTGGATATGGGCTGGACCAGGAGACGGGACGACTGTGTTTTCCGACAGCCCTCTGGCGGCTGTCAATCTGGCGGTCGCAAACGGCATTGTTTGGGTGAACGCCGCGGGAAACGAAGCGAAAAGGACATGGACGGGCCCCTTCGTTGACGATCTCGACCTCGGACTAATGAGTTTCGCCCCGGCTGATCCGTTCAATGGGCTGACGCTCGTTCAAGGTTCCCCCGTGGTCATTCAGCTTCGCTGGAACGATAGCTGGAGCAACGCTAGTCGTGACCTAGACCTCTTTTTGACCGATGCGGCAGGCGAAATCGTGGCTGGCTCCGCCAGCGACCAAAGCGGCCAAATTGGACATATCCCGCTGGAGTTGTTCCAGTTTGTACCCACCTCAACCGGAGTGTTCTTCCTAGCTGTTGAACACTACGCCGGATCGATCCCTTCCTGGGTCGACCTTCAGGTGTTCGGAGGCGTCTCTTCCGATCTTGAATACTCCACTCCCAGCAACAGCATGGCCAATCCCGCAGAAAGCGCAAACCCAGGACTGCTGGCAGTGGGTGCCGTTCCACATACCAGTTCCACAACTATTGAGTCCTTCAGCAGCAGAGGCCCAACACGCGACGGACGTGTCAAACCGGACGTGGTAGGGGCTGACCGCGGTGCCACAGTGAGTTATGGCGCCGAATTCCCGGGAACCAGCCAGGCTTCCCCTCACGTTGCCGGAGTGGCCGCTTTGGTGCGGCAACGTTTTCCCACCATGTCTGCCATCGAAGTGGCGAACTACATCAGGGGCACAGCCAGCCCCGTCGGCTCTCCGGTGCCTAACAATACCTTCGGTCACGGCCTTACGGTTCTTGAAGACCTGCCGGGAGCAATCTCGCTGGACCCCGCCGCCATTGAACAGACTCTCCTCATGCCGCCTAGCGAACCGTCCTCCAGCAGCACGGCAGTTGTCATCAGCAGCGTAGGCGAGGGAGCCTTGAACATGACCGCCATAGCTGAGGCCGACGGCAATCAGAATATTACCGACCTTCCCTGGCTCAGCTTGTCCAATCTGCCCGGCTTCCCCCTCACAGTAGCGCCGGGGGACGAGCAAACCTTCACCGCTACCCTAGACTGCGCTGGGCAAACGGAGGGAGTCCTTGATGGCCATATCAGAGTCACAAGCGATGACCCTGATCAGCCCTTCGCCTGGATCGAGGTTGGGCTTAACTGTGTAAAGGCACCGGCTATCCAACTTGATCCAGTTGCCGTTGGCCACGTATTAAGCTTGCCTCCAGGCGGTCAGTCTGCAAGCAGCACGTCCGTCACCATCTCCAGCGCCGGATCCGCAGATCTCCAGGTTACAGGCATTGTTGAAGCCGACGTCGACCTCGTTGAAGCGGATGTGGCCTGGCTGACTCTTTCCGGCCTGCCGCAACTGCCACTCACATTGGAACCGGGAAACTCGGCCTCTTTCACCATCGCAGTGGACTGCACCGATCTCGACGCCGGCGTCCACAAGGCGGAGGTCCAAGTTGCAAGCAATGACCTTGATCAGCCCTCAGCCTCTATGGAGGTAACCCTCCAATGCGAAAATGTTCCTGACGTTGAGGTCGCTCCAGTTGCCATCAGTCAAGTTCTCCAACTGCCGCCTGGTAATCCCTCTTCGGGCGATTCGACAGTCACCATCACCAATGTCGGTATATCGGACCTTGAGGTGACGGGCGCAACTGGGGCGATGGCCGACCAAATTGAAGCGGACGTGAGCTGGCTAACCCTATCCGGCTTGCCTTCACTTCCTCTCATCCTGGCGGAAGGCGAGTCCGCTTCGTTGACGGTCTCCGTGGCCTGTGCTGATCTTGCCAGCGGAACACACGAGGCGTTGATCCAGATAGCTAGCAACGACCCCGACGAGAGCCTGGTAGAAGTGCCGGTTGTGCTGGTGTGCAATGAGCCGGATGATGCGGTGCTGACCGGCACCATCCTCCTTGAAGGGCGGTCCAGCTACGGGGGTGTCACCGTGACGGACGGGACTTCCTCAACCGTGACAACCTCAACCGGAGAATTTTCCCTTTCTGTGCCACCTGGGTCGGTAGAGCTAATCGCCTCTGCTCCACGCTTCCTCTCCGCATCAATACAGGTGAATGCCCAAAGCGGAGGGACGCAAAGCATTCCGGTGGCAACTCTGTTGGTCGGAGACCTAAATCAAGACCAGCAAGTCGACCTACTGGACATGCTCGCTGTGGCGAGAGTTCTAGGCGGAATAGGCAGCGACCTAACCGGAGATGGTAGGTTCGACGTGCGCGACCTTGTCATCATCGCGCGGAACTTTGGCAAGACAGAAAGCCCCTGGGGTACCTCCGACTGATAAAGACCAGATTCTATGGACGGAGACAGTTAGAACCTGCTGCATCGCTCCGCCTTCCAGCCCTACCCTTCCTTGAGAATCCTCCGCAGGACCGTCTGGAGGACGCCGCCGTTGCGGTAGTACTCCACCTCCACCGGCGTATCGATGCGGACGGTTGCTGTGAAGGCCTTTTCGGAGCCATCGTCGCTGCGGGCGGTGACTTGCACATCAGAAGCTGGCTTTAGATCACCGGCGACGCCTGTGATACTGTAGGTTTCCTTGCCGGTTAGGCCCAGGGACTCAGCATTTTGGCCGTCCTTGAACTGGAGCGGCAGCACTCCCATGCCGATGAGGTTGCTGCGGTGGATGCGCTCGAAGGACTCCACGATGGCGGCCTTGATGCCTAGCAACGCCGGCCCCTTGGCGGCCCAGTCCCGGGAGCTTCCCGACCCGTACTCCTTGCCCCCAATCGCAATCGTCGGAATGCCGTCTGCCTGGTACTGCTGCGCTGCCTCGAAGATGCTGGTCTCTTCGCCGTCAGGCAGATGGAGCGTCCAGTCGCCTTCTTTCTCTGGCGTTAGCTTGTTGCGCAGGCGGACGTTGCCAAAGGTGCCGCGGATCATTACGTCATGGTGGCCCCGGCGAGCGCCATAGGTGTTGAAGTCCCTCTGCTGCACTCCCCTGCCCACCAAATACTGGCCAGCGGGGCGGGGCGCCGGAATAGAACCCGCGGGGGATATGTGGTCGGTTGTCACTGAATCGCCAAGCATTACGAGGACGCGAGCGCCGGTAATGTCTTGGAGGTCACCTGGCTCGGCGGCCATGTCCTGGAAAAACGGGACTTCTTCGATGTACGTCGACTCGGGGTCCCAATCGTAGAGTTCACCTTCGGGTACGGACATCGTGCGCCACTGCTCCGGGCCCGTGAACACATCGGCATAGCGACGGCGGAACATCTCGGGGGTCAGCGTCCCCGCGATGGTGTCCCGGATTTCCTTCTGCGACGGCCAGACGTCCCGCAGATAGACCGGCTGCCCGTCCGAGCCTATGCCCAGAGCATCGTTGGTCAGGTCAATGTTTACCGTGCCTGCTAGGGCGAAGGCGACGACCAGCATTGGCGACGCCAAGTAGTTAGCCTTCACCTCGGGGTGTACTCGCCCCTCGAAGTTACGGTTGCCGCTAAGTACCGCCGCCGCAACGAGGTCATTGTCCCGTATGGTCTGTGATAGGTTGCCCGCCAGCGGTCCGCTGTTTCCGATGCAGGTCGTGCAGCCATAACCAACCAAGTGGAAATCCAATGCTTCCATGTAGGGCGTGAGCCCCGCAGCCTCCATGTATTCCGTGACCACCTGGGAACCGGGGGCAATGCTCGTCTTAACCCACGGCTTGCGAGTGAGACCCTTTTCGACAGCGCTCTTGGCCAGGAGGCCAGCACCGACCATCACCGATGGATTCGAGGTGTTGGTGCAACTCGTTATTGCAGCGATGACAATTGATCCGTCCTCCACCGCAACTTGCTGGCCATCTATTTCTACGTCGGCACGCTTCCGTCCGTCCCCGACTCTGTCAGTAAACGTGCCAACGAAGCTATCGCTCAGAGCTACCAGGGTAGTCTTGTCCTGCGGGCGGCGAGGACCTGCCAGGCTAGGCTCAACTTCACCCATATCGAGTGCCAAAACGTCGGTGTATTCGGGGTCAGGGGTGTCGTCCGTGCGGAACAGGCCCTGAGCCTTGGCGTACTGTTCCACACGCTCCACGACAGCGGCGTCTCTGCCGGTAGCCCTCAGGAACTCTATGGTGATGTCGTCGATGGGGAAGAAGCCGCAAGTGGCGCCATACTCAGGCGCCATGTTTGCCAGGGTGGCCTTGTCAGGCAGGGGCAATTGAGACAACCCAGGCCCGAAGAACTCCACAAACTTGTTGACCACGCCGTGCTTGCGCAGAATCTGCGTCACTGTGAGCACAAGGTCGGTTGCGGTCACGCCCTCCCGCATTGCGCCCGTCAGCTTGAACCCAACGACTTCTGGAAGCTGCATGTAGTAAGGCTGGGCCAGCAGTACGGCCTCTGCTTCAATGCCGCCGACGCCCCATCCAAGGACGCTTAGGCCGTTGATCATGGTCGTGTGGGAGTCTAGGCCGACCACCGTATCGGGAAACGCCTGGGTCTCGCCGTTCACCTCTCGGGTAGCCACCACACTGGCCAGATACTCCAGGTTTACCTGATGCACGATGCCGGTCCCAGGCGGCACCACTCGAAAGTTCTCGAACGAGTCCTGCGCCCACCGCAGAAAAGCATACCGCTCCATGTTGCGCTCGAACTCACGGTCCACATTCTGTTGAAAGGCCGAGCCGCTGCCAAAGGAGTCCACCTGTACAGAGTGGTCGATCACGAGGTCAACGGGCACCGAAGGGTTCACCTTTCCAGGGTCGCCCCCCTGCCGAGCAATGGCTGAACGCATTGCAGCGAGGTCAACCACGGCAGGAACGCCTGTGAAATCCTGCATCAGCACGCGGGACGGCATGAAGGGGAATTCTCGCTTAGGAGGGGACTTCGGGTCCCAATTGGCCACCATGTGAACGTCTTCTTCAGTCACCAAGTAGCCATCGATATTACGCAGGGCGTTTTCCAACAGCACACGTAGGGAAAAGGGCAGGCGGGACAGCTTCACGAGACCTGCCGCCTCAAGGGTTGGAAGGCTGTAGTAGGTTAGCAACTCGCTGGAGGTCTGAAGTGTGGCGCGTGCAGCGTCACGCAGGTTCTGGGTAGTCATGGGCGTAGCTCCGCTCGGAAGGGTTTCTCAAGGGTCACCAAACTATGCCATAGGGCAGGGAAGAGCCGCAACTTAAACCGAGAGGCCAGACGGCGTATCGAGGCCCCGTGCGGCTTGAGCTACGCTTCTCCGGTCTCTTGGGCAGGCAGTTGAGACCTAGCCTCAGGGTTCAACACCCCAATGAACGGCAGGTTTCGATACATCTCCTTGTAGTCCAGTCCATACCCGACTACAAATTCGTCCGGGATCTCGAAGCCGACATACTTCAGTGGCGCTTCCACAAGGCGGCGCACCCGCTTGTCCAAGAGGGTGCATATCTCCAAACTCGCCGGGTTCCGGCTCTTGAGGTACTGAACGATGTAATTGAGCGTCATTCCTGTATCGACGATGTCCTCAACCAGAATGACGTGTTCACCAGTGATATCTGCATCCAGGTCTTTGGTGATACGCACGCCAGGCCTACTGCCGCCCACAAAGGGAGAAATGGCCATGAAATCAATGGCCAGCGGCAGCGAAATATCCCGCATGAGGTCAGCCATGAAACACATCACCCCACGCAATACGCCTATCAGAACGGGCCGGGTGCCTTCGTAATCTTGGGAGACCTGATAGGCGATTTCCCTAACCCGGTCCTGAATCTGGTTGGTGTTGAATAGCACCCGGTCGATGCCTCTAAGTTCCACCTCTGCCAGCGGGCCCACACCGAACTTTGCCAGCAGCCGGTAGTAGTCACGGCGGTAGAGGAGTTTGATATTGATGTCTGGATAGAGTTCTCGAATGCGGCGCAGCTTGCGGTTCTTCTGCGTGACAAGGCCCTGCTTAAGCGTCGTTAGCTCTACATAAAGGTCGAGGTCCTTGAGATAGAAATCGGGCGTGAACATCTCGTAGATGCGCTCACCCTCCCAACGAAGGGGGAACGACCGGGGTTCGTAGTCCCAAGCGAGGCCGTAATAGTCCAATATCCGGGCAAACTCGCGCTCGCTGGGATGGGCAACCTCGATGCGTTCGGCTGGGGCAAGATTGAGTTGATCGCCTGCCTGCTCGCCCCTGGCCTCACCGCGGCGCGACCTGGCGCTCTGCCTAGGGCGGGGCTGGGCCTCAGATAGCCCATTGTCACGGCCCCCGGTACTCTTGGGCTCCTTGGCTTCTTGCCTAGCTGGTGGAACTTCCGTGGTGTCGGCTGCCTGCTCGCGCTGACTGGCAGAGCGACGGCCGCGACGTCGCTTGGAGGATGCTGTTCCCTCCTCAGAAGACGTAGCTGGGGATGATGTCTCGGCCTGCTGGGCTTCTGTAGTCTCAGCGCCATCTTCCGTTTTGGGCTTTCGGCGGGAACGCCTGGCTGGCGGCTCCGCTGGCTCCGAAACCTGCTCGACGAGCTCGCCCTGTACGGGAATGATCCCTTCTGCTGGTTGAACCTTTCCACGGCGTCTGCGAGCGGGCTTGGGTTGACCTTCTGCGCCATCCCCTTCGGTAGGCTTAGTTTCGCCTTGAGAACCATCAACCGGGATGCTTCTGGATGAATGGCGTCCTCGCCTGCGAGAGCCTTGGCCTTGCGGGGCGGCCTCTTGCGCTGCTCCACCCAGATCCTTTGGCGATTGCTCTGCTGACGGACTCTCCCCGGCGGCATTCCCCGCTGGCCTTCTTCGTCTCCGACGGGGCCTTTCTTCATCTTGTTGGGTCAACCACTAACCTCCACATCCACGTTCCCCATCCTGATTATTATCAATCGCTTCCATTTCTATAGTCACGCAAAGGGCGCACATTGTAGCCACCTGAGCCATGCAGCAAGCTCTCCACCGCAGCCCGGGCCGTGTCCAGGGACGTGTAGCACGGAATGCGCCGTTCGACTGCCGCCCTTCTAATCCGAAAGCCATCCTGGATGGGGCCTCTACCCCCTGAAATGGTATTTAGGACAGCATCCACGCTCTTGTCCTGAATAACGTCGACGACGTTTGGATGCCCCTCATCCAGCCGTTTCGTAATCATCGTCACTGGCAATCCCAGGGCGTCCATCATTGACGCCGTGCCCTCCGTAGCGTAGACGCCGTAGCCCGATGAGATGATGTCCCGAATGAGCGAAACCACCTCGGCTTTGTCCTTATCGGCGATGCTAATAAGTATGTTCCCATTGGGCGCGAGGTTTAGCCCGGAGGCAGTAAGGGCTTTAGCTAGAGCCGCCTTGTAGTCGTAGTCAATACCCATGACCTCGCCGGTCGATTTCATTTCTGGTCCAAGGTGATTGTCCACGCCTGCTAGCTTGGACATTGAAAACACTGGCGCTTTGACTGCGACGAGCTTTTGCCGCGGCCATAGGCCTGACCCGTACCCGAGGTCCTTAAGCTTCCCCCCTAGCATGGCCTGGGTAGCCAGGCGAACCATCGGTACCCCTGTCGCCTTCGAAATGAATGGGATAGTCCGGCTGGCCCGAGGATTCACCTCAAGAACGTATACCGTCGTTTCTAGTTGAGGGAATGCTTCATTGGGAGTCCGATAAGGCGGCCCGCCCAAGATTACATATTGAATATTCATCAGGCCTTTGATGCCAAGGCCCTTGCCGATACGCGCCGTATAGTCGGTAATCGTCTGGACTTCAATGTCACTGAGATTGAGGGCGGGATATATCGCTACGGAATCTCCACTGTGGACACCGGCCCGCTCCACGTGCTCCATGACTCCGGGAATCAGCACTTCATCACCGTCGCACACCGCGTCGACCTCGACCTCCCGGCCTTCAAGGTATTTGTCGATCAGCACAGGGCGGCCACGTCCAATCTCGGCGGCGGCCGTCAGGTACCGGATCAGCTCTGTGGGAGTCTGCACGATCTCCATTGCCCGGCCTCCCAGCACGTAACTGGGACGCACCAACACTGGATAGCTGATGCGTTCAGCCACCTTGAGCGCTTCCTCAATGGATGTAACGCCGGCGCCAGGCGGCTGGGGAATACCGAGACCAGCCAGGAAGTCCTCAAAACGGCGTCTGTCCGAGGCGATATCGATAGCCTCAGCAGTGGAACCCAAGATGGGCATTCCCACCAGGTCCAAAGATTGGGACAGATCGATGGCCGTCTGCCCCCCGAACTGAACGACTGAGGCCGGATACTCCATGCCACCGGGATTCTCGACCCCTTCGTTCTCCAGAATGTCCCTCAGCGCCTCTTCATCCAAAGGCTCGAAGTAAAGACGGTCGCTGCTGTCGAAATCTGTGGACACGGTCTCCGGATTAGAGTTGACCATGATGCTCTTGAACCCTGCCTCTTGGAGAGCCCAAGCCGCGTGTACGGAGCAGTAGTCGAACTCAATGCCCTGAGCGATACGGATGGGGCCGCTGCCGATAACCACCGCTTTGGGGCCTGGAAGCGGTGGGGCCTCATTTTCCTGCTCGTAGGTACTGTAAAAGTACGGGGTGACGGCCTCGAACTCAGCAGCGCAGGTATCGACCATCTTGTACACCGGGCGAATGCCCAACTCTTTGCGCAGTGTCCGAACCCGCTCAGGCAACATGTCAGCAAGCGTCGCAATTTGATCGTCGGAGAAGCCCAGGCGCTTGGACTTCCAAAGCAGTTGTGGCGTCAACTCCTCTGCCAACAAACGCCTCTCCATGGCAACGATTCTATCAGTTGCCCTAATAAACCAGGGGTCAATGCCGGTGAGGTCGACGAGAACTTGTTCTTCAACGCCATGACGGAGGGCGGCAACGAGGGCCCACAAACGCAGGTCGTTGGGATAAAGAGGCAGATCCTCAGGGATGCGGAATCCTTCAGCCCTCCAGGAGGGGTCTTCCCACAACAACGACTTCCCTCCTACTTCCAATGACCGGACGGCCTTTTGGAGGGCGGCCTCAAAGTTTCGATCGATGGCCATTACCTCACCGGTGGCCTTCATCTGCGTGCCAATGGTCCGATCGCCCGTGGCGAACTTGTCGAAGGGCCAGCGGGGGATCTTGACCACGCAGTAATCAAGCGCCGGTTCGAAGGCCGCTGTCGTTCTTTGAGTAACGGCGTTAGGAATTTCATCCAGCCGTTTGCCGACGGCTATCTTGGCGGCAACACGGGCAATCGGGTAGCCGGTGGCCTTGCTTGCGAGCGCCGAGGACCGGCTCACTCTGGGATTGACTTCAATGACGTGATAGGAACTCTCGGCTTCCCATTCGCCTGTCAGACTCTTCGACACCTCCAAGGAGGGGGCGAGAGAAAACTGGACGTTGCACCCACCCTCAATGCCCAACGCACGAATGATCTTCAGGCTGGCCGTACGCAGCATCTGGTACTCGCCGTCTGTCAGGGTCTGACTGGGGGCAACAACAATACTGTCACCCGTGTGGACGCCCATGGGATCCAGGTTTTCCATGTTGCAGACGGTGATGCAGTTGTCAGCCCCGTCCCGCATGACTTCGTACTCGATCTCCTTCCAACCCACCAGCGAACGTTCGATGAGAACTTGGCTGATAGGACTCAACGCCAGGCCGGAGCGCAACACCGTATCAAACTCTTCCCAGGTGGTGACCAAACCGCCTCCCGTGCCGCCCAGTGTGTAGGCGGGGCGGAGAGCCAACGGAAGCCCCAAGCTCTGGCCAGCCTTCGTGCCTTCCTCCAAAGAGGTGGCGACGTAACTTTCCGGCACGGGCTCTCCGATTTCTTTCAGAAGGTCCCGGAAGAGCTCTCTGTCCTCAGCCGTGCGAATGGTCTGCAGCGGAGTTCCCAAAAGGCGGACGTTGTATCGGTCGAGGACCCCGGCATCTGCCAGATCGACCGCCAGGTTGAGGCCTGTCTGTCCACCGAGGGTCGGCAACAGCCCTTGTGGCCTCTCGCGAGCGATAATGCGCTCCACCACTTCCACGGTCAGCGGCTCAATATAGACGACGTCGGCAATATCCTCATCTGTCATGATGGTTGCGGGATTGGAATTGACCAAGACTGTGATGATGCCCTCCTCGCGGAGGGATTTGCACGCCTGAGTTCCGGCGTAGTCGAACTCGGCTGCCTGCCCAATGACGATAGGTCCAGACCCAATGACGAGAACTTTGGTGAGGGGCTCTGCTGTGTTTGGAGAAACTTCTGTCAAGTGCAAACCCTCAGATGATCTTGGAATATGCAAACGTCAATACAAGGCCGCTCATCACGATGCGCCGAGCTTCAAGGAGGCTAGTACCTCAACCCCTTTGGCCGGCCAGTTGACCGTGCAGCCGTCACAACCAGCCGAAATCACGCTACGCAGGTCGTCTTCCGTGTGGACGGCCCAAGTGCGTACCTGCAATCCCTTCTCGTGGGCCAGCGCCACCATCTCCGGCGTGATTGACGGAGCAGGCGGGGCGATAGCCCACGCTCCAAGCGACAACGTTTGCTCAATGGTCTCCGGCGTGAACTCAAGGGCCAGCCATCCCGATTGATGCCCCGGCTCCAGTTTCAGCACCTCAGCAACCTGCTGTGGATGGAAGCTGATGAAGGAGACCCTGTCCAGCAATCCCCATGCCTTCACCAAACGAACGGCTTCTTGCGCGACCTGAGGGTCACCATTGGCCTTCATCTCCAGGTGCAAGACGGCACGTTGGCCATACCTTTCCAGCACTTCGGCGAGGGTTGGAATACGAACTCCTGCAAAGCGTGAGTCGAACCACGAACCGACGTCCAGCCGCTGCAATTCCTCCAGCGTCTTCTCAGAGACCGGCCCGCCCCCGTCCGTAGTGCGCTCCACGGTGTCGTCGTGGATAACGACCAGAACGCCTCCCTTCGTGAGATGCAAGTCCATCTCCAACTCATTGACACCTTGCTCCAGCGCCAAGTCGAAGGAGGCGAAGGTGTTCTCCGGTGCATCGTCTGACGCGCCGCGATGGGCTATGAGCGTGAAGGATTGGGGAGTCATAGTTCTGCTCTATGCAGCAAGAGCCCCGGAATGCGCAAGAAGTGTTTGTCAAGGGTGTATACACCGTGCCCGTACTCCAAAGCCAAGGCCGCTATCGTCAGGTCTACAACGCCGACTGGGGAACCCTCTCGGCGAAGCTGGTAGCTCAGCAGTCCCACCTCGGCCCAAGTTTCTCGGCTGGTCTCGGCGTACGGTAGCGCAGTCAGGTCAAAAAACAGTCGTTCGTATTCCTCTTGGCTTCGCGCTCCCTGGAGTATCTCGGCTAGGACCGGGCCCACCATGACCGCCTGTCCCGCCCGAATTAGCCGGGCTAGCTCCAAGTGCTCCAGCGAGTTCCGTGCCCTCATGAATTGAATCCATACGGAAGTATCGACGATGACCATGACTACCTGGGCTCCATGTGCCGCATCTCGTACCAACTATCGTCCATATCAATGGTGCCAGCCAGAGTTAGCAAGTCATCAATCCGCTGCCGTCTGACGTACTCCGCCATAACTTTGTTGAGCGCCTTGCTCCGGCTCTTCTCCCCGGTCAGCTTCATTGCCTCTTCCAGGAGCTTTTCGTCGACATCAAGCGTGGTGCGCATAGTTGCCTCTCCAATTGATGCACTTTACATGTGCATTTTCATGCACCACTATCATACATCATTATTCCGCGCCATTCCGACGAACTCATCGAAGATGTACTCGTTATCCAGTGGCCCGGGAGAGGCCTCTGAATGGTATTGGATGGTCATTACCGGCAGGGTCTTGTGACGCAGGCCTTCCACCGTGCCATCGTTGACGTTGACGTGGCTTACTTCCACTTCTGGCGGTAGCCCCTCCGGACTCACAGCGTAACCGTGGTTCTGGGCCGTGATGTGCACCCTCCCGGTGGCCAGGTCCTTTACCGGGTGGTTCGCCCCCCTGTGCCCAAACTTGAGCTTGAATGTGCCTGCGCCAAGGGCCCTGGCGATGATTTGGTGGCCCAGGCAAATACCAAGGAGCGGCACCTTGCCCATAAGGCTCTTGGCAGCCTCCACAGCGTAGTCGGTAAAGAGCGGGTCTCCAGGGCCGGGTGATATAAGCACCCCGTGCGGCTTTAAGCTCAGAATTTCCTCTGCTGTGGCCGTAGCAGGACACACAACGACTTCGCAACCGCGGGCTTCAAGCATGCGAAGAATGTTGTACTTGACCCCGCAGTCAGTGACCACGATGCGAATCCGGCCATCCGACTCACTCAGACCGGCTCCGTCCCAGGTAAACGTCTCGTTCGTTGAGACTCTGGGCACGAAGTCCACGTTGTCGTAGCGAGGCAGTTCCTTGAGACGTGCCAGGGCATCAACAGGCCCACTGGTGGAGATGATGCCCATCATCACACCATGCGATCGTAATCGCCGGGTGATGGCCCTAGTGTCGAGGCCGCTGATGCCAGGAATCCCCTGGGCCGCCAAGTAGTCATGGAGCGTGCCCTGGCTGCGGCGGTTGCTGGGCAGGTCGTTGGCTTCGCGCACTACGAACCCAGATACCTGAATCTGCTTCGACTCCACATCTTCATCGTTGATGCCGTAGTTCCCAATGAGAGGATAGGTTGGCATAACGATCTGCCCGGCGAAAGAGGGGTCTGTCAGCATCTCCTGGTAACCGGTCATCGAGGTGGTGAAGACAACTTCGCCGTAGGCCTCGACCTGAGCCCCAAAAGCCTCACCAGTGAAGACCGACCCGTCTTCCAAAACCAGATGAACCTCCGCCGTCATGCGCCCTCCTGGTAGGCGACGCTGCCGTTAAAAACCGTTGCAAATACCCGGCCCTTGAGTGTGACCCCTCGCAGGGGAGAGTTCTTACCTCTCGACACGAATGCTGCCGGGTCAACTTCCCACGGCGCTTCGGCGTTGAAAATCACTACGTCGCCGACGGAGCCCGTTTTGAGAGAACCTAGCCCTTGCCCTGCTCTTCCCAGCAAAGTCGCTGGAGCGGCCGTCATGCGTTGAACCAAGGTCTGCAAGTCGATTCTTCCAGCGTGCACCAGCGACAGCAGCGAACCCAGGGCCGTCTCAATATTGCTGATGCCAAACGCCGCCTCATCGTAGGTAACCTCTTTGTCGACGGCCGCGTGGGGAGCGTGGTCCGTAGCCACAATATCTATAACGCCATCCCGCAAGCCCTCAACAAGGGCATCAATGTCAGTGGATGACCTGAGTGGCGGATTGACCTTCGTCGTCGTGTCGTAGGCCGTTGCCGTAAGCGGATCATTCACGTCGCCCTCACCTTGCCTGCCTAGGGCCCAAGCATCGGTGAGCGTCAGATGGTGAGGCATTACTTCGGCAGTAATGGGAAGCCCACGTTCCTTGGCTGCGCGCACCATCGCTACACTGCCTGCTGTGCTGAGATGCGCTAAGTGGACCCAACCGCCCGTCAATTCAGCGAGTTGGATGTTCCGTGCCACCATGTTCTCCTCGGCGGCAGCCGGAACACCGCGGAGACCCAACCGGGAAGAGACGGCGCCTTCGTTCATGACCCCGCCCCGGCTCAGAACCGGGTCCTCGCAGTGGTCAATGACAGGCAACCCGTAGGGCTTCATGTAAAGAAGCGCCGACTTCATGAGCGCTGCGTTGGCGACCGGCGAGCCGTCGTCGGAAACAGCGATGACGCCTGCATCCGCCAACTCACCCAGGTCAGCAAGCTCCTTGCCCAAGCGTCCGCGGGTAACAGCGCCAATGACCAGCACTCGGACAACGCCCTCTGCGGCTGCTTTACGTTGGATGAAATCAACCACGACGGCGGAGTCGATGGCAGGTTCAGTGTTGGGCATACAACACACGGTCGTGAAACCGCCCCTTGCCGCAGCTAGCGTGCCCGTGGCTATCGTCTCCTTGTGTTCAAAGCCCGGTTCGCGAAGATGGCAATGAAGATCAATAAACCCTGGGGACACAATGAGCCCCGAGGCGTCCAAAACTTCGGCGTCTGGAGCCGTATCCAAGGGAGCGCCGACATAGGCGACCCTACCTTCCTGCAGCAGCAGGTCGCCGACGAGGTCAAGGCCCTGCGAGGGGTCCACTATTCGCCCGCCCTTAATGAAAAGTGGTCTGGTTCCAACCATGGCTACTCCTCCCCTCGGCCTGTCGCCAGGAGGTAGAGCACTGCCATGCGGACCGCCACGCCGTTTGCCACCTGCGCCTCGATGACCGAAGCCGCCCCGTGAGCGACCTCACTGCTGATCTCCACTCCTTCGTTCATCGGGCCAGGGTGCATGACCGGAGCCCCTGTTTTAGCAAGCTTGAGCCGGTCAGCATTGATCTGATAGGAGCGGGCGTATTCGCGGAGGCTGGGTATCAGGCCGTCTTGCTGGCGTTCCTTTTGGAGCCGGAGCGTCATGACCGCATCCGCGCCGTCCAGAGCGTCGTTGATCGAGGTTGTAACTGAGATTGAGGCCAGGCGGCCCTGCAAATGTTGGTCCCGCAGCCAATCCATGGGTAGGAGCGTGGGCGGGCCGCAGAGGACGACCTGCGCTCCAGCAGCGGCTAGCCCCCAGAGGTTGGAGCGAGCAACCCGGCTGTGCAATACGTCGCCCACAATGGCGACCTTGGCTCCTTCAATGGAGCCCAGACGCTGCCGCAGTGTGTAGAGGTCTAAAAGCGCCTGGGTGGGGTGGGCATGCGCTCCATCGCCCGCGTTGATGACCGATCCCTCTATGCAACGAGCCAGAAAGTTGGGAGCGCCGGATGCGCCGTGACGAATGATGATGACATCGGCCTGGGTCGCTTCGAGGGTTCTTGCCGTGTTCAACAGCGATTCGCCCTTCTCCACACTGCTGGAAGCGATGGAAAGGTTGATCACGTCGGCGCTGAGCACCTTGCCCGCCTGCTCGAAGGAGACCCGGGTCCGTGTGCTGGGCTCGTAGAAGAGCGTAACGACAGTCTTGCCCTGAAGCGTAGGAACCTTGCGAATGCTGCGGCGCAGCACCTCCCCCATGGCATCCGTCGTCTGCATGACCAGCTCGATTTCCTCAATCGAATAGTCATCGAGGTCCAGAACGTGCCTGCGCGGAGGAAGGCTGGAGGGAAGGACTTCAGTCGCTGAAGCTGGCCGGACATCACTACGAGTTGTCATAACGTCCCTCCCCTACCAGAGTTACTTCGTCTGCTCCGTCGACCTCAATCAGCCGTACGCTGACCTGTTGCGCTCGAGAGGTAGGAATGTTCTTACCAACGTAGTCAGCCCGTATGGGAAGCTCCCTGTGCCCCCTATCAACTAAAACGGCCAACTGAATTACCTGAGGCCGCCCTAGGTCGGTGATGGCATCGAGGGCGGCTCTGATGGTGCGGCCTGTGTAGAGCACATCGTCCACGATGACGAGGCGCTTGCCGTTAACGTCGGTTGGGATATCGGTTGGGTGGAGGTGGGGGCGTGGCCCGGCGGCAATGTCGTCGCGGTAGAGGCCGATGTCGAGGGCCCCAACGGGAACCCTGACCTGCTCAAACTCCTCGACCCGATCCGCCAAGCGCTGAGCCAGGAATACGCCCCTGGTGTGAATACCTACGAACACCAAGCTCTCGGCCCCTTGGTTCCGCTCCACGACCTCGTGGGCTATGCGAGTCAGGGCCCGTCGTATGTCGTCATCGCTGAGCATGCGTTTGGACAAAAAACCTCTTGCCCGGACTGGCAAGAGGTATCGCACATGAATCTCCCTTGAAAGGGGATTCGCTATGCCTTGCCAGCCTCGCAGGACTGGATTAAAGGCCGCAGGCTATGGCTAGCCTGCCTCTTCAATTATGGTTTCAGGATACCACAACAGGTTGTGCCAGACAACGGATTCAGAGCATGATGAGGCGGGTCAGCACATTACGCCGGGACCCCCAAAAAGCGAATAACGAATGAGCCAGCATCGCCGAATGCGTCTGCTGGCTGTTCAACCCACTCGTAAAGAAAGAGGCCCCAGCGAATGCTGGGGCCTCTTCTCGTCTGGCTTGCTTGAGACAACTGAACCGAGGCTCTACGAGGAGGAGCTTGCCCTTGCCATTTGGAAGATCTTGCCCTCCGTCTTGATTGCGGGCGCGACGATCATCTCGGCCTGCTGCATCTCCTGGATTGTCAGTGCGCCTACCATGCCCATACCAGCGCGGAGAGCGCCTACGAGGTTCTGCGTCCCATTGGTAAGGATGGTGGGGCCGAAAAGGATGGTCTCCAACGAGCCCTTCACGCCCACCTTCGCCCTGGTGCCACGCGGAAGTGCCGGGTGGGGGCTGGCCATGCCCCAGTTATAGCCCTGGCCCGGTGCTTCTTGGGCCTGCGCGAAAGGCGTTCCCAGCATGACGCCGTCGGCTCCGCTGGCGATGGATTTACAAACGTCCCCACCGGTGCGAATACCGCCGTCTGTGATAACCGACACGTAACGGCCAGTGCGTTGCCAGAATTCCTGTCGGGCAGCGGCGACCTCTAGAGTCGCCGAAACCTGAGGAACGCCGACACCCACCACCTCACGGGTAGTGCAAACAGCGCCAGGGCCCACACCCACCAGAAGGGCCTCGACCCCTGTCTCCATCAATTCAAGCGCCACGTCGTAGGAGACGCAGTTTCCTACGACCACAGGGACCTTAATCTGCTCAACCAGTTCGTCGAACACCAGGCCACGATAGCTTTTGGAGATGTGACGTGCCGTCGTGACCGTCGACTGGACGACAATAATGTCCGCGCCAGCTTCAACGGCGGCGAAGGCGAGTTTCTTCGTGTTCTGCGGGGTGACCGAAACAGCCACGGTGATGCCGCCTGCTTTCATCTCCTCAACGCGCCTCGCTACCAGGTTTTCCTGAAGGGGCGCCGAGTAGACCTCTTGGAGGAGTTCTGTGCACTCCTCCTGTTGGGCGGCCAGAATCCGGGCCATAGGCTCGGATGGGTCTTCGTACCGGGAGTACATGCCCTCAAGGTTGAGCACCGCCAGACCGCCCAATTTGCCGAACTGGATGGCAAACGAGGGCGAGACGATGCCGTCCATGGCGGAGGCAAGAATCGGCAATGGGAAGGAATAGTCGCGGATGTTGAGGCGGAGGTCAGTCTGGTCGGGGTTGGCGGTGACCGTGCCGGGGACAATTGCTACGTCGTCGAAGCCGTAGGCGTGCCGTAGCTCCTTGAACTGTGGATGCATGGGCAACCCCCTCCCCGTCTGTATTTGAGCGATGGTAGCACCGGCGAGCCTTACGAGTCAATACAACATATTGGGGTATTTGCGTCGAATTCCGCACACCTTGGGGCAATCGCCTAATCGGCGAAAAGAGCTATCCCAGCGCCACATTGTCTATCAATCGAGTGTTTCCAATGCGTACGGCCAGCAAGGCCAGAGCGGGCCCATCGACCCTAGCCAACTCCTCCAGCGTCTCGGCGTCAGAAACGCTGACATATTCCCTTTGTGCCAACGGCTCCATACGCAAGACCTGGACCATTGCTCCGCGGAGTTTGTCAGCGTCGCGTTCGCCACCGTTGAAACGCGCTTGCGCTGCGCTCAATGCCCGGAAGAGGGCTGTGGAGGCCCTCCGCTCTTCGGGGCCCAGATAGGCGTTCCTGCTGCTCATCGCCAGGCCATCCGCTTCCCGCACCGATGGGCAAACAACGACATTTACCCCGAGGTTGAGGTCTGCATTGAGCCGCCGGATCACGAGGGTCTGCTGTGCGTCCTTCTGCCCGAAGTAGGCCTCGTCCGGTCTGATGATAGTAAAGAGCTTGCAAACCACTGTGGCCACGCCCCGAAAGTGACCCGGACGAAACTCCCCTTCAAGCCGCCTGCCCAATGCGCCAACATCTACGGTGGTAGCGAATCCTGACGGGTAGATGTCCTCTTGCGATGGCTGGAAAACGAGATCAACTCCCTCCTGTTCCAGGAGAGCTAGGTCCCGCTCCAGGTCACGGGGATAGGCGGCGAGGTCTTCGTTTGGGCCAAACTGGGTGGGATTGACGAAAACGCTGGCGACAACCGTGGCGCCCTCGCTTCTTGCGCGGCGCACCAACGAAAGGTGGCCTTCGTGGAGGGCTCCCATGGTCGGAACCAGGGCCATCGGTCTCGGCGCCTGCTCCCGAGCTTCAGCCATCTCGGCGACGGACTTGATGACTTTCACAGGCTAGCGCTCAGGCCTGTTGAAGAAACTCTGCCAGGGCAGCTTCGTCCATCTGGTAGCCGTTCTGCTCTTCAGGGAAGGAGCCGTCCTGCACTGCTTCCATGTGCTGCCGTGCAATGTCGATGATGGACAGGCCCATCTGGGCATAGGGCTTGGCGTGACGGGGAGTGAAGTCTGGGTTCAGGCCAAGCAAATCGTTGATGACCTGAACCTGTCCGTCGCAGTAGGGGCCCGCGCCAATACCGATGGTAGGCACCTTGAGCCTGTCTGTTATCACTCGAGCCAGGGGCGTCGGTATACATTCCAACACCACGGCGAAAGCTCCTGCCTCTTCCAAAGCTTGGGCGTCCAGAAGCAAGCGAGTTGCGGCCGCTGCCGTCTTCCCCTGCGCCCGGTAGCCGCCCAATTCGTTGACCGATTGGGGGGTTAGACCGATATGGCCCATGACCGGGATGCCCGCTTCCACCAGGCGCTTCACTGTAGAGGCTACCCTGACGCCCCCCTCCAGCTTGACCGCCTGGCACCCCCCCACCTGGAGCAGGCGACCAGCATTGGCCACCGTCTGGGACTCGCTTACCTGGAAGGTCATGAAGGGCATGTCGCCGACGACGAGAGGCCGATGCGCCCCTCTCATCACGGCTTTAACGTGATGAACCATGTCGTCGAGAGTAACGGGAATAGTGCTGTCGTAGCCAAGGACCGTCATGCCCAGACTGTCGCCCACTAGGAGCATGGGCACACCTGCGCGGTCCAACAGCTTGGCGGTGGTGTAGTCGTAGGCGGTGAACATGGAGATTCGCTCGCCTCGACTCTTCATCGCCTGCACGTCTCGAATCGTGATCCGCATAGCGTCCCCCTTTTGGATAGCCGGGCTTAAGCCTGGGCTTCCTGGGTCTGCAAGCCATCACCCTCCCCTTTCCGGGAGGAACTGTCCTCTAACGTCCAATAAGCGTGCCAACGTCAACTCTTCCTGCATGGGAGGTGGCTCTTCAGTCACGTCGGGTGCAATCCGAAGCTCCCAACCGCACTGGTCTATCGCTGCTTTGATCCGTTCAGCCAGCGACCCCTCACCGGGAAAGACAGACATTAGCACAAACTCGCCACTGTCGTCTTTCTCCATGATACCCCGATCTGTCACCAGCGTCTTTACGCGCTCGCCGGGCACGGTAATATACCCCACCGACTCCACCAGCCGTTGCGGCGTATGGTTCGCCGCCACCAACGCTTCGCGGGCGCCGGCGGCCACGTCATTGGCCCCACCTGACCCTATGAGGAACGTGCCGTTGGGGAGGCGAGTGGAATTGATGTTCCCGTGTTTGTCGATCATGGCCGCACCAAGCACGCCCATGGCTTGGCTATCTGAACCCCGCAGAAACGAGCCGTAGTTGTCCAGGGCGTCGCCAGCCAATTTGGCGTGAGGCCAGTGCTGCCAGGTATCGATCACCGCCAACCGCGGCAAGTGACCAAGCGGGCCCGACCCAATAGCGACCTCCACCTCGTGCCCCTGGTCTCGTAGGCGATAGTAGGCCAAGTATGTGGCGAGCCCTCCCGTGCCAACGCCCGCCAACAGGACGCGATAGCCGTTCTTCAAGGCTGCGGCTTCAATCCGGCGAGCGGCGGCCACTACCATCATTTCCGTGGCACTCCACGAAGGATTCCCCACTCGTTCGCCGCGGAAAGACTCCTCAATCTCCTGCCGCCACGACTCGTCGGAAGCGGCACGCAGCAGCCGAGTCAATCGAGGTCGCCCCAGCTTGGCCAAATAGGCTTCTTGGTCAGTGCAGTCGAGAACCCACTCCTTCAACCACGCGTCGATCTGGTCCGGGTCGTCTGTGGCACGACGTTGGGCCACTGAGAACTCAACGTCTTCAGCGTAAGAAGAGACTCCCTCCAACGGACTGGACAAGCTCTGCGGGTGAGCACCGTGGGGAACCTCACAAACGGCCTTGACCATGTAAGCCGGGACTCTTACGAGTCCAGCATGGTCGTTAATGACGCTTGTGGAGACCACGCGTTCCGTCGTGACGATGACCCCGCCCTTGCTGGCCCGCGCTGCCCACACTGCTTCGCCATCGCCGGAAGTGGGAATGGCATTCCCCGCTCTGTCCGCAACGACGGCATGAATGACCGAGATATCAGGCCGCAGGGCTTTAACCATGCCCCACCGCTCGTCGCTGAAAGGGCTGTCGATCATGGCATAGGCGTCGGGCAACTCTTCAGCGATGGTGCTGCCTGCAAGAGAGCGGGTTGGCATGAACTCGAGGCCCAGTGCCCCTGCCATTAGTCGTTGCATCAGGGTGAACAGGCTCCAGTTCTCCATTTCGATCTCGCCTTGCCGGGTAAGGCGGCCCAAGAGTCGGCTCGGCGAAGGCGAAGGGTTGATATTAGAGAGGTTGCCCGTGATGACCCTCTTCACCAGCCCAGCCCCCACGAGATGGAACACGTTCTGTTCGGCTGTACCCAGAACGAAGGTGAAATCCGGTCGAGTGCCATAGAACTGCCGAACGACCTCGTTCATAGCGGCCTGGGCGTGCCTCGACATGTGGAGCACCGCGCCGGGCGTGACGAACCGGCCCACCGCCTCCCCAAGAGGCATACGCTTATCGGGCCCCTCGTGTTCTCGAGGTTTGAAGTATCTATCCCAGTAGTACTGAAAGTCAGTCGTCATGAGTTATCCCACGTTTGCTATGCCCAGCCGAGTCGGCGCTGTCTCTGGGCTGGAAGAGGGAACTTTTGTCGTCCGTCGCCCGTCTTTGTCTGTAGACTGTATTAGTTCCCAGCGGTTAGAAAACGGAAGGAGCAAAGAATGCGATTGCGATGGACGATAACTTTGGCAGCTCTAGCACTAGCCTTGGCGGTAGCAGGCTGCTCCAGCCCAACCCCGACTCCCCTGCCCACGGAGACCCCAACGCCCACTGCCGTTCCTACAGCGACCTCCACACCAGCGCCTACCTCAACTCCAACCGCGACACCTCTGCCCACCCCAACACCGACGGCCACGCCCCTGCCGACCCGGGAGTGGGACTTGGAGTTGGTCGATGTTTCGGGGGACATCATCACAGTGCTGTTGCGAGTGTATGCAGGTATCGATGTGTGGGCAACTGTCGATGGGGAACGCACCAAGGAAGCCTACGCTGAATCTTCCCAGCGCGTATTCGTCTGGCGCGGGATTGCTTCAGGAACTCATGCAATTGAGATTCAGGACGTAGTGGGCCACCATTTGACTACGGAAGCAGTGGTCGCTCCCCCTGCGGAAGGGTAGCCCCGCCAAGGCGTTCCTCAACTAAACCTCGGCGGTTGCCGCTTTTGCCGTGGCCCTCTGTGACCACAGGTGGTACCCCAAAACCATCCATGCGAGGTCGAGCACGAGCATGCCACCACTAAGGTGGCCCAAGAGAAGAGTCAAAAGTACAACCGCTGGAACCGAGATAGTAAGCAGCCAGGCCCCCAGGCGAGGAGCAACCTTGGCTCGCAATGTGCCGATGCCAAATAACGGCAATCCCGGTATCAGCAGCAGTAGAGAGGGTACTTCCAGGACAACGAAGGCCCAGTCTCCAACCCGTGAGGGGCCACCATGCCCGCCCCCTATCCACCGTTCGACGAACACACTTGCGGCAATGAGTGCCAACCCAACCAAGGTAACGTAAAACCCCCACCTCTCAAGCCTGCCCGCCTTCCCTGCCTGCCGAGAGTGAAGCGCCACCAACCCCACAGCGAAACCAAGAATCACAATGAAGCTCAATCGGGCATAAAACCGATGCACCACTGCGGGAGAATCAAAAGTGAGGAGCGGTGCTGCTAGGTCCCGGAAAGCGTCACTCCATGGTATGAACCCAGTAAACTCAGTCGCATCGCTCGCCGCGAAGAGCGCCGCAGAGTCAAAAGGAAAATACAGGACGCCCAGGATTCCACTCAGCAGGGCTACCAACCCACCCCATCGCTCAAGCTTCGGCATGTTGATCCTCCGTGACCAGCCTTCCCTGTAACAGTCCCTCAAGTTCATTTCGCGCATCTACCGATAGCCGACCCTTCTTCGCAGCAAGCGGCAGCGCCTCCAGTCCCAGGCGGCAGTACAGCGAAACGAGATGCGGAGCGTAACGCCCCAGCGTCTCGAGGTGCAAACGGACTGTACCAACATCGCCACGGACCAACGGGCCGGTGAAGGCCTGTATCGTTCCTTGTTTGCCGATATTCTTGACCGTGGCCCCCATGAGCGGCACGAGGGCGTCCAGACCGTCTTGCCGGGACAGTCCAGCTGCCTCCCACAAGCCAGCGCCAGCTTCGGCGAGCGCCACCATGTACCCGCAAGCAATGATCGCGGAGGCATGGTATGCGGCCCTGGCGTCAGCCGGAATTTGAACCGGCTTGCCTCCCAGCGTTATTGCCAGGGACTCCAGGGACTGAAGCAACTCACCTTCCGCCTCGATCCCGTAGGTAATGCCAGGAAGGTCCTCGAGGGCCTGATCCACAGAGGCGAAGGTCTGAAATGGATGGAATGTTCCGACCATAGCGCCCTGTCTCTTTGCAGCATCTAAGGCTTCGGCAGGCTTTACACCGGAGCAGTGCACCACACCCTGCCCCTGGCTCCAACGAACCGACGCAGCAACCGCCTCGATTGCATCATCTGGGGTAGTAAGGAAAACGAGTGAGGCTCGGTCCGCCACATCCTGGGGGCCATTCACAGCCTCGCACCCGTCGACTCTGGCCGCCAGAGCTTTGGCAGAGGCAGTTGTTCGGCTGGCGGCGGCCATAACGGGATAGCCGAGTCGTCTAAGAGCAATCGCTAGAGCAGTGCCGACAGCGCCCGCGCCAATGAACCCTACCGATTGCAGCACCTTTCCCTCACTCATTGGGGCCTACTCAGCTCTTGCCAAATCAGCAATGGCGGGCACTCCAAACAGCGAAGTCGCCTGATATACGGCGTCGAGAATGGCCGCGGCTACAATCCCTGGCGCCGCCGCCAGCAGCGGATCAACGTCTCTTACCTGACCGCTCCTGCCCGTCGCCAGAGCGAAAGCAACGTCGCCGTCCCGCATGAGGTGGCATGGTTGAACGGCCCTCGCCATGCCGTTGTGCGCTGCTTTGGCCAAGACACCGGTCTGCTCCCTGTTGAGAGGAGCATCAGTGGCCACAACAACAAGAGTCGTGCTGGGGTCACCAGCCAAGTCGAGGTCTTGCTGGACTTGGGAAGAAAGCAACTCCACCGAATTCTGGAAACCAGGGCCGTCCTTACGCCTAGGCCCAGCTAACACCTGCCCCGTGTGCGGGTGAACGACATCTCCGTAGGCGTTGACGACGGCTATAGCTGACACAGTCCAACTGCCGGCGACTTTGCCACTTGCCGTTCCCACGCCGCCCTTGGTAGCGCTTTCAATTCCCAGCACCTTACCGACCGTCGCTCCCGTGCCTGCTCCAACGCTTCCCCGCTGGAAAGTGTTGTCCGTTGCGGCCAAGCAGGCCTCGTAGGCTTGGTCTGGCCCAGGCCGTACTTTCCCTGAACCCATACCCAAGTCAAAGATGATAGCTGCCGGAACGATGGGCACCACCACATCGCGGAGCTTGAAGCCGATCCCCCGCTCTTCCAGATAGCGCATGACTCCAGCGGCAGCATCCAGCCCGAAGGCGCTGCCTCCGCTCAGCAGGAGTCCGTGGATGTCTGGCGCCATTTTGCCTGGGGCCAATAGACCCGCCTCTCGGGTGCCCGGCGCCCCACCCCGTATGTCGACCCCAGCGACTGCGCCGTCTTCGCACAACACGACCGTACAACCGGTGCCGTGTTCACGGTCCGTCCAATGCCCAACCTTGAGGCCCTTTATTTCAGTCAGCATGGCAACCTACAACACCGGATCCCGAAGCATTATCTGTCTGGCCGCATGGGCAGCCGCGGCCAGCTCAGGCATTGGCAGTTCTTCAAGTTCCCTCAGCGCTTCGGCGCTCTGAAGGACAAGCCTCTGCAGGTCGCCCTCTTCAGTGTCGGCCCGCTCAACAACGCCATTCCATGCCCCTCCGGCGGTCCACTGAGCAACCACAGCGGCGCGGCGCCAGGCTTCACCCGGCCTGCCCCGCCTGAATCCCCCGCGGTAATCCGTGATGAATTGGTCTCCAAGCCCCAAGGGCTCAATACCCATGTCCTCTTCCAACTGCTCCACGTCGTCCACCAAATCCTGCAAAGGGGACAAGGCTACGGGCGTCGATAGCTTCCAGGGCGCCCGGCTCCCTATTACAGCCCCTATCCAGGCGGCAAGTTCCGGCGGGGACAAGCCTTCCCACAAATGGCGTTTTACCATTTCCATGATCACCAAGGACTTCTCATGGCGCAGCAGCAGGCCCCACCCTCCGGCCTCGGTCAGGGTTTGGTCCTCCCTGAGATAGCCAAGTCGCTGGAGCAACGCCACCCGCAGATGGAAGCCTTGCCGCAGCCCCTTCCGGGCCCTCTTGCCGCCCCGCTGGAACAGGTAAAAGCTGGAGTCCAAAAAGTCGAGGGCTCCTTCAGGGCCAAAACGATGCAGCAGGTTCAGCACTTGGTAGTAGCTGAGGCTAAAGGCAGAACGCAGGGCTTCCGGCTCCGCTTCGGCCACGGCCTGGACAAGCCTGAGGTCCTTGTGGTGCTCAGGCGAAATGATTACAAAGCCAACCTTGTCTTTGCCGCGCCGTCCTGCCCTGCCGGTCATCTGATGGAATTCCAGGGCTGATAAAGGTCGAACGCCCTTCTTGTCTCGGACGTTGAGCGATGGCAGTAGAACGGTGCGAGCAGGCACATCCAAGCCCGCGGCGAGGGTTGTTGTGGCGAAGGCCGCCCTAATCAGGCCCGCGGCCAGCATCCGCTCCACGATGATCTTCCAACCGGTGAGATGCCCGGCATGGTGAGAGGCCACTCCTGCTTCCAGAAGGGCGTTGACGAGGGGGTGCTCCCACACATGAGGATGGTCTGCAGACAGCTCCCGGAATAGACGCAGCCTTTCTTCCTTGCCCTCCCATCGTTGGCTGCCAAACATAGAGGCGGCCATGTCGCAGTCTCGACGGCGAGGCAGGAATACGATGGCTGGCAGCAGATCGTGCTCACCCAGGGCGTCAAGAGCCCTCACCGGATCAAGGGAAAGAGCCAAATCCCGCGGTCGAAGTAGTGAAGCGACTCCCGGGCGAAGCGGCCAGAGGTTGCTCCGGCGGTCCAAGAAACCGTAGCGAAGGGGCACGGATCGGCCCTCAGCAGCTACGATGCGAGGCCGCTTTCCTCTGAGGCCACCCATCCAGTCGGCCAGTTCCTCAGCGTTGGAAACGGTGGCTGACAGAAGCAGCATATGGCTTTCCGTTGAGGCCAGGATGATGACCTCTTCCCAGGTGGTGCCTCGGTCCTTGTCGCCCAAATAGTGGGCCTCGTCCAGTACGACGAGGGCCGGAGCCTTTGGACCTTCGTAGAGGGCGTTCCGCAGGACCTCCGTTGTAGCCACAACGAGCCGTGCGTTGCCATTTTCCCTGCGCTCGCCAGTGAGCAACCCGACCTGCTCACTGCCGTAGAGCGCCTTGAACTGCTCGAACTTTTGGTTGGACAAGGCTTTCAGTGGGGTGGTGTACCAGGAAGAAAGTCCCGAGGCCAGGTAGTGACGGATAACCTGCTCAGCTATCCAGGTCTTGCCACTCCCCGTTGGGGCAACGACGATGACATCGCCCTCCAGAATGGCTTCGAGCGCCTCCTCCTGAAAAGGGGACGGGCGGAAGGCGGTTTCCTCAGGCTCGCCGATTCCCTCCAAGAAGGGATCAAGAAGCTCCTGTCTGCGGGCAGCCTGATTACGAACCGAAAAGGATCGGTCACGGGGTTCATTGGACCGGGGTCGCGTCTTTGGCGGCATAAGTTGTTCCAGAGTACGACAGAAGGCAATGCAGCGCCACGGCGCTTGTAAACCATCACGGCGTCCTGTAAGCTGAGCCATCGAAATTCAGGCACAAGCAATAGGAGGTAACTATGTCTCTGTTGAAAGGCATGGTACGCATAGCGAACCGAGCATTTCCCGCAACGACAGCCCGCGCCCACTGTGACATTCCCTGCGGTATCTACGACCCGCACCTAGCACAGATCGCCGCTTTGACGACGGTCCGTATGAACCAGCTCATCAACGACCTGCCCGACCACCCAGGGTCTCGTACCGACGGCAGCAAGCTGGCCCGGTACACCCTGGTGAAGGAAGAGCACGCAGAACTGGTCAAGCGAGAGCTCCGAGTCCTCTGGGGCGACTACTTCAAGCCGGAACATCTTGAAGGCCATCCTGACCTGAACACCAGCGTCTGGAGCGCCCTCAAGTTGGCTGGTAAGGTAAAGCAGGAGGCCAACCTAGAGGCCGCCGAACAACTGGTTGCAGAGGTTCAAAAAATCGCTGAGATCTTCTGGGCCACCAAGGGGGCTGACAGCAAGCGCCAGCCTTCCCTGCAAGGCCCCGTTGGCGGAGAGATCGTCTACCCCTCTCCTAAGTAATCGATTCGGGTTCGTTGCCAAGCAAGAACAAGAAAGGGAAGGAGGGCCTCGGCCTTTCTTCCCTTTCTCATTTCACGTTCTTCAGCCCACGAAGCAGCATTTCGGTCGCATGAATCTTTTTCGACCCCTGACCAACCATTTCCCCTTCGCTAGGTTCCTTGTCGCCGGTGAGAGCATGGAGCCAACTCTGGCGCCAGGAGACCTTGTGGTTGCCATTCGGATAGGCAAGCGTAGGCCGCCTAGACGGGGTGAGATCGTCGTCGCAAAGGACACAGAGAACTCGGCTCTCCATGACGTCAAGCGGGTGATTGGCCTGCCCAATGAGAGGGTCGCAATGGCGGGTGGAGCCATCTTCATCGATGGGCGGCGCTTGTGGGAGCCCTACCCCATCAGGCCGAAAGTTGCGCCACATAGCGAGGGGGAGTGGAAGCTATCGGAGTCTCACTACTTCCTTCTGGGGGACAATCGCTCTTTTAGCACTGATAGCCGCCAAAAAGGACCCTTAGACGCCCATCTGCTGGTCGGCCGGGTATGGTTGAGGTACCATCCGTGGCGCAAGCGAGGCCGCGTACACAGCAAAGCTTGGGTTCCAGAGATACGGTAGCGTCGATCAGGCAGCCGATCGGATTGGCACGACCCACGGCTCAAATCAGCCCAGATGAACCAGAACGGGGGATGCGAGCACCGAGCTTCGTATGCCAGGCCACCCTCAGAAGCCTCCTGCAGCCATGCCGCGGGCCGCTTGACCGAGATTTGTGCAATAATTACAATCACTTCGAATTAAACCAGGAGGCAACAAACATGGCAATAGAGTTGAAAGGAACAAAGACGCACGATAACCTCAAGGCGGCCTTCGCTGGGGAGTCCCAGGCCAACCGCCGCTACCTCTACTTCTCACGGGTAGCAGACATCGAAGGCCAGCCGGATGTGGCAGGCCTGTTCCGCGATGTTGCTGAGGGCGAGACCGGCCACGCCTTTGGCCACTTTGACTGGATCAAGGCTGGCGGCGCTGGCGACCCTGCCACCGACGTCCCCGTTGGCGACACTGCCGCCAACCTGAAGTCAGCCATCGCCGGAGAGACCTTCGAGTACACCGAGATGTACCCCGGCTTCGCCAAGACGGCTCGCGACGAGAGTCTGGGCGAGATTGCCGAGTGGTTTGAGACCCTGGCACGCGCAGAGCGCGCCCACGCCGGCCGCTTCACGAAGGGGCTGGAAGGCCTCAACTAAGCTTCTAAGCCTACTGTTTTGTACCGGCGCCGCGGACTTGGGAAACCCAGCCCACGGCGCCGGTCTGTTTCTCAGCGCCAATGCCGGCAGGTGCAATATGATTCCTACCCCTAGCGACCCAGCCTTTTGGAGCGCCACGGAGTTCCAGAAGGACATCACCAAGATATTTGACGTCTGCAATGGCTGTCGTCGTTGTTTCAGCCTCTGCCCATCTTTCGACTTCATGTTTGAACGGCTGGACACCGACGCCGTAGATGGCGACGCTGAGAAACTTACCTCTGGCGACACAGATCACATTCTGGATCTCTGTTACCAGTGCAAGCTTTGCTATAACCACTGTCCCTATACGCCACCCCACCGCTTCGACATAGATTTCCCACGTCAGATGCTTCGAGGGAAGGCCCAGCAAGCCAAGGTGCGGGGCACCAAGCTCCAAGACCGCGTCATGGGCAGTGTTCATTTGGTGGGCCAGGTGGGAAGCATGACTGCCGCTATCGCCAATCCCACCAACAAGCTGGCCCCAGTGCGTTTGGCCATCGAGAAGGTGGCGGGTGTCCATCGAAAGCGGAACCTTCCGCAGTTTGCCGGGCGCACATTCCAGAGCTGGGCCAAGAAGAAAAGGCCGGGGCCGGTTGAAAAGAAGGGCAAGGTCGCCCTTTTCTACACCTGCACGGTCAACTACTACATGCCGGAGATAGCCAAAGCGGCAGTGGCAGTTCTGGTACACAACGGCCTGGAAGTCATTGTTCCACCCCAAAAATGCTGCAGTATGCCCATTCTTGACTATGGAGACATCGACGGCTCTAAGAAGTGGGCCAGGCAAAACGTGGACAACTTCGCTCAGGTCGTTGCAGAAGGAACTCCGATCCTGGCGCTTGGACCGACGTGCAGCTACGTCCTGAAGCATGACTATCCGTATTTGCTGGGTGAGGAGGGTGACGGCGTCGGCAATGCCACCCTCGACATCTGCGAATACTTGATGCGACTCCACGGGGAAGGAGAACTGGACACCGAGTTCTCGCAGTCCTTTGGCAAAATCGCCTACCACCTTCCCTGCCATCTCAAGTCCCAGAACATCGGCTTCAAGTCCCGCGACCTTCTGCGCCTCATCCCAGACACTGAGATCACCATGGTGGACCGTTGCTCAGGCATGGACGGCGGCTGGGGCATGAAGCGTGATTACTATGAGTTGTCGCTGAAGGTAGCCCGCAAGATGTTCAACGACATCGAGGATGCAGAGGCAGACATGCTGGTCACGGACTGCCCGCTGGCAGGAGTACAGATCGAAGAGGGCACCCAGCGCAGGCCGCTGCATCCCGTTCAGGTCTTGGCCATGGCCTACGGCCTAAACCCAGACGGTTCAAAGGCGTAGCGGGTGGAAAAGATTCAGCGCAACGAGGTCATGTCCCTGCCGGATTACGAGAAGGTCCGCGCGGAGTTGCGGACCCACATCATGGCGCTCAAGGACCGCCGCCGTGTTTTCGTGGGGTCCTTCGTGAGCTTCGTCTTCGAGAACCAGGAGACGGTTCGGTGGCAAATCCAGGAGATGGTTCGAGCGGAGGCTGTCACCCGGGAAGAAAAGATTCAGGAAGAAATTGACATCTACAACGAGATGCTACCCGACGCGGGTCAACTCTCAGCGACGATGTTCATCGAGATAGCCGATATGGGAGAGCTACGGGCCTGGCTGCCTCACCTCGTCAATATTGAGCACTCAGTGAAGCTGTACATTGGCGGGGAAGCTGTCAACGGCGTGGCTGAAGAGGGGCGCAGTGAAGAGGACCGCACCAGCACGGTGCATTACGTCCGATTCAACGTACCACCTCACCTTCAACAAGCTCTGGCCAATGGTCAGGTGGAAATAGCGATAGAGCACCCCCACTACACCTTCCGCACTGCCGTGACCCCTGAAAGCTGCGCCGCCCTGGCGGAGGATTTCGCAGCCTAACCCCTTTATCTGTCTGGAGTTCCGGTAGTGGCCGTGTTTCAGACCGGCCCTCCCACGACCGACGCTTTTGAGACAGGAGGGTCACAGAACCACACAAGCCTTCAAGCATCCTCGGCTTGGAATCATTATTCGCCGACGCTGTCCATACCTACAACGATATTCGCCGTCAGGCGCTGAGACTTGGATTCCTCATTGCTTGTCGCACAGTGAGAAACGGAGCCCTCTATTTACGCACTCTAGGCATCGAGGGAAAATGGTCGAAACAGTAGAGTCCTGGACGTTGCCACTGCACTCAGCGGTGTTGTATGTTTGTCTTAATAGGGGTACTGGCTTCACTATGGAATTCAACGCAATGTCTGGTGAGGCTAAGGCTGAAACGTGGGGATGGTGGTAGGAAACCTACCAGGGGGGAACCATGTCCGACAAATATCAGCGTGAGATAGAAGAAATTCTCGAAGCGACGGGGGAAACGCCGGTTCCCGATGGTGGGAAACGCCGCGGTGCTCGCGGCGGCAGCCTTCCGAAGGTCAACTTAAGCCAGGGAAAGGCCTTCTGGCGGTTCACTTCTGGGAAGCTCTTCCTTGTCAGCGTCGTCCTGTTGGTTACGGCGCTCATTCTCCGCTCTACAGGATTCAACTACGTTGGCCTCCTCGCTTGGGCAGGCATCATCCTCTTCATCCTGGCCTACGCCCTGTTCTTCGTAAAGCCGTCGAACAACACCGAGAAGCGATGGCGCGGGCGTCCCGTGGATGATGACGATGACTCTGAACGACTCCGCCGTTGGCGAGGCCGCTAAGCCGTCCTCTAACAGGCCTTCCTGTTCGTCGCCCGGGTCTCAGCCGCCGCCCTTCTGCATGTCCCCGCCTTGCGATGCCGCGTCAGCCCTTTCACGCCACCACTTTTGGAGCCGCTCCGCGATCCCCTGCTCGAAGCCTTCGCCTCCTGGCGTGTAATACCGCTTCCCCTTCAAGGCGTCCGGCAGGTACGACTGCTCAACGAAATGCCCCTCGTAGTCGTGGGAGTACTTGTAGCCCTCTCCGTAACCCAGGCTCTGCATCAGTTTCGTGGGAGCAGTCCGGATGTGGAGGGGCACAGGATCGTTGCGGGTGGTCCGAGCGTCTTCGCGAGCAGCCTGCAACGCCAGGTAGGCCGAGTTGCTCTTTGGAGCCGTCGCCAAAAAGACCGTGGTTTCTGCCAAGGGAATGGCTCCCTCCGGGAGGCCAATGAAGTGGACCGCTTGCTGGCAGGCGACTGCAACTGACAGCGCCTGTGGCTCGGCCAGACCAACGTCTTCCGCTGCCAATACGATGAGCCGTCGGGCGATAAAGAGCGGGTCCTCGCCTGCCTCCAACATCCTCGCCAGCCAGTAGACAGCGGCGTCCGGATCCGAGCCCCTGACCGACTTGATGAAGGCGGAGATAGTGTTGTAGTGCTGTTCACCGTTCTTGTCGTAAAGGATGGATCGTTGCTGGAGCGCGTCCTGCACCGTTTCTAGGGACACATGTCGCTTCCCGTCTTCGCCCGGCTCAGTAACGCCAGCGGCCAGCTCAAGAGCGTTCAGAGCAATGCGAGCGTCCCCGTTGGCCACCGTCACAAGCATGCCCAGTGCGTCTGGATCGATCGCGGCCTTCATATCGCCGATACCCCGCTCGTGGTCCACCAACGCTCGCTCCACCAGGCCCGATAAGTCCTCATCGGTAAGACCGTTCAGAGTGAAAACCCTGCACCGGGACAGCAATGGAGCGATGACCTCAAAGGAGGGATTCTCCGTCGTGGCGCCAACAAAAACGACGGTGCCATCTTCCACGTGGGGCAAGATGACGTCCTGCTGAGCTTTGTTGAATCGGTGCACTTCGTCGACGAAGAGGATGGTGCGCTGGCCCTGCATCCCCAACCGGTCTCGCGCCTCTTTCACAGCCTTGCGAAGATCGGCGACGCCAGAGGTAACTGCGCTTACAAAGGCAAAGTGAGCGTTGGTCAGCCCAGCCATGACATGAGCCAGGGATGTCTTGCCGCTACCGGGCGGCCCCCATAGGACTATCGAGGGCACCTTGTCGGCCTCAATGGCTTGCCGCAAAACGCGCCCCTGCCCAACGATGTGCGCCTGCCCAATAAACTCGTCGAGCGTCCTGGGCCGCATGCGGGCGGCTAGAGGCGCTTGGCTCTGCTGAATCCGGTAGCGTTGGCTTTCGAAAAGGTCCATTTCGCGCTCATTGTACTCCACGTTCAAGACTGGTCTGGCCCGAGGCGTGTGGTACATTGAGCAAGCGTTTCCCTCGACCCCTCATTTTATTGTTCGAGGCCTTCAGTGGACATCGGTAGCAAGCTGTGGGGCTTCCAAGGCGTCCGGTCCGAGTACCGGGCTGCAGGCATGTTCTATTTCACGGCCGTGATGTACGCCATCACCTTCTCGATGATGACGCTGCTTGTCCCGCTCTACGCCCTTCACCTCGGCTTCGACTTCAAGACCATGGGAGCCATTGTTTCAGCGCAGGCCATTTTCCAGCTTGGCCTGAGGCTCTTCGGAGGCGTTCTTTCCGACCGTTTCGGAGAGCGTCCAATCCTCTGGGTTAGCTTTCTCTCGCCCTTGGTTGGAGCCATAGTGTTCGCCTATTCCGCTTCCATCTGGACATTGGTGGGAGCGCAGGTTTTCATCGGCATATCCCGGGCCGTCTATTGGAACGCCTCTCAGTCCTACGCAAGCCGCATGAGCGAAGGAAATGCAGGAGGAATCCTAGGCAGGTTCTTGGGCTACGGCAGCGCTGGATTGATCATTGGCTCCCTGCTTGCCGGAGCGGTCGCCGCCTCGGTGAGTTTCAAGGCAGCTTTTCTCGTCACCGGCGTTCTCTGCGCTGCAGGCCTCCTCGTTAGCCTGGCGATGCCAGGCCTGCCCCGAAAAGGGGCGCTTCGTACACTAAAGCAAATCATCGAGCCCCTACCAGGGCTACTGACCTCCAGAATGTTGCTGCTTGGCATGCTGCTGGCATTTATGAGCTCGATGTCCTCAGCACTGCTGGGGTCCACCTTCCCTGCCCTGCTCAAGGAAGAGTTCGGCTATGACGAGACAGCGATCGGCATCTACCGGGCACTCTATTCGTCGGCACTCTTGATAATGGGCTTTGCCTTCGCCGGCATGTTGAAGCGCTACGGACAAAAGGCGATCTTTGCTCTCTGCATTTTCGGCATGGCCGCCTTCACGATGTTAACCCCTCTGAGCGGAAGCTTCGTTGTGCCGCTGGGCATCGTAACCTTCATTCTCGGCGCAGCCTTCGGCATCTCCCGGATCTTTTACCCAGTCATCGCCGCCGAAAACAGCGTACCGGCACAGCGCGGCATGGCGATGTCGGTCGTGGGATTAGGCTGGGCGCTGGGCATGCTGGTGGTCCCGGTCGTATTCGGCACAATCGCCGACCTCATCGGCCTGTCCGAGTCCACCTACGTAGCCGGAGTGGTTTTCTTGGTCGTGGCGTTGGGCACGCCACTGTTCTACAGATGGGTAGGAGGAGCACGAAAAGCGCCCGAGGAAGTAGCAAGCGGAGGGGATTAGCGGGCTTCCTGATTTCATTGCCATGCGGGGCACAAACGTAGGGGCGTTCAATTGAACGCCCCTACCCCAGTATTGCAACGAGAATTGCCGCTTTTGTCCGCGTTCGCAGTCTAGCCCAGCACCTACCCCACTGCAGCGACTGCGTCCACCTCAACCATGAACTCCGGCCGCGCCAGAGCGGCGACACCGATCATTGTGCTGGACGGGAAGTCGGGCGAGAACACCTCAGCGCGGATGTGCCTCGCTTTGGCCATGTAGTCAGCAACATCGGTAACGTAGACCGTCATCTTCACGACATCCGACATGCTGGCCCCCGCGGCCTCCAAGATGCCCCGGACGTTCTCGAAGGTGGTCCTGGTCTGCAATTCAATGTCCCCCACCCCCACAATGTTGCCCTGTTTGTCCACGGAGCATTGGCCTGCAGTATAGATAAAGCGGGTCGGCCCTTGAACCTCCCAACCCTGAGAATAGTCGGCGCCCGAAGGGGCTGCCTTGTCTGTGCGAATTACTTTCTTAGGCATGTTTGCTCCTCTTCTTCAAGATAATCCTTTCCCATCTCATTTGGGCGAACGCCGGGACTCCCACCCAGCCCACCCTCGAATGTCTTTTCTCTGTGGGGGACTCCCCCACACCCCCGGCTCTTCTTTTTTGCACTGTGGCGACTTTTCGCGCTAGCAGTAAAGGAGATGTGCGGCTGCCCCATTACCCGCCGAGTGCCCCCACTTCCCGCAAATGGGAGATGTCTTCGGCACTGTAGCCCATCTCCTCCAAGATTACGTCTGTGTGCTCGCCCAGACGAGGCGGGTAGTAGCGCACACTTGGCGGACTGTTTTCTACCCGGATGGGACTGCCTGGCATCCTCAAATCGGGGATCTCCGGGTGCGGCACCGAAACGATCATCTCTCGTTCCTCGACCTGGGCATCGGCAACTAGGGCGGGTATCTGATTGATCGGTGAGTTCGGGACGCCAGCCTTGTCCAGCAGAGCCATCCACTCGGCACTGGCGCCCTTGAGGAACATCTCAGCTAGGATCGCTATAAGTTCGTCCCGATGATCCACCCTCAGAGGGTTGGTCGTGAACCTGGGGTCGTCGAAAAGGTCCGAGCGGCCAGTAGCGGTACAAAACCGCTCCCAAAGGCCGTCGTTAGCGACGCCCAAGATAAAGTACCCGTCGCCTGAAGCGAACATCTGGTAGGGCGTAAGTGCGGGATGAGCCGTCCCCAGCGGCACGGGTGTATTGCCAGTTCCTAGGTAGCTAACGGTGTGAAAGCTGGAGGCGGCCATCTGTCCCTCCAGCAACGATGCCTCGACCCTCTGTCCTTGGCCCGTGCGCTCGCGCTGAAACAGGGCCGTCATAATGCCAGAGTAAGCGATCCAACCGCAGGTAATGTCCACCAGCGAATAGCCGATCCGCACCGGTTCGCGGTCGGGCTCGCCGGTAACGCTCATCACGCCGCCGTAGGCCTGAAGCATCAGGTCGTAGCCAGGCTTGTCCTTGGCTGGCCCGGTCCTTCCGTAGCCAGACACGGAGCAGTAAACAATGCGGGGGTTGAGGGCCTTGATGTCCTCATAGCCAAGGCCCAAGGCATCCGCGGCGCCCGCTCTGTAGGACTCGATGAGCACGTCAGCACGGGCGGCAATGCGCTTTACAACTTCGACCGCTTCAGGCTGCTTCAGGTTGAGACCGATGCTGCGTTTGTTGCGGTTGGCGGCCAAAAAGTAGCAAGAGATACCGTTCCAAAATGGAGCCCACTGGCGGCTCTCGTCGCCGCGGGTGGGCTCTTCCACCTTGATAACCTCTGCACCCATGTCGGCCATCTGCATGGTGCAGAAGGGGCCAGCCAGAGTACGGGTCATATCCAAAACAGTGATGCCATCCAAGGCCGAAGGCATGGATTTACTCCCAGGGGTGTTTTCAAACCAGCGCATTGTACTTGAGCGACGAGGCCCTGTGCCAAAGCTGTTTAAAGCTTCCGGAGCCGCGGAACGAACAACAAGCAGGCGACAGCGAGGATTACGAGCCCGACTCCATTCAGGGTCAAGGCCAAAGAGACGCTTATAGCTGAAGCCAATCCGCCCATCTGGAGCTGGCCAATGGGGCTGGTGCCAATGGCCAAGACCCATGACCCCGCCGCTCGACCTCGCTGCTCGTTGGGCACGACCAGTTGCATAATGCTACCTCCGAGTATGTCGGACAGGAACCCAGCCATGTTTACGACAGTGACGACTATGATCGCTGTGGACAAGGTGGAAGCGTAACCCAGCACGATAACGCTTATCCCGAAAACCAATATCGAAAGCAGCATGACGAGGCCCTTGCGGCGCACCTCACCCATTGCCGTCAGGATAACCACCCCAACAACCCCGCCAGCGGACCGGAAGGCCGTCATAATTCCGAGCCATTCCGGTCCCACGTGCAACACGTCTCTGACCAGGCTTGGCAGCACTGCCTGATGAGAGAAGCCCAGTGTCTCAGTGCCCACGGTGAGGAGGAGGATCGCCGTCAGTGTCCGGTTGCTCCTAAGTTCCGAGAAGTATTCCTTGAGGTTTTGCCACACTGGTTGTCGATTAACGGGCGCGGACTGGCCAGCCGACCGGATGGGCAGCAGTAGGAGTGTGGCAGCAAGATAGCCGAAAGCCAGGACAATGTAGGCGGCATCGACGCCATAGGCCTTCACGATGAAGCCCATCGACACCGACCCGACAATTCCGCCGAATCGCATTGCTAGCGCAGACAGCGCTTGACCGCTGATGACGTTGCGAGGCCCAACGATGTCGAAAGAGAAGCTGGACCGGGATATCTGGAACAGCGAGCGGAACACGCCCGAAACCAGTGTCAGCGCCAGGATCTGCCACAATCCGACCACATCGAACATGATGAGGACGCCAATAAGAGCGGCCATGGCAGCCATGCCGAGATTAAGGAGCCGCATAAGATGACGCCGGTCGAACCTGTCGACCAGGGCGCCTCCCAGCAAGCCCACGAAGAAATGCGGCACCATTCTTATGCCCAGCGCAACGCCAACCATGAAGGGAGAGTCCGTGCGCTCTAGGACGAGCCAACTCAGCGCGACAAGCTCGCCAAGACGGCTAATGGAATTGAAAAAGACGGCGAACCACAGGTAGCGGAAATCCCGGTAGCGGAAGGCTGGAACGGCCAGTATGTTCTGAATCCATCCCGGCGTTCTGGAATGGGGCGTTCTAGCGGCCACGCCCACTCATTGCCGGGAACCGGCCACTAGGAAAGAGTGTCATCAACACCGGCCTAAGGGGCCGGTTCCTGCTTGCTGCTCCCTAGGGGAAGCTCACGGAAGTAAAGGCCCCAACGCCGCATCAGGTCGTTGACGCTTGGGTCGTTGATCTGGGATAGCTCTTTGAAGAAGCCTGCCAAGGAGTGCCCCGGTCTGTGTTCTTGGTCGCAGACCCAGTTCATATTGCCGTTGATAACGTAAAGGAGACCGTGCTGATGCTCGCACCCCGCCTCCAGCCTGACGCCGCCTTCGCTGTCGGGGGTGATAGTGATTCCGGTTTCAGCCATGGGTCCTCCGCGGTCCGAGACTCTGGTTCAATTCGCTGATCTGCCTGCTGAAGTCATCAGGCGACCCTTTCGCTTATCCTTCTAGCATCGCCTTGATACCGGTCGCTTCGCCCACCTCGATGATGTAGCCATCGGGGTCGCGCATGTAGCAACGGATCTCTCGACCCCTGTCGATTGGCGGCGTGATGAACTCCGCTCCTTTCCCGCTCCACTCTTCATAGCGAGCCTGAATATCGGCCACGCGAATGTTCATGAAGCTACTCACCTTCCCCGGATTAGACGGCGCTTCCAGCGTGATCTCCGGCTTGTCGGGGGTTGGGCCGCCACCGTCGTTGAGGATAACCCACGTGTTCGCCAACTTGAGTATGCAGGGATCGCGCTCTAGCAAAACCTGGCCGCCAAGAATATCGGCATAGAAGGCCCGTGCACGGTCTTGGTCGCGCACCGTCAGAAAATGAGTAATGACGAAGCCTTCTTCGGGAGCCGGAAAATCTTCTCGTTTCATATGGCCTTCTCTCGTGGAAGCAATAGCGTTGGTTAAGGTCGGCCCAGTCGGAGGCTAGGCCAGTTTATCCCAAAGGCCAGGCCAGAGAAAGGAAAGCCCTTCACGTTATCTGTCCCAGCCGGTAATATCCAAACACACCGCCCAACTGGATTAGGAAGGAGTCATCGATGGCTAGCGAATACAGAGCAGACCAAATAGGAAGCTTCCTGCGCCCAGCAAGCCTGCTCAAGGCACGCGAGGCGCACAAGACCGGAAGCACAAGCCCAGAACAACTCCGCGACTTGGAAAACCAGGCCATTCTTGAGGTGCTCCAGAAGCAACGCCAGGCCGGAGTGGGCATATTGAGCGATGGCGAGCTACGCCGGGATGCTTGGATGTCCGGATTGGCGGACTCGGTTGACGGCTTCGTCGACGACCACCGCATCCGGCGTTGGAACCTCCCTGATGGCACCACGCTGGACGAGGCCAGCCGGGGCAAAGTGGCCGGGGCAAAGCTCCATCAGACGCGCCGGCTAACAGGACACGAAAGCTCCTTCCTCCTGGAACACGCTGACGGCCCCTTCAAGATCACCATGCCCAGCCCGGTTTACATCGCAGGCAGCAGTTTCAAAGAGGGTGTTACTGAAGCGGCGTACCCCAATCGGGCGGAACTTCTGCAAGACCTGGTGAACATTGTGAAGGGTGAGATGCAGGCCCTGGTGGATGAAGGGGTCGCCTACATCCAGCTCGACGAGGGCTTTGCGAGCTACGTTGGGTTGGGTTCCCGGGGCGAATCAGCGCAGGAGGCTGCGGCACTGGCAATCAAGCTGGAAGCCGACATTGCTGCCGAGAACGCCTGCTATGCGGGTCTGCCTCGTGACAAGGTTACCTTGGCAACGCACATCTGCCGGGGCAACTCCAAGAGCCGGTGGACGGGCTCCATCCCCTACGATGACATTGCCGAGAAGGTCTTTTCGTCTCTGGATGTCGATCGCTTCCTGCTGGAATACGACACCGAACGGGCCGGGGGATTCGAGGGACTGCGCTTCGTCGCCAAGGGAAAGACCGCCGTGCTGGGGCTCGTTAGCACCAAGCACGGGATACTGGAAAGCCAAGACGATCTCCTGCGCCGCATTGACGAGGCCTCGAAGTTCCTGCCCATCGACCAGCTTGCTCTGAGCCCGCAGTGTGGCTTCGCCTCGGTATCTGAGGGGAACCTACTCACTGAAGACGAACAGTGGCGCAAGCTAGAGCTTGTGGTGGAGACGGCAGCCAAGGCCTGGGGCTAGGCAGGGCAACGAGGCTATTCGGCTTTCCAGGCGCTCCACCCAGGTGCGACCGTCTCTGAACCGCCCTTCTGGCCCTCCAACCGCATGTCGCAGGCGCTTGACTGAAAGCTCGCCAGCGTCGGCAACGAGCCTAGTCGTGGCCCTTGTAAAGCAGCTGCAAACGGTGGCCATCCGGGTCATCGAAGTAGATGCACGTTGGGTCTCCGGAACGCCCCATCACCTCGATGCCTTCTTCATTTAGGCGGGCCTTCGTCTCCTCGTAGGAGGCCGGCTCCATGAGCAGGGCCATGTGGTTGAGCGACCCTTTCTGTACGGTAACGCCCACCTTGCCAGCCTCGAAGAGGGCAACCTGCTGGCTGCCGCACCACAAAAAGGCCTGCCAGTCCGACTCATGGGCCACGGTCATGCCCAACAGGTCCATGTAGAAAGCCTTCGACCTCGCCAAGTCCCTCACCCAAAGCACCACATGATCCACGCCGGTCGTCTTAATTTGAAGCTTGGTTTGCTGTGTCATGAGAGGCCTCCTTGAGGATCTGACGAATCCTGACTACAAAGAGAACACCGGAACCGAAACATATTCCGAGGGAGCGTTGTTACCCTCAACAATCTTGTCCATGGCCTCTAGTGTATTAGGAGAAAAGAAGGTTTCGCCGCATTGCGTACATACTTCCGCCCTGACATTACGAAGGATGTAGAGCCTCCCGCCCCAGCGATGCGGATGCTCTATTTGCCGCTCCTCAATGCTACCTCTGCAAAAGGGACACTCTTTCATAGTTGCTGCCTCGCTCTCCATTCCTTCCAAAGGTCGGGGTCGGGCCGATAAATGGTGATGAAGACTACTATATCAGGGCTGGCAAAACCTACCACGGCGTGAAGAGGGCTTTTCATTGAGGTGAACCCCAGCACCAATGCGCTCGGCCCTCTCGGATCATTGTCGTACTCCTCCACCACTTCCGCTGAATCTGAGCCAAAGGCCTCAACAAGCTCACCAATCAGGACGGCATCAGCCTCCCTCTCGTGTTCAGCGTGAAGAGTTAGCCGGTAATGCCCTTCTCTCATTGCCTGAATGAGTCTCTCTAGTTGGTAAGTCGCCACCCCTACCCTCGCGGCCGGTATTGCAAGGCTTCCGCCAGGTGCGCCACGCCAATCGCATCCTCTCCTGCCAGGTCAGCTATGGTGCGAGAAACTTTCAGGATGCGGTGAAATGCCCTCGCTGAGAGGTTGAGCCGTTGAGTTGCCGCCTGGAGCACTGCTTTGGCGTCGTCCCCTACCTGGCAGAACTGCCATACTTCAGCGGGGCCCATGTCTGCGTTGGCCTGGTGAGCCGAGCCCTCGAAACGTTGCCTTTGAACAGTCCGGGCCGTCTGCACCCGGTCCCTAATACTGGCGGTGTCCTCTGCCGTGGGGGCAGCCATCAGCTTCTCATACTCCACCCTCGGCACTTCCACAAAGATGTCGATGCGGTCCAGTAACGGCCCCGATATGCGCTTTTGGTAACGGGCCACCATACCTGGAGCGCAGGTGCATTCCCGCTTGGGGTCGCCGTGGTAGCCGCAGGGACAGGGGTTCATGGCGGCAACCAACATGAAATTCGCCGGAAACGTGACCGTACCCTGAGCCCTGCTTAGAGTGACGACCTTGTCCTCCATTGGCTGTCGCAGTACTTCCAGAATGTTGTGCCCGAACTCCGGCAACTCATCCAGGAACAGCACGCCACGGTGCGACAGGGTGGTCTCACCGGGGCGGGGCAACCTGCCGCCGCCCACCAGGCCGGCATGGGAGATGGTGTAGTGCGGCGCTCGGAAGGGCCGCTGCGTAATGAGCGGCGTATCCGAGGGCAGCAACCCGGCGACGCTGTATATCTTGGACACGTCCAACGACTCGCTGGAGGTCATAGAGGGCAACACTGAGGGGAATGACCGCGCCAGCAGCGTCTTGCCACTGCCAGGTGGGCCGCTCATCAGCAGGTTGTGCGCTCCTGCCGCGGCGACTTCCAGCGCCCGCTTGGCATGTTCCTGGCCCCGAATATGAGCAAGGTCAGCGCCGTCGGTCCAGACGGGCTCCATGGCGATACGGTCTCCCTCCTCAAGAACGTAAGGAAGGATCATTGCCTCACCTCGCAGATGGCCGATCAGCTGCGTCAGAGACTCCACAGGCATGATGTGGACGCCCTCAATGAGCCTCGCTTCCTTGGCATCCGATGCGGGGACGTAGACACGCTCGAAGCCCTGCTGCTGGGCCAGAGCCACCATGGGCAGGATGCCGCTGGTATGGCGGACATGGCCGTCAAGGGCCAACTCCCCCAAGAACACAGAGCGCGACAGATCGGTGGGGATGACGCCGGTGCTGGCAACAATCGCCACAGCGATCGGCAGGTCGTATGTGGGGCCTACTTTTCGGAGATCGGCCGGGGCCAAGCTGACGGCGATGCGCCGCATGGGAAAATCTGCGCCGGAGTTGCGAATGGCCGCCCGCACCCGCTCGCGAGCTTCCTGGACGGCTGCGTCTGGCAGACCGACGATATGAAACGCCGGGAGGCCGGGCGATACATCGACTTCAACCTCGACGATAGCGCCGTCCAGTCCGACGATGGCGCATGTATATGACTTGGCCAGCACGCTCGGCTCCTTCCTTCAAGTGGCCTCATCATAGAGTTGCCGGATTGCACGGTCAAAGAGGCGATGTCTGTCCTGAGGACGCTGAATGCTACAATCGCTCAGGTATCCCTATGCCACCAACACGCCAAGAACTAAAAAACCTCGTTTGCCAGGAAATCGACCGCCAGGGTGAGGTGGCCGTTCGGGCCTCTCAGGCCATCCTTGAGCATCCTGAGACTGGCTTCAGAGAAGTCAAAACCAGCCGTCTGGTCGCTGAGGCGTTCCAAGGAATGGGCGTCCCTTACCAGAATGGCATGGCCATGACCGGCCTGAAGGGTCTGCTCAGAGGCGGCGCTGGAGAAGGACCGACAGTCGCCGTCATGGGAGAGTTGGACTCACTGATTGTGCCTGGCCACGCCAATGCCCATCCAGACACCGGTGCAGCCCACGCCTGCGGCCACCACATCCAAATCGGCGCCCTGCTGGCGCTGACCGCCGGAATGCAGGCCCCGGGCGTCCTTGGCGCCCTCTCAGGAAGGGTCGCCCTTCTGGCGGTACCTGCTGAGGAATACATCGAGATGGAGTACCGGGAGGGCTTGCGCGCCCAGGGCAAGATCGAGTTCTTTGGCGGCAAGGCCGAATTGATCCGTCTCGGTGCATTCGACGATGTCGATATCGCCTTGATGACGCACGCCTCCTCCATGAAGGAAGGTAAGCTGATGCTGAGCACCACGAACAACGGCATTCTCGCCAAGCGGGTCCAGTTCGTGGGCAAGGCCGCCCACGCCGGCAGCGCGCCACATCGGGGCATCAACGCCCTGAACGCCGCCACACTCGCCATCCAAGCCATACACATGCAGCGGGAAACATTCCTGGATGAGGACACCATCCGCGTTCACTCCATCATCACCAAAGGGGGTGATGCCGCCAATTCCGTCCCCGCCGACGTGCGCATGGAAACGTTCGTGCGGGGCAAGCGACTGCGAGCGATAACCTCTGCGAACCGGAAGGTGGATAGAGCGTTACGCTCAGGAGCGATGGCTGTCGGCGCTACGGTGAACATCACCACCTACCCTGGCTACTTACCCATGGTCAACGAGCCCAGCCTGGCAGCCGTGTACAAGGCAAATGCAGAGGCTCTGGTGGGCAATGTCCCAACCCTGCCCCATCGCAGCAGCTCCAGCGATATAGGGGACGTGGGTCATATATTGCCCTCGCTGCACCCGTACGTCAGCGCCTCAACCGGCACTGCCCACGGCGACGAATTCTTGATCCACGACTACGAAATGGCGGTCCTGACCAATGCCAAAGCCATGGCGACAACAGTCATTGACCTGCTGGCTGACGGGGCGCAGCAAGCCCGGCATGTCAAAGGCGAGTTCCAACCCCGAATGACCAAACCCGAATACCTTGAGTTCATGCGAGGGTTATTCAAAGAGGAAAGCTTCACGGAATAAGAAAGGGCCGCCAAATGGCGGCCCTTTCTTTATTGTCATACCCCTCGCACTTGTCATTCCGCGGGAGCCCTTCGGCTTCGCTCAGGGCAGGCTCCGCGACTGAGGAATCTTGTTCGGCTTTGCGCGGCTAGGAACCGCCTGCCTAATGCGGCCAATCCCCAAGCCAGTCGTCGCTCAACAACAAACAGGGTCATTCGCGGTGCTCAGGACGACAGTATCGCTAGCGCGCCGCCGTAACTCCCTGCAGGCTGTAGAAGTTCTCTGCATTGCCGTACAAGATTGCCGATTTGTCCTCTGATGTGAGGTCGTCCCGCTCCATCAGCCCCTCAAGCTCCTCTCGAATGCTCTCCTTGTTGACCTCGTGGGGAAAGTCGCTGGAGAACATGAACGCTTCCCTGCCAAAGTTCTTCACGGCCCAGCCCAGCACCGGCTCATCGCCCTCGACCCCAACAAACATGCGCCCCTCCTTGATGAGGTTCACCATGTAATCGGTGACGGTCTGCCCCTTTTCCAGCTTGAGGTAAGCGTTGCGGCTGTCAAAGGGAACGAAAGCGCCGTAGGAACCGCTGCACCGCTCCAGCGCCATAACGAACCAGCCTACGCCGCCTTCCAAGAAGCCAAACTTCGTGTTGGGAAATAGCTCGAAGGTCTTGTGCATCAGCATTCCCACAAAGTTCACGCCGATGCCCAGCGGATGCCCCAAAGCATGAATCCCAGCGAAGACCTCCATGTTATCGAGACCCAACTGGGCGTGAGCGCCCCCGTGGATCGCAATGGCTGCGCCAAGGCTGTCAGCCTCTTCGTAAATGGGCCAGTACTGCTTGTGGCCCAGGTGCTTCTGCAAACGCGTCGACGGCAGCATAGCTGCCGCGAAACCGAGCTCGGAAATGCACCGGCGCAACTCATCAGCGGCGGCTTCCGGGTCTTGAATCGGGAGCACTGCGACGCCCTTGAGCCGGGCGTCCTTGCTGAGGTAGTTCTGGTGCAGCCAATCGTTGTAGGCCTTGCAGGCTCCAATAGCGATCTCAACATCCGAGTACTGACCGGCGGCCAACATCATCGTCGGGTACAGGACAGCCGAGGTGAAACCCGTCGTGTCCATGAACTCTGACCAACCATCGGGCTTGGGGTCGCCGAAAGCCCCTGGTGGGCTGTGGGATATCTGGAGGTGCATGTGGTCCAACTCGGGCCAAGGGTTGAACAGACGGAAGTTGCCTATACCTTGCTTCCGCCATTCGGCGGGTAGAAAGTCCTTGATGGCCTGAGCGTCCTCAAGCACGTGTCCGTCAGCATCAATAATGCGTTCCGTAGGCAACATCGCCATGGTGTCCTCCCTTATATTGGAAATGGTTTGGGCCTTACTGGCAATTGCCAATAGTACTTTCATCGCTAATCCCGGTCAATCTGGCGCGCCCGGAATAGTGGAGCACTGATCAGGGCCCGCAACTTCAACTTTCAATCGGAGGGGGAAGGGACCACCTTGAGATTCCGTATGCGAGCCATTGGACAACCAGACCCGGACGTCGCTAGCGCGGCCGAGGCAGGGTGGGCTGGCTTGATCGGACCGCGCCTGAAAGCCTACGTCGAAGACGGAAAACAAAATGGGAATCGAAGGGGGAGGAAACAATGGCAGGGCTTGAGAGCAACGATCCATGAATGACGCGGTACAATCAAGAGGCGCGTTCGATCGATCTGCACTGGACGGCGAGGATGACGGGCCAAGACTTCAGGACGGCGCTGGAGCATTTCGCAGAACACGCCGCTAGCAAGAAGGCTGCTGGGCTGCGGGTAAACGTCACGGAGTTCGGCTTCGCCATGACGCCGGACCTCGACGGGCGAAGGAAGCAGCAAATCCTGCCGAAGTACGCAAACACTGGAGTGAAGCGATTCGCCTATGTACTGCCGTCAGCAGCGCCATTGGGCGAACCTCAGCAGTACGAAGGCGAGCCCTTTGTCACGGGATACTTCCACTCCGACAGCGATACGACAACCTGGCTACTACAGGAGTAGCCGGGCTTAGCGCATAAGGGAGCCGTCATGGACCTCACTGCAGCGGCGATGCTCGCCAACCTGCTCAGTTTCGTTGTGTTCTTGTTGTTGGGGATTTGGTATATCGCGCCTCGGCTGGCGACCGCTGGCAAGGCTAACGCTCTCACATTCCTTTTGTGGGTCCATGCGTTCCGCCACGTTGCCCTTCAAGTGTTCTCCAGCCAGGAGATGGGATTCCCCATAAGCGATGGGCTTCGCAACGAGATCGTTTACGGAGACCTCGCCGGGATGGTGCTGGCGCTTGTTGCGATCATCGCCTTGCGGTTCAGGTTCAGATTCGCGACCTGGCTGATTGCCCTATTCGTCGTGGCCACAGTAGTTGACCTTACCAACGCGCTAATCGGGGGAATCGACGAGAAACTGTTCGACCACGCCAGCGGGGTTACATGGATAATCCTAACGTTCTTGGTCCCGCTGCTATGGGTGTCGCTTGGCATGATCGTGTGGCAGCTTTGGAGCAGAAGGCGGGAGCCGATCTAGGGTTGGACGTCGACGATATGTCCCGGCTACTCAACGTGAGCAACCGAGGAGCCTAAACCTTCAGCGCCTCAAGCCAGCCAACAAAAGCTCCAGCAGCCTCGTCATAGACATCCTGCCGGGTGCGGCCGCTGGACTTTCGAACAGAGAAACCGTGGTCGGCCTCCTCCATTAGGTGGACCGTCGAACGCGGGGCCTTGGTAGCCGCCTGACGCAGTTCATCCGGGGAACCGAAGGTGTCCCTGGTTCCCGAGCAAAAGAGGGTTGGCGCTTGAATCGAGGGCAAATGCTGGTCGCGCCACTGGTCCGGCGCACGGGGCGGATGCAGAGGATAGGCAAAAAGGGCCAGGGCATCGACGCTTGCACCGTCTGCAACAACCCTGGAGGCAATCCTGCCACCCATGGACCGCCCACCGATTACCAATCTACGACCCTCTTCTCGGTAGGCGGCGATGGCGGCGCGCCATGTCGCTTCAAGCACCGGAGGGCGGTCGGGACCCTTTTGGCCTGCTTCCACATAAGGGAACTGAAAGCGCACCGCAGCAAAACCCCGTTCGGCAAGAAAGCGGCAAGCGTACTCACCGAAAGGATCGTTGACGCCCGAGGAAGCGCCAGGGGCGTAGATGAAAGTCCAGCCAGAGGATGGCCCCTCCGCCTGACCCAAAATGGCAGTGACCTCTCGAGCGTCATCAACCTTCAAACGTTCAATGATTTCAGGCATCCATAGAGCTCCTGAGAAGGATTGCCTCTCGGCCTGCGTTAGCTACGGGAAGCGCCCTGCAGAGCGTCCTCTACGGTATGCCACACTGCGTCAGGCTCCGCAGCCAGGACGCCAGCCGTGTCGATGGCGCCCCACAGAGCAGCGACGCCTGCGGCGCCTGCCGCCCTTCCACACTGAATGTCCCCAGCAGCGTCACCTACCATGATGGCTTCTGAAGGAGCAACGTCCATCTCGGTTAGTGCGTGAAGAAGACCCTTGGGGTCCGGCTTCAGGACGCCAACGTCGTCGCGGTAGACATCAGTGTCCAAGAACCTGCCAATCCCGAAGTGCTTGACCTCAGCGGATCCAAGGAGTCGCCGTTTGTTGGTCAGAAGGCCAATCTTCAACCCTCGACTCTTCAGCTCTTCCAATAGCCCCAAAACGCCTGGGAAGACATGGCTGAAGTCGAGATGGTGCTCCCGATAGAAGGAGAGGTAGTGACCGGTGACCTCTTCCCGGCCTCCATCAAATATCCGCTTGAGCTCAATAGCCAACGACCCAGCAATGTGAGCAACGATGGTCGGCTCGTCCGGGCGGGGCACACCTACCTTGTCAGCAGCGTAATAGACCGCTTCGCGGTGCACCTGCCAGGAATCGAGCAGCGTGTGGTCTAGGTCAAAGACCACAGCCTTGATGGGCAACGCTCCAAGAAAATAAGCCATGAGGGATTGATCATCCTGCGGCAATGGCCGCCGTTTCTAAAGTATCGCCTTTATAGCTTCAGCACAACGAATTAGAGCCTAGCTATAGGTAGCTCTCCGTGGCTGGGCGGCCAATCCGAAGGTACAATGCCTGGCATGAAGACCCCGCCCGACCAACCCCAGGCCCCAAGGGCGGTCTTTTCCATTCCCTACCACTGGTTCGTCATCGGCCTGTCCACATTCGTCGTGGCCGGCATGGCGATTGGAGGCACGGGAATTCCGGTGTTGTCCCCGTTCCTGCGAGAGGAGTTGTCCTTCTCCCGCACTGAACTGGGTCTCATCACCTCGCTGCTGATAGGCGGGGGCCTGGGCACGGCCCTCATCGGGGGATGGCTGACCGACGCCTGGGGAGTCAAACGAGTGCTCGTTTACACCGCCATTGCCCTCACAGTCGTTGTTTTCGGGTTTAGCTTCGTTAACTCGCTGTGGCTTGCCTTGGTGTTGGCCACAGCTGGGGGTCTGGCGCAAGCGCCGTCCTTCCCCGCCACCTCCAAAGCAATCGTAGATTGGGTACCCCGCAGAGCGCGGGGCTTCGGCATGGGCATGAAGCAAACGGGCGTCTCTGGAGCCGGGGCCCTGGTCGCCCTCATCATGCCAAGCATTGCCCAGGCCACCAGCTGGCGCGTCGCCGTGATGGTCATGGCAGGGCTAACGACAATCATGCTGGTTGCGCTCGTGGTTCTCTACAAAGATAAGCCACGCGAAGACGCCACCGTAACCAAGCTGGATACCGGCAAGCTCTTGAGAGCGTTGGTGGAAGTGGTCCGAGACCGTAGATTGAGCATCCCAACGGCCTACTCCTGCGTCTTCGTTGGGATGCAATTTCTGGTGGGCGCTTATCTCATCCTTTTCCTTGTCGAGAGGGCAGACCTCTCGCCGGTTGTGGCAGGCACATTCATGGGCATTGCTCAGATCACCAGCATCTTCTGGCGGGTGGGCTGGGGCGTTGTGAGCGACGCTGTATTCGGCTCGCGCCGCGTGATCGTCCTTGTGATCATTGGGGCACTGGGTGCTGTGGCATTGTTCGCCATTGGCCTTGTCAATGAAGGTACTCCGCTCCTTGTCGTTGGCCTTATCTCCGCCTTGCTTGGCGGGACCGTGTTGTCCTGGCAAGGAATCTATCCCGCCCTAATAATGGAAGTAGCGGGCCCAGACCAGAGTGCAACGATGCTTGGGGCTTCAAACACGTTCACCCGTGTCTTTATCATCATCTCCCCACCGCTTTTCGGGTTGGTCGTGGACGCCACCGACTCCTATAGGTTGGCATGGAGCATTGCCGCCGTCATCGCCGCCGTGACGACGCTGGGTCTTTTGGCGTTGGGAAGAGAGAATCCACGGGAGCAGAGTAGCTGAGGAGCGGCGCTCAGCCATGCGGGCCTCTTCCCCAGAGAGACCTGAGCGATCGGCGATTGCTTGCGCATGCACGTGATTGACGGTCGGCGTGTTTTTACGTATCATCTCGCCGACCATTCGTGCTAACTATCACGATCGGCGAGGCCTATCTGTGACTACTATGGATTCCGACTCGCTGCGTACGAGTAGCCGACAGGCTATTCAAGACCAGGAATACCCGACCAAGACGGTGCTTTCCTCGTTGCTCTCAATCGAGGATGCGCTCGGCTGGATTCCTGAAGAAAGTATCGAGGAAGTGGCGGACTTTATGAAAGCCACTATCAACGATGTATGGGCTGTTGCCTCCTTCTACACCAACTTTCGGTTCGCGCCGCCGACGCCCAACACGATTGAGGTCTGCTGGGGCCCTTCTTGCCACCTTGTAGGGGCAATGGGATTGGCGGAGAAGGCCCTGGACGCATTGGGGCTGGAGAACGAAGGCGACACCGAGGATGGCGCAGTGACTTTTAAGTTCAACACCTGCCTTGGCGCCTGCTCGCATGCGCCTGTCGTGGCTGTCAACCACAAGCTGAAAGGCCAGTGCTCAGAAGACCGTCTGTCTGAACTGCTGACGCAGATACGGAACGGCAGCTAACGAGCCGCCGGGCCAACCGCTAATGGAGCGACCATGACCGTCCGCTTTGAAGAACTGAAGAAAGCCGCAGATGAAAGTTGGGTTGGGCTTCACGGCCAGCAGGCGTGGATCCGCGTCGGCTCGGCCATTTGCGGTGAGGCTGCGGGTTCGGAAGAGGTCATCGAAGCGCTTCAGGGAGAAGTCGCCAAGCGAGGCATCAAGGCTACCGTTAGCATCGTGGGCTGTCTTGGCCCCTGCTACGCAGAACCGCTGGTGGACATCATCACGCCCGGCGGGTCCAGGGTCTTCTACAACAACGTCACTCCCGAGCTTGTGCCCCAGATCATTGAGGCGCACATCGCCAACGGCCAGCCGGACTCCCAGCTGGCCTTCGCCTACGAGGGCGACACCGCGGTCGAAGAGGTAAGCCCCCTCTACGACCTACCAATGATGAAGGGGCAAGTACGCATCGCCATGCGGAATGCTGGCAACATCGACCCTTTTGACATCAACCAGTACATCGCCAACGGCGGGTACGCCGGACTCGATAGGGCCCTGACCTCCATGACGCCAGAAGAGGTCCTTCAAGAGGTCAAAGACTCCGGCCTGCGAGGACGGGGGGGGGCAGCTTTCCCGACCGGTGTCAAATGGGGCTTCCTGGTTGGTTCCAAGAGCCCTGTTAAATACATCCTCTGCAACTGTGAGGAGGGTGACCCCGGCGCGTTCAACGATAAGGGCATCCTGGAGAGCGACCCACACACCCTCATTGAGGGCACGATCATTGCCGGGTATACCACAGGGGCCTCTAATGGCATTGTGTTCATCCGCCACGGTCACGAAGGCCCGATCGTTAAGACGCAGCAGGCCATCAAGCAAGCATATGAAGCCGGTTTGCTTGGCAAGAACATCCTGGGCACGGACTTCAATTTCGATATCGAGGTTTCTCTCACTGGCGATTCCTATGTCGCTGGCGAAGAGACGGCCCTCATGGAATCCATCGAAGGGAAACGGGCAATGCCCCGGTTCCGCCCGCCCTTCCCGGCTGCCTACGGTGTCTGGGGCAAACCCAGCAATATCAACAACATCAAGACCCTTGCGTATGTGCCGGAGATCGTCTCCAAGGGCGGCGAATGGTTCTCCTCAATTGGTTACGAGCGCTCTAAGGGCACTGCAATCATCTGCCTATCCGGCCATATTCAGCGGCCTGGCATGATTGAGGTGCCGATGGGCATCACCATCAACCAAGTGTTATACGACATCGGCGGCGGGCCCACGCCTGGGCACTCCCTCCGAATGCTCCAAACCGGCGGCCCCCTTGGCGGTGTGCTCAGCGCGGACAAGGCCAGCACGACGCTGGACTATGAGTCCATGGCAGCCGCAGGCGCCATTCTCGGTTCCGGCGGCATCATTGTCGCCGATGAACGGACCTGCGCCGTCAACATGGCCCGCGTCCTCGCAGCCTTCTGCCAATTCGAGTCTTGCGGCAAGTGTTTCCCGTGCCGCTTGGGGACTGGCCACCTGGTCGAAGTTTTAGAGCGGATCTCCCGCAGCGAATCAAGGCCCGGCGACCTGGAACTGATGAAGAGCGTGGGTACGTCTATGGCGGCCTCGTCTCTATGCGGGCATGGCCAACTTGGCTACAACCCCATCCAGTCGGCCCTCAGCTACTTTGAGGAAGACTTCCGGTCCCATATCGTGGATGGCAAATGCCCCACGGGACAGTGCTCCGAGCCGATCATAGCTCCTCAGCGCACAAGGCCTCATCGCTGGAGCGCACCTGCACAGGGAAGGGCTCCCCTTCCCGCTGGCAGACTGGCGCTACGATAGGGCACGTTTCAGTGAACGGCGTCGCCGATTTAAGGCAGGGCCTACCAATGTTAGAAACCGTCCGAGGGGGTTTGAATGGCTGACGACAACCTTTCCATCGTGGTGGACGGTCGCGAGATCCCGGCCCGCCGGGACCAAACGGTCATCCAGGCCGCACTTGACGCAGGCCTGCACATCCCCTACCTCTGCTACTACCCCAGCATGAAGCCCTACGGCGCGTGCCGCATGTGCGTTGTAGAAGTTGAGGGAGCCCGCGGCACACCCGCCTCCTGCACGCTTCCTGTCGCCAACGGCATGGTCGTGCACACCACTACGCCCGTCATTCAGACTATTCGGAAGGATATCCTTGAGCTTCTTGTCTCCGAGCATCCCCACGGGTGTTTGACCTGCCACAGAGTGGAACTATGCGGCCCTGAAGACATCTGCCTCCGTCACGTAAACGTGAACGACCGTTGCGTCGCCTGCCCGAAGAATGAGCGGTGTGAGCTTAAGGACACCATTCGAAGCGTAGGCGTGGAGATACAGACTCCCTTCACCTATAACAATCGCGGGCTGGAAGTCCTCACGGAAGACCCCTTCTATGACCGGGACTACAACCTTTGCATCGTCTGCGGGCGCTGTGTGCGAGCCTGTGAGGAAATCCGCGGCGATAGCGCCATCGCTTTCGTCGAGCGGGCCGGGCATGCACTGGTCGGCACCGCTGTGGGCACCAGCCTTCTTGAATCCGGATGCGAGTTCTGTGGCGCATGCGTCGACATGTGCCCCGTCGGCGCTCTGGTTGAGACCGACAACAAGTGGAGCAAGGCCGAGACCAGAGAGACGACGGTCTGCAACCTCTGCTCTGTCGGCTGCGAAGTTCGCCTTGAAGTCGACAAACGCGGCAAGATCATTCGCACCATCGGAGAATTGGAAGGCCCCGCAAACCGAGGCCAGCTCTGCTTCAAGGGCAAATTCGGGCTGGACTACCCGAACCACCGCGACCGCCTACGCAAGCCTCTGATCCGGCGCGAAGGACAACTCGAAGAAGCCACATGGGAAGAAGCTCTGGAGTTGATCGCTGAACGCTTCAAGCAGTACTCAGGCGCCGAATTCGCTCTCATAGCTGACGCCCGAGGCACCAACGAAGAAAACTACCTGGCCCAGAAGTTCGCACGCACGGTCATGGGCACCAACAACATCGACCACAGTTCCAACCTGCGGCCGGAATTGGTCACGGGCCTGGCTGACACCGTAGGTGTCATGGCGGGCACCAACCCGATCAGCGACCTCGAGAACAGCAACTGCATCCTGGTGGTGGGGGCAAACGTCACAGAAGACCACAACGTTCTCGGCGTACCCATCAAGCGAGCGGCTAAGGCTGGCAGCAAGCTGGTCGTCGTCGACGCCCGCGAGGTGGAGTTGACCCGCTACGCTGACCTATGGCTGAAGCCTCGGCCTGGCACTGATCTGGCCGTTATCGGTGGCATCCTCAAAGCCATCATCGACCAGGGCGGCGAGGACGCTAACTTTGTCGCCAACGTCAACGGCTTGGACGAACTCAAGAAGTCGCTGGAGAAGTTCGACGCTAAGGCAGTCACTGCGGCGTCAGGAATATCCGCTGAGGACATCCAACAGGCCGCTCAACTGTTCAGTCAGGCTGAAGCCTCCTCCATCGTTTACGCTCTCGACAACCTGAGCCGCGACCAGTACACCGGCGTCGTCAACGCCCTTGGCGATCTGGCGCTCCTCACCGGCAATGTCGGCAAATCGGGCGGTGGCTTGTACCCTCTTCGCCAAGGCGCGAACGAGCAAGGCTCCTGGGATGTCGGTTGCATCCCTTCGATGCTCCCCGGATACGCACCGGTCAGCGATGTCGCCTCTGTACAGCGCTTCTCGGCCGCTTGGGGCGGTGCTTCCATAGCGACGGACCCAGGCCTCGGCTTGGCAGACCTCGCCGCCGGAGCAGCCAACTCTATCAAAGCAGCCTGGATCATCGGAGCCCTCGACAATGCTCCGGACGCCCTCAGCAAGCTGGACTTCCTGGTAGTGCAGGACACCTTCCGAACGGACCTGACTGAGCAAGCAACAGTCGTGCTGCCGGCCTCCACCTTCGCTGAGGAAGACGGAACACTAACCAACCTGGAACGCAGAGTTCAGCCGGTCCGCAAAGTCCTGACCCTCAAGAACAGCACGGCCCGGCCCGACTGGCGCATCATCTGCGATGTCGCCGGAGCCATGGGCGCAAGCGGCTTCGACTTTGAGTCTGCTTCCCAGGTGCTCAGCGAGATCGGCAGCGTGGTGCCGGAATACAAGGGCATCACGTGGAAGCGTCTGTCCCGATGGCAGGCGCGAGTCTTCCCGATGTACGAAGACTGGCCGGGCCACCCGATCCCGCAGCAGCTCTATCCCGTCGCACATGACCAGCCGGACGAGTTGCAGTGGCCTTGCCCCACGGAAGACCACCTTGGCACACCTATTCTTGAGGCCAACAACCCGAGCTTTGCCGCCCTGGAGTTGGGCAAGGCCGAACTGGCCGGAACCAAGGAATACCCGCTCCTCTTCGTTCCTGGCCGGGTCCTCCTGGACTCCCAGCGGAGCCTCCTCATTGAGTCCGTGAACGGACACAATGAGATCAGGCGGGCAGAAGTCATGGCCCTTCACCCCGACGACGCCAAGTCCCTGAAGGTCAAGGATGGCGACGCGGTGTCGCTGGAAACAGACCAAGGCAAAGAGTTGCAGGCCGTGGTTCGGATCGATGACAACGCCTACAAAGGCACGGCTTCAGCTACGGCCCTGTTCGGCTCACTCATGGTGGAGCTGGACAAGGTAACCGAGCCGGACAAGATGGCCCGAGTGGACGGCCTTACCATCCGGCCCGCCAAGGTGAAAAAGGCCTAGGCGCACCCAGGGAAAGTATCAGCCCTCCACATCGACCAATGAAAACGGCCCCGCTTTAAAGCGGGGCCGTTTTCGCGGATTGCGTCTGGAACCCCCACCTTAATCCTCCCCCGACTACGGGGGAGGAGACCAAAGTTCCTTCCCCCGAACTTGGGGGAAGGCTAGGATGGGGGTCTTTCCCCTTCTCCTCCCAATGCTCCCATGATCACTTGCACCACTCCCTCGGTTTGGCTCAGCACTTCGTTATTCCAATACCGAAGGATTCGGTATCCCTGGCTACGAAGCCACGCATCTCGCTTGGCGTCCTGTGACGTTCGTTCCGCGTGCTGCCCCCCATCGACCTCGATGACTAGCCGCTGTTCCAAACAGATGAAATCTACAACGTATGGCCCCACGGGTCTCTGGCGTCGAAATCTATGCCCCTCGATCTGGCGTAGGCGTAACTGGGACCAGAGCCTTCGCTCCGCGTTAGTGAGATTCCTGCGTAAGTCGCGGGCCCGTTGGTTGGGCATGCCCCCATCCTAACCTTCCCCCTAATACGGGGGAAGGCATCATCCTTACACTCCGGCTGCGCCCACCTCCGGCAATCGCTACGCCTTGGAAATCGTCAGCAGCAGAATGGCGTCCTGCGTGGCGGTAGCGTTGTGAACAAGCTGGGGAGGTAGCGCCAAGACGTTGCCCTCAGCCAAGACTGCACTTTCCCCTGCTGTTTCAATGCCGACCTTGCCCCTGAATACCTGCACTGAAAGATATCCATCCACTGCATGATCGTTCAATGCCGTCCCCTTGGTCATCGCCAGCAAGATGATCCGAAGCGATCCATCGTTGACCATTGTCTTGGCGGCTCTACCGGTGCCGCCAGCAGCCTCCCCCAGCAATCTGGCGCCTTCTTCCTCAATGGAGAACGTCAACAGCGGTTGTTGCATCTTGGAAATCCTTACATCTTCGAGAGCTTCGCGTGGGGCTCCGGCCTTGTCAGGCCGCCCATTATAGCGACTCGCCAGCAAGTGAAGACGATCTACGCCCACCTCAGGGCAGCCTTCAGAACCATCCCTTCCTCCGCCATTAGCCGTTCGTCTACAATGGCCTTACTCTTCCTGCCCCATTTGAGGCTTTCTTGACCAGCCCCCTAAGACGCCAATACCTTCAAATCAAGCGTCAGTACCCGGACACCATCCTCTTCTTTCGCCTCGGCGACTTCTACGAGACATTCGACGAGGACGCCCAAATCACATCCCGTGCTCTGGACATTGCCCTAACGGGACGGGAGATGGGCAAAGGACAACGCGTCCCCATGGCTGGCATCCCCCATCACGCCTTGGAGACGTACCTCAAACGCCTGCTCAGCGCAGGCCACAAAGTCGCCCTGTGCGAGCAAGTGCAGGACGCAGCGGACGCCAAGGGGCTGGTAGACCGGGAAGTCGTGCGGGTAGTGACGCCCGGAACCATAATCGAACCCTCCATGCTAGAGCAGCGGGCTAACAACTACTTGGCGGCTGTGGTCGTCGAAGGGATTCAGGCTGGGTTGGCCTACGCCGACATCACCACCGGGGAGTTCGCCACTACAACGCTGCTTACGGATGACCTGGCCCTTGAGATGGATCGTCTGTCCCCCTCGGAAATCGTCGTACCGGAGGGATCAGCAACACCCCTCGGAGAGATCGGGGCTCCGGTCACGCCCATGAATCCTCTGGACTTCGATGCAGAAGACGCTCCACAAGCGGTACTCGACCACTTTGGCGCTACCAGCCTGGAGCCCTACGGTTGCCAGGACCAGCCACTGGCCGCTCGGGCGGCCGGGGCAATTGTCGCTTACCTGAAAGAGACGCAAAAGACATCACTGCCGTTACTCACGTCGCTTCGCACCTATTCGACGACTCGGTTCATGACCCTGGATGCCCAGACTCGCCGCAACCTGGAGTTGTTCCAGGCCGGGCGATGGGGCGGCTCCGACCACACGCTCCTTTCCGTCCTTGACGCCACCCGCACCCCAATGGGGGCAAGGCTGGTCAGGCGGTGGCTGGGCCAACCCCTTTTGGACCTTGAAGCCCTAAACGAGCGCCTGGAAGGAGTAGCGTTCTTCCATGCTCAAGGAATCCTTCGGCAGCAGGCCCTCGATACGCTCTCCTCGGTATCCGATCTGGAGCGTCTGGTAAACCGCATCACCGGCGGCAACGCCAACCCGCGGGAAGTAGCCTCCCTTCGGCGGGGCCTGGAAGCGGTACCTAAATTGTTGGAGCTACTTGGCAGCGTGGCAAACCAGGATGCGCTAGGGGCGCAGATCAGCGATCTCAATCCTTGTGAGGATGTTGCCCAACTCATCGCCTCGTCTCTAACCGACGAGCCTACTGCCCCATTGGGCGAAGGCAGGGTCATTCGCGAGGGCTTCTCCGAAGAGTTGGATGAGTTCCGCTACCTAACCCGCAACGCCCGTGAGTACATCGCCGGGCTGGAACGCAAGGAGCGGGAACGCACCGGCATCAAGAACCTGCGAGTCGGCTATAACCGGGTCTTCGGGTACTACATCGAGGTGAGCAACTCAAACCAACACCTGGTGCCGGACGACTTCATTCGTCGCCAAACCTTGGTCAACGGCGAGCGGTTCATCACTCCTGAGTTGAAGGAAGCCGAGTCCCGCATCCTCAACGCCCAGGAGCGGCTCTCGGAGTTGGAGACGTCACTGTTCCGCCAGATGTGTCGTGAGGTGGCGGAGTCAGCACCCAAGATTCAGCAGACCGCCGTGGCCCTGGCCAACCTGGACGTTCTTGCAGGCCTAGCCCAGGTGGCGGCGGATCATGGCTTTGTTCGCCCCGTCCTCAGCGAGGGCACGGGTATCACCATCAGGGACGGTTGGCACCCCGTAGTCGACCAGGTGCTTCCACCGGGAAGTTTCGTCCCCAATGACACCGTGCTCTCCAATGACGACGCTCAGGTCATGATCATCACCGGCCCCAACATGGCCGGAAAGTCCACATACATCCGCCAGGTAGCCCTCATCGTACTCATGGCTCAGATCGGCAGCTTCGTCCCGGCTAGGGAGGCGGCCATCGGCCGGGTGGACCGCATCTTCACGAGAGTCGGCCTGCAGGATGATCTCACGACCGGCCAATCGACCTTCATGGTGGAAATGGTCGAGACAGCCACCATCCTGCACCATGCAACGCCCAGGTCCCTGATAATCCTGGATGAAATCGGCCGGGGCACCAGCACATACGATGGCTTGTCCATCGCACAGGCGGTGGCTGAATTCATCCACAACAATCCACGTCTGGGCTGCAAGACCCTCTTCGCCACGCACTACCATGAGTTGACGGAGCTGGCCAAGACGCTGCCCCGGATCCGCAATTACAACGTGGCGGTCACCGAGGAGGACGGGAACGTCGTATTTTTACATCGGATCGTGCCCGGTGGCGCAGATCGCTCCTATGGGGTTCATGTGGCCCAGCTTGCCGGCCTGCCGCAAGCGGCGGTACAGCGGGCGTGGGAAGTACTATCGCACTTGGAAGGCAAAGCCGCCGAGCGCAATGGCCGCGTTGCCAGGCGGGGCCAACCCTCAGTCCAGTCCCTGCTTTTCGGCACCACGCCGCCGGTCGTTGAAGCGTTGCTGTCCCTGGACGTGGCATCCATGACCCCGCTGGAGGCCATCAACAAGCTCTACGAGCTTCAGGGGAAGGCCAAGGACGCTCAGTCCGGGTAGCGCAGACCTGACTGTCACGCTTGACCCCGCTGCCCCACCCCCCTAGCCTATTATCGAGAGAATTTCCTGACTGGAGGCTGAACGTGACACAGGGTCCCATTGGCGTTGTTGGCGCGGGCACTATGGGTGCCGGAATCGCTCAGACCATTGCTCAAGCCGGCATACCAGCGCTGATGATCGACCAGTCGCCAGAGTTGGTGGAACGGGCCATCGCGGGCATCCAAAAACGCATGGCACAGAGAGTTGAGCAGGGCCGTATGCCGCAGGACGAGATGGATGGCGTCATTGCCAACCTCCGGCCAATCACCAGCTTTGCCGATTTCGCCAACTGTCCTGCTGTCATTGAGGCCGTGTTCGAGGACCCCTCCGTGAAGGAGGGCGTGCTGCCGGAGATTGAGGCGGCCTGCTCGGAAAACGCCCTGATCGCCAGCAACACGTCGACCATTCCAATAACACGCCTAGCGGCTAAACTGAAGCGGCCCGATCGCTTCATCGGCATCCATTTCTTCAACCCTGCCCCGGTCATGAAGCTTGTTGAAATCATCCGGGGCTACCTCACGACTGATGAGACCATCACCACCGCCACCGGCCTTGCCGAAGCCTTGGGCAAAACGCCCGTGGTCGTTAAGGACTTGCCCGGCTTCGTTGCCAACCGTCTCCTCGTGCCGATGCTGAACGAGGCGGTATTCCTCCTTGCCGAGGGCGCTGCCACCAAAGAAGACATCGACACAACCATGCGGCTGGGCACAAACCACCCTATGGGCCCTCTCCAGCTGGCCGACCTCATTGGCCTAGACGTGCTGCTTAACGTCATGGAGGTCCTGCACCAGGAATTCGGCGACTCCAAGTACCGGCCTGCGCCTCTGCTGAAACAGCTTGTTCGGGCAGGACACTTCGGCCGCAAGACGGGCCAGGGCTTCTACGACTACCGAGTCTCCTGAGCCTGATCCGTCGTCTCAGCCCCGAGCGACGCTCCGCTCCGGACGGCACCCGCTATAATAGCCATGATCTCACGCCTAGAGAGGGTGCTATGGCCTTCGCTCCAATCGACGGAATCAACCTCTACTACGAGGACACCGGCCAGGGCTTTCCTCTGGTTTGGAGCCATGAGTTCGCCGGTAGCCATGAGAGTTGGGAGAACCAGGTCCGGTACTTCTCCCGCCGCTACCGGGTCATAACCTACAACGCCCGCGGTTACCCGCCTTCAGATGTCCCTTCGGACTCGGAGGCGTACACCCAGAAACAGTCAGTCGAAGACCTACACGGCCTGCTTGTTCACCTCGGCATCGACCAGGCCTATATAGGCGGTCTCTCCATGGGCGGGGGCGTGACGCTCAGCTTCGGACTGACTTACCCCGAGATGACAAAGGCCCTCATCGTTGCCGGTGCGGGCACCGGCTCCACCGACCCAGCTCAGTTCCGCACCCAGTCCGATGAATTCGCAGCGGCACTGGAGGCAGGCGGCATGGAGGGCCTTTCGGACTACGTCAAAGGCCCAACCCGGGTTCAGATCTTGCGCAAGAACCCGAGAGCCTGGGAAGAGTTTGCCCGGCTGTTCGCCTCCCATTCAGCCATCGGTTCAGCGCACACACTTCGAGGCGTCCAGGGCAAGCGGCAGACCATCTATGAGTTGGAAGACCAACTTCGCAAGCTGGCAGTTCCCACCCTCATACTCGCTGGCGACGAAGACGACCCATGCATCGAGCCTGGCGTCTTCATGAAACGCTGCATCTCCCGGTCGGGCCTTGTGTTCTTTCCCCAGTCTGGCCATACGATAAACCTGGAAGAGCCGGAATTGTTCAACAAAGTGGTGGACGACTTCCTCATCGCTGTTGAGGCGGGGCGCTGGGCCGAGCGCCAGGAAGGAAGCGGCGTCGGCTTCCTGGCGCGGCGTTAGGATGGAGCAGTCTCCCCCTCCGGAGCCGCGCTCCAAATTGGTCTCCAAGGTGCCTTTCTTCTACGGCTGGGTGATAGTCGGGGCAGTCGGCGTTGGGTTCATCATGTCAGGGCCCACTCAGACCTTTACGTTCTCCGTCTTTGTCGACCCCATGCTGAACGAGCTCGGCTGGTCCAAAACCCTTCTCTCTAGCCTCTACACCTCGGCCTCCCTTCTGGCCGGACTCACGTTGATTGTCACTGGCCGCCTCCTCGACAAAATCGGCCCAAGGGCGATGCTGACCGGTATCGGCGTTCTGCTTGGGTTCACCTGCCTATGGCTCAGCACAATCCACAGTGCAGCAGTGATGTTTGTCGGATTCGCCGTCCTCCGCATGCTGGGCCAAAATTCCCTAACCCTCATTCCCACCATGCTTATAGGAAACTGGTTTGTGCGGTTTCGCGGCCGGGCGATGGCGCTGGCAGCCCTGGGAATGGCCGGTAGCTTGGCACTGTTTCCCATCATGTCACACCTAGCTATTTCGAGAATGGGATGGAGGGACACTTGGATAGTCTTGGGGATCGTCGTCTGGGTGGTGCTCGTCCCGGTCTCCAGCCTCCTGCTCAGAAACAGCCCTGAGGACGTTGGCCTGAGGCCAGACGGCGCTCGTGCCCCGCGGCAAGAAGGCGGCACTCCCCAACCAACAACCCATCACTCTCAGGAGGTCGTTTGGACTGTGCCCGAGGCGATACGGACCAAGGCATTTTGGCTAGTGACCCTGGTCAGTGCCTTCTACACCTTCGTTCAGACTGCCTTGTCGTTCCACTCGGTCTCAATCTTCATTAGCAAAGGGATACCGGCAGGACAAGCGGCGACCCTCTTTTCGATCATGGCCCCATCGTTCCTCATAGGCACCGTTATCGCCGGCACGATGAACGACAAGCTTCCCAATCGCTACACAATGATCGTGGGTCAATTGCTGGTGACCGCCGCCGTCGCATGGACATTCGTTGCCACGGAACTCTGGCACGTTTTAGCCTATGGCCTCTTGCTCGGCATGGGAGGGGGCTTCCTCAGCAATGTCATTGCTGTCATCTGGTCCAACTACTTCGGACGGCAGAACCTCGGCAGCATTCGGGGCTTCTCGACAACATTCACCGTCATGGCCGCAGCTCTGGGCCCGTTGCCCGTCGGCCTACTGGCCGATATCACCGGAGCGTATACGACTCCGCTGGTATTCCTGTTGGTCATGCCAGTGGTTGGCGCAACAATCGCACTTGTTACCTTCCCTCCCAAGAAAGCTCAGCATCTCGAAGCAACTGGCGGCCTACCGGCGTGAGCTTTACAATCTGCCCTGGCCGATGAAGCAGTTCACCAAGGATGCCGATGACATCAAACGGAACTATGGAAGGAAAGGTCTGTCTGGTCACGGGCGCCAACAAGGGTCTCGGTAAGGAAGTGACCTTAGCCCTCGCCGGTATGGGCGCCACTGTGGTGATGGTGTGCCGCGACCATGGGCGGGGCCGAGCGGCGCTAGAGGAGATCAAGGCCACGACCGACAGCGAGTCACTGAATCTCTTGGTTGCGGACATGCTGTCCCAGCAGGACATCCGGCGCATGGCAGCCGAGTTTAGGTTCAAGTACACGCGTCTCGATGTTCTGGTGAACAATGCCGGAACCCGGTTCGGTAACTGGGAACTCACGCCTGACGGACACGAATCCACCTTTGCGCTCAACCATCTATCGTCCTTTCTTTTGACTAGCCTCCTCTTGGACTTGCTCAAGACCAGTGCCCCGTCCCGGATTATCACGACGGGGTCAAGCACCTACCGCAGGGCAGCAATCAACTTCGATGACATCATGCCCAACCAACAAAACTACGATGAGGCCACGGCCTACGACCAGTCAAAACTGGCGCAGGTGCTCTTTACCTTCGAGTTGGCGCGCCGCCTGCAAGGGACCGGAGTCACCGTCAACTGCGCCGATCCCGGAGCGGTGGACACCGATATTGGGGTAGCGGGTGGGCCAGCATTTCGAGAGCGATGGCGTCAGCGAACGCCCATCCTAGTAACACCGCAGGAGGGCGCTCGCACGGCGATACACGCTGCCTCCGCCCCTGAAATGGCAACTGTCACAGGCGCGTACCTGGAGAACATGGCCGTGACTGAGGCCGCGCCCCAATCGCTCGACGAAGAGGTGGCGACACGGCTCTGGAATCTCAGCGAAGAACTGACGGAGGAGAGGTAAATCAAGCGTTTGTTCCTCGACAGCGCTCCCTCGCGCCAAGGCACGTCTGAGGCTCCGCTGTCGACAGCGGGCCCGGGGTGCAGGGGCGAAGCGCCCGGCGGGGGTTACAGGGGGTGCCCCCCTGTCCCAACAACGTTCGAGGGCGGGCTGGGCGGGACTGCAGCGTCCGCTGCGCAGACCATTAGTAGATCACAGAGGAAAGGAAAGAAAGGAGAAACGCGATGACCAGCACAGCACCCATTCGTGCGCTCAAAATAGGCATCATTGGCATAGGCGTCGGTGGGTCAGAAATGCTGCCCATTATGGCCGCCGCTGCAGAATTTGACCTCGTCGCTGGGGCCGATATCGTGCCCCAGGTCAGAGAAGCATTCACGGCCGCCTACCATGCCAAGGCCTACGCCACCGCTGAGGAGTTGTGTAAAGACCCGGAAGTGGAAGCCGTTTGGATATCCTCCCCCAACCGCTTCCACTGGGAACACACGGTCCTAGCTGCCCAGCACGGCAAGCACATCATCGTGGAAAAACCGATGGCCATAAGCCTCAAAGAGGGCGAGGCAATGATCGAGGCGGCCGCCAAGTACGGCGTGAAGCTGATCCCCGGTCACACTCCAGGCTTCACGCCTGCCGTGAGGGCCATGCGCCACATTGCACATTCCGGCGAGCTTGGTCCCCTGCAAGCCATCAATATCACCGCCTACTCCGACTGGATGCTCCGGGCCCGCACCAAGGAAGAGACCGACTTCAGCCAGGGAGGAGGCATTCCTTACCGCCAGGGGCCACACCAAGTAGACGCAGCGCGGGTCATAGGCGGGGGCCTGGTGCGAAGCGTTCGAGGCTCAGTGGGCCAGTGGCTGCCGGGACGGACGATGCCCGGGTTCTATTCCGCCTACCTGGAGTTCGAAAACGGCGTGCCGGCCATCCTTACCCACAACGGGTACGGCTACTTCCTAACCACCGAATTCATGCCCTACGGCGCCAATCAGCAGATGCTCACAACGGAGGCCAAACGGGAGGTGCGACAGCGGCTGGGCGACGGCACCTGGGACGACGAAGCCGCCAAGAATCGTATCAGGATGGGCGGCGACCAAGCCTACTATGCATCGCCCGAGTTCAAGAAGAAGGACCGATGGATGCCCTCAGATTTCGGCGTGGCCATCATCACCTGCGAACGGGGCGACATCCGGCAATCGCCAAACGGCCTTTATGTCTACGGAGACGATGGCCTGCGGGAGCAGACGCTGACCTACGGCCGCCTCATGGGCCCGATAGAGCCAAGGGTGGAACTGCTTGAGCTGTACGAGGCGGTAGTAGAGGGGAAGCCGGTGTATCACACGGGCGAGTGGGGCATGGCGACGCTGGAGGTATGCCTAGCCTTGATACAGTCGTCGCAGGAGCGCAGGGAAATCAAGCTGTCTCACCAAGTACCAACCCACCCCGACTATGACAACGCCCCCATTCTGGCGAAGGAGTTCGGGGACGCCTAGGCTCGCAACTCCGCAAAATACGCCGCTCCGCGTTATTCAGGAAGCAGCGTCAACACGTCCACGTGACGTGGACGCAGGAGCCCGAAGTGGCGACGGTCCAGGGTAGCCAGCTTCGGCTCGTTCAGCCGCTCAACGATGGCAAGGACGGCAGCGTCAACGAACCCGATGTCTGCATCTGCGTAGCGGTCACAAATGCCTCGTATTCGCTGGTAGTCCTCAGGCTGGACGTCCTCAATCGAGTAAGCGCCCATGCTGATGTCCTCAAGTAGCGCCACAAGAACACCTGGATGGAGCCGGACATGAATGAAGTAGTCCACTTCCACAAGAACTGGCGAAGGTATGATGAGTTGCTCGCTTGTCGTCTCAATGAGTCTGCGAGACGCTAAGTAGTCGTTATCGCTACGATCCAAGGAAGCGTAGAGTGGACCGGTGTCCAGAATCAGCGCCATGAGCGCGGCTCCGGCCGCTCTTCGGCTATACGGCGGGCCGTGTCCTTGAACCCAGAAGCGCCGATCCCCAAGCTTCGCGGCCGGGGACGATGGGTCTTAACGCCTTCCTCCAGCATCTGGCGGACTAGATCGGCCATAGACCTGTGCTGCTCTGCAGCCGCGAGGCGAAGTCGTTCAAGCAAGTCTTCAGGGATGGTCAGCGTGGTGCGCATGGTGACATCATGATGTCACCATGCGGCTAACGGGTCAAGAGGTTGCTTTACGCCCGGTATCAGGGCTAACTTCACTCTTCGCTTCGTTGACACCCTCGCCGCTACCGAAGTAGCATGAGGCACCCAGCGAGCTACCATTGATCGGCGTTATCCAGCGACTCGTCGGAGGATTCTAGATGCTTACCGTAGCGCAGAACGAGCGGCTGACGCAGGTGGGGCCTGGCACCCCAATGGGCGAGTTGTTCCGCCGTTACTGGTTGCCTGTCGCTGCCGCTGGCAAGCTGGACGAGGAACCCACGCTGGAGCTTCGCATCCTGGGTGAGGATCTCGTCCTCTATAAAGACCGGAGCGGCAAGCTGGGCCTCATCGACCGCTTTTGCGCCCACCGCCGCGTCAACCTGGCCTATGGCATCCCCGAAGAGCATGGCCTCCGCTGCATGTACCACGGCTGGAAGTACGATGAAACCGGACAGTGCGTTGAGCAGCCTTTTGAGGAGACGGTGCGCCCTGAGTCCCGTTTCAAGGACAAGATCAAGCTGATTGGCTATCCGGTCCAAGCTTTCCAAGGCCTGGTCTGGGCATACATGGGTCCGTTCCCCGCTCCTGTGCTTCCGGGTTGGGAGCCCATGGTGCGGGGCAACACCGTGAAAGACATCGCCATTACGGAATTGCCATGCAGTTGGCTCCAGTGCATGGAGAACTCAATGGACCCTGTCCACGTTGAGTGGCTCCACGTGGAATTGCCTCGCTACCTCCAAGAAATACGTGGCAATTTCCCTGTGCTGCTGCAAAACGCCATGCGGCACGAGAAGATTGCCTTTACTCCCTTCGAACACGGCATCATCAAACGCCGCGTGCTTGAGGGCAAGACGGAAGAAGACCACGACTGGAAGGTAGGTCATCCAGTCCTATTCCCCAACATCCTGCACTCGAGTTCCATCCTGGCGAAGACGTTCCAACACCGCGTCCCCATCGACGACGAGCACACGTTGCACATCACCTACTATGTCTATCAACCCTTCCCGGGCCGTGACGCCCCCGAACAAGGGGATATCCCGTTCCGCTATATCCAATCGCCCCAGGAAGGCCGGTGGCCTGACCTCAACCTGACGTTGACCCAGGACATGATGGCCTGGGTGGAACAAGGGCCCATTGCGCCACGTCACTTGGAGCACCTGGCGGAATCTGACAAGGGCATCATCATGTTCCGTCAGATGCTTGAAGAGCAGATGCGTATCGTTGAGGACGGAGGCGATCCCATCAACGTCTTCCGTGATCCGGAGGCGGCTGCATGCGTGACCCTGCCAATGGAGGACGACCCCTTCGGTCAGACGCCCGACTCGGTCCCTGTCTTCACGCCATTGGAAGGTGGGGAGACGCTCGCCATGAGGGAGATCGAGCAGGTGTTGGCCACCTGGGGCCCACAGCCGTAGCCCGCCACCACTCCTGAGAGATGGGCGTATCAATTAGTGGTGCGCCCTTTCCCCGTCCTATACACTAGCTCCGTGCCTAGCTACTCCTTCTTCGCCCCTTCGCGCCTGCCAGCGCCCATCGACCGAAAACCCGTGGGGTTCATCCTGTGAACCCTGACGCCCCCAAATCCCTATCGCCTATCCCGAGGGCCTGGCCCTTCAAGAACGTTTACTACGGCTGGGGCATCGTCGCCTCAGCAATGGTATCCACGTTCGCTTCAGCGCCCATGTTCGGACCGGTTCTAGGCATTTTCGTCAAGCCAATCGGAGACGACCTCGGCTGGAGCCGCGCCACCATTGCCCTCGCCTTCACCATAGGAACGCTGACCGGGACGCTGCTTTCTGCTGCCGTAGGGGTCTACATGGACCGGCACGGCGCCAGGGCCATCATGGTAATCTCCGGGATGATCGTGGCAACGTGCCTTTTAGGAATGGCAATGATGACCGAGCCTTGGCATCATTGGCTTTTCTTCGGTGGCGGCAGAGCTGTAGCGATTGCAGGCACGCAGTTTGGCACGACTATTGCGGTGGCCAACTGGTTCATCCGCCGCCGAGGCCGTGCTATGGGGTTTGCCGGTGCTGGTCTGCGAGTCGGGCAAGCCGTCCTTCCCCTGATGCTCTACGCCATTATTGCCGCTTGGACATGGCGGCAGGGGTTCGTAGCTCTGTCCGCTCTAGCTTTGGTCTTCATCGTCGTCCCCTCTTTCGTCTACATCCGCCGACGCCCTGAAGACATGGGCCTCTACCCGGACGGCATTGCGCCTGACGAAACGCCTCAGACTCCCGGCCGGACCCAGACGAACGCGCAGAGGGGCATCGAGGAGTCGTGGACGCTGCGGGAGGCCATCCGCACGAGGGCGCTGTGGCTCGTGGTCCTGGCGACCGGCGGTACGCTGTTCGTCAACGGATCGGTGAACCTGCACGCCGTCGCCAATTTCCAGGACCAGGGCATGCACCAAGGTTTGGCGGTGACCATCACCACCATCTTCGCCACTACGTCCGTCGTGGCTACGTTCGGATTCGGCATCCTGACCGACCGGATCCACGTACGATACGGCTCCATGGCCGCCAGCTTGCTATACCTGGCTGCCATGGTCATCATCATCAACGCCCATACCTATCCCATGGCTGTGCTCTTTGCCATAGTTTTCGGGGCAGCGAATGGGGGCTGGACCACAGGGGAACGGTTGCTATTGGCCAACTACTTCGGTCGCCGCCACCTTGGGGCGATACGGGGTTTCGCCGCCCCACTGCGAGGGACCGTAAGTCCATTCGGGGCGGTTATTGCGGGACTCATCTACGACAGGACTGGCAACTACAACCAAGCGTTCTTCATGTTCGCGATCATGAGCCTGCTCGTCTTCATTGCCATGTTCTTGGCAGTGCCGCCACAGAAGCCGGTAGCTAAATAGCGAAGGCCTGTCTTTCCGATCTTGGGGGCTCAGTCCAGTTTCTTACGCCCCTGCGCCGCGGCGTTCGCCTTTAGAAAGTCCCCTTCAGTAAAACCGTACAGGCCTGCTCCGCCCAGAAGGATATGGGCTCCGGTTTCCCTGGAAACTGTGCTCAACAGGTTCGTTGAGACGTTGGGGAAATTGGAGTCGAAATGAGGGTAGTCTGTGGAGATGCACAACCTATCCGCGCCTAGAAGCTGGGCCGTAGAATCAATCTCCGGCTCGCTGCCCTCCACTCCTACCCAACAGTTGCCCTGGAAGTACTCCTTGGGCGTGAGCGACAGATACGGGGCATGGGTTTCCCGGTAGTTCGGGTAGTCCCACTCAATGCGGCTGAGCAACCCTGGCGCCCATGATGCGTTGGCCTCCAGATACCCTACCCGCAGCTTGGGATGAAACTCGAAAACACCCCCAATGACTTGGGCGATGAGCGCCTGCTGCATCTCGATCCAGTGGCTGGCAACGTGCCGGTAAAACCGGTTTTCTCCATAGAGAGCATTCATGGAAGAGTACCAGGCTCCGGTGCCTTCATGGAAACACCACGCTACGTCCAACTCTTCATGTAACGAGTACAGGGGCTCCCAATAGTTGGAATGCCAAAAGTGCCCGTTGACTAGGTTGGGCCGTATAAAGGAACCCACTGCGCCAAGCTCGCGCACGCATCGCACCAACTCCTGGCACGCCAGGTTCACGTCATGGAACGGCAGCATAGCGGCGAATTTCATCTGATCGGGGCTGTACTTGCAAAAGTCATGGATCCAATTGTTGTATGCCTGGCACAGGGCCAACGAGAGTTGCGGGTCCATCCCATCCCTGGCTATGAGGCTCAGCCCTCCCGTAGGGAAAAGCACGGCGATGTCGATGCCCTCCATATCGAAGGCCATCACTTGAGCCTCGGCATCGTAGCCTCGGTCGATGGCGAACTGAAGGCCCCCAGTCGACGCCGATCGCGACGCTGACAGATGGGTACCGGCGCTTCCCAATACAGGCGCAGTGGCAAGGTGGGATGTCGCTCGTTTGCGGTACTGCTGGATATCAACGTCCATGGAAGACGGCGATCCGTCAATAATCCAGCCCCTTCCCAGGCGGCCCTGGGCATCGACGGGCGTCGTGACGCGGTGCTTGAAAGCAGTGTCCAGATGACGCTCGAAGAGGTCTCCAGGCTCCTGCACGTGCATATCGCTGTCAACAAACCTGAGCCCGTCCTTCATGACCCCTCCCGCCTATGAGTAGACCTGCACACCAAGGGCAGCATAACCGAATTGTACGTTGCCGTTCCTGACGCCTCAACGTGTTAGAATGGCTGCCGCCACCGGCGTCAGCGCATGCCCAGCTAGTGCCCGAAACCGACAGGTTGCCTCGCAGCCCCATTTGATACACGCTACCGGCCAGCCCAGCGGCAGTCGGTGGATCGCATTCACAACAGGGAGTTCGCCCCGCCATGTCAGTCGGCTCGGCGTTGCTACGGGCAGCTGTGGCGCTTCTTCTGAGCGTCCCGGCCTTCTTTGGCTATGCCTATTTCCTTAGTGCCGGTCTCGTTGAGAAGGTGGCCCTGGATCCTTCCCATGCCATCAGGGCCCTGGAGAAGGCCGACGCCTACACTCGAATCCACGACACCGATCTCCTCCAGAAGCAGTTCGAAGACATCTCTGACTCCCTCTTGGGTCACTTTGACATCGATCGCTCTGACCGAGTGAAGCTACAGCGCGAGATACTAACCCCCAGCCATCTGAAGACAGAGATAGAACGGAATCTGAAGGCTCTGTCCGAGTTCATGCGGTTTGATAGCGATGTCCTGGAAGTTAGCGTGCTCTTGGCGCCAGCGGTGGATCGGGTCGAGCCAGCCCTGTTTGCTTTTCTAGATAGCCGCATTGAAAGCATTGAACCCGAACCTCTGACCGACCCTGACGAGCTGGCGCTACGGCTACACGTAACCCTGCAATCAATAGCGGAAGGGCAGATAGCCGTCGCACCTCCGCCAATGCCTCTTGATAACGTCGATCCACTGGTAGGTGAGCGCGCCTACCACCTAGCCTTAGAAGAATTGCAGGCCAGCTTCTCGGTTCCGGCCCCGGTAATAGCCAATCTCATCCGCAATGAGGATTCGATACTCAGTGCCATAAACACCGGCGACCTTAGGCAAGGAATAAAGCTAGCAGCCCACGCAGCAACAGAACCCCGCATCAACGACGCTCTGTCAGACCTAAGACAAAGGCTTGATTCAGATGGATATCTCGATTTGGTGGACCGGTTGGCAGAGGACGTTGGAAGTCGAGAAGCGGTGGTCCGCGACGCGGAAACAACCCGGACATGGCTGCGGTTCGGTACGTGGCTTGGCCCTTGGCTGGCGCTCGGCCTGATGGCCTTTTCCACAATCGCAATGGGGCTGATATTCTCGCCCTTTGTTCCCCACATGCTCAGGTGGCCGAGCCTCAGTCTCCTCATCTCCGGTCTCGAGTTCTTAACCCTCGGCTTGGCCGCGACACAAAACCGCCTAGGCTTCATATCCTCAGCGTGCGGACGCGGTGAAGCTGGTTGCAGCCTGATAACGGATGTCGCTAAGCACCTCACTCAGGATGTAGGTTCCAGCTTGATCGCTCCTTCCGCGTTCATCGTTGTCCTGGGAGTCATTGGCATGGTCGCATCGTTCTTCCTGGATCGACGACAGGTCCAGCCCTCGGCCGTTGGTGGAAAACCCCTGGAAATGCCAGACCGGGAAAGCTAAACATGAAAGCCTTCCCCACCAAAGCGGCTTCCTCAATGAAGACTATGTATCTTCTACGTCTGGGCCCGGCCCAGAGAGTTTTGATCTTTCTTGTCCTAACCGTAGCGCTCGTACTCATCACCATCGCCGTGCTTCCCTTCCTCGTCAGCTTTGGGCCGTGGGGGTATCTCGCTGGGTTTGTCATCACACTCATGGGGTCGGCAACCGTCGTGATACCTGCTCCGGGGTTCGCTTCAGTCGTGCTCATGGCTACGGAGCTGAATCCAATAATCATGGGAGTTGCTTCAGGGGTAGGCGGGACAATCGGAGAGCTGTCAGCCTATTGGCTGGGGGCGCAAGGCCAGGGAATGCTGGAGGGGCACCGGCTCTATGACGTCACCAAGCGGCATATGGAAAGGCACGGCGGTTGGACCCTGTTCGCTGTTGGCCTCATTCCATTCATTCCGGTGGACATCGGGGGAATCATCGCAGGAACTACGCGCTACCCGGTCTGGCGCTTCCTGCTGTACTTGGGACTTGGGAAGGTCATCATGACCACTGGGGTGCTGTACGCATCCGCCAAAGCCTTCGAATGGGCGGAGCCCTATCTAAGATGGTTGACCTAGCTAACCGGCCGCCGCTTCAATCTTGTGCCGGGAATCCACCATTACCAAGGCTACGGCTGAGCTAGCGAGGGCCAGGCCCACAGCGATCAGCATGACGACGCGGAAGCCAGATATGAAAGCTTCATCTATGGCCCGCTCGACTGCGACCCTAAGCTCTGGGTCCATGTCCTGAGGAACCCGGGCACCAGCCAGGCTCACCCTCTCATCTTCCAGCGCCAATACAACGCTCGCAGGGACGTTGGCCTGGGCTAGCTTGGTGTCCAACGAGGAATTGAAGACGGTCAACGCTACAACGCCCAGCACCGCGATGGCCATAAGAGACGCGGTCCTCGATATCGCATTGTTCACACCGGAAGCCACGCCCGCTTGATCCGAGGTCACCGAGCCCATAACAACGGTTACCAGCGGCGCTATGGTGATAGCCATACCTAGGCCCAGGACCGCTATAGCGGGGAAGTAGTTGAGCCAATAGTTCCCTCCGATGCCGGTCAAAGCCAGAAGCCCAAACCCGCCAGCAGCCACAGCAGGCCCAATTACCAAAGGCAGCTTCGCGCCGTACCTGGTTATCAACCCTCCTGCCCATCTAGATAGCGTGGCAATGATTACGATGAAGGGGAGCCAGGCGGCTCCAGCGGCGGTGGCCGTGTACCCTTGAACTTGAATAAGGTTGAAGGGGAAAAGAAACAGAGAGCCACCCAAAGCAGCGTAGAGAAACAAGGTCAGGATTGTGGCCCCGGTGAAGCTGCGGGAACGATAGATCCACAGAGGCATCATGGGGGATGAGGCTTTGGCCTGCACCAAGACGAAAAGGGCAAGGCTTACAACACCAGTCGCCAGCGCAACCAACACGGCAGGATGGTCAAAGCCCTTGCTCCCGGACTCAAGCAGGCCGTACACGAGGCCCCCTAGGCCCAAGACACTCAGCCCGGCGCCAGCCCAGTCCATGTGCCCGGTCGCATGCTCATTTTTGGTCTCCGGGACGCGGGTAAGGACAACAACTAGAACGATGATCGCCAAGGGAAGATTGATGAAGAATATCCAGCGCCAGGACAAGGTCTCTGCCAGGTAGCCGCCGAGGACCGGGCCTGCTGCCGCTGTTATGGCGGTGAACCCTGACCAGGTGCCAATGGCCCTTCCTCGGGCCTCATCGCTGAAGGAAGCGCTGATGATGGCCAGACTACCAGGCACCAACAACGCCCCACCAATGCCTTGAATGGCCCTCCCGATAATGAGTTGGTTCACGTCTGGAGCCAGGCCACACCAAAGAGACGCCAAGGTGAAAACGACGACGCCGGCAGCGAAGATGCGCCTGCGCCCCAATCTGTCGCCCAGTGACCCTCCTACGAGAAGCAGTGCAGCAAGAAGCAGCGCATAGGCCTCCACAACCCACTGCATCTGGATGAGGGTCGCAGAAAGGTCTTCCTGGATGCTGGGCAGCGCTACGTTTACAGCGGTGCCATCGATAAAAGACATGCTGGAGCCAAGGATTGTGGCTGCCAGAATCCAACGCCCCAATCGAGGTGGGCACGGCGTAGCAGTTGGGGCCGAAGCGATTACCGCTTCGTCGCAGGGTTGCTTGAAATAGAGGGCCAAGGCACAACTCCTTTAGAATCCGGAGCGGGCGGAGCTTAGCAGCCGCTTGCAAAGGGGTCAATCACCAGGTCGCAGATAGCGAGCGAACCAATCCAGAATGATGTGTAGCCGCTGGATCCTATGCCTGGGCTTGCCCGACCGGGAAAGCTCGTGGGTCTCCTCGGGAAAACGGACAAACAAGACCTCCCGCCTGAGTTTCTTGAGCGCCACGAAGAGTTGCTCGCCCTGCTCGATAGGACAGCGGCGGTCGTCCTCCGAGTGAATGATCAGCAGCGGAGTGTGGATGTTCTTTGCGTAGGTTAATGGCGACCGCTCGACGTACCACTCCATGTTGTCCCAGGGCAAGGCTCCATACTCAGCCTCCTGAAAAAAGTGCCCGATGTCGCTTGTGCCGAACAGCGAATGCGCGTTGTTGACTGCCCGCTCGGAGCAGGCAGCCTTGAAACGGTTGGTGTGCCCCACAACCCAGCTCGTCATGAAACCACCGTAGCTGCCCCCCATGACGCCCAGCCGATCAGGGTCGATGAAATCGCAGTGCTTCAGAGCGGCGTCCAGCCCGGCCATTACGTCCTCGTAATCCCCGCCACCCCAATCGCCTATGACGGCCCTTCTGAAGTCTTCCCCGTAGCCCTCGCTACCTCGCGGGTTAGTGAAAACAACGGCGTAACCAGCCCCAGCGTAGACCTGGAACTCGTCGAAGAAAGGATAGCCGTACTGGGTGTGCGGCCCGCCGTGGATACTGAGCAGCGTCGGATAGCGCCGACCTTCTTGAAACCCGAAGGGCTTCATTACCCAGCAGTCCATCTGACGCCCGTCCCGCTCGAATGTTATGCGCTCCGGTTGGGAAAGCGTTGCCTCCGCCTTCCAGCCACCGTTGAGGTCTGTGAGTCGTCGTTCTTCCGTCCCGTCGCTGTCGCACAGGAAAACTTCCGGTGGCGATGTGGGGTCGGTGGCGGTGAAGGCTAGCAGATCGCCACCGGCGGAAAGTGACATCTCGAGAATCTGGCGCTCGCCACTCAGGAGCGGCGTCGGCACGCCTCGGCCAACGGTCTCAACGCTGAAGACGCCGACCGCTCCTCGATCCATGACCGCAAAAAGAAGCTTCTGGCCATCCGGCGTCCATAGCGGACCGGAACGTTCGGCGAAGGCGTCAACGGAGCGGTCGAGGTGTTCTGTAAGGCAAGCCGGGTCGCCTCCCTCTGTCGGCACAATGTAGAGCCGCTCATTGCGCCCTAGCTCCGTCAGATAACGGTGGCCTAGGTAAGCGATGGTCAGCCCGTCCGGCGAGAAAGCAGGGTGGCTGGCGGGCCCAGCGGTGCCGGTCACGCGGCGCGGCTCCCCGCCCTTAGGCGATACTACAAACACATCTCTGGCGTTGTCATAGTCCCGGTCTTCGTGGCGAGCCGAAACAAAGGCAATCAGGCTGCCGTCCAGCGACCAGGCGGGGTGGGCATCATCAAAGTCGCCGTGGGTGACCTGAACCGGCTCATTTCCGTCCAATGCCACGACAAAGACATGGGAACGCCGGTTGTAGATGAATCCCTCATCGTTGGACTTGTATTTCAAGGAGGTGATGAACCGCGGTGGCTTCGACTTCCCCTCTTCTTCGGGTTCACCAGTATTCACCCGGCTTACAAAGGCCAATCGAGTCCCATCCGGCGACCAGACCGGGGCTTTCACTCCATTGGCAAGCTCAGTGACGCGTCTAGCCTCTCTGCCGTGGGAAGGCACAACAAAGAGCTGCGGCTTGTCATGGCCATCACGCTCTGACACGAAGGCCAGCACAGACCCGTCCGGGGACCAGCGGGGGGAATTGTCTCGCTTTGTGCCGGTGGTAAATGGACGAGGCTCGCTGCCATCGATGTCTACGAGCCAAATGTTAGATAGGTACTCGTCCCTTTCCTTGGACAGCGTTGTCACCACAAAAGCGACACGGCCGCCATCCGGCGATATCCGCGGCTCGCTCACGAACCGGATGCGGGTTAGGTCTTCAGGCGTCATGCCTCGAGGTTTGGCAGGTATGGTCATACAAGTCCTCCAGCGGCGGATCGTTCCCTAGTTGTACCAGATCGGGGCTTTCCACCCAACCCACCCCCAAAGAAAAACTCACCGCGGAGCACACAGAGACCGCGGAGGGAATCTGGCTATATATCCCTTTCTGAGTGCTCCGCGATCTCTGCGGTGGCTTTACTCCCTTGTGCCTGAGCGCTCCGTATTCTAGAATGCCGACCTATGTCAGACCCTTTACGCATACGACTCTTGGGCTGCCACCACACAGAGACGGCCACTGCCCGCCTGAGCAGCTACCTGGTCAATGACCGGTTGGCACTCGACGCAGGGGCGCTGTCCTCCACCCTCACGCAGAAGGAGCAGGACAACCTCGCGGGTATCGTCGTCACGCACCTGCACTTCGACCACAACCGGGATCTGCTAACGGTGGGCCTGGGAGGGTTCGAAACCGGGCTTTCCCTACCCGTCTACGGGACCGCGGAGACCCTCGACTATCTGCACGAGAACTTCCTGAACGGCCGCACCTACCCCGACTTCACGGTCCGTCCCTCCACCAAGAAGCCTCGTCTACAGCTGACACCCCTGGAGCCTTGGAAGGAGCACGACGTTGCTGGGTTGGCTTTCCCAACCTTTTCAAGGTTGTCCGTACCTGGCGCCACGCGGCGCCTTCGCCGGTCATCGGCGGCACGTTATCGGCTCGCCAACTGCCGCGCCGCAGGCTCCCGGCCAAAGATGAGCAATACAGCGGTAACGGTGATACAGATGCCGGCAACAACCGTCCAGCCTAGAGAGTAGGATCCCCCTCTCTCCAGCATGAGCCCGAATAAGGGCGCCGCTGTGATGGTGCCAAGGCGCATGCACATGTTCAGCACTCCGGTGGCCACACCGCTCCTCCCCACGGCAGCTGTTTCACCGACCAAGGAGATGAGGACCCCCGGCCAGGCCATCAGGGTAGCCCCGAACGCCGCCGCGATAAGCGCTACGAAGACCACCGACGCGCCCTCGCCAAGTCGACTCGCTCCAAAAAACACCGTGGAGGTCAGCACGCCAATGACGCCCAGCACCAGTACCCGACGACCCCCGAAGAGAAAATCACTGGCGGCGCCCCAGAACAGGCGCCCCACGGCGCTGGCCAGCAACGCGATACCAAGTTGCCCCCCGGCGGCAACGGGGGAATACTTCGCCACGTCCACAAGGAACAAGATGAAATAGACGGTAACCAAGACATGCGTGCTGGCGAAGACGACGCCCCAAAGGATGGCCAACACCAGAGTGCGATCGTGCAACAGGTACCCCAGCCCTCCCGCTCCTTGACCACTCACGTTTCTCCGCTCAACGGGGCGGTCCCTATAGCTAACCGTAAACACAACGCCAACAACAAACACGAATCCGGCAAGGCAGACCAGCGCAGCGCGCCAACTCCAGGCTGTGGCGATAATGGGCAGTAACAACGCCGCCGTAGACGCCACAATCGGAGGCCCCGATTGTTTGATGCTCATGGCCATGGCCCGAATGCGAGGCGGAGCCCAATCGATGATAGCCTTTGAGGTGGCGGGGAAACCCGGCGCCTGAGCGAACCCAATGAGGCTGGCGAAGGCTAGGAACACCGGGAATGACCAGGCGACGGAAAGGGTCAGCAGCGCCACGGATAGCACCGCCATGCTCACAGCCATGATGATCCGGACGCCCCAGATGTCCGAGAGCCAGCCTGCGGGTACGACGGTAATCAGCCCTCCGGCGAAGAGCGCCGACCCCATCAGCCCCAATTGCACCGGCGACAGCCCCAACTCCTGCTGTACGAAGGGGAAAAGCACTGGTATGCCCTGAAGCGGCACCTGCGTAGTCCCCTGGACGATGGTAACCAAGGCAATAACGAAAACCAGGCTGGATCGTTTGACCGGCAGGCCCGGCTGAGAAGGGGAAGTGTTGTTCTTCGAGTTCATATCTCTTCAACGCCCGACTGTATGGGTGGCCTTATAACGTGTCAACGAGCGGCTCCTTGCCACGCATGCACCAGTTTGCTACCGTTGCCGTAATTGACGGAGGAATCCTATCTAATGACGGCCACGTCGCGCAAAGTATCTCTGTTTATAACCTGCTTGGTCGACCAGTTCTTTCCGGAGGTCGGCGAGGCAGTGGTTCGAGTGCTGCGCCGCCAGGGGGTTGAAGTGGATTTCCCCGAAGGCCAGACCTGCTGCGGTCAACCTGCTTTTAACGGCGGGTTCACCGAGGATGCCAAAGCGGTGGCGCGTAGGTTTCTGGACAACTTCGATGGCGATCAGGATGTCGTCGTCCCGTCCGGCTCTTGTGGGGCAATGGTGAAGGTCTTCTACCCGGAGATCTTTCATGACGAGCCGGGGACGGCCGCTCGAGCCAAGGATCTCAGCGCCCGCACCTATGAATTTTCCGAATACTTGGTCAACGTCCTAGGCGTCACCGACGTTGGCGCCTCCAAGAAGACAAAGGTCGCCTATCACGCCGCCTGCCACTTGCTGCGAGAGCTGCGAGTGAAGGAGCCTCCCCGCCAACTTATTGAGGGCGTCGAAGGCGCCGAATACACGCCAATGGAGCTTGAGGAAGCCTGCTGTGGCTTTGGCGGCACCTTCTCGGTGAAGTATTCGGAGATATCAGAGGCCATATTGGAGGACAAGCTAAAGAGCTTGGCGGAGTGTGGCGCTGATACCCTTGTTTCCTGCGACTCCAGCTGTCTCATGCATATTTCAGGCGCGCTTTCCCGGCGCGGCAGTCCAGTGAAAGCCATGCACTTAGCTCAGCTCTTGGACAATCGAGAGGACTCCTGAAATGGACGTTAAGACGAAGGACTTCGTGAGTGGCTCCAAGGCAGCCATTCTCGACCCCCAAATTCAAGAGGCCCTGGCCAAACTACGAAACGGGCTGGGCCGGGGTCCAAGGCTGGCCTCTGAGGAGTTGACGCCCCCCGTCTGGCAGGACATGCGGCAGCGGGCAAGCGACATCAAGACCCACACAATAGCCAATCTTGATTACTACCTCGAGAAACTATCAGACAACGTAGAAAAAGCAGGCGGCCACGTCCACTTTGCCCGAGACGCCAAAGAGGCTAGCGACATCGTTCTGGACATCGCCCGCAAGCGCGACGTTGAGTTGGTTATCAAGGGCAAGTCCATGGTCTCGGAAGAACTTGAGATCAACGACCACCTTGAAAGTATCGGCATCGAATCGGTGGAAACGGACCTGGGCGAGTACATTCTCCAGCTGATGAATGAGCCGCCCTTCCATATCATCGCTCCCGCAATTCACAAAAGCCGCCGCCAAGTATCCGAGATCTTCACTGAGAAGCTCAAGACCTTGCCCTCGGACGAGGTGGAGCAACTTTGCGAGACGGCGCGAGAGACGCTGAGGGAGAAATTCCTCAACGCCGACATGGGTATTACGGGAGTCAACTTCGCGGTGGCCGAAACGGGAACCATCGCCCTGGTCACTAACGAGGGTAACGGAAGGATGTGCACCTCCCTTCCCAAGGTGCACATAGCACTCATGGGCATGGAAAAGATCCTGCCACGGCTCGAAGACCTGGCTCTGTTCCTCGGCGTACTGCCACGGTCGGCGACAGGACAGCGCATCTCCAGCTATGTCACCTGCGTCACGGGACCCCGCCGCTCGACAGACGAGGACGGTCCCGAAGAATTTCACCTAGTCATCGTAGACAACGGCCGCTCCAAGATATTGGCCGATGAGCAGATGCGGGAAGCCTTGAACTGCATCAGGTGCGGCGCATGCCTCAACGCATGCCCGATCTACGGCAAGGTAGGAGGGCACGCATACGGCTGGGTCTACTCAGGCCCCATTGGCGCAATAGTCACGCCAATGCTGACCGGAACGGTGGAGGCCAAACACCTTCCCTTCGCTTCCACCCTTTGCGGCGCCTGCAAGGACGCCTGTCCCGTCAAGATCGACATTCCGCACATGTTGCTTCGCCTCCGGCAAGAGATAACCCAGGGAGGAACCCTTGCCAAAAACGGCAAAGCCCCTTGGTACGAAGCTGCTTTGATGAAGGGTTGGCGGCAGTCAGTGAGAGGCTCTCGAGTGTTCTCTTTGGCCAACCGACTGGGCCGCCTTGCCCTGCTACCCCTGTCTCGCAACGGCAAAGTACGCCGCCTACCACCACCGCTTTCCGGCTGGACACGGTTCCGCGACTTCCCATTGCCATCGGCGAAACCGTTCCGGGAGCGTTGGCGCAAGGGTTTGAAGGACGAGTAAACGATGGCGACCAAATGAATCCTGAGGAAGGAGGACCCAAATGCCTATCGTACGTGTAGAGATGTTCCCCAGAAGGACCCACGAGCAGAAGGCCGCCCTTGCCAAGGCCATTACCGATGTGATGGTCGAAATCGCCGAAACACCGCGGGAGGCCATCCACGTCATCATTCAGGACATCCCAAAGGACCACTGGGCTCAGGGCGGGGTTCTGGCCTCAGAAGTCTAGGCAATGCCCGGAACCACTAGAGCCGACTTCATAAGCACCGTTCGGCAAGCTCTAGGACGATCGGAGCCTCTCACTGAGGCGCCTGTCCCGCCGAATGGCTCGCCCTCTCTCGCTGAGGTTGAAGCGCGGGCTGTCGCTATTCGCCAACGTTTATCGAACAGTGGCCCGGAGTTGGTAGAGGCGTTGGTGGGAGCAGCGGAGCGGGCCGGTTGGAAGATCTGCCGTGCAGCGTCGCCTGAGGACGCGTTGGATTACATCGCCGCGTTAGCGGAGCGGGACGAGGTAAAGAAGGTAGTTCGCTCCTCTCACGATGTCTTTAGCCGCCTTGATGTGGAGGGCACGTTACGACGTGCGGGAGCCGAGGTCATGGTGCAATCCAGAGCAAATGGCGTCGACTTGGACGCCAGCCGGGAGGAAGCTGCTATTGCCGAGCTAGGCGTGACAGGCGTGGACTATGCCATAGCTGATCTTGGCTCGTGTGTGATCCAACCGCGTGAGGGCATTAGCCGCACAACGTCGCTTCTACCTCCCCTGCACGTTGCCATCGTCGAGCCCGCACAGATTGTTGGCGACCTATCGGACTTCATGGCGCTCTGGGCCGCCGATGCTCAGCGCGATGGCGACCCCGGTAGCTATATGAATATCATCACGGGCCCCAGCCGCACCGCCGACATCGAACAGATATTGGTCGTGGGGGTCCATGGCCCGAAAGAAGTGCACATGGTGGTGCTGGATAGCTAGGAACACTTCCCTTGTCCCACACCACTGACTTGTCGTTCTGAGCGAAGCGAAGAACCTTGTACGTGTACCCGAACCTTGGGTTGGACGAAATGCAAAGGAGGCTTCAATGGCCGAAAGCAATAACGGCAGCCAGACGTCAGGCACCAGTGTCGCTACCTTGGCGGGCGGCTGCTTCTGGTGCCTGGAGGCGGTTTTTGAGCAGCTGATTGGCGTAGAGAAGGTAGTTTCGGGATACGCCGGCGGGCACACGCCGAACCCGAACTATCACGATGTCTGCTCTGGAACCACGGGCCACGCAGAGGTCGTGCAGGTGACCTTTGACCCGTCGGCACTCTCCCTCCGAGACCTGTTGGAGGTCTTCTTCTCCATCCACGACCCCACAACGCTGAACGCTCAGGGGCCGGACGTGGGGACTCAATACCGCTCAGCCATCTTTTACCACGATGATGAGCAGAAAGTGGCCGCAGAGGAGGCAATCCAGCAGCTGACTGAGGAGCAAGCCTTCAAGGACAAGATCGTCACAGAAGTGGCGCCTCTAGAAGTCTTCCACGCCGGGGAGGACTACCACCAGGAGTATTACCGCAATAATCGCAGTGCGGGCTATTGCCGGGTCATCATCGACCCCAAGGTAGCCAAGTTCAAGAAGAGTTACGGGGATAGGCTCAAGGAACCGGAGACGGCGGAAGCTGCCAGTGGCTCAGGCGGCATCTGGCCTTTCAACCGCAAGGGCTAGGATGCCCTAGCCAACCCAACGGGCGCTACGCATCGCCCGCTCTGCTGCGTCAGCTAGCAATGCATAGGCATTCGCTATGGCCTCTTCCAGCGGTATCGATCCATCCGTCAGGGTCTCGACCGCGTCAATGCCCATGCTCAGGGTCTGCTCATGGCCCTCTCCCACCGTCCCAGCCAGCGCTATGACTGGCAATCCCTTCGCCTTTGCCCTGCGCGCCACTCCCACAGGAACCTTGTTGTAGACCGTTTGACCGTCCAAGCGACCCTCTCCAGTGATGACAAGGTCGGCGGAGACCAGTGCAGCGTCCAGTCCAACGGCATTGGCAATCAAATCAACGCCCGGTTGGAGTCGAGCATCTAGGAACGCCATGAGCCCTGCGCCAAGGCCACCTGCCGCGCCAGCACCAGGGACGTTGGAGACATCGCGGCCCACGGTTGCTGCCAACACCTCCCCATAGCGTGAAAGTGCCGCGTCCAGGAACTGGACGACCTCCGGCGTGGCCCCCTTTTGCGGGCCGTAGACCGCGCTGGCGCCCTCCGGCCCAGTCAGCGGGTTCGTCACGTCGCATGCCACCAAGAACTCACACGAACCGACCCAACGATCCAAGCCAGTTAGGTCGATCCGGACCAAACGAGCCAAGGCTGCGCCACCCTCAGGCAGGACTTTGCCCTCAGCATCAAGATAGCGGGCCCCTAACGCCGTTGCCATCCCCGCGCCACCGTCGTTCGTAGCACTGCCCCCAATCCCGATGATCATGCGGCGGCATCCAGCGTCCAAGCCCGCCCGGATGAGTTGGCCAGTCCCATAAGTAGAAGCTCGTCTGGGGTCTAGACTGTCTTGAGGCACGAGAACGAGGCCAGAGGCCCGCGCCATTTCGATAACAGCACTCTCCCCGTCTCCCGTAACCCCCCAAAGCGCCAAAACCTCGTCGCCCAATGGCCCGAGAACGGCGGTCTCCCTGTACGACCCGCCGGTCGCTTCCACCAGAGCCTCCAAAGTCCCATCACCACCATCGGCCATGGGCATGAGGACGACCTCAGCCTCCGGCAGGACCCTCAACACACCCTCACGGATGGCGCGGCAAGCCTCCCGAGCAGACAGGCTTCCCTTGAACGCTTGTGGGGCAACAACAATTCGCACGGCGTCATTATAGGGTGGCATCAGTGCCTTGACAAGAACTTATGTTCTGCACTACTTTGATGACCCACCTTCACAACGCGAGGATTCCCATGCCCTTAGAGTCGGTCGAAGAGGTTCCCTGCAAATCGCTGATAAACCGGGTCTACGGGAACAACCTTCCCTTTCGGTGGACCATCAACCCCTATCGCGGGTGCCAGCACGCGTGTGTCTACTGCTTTGCCAGGGGCACGCATGAATTCCTCGGATACGACGGCGGACGTCAATTCGACACGCGCATCATCGTGAAGATCAACGCGCCGGAGGTGCTGCGGGAAGAACTCAAACGTCCCAACTGGCGTAGGGAAATCATCGCCCTAGGCACTGCTTGTGACCCTTACGAACCCGCTGAGCGCCGCTATGAAGTCACCAGACGGATCGTCGAAGCTCTCCGAGATGCAGCCAACCCTGTCTCCATCACCACCAAGTCGGTGCTGGTAAAGCGGGACATCGATATCCTTCAAGAGTTGGCTCAGATCGCCAAGGTACGCGTGAACTTCAGTGTAGGTTCACTGGATGACCGTGTGTGGCAGAAGACGGAGCCAGGAACGCCCCGTCCCATCCGACGTCTCGAAGCAATGCAGGCGTTGGTGGAAGCGGGCATCCCGGCAGGCGTGCTCATGGCCCCTATTATTCCAGTGCTCTCAGACAGCAAAGAGAGCATGGAGACCGTCGTCAAGGCAGCCGCTGAGCACAAAGCGCAGTTCCTAGGCGCCAATGTCCTCCACCTGAAGCCAGGCTCCAAGGAGTGGTTCATGCCCTTTCTGAGGGAGGCTCATCCTCACCTTCTACCCGAGTACCACCGCCTCTACAGGGGCGCCTACGCGCCCAGGCAGTACACGGAACAGGTCATGGCAAAGATTGATGAGCTAAGGGATCGATGGGGCCTTCACGATCGCGGAGCCCTTTTGCAGGGGCCGCAAAAGGGCCAGCTTGCGCTGGCCCTTGCATAGCTTAACCTGAACGCCCTGCCTATCGGATCATCCCATAGACTTTGTCAGGGCTTGTAAGTACGACGACCGCGTCCTGGTCTCCCATGACTTGGTCGTATTCATCCCAATTGGGATGTTCTCCGCCGCCGCAGGCGCTGTAGACAGCACGACGTAAGAGCCGCAATTTCTCCGCGTCAGTGTTGCCGGAGTCGAAAAGCGTAGCCTGTCCCTCGACGATAACGTAACTACGCCAGTCGCTATCCACAGTCAGGACAGAACATTGAGGGTCGCTGCGAAGATTGCGCACCTTCGCGGTCTTGCCTTGAACAGACACGAAGCCCATCTTTCCTTGAAAGGGCCCGGCGACAACAATGCTGTTCTGGATTCCGCCAACAGGCCTGTGTGTACTAATCACCGCCCGGTGATTGGTCTCCAGAAAGGGAACGGCGTCGCTGAATTCCATGATTCACCTTAAATGCGTTGTTGATTCGGGGCGGGCGGTTGGATTCCTCGCCCTAAACAGCTATAACCTCTGTCAGTGCCGCTACGGGTTCCGGGTCCTTGAACATAGGGTTCTCGTGCATGTTGATCATCCACACTGAGAACTCCAAGGAAATACCGTTGGGGTCCTCGAAGTAGATGGACTTGACCATGCCGTGGTCGACGAAGTCAGTGGCGTCAACGCCGTGGGACCGAACCCGCTCCTGCACTTGGCGCAGGACTTCCTCTGACTCCACGTTGATTGAAACATGGTCAAAGTTGCGGCCCGTGGCCGGTACACCCGAATCCTTGCGAGGCGGCAATTCAATGTCTGGCCATTCGAAAAAGGCGATGGTGCTGGCAGGGCCAAGGCTAAAGAAATAGTGCCGCATCCGCTTACCGTCAAATACGCCACCCACGGTGCCTACCACCTTCATACCCAGCACGTCGCGTTAGAACCGCACCGTCTTGTCCATGTCGTCAGTGATCATAGCCAAGTGATTTACGCCTCTGTAGATCGTTTCGTCCATAGTACACCTCCCTTTGTGCTGCCGATTAAACCGATTATACGCCACGAAGAAGCGGCTCCCTAACCTGTCACTCTCCAACACGTGGGCTCATGGTCATTGACCATACCAACGCTTTCAAGAAAGGAGTAGCACACGGTCGGCCCCACGAAGCGGAAGCGGCGGCGGAAGTCGCGGCACACCTCTTCGTTCTGGCCAGCCATGGCCCACAGGAACCGGTCGAAGGAACCATGCTCTCCTTGGATGTCGAGGATGGCCCCAGCATTGTAGATAGTCGCTTCAATCTTCTTGCGATGCCGCACGATGCTCGAGTCCTGCAACAGCCGCTCAATGTCGGTCTCGTTGAAAGATGCGACCTTTTCAATGTCGAAGCCCTCAAACGCCCGCACGAAAGCCTCTCGTTTGTAGAGGATGGTGCGCCACGCTAGGCCGCTCTGAAACGCCTCCAAGGTCAACCGCTCGAAGAGCGCGGCGTCTTCATGGCAGGGGACTGCCCAATCCTCGTCATGATACTTCGCCATGAGTGGATCGCTGGCTGCCCAAAAACAACGAAAGCGGCCATCGTCAGTCAATGATCCCCACCTCCGAGAACTCCGGCAGACCACCTTGGACGATGGCCCAAGCCAGGAACAAAACGAGAGTCAGGGCGTGCGCTCCAACGAAGAAGGAAAGGAGCGGCCTGCCCATTAGGCTACGCCGAGCGTAGGTTAAACCAAAAATGGTGACCAGCGCAGCGAAGGGCAAGCCCAGCGGCCATGTGGCGCCTTCGATCACGATAACGAAGAACGTTGCGCCATAAATGATGGCTGCGGGGAGCAAGCTTGCCAACGAAACGCTGCCCTGCGCTCCCTGCACCCGCCACTCGCGCCACACGGCCAAGGCGGAGAGTCCCATAATCCCAGCATGCCAAAGATAATGGCTAAGCACTTCGTCGTAGAAGTGCGTCAGATCAGCGAGGTCAGTTCCGGTCTCGCTCACCAGATGACCGATGGAGTTGGCGCCCAGGTGCATGCCCTGTCCCTCTACCCAAAGGGCAGCCAGCACAAGGAATGCCACGACTTCTCGGACGGTAGGGGTCCTCGGCCCTGCTTGGAAGAGAAACCAGTACAACGGAAGAAGAACGAGTGGCGTTGCCAAATCGACAATATCGCCCCATTTTACCAAGTCGTAAGGGGAGAACTGGAACGATAAGAAGGCCGGAGCCAAGAGCAGGGCAGCGAAAGCGGAGGCGAAAATCAGTGCGAGACGACCGGAATTAGCCATAGCCAAAGTAACCTCAGGAGCATCTTCACGAAAGCACCTCTCGTCGTCAAGCGTCGACTGTGTGGCAGAAACGGCCTCGTGCCCGTCAGCGCAGGAAGAATCCTGCAGCCCGCTTGAAAAGAGGCCTCCCCTTCACTACACTTGCCGCGTTCGGTGGCGAAAGGCTAGATCGGCTTCGACGAAAAGGAGGCCACCTATGGCTGAACGAGTATGGGACAAGTTCCTGACTGAGCAGGACAAGGCCCATCTCGCCGCGTCCCCGCACCATCGCATCGGGTTCGGCAAACGGCCTGCGCTGCTCCTTGTAGACTTCTACCGGGGCGTTTTCGGCGACAAGCCCGAGCCCCTGCTAGAAGGTATCAAGACTTGGCCGGGGAGTTGCGGCATGGTGGCGTGGGACTCCATCCCGCACCTTCAGGCCATGCTGAGCGCCGCCCGTGATGCGGACATGCCCATTGTCCATGTTACCGTCGTCAACGACGTGACCGACGGCGTCGACATTTGGATGGCAACCCGAACGGGGTCCGCACAAGATCTGCCCAAGGAAGAGCAAGAGCAGCGGCTGCGGGGATGGCAGATCATCGACGAGGTCGCGCCCCTGCCCGGCGAGGGTGTCTTGCGCAAGACGGCTGCCAGCGCCTTTTACGGCACGCCCCTAGCCGCCCACCTTAACTACCTGGATGTCGACACGCTCATCGTACTTGGCGAGAGCACTAGCGGCTGCTTGCGGGCCAGCGTGGTCGATGCCGCGGCCAATCGCTATCGAGTGATCGTGGTCGAGGAGTGCACATTCGACCGGCATGAGGCGCCGCACGCCATCAACCTCTTCGACATGGACCAGAAGTACGCCGACGTCCTACCGCTGGCTGAGGTAGTAGAGTGGATCGCAGAGTGGAAAGCAGAGAAAGAAAAGGAGGCCATTCATGACTGAGCGCGTGTGGGATAAGTTTCTAACCCAGAATGACAAGGATCATCTAGCGGCATCCAAACAGACTCGAATCGGTTTCGGTAAGCGCCCTGCCTTGGTTCTCATTGATGTCTACAGGGGTGTATTCGGCGATGAGCCGGAGCCCCTGCTTGACGCCATCAAGACGTGGCCGGGGAGCTGCGGCCCGGTGGCGTGGGACGCCATCCCGCACCTTCAGACGATGCTGACCGCGGCCCGCGAGGCCGAGATCCCCGTCGTCCACGTTACCGGCATCAACGACCTTCAGGACAGTATCGAGCCCTGGGCCGTGCGCCGCATGGGACCGGCCAAGGAGTTGTCTGGGGAGGAACTGGAGAGGCGCAAACGGCGATGGGACATCATCGACGAAGTCGCTCCCCTACCAGGCGAGGGTGTTCTCCGAAAAGCGGCCCCCAGCGCCTTTTACGGCACCCCTCTGGCAGGACACCTGAACTACAAAGACGTAGACACGCTCATTGTGGTTGGCGAAAGCACCAGCGGCTGCGTGCGAGCCAGCGTGGTGGACGCCGCGGCCAACCGCTATCGAGTGGTGGTCGTGGAAGAGTGCGTGTTCGACCGCCACGAGGCTGCCCACGCCATAAACCTCTTCGACATGGACCAGAAATACGCCGACGTCATGTCCCTGGCCGATGTCCTGGAATGGCTGGCAGAGTGGAAGGCCGAAAAGGACAACGCAGCAACGAGCGCATAAAGTCACTACAGAGGGGGAATGTTACATGGTAGAGAAGACGACAGGCTTCGCAGGCGCCAAGACGGAGATGATGACCTTTGGGAATCGTGTTAGCGCGTTCCTGGCAGTGCCTGAGAACGTGGCGCCACCCTATCCGGTGGTGATGCTCTGTCACGAGCGCTACGGGTTGGTGCAGCACACGCTGGACTTGGCAGCCAAATGGGCGGCCGACGGCTACCTATCCATTGCCCCTGACCTCTTCTCGCGTTGGGACGGAGACAAGGAAGCCCTAGCTCGAGGGGATTTCATGGTCCCCATCAGCGACGACGAAATCAGAATCTACATGGGCGAAACCATAGACTACCTACTTGAGCGCCCGGACGTGGACGCCAAGCGTATCGCCGTCATGGGCGTATGCCAGAGCGGCGAATACCCGCTCGTCCTCAACAGCTTCCGCGACGAGGTCGCGGCCAATATTGTCGTGTACGGCGGCGCCCAAACTGGCATCGTGAACGTTTGGGACGTCGGCGAAGTCCGCAGGGAACCCTATGAGGACATACTGAAACGTGTCAAGGCCCCCATCATCGGCATCTGGGGTGAGGATGACTTCGTTGTATCGGTCGACGACGTGCAGCGCCTGCGGAACACCCTGGAAAAGCACATGAAGACCTACGTCTTCAAGTTGTACCGGGATATGCCCCACGGCTGGTTCAACTCAACGATGCCAGGCCGGTACCGCCCAGCGGAGACCGAAGACGCCTGGGCCTACATCAAGAAGTTTCTGGACGATGTCTACGCCGGAGCGTTTCCAAAGGACCGGGTCCTATGGCGCTTCGAATCCGACATTGCCCCTGACTACGACTTCACCAAGAAGTACCGCCAGGTCTAAGGCGCCGACGCGGCACAAAGAAGCGTGGTTCTGACCATGAGGAGCATTGTGCCCAACACACTACTTCCAACCACAGTTGTGGGGAGCTACCCGCAGCCGGACTGGCTTATTGGCCGCGAGGCGCTGGCGGGCCGCTTCCCTCCGAGGGTGCGGGCAAAAGAGTTGTGGCGCATCCCTCCTGAGTTTCTAGCGCAAGCCCAGGACGACGCCACGATCCTCGCCATACGCGATATGGAGCGTTGCGGGATCGACATCATCAGCGACGGAGAACAGCGGCGAGAGAGCTACTCCAACCGCTTCGCCACCTCCCTTGATGGTGTCGATATCGACAATCCGGGCACTGCACTGGATCGCACCGGCCATCCCAATCCTGTTCCCAGGATCGTTGGGCCAATACGCCGCTCCAAGCCCTGCGAGGTAGAAGACGTTCTGTTTCTTCGGGGCAACACCGATCGGAGCATTAAGATCACCATACCTGGGCCTTTCACCATGTCCCAGCAGGCCCAGGACGACTACTATGGCGACTCAGAAAGGCTGGCAATGGACTATGCCGAGGCGGTGAATCAGGAGATCAAGGACCTGTTCGCAGCCGGGGCCGACGTCGTCCAAATAGACGAGCCATACATGCAAGCCAGGGCGGAGACAGCGAAGGGCTATGCCATAAGGTCTCTGAACTGCGCCTTGGAAGGAGTCCAGGGCACCACCGCTGTCCACCTATGTTTCGGCTACGCCGCCATCGTCCACGAGCGGCCCAGTGCTTACTCATTCCTACCGGAGTTGGCTGACGCCAGCGTCGATCAGATATCTATTGAGGCGGCCCAGCCCAGACTGGACCTCTCCATCCTTCGAGAATTGCCAAGCAAGACCATTATCTTGGGCGTGCTTGACCTAGGTGACATGACCCCTGAGACACCAGAGATCGTGGCTCAACGCCTGCGCAACGCTCTTGAATATGTTGATGCAGACCGGCTCGTCGTCGCCCCGGATTGTGGCATGAAATATCTACCCAAAGATGTGGCCCTGCGCAAGCTCAGGGCCATGGTCTTGGGCACAGCCATCGTGCGTGAGGAGCTAGCCGGGTAACCCAGGCGGCTTCGCTAAATCCGGCTCTTCAATCGGTCTCGCCAACGCGAAGAAGGAGAACTCATGGTTCAGACGACTACCTACCCAGGCGCTCAAACCTCGATGATCACCTTTGGCGACCGGGTCAAGGCCTTCCTAGCCGTGCCAGAGGAGGGAACCGGCCCTTTCCCCGCTATGATCCTGAGCCACGAGCGCTACGGACTCGTACAGCACACGCTGGATTTGGCGGCCAAATTCGCCAGGTATGGTTACGTTGGTATCGCCCCAGACCTCTTTTCCCACTGGGAGGGCGACCAGGAGGCCCTGATCCGGGGCGACGCGCGCGTCACCATCAGTGACTACGAGATCAAGACCTTTCTAAGCGCCGGCTTCGATTTCCTAGCAAACGACCCCAGGGTGGACGCCTCAAAGATATCCTCGATGGGCGTTTGCCAGAGCGGGGAGTACCCCATTGTCCTCAACAGCGTCCGGCCTAATCTTGCCGCCAACATCGTCGTTTATGGCGGAGCACAGGCGGGTCTCTGGGACGTAGGAGAGCTCCGGCTGGAACCCTATATCGACATCATCAAACGGATCACCGCGCCTGTGCTCGGCATTTGGGGAGAAAGCGACCATGTGGTCTCCACGGAGGCCGTCCGGAATCTGCGCAACGCTCTCGAGTCAGAGATGAAGACTTATGAGTTCAAGCTGTTCCGGGACATGCCCCACGGCTGGTTCAACGACACCATGCCCGGCAGGTACCGGCCCAAGGAGACTGCGGAGGCTTGGGACCTGATCATGGACTTCCTCGACCGGGTGCACAACGGAGCGTTCCCCAAGGACCGCGTTACCTGGAAGTTCGATTCAGACATTGCCGCGGACTATGACTTCACTAAGGCGGTAAGGCTCGAATAGGAGCCGTCTCGAAGGCGAATCAGCGTGTGGTAGGGGAGGGTCTATGACCCTCCTCCCCAGAAACACGCAGGGAGAGGGCCGGTCTGAGACACGGCCCCTACCGAACGCCTCTCAAGAAACCTCAGTGCACAATCGCTCCGAAGGACTTTGACACGCAAAGAGAAGGGCGGGTCTGAGACCCGCCCTTCTCTTTTGCTATCTACATGCAGCCGTTAGCGGGGCGCTGGTAGTATCTCATCACGCTGGAACGTGTCGATGATCTCCACACCCGTCTTGGTAACTACTAGCATATTCTCCAGGCGTGCGCCGCCTACGCGAACCTCACCCTCTCTGCTCTCAACCGCGATGCACATTCCCTCCTCAAACTCCTGAGGGAACTGAAGGGACCACTGCCGGTTGACGATGGGGTGGTCGTAGCCGGTCATGGCACCGATGCCGATGCCGTGGCCGATCTCGCTAGCCAAGATCTCGTGCTCGCCCTCGTAGCCCCATTTGGTGGCTGGTGGGAAATGCTTGGCGGCTGCGTCGGTCGATGCGCCCGGCTTTATCTCGCTAATGACATTGTCGATGCGGTCCAGGACCTGTTTATACCAGTCCTTCTGTTGGTCTGAAGGCTTCTTCCCGATGCTGAACGACCGGTACGTGCAGCTTCCATAACCCATGTAGGTGAATCCACAAACGGACCCGTAGAGAAGGTCCCCCGTCTGCATCAAACGCCCCGTGGTTGAGAAGCCACGGTCGAATGTTATAGGGCCACTGCGCCAGCCTCCCATGTGGGAATGTTCGGCACCCAACTCGTAGCCAGTCCGCGCAACGATCGCGCCCAGGTCCGTGTCCCGCATGCCGGGGCGTGCGGTCTCCCAGACCTTGAACCAAATGCCGTCGCAAATCGCGGCGACCATCTTAAGACAATTAATCTCGTCCTCATTCTTGATCATCCGGGCTTCCAGCATCAGTTGCTGGGAGGGCACGATGTTCGTAACGCCAGCAGCGACCAGGGCCGCTATGCCAACGCCGTCAACGCCACCAACGGCGATCTTCTCACCTAGCAGGCCACGCTTCCGAAGCTCCTCGGCTATCTCGCCGGCAAAGAGCCTGGCTTCTTCCAGAGAAGCCTCCATGCCTGGCGAGAACCCAAGCCAGGAACGAGCAGGCCGGAACTCCCCTATCCAGGGCGCTTGGTCTTGCAGCTGGACATACCACCCAGCGTGCTCGTACATGATCGGCGCGTCTTCGGCGAAGAAAAGGGTGTACCGGGTCAGGGGCATGGGGAAGCCGATCATTCCGGTGAGGTACCGGATGTGTTGCGTCCCACCCTCTAGGATCACGGCGACGCCATGCTTCTTCATGATCTTCCGGGCCCGCTCCGTGCGGTACTCCCGCATGCGGTCAACATTGAGCCGTTCTTGCCAGTCTGCGGTACCCTGCCCGTAGGTCAGCCTGCCGGTGTCAACTATCTTTACGCTAGGTCCGTATGCCAACGCACACCTCCGCTTGTCTCTGTAACTTCATTACTTTGATGCGCAATATAAGGCAAGTTCCCAGGCCTATCTGGGAGCCTGCAGTACTTCGTCCCTCTGGAAGGTGTCGATGATTTCGACGCCAGTCTTGGTGACCACGACCATGTTCTCCAGCCTGGCCCCACCGACCCTCACCTCTCCTTCCCGGCTCTCAATGGCCAAGCACATGCCCTCTTGGAATTCTTGGGGGTACTTGAGTGACCACTGTCGGTTCACGATCGGGTGGTCGTAACCAGTCATGCCGCCCAGCCCGATACCGTGACCAATTTCGCTGGCCAGAATCTCGTGCTCGCTGGCGTATCCCCATTTTGTCGAAGGGGGGAAGTGCTTAGCCGCAGCGTCTGTTGACGCACCGGGCTTGATTTCACTGATCACGTTATCGATTCGGTCCACTACCTGCTTGTACCAGTCCTTCTGTTGATCCGAAGGCTTCTTCCCAATGGTCAGCGTGCGGTAGGTGCAGCTTCCGTAGCCCATGTACGTGAATCCGCAGACGGAGCCGTACATGATGTCGCCGGTCTGGAGGAGACGACCGGTGCTGGAGAAGCCACGGTCGAATGTAATGGGACCGCTGCGCCAACCTCCGGGGTGAGCGAACTCAGCGCCCAGCTCGTAGCCGGTTGAGGCGACAATGGTGCCTAGGTCCGTGTCCCGCATTCCGGGGCGGGCAGTTTCCCAGACCTTGTACCAAACGCCATCGCAGATGGCGGCGATCATTTTCAAGCAGTTGATCTCATCTTCATTCTTAATCATGCGGGCTTCCAGCAAAAGCGGCTGGGAGGGCACGATGTTGGTTACCCCAGCCTCAGCCAGAGCAGCAAGGCCAAAGCCGTCTACGCCGCCAACAGCGATCTTCTCGCCGAGGACGCCCTTGTCCTTTAGAACCTGCGCTATCTCCTCAGCGAACTGTTTGGCCTCCCATTGCGTGGCATCAATGCCAGGCGACAGGTTGAGCCAGGAGTGGGCTGCTCTGAATTCCGGGATCCAGGGTGCCTGGTCCGGCATCTGGGCGTACCAACCTGAATGCTCCCACATGATGGAAGGCTGCTCAGCGAAGAACAGCACGTACCGGGACAGTCCCATGGGAAACCCAATAAGACCGGTCAGGTAGCGGAGGTTCTGGGGAACCCCCTCAAGAATCACGGCCACGCCGTGCTTCTTCATAATCTCGCGAGCCCGGCCCTCCCGGTACTTGCGCATACGATCCACATTGAGCCGCTCCTGCCAGTCTGCCGTCGCTTGCCCGTAGGTAAGCCGCCCGGTATCCACCACCTTTACGCTAGGTCCAAAAGCCATATTGATTCCTCCTAGGGATTGAAGCCCTACACCATCAATTCGCCGCCGTTGACTGGAATGATCTGTCCGGTCACATAACTACTCTTGCCGCTGAACAGCCACATCATTGTGTCCGCGATGTCCTGCGGTTGCCCCAATCGGTTCAGGGGCACCAGCTCCGGCCGTGTGCGGTTTTCGATGTGACGTTCTAACTCGTCTCCCTTCATGTCGCCGCGCCACAGGGGCGTGTCGATCGGACCCGGCGCTATACCGTTGATCCGGATGCCCTTGTCCGCCACCTCACGGGCCACTGCCCTAATAAAGCCAATGATGCCGGCCTTGGCCGCTGAGTAGTGGGCCGCGCCCGGCTGTCCTTTTTGAGCGTGAAGAGATGATATGCAGGCGATCCCGCCTGAACCCCTCTCCAACATTTCAGGAAGGATAGCCCTGGTGCAGAAGAATGTGCCGTTGAGGTGGACGCTTATCATGCGAATCCAGTCTTCGTCCGATATTTCGTGGACCAAGGCGTTACCACCGATCCCGGCGATGTTCGCCAGGTAGTCAATGGGGCCCAACTCTGCCCGCGTCTTGGCAACCGCTGCATTGACCTGGGAGGAGTCGGAGACATCGAGTTCCAGCGTGAGAACCTTACCGCCGCCTTCTTCTATCTCAGCGGCCACGGCCTCAGCATTTGCCTTGCGGATATCGGCTACAGCAACTGCCACACCTTCTCGCGCTAGGTTCAATGCTACCGCCCGACCAATTCCGCTCCCAGCCCCGGTCACGAAGGCGACCTTTCCGCTTAGGTCCCAGGCCATACAACCTCCATGGCGTCAAAAGTTAGTCTTTTTTTGGGATCTTGCAGCCCTGCGGCTGCGGCTTGGCTAGACTAGACCTCTCCAAGTTAAGCGCAAAGAACAATAGAGAGAGCCGCCAGCGCAAGCGTAGCCGGATATATATCAGTTCAACCTTGGGCTTGTCAACAAGGATCCATGTGTCCGGCCTATTCTCCCCACCTGAAGAAAGCATTACCAAGAGACTCTTTTATAACGTGGGGCAGTACGCTACAATGCGTGGGGCCATTCAGGAGGGGCGAGAATCGTCGCGCGCCGCTGCCAAGCCTTATATCGGTTAGAGAAGGAGTGTTGCGTATGGTTCAGAGTCAGGGAACGTACGTTATTGGAGTCGACACCGGGGGGACCTTCACAGACATCGTTGCTCTGGGCGAGAGCGGCGAGGTCATCACCGGAAAGTCGCCTACTACGCCGTGGGACTTCTCGATTGGCGTACTCAATGCCATCGAAGAGGTTGCGAAGACCATGGGCATCGACCGCAAGGACCTGCTTGGCCGCACAAGAATGGTCAAGCACGGAAGCACTGTGGCCACGAACGCCGTCATCGTCAGAGGTGGGGCCAAAGTAGGTCTCATCACAACGAAGGGCTTCGAAGACACCACCCTTATTATGAGAGCGGTGGGCCGGGTCGACGGCCTTTCGGAAGACGAGATCCGGCACGTAACCCGTGTCACTAAGCCAGAGCCCATCGTCCCCAAGGAACTGATCCGGGGCGTGTCCGAGCGCATTGACTACACCGGCGACGTGCTGGTGCCTCTCAATGAGGGCGAGGTCCGTGCGGCCGCCAAGGAACTGATCGACGACAACGAATGCAAGGCCATCGCCGTCAGCCTCCTTCAGAGCTGGGCCAATCCCGCCCACGAACGCCGCATTCTCGAGATCCTTGAAGAGATGTACCCCAACGGCGACATCTTCTTCTCTGTCGGTAGCGACTTGATCAGGGTATCCGGAGAGTACGCCAGGGCCAACACCGCAGTGATCAATGCCTACGTTGGCCCCATTGTGACCCGGTACCTGAACAACCTTGAAAGCAAGCTGAAAGAAGAAGGCTTGACCGGGCCGCTGCTCATCACCCAGGGCAACGGCGGGGCGGTGCACAAGGACCACGCCACGCCAATCGGCAATTTCCAGTCGGGTCCCGCGGGCGGCATGATGGCCAGTGCCTATATGGCAAACGTGATGAAACACGACAATGTCATTACGACAGACATGGGCGGCACCAGTTTCGACGTGGGTATGCTGACCAACGGCTACTGGCGCTACGCCTCAGAGCCTATTGTTGAGCGCTTCCGGGTGCTTCAACCCATCATCGACATTGAATCCATTGGCGCTGGCGGTGGAACCATAGCCAGGGTAGACCCGGAGACCAATCGCCTGCTTGTGGGGCCGGAGAGCGCAGCCGCTTACCCCGGACCCGTTGCTTACGACCAGGGTGGCGAACGAATTGCCACGACGGACGCGGACCTAGTCATGGGAATCCTGGATCCCGACTACTTTCTTGGTGGCCGGTCCTCGCTCAACATAGCGAAGGCAGCGCAGTACATAAAAGAAAAGATAGCTGACCCTCTGGGCCTCGATGTCCATGAAGCCGCCGCAGGCGTCTTCGACATCATCAATGCCAAGATGGCGGACTTGATCCGTCGCCAAGTAATCCGGCAGGGCTACCTCCCCGAGGAGTTCGTACTCTACTGTTTCGGCGGAGCGGGGCCAGTCCATTTGGCCGGATTCGCCGAAGAGTTGGGTATCAAGCGGGCTTTCATCTTCCGCCCATCAGCTGTGTTCTCCGCATTCGGAGCAGCGGCAGCGGATGTCATTCACACCCGGATGCTCAGCGTGACCTACGGCTTGCCCATGGACCCATCAGAGCTGAACAAGACACTGAGAGAAATTGAAGATGACTTAAGTACGGCCATGGCGGACGAGGGTTTCAGTCGAGATAAGGTAACCTTCCAACGCTATTTCTCCATGCGGTTCCGGCGGCAGACAACCGGAGTGGAGATCCCCGTCCAGTGGGATAGCTTCACTGACCAGGAAATGGGCGACGTCCAGCGGCTCTTCGAGAGCACGTACGAAGAGTTGTACGGAATCGGCGCCGGCTTCGCCAGGGCGGGAATTGAGATCAACGCCATCAGAGTCGACGCAGTTGGCACCGTCTCAAAGCCCAACATGGAAAGCCACACCCCGGGAGGACCCGACGCTTCTGGAGCTATTAAGGCCCACCGCGATGTCTTCTTCACGCAGCCTGACCGGGGCTTCGTTAGCACTCCCGTCTACGAATACGACAAGCTTGCTGCGGGCAACCAGGTGCCTGGCCCTGCGGTTATCGAGTCTCAGTTCACAACAATCCTTGTACCGAAATCTTGGAACGTGACTGTTGACCACCTTCAGAGTCTGGTGATGGAACACCTCGTCTAAATGGCGGGGCTAGCTTAGGGAGGATAAGTTATGACGACCACGTCCGCGGTGGGGCAATTGGACCCCGTCAAATATGAGATGTTCTTTCACCGGCTTTGGGCCATCGGCGAAGAAGGCCGGTTGGCAATCCAGAGGGTGACCGCTTCGCCGATCGTTTCCCAAGGCGGAGAGTGCATGTGCTCCTTCTATAACCCTGAAGGAGTCATGACCTTGGCCTGCTCCGGGCACCTACGCTTCGCCGGAGCAACGTCAGACGCCATTAAGATGCTACTCCGCCGGTTCTCCGAGAACCCCGGGTTCTTCGATGGCGACCAGTTCTTCATGAACGACCCATATGTCGCTGGCGCCCACACCTTTGACATGATGATCATCAAGCCACTTTTCTACAAAGGCGAGCTTGTCGGTTGGACCGCCGCCAGTATCCACACGGCCGACACGGGCGGTGTGATGAGAGGCCTGGCGACAGAGGTCTTCCACGAAGGCATCCGAATCCTGGGTCTGAAGATCGTGGAGAAGGGCCAGCAAAGAGAGGACGTCTTCGCCACGCTCACCGAGCAATGCCGCGACCCTCAGTACGTTAGTTTGGACCTTAACTCGATGATCGCCGCCAACAACGTTACTGCCGGTCGCTACGTTGAACTGCTGGACAAATTCGGTTTGGATTTCGCTAAGGCTGCAGAGGCCAAGGTAATTGAGGACTCGGAGACAATGGCCCGAGCTAAACTTCGAGCCCTTCCGAATGGAACATGGAAGTCCAGGGTTTACGGCACCGCCGTTGACAAGCGTGCCCAGGCGCTGCGGATATTCCAGGTCGTTTGTACCATGACCAAGAAGGACGATGAACTGTTCCTGGATTTTGAAGGAACGAGTCCCCAAAGCGACGACGCCACCAATTCCACGCTGCCTTGCACCATGGCTCACTTCTGCGTAGCGCTGTCTAACCAGCTTTATTGGGACGTTCCCTGGAGCGATGGCAAGATGGCCCCCATTTCTTGGAACATACCGGAGGGGAGCATCCTGAACGCCACCTATCCCGCCGCCGCGGGTAACGGTCCCGGGGTGGGTGGCATCATGGTAGGCGCGCTCAGTGAATGCCTGGCCCAGATGCTCTATGCAGGCGGGCGCTTGGACGACGTCAACGCCCCCTGGCACGTACTGCCCTATCAAGGCGGTCCGGGATTCTTCTACGGGGGCCACAACCGGGAAGGACTCGTCACGGCACAGGGCCTGTACGACATCCACGCCAGCGGGCTTGGTGCCGCACCTGATCGGGACGGCGTGCCTACCGGTGGTCACTACAACATTCCATCGGGCGGTATATCCGATATTGAGCGAACTGAGATGCAGTACCCCTTCATCTACTTTGCTCGAAACCACAATCGGGATGGTGGCGGATTCGGCAAATACTCCGGAGGCGCGGGTTCTTACCGCATCTACATGATCTACGGCTCCAAGAACTCCAATGTGGACTACAAGCCCTACGGCGGCGTTCCTCAAGGCAACGGATTATTCGGCGGTTACTCCACCGGCACGGGCGGCGTGCGAGGAATATACCGTACGGAGTCCGGCTCCTTCCTCGACAAGGTGCAGTCAGGGAACAGCTATCCGAATTTCTCCGAGGACATCATCGCCGATGGATGGGCTATAGACGCTCTTCCCAACGACCTGCCAGACCGCATGGCCCTACCCGAATTTACACTCCTGTCCGATGTTGTTCCTGGTGGCGCCGGCTACGGCGACCCACTGGACAGGTCTCCTGAACAGGTAGCCAACGACGTTCGCGACTCGTTGACCTCCCTGGAAGTTGCAGACCGGATTTACGGCGTTGTCCTGTCAGCATCAGGCGGCGCGGATCTCGACGCCACCCAAAAGCGCCGGCGGGAAATGCGGGAACAGCGGCTTGCCACTGGAGCACCTTACTCCGGTAAGACCTCTGGGGTCTCTGACGAGCTTCAGAAGGCCAGCGGCTGGCAGTCCGAACTGCGCTGGCACGAAAACCTAGAGGTCGCCAGCCTGAATGGCCAGAGGGCCATCCGCTGCACAGAGTGCGGCCACGTGTACTGTGATGTGAGTGAGAACTACAAGAACTACGCGGTGCGCTACACACAGGACCTCAATGAGATGCCTGGCCCCAAGATGCCGCGACACGGCTTCGATGGCGTGTACCACATCTACTACTGCCCAGGTTGCGCAACGCAGGTTCGCGTTGACACCTACAGCCCCGCTCCCGGCGACTCAGACGAGCCGCTATGGGATTTCAAAGCAGGCTAGGCCCGGCAAGTTTCATCGCAAGTTTGGCAGGAAAGCCCTCATTGAGAAATGAGGGCTTTCCTGCCCATAGAGCAGGCGCATATCCTGGTTAGAGGGGCTTCCCCCTTTAACGACCGCAGTCAGTTCGGGGTGCAGCCCCAAAGGAGGACGACCACATCGTGACAACAAATCTCAGCGGCAAATATGCCATCGTCGGTGTGGGCCAGAGCGCCATCGGCCAGGTCGGAGGCGTCAGCAGCACCAACCTTCTGGCAATCGCCATGAAGAACGCCATTGAGGACGCCGGCCTCACCAATAAAGACATCGACGGCCTCGTTTCTCGCGGCACTGACGAGATCTACTGCCATCACCAGAAGATGGGCGAGTTGATGGGCATGAACGTGTCCTACAGCAACTCCCTGGACAGTGGCGGGGCTTCCCAGATTATGGCCATTATGCTTGCGTGCCAGGCCATCGAAACAGGTCTGTGCAACACCGTAGTATGTGGCTATGGGCGGGACACCTGGTCTCGCACCCGGTCACCCCGGTCCAAGATGGCGGTCGATATGGTCTCGCAGTCGCAGTTAGGTCTGGAATTCGGGCCGGAATTCGGGATACTCGGCGCTCCCGTCGACTACGCCTTTGCCCTAAGCCGCCACCAAGCCCTGTACGGCACCACCAAGGAACAACTCGGCCACATAGCCGTGACCCTTCGCAAGCACGCCTCAAAGAATCCTCTCGCACAGATGCAGACGCCAATCACTATGGACGACTACGCCAACGCTCGCTGGATCGTGGAGCCTCTGAACCTGTTGGATTGCAGCCTTCTGAGCGATGGCGCGGGCGCCGTGGTAGTAACCACAGCCGAGCGGGCCAAAGACCTGAAGCAGCCTCCCGCCTACATCTTGGGATTCGGCTCTCACAACAACTTGCGCGGCTGGTACCACAACGACCACATGACCAACACCGCGGCCATCCAGAGTTCGCAGGCCGCTTACCGCATGGCAGGGCTGGGTCCCAAGGATATCGATACTGCCCAGCTCTACGACTGTTTCACCTACATGCTCATGGCCGAACTTGAAGACTACGGCTTCTGCAAGAAGGGAGAGGGAGGCCCATTCGTGGCCTCGGGAGCGTTGGACCTAGACGGAGAAATCCCGACGAATACTTCGGGAGGACAGCTCTCCGAAGCCCACGTTGAGGGGATGCTCCAAATCCTGGAAGGCGCTCGTCAGCTACGGCACCAATACCCCATCGAGCGCCAGGTCCCCAACGCCGAAGTAGCCCTGATAAGCGGCCACGGTGGCCGTACCGTTTGTCATTCCACTCTTATTCTGGGGAGGCAACCGTCATGACCGAAGCGAACACCTACAACAAGCCCCTACCTGTCCCCTCGCCGGAGACGGAGGCATTTTGGGAAGGGTGCAAGCGGCATGAGCTGCTGATACCTCGTTGCGACAAATGTGGATCGCATTGGTTCCCCCCTAGTATCCTGTGCCCTGAGTGCTTGAGCACGGAATGGCAGTGGGTAAAGGCCAGCGGCAAAGGGAAGGTCTTCGCTTTCGGCGTGTACCACCGTGTGTACCACCAGGGCTTCAAAGAAGAGGTTCCCTACACCGTCGCCGTCGTGGAGCTAGAAGAGGGCCCCCGGATGGTCAGCAACGTCACAGGCATCCCGCCAACTGACGTTAAGGTGGACATGCCAGTCGAAGTCTACTTCGACGATGTTACACCCGAGGCTACCTTGTACAAGTTCAAGCCTGCCTAGATCTCCCTACGCTCTGAATGAGAAAACGGCCCCGGCGCAATCGCCGGGGCCGTTTTCCCGTACTTTCGAAGGTTGCTCTGGCGACAACCCGAAATGCTGACGCCCCTACTTCACCTTTGTTGGCCTGCGAGGCCTGATGGCCTCCACCAACGTCGCTGGCGCGCCCAGGTAGACGCTCACCTCGGCGTGGGGAAAGTAGAGTTCCAGGCTGCCCTCCAACTCCATTTCCACTGTCTGAGCGTAGGGAACATGGCCTGACTCCTCTGGAGGTCCTTCGTGGGGGCATTCCTCACCGCGGTCCGTCTGAGGGCAGGTGTGACGGCCCCCTGCCTGGGCGTCCCAGTAGGCCACCAAGCGAAACGGGTGATACAACGCCTCGGCTACATTCCGCAGATCAGCGACAATCTCGCTGGCCCGGGAAGAGCCTGCACTCTCGAGAAGCACGGTTATTCGCTCTATAGCGGTATCTCGGGGCCTGTGATGGTTTGGCGGGAGCGGGAGGGAGTCGAACCCACCACGGACTGCGCAGGCAGCCCGCCATCCGGGTTTGAAGCCCGTGGGGCCCACCGGGACCCATCCGCCCCCAAAGGGTTGTGAATGACAAGAATAGGCCCCCTGAAGCTGTTCCACAACCAGGGGGCCTATCTTCTCTAAGTCGCTGGCTAGCTGGCCAGTGCCGCCTCAAGCCGCTTCTTTATCTCGGCCTTGGGGACTGCACCGATGACTTGGTCTACCGGCTTGCCGTCCTTGAACACCAGCAGCGTAGGAATGCTGCGGATCCCGAACGTCGTTGCAATCATCGGGTTGAAGTCGACATTCAGTTTAGTGAAGTCAACCTTACCTTCGTACTCCGCGGCCAACTCTTCAATGATTGGAGCGACCATGCGACAAGGTCCGCACCATTCGGCCCAAAAGTCCACCAAAACGGGCCTCCCCGCCTGAATGACCTTCTCGTCGAAATCTTGGTCGGACACTTCAAATGGCTTCGTCATCCTTCCTCCTTCAAACTCTGCTACTCAACCCTTTCGAGCCTAGCACCCATTGAGATGCTGGAGTCGCAGGAATCGATGCGGAATCTTTGACCCGCAAAATCGATTGTACGCCTCAGCACATCATTGAATCAATGACCCCGTGAGCACAATTGCCAGGGCACCCGCGAGCGGTATCCAGATGTTGTCATCGATCGGAAGCGGTGCAAGTTCTGCCAGCGCCGCTGATCCAGAGCCAGCCGCAGCCATCCAGGGGCTGTCGAGCTTCCCTGCCCAAAAGAGGGCGAGGCCCACCGCCAAGGCGATCCCGAAAAAGGCCAGTGTCCCCTCGATCGACTTCTGGCCTATCCGTCGCCTTCCGTAGCGTTGTCCTACAAGACTGGCGGCAGGGTCGCCCACGGTCAAGAAAAGGATGGCGGCGGCGGCAACATCCCTTTCGAAAACCAACAGACAAAGCGCAACGGCCAGCAGCATGTAGGAGGCGCCGGTGACCCGTTTGCTCTTCTCTGAGGCCTTCATCAGCGGTTGAAACCATCGCAGCACGTGGCGATTGATCTGTGGGCTGATCAGACGGGCGACGTCCAGAGAGACAAATCCCAAAGCGAGGACGACAACAACGGCGCGAACCCAAGGAATAGGAGCGAACAAGGCGGCCGCAGCAATGCCGCCACCCAAGCCCACGTGAATGACCCGGCGCATCGGGGCAACCATCTTAGCGTTGCGGCTTTTGGGAGTGAACTCAGCCTCAGTCATAGTAGACCAGAGGCCACCTGGCATCTACCGGGAGAAGGATGAGGAACCTAGCGCCCTGAGCCGGGCGACAAGCTTGGGAAGGACAGAAAGGACGTGGTCCATCTCTTCTTCCGTGTTGGCGCCACCTAAGGTCAACCGAAGGCTTGAGCGCGCTTGATCAGCGGAAAGGCCAAGCGCCAACAGAACATGGGAAGGTTCCAATGAAGCGCTGGTGCAGGCGCTGCCACTAGAGGCAGCGATTCCCTCCAAGTCCAGACCCAGCAACACCGGTTCAGCCTCTACACGGCCAAAGCTGAAGTTGACGTTGTTGGCCAGACGCTCAGTAGGGTGCCCGTTGAGGCGGGCTTCTGGAACGCTATCCTGGATTTGGGCTATGAGTCTCTCTCTAAGCTGTAGGCAGTGAGCGACGGTAGACTCTCGTTCGGCGTCAGCTCTCTCAAGCGCTAGAGCCGCTCCAACAATACCTGGAACGTTTTCCGTGCCTGCTCGCCGTTGCCGCTCTTGGCCCCCGCCCAAGTGTTGTGGCTCGAAGGGTGTTCTGCGCCGCAAATAGAGAAGGCCAACGCCCTTCGGCCCATAGAACTTATGGGCAGAGAGACTTAGAAGGTCGACACCCAGCTGGTCCACGTTAACGTCCAGAAAGCCAGGTCCCTGCACTGCATCTGTATGCACGACGATGGAGCGCTTCAACTCTTGGGCCCGTTGCTTGACTCGCCTAGATATCGCCCCAACGGGCTGAACAGTGCCAATCTCGTTGTTGGCTAGCATGACGCTGACCATGATCGTCTGGTCTGTTATCGCTTCGACCAACGCCTCAACGTCCACAAGGCCCTGCCGGTCCACGGCAAGGTAGGTTACTCGGAACCCCATTCCCTCTAGCCAGTGGCAGGCGTGGAGCACGGCATGGTGCTCAATGTTCGTAGTAATGATGTGGTTGCCGCTCTGTCTGAGAGCGAGAGCCGCCCCCCGCAATGCGGTGTTGTCCGACTCTGTGCCGCCGCTGGTAAAAATAACCTCGCTTGACCGGCAGCCAAGCACCTTTGCCACCCGGTCCCTGGCCTCATCCACGGCCATGCGGGACTTCTGAGCCAACGTGTAGAGGCTAGAGGGGTTGCCGAAGCTGCCCGTGAAATACGGCAGCATGGCTTCGAGGACTTGCGGGTCAACGGGCGTCGTTGCCGCGTGGTCTAGATAGATAGGTTCTTTGGGTGAGGGGGCCATCGACGAGACTCTCCACAGGCAAGCTAGCTGGTGAATCCTATCTTACCATCATGCACTGGCCCACCCCCCGCTTGTTCCTGTGCCCACCGACGCGCCCCCCTTGTCATTCCAGGTACAGAGAAGCACCTTGTCCGCGCCTAGGTGTCCAAGCGGGCTCCCGCCAAGCGTTACTCTCTCAAATTCCAACAAAAACCTCGCTTCCTCGGAATGACAAGAACTGACGGTAGGGCCACCGCTTGTCGTTCTGAGTGCAGCGAAGAACCTTGTCCGTTCAGATCAACGTTGCGTGGTATCGGACGGCCACCTGCGAGCGCCGCCATCAATAACGAACGAAAACCTCGGTCGCTGCGCTCTCTCGGAATGACAAGTGCTAGATGTCGTCCTAAGTGCAGGGAAGAACCCTTTTCATGGGCGTAGCCACCCTCGGGAGCCATAAACGAAGAACGCCGCCTCTGGGGCGGCGTTCTTCGTTTCAAATGCTAACGCTGGCCCCTACTGAGGCGTAGCAGCCAATTCCCGTTTGGGTTCTCCAAGAAGCAGGGCTTCAGCCTGGAGCCGCTCCAGCACATCGAAGACCACTCCACAGGACGGGCACAAATACTCCACGAGGTGGAAGTTGGGACTATCGCCTGCCCACCGTTCCGCGAGCCAAGGACCCGCCTTCCTCAACGGACTGTACCTTACTGCTGCGTGATCCCGCGCTTCCTCGGACGCTGAACAATAGACGTGGTGGCATTCGGTGCAACGCACCATCCCGTTCTCGTCGTCTCCTATCTGCTCCACGTATTCGATGACAAAACGGATGGGCTGATCCCCAGTGCCATTGCCCGAAGCCACAACAGCGTCGCCGTCGCGAACGTTGGCCTCTGACTTTCTCTTCTCTACAAGGCGCAGGCGTTCTTGCCGCGTGCCTTCAACATCGACAGTGAGGTCCGCGGCCAAAACTATGCCGTAGGCCAGCCTGGCCATTTCGATAGTGACTGCTCCCTTGAGGACGTCTACGCGTACCCGCTCTGGATCCCGATGGAAGGGATCTCCAACACCACCACCGCCCGGGGCGTGGTAAATGTAGAGGTCGCTACTTTCCAGGAAGCCATCAGACTTCGACGACAGGTGCTTCAGATCACCCCCGAAGCCCTCGTAATATTCAGGTATGTCCCAGGTGCTCAGGATTCGCTCCGTGTCAGCGTTCCTTACAACTGACGCTTGCGAGCCAGCGCCAGGATAGCCGCCGCCTATGCCAAGGGCGTTGGATTGGTCAGCCCCTGACGTGTTCTGCGACTTCCACATAAGCCGGTCCGTGCGATGCGGCATGACTGCAGTTACAGCAGTCATGCCCCCGCGGAACTTGCCGGGGCCGCCGGAGTCGGGTAGCTGCTTACGGTAGAGATAGAGCACCGGCAGTTTCCACTCTTGGTTCTCCACATCCGCCATCAGGCTGACGGGACAGAGGGCAAAACCGCCGTGGTCGAAACCGTCCCCGAACGTACGAGCACCGGCGCCGCCACCTCGATGGTCGGATAGCACGTTGCCCACATACTTGCCGCGCCGGCCAATACCGAAGATGTTGACCGCGTTGATGGAGTTGGCCCAGGACGGGCACACCAAGTCGCGGTACTTCTCCGAGCCGGACATCATCTGAGACATCACATGCATGGAGGCTGCATTGGCCAACGACGAGCACACAATGACGCCAACGCTTACTGCGGCCGGAGGCCGGCAGTTCAATACCGACCCTTCAGGAACGTATACCGTGGCGACGCGTTTCACGCTGCTGTTCCAGTCGATCTCGCCACGGCAGAGAAGCGCCTGAATTGGCGCAGTAGTACCAGCGTTAGTAACGTTCTCAGTTGTATTGATAGAAGCCGCCACCTGTGGGTCGGTGCCCGTGTAATCGAAGTAGAGGTGGTCCCCTTTCTTCTCCAGCCTTAGGCAGATACGAACAATGCGATCCGAACCCACCCGGTCGCCATCTATGTATACCTGGGTCTTCCATTCACCGTCCGGCAACTCGGAGATACGCTCACGGAGTTTCCGCTCGGCCCAAGCAATACTCTGCTCGGCGACTGCGGTGACTGTTTCCACGCCGTGCTCTTCCAACACTTCGTGGAGACGCTTTCTGGCTACGTGAACAGCGCCCACCTGGGCCCGCACATCCAACGCCACCATATCTGGCAGGCGGGAATTAGTGACGACAGTACGCTCCACCTCATTGGAGAACTTGCCCCGGTCCACGATCTTCAGGAAATAGCGCGGCGCTTCCTGATAGAGGTTGTCAGCATTGATGCAGAAGGAACCCTCGTCCATGCCGGCGACGTCTGCGTAGTGCATCACGTTGCCGACCCACATGATGTGCTCCCCTTCGTAGAAGAAGGGACTCACCACGGCCACATCGTTCTGATGACAGGCTCCGATGAAGGGGTCGTTGGTAAGAAACACATCGCCGTCGTTGATCTCACTGGCGATGGCCATCGTGTTCTTGATGATGGTGTCCATCGTGGTGACGTGGATAAGCATATAGGCGCCCGGGCTTATGATCTCGGCGTCCTTGGTAAATAGGCCGGTACCGAAGTCATTACCCTCAACGACAATGGGCGACACAGACATCGTGCGGATGGCGTTCGCCTGTTCATCGTTGATCTGCCAAAGGCGGTGTTTGACTACCTCGAAGGTTATGGGATCGACTATCATTACTACCCCTCTATCGCTGAAATACGCGTGTTTTGGTAGCCGTCGATGGTTGCCTTGTAGCCAGGTGGGACAAGTATGAGTGTATCACGCCGTTGAATAATGGCAGGTCCTTCCAGAGTATGCCCCGCTCGTAGATGGTCGTAGTCGTAGACAACCGCCTCCAACTGACCGTATCGCCGCAGGTATACAGGCCGGGTGCCCACCTTGGCCAAATCCACACCCTCGTTATTCTTCGCCTCCTCAACCTGGGCGATGGCGGGCTTTTCGGTAGCTTTGACTGCTTCCATCCGGAAGGTGATCACCTCAAGCGGATGAATTGAACGGCTTGCGCCTTGTCCGAATCTGGCCTCGTACCGTTCCTCAAACTCTTTTCGAATCTGTCCCATGGTGTCAAAGCTCAACGCCCCTTCATGCCAGGGGATAGTGAACTCGTTGAACTGCCCCTCGTACCGCACCTCCAGCCTGCGAACCAAGAAGATCTCGTCCGCGCCAATGCCGGAAGCCGCAACGTCGCTGAGCACGCGGGCTTCCAAGTCATTGAAAGCGCCATTGAAAGCGTCGATGAACTCCTGGGTCTCCTCCACATACAGCGGGTCCGAGTGCTCATAGATGAACTTCACGTCCGACAGGACGCACCCGAGTGCAGAAAAGACAGCACTGGAGTGGGGCACAATCATTTCCTTGATCCCAAGAGCAGCGCCATACTGCACAACGTGCGCAGGGCTGGCCCCTCCATAGGCGAACAGAGCGAACTCACGAGGGTCATAGCCGCTCTCAACCGTCACCTTCCGGATCAGATCTGCCATCTTGGCCGTAACGATGTCGTAGATGCCCGCAGCAGCTTCGAGCACGGTCATGTTCAGTGGTCCTGCAACCCGCTCTTGGATTGCGGCCTCAGCGGCGGCCTTGTCCAGCTTCATGCGGCCGCCGAAAAAGTTGTCAGGGTCAAGAATGCCGAGCACTACTAGGGCGTCGGTAACGGTCGGCGCTGTGCCACCCTGGCCATAGCACACCGGACCGGGGGACGCCCCGGCGCTTTGCGGGCCAACCATAAGACGCTGGCCTTCCGTCCAAGCTATGCTACCCCCGCCAGCCCCGATCCCAACTTCCTTGACTCGGGGGGCACGAACAGGAAGGCCGTGGTCAACGAAGGGCATCTTTTCTTCAGCGGGTTCACCCCTGTAGATGACGCCGACATCGAAGCTGGTGCCTCCCATGTCTGTAGCCAGGACATTGTCATAGCCAAGAATCTTTCCGAAGTACTGAGCGGCAACGAGCCCAGCCACCGGTCCGGAGTCGATGATAGAAACGGCCTCACGGCCTATACGGGAAGGAAGACAAGCGCCGCCAGAATTTTTCATCACCTGGAGGGGCCACTTGAACCCCTGCGCCCCAAGCCGCTCTTGCAAATCGTTGATGTAGGAAGCCAACCGTGGGGCCACGTAGGCGTTCACGATAGCAGTGTTCGCCCGCTCGAATTCACCTATGACGGGCGCCACCTCCGATGAAAGGCTGACATGGGTACCGTTCCCAATGGACCCAATCGTTTCCTTAATAACGTCTTCGTGGTTGCGGTTTCGGAAGGACCACATCAGACACACAGCAATGCTGTCGACGCCTTCAGCGAGCAGCTCCTTCACCGCCTGTTCAACATCGGCTCGGTTGATCGGAGCGATGACATCCCCTTCGAGGTCAACGCGTTCCCGAATGCCCCGGATTAGGGCTTTGGGCACCAAGGGCTCAGCTCGTTCGGTGTAGATGTAGTCCAAGGTCTGCTCAATCGGGACCCCCAGGGTTCGTCCCATCGGGCCTCGAGCGATGATGGTGGTGTCCTCAAAGCCTACAGTTGTAATCAGGCCAACCTTGGCTCCCCTGCGGTTGATGAGGGCGTTTGTCGCCACCGTGGTGCCGTGGGCGAAACGGGCGGCATCGGCCAGGACGGTCTCAACCTCTGTGTTGAGCAATGCCGCCGCATTTGTTAGAGCATTCATCACTCCGAGCGCAGGGTTGTCAGGAGTTGACAACGCCTTGTCGAAGATGATTGTGCCCTTGTCGTCCAGAATCACGACATCGGTGAAGGTGCCACCGGTGTCCACGCCAATGTAATAGGTCATAGGACGCCGAACCCCCCTTGGGTGTGGTTTGCCTCAGACACATGGGTGCGCCGGAGGACAACATTTCCTCGTGTCTCGTAGCCCCTCGATTGGGTAACGGACTGTCTAGTAGGGTTCGATAGGGGGGAGCTGGTCGAGAAGTCCGATGTAGTCGGGAATGGCCATCTCCAGAGGATAGGCCGGCTCGTAGCCTAACTCGTCTCGCGCTCTGCTGATGTCTAGTCGACTGTAGCCCACCATGCCCAACTGCATCGGGTCCAGACCGGGTCCGATCTCGACATCAGCGGTGGGAATCAATTCGTTGATCGTGTCCACAACCTGTCGGTAGGACATTAGCTCACCCGAGCTAATGTGGAACGTCTTATGTTCGGGGGTCGCAGCATGGCTGGCAATGATGCAGCTCCTGGCCACATCCTTGAGGTACACCATCTCGTCCTTCTGCTCACCGCCCTGAGCCACGCGAACCGGGCGTCCGTAGTAGGCCTCTTCAATCCATTTGCCCACCAACTGGCGATTGCCGTGGCGGATCCTGCCAGGCCCAAAGATTGTGGCAAACCGGAGCATGACGATGTCCAAGTCCCACATATCCATGCACTTATGGAGGTAGTGCTCGCAGAAGACTTTGGTGTCGTTGTAGAGGGTGTGGGTGTTGCGAGGCGGGATCACTGGAGCGTCTTCGTTGAGGGGCTCGTAGGTCGGGTGAGCGTGTTCGCCGGTTGGGTCCGCCAATATTCCCTTCGTGCTGGTGAAAACCAAGCGGGGAACGTCGAAAGCCCTAACCACCTGGACAATGTTGTCCGTGCCAATGATGTTTACCTTCAACGCCTGAGAAGGGTTGCCCCGCGCTAGGTCCGGCAAAATGGCAGCGGTGTGAATAATTCGATCAACCTTGGTCCGCTTCACGACGTCCATCAGCAGCGACAGATCCAGTAGGTCGCCGCGAATGAACTCGAACTCACCCTTGATGTCAGGCAAAAAGGTGAAATCGCCAGAGACGTCCAAGCCTATGGGGTCCTCGCCCTGCTCGAGCAGAAGGCGGACAACCATCCCCCCCATAGAACCGTTTGCTCCAGTTACCAGTGCTCGTGAACCTGCCACATTGCCTCCCCTTGGTGCCGTCTTCTGCCCACAGCCGCGTTATTATACACACAAAACATCGCCGCGACCCCAGCGTTTGGGATCACGGCGATGTTTATTCATTCAGTGCCGGAAGAGACTAGCCGCGTACTGGCTTCGGGCACGGGAGCCTAGCGCCGTCGAACTGTTCGACGTGCGTGGTAGCTGGCTTGCCGTCCACGAGCTTCACTTCCTTCAGATACACCGGCATCACCGCATCGTTGCAGGCATCAATGGTGTAGGTGCCAGTGGGCATTTCGAAGGGCGTCTTCATCGCGGCGATGAAGGCTGCAGAGTCCTCGACGTTACCATCGATGCTCTCGATGGCGCTGACCAAACGGTTGACGACGGTGAGTCCGCGCCAGCCGTAGCCAGGCCATACGTCAAACTTTTCCTTGTATTCAGCCGCATATTGTTGGAAGGCGGGCGAAGGGTGGTTGATGGGAGGCAGGTCGAACCAGTTCAGCGTACCAGCGTAGGCGTCGCCAAGGTCGGCCAAGCCGAAGTCGTCCAACACGAAGGCATGACCAAAGGCCATCCGGAGGTTGTCCGTGAGGCCGAACTCGTGCAACTGGTTAACCATCCGGATCCCCGGGCCGCCGAACATAGCGCCCGTGAGAAGCTGAGCGTCATCCGTGTCCATCTGGCTGATGTAGGGCCCAAAGTCAGTGACTGACAGAGGCACAAACATCTCCTGGATGACTTCAATGTTGCCGCCCTGCAAGATGGTCTTCGTTGCATCCACAATGTCGTGGCCAGCGGCATAGTCCAGACCAATAATGATGGCCTTCTTCACCCCAAACTTCTCCGCAATTACCTCACCAATCCTGGGCATTGCAAAGTGATGGCTTGTAGCAGAGGTCCTGATGGCGTTCGCCGGTGGGTAGAAGCTCACCGCACCAGCCTCAGGGGCCATCCAGGGAATGGCCGTTGTACCAATGTAATCCTCGATCCCGACGGCCACGCCGCTATGCACCGGCCCAATGATAATGTCAACCTTGTCCAACTCAATAAGCCGCTTGGCCTTGCTCAGGGCCACGTCCAGCTTACCCTCTGAGTCGACCCAGATGGTCTCTATCGGCCTGCCTGCGATGGTCCGGCCGATCTTGTCCAACTCCCATTCCATAGCGGCCTTGTAGACCCCCATGGTGCCAGCGAAAGGCCCGGTAAGCACACCTATGACGCCAACCTTAATCGGCTCCTTGGGTTCCTCTTGGACTTGTGTTGCCGTGGGCGCAGCACCGCCCCCGTCGTCATCGCTTCCGCAGGCAGCCAATACAAGCATGCCGGCCACCAGCACCAGAAGCAAAAAGGGAAGCTTTCGAAAGAATCCAGTCATCATTTTCCCTCCAGAAACGGGGTTATCCGCGGTAGTCGTGCCACCGCCCAAACTGGCGGCATCATAGCAGGTGCCAGCTAGGCGGTCAATACAATATGAAGCGAGGCAATCCTAACTATTGACCGCCTAGACGCCCAGATACGTCTTCTTTATCTCTTCGTTCTGCCAAAGTTCTGCGGGAGCACTGTCATGTACGATCTGCCCCTGCGCCATCACATAAATGTGATCGGCCACTCGAAGAGCAAAGCCGAAACGCTGCTCGGTGAGCAAAATGGTCACGCCGGTCTTTTTGAGCTCCAATAATAGACCTTCCAGTTCCTTGACAATGATCGGCGCCAAGCCCTCAGTAGGCTCGTCAAGCAAGAGCAGGGAAGGGTTCCCCGCCAGAGCCCTACCGGTGGCGAGCATCTGCTGTTCCCCTCCGCTGAGCTTGTTACCCATGTGGTGGGCTCGCTCACGGAGTCTTGGGAAGAAGTCCATGATGCGCTCTACATCCCAACTCTGACCACCGTCCTTTCCCTTTTTTAAGGCAACCTCAAGATTCTCCCTGACGTTCAGTGAAGAGAATATCCGCCGGCCCTGGGGTACCAGAGCAATTCCCTGCTTGGCAATCTCATGAACGGGCCTCTTGGTGATCTCCACACCGTTGTAGTAGATACTTCCTTGCCGGGGAGGCACGAACCCATTTACAGAATGGAGCAGAGTTGTCTTCCCTACGCCATTCCGCCCAAGGATAGCGGCCACGGTGCCTTCAGGCACCTGCAAGGACAGGCCTTGGAGAATGTGGCTCTCGCCGTAATACGTATTTATGTCTTGAATATCAAGCATCTTCCACTTCATCCCCGAGGTACACCCGCATGACCCTGGGGTCCGCTCTCACTTCAAGGGGTGGTCCTTCGACAAGAAGCTCACCCAGGTGAAGAACACTTATGGAGTCTGCCACTGCAAAGGCAACATCAATGTCATGGGAGACCAGCAGCATGGCGACCTCCCCCTTGAGACGGTAAAAGACCTCCGTCATCGTCGTTCGCTCCGCCTCGGACAGGCCAGCGGTCGGCTCGTCCAAGAGAAGAACCGAGGGACGTCCAGCCAGGGCCAGAATTAGCTCCAACTGCCGCTGTTCACCGTGGGAGAGCTGCCTTACCGGCACCGAACGCTTCTCCCAAAACCCACCCTCCTCAAGCATTTCTTGTGCCCTGTTCATGACGCTGGTGAAGGAAGTTGCGGGGCGGTAGATTGCGTACCTACGTCCCTCCCACGGCTGAAGGGCCAACATGACGTTCTGTTCAATCGTTAGGGAAGGGAAGAGACTGGTGATTTGAAAGGTGCGGCCAAGACCCTTCAGAGTGCGGCTGAAGGGACGCATCTTCGTCACATCCTGCCCCATCAATGAAATCGCGCCGGAAGTGACGGGTAAAGTACCGCTTAGGAGATGGAGAAGCGTGGTCTTGCCCGCCCCGTTCGGGCCAATGATAGCTCGGCATTCTCCAGGTTCCACCTCGATAGTAACCCCGCTCACAGCATGAAGGCCTCCGAAGACCTTGCTGACGCTTTGGGCCGAAAGCGCTTTCATCTCTTGCTCCAACGCCTCAAGAGTCGCCGAACGAGGCCCACCATTCCATCACGGGCAAAGAGCATGAAGACGATATACCCACCGCCCAGAAACATGATCCAACGTTCGGGAAAGTGAATATTAAGTATCTCAGACGCCCCGATAATGGCGCCTGCTCCCACCAGAGGCCCGATGATGGTTCCGGGGCCTCCCAGAATCACCATCAAAAGAACTTCGGCAGAAGGCAGTATATTGGTCCATTCCGGGGAAATTGCGCCCACTGAATAGGCGTTGAGCACTCCCGCTACTCCGCCAAACACACCAGCCATGATGAAGGCGATGTACATGTAGAGCCAGGTATTATATCCAAGGGAGCGCATCCGTTGCTCATTCTCTCGAATCCCCTGCAAGGCAAGGCCAAACGGAGAACGGACGATAAGGACAAAAGCGACAACGGCGGCGACCAAGAAGAAGAGCGTGAAGTAGTAGTAGTTGACCTCGCTGGTTAGTGACCACGGCAGAAAACCAGGACGCGTCACACCAGGGAAACCGTCTTCGCCACCGGTAAGGGAGCGCCAAGTAAACGCTATAGCCCATGTTGACAGGGTTAGAGCCATGGTGATGAGGAGAAAGTACGCACCTCTCGCCCTAAGGGCCACTAACCCGTAGACCGCCGCCATAAGCCCGGCAATAACGACTGCTCCGACCATGCCTATGGGGTGAGGGACGTTGTAGGTCACCGTCATCACCCCTACGCCAAAGGCGCCTGTTCCAAAATAGGCGCCTTGCCCCAGAGACGGCAGGCCCGTATATCCCATAAGAAGGTTCAGGCCTATGGCAAAGATGGCGAAGATAATTACGCGTGTCAGCACCCCAACGTAGTAACCAGGGATGAAGTGCGGAAGGATGACGAACAGGACGAGCACCCCCAACATGGCGTACGTCCCTGTTGCCAGGCTGCCAATGCCCATCCTGTTCTTGGCAGCTACACGGGTACTGGTACTCAAGCGCCTCTCCCAAGCAAGCCTCTAGGCCGTACGGCCAAAATCACTGCCATCGGAACGTAAATGCTGAACCACGCCAACTCAGGATAGTAGGTCTTTGTCGCCGTATCGATCAAGGCTACAAGTATGGCGCCCACGAAGGCGCCCTCAATGTTCCCTACCCCACCCACGATGACGACCACGAAAGCCAGGATCAGTACTTCAAAGTCCAAGCCGGGGTTGATCCCCAAGAAAGGCGCTCCCATCATGCCGGCGAAGCCGGCCAGGAACGAACCGAATACAAACACGCCAAGGAAAACCATTGGAGTGTTGATGCCAAGGGCTTGCACCATCAACTTGTCGTCAACGCCGGCCCGTACCAGTGCCCCAATCTTTGTTCGAGCCACGAATAGGTAGAGCCCAATAGCAAGCACAAGACCCGAGCCCATCAAGAAGAAGCGGTATTTCGGGTAGCTGATGCCACCAACCAGTTCGACGGGCCCCCTTAGAAAAGCAGGGCCAGGAAAACTGAAGAAGTCAGCACCCCACCTCCACATCGTGAAGTCAGCTATGACAAGCAACGCACCGAAGGTCAACAGAGCCTGAGGCATCTCGTCCAGCACGGAGAAGCGCTTCAGAAAGCCCCAATAGATAATACCGCCCGCGACGGCAGCCGTAAGGGATGAGGCCAAGATGGCGAGAGGCGTGTTGCCCGTCGTGCGCCAGACGGTAAGACCGACATAAGCGCCCAGCAAATAGAATGACCCGTGGGTCATGTTGAGTACACGCATGAGCCCAAAGGTCAGCGAAAGCCCCGCAGCCACCAAGAAGAGAAGGCTGGCCAGAGAGGCCGTGTTCAGTCCTACTTGCGCGAGGGTTGTCATAAAATCTCTTGCTTCCGCCCTGCTTCAAAGGCCACAGAGCGCCCAAGGTCAGCGCGTACTCTGTAGTTCAAAGGATCGGACCAAAGGGATATCAGCTAGTCGAGCCTGGACGGGATTATAATGAGCGTTCAGCAGACTAGCAATAGCAAACACCCATCATTGTGAGACTTGCCAGTAGGTCTTTCTTCATGAACACCTGCCTGCCTCCGCTTTCACTTCAGGAAAACTCACCGAAGATGCACCCCTTACCCAACTAGTGCGGAGGAAGCCCATGCCGGAGTTCACTGACCTGGAAATTGTTGAACAAGGGGAGACCGTTCGGATCAATTGCCCCCGCCTCAGCGCCGAACTAGTGCAGGAATTGCTTGGCGTGGGCTGCCACTCTGTAGCCTGGGGCCCGGACCAGGTGTCCTTCCTACTGAGCGCTGGCGACCTTGACCGGTTCAAGGCCATCTACGAGGCCGGCGGACACGTAACCCTCAACGTCCCCTTCCGAGTCATCGCCTATTACGACTACATTTCTCCGTTTGCCTACGTCTCCACCGAGTTAGTTAAGCACGTGGAAGCGGCATTCAACATCTATGTTGAGTGGCGTGGCTTTGAGTTGCGGCCTCGCTGGTCCCAGTACCCGGATGTCGCCGCCGACCCCGTGCGTTCTCAGGCACGCTGGGCCATGCAAAAGGACACCGTTCGACGTTGGGGACTGCCCATCGCAGAGGACCGCCCTCCCTTCCGCCTTCGTACTCGCACCGCCCTTATGGCCAGCGAGTACGCCAAGGAAAACGGCCGCTTTCGAGAGTTCCAGAGGGCCATGTACACCGCCTACTACGTCACGCACGAGGACATTCGTGACCTCTCGGTGATTGCCCGCATCGCAGAGGGCCTGGGCCTCAACGGCACGGACCTGGTTTCCTCGGTGATGGAGCGCCGATTCGAGCAGAGGATGGAGCAGTGGCGACGCGAGGCGGAAGCAGACCTGGTCTTCGGCGTCCCCACGTTCAAAGTGGGCACAACGATCATCTGGGGGCGAGAAGCCTTAGAGGATCTATCACAGGCGTTAGAAGCAGCAGGCGCACAGCAACGGACATAGACCCCCAGGACAACAGTGCCTCAGGCGTCGATGGTCTGGCCGCCATCTACTGCCAGTGCATGCCCCGTGACGAACGAGGCCTCATCAGAAGCCAGGAACAACATGCCATAGGCAATCTCTTCAGGGTTGGCCAGGCGCTGAAGACAGCGGTTACGGCTAGCTGAGGCCTGAAGAGCCGCTTGGCCTTCCTCGGCACTCTTGCCTTCCGTCAGGTTTCGCAGCAATCGGGGCGTAGCCGTGCCTCCAGGGCAAACGCAGTTCACCCGGATCCCCATTTGACCGTAATCAATAGCCATACTGCGGGTCAGTAGCACAACGCCACCCTTGGAAGCAGAGTAAGCAGCGTAGTCGTTGGTTCCCAATAGACCATGAGTCGAAGCGGTGTTCACGATGCTCCCTTTGCCTTGGGCCATCATGTGAGGTAGGGCAGCCTTAGAGCAAAGAAACATCGAAGTCAGGTTGATGTTGATGAGGCGTTTGAACTCTTCCTCGGTCAATTGATCGACGCGCCCCCGTATGCCCGTACCCGCGTTGTTCAGAAGAATGTCCAGGCCTCCAAATCGCTCGAGGGCCAGCGCAACCATGCCTTGGCAGCTTTCGGCAGATGTGACGTCTGCCTGGAGAAAGACGGCGTCGCCCCCCTCTGACTGGATCAAAGCGTCTATGCGAGGAGTAATCGATTCAGCCAAGTCTACGCAAACCAGCTTGGCCCCCTCGCGAGCAAACAAACGCGCCGCGGCCCGCCCGATGCCGCTGTTGGCTCCGGTGATGATGGCCACCTTGCCAGCCAGCCGGCCTCGGCCAGAGCCCATCATGGGGTGTTCATCAGTGGTGGGGGAGGACGCTGCAGATGTCACGATTACTCCTTTTCGCGCGAATGCCTCGGAGAACCTACGCTTGAATCGTCTGTCCGCCATCCAGGGCTAGGGCGTGACCGGTAACAAACGACGCTTCATCAGAGGCGAGGAAAAGCATACCGTAGGCAATTTCCTCAGGCATGGCCGCTCGCTGCAAGCAGCGGTTCTTCTTGGCAATTTCCTCAATGGGAACGCCCCGCCGAGCGATGTTCCCCAGTAGCAGCGGCGTGGCAGTCACACCGGGGCAAACGCAGTTCACACGTATCCCCATCGGACCGTAGTCGATTGCCATGCTTCGGGTCAGAAGAATCACACCAGCCTTCGAAGAGCAGTAGGCGGCGTTGTCGTTGGTTGCCAGGATTCCGTAGGTAGAGGCCGTGTTGATGATGCTCCCCTTGCCCTGCGCCATCATATGAGGCAGCACAGCCTTGGAGCCCAGAAACACGGAGGTCAAGTTGACGTCCAAAAGGCCCTTCCAGTCTTCCTCAGAAAGGACGTCCACTCGCCCTCGGGCCGTTTTTCCCGCGTTGTTGAGGAGAATGTCCAGGCCCCCAAACCGCTCCAGGGCCAGCGCTACCATGCCCTGACAACTCTCGGATGAGGTCACGTCGGCCTGGAAGAAGACTGCCTCGCCACCCTCGCTCCGAATCAATGCGTCGATGCGCGGGGCGACCACGTCAGCCATGTCCACACAGACGATCTTCGCACCCTCGCGGGCAAAGAGTCGGGCAGCCGCCCGGCCAATACCACTGTTGGCCCCCGTAATGACGGCGACCTTGCCTTCCAAGCGGCCGCGGCCAGGGCCCATCATGGGGTGTTCGTCAGTACTTGTTGAGGACGCCTGGGAGGTCATGAATGAACTCTTCGCAGCAGCGCCAAACGCCTAGGCGTCAATGGTCTGCCCACCGTCCACAGCCAGCGCGTGCCCAGTAACGAACGAGGCTTCGTCTGAGGCCAAGAAGAGCATGCCGTAGGCAATTTCCTCGGGTCTGGCTAAACGCAGTAGGCATCGGTTGATGCCTGCTGCGGCCTGGATGGAAGCCTCTGCATCCTCGGGGCTTTTGCCCTGCGTTAGGTTGCGCAGGAGCCTTGGCGTCGCCGTAGCGCCGGGGCAGACACAGTTCACTCGGATGCCCATAGGGCCGTAGTCGATAGCCATGCTTCGGGTCAACAGCACGACGCCGCCCTTGGAAGCGCAGTATGCCGAATAGCTCTCAGTCGCCAGCAGCCCGAAGGTAGACGCGGTGTTGATGATGCTGCCGCGGCCTTGCGCCATCATATGGGGCAGCGCCGCCTTGGAGCCCAGGAAGACCGAACTCAGGTTGATATCGAGGAGGCGCTTCCAGTCTGCCTCGTCGAGCTGGTCGACCCGACCCCGTATGCCTGTGCCAGCGTTGTTGAGGAGAATGTCCAGGCCCCCGAAACTCTCCAGCGCCTGGGCCACCATGCCCTGGCAGCTCTCGGCAGACGTAACGTCGGCTTGGAAGAAAACGGCCTCGCCGCCATCGCTTTGAATGAGAGCATCAATCCGGGGAGTGATAACCTCCACGAGATCCACACAAACGACCTTGGCGCCCTCCCGAGCAAACAGCCTGGCCGTGGCGCGCCCAATCCCACTATTGGCCCCCGTGATGATGGCAACTTTACCTTCCAAACGGCCCCTGCCTGGACCAAGTCCGGGATGCTCGTCAATGCCGGGTGAAGATGTTGTCGATGTCATTTAGATCCTCCGCCGCAGGAATACGTTGCCCCTTAAGCCTTGATTGTCTGCCCACCATCCACACACAGCGCGTGGCCAGTCACGAAAGAAGCTTCGTCAGAAGCCAGGAACAACATGCCGTAGGCGATCTCTTCGGGGTTGGCCAATCGCTTGAGCGCGTGATTGCTATCGGCCACAGCTTTGAGTGCGGCCACCCCCTCCTCTGGACTCTTGCCCCGCAAAACGCCCCCAATCATCCGATCCGTTGCGGTGGCGCCGGGGCATAGGCAATTGACCCTGATACCCATCGGCCCATAGTCGATAGCCATGCTCCGGGTCAGTAGAATTACTGCCGCCTTTGACGCGCAATAGGCAGCGTACCTGCTGAACGCCAGCAGACCGAACGTAGACGCCGTGTTAATTATGCTCCCACGGCCCTTCTCCATCATGTGCGGCAGTGCCGCCTTCGAGCCCAGGAAAGCAGAGTTGAGGTTGATGTCGATAATACGGTTCCAGTCTTCGAGAGAGGTCTCGTCGACCCGGCCGAAGACACCTGTGCCGGCGTTGTTCACCAAGACATCCAAGCCACCAAAGCGTTCCAAGGCCAGTGCAACCATCGCCTGGCAGCTTTCGGAGGATGTCACATCTGCTTGAAAGAAAACGGCATCGCCGCCCTCGCTCTCAATCAATACGTCGATGCGGGGGGCAACGACCTCCACCAAGTCCACACAGACGACTTTGGCCCCTTCCCGGGCGAACTGGCGGGCTGCCGCCCGGCCAATGCCACTGTTGGCCCCGGTAATGACGGCGACCTTCCCCTCAAGCCGACCCCTGCCGGGGCCCATCATGGGGTGCTCATCGATGTTGGGAGAAGAAGCCGCCGATGTCATCTCGACCCTCTCAGCACAATTTTGCTCGCGGGCCTAAGCGTCTGTCGTTTGACCGCCATCTACCGCCAAAGCGTGCCCGGTGACGAAGGACGCCTCATCAGAGGCGAGGAAGAGCATGCCGTAGGCAATCTCCTCTGGGTGCGCCAGTCGTTGGATTGCCCTGTTGATATCCCCGGCCGCCTTCACAGACGCGGCAGCCTCTTCAGGGCTCTTACCCTCCGTCAGAATCCTGAGCAACCGCGGCGTAGCTGTTCCTCCGGGGCAGATGCAATTGACCCTGATTCCCATGGTGCCGTAATCGATGGCCATGCTCCTGGTTAAGAGCACAACACCACCCTTGGACGCGCTATACACCGCGTAACTGGCCGTGCCCAGCAAACCAAAGGTGGAAGCTGTATTGACGATGCTTCCCTTCCCCTGGGCCATCATGTGCGGCAGCGCAGCCTTGGACCCCAAGAACACGCCCGTAAGGTTGAGGTTTACGATCTTCTTCCAGTCTTCTTCTGATAGTTGGTCCACCCGGCCCCACACCCCGGCCCCTGCGTTGTTGACCAAAATGTCCAAATCGCCGTAGCGCTCCAGGGCCGTATTCACCATTCCCTGGCAACTCTCAAACGACGTAACGTCGCCCTTGTAAAAAACGGCATCGCCACCTTCCCCTTGAATCAGGGCGTCGACCCGAGGGGACACGTCCTCCACGAGATCGACAGCGACCACCTTGGCGCCTTCGCGGGCGAAGAGCCTGGCCGTAGCCCGACCGATGCCGCTATTGGCTCCAGTTATTGCAGCGACTTTACCTTCCAAACGGCCCCTGCCCGGCCCCATCATGGGGTGTTCATCATTACTTGGTGACGCTGATGTCATGGTTCCTCCCTATTGTTCTTTGTTTGAATTGCCGCTCTGACCCTAGCAAGTCTAGGCGTCGATGGTCTGGCCGCCGTCTACCGCCAGAGCGTGCCCCGTCACAAAGGAGGCCTCGTCGGAAGCTAGGAACAGCATGCCGTACGCAATCTCCTCCGGTCGTCCCAAACGAAGCACGGCCCGGTTGATCTTTGCTGCTTCGGCTATGGCTGCCTCAGGATCGGGCTGTGAGTCGAAGAAGCGAAGGAGCCTTGGCGTAGCGGTGGCTCCGGGGCAAACACAGTTAACCCGAATACCCATCACACCGTAGTCAATGGCCATACTGCGGGTCAGCAGGACCACCCCGCCCTTGGAAGCGCAGTAGGCCGCGTAGTCCTCAGAAGCGAGCAAACCGAAGGTGGAGGCCGTGTTGATGATGCTGCCTCGCCCCTTTTCCATCATGTGGGGCAGGGCCGCCTGGCTACCGTTGAAAACGCTGTTCAGGTTCGTGTCCAGCACCAGCTGCCACTGATCGAGGGACAATTGGTCCACCCGGCCTCTGATGCCCGTGCCCGCGTTGTTGACCAGGATGTGCAGGTCACCGTAGTTGTCGAGTGCGGTGGATACCATGCGGTCGCAGTCTTTGCGGTCGGTTACGTTTACGTTGACGAACGTGCACTCCCCACCTTGGCTCTTGATGAGATCATCTATGCGAGGCTGGATGTCCTCAACGAAGTCGACTGCCACCACCTTCGCACCCTCTCTGGCGAACAAATCGGCGGTTGCCCTTCCAATACCGCTATTGGCGCCGGTCACAATAGCGACCTTGCCCTCCAACCTGCCTCGACCGGGTCCAAGGCCTGGATGCTCCTGCGCCGTCGATTGTGTTGTCACAACGTTGCTCCTTACTCAATCTATCTGTTTGGAGTTATTGCAGTTGGGCCTGCCCCGACAACGATACGCCCTACTGAGGCGGAGCAGGCCCAAGTTTTTTGCGAATAGTCTTTGCTATGCGCCGTTGATGCCGTACAACGCCCTGGGGTTGTCAATAAGGATCTTGTTCTTGACCTCTTCTGAAATGTCAGGACGTCGCTTCAAGTCGGGCACAATGCCATCTTCTCTCGACTGATCCTGGTGACCGTAGTCCGAACCGATGATGATGTTGTCCTCGCCAATGAAGTTCAGGAGGTAGCCGATGTCTTCATCGACCTCCGTGGCCACATAGAGGCGATAGTCGCGGAAGAGCTGCGGCCCCCACCACTTGCCCCAGTCGGGCCCGGTGGCGGTTACCTGGAACCCAGCCTTGGAGGAGCGCCTAAGCAGGTGCATGACGTAGGGCACCCAGGAGGACGCCGCCTCAACAAAGGCGAAGCGCAACTCTGGGAACTTCTCCGGGATCTTGTTGGCGACGATATCCCGAAAGGCAAACAGGGGCATGACCCGAACGTGAGGGAAGACAGAGCTATAGCTGATATCGATGAGCTTGGTCAGGGCGGGAACGCCGCCCCCGGTGTGGAAGCAGATGGGCAAACCCGCCTTCTGAGCAGCTTCATAGATGGGAAAGAAGTAAGGCTCAGCCACCGATCGAGAGCCCTCAATACCCCGGAAGAGCAAGCCCACAGCCCCGTTGGCCTTGACGAAATCAATCTCTTCTATCGTCGCCTCGACCGAGCGCAAGGGAACGGGGGCCACCCAACGGATGCGGTTCTCTCCCTTGGCCCAAACATCCGCCATGTAGCGGTTGTAGGCTCGGCATAGGGCGATCTCGAGTTCCACGTCGTCAGTCAAGTACATGATGAACATCGTGGGGTAGACCACCTCGACACCACAGTCCCGCTCGTCCATCGCCTTGAGACGCCCTGGCACGTCCATAATGCCCCGTACGGCAGAGGGAATGTCCGTTCGAGACTCTTCCTTGATACCTCCAGGGACATGCAGGCCGAAACTGCCCTTGCCCTTGGGCCGTGGGTAGATTTCCCCGTCTATGAGCCAGAACGCGTTGAACTCGCCGTACCACGTGTCGGCGGGAGCAATGAGCCGAACAGGACGCCGCTCATACCACTCCTTGTCCATGTACTCCCAGATGCCCGGGTGCTCGATGATATGCGTATCAGCGTCAACAATGCTCGCCATGCTGGATACCTCCCTCGTTGTCTTCGTCTTTCCTTGTCATTGGTGGCGAGTCAGACCCGCCAAGTGGACAGCTATGTTATGGCAGCGCAGCCGGGGACTGTCAAGGGAACGATTGGCTCACCTCACAACCAGAGCCGCCGTGCCGCCGACAATCATTGCAATGGCCGTCAACTTCAAGGCCAGTATCCGTGGCGTGAGGAGTTCGTAGACCAAGCGGGGCGTTAGCCGACTTCCAACTACTACGAAGATAAAAACGAACAGCGGCCGTGTGGCGTTCAGTGCCGAGGCCCCCGACACCGGACCCGCCACAAACGAGGCAAACAATAGGTAAGACCCTACCAATGCCATTAATGTGTCCGCCGCGAAGAGCACCAGGTTTGGAGGACGGTTCCGCACGATGGCCCAGGCCTCCCTCACAGAGTCTCGGCTGGTCGACACAGACAAGATAGCCACGCCGACGGCGAAGAAGTTGATGGTGAACACCTGAACGGTGGACATCTCTGAAAGAGCGTCCTTGCCAAGGAAGTTCGATGCCCCCACTGCGAGGCTGGACAGCGTGAGCAGGAAAAAGGACGACCCCAGGAAACCGCCCAGCGCTCCCGGAGTGCGGCGGGCCGACAAAAGTACGGCCCCGGCGACAATCACGACGATGGCCACCCAATCCAGTACTCCGACCTGCTCGTTTAGAAACAGGGCCGCTAGTATTGCGACGAAGATCGGGTATGTCTGGGTAACTGGTAGGGCTCTGGAGACCTCCTCCTTTCGCAGCACCCAGAAGAGGATCGCCAGGGACAAGCCACGGATGAGTCCGGATGCCACGGCCGCGCCAATGGCCCGTAGCGAATAGGACGAGTAGGACGGATCAGCGATAAAGAAAGGGATACAAATCAGGACGCCAAAGACGCCCATGATGAACAAAATGGACCGGGTATTCCGGGACAGATGGTCGACTATGTATTTGTCAAGAATGCTGACGAGGCCAAATATGGCCGCGCTAAGCAGCGCAAGAATGGCCCAATCCATAGGGAACCTCTAATCCACTGGGTCAGGCAGCCATCCCCAGGGACGCGGGCCCCAGTCGGGGGTGATGACCTCGCCCCGCTTTACGGTGACGAAGGGGATCATGGCCTGTTCCACCGTCTGAGACTGGCCGTCTGAGTCGATCACTTTCCACTTGCCTTGCTGAATATCTAGGACGGTGACATCTCCCTGGTGTCCGGGCTTCAGCGTCCCCAGGCGGTCATCGGCGTTCATTGCCCTAGCGGGCTTGATTGTAGCCATCTCTATGGTCTGCTCCAACGTAAAGCCCAAGGCCATAAAGCGGGTGAGGGTCTCCACCATGCTATGCACGACTTCTCGGCCGGGGATGGTCAGGTCCGTGCTGGCGCAATCGGGGGCCATGCCTTGGTCCAGTAATCGCTGGCCCACATCGAAGCTAAAGTTGAAGCGTCCATGGCCCGTATCAAAGAGGACACCACGTTCCACCGCCGCCTTCACCTGTGGGTAAAGCTTGCCGTTGGCATCCAGCACCCCACCGTGGTGTGAGGTGAAGAGGTGGGTGAGTATGTCCCCCTCGTCGAGGATGTCCAACAACTCCGTCAATACTGACTTCTGCCCCACCTTGGCGTGCGGATCACCGATGTGCACCATCAACGGCAATCCCGTCTGACGCCCAATGTCCTTGGCGATGCGGGCAAGGTCCATGCCCATATTTTCCAAGGCCGGATTGACCATCCGCACCTTCAAGCCGTGGATCTGCCCCTTGTACTGGGCTGCAATCTTGATGGCCTCGTCAGCATCTATGTCTTCGGGGCCGCGAATCTCCGGCAAGCTGACCAAGCCGTGCCGGCCGACGTGCATGAAGCAGACAACCTCTGTCTTGCAATAAGGCAACACGTATTTGGGAAAGCCGCCAAAGTTGAAGGGACCGGCGCTGCCGGCATCCACGACCGTCGTCACTCCCGCTCGGACACCGGCAGAATCTGGGTTGAGGCCTCTTGGGTTCACCGCCTCATAAACGTGGACGTGGAAGTCTATCAGGCCCGGTACAACAGTCTTCCCCGGGACACGAATGCTGCGCAGCGCTTCCGTCTCCGGGATGTCAGCCGCCACACTCGCCACAAGGCCGTCAGTAATAGCGACATCGAGGTCGGCATTGAGTCCCAGAGCAGGGTCCAAAACCCGCCCACCTTTGATGAGCAGATCGTACATGGCGGTCTCCTTGTAGCTTCGCTGAGCCGCCACATTGTGGCATGGGCCGTATCACGAGGCAAGGAAGCCGATCTCTCGGCCTCCGTTGGTCAACAGATCACCTGCAAACTAGCCGTTTTCGCTGCGAACACCAACGCTTTTCACCATCGCTAGGCACCCTTTATACGACTATCGTCCATTCTTGACAGATGCCGTTGGTGAAGCCTAAAGTTGGGCACCACTCATTCGAGGTCCATCGAGGTCCATCATGGATTCCAACCAACTCAAGCTCACGGTAGAGGCTATGCCTGACGGAGGCTTCCGAGCCACCAGTTCAGATGTCCCCGCGCTTGATGTCCAGAATGCAACCATAGCGGGAGCCATGGAAGCGGCCCAGGTGACTGTGCGGGCAATTGCCCACGAAGGCGGGAGCGAGTTGTCGCCGCTATTGAAGGCCGCTAGAACCTCCCTGCTAACACTCAAAGTCAGCATCGTAGGTGCCTGACTTCTGGCACTTCCGCAGCTTCGGTAATCCTTCCGTCCCCCTTGTCCCTTACTTCCCTTTGTTCGGAGTGCGCCCATGGACTTGCTACTCGGCGACCGCATCGCCATCGTGACCGGCGGAGCGTCAAACATAGGCCGTCAGGTTGCTTTGACCCTAGCTCAGGAGGGCGCCAACGTCGCCATCTTGGATCTCGATGAGGCCGGAGCGCAGCGGGTTGCTCAGGAAGTGAAGGCCAGTGGGGGTCAAGCTACCGGCTATGCGACCAATATTGCCGACCCAGCTATGGTCAAAGAATCCGTTGACCGCGTGGTTCACGACCTAGGGAAGATCGACATCCTGGCTAACGTAGCTGGCTGGATGTTCGACGAACTTTTCCTAGATGAGACCCTTGAGAAGCAGGAGAAGGTCGTGGGAGTGAACCTTTGGGGTCCCATGAACATGATCCGCGCCGTGCTGCCTCACATGGTGACCAGCGAGTATGGCCGGGTAATCTCCGTGGCTTCAGACGCTGGGCGGATGGGGGAGTATAAAGAGGCAGTTTACTCAGCCTGCAAGGCCGGCGTTATCGCTTTGTCAAAAGCGTTGGCAAGAGAGGTCGGACGTTACAACATCACCCTCAACTGCGTGTGTCCGGGCCTCACAATCCCGGAGGCGCCGGAAACGATCAGTGCAGGCAGTTTCTGGCATGAGAACCTCGACTTCTGGACCGATGAGCGCCAACAAAAAGCGACCAGGGCCTACCCGCTGCGCCGCCTCGGCAAGCCAGACGATGTCGCCAATATGGTGGCATGGCTTGCCTCCGACCGCTGCTCTTACGTCACAGGCCAAACGGTCAGCGTGAGTGGTGGCTACACCATGATGTAGCTGCCATTGCGCATCTTTCACCGCTGCCCGCACATCTTAGATTCCGCCCCGCTACGCATACTTCCTATAGCAGGGTCTGCCCCAATAAGACCAGCCTAAAGGAACATGGATGCCTTTCAAGCAGCAGACGTTTGCCCTTGGCCTCACGGCCCTTCTGGCCTTGCTGGTGGCTTGCTCTAATAGCTCGGAACCCGCCGCTACTCCTACGAGTTCTCCTGAGCCAGAGCCCTCCGCAACTTCAACGTCCTCGCCTGCGGTGAGGCCAGCGACCCCGCCATCGCCCGTGCCCACCCTTGACCCAAGAATCCCGGAGCCGCCCGCACTGGAGGGCCCTGGCCAGCTTATGCTTACCGCTCTCCAGGAAGTCATCTTCAGTTCCCAGACTGCCGCAATTGGGGAGATCCGGGAAAGTGGCGATCCCACCTATATTCCCGCACTGGTGGAACTGCTTCGGTTCAATCCCTTCTATATGCAGGACGTAACGGACAGCCTCCTTTACGCTCTGGACACGTTGTCTGCTCCCATCGATGGAATCACCTTTTCCACGAGATTCACCTGGAGCGCCTGGGTCAAGTGGCTTGCCGAAAATTCGATTGATGCTCCACAGGGCTTCGCAGCCTGGAAAGGCTATCTGTATACGTTAGTAGACCCAGCTATGGGCGCGTTCCTCTACGAAGGTGTGCCGACCAGGATCGACATTGGTGAAGTGGTGTGGGGGGGCGTAGCCAAGGACGGGATTCCCGACCTCAGGGACCCTCCTGTCGTTTCGCCTGAGGCGGCCACCTACCTGAATCCTGACGACCGGGTATTTGGCATTTCCATAAATGGGGAGCACCGGGCCTACCCGCACCGCATCATGAACCCCCACGAAATGGCCAACGACGTCCTTGGAGGAGTGCCCATCGCGTTAGCCTACTGAACACTCTGTGGATCGGGAATCGTGTATTCCCGCACAGTCAACGGACAGGTCACCGAGTTCGGCACCTCCGGCTTTCTCTACCGCAGTAACAAGCTCATGTACGACCGGGCCACAAATACGCTGTGGCGTCAGTTTATAGGCGAGCCGGTGGTAGGGCCGCTGGCTTTCAGCGGCATCCAGCTAAAATTGTTTCCCGTGACCGTTACGACCTGGGAGCAGTGGCTAGAGGAGCACCCAAACACGACTGTTCTGGATATCCAGACCGGAATATACACACCAGACAGGTACCTGCCTGAGTCGGACCCCTCTTCGATCTACCACCTTTATCGTGAGGACGCTGGCACCATGTTCCCCGTTCCGCTGGAAAGCGACCTGCTGGCCACCAAGGCCGAGGTATTCGGCTTGCTGCTTGGGGGAGAGGCAAGGGCATACGCCTTGGACAGCCTTACCGAGACTCTCGTGGTCAACGACACCTTGGGTGGCGGGGACGTGGTGATCATTACCGACCCGAAGGCCGGAGCCGCGCGGGCGTATGAGAGCGGCGGTCACACCTTTTCAGTGGGCGAAGGCAGCATGATCGTCGACGAAAACGGGACCAGTTGGGTAGCCCGTGACGATGCATTGGTGCAGGACGACGACCCCTCCCAAGAGTTGCCGCGGCTGGACGCCCGTAACGCCTACTGGTTCGGCTGGTCCTCCAACCACCCAGACACCTCTGTCTACGAGGACTAGCCAGCCCCATCGTTGCTGAGATTTTCCCTGTCGGTCTGAACAGGATGGGACAGGCTTACGTCCTAGGCGGATGCTGGATTCCCCGCTCCTCCAGATAGGCCCGCATCTGCGAAGCGACGCCGTTCTTCTCGCACTCTTTTTCGAAGAGGTCCAGGATACGGGGGTCCTCATCTCCGTATTCGACCTGAATGCCGCCCTTCTTGATGTCGGTATCCGCAGCCTGCACCACCGCCTTCCGCTTGTCGAAAACCGGGTAGCGGCGGCTTCCGAAGCCCAGAACGTAATAGCGGGACTGCCCGTTGGCGATATTGAAATGCTGGTGGTAGGTCGGCCCGTCCGGTGGGGCGAAAAGGACGCCAGGCCACCAGTCAACGCGGACCGTGTCCGTGGGATCCTGCCCTTCCAGCCATAGCAGCGAATACCCCTTGCCCGTAACGCAGAAGATATGAGCACCCGCGTCGTGGCGGTGGGCCTTCTTGTATGTCCCTGGGGGAAACTCCGACATGTGAGCGCTGAGCGTGCTCTCGGCGAATATGAAATTGATCATGTTGCCGCCAGCGCCTCGCTCGTGCCATTGTGGCAACTCGAAGTTGACGAGGTCGGGGACCAGATTGGTCTCCCACATATGCTGACCCGCCTTCACCTCGCGGAATTTTCCCTCGCCCGCAAAGTAACTGGCATCCCCGGTGCGCTCCGGGAAGTGGTAGGGGTTGTCGAAAACGAAGCTCTCGTTGTGGAAGATGTTGAGAATCACCGGCAGGTCGGTAACGGCGGCAAACCTCGCGGGCTCAGACCCGGAGCCATTGAAGTGCTGGTGCTTGGCGTTCAAGGGAATGCCGAACGAACTGCCTTCCTGCCACTCAAATGTATGTCGAGAGCCATCGGCCAACTCAACTGATGTTGCTCCGCGGCCCTTGACCACATATATGGCCTCGTCGTAAAGGTGTTGCTCGACGTTCAGTTGCCCGCCAGGGGGAATCTCCGACACATAGGTGCTGAGGAACTCTCCGCGGCCCGCCAGGTGGACGTACGCGCCAAGCCCGCCCATGCGAGGCCAGGGCTCTAAGGGCATGTTGACGCAGTCAACGGCGTACTCTTCTACAACTGGCACGCCCTCTCGGGCCAGGAACTCTCTATAGGGGTCCCTCATGTAATACTGCTTGATCAGCTCCGGGTCTGGCGAGCCGGTCACCTCGATTGCCATGCTGTCCTCCTTACTGGGGAGCTGGGGCCGTTTGACAGGCCGACGATAGGGCCGACTCAGGCAGTTGTCAATTCCAAATGGCCAGGCGCGTTCCGGCAAGCCGTGACCGAGGGGCTCCATCCAACATCCCCAATTGGTGCTGGGGGTGGTATTCTGTCGGCCACCTAATTCCAGGGAGGTCTTTCAATGGAAACGTTACCGAGAGGAGCGCAGTTCGTTCGGTCCAGGATGCTGTGGGAGATAGCACTGGGCGTGGCCGGAGACCCATCCATTCCCTATTACGCGAACCGTGACGTCGCCATCTACATCGGGAACGGGTCTGGTGAGGAATTCAAGCCCTCTCTTCGCATGGCGCCTGGTTCCCCCATCCTTTCCAAGGGAATTGTCAAAGGCGATCTGGACGCCGCATTCGTCAACCCATCAGCCCTGCTAACGCAGGCATACCGTGGCACCGGTCTGTATGAAGGAGCCCCTCTTCCGGTCCGGGTCATCGCCTCTTTCCCTTCCTGGGACCGTTTCGTGATCTTGGTCAAACCCGGCCTAGGAATAACGTCGTTGGCCGACGTCAAGAACAACCGCATGCCGCTGCGCATATCCACGAGGGAAGACACCACGCACTCAACGCGTGTCTTGTTGGGGCAGTTGCTGCCAATGTACGGCTTTACCTTAGAGGACATAGAACCCTGGGGAGGCAGTATTCAACTCAATGGGCCGCCCAACGACCCACGCCGGATGGCAGAGATCCGCGAGGGCACCCTGGACATCGTTTTCGACGAGGGCGTCCCCGCCTGGCTGGATGTCGCTGTAGAACACGGCTACAAGCCTTTGGAACTGGAAGCGGGCATCATGCAGCAAATGCTGGACATTGGATGGCGGAAGGTGATCCTGCCAAAGTCCGTCTTCAAGGGGCTGGACCGCGACTATGAAACCATCGACTACAGCGGCTGGCCGCTGTACACCCGAGAATCCTTGCCTGACGAGGTTGCCTATAGCATGTGCGCCGCTATCGGGGCCCGCGCCGACGAGATCAAGTGGGAGGATGGCGCATACACCGGACTCGATCAAATCGGTAGAGACACGGAGTCCACACCACTGGATGTACCTCTTCACCCCGGCGCCGAACGCTGGTACAAGGAGCAAGGGTACCTGTAGATAGGGTAAGTACGCTGCTAATGAGAACGCCCGCCTCTAGGGCGGGCGTTCTCATTATTTAGAGGGCTATCTATCCAACCGCAGGCGCAGCATTGCGGAGCCGCGAGGCGGCCCCAAACCCCGAGTGGCCGGCAAGCCATTCATCCAGTTCGGCCCGATCCCCAGGCGGGTCCGGGGGCTTAGGAACATTGCCGCCGTTGTAGACCCGAACGGCATTGCCCCAGAGCACCTTTTCGCGTGTCTCCTGAGGGACGTGCTGTAGCTCCTCAGAGACGACGACGTGGGACTCCGGCCATGTGCTGGCTGGGTGGGGGTAGTCGTGGGACCACATGAAGTTGTCTTGCCCGTATGCTTCCAGGAGGTACGAGCCAACCGCATCGCTGATGAAGGTGCTGCTGACTTGGCGATGGAAATACTCGCTAGGAAGCATAGGCAGCGGCTGGCGGCTCACCGTATAGTAGTCCAACTCTTGTAGCCAGAAGGGAATCCAGCCAACGCCGATCTCCGCGACCACGATCAGCAAGCGCGGGTACCTTTCCAGCACGCCTGACCCGATGATGTGGAGCAAGGAATTCATCGCGTCAAGCTTATGACCATTGACCGAATGAGCTTGAGGGAGCTTGGGATTCACGATGACCGGCCTGGCTCGCGCGTTGATGTGCATACTCAACGGCATCTCCATGTCTTGTGCCGCTGCCCAGAACTCCTCGTAGTGGTCTGAGTTGTAGGGGAGCTCATCGGGCGCTGCGATCCAGACGGCAGCTCCTCGCAAGCCCCCCTTCTTGAAACGCTCCATCTCCTTGATTGCGTGGCCAACATTCCACAGTGACACCACGCCCAGGCCCCAGAAGCGCTCAGGCGCAACGCTGCAGAAATCCATGAGCCAGTCGTTGTAGACCTGGAAGCAAGCCTCTTCCAACTCCCAGTCGTCAGGGAATCGCACATCCAACGTACCCAGCGTGGGATACAAAACCTCAGCACTAACGCCGTCGAAGGCCATGTCTTTCAGGCGCTCATGCGGATCCCAACCTCCGGCCCGGAGATGCTGGCTGGTTTCGAAGAGCCTGGCCGTGATCCGGGGCGCACGGTCACGAAGACTCTGCGGAAGGTTCCTATCCCAGAGGTCAGGGGGCTCCGCCATATGAGAGTCCGCCGAGACGAGAAGGTTGTTAGAGGGGGTGGTTGGAACCGGTTCCTGCATGGCGTTCACCTCGCTGACCATCCATTGGAACCGAGAGCCTAGCAAGCGCAGCACATGGAGTCAATTGGGTGCGCACAGGCCAGTGGTCGACGCTTCAAAGAAGTCTGGGCGCCTTCTGAGGTTGTCCGGCGGGGATTAGCTTCTCCGCCTTGACACCCAGAAGGCGCACTGGACGATTCGTCTCCCAAGCCCCTGTGAGCAAAGCGGCAGCTTCCTCATTGATGTCCCCGGCCGCATCCGTAGGTTCAAAACGCGTGTGGGCCCGAGTAAGCGTCGTGAAATCGGAATAGCGCAACTTGATGCCGATGGTACGCGCTAGGACGCCCTCCTTCTGCAACTGTCCAGCTACGTCTTCGCTCATCTCCCTGATGCTCTTCAGCAACGCCTCAGCATCGGCGATGTCTTTGCCAAATGTACGCTCGACACTACGAGACTTTGCTTCACGCTCTGTCACGACCGGGTTGAGGTCGACACCCATCGCTCGTTGGCGCATTTCGGGGCCACGTTTGCCAAAGAGTCGAGCCATAAGGTCGTCAGAGCAGGCTGCCAATTGGCCCAGGGTCTCCAGACCCTGCTTGTTGAGAACCTCTGCAGCCCTGGGGCCTATACCAGGCATGCGGCGGACAGGCAATGGGGCCAGAAATTGCGCTTCCCGGCCTGGGGGCACTGCTAGAAATCCCTGCGGCTTGGAACTCTCGCAGGCGATCTTGGCAACAACTTTGCTCGTTGCCACCCCAACGGAGCTTGGTAGCCCAAGGGCCACTTCGATTCGGCGTTGGACTTCCCTGCCGATCTCCCCAGCCCTATAGAAGGGAATGCCGGAAGAAAGCTCTACATATGCTTCATCAATGGAAACCTGCTCCACCATTGGCGAGAACTCTTCCAACAAAGCCATCACCAGGCGGGACTTTTCGCTGTAGGCGCCACGGGAAAACGGCAAGATAATCAGGTCAGGACACAATTTCATGGCGGTGCGCATGGGCAGCGCTGAATGAACGCCATACTCCCGCGCAGCATAGGAAGCGGCAGCCACGACACCTCGCCCCTCAGGACTACCGCCGACCACCACCGGTTTGCCTCGAAGGGATGGGTCCCTTAGCTCCTCAACCGACACGTAAAAAGCGTCGAGGTCCAATAGGAGAATACGCCGGTCTAGAAGCTGCATGGCCCCCTTCCTCCAACGAGCCTAGAGTACACAACGCCAAGCCCTCGTCCAAGGCGTCAACGGCACCTACCGCTGGTAGCTGTCAAGTTTGACAACCCTACTACCGGCTGCTAAATTGTCCGATGTTACGTTCACGCGTGGCGCCCCAAATTTTGCGAGTTGGGACAGCGTAAGCTAAGTCCCTCATAACCCCTCGTTCGCGGAGGCTGAAGTTGGAACGCCGTGACTTCGTCGTTCGTTTCGCAGGTGAAGGCGGCCAGGGTGTAGTTACCGCCGCCGAGTTTCTGGCCAGAGCGGCCGCAACCGTCGGTTATCATGTAATGACCTTCGCTACGTTTCCCTCCCAGATCAAGGGGGGGCCCACCTACACCCAGGTTCGTATTTCCACCGATCCGGTCCTAAGTTCCGGAGACGAGATTGATGTCCTCGTCGCCCTGAATCTTGAAGCCTACAACAACCACAAGGCGGAGGTCAGAGAAGACGGTGTGGTTATGTATGACACCGTCTTCGAAATTGACGCTGAAACCAGGGCGTTGGGCGTACCTATTGAGGTACTGGCCAAGGAAGCTGGGGAGGCACGCTCTGCCAACATGGTCATCCTGGGCGCATTGGCGCACTTGGTGAACATGCCAAAGGAGTATTTCCAGGACTTCGTGGCAGAACGGTTCAAGGGACGGGACAAGGTTGTTGACTTCAACACGAAAGCGCTTGAACTGGGCCGCCTTCATGCCGCCACCAGCGAGTTCCAGCTAGGAAGCCTGATGGCGCCTATAAGGCCCGAGGGAAAGCAGATACTGATCAAAGGGAACGATGCGCTCTCCATCGGCGCTTTGCAAGCGGGCGTCGACTACTATGTCGGCTACCCCATTTCCCCTGCTACTCCCATCTTCATCTTCATGGAGAAGAACCTCGTCGGCCCAGGCAGGTTCGCCTACCAAGCAACGTCAGAGATCGAGTCCATCACGGCTATCATTGGCGCAGGCTACGCCGGAAAGAAGGCAATGACGGCCACGGCGGGCCCCGGGTTCACGCTTATGAGCGAGGGTCTTGGTCTAGCATGGATGGCTGAAATTCCATGCGTTGTCGTTGATGTTCAACGAGGCGGACCCGCAACTGGCCTGCCAACCAAGACGGAACAGTCCGACTTCCAAACGGCACTGCACCCTGCCCACGGTGACTCCAAGCTACCCGTGATTGCTCCAGGCACAATCGAGGAATGTTTTTACTCCGCTATCCATGCCTTCAACTGGGCTGAGAGGTACCAGGGGCCGGTAATTCTGCTTAGTGAGCACATGATGGCAGAGCGGTCTCAAAACATTCCCATGCCTGATCTAGACCTTGTGCCCCCCGAAACCCGCGAAACGTACACAGGTGACAACGGGTACCTCCGGTACGACGGTGCGGAACTCTCGGCCATGCCGATCCCAGGCTCACCAGGCGCCTACGTGGCAAACGGGTCAGAGCACGACTCCTACGGTGACACGACCCATCTAGCAGAACGTCACGTCCAGATGACGGAGCGCCGCTTCGGTAAACTGAAGCTGCTGGAAGATGGTCATTACGAATCTGAGGGTACCGACTCCCCCATTGCAATCATGCCTTGGGGCGGTTCCAAGGGTCCAGGCCGAGAAGCTTGGGAGGCCCTTATAGCGAGCGGACAGAGCATCGGCTGGTATTACACGATGTTCCTACACCCTCTGCCAGCGAAACTATTGGAAGAGTTGCTGCAGAAGGAACTGGTCATCGTGCCTGAATTGAACTACCTGGGCCAATTCTCTTCATACCTACGGACATACGGCATACGAGCCGAATCCATAACCCAGTACACGGGACTGCCCTTCAAGGTCAGCGTCCTGGAAGAGCGTATTACGAAGCGAGTTGAAGCCCACGGAAGAGGAGTCGTTAGAGTATGAGCGCCAAGAATCCTGAGTACGATTTCAAGTGGTGTCCCGGCTGCGGCGATTTCGGGGTCCGGCGGGCTTTGGAATGGGCGGTAGAGGAACGCGGTGAGCGGACCGGCGAACCGATCTACAACAACGTCATAGTGGCTGGGATCGGATGTTCTGGAAACCTTGTGCACCTCTACGAGGGAGAGCAACAGCCCTATGGCATCCACGGCATCCACGGCCGCACACTTCCCATTGCGCTCGGTGTCAAGATGGGCAGGCCGGACCTAAACGTCATTGTAGTGGCCGGCGATGGTGACTTCCTGAGCATTGGCCAGGAGCATATTGCCCCTCAGGCCGCTCGGAACTTGGACATCACCTGCGTCATCATGGACAACGGCGTCTACGGACTGACCAAGGGCCAGAGTTCGCCTACCGGCGAGCAAAACATGGTGACCAACTCCACGCCCTACGGAAAGCTGGAGGTGGGACTCAACCCTCTTCAGTTCTTCCTGAGCGTAGGTGTCTCATTCGTGGCCTCAGCGTTCTCCGGCAAGCCCAGAGACATGGCTAAGCTTATGGGTCAAGCGATGGATCACCCAGGTTTCTCGATCATCAATGTGCAGTCGCCCTGCACCACCTATAACGACACCTTTGAAATGCTGAAGGGCAGCAAGAACAAAGGCATTGAGCCTGCCCTCTATGACATCCCCGAAGACCACGACCCCACGGACTGGAATGCAGCCCTAGAGATAGCGAGGGCGGACGGAGTACCGGTGGGAATCCTGTACCAGGAGCAGTACTCCCAGCCCCTGCATCAGAGGATCATCGACACCATTCATCCCCAGTTTCAGGCCAAGACCGTGCCTGAGATGCTAGAGGCCTTCGTTCTCTAGGGCCCCATCTTGGGGGCTGCGTCTTAGACCGGCCCTCCCCGCGTAAGAGTAGAAAAAGAAGAGCGCCCCGCGTTTAGCGGGGCGCTCTTCTTTTTGTCGGTCATAGGCGCCGAAAGCAAGCCTTAGGTTGCCATGTAAGGCTCCAAATAGCTCCTGAGTTGCACCCGCGCCCGGTGGAGCCGGGCTTTGAACGCTGACACTGTGGTCTCCAAGACCTCCGCGGCCTCCAGGTTGGAGAGACCCTGCACATCTCGTAGCGTTACTGCGATTCGCAAATCATCGGGCAGGGCAGCCAGGCCAGCCTCCAAGTGCTCCCCCAATTCCTTGTTGAGCGCGGCCCTCTCTGGAGCCTCTTCGGCGCTGGGGGAGGGGTCAGCGAGCACCTGCTCGACCTCCCCTTCCGGCTGGGTCATGGTCTTGGCCCTACGATCTTTGCGGAGGCGCATGAGGCATGCGTTAACGACAATCCGATAGAAGCCAGGTGGAAACCTTGGAATCTTGCCGGAACTTATCCAGGTTGCGATAGGCGGAGATGAACGCGTCCTGAACACAGTCCTGAGCGTCATCAGGGTTCCCCATCACCCGATAGGCAACGTTGTATGCGAAGTCAGCATAGTTCTCTACAATCTGGTCGAAATCAGCGACTTCCGGCTGGAGGGACACGGAGAACCTCAGAGGAAATTCAGGAGCAGTTCCATCGTACCGTAGCCGCTCAGCCACGACAGTGTCAATGAATCCCCTACAGGCATCTCCGCCAGCGGGTGATGCATCTAAGCCAACAAGAGGGCTCGGCTTCATCTTGACTGGATAAAGGGGCCCAACTACAGTGAATCGAAGATTGGGAGTCCTCAATGGAGTGTAGAGATGGCGGATTGGCTCAAATTGCCCTCATTCCTGCGTAGGCGAAAGACGGAAGACCACGCCGAAATAGCAGGGTGTTGCTCCGATTACATTGATGGGGAGCTTACGGAACCGATGCTGTCTCGCCTTGAGAATCATCTGTCATGGTGCGGACCATGCACCGCTTTCATATCCTCGTTGCGATCAACAGTGGATAGCCTGCGAGGGCTTCCTGCTAAAACGCCCCCTCCCGAACTCAAGGACGCAATCCGGCGTGAGGTTCGGAACTCCAAGAACTAGCACTTCCGCGAGCCCACAAAAGAAAGACCCGGCGCAAGGCCGGGTCTTTCTTTTTCCGATCTGCGCAGAGGGGCCAACTCAAACGTCGTAATCCGCCTCGTAGTCTGCCGGTTGTTCACCAGGCTCGTCCAGCTCTTGGAACTTGGTGGGACACTTGATCAGCGGATCACCTTTCGTCGTGAAGACGCCGCTTGGGTCGTAGGTGCCCTGGAGGATGATCTCCGAGTGCGGATTGAAGAAAAGGCTCGGTACCGCTCCGGCGTGGGACACTTGCAGATGATCTCCATTGTCGTCCACCAGAATGAACTCTCCGGTACCGGTACCGGGCGCTCGCTCAAACGACTCCTGTAGCAACTTCCCCCGAATCCTGAGCGTCTCGTCCGCAAGGGCTTCACCCTGCGCCTGAAGTTCCTGGACCGAGTAGAAGTACTGGGCCGCGCCCTGGAAAGACTGAAAGGCAAAGTAGAACATGGCCAAGGCCACGACCGCGACGCTTATGAGCAGCTTCCTGCGGCCCGTGAGCCAAGGCTCCGGAGCGGCGGCTAGGTTAGGCGGAATGTTAGGTTCAATGGTCATTGTTCGATTCAATCTCCTAGATACCTTCAGCATATCCCATTGCCACTTCCTTCACAATGTAATGACGGGAGTCCTTCCACTTGCTCCGTGAGTGCCTACATAGGTATACTTTCGCTGGTCAGCTTGACCAGCAAGGAGTCCTTGAATGCCACCTCAACCGTTGGCTTTTTTTCGTGGTGAATTCTTGCCACTTGCAGACGCAAAGGTAGGAATCGCTACCCACGCCCTGCACTATGGGACCGCGGTCTTCGAGGGAATTCGGGCCAACTGGAACGAAGACGACTCGACGCTCTACATCTTCCGCCCACGAGAGCACTACGAGCGCTTGCTGCGCGGGTGCCAGATCCTCCGGATGGACATACCCTACTCCGTGGACGATCTCTGTCGGCTGTCGGCGGAGCTGGTGGAGCGAAGCGGCTACCACGACGACCTCTATATACGGCCTCTGGCTTTCAAAAGCACCGAGCGGGTGGCTAACCTCAAGCTTCATGAGCTTGACGCCGAATTAACTATTATGACCGTCCCCTTGGGGGCCTATTTGGATGTGGAAGCCGTTGCTCGTTGTTGTACATCAAGTTGGCGTCGCATGGAAGACACCATGATCCCGACGGGCCTGAAGATCAGTGGTCTCTACGTGAACAGCATCCTGGCCAAGACAGAGGCGGTCTTGGCCGGCTTTGATGAAGCCATTCTGTTGAATCAGGACGGCCACGTCGCGGAGGGTTCCGGCGAAAACATTTTCATGGTGCAAGACGGCCGCTTGTTCACTCCGCCCATAACGGACAACGTCCTACCTGGCATAACGCGGGACACGATAATGAAAATGGCGAAGAGCGAGCTAGGCATTGAGACCGAGGAGCGCAGCATTCGCCGCAGCGAACTCTACCTTGCCGACGAGGTGTTCATGACGGGCACAGCGGCTCATCTGACTCCTGTAGGCGAAATCGACAATATGAAGATAGGATCTGGAGCCTGGGGCCCCATCGCCACCGAGCTTCGTTCCCTTTATTTCGACGTGATCCGAGGCCGAAACGCCAAGTACCTTGATTGGTGCATGCCAGTGCGGGCCAAGGTGAGCGCCTAGTTCCAGGGACGAACGTGATCCTGTTCGCCCTCCACTACTCCATCTTCTCCTTCGTTGCCTGTTGCGGCGGGCTTCAGATTGCTGCGTGGTATAACCATCTGGACGGCCTGCTTTTTGTGACCAACCGCCTCATTGGTGGCCTTCTCGGCGTGGCGTTAGCCGTGGGAGCCTTTCTGTGGTTCTTCCTCAGCCGTGAACGCAACGTTCCAGATACCGAGGATGGCCTTGGCGGGTCACTGATGTTCGCCCTATTCCTTGCCGCTGCTGCATTCGCCACAGTGTTTACCTTGGGCTTCTCTTCCCTAGTCAATAGCATGCGTTCTCATCAGCCACCGGACGATGTCGACGGTGTCGAGGCGCTGAGGACCACCACGTTTGGCACGGCGCTCCGGGCAAGCTTCCGCAGGGATAACCGGTCATGACGCGGGTGGACGAGACGGTTCTCCTGTGGCTCAATCAGTGGGTGGGCTTTCTGCCCTGGGTCGACGCAGCGCTAAAGGTGCTGATTAGCGACTACTTCATGCCCGTGCTGTTCTCTATTACGCTGCTGGGGCTCTGGTTCACCGGCCTAACCAGGCAGCTACGGGAGATCAATCAGCGGGCAGTCTGGATCGCCGCATCCTCAATGGGATTGGTAAACGCCTGGGTCACCGTGATGAATGCCCACATCTTCCGCTTCCGGCCCTTCGTGGATCACGACCTGCCGCTGCTGTTCTACCGCCCAACGGACTCCTCGTTTCCGGCCAATCCAACCGCTTTGGCTTTCGCAGCGGCGTCAGGGGCTTGGCTAGGCAACAAGAAGGTTGGGGGAATCCTCTTCGCGCTCGGGACGCTGTATTCCGCTGGGAGGGTGTATGCGGGAGTCTTCTACCCGTCGGATGTGATCGCCGGCGGTCTGCTGGGAATCGCCTCGACGGCTTTCATGACTATGATCTTCCGGTTAGGAGAGCCCATCCCGACCATCGCACTGCGTATCATGCGAAGGATCCGGCTAGCCTAGCAGCGCTTCAGGGCTAGAGTTCTCCATTGCCGTGTTCGCCGTGGCCGTTACCATTCTCAGTAAAGTCGTTCTTGCTCCAAACGCCTATATCGCGCCCTTGATGGACGTGGATGATGAACTCTTCACGCGAGATACCCACGGAGTCCACAATCTCTTCATCCAAGGCGTCGATGAGGTCTTGAATGCCCTCCTGAGTCACACTCTCGCCAATGGTGAGGGTGCCGTGGACCATTCCAGAAACGTAGTGCAGGTCAATCCTGCCGATCACCGCTTCGTCCTCTAGTATGGTGTACACCTCAGAATAGGGTGTACGCACCTCTCGCTCAAAGTAAAACGGTCCCATCGACGTTTTCCTCCAATGCAATATTCCGCCAGGCCTAATCCCTGCCGGCCTTGATAGCTCGCAACATCACCTTCGCGCACTGGACGGTTTCGCTCACCAGGGAATCAAGCGGAGATCCGGGTGCCCGTGGCCCTTGCCGCCTACGAGAATACCCTGACTTGGGCAATGGGCGCGGCCCCTCCCTACTCCCGGACTTGACCGTCGCCCATGATAATCCACTTATAAGACGTTAGCTCCCGCAGGCCCATTGGCCCCCGTGCGTGAAGCTTGTTGGTGCTGATAGCCACTTCCGCTCCAAGTCCAAACTGAGCGCCGTCCGTAAAACGAGTGGAAGCGTTTACAAATACGGCGGCGGCGTCCACCTCGTCCAGGAAGCGCATTGCCGCCGAGTAGTCCTCCGTGAGAATAGCCTCAGAGTGGCCAGAGCCGTATTTGTGGATGTGCTCCAAAGCCTCGTCAAACGAGTCGACAACGGCCACGGCAGCGACCAAGGAAAGAAACTCCTTGCCCCAATCGTCCTCAGTTGCCGGAACCACAGCGGTCCCGTGACTCGGTCCGAGAATAGAAAGCGCCCTGTGGTCGCAATGCATCTCCACACCTGCTTCAGCCCAGGCCAAAGCCACCTTGGGCAACACCTCCGGCGCCACCTTGGCGTGGACCAAGAGGGTATCCAGGGCATTGCATACGGTGGGGCGTTGAACCTTTGCATTGTAGGCAATGGCCACAGCCCTCTCTATATTCGCGGAGGCATCAATAAAGGTATGGCAAACCCCTATGCCACCCGTCACCACTGGCATAGTAGCTCGCTCTGCAACCAGTTTGACCAGGGCAGGGCCACCCCTAGGAATGAGAAGGTCAATGTACTGGCTCAGCGTCAGCATTTGATCGACTAGGGCTCGGTCCGTCGATTCCACCAGTTGAACTGCCTCAGGGGTGACGCCTGCTTTTGCCAAAGCGCCTCGCACGAGGCCTGCTAGAGCGGCGTTGGAGCGAATGGCCTCCTTGCCACCACGCAGGAGCGCCACGTTGCCTGACTTGAGGCAGAGGACCGAGATGTCCACCGTCACGTTGGGCCGACTCTCATAGATGGTGCCAATGACCCCCAGAGGCACCCGCCTCCGAGCGATGCGCAACCCGTTGGGCAGCGTCTGCGCATCGAACGATTCGCCAACAGGGTCGGGTAGCCCAGCAACCTTGCGTACGTCCGCGGCCTGGGCCGTTAGACGTTCTGACGTAAGAAGAAGCCGGTCCAACAGGGCTTCCGACATGCCATCCTGCCGGGCCGCTTCATAGTCCTGACGGTTGGCTTCCAAGACGGAGCCTTGCTGGCTCTCAAGCGCAAGCGCGATTAGTTCAATGGCCCGGTTCTTGGCATCGGTGGAAAGTCGGGCCAGCTCGCGAGTGGCCCCGCGGGCCGCCTGCGCCTTCGTCAGAAGTTCATTAGCGACTGTGGTCATGATTCAAGCCCTCGCCAGTCGGCCATGCTAAAGCACCACCAGGTTGTTCCGGTGCACTACTTCGTCGGCGTAGGTGACGCCCAGCGTATCACCGATGCGATCTGACCGCAGGCCCTTGATGCGCTCCACGTCCTCTGAAGAGTAGTTAACAATGCCGCAGGCGAGACGCTCGCCATCAGGGCCGAGGATGGGCACGATATCGCCTCGGCCAAACGACCCTTCCACTCCAGTTACACCTGCAGGCAGAAGGCTGCGGTGCTGGCCGAGTACCGCTTCTACAGCCCCTGCATCGACAATCACGGAGCCGGTCCGAGAGGCCGCGCTTAGCATCCATCTCTTACGGCTTTCCAGTTTGCTTGCGGCAGGAGGGAAAAACGTCCCGATCTCCTCTCCCTGCTCAAGCTTCTTCAAGACATCAGGCTCAGCCCCATCAGCGATGACGACGGCAACGCCAGCGGCTGTGGCAAGGCGAGCGGCCTCAATCTTGGTGGCCATGCCGCCCCGGCCTCGGCTGTCCTCAGGTCGCCCGGCCAATGCCTCGATACCAGCGTCTATGCGATCAACGCGCGAAATAAGCTGGGCGTCGGGGAAGCGATGTGGGTCGGCGGTGAATAAGCCGGCAATGTCGCTTAACAGTACCAAGAGGTCAGCGTCGACCAGACTCGCTACCAACGAAGAAAGATGGTCATTGTCGCCAATGGTCTCCCCCGCCAACTCTTCCACGCCGATAACATCGTTCTCGTTGACGATGGGCACAACGCCCAGTTCCAAGAGGGCGTTGATAGTGTTGCGAGCATTCAAATAGCCAAGCCTGTCAGTCAGGTCGCTCCGGGTCACAAGCACCTGGGCTGTGACCAAACCATGCTGAGCGAACAAACTCTCGTAGGCGTGCATCAAACGGCTTTGTCCTACAGCTGCCTGTGTTTGCCGCAGAGGGATGCCTCGCTGATCGGGCCGAAGGCCCAAAACTTCCCTCCCCGCAGCCACGGCGCCGGACGTAACGAGCAGAATTTCAATGCCGTCCTTCCGCATTCCTGCGACCTGGTCCGCCAGGGTGCCCATCATCGCCTTGTCCAGACGATCGGTGCCCCCTGTGAGCACGTTCGTTCCGGCTTTGACGACGACGCGCCCGTAGCGCAGGGCGGCCGAGCCGTCGGAAGGAGTAGTTGCTCGGGTAGAGGTGTCTTTGGTAGCCATGGACATTCAGCCGAAGATTGCAGAATGGAGCCTCAACAGTATAGCAACGCCGTAGAGCAGAGACCAAAGGGAACTCAGACGGCTAGCCATAAACATGGACTGAACGACTGACTACCGCCGGAATCACCTATGCCAGCGGAATCCCTTGCACCACAACGGATGAAAATGCCAGCGCGAGATGCTTCGTCGGCGGAGCGAGGTTGAAGGCAAGCGGGTTCAACCGACTCCTCAGCAAGACAACCCACCCCCGCTCCCTCTATTTGCGAGGCAATGGTATAATTGAAGGATACCCCTACCCAGGGGGTAAGGGTCAGGAGGAACAATGCTTCAAGACACCAAACAGGACTGCCTGAAGCGGCTCAATTACATTGAAGGACACCTTCAGGGGATCCGCCGCATGGTTGACGATGACAAGTATTGCGTCGATGTGTTGAAGCAGACTTTCGCCCTGCGCCGGGCCATCGAAAAGTTGGAGCAGATCATGCTCAACGGCCACCTTCACTCCTGTGTCATAGAAGGCGTCCGCGAAGGGCGGGAAGACCAAGTGCTGGGCGAGTTGCTGGAACTGTACTCTTTGAATCAGAAGTAGGACCACCATGACCACCACAGAGCAGAAGCACGTTACCCTGCCCGTCGAGGGGATGACCTGTGCCGCCTGTGTCCACACGGTGGAGGAGACCCTCAAAGGCTTGCCGGGGGTTGTGGAGGCCACCGTCAACCTTGCCACGGAGCAGGCCACAGTCGACTACGACGAAGCCAAGACCTCCGTGACTGAGATGGCTCAGGCAATAGGCCGGACGGGATACAAGATCGCCGAGTCCAAGATAGACCTCAACATCGGGGGAATGACCTGTGCTGCCTGCGTGGGCACCGTTGAGGGCGCATTGCGAGGAGTTCCAGGCGTCGGAGTGGCCAACGTCAACCTGGCCACCGAACAGGCGCATGTGGAGTACCTACCCACAGCGGTGACGCTACAGGATCTGAAGGACGCTGTCTCCGGCGTCGGTTACTCAGTTGAGGGCGTGGCCGGTGAAGACGCAGGCGCGTCCGATGAGGAACGCCTAGCCCGCAGCCATGAGATCAAGACCCTCCGGCGCAAGCTCACGGTTGCTGCCGCCCTCGCCGTTCTGGTCTTTCTGGGGAGCATGGAAAACCTGTTCCCCTGGGTACCTTCCTTCTGGCAAAACTGGTACTTCCTCTGGGCCCTGGCCACACCGGTACAATTCTGGGCTGGCTGGCAGTTCTACAAGACTGCCTGGGCCGCTGGTCGACACCTTTCCGCCAACATGAACACGCTCATCGCTGTGGGCACGAGCACTGCCTATGGGTACAGCGTCGCCGCCACCCTGTTCACTGGCTTCTTCGAGTCGTCAGGTCTGGTGACCAAGGTCTACTTCGACACTGCCGCCATGATTATCACCCTTATTCTGCTGGGGCGGTTCCTAGAAGCCCGCGCCAAGGGCCAGACCTCTGAGGCCATTCGCAAGCTGATGGGCCTCCAGCCTCAGACGGCGCTGCTGATAAGCAACGGTGAACTGATCGAAGTTGCCGTGGACGACCTGCAGGTGGGCGACATCGTCATGGTCCGCGCTGGCGAGAGAATCCCGGTCGACGGGGCAGTTGTCGAAGGCTCTTCCAGCGTGGACGAATCCATGCTGACCGGCGAAAGCATTCCCTCCGAAAAGCAGGTGGGTTCGCCCGTCTTCGGGGCCACGGTCAACAAGCTTGGCAGCTTCCAACTCCGGGCCACCAAGGTGGGGAAGGACACGGCCCTCGCCCAGATTATCCGCCTCGTGCAAGAGGCCCAAGGCTCCAAAGCACCCATCCAGCGCCTTGCCGACGTGGTGGCAGGCTACTTCGTGCCGACCGTCATCGTCCTTGCGCTGGCCACTTTTACCCTGTGGATGATCATTGGACCGAGCCCTGTCCTGACCTTCGCCCTGCTCAATATGGTGGCCGTGCTCATCATCGCTTGCCCGTGCGCTCTAGGTCTGGCAACCCCTACGGCAATCATGGTGGGCACCGGCAAGGGCGCGGAGCACGGCATCCTCATACGTAGCGCCGAGGCCCTAGAGACGGCCCACAAAGTCACCACCGTCGTGCTGGACAAGACCGGCACGCTCACAACTGGCAGGCCTGTTGTTACTGACGTGGTGGCCCCAGGCGAACGGGGCGATACAGTCTTGGCTCTGGCGGCTTCTGCCGAGCGAGGCTCAGAGCACCCTCTGGGCGAAGCCATCGTCAGAGCAGCGGAAGACAGGGGCCTCGCTCTGGAGCCAGCCTCCGATTTCAAAGCCGTCCCCGGTTTCGGTATCGAAGCGTCGGTTGGCGGCCACCGGCTGCTGCTGGGCAACGAGGCGCTGATGGTTGAGCGAGGGCTGGGCGTCAATGGCCTAGCCTCGGATGCAGAACGGCTGGCCCAGGAAGGCAAAACGCCCATGTTCGTGGCACTGGACGAGCAGGTTGAGGGCGTCATCGCGGTCGCCGACACGCTGAAGCCTGAGTCACAGGAAGCGGTGGCCCGGCTTCACAGCTTGGGGTTGGAAGTGGTAATGCTCACCGGCGACCTATCGGCCACGGCCAACGCCATTGCCAGCCAGGTTGGCATCAGCCGGGTACTGGCACAGGTCTTGCCTCAGGACAAGGCTGCTCAGGTCAAGCGGCTCCAAGAAGAAGGTCACGTGGTCGCCATGGTGGGCGACGGCATCAACGACGCCCCGGCCCTTGCACAGGCTGATGTGGGCATCGCAATGGGAACGGGCACTGATGTTGCCATAGAGGCCTCGGACATTACCCTCATGCGTGGCGACCTCAGGGGACTCGTAGGGGCCATCGCCCTGTCCCGCCAGACTATCCGCACAATCAAGCAGAACCTGTTCTGGGCGTTCTTCTACAACACCGCCCTTATCCCCATCGCTGCCGGCGTGTTATACCCGGTGGCCCTCAACTGGGGCATGCCAGGGCTCCTGGAGCCAATTCTCGGAGAGTTTGGCTTCCTGAACCCAATCATGGCAGCAGCGGCCATGGCCGTCAGCTCCGTGACAGTGGTGACAAACTCGCTCAGGCTGCGGCGGTTCAAGGCGATGTAACGATTGCCGTGAAGATACTCGCGCGCTGGGGGTTACCTATCCAGGGCTAACGTGGCACCTCACGCTGTTGCCAGTTGCGGAGCAGAGCAGAGTCCGCAATTTCCTCCCTTGTACTCGGGGGAGGAAAAAGGAGGGGGCGAAACCCACCTTCAGGAGGCCAGCCTCACGCCCCCATCCTAACCTTCCCCCTCAAGGGGGAAGAGATTGAAGCACCCGCTAGCTGGCCGCCGCCTCCAGTACCGCCTGCCTTACCCATTCCCTCTCAGGGACGCCGCGCAGTCCTTCAGAGGTCAAATAGAGGCGGCAGCGAGGGGTACAGTCCTCGCAGGGTTCCCAGCCGGGCTCAACGTCCAAGCCATCTATTCGGATGGTCGGCGACCCAGGGAACACGACGCGATTCCCCGTCTCTACGTCCGGGACCTCGATCCGCTCAATGGGGTCGGTGACGCCGAATTCATTGAGCACGTCCGCCAGCATACGTTCGGCAATGTCATGATTCGGGCAATCCTGAAACCATAGCAGTTCAACTTTCATAGCTGCCCTCCATTACATCCGATGCCCATCTTGCCCAGCGCGGTGCTTTGGGCGGTAGTCATCGGAGGGCTATCGAGGCCTCTTCCTCGCCGACACCAGGGAAAACCCCGGCGCCACACGAAGCTCCTGGCGCTTGATGTCGCCAAAGCCTGCGTCTTCAAGCCACCCGGTCAGACGTTCGTAGGGGTAGGCTTGGCCGCTGGAAAACAGATACAGCATCAAACCGAAGATGGCGGCGATCCCTTTACCAAGCTGGGTCTGCGGCACGTCCGGCACCTGCTCCAGAATGAGGACCATGCCCCGACGCGTCGTCGCACGACCGATCTTTTGAAACAGATCGGCGTTGTTCTCGGCCGTTTGGCCATGGACGATGTTCGCCAAGAAGACTACGTCCTGGCCCTCAGGAAGCTCATCCTGATTGAAGTCCCCCTGCACTAACTCGATCCTGTCCGAAACGTCGGAGTTCAGGGGAAGCGTCTGCTTTGCCGAGGCCAGGCCCGCAGGCAAATCAAAAACGGCCCCCTGCAGCAGAGGGTACTTGCGGCATAGGGCCATCGTGTACAAACCATGCGCCCCACCCACATCCAGCAGTCGTCGAGCGGCGCGGGGAAAGGTGGCGCGACGCGCCACTTCATCTACCACGGAGGAGGCAAGCCATCGCATGAGGGCGTGGTAGCCCAGCGCCATCTCGCCGGAGCGGATTGCGCCCCAGCCGAGAACACCACCCGGTGGGTTCTCTTTTACAACCCGTGCGATGTCCAGCGATTGGCGCACCCCTTCCTTGAGAAAAGCCGCCATAGCAGGCAATTCGTCGATTGGGAGGGTCTTCGCTGAGACCTCAGTGAGAGCGTACCGGCCATCCTCTTCGTCCAAATAGCCCAGAGCAACCAGAACCTTTGCCAACACCTCGATACCCACGGGAGAGGAGTCGGTGGCCTTGGCCAGGGAAGCCGCGTCCGCTGGCCCGTCGCGCAGTGCGTCGAAGAGTCCCACCTCCGCAGCGCCTATGACCGCCAGGAACTGGTGCGGGGCCATGCGGACATCCAAGAGCAGCCCTGGTGTCCTTCCGGCACGTATGTTCCAACGCTCGGAGGGATTGGGAAGCAGTGGCATGGTTCCTCTGGAGAGACCGAGGCTTATTTACGGTGGAGCTGAATACGAGACTGCGTTCTGACCGGCAGGCCGTAGATGGAAATGAACCCTACTGAGGCCGCATGATCAAACGTGTCTCCCTCTTCGTAGGTCGCCAGGTCGTGCCGGTACAACGAGAGAGGAGACTCCCGCCCGATCACCGTGCACGAGCCCTTGTGAAGACGCACTTTCACCGTCCCGGACACATACCGCTGAGTGCTCTCAACATAGGCCTCGAGATCTTGACGATGGGCCGTGAACCACAGGCCGTTGTACACCAAATCCGCGTAATCAATTGCCAGGTGTGACTTCAGGCGGACCTGCTCCTTGGACAACGTCAAGGTCTCGAGGGCCTGCCGTGCTTTGTGGAGGACCGTACCGGCCGGAGCCTCGTAAACCTCTCTGGACTTTATGCCCACCAGCCGGTTTTCCACGTGGTCGATGCGGCCCACGCCATTCTCCCCGGCCAATTGGCCCAAGTGTTCAATGAGTGAGATGGGCTCCATCACCTCGCCATCAATGGCGACGGGAACGCCTGCTTCAAAAGTGATCTCTATGTCAGTTGGCGCATCAGGAGAAGCTTCAATGGATCGAGTCCAGGTGTAGGCCTCTTCAGGCGGCTGCACCGTTGGGTCTTCCAGGTTGCCAGCCTCCACGCTGCGGCCCCAAAGGTTCACGTCCACAGAATAGGACGGGCCTTCTTTGATTTCCAGGGGAATGCCGTGCTGAGCTGCATATTCGATTTCCTGCTCGCGGGTCATGCCCCACTCCCGTGCCGGGGCGATAACCTTCAGCGATGGATTCAGGGCCGCCACGCTCACATCAAACCGAACTTGGTCGTTGCCCTTGCCTGTGCAACCGTGAGCCACAATGCCGGCGCCCTCTTCTTCTGCCACCTGAACCAGATATTGAGCAATCAGCGGCCGGCCTAGTGCCGTGGCCAAGGGATAGACGCCTTCATAGATAGCGCCTGCCTTCAGGGCGGGAAATACGAAGTCCCGCACAAAGGCTTCCCTACCATCCACGATCACCACCTTGGAAGCACCGGCACGCAAAGCCCTTTCTTCGACGTCTGAGCGGATGCTGCCGCCTCCCAAGTCAATGGTCAGCGTCACGACCTCTGCGTCATATTTCTCTGCGATCCAACGGACGGCTACAGAGGTGTCGAGTCCGCCGCTATAGGCGAGTACAACCTTATTCTTCGCCACTGGTTAGCTCCCTCCCTGAAGTTCTCATGATCGGGCGTCAGTCTGCCATCCTAGAGTGATGGCGAGAAGGCTATGTCATGGTAAGCGGGCCGTCGACGGAGGATTCGAGCGCAACTCTGTCAGATAAAAGCCGCAGCATCCACCGTAGTTCCCCTAGATGGGCACGGGCTCATAGCCATTATAAGCGGAGCGTACGCGCTCCGTCTTTGGGTAGCTGGAACAGGGGGAGGGGTGGAACCCGACAATTCGCTAGTGGCTTGGCCTTGGAGAACCCGCCGAGGGCAGTCCCCCTACTGGGGCGCCCTCGCCTTCACCAGACCGTTTTCAAGACGCTGTAGCCCTTGCTCAATTTCATCTGGCGTGATGGTCAGCGGAGGCATGAACCGGAGGATGTTGGGGCGAACGGGGTTGAGAAGCAGACCCTCTTCATTGCAAGCAGCAACAGCGGCCGCGGCCATGTCATCAACGAATTCCAAACCCAGGAGCAGGCCCTTGCCTCGCACACCAGCGACGAACTCAAGCTTGTCCCTGAGTTTCTCTAGCCCCTGCTTGAGCAGCACGCCCATCTCGGCGGCGTGCTTGACCACGTCGTTCTCCACGATGTAGTCCATGACGGCAGCAGCAGCGGCGCAGGTCAGGGCGTTCCCGCCGAAGGTCGAGCCATGATCCCCAGGAGAGAGAACGGCTGCATGCTCTTTCATCAAGAATGCGCCAATAGGCACACCTCCACCGAGGCCCTTAGCCAGGGCCATCACGTCCGGCTCTACCCCAAAGGTCTCATAGCCCCACAGCGTTCCCAGGCGACCCACGCCCACCTGAATCTCATCGAAGATGAGGAGCAGGTTGTTGGCATCGCACCAGGCGCGAACCTCTTTCAGATAGTCTTCGTCGGGGACATTGACGCCGCCCTCACCCTGCACGGGCTCCAGCATTACGGCGCAGGTATTGTCTGTGGTCGCTTTCCGAATGGCTTCGATGTCGTTGTAAGGCACATGGACGAAGCCAGGAAGCAGAGGCTGCCAGGCTTCTTGATAGTGGGGCTGGCCTGTGGCAGAGACTCCAGCCAACGTCCTGCCGTGAAAAGAGTCGAGCGCCGTGATGATCTCGTAGGCGCCGTCTCTGTTGAGTCTGCCGTATTTGCGGGCAGTCTTAATACACCCCTCGATAGCCTCTGCGCCGCTGTTGCACACGAAGACACGGTCCATGCAACTGTTCTCAACCAACAGCTTTGCCAGCTTGACCTGCGGCACCGTGTAGAACTGGTTGGAAGTCTGCATCAACGTTCGGGCCTGTTCAGCCACCGCATCCGCCACCACTGGGTGGCAATGGCCCAAGTTGTTCACGGCCCATCCGGCTGTGAAGTCCAGATATTCCTTGCCGTCCTCATCCCAGACCTTCGTTCCCTCGCCCTTGACGATGACGACTGGTTGTCTGCGAACGACTTGGAGATAGTAAAGGCTCTCTTGATCAGTTACCTGGCTCACTGCTGAGCTTCCTGTGCCAATTGTTGAAGCCTTGCCAAAGCGGCCTCAACCTCTGCGATTGTCCCCTTCATTCCGGCAATCGAATCGGCCAGCTTCTGCAACTCCTCGCTCAATCCGCTAGGCGTACCGTCCGGAGGCGTACCTCCATCGGGGGGATCCACCACCGGAGGCGTCACCCCTCCAAAGAGAACCTCGAGAGCGCCCCTTAGCGTCGGCTGCATAGTCACGCGTGTAGCGTCAGCCACGATGATGCGGCGCAACTCCGGGAAAGCAAGGTTTTCTGCCTGAAGGTAGATGGGTTCAACGTAGAGGATCGAATCCTCAATGGGAATCACCAGCAGGTTGCCACGGATCACTGTGGAACCCACCTGACCCCAGAGCGTGAACTGCTCTGAGATAGTGGCGTCGTTGTCGATACGTGCCTCCACCTGAGCCGGGCCGTCGATTTGCCGCTCCCTGGGGAAGTTGTACAGGATGAGCTCACCATAGTTGGGCGCATCATTACGTGCAGCGAGCCAGGCCACCATGTTGGGCCGGTTGACCGGAGTGAAGGGTTGAATCAGCAAGAATTCATCCTCGAACTCGTCCTCTGCAGTGTCGAGCAACTGTGAGATGACGTAATACGGCTCCACGGGTTGCCGGGAGCCTGCAACGGTCTCTTGGGGGATGCTCCATTGGTCTTCCCGGTTGTAGAACACGCCGGAATCGGTCATGTGGAACGTAAGGTAGGTCTGTGACTGAATGGTGAACAGGTCCAGCGGATACCTAACATGCTCCGTTAGCGCCGCAGGCATGTCTTCGAAGGGAGTCAGCAGGTCGGGAAAGATACTTTGATAGGTCGCAATGATTGGATCGCTCGGGTCAGCGACGTAGAAATCAACCGTGCCATCGTAGGCGCTCACCACTACCTTGACACTGTTACGAATGTAGTTGAAATCACCCTCCTCAAAGGGCTGGGAGTATGGGTACTTGTCGGTTGTTGTGTAGGCGTCTTGCATCCAGAACAACTGGCTGTCAGCAATGACTAGGTATGGGTCTCTGTCCAATGACAGAAAGGGGGCCAGCGTAAGGACTCGCTCCTGGATGGTCCGGCGGAACTGGATGCGGCTTTCGCTTGACACCTGGCTGCTTATGAGCAGGTTCAGATCCCTAAAGTGCCATGCGAAGGCTAGCCGGTCGAGGAAGGAGTCTATGGGCACACCGCCCTTGCCTTGATAGTTGGTATAGACGGGCCCTTCGTCGGTGGGGTAGTCGACCTCGTTCTCGCTGGAGTTCACGACAACGAAATTACGACTCTGCTCCCCGTAGTAGATCTCAGGCCGCTCGAGTTCGAACGAGCCCTGAGGGGGAACGTCCTGCAGGAAGTAGGTAGGCAAACCCTCCGGTGTTGACTCATTGACCGGGCTCATAGCAGCGCCATAGCCATGGGTCCACTGAAGGCGTTGGTTGACCCACCCTTGAGCCTCGGCCGGCAGTTTATCCGGCGAAAGCTCACGAGCGCCCAGCATGACCTGCCGGTATTCCCCGTTGACCTGGTAGCGGTCCACGTCGACGTCAAGGAAGTCGTAGTAAGGGCGGATGAACTGCTTCTGATTGTAGAGAGAGCGGAGAGGGCTGGGGCCCCAGACCCGAATGTTGTCAATAATTCCCGGATTATCCTCAATCGTTTGGGCCGTGATCTCTTCGTTCGCAGCGAAGGCTTGTACCTTGATATCGGTAAGCCCGTAGGCCTCTCTAGTGGCGGTGATGTTTCTTTCGATGTACGGCCGTTCCAGGGTCAGTTCATTAGGCTCAGCCGAAAACCGCTGTATCGCGGCCGGGTAGAGGGTGCCAACGATGATCACCGCTCCGATCCACAACGCAACTGAGGCAATGGCCAACCTGAAGCCCGAGATGAAAATATTGCCGATAAGCAAAAGGGAGCCCGCCGCAGTAACAGCCATAAGCACCCGCAAAGCAGGAACCCGAGCGTGGACGTCCGTGTAGCCTGCCCCAAAGGCTGCCCCGCCTGGCGAGTACAGCAGCTCGTAGAGGTCAACCCAGTAGCTCCAGGCGATGACGACGAACAAGATCGCTGCGATGAAGGACAGGTGCGCCTTCACCTGGAAGGTCGTAGGGAAGGAGAGACCCCGCAGGGCAAAGAGGAGGAAGTAGAGCCCCCCTGTCGCCATCAAGGTGACGACGAAAGCACCCATCAACCAGCCCTGGATGGTCGTGATCATTGGCAGCGTAAAGACGTAGAACCCTACGTCCTTGCCATACAAAGGATCAACTGCTCCGAAGGTCTGGGAATTGAAGTACCGTAGAAAGGTTTCCCACTGACCGCTGACAATTGCGCCAAAGATGGCGGCCAGGATCAGAACGATGAATACCGCGACCCAGGCCAGCGACTTCCGCATCCACTTGGCAACAGCCAAGGGAATACTTGGATGGAGGTCTCCGCGGGAAAAACGGAAGGCGAGGATAACGCTGGGCGATGCAATAAGGGCAAAGACTCCGGCCCCTGCAAAGAACAGCAAAGCCCGCGTCTTGATAATGGTCATGTAGACCGAAGAGAGGTCCATGCTGCGGAACCATTGCCAGTCGATGTAGACGCCTCTGCCCACGGAAATGGCAATGAGCAACAAGATACCCAGGACTACCGCCCCGGCGATCTTTAGCCAGCGCCCAGCATTGGCAGGGATAGTCAGGTTTTCTAGGTCGATTGGCGTATTGCCGCCCCCGCCGCCGCCGAGGTTACCGCGTAAGTCGAAACGCATTTTGCTCCACTATTCGATACGTGTGCCGATTTTTTGGTCTTCCATCGCCTCGAGTAGTGCTCCTGAGCGCCGTCCATCGATAATCTGGGCCGTTGTTACGGGATCCAAAGCACGAAGGCAGGCCTCAAGTTTTGGAATCATCCCTCCGACTGCCACGCCGGAGGTGATGAGACGTCGCGCCTGGGTTGGGCTGAGTCTGGAAATCAGCCTTCTTGAAGAGTCCAGTACCCCTTCTACATCGGTCAAGAATATCAAGCGCTGTGCGCCCAAGGCCTTCGCCAATTCTCCTGCAGCTGTGTCCGCATTCACGTTCAGGACCGGCAGTTCGCTGTCGGGATCGGAAGAGCCGTGGAGGCTGACCGGCGCCACTACTGGTATGTAGCCACGCTCCATCAGAGCCAGAACTGGAGCCGTGTTCACACTAACTATGCTCCCCACCCGGCCTAAGTCAGGTTCCACAATTTCGGCTTGGAACAGACCGTCATCCGCTCCATTCAAGCCAACCGCTCTACCGCCCTTCCTTACAATCCCCGCCACCAAGCTGGTGTTCACAAGCCCGCACAGCACTGCCGTGACCACTTCTAGCCCTGCAGCGTCCGTAACCCGCAAGCCCCGCACAAACCGGGGGAGGGAGCCTTGCCGCTCCAGCCAAGTGCTGATCACGCTGCCGCCACCATGCACGACCACCGGCGACAGTCCTCGGCGCGTCAACTCAATCAAGTCCTCCAGGGACGTATCGTGGCTCCCCAGGGTACTTCCGCCTATCTTAACAACGACGCTTTGCACGTGTACTCGACAGCGGCTTCAGAATAACGAAATTTCAGAAATTGGCTTGTGGACGGGCTGCAGCGGGCCGGGCCGACCCAAGGCCTTGCTTAAGGCTACGTTGTGTAGGCCGAATTGATGGTCACGTATTCATTCGTGAGGTCGCAACCCCAAGCCTGCGCGGACGCATCCCCTAGGCCTAGAGATATTCGAAAGGAGACATCCTGCTCCCTCATGATGGCCACCACGGCATCCTTGAAGAAGGGGACAGGACGCCCGTCCTCCATAATGCACACATCGTTGATATAAAGGGCGATCTTTTCTTCTACCACTTCTGCCCCGGAAGCACCCACACTGGCCAGAATGCGGCCCCAGTTCGGGTCGTTACCGGTAACAGCGGTCTTCACCAAACTGGAAGTAGCCACCGCCTTCGCCGCCTTGCGGGCATCCACCAGAGTGCGGGCGCCCTCAACAATGACAGTGATCACCTTGGTGGCCCCTTCTCCGTCCCGGGCAATCTCCCGGGATAGGTGGGCGCAAACCTGCATCAACGCCCGTTGGTAGGTCTCGGCGCCATCACTGTCCCAACTGATGACCTCGCCACCGGCGGCGCCATTGGCCAGGATAATGACCGAGTCATTGGTACTCATGTCCCCATCTACGGAGACCATGTTCAGTGTTGAGTCAACGGTTTCCCGCAAGACTTCTTTGAAGAAGGCTGGCTCAACTGCTGCATCAGTGGTGAGAAAGGTAAGGGTTGTCGCCATGTTCGGGTGAATCATGCCCGACCCTTTAGTAATCCCCCCGATGGTGACTGTCCGGCCATCGTGGGGGAAGGAAACCGCATACTCCTTGGGCCGAAGGTCCGTCGTAAGGATGGCCCTGGCCAGAGGGTGGCCGCCATCCGGGGCGAGGTTAACCTTGGGAATAGCTCCCTTGAGGAGCCCCATGGGAAGCTCCACACCTATGAGGCCGGTGCTGCAGAAAAGGACGTCCTCTTGGGGAATGCCCAGATGCTCCGCAGCCATCGCGGTGCACTCTTTGGCGTCCTTGTAACCCTGTTCCCCAACACAGGCGTTGGCGATGCCGCTGTTGATGACAATGACTTGCGCAGTGCCGTTGGCGATGTGCTCTTCGGTCACAACAACGGAAGGAGAGCGAATCAGGTTGGTGGTGAACATGCCGGCGGCCATGCTGGACTTCTCCGACATGAGCATGCCGAAGTCGACCTTGTCCTCGCTGTAGGTCCTGATTCCGGCGTAGGTAGCGCCGGCAAGGAAACCCTGAGGACTGGTAACGGTGCCCTGAGGCACTTCTGTAATCTCGGCTGGCACGATGATTCCACTTGGGGACTGTAACGAATTCAGGAAGTGAGTATAGCATAGGGGTAGGGGCCTCACAACGAAAGAACAGGCACGAGCACGCCTAGGCAAAAGGGAGAGAAACGTGGACATTGTAGGCATCATCAGCCCAGGCGACATGGGTTCGGCCATCGGCAAGGTGCTTGGGGAAAATGGGATGGACGTCGTCACGTGCTTGGAAGGTCGTAGCGATCTCACCCAGCTTCAAGCGGAAGAGGCCGGGTTCCGCATTCTCCCGACCCTCAACGATGTTGTTCGAACAGCCGAGATCGTCTTGTGTGTGACGCCGCCTGTGGAGGCACTAGGCATCGCCGAGCAGGTGGCGGCATCCATGAAAACCACCTCGGCCACACCAACCTACGTAGACTGCAACGCAATCTCTCCTGGCACAGCCCAGCGCATTGGGACGCTCATGAGTGAGGCAGGAACAACATTCATCGATGCTGGCATTATTGGCCCTCCTCCCGGACCGGGACGGCGGACGCGGTTCTCCTGCTCGGGCCTGGATACAGCGGCCTTTGAAGAACTCGGCACTCGGGGGCTGAACATACGGGTGGTGGGACGTGAGGTAGGTCAGGCGTCGGCGCTGAAGATGGTCTACGCCGCATCCACCAAGGGTTCCGCGGCGCTGTGGACCGAATTGATGGTGGCCGCCAAAGCCCTTGGCGTAGGCGAGGAGCTGGCCTACGAGTTCTCATTGGGCCGGAGCGAATTGGCCGAGCACTACATGGGCGAGATTACTTCAATGCCGCACAGAGCCAAACGATGGATTGGCGAGATGGAGGAGATTGCCGCCACATTCCAAGACGTGGGTCTGACGCCTCGCATCTTCCAGGGAGTCGCCGATATGTTCCGGCTGGTCAGCGAGACCTCCTTGGCCGATCAGACATCTCGAGAGCCTGACCCGCCCCTGGAGACGGTGCTGGAGGTGCTGGCTAAGCAGGCTCAAACCAACCACTAGTCCAATTCGATGTGGGCTACAAGCCTATCGACCGTGATCGGAGGTAGGCCAACGGCCACGCTCGATGACTGGATAATGGTTGCGAATTCCTTGGGGTTCATCCTGGCGACAAAGACGCCATGTAGTGAACGAACGGCCCTCTCGGCGCGCTCTCGTGAGACCGACCACTGCCGCTCGATGAACTGGACCGTTTCCTCACGGCCGTCGTTGATCCAGGCGGAGACCTCTCGGTGGGAACGAATGAGATTTCTCACCATATCCGGGCGCTCTACCAGCGTGGTCTCTTTGACCACCAGCCCATGAATCAATGTGTCGGGAAATTCGGTGCATAGCTCCACCAGCGTCGTGAAGCCCTTGTCTTCCAGCGCCTCCTGCTCCAACGTCCGGGCTATTGCACCATCCTCCACCGGGGCCGGGCCGTGGAACGTCCAGCCCGAGTGGGCCTTTTCGTATGTAAGCTCGACGTCGACGTCCGGTTCCAGTCCGTTCTTAGTCAACCACTTTCGGACCATTACATCAGGCTCTGTGCCCTTGTCGCCTGCCTGAACGGAGCCGCCCTTGAGGTCATGAACGCTCGCCACGCCCGCTCGGCCCATCACCCAATGAGGACCGTTGCTGTGAATGAGCTGAACCACCTTCAACGGCGCGTCCCGCTGCATGATGGCCCTGGCCGTTGCTCCTATAGAGACTATGATGTCCAGTTCTCCAGCGAGGAGGGCCTCTATGCTTCTGAGGCCGCCAAGCAGATCGAACTCCACGTCCAAACCGTGGCTGGTATAGATCCCAGCATCCTCGGCCAGGAGGAAATCCAGCATGTTGATGGTCTTATTGATGATTCCGATGCGGACTGATTCCATGAATACTTCTGCCCCCAATGTCTATTGCTCTACAGGCTAACCCTTGACCTGCGTGCCCTTCGCGGCGAATTCCTCCATGCGTTGCTGGACTGCCACCCGCATATGGGCCGGCACCTCTTTGGCGCCGCCGAGGTTGTTTGCGTACATGATGATCTCAGCCGACTCCTCCATGACCAAGTTGGCCTGCACCGCTTCGCCAAGGTCATGGCCGAAGGTCAACACTCCATGGTTTTCGAGGAGCAGTCCTCGGAGCTGGTCCACGCCATCAAGCACCTTCTTGATGTTCTCAACCGACTCCTGCGATCCCCTGGGCCCGTAGTCGGCCACTGGTACGCCAGAGTGGAACCCAAACCGCACCAAGGGCTCGTAGGCGACTGGGATGGCCTTGCTGGCTACGGCAAAGGCCGTGGCAAAGGGCGAGTGCGTGTGGAGCACACTGCCCGCCTGTGGCCGGGTCTTGTACACGATGCCATGCATGGGGATGATTTCAGCGCTGACGGGCATCACGGAGCCCCCAAGCAGATTGTTGTCCAGGTCGAATAGGCCAATGCCGTCCAACGTGATCTGACCAAGGTTGCTGACCGAGGTCAGCAGAAAGGTGTCGCTCCCCGGCACCCGAACGCTGATATTGCCGTGGTTGCTCTTGGTCAGGATGCCTGAGCCAACGAGCCGGGCCGCCGCGTCCACGATCTGCTGCTTCAAGTCATCGGTTACGGTCATTGCGTTCCCTCCCTTCTGCTAGCGTGATTGTACAAAGGGGCGTTCCAGGGTCAACCCCTAGGCCCAAAGAGGCTACGGCAGGAGGCAGGCACGAAACCACCGCTTGAGTGCTACAATCTTGACCATAGCCGACTAGGAGGTCGTTCGTGACTCTCGACCAGCAAGCCAGGGAAGAAGCCCGCTCTCAAATCGTCAGCGCCGTAAGAGATTTCGTGCAGCGCGATGTCATTCCAACAGCCGTTCGCTGCGAAAACGATGATATCTACCCCGGTGAACTCGTCGAGCAGATGAAGGACATGGGGTTGTTCGGCATCACCATTCCAGAGGAGTACGGCGGCCTAGGCCTCGACTTCACCACCTTCGCCATCATCTTCGAAGAACTGTCCAAGGGCTGGATGAGCATCAGCGGCCCCATTGGAACGCACCACATCATGGCCGAAGTCGTCGCCAAGTACGGGACGGATGAACAGAAGCAGCACTGGCTCCCCCGCATGGCCACCGGAGACCGCCGGGGGGGACTCGCCCTTACTGAGCCCGATGCCGGTTCCGACGTACAGGCCATGGAGACGACCGCCGTCAAGGACGGCGAGGAGTACGTCCTTAACGGCTCCAAGATGTTCATTACCAACGCTGAGAACGGGAACACATTCCTGATATTGGCAAAGACCGACCGCAACGCCGAGCCCCGGCACAAGGGCATCACAGCCTTCCTAGCTGAGAAGGGGCCGGGCTTCAAAGTGGGCCGCCACCTCGACAAATTGGGCTATCGCGGCCTGGACACCTGTGAAATCACCTTTCAGGACTTCCGCGTGCCTGCCGACAGCATCATTGGCGGGGAAGAGGGCAAGGGCTTCATCCAGATCATGGACGGACTGGAAAGCGGACGCATCAACGTCGCCGCCCGGGCCGTGGGCGTGGCGACTGCTGCCTTGGAGGCGTCGCTCAAGTATGCCCAGCAGCGCAAGACCTTTGGCAAGCCCATCGCTCAACATCAGGCTATTCAGCTTATGCTGGCTGATATGGCCACCAAGGTCCAAGCCTCCCGCCTGCTTGTCCACGACGCCGCCGCCAAGAAAGACCGCGGCGAGCGATGCGACCTCGAAGCCGGAATGGCCAAACTGTTTGCCTCTGAGGCCTGCGGGCAGGTCACATTGGACGCCATGCGCATTCACGGGGGCTACGGTTACATCAAGGAATACCCACTGGAACGCTATTACCGGGACGCCCCGCTGATGATCATCGGTGAGGGCACCAACGAGATCCAGAAGCTGGTGATCGCCCGCAACTTGCTCAAGCGATACGCAATCTAGGGAGCAGGCGAATGGTCGTCGAAGCCAACTTGGAATTGCGAACTCAGGTCCTCAGGGCCGTACGGGAATTCGTCCAGCGCGATGTCCTGCCCATAGCTGATCGCTATGACAACGACGACATTTTCCCCCACGAACTCGTCGTCACCATGAAGGAGATGGGGCTCTTCGGCTGCATTGTGCCGGAGGAGCACGGAGGACTGGGGCTCGACTTCACCACCTACGCCATGATCATTGAGGAGATCTGCAAGGGCTGGATGAGCGTCAGCGGCATCCTCAACAGCCACCTCATCATGGCCTACACCGTCGCCATGACGGGCACCGAGGAACAGAAGCGCCACTGGTTGCCGCTAATGGCGAGCGGAGAAAAGCGGGGAGGTCTCTGCCTTACAGAGCCCAACGCAGGCTCCGACGTGCAGGCCATCGAGATGACCGCCGTCCGCGAAGGTGAGGAATATGTCATCAACGGCACCAAAATGTTCGTCAGCAACGGTGAGCACGGTAATACATTTCTACTCCTCGCCAAGACTGACCGCGACGCTAGGCCGCCATATAAGGGCATCAGCGCATTCATCGCGGAAAAAGGGCCAGGCCTAGAGGTCAGCCGACATCTGGACAAGCTTGGTTACCGTGGCTTGGACACCTCAGAATTGGTGTTCCAAGACTTCCGGGTGCCAGCCGAAAACCTGGTCGGTGGTGAGGAAGGTCAGGGGTTCTATGCAGTGATGAGCGCCCTCGAATTAGGACGCATCAATGTGGCTGCCCGCTCAGTCGGAGTAGCCACTGCGGCTTTTGAAGCGGCGGTGAAGTACGCCCAGCAGCGCAAGACCTTCGGCAAGCCCATTGCCCAGCACCAGGCCATTCAGATCATGCTCGCCGATATGGCTACCAAGGTGGCGGCAGCTCGATTGCTGACCTACGACGCCGCAGCCAAGAAAGACAGGGGCGAGCGCTGCGACCTGGAAGCAGGCATGGCCAAGCTCTACGCCTCCGAAATCTGCCAACAGGTAGCCATGGACGCCATGCGCATCCACGGCGGCTACGGCTACATCAAGGAGTTTCCTTTGGAGCGCTACTATCGCGACGCCCCGCTCATGATCATCGGTGAGGGCACCAACGAGATTCAGAAGCTAGTCATCGCCCGCAACCTGCTGAAGCGCTACGCTATATAGCTAGCTCCTTAAGGCTCAAGGGTAGAGATTCACCGCGGAGAGCGCGGAGCCCGCAGAGAGGATATAAGTTTCAATCTCCGCGTACTCCGCGGCCTCCGCGGTAAGTGTCTGGAGAAGCGGCCTTAGGGCACACAGGACGGAGAAGCACAATTACATGGCCATCATCAACAAACGAGAGACTTACGGCGCTCCCTACGAGGACTTTCACGTGGGGGACGTCATCAAGCACTGGCCCGGCAAGACCATCAGTGAGTCGGACAACAACCTGTTCTGCGCCATTACCCGCAACGAACACCCGCTACACCTGGACGCCGAGTACATGAAGAGCCACCAGCACGGTCAGTTGCTCGTGGTGGGAACGCTGGTGTTCAGCCTTATCGTGGGGATGACCGTTCGGGACATCAGCGGCCAGGCCGTCGCCAACCTTGAGTACGAGTCCATCACGCATGACGCCCCCGTCTTCATTAGCGATACTGTCCATGCCGAGACGGAGGTCTTGGATAAGCGCGAGACCAGCAAGGGCAACCGGGGCATCGTCTACGTGGAGACGAGAGGCTACAATCAGAGGCAGGAAAAGGTCCTCACGCTGCGCCGACGCTTTCTTTGCATGAAGCGGGAGTCCTAACAACCTGACCATGACGCAACAGACCTACACCGTATCCATCCATTACGATCGCCGACTTTACCGGCAGGACATTGCCGGGTCGGTGGCCCACGCCCGCATGCTGGCGAAACAGGGCATCGTCCCCGATAAAGATGCGACCAAGATAATCGGTGGGCTCATGTCCATCCAAACGGAGATCGCCGAGGACCGCTTTCCCTGGAAGCCGGAGCTTGAAGACATCCATATGAACATCGAGGCCCGCCTGCACGAGCTCGTTGGGCCAGTGGCGGGCAAGCTCCACACGGCGCGCTCCCGCAACGACCAGGTCTCGACAGACCTTCGCCTGTACGCCAAGGAAGCCATCGAGAACATCATTGCTGGCCTACGGGGACTGCAGCAGGCAGTGGTCGGCGTGGCTGAGGCGAACAGCGAAGCCTTCCTGCCCGGTTACACGCATCTCCAGCGAGCGCAGCCGGTGCTTCTAGCGCACCATTTCATGGCCTACTTCGAGATGCTGCAGCGAGACATTGGGCGATTCCAGGACTGCCACGGCCGCACCGACGTCCTGCCGCTTGGCTCCGGCGCGCTGGCGGGAGTCCCCTACCCCATCGACCGCGAGTTCGTCGCCAGGGAGTTGGGCTTCGGTGGGATAACGGCCAATAGCATGGATGCGGTCTCTGACCGCGACTTCGTGGTGGAGTTCCTTTCGGCATCAGCGCTGTGCATGGCCCACCTCTCCAGGCTCGCTGAGGAGCTGGTGTTGTGGTCGTCGCAGGAGTTTGGCTACGTCACCATGGACGACGCCTACACAACCGGCAGCAGCATCATGCCCCAGAAGCGCAACCCTGATCTTGCCGAGCTCGCACGGGGCAAGACGGGGCGCGTTTACGGCAACTTGGTCGCCATGCTCACGATCCTCAAGGGCCTGCCCCTCACCTATAACCGTGACATGCAGGAGGACAAGGAGCCGTTGTTCGATACGGTGGACACCCTCCACGCCACGCTTGAAGCGTTTCAAGGCATGGTCTCCACGATGAAAGTGAACACCGACCGGATGGGCGCAACTGTAGACGAGGAGTCGCTGCTGTTAGCCACCGACCTGGCTGACTACCTCGTAGCTAAGGGGCTGCCCTTCCGGGAAGCGCACGGTGTCGTTGCCAAGTTATCCAGGCACGTCACCGATAACGGGACGAGCCTGGACAGTCTTAGCCTGGACGAATACAAGACCTTCTCAGAAGTCTTCGACCAAGGCGTCTACGAGATCACTCCCCAAAGCTCGATGAAGGCGCGAGACGTTCCGGGCGGCACTGCGCCACAACAGGTGGCTGCCGCACTGGCGGAAGCGAAGCGCTTGCTTGGGGAGAAACCATGACCACCCAGCCAACTGTGAAGCTGGCCCCCTCAATCCTTTCAGCCGACATGGCTCGCCTAGGCGAGCAGATCGCCGAGGCCGACCAAGCGGGCGGTGACTACATTCACGTTGACGTGATGGACGGGCGATTTGTACCCAACCTGACCATCGGACCAATCGTGGTCGAATGGGCCCGCTCTTGGACGAAGAAGCCACTGGACGTGCACCTGATGATCGTGGAACCAGAGCGGCTCATACCGGATTTCGCTAAAGCTGGGGCGAATATCATCACGGTTCACGCCGAGGCTTGTCCACACCTGCATCGCATCATTGGGCAAATCAAAGAATTGGGCGTTCGAGCAGGCGTCGCGCTTAACCCTGGGACCCCACTATCCGCCATCGAAGAAGTCCTGCCAGATCTGGACCTGCTTTTGGTCATGTCCGTTAACCCTGGCTTCCCAGCCCAGAAGTTCATTCCGGCAACCCTCGACAAGCTCAAGCGAGCGAGGCGCCTATTGGACGAGGGCGGCTACGAGGCGGAGCTAGAAGTAGACGGCGGCGTGAACGCGAATACCGTAGGGAGCGTCGTTGAGGCGGGAGCGAGGGTGTTGGTGGCTGGCTCGGCCATATTCAACGCTCGCCAGTCAGTCAGCGAAGCTATGGCACATCTGCGGCAGGGTTTCGAGAAAGGGGTCAACTAAGAGGGGCGTCGGGCCCTTTGCGTGGCAGCCTAGGCGGGGCTATCTGGCGGGCTTGTGGTATGTCCGCAGGCAGCGGGTGCAGAGCTTAAATTGTGCTGCGACTCCATCTATAACCAGCGTTGCCTTTCGGACATTGGGCTTGAACCAACGCTTGGTGTGGCGGTTGGAGTGGCTGACCGTGTTACCCGAGTAGGGGCGCTTGTGACAGACTTGGCACTTCATAGTAATACTCTTAGAAAGTCCTCTGCCTTTGACTGGGGCAGACGGGCCTGGATACAATCGTTGGCAGTCACTAAGAGTAGCAAATGACAACGAAAGGCGCAAGCAACGAGACCATGAGAACCACCCTCTCCCAACTCACCGGCGCCGACCTCTGGGGCGTGGCCCGAGCCTTTCACGTCGCCCTTGAACAGAACTATGAAATCCTCAACGCTCTGAACGTTTTTCCGGTGCCCGACGGCGACACCGGCACCAACATGCGGCTGACCGTGCGAGGCGTCTGGCAGGACCTCGAGGGAAAGGAAGGGGCGACCGTTGGGGACATAGCCTCCACGATGGCCCGCAGTGCGCTCCTGGGCGCCCGTGGAAACAGCGGCGTCATCCTCTCTCAGTTCTTCGCAGGTCTGGCAAAGAGTCTCTCGCAGCTTGACGCCGCCGGGAGCGCCGAAGTTGCAGGTGCTTTCGGAGAAGCCACTACGGCAGCCTACTCTGCCGTCGGCAACCCCACGGAAGGCACCATGCTAACCGTTATTCGCGAGGCTTCAGCAGCGGCTCAGGCAGCGGCAGCCACTGAGGGAGCCGATGTTCTTACCATCTGGGAGGCTGCAAGCAGGGAAGCGGCGGCGTCCGTCTTACGCACCCCTACCCTTCTGCCCGTGCTCAAAGAAGCGGGCGTTGTCGATGCCGGCGGCCAGGGGCTGGCGCTCATGTTGGAGGCCGGACTCCGCCATTTGCGGGGCGAGCCTCTTGATACGGTTCTTGTCAGTGCGGCCTCCGCAACATCGATCAGCGCCGAGTTCCTGGTAGCAACCGAGGACGAGCTTTACGGCTACTGCACCCAATTCCTTATCCAGGGAGACGGCATAGACATAGACGCCGCCCGCTCCCTAATGGCGGACGTATCCAGTTCAGTGGTAGTGGTGGGGCAACCCGATCTGGTTAAAGTCCATGTCCACACCGAAGACCCTGGTCCCGCCTTGAGCCTAGGCGTCTCGCTGGGCATTGTTGGGGACGTGAGCATCCAGAACATGGACCAACAGCACCAGGAGGTGCGGGCGGGGCAGCAGGGCGGCGGCTCCCCAAACATCGAGACCCCAACTCAGACGCTACCAATAGCCATCGTGGCTGTTACGCTTGGCGAGGGCCTAACCCAACTCATGCGTGCTGAGGGGGTATCAGTTGTCGTAGAAGGCGGGCAGACAATGAACCCCAGCGTTCAGGACATCCTCGACGCCATTGGCCGTGCCCCTTCAGACAATGTCGTAGTCCTGCCCAACAACAAAAACATCCTACTGGCGGCCAACCACGCCGCCGAACTCGCCACGAAGAACGTGCGCGTGGTTCCTTCCCGTTCCATACCCCAGGGGCTGGCCGCGGTGCTGTCCTTCAACCCAGAGCAGGACATCGACAAGAACATCGAAGCCATGACTGAGGCCCTCTCCTCCATAACGACAGGCGAGGTTACCTACGCGGCTAGACCGACCACGATAGGCGGCATAACAATCAGTGAGGGCCAGCCCATCGGACTGTTGGATGACGAATTAGTCGTTGCTGGAGAAAACGCCCTAGATGTTCTCTTGGACGTTCTGAGGCAAGCCAACCTCGATGGAGCTGAACTGGTGACCTTGTACCGTGGCTCGGACATCAGCGAAGCAGAAGCGGAGGCCGCGGAGGCCGCCATCCAAGGGGCCTTTGACCTCGAAACAGAGGTCGTTTATGGAGGACAGCCCTTCTATCCCTACATCTTCTCGGTGGAGTAGACCATGCCCGTCAAAGTAGTTACCGACAGCACCAGCGACCTAGCCCCTAGCGTGGCGGCCGAGCTTGGCATCACCGTAGTCCCGCTGAATGTGCACTTCGGCGACCAGACGTATCGGGACGGTATCGACATAGGTGCCGATGAGTTCTTCGAGCGCCTGATCTCGACGGACTCGCTCCCGAAGACCTCTCAGCCTTCGGTTGGTGATTTCCTGAAGGTCTATGAGGAAGTGGGTTCAGGCAGCGATGGCATCGTCTCCATCCACATCCCGGCCAAGCTAAGCGGGACCTACAACTCGGCTATAAACGCAGCCAAGGAGTATCAGGGCAGCCCTGTTGAAGTCATCGACACGGGTACTGTATCCATAGGCTTAGGCCTATGTTCAATCATCGCAGCCCGCGTCGCTCAGGCAGGCGGCTCGCTGCAGGAAGTTGCCGATGCAGCGCGCAGCGCCGCCCAGCGAATGCACGTTTTCTTCTATCTGGAGACGCTGCACTACCTCGAAAAAGGCGGCCGAATTGGCAAGGCGCAGGCATTCCTTGGCTCTTTGCTGCACATACGCCCGGTGCTCTTCTGCCGGGACGGCGAGGTGCACCCACTGGACAAGGCTAGGACCCGAGCCAAAGCAATGGCGCGAGTGGTGAAAGCAGTGAGCGATTTGGGCGATATCGAGGAGGCAGGCGTTATGCACACCACGGCGCCTGAAGATGCCGAGGCGCTGGCGCAGGAAATTCGTGGCATCGGCGGGAACGACCTAAACATAATCATGGGGCGCATAGGGCCGGTAGTGGGCACCTACGCTGGTCCCGGCACAGTGGGAACCGCTGTTCTCGTCCGCTGACCCAACGTTGAAAACCACGGCCTGCAGTGCGCGCTGCGGCTCGTAAAGGCCCAAGCGAGGTTTGGTAGGGGCCGTGTCTCAGACCCTCCCCTACCCATGGTCGAGCGGTTCCCCTTACGCAACGTTAAATGGTAAAAAGCATCAGGAATTCATGATCATAAAGTTGTGGGCGTCCTTCGCCCTAATCTCTCTGGTTGCACTGGCAGCCGCCTGCGGCAGCAGGCAGGCGACTCCAACACCGGTCAGCACGGACATACCCCCAACGGCAACGGCAGCGCCTACTGCGACTCTTGCCCCAACCCCCAGAATCGAACCCACCAATACCGCCGTCCCGACCGAAACAGTCGAGCCTGCGCCAACAGTCGAGAATCAGGACCCTGGATTGGGCCGGGCCGTGGAGGTCCTCCCGCGCACCCACGTCGCCCAAGGCGAGGTCGTGGACGACTACAACACCAACCCTCCGACATCAGGCAGGCACGCCCCCCGTTGGACCGAGCACGGGATCTACCTCACACCAGCCGTGAAGGAGCAGGTGGTGCATAGCATGGAGCACGGCGTCATGGCCATTTGGTACGACACCGAAGACCCAGAACTCATCAAGCAGATTGAAGACTTCGCCAGGGGCCTCGATTCCTTCCCCCTATGCGTGATCGTGACACCTTGGGAAATGGACAGCACCATTGCCATGACTACCTGGGGCCACATCCTGGAACTCGATACCTTCGATGCGGACCTCATGCTGCGCTTTTCAGAGGAGTACCGGGGCACTGTAGGCCCGGAAGCCGGCCTCTGCTGGAAGGCGCCCTTGGATCCAGGGCCAGGAACGGAGACCTAGGCGCCAGTGAGGTGACGCTCCTCAAGCTGTCACCCACAGCAATGCGTACACCACAGCGTTAGCCACATAGTCAATGACGGGGAAGGGGTGTGGCGGGTCAGACTCTGGAGATGGAAAAGGCGTGATTAGGCCACGGGGTCCACGAGTTGGAAAACATCATCTACTAGTTGCAGCACATCTCCTGGCTTCAGAAAGCTGTACAGCAAGGTCGTCCCGTCAAGCGGCTTGATAATCTCCTTCCCCCTCCACCCAGCCTGTTTCCTCGGTTCCTTGCCTTTCAGGTAGAAGACGTTCCCATGAGCGGAGGCATTCCGCACATGGCGAAGAAATTCAACAGCTGGCCTATCGTCGCAGGCTTTGATGCTGTGTTTATCCTTGATGGCCTGGTAGGCACTGATCATGATTCGTTGTAGAGAGGACGGAGAGCTCTTTCTATCTGCCCAATACTCGCTTTTCGCATTTGGCTGATCAAACGTGGGCCGTCAATCAATAACGAGCCGCTTGTGGCACCCACATCGACGAGGGCTGGCTTCCCCGCCTTTACCGCGGCAACTGCAGCCACAACCATTAGGAATTGAGACAGCCCAGCGTCAGCATCGGGGTGGAGCCTGTGAACATTTACCATGTCCCCACACTAGCACAAGCCGAAAATGGAGATAGGCAAAAGGAATTCCTTTTGCCCCACCCTGCTTCCGGAGCCCCCGCCATTGCTAGCAAATTCCATTTTTCGACCCCCTTTTGGCCGAAGCAGCCTTGTGCTGAAGCGGCTTATAATCTGTCCGCCTGCCAAAGCAAAGGAAATGGGTATCCAGCCAGCCAATACCGGCAACCTTGAACGCATGTAAGGGGGTAACCAATGATACAGGAACCTTGACAAGACCAGGAAGAGATCGAGGGCAGTACATCAATCCAACCGGTCGATAACGTAGCTGACAACCTCGAAGTAGCTGCATTGTTACTGAGCGCCATCCCCGTGCTAGGCGGCCCAGTGAGCAACATGGTTGGGGGCGTCGCTGGCGCTCGTCGGCAGCAGCGGGTGTACGAGACGATCTACGACCTGGCTCAGAAAATGGGAGAGCACACCCATGAGTTGCCGGACACTAACGACGAATATGTGCGATCTGAGGATTTTGAGGAGTTGTTTGAACAGACGCTCCGACGGGTGGCAGACGAGCGGTCGGAGGAAAAGCGAAAGGTGTACGCTAGTTTCCTGGCGGATGCGATTATGCAACCCTGGCAAGACTACGATGAGCAGCTCGGTTTTGTGCGTTCATTGGAACAGCTGCAACCGGCTCATCTGAGCATTATCAGAGCCTATGCCCGTGAAGAAGCTCCCCCTAACAATGCAATGATGGGCTCTATCATTGGCACATTGCGTCGGCGACTGCTGGATTCGATGGATGAAGCTCGAATCCAGCAACTCGTGAGCGACCTCGTGGGCATGCGAATTCTTATCGAACACACCCTCGGAGTGAATATGACATCTGATGGGGCAGAGCGTACGGCCAGCCGGATTTCTCCGTACGGTTCACGATTTACAAGATACCTGCAGGCTGAATAGGGCTGAATGGATTGATCCCTTGCGCCGATCAGCCGGTTTATAAACGGCCCTTTGTTTAGTTGCCTCTCAGGGGGTGGTTCCCAGACGCCGGCGCAACCACCCCCTTTGTTCGCCCTCTCCTGCGCCCGCTATTCACCACCCGTCATCCGGCCCTATTCCACGGTGCCGCGTGCGGTACAATGACGCCTGAGGAAAGCTATGCCCAAACCTCTGGCCTCATCCCGGCTGGACGCCCTTCTCAAGATCCTTGACCTAGAGCGATCCCGCGGCTATCTGGACTCCGCGGTCGTTGGTGGGTTGGACCGGTTCTTGGCCCAATGGGCTGAGGTCGTCGCCGGGCCCTCTTCCAGCGATGGGCAAGCGCTCCAGGGTCTGAGGGAAGCCGGGCTTCTTGATGATCTCTATGGGAGCATGGACAGCCGCCAAAGGGCCACCTGGATGGGGCGGCTGTCGGCGACCGTCGAGCGCGCCACGGGATCTGGCGCTCAGCCGACCCACACGCTCCCAGCAACGCGAAAGCGGCCACCAACTCCCCCTGCACCGACTATAGCTGCGTCCAATGGGCCGCCCCTTCCGGCGAAAGCACCAGCCCGAACGCCGAAGCCAAAGCCTAAGCCCACCCTTGATAGTCCCGTTATCGTCCTCGGAGGCGTCACTGCTCGGACGGTTCCTCTGCTCGCCAAACTAGGCGTTCGCGTTGTCCGAGACCTTCTGTACCTCTTCCCGAACAGGCACATCGACTACTCCCGAATCACACAGGTTCGGGACCTCCGCCCCGGTGAGGAGCAGACCGTGGCCGCCGTGGTGTGGGAAGCAAAGACATCCTTCCTGGGCGGCAGGCGCAGCAGTGAGGCTATCGTTGGGGACGACACCGGCAACTTCCGGATCGTCTGGTTCAACCAGCCTCACATGGCCCGAAACCTGCGACCGCAGAGCCGGATCATCATCAGCGGCAAGGTGAATGTCTACCGGGGCTCGCTGGTCATGGAGAACCCTGAACACGAACTCCTGACCGGCGACGGTAATCTCGTACACACAGGGCGGCATGTTCCCGTCTACCCCCTGACGGACGGGCTGACCCTGCGTCCGCTACGGCGACTGGTCAAGCAGGTGGTGGATGGGTTCGCTACGGAGTTAGAGGACCCCGTGCCTCCAGAGGTCGTCAAGCGCAACGGCCTCATGCGCCTGTCCCGGGCCATACAGCAATTCCACTACCCAGACTCGGTTGAAGAACGCGATGAAGCCCGGCGACGGCTGGCCTTCGACGAGTTCTTCCTGATGCAGTTGGCTGTACTTTCCTACCGCCGCGCCCATCGTGACGACGCCCCGGCTCAACCCATTACACCCGCGCCTGGCATCGTCGACTCGTTCTTGAAAACGTTGCCGTTCTCTCTGACCTCTGCGCAGGAGCGGGTTCTCGGCGATTTAACGCGGGACATAGCCGTGCCGAAAGCCATGACTCGCCTGCTCCAGGGCGAGGTAGGCAGCGGAAAGACCGTTATCGCTCTGGCAGGACTCCTTGCCGCGGCGGCATGCGACTTCCAGGGCGTCCTGCTGGCTCCCACAGAAGTCCTTGCCGAACAACACTTCCTGACCGTTGAGCGGCTGTTGGAAGCTTCGATCGTTGACAAGCCTTCGCCTACTCGACTGGTAATCCATCTGGAAGGGTACCCTCGACCGGTGGTCGTAGGCCTGCTGGTGGGGGGGCAGACTCGCAAAGCTAAGACTGCGATGCACCGCCTGATGGCGGAGGGCGAGATGGACATCGCCATTGGCACTCACGCCTTGATACAGGAAGACGTCGAATTTCCCCGTCTGGCGTTCGTAGTAATCGACGAGCAGCACCGTTTCGGCGTGCGACAGCGATCAGCGTTGCGAGAGAAGGGCGGCAACCCCCACATGCTTGTGATGTCGGCCACGCCGATCCCGCGCTCCTTAGCCCTGACCCTCTACGGCGACCTGGACCTCAGCACGCTCGACGAGATGCCCAAGGACCGCCTGCCGGTCAAAACCCGACGCCTGGATGCCTCCGACCGCCATCGAGCCTACAAGTTCCTCCGCAAGGAGGTGGAAGAGGGCCATCAGGCCTTCGTCGTTTGTCCGTTGATTGAGGAGTCGGAGGTGGTGATTGCCAGGGCTGCCACCGAGGAATACGACCACTTGTCCGGTGAAATCTACCCCGACCTCCGCCTTGGGCTTCTCCACGGCCGCATGTCCCTGGCCGAGAAGGGTGAAGCTATGAACAGCTTCCGCCGCGGCGACACAGACATACTGGTCTGCACTCCGGTCATTGAGGTTGGCATCGACGTACCAAACGCCACGGCCATCATCATCGAAGGAGCCAACCGGTTTGGGCTATCGCAGCTGCACCAGTTGCGAGGCCGCGTGGGCAGAGGAAAGGACCAGAGCTACTGCATTCTCATGGCTGAGAACGCATCCCAAGAGGCTCGTCAGCGCTTGGAGATTGTGGAGGGGGCCAATGACGGGTTTTCACTGGCGGAGGAAGACCTGCGCATTCGCGGTCCCGGCGACTACTTTGGCACCAGGCAGAGCGGCCTGCCGCAACTTAGGGTCGCTCGCCTCTCGGACACGGAGATCCTAGCCAGCGCACGCGAACAGGCGACGGCGATGCTGGAGATGGACCCTAGCTTGAAGGCGTGGCCCAAGCTACAAGGCGCACTGGAAGAGTACCGGCAAGAAGCACCGGGCGACGTGAGCTAGGAAAACTTGTGGAAACAAAAAAGAGGGGCGCCCCGACAATTGGGACGCCCCTCTTTTGTTCTCCGTTAACTCTGTTGCCTAGGAGACGAGGGAAGCAGTTGCTGCCTGGGTCCACTTGAAGTCGTAGTCCTTGTAGGCCACGTCCGGCATATCGCTCTTCTGGCCCCGCTTCGCCAGTTCTTCGTGGAACAACTCCTGGACCAACGGATCCTCATCAGGGTATTCGATCTGATCGTTCTTCTTGTCTTCCAGCTTCTCGCTGCGGCTGAACACTGGCAGCGTGTGCATTGCTAGATACCGGGCAGGGTAGCCGCCAACGTTGAAGTGCTGGTGGAACCAACGGTTGGGGGGAACAAAGAGGCTGCCCTCGTGCCAGGGTATAACGATCTTCTCTTTGCCCTCTTCCCACATGAGTGAGTAGCCGTCACCAGCGGGGATGATGATAACCACACCTGGCCCGTGACGGTGGCCCTTCTTGTATCTCCCTGATGGGAACACGGACATGTGGCCCGTCATCTCACTGTTGGGGAAGCGAAGGTCCAGCACAGAGCCGCCGCTGCCTCTCACCGTGTGAGATTCCAACTTATCCCACGCCGCTAGGTCAGGGAAGAAGTTGCCCCACCACTGAACGGTAATGTTGCGGAAGCCGTCCTTGGGAACATCCACGGCTTTGGCGGTGGCGAACTGCCCGCCTTCGGTCGCCTGGACATTAGTGTTCACATAGGGGTTGTTGAAGATGAACTCGGGGTCCGGCCAAACCGACATGGCGACTGGCATATAGCTAACGTGCGCCAGCCGGGCCGGCTTGTTGCCCTGCATGTTGGTGAATTGGTGCTTCACGTTGGGTGGGAGTATGAACATGCTGCGCTTGTCCCACTCGAAATTGATGCGCTTCTCTTCCTTACCTACCCAGACCGATGTCTGACCGACGCCGTCCAGCACGTAGACAGCCTCTTCCGCCACCGACCTGAGCGGCGGCAAGGTCTTGCCAGGCGGGATTTCGGTTACGCGAATCTCGGCGACGCCCTCAAGGCCAAGGACATCAATAAAGGCCGCATTGCATTCGCGAGCGGACCATGGACCTACTTCAACGGTGCGCAGGTCCTCAATGTAGTAACCACTGTGGATGGGAATCCCTTGGGCTTCCACCCATTTCTTATACGTCGGGCTCGTTGGCATATGCCCCCCTTTTAATTTCTGGAGTCGCGTGTGGAATTATACTGTCAGAGCCACGCCGTCACAACCTACCTCACTCCCTTCCGGTCAGAGCAAGCGGCGAAGGATTTCATAGAGCCCTGAACTCGCCACCTCAAGAGTAGGCGCCGCAGGCTGGGGTGCAGGGGCAACGCACCGCCGGGGGTCTGGGGGCGTCCCCCAAATCCCTAAACCTTTCGTGGGCGGGATCGTGGGAGGGCGGCGCTAGCTGCAGCAAACCATTTGCCCAAACAGCGCCCCCCAAAGGGTGCACGCGAACCTTTTCCGTCATATAATCGCGTCCAACAAGCCCTTAGCACCCAGGAGGCAACAATGGTTACGGAACAAGCAGTAGAACAGATGCCTTTCAGCATGAAGACGCCCTTGCTATCAGCAGGGAACTCCTTCAAACACCTGGCCGACACCAGCGACCTGTGGATGCATGTAAAGGTCTACGCTGAGGGTGGCGAAAACGCCCTTCACGCCCACACCACAGAGGACCACGCCTTCGTGGTCTTGGAAGGCCAGGCCACCTTTTACGCCGGAGACGGCAGCACGACGGTGGTAGGCAAGAACGAGGGCATGATGATACCCAAGGGTGCGCTCTACAACTTCCAGAGCAGCGGCGAGGGTAACCTGGTAATGCTGCGGGTAGGTACCGGCACCGAGGGGAACCCCTACAAGAAGATCGGCAAAGACGACCGGATTGGTCCAGACGGCAATGCCCTCCCCGGCCACGACCCAGCCAACAAGACCGGCGCCATTCCTGGCGTGCCCGTCCCCGGCAAGTTCTTCGCCGCAGACGCTCCTGACTAGGCCTCGATCTAACTGAAAGCCTACGGAAGAAAGCGCCGGAGGTAAGTTGCTGCGGCTCGGTGCGGTCTGCCAGTTCCCACTTTCCCGCTGATTCCAACTCAGCGAACTTCTCCTTGAAGCCCGCTTCCTCATATGACGGAACTGAAAGCGTGAAGGCCACGTGGCCGCCAGGTTTTGTGACTCGGACCAGTTCATCGAAGGCGCTGGCCGGGGCGTGGGCTTGCGTAAATACGCCGACCGCGACCACCGCACCGAAGCTGCCGGTCTCGAAGTCCAAGTGCTCGCCGAGGGCCATGCGGCGTGCATCCTTATACACGCCCTTGCTTCGGGCCACATCCAGCATTCCCTCCGAAATGTCCATAGCCACGAGGTCGCCATAGCCAGCCGCAGCGAGCGCCTCGCCCGACAGCCCTGTCCCAGCACCAGCATCAAGGATGCGGGCGTCCTTGGAAACGAACTGGCTGACCAACTCAGCGATCAGTGCAGGGGCTCGGTATTCGTGGGTGGTGGTCACATCAGCGTCGTAGTCGCCAGCCCACTGGTCATAGCGCTCTTCTAGCTCTTGGTCGTTTGGGGTCGAGTATATCCACTGGATTCGGTTCTGCTCGTCCACAATGCCTCCCAGCGATAAATAAAAGTCTCAGATTCCCAATCGCCGCGTCTCTACAGCGTGATCTCCCCCAAATCATCAGCGGGCGTGAGCGGAGCGCCCGTCTGTGCCTGGATTTCTTCGTAGGTCCAGCCAGGGGCCATCTCCTTGAGCACCAGGCCCGAGGGCGTCACCTGGATCACCGCCAGGTCGGTGACGATCAGGCTGACGCAGGCCTTGGCTGTCAGCGGATAAGTGCAGTCCTTGACGACCTTGGGGTCGCCGTTGCGGTCGTTGTGCTCCATGGCGGCAATGACGGTCCTTGCCCCGACGGCCAAGTCCATAGCCCCGCCGACGTTGCCGATGCCCCGTTCGGGAATCAGCCAATTGGCAAGGTCCCCCGCCTCCGAGACCTGGAGAGCGCCCAGCACTGTGACGTCGATGTGGCCGCCGCGGATCATGGCGAAGGAGTCAGCGGAATGAAAGAAGGACGATCCTGGCAGCAGCGATATGAACTGGCCGCCTGCGTTGATGAAATCGAGGTCCTCTTCGCCCTCGGGGACCAGCGGGCCGTAGTTGAGCACTCCGCTCTCCGAGTGGTAGATGACCGTGCGGCCCTCCGGCAGGTAATTGGAACAGAGGGTGGGTATGCCAATGCCCAGGTTCACCACCATGCCGTCCTGGAACTCGCGGGCAACGCGCATCGCAATGATGTCACGGTCCAATCGATCCTTGGTAACCATGTCGGCTCCTGCGCCAGCGCCTAATAAAGTGCTGTGTCATTTGGCGCTTCAGTATATAGAGGCGCCCACGCCAAGCCAACCAGACGTGTTCAAACAGTGGGAGGAAGCAATATGGGAAGCGCGCGCTGAACAGCAACGGAGGAAAGTACGTTAGCCCTCGAAGGCTACCTTGGCTCCTCGCAAGCGAGGGCTGACGCCCCAGGCGAAGTAGATGAGGACGATGGCGCAGAGGTACATCCCGATGAACGCGGTGAACGGTATGTTGTAGGAGCCGTAGTGGTCATAGAGGAACCCTGCCAACGGAGGCCCAATGATGGAAGCTCCCGTCGACAAAGCGAGATTCACCAAACCAAACACCGTGCCAAAGACGCGAAGGGGAAAGAGCGCGCCCACCGATAGAGGCAGCACGGTCATAACGCCTCCCGAAGCCGGCCCCGACACGGCCACATAAAGCCAGACTACTGGGAGGCTGGTCGCTTGGAGGAGGATGAATGCCCCCGTCGCCTGAAGACTGAAGGACAGCATTACGGCGTACCGGACGGAGAACTTCTCCGACAGCAGCCCGAATCCTATCTTTCCTATGGCTCCGGTTCCTCCAAAAATCCCAAGCACCAAGCCGGCGGTCTTCACCGACACGCCCATGTCCCTGACATAGGGCACGAGGTGGTTCAGGATGCCAAGCGTACCAATACCCATAAAAAAGAAGCCCGCAGCAACGAACCAGAACGCGGGGCTTTTCATCGCTATTGAAAACGCACTTCGTTCTTTCACCACCCCCGCGGTTCCGCTACCTCCCGAGACCGGTATCGGGGACAAGACAGGCTGCGGAGCAGGCATGATCCCGTCAGGGTGCAGACCCATATCTTGGGGCTTCGTCTTGAGAATCAAAGTCGCGGGAAAATTGACGCACAACACGCCGATGCCCATAACCACGAAAGCGACGCGCCAGCCGAACTCGCTGACAATCAACGCCGTGATTGGGGAGAAAATGAGGGCACCCAAAGCCAAGCCCATCATCGTGAACCCCATAGCCCGGCCCCGTTTAATCTTGAACCAGTTGGAGACCACCGTAGCAAAGGGCACTACGCCACTGAAAGCTCCGCCGAACCCAGCCATGGCATAGAACAAATAAAGCTGCCATAACGAATTTGTAGTGCTCAGAAGAAACAGCGATGTCGACAGAATCACTCCGCCAACCATCACCAACCGCTTGATTCCGTGCCGCGACACCAGCCGGCCCATGAAGACCCCGCCCACTCCCCCACAGATCATGAATGAAGACTGACCGATGGCAATCTGCCCCCGGGTCCAGCCAAATTGGTCCTCCAGGGGGATAAACATGTTGCCGAAGGCGTAGAACCCTGTCCATGACCAAACGGTTAGGACGGCGCAAGAGGCGGCGACAACCCACCATCCGTAAAAAATACGGCTTTCCGTAGCAGAGCTTTGCGGGTCGATCATTCGAAGTTGGCCAAGTGCTTCTCCCTCAGACTAACGAAACCCTGTTGGCCAATGACAATGTGGTCGAGCAGGTCGACATTCAGCAGTTTACCAGCCTCGATGAGAAGGCGCGTTACTTCAACATCGTCACGGCTGGGTGAGGGGTCGCCTGATGGGTGGTTGTGCACGACGATGATCGAAGGGGCGTTGGCCCGGATTGCGTCTCGAAACACTTCGGCGACGCGCACCTGGGACTTGTCCACGGTGCCTTTATATACCTCGACCACCGACAAGACCTGGTTCCGGGTCGAGAGTAAAAGGACTCGGAGATGCTCCTGGGCCAAAAACGCCATATCAGAGTGCAGAAGGTTCCTGACATCCTGTGCGCTGCTAATGGTCACACGGTCGTCAGGGGTAGCGGTGGCAATCTGGCGGCCCAACTCAAGGGCCGCCAGCACCTGTGCAGCCTTGGCCTCGCCAAGACCCTTGATGGAGCACAGGTCGTCGTAAGAAACGCGGGCTAGACCCTCAACGCCCTGGAGATCGGAAAGAATACGAGTCGCCATAGACACGGCGCTTTCGGACCTAACGCCGACCCGCAGAAGGATGGCCAGCAATTCAGCGCTGCTCAGCGAACGGGCACGCTGCTCGCGAAGCCGTTCCCGGGGACGTTCCGAAACCGGAAGGTCCCTGATCATGGGCTGGTACATCCCGAGCGTCCTCTGTTCCACCGATGTGCCTCTGAAGGAACTCGGCGCAGAAAACAAAGCAAACCCCAGAACACCAGGCAACCTTTCGTCAGCCATAGTGCCCTGGGGCTGCGCTATCGTTTATGTATGAGCGGCCAGCGAGTTGGCCGAAGTCTCTAAATGCTAGGCCAGCGTTATAGTGGCGCCAGCTTCCTCAAGGGCCTTTTTGATCTCTTCGGCCTCGCCCTTTGTGATCCCGTCCCTGACGGCAACTGGCGCGCTCTCAACCAAGTCCTTGGCCTCCTTGAGGCCCAGGGTGGTCACGGTGCGAACTGCCTTAATGACGTTGATCTTATTCGCGCCGAAGTCCTGGAGCATGACGCTGAACTCCGTCTTCTCTTCCACAGCATCAGCAGAGGCGCCGGCGGCGGCAGGAGCCCCTGCAGCAGCTACCGGAGCAGCAGCGCTCACACCGAAGGTCTCTTCCAGTGCCTTCACCAGCTGAGACAGATCCAATACCGACATTCCCTTGATCGCTTCCAATATTTCTTCTTGGACAGCCATTCCTACCTCCCTTAATTTCCCGAGATTACCGGACTACTCAGACTTTTCTTCTTCCTCAGCTTCTGCAGAGCCGCTTTCTTCTTGCTCCGCAGCTTCTTCAGCTACATCTTCACTCGCAACTCCCTCTTCGGGAGCTGCCTCGGAGGCAACTTCCTCCTGAGGTGCAGGAGCCTCTGCAGCGACTTCTTCAGCTACCGATGCCTCAGGCTCCGTGCTGTCTGCCTCGGATGCCTCGGAGCTTTGCTCAACAGACGCCGAAGAGTCGTTCTCACTCGCTGAACCACCATCTCCATTTTCGACCACGCGTTGGAGGACGATTGCCAGCGACTGTATCGGTGCGTTCAGCACATAAAGCAACTGAGCGATCGGGGCCTGCATCTGTCCGAGCAGTATCGCGATCAGTTGGTCCTTGGGGGGAAGCGTCGCCAGCGTGCGGACCTCATCAGATGAGAGCGTCCTGCTTTCCATAAACGCGCCGTTGATCTCCAACGGCAGGCGGGTTGACCGGATGAACTCAGCAAGAATCCTTGCTGGTTCTATGGGATCCCCGTAGCCGAAGGCGACCCCCGTGGGACCCTGGAACACAACCTCAACCGAGGTCTTTCCGGCCTCCCTGGCAGCTATCAAAGCCAGGGTGTTCCTCACTACCCTGAACTCAACATCCTGGACCGCCAGCCTACGACGTAAATCGTTGAGCTGCTGGGAGGTGAGTCCTTGAAACCGGGCGCCGATAGCGATAGAACTTCGGCTAAGCCTATCCTTCAGATCTTCTACAGCCTTTACTTTGAACTCTTTGACCATTGCGTCTCCTTAAAGAAACACGAAGCCCACGCCGAAGGAAGGCGTGGGCGCAGTTCAGCGATTGAATCGCTGGGACACCTCTATGCCTCAGTGGGCGCTTAACGCTTTCAGCCCCGTCAGGGTCACCCACAGTCTTCAGCAACGGATCTCTTCAGTTGTTGGTTCCGTATTGAGCGTGAAAGGCGGCCAAAAGGCCATACTTTCCGCCAACTCCTTGAAGCTACTCTACTTTCAGGGCCAGCGTTGCCGGAAGGTCAAGCCTGATGCTGGGGCCCATGGTGCTGGTGAGGAAAGCGCTCTTGATGAACTGCCCCTTCACCCCACTGGGCCTCGCCCGAACTATGGTCTCTACTGTTGAAGAGAGGTTTTCCAACAACTGCTCTTGAGTAAAGCTAACCTTGCCCACCGGCACATGAATGATTGCCGTGCGATCCAGACGGAATTCCACCCGGCCTTTCTTCGCTTCAACAATCGCCCTGGGGATGTCTTGCGCCTGTACTACCGTACCCGTTCGAGGGTTGGGCATGAGGCCCTTCCTGCCAAGAAGACGGCCAAGCTTTCCAATCTTGCCCATCACGTCTGGCGTAGCTATAGCCACATCAAAGCCTGTCCAGCCCTTTTCAATCTCTGCGATAAGCTCGTCATCGCCTACGAAATCAGCGCCAGCCTCGCGCGCCATTATTGCGCCATCGCTTGAGGCAAAGACAACGACCTTGATCTCTTTGCCCCGGCCGTTCGGAAGCACCACGACGCCGCGCACCTGTTGCTCGGCGTGGCGAGGGTCAGCCCCTGTGCGAAGGTGAATCTCCACGGTCTCGTCAAATTTGGTCTTTGCAGTCTCTCTTACCAAGCGTACCGCATCCTCTGGGGAATAGGATCCTTCCTCAGCGATTTTGCTCTCGGCTTCTTTGTAACGATTGCTTCGCTTCGCCATAACGTACGTCCTCTGAGAGGGTTAGACCCCTGCTACCTTGATGCCCATGCTCCGGGCCGTGCCTTCAATGATCTTCACTGCTGCATCCGAGTCGTTGGCATTGAGATCCGGCATTTTGGTCGCGGCGATCTGCCGCACCTGGTCCATCGTAACCTCACCAACAATCTTGGTCGGCTCGGCAGAGCCCTTGGCCAGACCTGCGGCCTTCTTCAGTAGTTCTGAGGCCGGAGGCGTCTTCAGAATAAAGGTGAAGGAGCGGTCTTCAAAGACGGTCAATTCAACCGGCACCACTGCGCCCATCTGTTCAGATGTGCGGGCGTTGTACTCTTTCACGAACTGCATGATGTTGACGCCGTGCTGACCGAGAGCCGGGCCAACGGGAGGGGCCGGCGTAGCCTGCCCACCTTGAATCTGCAGCTTAACTATTGCGCGGACTTTCTTGGCCAACTTTCTCCTACCTCGCCGAGATCCCTACACCCGCTCTACTTGGCGGAAGTCCAGTTCTACTGGCGTATCCCGGCCAAAGAACGAGACCAGTACCTGCACCTTGCCCTTATCAGGCGAGATGTCATTTACGGTCCCGATGAAGTCGGTGAAGGGTCCCTCAGTAATTCTTACGTTCTGTCCAATTTCGAAGCCCACCCGCACTCTGGGGGTGGGCGATTCAATACGCTTAAAGATCGCCTCCAACTCGGCTTCTTCCAGGGGAACCGGCTCCAACTGTCCGGTGCGCTCATTCTCCACCGAAACGAAGCCCGTAACCCCAGGCGTGTTCCGCACAATCTGCCAAGTCTGGGTGTCCATGATCATACACACCAGCAGATAGCCCGGAAACACCTTTTTCTGAATCTGTTTACGCTTCCCCTCACGGATCTCAATCTCTTCTTCCGTTGGGATCTCGCACCGGAAGATACGGTCCCGCACATCAAGGCTCTCAATGCGCTGGGTGAGATTATTCTTGACCCGCTCTTCCTGGCCGGAATAGGTATGAATGATGTACCAGCGCCCGTTCTCTTCACCGGGCACCTTAACATTCAGCGGCTGCTCTAATTCTTGTTCTTCTTCTTCGGTAACCGAAGTCTTATTTGCCATGCAACCTCGCCTGGCGCCCTTGTCTAAACACGCCGGACAGCTAAGGGAAAAGGATAACGTTGAAAACGCGAGTAAACACTGAGTCTACAATTGCCAAAAAGATTGCCACTACCACGGCTACACTTATCACTAGGACTGTGAGACGCGTCGCCTCTTCTCGTGAGGGCCACACAATCCTTCGGAGCTCAGCGTAGACCTCTCGGAAGAAGCCTAAGCCGCCCCTGCCTCCGCTCGCCGGTCCCGCCATAGAGCGAGGATTCTGTTGACGCGACATGGCGCTACCTTACTTCCCGGTGCACCCGGTGCACGCGGCAGCGAGGGCAGAACTTGTTCAGTTCCATCCGGTTAGGGTCATTGCGCCGGTTTTTTTCGGTATGGTACGTACGCTCCCTGCACTCAGTGCACTGCAGGTTGATAAGCGTTCGCGCATTGCCACCTTTCTTAGCCATGGCTTAATCAGTGACCTTTGTGACGACACCAGCGCCTACCGTCCGCCCACCCTCGCGGATGGCGAAACGCACCCCTTCCTCCAAGGCCACTGGGTACATCAACTCAAGGGTCATCGTAACGTTGTCTCCGGGCATTACCATCTCAACGCCTTGAGGAAGGCCAATGGAGCCCGTAACGTCCGTAGTCCGAATGTAGAACTGAGGGCGGTATCCATTGAAGAACGGAGTGTGGCGACCACCCTCCTCCTTACCAAGCACATAGACCTCAGCCTCTGCTGTTGTGTGCGGCCGGATTGACCCTGGCTTGGCCAGAACCTGACCCCGCTCAACATCTTCCCGGTCAATACCACGCACCAGCACCCCAACGGCGTCGCCGGGCTCGCCTGATTCCAGGGTCTTGTGGAACATCTCCACACCGGTGGCAACCGTCTTCTTGGGTTCGTGGTGCAACCCAACGATTTCGACTTCCTCGCCTGCCTTGAGCGTGCCACGCTCAATTCGCCCCGTGAGCACGGTGCCACGGCCCTTGATGCCGAAGATGTCCTCAATCGGCATCAAGAAGGGGAGATCGCTCGGGCGAACCGGGATCGGAATGTAGTCATCCACTGCCTGCATGAGGTCCGCGATGCACTTGTATTCCGGTGACTCAACATCGGTTGACGTAGACTCAAGAGCCGTAAGCCCACTAACCCTGACGATGGGAATGTCATCTCCCGGGAACTGGTAGGAAGAGAGCAACTCTCTAACCTCTAGTTCCACCAACTCCAACAACTCTTCATCATCTACCATGTCCACCTTGTTCAGGGCCACAACAATGTAGGGCACCTGCACCTGGCGGGCCAGCAAGATGTGCTCTCTCGTCTGGGGCATCGGGCCGTCTGGAGCGCTAACCACAAGGATGGCGCCGTCCATCTGAGCCGCCCCCGTGATCATGTTCTTGACGTAGTCAGCGTGGCCGGGGCAGTCAATATGGGCGTAGTGACGAGTGTCCGTCTCGTACTCCACATGCTGAATAGCAATGGTTAGGCCTCGAGCCCTTTCCTCTGGCGCGTTATCGATACTATCGTAGGGCCGATAGCTATTATTGCTGTTCTTCATCGACATCACCTTGGTAATGGCGGCCGTAAGGGTCGTCTTCCCATGGTCTACGTGCCCAATCGTGCCCACGTTTGCGTGGGGCTTGTTCCTCACGAACATCTGCTTCGCCATCTCTACCCTCCTAGAGGTTTGAAGAACAACTGAATGGAGCCCACAATCGGAGTCGAACCGATGACCCCGTTCTTACCAAGAACGTGCTCTGCCTCTGAGCTATGTGGGCTCGCCTAATGTAAGGAAAGCCCCCAGGTCACAGACCCCCGGGGCCGAGTGGTGGAGGGGGTAGGATTCGAACCTACGAAGCTCTTCCGAGCGCCGGATTTACAGTCCGGTGGCTTAAACCACTCACCCACCCCTCCACACAACTGTACAAGTGTAGCACGGGCTCCGCTTTTCGCCAAGCCTCCGTTACGGCGCGTCCAAAGCCACCCCAAGGCTGGTGCGTCTCTCAACGGTGGAGCCGGAGGGGGGAGTTGAACCCCCAACCTGACGATTACAAATCGCCTGCTCTGCCGTTGAGCTACCCCGGCTGGCATCCCGAAAACGGTCCGCTGGACGCCTAATGCCTAGCTGAGCGCCTTTGGCAGTATAGCACCGACTCCGCCCTCGTCCAAGAGATCAGCCTCGCCTTCCGGCCGCGTTGCAGGGGGTGTAGAATGAGCGCCAACTTTACCATCGGCGCTTTGGAACGGAGCATCGTGACCAACCTACCTTTCAATGGCATCAAGATTCTGGACCTCACGCGGTGGCTTGCCGGCCCTATCGCTACATCTTTATTAGGTGACCTGGGAGCCGAGGTCATCAAGGTGGAGTCCCTTCCAACGGGAGATCAGACCCGGCAGACGGCTCCCTTTATAGATGGTGAGTCTGCCTACTACATGAGCATCAACCGTAATAAGAAAAGCGTGGCTTTGAACTTTCGGACGCCGCAGGGCAAGGAAATTCTGAAGCGGCTGGCACTGAGCTGTGACGTTTTGGCCGAGAACTTCAAGGTGGGCGTAACGGAGCAGATGGGCCTTGGCTATGAAACCCTGAAGGCAGAAAACCCCAGGCTGGTCTACGGAGCCATCACCGCCTATGGCCTCGATGGCCCCTATCGGGACCGAGCAGGTCTTGACCAGGTGGCCCAGGGGATGGGGGGGCTCGCCAGCGTCACTGGCTTTGACAGCAGCAACCCCGTCAGGGTAGGAGTACCGATCTCCGACCTAACGACAGGCATGTTGGCCGCCGTGGCCATTTCGTCTGCCCTTTACGAGCGCCAGGTGACGGGGAAGGGCCGCAGGGTCGAAGTGTCTCTTTTGGACTCGACAATTGGCTTGCTTACCTTCCAGGCCCAAAAGTTCCTTTCGCTGGGAGACGTGCCGACTCCTCAAGGTAACAATCATCCTTTGTTGACACCTTGTGGCGTGTTCGAGACCAGCAACGGACCGATGAACCTCTGCGTTTCATCAGACTCCCATTGGAAAATATTCTGCGACATCTTGGACTCTCCGGAATTGCTGAGCGACCCCCGCTTCACCAATAACACAACGCGACGCCAGCACCAGGACGAGCTCCTTGAGCTTCTCCGCCCACACCTGGCTGTGCGCACCAGGGAAGAATGGACAGAGGCCCTAAGCGACGGAGGAATTCCCGCTGGCCCTCTCTACTCTGTGGGAGAACTCTTCTCCGACCCCCACGTCCAAGCACGGAACGTAGTGGAAACCACGAACCACGCCACATTGGGAGACCTCCCGTTGGTGCGCAGTCCCATTCGCATGGAGGGCATGGAACGTTCAGTGAGGCTGGCGCCACCGGTCTTGGGCCAGCACACGAAGGAGGTCCTAGAAGATTTGGGGTTCACTACGGATGAGGTGCGGACACTGCTCGACGAAGGGGTTGCCCTGCAAGCCACCCTGTGAGCGCGGCTGTCTAGGCAGGTTAGTAGCAAGACAAGTTAGTAGCGAAAAGGAGTAAACGAACAATGAGCGTCTACGGATATAGGGCACGGATCGGTTACACGTCTCCCCCAATGCTGACAGAGGTCTTCCCTATAGAGTGGTATGCCATGGCCCCCAAGGGCATGTCTCTCGTGGTGACCTCCCTGGCCATCCTGGCGGTAACTACGGAAGCGGTTGATGAGAGCTACCAGATGAGCCTCCGCATCGCCAAGGAAATGGGGCGGTCCAATGTAGACCTTGTTGTGCTAGGGGGCCTCCCTATCAACGCGTCGCAGGGCGCCAGCAAAGTAGATGACCTCATCAAGACGGTCTCAGACAGCAGCGGGGTGCCAGTGACTACGAGCCTCACTGCTCAGATCAACGCCTTGCGGGCAGTGGGGGCCAGTAAGATAGCCCAAGCCCACCCAATGAGCGAAGACCTGGATGATGCCGCTGCCGGGCCCCTGAGGGAACATGGCTTCAACGTCATTGGCAGCATTGGCGCAGATGTCAATACGGCCTATGAATGGGGCCGCATGTCCATCGAGACCTCCCTGGAACTTGCCCGCCAGGTCAAGAAGGACTACCCCGAGGCAGACACCATCTGGTTTCCCTGCCCTCACTGGCCCACGGCCGAAATGCTGGAAACGGTAGAGCAAGAGCTGGGAGTGAACGCGATTAGCGCCTCCCAGGCCATTGTTTGGGAAGCCATGCGCAAGGTCGGCATCGAAGACAAAATCGAGGGGTATGGGCGCTTGATGAGAGACTTCTAGCGCCTGCCTTCCTTACTAGGCTGCGGGAGGATCAAATGACAGCAATGACGGAAGTAGAGCTGGCGGCCAAGCGCGCCCGGCTAAGCGGGCGCATCTCTGGTGACGGGCAGCCCACGCCCACTCGCGGCGTTAACCACATCGCCATCGAAGTCTGGGACTTAGAGCGGTCTCTGGACTTCTATTGCGGACTGCTGGGCTTTCCTTTAATGAATGTCACCGCTAACCGAGACGAGCCTCTCTCCACCCACGTCAACGTGGATATCGGGGGCAGCATGGCCCTCTCTCTATTCGACTTCCCGCACCTGGACAGAGTTGCCTCCGAGGGGGCGGGCGGGGTGATGCATATCGCCATCGCCGCAGACAAAGGTCGAGTAGAAGAAGCAAGGCAGCGGTTGGACGAGGCCGGTAGGCCCTATCAGCAGATCGGCGGCAATCTGTATTTCCCGGACCCGGATGGTCTCACCCTTGAATTTTGTCTCACGGAGTGACGTTACCAAGAGATGACCACTAAAGAAGAGATCTCGGCTCAAGACCTTCACCCCGTATCCCACGAAACGCTACGGGCCTTCGTTGCCTCTGTCTTGCAACGTCAGGGTGTGCCTTCCGAAGATGCGGCATTCATTGCCCAGGTACTCGTTGAGGCAGATTTGCGAGGGGTGGAATCCCATGGAGTAACCCGGTTGGCCGGGTACATAGGCATGATCCAGGCCGGTGTCCTCAACGCCACTGCCGAAATAAGCATCGTCCAAGATAGCGGGGCCTGCGCCTCGCTTGATGGCGGCATGACCTTCGGCATGCTTGCCGCCCGCAAGGGAATGGACCTCGCCATAGAAAAGGCCGGCCAATTCGGCGTCTCCTTCGTAACGTCCCGCAACATGAGCCATACGGGAATGGTCGGCTTCTATCCCATGAGGGCTGCTGCTCAGGGCTTTATCGGAATTGCTTTAAACAACGGGCCTTCCATTGTGCCCCCATTCGGCGGACGGACACCTACCTACGCCACGAATCCAATCAGCATCGCCGTTCCCGCAGGGAAGGAAGAGCCAGTGGTCTTGGACATGGCCACTACGATGGTTGCGGCCGGCAAGTTGCGCTTAGCCGGCAAGAAGGGCGGCGCCATCCCAGCGGATTGGGGCCTTGACCGAGACGGCGTCCCTACTACTGATCCCCAAGAGGTGTTGTTAAACGGCTTCCTTCAGTGGGCCGGTGGCTACAAAGGTTTCGGCCTTGGCACCATGGTTGAAATTCTGGGCGGTGTGCTATCCGGAGGCCTTTTCGGCTCCGATGTACCAGCCCTGAAGGATTTCGGCCGTGATCCCCTGGTTTCTAGCGGCGCCTATATCGCCGTGGACATCCAGCGTTTCATGCCCCTTGAAGACTTTAAGGGGAAGGTTGACCGGCTGGTGAGCCAAGTCAGGGCGGCCGAGCGGGCACCTGGGGTTGAGCGGATTTATCTTCCTGGCGAGCCTGAGTTCCTTCGCAAGCAGGAACGTCTGGCCCACGGAATTCCACTGAGCAATGCTGTTTACACAGAGCTGCAAGGCCTGGCCGAGAGCCTGGGCCTCCCTTTCACTCTGTAGGAGCCTTGCCGCCAGCCACTGCTTAGGAACAAAATTAGGGGCAGAGATAGTTGCAGATATCACAAAGTTCTGGTATTCTCCCGCCCGTGGTCAGAAGGCATTGCAGAGGCCACGCAAATTAGCAGGGTGCCAACTATGGATCCTAGTTACATAACGACTGCCTTCTGGCACGAACTGGCTCTCACCCTACGCCTACTGTTACTCCTCGTAGGTTTCGTGTTCTTTTTCGCAGGGAACATGGTGGTTGCCCACATGGTGATCCCCTCCCTGGTTATGACCGGACACGCTCCCGAGACGATCTCGCGATACCGGCCTCTTTTCTACATGGCCGCTTTGACAGGCGCCGCGGGCGTCATAGTGACTTTCATAGTCCTGAGCAACATCATCCAGGTGCTCAGCGACATTTACCCACGATGGTGGATCTAGCAAGGGAGCCTGTTTAGCCGACGATGCGACCAGACCGCAAACTCTTACTTCTCAGCCTACCTGTAGTCCTCATTGGAGGGCTGGTTGCTACCATTATCGGTGGCTTTGTCATCTGGCGCGTGGCCGCTCACTACTTCTATCCATTAGAGCTTATCGCCAAGGCAGCTCCTACACAGCCGATTCGTTTCACTCACGTCACTCACGCAGGCCAGTTGGGCATCGACTGCACGTTCTGCCATCGAACAGTTACAGAAGAGCGCACGGCTGGCATCCCGGCCGTACAGCAATGCATGTTCTGCCACGCCGTCATCAAGGGCGTGGAAGAAGACAAGGCTAGCGAGATCGCCAAGCTTCAAGAGTACGCGGCCAACGATGAGCCTATCGACTGGATTCGAGTACACCGTCTCCCCGACCACGTGCAATTCACCCACGAAGTCCATATAAGACGCCTCCCAGAGGTCCTGGGCCTAGGCGAGGACTTTCAGATTCAGGCAGTATGTTCAACGTGTCATGGCAAGATTTGGGAGATGGAAGAGGTGCGTCAGGTACGGGCACTCAAGATGGGCGACTGCGTAGACTGTCACAGAGCTAACAACGCGCCCACCGATTGTGTCATCTGTCACTATTAGGCTAACCCCAGGGCACGCCTCCGAAGCGTGCCCCGCTTAAAGAATACGAGGACCGAGGAAAACGCAGCACATGGGTCTGACGAGAAGACAATTTCTGAAAATGGCCGGGGTCTCCGGAGCCGGGGCCGTGGTGTTCGCTGGGTGCAACATCCCGGACGAGGAACTATGGGTTCAGAGTCCCGTTAACCTACCGGAGGACCTTGTTACCGGTGTCGACAACTGGTACGCCACCGTTTGCCGCCAATGTGCTTCGGCCGAAGGCCTGCTCGTACGCGTCATGGAAGGCAGGGCCAAGAAAATACAAGGGAACCCGGACTATCCCACCAACGCTGGCAAGCACAGCGCTCGCTGCGAAGCGCAGCTTCAAGAGCTTTACCATCCCGACCGCATCGCTCAGCCAATGGCACGCGACGGTGACGGCTTTCTTCCCGTAGGCCCGGGCGCTGACCCCTATGCTGACTCTTTGGAATGGCTGGTCAACACACTCGACAGCCTGAAGGGTCGCGCCTCTCGAGTGGCCTTGATCACACCGCCGCTTCGAGGGCACCTGGGCCAGGTTGTTAGCCGGTTCGCCAGCGACTACGGGCTCCGCTACCTCACCCTGGAAACCCTTGGTGAGGGCGTGTTGCGGCAGGCTGTGAAGGATGTATTCAACGCCGACCGTCTGCCCCACTTCGACATAGCTAACGCAGCCTTCGTGCTGAACTTCGGCTCCGATTTCCTGAGCACATGGGTGTCACCCGTCTCACTGGCACGGGCCTATGGCAAGTTCCGCAACGTAGAGGGCCACGAAAGAGGGACATTCGTTCATGTGGGCCCCCGTTTCTCTATGACAGCTGCCAACGCTGATCGCTGGATGCCCGTTCGGCCAGGAACAGAAGGTGTACTTGCCCTCGGGTTGGCCAAGATCATCATCGAACACGGCTGGGCCGACCCGCAGGCAGTCCAGGCGGTAACTGGTGGCAGAGGTGGCGCGGCTCTTGAGGCCTTCGATATCGACCGAGTAGTCCGCGAAACCGGCATGGGCGACTACTTCGGCGTGGATGAGCACGGTGTAAGCAAAGCAATCCCGAAGATCGAGAGGCTGGCCGAAGACTTCGCTACACATGGTCCCGCACTGGCCATAGGCGGCGGCGAGACTGCCGCACAGACAAACGGCTTGCAGAACATGCGGGCCATCCTAACCCTGAACTATTTGGTTGGAAGCGTCGGGCAAAAGGGCGGCGTTCTCCTGAACCCAGACTCAGCAGTGCCTTCCGTACCAGCATCGGCTGGAGGCGCCTCGTTCAACCAGTGGAGGGCCTTCACTGACGCCCTCCGTTCCGGAGACATTGATCTCGTGATCGTTCGGGGGGCCGACCCAGTTCACTCATTGGCAAACCTCGACTTCGGCGGAGCCCTAGCGAGGGCGTCTTCTGTCGTCACCTTCGGCAACTTCTGGAATGAAACTGCGCTTCGGTCCACCATCGTTCTCCCAGAACATACCTCACTTGAGGAATGGGGCGACGATGTTCCCGAGCCAGGCCCTGGTCACCAGACTCTGGGATTCCAACAACCAGTGGTGCGTCCCGTGCTCAACACCCGCAGCTTCGGAGACGTGCTCATCCAGAGCGCCGAGCGCTTGGGCGTGGCTCAGGGACCATCGGGTCTTACAATGCAAGAACTCGTCCGCAGCGGTGCGGAAGAACTCTTCCGCCAGAACCGCGGGCTGATCATTGGGGCCACCGACGCCGAAGAGTATCTCAAGGCAGCTCTATCCCGAGGCGTTTGGTCAGACCCCAACACCAAGGGGCCCCAGGCGGGTTCCGCTCCTGAGTTCGACCGTGAGATTCCCAGCCCGCAGCAGGACGGCAACGGCCGCTTCTTCCTCGTTCCCTATCTGTCAAACGCCCTAGGCGGTGGAGAAGGCGCCCATCTGCCATGGCTCCAGGCTGCTCCCGACCCCATTACGACCGTGGTGTGGAAGTCCTGGGTGGAGCTCAATGAAAAGACGGCCGATGAGCTAGAACTTCGTATCGGGGACGTCGTAAGAGTTGAAGGACCCAGTGGGGCTATTGAGCTGCCCGTCTACTTCCACCCCGCCCTACCGCCCGATGTAGTAGCCATCCCGGTTGGCCAGGGTCACAAAGAAAACGGGAGATACGCTAGAGACCGAGGCGCTAATGTAATGTCCATTCTCGGTTGGTCCACGGAGACCACGACGGGCTCCTCAGCTTGGGCCGCCAGCCGAGTCAATTTGGTCAAGACCGGTGAGCACGTCACCATGTCTCGAAACGAAGGCACAACAGGAATCATTCGGGAGCCGCATCCCGGTGAGATTATTGGGGTAACAACCCACGCTCAGATGTAGCGCACACTAAGATCGTTTTGGGACTCTGGAGGATCTGAATGGCCGAGCCGCAAGTAGACGTTAAATGGTCGATGGTCGTAGACATCGACAAGTGCACGGGGTGCCAAGCCTGCGTAGTGGCTTGCCAGTCGGAAAACAACGTGCCAATCAGCACGCAGGAACTCTACGACCAGCGTCGGCAGATGACGTGGATCCGCGTAGAACGCTACTGGGAAGGCGACTTCCCAGACGTGAAAGCACGGTACATACCCATCATGTGCCAACACTGCGATACCGCCCCGTGCGAACCGGTGTGCCCGGTGTTCGCCACCTATCACAACAACGAAGGCCTCAACGTCCAGGTATATAACCGGTGCGTAGGCACCCGTTATTGCGCCAACAACTGCCCGTACCAGGTTCGCTTCTTCAACTTCTGGGAGCCAGTCTGGCCGGACTCACTAAAGAACCAGTTGAACCCAGACGTTACCGTTCGCAGCCGGGGCATCATGGAAAAGTGCTCCTTCTGCGTCCAGCGCCTCCGTCGCTCAGAGCGGGACGCCGCACAGAATGGTGATGACCGGCCGGCTGACGATGCGTTCGATCCGTCTCACGGCGCATTCGCCCCGGCATGCGTGCGGGCTTGCCCAACAGACGCCCTGGTTTTTGGGGACGCAAACAACCCCAATTCGAGGGTAGCCAGCTTGGCTCACAGCGACCGCAGGTATCACTTGTTGGAGCATTTGGGCACAGAGCCCAATGTTATCTATCTAAAGAAGATTGATCCGGAAGCCGGGGATGGAAACCACGAGTAGCGAAAGCAACGGTCACAACGGCCATCACCGGCACATGCCGGAGATCGGCGAATACACTGCGCAGGTAGCCAACGAGGAAATCCGTGCCTGGTTCGGCGCGCCTGGTTCCTGGCATGGCAAGGCCTTATTCGTGGCCGGGGCTCTCTTGGTCGCGGGCATCGTCGCCTTTGTCATCAGGGCCTCCTCCGATGGCTTTGACGAACGTGGGCCTTGGGCTTACTACGCCGCAGGGTTCGCTTTCCTATTGACCACGGTGGGTTCCGCCCCGCTCGTTTCGGTCGCTTTGCGCATGTCCAAAGCTCACTGGCGCCGCGGGCTGTCCCGCCTTTCTGAATTGTTCGCAATCAGCAGCATTTTCATGCTCATTGTCTATATCCCTCTGCCATTCATGCTCCCTGTGGTGGATGACAGGCCTTCCTTGTGGATCAATTGGCACGGCCACGCCCCCCACATCTACGACTCCATGCTGCTCGTGACGACGGTCCTCTGCGGCCTTGCGATCCTGCTGATCGGCGCCCGCCCTGACTTCGCCGCCCTGAAACACGAAACCAAAGGGATTCGCAGGTGGTACTACTCCATCATTGGCGGCAATTGGAAGGGCACCAAGAAAGAGTGGCAACGGCTGAGAGCTGCGCAGGGCGTCCTGGGCGGCCTCTACTTCATGATGCTTATTTTCACGCAGCTCATCGTCAGCAGCGATTATGCCTTGGCCCTGATACCGGGCTGGAAAGATTCCATCTACCCTGCCTTCTATTCCCTCACCGGCCTCCAGGGAGCACTGGCTGTAACACTCATAGCAATGTTCTGGGTGCGCCGCACTGGGCTGCAGCGCTATATCAGCTTGGACCAGTTCTGGGGCTTGGCTAAGCTTCTCCTGGCAACCTCGCTACTGTGGTTCTACTTCTGGTGGTCAGGCTTCTTCGTTTTCTGGTACGGCCGGTCCGTTGCTGAGGTAGGGGTGCTGGAATACATGATCAAGGGCGCCTACTTAGCGCCCTTCCTCGGGGCCATAGCCTTCAGCTTCTTCGTGCCGTGCTTCTTCTTCCTCATATGGAACCCTATACGGAAGAGCATCAGAGGGCCGGCTATCGCTGCCACCATAGTCATGTTAGGCATCATGTTCTCCCGGGTTCGAGAGTATGTTGCCGCATTCTCGATACCCAAGGGTATGGTCGGCAGCACGCACATTGAGGGCATCCTGGGGACCAATACCCCGGACGCCATAGACATTCTTCTTTTGCTGGGTATTCTGGGTGGCTCGGCCTTCTTTTACCTGGTGGCCTTGCGAATCTTCCCGGCGGTCAATATTTGGGAGCAGCGGGAGTTCACCCTGCTGAGAAAGGTTCGCCCCTACTTCAAACGATATGCAGTTGTTCTGGGCAAGCCAGACTAGTAATGTTCAGCGCGGATTCGAACCGACGGATTCGGAGTCGGAATGCAAGAGCGTAGAGAAAAAACAGAGAGCCAGATAAACACAGATCTGCTCAGCGCGATGCTGGACAATCATCTGTGGTTCTGGATCGTCCTAGCCGGTCTGGGTCTTGTCATCCTGGCTGGCGCTGCTGCCGCGGGTTACATGTTCGACCGGGGCCTAGGCGTCACCGGGCTTAACAGGCCTGTCTTCTGGGGCTTCTTCATCACTAACTTCGTCTTCTGGGTCGGTATCAGCCACGCAGGGGTTATGCTCTCTGCTATTCTCCGGCTGGCCCAGGCAGAATGGCGGCGCCCCGCCACACGTGCGGCGGAGGTCCTGACGATCTTCTCCCTGGCCACCGCTCTGATCTTCCCCTTGCTTCACACGGGAAGGCCTTGGCGGGTGTTCTACTGGGTCGGACTTCCCATCCTGCCCTATGACTTATCCCGCGGCATCTTTCAAAACGTACGTTCGGCGCTGCTTTGGGACCCAAGCGCCATTTTCACTTACCTGACGAGCAGCACGCTTTTCGTGTTTATCGCATTGGTGCCCGACCTGGCGGTTGCCAGGGACCGGACCACCGGATGGCGCCGAGCTCTCTACGCCACATTGGCTCTTGGTTTCCGCGGCAACGCGCGCCAATGGAGGCTTCAGGCCATCGCAGGCATCCTGCTATCGGCGTTGATCCTCCCGGTATTCGTTTCGGTTCACAGCATCGTGTCCTGGGACTTCGCTGCTGCCGTTTCTGTAGAAGGCTGGCACCAGACCATCTTCGCTCCCTACTTTGTTATCGGAGCAGTCCACTCCGGCGTGTCCGGCGTTGTTACGGCCATGATCCTCATGGCCTGGCTCTTCAAATGGCAAGACTACATACGGCCGGAACACTTCGACGCCTTGGGCCGCTTGCTCATCGTCGTAGCGACCGCCTGGTTCTACTTCTTCTTCATTGAGTTCAGCTTTGGCCTGTTCAGCCAAGAGCCGTCGGAAATCGCTCTTCGTCAGACGCAAGTCTTTGGGCAACCGTGGGGTTGGATGTATTTGACGTTTATAATGGCGTCCTATTTCATACCTGTGCCGTTATGGATGTTCAGACGCGTTCGTAGAAGCCTTGTGTTGATGTTCTGGACAACGATATTAGTTAACATCGGTATGTGGTTAGAACGCTTTCTTATCATTGTGCCAAGCTTGATGCGGAAACAGGGCCTAACGTTCGTGTGGGGTGATTACAACCCAAGCCCGATTGAGGTGTTGCTGGTAGCGGCATCGTTTGCCGTGGTACTCGGCGGAGTGCTTTTGTTCTCAAAGATATTCCCCCTCATACCCATCTATGACGCCAAAGAGGGCAAGTACATAGAAGCGGAAATCCAAGTCGGCCGGAGAACCGTCCCGGCCGTAATTCGAGAGGAGTGACCTCGTAGAGGGGCGTTATGGCAAATAAGAGACGTAGCGTACTAGGCTTGTTCAACGACCCAGGGACCGCAGCTGATGGAGTGGAAGCACTTCAGAACGCGGGCTTCGGGGCCAATGATTTTGAGATTCTCACGGGGGCTCCCTATCCTGAAGGCGCCTTCGGCGAGGAGCCCATCAAGCACAGGCTGTACTACTTCCCGCTTGTGGGGGCGGTGGTTGGTCTGTCCCTGGCGCTGTTGGCTACCGTGGGCACGCAGCTCTCTTGGCCGCTGGTCACCGGAGGAAAGCCTGTCTTGGCTATCCCGCCCATGGCCATCATTTCCTATGAGGGCACCATGCTCGGCGCCATCTTGTTTACGATCCTCGGCATCGTTTTCGAGTCTAGGCTCCCACGTCTAGGACTGGGCCTCTACGACGCCCGCATCAACGAGGGCAAGATCGGCCTATTGGTGGCCTGTGAGCCAGACCAGATGGGCTCGGCAATAGACGCTATGCAAGGCGCTGGCGTATTCGAGATCAAACAAGAGGAGTGGGAAAAAGCGTGAACCTCTTGGCGACCTCTGCGCTCAAGTCCAAGGGCCGCCGCTCTCAACGCGGGCTCCTTCTGGCCGCGCTCTTCGTTGTCGTAGGGCTGGTGTCCGCAGCCTGCTACACAGGAACGGGCTCTTACCCTGTCGAAGTTTTCTCAGAGATGCACTATTCCCAAAGCTTCAAGGCCGCAGAGCCGCCTAGGCTCCATCCACCCCTAGGCTCGGTGCCACGGAACTTCCGCGACGGGTCCGACAACGGTGCGGAACTGTTCGCCGTAAATTGCTCCATGTGCCACGGCGTTACAGGCAAGGGAAATGGCACAGTTCTAAAGGCATTGACCATCAAGTATAAGTACGTCCCCGTTATGGACCCGGACCTCTCCAGCGACGCCGCGTCCAGCCTTAGTGATGAGGGAATAGCCAGCTTGATCCGGCAGGGCGTCAACGTTATGCCGTCCTTCTCTAAGCTCCTCACAGAGGAGGAGATCAGGCTTATCACTCAGTATGTGAGAACCCTGCAGTAGCTGATACCTCCCGAACACTGGAAGGAGCGCAGTCTTTGACTGCGCTCCTCTGTTTTCGCCCCCAATTAGTAATCGGAGCCCATTGCTCCAGATGCTACTTCAGTTGAGGTGTTCCCAGGCGATGTGCTATAGTACTCAGGTTCAACAACTAACCAGCATCTGAGAGGAAAAGTAGATGGCCCATGTACTGTTGCGGGAAGGCGAGTCACCGGAGAACCTGCTCCACCGCTTTCGCGCGTCGGTAGCTCGGTCCGGCCTTATGAAGGAACTCAAGGATCGCCGGTTCTTCAAGTCGAAGGGTGAGAAGGAACGCTTGGCAGCCAAGCGTAGCGCTCGTCGACGGCGGCGCTCCGGGAACTAGACCCCCTTAACACGTACGATCTGAAGGACGCTCTCGCCATGAGGGCGTCCTTCACTGCTTTAATGGGGGTTCCCTCGGCGCTACAATGAGCGCGGTCTATCGCCCACCTCAATAGGATCAACCCCATGGTTCTTCAGCCCACCAAATCCCTCTTCGCCGACGACGAGCAGCCGCTCCTTCTCCTGATGGACGGGCATGCTTTGGTCCATCGAGCATTCCACGCAATCACGACCTCTCTCACCATTCGAAAGACCGGCGAGGAGGTGCGCGGCGTCTACGGCTTCGCCAATACGTTCCTGAAGGTGCTGGAAGACCGCCGTCCCACGCACTGCGCCATAGCCTTCGACCTGCCCACACCCACCATTCGGCACAAGGCTTTCGCCGCCTACAAGGCGCAGCGGCCATCAATGCCAGACGACCTTCGGGGGCAGTTCCCTTGGATCAAGCAACTCTTGGAAGCCTTCCAAGTCCCCATCTTCGAGATGGACGGCTATGAAGCTGACGATGTCCTGGGCACACTCTGCCGCCTAGCCGAAGAGAAGCGGGTGCAGACCCTGATTCTCACCGGTGACACCGACACACTCCAGCTCGTGTCTCCGTGGGTTCGGATCTTGATGTTCATGAGCGGCCAAAACCAGGTGATCTTTGACGAGGTGAAGGTCGCAGAACGGTACGGGGGTCTCACACCCTTCCAGCAGCCCGACGTGAAGGCGCTTCAGGGCGACTCCTCGGACAATATCCCCGGGGTTCCGGGGATTGGGGCCAAGACGGCCATCAAGCTCATCCAGCAGTTCGGTAGCATTGAGGGTCTTTACGACCACCTGCCTGAAGTGGAACCAGTCAGAATCCGCCAGACCCTCGAAGAAAACAAGGATGCTGCTGTGCAGGGCAAATGGCTCACCACCATAGTGCGGGACCTGCCCTTGGAATTGGACATGGAGGCCTCGGCCTTCTGGAAGTACGACCGCCAAGATGTGTTGGCCCTGCTACGGGAATTGGAGTTCAACAGCATCGTGCCAAGAGTTCCCGAGGGAAAGCGCTCGGCCAATGGAACGCCCACTCCACCAATCGCCGTGGCCGAAGTCGACTACGTCACTGTCGACACTCCCGACAAGCTAGAGAAGATGGTAACCAGCCTTCAACAAGCAGGCTCATTCGCCTTCGAGGCGGAGACCACCGGTCCCCAGGCAATGAACACCGACCTTGTGGGGCTCTCCTTTGCCCCTAAAGAGGGACAGGCCTTCTACCTGCCCCTAGCCCACGAGGAAGGTCAACAGCTCCCCAAGCGCGAAGCACTCGAGACCATCGGCCCTTTGCTTCATGACCCCGCCCTAAAGAAGACCAGCCACAATGCTCAGTTCTCTATGACAGTGCTCGGAGAAGTGGGCATTGCAGTGGAGGGGCTGGAGCAGGACGTGATGATCGCGGCGCATGTGCTAGGAGAGAAGGCCGTTACCTTGAAGGGCTTGGCGTTCGGCCGCCTCAACGAGGAACTGACCCCCCTGACTGAATTGACGGGAACGGGGAGGAAGCAGGTAACGCTGGCCCAGGTACCCGTCGAGAAAACGGCCCAATATGCCTGTGCCAATGTTGACATGGCGCTGCGGCTCCAGGACCTCTTCAATATCGAGTTGAAAAAAGACGGCCTAACTCACATTCTCGACGACCTCGAAACACCCTTGGTTCCCGTGCTAGTGCAGATGCAACGGCATGGCATTGCTCTGAACACGGAGTTATTGGCGACGATGTCGGAGAGCCTGGGCACACAGTTGGCGCGCCTGGAACAGGAGTCCTACGACGCAGTGGGGCATATGTTCAACATTAGCTCGCCGCAGCAACTGGCTGTGCTCCTCTATGAGGAGTTGAAGCTGGCGAAGGGGAAGCGCACGGCCAGCGGAGGCTACTCCACCGACGCTGCCGCATTGGAGAACCTTCGGGGAGCCCATCCCGTCGTTGAATCTGTTCTTGAGTACCGGCGCCTCAGCAAGCTGAAGTCCACCTACGTGGATGCCCTGCCCCTGCTGGTAAACCCCCGCACCGGCCGGGTACACACAACGTACAACCAAGCAGGATCAGCGACGGGCCGGGTGGCCAGCAGCGACCCCAATCTGCAAAACATCCCCGTAAGAGACGAGGATGGCCGCTTGGTACGAAATGCCTTCGTCGCCGAGGGTGCCCCTGAATGGACGCTCCTGGCAGCGGACTATTCGCAGATTGAGCTGCGCGTTATGGCGCACCTCTCAATGGACCCCGGGCTACTGGAGGCCTTCCGCCGGGACGAGGACATCCATTCGGCAACGGCGGCTCTCGTGCACAATGTGCCCTTGGACCAAGTCACCTCTGGCATGCGACGTCTGGCTAAGGTAATGAACTTCGGAATCATCTACGGCCTCAGCGCCTTCGGCATCGCCCAGCAGACAGAGCTTTCTCCTGACGAGGGGACGGTCTTTATCAAGAACTATTTCGAGAAGTACGCCGGCATCAAGCAATACATCGATGAAACCAAAGAGCAGGTACGCAACCAGGGGTACGTTGAAACCCTTCTGGGCAGGCGTCGTCACATTCCTGAAGTTAGTTCCAGTAACTTCCAGGTCCGCCAAGCTGGGGAGAGGATGGCAGTGAACATGCCCGTCCAGGGCACAGCGGCGGACATCATCAAGATTGCCATGGTGCGCCTCTATGAAACGATGCGCCGCCTGAAGCTGCGGAGCCGCATGCTCCTCCAAGTCCACGACGAACTGATCTTCGAGGTGCCTCAGGAAGAGTTGGAGGAAATGCAGGGCTTGGTGCTGGACATCATGCCCAAAGCCATGGAGTTGGCGGTACCCCTCAAGGTAGACCTCAAAAAGGGCGACACCTGGGGAGAGATGGAGTAGGGTCCGTACCAAACCTGCCACCGCCGAGGTTCCCGGAAAATGCCCGAACTGCGAAATGTACGGCCGGAGGATGCGATCCAGGCCTTCAGCCAGGCTGGTGGTCTTGTCCGGTGGGGCAAAGGCAGCCACATGAACATCAAGATGCCAAACGGGCAGATCGTGACCATTCCGGTGGGGCGAGGGCCGGTTAAGCAAGGGCTGCTTCGGGCGGCCATTCGTAAGGCCGGAATTACTGAAGCCGAGTACATCCGGCTTCTGGAGGCATAGCATGGAATATTTCTTGATAATTCACGCGGCGGAAGAAGGCGGCTACTGGGTAGAAGTACCCGCTTTGCCGGGCTGTTTCGCACAAGGTGAGACCATTGAGGACGCGATTGAAGACGCCCGCGAGGCGATCCCTTCTCATAGGGAAGCCCTCCGAGCGGAGGGGCAAGACCTTCCCAATGAACACATTGTTGTCGCGACCACAGCCGTGGAGGGGTAAAGCACACCCTCGCGCTGCCTCTCAAAAAGGGCGACACCTGGGGAGAAATGGAGTAGGGAAGATGGCTAGGCGTGAGAGCAGTATCTGTTTCGCATTCGAAGGGGCTACCTACCAGGTATTCAAAGTGGTGGAGGTTCTAAGGGATAGGAACCCCCAGGTGGTAATTGCCTTCGCACAGTCCGACGATGAGCATGTCTCTCTTCACCAGCAAGACCATACCATCCTGAAAACCCACTATGATGCGCACAAACCATCTTCAGGCTGGTATCAGAGCAGAATTGAAGCGGCCCTGAGCATGGGCTTGCGGAACCCAAGCAGGCACGGTTCATATACTCATCAGATCCCCCTTTTGAGCATTGCAAACGTCAAGGGGCACTATCTGTTGGGAAAGCGAATCGAGCTCAAGAGTCTCGTTGTGACGAAACGGAAGAAATGTCAGACACTCTCCGCTCCTTCCCAGAGTTTCTGGGTGGATCTCTTCCTGTCCACCCAAGGCAACTACCACGACGGAGGAGCCTTCAGAATCGCCACCTTCCTGGGGGAAGTCTCAGGGGATGTGGCTATCGATGGCCCGATAACTAGTGCGTAGACATCCACCACTTGCCTATTCCAGCTTGCCTGCCTGGGCTTGACGAGCCCCCATGCCTGAACTCCCAGAAGTCGAATCGCTGAGGCGCCATCTGATCAAGTCCGGCCTTGTGGGCCGGACTATCGTTGAGGCGCGGCTGGACTGGCGTAAGGCTGTCCGCGAGCCTGACCCTGATACCTTCTCTCAAGCCATTAGGGGACGCCGCGTCGAAGGAATCGAGCGGCGGGCCAAGTACCTGTTGATCCGCCTGGATGGCCCCACGCTCGTCGTACACCTGCGCATGACCGGCAACCTGACAATGGAGTCGGCTGATGCCGAACCCGCCCGTACGGTACGCAATGCCTTCGTGCTGGACGACAACCGGGAACTGCGGTTCCATGATTTCCGCAAACTAGGGCAGATGTGGCTCCTGGCTGATACAGCCCCACTGCTGTCCCGCCTTGGTCCTGAGCCCCTGGATACCGATTTCACCGCTGAGGTGCTTCAAAGCAGGCTACAAAGATCAGCACCCATCAAGCCTTTGCTTCTGGAACAGGACGTTCTGGCAGGCGTTGGCAACATCTATGCCGATGAGGCCCTGTGGTGCGCCAAGATAGGCCCTCTACGCCCCGCTCAGGAGCTTTCCGTCGAAGAGGTCACAAGGCTCCACCAGTGTCTACGAAGCGTGCTCACTGAGGCCACTGACCGTCTGGAAGACTCGCCACCCTTTAGCTGGCCCTCCTCTGAGTCCTTCAAGGGACCGAACGTGTTCCATGTGCCAAGGCGCGAAGGAGAAATTTGCTCCCGCTGTGGCGGCCCAATCTCTAAACGAACGATTCGAGGCCGCAGCGCCTATTTCTGCCCGGCGTGCCAGCGGAACTGAACGCATTGACTAGGCTGGCGGCGCTGCATACAATCCAACTCAGATGCTTCAGGTAGGAGGAACGAGATGCCCCTATACGAATACGTTTGCAATGAATGCGGCGATCGCATGGAAGTGCTGCGCACTATGACCAAGTCGGACGAGGCCGTCACATGCCTCTCATGCAGCGCGCCGGCCCGCCGGGTTCTGTCGGTCTTTGCCTCCCGAACGAAAGCCGGGGCGGGTACCGGTATGGCCTCCCCTGGCGACTTCCCGAACTTCCCGACCCCCAGCACGCCAGGCGGTGGCTTCGGCGGTTGCGGCGCGGGCGCGGGCGGGTGCGCCTGCCACTGACCGCAGCTTTCGACCTCAGGGTGCTCTTGGGACGCTAAGGTTCCCAGGAGTTGAATATCGTCTAAGCGTAAGGGGCGGAGGAGAGGGAGCGGCTGTTAACCGCTTGCTCTTCCCTGCCCCTACCCATGTGCAACGGGTCAGCGGCCTCAACTAGCTATAAACGGGCTCATCTCGCTTGTTGAGCCATAGCGGCCATGCTACAATTTCGCCGTTCCTAGCTGGCCTTTGCGAGCACGCGTGCACCAGCTTCAACGGGATTAATCAGGAGTTCAACTTGGGCAAAATCAACACGGCCATAGTGGGTCTGGGCAACTGCGCCTCGTCGCTGGTGCAAGGCATCGTCAAATACGAAGGCATCGACGACGACAAGTTCGTCCCTGGCATCATGCACCCCCGCATAGGCGAGTATCACATAAGCGATATCAACATCGTCGCAGCCTTTGACATCGACAAGAACAAGGTGGGCAAAGACGTTTCAGAGGCCATCTTCACAGAGCCCAACAACACGGTAAAGTTCCAGGACGTACCCAAGATGGGCGTGACCGTCGAGCGAGGCATGACCCATGACGGTCTTGGGAAATACCTGAGCGAGATCATTACCAAAGCGCCCGGCCCAACGGCGGACATCGTTGGCATCCTCAAGGAGCGCAAAGTCGATGTACTAGTGAACTTCCTCCCCGTGGGCTCCGAGGAGGCCACCAAATGGTACGTGGAGCAGGCCCTTCAGGCGGGCGTCGCTATGGTCAACTGCATCCCCGTGTTCATTGCACGTGAAAAGTACTGGGGAGGCAGGTTCAAGGAAGCCGGACTGCCGATCATTGGCGACGATGTGAAGTCTCAGGTGGGTGCAACCATAACCCACCGGATGCTGACCACATTGTTCCGGCAGCGGGGCGTCCACCTAGACCAGACCTATCAACTAAACTTCGGCGGCAACACAGACTTCCTCAACATGCTTGAGCGGGACCGCTTGGAATCTAAAAAGATATCCAAGACCAATTCCGTTACATCGCAGCTCGACTATGAGCTACCCAAAACGTCGGTTCACGTTGGCCCCAGCGACCATGTGCCCTGGCTGGGCGACCGCAAGTGGTGTTACATCCGCATGGAAGGACACACGTTCGGAGATGTACCGCTGAATCTTGAGTTGAAGCTTGAGGTTTGGGACAGTCCCAACTCAGCAGGCGTTGTTGTGGACGCAATCCGATGCTGCAAACTGGCCTTGGACCGGGGGATTGCCGGGGCACTAAAGGGTCCTTCCGCCTACCTGATGAAGTCTCCCCCAACCCAGTACACCGACGATAAAGCACGCATAATGATTGAGGAGTTCATCGCCGGCGGCAAGGCTTAACGGTTGCCTAACCGCAGCGCGGTGGCGTCGCCTGTCTCACAGGCGGCAGTCAATGGCAGCAGGTAGCCATGAAGGTCGGCTTAGTCTGCCCCTATGACTTCTCCTATCCCGGCGGGGTGTCGTCGCACATCGCCAACCTGGCCGCCGAGTTAACCCGGCGCGATCACTCCGTCAAAATCATCGCCCCGAGTTCCGGACGGCCATCCGATTCACCGAATTTCATTAGGCTTGGCCGCTCTTTCCCCGTACCCACGCACGGTTCCATTGCTCGAATCTCCTTCTCCGTATGGCGCCGCGCCCAGGTGAGAGCAACCTTCGAACGAGAGAAGTTCGATGTCATTCACATCCATGAGCCCCTGTCGCCCGTGCTCCCGCTCATGGCTCTGTACTTCTCAAAAGCATTGACCGTAGGAACGTTTCACGCCTTCCACAGGAGCACCAAGCTCTATTGGGCGTCTCAGCCCCTCCTCCGGGGGGCCATCCGCAAGCTCCACGGCCGAATTGCTGTCTCAATACCAGCCAGGGACTACGTTAGCCGGTACTTCCCGGGGGAGTACCGGCTCATCCCCAACGGAATCGACGTTGACCACTTCGCCAAGCCCGCAGACCCGATAGAGGAATTCCAGGATGGCAAGATCAATATCCTATTCGTCGGCAGGCGGGAAAAACGGAAAGGGTTGAAGCATCTTCTGGCCGCATTTAGCGCCCTCAAGTGGCGTTGCCCTAACACGCGGCTCATTGTCGTTGGGGAGGGCCACCCAGACCCGGAGTGCCAGCGTATCATCGCCGAGCGGCAAATTCAGGATGTTGTATTCACAGGACCCATTCCGTATGGCGCCCTACCCCAGTATTACGCGTCAGCAGACATCTTCTGCTCCCCAGCTACAGGGGCAGAGAGTTTCGGAATCGTTTTGCTCGAGGCGATGGCGGCGGGAAAGCCCATAGTCGCTAGCAACATTGAGGGATACGCCAGTGTCCTGGAAGATGGCAGGGACGGCGTCTTGGTGCCGCCAATGCAAGATGAGGCGCTAGCGCAGGCGTTGGAGACCCTGGTGAAAGAACCGGAAACCCGAGCGCGGATGGGGTCCCACGGACAAGAAAGAAGCAAGGACTATCGATGGGAGGTCGTAGCCTCTAGAGTCCTCGACTACTACGAAGAGTTGCTACAACAGAAAAAAGAGCCTGCAACCCCTTAGCAAGAAATATCCAGCCTCCCCGACAGTCATACTTATGGCCAAACCAACATTTAAGAACAATGTGCGCCGCCGCCTTGCCATGCCCGTCGCTAGGATGCTAGCAGCGTTGGGCGTTACGCCGAATATGGTGACGATGGGTGGCCTCGTGTTTGTTCTGGTGGCGGGCTACCTTGCGTCCCAGGGCTGGTTCATAGCGGCTGGCCTCGTGCTTCTCTTCTCCGGCGGCTTCGATGCTGTCGATGGCACACTAGCGCGGCTGACCGGCAAGAGCAGCGACGCCGGCGCCTTCCTCGACTCCTTCACTGACCGGCTGGCGGAGGCTGGGTTCCTAGGGGGGATGGCCTGGTATTACCTGAGCCAAGAACCCCCTGCCCTCGGCGGGGCGATGCTTGCCTTCGGCACATTCGTAGCCTCTGTCATGGTTAGCTACGCACGGGCCAGATCAGAGGGGCTGGGCATCGAATGCAGCATAGGTGCTGTTGCACGCACGGAGCGAGTACTGATCATGGGCATTGGCGTGGCGATAGGTTTCCCCACGCCAACCCTTTGGGCGGTCTTCGCCCTGTCGGCCCTCACTGCGACGAGGCGATTTATACACACGTTCAGAGAAGCGAAGAAGCGGCAGAGCTGATCGGCGTCGGCAGGTGTAGCGGCTGCGTTTGAGGAAGACTTGAACCGTACGACCTAGCTCTTCGCCCCTACCATCGATTTCAGGTAGGCCTCAAGAATCGGGTCGATCTCCCCATCAAGAACAGATTCTGTGTTTGGCGTCTCGTAGCCCGAGCGGTGATCCTTGATCAATTGGTACGGGTGAAGGACATAGCTCCGAATTTGGTTCCCCCACCCAGCAGAAACGTGCTCGCCCCGCAGCTGAGACTGCTCCTCGGACCGGCGCTTCATTTCCCGCTCTAGTAGCCGCGCCTTTAGAACCTTCATCGCCATGGCGCGATTCTGGTGCTGGGATCGCTCGTTCTGGCATGAGACGACAATGCCCGATGGCAAATGTGTCAGGCGCACCGCTGTGGAGTTCTTTTGGACGTGCTGGCCACCCGCCCCGCTCGCCCTGAAAACATCCACTCGAAGGTCGGAATTATCGACCTCAATCTCTGGCGCGTCCTCAACCTCTGGAACCACCTCGACAAGCGCGAACGATGTGTGGCGTAGCTTGTTGGCGTCGAATGGGGAAAGCCTAACCAGGCGATGCACTCCCCTTTCTGACTTTAGATACCCATACGCCCAGCGTCCATCAATTTCTATCGTTGCGCTCTTTATCCCAGCTTCCTCCCCTTGAGAGACGTCGATCACCTCCGCCTTGAAGCGTCGGCGCTCCGCCCAGCGAAGGTACATGCGCATCAACATTTCCGCCCAGTCCTGGGACTCGGTACCACCAGCGCCCGCGTGGATAGAGAGGAAGCAGTTGACGCGGTCGTACTCTCCCGAAAGAGCCAGTTCGAACTCACGCCGCTCCACTTCCTTGAGAAGTTGTGCTACCTCCGACTCCAGACTTCCGAGGAGAGAGTCGTCATTCGACTCCAGTGACAGAGCGATAAGATCCAACGACGAAGACGCCGTTCCTTCCAGGCCTCGCCAGGTGTCTACGGTCTCCTTCAACGTGGCGATCTGCTGCATGTGCCTCCCAGCTGCCTGGGCGTCATCCCAGAATTCAGGCTGAGCGGCCTCTTCCTCCAACCGGGCGATCTCTATCTCTTTGGGGGATACCTCAAAGACGCTCCTCGATTCCCCTTATCCGGGTAACGAGCTGCTCGAGTTGGCCCTGCAGGTCTTGAAGCATCTTCCGGTGTTCTCCTTGATGAATTCTTGGTCTCGGTAACCGTACTGTGAGCGACGTTAGGTAAGCAATTCCAACTGTTCTTGGGATCCGGGCGCCATTTCGGGCAACTTCCCAGCGGCCGCATTGTGCGCCAGAGCGATGGGCTTGGGCAATCTGATGCGGTCCCGGCAGGCCAGGACCCAGCGGACAGCCGTCTCAAGGTCCACCATATGCCCAATGGAAACAAAGATGGGTGATACGCCCGTCTTGACCCGAACTGCGGCGCCAATGACCTCGTCCTTGTCTATCAGCGGGGCCCACGCCCCTTGTTCAGCGACCAGCCCTTCGTAACGACCTCGGAGGATGTTCTTAGCGCATCCCACCGTCGGAATTTCCAAGAGCAGCCCGATATGGCAAGCGATGCCGAAACGCCGGGGATGGGCCAATCCATGACCATCCACGAGCACAAAATCGGGTATGGTAGTGAGCTTCTCCAAAGCGGCCAGAATCGGCGGCGACTCTCGAAACGAAAGAAGGCCTGGGATATAGGGCATCTTTGGCGTTGCCTCTGCGGTCCTCACCTCCACAATCCCCATGTCAGGCAGCCGCACGACTACTGCCGCTCCACGCGCCCTGCCGTCCTGATCCGGAGGTGACAGGTCAACGCCAGCCACCAACTTCGGGTCGCTGTCCAAAGGCGATAGCCGCACAACCTCAGACGCCAAACGCCGTTGGATTTCCCGCGCCTCTGCCGTATTCACGTCCCATGTGTGCAGAGCCCTAGCCTTCACAACGTCATTATAACAGTCGCCTACGCCTAGACTCTGTTACGGACGCTTCGTATAATGAGCCTAGCCAATCTGACCCACGCTACGGCGAAGTTGCGTCGGCCTATCAAAGGCCGCCCAGATGGCCTCAGCCAAGCCTATCCCTCTCAATTCAATGACTACCCAACCAACACCTCAACCACAATTCAAAACCACCCATCCCTCCGCAGGGGCCAAGGTGGCTGTCGTCCGTACGAGTCCAGAAACCGTCTTAGCAGACGTCGCTCGGGCTATGGACCTAGCTGAGGCGCAGCGCTACTTGCCCTTGGACAAAGAAACCCTCCTCAAAATCAACATCTCATGGCAACATTGGTACCCAGCCTGCTCAACGTCTCCCTACCAGCTGGAAGGCGTTATCCAGGCCCTTCAGTCGTGGGGCTACAAAGACCTCATCCCCGCCCATAACGGCACCGTTGTTGTGAAGTCCCGTGAGGGCGAGATCAACAACCGCCACAAGCCTGTCACGGACAAATATGGGCTCAAACCCGTCCACCTGGACACGGACCCCGATGTTGAGTGGGTCCGTTATGAGCCCAAGCGCGAGCTCTTGGTACTAGACAAAATCTTTCCAGAGGGCATATTCATACCAGGGCCACTCATGGGCAGGAACATCGTGCATCTGCCCACCATGAAGACCCACGTGTTCACCACAATGACCGGGGCGCTAAAGAATGCCTTCGGCGGTCTGCTGCACCGCAAGCGCCACTGGACCCACTCCCTCATCCACGAGACGCTTGTGGACCTTTTGGCCATTCAGCACGATATCCACCCCGGCCTCTTCGCCGTAATGGATGGGACACTTGCAGGTGACGGTCCTGGCCCACGGGCGATGCGATGGCATGTAAAGAACACATTCTTGGCCAGCGCCGATCAGGTAGCGATCGATGCGATTGCCGCCAAGATGATGGGCTTTGACCCCATGTCTATTAAGTGCATTCGCCTGGCGCACGAGATGGGCCTGGGCTGTGGCGACCCTTCACAAATCGAGGTCGTCGGAGAGGACATCTCCGAAGTGAACTGGAAGTTCGAGGGAAAGAAGGAAACCTTCGCCAGCCGGGGACAGAAGCTGATCTACTGGGGGCCACTCAAGCCCCTGGAGACCCTGCTCCTTCGCACTCCCCTTGTTCCTTGGGCCATCTTCGCCTCGAACGCCTACTACAACGGCTATTGGCTGAATGTGGTGGGTAAGCGCCGCATTCGAGATGCGCTCAAGACAGACTGGGGCAAGCTCTTCCTAGACTACTAGAGAGCACGCGTCCAACCCTCTGTGTTGAAGGGGTCTCCGTTCGTTCTACGGGGCCGAAGGTGGGACATTTCAAGAGGCTTGCGTTCCTCAGCCGCAGCAGGCCTCAGAACGAACCTCCTATCTCAAGCCCACGCATCCTCAACCAACGAGAGGTTATCCATGAACTACACTCGCATTTACACGGACGAGGCGGGTGAAACGCACTTCGAAGACCTGCCCATTGACCTCATCCCCCGCGACTTTGCACCGCCGGCCGGCCTCATCAACGTGTCGGATCCTATCCCCGCAGCGCATCTTGTGTTCTTCATGGTGCCGCCTGGCTGGGTCGGAAACTGGCACCCCGCGCCCCGGCGGCAATATTACGCCCACCTTGCAGGAACATTGGACGTGAGTGTAAGCGACGGAAGCGTTCGAAGAGTTCAGCCAGGCGACATTGCACTGCTAGAGGATGTCACCGGGAAGGGACATGAGACCCGGACAGCCAGTGACACAGAGGCGCAGGGGATATTCATACAGTTGCCCGACTAGCCGACGATTCGGCCAATGCCAAGGCCAGATAGCTGGCGGTGCTGCTCTCTCGCTATTTGGCTGGTTCCAGCCGGGAGTAACCTGTGTAGGGCTGCAAGACCGCTGGTATCTCTACCGAGCCATCGGCCTGCTGATAAGTCTCCAGGATTGCGATCATGATGCGGGGGATAGCCAGGCCTGAACCGTTCAGCGTATGAACAAACTCGGGCCGCCCACCCCGCTCACGCCGAAACCGGATATTCGACCGGCGTGCCTGAAAGTCGGTGCAGTTTGAGCATGAGCTAACCTCCAGCCATTCCGCACAGCCGGGCGACCATACCTCAAAATCAAAGCTCTTGGCCGACGGAAACCCCATGTCTCCGGTGCAGAGTTCCAGCAGCCGATAGGTCAGACCCAAACGACGCAGCAAGTCTTCGGCGTCACCCATCAGCTTCCGCAGCTCCTCGTCGGAGTCCTCCGGGGCGACGAACTTGTACATCTCTACCTTGTCGAACTGATGCACCCGCTTAATCCCCCGAGTGTCCCTCCCCGCTGCTGCCTTCTCACGCCGAAAGCATGGAGTGGCGGCGGTGTAGTAGCGAGGCAGGATGCCGGGTTCCAGAATTTGGCCCGCGTGCATCCCAGTAAGCGGTACCTCAGCGGTAGGGATAAGCCACAGGTCATCCTCTTCGTCGTGGTAGAGGTTGTCGCCAAACTTGGGTAGGTTTCCGCTACCCAGAAGCGCCTCTCTGCGCACTAGGTAAGGGGGGTAAATCTCCGTGTAACCATGTTCCTGGGTGTGGACATCCAACATCCAGGTAATGAGGGCCCGCTGAAGACGAGCGCCCGCTCCCTTGAGCATGTAAAAGCGTGAACCGGACAGGCTCGCTCCAGTCTGAAAGTCGATGATATCCAGGGTTTCCGCAAGGTCCCAGTGAGGCACTGCCGGGAAGGGCAGAGTGAACTCCTCGCCCTCCACCCGGGCCACCACATTCGCCTCCTCATCCAGGCCCACAGGGACGTCTTCGATTGGCAGGTTGGGAAGCCACAAAAGCTCATCATTGAGACTCGCTTCTACAGCCTTCGACTCCTCCTCCACTGCCTCAAGCTTTTCGTTGACCTCTCGGACACGGTTCTTGGCGGCCTCTGCCTCGTCCGTGGTTTCGGGTCCTCCCCGCATGAGTTGGCCTATGCGTTTGCTCTCTTCGTTGCGAATAGCCCGGAGGCTATCCACCTCACTGATCAACTGGCGGCGGCGGGTGTCCAACTCCAAAATTCGATCCAGGGAAAGGTCGGCATCTCGCTTGGCGAGGCCAGCCATAACGAAGGCTGGATCTCTCCGGATCATATCGAGGCTCAGCATTTCATCACCTATCGCCCATCCAAATCGTCATCGCCTTCACTCTCGATTATGTGCCAGCCCTTGGCCTCCGCTAAGTCCAGCAAGTCATCGTCGGGGTAGACGGCTACAGGCAAACCTACAAGGTCCATTACGTACCGGTCATATATACGGTCTGCGTAGGCGAAGCTCCTAGACCAGTCCACTGACAGTCCATTGGCAGCGATGTAGGCCTTCAACAGATCGGCCTTGGACTCACCGAAGCAAAAAGGTCCAGCCAGCTCGCCTGTTAAGTATTCGTCGCTGATCTCCAGTTGAGATCCCACGATATGGGTAATTCCAAGCTCCTTGCCCACAAGCTCGAGCACGCCCTGGAAGCCACCAGATACAAGGACAACCAGATGCCCCCTTTCCTGATGCCATCGGAGCACCTTAACAACGTCGTCGCGCAGGGTTGGCAAGAGTTCGTTGTAAAGAATCTCGTAAAATACACTCTCCGCGGTCTCCTCGAAGAGGTCCTGAAGAAGCATTGCTGCACCTCGGCCACCCGAGTGGTGAAACCTCTCGCTGGACAAAAGGCCGAGCTTTGATGCTATCCAGCGGGCGGCATGAGTAACCATGAAGGCGTAATAGTGACGGCGGTTGAACTTGTGCTCCTTTACCGTTCGCGCCAATCCCCGCCAGACGTGGCCCCTGCAAAGGGTTCCATCCAGGTCAAAAATGGCGGCAATTCGCGGGGCTGAGCTTTCTGAGGTCGTCATGGGTGGCAAGCCTAATTGCGCAACTGGGGGAAGAGGACTACGTCGCGGATAGTAGCCTGATTAGCCAAGAGCATCACGAGCCGGTCTATGCCGATGCCGAGACCCCCTGTGGGGGGCATTCCATGCTCTAAGGCTACCAGGAAGTCGTCATCAAGACGATCCGTTTCTTCCAAATCGCCCGCTTCCGCTCGCAGGGTCTCCTGCGCCTCCATACGTTTGCGCTGCTCAAGAGGATCGTTGAGCTCGCTGAAGGCGTTGGCTATCTCCATGGCCCCTGCGAAGCCTTCGAAGCGCTCAACAAGATGTGGCTGGTCCCGCTTCTCTTTGGCCAGCGGCGACATCTCGATTGGGTAATCTACGAGAAATGTCGGTTGTATCAGGTGAGGCTCCACCATTGACGAGACGAGCTTGTCAATGAGATAGCCCCTGCCCCGCCGGGGGTCAACCTGCAGCCCAAGTTCACGCATCCTTTGCCCCAAAGACTCGGTGTCCGGGAACCGGTCAAGTACGATTCCACTCCTGTTCTCTATCTCCTCCAGCAGCGATACCCGACGCCACGGGGGGCTGAAGTCGATGGTTTCTTCGCCCCAGAGGACATTCGGGCTTCCTGTCGCCTCCTGCGCTAACCCGCACACGAGATACTCCACCAATTCCATCATGTCTCGATAGTCAGCGTAAGCCTGGTAGGCTTCGAGGAGGGTGAACTCAGGGTTGTGATCCTGATCTATCCCTTCGTTGCGGAAGACGCGGCCAAGTTCATATACCTTGTCCATGCCGCCAACAACCAGCCGCTTGAGATAGAGCTCGGTCGCGATGCGGAGGTAGAGGCGACGATTCAACGCATTGTGATGAGTTTCGAATGGGTGGGCCATCGCACCAGCAGCGATGGGAACAAGAACCGGCGTATCCACTTCTATGAAGCCCCGGTCGTCCAAGAGTCGCCGGAGCGTGACGAAGATGCGGCTCCGGAGGCGAAAGGTCTGTCTCGCCTCTTCGTTCGAAATCATGTCGAGGTAGCGTTGCCGGTAACGTTTTTCAAGGTCTTGCAGGCCGTGCCACTTCTCGGGCAAAGGGCGCAGAGCCTTGGCCAGCACCGTGATGTCGTTCGCTTCCACCGTAACCTCTCCGGTCTTGCTGCGTAGCAACACCCCACTGACGCCTACAAAGTCCCCCAGGTCAAGCAGCTTGAGCAGTTCAAATTGCTGCTCGGTCAGCGCGTTTTTCCTGAGAAGTACCTGCATCCGGCCAGAGCCGTCCCGGATATCCAAAAAGGAGGCCTTACCCATGCCACGCTGGGCAGTGATGCGGCCTGCTAGCGAAACCTCGGCCGGGTCCGCCGCTCCTTCATTAGCCTCCTCGGCTTGAATGAAGAGGTCTACAGCTTCCTGAGTGGAATGGGAACGGTGAAAGGAAGGAGGAAAAGGATCTACAGAGCGAGAGCGAAGCTCATCCAGCTTTTCCCGGCGTCGCTCCATCTGGCCTTCAAGATCAGACTCGGACATTGCACCTGCTTACCTGTGGTTTACCACGATACCTGGTAGCCTCAGTATCCCCTTTATTCGTTGAAGGTGTCCAGTGCGGGGCAAAAAGAAAGACGCCTGAGGAAGAGCGCCCCGCCTCTAGCGTCTGGAACCAAGCGGTGCGATTCCGCCTATACAATCAGTTTTACAGTTAGGGTCACCTTCCCACCCGGCGCAGGAACCTCAATGACATCTCCAACCTTGTGATCCATCAAACCCTTTCCGACGGGTGACTCGTTGGATATCCGGCCATTTAGGGGGTCGGCCTCAGTACTGCCAACCAGTGTGTAGATGACTTCCTGGCCCTTCTCATTCTTCAGAGTCACGGTCGTACCCAGAGAAACCTTGCCTGCATCGTGCTCTTCCGGTATGAGCACCGCGCTGACCAAGAGGCTCTCAATAGTCTGAATACGCCCCTCTACGAAGGACTGTTCGTTCTTGGCTTCTTCATATTCGGCGTTGTCTACCGTGCCGCCTATGTCATGGGAAACCTGGATTCGCTCTGCGATAACATGGCGGCGCGAGGTCCGCAAATGCTCCAACTCAGCCTCGAGCTTCTTCACGCCGTCTTTAGTGATGTAGGTCTCTTTCTGCGCCATTGTAGCCCTCCCGTTGCCACGCCCTGTGGGCCAAGGAACACATAAGAAAAAAGACTGAGCTACACCGACTTCACGGGCCACCCAGTCTACGGCGGATTGTACGCCCGGCCCAAAAACCTGTAAAGATGAAAACGCATCAGCGCTGGTTAGCCACCAACTAGCCCTTGGGCAAAACGAAAGGGCCTCTCAAAGGCCCTTTTTCTGCAACCAGCTGCCACCAACTCTGTCTAGGTGGCAGCGCTAGGCTCAGGGGTTGGCTCTGGCGCCTCTTCCTCTTCCGTCTGCAACGCAGACTCGAATAGGTCTCGAAGTTCTTGACCCTCAAGGGTCTCGTGAGCGATGAGGTACTCAGCCACCTGGACCAGCTTGCCTTGGTGCTCGGTGAGAATGGCCCGAGCGACGTCGTATGCGCCGTTGATCAAGAGCCGCATCTCAGAGTCGATCTCTTCCGCAATGCGGTCGGAATAGTCGCGTTGCTCCCCAAACTCCTTGCCGAGAAAGACAAGTTCTTCCCGCTTACCAAAGGTGCGGGGACCCAAGCTACCAAGAGCATTGGCGGCCTTAACGTTCACTTGGATGGTCCCGTTTCGGTTCTCATCCTTCTGGCTGCGCAGGAACTCCAGGATGCTGAACTCTTCTTCTTTGCGGGACTGGAAGACATCGCCCTGCTTGGTCTTTATCAGCAGGTCGTTTCCATACACATCTATCGATTCGACATCTCCAGCCAAAGCGGACTCGATGACGGAGCTGATCGGCCTCTCTTCATGCTTGATGGTATCGCTCATGCCATAACGGGTCACCATCTGCCGTGCGAGCCGGGTTGCTACTTCCAGGTCATTGCTGGCACCGGTCGTAATCTCGTCGAACGTCACCTCTTCGGCAACACGACCGCCCAGCGCCGCGGCAAGCTGGTCCTGAAACTGGCCCTTGGTCCAGAGATGCCGGTCTTCCTCCGGCAGGTAGCGGGTATAGCCCCCAGCCGCACCTCGAGCCACAATAGATATCTTCTGAACCGGGTCAGCGTTGGGTAGCTTAAAAGCGACCACGGCATGACCCGCCTCGTGGTAGGCGGTGATGGCTTTCTCTTTGTCGGTGACCAAGCGGCTTCGGCGCTCTGGTCCCATAAGGACCCTATCCACTGCTTCAGCGAACTCTGCATAACCAATAGTAGTCTTCAACCGACGCGCAGCCAAAACCGCAGCCTCATTGACCAAGTTAGCGAGATCAGCACCGCTAAAACCGGTGGTAAGCCGGCCGACTTCTTTCATATCAAGGGCTTCCTCAATGGGCTTCCCCTCGGAATGGACCTTGAGTATGGCCACTCGACCAACAAGGTCGGGTGGATCCAACAAAACGCGCCGGTCAAAACGGCCAGGGCGGAGAAGGGCCGGATCCAGAATGTCAGGCCGGTTCGTAGCTGCAATGACAATAATGTTAGTGCTGCTGTCGAAGCCGTCCATCTCAACCAGGATCTGGTTAAGAGTCTGCTCGCGCTCGTCGTGCCCACCGCCAAGGCCAGCTCCGCGGTGGCGACCGACGGCATCAATCTCGTCAATGAAAAGTATGCAGGGTGCAGCACGCTTTGCTTGGTCGAAGAGGTCACGCACTCGAGAGGCGCCCACACCGACGAACATCTCCACGAACTCGCTTCCGCTTATGGAGAAGAAGGGTACCCCTGCCTCGCCAGCCACGGCCCTACTGAGAAGGGTCTTGCCCGTTCCAGGGGGCCCTACAAGAAGCACTCCCCTTGGAATCCGAGCGCCCAGAGCTGCGAATCGCTCAGGAAACTTGAGGAACTCTACAACTTCTTCAAGCTCTTGCTTTGCTTCTTCAACCCCGGCCACATCGGCGAAGGTGACTCCAGGGCGGTTCCCGACAAACATTCTCGCCTTACTACGGCCAAAGTTCATGGTCTGGCTACTGCTTCCTTGCGCCTGGCGCATCATGAAGAGCAGCAGTCCACCAAAGATGATGAGAGGAAGGAAGTTTAGGAGGATGCCAAAGACGCTCCCGAAGCCGCTGGACTGCTTGGCGCTAACGTCCACGGCGTTGGGGCCGGTGCCCACATTGACACCCTCATTCTGGAGAAGCTCCACGATGCTGGAGCTGTTCTCCATCTTGGCCTTAAGCGACCGCCCATCGGTTGCCTCAACAACCAACTCGGGGCCGGCCACCTCTATTGACCGAACGGTACCCGCTTGGGCCATTTCAAGGACTTGCCCCAGGGAAACTTCTTCGGGGCCGGAACTGGGGCGCAAAAGAACATAGAAAATTGCGATGATCGACACCGCAATGCCTACATATATGAGCCCGCTACGGGTCCAGGTTCGCCCCATAAATCCTCTGCACACCGGAGGCTCGCAACGCTCCAGCGACCAATTCTTTCTATACTAGATACGAATTTATCTTACCCCAAGGCATAGGTGAAATCAAAAAGCACGGGAATTATTTGCCTCCCGTGCCGCTCCAATCGCTTGGAGATCAACCTCCGCCTCCCATCAAGTCCAGAAATCCCCGTTCATTCAAAACGGGGATATTGAGTTCCTGAGCCTTTTCCAACTTGGAACCCGGCTCCTCTCCAGCCACCAGGTAGGTGGTTTTCTTACTGACGCTGCCGGTCACCGAGCCGCCGAGTGATTTGATCTTGCCTTCCGCCTGGCTTCGGCTTAAAGCCTCCAACCGGCCTGTAACCACGAAGGTCATCCCAACAAGCGGGGTCTCCTGCAACGACCGCTCGATGCGTTCCTCCTCCACAGTAACACCAGCCTGGTCCAATCTAGCGATGATTTCTTGATTGGCTGGTTGAAGGAAATAAGTGGCGATAGCCTCAGCCACTATGGGCCCGATGCCGGAAATACCAGCCAAGCCCTCAGCAGTCGCCTCGGAGAGACGCTCTAGGCCTCCAAAGTGCGCCGCCACTAACTCAGCGGTCTCTGATCCAACGTGGGGAATGCCTAGGCCATTGATGACGCGGGAAAGCGGACGAGACTTGCTGGCCTCTATGTTAACCAAAATGTTGGTGGCGCTTTTTTCAGCCATTCGCTCCAGACTGAGCAGATTCTCCAAAGTCAGGCTGTATATGCCAGCCACGTCTTCAATGAGGCCACTGTCCAACAAAGATCGCACCAACTTTTCGCCCATGCCCTCGATATCCATCGCGCCCCGAGAGACGAAGTGCTTAACCCCCTCATAGAGCTGGGCCGGGCACGCTCCGTTCGTGCAGCGATTAACCGCTTCTCCTGGGAGCCGGACCACATCGCTATTGCAGACCGGACATCGCTCTGGGATCCGGCCAGTCCAGGTGACCGCCTCCGGATGATGGTTAGTAGCATGGAAATAGCTACCGCACCGTTCGCATTCTTGCCCCCCTGCGGGTCGCCGCTCCGGCAATGACCTCACGATCTGCGGAATGACCTCCCCCGCCCGCTCGATCTCTACAAAGTCCTCGACGTGAAGGTCTTTTGTAGCGATGTAGTCCTCGTTGTGCAGCGTTGCGTGGCTAATGTTGGCGCCTCCCACGAAAACCGTCTCCAGTTCCGCGTAGGGATTGAGGGCCCCGGTCCGGCCAACGTTGATCTTGATATCCAAAAGACGCGTCATGGCTCTTTCGGCCGGAAATTTATAAGCGATGGCCCAGCGAGGCTCCCGCCCTACAAAGCCGAGATGACGCTGGTAGTCGAACCTATCGACCTTGATGACCACGCCATCGGCCTCGTAACCGAGGCCCTCTCTGGTTTCCAGCCACTTCCGGTAGTAATCAAGAACACCACCGGCCTGTGCATACCGGTGATTGGCAGTATTGACCTTGAAGCCCATGACCGCGAGTTGCTGCAGAGTGTCCCATTGGCTATCAGGAAACCTGCCTTCCTCCGCCCAGCCAACACCGTAGACGCACAACTCCAAAGGCCGACGTGAGGTGATCCGTGAGTCCAGTTGGCGTAGCGACCCCGCAGCCGAGTTGCGCGGATTCACATACAGTGGCAATCCCTCGGCCTCCCGCTCTTCGTTGATCTTGCGAAAGCCCTCTTTAGGCAGGTAAACCTCGCCGCGCACCTCGAAACGCCGAGGGTAGTCGCGGCCTTGAAGAACAAGCGGGATAGACCGGACGGTACGCAGGTTTTGGGTGACATCTTCGCCCCTGTACCCGTCACCACGGGTAGCCCCTTGCACGAGCTTCCCATCCTCGTACACCAAAGCCACCGCCAAGCCATCAAGCTTCAGCTCGCAGATCAAGTCAAAGGAGTCGGTCTCCAGCAGGTTGGCCACACGCTGATGCCAAGCCCAAAACTCTTCGTCATTGAAAGCATTGGCCAGGCTGAGCATCGGTTCGCGGTGTTTGACTGCCGAAAAGCCTGGAGCAGGCGCAGCCCCAACTCTTTGGGTCGGCGAGTCGAGCGTTGCGAGTTCAGGGAAACGCTCCTCTAGCTCCTGCAGTTCACGCAGAAGCCTGTCGTACTCTTCATCGCTAACGGTTGGTGCATCCAGGACGTAATAGCGATAGTTGTGATCGTGGAGCTGCTCGCGTAGCTGCTCGATTCGAAGGGTGTCCTTGGGATCGGGCATGTGACCCTCGTGGCTGAAACGTAGCGCCAGTATAGCAACGGCCTTCATAGCTATGAAGCCGTACCCCTTGGAAGCGCCGCTGGGCCAACGATATACTAAAGGCAACCCTACCAACGAGGACCACATGGCCGACGTTCGTCCCTTTCACGGTGTCCGTTACAACACGGACCGCATCAACGACCTTTCTCTTGTGATCTGCCCTCCCTACGACGTCATATCCCCCAGCGACCAGGAAGCCCTCTACAAACGGCACCCGAACAACGTTGTGCGGCTGGAACTGGGCCAGACCTCCCCCAACGATTCAGACGACGACAACCAGTACACGCGGGCTGCCACCATGTTCCAGCAGTGGCAACAGGACGGAGCGCTCGTGCGGGAGGGGCAACCCGCCTACTACCTAGTCGAGGAAACCTTCCAATGGAACGGCAAGCCTGAGGCGCGCTTCAGCTTGTGGTCTGCAGTGCGGCTGGAGCCATTCGATCAGGGTATGGTGCTGCCGCATGAGCACACCAGGCCAGGGCCCAAGGCGGACCGTTTGCGATTGCTGCAAGCGGCAGGGGCGAACTTCAGCCCAGTCATGGGGCTCTACCACGATCGCGTGGGCGACCTATCGGCCATCTTGAAGCAAGCTGCCGCCAAAGCGCCGTCAGCCACAGGCAGCGCAACGGACGGCCTCAGCTACCGCACCTGGGTCATAGACGACCCCGCCATCACAGCTTCAATCACCAACGCATTCGCCGACCACCTGCTCTACCTCGCGGACGGTCATCACAGGTACGAAACAGCCTTGCATTACAGAGATGTCGATGGGCCCCAGGACGCCGAGGCATCAAGAAGCTTCGCTATGATTGCCCTTATATCGATGGACGACCCCGGGCTGAAGCTGGAGCCCTACCATCGCGTCCTCGCCAACCTCAATCCCCAAGAAGAAGCTGCCATAGATAAGGCTCTGGCCGGCTTGCCATCAAAGGGACAGGTAAACATCGCTGGCCTTTCGGCTGAAGACGCGGCGGCAAAGGTCATGGCGCCGTTGCGGCAATCAGAGGGCATGACGATAGCAGTAGTGCGAGGTGATGAGAGTCTCGTGGATCTACTTTCACTGGATGACGGCCAGGCCGCTGCTGACTTCGAGGCCTTAGACAGTTGCGACCCTTGGGTCCTGCAGCAGAACGTTCTGGAGCCAACCCTGGGCACAAAACTTCCGGGCTTAATCGACTACACCCACGACCCCGCTGAGGCCATAAGCCAGGCCCGCCAGGGGGTCATCCAAAGAGCGATTCTCCTGCGCCCAATGCCGCTCGATATTTTTGAGGACGTGGTGCGCCGCGGGCACCGCCTACCTCCCAAGTCGACTTTTTTCTGGCCAAAGCTCCCGACGGGATTGGTCATCAACGACCTCACCTAGGGGCGTCTAGCTCAAATAATGGCCGCCGTCTCAGAAGTCGGTGATCGCCAGGGCAAGGGTTTGAACGTGACTAGGAAAGAGGAAATGCGCCACCAACGTCGGTGCTAGACCAATGTCGTAGGGACGTTTAATTAAACGCCCCTACGACTGCCATTAACGACTTTCGGGGCCCTTAGATTGACCGGCCGACTCTTGGGACAGCCTCGTTCATCGCCCCTGCCTACTGCATCGTATCGAGCACCCGCTTCACGGCGTCGGCTGCTTCATCTATCTCGTCTTCAGTATTGAAGAAAGCGGTGCACAGGCGGACGCCATCTGGGTGGAGTACGGCCCTGATAGCGATGTCATCCTCTCGATAGAGACGCTCAACAAAGTCAGATGGCTCTATCCCCCCGACAGCAATGGTGACGAGACCAGATGATCGAGCTGGATCAACCGGGCAGGTAAGTTGGACGCCCGGCATCGCCGCCAGGCGATCCTTCATGCGATTGCTGAGAGCAAGGTGGCGTTGTTCCACTGCAGCCATGCCCAGGCCCGCCAGGATGCCAACACCCGCCTCCAGGCCGCACTGGAGCGCCGTGGAGGCCGTGCCCGCCAGTAGTTTCTCTAGCGCTTGGTCCTTGAAGGTCACTGTACCGTCGGCTTCCCACGAAGCGACCGAGCGATACGATCCGGCAACCGGTTGAAGATCGGCAATGAGGTTCTGACGCACGTACAAGACTCCTGTGCCGCCCGGACCAAGGAGCCACTTCTGACCGGGCATTGAGTAGTAGTCCACTCCCATCGTCGTCAGGTCGACGGCCATCTGACCGGCCGCCTGGGCCCCGTCCAGCACCACCTGGGCCCCCCGTTGATGGGCGAGGCTGATGATTTCTTCCACCGGCATCCGCAGGCCACACGAGTACTGAACGTGGCTGATCGCCACAAGACGAGTGCCAGGGATGATCGCCTCGTCGAACTTGGCCAGAATCGTCTCGGTATCGTCCAAGGAATTGAGCTGAACAATCCTGAGGTTGACTCCGAACCGGTTCCGAAGACCGTGGGCCATGCCTAGCACGGACGGATGCTCTAAAGAGCACGTTACGAGCCCATCACCCTCACGCCAGGCCAACCCGCCCGCGACCATATTCAATCCCGCCGTCGTGTTCTGCGTAGGCATCAGTTCTTCCACGCCAGCGTTGAAGAAACTGGCCAGAGCTTGCCGGAGCCGGGCCAGAGCCTCCTCGCTGCGGGCTATCCCTGCAAGCGTTGCCGCTCCCTGCTCCATCTCAAATTGGATCTGAGACCTGATCGCCTCAGCGACAGGAGTGAACACGGGGCAGGTCCAGCCAGTGTTCATGTAGGTGATGCTCTGAGTGATCGGGATCTGGTCTCTGATCGCTTTGATGTCCACGGTGCCTTCCATTTGGAGTTCAGGGTTCCGCCATTCTATCGTTGGGCGGGGATCAGTGACCAGACGACGCCATCATTGTTGCCCCAGGTCTGACCATGCCATAATGGCCGGGCTCACCAGAGACTTGACCAAGCATAGCGGAGGTTCCATGGACTCCGATCAAATCAAGCCCGGCCTGAAGGCCGAAATGCATCGCAAGGTCATCAAGAAGCTGAGCGTCGCCCCAGGGGGTCCAGGCGCTGGCTACGTCCTATCCAGCCCGTCAATGATTGGTCTCATGGAGAACACCTGCGTACAAGCCCTCCGCCCATACTTGCCGGAGGGATACGCCACCGTCGGTTACCACGTGGATGTCCGTCATTCCGCCCCAACGCCTCTGGGCGAGCAGGTACGGGTGACGGCTGAGCTCAACGAAGTCGATGGCAACAAACTGTTGTTCTCGGTTGAGGCCTTCTACGGAGAGAAGAGGATCGGTTCGGGCCTCCACCGCCGAGCCATCATCCCGATAAAGCCTCCCACTGCCTGAAGCAATGCAGGGCAAGGTCTGTCTCGTCACCGGCGCAACCTCAGGCATCGGCAAGGCCGCTGCTTTGGAGCTGGCCAAGCGGGGAGCCACCGTCGTCGGGGTTGGACGAAACCCAGCCAAATGCGAGGCTACCGCAGCACAAATCGAGGCAACGACCGGCAATCGACCCAATTTCCTCCTTGCCGACCTCTCCTCCCAAGCCGACATTCGACGCCTGGCTGTGGCGTTTCTGGAGAAACACGAACGGCTGGATGTGCTCGTCAACAACGCCGGCGCAATTAATCTCTCGCACCGAAAAACCGTCGACGGGCTTGAACTAACGTTTGCTCTCAATCATCTGGCCTATTTCTTGTTGACCTTATTGCTCCTGGATGTGCTGAAAGCGAGCGCCCCGTCCCGAGTCATCAACGTGTCTTCGACGGCCCACGAGCGCGCCGGAATCAACATAGATGACCTTGCCGACCCTCTCAGTTATTCCGGCTTCGTCGCCTACTCACAGTCCAAGTTGGCCAACTTGCTGTTCACCTATGAAGCCACACGACGATTCGACGGAGAGGGCGTCACATTCAACGCGCTACACCCCGGCCTCGTAGGGACCAACCTGCTATCGAGCAATGGTCTGCGCGGCCGAGTCGGGGGCTTGTTCCTGCGAGCGTTCGGGCGCGGCGTTTCCAAGGGCGCCAGGACGATAGTCTATCTAGCCACCGCGCCAGAGGTTGAGGGAGTGACCGGCAAGTACTTCGTTGATGAACGGGCGGTGGCCTCGTCCGTGCCTTCCCACGACGAGGGTCTGGCAACTGAGCTATGGGAGTTGAGTAGCAGGCTGACGAGCGTATAAAGAACGGGAGTTCAGGCCAGGCTAGTCAGCCATGCCCAGCTGTCTGAGAAAGGCGGGGTCTCTTCGCCACTGGGGCCGCGCCTTGACCCACAATTCCAAGAAAATCTGTTTGCCCAACAGTGTTTCGATGTCCCCTCGGGCCTGGACGCCCACTTCCTTCAACGCTAGGCCGCCTTTGCCAAGGAGGATGAGCCGCTGGGAATCTTTCTCAGGATGGATGCGGATAGCGATGTGGGTCTTCCCTCCATGGTTCGTCGACTCATCAACCCACTCATCTATTGTCACTGCGGTTGCGTAGGGCAACTCTTGGTAGAAGAGCCTGAACAGCTTTTCTCGCACCATCTCTATGACCCGGAATCGCTCGGAGCGATCGGTGATCTGATCCGGCGGGAACATTGGCCCTGCCTCTGGCAGCCTCTTTACTACCAACTCCATCAGTAGGCCGATGCCATCGCTTCTCAATGCGCTGATAGGAACTATTTCAACGAATGCGTCGAGGCGTGAATACGCTTCTATGACAGGCAGCAAGGCTTCCTTTGCGACGGAGTCCACCTTGTTTATCGCCACGATGGCGGGAATACCACGGCGAACAAGGTCCTCCGCGAAGTAGCGTTCGACATCACCAGGCGTTCGGGGCTCCACGACCAAGACGGCGACATCTGCCTCTTCCAAAGCCCTTGCCCCCTCCTGTGACATTCTGCGGTCCATCTCATCCCTGGCCCTGCCGATATAGCCTGGAGTGTCAAGGAAGGCTGCCTGGTATGCCTCTCGGTTGAGGACGCCAAGCATGCGGACGTGCGTGGTCTGTGGCCGGGGGCTGACGGCAGCCAGCTTGGTATCCATGATCCGGTTCAACAAGGTGGACTTGCCCACGTTTGGGCGCCCTACGACAGCAATGAACCCGGCGCGGAATGCGTCGTCTGTATTGCCTTCGGACTCGGTCGGAAAACTGTTCAAGTGGTATAACCTCCAACTTCACCGTCATTGTACGTTGCGCAGGGTCCAACGGCGACATTCCGCCCTTGACAAAGAGTAAGTTACAACTTACGGTCTTCTGGCAGATCAAACAGAAGGGGGCTTTTAAACTATGGCAGAACAGTCCACACCGAATCCCATCGAACTCTACGAGGCAGCTTCTCAGCGAGCCAGGCAGGTGATTGCCGGGGTCAAGGAGAGCCAGCTCAGCGACCCCACCCCCTGCGCCGATTGGAACGTGCAGGCCCTGCGCGATCACCTCGTTGGGGGTCCGAGCCTCGGGTATGGCATGCTGGCCGGGTTGGGCCGTCAACCTGCCCCAGAGGCCGCAACTCCTCAGGACTCTTACCAGGAAGGCGTCGCTCGCTTTACGGCGGAGGCCAGGAAGGCCGGGGCCCTCGACCAGACGCTAGAGGCAGTGGGAGGAATGTCCGGCGCCCAATTCATGATGACCCTATTCATGGACACTTTCATACACTCATGGGACCTAGCCAAGGCCACCGGCCAGGACACAAACCTCGACGGGGGCCTCGCCTCCGTTATTTACGAAGCCTGGCAGCCCAATATGGACGGCCTCCGTGCTTCGGGCCGCGTCGGAGCCGCGGTGCAGGTGCCTGAAGACGCCAGTGTCCAGGACAAGCTCATCGCGATGATGGGCCGCCAGCCTTAGTTTTTTCGAACGCGTTCGAAAAAGCGGCCCCGGCGAATGCCGGGGCCGCTTTCGTTTTCCACAAGTCAATCCGAACCTACATCTCCGTTGGCGTTTGCCTTGGGCCATACCCTTGGTAGTACCGGTTGGTGTCAGGCTCATAGCGGCCCTGCAAGAAACCACCGGACTTCTCGCTGCGGATGATCACCGCAACCGTCCGTTCTTCGCCGCTCTGCTCCGTGTGTATCTGGTGGGGCGGGACTAGGTCTACATCGCCGGGACCGACCACGAAGCTGCCATCCAACTGGACCTCGGCATAGTCCGGTTTGGAGCCGTCGTCGAGCCGCTTGTAACGTTCGATAGTCTCGGTGCCATCAAGGACGCCGTAGAGCGTGTAGATATGGGCGTGGTCGTGAATGCGGCCGTGAATGTTGGGCAGCTTGGTTAGTCCGTTGACGGCAAACCCGTAATCGGGGTCTTCATAAAAGAGCAAGTTCTCAGCCCGCCCGTCCTTGACCACACAGTCGGGCCACTGCTTGGAACTGCGCTGCACCTCCGGATCAGCGAGGAGTTCGCTGAGGATGGGCGTCAGCTTCTCCCACCGCTTGGCCAAGTCCGGCTCCTGAGCGAATAGCTCTCGCGTCTTGGCCACAAACCTTCCCAATGCTGTCTCCGTCTTGATGACCATGCCGTCCTCCTTGCCCACGACTGGGCTCACGCCTTTGCCGACCATGTGTTTTGCCAACGATACCTTCATGAACTCGCCGGTACAACCCGGCAATAACCATGCCTACCAAGGATCATACGATCCGAAGTTCCAAATGTGCCCCTCAGGATCACGAGCGAAATAGAGACGGTGGCCGTGGGGTTGGTCGGCGATCTCGACGGCGATATCAGCTCCTGCAGCCTTCACCTGCCGATAATGGGCGTCAATGTCTTCCACGAAGATGTACGGGACCTGGGTGACCTTGCCGCCACTGGGCGTCGACATGAGGCCGCTGACATCGTCGTCACCAGCGGAACGCAACATGATCATGCCGTTTCCCAGGGTGAGTTGGGCGTGGATAATGGCCCCACCCTCACCCGGCAACACCACACGCCGCTCGAAGCCGAAGGCCTCGCAAAGCCAATCGATGGCAGCGCCCGCGTCCTTGTAAAAGATCAAAGGGATGATGTTCCCCTTTGAGTTGGTCATGTCGTCATTTCCCTCCGTCGACTGTTGTGTCTTAGTCCCCAGATGGGATTTCTTTGGCAAGCCTGCGTTCCAGTCTTGAGAGAAAGACAGTAGCGGAAATGCCGTACGCTCCTGTGATACCTATGGCGAGCAATGCGGCGGTTTCATAGCGAGGTATGGAGGACTGAGACCAGAGGACAAATGGGATCATAAATAGCCCTAAGCTCAAGGCGGCCGCCAATACGGTCAAGAGCCACCAAATGTCATCGACCTCCTGGAGGGCTCTCTGACTAAGCACGTAAGCAGACAACAGAACAGTAATAAAGACGCTAAAAACGAGTAGGCCGACGCTTGCCGCGCCGGTGCCCCCGACTGGAGAACTCAAGACAACAGCACCTGCCCAGAGAGTTGCGGCAATCAGAGGGTAGATTATTGCTGCGTGGCTGGAGCGCCAGAGACGTCTTGTAACGACAACCCACAGCAATGGGGCCAATCCCAGGGCGAGGACCACAGGCATCTCTAGGTCTTTGCCCAGCCTGCCGCCATCGTCGAAGCGCCCATACGCGCCAACAGTGACCCATTGATGATCTCCATTCTCAGTAATAACGAGGACACCCTGTTGGCTCATAGCGAAAATCGCGTTGCCGGTTTCTCGATGTACGACGCCACCGACTGGTACGGGCTTCATAATGAGATCCAGTTCGCCTCTCTGCCCAAGCCCGTCCAGGTACAACTGATGCACGTCGCCGTAGATAGGGGTTAGGTCAACTACTTCCGCCCACGTCTCCCCACGATCAATGGAACGTTCGATCGCCTGGTGATGCTCAAAGCGAAAGCGGATCTGCGGATCGAGCGGATTGATGAGTCTGCCAGCCAAAGAAATGCACCGCCGAATGGGTGCGGTAGATGTCTCCCGCCATCTAAGACCTCCATCATTGCTAACGTACCTCATCTGTTGGCTCTCCCACCCGTCGTCGTAGCCTTGGCCAACGAACGCGTACAAATCACCATTGACGGAGGCAAGGCAGGTAATGCCATAGTCCTTAGTGGGATCAGGCTCACTAGACGTGGCCACCGTTGCCAGCACGCCTAAAGCCACAACGGTGGGGGCAATGGCCCGCAACATGGGCTGATTGGGGTCCTGCCTCCTCCACACCCACCAACCTATGAGAAGCCCTGGCAACGTGAGAACGTCGGTCCAGTCCCGCTCCATGGCCACAGTCCAACCGGTGAGTAGGCTCAGGAGGCGGAGGGTAACCCCATGCACAGGATCGACCGTATTGAAGAGGCCATACCAGAGGCCCACACTGCCGAACGCAAGGAGCGCCACCGTTCGTTCGTGGTGCCGGAACCGCTGGGGCACCAACCAAGCCAGGGGGAGAGCGAAGATGAGGGGGGTGAAGGCCACCCAGGTGACGTCGCTGAGTTTGCCCGTCCACCATGTCCCCCACAGGTCCTTGAAGACGTGGTCGTTGGCCAGCATCAGCAGGATCACGCCGATGATAACCGGGTGTGCTAGGGCTAGCAGCGCTCGCCTAAAGGCTAGGTTTTGCACCAAATCACAATGGGAAAGAGCCGCAGCAGGAGGGGGGTTCTTCGTAGGGCGTGGATGACATGCCGGAACTATACACATTCGGCACCGATCGCGCAGGGCTAACGCAAGCTCCTCGGGCAGGCCAAAAGGTCCATGAGCCCCAGGACTCCGCTAGGGCCAAATGCGAAGCGTCCCATCTTCACGCCCCGCAGCGACCGATATCCTGTTGTCGCTGCCCTCCACGGCTGCGAGGTTGGTTGAGAGCCTCCCGCCGATGGGCAGCCGCCAATCCACTTCTGCGCCCCCTTCCACCCGCTGTATCCCCCAAAGCTCAGCCTGCGACTGATCTGGAGCCAGTAGTTCCACCCTCCCATCGCCGTCGAAATCGCCTGCCAGCGCCATGTCCAGGTTTCGGGAGCCGATGCGGTGGGTGCTGGCCCCTGCCAGCGTTGCCACGATATCCAGTGAGCCATTTCTGAGTCGGTAGAACTCCACGATGCCGCCTATGTGAGGCGTCATCACTACTGCCAGTTCAAGCTCACCGGAGGGCCCAAACGGAGCGACCGCCAACTGATGCCGCCAGCGGCCGCCACGCCCAATGGGTGGACCCTCCGCTACTATCTGGCCAGCCTCGTCGTAAACAACGATCCTCGATCCGACTTCAGCATCACTTACTGTAACGACTATCTCCCGAACGCCATCCCCATTAAGGTCAGCCCAGATCGGCGCTATCCCTTCGACAACAGCGTCTGGCTGAATTGGAATCGCGGTCACTACGCGAACCGCCGGTTGGGTCTCCACCAGAACGATTGAACCGGCCTCAACGCGATCACCCACCACACCGTGAGGGTAGCGAGTGGTGGCGTCGGCCAAGAGAAGAATGCGGCCCTCGCCATCGGTCAGGAGCCGGGAGTCGGGCAGTGCACGTAGGGCAAGGCGGCCCGTTTCGACTCCACCGGAAGACAGGACGAGGTCGCCATCGGCCTCCACGAAGACCAATCCGGCCTCAGAGGGCAGGATCACCGGATGTGTTTGCAGCGACGCTGTGTTAGGCGCAACGACAAGTCTCAGCCGACCATCAGCGACCCTTAACAAAGGGGGCATCCCTGGAGGCAACGCACTTGGAAGCACGTCAATGGCCACGACCTCCCTACCGGACAATGCGAATCCCTGAACCAGACCTTCCTGAGACACAGCCACCCAGACGCTGCCCTCACCCAGGGGGGCACCCACAACCCACGCTGGCTCGCCATTGAGCAGGATATCAATCGGTTCAACGTTGGGGAGGGCGCCTTCGCCGTCGACTAGCAGGTTGCCATCTGGGCGGTGGTGGGTAAATCCAAAAACAGCGGCGGATGTATGTTCGTTGGTCTGTGCCGGGACAGGGGAGGAGGCCTCGCTACAAGAAGCACCGAGAAGTGCCGCGGCCGCAACTAACCCGGTCAGGAAGTACCGAGCGCGGGAGCGCCTCCTGAGCTCGTTGGGCGGATTCGACACTAGCTTCTCACGCCAAGAATTCCTTCAAAGATACCAAGCAATCCCGTCAGGGACGAGCGCGGGCAAAAACAATACGGCCAGCCGTGAAAGGCTGGCCGTATTGCAGCAATGGACGTGATATTCCTTATCTGTCAATCAACCGACAGTGCTAATCGGAGTCTTGCCTAGTGGCTTTCATCTATCGCTAATACATTAAGCTGGCGATGCGTTTGAGCCCGTCGCCTTGCCCTTGCCCCTTGTGCCCGGAGCCTTCTGAATCCGTCTAACCCCAAACCTGAGCAACGGTTTCCATGATGCGCTCCAGCTTGCGCCACTGGTCATCTTGGTCCAGCACAACGGAGAACATTCCGCCAAACCCACATTGCGGGCTGAGAGCCAACTGATCCAGTGGTATGTATCGGGTGGCCTCATCAATGCGCCGCTTTAGGTCGTCGACGGTTTCCAATTGGGCGCTCTTGGTAGTGACCAGGCCTAGCACCACGAGCTTGCCCTTGGGTATGAATCGGAGCGGCTCGAATCCACCAGCCCGCTCACTGTCGTATTCCAACAAGAAGCGCTGATGGTCTAGGCCAGTGAACAGGCGTTCCGCAATGGCATCGTAGAATCCCTCACGATGCCAGCGGGGTACGACCTCGCCCGTTTTGCTATCACGGCCCCTTGGATTTCCCCTGCAGAGGTGAATGCCGAAGGTCACGTCAGGAAAGCCAGCGATGACAGCATTGTCCGCTCTCATTGAGCGTTCCATGTTCTCGTCCGGGTCCTCTCCCCTATCCCGCATCTGCTGCAGAGACCGTGGGTCGATGTAGGAGGTGTACCCTGGAGCGTCGATCTGAACGTAGCGGCAGCCGGCGTCAGCCAACCCACCGACGATCTCTCGCTCTATTCCCACAACGTCAGCTAGAAACTCATCCTGGCCAGCGTAGACGGCGGTTGATCTCTCGTAAGCGAACCGCTGGCTGATTCGATCTGGACTGACCAACGCCACCTTCACAGGCCGCTCCGCAAGGCTTGCAGCGAATCGGTACTCATCCAACGGCACATTTCGGACCAGACGCAGCCGCTCAACAACGGGCCGCCTCGTGACGATGGCGGGGCCTGGCGTCTCCATCCCGCTGTTCCTCTGGCCAGTGTTTATATGAGCGTCCTCTTCCTGCTCCATGTAATAGGGAGACACATCAGTCGGCACGTCGAAGCCAGACACCGAGTCGGCGAAGCTGTCCTGGAAATTGCGGCGTCTGAATTCTCCGTCAGTGAGCACGGGAAAGTTGAGAGCCTCCTGCCCTGCGATAACGTCCCGGATCGCTTGGTCTTGGGCCTCGCTTAACTCCTGGTCCGTGGCCTGGCCACGAATGTTATGGGAAAAGGCTTCACTCAGCGCAACGGGGGCGGACAAACTCCCCACCTGGTCGGCCCGAATCAGATTCAAATCAGTTGTGTTGGCAGAAGACATCGCTCTTCCTCAAGACGTAGTGGATTATGGCTACCGACGGCAACAGCAAGGGCTCAAATCAGTTAAAGAATGGGAGCCGCCGCCAACCTGACTGCGATTGTACCATTCCCTTTCATCAGGGTCGGCCATTTCCAAGCCCCAACACCGATTTGACCGGTCGGGTCATTAGCAAGTACCGTTCCCAAGTTCTGCATCAAAGAGCTTGCGATTCATCACTGACAACACACACTTGTTGGCCGGAGGCACACATGAAGGCGAGGTTCCCGTTTCTGCTCGTAGCCCTCTCAAGCCTGTTGGTAGCCGCGTTCACTACGGCGTGTGGGTCATCAGAGCCCACGCCCACGGCCACCCAGGCTTCCCCCCCGCAGCGAGTGCTTGTGATCCATTCCTATAGTGATCGCTTCACATGGACTCGTGACCAAAACACCGGCATAACCGAGGGACTTAGTCGTGCGGGGTATGCAGCGGGTCAGCAGTACGAGTTGGAAACCTTCTTCATGGACACTCGGCTCACCTACACGAGCCCCGAGCAGATCAAGCAGCGGGCTGCCGAAGCCCTTGGCATGATTGAGGATCTTGGCCCGGACATTATATTCGTGACCGATGACAACGCCTTGCGTGATGTGGCCGTCGCGTACAACGAAGAGCACCCTGAAGCCGCGATTCCAACGGTGTTTTCCGGAATCAACGTGGACCCCAGCATCTACACCCCCATCCAGAGCCTGGGTCGACCAAGAGAGCCTATAACCGGAGCGCTGGAACGGGTGCCTTACTTTGCGATCTTCGAACTTGGGAAGCGATTATTCCCAGCCGCTTCAAGAGTCGTGATCCTGGGAGACAACAGCGGCAGCTCACAATCCGTGGCCAACGCTTTCCAGCAGGACTACGCTGATTCGACGGTGAACGCGCCGCTAGAAGTCTTGGACTTCGTGCTCCTAGCGACCTTTGAAGAGTGGAAGAAGACGGTCCTCGATTACCAGGATGCAGCCGATATCATCGGGATATTGAACTATCACCAATTGACAGATGAGAACGGCGCCATTGTGACCCCTCGGCAAGTTGTGGACTGGATGGTTGCGAACAATCAGCTACCGGAACTCGGCTTGGTGGCTGAGTGGGCAGAAGACGGCATCCTCGTATCGGCCGGCAATTCCGGGTACAAGGCCGGAATCTACGCTGGCACGCTGGGGGGACGCATCCTCGGCGGCGAAGACCCCGGCGCCATACCGATAGCAGACCCGCAGGAAATAGACGCTGCCTACAATTTGGAGCGGGCCAAGACACTAGGGGTAACATTCCCCCCCGAAGAGCTAGCGGCGGCAGCGGCGGTATACGACACTCTGGGTGGCGGAAACTAGAACGCCGTAGGTTTCGAGGGTACCGGGTTGTGGACCCGCAACAGTCATCCACGGCCCAGGTTAGGATTGTTTGGTAGCGCATACGGGGTTCGAACCCGTGATCTCCGCCTTGAGAGGGCGGTGTCCTTGTCCACTAGACGAATGCGCCACGTTTGGCTGGGGATCCTGGGTTCGAACCAGGGCTTGCAGAGTCAGAGTCTGCCGTCCTACCACTGGACCAATCCCCAACGCTGATTTCAATTGTAGCAAGCCTGGGCGTCCCTGGGAAGAACAGCCCCTAGCTATCAAGCTCCTGACCCTCGTCTTCAGCCCCAGCATCCTCGGCGTCTTCCGCCAGTTCTTCAGGCGGGAGTCTGCTGGGCTTTGGGCTGCATTTCCGAGCCACCGTCATAAAGCCGGTGTGGGCAACCATTCGGTGGTCGGGACGGACGCTGCGGTAGTCGACGTGCCAAGTCCGCTGCAGCACCTCAAAGGTTTTCATCTGGTCGAACCAAGGATGATCAAGCAGGGCCTCGCCGAGCCTGTGCACTTGAATTGTCGTCGGCACAAAGCAGAGCAAGATTCCACCCGGCAATAGCGCTTCAGCCGCCGACGACACGAGCGTCCACGGCTCGGGCAGGTCGAGGACTATACGGTCCAACTCGGTCTCTTCGATGCCCTCGTAGGCATCCTTCAACCGCACCACATGCTGGGGCGTGTTCGGCATGACGGCCCTGATGCTACGAAGCGCCCGGTTGACCACGTCCTGACGCGCTTCATAAGAAATCAACTGCCCCTTCTCTCCGATCGCACGGAGGAGGGTCAAGGACAGAGCACCCGATCCCATGCCTGCTTCCAGAATCCGAGCTCCCGGGAACGGGTCGGCCTCCATGAGAATATGTCCCAGGTCCTTGGGGTAGATGATCTGCGTTATCCGCGGAAGATCCACAATGTATTCAGCTAGCGTGGGCCGCAGAACCAGAAACATGCGTCCGTTGCCTGAGGCCACTCGAACGCCCTCAGGTTGGCCTATGATGTCGTCATGCGGAACTGCCCCCCGATGAGTATGCAGTGTGCTGCCAGCAGCGAGGGTTACGACGTAGCGTTTGCCCTTATCATCGGTGGCAACAGCGATGCCCCCGTCTTCGAAAGGGGCCCCGGTTCGGGGGCGGCTTGATGTTTCGTTTATAAGCATGGCCATTCATTGTACGGGCGGTCGGGGCTGCCGCCAAGCGTAGTACCCTGCGGCAACCGACCGAGAGATCTTATACTTGCGATCAAGAATACCCAGTACCCGCGACAGAGGTGAGCCATGTCAGTGAAGGAAAGCCTGAAGGAATTGGGCATCAACATTCCTGAGGTGACCCCACCGATAGCCAACTACCTCCCAACCGTCCGAACGGGCAATCTTGTTTTCGTAGCAGGCACGCTGCCGCGGCGCGAGGACGGGAGCTTGATCACAGGGAAGCTGGGGCAGGATCTGACTGTTGACCAAGGGTACGAAGCGGCGCGGGTGGCAGCCGTCAACGTTCTAGCCTCGCTTCAGGCTGCGATCGGCGACCTTGAGAAGGTAAAGCAGGTGGTGCGGCTCTTCTGTCTCATTAACTGTAGAACAGGTTTTACCCAGCACCCGCAGATAGCCAACGGGGCGTCAGACCTCTTCGTGGCGGTATTCGGGGACCGGGGCCGTCACGTTCGAGCAGCCGTGGGAACGAACAGCCTGCCCAACAACGTAGCGGTGGAGATAGAGGCCGTCGTTGAGGTCGAATAGCTAGTACGCCTCCCAATTAAAAACTGGCGGCATCAGTAGTGATGCCGCCAGTTTTCTTTCCTTCACAAATCAGGCCCGCGTATCTACAGAGCCTTCACTTCCTCAAGGATCTCCGCGGGCTCCGGAAGCATCCCGGGTCCGTAGAAGTGGACCTGCCGCACAATTCCTTCCTTGTCAACGATAACAACAGACCTCTTTGGAACACCGTTCTCATCGTTGTAGACGCCATAGGCCTTGGTAACAGCACCCTTTGGCTCAAAGTCCGAAAGCACTGGATAAGGAATCTTCCCAAGCGACATGGCGAAGGCTTCCTGAACGGGAGCGCTGTCCACACTGATGCCCAGTACCTGGGCACCTGCCTCCTCGAACTGGGCGTTGGCACGCCTGAACGAGGAGACTTGGTGTGTTCAACCGCCGGTAAACGACAAGACGTGCCAGGAAAGAACGACGACCTTGTCGCCCTTGAACTGGCTCAGGCTAACCTCTGTGCCCTGATGAGACTTCAGCGTGAAGTCCGGGGCCGATTGTCCTACTTCCACCATAACGTTCCTCCTGTTTGACTGGGTGGTGAGGATTACACCTTTGCTGGCGACAGTATATACGTACCAGAGCGGGCCTGTATTGGGCCTGACCATCCTTTCGCAGGTTGCATGGCGTGGCTAAATAATAGCCAAATCCTTCCGTCTCCAAAGAGATCTCCGGTCCATTTGACGCTGCATCACCGCGTGCCTACAATCGTGCCAACCCACGAGGGTGCATTACCTAAATCCCCAGCCCTACAAGAGAGGAACGGCAATGGGTCAACTAGACGGCAAACGGGCCATTGTAACCGGAGGAGCGTCAGGATTCGGCAAGGTCATATCGCAAGCCCTCGCCCGAGAAGGAGCGTCGGTGGCAGTTTGGGACGTCCGGAAGGAAGGCGCCGAAGGCACCGCTAAGACGGTTGAGGCCGCCGGCGGCAAAGCGACCGGCGTTGCCGTTGATGTATCCGACTCCGCATCCGTACAGATGGCCATGGCTCAATCAGTCGAAGCACTTGGGGGCGTCGACATCATGGTCAACTGTGCCGGCGTTATGTACAGAACGCCGATCATTGAAATGCCGGTGGAGGAATGGACGCAGGTTATCAGCATCAACCTGACAGGCATGTTCCTCTGTTGCCAGGCCGTCAGCCGCCAGATGATCGAACAAGGGACCGGCGGGAAAATCGTCAACTTTGCGTCGGGACGGGGTGTTACCGGCTCGGTAAACAGCGCCCACTACGCAGCCTCCAAAGGCGGAGTACTGGCCTTTACTACGACCTTGGGCATGGAGGTGGCGCCGCACGGCATCAACGCCAATTCCATTTGCCCTGGAGCCACCGATACTCCGATGATGCGGGGCGGCCTGACTGAAGAGCAGGTTCAGTCCCGCATGAGTTCCGATGTCCCCTACAACAAGCGCATCGGTAAACCAGAGGACATCATCGGCCCGATCTTGTTTCTCGTCTCAGAGAGCAGCAAGGACATGTACGGTCAAACCTTGTTTATCAAAACGCCGTAGCTGGGGGAAGTATGGGACTGCTTGACGGAAAGAAAGGGATAGTCACTGGCGGTGGTTCCGGTCTCGGGCGCGCCAACTCCCTGGGCCTCGCTGCAGAGGGGGCTGAGATTGCCGTCGCTGATCTTCGGCTGGAAACGGCTCAGAAAACCGCCAGCGACATTGTAGCGGCGGGCGGCAAGGCCGTAGCCATCCAGGTAGACGTATCCAAGGGCGACGAAGTGCAGACGCTGGTGGACAAAGCGGCTGAGTCCTTGGGCCGCATCGACCTATTGGTGAACTGCGCCGGCATCCTGCCCAAGACCCCCCTCATCGACATGTCGGAGGAAGAGTGGCGGCGGGTCATGGACATCAACATGACAAGCATGTTCTTTACCTGCCGTGCCGTAGCCCGTCAGATAATCGCTCAGGGAAGCGGCGGCAAGATGGTCAACTTTGCCTCAGGCCGCGGGGTTAGCGGCATGGAGAACGCCTCCCATTATTCGGCATCGAAGGGAGCCATCATTGCCTTCACTGCCGCAATCGGAATGGAGCTAGGGCATCACGGTATCAACGTCAACGCCGTCTGCCCCGGGGCGGCAGACACGCCCATGATGCGTTCAGCCACCGATGACGCTAGCGTAGAATTCCTCAGCAACGCACCCTATAACCGCCGCCTTGTCAAACCTGAGGACATCGTAGGGTCAGTCCTCTTTCTCCTCACCGACCTCAGCAAGGAGTACTACGGCCAGACGTTGTTCATGAAAGCAACTTAGTGCTCTTCCCCCTACCCGGCTCCGCTGAAGTCTCACTCCGTGGCCAGAACGCAGTATCATCACCTTAGCCGGATGGCTCTGTCCCAGGCACTGGGCCGCGGGCCGGTTAATATCGCACTTGTCTATGAACGTCTCTCAAGTCCCAGGCTCACTACAGGAATGATCGCCATTTTACTGCCCCGCTGGCTGGCCCTTGGTCCCCTATTCTTAGTCCTTTTCTGGGGCGCAGGCTGTTACTCCACCGCGGATGACCTCACGGTGTCGAGATCCCAAATCGACGCTCCCGAGGGCAACTACACCAGCGTGGCCTGGCCTTCTGAAGACTCCATCATCGCGGCGTTCGAACCCGTTGCCCTCCTCGATGAGGATCTATTTGGGCTCGACCTTTGGCGGATAGCGCTGGACAGTACCATCTCCGAGCGCTTGGACCTACCGGAGCCAAACTTCACCTATTGCCATTCGGTCAGGTTCCATGACCCCGCGGCCCTTGCAGACGGGCGCTTTGCCTTTGTTCGGGAGTGCGAACAAGATCGCGGCTTCGTCAGCGAATTGCTGGTCAGCACTCCAGGTAGTAGCGCAGTTTCTCCGCTGTTCCCTCTGGACCCGCTCTCTTTCAAATTCGCCGGTTATTCGCTTACCCCGGATGGCTCCAAGGCCCTGACTAGCATTCAAGAGGGAATGGGGGATGACCTCACACTGGTCTCCGGCACAGAATCCCGGCGCATCTACGGAGAGTTCGAGCGCGCCAACAATCCGGCCTGGTCTCCTGGCGGGGACGCCTTTGTTTTCTTCGGCAACGAAGCGATCTACGGGGATCCCAGCCGCAGATGGCAAGAACTGTCCTATCACTTCTGGCTCGTAGACACGGGATGCGAAGTTGCCGGCTCAGAGTGCTCCTCGGAGCCAGTTCTCATGCTTCAGAATTTCTACCCAGGAGGGAGGCCCCAATGGTCTCCAGACGGACGCTGGGTCGCTTATAGCGGCACCAACTGGATCGAGGACCCAGGCCTCTTCCTAAGGAACATGGAGAACGGTGGGATTTCACGCATCGCTACGGGTGAGTACAGGGACATTGCCTGGGCGCCGGATGGGCAACGCCTCGTGGCCATCCTTGAAAAACCGAACCTCAAAGATAACCGGTTCCTGGCCCGTAGCTCCCTTGAAGTCTTCGACCTGACCGGGGCCGCCCCGCTCCCCAATGGGACGAAGCTCCCGAGCGGCAGTATTCAAGAACAGGAATTGCCTTCACTCACACTTAGCAACGTGAACGCTGAAAATATATCGCCGGTTGAACTGGAAGGTGTAGTCATAGCAGGGTCGGCGATTGAGGTGACATTCACGATCCGCAACGACGGTCCCGGCGACTATCCCGGGGGTTCGAACCAAGAAGTCCCTCTGGCCGTCATTTGGACCGCCAACGGATCGAACCCACAGAGCACTATTTTGCCATCCACCACCATCGAAGCTAGCCACCAGCTTGTGGTCAAAGACACGATATATCTGCCACCCGAAAGCCCTTTCCATGTGGAGGCATGGCTCAAACCCCTCTTACCGACTCCTCTGGCGGGCAAACTGTCTTCGTCGGTCGTCTCCCAGGATTTCGACGATCTGCAGTCCGCTGACATCGGCCAAGGCGAGGCAGCGCTGCTGCTCCACCCCGTCTCGGCCGACTGGACGTTGCTGGTCCAGGTATTGAACGTGGGGAATGCAGCATCATTCGGGGGCGTGGATATCAGCGTCCCCGTCAGAGACCTCGAGGCCGCCGTTACTCTGAGCTTCCAAAAGAGCACCCTGGAAGCACTTCTACCGGGTGCCTGCCAATGGGTCATCATTCCGGGTGGGCAGCTTCAAGCAGGCGAACCGCTCTTGGAGCGATCCATCGGTTTCCGTATCGATATGAGAAACCCTGATGGCGTAGCGGGGTTAAGCCCGATGGACCCGAACCGGTGGAACAACCTCGTGGCTATGGTAGTACCACCGATGACCACAACAACCCCAGCGACAGAGGTGGCCCGCCAGATCGACCCCGATTGCGGAGGCCTACCCTAGCGTCTCCGTCCGAGTGGCAGCGCCCAGAGGAGTCGTGATACCCCAAAGTTCTGCCACTTCGAAAATTTGTTAGGGTGAAAATTTACGACCAATCAATGTGCCCAGTGGCTGGAGTGGTTGGAGAGGAATCAGGTCGACGTCCATCAATCCAGCAACTACCAGCGGCAGTTCGTCCATGACGCGGCGCGCCTCGTCTTCATCCGCGCTTTCCAGCATAAAAACCACCCCGGGACGGTTCGCCTGAAACCAAAAGTTGCGAATTTTCCCGTCCAGGTAGGCTTCCAGCGTGTGTTTGACTTCGTCAGCCCCATGCGGGCCGATTTTATCGGGCGTTACCCCTTCTTTTAGTTTACTTATGGCTAGGATTTGCATTTCCCCCCCTTCGTTGTTTGTGTTTAAGTCCTTGATCAAGCATGATTTGATCTTCCCTTTGCTATATTCCGTATAAACACGTCCTAAAACTTTCTCTAAGATATCGGAGCTATTGTCAAATCTGGTGTATACACCACTTTCAATTATAACTCTGGATTAACCGGTCCAGCCAATGTGGGCAGCACCCAATGCATAAATGGACGAGCCCCTACCCTAGCTTCGGCGCTGTCTCCTTCGCCTTCTCTAGCCACTCTGCAATATGGCCGCGAAGCTGGCTGTTGTAGCGGGCGGTAATGTCTAGGTCAGTGTCCAACTGGATGTGGGTCATGAACTCCTGAGGCGCCCGGACACACTGGTTCTGCTCTGGGTCCCTGAACACGTTCATCGGCTCGCCGCCGTCCTCGACAATTCTGGCCTGTTCCTCAAGCATCTTCCGGAACATGATGATGCCAACATCGGATTCGCCCAGCTTCTCCAGAGTGCGGTCCATGATTGGACCCTGAGTGACCCAGACGTTCTGGTCCTGATCCAAGATCGTCTCGGAGCGGAGTTTGCCGCTCTCGTCGTACAGCGGCCAGTGGTTAACAGGGATATCCTTGGTGTCCTGCTGGGGCATTTCCACCCAGGGCGGCATGATGTAGATCGTGTACTCCAGATGCATCGTGTGTGTGTCATCGATGGGAGTACGGAACTGGAGAAAGTACCTGCCTGGGTTACCCTGGTGCAGGATGTTGGGAAACAAAATGGGATGGCCGACCTTCCAGAAGTCGCTCTCCTCGTCGTAATCACCCCAGGTGCGCCGCTTGATGATGCCGTATTCGAATGGGTCGAAGCCTATTTTCTTGTGCCGACCCCTGGCCACAACATCGTAGGCGGCGGCGGCTTCCGCTTTGTCTCCCTTCACCTCGGCCATGTAAGCGCCGTAGTAACCGTGAAGCCACTCAAGGTGCAGCGGGTCCAGCGAGTTCTCCTGGCACTGAAGCCAGTTGCAGGGCAGCTCCGTAACGAATGTCTCTCTGAGCACGTTGTGCTCCAACGTTAGGAACTCCCAGCGAGGTAACAACGGAGCCGGTGCAGGGCCAAGGTAAGCGAAGAGCAGGCCGCCAAGCTCCTGAACCGGATACCCAGAAAGCTTGATTTTGTCCTTAAACCTACTCTCTGGCCGGACGGTCTCTTCAAAGGGCTGCTCTATGCACTGGCCGGTCTCGTCATAAAGCCAGCCGTGGTACATGCAACGGAGACCGTTCTCTTCAGGAATGCCATAGGCGAGATTAACCCTGCGATGAGCGCAATGGCGGTCGATAAGGCCGTAGTTGCCCGACCGGTCCTTGTAGAGCACCAAGTCCTCACCTAGCAGGCGTACCTCCCGCGTCGGCTCGCTTTCCAATTCCGACACCGTGGCAATGGGATGCCAATATCGTCGCATGAGCTCGCCCATCGGGGTTCCAGCACCCACGCGAGTCAGCAGGTCATTCTGTTCTTGGGTAAGCATCAGCCGCCTCCTTCATTTGCTTGCAGGCCTCTTAGCTAACTTGCGACGCCTTGGCCAGTAGATCCATGATCAAGTCCGTGGTCGCACTCGGGGGCCGGGCGCCGTTTGCCATGTTGGCGGTTAGAGGAATGTAGCCTCTTCCCTCTTGAGGGATGGCAAGGGCATCGTTCTTCACCGGATCGCGGATCACAGCCATTGGGTCGCCGCCGTCCTCGACTATCGCCATCTGCTCCTCTAGGAGCTTGCGAAACAGGATGATCCCCACGTCAGACTCACCCAAACGCTCCTGTGTGCGGTCCATAGAGGCGCCCTGGGCCACCCAGACCATCATATCCTGTGACAGAACATCCTCGAACCTTAGCCGTCCCTGCGCATTGTAGGGCGAGACGTACTGGTAGGGCACCGACTCCTGGGGAGGCGCTTCCACCTCGGGCGGCAGAGAGTAGCAGATGTAGTCCAGGTGCCAGGTATTCTCGTCGTCGATAGGAACGCGGTACTGCAAAAAGTACCGGCCCTGACCAGCATAGTTGTGCAGAATATTGGGGAACAAGACGGGATGCCCGACTTTCCACGGCTCATCTTCTTCGGTCGTTTTGCCCCAGACGCGCCGCTTGATGACGCCGTGTTCGAAGACATCGAATCCAATCTTCTTGTGGCCGGAGCCGGTCTTGAATGACGCCAACGGCCCGCCATGACGCTCGGCAACATAGGAACCGTAGTAGCCGTGAAGCCATTCGAGATGAACGGGGTCCAGAGAGTTCTCCTGGCACTGAAGCCAGTTGCAAGGCAATTCACTGACGAACATCTCGCGGAGAACGTTGTCCCCCATGAGCAAGTATTCCCACTTGGGCAACAAGGGAGCAGGCAGAGGGCCCAGATAGGCGAAGAGGATGCCGCCCATTTCTTGGACCGGGTACCCCGGCAGTTTGATCTTGTCCTTGAACCTGCTCTCAGGCCGGACGGTCTCTTCAAAGGGCTGTTCCGTGCACTGGCCCGTCTCGTCGTAGAGCCAGCCGTGGTACATGCAGCGCAGGCCGTGTTCCTCGGGAATGCCATAGGCCAGGTTCACCCTCCGGTGGGCACAGAACCTACCGATGAGCCCGTAGCTACCGGACCTGTCCTTATAAAGCACAAGGTCTTCGCTCAGCAATCGCACTTCTTTAACGGGTGCTTCTTCCAGTTCGGCGGCTGGAGCCACGGGTTGCCAATAGCGGCGCATCAGTTCGCCCATGGGCGTGCCTGGACCAACCTTTGTAAGTAGCTTGTTCTGCTCTAGGGTCAACATGACATTTCTCCCCTACGGGCGTTCTCTATAGAGAGGTTTCGGTCACCTTTGACGAATGGACATTACGCCTCGCCTCGAAAGGGTGTCAATTGCATTCAGAGATCGTGAATGGAACTAAGGTTCGATCCATACAGCACCAGCGTTTGGACACGAATGAACCTACGATGTGCCGGTGATCTAAAGATGGTGAGGGTTCGCATACCTAAACAGGCCGCCGACCAGCAAAAGCGGCGCAGTGACGCTTGACCTTGTTCATTCCATGCACCTAGCATGGGCACCTCTCAATCTGGGGCTGTCAGTCGCGGCGGAAACTTCGCCTGGCGGCACAACGTGCTGATTGGGCATCACCCCGTTATTAAGCCAATGAGACCGGAGGAATTCAATGCAGGCAGGACAGAAGACCGCGCTTGCTGGTCAGGCCACAGCCGAGCGAATCATCGCCAACCTGCAGCAGGTCATCCTAGGAAAAGAGTCAGAGTTGCGGCTTGCCTTGATCGCCCTGGCATGTCAGGGACACATGCTTATCGAAGACGTCCCGGGCGTAGGCAAGACCATGCTGGCAAAGGCAGTCGCCCAATCCATCGGCTGCAGCTTCTCTCGCGTCCAGTTCACACCAGACCTACTGCCCAGTGACATTACTGGCGTGTCAGTGTTCAGCCAGAAGAGCCAGGAGTTCGAGTTCCGCCCTGGGCCCGTCATGGCGCAAATTGTGCTGGCAGACGAGATTAACCGGGCTCCGCCCAAGAGCCAGGCAGCGCTCCTGGAATGTATGGCAGAGGGGCAGATCACGGTTGATGGCACACGGCATGCTATGCCGTACCCTTTCATGGTTATGGCAACCCAGAACCCAATTGAGTACGAGGGTACGTATCCACTCCCAGAAACGGAGTTGGACCGGTTCCTGCTTCGCTTGACGCTCGGCTATCCAGCCGCTGCGGATGAAATCAAAATGCTTCAGAGCCAGCAGCTTGCTCACCCCATAGACTCCTTGGAGCAGGTCGCAACCCAAGATGAACTGGTGGAGCTTCAACACGCCGTAAGGGAGATCCAAGTCAGTCCCCTGGTGGCGGAATACATTGTTTCCCTGGCAGGGGCAACGCGGGATCACGCTCAACTCTATCTCGGGGCCTCACCCCGGGGATCGCTCGGCGTGTTCCGGATGGCCCAAGCCCGAGCCCTACTGGACGGTCGCGACTTCGCCTTGCCGGACGACGTCAAGGCGAGCATTGAGCCGGCCCTGGCTCACCGCATGGTCCTCGACCCGTCAGCGCAAAGCCGGGGTACCACTATGGCGACAGTTATTGCCGACATTCTGGGGACGGTGGCCGTGCCCGGCACCCTCTCTAGCTAAGCGACTTACAAGGGTGCTATGAGAGGCTATGCCTTTTGGACATTTCTCCTGCTGTCGCTTCCACTGGCCTTTATCACGGGCTCGCCGATCCTCTATAGGGTCTTCTTTGCCCTGCTGTTCCTGGCGATCATTAGCTTCCTGCTGACCCGCATCACCGCCCGCCAAGTGCAAGCCACAGTCAGGCTCCAGACCAGCGACCCTCAGGCCGGCAAAGCACTGGACGAGCAATATAGCCTCAAGAATCTCAACTGGTGGCTCAAGCCTCTCTTGGAGGTCGTCCACAGCACGGAGCCAGAAAGCAGCCCCGGCTGGATCATGAGCCTTGGCCCTCTGAGTACGGCCCACTGGACGGGAACCAAGGTCGCCCGATCAAGAGGGATCTACCACTTCGGCATTCTTGAGGTCGTCAGCAGAGACCCTTTGGGCCTCTTCTCAAAGCACACTACGGCTGGCACGCCCCAAACGACCTTGATCCACCCGGCAACCGTTGAATTGCCCGAACTACAACTGAGTTCCGGACGAGCGTGGGGCCGGGGCGACCTTTCCCGCCAAAGCCACTTGCCAAGTCCTTCCGTCGGCGGAGTGCGCGACTACGTTCCGGGAGACCCCCTCAGCCGCATCCATTGGCGCACCACAGCCCGCCTCAACAAGTTCATGGTCAAAGAGCTGGAGCATGAAGCATCGATCCTAGGTGAAGAGCTTTGGGTGGTGTTGGACCTCTGGGATCAGGTCCAGGCGGGCGATGGCGCAGAAAGCACAGTCGAATATGGAGTGACCATCGCTGCATCTGTTGCCAAGAAATACCTGAACGCTGGCTGGCGGGTTGGTCTCATGGCCTGGGGCGATCATCAGCGGGTCATCGAAGCCAGAGCAAGGCCCGACCAACTTGGCAAAATCCTGGATACCTTGGCCGTGATGCAGCCGGGCCCTGAGGGCCCTGTGTCCCGGGCCGTTCTCGCTGCCGCCGACTACGTCCACCAACGGTCGGGAATGATTGTTGTGACGCCTGGTGGCCAGGATGGCATCCGATCAGTCTCCGGCTCCCTACAGTCCCGCGGCATCGCCATGACGCCAATCCTGCTGAACGCCGACAGCTTCGGAGGCGACAGCACATCCGCACCGGTCCCCACTGCCAGCACGTCTTCGGCGCTCGTGATCCACAAGGGGGATGATATCGCCCGTAGGCTCACCAAGAGCCACGAGACCTTCCCCACCGGTGGGCAAAGGCCCGTTGTAGAGGCTCAGGCGTGAAGGCTCAGCAGTTAAGACCCCGGGCCGCATGGCTGACCGCCCTGCTGTTCGCCACGTTGGTGCTTTCAGTCGCCTGGTTGGTGCAGCGCGCCGACTGGGTGGACGGTATGCCTTCTCTAGCCCTCCTTGTCGTAATAGGACTCAGTGTATGGCTATTGCTGGACGGATTGGGGTTGTCTGGATGGAAGGTCCACACGGCTGGTCTGGTCTTCGGTGCGTTGGTCGTGTGGGTTTTCGCTCTATGGCTGCCTGGTGGAAGCATCAACAGCGAGTTCTCCTATTGGGCCTCGGGGCTAACCAACGGCGAGGAACGGGGTGGCGAGGTTGTTTTCGGCGTCTTCTTCCTGACACTGTTTTGGTTGCTGAGCTTTGAAGGGGCCTGGCTGACCTTCAAGCACGGTCAGCCCTGGCCGATCATCGTGGTGGGTGGCATTGTCTTGGCCGTATCTATGGTCTTCCTGCCGGCATCTTTCAGGTTCCATGTGATTCCATTCATCGTTGGGTCCTTGTTCCTGCTGCTGCACCTCAGCGTGCTCCATCGGCTTCAGGACTGGACCAGCCGCATGTTGCGCCACGGCGAGCGCACCCTTCTCTCTCATTATGGCCTGGCTTTCGGAATCGGCATTGTGGCGGCAGCCTTGGTTTGGCTCTTACCCCAGATGCAAGCAGCGCCCCTCAAACCAGCCGCCAGGCTAATTCAAGGCCCTGTAGAGCGAGTGGAGCGGGGCTTCCAGAGGGTCTTCGCTGGCCTTCCTTCCCGCTACCGCAGTCCCGTCCTGTTATGGGACGACTCCACCCAATTTGCAGGCGCTCAGGAATTGACCGATACCCTGCTTTTCACCGTCGAGGGCGAATCCCCTCAATACTGGCGAGCCCGTGTCTACGACAGCTACAGCACCACCGGCTGGCGGAGTACGTTCAACACATTCGTGCCTTGGGAGCCAAAAGACTCGCTGGGCGAACTGCAAAGCAGAATAAACGTGGTCCATACCTTCAGGGTGAATGCCGCCACGGATACCCTCTTCTTTGGCGGAGAGCCGCTTCAGTTCACCCTTCCCGCTCAAGCCCTGGCGCGCCCCGAGGCTCCGGTAGACGTTCTGCAAATGCGTCTATCAGAAGACGTCCTTAGTTACTTCAGGACGAGGGTAAACCTCAAATACGCTGCTCTATCTTCGGTGCCTGTGGTAAGCGAGCAGGCCCTGGAGGCAGCGGGGACCAACTACCCGGAATGGGTAGAAGACAACTACTTGAGCCTGCCCTCTGCTCTGCCGCGCCGGGTCACCAACCTGGCTCGCGCTGTTATTCAGGATGCAAGAAACCCGCATGACGCTGCCGTCGCTGTGCGCAACTTCCTGTTGCAATACCCCTACAACCTGAACATCCAGGCCCCACCCGAGGGACGGGATGGTGTGGACTACTTCCTCTTCGACAGCCAAGAGGGATATTGCGACTACTACGCTTCGTCTATGGTGGTGATGCTGCGCTCCATAGGCGTACCTGCCCGATACGTTGTGGGTTACTCGCCAGGTACCTGGAATTCGACTGAGAAGGTATATGAGGTCAGAGAGCTAAATTATCACTCCTGGGCCGAGGTCTAATTCCCCAGATACGGCTGGGTACCCTTCGAGCCCACGCCGCCCAATGCAGTCGAGTTCAGGAATTCCGTCGCTCTGTATTCTCCGGGGCAGGAGCCGGGTGAGATACCAGCGGAACTGTTGCCGGATGATCCCGATCTAACCGAACTGGCGGACCTCATCGAGCCCCCTCCGACCGCGGGCGCCGGCGGCCTCGCGGCTGGATTCATCTTCATTCGCGTGGTTTTGGGGCTCGCCGGAATATCGATCATAGCGCTCATCGTGGCTTGGTATCAGTGGTGGGGCAGGCTGGGACGCCTACAAGCTCCACAATCCACCTACCACAAGATGGCGCGCTTGGCGTCGCTTTTGGGAATGGGTCCAAGCTCGTCAGATACACCCTTGGAATTTGCCAAACAGCTGGCTCAACGCCTTGAACCTCAGGGCGATGACGTGATGAAGGTTGCAAGGGCCTATGTTCTCTTTGTCTACGGGGGTCAGCAGTCGGCTCGGCTAGCAGACATCGGTGCCTCCAACCAGGCGTGGCGAAGGCTCCGGTGGGCCATGCTGCGGCGGTTCCTGCGTGGTTGGATGGGCTTACGTAAACCCAAAACAGCTACTGATAGCACTTAGTAATCCCTACCCAAGCGAGAAGCGGGCCACCGCTTCTTCGTCCAACTCAAGGCCCAGACCTGGTGCGTCCGGGGCAATCATTTCGCCTTCCTCAATCGGTGGCGTCTCCTTGAAGAGCGGCAATGACCAGGGCATGTAGTCTGTCATGATGCCGTTGGGCACGGCCGCCATGAGGTGAATGTTGGACTCAGGCATCAGATGGCTGCCCACCGGTATGTCGAAGCTCTCAGCCAGCGCAGCAGCCTTGCGCCACTGACCTACTCCGCCCACGCGCATAAGGTCGATCATCAGAACGTCGACTGCATTGGCCTGCAGCAGAGTCAGCAAAGATTCAAGGCCATGGCAATACTGTCCCGCCATGACCGGAGTGTCCAAGGCCCTAGCCACGTCCGCTAATCGCTCGGCATTTCTGTGATGAATCGGGTCCTCTAGCCAGGTCAGGTGGTACTCTTCGAAGAGCCGTCCCGCCCTTATCGCCTGGGCCGGCTGCCACCCCTGATTGATGTCCACCATGATCTCGATATCATCGCCCACAACCTCCCGCACGACGCGGAGGCGCTCGGCCGCTCTTTTGGGATGTCCCTCCCCTCCCAGGCGTATCTTTATGGCTCGGAAACCCTCTTCCACCAAGTCCGCTGCGTCTTGCTGAAGCTCTTCCACGGTAGCGCTACGCCGCAGCCGGTGTCCGGCGCAGACCGGCACACGAGGCCGGAACCCCCCCAAGAGCTTCCACAGCGGCTGGCCCGCCGCTTTCCCTGCTATGTCCCACAACGCAAGATCAATGGCGGTGTAGGCCATGCTCGCAGCGCCAAACGGTCCGATCCAGGCAAGGGCTCTATGCATGGCAGCGCTTACTGCTTCCTGCATGAGCGGGTCCATGCCAACGACAACAGGGCCAAGCTGTTCTATGGCGCTTTTGATTGGAGGAATAGAGCGGGGATAGAGGCTGAGGACATAGCCTATGCCTTCGATGCCGTCATCCGTGTACAGCCGAACGAGGATATGGGGGATATGGGAGGCGCGGCTGCCGCCCTTTTCATGCCTGGGTATTTCCAAGGGCACATCCAGCGCCTGCACCTCGAGCCGAGTGATCTGCATGGTCTTCACCTATTCAATAGAAAAGGGGGCTTCTGGGGCATTATGTCGGTGGGAGAGCGGGATTTCCAGCGGTGCTGTTAACTTCGAGAAGGCGGAGAATGAGCGGGGAACTGAGAGGACGTTGATCGTACGTGCGCGCCAGTTGTTTCACGGTCTCTAGTGCCAAGCCATCCTTACCTACTCCAGTGAAGTCTCCGAATCACGACAAACGTCCGGGTCGATTCGACGGCGGGGATGGCGTGTACCTGTTCCATGATCAAAGTATCCAGGTGCTCCTGATCTTTGACCTCAACCTTGGCAACAATGTCAGATTCTCCGTAGACCGTACTGGCTTCCTGGACCGGCTCCAGGGCCTTAAGTTGGTCCATGACCTCCGCCACATTCTTGACGGGCACCTTCATGAGTATGTAGGCGAGCATTCCTGTTTTCCCCTCCCTACCCTTGTGTTCAGCGCTCCGGCGGAAAGATTCCTCCCCCAGCAAGACCTGCGGAAGCCCCGTAATGCCGGTTTCAGCCATCAGGGGGACCAGCAAATGGTAGGCCTCCTCTGCGTTTGGCGTCTGCGCCTTGATCAACATATCTATGTCGGCGCCGTGGACGGCGGCAACTTCAAGGATCTGAGGATAGTCCTTCAAGCGCTCTGCCAGGACTGCCATGCCTCGCTCAGCGACTCGTGCTCCAACGTAGGTCACGACTCTTTGGGTGGTGGTGGCTAGTTCATAGGCCGCTTTGAGAGCGTAGCCCCTCTGATAGTAGCGCCACACGTCACGAATGGCCGCTAAATCTTCGTTGCTGAAATCCCGCCGGGCAATGCGCCGCTTTTGGATCTGGGCTGGGCGTATGTAGCCCCGAGCCTCTAGATAATAGATAAACCGGCGATTGAGACCGGGAACTTGGGCCAAGACCTGTTTCAGTTCCATGGCACGATAGGGGTCCTGCTCACCGCGAGCGCGAGAACCGCCACCAGGGCCTGCTCTTCTCTTCTGTTGGCAACGGAGAGAACACCGGCTTGTCCTCCACAACCGCCTGGGGAGTATCCACCGCCATAGCATGAGCCTCGTCCATACCCACGAGACGGGCTGCTTGCTCTACCCCAGCGCTCAGGCCTGGAGACCGCGGGCCGTCAGGCCGATGGGTATCAGAAGCCATGATCTGCACAAGGCGCCCCTCTACCAGCCTCTCTGCGACTTTCTTCGTCTGCGGCCCGAACGCGCCTATCAAGCTTCCGGCGGTGATTTGGGCCAAAGCCCCGCCATCCACCATCCGGCGAAGAATGCTGGGGTCTTTGGCTATGTTCATCTGCCGCTCTGGATGGGCAATGATGGGCACGAGGCCCTGCAGTTGCATCTGGTAGAGAACGTGCTCTGTGTACATGGGCATATCGTGGAAGTCCAACTCCACCAAGATGTAGCGCCCTTTGTTGATGGTCAGCGCCGAACCGTCCTTGACCCGCTCAGCCAGGTCAAGTTCCAGCCGGTTCTCCATGCCAGGCACAAGCTTGAGTGCTATGCCCTCCGATTCGAAAAGACGTTGTAACTCTACGACCATGCGATTGACGGCCCGCGCCTCCGTTTCCTCCAGAATGTCCTTTCTGTGGGGCGTCATCACCATGGTGGTGGCGCCGTCAGCAAGGGCGAGGCGGGCCATCGCCATCGAGTCGTTGTAGCTCTTTGCGCCATCGTCTACAGAGGGCAAGACGTGGCTGTGGATATCAAACATGGTGCCCTTGTTTAGCCTCGCATTGTGATGCGGCGGAACGCTTCAGCGTAGGACACGTTAACAGCTTCACCCACCGTCTTAGCACGGGCCTCTATGAACTCGCCTACATCACGGTGCCCCACTTGGCTCACGTGCGCTTCGAGGCTCTTTACCTTGGCGTCCAAGTGGCCTGTAATGTCCACATAGGAGTCTGGTTCATCTGCGCCCCAGAGGTAAATGGTCAATACCTTGTGTGGCTCCAGTCCAAGTTCCAGTAGGATCTCGGGGAAATGGAGCCGGTCTCTGGCGTAGGGAAAGATGGCGTCCAATGCCGCCTGCCCGGAAATTCGATGGTCGCGGTGAGCATGGTTTCGGCGGTAGGGGTCGAAGCAAAAGACCACGTCAGGAGTATGGCGGCGAATCTCGCTAACAAGTTCGCCCCGGAACTGCCGGTCGTCTTCAAGCTCCCCGTCGGCGTGCCCAAGGAATACCACTTCTTTCACTCCCAAGACCTTCGCTGCGTTGCGCTGCTCTTCCTCTCGAACCGGGATCAACTGGGCGGAAGTTGTCAGTTCGTCGTTGGTCCCCTTGTCGCCATTGGTGCACAAAACGAAGACCACTTCACACCCTGCTTGGGCCCACCTGGCGACGGTGCCACCGCACGAAATCTCGCCGTCATCCGGGTGGGGAATGATCACCATTGCCCGGGAAGGGACTTCTTCAATCAATGTTGGCTCTGTCATACTTCGGAATGACCCTCCTTAGATAAAACGACGCCCGCGCGCCTAGGCCGCGGGCGCTATGCTCGCCAGGCACCAGTGTGCTACAGTGCCCCTACCCCGTCAAGCAACCGGCAGGTGCGGCATCAGCATCACCATCAGAACATTCCGCTGGGCCGACCTCGAAGCCCTGGCAAGCCTCCAATCAGCAATTGGAGGCAACTCCGATCCCATCTCTTCCCAAGACCTGCGTCTATGGCTTGAGATCCCCACCGTCCAGCCTGAATTGAACTGCTTCCTAGCGTTTGACGGCGAAACTCTCGCTGGTTACCTACAAGTTTTCCCTGAAGTCCCCATAGACAATATCGTCGCCAACGCCGGGGTTCTCCCTGGCTATCGACGCCGCGGAATCGGCCGACTCCTTATAGAGCGGGCCTCCAATCGTGGTGTTGAGTTGGGCGTGGGCACTATTCAAGTGTCCGTACAAGAATCGGCCGAAGACGCCCAGAGCTTTCTGACGGCGCTGGGTTTCAAGTTCGTTCGCCGCTACCAACGCATGCGCCGCGGACCGCAGCCAAGTGCCGACCCTGCAAATGCGCCCGGTGTGGAGCTATCCCGTCTCCAGGAAGGGGATCACCAGGTGCTCTCAGTGCTGCAAAACGCCTCTTTCGCTACCCATTTCGGGTTTTCCCCCAACGATCCGGACGACATCAGGCACAGGCTCCATTTGCCTGGCACCAGCCCGGAAGACGTAGTGGCAGCCAGAAAGGACGGCGAGGTCGTGGCGTACTGCTGGACGCGGGTGGAAGACGGGAAAGAAGGGCTCACCGGGGCGGTTTGGATGACTGGCGTCCAACCTTCACATCAAGGAACGGGCCTTGGCCGGATCATCCTGCGAGCAGGCCTCCAACACATGCTGGCTCAAAACGTTCGCTACATTGAACTGGAAGTGGACGAAGAAAACGGGAGTGCCCGGCATCTCTATATCACAGAGGGTTTCGAGGACATCCACGCCATTCTGTGGTACCAAAAGCGGATCCGGGACCAAACGGCCTAGCTTCCCGCTGCCGCAGGCAGCAGCGGGGACAACAAGCTCGAGTATTTTCCTTCGAGACGTTCGGCCAGCCTGTCCCAGCCAAGGCTGAGGGCTTTCTGACGCCCGGCCCGCCCCATGGACTCCCTCAAGGCAGCGTGCGTAAGCAGCACTTCCAGGCGGTCCGCAAAAGAATCTGGAGAGCGCCACGGTACCAAATAGCCGGTCTCCCCGTCTTTCAAGAAGGTGGGAAGCCCCCCTACTCGTGAAGCGACTACCGGCGTACCGCAAGCCAAAGCTTCCAAGGCCACCAGCCCAAAGCTTTCGTAGTGAGAGGGCAACACCAAGGCTTCAGCGGCGTTGTAGAACGTCGGCAAGCGCTCTTGCTTTACCGGCCCCACGAACCACACCATTTCAGCAAGGCCCATTTCTTGGATCCTGGCCTTCAGGCGGACAACTTCAGGCTCTCCCTCTTTCCCTCCGACCATAACCAACTTCAGGTCTCTCCGGTCCTCGATCGATGTGACAGCGTTGAGGAGCAGATCGAGTCCTTTGATAGGCTCCACGCGGCCTACGTAGAGAACTACCTTCTTGCCCTCAAGCCCAAGCTCCCGCTTGCAGGCTTCCCTATCCATCGGGCGGAACACGTCGGTGTCTACTCCTGCAGGCAGGACCTCAATGCGGGGCCTAGCAACGTCATACAGGCGGGCCATCGCATCTCGCTCGTGATCGCTGTAGGCCAGTACTAGTTCAGCCGCCTCCATGATTTTCCGCTCAGCCCCTGCTCGCATCTCTGGCTCTGGTGCCCCCACATAGGCCTGCTGCTTAAGGCTAGCCAGTGTGTGGAAGCTGGCTACGTGGGGCACCTGCCATTGCTTCGCAAGAAACATGCCAGCGCGGCCGGACAGCCAGTAGTGACTATGCACGAGCTGGTACTCAAGCTGTTCGGCGCTGGAGTAGCACATAACATTTCGAATGAACTGAGGAAGGTACCAGTAGAGGCTTCCCTTCTCTTCGAAGTACGGCCCGGCCCTGACATGAATGACTCTCGAATTGGGCCCTAGCTCAATTACCTGTGGGTCGCTGGGGTCATGGTACCGAGTGTAGACATCAACGCTCAGGCCCCGTTTGCCCAGTTCCTTAGCAGTCTGGAGGAGAAAGACGTTCATCCCCCCGGTCTCTCGCTCACCGAGACGAGCGACCGGACAGCCATGCATGCTGATGAAGGCCACTCGTCGTTGTGGGTCTAGAGGGCTGAAGGGCATGCTCAGGCCCTCCGGGCCGTCATTGTGTAGATCTGCACGTCCACCGCCCCCAGGTCATATTTGTAGCGTTCATCTCCACGGAGAAAGTCGTAGTAAGACATGCCCGACTCAATTGCATCCCGCAAGCAGAGCACCTTGAGCAGAAGCCCCACGGACAGGTGGTTGTAGGCCCTGTCGAAGCCACTATTGTACAGAAAGCGCGTCCCTCGGTAGTCCATGCACAGGGTAGCAGCAACACGCACCCCATCGAGTTCCAAGAAGAAAAGCCGGAGTACGTCCGCGGCGAGAAGTTCCCGGGCCATGTCCCGGAAGAACTCCTCGCGTTCGCTCGTCATAAACTCTGCTTTGTCGTCCCGACTCTCCCGCATAAGGCCCAGGAAGAAGTTCATAGCTTCGGGGAGTTCATCCGGGCTGGAAATGGCGTAGTAACGAAGGGCGCCGGCCCCCTCCAGGCGGCGAAGCTTCCGGCGAAGCTCATGCCGGTCCTTCTTCTTGAGCCCTGCCAGGTACTCATCCCAGGACTCGGGTAGCTGCATGCCCGGCGCAACATCTTCTGGTTCTACAACCACGTCCAGACCGTGGGCTCTGAGAGCCGTTGGCAGTTGCTCTAGTGCCGAGGAGCCCTCCGGCAACGACCCAAAGTGCAAGGCTTCCCACTCGGTTTGCGCTGCCAGATATTCGGCCAATGCCGCGAAGAACTCGCCTGCGTCATTGTCCGCAACAATGAAGTCGTGATAGTCAACGAGGTCGGTCCCGCCAAGAAAGGCCAGGGTGCCGTCTTTTTGAACCAGGGGGGCAATCCCCTTGAGCCCATTGGAGTTGCGTGCGCTCAGCAGCAACAGTGAGGAATCTTGTCCCATCCATCGCCACCAGAGGCTCTGCCACAGAGGGGTCAGAAAAACCTTGTCGGATTCTGAACTGTCCAAAAGTTTTGACCAGCCAGATTCCAGAGCGTCGAAGCTCTCTGAGGCTACGACTAAGGTCAAACCTTACCTCCCCAACAGAGACAGGAATTCGGATCGGGTCATGGCCTGGCTTCGGAACGTTCCTCTGGTAGCAGAGGTGCTGACCTTTGTCCCGGGCTTGTTGACGCCCCGCATTGCCATACACAGATGCTCTGCTTCTATAACGACTCCGACCCCCCAGGGGTCCAGACTCTCCATGATAGCTTCAGCGTATTGTGTGGTCAGACGCTCCTGAAGTTGAGGACGCCGAGCCAAAATTTCCAAAGCGCGGACCAGTTTGCTCAATCCTACCACCCTGCCCCGCGGGATATATCCGACGTAGGCCAGACCATAGAAGGGAAGAAAGTGGTGCTCGCACATAGAGAAAAACTGGATATCCTTAACGACCACCATTTCATCATGATCTTCCTCAAAGCCGGTGGCGAGAACGTCGCTGGGGTTTTGTTGCAGGCCTGCGAATAGCTCCTGATACATCTCAGCAACGCGAGCTGGCGTGCCGACAATACCCTCACGATCCGTGTCCTCACCCAGCGCCGCCAGTATCTCGCGCATGGCAGCTTCTATTCTCTCGGACTGTATTCCTGGTATCTGGATAGTCATGAGTAGACCCTTGTGCTATGAACGTCCATCATTCTCACAGTTGATTGGGTAACAGCCTTGTGATGCCAGAGACAAGGTCTTGATGTTCGAGGCTGAACCGGCGTCCACTAGCGCCGGGTTGGAGCATTCCGTCCCAGCCTAGTCCCCCATCTGTTCGATGCGCACCAGATTACCAATCTCCCACACAACGTCCAATCGCTCCAGTTCCTCCAGGGCCTTTTGCATAGCCTTTTCGCTGGAGGGGTGTGTCGTCAGCACCAGCTCCGCGGTCCCCTCAACAGGGTCTGTCTCCTTCTGAATTACCGAAGCAACACTGATGTTCTCATCACCCAGCACATGGCTGATCTTAGCAAGAACGCCAGCCGAATCAGTTGCGGTGATCCGTAGATAATAGCGAGTAACCAGGTCGCTCATTGGCTTGACCGGAAATCCTCGGTCAACAACAGGGGGGGCTGGAGAGCCGTCTCCACTCGCCAATCCGCGGGCAATCTCCAAAACGTTGGCTAAGACTGCACTGGATGTTGGCTGCGGGCCAGCTCCTCGGCCATAAAACAGGACAGGACCGGTCAGGTCGCCGGTAACTTCTACAGCGTTGAAAACGCCATCGACCTTGGCAAGAAGGACATCCTTAGGGATGAGCGTGGGGTGGACTCTGGCCTCAACTCCATCAAGGCCCTTCTTAGCAATGGCCAGCAGCTTGATCGCATAGCCAAGTTCCTCTGCGTAGCGGAAGTCCCTGGCCTTCAGCTTGGATACTCCCTCCCGATACACGTCCGTTGCCCGGACCCGGGTATGGAATGCCAAGGAAGCCAGAATCGCCAATTTGAATGCCGCATCAATGCCTTCGATATCGGCGGTGGGGTCCGGTTCGGCATACCCTTTCGCTTGCGCCTCAGCTAAAGCGTCCTGGAAGTCCGCTCCTTCTTGCCCCATGCGAGTCAGAATGTAGTTGGTCGTTCCATTGATAATCCCATAGACGACCTCAATCTCATTGGCCTGAAGGTCTTTGCGCAATGGGCCAACGATGGGTATCCCGCCGCCTACACTGGCCTCGAAAAGCAACTGCACGCCGGAGTCCACCGCCAAGCTCAGCAACTCCGGGCCCCTCTTAGCCATCAATTCCTTGTTGGCGGTGACCACGTGCTTGCCCGCTCGCAGAGCGGCTTCAATGTTTTCAAAGGCTGGATGTTCCCCGCCCATCACTTCAACCACAACGTCAATTTCCGGATCAGCCAAAATGGCGTCCGGGTCTGCTGTCAGAAGTTCAGAGGGAATTTCTAGAGACCGTGGCTTAGTGATGTCCCGCACGAGAATCCGGCGCAGGAATATTGGGCTCCCTGTCCGTTCCGAGAGGAATCCTGAGGGGTCTAGTAGGACCTGGGCAACGGCGGTTCCGACGACCCCAAGCCCCAGTAGCCCGATGTTGACCTGTGAATTCTTTGGCATGAACGCTCGCTGGGTGGCCTGGTGAGAAGTTGCTTCTTCCATTCCTCTGGCCCGCTTACAGAAATGGCTCCGCAGTCATTACCAGGGAGTCCAGGTGATGGAGAGAACCTCTAAAACAACCGCTCCAGCAACCACCCATACTGCCAGGAACAGTCTGAGTTGGCATCTGCAAAGGGCACCTCAAAGCATCGCTCCACACCCACTTCGTCCCGTTGCTCTTGGAACCAGTCAACGAAGTGGTCTTGCCTTAGAACGCTGAGGAACGTTTCATCAACGGCCCGGGCGGGATCACGCTCGTCCACCAAATAGATAGCCGTGCCCTCAATCGGCTCCGATATCTCTCCAACTGGAAGGTCGAACAGAATATCCCCAAGGTCAGTTAGGGCTCCCTTAGGAATCCAGCCGAGTTCTCCCGGCTCATTTGCTTCAGGGTCTTCAACGGGCGGCGTTGATGTTGCGTCCGTAGAGGTGGCGTCTCCTTCGGTCGCAGGGGTGGACGTGGCATCCAGAGAGGGCCCGATCAAGTCCAAGTCCGCTGCTAGCGTGTTGTACTCTTTGGCCAGTGCGATGAATTCCTCACCGGATCTGAGCCTCGCCAGCACGACGAACATCTGCTCTTCGGTCTGGGTAGAGATGGCCCAGAGATGTATCTGTTCCTGGACTTCCGGCACCTGCTGTCCAACGACATCCTGCGCCTTCTCCACCAGCACGCCGTCTTCAATGCGCTTGCGAAGGTCCGCTGCCGACATGTCTACGGCATCTAGGTAACTGAGCCGGGCTTGTTGAAAGTCTGCCTCCGATGGCTGTTCGCCCTCGGTTGGAGGCGGCCCTAAGATGAACTCTCTAAGCGCCGCATCAACTTCTGCATCCGTCACTTCAACGCCAAGCTCAGGCGCCTTGGCCCTGACAACTTGCGACCCTTCCAACTGGTCCAAGATAAGGAAGGGAATGTTCTGTATGTCTTGCGCAGAGGTCACGCCACCCTGAACTGCAACCAAGGCTTCAGACTTAGAAAGCTTCAGAAGATAGCCAAGATCGAACTCGGTGTCGCCCACGGTGCTAACGGCCGCGTGGGCAGATGAGATGTTTTCGCGGTAATAGCCGTAGATGGGAAGTGCGATTGCAACCAAGATGGCAGCAAGGACAACGATAATGACAACCCGCTGCCGACTGTCGTCAAAACGCCAGCGGCTCGGTTGCTGTTGCCGACCAGTCGGGAGGTCTCGTGGCGATCGCTGTTGTCGCATACCCTATGATGAGGTCGGAGGGGTTCTAGTGGGGACGAGTGGGCAACGGCATGGCAGTTGAGCCTCTGCTCGGAGACTCTGCCTCGCCATTGGCCTGATCGATCCTAGGAATTCGCCGTGCGAATATGGTCAGCCGTGAAGGGTAGCAGGGCCAAATGGCGCGCCCGCTTCACAGCATCCGAAAGCTGGCGCTGGTGTCGAGAGCAAGTGCCAGACTTCCGTCGCGAATCAATCTTGGACCACTCGGATAGATACCGCCTGAGGCGATTCACATCCTTGTAATCGACCTGCCTAATCTTGTCGACGCAAAAGTTGCAAACCTTGCGTCGCGTAAAAAACCTGGGGCGTCCTTCCCGGCGCCGTCGCTCTACCATAGCCTCAACCCACCTTTCTCGTTAATGACTAGAAGGGAAGATCGTCAGCCTCAAGCGGACCCTCTTCGCTATATCTTTCCGCTGGTGGTTCTCCCCCTGCGGAGTCCGGGCTCGGGGCCCGATCCAAGAACAGCACCTGATTAGCGACGATTTCGTTGCGGTACCGCGTTTGGCCGTCCTGACCTTCCCAGGAGTGGCTCTTCAGCCGCCCCTCAACATAGGCTCGGCGTCCCTTTGCCAGAAACTGGTTGCATAGTTCGGCCAGTTGGTTCCAGGCCACAACAGTGAACCACTCGGTCTCTTGCTTGCGTTCTCCATCGGCGGCTGTGTAGGAGCGGCTGGCAGCTATGCGAAAGGAGGTAACCGGATTGCCGCCGGGGGTGTAGCGCATCTCGGGATCGGTCCCTACGTTGCCGATCACCATCAGCTTGTTCAGTCCCACCATAGCCCGACTCCTTACCTACTGTTCCACCGCCTCAACCTGTTCCACCGCCTCAACCACGGCCTCAGCCACGGCGTCAACCTTTGCTTCAGCCTTCTTTCTGGTATCCCGCTTCACCAAGAGGTGCCTGAGCAGATCGTCCTGTAACTTGAACATGGACTCCAACTCACGCGCGTGCTCCCCATCCATGGCAAACTGAGTGAGGATGTATGTCCCCTCACGAAAACCCTGGATTGGGTACGCCAAGCGACGCAGGCCCCAAACCTCTTCGACCTCAACCTCTCCGCCGTGGTCGCTGACGAACTTCTTGGTTTTCTCCACAAGTTCGGCTACGGCATCATCTTCGGCAGAAGGCTTGATCACCATAATGAGCTCGTATTTGCGTACCGCCACTGCTCACCGTCCGGACATAAAAATAACCTGCCGCCCTTCAAGAGCGGCCCATCTATCCTATCATGTTTATGAGAGGATAGCCAACGCTCCCCTTAGGAGTCTATGCCTGGTACAGGGAAGCCGCTCGTTAGCTGCTGGACTTCTTCTGCCACTGTTCGTTCCATAGCCTCGTCCCCTAGGTTGGAAAGCACTTGAACGATCCAGCGCGCCACCTGGCGTGTCTCGTCTTCTCCGAATCCGCGGGTGGTAATCGCCGGCGTCCCCAGGCGAAGGCCGCTAGCCACTCGGGGAGGCTTGGGGTCATAGGGAATGGCGTTTCTGTTCACAGTAATATTGACACGCCCCAGCGCCTCTTCAGCATCTTTGCCAGTGATGTCCAGCGGGGTCAAGTCCACCAGCAGCATGTGGTTGTCGGTACCCCCCGAAACGATACGCAGCCCACCCTCCGTCAGTTCGGTCCCGAGAACCCGAGCATTGTCCACGATGCTTTGTCCGTATTCTGCGAAAGCAGGCTGGAGCGCCTCTCCGAACGCCACTGCCTTGCCTGCTACCGCATGCATGAGAGGCCCCCCCTGCGTGTACGGAAAGACCTTGCGGTCAACTTCACGGGCCAGTTCCTCACCACACATGATCATGGCGCCCCGGGGACCTCGAAGGGTCTTATGGGTTGTGGTTGTCGATATGTCGGCATAAGGGATCGATGAAGGGTGTACCCCCGCGGCCACCAACCCCGCAATGTGAGCAAGGTCAGCCATGAGTTTGGCCCCCACTTCATCGGCGATCTGACGAAAACGAGGAAAGTCGATAAGCCTGGGGTAGGCCGTGTATCCGCAGACGATGACCTTGGGCTTGTGCTCACGGGCCAGCCGCGCCACTTCGTCGTAGTCAATCATCTCGGTCTGTTCAGACACACCGTACGAAACGAAGTTATACAGGGAGCCGGAGAAGTTCACCTTGCTCCCGTGAGTTAGGTGTCCACCCATGTCCAGCCTCATGCCCATAACCGTGTCTCCGGGCTCAAGGAGGGCAAAGTAGGCGGACATGTTCGCCGTCGCCCCGCTGTGGGACTGCACGTTCGCATGACCAGCGCCGAACAACTTTTTGGCGCGGTCGATCGCCAACTGCTCAACCACATCAACGTATTCGCAGCCCCCGTAATAACGCTTGCCTGGATAGCCTTCAGCGTATTTATTGGTCAAGGGCGTACCGGTGGCTTCCAATACAGCTCGGCTGGCGTAGTTTTCCGAAGCGATCAGAACCACATTGCGCCGCTGCCGTTGGATCTCATTCTGAACGGCCTCAGCAACGGCCGGGTCCTGTTGAGCCAGTGTGCTCATCTAATCCTCCCTCATTAATCAGTTGCTTCCTACTCCAACTCCACCAGCACATCCCCCGCCGCCACGCTGTCACCGGCCTCAACTTTAACTTCCTTGATCACTCCGGCAATGGAAGACCGAATGCTTTGCTCCATCTTCATGGTCTCCAACACACAGACTTCCACACCAGCACCAGCAATTTCCCCTTCTTGGACAGACACTCGGACGATTCGCCCAGGCATGGGCGCCGTAATGGCTGTCTCCGTCGCTTTCGCGGTAATGCCGGCTGTCCGGCGGGTTGCCCGGCGGGGTCCCTGACGGCGATTGCCGGAGTCAGCGTCGTCAAGCTCTACCTGGACAGGCTCACCATCGACAAGAACCTCCACCGGTGAGGTGGATAGGTCGCCCACCTCCACAGTGTAGAGGCGGTCATTCACAGTTACTTTAAAGATACTCATCAGCGACTCCATGCCTGGCGGCTCGCCATCAGAGAGCGCAGGCCCTCTCGCTTCCAATTGCTACCACTGCTGGAAGTTCTTTGGACGGCGGCCCTCCGACGAAGTTCAAGAGCCAACGAGACTGCCACGGCTGCAGCAGTTTGCTTGTCGTCTCCGCCGCGGCTTGCCCGCTCCTCGGCAACAGCTTCAACAACACTCGTAGTATAGCTGCCCCCAATGAAGTCTTGGTGTGCAAGGATGTCCAACATCAAGGGAATGTTGCACTTGAAGCCTCTCAGCCGATACTGCCGCAGGGCCTGATCCAGCCTTGCAACAGCCTCCCCTCGGTTCTCTCCCCAAACAATGAGCTTGGCCATCATTGGATCGTAGTACGGCGACATTTCGTAGCCGACAGCTATACCGCTGTCGACCCTGATGTGTGGCCCCACAGGCTCCAATAGCTCGCTGATAGTGCCGGTGGTTGGGAAGAGCGTGTCGGGGTCTTCAGAATAGACTCGGGCCTCAATGGCGTGCCCCTGACTGTGAACGTCCCCCTGCGCTATGGACAGAGGTTCCCCACTAGCTACAACAAGCTGGAGTTCCACCAAATCTAAGCCAGTGACCATTTCCGTGACAGGGTGTTCCACCTGAAGACGAGTGTTGACTTCAAGAAAGTAGAAACGTCCCTCATCATCAACGATAAATTCCACAGTTCCGGCGTTGGTATAGCCGATATGACGGGCCAGCATAAGAGCTGCCTCAGTCATTCTACTTCGAAGGTCCTCCGTCAAACGGGGAGACGGCGTCTCTTCAATCACCTTTTGATGGCGTCTCTGTGTTGAGCAGTCCCGCTCATTCAGGTGAAGAATGTGCCCCTGGGAGTCGCCGAAGATCTGGATCTCCACATGGGCCGCCTTCTCAACAAAGCGCTCCAGATAAACCTTGCCGCTGCCAAAGGCGTTCTCGGCAAGAGAGCGAGACCCCTTCAGAACCTCACCAAGCTCCTTCCCTGACCGGGCAACCCGCATGCCAATACCACCGCCGCCAGCGGCCGCCTTGACCATCACAGGAAAACCAATCCCCTCGGCAACGGCAAGGGCCTCTTCATCAGAGACCTCGTCCTGGCTCCCCGGAAGAAGCGTCAGGCCAGCCTCGACAGCGGCGGCTCGAGCCCCCACCTTATCCCCCATGCGATCGATAACGTCCGGGGAGGGACCAACAAAGGTAACGCCTACAGCGGCACACGCCCTGGCGAATCCGGCGTTCTCCGATAGAAAGCCATATCCGGGGTGCAAGGCATCTGCTCCCGTATCGACAGCAATCTGCAGGACGGCATCGGCGTTGAGGTAGCTTTCTTTGGCTGGCGCTGGACCTACGCAATACGCCTCGTCAGCCAGAGCGACGTGGGGAGCCAGCGCATCGGCTTCTGAGTAAATGGCAACGGTGGATATCCCGAGCCTCCGGCATGTGCGGATGACGCGGCAGGCGATCTCACCACGGTTGGCAATGAGCAGCTTCTCGAACATACCTATCTGATAACCAGTGTTTGCGTACAGGTCAGGCTGACGGGACGACTGTCTGCGGCATCGCGTTCTCCATCCTCGCCCGAAGCTGTTTCAGCCGGTAGAGGAAGCGAGTCGAGTGGAGTTCGCGCTCCAATATGAAGGTTATGTACCTCCGAAGCATCTGCTCCACTTGACCGGAAACCTCTTCGGTCAGGCCCAATCTCGCCACGTTCTCCGGCGTCTCACGGAGAAAATAGCGAAGCACCTTGAGAACTCGCACGGGCAAGGGAATCACACGACCTTCAACATTGTAGCAATTGGGACAGAGAACTCCACCCAACGATGGGCTGAAGGCATGCGCATCGGGAACAATCTCGCTGCGGCATGACACGCAGTGGTACAACTCCGGCAGAAAGCCAGACAAATCCACCAACCTGAGCTCGAAGTAGCTGATGAGCAGCTGGGGCGATGCCCATTGCTCCATCCATTCCAAGGTCCTGCGCAAAAGGTGGTATTGAGACCCAGCAAGCTGCTCGTCAGCTACAAGCGCATCGGAAAGCTCCGTGCAGTAAAGAGAAGCCGATAGGAGATCCAGGTCCTCCCGCAGACGCCGGTGACTATCGATAGCCTGCGCACCCGTGACGATGTCCAGGCCCTTTCCGGTCGTGAGGCTTAGGGAAACCCTGGTAAGGGGCTCAACGTGCCCCCCCAGCTTGCTCTTGGTGCGGCGGGAGCCCCTGGCCACGGCTCGCAGCTTGCCTAGGTTCGGCGTGAGAAGGCTCAGGATAACGTCCGCTTCACCCCAGGGCACATGACGCAGGACAATGGCTTCGGTCTTGTAGAAGCGGGGGCTTGTCATATGCCCCTAGAATTCCTGTCGGCCTTCAAGCGCCCTGGCCAGCGTCACGTCGTCAGCGAATTCGAGATCCCCTCCGGCAGGCAGTCCTCGTGCAAGCCGGGTTATGCGAGGCACAAGAGGCTGGAGAAGGCGAAGCAGATACATCGCCGTTGCTTCCCCCTCCATGTTCGGGTTCGTGGCCAGGATTACCTCCTCAACCTCGTCCCCTTCCATTCTGCGCAGAAGCTCGCTTATTCGCAGATGTTCTGGGCCCACACCATTGATGGGCGAAATAGCGCCGTGAAGGACATGATACAGCCCCTGATAGGCGCGGGTGCGCTCCAGGGCCAAGATGTCCAGTGGCTCCTCAACAACGCACAGGCGGTTCCGTTCACGGCGCTGATCCAAGCAGAGAGAACAAGGGTCTTGTTCGGTAATGTTCTGGCAAACCGAGCAGAGAATGATGCGCTCTTTTACCGCAATGATCGCCTCTGCCAAGGACTGGGCGTCCTCAGTAGGCGTACGCACGAAGTAGTACGCCAGGCGCTGGGCGCTCTTGGGACCTATGCCAGGAAGCTTATGGAACTCCTCAATGAGCCTGGCGACAGGACCTGCGGTGGGCAGAAAATCACTTGTCATAATTGGGCGGCAGGCCTACATCAACCCTGGAATGCTCAGACCGCCCGTAACAGCGGCCATCTTGTCTTGGGCCAAGGTTTGGGCCTTGTCCATCGCCTCGTTGACCGCTGCCTGAACCAGATCTTGCAGCAACTCCACATCATCAGGGTCAACAGCGTCCGGAGAGATCTCCACGGATTGCACCTTCAGCTTACCCGTGACTACCACCTTGACCACCCCACCGCCAGCGCTTCCTTCGACCGAGGTTTGGTCCAACTCTTCCTGTATCTTGCTCATACGCTGCTGCATCTCTTGGGCCTGCTTGAGCAAGTTCTTGTTATTCATTCCTTTCATCATAACGCGTCCCTCCTGGAGCTAGTCGGGCTGGTCTTCTTGCCCTTCCGCTGTTTTTGCTTCCGACTCTTGAACTATACGTCCACCCCTAGCCAAGGCCATCCTGACCAAGTGGCCGCCTTGGGCGGGCCCTTCTGAGACACTCTCGGCCATTTCCACTCGAACTTCCATCTGGCTGCCGAGAATAGCCTCCATCCCCTCACCCATGGCCTTTCTACCTTCGGGCGTCTGAAGTTCCTCTTTGAGGCGTTCCATATTGGAGCGGCTCCCAAAGCGAAGGATGAGTACGCCATCCTCCAAATCGTGCGAACGGCTGTCACGCATCAGGCCACCAAGGTAAAAGCGGCGTCCCTTCTTACGCTGCAAGGCGCTGATAAGCTCAGTCCACCGTCCTTCGAGGGCTTCGGTGTCGATAGCCCCAGCAACAGAGGCAGCCGATGGCGCCTTTGCAATGCCTTGCTCGACGGCCGCAGGTGACGATTGTTGGACAACCGGTACGGAAGGCGGTGCAGGCTCCTGAACGCTTCCCTCCTGTGCGGCAGCCTCTGAAAACGACGTCTCTGCTATTGCCGGCTCAGCCTTTTTTTCGACAGGAGGAGCAGGAGCGACAGGAACCGGTCGGGCCGAGGCCACCGGAGTGCTTTCTGCGGCCTTCGGCTTCGACGCCGGTTGAGGTTGCGGGGTAGGCGGAGCAGTTGCCGGAGCAGCTTGGGCCACTGGGGACGGTGCCCGCAGAGACGCTTCGACCAACGCCAACTCCAGCGGCAAAGGTGAGGATACGTCAGCCCGAACGTCAACCTGGCTGAACAGGCGGACCGCTCGAACGAGTGCATTCATATCTGGACCAGCCGCGGCCAGCTTGAGGCGCTCCAGAGCTTCGACCGAATGGTCAAGGCCTCCCTCTGCCCCCGAGCGGACTAGAAGGGCGCCCCGCAGATACTCGACCACCTGCTTGTGAAATTGCCGTAGATCAGCGCCGTTCATGGCTACGGAGTGTATAACACCTAGTCCTTCGGCCAACTCTCCGGCCAGGACACACTCCATCAGCCTCAACGCTCCTTCTTCATCCCCGAGGCCCAGCAGTTCCTGCACCTGGGCCGCGCCAAACTCTCCACCGTAGGAGACGATCATCTGGTCCAACACGTTGATGGCGTCCCGCAAACTGCCCGAAGCGGACTTGGAGATAGCCCAAAGGGCGTCATCCGTGGCAGTTATGCCCTCACTCTCACAAATAACGCGAAGGCGTTCTACGGAAGCGACGGGAGAGATGCGCCTGAAGTCGAACCGCTGGCAGCGAGAAATTACCGTAGGTGGAACCTTATGCGATTCAGTTGTAGCTAGCACAAAAATAGCGTGAGGAGGTGGCTCCTCCAACGTCTTGAGCAACGCGTTGAAGGCCGGATCCGTCAACATGTGTACTTCGTCGACGATGTAGACCTTGTAGCGGGCCTGGGAAGGCGAGTAGTAGACCTTCTCGCGAAGGTTGCGGATGTCGTCGATGCCCCGGTTGCTGGCCGCATCGATCTCAATGAGATCCATAGCCTCCCCGCCAGCTATAGAAGTGCACAGAGCACAGGTATTGCAGGGCTGGCCGTCCTGGGAGTTGAGACAGTTAACAGCCTTTGCCAAAATTCGGGCGGTGCTTGTCTTGCCGGTACCTCTTGGGCCGCAGAATAGATAGGCATGGGCCACCCTACCCTGCGCTACTGCTTGTTGAAGGGTTCGAACGACCGGTTCCTGGCCAACGACATCTTCGAGGCCTTGGGGTCGCCATTTCCTGTAGAGAACCTGATTGCTCACTGGTGTCCTTTCGGAAACAGTGCGGCAACAACCGCGTCTTGCTTTTTCCACATGACCCGCTCTTGCAAGGGCTCGGCGTGGTCGTAGCCAAGGAGATGCAGAACCCCATGAGCCACCAGCAGAGCCGCTTCCTCGGCGATACGCCCGCCCCGAGCGGCCGCCTGTCGCTTGGCCTGCGGATAGGAGACCACGACCTCCCCTAGGTTGAGCGGCTGTTGCGGCGGCTCAATGAAACCATCAGTCGGCTCTGCGTTGGGTTCAGCGAGTGTGCCTGGGTCGCTGAAGGTCTGGAAAGCGAAGGCCAGCACGTCCGTTGTTTCATCCAGGCCGCGATAGTCGTTGTTAAGTCCTTGAACTGTTTCATCATCGGCGATGACTACTCCAACCTCCACCGGGTTCTGTAGTCCCTCTCGCTCTAAGGTCTGTTCAACAACAGAACGCAACCAGCGACGGGACAAACGACGGCGAAATTCAGGCAGAAAATGAACAGAGATGTCGTCACGGGACATAGACAAGGCCCCTCGCGGATGATAGCACAGGGGGTAGGGCCCATCAACGAAGATTGGCACTACCAGGCACCCTAGCAAAGCGGGTTATTGGAAGGTAGCGATGGCCTGCTGCTGCACTTTGAATAGGTAGCTGGTGCCCTTGTCGGCAAGATCGATAAGGGCGTCTAGAGCCTGCCGGGAGAATGGGTCTCCTTCAGCGGTGCCCTGCACCTCAACCAAGGCGCCCTGATCAGTCATCACGACATTGAAATCAACGTCTGCGTCGAAGTCTTCCTGGTAGCAAAGGTCCAAGAAATGGTGGCCCTTGACCACCCCCGCACTGATAGCGGCTATCCCCGACTTCAGTGGCATGGTCTTGATCATCCCGCTGCCCTTCAGGGCCACCATCGCTTGATACAGAGCTACGTAAGCGCCAGTTATAGAGGCAGTTCGGGTACCGCCGTCTGCTTGGAGAACGTCGCAGTCCACCGTAATTGAGATCTCGCCAAGAGCTTTGAGGTCAACCGCGGCCCGTAGCGACCTGCCAATCAGGCGCTGTATCTCCTGGGTCCGGCCCCCCACCTTTCCCTTGTTGACCTCTCTAGAAGTCCGGGTCAGTGTCGCCCGGGGCAACATGCTGTATTCGGCAGTCACCCAGCCTTGCCCCGACCCCCGTAGGAACCCGGGAACTCTGTCTTCAACGCTCGCTGCGCAGGCAACCTTTGTGTTGCCCACCTCGATAAGGGCTGAACCCTCAGCAAAGGAAAAGTAGCCAGGCGTGATGGTAGTGGGCCTAGGCTCGTCGTTGGCCCGGCCGTCTATACGGGGCAATGGATTCTCCTAAAATGACGATAGTACGAGTTATAGAGCTTCGAGGATGGCTTGTCCCATCTGTGTAGTATTCACGGGCTTCTGACCGTCAACTGCGATGTCAGCAGTGCGGTAACCAGCCTCAATGACGCTGGCCACGGCCTGTTCCACAAGGCCTGCTTCCTTATGCAAATTGAAAGAGTATCGCAGCATCAAGGCGACGCTCAGTATTGTAGCTATTGGGTTGGCTTTTCCGGTTCCAGCAATGTCAGGGGCTGAGCCATGTACTGGCTCGTAAAGGCCCATCGTGCGCCGCCTGCGCCGGCCCTCGGTTGAGGGGATCCGAGCCAGGCTCGCTGAGGAGAGCAAACCCAAGGACCCAGACAGAATCGCGGCCTCGTCGCTGAGGATGTCTCCAAACATATTTTCGGAAACAAGGACGTCAAAGTGGCTAGGCCTCAGGACGAGCTGCATAGCGCAGTTATCCACGTATAGGTGATCCAACGTTACGTCCGTGTACTCCTCTGCCAACTCGTTGGCTATCTGACGCCAGAGCCGGGAGGTCTCCAGGACATTAGCCTTGTCCACCGAGGTCAGGTGCTTGCGGCGTCCCCTGGCGAGTTCAAACCCAACCCGCAGGATGCGTTCGATCTCGCGTTCGGTGTAGGCGAGCGTATCAACGGCTCGACGGCCCCTGTTGGTCTCCCAGCGCCTTTTCGGCTTCCCGAAATAGATGCCGCCGGTTAACTCACGAACTACCATCAGGTCTACGCCATCAAGGACTTCAGGTTTGAGGGTGCTGGAATCGGCCATTGCAGGAAAGACCTTTACCGGCCGAAGGTTGGCAAAGAGCCCCAAGCCCTTCCGAAGCTGCAATAGTCCGTCCTCTGGCCGGAACTGGGCAGAAGGGTCGTCCCACTTGGGCCCACCCACTGCGCCCAGAAGTACCGCAGAACTGCCCTGACACAGATTGAGTGTAGTCTCAGGCAGTGGAGTTCCATGCTTGTCGATAGCAAGCCCGCCAATGTCGGCTTGAGTAGTCTTGAGTGCATGACCGAACTTTTCGGCCACCGTCACCAAAACCTTGACGCCCTGCGCGACCACTTCGGGCCCTATTCCATCGCCTGGCAGGACAACGACCACCATGTCCATAAAGGCCTCCCCCTAATAGCAAGCTACGATGCAAACAATCTTGCGCACCAAGTCATCGCGAGCGAACTCGCTGCAGCAACTCGCGCGTCGAACACTCGTCCAACGACACAAAAGGGGGTGAAACTACAAACAGAAGAAGTCGAGCGCCGTCCCGCAGAGTGCCCCCCTAGCCCTCTCTGCGGCCTGTCTATACCAGGCTAAGCGCCCTGACTCTGCAAGCGAGCCTTCGTGTATTCCACGACTCCGCCAGCATCAATGATATCCAGCATGAACTGATCCAGTGGCTTAGCCTGGAAGGTCTGCTCTTTGGTCAGATTGGTAATAGTGCCCGCAACCAAATCGACCTGGAGCTTGTCACCAGCGTCGGTGGCATCCACCGCCTCCGGGCACTCCAGAACGGGAATCCCCCTGTTGATCGAGTTCCGGAAGAAGATGCGGGCGAAGGACTTTGCCACGATGCAGGAGATACCTGCTCCTTTCAGAGCGATGGGAGCGTGTTCCCTGGAAGAGCCACACCCAAAGTTCGTATCCGCAACCACTATGTCGCCCGGCTGTACGCGGTTAAGAAATTCAGTGTCTGTGGACCCTTCCATAGCGTGCGCTGCCAGAAAGCTTTCGTCGGTGCTTATGAGGTAACGAGCCGGAATGATCTGGTCGGTATCGATGTTGGCGCCGTATTTATGGACGTTGCCTTGGAACATACTTTCGCCCATGACTACACGCTCCCTGCCGCTATCGGATCGACGGAGAGTATCTCTCCTGGATGAGCTACCCGCCCGAGGACAGCGCTAGCGGCCGCCACTGAGGGGTTGCTTAGGTATGTTTCAGACCTGACGTGGCCCATCCGTCCTGGGAAGTTCCGATTGCTGGTGGAAACGCACTTCTCACCCTCAGCAAGCACACCCATATAGCCACCAAGACATGGGCCACAAGTAGCGGCGCCAACAGTGGCGCCGGCCTCCATGAACACATCAATAAGCCCTTCATGGAGCGCCTGCTTGTACACCTCTTGGGTCGCCGGGATGATGATGCAGCGAACGTGATCGGCAACCTTGTTGCCCCTCATCACAGCCGCAGCCTCTTGCAAGTCCTCCAAACGCGCGTTGGTGCAAGAGCCAATGAACACTTGATCGATCTTAACTTTCTCGTCAACCACCTCATCCACCGGAACGACATTGTCTGGGCTGAAAGGCTTGGCTATGAGTGGGCCCAAGTTAGAGATGTCCCACTCAAAAGTCTCCGAGTATTGAGCGTCGGAATCTGAGTCGTACACCTTCCAAGGGCGTTTTGCCCTCGGCGTTACGTAGTTCAGCGTTACATCGTCAACCGGGATGACGCCGCACTTCCCGCCAGCCTCGGCCACCATGTTCGTGATGGTGAAGCGGGCGTCCATCGAGAACTCTCTCAGAGCCTCGCCCTCGAACTGCATGCAAGCGTATGTGGCGTGATCGGTTCCGATCTTGCCTATGGTGTAGAGGATGATGTCCTTAGACCGCACCCAGCTGGCAGGCTTCCCGTGGTAGATGAAACGGATGGTGCGAGGGACCCGGAACCACAACTCGCCCGTGGCCATGGCAATGGCTGCGTCAGTGCTACCGAACCCACATGCGAGGGCGCCAAGGGCGCCAACCGTGGTGGTGTGGGAGTCAGCGCCCACCTCGATGTCGCCGGGCACGACCTGGCCCTCTTGAGGCAATAGGATGTGCTCAATGCCACCCTTACCGGCGTCATAGAAAACGCAGCCCTGTTCTTCAGCGAAAACTTTGGCCGTACGAGCTTGCTCTGCAGAGGCGATGTCTTTCGCAGGAACGTAGTGGGACATCACCATCATCACTCGGGAGGGGTCGAAGACCTTCTTCACTCCCAGCTTTCGAAATTCGTTGATGGCGATAGGAGCAGTGATGTCGTTGCACATCACCACGTCAACTTTGGCGTTGACCAAATCGCCGGGTCTGACGGACTTGCGTCCGCTGTGGTCCGCCAATATCTTTTCCACCATCGTCATACCCATTGCTTTCACTCCTCCATTGGACAGGTAGGCAGTCTACTCTAGGAGAAACCCCTGTGAAACCCCCCGGCTGGGGGATTCCTAGGGGTCTCTCCATCAAAACAGTTGCGGGATCGACGCTAAGGCGTCGCTACAGTCGTGGCCGGTTGGCCTCCACCCATGGCAATAAGCCTGTTCAGGGCATTCATGTAGGCTTTGGCGCTAGCCGAAAGTGTGTCTGTGTCAGAGCCGCGGCCTACCGAGACAACCCCGTTACTCTCGATCCTCACCGTGACCTCTGCCACAGCATCCATTCCACCCGACACCGCCTGAACCTGATAGTCCAGCAGCTGGTTGGGGACCCCGACAACTCGGTTGATGACATTGTAAACAGCGTCTACCGGCCCGTTGCCGGTGGCGGCTTCACTGATAGTCCTGCCCGACGGGTCAATAATGCGGATCGTTGCCGTTGGTATGTCAGTGCTACTTGAAATGAACTGGATATGCTCCAGCTTATAAGGCTCAGCTTCCTTAATGGCCCGGTATTCTTCCCGCATCAGCAGGTCGAGGTCCCGGTCAGTCACTTCCCGCTTCTTGTCGGCCAAACCCTTGAAGCGCTCAAATACCTGAGCAAGTTGCTCCGTGCTCAATTGGTATCCCAGCTCTTCCAGCCTTGAGCGCAGGCCTGCGCGGCCGCTTAACTTCCCAAGCACCAGCATGTTGCTAGGAAGACCTATTTCCTGAGGGTCCATGATCTCGTAGGTGGACCTTTCCTTGATCACTCCGTCTTGATGGATGCCTGAAGCGTGGCGGAAGGCGTTGGCCCCAACCACGGCCTTGTTAGGCTGGACCGGAAAGCCGGTGATATCGCTGACCATACGGCTGCTGCGATAGATTTGCTTGGTATCTATGTTGGTGGAAACGCCCATGAAGTCCCGCCGAGTCTCCAGGCCCATGATGACTTCTTCCAAGGCGGCGTTGCCCGCTCGCTCTCCAATGCCGTTGATGCAACCCTCAACCTGACGGGCGCCGTTCTTCACAGCAGCCAAACTGTTGGCCACGGCCATGCCTAGGTCATCGTGACAGTGGACACTGATCCGAACCTTGTCCGCGCCTTTGACATTCTCGCGGATTCCCGCGATGAGCTTGCCGAACTCCTCGGGGATTGCATAGCCCACCGTATCCGGAATGTTAATGGTTGTGGCGCCTGCCTCAATGACCGCAGCAAGCATGGCGTAGAGAAACCCTGGCTCGGTGCGAGTAGCGTCCATTGGGGAGAATTCGACGTCGTCGGTGTAGCCCTTGGCCCTCCGGACGTTCTCCACTGCCTGATCCATGACCTCTTCTTTGCCACGACGCAACTGGTGCATGATGTGGATGTCGGAGGTGGAGAGGAACACGTGGATGCGCGGTTGCCGCGCATCCTTGATGGCCTCCCAAGCACGGTCGATCGCGTTGGGGTTGGCGTGAGCCAAGGCGCAGATAGTTGGTTTGCGGATTTCGCGGGCAATGGTCTGCACTGCCTCGAAATCGCCCTGAGAACTGGCAGGAAAGCCAGCCTCGATAATGTCTATTCCCAAGCGCTCAAGCTGGCGGGCAATCTCCAGTTTCTCTTCGCCAGACATACCGGCGCCCGCAGCCTGCTCACCATCTCGCAGGGTAGTATCCAGAAAGATGACTCGGTCTTCGTCCATGATTGTTCTCCTTACTCCCTCAGTTGGTTGGGGCCGCGTTCGTCTGCAGCCTTTCACGAAGCAACTTCGGGGCTAAAGGAGAACGCAGTCCGCCTGACCCACCCCTGCCAGGAGCCGGCCGTAACGGCGAACTGCGTGAATACCCTCTTGATCTGTCATTAGAATCCCGCCCTCCCACTTGTGCCGGACATTGTAGTGAGCCCCATGCCCAAGACGCACGCCCAGAGTTATTCATTCTAGTCGCGCCACCCTGTAATGGCAAAGCGCAGGGCTAGGCGTGAGCCCCAATATGGCAAGCCAGCTACGCCGTCTTCACTTGCGCCGCTTGCGTCAAGCCTAGCTCCTCAACGGAAACTTCTCGCATCTTGAACTTCTGGACCTTGCCCGTAACCGTCATTGGGAATTGCTCAGTGAAGCGGATGTAGCGGGGAATCTTGTACGTGGCTATCTTCCCCCGGCAGAAGTCCTTAACTTCATCCTCTGAGAGGGCTTCCCCATCTTTCAGCTTGACCCATGCACAGACTTCCTCACCGTACTTTATATCGGGAACTCCGATCACCTGCACATCGGCAACTTGGGGGTGGGTGTAAAGAAACTCTTCGATCTCGCGCGGGTAGACGTTCTCACCACCCCTGATAATCATGTCCTTGATGCGCCCAACGATGTTCACGTAGCCGTCCTCGCGCATCTCTGCCAGGTCGCCCGTATGCATCCATCGCCCCTCGTCGATGGACTCGTGGGTCGCCTCTGGGTTCTCCCAGTAGTACAGCATCACCAAGTAGCCGCGGCTGCATAACTCACCCGTGGCTCCGCGTGGCAGCGTCTGCCCTGTCTCCGGGTCAACGATCTTGCACTCTACGTGGGGATGAATCGACCCAACCGTCGATACTTTGCGATCGAGGTCATCGTCGGTGTTGGACTGGAAGGAGACGGGAGAGGTCTCAGTCATGCCGTAACAGATCGTGACTTCTTCCATGTGCATCCGGTCGATGACCCGGCGCATGACCTCCACGGGGCAAGGCGATCCACCCATGGCCCCCGTTCGGAGGCTGCTGAGATCGTACTGGTCGAAGTCAGCGTGGGCCAGTATGGAAATGAACATGGTTGGGACGCCGTAAAGGGCGGTGCAGCGCTCAGCTTGGACGGTCTCCAAACAGGCCTGCGCATCGAAGGACTCGCCGGGTATGACGACAGTGGCTCCGTGGGTCATAAAGCCCAGGTTCCCCAACACCATTCCAAAGCAGTGGTAGAAGGGAATCGGCACACACAGCCGGTCTTTGTCGCTCAGCCGCAAGCGCCGGGCGACAAAGTAGCCGTTGTTGAGAATGTTGTGGTGGGATAACGTAGCGCCCTTGGGAAAGCCCGTGGTGCCGGAGGTGTACTGAATGTTGATGGGGTCGTCGAATTGAAGTGACGCCCCTCGGGCCTTCAAGTCGTCGCCGGAAACTTGCCCCGCGCGTTCTAAGAGAGCGTCCCACGTTTCCATCTTGGCCGGTGCTTCTGGCCCGATGATGAAAACTTGCTTCAGGCCTGGAGTCTCACTCCAAACCTCTTGCACCATTGCAGCGTAGTTGGCCTGGCGGAACCCTGCCGTAGCTATAAGGACAGATACGCCCGACTGGTTCAGTACGTAACTTAACTCGTGGGTGCGATAGGCGGGATTGATGTTGACCAGAATGGCCCCCACCTTTGCCGTCGCATATTGCACGATGATCCATTCGACGTTGTTGGGGCTCCAGATACCCACCCGGTCGCCCTTCTCAACGCCCAAGGCCAAGAGCGCTCTTGCTAGCCGGTCAACTTCTGCCTGAAGCTGCCTGTAGGTAAGGCGAACGCCTTGATGGCGCGAGACCACAGCTTCATTGTCCGGGTATGCCTCTACGACACCATCGAAGTATCCGCCAATGGTGTCTCCAAGCAGGGAAACATCAGAAGCTCCGTGAATGTATGAGAGCTGTGTCACGAGCACCTCCTGTGGGTCCGGCGCTAGCTAGGCCACTGCCTGCCACTGACATAGCGAAAAGCCGAAATGGCCGCCGTCGCGCCATCACCAGCACTTGCCGCTAGCTGAGCAACCGACTGCTGGCGAATGTCGCCGGCGGCGAAAACGCCGGGCACCGGCGTCCGCATGCTTAGATCTACTTCCACATGGCCACCGCCATCCAAGGCAAGAACATCTCGAAGATACCCAGAATTGGGGTCCAGTCCTACGAAGATGAAAAGCCCGCTCAAGTCCAGCCTCGTGGTCTCTCCGGTGACGGTATCCCGAAGCGCTGCTCCTTCCAACCCTGCTTCGCCGATGATCTCCGTCACCTCCGTATTGAGGCGCACTTCAATCTTTGGGTGAGCCAGTACTCGGTCCTTCAGGACCTGCTGGGCCTCCAAACCTTCGCTGCGGCAGAGGACGGTCACATGGGTAGCAAATTCCGTCAGTGTGAGGGCTTCGTCAAGGGCAGAATCGCCACCGCCAACGACGGCCACGTCCTGGCCGGAAAAGAAGGGCCCATCGCAGCTTGCACAGTAAGAGACTCCGTTGCCGTGAAGCTCTTCTTCTTTGGGAAGGCCCAGTTTCCGCAGCGAAGACCCTCCAGCAACGATAACTGCCTTGGCAGTCACCATTTCTTCGTCCGTTTCCATCACGAGGTAGGGATCCTTCAAGCGCAAAGCCTCGACATCAACCATCGAGAACTCGGCCCCAGCATTGAGGGCTTGCTCCTGGAGCATGGGGCCTAAATCAAAACCGGCTAGACCCTGCGGTTGGCCGGGGAAGTTCTCCACATGCTCGGCGTTGACGATCTGGCCTCCTGGCATCATGCGTTCAAGCACCACAGTCTTCATCCCATGACGGGCGGCGAAAAGAGCTGCCGTTAGTCCGGCTGTTCCTCCGCCAATGATTGCAAGGTCGTAGATCATTCCTTAGCGCCTCCTAACCGTATTGGAGCCTCGAGGCCCTGCCGACAGTGGGGGTCCCCCTAGGGAGGCCCAGTATAGCGAACGTCCCGGAAGCCAAAGGCTTCCGGGACGTTCGTCTCTGCAATCTTGTGAAGACTAGGCCCCGTTCAGGCGGTAGAACGTCTGCGCATTGGCGTGGCGGATGCCTGCCTTCGCCGCATCGTCGATCCCTTCCTGTTCCAACACCTCTTGCAACTCATGCTTGCACATCTCGTTGTTGACCTCGTGTGGGAAGTCCGAGGAGAAGAACAGGAATTTGTCACCCGCGGCCCGTACGGCAGCGGGGATGAAA
>QEVV01000002.1 GCA_003228115.1 Chloroflexota bacterium
AGTACGGCCGCAAGGCTAAAACTCAAAGGAATTGACGGGGGCCCGCACAAGCAGCGGAGCGTGTGGTTTAATTCGATGCAAAGCGAAGAACCTTACCAGGGCTTGACATGTCGGTGGTACCCTACCGAAAGGCCGGGGGACCCTTCGGGGAGCCGTCACAGGTGCTGCATGGCTGTCGTCAGCTCGTGCCGTGAGGTGTTGGGTTAAGTCCCGCAACGAGCGCAACCCTCGTGACTAGTTGCACTCTCTAGTCAGACTGCCCCTGATGAAGGGGAGGAAGGTGGGGATGACGTCAAGTCAGCATGGCCCTTACGCCCTGGGCGACACACACGCTACAATGGGTAGGACAACGGGCAGCCACGCCGCGAGGCGGAGCGAATCCTTAAACCTACCCCCAGTTGGGATTGCAGGCTGCAACTCGCCTGCATGAACGTGGAGTTGCTAGTAACCGCAGATCAGCCCTACTGCGGTGAATACGTTCCCGGGCCTTGTACACACCGCCCGTCACGTCATGGAAGCCGGTAACACCTGAAGTCACTGGGCTAACCCGCAAGGGACGCAGGTGCCGAAGGTGGGACCGGTGACTGGGACGAAGTCGTAACAAGGTAGCTGTACCGGAAGGTGCGGCTGGATCACCTCCTTTCTAGGGAGATAACTACTCCCAGGTCGGTCGGTGGGTGGCCGTTTTGGCCCCACTGTGTAGAAGCCGGAACCCCGACTCGTCGGGGCGGAGCTCCTCAGTGGATGTCGGCGGCCCTTGTATTCCCATCGTTGGTCCTGTGCTTCTGAGCGCTTTCTTTCCACTCTTCTGTTGTTAAGGGCAGGGCGTCCTTCTGGGGACGCCCTTTTTATTTGTCACGCGTATTGATCCGGAGTTGCCCATGGCGATTCAGCCTTCTCACCCTGAAGACGCTTTCTTACGAGAAGCAGAGGCTTTTGCCGTGGATCTGGCCAGGGACGCTGGCCGCATGCTCATGGGCTACTTCCGTCGGCCTCTGGACGTGTCCTACAAGTCTCCCGGCCAACGCAGTCCTGTCACTGACGCCGACAAAGCCGCTGAAGACTTCCTGCAAGCAGCCATCCTCAAACGCTATCCAGACCACGTCATGCTTGGCGAGGAGGGGTCCGGTAAGGATTCACCCCCAGCCGAGTTCACTTGGGCAGTCGATCCGTTGGATGGCACAACCAACTTCCTTAATGGAGTGCCTATCTTCGGATCGGCCATAGGCTTGCTCTGGCGCGGTCAACCAATTGTGGGTGTCATCTTCCTGCCTTGGCCGGGGCAACCAGACGGATTCCTATTCCATGCTCGGCACGGCGGCGGCGCCTTCATTGGGGACGACCCTATCCATGTAGTACCTCAGCCGGAACCTAAGCCTACCGGTCTGGTAGCCGTGCCGGCCTCCTTTCGGCGCATGTTCCACATTCCGCCCAAGATGCGTTCCCGCATGGGAGAGTTCCGGGGGTCCGGCAGCATTGCTTACGAGATGGCCATGGTGGCTTGTGGTTCGATGCAATATGCCCTATTCACCGGACCACGCATCTGGGACGTTGCTGCCGGCGTAGTGTTGGTGCGGGAAGCCGGAGGCACGGTTCTTGAGCTCCACAAGCGGCGCTGGGAGCCGCTGAAGCAGTTCGGAGTCAGCCCGCTGCCTGGTCAGGAAGAACTGAGGAACTGGCGCCTTGCTGAAGTGGCAGGCAATCCGCAGATGGTCGACTTTGTTACCAAAACCCTTCACCGCCGCCGTCAACTCCCCTTCCGTCGCTGGCTCAGCAAGATCAAGTAACCGCCGAGCATTGCCCTCTTGGCGCCGTGCTAACGAAACGCAGCGCATTCCACCGTCGGTCAGAGCCAGCCCAACCTCTTAGCCCGCCGCACCCACCAGTCGATTCGCCTGCCGCCCAGACCGTGTGCACCTCCTATCGCCGATACTTCCACCGGCATCGACGCAGCCCGACAATCAATATTTGGCACCAATGGCTCATGGCCCATGACCAATTATCTATCCATTATTGTAAGATTTTCTGCATTTTCATGGCAGAACATCTTTACAATGCTCGCAGCATAGCTGTACTATCGGACTAGATGACCTCAGAAAGGGGGAAAGGCTTTCTAAGGAGGCGGTAGATATGTTGCACGCATTGCCCTTTGTGACTTCGGCGGTGACGGACGATCTTCTGAGAGCTACCAGGCGCCTGGAGCAAGCCTCGCACGAGTCTTGGGTCGTGGACTGGCAGAGACTCGTGTTAGTATGCTCCCATGGGGTTCAAATGAACCCGCAGTCAGCAGTCAGCGCCTCTCAGGACGGATTGCACTCCATCGTTGAAGCCCGGCATGACGTTGCCGGAGTCATGGTCTGACCAGACCAGCGGGAAGTCTGCAGTTCGAAAGACCGAGAGGGGCCTCGGGCGCTCTAAGGGGGGAAGCCATCGAGGACCTTTTCGTCGGGAAATACTCGATCAGTGTCGTCGCGAATCTCACAGGTGTGCCAGAGCATAGGCTCCGGGCCTTTGAGAATGCTGGCCTGTTCGAACCGCACCGCACCGAGGGAGGCACCCGCCTCTATTCGGACGCAGACTTGGAGTTGATTCAGCGGATTGCTGAATTGGCTGACCGGGGCATCAACTACGCAGGTATCCGGGAAATCCTGGAGATCACGGAAGTGGCCCTGTCTGAAGAGTCCGAGGAAGATTCAGAAGAAGAAGAGGCCTCCACGGTGTTGGAGGCCCCGCAAAAAGATGAAATCTAGACCCAACCGAAAAGAAACCCGGAAGACGCCTAGGCTCCTTCCCTTGAGGGAAGCCATCCGCCAGACCGCGCCCGACATGGAGGCCTGAGCCGGAACAGTAGCCAAAAGCGGTCGCCGTCTCCTTTTCGCCCATGGTCCCTAAGGGTGATGTTATGGAGTGGTTGCTGCTGTCTGTTTTGAGCACTCTGTCCTTTTCTGCCTACACCATCCTCCAGAAGCTGACGTTCCAGAGATACCTAGGCAACGTCTTCGCATACGCCTTCTTGGGCGCCGTCCTTCACCTTTCCATCGCCGTTGTCATCCTTCTTCTTGATCCTGTTCGCATCCCATGGACGTCTGGGCCGTTCCTGACGATACTGACGGCTGGCCTGATCCACGGTTGCTTCACCCTCATGATGTTCACTGTTGTCCAAAGGGAGCCCGAGGTGACCCGGGTCATGCCCGTCATTGATACCTACCCTATCTTCGTCGCCGTCATGGCTGTTCTCTTCCTTGGGGAAGCCTTCACGGTGCCCACATTCCTAGCCGTCGGTCTGGTCGTCGGCGGAGCGCTTGTCGCTTCCTGGCACAGGGGCTTGCCTGGAGAGAGAATCAAACAGGCGCGCACCTTGCTCATTATGATCGGGGTCAGTTTTTGCATCGGCGTCTATACCATACTGTCCAAGTATGCCCTATCAGGGCTCGACATCTGGCAGGCGTATGCTCTATCCAGCATCGCCTCTGCGCCGGTCTTTGCACTGGCCGTTCACCATTTCCGGGCCTGGCCCGACGTCCGTCGCGCCCTCGCTCAGCCCAAGGTGGTGGCGATAGCGGCCTCAGGGCACTTCATGCTCTTCCTGGCCTTCATCGTCGGACTGCTGGCGTTCACAATGGGGCCCGTGACCCTATCCTCCGCCGTGATGGCATCCCGGCCCTTGGTCGTGTTGGGCTATGTAGCCGTAATCAACGTTGCCTTCCCCAATCTGATGACGGAGCGGTTAATGGGAAGCGGCTTCCTAAGAAAGGGATTGGCAGCGGCGATGGTCACTGCGGGGGTCGGAGCTATGGCCTTTGTTTAGCCGCTCCGCTACAGCGCCTGCCGCCTAGAGCCAGGGCCAAGGGACGCTACGGCGGGAAAGCGGGTAAGGGAACACCGGGTGTTCCAGGACACCCTCAATCCGGTCCTGGAGAGCCTGGTACTCCGCGGGAGAGATCCAATCCTTGACGATAGCTGCGGGTTCGCGGTGCGCTGCCAGATCCAGCATCAACGCCTCGCACTGCTCCAACAGATCTTGCGGTATAGGCTCCTGGGCGAAGTCCCAAACTACCGTCCTCAATTTCATCTGCTCGTGGAACGCCAGTCCGTGGTCAATGCCCCACACTCGCTCATCCAAACGTCCCAGAAGGAAATGTGACGCTTTGCGGTCAGCCTGGTTGGTAATAACGTCGAACAGGCAGATACGCTTCACCTCGGCCTCGAATTGCTCCCTCATGGTGAAGTAATGGTTCCTTGGGTCGTGGTCAATGTACAGCAGCACTGCCCCAGGCCCGAAAGGTCCGTCCCTCACCACACTTGGCGGAACAAAATCCCATCCCAAGGCGCTGGACAGCAAATAGCAGGCGTATTCCCGCTTATGGAGCGTGCCGTCAGGAAAGTCCCAAAGAGGCGCCTCACCGGAGGCGGGTTTGTAGATCGCCCGGCATTCGACTTGCCCATCACGGCACACGTCTATGAGGAACGTATAGTTGGATCCGGCGGGCACAAGCCGGGGGTTGGCTAGGTCGCTGTGCTCCAACAGATCCAGAGCGTCAGGCAGCGCGAGTTCCCTGCTGGACATGGGGTCAGGCGTCCTGCGCCTCTATATCCATGGAATGGTGACCATTGGACTTGGGACAGATATGTCCTTCCTCGTCCATGGGACCGTGGCAGAGTGGGCAGCGAGGCCGTCCTGACGAGCAGACCTTGAGAGCTTCATCTGCAAGCTCTTGGAACTCCCGAGGAGTGCCCCACCAGCGAAGGGTGGGGGATTCTTCGTCATCAGTCTCTTCGTCGTAGGCCATCACCGAAATGAGGTCAGTTTCTGAACTGCGCCCCAGGGCCAGGTTTCCCACCTTGAACTCTACAGTGGACGAGGCGGACGGCCCAGCTTCTGCGTCATCGGGGACATCCCGCGTTCCCGATTCTTCGTGCTCTCCAAGAACTCTGTGAATGGCCAAGGCCAGAGCGTAAAGCTGCTCCTTGTCCAGCCAGAGGCATGCTGACCCCACCGGGGCGTCAACCAAAAGTCTGAAGAAACGATGGCCTGGTTCGCCTACGGAGTCTGCGGTTACGCTACTAGCATGGCCAAATTCGTGTTGCGCTGGGCTCATATATCAATAATTACTGTGGAGGATGGGCGCGTGACGGGCTTCATTGGCGTTGTGCCAGCCGCGCCTTGAGAAAGTCGATAGCATTCGTAGGGGACGGGTCTATCCCGTTCAATAGCCCCAGATAGTAACTAGTGTAGTCCCCCATCACGATGGAACTCAACAGGTGAGCGAGGGGAAACGTTCCTCGGCCTTCGGTCATGGAGTAGGGTACGCCCACCTGACGAAGCAATTCTCCCGTTGCCTGGTAGCGCTTTAGCGTCCGTGGGTGCAGGAACGGAGAAGCCAGCATAACGATCGCAATTCGGCCTGAAGGATCAGGCGTCGGGTAGCCTACCACAGAAGAATGATTGGCCTCCGGCATCTCCTCCGCAAAGGCCCAGCCCTTGGCATTCTCATTGATCTGAGCCTTCCAGCGATAAGCAGCGCTCTTGAGCAATCCAGCACCGTAGATCACGACAATCTTGCCATGCACCATGCAGGCCAGGCTCTTTGCCCCGTTTCGAGCCGTGGGCACATCCTCGCCTAGGTCGTTTATCCTAGAGCGGAGCACGGCAATAGCCTCTTCCACTTGCTCTTGTTGGTCTCGTACGAGCTTTAGCCGCTGAAGTGCCGCCAACGGCGCCAGTAGAGCGTATCCCAGGGCAGTGCGCGGCTCTCCGCTGTAGTCCACCGTGAAGACTGGGTATCCTTCGGCAAAGGCGTGCTCCCCAAGCTTTCCGCCGCTGGTTATGCAGAGAATCTTGCAACCACGCATCCGCGCCTGATGGAACGCCGATAGCGATTCTTCCGTGTTGCCGGAGTAGCTGGAGACAATGACCAACGCCCGCTCATCAGCGTGACGGGGCAAGCTATAGTCTCGGCACACAAATACGGGTGGCGCACTCTCCGGAGCGAGCAGGTCCGTCAGAAGGGCGCCACCAATAGCGGAGCCCCCCATACCTGCCACGACAACCTTGTCCACTGCGGCATAGGACTTGGGAAGCGACAGTTGCAGGCCTTGATCCCAAGCTCGCTGGCACTGGTCGGCGAGGCCCGCGAGGCGATCGCGAAAGCGGGTCGGGTCCAACTGATCGTACGTAGCGGGGCTGTCGAGTATTTCCGTGAAATTCAAAGTCTGGCCTCAGGGTTGGCAACAGGTGTCGATCCCTTCAACTGCCTACGGGCTTCTCGAACGATGAAGAAGAGCCCGCCGAACACCACAATGCTGAGATAGGTAATAGTACGATCGAGGAGGGCTACGGCAACCGCTTGGGTTTGGCTGAGACGCAGCATCAGCAGGCCAACCATTCCAGGGCCAGAGAGACCCAGCCCACCCGGAGTGATCGGTATCGCCGTCAGAACAGAGTGCGTCATGCTAACGAACACTATCATGGAAAAGGGAAGGGTGAAGCCAAGGGCTTGAACTACAAAATAGAGCCGGGCCACTTCGCATGCCCAGGCGGCCAGACCCAGCGCACTCACCAGCGGAAGCTGCTTGAGGCTGAGCAGCGCTCCCTGATGAAAGCGTTGATAGGTCTCCTGAATCCGAACTGGGAACCTGCCAGCCAATCTGAGCCCAAATTGGCGCATGAACAGCAGAATCAAGCCTGCCGCCGCCATGAGCCCGAAGGCGATCAAAAGAAACTTGGCGAAAGACCCAATTTCGCCCGTCGCGGCGGCAAACAGCACCGCTGCTCCCAGCAATCCAAACACCAGAAAAAGATCCAAGGCCCTCTCGGTCAAAATGGTGCCCGCTGTACGGCTGAAGCTGGCGCCCGTGGCCTCTGACACAAGGTATGTCCGGTAGGCCTCTCCCAGACGGAAGATGGTTATTGAGTTGGCAAACCATCCCAACAGAATATAGGAAGAGCAAGCCATGAGCCCTGGAACCGGATGCTCCCCTCCCCGTTGGGCTTCCACGTTTTTCATCATGACGCGCCAACGGAATCCTCGCGCGACGAAGCTCAGGTAGTAGATGGCCATTGCGCTGCCGTACAGCAACGGGTTGCTCTCACTGAGGTTACGGCCCACTTCTTCCAGGTCTATATCGAAGCGGGTGAACAGAAAAGCCAGGAACGCACCCGCCAACACAAAAGCAATGAGGGTTGGCGCCGAAAGTGCCCGGCGTCGCAGAGTCCTGCCTGAACCCTTCTCTCTTTCTTGGTCCATCCCGCCTTGGTTCGCCCCTTGAGAGCTCATCTGTGACGCCTTGCGCCTTTGCCTTGAAACATAGTCATACGCTTTTCAGCGGCCGCTTTGCAGGTATGCCGGCCCGCCGCGGATACTTGTCTGGAGTTTGTGCTAGCTTCCTTACCACAACCAACACTCTGTCACCGCCCAATACATCTATGGAGACAACATCTTCAACCTGCGATCCCAGCAAAACGGCAACTCCCCTACCCTCACTGATTTGCGGTTGGATTTGTCCCTTCATTTGGGCTATGAACAACCCTCCTACTCGAACGAAGGGCAGACAGAGTTCTAAGGCTACAGGAAAGCCGCCCAACGCTCGAGCTACCACCACATCGAAGGCGTCCCTATGTTCGAGATTCCGTCCGAAGTCTTCAGCTCGGCCCTGCAGCACCTCAACGTCTGACAGCCCCAACCCGGAGGCAATTTCTCTCAGGAAGGTTACTTTCTTGCCTGTTGCCTCCAGCAAGGTCAAGCTTATCGCAGGCAGGGCGATCTTGAGGGGTATGCCCGGAAACCCGCCGCCGGTCCCCACATCCAACAACCGGCCGACAAAGGAAGTACCCTCCGGCAGGACGGTTGCTATAGTCAACGAATCAACGAAGTGGCTTTCTTCTATGTCATCTGGCTGGACGATTGCAGTTAGGTTGAAGCGCTTGTTCCACGCCCTTAACCCTAGCGAGTACTGAGCGAAGGCATGCAACTGATCGCCGCTGAGTGCAATCCCCAGATGTTCGGCGCCTTCCCTGAGGGAGAGGCGACCGGAGCCGTATTGCGATCTTTCAACGTTGTTCAAAGCTTGGCTGAGTATAGCATCGCCCTTTAGCTACGAACAACGAAGGGAGGCGTTATCGGATTCTGCTCGTAGCCACAGCGATCGCTATCACGACGATGACGATCGTGAAGGGCTCCAGGACGAACAAGACCTGAGATTTGATGATATTCGTGACGACGTATGCAACGACAACGCCTAGCCCAGCCACCACCTGAAGGCCCGTACTGTGCCGGACTCCTATCAATCTTGCTGTGCTCTCGCCTACCAGGTACGCAACCAGAAGGAAGAAGGCGGCCGACAGAAAGAACGGAAGCCAGATAACCTTGAGGAGCATGAACCCATTGAGAGCGCCCCCTGCCGCACCAACGCCTACGGCCGCCATCGTGGCCAGAATGAAGTGAGCAGGGGAGACGTCAAAGCCAACAGGCCGCATCTCATTGATACAGACGGGACAACGAATCCCAACGTCCGTGTGCGTTAGGCACTCGCTGCAGATGGGCCGCCCACAGCGGCCACACTTGAGGTTTGTCTCCCGGCGGGAGTGGCGAAAGCAAGATTGAGCCATGTTAAGAAAGCCTGATCAGAGTGACCGCCCCACCCACTCGTCGCGGTCTGAAACGTCCCTGTCGAAGAGAATCCTGTTATAGAGTACCCGAGGCCAACTCACATGGGCCGGACGCGCCCATGTATTGGCCATAGCACGCTTCAGCACAGTTAGGACAGCGAAGCCCCAACAGAAAACAACAACGCCCAATGGTGTTGTATACACAATATACATAATCGTGCTGGCGATCGGGAGCAAGAGCAGGGCTATCATTACAGCCAGACCGGTTGCCCTGAAGACGAACTTTCCAATGAGACCAATGCTCGCCAAGATGGCCAATTGCTGCCAAGCAAGCAAGCTCAGAACCCCAAGGCCCACTGCAACACCCCTGCCACCGGTGAACCGAAGGTAGATCGACCAGTTGTGGCCAGCCACCGCAGCCAACCCCGCCAGTCCTTGGACCAGCGCCCCTTCGTCAAAGCCAAAGCGAGCCAGGGCCACCATGCCTACCCCTTTGACGAGGTAGTCAGACCCACCCACAGGGCCTACCCACTTCTTCCCAACCACCTCCCAGACGTTCGTGCCCCCCAGCGTGCCACTTCCGTGGCGGCGCAGGTCAACGCCCTTCACAGCCCTTCCCACGATGTAGGCCGTGGGAATAGAGCCCACGATGTAGGCAACTGCTATGAGGGCTATGTCTTGGAACACCGGGGTTACCTGTGCAGAGGCTGGAGGCTAGTCCGCCTAGTTATGAAACCGAAACTTCTCTCTGTTGGACAAGGCCGGGTGAATCGATGCCGAGGAACTAGCGCCGAACCACTCCGGCGCCATAATGGACTACCGGCGACTCGCCAGGTCCGCGAGCCTTTCAGCCACCTCAAGCGGCGGGCCAGCTTGTCCCGGCAAAGCCTCATCAGGCTTGTCCATTGCGTGGTAGTCGCTCCCTCCACAGGGCAGCAGGTCATGCTCTTTGGCAACACGCGCTAGATCAGCTATGGCGTCGCGAGAAAGAGTGCTGTAGTGGACCTCCATACCTACGAGGCCAGCAGCCTTCAAACCGGGAAGCATGTCAATATAGTCTGTCGTGTAAATGGGATGGGCTAGCACCGCCACCCCGCCTGCCTGGGTTATCAGCCTCACCGCCCCCTCTGGCGTCAATTTGACCCGTTCTGAGTAGGCGAGCCCATTGCGGCCCAGATACTTATCGAAGGCCTGCGCCACGTGCTCAATATAGCCCCGTTCGACCATGGCCTGAGCGATATGAGGCCTACCCACCGTGCCTTGGGCAAGCTCCTGCACACGCTCCCAGGAAACAGGCAGCCCTAACTCTCCCAATTTCTCCACCATGTCCCGGCCTCGATCCACCCGTCCAGCCTGGAACTCCTTCAAAGCTTCCTGGAGGTCTTCGTCTTGCCTATCGATGTGATAGCCCAGCATGTGGACCTCGTTCCCAGGAACGTCTGCGCTCAACTCGATCCCCGGAATTAAGGTGAGACCGGGATGGTTTGCCGCCTCTTCAAAGGCCTCATCAAGACCATTTGTCGTGTCATGATCTGTAATGGCCGCCATGCGCAGACCCCGCTTGGCCAAGAGACGGACAAGCTCCGTAGGTGATAGGCGTCCATCCGACGCCGTTGTGTGCAAATGCAGGTCTACCTCTGCCATCAAGCTACTCCATGTTCCGGTCAATTCTAAAAATCTCTCGAGCCATGCCGGTGGTGTCGTCAACGTCAACGAGGACAGAGTTGAACTGGACTGGCCCCTCCGCTATACGCAGCCGACGAGGCATCTGAGTCGTGAACCGAGCCAAAACGTCCTCAGGCTCGCTGCCGATTATCGAGTTAATTGGTCCCGTCATGCCAGCGTCCGTGCACATCGCAGTTCCTTTCGGAAGGATACGGGCGTCGGCGGTGGCAACGTGGGTGTGCGTACCAACCAAGGCGCTGACTCGCCCGTCCAAATACCAACCCAAAGCGTTCTTTTCTGAGGTCGCTTCGCCGTGGAAATCCACCAGGATGATCTTTGCCCGTGTCTCAGCCAGTACCTCTTCCATGGCGCGGAAGGGGTCATCAAGTGTGCCCATAAAGACCCGGCCCATGAGGTTGACTATCAGAGCTCCCTTTGCCCCGATGGTTCCGCGCCCAGGCGTGCCGGGAGGGAAATTGAGCGGGCGGATGAGAGGGATCTCCTCATTCATATGAGGAATGATTTCCTTGTTGTCCCAGACATGGTTGCCGGCTGTGACCACATCAACACCGGCATCCAGCATCTCCTCCATGGTATCTCTGGTCAAACCGAAGCCCGCCGCCAGGTTTTCCCCATTGGCGACCACGAGATCCATGTTGTATTCGCGCCGCAGGCCGGGCAACAACGCCTTTACAGCGCGGCGCCCAGGTTTGCCAACGACGTCACCAATTAAGAGAATTCTCACAGGGTTCTTCCAGTGCCGAGAAGCGGCAGGGTATTCATACAGTAGACCATTGTAGAAGAACGAGAGAAGTGCCGCTAGGCAGGGGCTGGGACGAGGAAGGCATTAGAAACGGCTTGGGCATGAAGAGGGGCCCATGTACGGGCCCCTCTTCATGCCTATCTGGTGCTTGTTGGCGCTATTTCGCGAACTCGACCATTCGGCTCTCCCGAATGACCATCACTTTGATCTGGCCGGGATAGACCAGCTTCTCTTCGATCTTCTTGACGATATCGTAGGCCAGCTTGGCGGCCTCAGAGTCGTCAACTTGCTCTGGGCTCACCATGATCCGAATCTCACGACCCGCCTGGATCGCGAAGGTCTTCTCGACGCCCGGGAAGCTGTTGGCGACCTCTTCCAGGGCAGCGAGCCGCTTGGTATACATTTCAGCGGTATCCCTGCGAGCCCCTGGCCGGGCAGCAACGATGGCATCGCCGGCGGCCACGATGAACGCCTCCACGGAACCCATCTCTTCGTCGTGGTGCTCCTCGATCGCATGGCGCACCGCTTCCGGAATGCCATAGCGCTCTGCCACTTCCCGTCCAATCTCAGCGTGAGGGCCGTCCACCTCGTGAGTGAGGGCCTTACCAATATCGTGGAGAAGTCCTCCCGCCTTGGCGACCTCAATGTTGGCGCCCACCTCTGCGGCAAGCATGCCGCAGATAAGAGACACCTCTACTGCGTGGTGCAGCATGTTCTCGCCGTAGCTGAAGCGGAACTTGAGGCGGCCCACCAGTTTGATAACTTCTGGGTTTAGGCCCCTAACACCGGCATCCAGTATCCCCTGTTCTCCAGAGGACCAGATGTCGTCTTCAACTTCCTTCTTGGCCCGCTCCACCATGTCCTCGATCCGAGCGGGGTGGATCCGTCCATCTTCGATGAGGTTCTTCAACGCCACCCGGGCAACTTCCCGGCGAATGGGATCGAAGCAAGAAATGGTCACGGCGTTCGGGGTATCGTCGATAATCAAATCGACCCCGGTGGCCTGTTCCAACGCTCTAATGTTCCTTCCCTCGCGCCCAATGAGACGACCTTTCATGTCGTCAGAGGGGATGGGGATGATTTTGGTCGATACTTCGTTAACTACGTCAGAAGCCAGGCGATGAATAGCGAGAGTCACTATGCGGCGCGCCTTGTCGTTCGCCTGTTCCTTGAACTCCTGTTCAATGTCACGGAACCTGCGTGCTAGGTCGTACCGTATTTCTCCCTCAGCCTTCTTGAGCAACACATCCTTAGCGTCAGCGGCCGTCAGTCCTGAGATGGCTTCAAGCCGCTGTTCCTCTTGGGCCCTAATTGCATCAGCCTCTTTGAGGCGCTCTTCCACTTGCTGCTCTTTTTCGGTTAAGGCTCGCTCTTTCTTTTCCTGGCTATCGGCGCGATTTTCCAGGTTCTCTTCCCGGCCCTGCAGGCGTCGCTCTACCCGCTGTACTTCGCTTCTTCGCTCCTTGATCTCGTTCTCCGCCTGAGAGCGGAAACGTGAGGCCTCTTCCTTTGCCTCCACGACCAAAGCCTTCCTTTGAATTTCAGCTTCTTGAACAACACCTTCTGCCTGGGACTGAGCCGCCTTTACTTTGCGCCCGCTTACAATCTGTCGACCAAAGACCCCTACCGCCCCACCAATCACCAAGGCCGCGAGGACGGCTACGATTACCGTCAACGCTTCCGCCATATTACTTCACCTTCCTCCATGAGAGATTGAGCTGCAGATGAACTGCACGAACCGATACAATTTGCTGTGTAACCCTCGTAATCCTAGGCCTTCATCCTAGTTCGGAAGGGGGGGGGTGTCAAGCTGCGAAGGGGCCCCTGACGCTGTTGACATGGGGTGCCACCGGCGATACCATCGTACCGATATCGTCGCAAAAAGGCACATCCATTCCTATAAACCGTCGCCAGGCCTGCTGATAGCGGAGGCTCGCCTGAGTGGCCTGGTGTTGGTCGATCCCCACCGGCATGCGGGCCTGCAAGCTTGCGGCGTTAGTCCGAGTCAACGAGAAGAAACGGCGTCTATTATGGCTATTCCTCAAGCCCAACCCTTAATTTCGAGAACCTCCGTGCGGGCCGTCCAGTGGGACGACAACGGGGTGCAACTCTTGGACCAAACCCTCCTTCCTCACCAGCAGGTGTATCTATTCTTGGACGACTACCGGCAGGTGATTGAAGCCATCGTGAACATGCGAGTAAGGGGAGCGCCCGCCATTGGGGTGGCTGGAGCGTACGGCGTTGCCCTGGCGGTCCGGGAGTGCATGGCTGATGCACCCTCCTTTGGAGAGCGGCTTAAGGAAGCGGCTTCAGCCCTTAGCAATGCCCGTCCCACGGCCGTGAACCTCAGTTGGGCCGTTGAGCGCGTTCTCGGCGCGACCCAGCGGGAAGACTCAACCACCCCTTTCGAGCGAGCCCTTCAGGAAGCCCACTCCATACTCGCCGAGGACGTAGCGGCAAACCATCGCATAGGGGAAGAGGGCGCAGCACTCTTGAAGCCCGGCAGCCAGGTATTAACCCATTGCAACACCGGAGCCTTGGCCACAGGCGGATGGGGGACAGCTCTTGGCGTCGTGCGGTCGGCATGGGTGCAGAAGACCCTGCAGCAAGTCTACCTAACGGAAAGCCGCCCACTACTTCAGGGCGCCCGCCTTACTGCCTGGGAGCTGGTCCAGGAAGGCATACCGGCCACCCTCATCGTTGACGGAGCGGCCGGCTTCCTCTTCCAAAGAACGAAAATCGACGCGGTAGTTCTCGGAGCAGACAGGATCGCGGCGAACGGCGATGTCGCCAACAAGATAGGCACCTTTGGCCTCGCAGTGCTGGCAAAGGAGCACGGAGTGCCGTTCTACGTTGCGGCCCCTATCAGCACCATCGATTTGCGTACTCCCAACGGCGAAGCGATCCCCATCGAAGAACGCTCTCCAGAGGAAGTCGTCAGCCTTGGAGGAAACCGGGTGGCAGCCAACGGCATCGATGTCTGGAACCCTTCATTCGACGTAACGCCTGCTTCATATATAAGCGGCATCATCACAGAACGGGGCGTGGCCAGAGCCCCGTTTGTCGACAGCCTACGATCGCTCGTGGGAGAGGCCGATGGCTGACGCCCATGTTGCGGTTATCGGAGGCAGCGGCCTTTACCAGATGGACGGTTTGGAGTCGGTGGAGCAAGTTGAGGTACCGACTCCTTTCGGCAGTACCAGCGGGCCTATCACGCTGGGCACACTGGCGGGTCTCAAGATCGCCTTCCTGCCCCGGCATGGCATCGGTCACCGGATCATGCCTACCGAGGTCCCCTCCCAAGCCAACATTTACGCTCTCAAGACCCTAGGCGTGGAACGAATCATCAGCGTCAGCGCGGTGGGAAGCCTTCAAGAGAACATCCACCCGCTAGATATCGTTGTCCCTGATCAACTTATCGACAGAACCAGGGGGCCAAGGCCAGGCACCTTTTTTGGCAACGGCATCGTTGCCCATGTCGGCTTCGCTGACCCGTTCTGTCCCGAGCTGAGTGAACTGATGGGGGAAACCGCTGCCGCCGCAGGGGCAACCGTCCATAGTGGAGGCACCTATGTCGTTATGGAGGGCCCCATGTTCTCCACGAAGGCGGAATCCGCTCTGCACCGGTCATGGGGGGCCAGTATCATCGGCATGACAGCGCTTCCTGAGGCCAAGCTAGCCAGAGAGGCCGAACTTTGCTACAGTACCTTGGCTTGTGTAACGGACTACGATGTCTGGCACGAGACGGAGGAAGCAGTTTCTGTTGCGTTGGTTATCCAAAACTTACTACAAAACGTAAAGCTGGCCAAACAGGTCCTCATAGAGCTGGCCCCCAAGTTGTCCGAACCCCGCTCTTGTAATTGTGGCAGCGCCTTAGAAAACGCGATCATCACCGACTCGGCTGCCGTTCCAGCCCAGATCAAACGAGACCTTGCCCCGATTATCGGTAAGTACGTCTCCTAGCGACATTGAATGGAAGACGGCCTTGAAGCAAATGGGCCTCACTTGGAAAACACGGAGGAGGAGGAGTCATGGTTGCCAAACCTTGGGGAAGACAGGAAGCGGGAGAGCCTTACCGCCGCATCAATAGCGACGACGCCAAAGTAATACTTGAGGAAAACGGTGGCGACGTGGTGATCGTTGATGTCCGCCGACAGGATGAGTGGGATACTGGCCATGTTGCCGGCGCAGTGCATATCCCCGTCGACGATCTTCTTGGCCGCTTTGAAGAGTTGCCGGAAGACAAAGAGCTGCTTTTCATCTGTGCAGCAGGCGTTCGCAGCGGTCTTGCCGCTGAAATGGCCGCCGCCATGGGAGCGGCTTCGGAACGGCTGTACAACATTGAGGATGGCACGCCCACCTGGCTCGCAAAGGGATACCCCTCGGAGTAGCCCTTGAAAACGTCCTCAACGCGGCCCGAAAGCCGTACCCCCACTAGCGATCTGACAGGCCTGGTATCGGCACTCCAACAAACGGAGGCCTATCCAGAACACCCTGTCAAGATAGATATGGTAGAGACTCATATCTCCTACGTATTCCTAACGGGCAAGTACGCTTATAAGATCAAGAAGCCCTTGAACCTTGGCTTTCTGGATTTCACCAGCCTTGAGCAACGGCGCGTCTATTGTCAGCGCGAGGTGGAATTAAATCGGGTCATTGAACCTGACGCCTACCTAGGGGTTGTAGCGGTCTGCTGGGATGGGGATCGCTACGCGGTTGAGGGGACGGGAGAGGTGGTGGAGTACGCCGTAAAGATGCGGCAATTGCCCTCTGAGGCGCGTATGGACTTATTGCTGCCCAAGGGCCTTGTTACCCGGCAGCAGGTGCGACGCCTCTCTGAGAAGCTGGCCGGATTTCACGGGCGAACGGGCGCCAGCAAGGAAATAACCCAAGTTGGCGGCCGCCGAGCGTTGGCAGCCAACATTGTGGAGAACTTTGATCAGACCAAGCGCTACACGGGTGTGACCGTCAGCCGATGCGCCTTCAAAGACATTCAGGCCTACTCATTGGCTTGCCTGGAGGCATTCGACAGCCTTCTTGAACGTAGGGAGACTAAGGGCTTCGTACGAGATTGCCATGGCGACGTTCATACGCGGCAAGTCTTCCTGGACGATACAATCCATCTTATGGATCGCATCGAGATCGCTGAGCGGTTTAGGTATTCAGACGTGGGACAGGACGTGGCGTTCATGGCCATGGACCTGGACTTCCACCGCCGAAGCGACCTCGCCAAGCTCTTCGTGCAGCATTACATTAACAAGACGGGCGATCGAGAGTTGCCCAAGTTGTTGACCTTTTTCAAGTGCTACCGAGCCTACGTGAGGGGCAAGGTATCCAGTTTCCTACTGGACGATCCTTCCGCCAGCCCAGAGCTTCGGGAAGCGTCCCGGCTCAGCGCCTCGCAGTACTTTTCGCTAGCGCGGAGATACGCTCGGCGAAGCGCGCCCAAGGGAATCTTCCTCATGGTCGGCCCCTCAGGCACAGGCAAATCGGTGGTAGCCGCTGACCTAGCCCAATGCGGCAGAGCCCGGCACCTCATGTCCGATAGAATCAGAAAAGAACTGGCTGGCGTCCCCCCGCTTGAGCGACACACTGAGGCCGCAGGGAAGGGCATTTACTCCGGCTTCTTCAGTCGCCGCACCTACGAGGAATTGTTGAGAAGAGCCGAGGAAGCCCTGAGAGCGAAGAAGTCAGTCGTGCTCGATGCCACGTTCCTTCGCAAATCGTATCGAATGCCGGTTTACACGTTGGGAAAACAGTTCGACGTGCCTGTCTGGGTACTCTGGTGCAAGGCTCCCGAGGAGCTAACACGCCATCGGCTCAACGTTCGTGCTACCGAGCCGTCGATATCCGACGGCACTTGGGAGGTGCATGAACGGCAGGCCCAGCAGCTGGAACCCGTTCATGAAGTACCGTCCGAACAGGTGATTGAGATCGATACGTCGGGGGACAGAGAGGAAAACGCCGCGACGCTATTGAAGGAGCTTTACCGAAGGCAGCTTTTGGCCGCCTAGGCCCATATTCGTATTGAATTCAAGGAGGATTTGTGACTAGTCAGGTTACCCCCGGAGACGTGAAGGACCTCTCGCTGGCGCCCCAAGGCGTCCTTCGCATCGAATGGGCCGCCCAAGAAATGCCGGTGGTCCGTGGCATCATGGAGCGGTTCGAGAAGGAAAAGCCCCTTAAGGGCTTGCGCTTGGCGGCTTGCCTTCACGTAACGTCAGAGACTGCTAACCTCGCCATCGCTCTGAAGGCCGGTGGGGCTGAGGTCCACCTGTGCGCCAGCAACCCCCTCAGCACACAGGACGACGTCGCCGCCGCGCTCATCACGAACTATGGCATACCTACCTACGCCATAAGGGGCGAGAATACAGAGTCTTTCTACAGACACCTCAACGCAATTCTTGACCCGAAGCCTCACATCACCATGGATGATGGCGCTGACCTCGTGGCAACCATCCATCGAGACCGCACAGACCTCATCGACACTCTGGTAGGCGGAACGGAAGAGACGACAACGGGAGTCATCCGTCTTAGGAGCCTTGCAGCGGACAAGAAGCTTCGCTACCCGATCGTGGCCGTCAACGAAGCGGACACCAAGCACTTCTTCGACAACCGCTACGGCACTGGGCAAAGCACCATTGACGGGATCATTCGGGCCACCAACGTCCTATGGGCAGGCAAGACAGCGGTCGTGTGTGGCTACGGCTGGTGCGGCAGGGGCGTGGCCTCGCGGGCCAGGGGCCTTGGGGCCCATGTGGTTGTCACGGAAGTGGACCCCATCCGAGCACTAGAGGCTGTCATGGATGGCTTCCAGGTGATGCCAATTTCCCAGGCCGCGCCACTGGGTGACATCTTCGTCACCCTCACCGGAGGCTTGCACGCTCTTGACGCCGACGCTCTAAAGGTCATGAAGAGCGGGGCTTTGGTGTCCAACAGCGGCCACTTCGACGTGGAGATCGACATCCCGGCTCTGGAAAGCATGGCAGCGAGCCGGCGGACCGTGAGGCCCTTCGTGGAAGAATTCCACCTAAAGGATGGCCGGAAGATCTACCTGTTAGGCGAGGGCCGTCTCATCAACCTCGTTGCTGCTGAGGGCCATCCCTCCAGCGTCATGGACATGAGCTTCGCCAACCAGGCACTGTGTTCCGAATACATCGCCAAGAATGGCAAGGACCTTACGCCTGAGGTCTACGCCGTCCCCAAGGACATAGACAAAGAGGTTGGCCGGCTTAAGCTGGAAGCTATGGGAGTGAAGATTGACACCCTGAGCGCCGAGCAGGACAAGTACCTAAACAGTTGGGAGATCGGCACCTAGACGTTCAAATTCAGCGGAGGTTTGCAGCATGGGCCTTGCTTTTACTGACTCCCCTTCTTATCTACTGACCTCCGAGTCCGTCACGGAGGGACATCCCGATAAGCTGTGCGACCAGGTGTCGGACGCTATCTTGGACGCCCTTCTCGCCCAGGACCCAATGTCTCGGGTGGCCTGCGAGACCGCTGTAACGACGGGTCTCGTGGTTGTCCTCGGAGAAATCACCAGCAACGCTCACGTCCAATACCCACAGATCGTGCGGGAAACCATCCGGGATATTGGTTACGTGAACGCAGATTTTGGTTTCGACGCCGCGACCTGTGGCGTGACCATCGCCCTTGGGCAACAGTCGGCAGACATCGCTCTGGGAGTTGACGCCTCCAAAGAAGCCAAGGAAGGCAGCATTGCTGGCGAAGACTTGGCAGAGATGGTAGGCGCTGGAGACCAGGGCATGATGGTCGGTTTCGCCTGCAATGAAACCCCTGAATACATGCCCCTTCCCATTGCGCTGGCCCATCGGCTGACACGCCGCCTGGCCCTGGTGCGCAAGGAGGGCTTGATCCCCTACCTGCGGCCAGACGGAAAGTCGCAGGTGACCGTGGAGTACAGCCACGGCAAGCCCAAGCGCATTGACACGGTTATTGTGAGCAGCCAGCACGATCCCGATGTAACCCAGGACGCCATCCGCAAGGACATCATTGAACACGTCATCCAAGCCGTCATCCCCGGCAACCTCCTGGACGCAGAGACGAAGTACCTGGTCAACCCAACCGGGCGTTTCGTTGTGGGTGGGCCAATGGGAGATGCCGGTCTTACGGGACGCAAGATTCTGGTTGACACCTACGGCACAGCGGCAAGACACGGCGGGGGCGCATTCTCTGGAAAGGACCCCACCAAGGTCGACCGGTCAGCCGCCTACGCCGCCCGGCACGTTGCCAAGAACGTGGTTGCCGCCGGTTTGGCGGACCGGTGCGAAGTTCAGGTGTCGTATGCCATCGGAGTAGCGACGCCCATCTCCATTTCGGTGGAGACATTCGACACCGGCAAGGTGCCGGACGAAACCATTTCCGAACTGGTAAGCAAGCATTTCGACCTTCGGCCCGGGGCCATTATCCGGAACCTCAACCTTCGGCGGCCGATCTTCAAGCAAACGGCCTCCTACGGGCACTTTGGCCGGGACGACCTCGACCTGCCCTGGGAGAAGACGGACAAGGCAGCGGCCCTCAAAGCGGACGCTGGACTGTAACAAGGCTGGTCGGGAGTATCATGTGGGCCCTGTAGGCCCTAACCACCGTCTGAAAGGCATGCTAGTAGCCTGAGCGCCCATTGGGCGGGATCCCCGCCCAACGGGCGCTGCTTCACCGCTCATCCTTCAGCGGCTCATGGTCCAAGCCATCCGGGGCAAAGCCCCAACCGCCGAAGGCCGGAGGTAACAGGGGGGGTGTCCCCCTGTTACTAAAACGTTGGCGGGTGGAGTGGGTGGGAACTCAGCGCCAGATAAAGTAAGCAGTCCATAAACCTCAGCGCCGGCAAAAGCCCAAGGCGAAACACCAAAGACCAAGGGAGGCCCAAATGCCTATCCGCTTCGGGACCGACGGCTGGCGCGCCATCATCGCCGAGGATTACACCTTCGACAACGTCCGGGCCTGCGCCCAAGGCGTTGCTGATTACCTCAAGGAGCAGGGCCTCGCTGAGCGGGGCGTGGTCGTCGGCTACGATACCCGCTTTGCTTCTGAAGATTTCGCCGCCGCCGCCGCTGAAGTACTGGCCGCCAATGGTGTCAAAACCTATCTAGGCAGTGCCCCCTCCCCCACCCCGACCACAAGCTGGAGCGTCATTCACCGCAAAGCAGGCGGAGGCATCGTTATCACTGCCAGCCACAATCCGCCGCAATGGAACGGGTTCAAGTACAAGCCCGACTACGGTGGCAGCGCCGCCCCAGAAGTAGTTGAAGCCTTGGAGGGCCACATCGATCACGCCCTCGCTACTGACGGCGTCCGTCGTATCGGGCTCGCCGAGGCCCGTCAGCAAGGAACGGTGGAACTGGTCGACCTGGCCGAGCCCTACATGGCCCAGATCAGCAGTCTATTGGACCTCGAGGCGATCAAGAACTCGGGCCTTAAAATCGTCGTGGATACCATGTATGGCGCAGGGACCAGTTACATAGCTTCTCTTCTGGCTGGCGGCTCCGCAACGATCACGGAGATCAACAGCGAGCGAAACCCAGCATTCCCAGGCATCGCTCAGCCGGAGCCTATCGCCCACAACCTCCAAAAGCTCGCCCAAGCAGTCATCGGCAACAAAGCCGACGTTGGCATCGCCTTGGACGGGGACGCTGACCGGTTGGGCATCATTGATGAGCACGGTAGGTTCATGTCGCCCCTCCAGGTCTTCTCCTTGTTGGCGTTGTATCTCTTAGAGACGCGCGGTCAGAAGGGAGCATTGGTTAAGTCGTTGACGATGAGCAGCATGATCTGGCGTCTGGGAGAGCAATTCGCCGCGCCGGTCTTCGAAACGGCCGTAGGATTCAAATACGTCGGCGCCATCATGCGCCGCGAAAACGCGCTGGCAGGCGGAGAGGAAAGCGGCGGGTTCGGCTTCCGGGGGCATCTGCCGGAGCGCGATGGTGTACTGAGCGGCCTCTACTTCCTGGACATGATGGTCAGGATGAAGCGTTCCCCATCCGAATTGCTGGATTACCTCTACGAGAAGGTTGGTCCCCACCATTACCGGCGCTGGGACATCCAATTCAACCCTGCTCGAATGGACGAGATTAGGGAAAGAGTTGAGCAGGCAAAGCCTGACTCACTAGCAAGCCGCTCGGTAACAGCCATCGACGTGGTTGACGGCTTCCGCTTTCACCTAGAGGGCGGAGCCTGGGGAGCCGTTAGGTTCTCCGGCACAGAACCCCTCGTCCGCATCTACGCGGAGGCTGAAAGCGTCGCCGCGGCTGAGGCCATCCTGGAGGCTATCAGGAACCTGGCGAAGGTGTAGATCGCGGTCTGCATTGGGAACCAGAAGTCTAAGGCCGACAGTCATCAATTAGTTCGGCGAACGTAGAACGAACCGAAAGAAAAAGGCCCCGCACTGTTTGTGCGGGGCCTTTCATGTACTACATGCTTTCAAAATCCGCCTATCCGCCTGAGGAAGGGCCTCGTGAGGCAGCCAGCATTGCGTCCCGGCGGGCCTTCTGCACGTCTCTGGGTTGCGGCGGGGCGATGGCCGGGTGAGGCCTAACCTTCTTGAACATGGGCAAATACGCATCCCAGCTCTCGAGGATCTGCTTCCCTCGGGCGCTTCCAGTCATCTCGATGTGTTGCTCGATGATCGTACGCAGGGTCTCCAGATCGTCCTCAGCCTCAACCGGCTCCATGCCCACCATCTCCGGATTGTAGCGCCGCTCCAGAAGGCCGTCTTCATCGAGGATAAATGCCATGCCACCGGACATGCCTGCCCCAAAGTTTCTGCCTACATCACCAAGAACGACGACGCAGCCGCCAGTCATGTACTCGCAGCAGTGATCTCCCGCACCTTCGATAACAGCCCAAGCGCCGGAGTTTCGGATGGCGAACCGCTCCCCTGCCCTTCCGGCAGCAAAGAGATAGCCACCAGTAGCCCCATAAAGGACCGTGTTGCCCATGATGACGTTCTCGTGAGGAGCGAAGGCCGCATCCTCTACTGGGCGGAGCACGATGGTTCCACCGTGCATTCCCTTGCCAACATAGTCGTTGGCCTCGCCTTCCAGAATGAGCTTCAGGCCGTCGACGCCCCAGGCTCCAAAGGACTGTCCCGCTGACCCCTTGAAACGGCATGTGATGGTGAGGCCATCGGGAAGGCCGGCGTCGCCGTAGCGGTACGCCACCTCGCCACCCAACCGCCCGCCAACGGTGCGGTTCACATTCCGAATGTCGTAGGACAGATCCACCGATTCCTTGCCTTCCAGAGCAAGCGCAGCGTCGCGCATGATCTGGTTATCCAGAGGTTCACCCTCTGGACGGTCGTTTCTGTTCTGCTGCGACATCCGAGGCCGGGTTCCGGTTGGATCAGCTGGCGCCAAAAGCCTGCTGTAATCCAGAGTTCGGGCCTTCGGATGCTCCGGGACCGGCTTGTAGCTCAAAAGGTCCGGCAGACCGATAACATCTTCAAGTTTTTTGTAGCCCAAGGACGCCAGTATCTGGCGCACCTCTTCCGCGATGAACATCATGAATCGGACCACATGCTCAGGCTCGCCCCAGAACTTCTCCCGGAGGTCGTCGCGCTGAGTGGCGACGCCAACAGGACAGGTGTTCAGATGGCACTGGCGGGCCATGGTGCAACCAATGGCGACAAGTGCCTGGGTACCAAAGCCGTACTCCTCTGCACCCAACATGGCGGCCAGAACAATGTCCCTTCCCGTGCGCAAGCCTCCGTCCGTAGCCAGACGGACTCGCCCACGCAGGTCATTCATCACCAAGACCTGTTGAGTCTCCGCCAGGCCCAACTCCCAAGCAGACCCTGCGTTCTTAATCGACATGAGCGGGGATGCGCCGGTGCCGCCCTCCATTCCGGAGATGAGAATGGTGTCCGCGTAACCCTTGGCTACTCCGGCGGCAATGGTCCCAACCCCAGCCTCTGCGACCAACTTGACGTTGACCCTTGCCCTTGGGTTGACCATCTTAAGATCGTAAATAAGCTGAGCCAGGTCCTCAATGGAATAAATGTCATGGTGTGGCGGCGGCGATATCAATTGCACGCCGGGCTGGGTGTGCCTGATCCGGGCGATGTGTGCTACAACCTTGTGACCGGGAAGCTGCCCGCCTTCGCCGGGCTTTGAGCCTTGGGCCATCTTGATCTGAAGCTCGCTTGCCATCGCCAGATATTCAGGGGTGACGCCGAACCGCCCGGAGGCAATTTGCTTACTGAACGAGTTCATCGTGTAGCCGTTGCGCTGGCCGCGGAACCTTAAGGGGTCTTCTCCGCCTTCACCGGTCTCCGAGCGCGCTCCCAGAGCGTTCATGCCCATGGCAAGCGTCTCGTGGGCCTCCGGGGACAATGCGCCTAGGGACATGGAACCGGTAAAGAACCGCTTTACGATGTCCTCAGCGGGCTCCACTTCCTCGAGGTCCACCGCCGTGCCCTTCTTGAACTCCATCAAGTCCCGCACGTAGACGGGCCCCTGCGTCTTTGTCGAGTCCACATACGCCTGGTAATCAGCGTACTCGCCGCTCTTGACCGCTTTGTGAACGACACGCACCAACTGTGGAGTAAAGGCGTGGATCTCACCATCCTTGCGGAAGCGGTAGTAGCCGTAGTCGTCCAGCTTTTCCTTGCTGCTCTCTCCGAACGCCGACGCATGTCGACCCAAGGTTTCCTCGGCTATCTCCCTGAATCCCACCCCGGAAATCTGGGAAGGCGTGTTAGCAAAGCACCGGTCCACAACTTCATCGCCGAGACCAACGCACTCGAATATCTGAGCGCCGTGATAAGCGGACACGGCAGAGATGCCCATCTTGGACATGATCTTAAGGATTTGCTTGTTAAGTATCTTCCTGAAGTTCTTCAGCGCACCGTCTAGATCCAACTCCTCAGGCAGGTGACCTTCCTCAAGGAGCGTGTGGATCGTTGACAGCGCCAAATAGGGGTTCACTGCGCTGGCGCCGAAGCCCAGAAGGCAGCAAATCTGGTGCATGTCGCGAGCCTCGCCGGTTTCCGCGACGAGCGAAGCCATCATCCGTTGACCTTGCCGTATGAGGTGGTGGTGCACGCCTCCCACCGCAAGCATCATCGGGACGGGAGCGCGGGAGGAGTCCACGGCCCGGTCGCTCAGGATGAGCACCGCGACGCCGGACTGCAGGGCCTCACTCGCCTCGGCGCAGAGCCTATCCAGAGCCCGCTCCAAACCCTGTGGGCCTTCGGACACTGGAAAGGTGGCATCCAACGTGTGGCTCTGAAAAGCACCAGAGTCCTGCTGCCGTAGTGCGCTCAACTGAAGGTCGTCTAGGACGGGGTCTTCGAGGAACAATAGCCGGGCGTGTTCGGGGTCATCCTCGAACAGGCTGCGGCGACGCCCCAGGTAGGTGTACAGAGACATAACCAATTCTTCCCGGTACGGATCAATGGCCGGGTTGGTCACCTGGGCGAACTTCTGCTTGAAATAGTTGTAGAGAAGCCGCGGCTTCGTCGATAGGACGGCTAGAGGCGTGTCGTCACCCATGGACCCCACAGGCTCCTTTGCCTCTGCAATCATGGGTATGAGGACCAAATGGACCTCTTCCGACGTAAAGCCAAACGCCCGCTGGAGTTCCATGGTGGCGCGCCCCAATGGTGCGCCATGACCGCTTGTTTGCTCCACCAGCGACTTCAGAGGAGTAAGGCTTTCCTCAACCCACTTGGCGTAGGGCTGGCGCGAAGACCATTCGTTCTTGATATCTTCGTTGCTGTAGAAGCGATGGTTGACCGTATCCACGGCGATCATTTGGCCGGGGCCCAACCGGCCCTTCTGCACCACGTGAGCATCGTCCAACTCGATGATGCCGACTTCAGAACCCATAACAACCAAGCCATCGTCTGTAATGGCATAGCGGGCCGGGCGCAGGCCGTTTCTATCGAGGGAAGCTACCACAACATCACCGTCTGAAAGCGCCAGGGCGGCGGGACCGTCCCAGGGCTCAGTTACACAGGCGTTGTACTGGTAGAAGGCCCGCAGCGAAGGATCCATCTGGGGCATGTTTTCCCACGGCTCCGGCACCAGCATCATCATCGTGTGGATGATGTCGCGCCCAGAAAGGACCATGGTCTCTAGCGCATTATCCAAAGCGCACGAGTCAGATGCCCCCGGCTGGACAATTGGCGCCAACTCATTGACTCTGTCGCCCCACACAGACGAAGCCAACTCAGGCTCCCTGGCCTTGAGCCAATTCATGTTGCCCTGGAGTGTGTTGATCTCCCCGTTGTGAGCCAGGAAACGGAAAGGTTGGGCCAGCACCCAGTTGGGGAACGTGTTCGTCGAGTATCGCTGGTGCAGCACGGCGAGCGCCGTCTCGTAGTCCGGGTCCTGAAGATCTAGGAAGAAGTTGCGAAGCCCAGTGGCGACCAGCAACCCCTTGTAGACAAGGGTCCGGTTCGAGAAAGAAGGAACATAGAAGGAATCATCAAGCCCGTGCTCGGTCACCCATCGCTCGACCCTCTTCCGGGCAAGGTAGAGAGCCCTGGGAAAGTGATCAGGCGAAACGCCTTCGGGCCGGGCAACCAGCGCTTGCCGGATGTCCGGCACGGTCGTCAGCGCCTGCTCCCCTAAGACTGTGGGGTCAGTGGGAACCTGCCGCCAGCCAAGCATGGTGAGGCCTTCCGCCATGACAGCCTCAGAAAAAGCTTCGAGGCAAGCCTCTAGTAGCTCCTGGGGCTCCCGTGGCAGGAACACCATTCCTACAGCAAGGTCGTTCTCGGGCGGGGCTTCCAGCCCCATCGCCGCCAACTCCCGCACGAAGAACTTTCTGGGAATCTGCGTCAGGACTCCAGCTCCGTCGCCGGTCTTGCCATCCGCTGAGGCAGCGCCTCTATGCGCGAGATTTACCACGGCTTTGAGAGCGTGATCCAGCACTGTATGAGAGCGCCGGCCCTGGATATCGGCAATAAAGCCGACACCACAGGCGTCATGCTCGTAATCCGGGCGGTACAAGCCCGGATACTGTCTGCTTCCGTCCTTGCTCATCCACTGACTCCGTAAGGAACTAAACGCGGTCACAGGATTGGAAGGTATCGTTTGATCTCATAGTCCGTTACAGCGGTTCGATACCTGTCCCATTCTATTTTCTTGTTGTGTATGTAGCTCTCGAAAACGTGGTCCCCTAAGGCCCGTCTCAGAAGACTACTGCCCTCAGCTGCACTGATGGCTTCAGATAGGCTACTTGGGAGCGTTGCGATCCCCAATTCCTTCCGTTCCTCATCACTCATCTCGTAGACATTGGCCTCTACGGGAGGCGGGGGGTCGTAGCCCTGCTCAACACCGTCCAAGCCTGCCGTTAACAGGGCCGCGAATACCAGGTAAGGATTGCAGGCAGGATCCGGCGCACGGTACTCGACGCGCATCGAATCCTCCCGGCCCGGGCGGTAAGCCGGAATGCGGATCAAGTCCGAACGGTTAACGAAAGCCCACGATAGGTACACGGGGGCCTCGTAGCCTGGCACCAACCGCTTGTAGCTGTTCACCCACTGGTAGGTGACTACGGTAATTTCGGGGGCGTGCCGCAGCAGGCCACCGATGAATTGCCTTGCAACCTTGGATAGCTTTACAGGGTCGTCAGCATCGTAGAAAGCGTTTCGATCTCCCTGAAACAGCGATTGGTGCACATGCATACCGCTACCGTTGGCATCGGCCAGTGGCTTGGGCATGAAGGTGGCGTAATAGCCGTGATTCCTGGCAATTTCCTTGACCACCAACCGGTAAGTCATGACGGTATCTGCCATGGACAACGCATCGCTATAGCGAAGATCCACCTCATGCTGGGAAGGAGCGACCTCATGGTGTGAGTACTCAACAGGGATACCCAACTCTTCCAAAGTAAGCACCGTTTCTCTGCGAAGGTCGTTCGCTAGGTCCAACGGCGTGACATCGAAGTAGCCACCAGCGTCCAAAGGCTCCGGCCGCTCGTCTGACTTGAAGTAGAAGTACTCCAATTCGGGCCCAACGTTGAAGGCGTACCCCATCTGGGAGGCCCGCTCCAAATTGCGCCGCAGCACGAACCTGGGGTCGCCCTCAAACGGACGTCCATCGGGGTGGAGAACGTCACAAAACATCCGCGCTACTGCGTTCTGACGAGGGCGCCAGGGCAGGATGCGGAAGGTGGTAGGGTCAGGCAATGCCACCATATCGCTCTCGTTGATACGAGCGAAACCCATAATGGAGGACCCGTCGAAGCCCTTGCCATCTTCGAGGGCGCTTCCGAGCTCGCCTACTGTGATGGCGAAGCCTTTCAGCGTACCCAGGATGTCTGTGAACCACAGCCGGATGAACTTGACATCCGCTTCCTTGGCCAAGCGCATTACGTATTCTTTTGCTTCTTGCCGGTCTTGCTCTACCATAGCAACATCCTTCAACTGGCTGAAGTCACTGTCCGCATGAGAAAACGCCACCGGGGGTCAGTCCAAGCTATGAGCAGCGCCGGGCACGGACAAACAAGTCAAAACCGATTGCCCCAAACTTCACAATCGGCACGGGCATTATAGCTTAGGCATTATAACAGTGTAAAGGTCTGACGGTCACAGCAATGCGCATTTTCGTTTTACGACTTTGTTTTGTTTTCGATTATCGTCCATCATGGCCTGATTCGTAACGACTTCGGATCGCAAACGGCATATCTACTCCGCCCACATGGTAATCCCCCACAATAATCAACCGGCAGGAGAAGCCGAAGCTCTCGTCCGTCAGGCCATAGCCAGTGATGGACACATCACCTTCGCTCGCTTCATGGAGTTGGCCCAGCTCGCCCCTGGAGTCGGCTACTTTCGTCACAGAAACCCAACAGGTTCCCAGGGCGACTACTTCACATCCCCCCTTACCCACCCAGCGTTTGGCGCACTGCTTGGACTGCAGATGAGGCAGGTGTGGCAACTGCTTGGAAGCCCTTCCAAATTCAGTGTCGTAGAAATGGGCGCAGGAAGAGGGACCCTCGGCGACGATGTCCTAGCCTTTGCCGAGCGCTTCGACCCTGACTTCCACAAGGCCTTGAACTATGTAGCGGCTGAAGCCTCACCTTCCGGATCATTCGGGGCTCAGCAGTGGGTCGAGACCATCAACGTCCCTTTTAGAAATGTAACCGGCGCCTTCGTGGCCAACGAGCTTATCGACGCGCTGCCGGTGCATAGGTTCCAAATCGAAGGCGGAAAGCTGCGGGAAGTCTACGTCACCGTGGAGAACGGAGACCTAGCCGATGATCTTGGCGATCCCTCAACGCCAGAACTGGAGCGCTACCTCCTGGAGCAAGATGTACGGCTTGCGGAAGGCTTCAGAGGGGAAGTTTGCCTGGCCGGAGAGTACTGGCTGGCGGACGTTGCGGAGGCCCTCGATCAAGGCATTGTGCTGCTGGTGGATTACGGGCATCTGGCGAAAGACCTATATAGCCCCGAACGCAAAGATGGCACCCTCCGCACGTATTTCCGGCACACCCTGGGCAGCGACCCCTACCGGCGAGTTGGACGGCAGGACATCACGACCCATGTGAACTTCAGCCATCTCATGCGGACTGGGGAACGTCTCGGCCTCACCCCGGTTGGGTTCGCCGATCAACGAACAGTCCTTAGCAATCTAGGAATAGAAGCATTCGCAGGCAGGCTTTCACGGATGGGGATACCCAGAGGGGAAGGGGAAGCGGAAGCGAACCGCTATGCGATGCAAGAACTGGTAAAAAGCGACGGTATGGGAAACTTTAAAGTCCTAGCCCTGGCAAAAGATATTCCGGCTGCCAATTTGCACGGCTTCACCCCAGAAAACCCTCTGATCGAAGAGCTCAGCAGGCACGCCAATCTGCCAGTTCCGCTGCTGGGCCCAGCCCATATGCCCCTCCGCCAAGACAGTATCCCCAACGGAGAGCAGGAATTCACACTCGAGAGCTTGTGGTAACCGAGCTTCATCTAAGCTAGGGCGCCACCGATCGCCGGAGCATCGCGTCCTCCCCCCTCTGCGTCCACCCCCTATCTCTTGCCCCACCTCAGCAGCCTCGGTACAGTAGCACCGAGGCCAGCTATGGAAATCATCCAGACGAAAATCGATCCGCACAGCTCCGAGTTCAAGGAGAATCAGGTGCGCATGAGCGCCCTGATGGCGGAACTCAAGGGCGAGCTAGCCCAAGCCAGAAGCGGTGGGAGCGAACGAGCCACTGAGTTGCACAAGAGCCGTGGCAAGCTCGTCGTGCGAGACCGGATTGAGCGTCTCTTAGACCCTGGAACACCCTTCTTGGAGCTCAGCCCTCTGGCCGCTTGGGGCATGTATGAGTGGGAAGCCCCTTCGGCTGGCATCGTGACCGGCATTGGCGTCGTCCACGGGAGGGAAGTGATGGTGGTGGCCAACGACGCTACCGTGAAGGGCGGCACCTACTATCCAGTCACAGTAAAGAAGCACCTACGGGCCCAGGAAATCGCCCTTGAGAATCGCCTGCCCTGCATCTACCTGGTCGACTCCGGCGGCGCTTTCCTTCCCATGCAATCCGAGGTCTTCCCAGACCGCGATCACTTTGGCCGCATCTTTTACAACCAAGCCCGCATGTCGGCCCTTGGCATCCCGCAGGTCGCGGTGGTCATGGGCTCCTGTACAGCGGGCGGCGCTTACGTCCCTGCGATGAGCGACGAGGTTGTCATCGTGAAGGAACAGGGGACCATCTTTCTGGGGGGTCCACCGCTCGTGAAGGCCGCCACCGGTGAAGACGTGGATGCGGAGACCCTGGGCGGCGCAGATGTCCACACGAGAGTGTCGGGTGTTGCCGACCATTACGCCCAGGACGATGACGATGCCCTTGCCATCGCACGGGACATCGTCGAGAACTTCGTCACGCCAAAGCACCTACCATTCGAAGTGCAAGAACCGGAGCCGCCTCGCCACGACCCCAGCGAGCTTTATGGCGTGGTGCCGGCAGATGTCCGGCGATCCTATGATGTGCGCGAGGTCATCGCCCGCATCGTGGATGGGAGCCGGTTCCACGAGTTCAAGGCCAATTACGGTGAGACTCTTGTCTGCGGCTTTGCCCGGATATGGGGCTATCCGGTTGGCATCGTAGCTAGCAACGGCGTGCTGTTTTCTGAAAGCGCCCTCAAGGGCACCCACTTCATCGAGCTATGCAGCCAGCGCCGCATCCCGCTGGTCTTCCTTCAGAACATCACCGGCTTCATGGTGGGCCGCCAATACGAAGCTGGTGGCATCGCCAAGGACGGCGCCAAGATGGTGATGGCGGTTACCAATGCAGCGGTTCCCAAATTCACGGTCATCATCGGGAGTTCCTTCGGCGCAGGCAACTACGGCATGTGTGGGCGCGCCTACCAGCCACGGTTTCTGTGGGCGTGGCCCAACGCCCGCATCTCTGTCATGGGGGGCCAGCAGGCCGCCGATGTTCTCCTCGCCGTGAAGCTCCAGCAGCTCGCCCGCCAGGACGAAACGATGACTCAGGAAGAACAGCAAGCCTTCCAACAACCGACCTTGCACAAATACGAAGAGGAGGGAAACCCCTACTACAGCAGCGCCCGCCTCTGGGACGACGGCATCATTGACCCTGCCGACACCCGCACGGTACTGGGGCTCGGTATTTCGGCTTCGTTAAACGCCCCCATGCCGGAGCCCGGTTGGGGCGTGTTCCGGATGTGAGATGTCGTGAACGCCTGAACGCACGGGCGTTCAGTTGAGCGCCCCTACAAGTCCCCATACAACCACCCCGACCAAAATACCGCTACCATGAAATTTGATCCCGACATCCACCATCGCCGTTCAATCCGCCTGCCTGGGTATGACTATGGGCAGGATGGAGCATACTTCTTGACTCTCGTGACGTGGAACCGAAAAATGTTCTTTGCCGAGGATGCAGCGAAGGCCATCGCCGAGGATTGTTGGCTCGCTATTCCCCAACATTTTCCCGCAGCAACGTTGGACGGCTGGGTCGTGATGCCCAACCACATACATGGCATCGTCGTGATTGACGCGGCGGGTAGGGGCGTTCAATTGAACGCCCCTACGTTGGCCGAGCAACAAGGCCGGCTTAGTCGTAATAACACTCCATTTTCGGCGATGTCTCCTAATGCGCACACGTTAGGCACATTAGTGCGCACCTACAAAGCTGCCGTAACCACCCGATGCCGACGTTCCGGTTTTGACGAATTTCGATGGCAGCGCAATTACCATGAACGAGTCCTCCGCGACGATGCTGAGCTGAATCGAGCTAGGGAATACATCCTGTCCAACCCCATGCAATGGAATCAAGACAAGGAAAACCCGGCCGCTTTCGAAGTCAGATTAGAGAGGGGGGAGGCGCGCTCGCCTGCATCCGACCCTAGGTGGGAGCACATCTTCCAACGCATCCCGGCATTGAACGCCTTGGACCCAGAAGCCCGCGAGCAGGTGATGTCCCGCTGGCTCAACAAATACCTGAGGGCTGTGATGCAAGCGGAGTCTCAGGAGTGGGAGAATAGAGCCTGGCTGGCTCTGTACAGCTACCTGACGTACCCTTTCAGCGCCCGCAAGCCCTTCAGCCTTGCTCCTAGCGAAGCCGATGCCGTAATCGCCTCCTTTCAAGAGGAGGTTCAGCAACTAAAAGCAAGGGGGTAGGGGCGTTCAATTGAACGCCCCGGCGTTGGCCCGGCAACGAGAATCGCCACCCCAGCCGGGGCCGTGAGATCCGCGCCATGTTCATAATCTAGGCGATAGCCCATTAGGAATCCGAAGGCACTTCGAAAAATGTTTTCACGAGTCCTCATAGCTAACCGCGGCGAGATAGCCGTCCGGATACAGCAAACGCTGCAAGCGATGGGCATCGCTACTGTGGCTGTCTATGCTGACCCAGACATCTCTGCTCCCCACGTTGCGATGGCCAATGCGGCCTACCCCCTCCACGGCGATTCCGCAAAGGACACCTACCTCAATGTCGGTGAACTGCTTGAGGTCGCGCGCGAAAGTGGGGCGGAAGCAGTGCATCCTGGCTACGGCTTCTTATCTGAGAGTCCCGCCTTCGCCCGGGCGTGCGCGGCAGCAGGCCTTGTCTTCATCGGGCCGACCCCGGACAGCATGGAAGCCCTCGGGGACAAGGTGCGTTCGAAAGAAATCGCTGCCCTGGCAGGTGTGCCAACAGTGCCAAGCAGCGCCGTCCTTGATGGCGTCGGCGCTGATGCTCAGGGATTCGTTGAGCAATGGGGGTTCCCCCTTCTGGTAAAGGCGGCCGCTGGCGGAGGCGGCCGGGGCATGCGGCTCGTCGATGGGCCTGATCAGTTAGCGCAGGCCTTGGAAAGTGCCTCCAGGGAAGCTCAGGCAGCTTTCGGGGACGGCCGCGTTTTCCTGGAAAGGTACCTGCAACACCCCCGTCACATAGAGTTCCAAATCCTCGCCGATGGAAGAGGCCACGTCATTCACCTGCTGGAGCGTGAATGCAGCATCCAGCGGCGGCACCAAAAGCTCATCGAGGAAACGCCGTCCCCGGCGATGTCCCCCGATTTACGCAGGCGGATGGGCGAGGCGGCGGTAGCCCTTGCGAAGGCGGCGGGCTATGTTAACGCCGGTACGGCGGAGTTCCTCCTGGATCCTGACACCGAAGAATTCTACTTCCTGGAAGTCAACGCACGGCTCCAGGTTGAGCACCCTGTTACCGAGGCCATTCTGGGCATGGACATCGTCGCTTGGCAGGCACGAATCGCCGCCGGGGAGGCCTTGGATATCGCTCAGGAAGATGTCCGCTCATTAGGGCATGCCATTGAGTGCCGCATCTACGCCGAAGACCCCTACAGCGGCTTTCTGCCATCGACGGGACGATTGTTGCGATGGAGGCCGCCCACTGGGCCCGGCCTCCGCCTCGACAGCGGCGTGGATGAGGGATACGACGTGTCCAGCCACTACGACGCCCTTCTCGCCAAGCTCGTCGCCTGGGGACCGGACCGGGAAGCCAGTCTGAAGCGAATGGAAGGCGCCTTGCGGCGTTTCCCGGTGTTGGGACTGGTGACCAACGTGCCGTTTCTGCGCAGGGTGGTGACCCACTCCGGCTTCACTACCGGCGCTTACAACACCGCGTTCCTTGATGACAATCCCGACTTGCTTCAGGCTCCACAGATCACCGAGAAGGATGAGGTCGCCAGATCTCTGGGAGCCTGGGCAACGGCAAATCGTACTTCCACGGCGGCTCGCTCGCCAAGTCTGGCTCCCGTTGATGACGGCAGTCCATGGCGGCAGGCAGGCCCACGGAGACTACCGTGAGCCAAAGAAGGATACAGCCGCACTACCCTACCCCTGGGCCAGCATTCTCCTACGAGGTTAGTGAGGAAAACGGGCAGGTCTTGGTACATCTAGACAGCGGTACAGTTGCTCTGGATGTGGCCCAAGGAGACGGCTCTGCTGGGTGGTGTCGTCCCGCGGGAGGCCTGCTTCTACCCTTCGCCTACGCCTGGGTTGGGAACGACCTTCATCTGTGGCTCGACGGTGACCTCTTCATCTTTCAGCCCGCAGAGCAACGGAGTAGGCGTCGAGTTGACGCCAGTGCGGCTGGGGGCAACATTGCATCCCCGGTGCCAGGCAAGATTTCAAAAGTCCTCGTCCAAGTTGGGGACACCGTTGAAGCGGACCAAGCGGTGATCATCCTAGAGTCGATGAAGATGGAGCACCTGCTCAAGGCCAACGGGGCTGGCACAGTTGTGCGGGTGCTGGTGGAAGAGGGTCAGCAGGTGGATCGGAGCGGCCTATTGGTGGAGATGAGTATGGGCTCCTAGCCCACCGGCTCCAGTCCCGCTTCTATGCGGGTGTCGTTGATCTCCGAGAGGACCATCTCTTCCGCGGTCTGTAACTGCCAGTTGAACTCGTTCACTGCCCGGGAGTTGTCGAAGTTCCAGGCGTGGACATCAGCGTCTTCGGCGAAAGTGATCGTGGCGTCGGGAAGGTATTTGGTCACAACGTCCGCGATCTCTTGGCCGGTCGGGGTCGGGCCGGTGCCTAGGTAATCGCTGTGCCGGACCTCGTCGGCCAGGGCCATCTTGGTGTAAAGCTGCGAAATATCGGCAACACCGACGATGTTTCGCGGAGCATTGGATGGGAAGTTGGCGAAGCCTGGCTGGCCGAGCGCCGGTAGCTGGATCATGCGGCGAGAGAACGCCGTATTGCCAACCCCGATCACCGCAGCGGAGTGCACCTTGGCTATACGGATGTCGTAAAGCTCCTCGTAGCGCGCTGCCATCTGGTTGTTCACAGCCTTCATCAGCGAATACAGGCCAGGCCCAGGCGCACCATGAACCGGGGACATTGGCGTACTCTCGGTGACCACATCGTTTGGTTCGGTGCCGCGGTGCCCGAAAACGCCAATGGTGCTGGCGTAGATAACCCTTCCTACTCGGGCAAGCCTAGCCGCCTCAAAGACATTGGCGACCCCAAGCACGTTAACCCGCGCTGCAGCAACGAGGTCGCGATAGTCCGGGGAGAGTAGCGGGGCGACGATATAGGCGACGACCACCATCCGCTGAATATCGTGTTCGACGAGCGCCTTCATGACTTCGTCCATATTGGCCATATCCCCTCGGACGAAAGGGACTCCGGGTGAGGCATGTTCGGGACGAAGGGGAGCGGCGTCGAAGCTCACTGGCTCCGCTCCTTGCGCGGTCAGCATTCTAACCACATTCCGCCCCACGTAACCGGAGCCGCCCATCACAAGAATCTTCATAACTCCCTCAAAGAAAGCTTGGCTGGGTGTCTGCCGATTGGCCCCTCTCCAACCCTCCCCCGCAAGGGGAGAGAGCTAAGTCCCTTCCACCTGAGGGGGAAGGCTAGGATGGGGGCTGAGCGTAGGTTAACCGCCTAAAGATTGTATAGAGCCTTCGGGTTATCGCTGAGGATCTTGTCAATGACAGCAGGGTCGATATCTTCCTGCTCCTTGAGAGTCCTCAGTGCTTCAATCTCAGTGGACTGGTCAGCATGGCCATAGTCTGTCCCAATGACCAAGTTGTCCTCTCCAGCGTACTTGAGCACATAGGGAAGGTCGTCATTGGTCTCGCAGGCGACCCATATCCGGTTGTCCTTCATGATGTTGTCGCTGAGGGTGGCGCCAAGCCTCCCTAGCATGCGCCTGCGCAGGTCGTGAATGGCGAAGGGAACCCATTGAGCGCTCGCCTCCAGGAACCCAAAGCGTAGGCTGGGGAACTGGTCAGGCAGCTCGCTGATGATCAGGGAGTGAAAAGCCCCCACCGTCTGCAACCGGAAAACCACGAACCCTGACCGAGAGAGGCCCAGGTCTCTGCGATAGAAATCGACCATGCTGGCCGAGGCGTTGCCAACATGGACGATCATGGGAATGTTCAGTCGGCTGACTTCCTCGTACAGCGGAAAGAAGTAGGGATCCAGCAGAGTCTTGTCGGTTTCCAGGCTCCGCATCAACACACCACAGGCGCCGTTCTGGATAGCGATCCTCAACTCCTTCAGCGCCTCAGTCATGGCGAGCATGGGAAGGACGGCGACCCAGCGCAGGCGGTCCGGAGCCTGAGACCAAATGTCAGCCAGCCAGCGGTTGTATGCCTTGCATAGCGCTACCTCCACCTCTGCCCGGTCAGCGATCTGCTCCAGAAAGATGGTGGGCTGGAGCACCTGAATATCTATCCCAAGGTCGTCCATGTGCTGGATTCGCGCCCCGATGTTCTCCATCTGACGAGTGGCCTTGGATGTCTCCACATCCCTTCCCGTGTTCTTCTTGAGCTCGGCCATCTTCGCATCGTTGATAACCTGCCGGAGCCCGCGCACCTTGCCGTCAATGAGCCAGAACCTGCCCCCTCCGTGCTCGGGAGACTCCGGAGCAACCACATACGGCCGCAAGTGGCTGTCTGATGGATCCATGTAGTCCCACGTGTGTTCGTTCTCGACGACATGGGCGTCCGCATCAATTGTGAGCATCAGTGCACCTCCCAAGCAGTAGCCGGAGTATAGACGCATCCCCTGTCTTGGAACAGAGCGAATCGGAGGGGTTCATGACAGGACAAGCTCTGACTGCAAGGAGAAGCCTGCACAAGCGACACTGGTATTTCCTAACCCAGCAGCTTCGCCCATCGTTCGAAGACGGTCCTGCCCAGAGAGTTCAGCGCCGTGAGATGCGTCTGAATCCCTTCCAAGATCTCAGCGCTGTCGACTCCGGCTGCCGTCAGCTCTTCAGGAAAGGTCTGCACCATGCCACGAATCATCTCTTCCGTGTATTCCATGTGGAAAAGGAAACCATAGGCACTTGAGCCGTAGCGAAACGCTTGAGGCGTCACAAGTTCAGTCGACGCCAGCGACACCGCATCCTTTGGCAGGTCGAACAGGTCGCCGTGCCAGAGCAGGCCGTTAAATGATGACGGGGCGTTGCTCCAAAGGGGATCAGCCTGGGCAGCATCGGTCAGCGTAACGGGGAACCAACCAATCTCCGGCTGCTCCCCCTTGGTCACGGGAGCACCCAGTGCTCCAGCCAAGAGCTGACTACCCAGACAAACTCCCAGCACCGGCTTACCCGCCTCCACTGCCTGACGCATGAGGCGCATCTCATCGCTCAGGAAAGGGTAGCGATTCTCTTCGTAGACGCCCATCGGGCCACCCATGGCGATGAGGCCAACAGCGTCGCCCATATCGGCCGGGACTTCAGCGCCTCCGAAGGTGGGCACATATTCCGGCGTGGCCCCCACTGATTCCAGGGCCTCAGCAATGATGCCCAGCGTCTCCACAGAGGCGTGTTGCAACACCCACACTCGCTTCATCGCGCCAGCTCCCCCAAGACATTGTCGCCTTCCGTACTGAAGACGCGATTATAGCGCCCCGAACTGACCCATCGCGAGCAAGAGTCTCGATCAGGACACATGCGGGTAACAGGTCCAAGTGCAGTTGGTAACAAAATGGTGACGCTTGGCAACGAGCGGCGGGCTGGGCAAGCAGTTCAATGAAGAATGCGCGGTCTCCATCCCTGATTAAAAGTATGAACTGGAACGCGAACGCCTATTCGTGCGTGTGCAGCTCCACGTGCTGAAAGCGGCTCATAGGACGAGTGTCCTGTCCCTTTTCAGCCGTGATCGTGATCCGCTGCACGTACTTGACGCTGGCGCATTCATCCACCTCGTCGGTGCCGCAGGCGGATACGTCGGGGATGAGGAACCGAATAGGGCCACCCTGAGTCGAAGGTAACGGTGCGTCGCCAAGCCGGTACACCAGCAGGGCATGATCAGCTACGGCCTCCAAGGGGATACTTGCCGCCCAGTCCTCAGCTTGCAAGGTGATGTATTTGCCGGAGTCCTGAGGCTGCGATGCGCCAACCACTGCGGAAAGCTTTACAGCGCCACCCTGCCGGCCGGGCACCAATTCAGAAACGTCTGCAATTTGGCCAGGCAAGCCAGCGAGCGCTTCAAAGCTTAGTGCCTGCGGGTTGTCCACCAGCCCGTCCACTTCAAGTCCTTGGCTCATCGTGCCCCCCTAACTCAGTTGTAGCCAGCTTCCCAGTAGGCTAGGAAGACAGCTTACCGTTAGTATGGCCTGCGGTCGACACAGCGTTCATCCTCCCGGCCACCGGAAGGACAACAGGAGTCCCCATCACCGGATGCGTGATCACCGTAACATCCGCCCCATACACCAGCCGAACGATGTCTTCCGTAATCACCTGACCAGGGGGGCCATCTGCAAAAACGAGACCCTCATGTAAGAAGACCAAGCGGTCGCAGTACTGGGCCGCCAGCGACAGATCGTGGATGGCCATGAGCACCGAGCCCCCGCGGCTCGCCTGAGTTTGCTGCACGAGGTCCAAGACGCCCGTCTGATGGGCCAGATCGAGGTTGGCCGTCGGCTCATCCAAGAGAACCAGCGGCGCCTCTTGGACCAAAGCCCTCGCCACAAGCAGCCGCTGCCGCTCACCTCCGGATAGGTTGTCCACCCTTCGGTCCGCCAATGACAAACAGCCGGTCTCCTCCATCGCCCGTTGTGCCAGGCGAACATCGGATTCACTCTCCCATTGAAGCAAACGCATATGGGGCGTGCGGCCCATAAGCACCAGCTCCAAGGCCGTGAAGTTCCCAGGAAACACTGGGCTCTGGGGTACGACGGCGACCATGGCCGCCCGTTCGCGAGGCGAAATCTGTGCTACGTCATGGCCATCAATGGCGATACGGCCGCTTTTTGAAACCAGAATGCCGCTGATCAAACCAAGCAGCGTCGACTTGCCAGCGCCATTGGGCCCCACCACGCCAACCACCTCACCGTGACCGACAGCCATAGTGACGCCGTTCAGGACGGGCTCGTCCTTGTAGGAGAACCGGAGATCCTGAATGGCCAGCATCGGGGCCCGGCCGTTGTTGTTCAATGCCCCCACCTCAAACCCTCCACCGCCGCGCCCGGCGCAGCAGATAGATGAAGAACGGCGCACCGCATAGCGCCGTGATGACGCCAATGGGTATTTCCTGGGGCTGAAGCACCATACGAGCGCCTAAATCAGCCAGCACAAGGAACCCTCCGCCTACTACCATAGCCATGGGTAGCAATGCCCGGTGATTCGGCCCCCATATGAGCCTCACAATGTGCGGGGCGATGAGGCCCACGAATAGGATGAGGCCGCTGACTGAAACCGCTGCAGCTGTCGCCAGCGAAGCCGCAACGAGGAGTACCAGGTTGGTGCGCTCGACGTTGACGCCCAATTGAGTTGCCTGCCACCGGTCCAATTGTAGAACGTTCAATATCCGGGCGTGGGGCAGGATCACGACAGCCGCAAGAACAAAGTAAGGAACCAATATCCACACGTCTTTCCACGTTGACCCGTTGAATGTCCCCAGCAACCACCACAATATCGGCCTGACGTCCGGGCTCACGACTATCATCAAGAACGTTGTAATCGCCGAAGCCAGCGAAGCCATGGCTACCCCGGCCAAGATAAGGACCGTAACTGGCGTTGAGCCATCGATGTGGGAAACGCCGTAGGCCACCGTTATCGCCAGCAGCCCTCCAATGAAGGCGGCGATGGGTACAAGGCTGAATCCACCGACGTACGTCGGTATTGGAGATACCAGAACCACTGTTGCTCCAAGCCCCGCGCCGGCGGCCACGCCGATGAGGTATGGGTCAGCCAGCGGATTTCGGAACACGCCCTGATAGGTAGCCCCAGCCAACCCAAGACTGGCTCCGACCATGACGGCCAGGATTACACGAGGAAAGCGTAGCTGCCACAGAATCGTCTCCCAACTTTGCGGCCAATCTCCCGTGAATTCGATTCCAGGCAGCCGGTCAAGACCAATACGGACCGCATCACCCAGGGGTATCGACACGGAACCCAAGGAAGCAGCAACCAGAGCAAGGACCACCACGACCGCCATGCCGATTAGGACACGCGGCCACGGAAACCGTAGCCCCGGCAATGTTGCCGGAGCTACGGCTTCCACCAGAGGCTCAAGTGGACGTTCCACGATTGGCTTGACCTTCATCGACTGCTAGGAAAACAGCTCTGGGTACAGAAATTCTGCCAAATGGCGCAGGCCCTCCCCGATCCTAGGACCAGGCCGGGTAAGAAGGGACGGGCTAACAGGGTGGACTCGGCCATTTTGGACCGCCGTAATGTCGCCCCAACCCGGACGAGCCGCTATCGACTCCGGCGTTTCGTCACCGTGGCCACCCAGGAAGGGAGAGTCTCCCAGAAGGATTACCTCAGGGTCCTGCTCCACCAGGAATTCGTTTGAAAGCTGGGGGTAGGCCCCCTGAGCGCCAGCGGCGACGTTCTGGCCCTTGGCGATCGTGATCATGTCGCCTATAAAAGTGGCGGGACCAGCGGTCCACAGACCGGGATCGTCTTCATAGTACACACGAGGCCCTACGGCAACCCTGCTGACGACGCTCACGACTTCCTGTATATCCCGCTCAACCTTGGCAGCCAGAGCAGCTGCCTCTTCCGGGCGGCCCATGAGTTGTCCGGTCATGATGATGATGTCGATTACACCCGCCAGGGTGTCCGGGGCCGGAATGAATAACGGCCGCAGGCCGACCTCCAACAGCTTTTCCTTGGGGGACTCGAAGGTGATGAACACCAGGTCCGGCGCCATGGCCACTATCGCCTCCAGGTCAGGGGCAAAGTAGTCCCCTACTGAAGGTACGTTCAGAGCCTCCGCAGGGTAGTCGGAGAAAGCGTCCCGGCCAACCACACTATCGCCAAGACCCAGGGCGAACAAAATCTCCGTGTTGGCTGCAGAGAAGGAGACGATACGCTGTGGTGGAGCATCGAAGGTGATGGTCTCGCCAGTGCCGTCAACGATTTCGAGCGGGAAGATGCTTGGGGTCGCCGTTGGGGCAGGCGTGGGCACTGGCGTTACAGTGGCCGTGGGCCTCGGCGCCACGGTGGGGGCTACGGTTGGAACCGAAGGCTGTGTGGCTCTCGGAATCGATGTGGCAGTAGCGGTAGGCATTGCCGTAGCAGTGGGGGCCGCCGTGGGTACAGCGGTGGGGTCGGAGCCGCAAGCAACGATCACGAGAGCAAGCACAACCAAGGCAAGCAGTGAGAGACGTCGAACGATACGCATCCTTTCTCCTTATCGCGAGACGCAAAAAACCTCCTCGGGAGCCAAGCTCTACGCGAGGAGGATGTACGCTGCGAGAAAAGAGAGGCAGGCGGCCTGCCAAGCACAAATCTCCAGGCACTCCCCAACGCGAGGAACAGCACCCGATAACTCTCTAGGCAGGTCTCCTGGCTTGCGGATCATCGCCTGACCGGCGCCTTCCCGACCTCATGGTCAGTGGCATCGTGCCGTCAGCTACCCGCTCACAGTGGCGCGGCCGCGGGGGAATCTCACCCCACTTCCCTATTCTGTCCCGATGGAATCGGGACCACCCAGAAAGCGTACTTGAAGGTTTTAAGGTCCAGAGTATTTCGAGGGGCACCGTAGCATTTGCCATGGTAAGCGTCAATGAAAGAAGGCCCCGCCGCAGATGCGGCGGGGCCTTCTTTCATTTCCATATCAACGGGCGGGAAACGTCCCTGCCCGATTACCCGTCGAGGGTGGTGCCGGTGCAGGAGGGGATCATGCCCTTCATGCGGCATACCTCGCCGTTCTTGGCCAATTCAGCCTCGAACTCCCGGTGGATCGATTCGTCTTCGTCTTCGTACTCAATCTGCCAGCCGCCCTTTTTGACGCTGACATCGGCGCCCTCAGCGCCGCTGTAAGCGCCGGGCTGGATGAACCGGCGACCGGTGAACCGAAGAGCCAGGTAACGGGCAGGCCTATTGCCGGGGTTGAAGTGCTCGTGGAACCAGTGCTCGGGCGGCACCAAGAGACTCCCAGGCTTCCAGTTGCAGCGGATACGCTCCTCGTCTTCCTCACGCCAAAGCAGCGAGTAGCCTTCGCCGTCCACAAGGATGACGTGGGCGCCTGGCCCATGATGGTGAGCTTTCTTGTATGTGCTCACCGGGAACTGGGAAATGTGGGCGCCCATGCTGTTCTGAGCAAGCTCGAAAAAGATGTTCGAGCCACCCGCGCCACGCTCTTTCCAGGAGTAGAGCTTCGTGGTAGCAGCATCAGCCACGAAGTTAGTCTGCCAGATGCGGTTCTTCCACATCTTGCCGCCGCCGCTGAAGAAGTCGTCTTCACCAGAGAAGCGGTCCTTGAAGTTGAATGGGTTGTCGTAGATGAAATCTTCGTTGTGGAACATGTTTATGACGGTGGGAAGATTCGTTACCGACATGAACCTGGCGGGCTCGGTTCCGCTTCCGTTGTGGAATTCCGACCAGGCATTCAGCGGGACAGAAAAGACCGCTCCTGTGCCCCACTCAAAGGTCTGCTTCTTCTTCTCGTCGACCCAGATCGACGCCGCACCCCGGCCTGAGAGCACGTAGATCATCTCCTCGTACATGTGCTTCTCGGGGTTGATGGAGCCGCCAGGCGGGATCTCCAGAACGTGGGTGTCGTTAACGCCACCCGTCCCCTCAAGGATAACGATCGCGCCATTGCAGCCCCGGCGAGCCCAGGGGCCTACTTCTACTTCCTTCATGTCCTCGATGTAAAAACCTCGAACGACAGGTACATCCTGCTTCACTATCCAGTCGTCGTAGGCAACAACGTAATCCATGAACGGTGCGGTCATCGGTACTGACTCATCTTCCGGCGGTCGCGTGTGGGTTACCACGGTAGCTCCTCCTCCATCGAATATTCCATAATCTTGGGCAAAAGCGCCGTCGATTATTCTACATCAAAGGTCCCTCCGTCGGCGAATCAGCAGCGTTGACGCCTCTCAGGGGCGTGCGTAGGATGGTCAAAATTGGCCTTGGCTGGAGGTGGAACGTGGCGGGCATTATGCAGGGCGTCCGCATCTTGGAAGTGGCAACATGGGTTGCGGCCCCGAGCGCCGGTGCGGTTATGGCCGATTGGGGCGCTGAGGTCATCAAGGTGGAAAACCCAGAAGGCGGCGACGCCATCCGAGGTTTCACTTCCATCGAAGGCTTCCAGGGCGGGGACATCTGGTGGCAGTTGCTCAATCGCGGGAAGAAGAGCATTGCCCTCAACCTGAGCACGGAAGAGGGACAAGCGGTCCTCCACCGGCTCGCCGCCGCCAGCGATGTACTGCTGACCAACCTGCAAATCGGGTTGCTGGATCGGTTTCGCCTGGACTACCAGACCCTTCACGAGGTCAACCCCCGTTTGGTCTATGGGCTGCTCACCGGCTATGGCTACGATGGCCCCGACCGGCACTTGCCCGGCTACGATTACTCGGCGTACTGGGCCCGTTCCGGCATCATGGAACACGTCAGCGAGCCGGGCCGCCCACCCCGCCCTGCCCGTCCCGGCATCGGCGACAACTCCACCTCTATGGTCATCGCAGCAGGGCTCAGTGCCGCACTGTTTCACCGAGAACGGACGGGGGAAGGCCAAGAAGTCCACTTCTCTTTGTACCATTCGGCGGTCTGGGCCATCGGCATGGATGTGCAGGCGGCACTGTCCTTCGGGGCGGAGATTCCTCATACGAATCCGGATCGGGCCCGCAACCCTCTCTGGAACGCCTACAAAACCAGCGACGACTTGTGGTTTCAGATGGTCATGCTGCAGTCGGACCGCTTCTGGCCCAGGTTCTGCGAGGCCATTGAGAGCCCTGCCCTACAGGACGACCCTAGATTCGATTCCCATGCCAACCGGGAGCAGCACTCGGAAGCGTTGGTGGCCATCATCAAGGAAGTTGTCGCCACCCGCCCGAGAGAAGAGTGGGAACAGCGCTTCAAGGACTTCAACCTCGTCGGTGGGCGAGTACAGCGGGTCATCGAAACCGTCTCCGATCCCCAAGCCCTGGCCAACGGGTTCTTCACCGAGACCGACCGCGGCGATGGCTCGGCGCTCCCCCTGGTCAGCAGTCCGGTGAAGTTCAAGCAGAATCCAACTAGCGTTCAAGGCCCCGCCCCGGAACTGGGACAAAATACGGAAGAGGTCCTCATGGATGTAGGGGCCTACGAGTGGGAGGAACTGGAACGCCTCAAAGAGCAGGGAGTGATCCCCTGGTAAGGGGCAGCGTTCCATTCACCCATCCTTTACAGCCCTACGAGAAAAGAGCACAATCCCGCCAAATAGGACGTTTCGGGTAGGCAACAACCGAAATTGCGAAAAGGAGGCTGGCATGTCCGTTTCAGCAAGAATGTATCTCGGAACCAACAATGGCGTAGTGACCCTGGCCAAGAATGGCGAGTGGTCAGTCGAGAGCCGGGGACTCCAAGGCTGGTCCATCCCAAGGATCGCTGTGGACCCTTCGTCACCGAACCGCCTGTTCGCAGGCACGCTGGGCAATGGCGTCTGGCTCAGCGAGGACGCCGGGAAATCGTGGGACAAGCCTTCCTATGGCAAGAAGGGCCCGGGCAAGGTGCGTGGCATGACCCTGCACCCGGACGACCCCAACACGATCTACGTGGGCAATGAGCCCATCGACCTTTACATGAGCAAGGACGCTGGCGAGACCTGGACGACCTTCGACTCTATTTGGTCGATTCCTTCCGTCGAGTCTGTCGTTTTCCCCTCGAGAGCGATCGAGCCTCATCTGCGGGACATCGTCATCAAACCTGATGACCCCAACACCATGTACGTAGCCCTTCAGGTGGGCTACATGCTCAAAAGCGAAGATGGTGGGGCATCTTGGAGGCTGCTGGACAAAGGCCTCGACGCTGACGTCCATTCCATCGCCATGAACCCTACCAACACGTCCGAGATGGTCATCGCCACGGGCGGCTACCAGAGCCGCGGGGGCAAGGTCGCCGGGCGAGCACTCTACCGTAGCGAGGACGGTGGTGAGTCGTGGAGTCCAACAGCCATGGACTTCCCACACACCTACTCGGACCCGCTCATTCGCCACCCTCAAAACCCTCAGATATTGTTTGCTTCTCTGGGCTTGGGCGAGCCGCCGGAGTGGAGCCGGCCCAGCGGAGCGGAGACCATCTTCGTACGCTCCGAGGACGGCGGGAAGAGTTGGGAAGCCATCGAGGGCGCTTTGCCAACGGACGGGAAGCTGTTCCTGGGAGCGCTTGACCTAGACGAGCAGGACAACGACCGCCTCTACGGGGCGATGCGTGGTGGAGACATGATCACCAGCACCAACGGCGGAACGACCTGGACTTCTCTGGGTGTTGAGGTGCCGCCGGTCAATCACATTAAATTGGCGAGGGCGTAGATTCCCGGCCCTATTCCAGCAAAGAGGCGTGCCGCTAGCGTCAGAGTTCCTTGACGGCCAGGACGCCGGATTCTTTTGTGGAATGCGGCCTGCAATGAAGCTCCGAACCGCCCCCTTCTTTTGTAGAAGAAGGGGGCGGTTCTCTTATTGAAGCCCTACAGCCGGAAGAGTTGCTTGCTGTTGTGGTACAGGATCTTATCCCGGCTCTCCTGGGGAATGTCCTCCCGACCAGCCACCGTATTAAGGTTCTCCGGGAACCGGGCGTCCCAGTGAGGATAGTCGGAGGCAAAAAGGAAGTGGTCGTCGCCAACCAGGCGGATGACCTCCGGCAGCAGCGTCTCATCCGGCTCCACGCTGACAAACATCGGGGACATCTTGAACACCTCGCTGGGTTTCTCCCGGAGCAAGGGCATCTCCAACTCGCCCCGCAGCTCCCAATGTTCGTCCATGCGGTCCAACCAGTAGGTTAGCCAGGACGCGCCGATCTCCAGGAAGGCCAGCCGCAGCTTGGGAAAGCGGATGGGCACGCCCTGGGCCATCATGCTAGTGAACTGCAGCGCTACCCCGGCGAACATCGTGTAGGTGTGGACCTCGCTGAAGTTCTCCAGGGTGTATCCGCCCACCTCCAACTGCGAGTGACGGTTGGCGTGCACGCAAATGGGAACGCCAAGCTCCTCGGCGGCCTTGTAGATGGGGTCGTACATGGAGTCGCCCAGGGCCTTGGGCAGCCCAATGGCCAGCACGGCGAAGGCGTTCATCCCTAGGTCCTCCACGGCCCGGCGCAATTCCTCAGCAGCCCGCTCTGGCTGCTGAAAGGGCAGCATGCCCACCACATGCAGGCGGTCAGACAAGGCGTTGAAGTCTTTGGCGAAGTGATCGTTGGTAGCCCGGCACACAGCCAGGGTGTAATCCTTCTCAGTGAGCTTCGTCAGGTTCCCAGCAACGCTAGGGAAGAGCATGGTCTGCTCAATGTTCTCTTGCTCCATACGAGTGAGCCAACGCTCCACCTGCTCTGCCGGGCTGATGCCTGCCCGGTACTCGTCATAGCCCAGGGTCTCGAACATGTCGCCGTCCCATGGTTGGTTGCTGCTGGGCCACAGCGGCGTCCTGCGCCGAACCCAAGGCTCGGCCAGATACTTGCGAATGTCGCTCTCTCGTTCGTAGATGTGCCCGTCTGCGTCGATGACTGCGTTCCGAGCCATGCCTATCCTCCATGCGCCGAGATTGCCGCATTTCACCACAAAGGCAGGGCCGGGGCAACACAGGATGCGGCCCAGATAAGTGGGGCCGGGGCAATGCCCGGCTGAGGTATGGGGAGATGTCCCCTGCTAGAGGCCTAACTGAACAGGGTCCCGCCGTTGATGTGAAAGGCCTGGCCATTGATCGACTGTTGGGCAGGGTCGCAGAGGTAGAGGCAAAGGTCGGCGACTTCCTCAGGTTGGGTGACCCTCCCCAAGGGCTGGCCAACCGCTATTTGCGGATAGTCCCTACCGGGCGTCCGATAGTTTGAATCTTCCGTCTGGATGGTCCCCGGCACGACGGTATTGGACAGTATATTGTCCTTGGCGAATTCCTTAGCCAGCGTCCTCGTTAGGCCCAACAAACCGGCCTTGGCAGCGGCGACATGGGGCTCTCCAACCACGCCATTGAACGCACCGCCACCCGAGATATTCACGATCCGCCCCCAATGACGCTCGATCATGCCAGGAAGCACCGCTTGGGCAACGAAGAAAGGCCCATCCAGGTTGGAAGCCAACACCCGCCGCCAGCTTTCGGCCGAGATAGTTAGCGTGTCCTCTTTGGGACGGTACCCCACGTTGCTTACCAAAATGTCGACCGCGCCAAAAACCGATATGGCCTCCCCCACAAAGCGTCCAACTTCTTCCCGGTCGCCTACATCACCAATGACCGTGAGAGCCTTAACGCCTTTGCCTTCCACCATTCGGGCGGTTTCTTCCGCGGCGGCCTTGTCCTTGTAACCATGGACAACCACGTTTGCTCCTTCAGCAGCAAACGCTAGGGCGAGAGCCCGTCCAATGTTGCGGCTTGCACCGGTGACCAGGGCAGTTTTCCCTTGAAACTTCATGAGTAGCTTCTCTACGTGATGATTGTGGGTTATCTCGTCGTTGCGAGCGAGTAGTCGAGCGAAGCAAACTGGAGGGGAAGTGGGGTTGCAACTCACGCTCGCCCCTTGCCTCATCCGAAAGCCCAGCCGCCCCACTAGCTTCCCACGCCCCGAAGTATCGAGGCTCGCAATGACGAGACCTCTGTCGTCGAAAGCGGGCGCTGCAGCAGAGAAATCCAAGAAATCCGACGGCGGCCCAGCCCTGCCAAAACCTAGCCTCGAAGCGTCGCTCCCAGGTCGTTTTGGAGAATGCGCAGCGTCTTAGCCAGGGCCTGACTGACTTCTTCGCTGGTCAGGGTGCGGTTGGGCGCTCTTAACACTACTCGATAAGCCAAGGAGCGTTTGTCAGGATCAATGCGCTCGCCCTCATACACGTCGAAGAGAACGGCTTGATGCACCAGTGGATGCCCCTCGATGCGCTTCCTCACGTCTTGGGCTGAGACATCTTTGTTAACAACCAACGCCAAATCGCGCAGCGTATCGGGAAAACGGGAGATAGACTCAAAGCGGCGAGTGCCTTCGGGCAACGCGGCAAGAAGGGCCTCAATATCCAACTCGAACAGAGCCACCCTCTCCGCCGGCACATCGAAGCGCTCCAGCACGCCGGGGTGAACTTCACCAATGACGCCCACCTGCGCGCCGTTCACGAGGATGGAGGCGGTGCGCCCGGGGTGAAGCACTGAGTCGGTTGCTGGTTCATACACACCGGTAGTTGAAAGCTGGGCCAGCGCAGCCTCAATGACGCCCTTGGCGTCGAAGAAGTCCAATGTCTCTTCGCCAACCGATCCCCATGAGAGCGTCGCACGAGGCCCGGCCAGAACGCCGACTGCCTTCTCGTTCTCAAGGGGCAGGTCTCCCTCTCTCGGGGTGTATACCCGGCCGATTTCGAAGAGGCGCAAGCCAGCCTCTGGAGAACGACGCAGGTTCGCAGCAAGGCTGGACAGCAAACTCGCCCTAAGGCTCGTCCGCAGGTACTCCTGCTCCTGGCTCATGGGATTGGCGACCTTCAAGGAACCATCCGGTTTCATTTCCAACGCCTCAAGGGCTTCGCCATTCACCAGCGTGTAGGAAATGGTTTCCTGCATTCCCGCTTCCACCAACAAGTCCCTCAACTCTTCCCGCAGATCCCGCCAGGGCTGCGGGCGTCGAGCGGCCAGGGCGCCGGTTAAGGGCGTTGCAGGGATACGGTCGTAGCCCGTAGTCCGTGCCACTTCCTCCACAAGGTCCTCTGGAATAGCGATGTCAGTGCGCCAATAGGGAGGGGTAACCTCCAACGAACCTTCGGCCTTGACGACCACATTGAAGCCAAGGGCCTCCAATGTCTCCTGCGCCACAGCTTGCTCGATCGGCGTGCCCAGCACCCGGCCAACACGTTCCATGGTGAGCAAGATCGAGGGCGTCTCCGAACGGCCAGGATAGGCATCTATTGTCCCCCGAGCAGCCGTACCGCCCGCCAGCTCGAGAATGAGCTGCGTGGCTCGGCGCAACGCCAGGGGTGGCAACTCTGGCCCCAGCCCTTTCTCGAATCGCAGTGAAGCTTCTGTCCGAATGCCAAGGCCTCGGGCTGTAAGTCGTGTGTTTGTTGGATGGAAATTGGCCGACTCTACGAGGACATCGGTGGTGGCTTCAGTCATCTCTGAGTTCGCGCCACCCATGACACCTGCGAGGCCTACGCCTCGCTCGGGGTCGGCGATCAGGAGCATCGGCGAAGACAGCTTGTGCTCCTCGCCATCAATGGTTCTCAACGTTTCGCCGTTCTTGGCAGGCCGGACGACGACTGTCTGCTGCCGCACTGTGTTGAAATCGAAGGCGTGCAGGGGTTGGCCGTACTCCAACATGACGTAGTTAGTAACGTCGACAACATTATTGATGGGCCGTTGCCCCGCCAGAACCAGCCGGTCCTGCATCCATTGAGGTGAAGGACCGATACTCACGCCCCTGATGAGGCTAGCCGTGTAGCGAGGGCACAGATCGGCGTCTTCGACGACGACCTTGGCCTGGTCCTCTATAGGGTCCCCAGCCTCGGAATAAGACAGGTCAGGGTCAGTTACCCGCTGGCCGGTGAGAGCAGCCACTTCATGAGCGATGCCCAGAATGGAAAGGCAATCCGGCCGGTTGGGCGTGACTTCGATGTCGAGGACAACGTCGCCCAGCAGGTCCGCCAAGGGCGTGCCCACCGAGGTGTCTGGGGGAAGGACCAAAATTCCTTCGTGGCTGTCGCCCAGGCCGAGCTCAAGCTCTGAACAGACCATCCCCGCCGATTCCACGCCACGGATCTTGGCCCGCTTCAGGTCTTCCACCTTGCCTTCGTGGGCGTTGTAGAGACGTGCGCCCTCTTTGGCGAAGGCAATCTTCTGGCCTTCAGCGACATTGGGAGCACCGCAGACCACGGTCCAGGTCTCTTGCCCCAATTCAACAGTGGCCAGGCGAAGGCGGTCGGCGCCGGGGTGCGGTTCGATGCCCGTGACCAGCCCCACAACAACACGATCTCTATCCCACCCGCCGATAATCTCGACCTCACCAACCTCCAGCCCAGCCAACGTCAAGCGATGTGCCAGGTCTTTGGGGGCCAGCGTGACGGGGACATAATCTTTCAGCCAGGAAAGGGGAACGCGCATGCGGGCAGAACTCCTGCGACTAACGCAACTCGGCTATCAGATCTTCCTTGGGAACGCCAATACGAACGCTTACGACACTCAATAAGTCGTTCAAGGTACCTTTGGCTATAACTCGGTGTGCTGGGACACTCAAATGGTGTTGGCCAGAGGAGGTCAACTTGGTCAGCCGAACGTGGCTACCTTTCTGGCGAACGACCTCGTATCCCAATCGTTCCAAGAGTCGAACGAGGTTTTGACCGCTGACTTGAGGGAGGCCGTCAGACACGGACCTCCGCCTCGGAGAGCAGCAAGATACTCAGAGCTTCTCCCTTCTCAAGTTGGTCCTCAAAGTGGAGCAGGGCGACCTCCTTCACATTCTCTAAGAGATCGTCAAGCGTCGCGCCCTGAGTGAAGAAGTCGGCGCCAATGCCCCGGCCGCACCAATACTCGCCGTCGTAGTAAGCCTCGACTTTTACCAACATGGTTCCCGCCTCTATTCCGATCTAAGCCCATTATATCGCCTGCGAAGCAATCCGCCAGCGTGAGCCGGATCGGACACATAAGTAGCCCCAGGCGCCTTTGGCGGCCTGGGGCTACTACTGTTTACAGTCATGCGAAACTAGTTGCGAGCGTTACGCACTCGCTCAACTCCGTCCAGGAAGCCCCACCAAGCATCAAGCGCCCGCTGAGCTGCCTGCTCGACAGCCAGTTCGTCCGAGGTGGTGTTCGTTAGCACGTCCGCTTCAGCGGCGGAGTGGATGAGGTCGATCTCCTCGTGGAGAGCAAAGAACTCAATGGCGGCAAGGCTGTCCAGGCCGTAGAACTCCTTGAGGCCCAGCACCTTGGTCTCGGCGACGGCGGGAAGCTGGCGCTCGTAGGCGTAGACGGCGGCCAGCCCTTCTTGATACGTGCCGTTCTCGGCGATGTCCTGAAGCGTGTCGACCAGCGCAGCCGTCTCCGGCAGAAGGTCGACGCCACGGACATCCTCAGCCGACAGACCTAGCGCCCCGGCGAACTCCAGCCACAGGGCTGGGTGGTTGCGGCTGCCATGCTCCTCATCCCAGAGGTTGGAGAGAATGGTCTGACGGACAGAGGGATCATCGCAGCGGCTATGGATAGCGCTGAGAATGGTTGGGAAGTTCGCCTCGAAATGGTAGTACTGGGCGGCGTACAGGCGCAGGTCATCCAGTGAAAGCTCGCCTGCCTGCCAAGCCTGGTAAAAACTGTGCCCCAGCAGGCTCTTCGCCTCGATTCTCGCATCCAAACGTTCAATCAACGGTGCAGTCACGGTGCCTCCCTGGAATTCTAGAATTGCCTCAGAAACCGAATGTCGTTGCCGTAGAACAACCTAATATCGTCGATACCGTATTTGAGCATGGCGATGCGCTCCGGCCCCATGCCGAAAGCGAAGCCAGTGTACTTCTCCGGGTCGTAGCCAACACCGGCGAGTACCTTGGGATGGACCATCCCTGCGCCCATAATCTCAATCCAGCCCGTCTCTTTGCAAATCCGGCATCCGGAGCCGTCCTTCAGGTGTCCATCGCCTTGGCAGTTAAAGCAGTCGATGGACATATCCACGCCGGGCTCCACAAAGGGAAAGTAGTCGCACCGGAACCGTATGCGGCGCTCTTGGCCGAAAATACGGCGGGCGAATTCGTAGAGAGTCCCCTTGAGATGAGCAAAGGTTATCCCTTCGTCCACGGCCAATCCTTCAATCTGGTAGAACTGGGACTCATGGGTAGCGTCGGTAGCCTCGTACCGGTAGCACTTGCCGGGGACGATCACCCGCACCGGCGGTTCCTGGCTTTCCATCACCCGAGCCTGCATAGGCGAGGTGTGGGTTCGCAGTAGCATGGGCCGCCGGCCCTCGTCATCTACATGGTCGATCCACAGCGTGTCCCACATATCCCTGGCCGGATGGTCCTGGGGGATGTTCAGCAACTCAAAATTGTAGCGGTCCCACTCCACCTCAGGTCCTTCCAATATCTGAAACCCCATGCTGGCGAAGGCATCACAAATCTCGCGGACGATTTGCGTCGACGGGTGAAATCGGCCTACCGATACCGGACGGCCTGGCAAAGTCACGTCGATCCGTTCAGTCTCGGCGAGTCCTGTCCGCCGCTGGGCAAGAAGCTCTTCTTGCCGGTCCTCAAAGCTGCGTTCAAGCAGGGTCTTGATCTGGTTGGCGGCAGCCCCTGCGGCCTTCCGCTCCTCCACTGGCAAAGAACCAACAGAGCGAAGTACCTGGGTGAGCTTGCCGCTACGGCCAAGATAGCCGATCCGCCACTGCTCCAACGACTCATCGGTAGAACAAGCCTCCAGCTCTGCAAGGGCCAGGGCCTGAAGCTCGTCGTGACTGGGGCTAGCGATTTGAATATCTTCGGAAGCAGACACAGAACAACCTAGCTACGAATTTCGACAGTGGGGCCAATTATAGGTGGGGCTGGCGGAGAGGGTCAAGGAACACCCCTGACCGGCAACCCTTCCGGTTGTACTATGAAACTGGAGCCCGCCGGGTAAATCCAACGACGGACAGGAGGTAGCGGATAGTGGCCTACTCAGTGACCTACAACGCTCCTGATTCCCGCCTCGGCAACGCCGATGTCGTTTTCACCGTAACGACGAACGAAGGCAAGCTCGGGGAACTGCACATCAGCAAGGGCGCTCTGGCATGGAAGCCCTTCTACAGCCACCATTCCTACAAGCTAAATTGGCAAGACTTCGCCAGGCTTGCCGAAGAGCAGGGGAAGAAGGCGCCGGGCACCTAGTCTACCGATGGCTCTCTCTATAGTAACCGGCCCGGTACCAGGGCTAGCTCACCAGAGATGGAAGCCAACGCTGTCTTCAACGCTGTCTTGCTTTGGAGAGGAAGCGCTCCTTCACCTAAGAGAAGCTTGTTGCCTTTTGCACTTGGGTTGTTCGTATACTCAATGACCCACAAGGGCTTGCGCTGAGTTAGGCACTCCCGGCCCGCATTGATGGTTCCCCCAGTTTCCCCCGCCTCCACCACCACAACGCCATTTGACAAGCCACAAATGAGCTTGTTCCGCTCCATGGCGTTGTGAACACGCCACGGCATTCTGGGGGGAAACGCTGATACCGCTATCAAATTGTCAGTGTTTATCAGGGGCCTGAGAGAACTGCGCGGTTTGAACCCTTCCATACCCTCAGGAAGCACGGCTACGGTCTGTCCTCCACCTTCCAAGGCGCCAGCGTGTGCCTCTTCATCGATCCCGCGGGCATGCCCGCTGACAACGATCAAAGATTGCTCTGCAGCGATCCTTCCGAAGCCACGAGCGTGCCGCAGAGCATCTGGAGAAGCGTGGCGAGAACCGCAAATACCAATGGATCTAGCTGCTAGAGCATCCGACCCGCCCCAGACATACAGAACAGGAAATCTGCTGCTGCTTAACAAACGCTCAGGGTAAGCGGGGTCCGTCTTGATCAGGCATTCGACCCCTTGCTGCTCCAAGTCATCAAAGGTAGATTGATCTTCGCCGAACCTCTGCCGCGCTACCTCGACTCGTTCAGCCACCTTCGCCCCCATCACCTGAGCTAGCAGGGATAATCCTTCTGGCCCAAGGAGTTCAGCGTCTCCACCAGACCACTCCACTAACCGAGAGAGAGTTACCGGTGACGAACGAAATTGTTCATGGATCGCGCTCCAGAGCCAGTGCATGTTTTCTATCCCCACGGCCAGCTCAGTAAGTCCATTCCGCGCGTTGCTGTAGCGTTCTTGGTCGCAACAAGTCCTAGAACCTCGATTGCTCCCGTCTTTCTGCAAAGTCCACAAACTTCTGCCATGGAGTCTCCCGTCTTATACAAGTCATCAATGATGATGATAGCTTCACCTTGTAAATCGCCCGCAAGCACGGCCGTAGCCCCTTGTTCTTGGTTAAACTCGGGCCGTGATCCATCAATGTCCTTCCGAGCCTCAACTCCAACAATTCTCCGCGGCAGAACGAGGCGTTTGCCGAGCGTTTCTGCCAGGCCTCTTCCAAGGTAGGTTACCAAAGTCTCCTTTCGTGCCGGGTCAGAGGAGGGGACAGTAACGATAGTGTGGGCTCTGGCATATCGCGGATGCCGATCAATGAACTCAGTCATCCAATCAAGAATCTCCCCTGCCGCTTTCTGATTCCGGACTGGCACACTTTTAGTGTAATCCTTGGCTTTATACACCAACCCTCCCAACTTTGTGCGAACAAAGCCGCCTCCCGGTTCCAAGGGAATCGTGTGGGGGGCCAAGGCGTGAGATTCATCTAATCGATCCTCAATAGTCAGGCTGTGTCCCACCACCATTAGAAATTCTTCCAAATCTTCTTGCTGGACGTTCGACACCGTGAAAGCTTGCCTCGGGGCTGAAGGCAAATATTGAGGACCCGTCGGCAACGGACGTCGCATAGCGCTTACGACTGCTTGCGGAAATGCCGCTCGTACGATCGAGCTCCAATCAACTGTGGAACCACCCTCGCAGGTCACTTCCGCAGCGACGGATTCCCCTAGCGCTATGAGCTTTGATTCCAACAAAAAGCTACAGAAAGCCATGTTGAGATCAAGACGGCGTAGGAGGGGCCCATATGTCAACGACCCTCTGTCCACCAGAGAGTGCCCTGGGGCTATTGCCAAATAGCCAAAGGCCTAAGAGAAAAGCTGGGCAAGGTCGCAGGCCTCCGGGTCCACTGGCCGCGGAGATTGGCGTACCTCGCTCAACGGAACGGGAACGATTGCACCGTTGACCATCGCCACCATGGTGCCGGTCTTCCCTTCCAGAATGAGTTCCACGGCCTTGGCGCCCATGCGGGACGCTGTGATCCGGTCAAAGGCGGTTGGACTACCGCCGCGCTGGACGTAGCCCAGCACCGTGACCCTTATTGTGCTCGACATGAACTGCCCGAGGGCTGCGGCCAGAGAATGCCCAATGCTCGTGCCCGGAGCACCGCCCATACCTGTCTCACGGTCTATCCCCTCAATGCGGGAACCCTCCGCCACTGCAATGATGCTGAACTTGCTTCCTCGCTCCACCCGGGCAAGCACGCGATCTCGAATATCGGTGAGCGAGAGGGAAATCTCCGGCGATACGATCACGTCTGCGCCCCCGGCTAGCCCGCCGAGGACTGCCAGCCAGCCGCTGCGATTGCCCATGACCTCCACGACCATAATTCGGTGATGCGCCGCCGCCGTGGGATGCAGCTTGTCCAGCGCATCCATTACAGCGTTCATGCCCGAATCGAATCCGATGCAGTACTCAGTGCCGGGCACATCATTGTCGATGGTCTTGGGGATTCCTACGAGAGGTAGACCGCGTTCGCAGATTTCCAGGGCTCCGCGTAATGACCCGTCCCCTCCCAGAACTACCAGGCCGTCCAGTTCATGGGCCTTTGCGGTCGCAAGGACTCGTTCGGCCGTTCCAGCAGGCGCTATCGGGTTGGTTCTAGAAGCACCGAGAATCGTCCCACCTTGGGGAAGTATGCCGGAGAGCGCCCTGAGGGTAAGATCCATAAAGTCATCTTCGAGCAGGCCCAGCCAGCCGTTCCTGAAACCCAGCACCTCGACGCCGTCAGCCAAGGCACGGCGAGCCACCGCTCTGATGGCCGCATTGAGACCCGGAACGTCTCCCCCGCTGGTCAGTACGCCAATCCGCATGAACGCTCCCTAAGAGCCGCGATACTCTTTGTGCCACTCCAGGCTCTTCTGGTCCAAAGACGGGGCTCCGCCATCCCCACGAGAGTTCCATGGCGTAGCGTTAGAGGCGATGGCCTTGATCCGGTTGAAGTTGTATACGCCGTCCGTCTCTAGGAAACGGACCATAGCGTCGGTGTCAGGGTAGAACTGAAGCGACTGCTGCCACATCGCCCGGCCGCAGAGGAACCCACTGGCTCCGGCATCGACGGAGAACTGGAGGTTGAAAAGGAACTCATCAATATCGACGCCGCCGCTGAGAATCACCCAAGGCTTGGAAGACGCCGCGTCCAACTGTTTGCAGATGTCCTTGACCTCCTTGACCCCATAGACCGGCTCGCGAGTCTTGGAGTCGAAATAGGCGTTGCAGAACTCTTCTGTGAATTTCAGACTGGTGGGGAATTCCAGCTTCAGCACGTCCACCCGATACTCTGGCTTGGAGAACTCGGTGGCGCTGGCAATGGTGATACGAGGTTTGGCCAAGGCGTACTCAGGGCCGTCTGTCGACGGCTCGTCCACCGCATAGCCCACCGTCTCTAGCAAAAAGGGGATGTCCTCTTCCACGCAAGCCTCTCCCACCTGGCGCACGACATCGTGCTGGTGCTTGAGGACTTCCTCCGGAGCATCCGGGTGGTAGTGGATCAGCAGCTTTACCGCGTTGGACCCGGACCGTTTCACCTTACTCACGGACCAGCCGTCCAAGATCATCGCCTTTCTGCCCTTGCCAGAGGGGCCAGCCTCATAGCCCGAGTGCTCCACCGCCAGCAGGACCCCTACCTTGGGCGGCAGGGCCTCAAGCGTGTAAGGGAAGCCATAGATGGGATCCATGAGGGTCGCTGTGGAATGAGGAGCCAGGACGCCCGTAATAGCAACCTTGGCCGCAACTACGTCCTCCGGTGTCTGTTTGCGGCCGTCGCCCAGCACCTTCTGAAGCGCCTGCTCCATGGAACCTCGCTGGTCTATAGCCAGCATCAAGAAGCGACCGGACGCGTCGCTCAACTGTTTCAGATTGATCAGCTTCCCCGCTGATAGGGCCATGACGACCTCCCAAAGTGTTCGTAAGTACAACGCCCACGCATCAAGCCGGGCATCGCTGAAGGTAGCCTACCGTGTCTCCCAACGCCGTTCAAGCCCGTGCCCGGCACTTTTTATTGACAGCCTGAACGAGCCAAGGCTACGCTGACCCTAGCAACATGAGGGGCGAGTAGTGCGATGGTAGAAAGCAAAGAACTGAAGAGCGAAACGCCAGGATTCGGGCCAGAGCGAAAGGAATCCTTCACCACTATCTCGGCCCTGCCGATTGAAAGGGTCTACACGCCTGAGGATGTGGCCGATGTCGATTACGAGAAGGATGTCGGCAATCCTGGCGACTACCCGTACCTGCGGGGACTCCACCAAACAGGGTACCGGGGAAAGCTCTGGACCATGCGCATGTTCGCTGGATTCGGAGGAGCGGAGGAGACAAACCAGCGCTTCAAGTACCTATTGGAGCACGGCCAGACGGGGCTCAGCACCGCCTTCGATATGCCCACCCTCTATGGCTACGACACCGATCACCCCTGGTCTCTAGGTGAGTTCGGCAAATGCGGCGTCGCCGTGTCCAGCTTGCGTGATATGGAAGTCCTCTACGACGGCCTTCCCCTGGACACCATTACAACGTCCATGACCATCAACAGCCCGGCGGCCATCATCTGGGCCATGTACATCGCTGCCGCGGAGAAGCGGGGCATCCCCGCCGCCAAGCTCGGCGGCACTACGCAGAACGACATCTTGAAGGAGTACATCGCCCAAAACGAGTACATCTTCCCTCCGGAACCCTCCATGCGTCTCGTGGTGGACACCATTGAGTTCGCTACCCAGCACCTCCCCAAATGGAACCCGGTAAGCATCAGCGGATACCACATCCGTGAGGCAGGCTCCACGGCTGTCCAAGAACTGGCTTTCACGCTCTACGACGGGTTGGAGTACGTCCGATGGTGTTTGGAGCGGGGTCTCGACATCGACGACTTTGCCCCGCGATTGAGCTTCTTCTTCAATATCCACAACGAGTTCTTTGAAGAGATCGCCAAGTTCCGAGCGGCCCGCCGCATCTGGGCGCACGAGATGCGGGAGACCTTCGGCGCCAAAAACGAGCGGTCTTGGTGGATGCGTACCCATGCTCAGACCGCCGGTTGCGCCCTGACGGCCCAGCAGCCTGAAAACAACGTCGTGCGGGTAGCGCTCCAAGCGATGGCAGCCGTTCTGGGCGGCACGAACTCCCTCCACACCAATGGCATGGACGAGGCCTGGGCCCTACCGTCGGAGAAGGCCGCGCTATTGGCCCTCCGAACGCAGCAACTCATCGCCCATGAGAGCGGGGTCGCCAACACGGTGGACCCATTGGGCGGAAGTTATTTCGTTGAATCCCTCACCAGCCAGATCGAAGAAGGAGCACGGGAGTACTTCCGCCGCATCGACGATCTGGGAGGCGCCCTGCCCTGCATCGACAACGGCTTCTTCGTCAGAGAGATAGCCGACGCTTCGTACCGCTTCCAGAGAGAGGTGGAGGACAAGGAACGCATCATCGTAGGAGTGAATGACTTCGTCACGAACGATGAGATGGATATCCCCATCCTTCAAATGGACCAGGAAGGGGAGCGCAAGCAGATCGCCCGCCTTGCTGAGGTACGTCGGACCCGAGACAATCGGGAAGTCAGCAGGACATTGGAAGGCCTCCGGCAGGCGGCCAGGGTCAATAAGAACCTAATGCCCTATCTGGTGGACGCCGTGAAAGCCTACGCCACCCTCGGCGAAACAATGGACGTTCTCCGAGATGTGTTCGGTGTCTACGAACCAACCTGGGGAGCGTAGGCAGGTTTGCGGAGTGCAAGTTCTGCGGGAGGCCACTGGGCTCAATGTGCGCCTGACTGACGAGCGCCTCGCGCATATCCTTGACCATAGAGAGATGGAAGGCACTGCACCCGCACTGGCACGGACGCTTCAAGAACCTACCCACATTGTTGAATCTACGAGTGATGCTTCTGACCGCCTTTACTACCGGCCATATTCTCATCCTCACTTAGGGGATAAACTGCTATGTGTGGTAGTGAAAGTGCTTCTTAAAGACACCTTCATCATCACAGCCTATCTGACCGACATGGTCAAAAGGGGAACCATACTGTGGTCAAGAAGCGATTAGCCGTTTGGTACGATCCCGAAGGCGACTACCTGGAGGTCATCTTCGAACAAAACGAAGGCTTTTTCCGTGAGACCGAGGATGACAGGGTCATGGAGAAGGTAGACGCTCAAGGCAACGTGCTGGGCTTTTCTATCCTGTCCGTGAGTTCCTTGAAAGGCAAGGCACCGCTTGAATTGGCCCTAGATCAGGGGTAGAGGACTCTTAGGGCCAGCGAAACATGTCTAGACAAATGGTAACGAACCGGCACAAGCTCACTATAGAAACGCAGCTGGATATGCAGGGTCGGATAGTCATACCGGCCTCTGTACGAAAAGCACTCTCACTACACCCAGGGGACAAACTCATTGTTCGGCCTGAGGGCGAAACGGTCGTGCTTGAGAGGCGTGAAACCATCCTCGCTGCCCCTTAGAGGCCTTTATGCCCACGTCCCTCCCGAAGTTGGCATTGTCGACGAGTTGATTGCTGAAAGGCGAGCCGAAGCTCAACGAGAACTTGAGGATAACTGAATCCCCCCCTTCCACAATGAAAAAACTTCTCCTCGCCACCACCAACGCCCACAAGGCTCATGAGCTGGCCTCCCTCCTGGGCGACGTGCCCTTCGTTCTGACCACACCTCAGGAAGAAGGGCTCAGCCTAGAGGTGGAAGAGACCGGAACAACCTTCGAGGAAAACGCCGCGCTTAAGGCGCTGGCGTTCGCGAAGGCCAGCGGCCTCCTCTCTTTAGCCGACGACTCCGGCATTGAGATCGCTGCGCTTGGTGGCGCACCAGGAATCTACTCCTCCCGCTACGCCGGGCCGGACGTCACAGACGAGGGTCGGGTACAATTTCTTCTAGATAAGATCAAAGATGTTCCCGATGGCAAACGGCAAGGGCGCTTTCGGTGCGTGGTGGCGATTGCTGGGCCAGAGGGAGACGTATCGTTCTTTCAGGGCACGGTAGAGGGAGTCATCACGTTCGAGCCCACAGGAGAAAACGGCTTCGGCTACGACCCTATCTTCTTTCTGCCGGACCGGGGTTGCACCACGGCCCAGCTTGCACCCGAAGAGAAAAACCGCATCAGCCACCGCGGACAAGCGGCCCGGGCCGCATCAAAGGCATTGCGACAGATGGCAACTGAAGCGACATCATGACAACTCAAGCACGCCCAACATCGCTCAAGGACTCTCTTGGGCGGATTCTGCGGGACCTCAGGATCTCGGTCACGGATCGTTGTAACTTCCGCTGTCCCTACTGCATGCCAGCGGAAATATACGGCGAGCGTTACCACTTTCTACCCAAAAACACCGTCCTCACCTTTGAGGAAACAACCCGGCTGGCGAAGCTGTTCGTGGGGCTGGGCGTCCGCAAGCTGCGGCTGACAGGCGGCGAGCCTCTGCTTCGACAGGACGTCGAGCAGCTGGTCTCCATGCTTTCAGGCATTGATGGCCTGGAAGACCTTTCCATGACCACCAATGGATCGCTCCTAACGCAGAAAGCCCAGGCTCTCAAGGACGCTGGCCTTCAACGCATCACCGTCAGCATGGACAGCTTGGACGACGCCGTCTTCAAGCAGATGAGCGGCCGCAACTTCCTCCCTCGCCACGCGCTGGAGGGCATTCGCGCCGCTGAGGACGCAGGTTTGTCGCCAATCAAGATCAATTGCGTTGTGCAGAAAGGCGTCAACGACCACACTATCGTTGACCTTGCCAGGCATTTCAAAGGGACCGGCCACATCGTCCGCTATATCGAGTTCATGGATGTGGGCACCCTAAACAAATGGGATCTCGCCCAGGTGATGCCAGCCAGGGAAGTCGTGGAGCGTATCAGCGCCGAGATGCCCTTGGAGCCCGTCGACAAGAATTACCCCGGCGAGGTCGCCAATCGGTACAGGTACATTGATGGAACCGGTGAGATCGGGGTCATCGCCTCGGTAACGCAGCCCTTCTGCCAAGACTGCACCAGAGGCCGCCTTTCCGCTGAAGGAGAGCTGGTCACCTGCCTCTTCGCCAATAGCGGGACGGACCTGAAAACCCCAATGCGGGCTGGAGCTTCAGACGAGGACCTGATAGACATGATTACAGGCGTCTGGCAGCGGCGGCAGGACAGGTACTCTGAACTTCGCTCTTCCCTCACCAGTAAACAACGCGAACTGCGTAAGGTTGAGATGTACCACATCGGTGGCTAAGTCAAACCAGCAGCATGATTCCCCGCCAAGAAGCGGGGAGAGAACGCTGTAGTTCAACTGCCGCGATCCCAGGCGAGCGAATCTTACCTCCAAGACACTAGGTCTAATGATTTCCATTTACACGGACGGCGCTTGCATCGGAAACCCTGGCCCGGGAGGCTGGGGAACTGTCATCATCGAAGACGGCGTCAAGCGCAGACTCAGCGGTGGCGAGGATCACACCACGAATAACCGCATGGAGATGATGGCGGCTATACAAGGTTTGGAGGCCGTTCCAGAGGGTTCTCAGGTCCTTCTCACTAGCGATAGCCAGTACTTGATCAACACCATGACCAAGAACTGGAAGCGCAACGCCAACAAGGACTTGTGGGACCGATTGGACAAGCTGGTGCAGGGCCGCTGGGTTCAGTGGGCCTGGGTCCGCGGCCACAACGGCCACCCGGAAAACGAAGAAGTGGACAAGCTGGCAACGAACGAGGCCAAGAGAAGATGACCATGAACTCACCCCAGAAACTAACGCATCTGGACGAAGCAGGCGCAGCCCATCAGGTGGACGTCGGGTCTAAGGAAATCACCCGACGAGAGGCAGTTGCTAAGGGCAGCATCCTTATGCAGCCTGAAACCCTGGCCCTTATCAAGGCCGGGCAGGTAGCCAAAGGCGACGTGTTCGCCACGGCGCGGCTGGCGGGAATCATGGGAGCCAAGCGGACATCGGACCTCATCCCACTATGCCACGTGCTGCCGTTGGACCAAGTGCAGGTTGACTTGGAAATCGATGAAAATCGTAGCGCCGTTGACGTAACAGCTACTGCCAAGATTACCGCCCGCACTGGCGTGGAGATGGAAGCCCTCACTGCCGTGATGACGGCAGCCCTAACGATCTACGATATGTGCAAGGCCGCCGACCGCTCCATGCGCATTCAGGACGTTCGGCTCGTTCGCAAGAGCGGTGGCAAGAGCGGCGACTACGTAGCAGAGGAATAGGTTGGAAGTCCTTCCAGGTATCCACCGGATTCCCCGCATCAAGGGACCCAACGCATACCTGCTGGAAGGCGAGGACCTTACCCTCATCGACACAGGCTGGCCGGGCAACGCCCCAACCATCCTCTCCTACATCCGAGCGCTGGGCTGGCAGACTGACCAACTGGCTCGTATCCTCATCACCCACGGCCATCCCGACCACACAGGCAGCGCCCGCTTTCTGCGCGAGGAAACGGGAGCCAGGGTCTTAGCTCACGCGGCCGATACCCAGCGTGACCGGACTGGCGTTCCCGTCGTGCGGCACGTGGGCATGCTGTTCATGCCTCTGCCGTCAGTCTGGCGAGTGTCGGTAGACATGGCTTTGGTGGATGGCGACAGCCTGCCCGTCATGGGCGGCCTTCGGGTTGTGCATGCGCCGGGTCACACCCCGGGCAGCATCTGTTTCTACCTTGAGGACAGCAACACCCCTTTTCACTGGCGACCTCATCAACCAGCGCGGCCCCTATGTCTCGCGGCCGGTCTATACACCTGGAACGGACTTCAAGGTTTTGAACGAATCGCTGCAGCGTGTGGGCGCCATGCGACTCGACCACGCATGCCTCTCCCATGGGAACCGGGTACTGCACGAGGCCTCGAAAACAATCAGGAACGTCGCCCGTTGGCATTCGGAATCGCCTAAGTGGATGCAATGGCTGCAAAACGTGCCGAGGCTGGCACGCCTGGGAATCGAGGCTGGCTACCGGATGGAATGAAACCGGCAACAACGTTGGTGGCGTCCCAATAACCCCCACCAGATTCCCACATCCCGGAGTACCGCCTCGCAACGACGAGATATTTGGACTGACTCTCTACCGCCCGGCTCTCGCCCCCACATAGTCTCCCATCCGGGACTCCAGCCCACGCTTAGCCATCTCTTCTTCGAACAAGGCCAGTATGCGAGGGTCTTCCCCGTCGTACTCAATCTGACGGCCCCCGTCCTTGAGGGGCTTGTCGGCGGTGTCGTAGGCCCAGCGGCGGCCCTTCGTCACCGGATAGCGCATCCCTCCGAACCCCAGCGCCAGATAGCGAGCCGGAAACGAGGCTGTGTTGAAATGCTGGTGAAAGTGGTGCCCCGGCCCGTTGGCGAATATTGTGCCTGGCTTCCAATCCACCCGGATGGAGTCAATCGGGTTCTCGTCTTCCTCCCATAGCAACGTGTAGCCCTCTCCGGTCACGCACATGATGTTGACACCGGCCTCACTGGGCTTGCGATGGGCCTTCTTGTAGGTGCCCTGAGGAAACTCGGAAACGTGGGCGTGCAAGGTGCTCTCAGCCAAAATGATCTGGATGCTCTTTCCACCCGCTCCCCGTTCGGCCCAGGCCTGCAGTTCCAGCGACGCCAGGCTGGGAATGAACACCGATTCCCATTGGTGCCGACCCTGCACGATGGAGCGAAACTTACCCTCGCCTCTGAAGAAGCTCTCATCCCCGTACCGATCATCAAACACGTAGGGGCAACCAAAGATGAAGTCACGGTTGTGGGTCAAGTTGAGATAGATGGGCAAACTAGTTTCAGCGTAGAGCCGTGCGGGCTGAGACCCGGAGCCGTTGAAGTGCTGATGGGGCGCATTTAGCGGTATGGCAAACAGACTTCCAGGGCCCCACTCAAACGTCTCCGTTTTCCCTCCCGGCAACTCAATAGCGGTGGCGCCGTGACCCGAGGCCACATACATCACCTCGTCGAACAAGTGTTGCTCGGGTTTGAGTTGTCCGCCCGCAGGTATCTCAACGAGGTATGAGTCGGCGTAATCGCCGGTGCCATCCAGTTGGATGTAGGCTCCCTGCCCGCCCAGCCTTTCCCACGGCTCCAGGGGCAACGTAAGGCAATCGACGCTGAACCCCGTAACGAATGGAATCCCTTCTTGCTCTATGAACTCCTTGTAGGAGTCCACAAGGTATAGCTTGCCAATTCCATTGTTGCTGTCGTCTGCGCCATCAGTCATGCGGGTTCTCCTTTCTCGCCCCGGTCGTTTGAGGGCGTTCTAATGTCGACCATCAAAGCGGTCTTCTTCTGTCGAGGCCGTTATTCTTGATGCAGGATAAGCAGCCCGCTGAAGTCAGTCAAACCAAAGGCAGTTCTTCTTTCATCCATGTCGATTCCGTTCACGCTGACAAAACGGATGGGCCGAAGGTATAGTAGCCAGGCGACAGAATACTTCAAGGACCATTCAAAAATGCAGCAGCGTTACTTCACGCTCGACGCGGCCAACGAACTGTTGCCCTGGCTCCAGGGGGTTTTCGAGCGCGCTGGCCCCCTAGCCCCTCAGGCACGCCTGATAGAAGGTGAGTTGCGGGAGCTGTCCCGTAAGACCAGCTCGAACGGTGGGGGCAGTGTTCAGGAACAGATTCGCCAAAAGCGTCAGGAAGGCGAGGAGATCGGCAATCAGATCCGAGAGGCTCTCCAAGAGGTAATTGACGCTGGCATTGTAGTTCGCACGTTGGAAAGCGGACTCGTCGACTTCCCATGTTGGTGGGAAGGACGTGAAGTCTATCTCTGCTGGGTCGTGGGCGAAACCGAGATAGGCTACTGGCATGAAACCAACGCTGGATTCGCCGGGCGGCAACCGCTCTAGAAAGCATTCCAGGCATCAAGAAAAGAGGGCTGCCTAATAGGCAGCCCTCTTTTTGATAAGTCCAATTCCGGCGGTAATTGCTGGTCGAACAAGATTCCTCGGCAAGCTCGGAATGACAATAGACTGGGAAGCCAGCCAGCCCCTTAGCCTTTGCTGATTCGTTGGATCTCTTTCGCGAAATCGGCAATACCTGCAACAAGTGTGTATTGGGGCTCGTATCCGAGCTCCCGGCGAGACCGACTCAAATCGAAGGGGGTCTCACGAACGGGCGGCGAGTCATTCGGCCCTGGGCTTTGAAACTCGAATTTGGCTTGAGGATTCAACGACCCCAAGGCGGCGGCCAAGTCCTCTGGTCCCTCTACGACGCCAGTTCCAATATTGTAGGCGTTGCTTTGCAGCGGCCGCTCGAGCGCATGGGATACTCCCTGCGCAACATCCTTGACGTAAACGTACTCCTGAAGGTCGGCCAAACGCCGGCCGATACTCACGGTGCCCCCGGCCAGCGTATCAGCGACCGCCGTGTGCACTGCCTCTCCGCCCTTGGAGCCACCCACGTACTGCCCCAGGCCGTAGACATGGGCGAAACGCGTCGCTGCGTATTCAAAGCCATAGTGCTTGGCGTATGAGCGCAGGATGACCTCATTGGAGACCTTCGTGGCCGAATAGAAGATATCCGCCCCCATCGGAAAGTCTTCGTCGATGAAGCCTGTTGGGTTACGGCTGTAGTCGTACACACCGGTGGTGCTGGCAAAGACGATGCGCTTAACTCCGTTCAACCGAGCCGCCTCAGCAACAGCGATCGTGCCGCCTAGAGCAATGCTCAAACCGTTGAAAGGTCGTTCCTGAGCCACTGCGCCGATCAGAGCGGCCGAGTGGAACACGAGATCAGCTTCATGGGCGCGCATGGCATCAAGAAGAGCAGGGGTATCCCTAATATCTCCCCGCACTATGGAAACCGTGTCCCCTGCCACCGCTCGCACGAAGTCCTCCCTGGGAGAAATTTCGTAGAGCATCGCCCGATGTCCGCGACGCACCATCTCCGCTGCAACGTGCGAGCCGATAAGTCCTGCACCAGTTATGAAGACGTTCATGTTTTTATACCTCGTCCCAGGTGCCGCTTTCCCAGCGCCCGAAGTTTGAGCGCCAGACCATCTCTACCCTAGCCATGTTCTCTTCCGACAATGGCCCTTCGCCGGAGCACCCCGCCGCTTCCTCAAGGTGAGCTACTTCAGAGTAGCCACCAATGACCGTGCTGACGCTGTCATTGGACAGAATGAACCGGATGGCAGCCTGGGACAGGTTGTGCTCTCCCGGCTGCGACAGGAAGCGCATGGACTTGCCCTGCTCCACCATCTGAGCGTAAACGTCGGCGTGTCGTGACAGTCCCCCGCCCGCGAGAGGGTGGCGCGCCCCGCCTGAAGTGGCAACGTCCGTCAGGGTGCCACCGGCCAGCGGCCGCATGATAGCCACCCCCGCTCCATGATAAGCAGCGTCCTCAATCATCTCGCCATAGTCATAATGGACGTTCATGCCGTGCGGCTTTGGAATGGCCCCTGTGGGGTTCAGCAGGTCGTACCACATATTGATGACCTTGAACTCGTACGTTTCCAGCAGCGCATGCACAGCACGGGCGTCGGCGTGCTCACAGGCCATACCCAGGTAACGCACCTTCCCGGCCTGGCGCACTCGCTCCAGTCCCTCAAGCCCGCCGTTGGGGCCAAGGTAGTCGTCAACAGACAGGTGAATCCACCCTGGAACATCCAGGTGGCGCTCCAAGCGGGGAGGGTTGTGGATCTGCACCACGTCAACCCACTCCAATTGAAGTCGCTTCAAGCTCTCATCGACACTACGGACGACCTTTCCAGCAATGTCGTCCAGGTCCTCCGGCATAATCTCAACCTTGGTCGTGACGAACGGGCGTACGCCAAGCTCCTTGAAAATCTTGCCTAGGTTGGTTTCCGCGATCCCCGTCCTCCCGTAGTCGGGTGAGGTGTCAAAGTAGTTGACGCCTAGCTCCAGGGCTCTTACTACGGACGCCAGTTGATCCTCCGGCGTCCCCCGGATAATCAGGCCCGCATTGTCTCCGGTGCCGAAACCTATTTCCGACACCATCATTTCAGTGGTGCCCAACGGTCGATATTGCATGGGTAGCTCCTTGGCAGTCCAAACTTGCACAGACTTTCCCGCCAGGCCAGGCCGGTTGCCGGTCGAAGCCTGCGAGAGCAATCGCTGGGAGATTCTACCATCCCTGAGTCAGTCACCAGAACGCGACGCGACGGTAATGGAGACTACTGGTCTATTGTGCCTTCCGGGCGTGAAAGACACAGTGGCGCATTGGCTTGTAGTCGGTGAAGAACATCACCCCGCCTAGGCCATCTTCGCCATCGGCGCCAATCAAGCTGCAGCCGTGTTGCTCAACGACGGCCAATATTTCATGTTCGGTATAGAGTTGGAAGCTTCGCTGGACGTCGTAATCCGGGTCCAGCACCGTGCCAATACCGCTGCCGCTCTTGAACATGAGCTGCAGCACACCCCCAGGACCCAAGACCCTAATCAGCTCCGGCAGGGTCACTCCCTTCACCAATTCAGGGGAGATGTGCTGGATGACTGCGTTACAGGCCACGAAATCGAATGAGGCGTCAGGAAAGCGCAGCGGCTGTGATAGGTCCGCCACTTCCAGCCGGTCAGCGATCTCAGGGTGAAGCTCTGCCGCGACGTCGAGGTTGCCCTGCAAAGCGTCGACGCCGCGCATGTCATAGCCGCGGGTATGCAGAAGGTAGACATCCCGAGCGCCTGGGCCGCAGCCAGCGTCCAGCCCTTTTTTGCCGGGCGCCAAGGACTGAAACCGCTCTAACAGCACCTCGTCGCCGGTCAGTTGCGGTGGGGATGGGTCTCGATACCCGGATCCCAGGAAATCGTGGACCACCTCCGCATAGCGATGCCCGAAACGCCGATAGTGTTCTAGTTGGTCTTGTTCCATTCTTCTGCTCCCCCCTGCTATAGATGTGCCTGTCAAGACAAACGTTTCCCCCTCGCCCTTGAGGGAGAGGGTTGGGAAGAGGGGGAAACGTCCGAGCTCTAACTGCCACTTAAACTCAGCCTTCATGAATAGGGATCACCTGCAACGCCATCTGCTCTATGTCCTCAACTGGGAACGCCTGTGGGCCGCCGACGGTGCATTGAAGCGCTGCAGCCGCAGTGGCGAACCGTCCGCATTGTTCCAGCGCCCAGCCGTGAAGCGAACCGTAGATAAACCCCGCGGAAAAGGTCACGCCGGCGGCTGAACCGTCGACCAGCTGGACCTGCATGGCTGGAATCCGAATTCGTTCTTTCTTCGTAGCGACGAGAGAGCCTTCAGAGGCCATGGTCACGATAACGGTTTCAATACCAGAAGCGAGAAGAACGTCCGCCACCTTGTAGGCGTCGCCTCCCTTCTGAGCCTCATCTGTCGTGGCCTGGCAAACGGTGACATGAGGAGCGAGCCGAGCGACGAGATCACGGTCGGCGTACTTGTGCTCTAGATTGAGGTAGACCGCTGTACCCTGAGCCGCGGCTTCCTTCATCGGGCGCAGGATATGGTCGCCGTCGTACCAATCGACGTAGAGAAGTTTGGCGCCTTGGAGCAGAGAAAGGTCGGCATTGGCCAAGGTTTCGAGTACCGCAGGGTCCCGTTGCCACCAGTAGGTACGCCCACCCGTGGGGTCGCACACACAGACTTCGAAGTTAGTTTTGAGGCCCTTGGAGAGCCGCACCTCCCCAGCGATGCCGAGCTCCCGGAGGCGCTCAGCGATGCGACGCCCGGCGTCATCGTCGCCGAGGGCCGTGCCGATAATGCCGCTGGAAAGTCCCCAAACGTTGAGGTGCAAAGCAACTATCGAGGCGTCGTCACCAATGCACTCATCAAGCTGGGTGATGGAATGAGCGGTGTTGTGAACCGGCGGCTCGTCCACAACCAGGTTGTAGTACGGCGTGAGCATCCCAAAGCTAACAAAGTCCACTGGTTGCTCGGGCTTGTGATCGTTTGGGGTTGGCATGAAAATTCCAAGAGGAACACCCAGAAGGCGTCTGGTAGGGGGCGTGTCTCAGACCGCCCCGAGGCGTGCCGTCCTCAAGAAGGTGCGTCGCCCTTAGCCAAGGCCGCAGCGTCCTGGCGCAGTCGGTTCAGTTGATGAATGTTGGTAGAGCTATCCCAGTCCTCTTGGTCGTTCACGCGGTCCTCGATGGTCTTGTCCACCCAGCGGACCAGCGCCTCCGATACATCACCAAACGCCCCATCCAATCGATCCCGAACCTCTATCTGAGCCGCCTGAGCATCCGCCGCCGAGAACATGGCCAGCGACTCCACGACCCGTGCCGCCTGCTTGGCCCGAGCGTCCGTGCGTTCAACCAAGCGCTGGGTTCGCTCCTGAACCGCTCGGCTTTCTTCCCAGTCGGACTGTCGCATTCAGTATCGTTGCCTCGCAGGACTTGCTCTTCGAGCGTTCAGGCATTGTAACAGGGGCATCAGTCCGAGGCAGTCTGCGCCGTTGACCCTTCGCCCTGCCGTCCGTACTATGGCCCAACGTTAGCACACCCCTGCTTTTCGCCGAACCGGAGCGTGGCATGACGTTGCCAGACCTGCCCATTGATGTTGGGCGCATTGAGCGAGACCTGACGGAGTTGGCCCGGCTCACCGAGCCGGACCGGCCATACACCCGCCAGGCCTTCACCAAGCTTGACCGCGAGGCGCGAGAGTTGGTGGCCGGGTGGATGCGGGAGGCAGGGCTGGACGTCCACATCGACGCCGCAGGCAACACCATCGGGCGGCGCAGCGGGCGGACGGATGGCCCGGTCATGGCCCTTGGTTCCCACACCGACACAGTGCAGGCCGGGGGCCGCTTCGACGGCATCGCTGGAGTGGTGGCCGCGGTGGAGGTGGCCCGTGCGTTGGAGCAAGCGGGCGTCGTCACCGAACACCCCCTCGAAATCATCAACTTCAATTGCGAAGAGCCGTCTGTGACGGGCATGACGCCGGTCGGCAGCCGGGCTATGAGCGGCCACCTGGACCTGTCGAAGCTGGAGACTGCCCACGACCCTGAGGGCCGCACCCTGGCTGAAGCTATCGACTTCCTCGGCGGCAACCACACGCGCCTCACAGAACTCATTCGCAAGCCTGGTGATGTGCATGGCTACCTGGAGTTGCACATAGAACAGGGCCTTGTGTTGGAGCGGGCCGGTTGCCCCGTTGGCGTCGTCACCCATATCGCCGGACCCATTCGCGGGACTATCACCGTCACGGGCCGCGCCGACCATGCCGGGGCCACGTTGATGGACGAGCGCCAAGACGCCCTCTGTGGTGCAGCGGAGGTAATTTTGGCGCTGGAGCGAGCTGCGAAGGACCCATCGCTGAAGGACACCGTTGCCACTATCGGCACAGCCCACATTAGCCCTGGCATGGTCAACATCATCCCCGGCCGCGTTGATCTCCAGATGGAAGTGCGCAGCATCCGCCAGGAGGAAAAGGAACGGGTCAGAGGATTGTTCGAGGCCGCCTGCGAGGCCATCGCTCGGGAGCGGGGTCTCCGTATTGATGTTCAGTGGCTTGTTGACGAGCCTCCCGTAACCGTGCCCCAGGAAATGCAGGCCCTGGTCCAAGAAGCCGCTAAGGAGCTGGGCATCCAAACAGTTTCTCTTCCCAGCCGGGCCATGCACGACGCAAGTTGGATGGCTATGATAGCGCCGGTCGCTATGGTCTTCGTGCCATCGAAGGACGGCCTCAGCCATACGCCTGACGAATGGACCGACTTCGCAGATGTGGCGGCGGGAGCCCGCGTGCTGGGCAGAGCGTTGTTGAAGCTGGACGCCAAGGAGTAGTGGCCGTTGCAGCACGCAACGAGGATGAGAACGAACAAGGTTCTTCGCTTCACTCAGAACGACAATGAATTGGGACGCTTCACCCTCGGGGCTTGCTGCGTGCCACCGCGGCCGCTCTCCTCGGTGATGTTGGGGTGCCGGGGCGAAGCCCCGCCGGGGGCACAGGGGGTGTCCCCCTGTGATTAAGGTTCGTAGGGCGAAGCGGGTGGGACCACAGCGTTAGCTCTTAGATTGACCGCGAGGTGGGAGTCCCCCAACCAGAATAAGGAGAAACCATGATCATCGATGTTCACAACCACGTTGTATCGGGTGACAGACTGCCTTCCTACCAGTCGTTCCTCATCAGCGGCAGGGGCTTTCACGGCAAGGGCCACCCTAACATCACCGAAGAAAGCGTCGCCCAGGCGAAATTCTCCGGTAAGAGCCACGAGGACCTGCTGACCGAGGTGGGTACTGACATGGCGTTCATCTCGCCACGGCCCTTCACCATGATGCATGCCCAAAAGCCGGAAAAGATCGTGCACTACTTCATCGAAGCCTCCAATGACACCATCGCCCTCGCTGTTAAGCTCAGCCCCACCCTGATGCGGGGAGTCGCCGGACTGCCACAGTGCTCCGGCCAGAGCCCGTCTGTCGCTTTGGAGGAGTTGGAGCGGTGCGTCAAGGAACTGGGCTTCGTTGGCTGCGTCGTTAACCCCGACCCCGGCGAGGGCGACGGCCAGACCCCCGGAATGGGCGACGAGTACTGGTATCCCTTGTACGAAAAGATGGTGGAGTTGGACGTTCCCGGCATCATCCACTCGGCAGGATGCTTGAACCCAAGAGAGTCCTTCCACAACCACTTCATCACGGAAGAGGGAATCGCCGTCCAATCGCTGATGCGGTCGACAGTTTTCGACGACTTCCCCAACCTTAAGCTGATCGTCTGCCACGGGGGTGGATCGGTCCCCTACCAGATCGGCCGGTGGCGAGCACTGGACCGCTTCTCCGACTACGAGGAAACCTTCGATCAGCGGCTAAAGAAGCTGTACTTCGACACCGCCCTGTACAACACGGAGTCGCTGGAGCTGTTGTTCAAGATCGTCGGGCCTGACAACTGCCTCTTCGGTTCTGAACGACCAGGCGCCGGTTCGAGCACGAACCCGCTAACGGGCCGCTGGTTCGACGACATCAAGCCTCTTATCGACGACATTCCCTGGCTGAGTGACGAGGATCGTCAAAAGGTGTACGAGGGCAATGCGAGGAGGCTGTTCACACGGTTTAAGGACTAACGATGCATGCGCGAGCTGACCGTGCCGCTCGTAGGCAGTCGAAAACCTACTGCAAGTCGTTGCGGCTGTGCCGAAAGCCGTCGATGGCAGTCGTAGGGGCGTTCAATTGAACGCCCCTACGCTGGCCTTGCAACGAGATTCTTTGTATTTCACGCGGTCCGTCGACTTCCAATGCAGCCTCCTCACGACGGCTGGGACTTCGGTCATTGCGGCGAGTTCCACTCGAAACGAGGGTCGTTGCGCCGAATAGCGGCTCTCTTACCGCTGCCACCAGCGCCTTCGTTTGCACAAGCTGCAATCCATGCGTAGAATGTCGTTTCCAGCAGAGGGCTCGGTCAAGATTCCGCTGGTCTGGGACGGCTAAAAACACTGTCCCAGGGCCCGGCTTTTCAGATCACCGGCTGCAAGGGGGTACGTATGCAGAACGTTGCCGTCGACAAGCTGAGGAACGTAGCCCTGGTCTCGCATGGCGGGACAGGGAAAACTTCGCTGGCAGAGGCCATGCTCTTCGCGACCGGCGCCACAACCCGGCTCGGCAAAGTCGAAGAGGGCAACACGGCCTCAGACTATGAGCCCGAAGAGATCAAGCGCCGGGGCTCCATTCAGACTTCCGTTGTGCCCTGCGAGCACCGCGATCACAAGATCAACCTCCTAGATACTCCTGGGTACGTCGAATTTATTGGTGAGGTGTATTCGGCCCTCCGGGCCGCTGACGCCGTCATTGTGCCGGTGTCAGCCCCATCAGGGGTGGAGGTCGGCACAGAGATCACCTGGAAACTCATGGACGAGCGCGGCTTGCCTCGCATCATTTTCATCAACCGCATGGACCGGGAGAACGCCGACTTCTACCAATGCCTTGAATCAGTCCAGCAACGGCTTGGCAAACAGTGTGTTGCCATCCAACTGCCCATCGGTGCTGAAGCGGACTTCACGGGCGTGGTCAGCCTGCTGGACCCCGACGCCATTCCCTCCGACCTCAAGGCTCAAGCTGACGAACACTTGGACAAGCTGATGGAAGCCGTGGCCGAGGCGGACGATGCCCTAGCCGACAAGTATCTCGACGAAGGCACGCTCAGCCGGGAAGAACTAACCGATGGCCTCAAGCAGGCAATACTCTCTGGCAGCGTTGTCCCAGTACTCGCCGGGGCCGCCACATTGGAGATAGGTGTCAAGGAATTGCTGGACGCCATAGTTGACCTGCTGCCCTCACCGACTGACATGCCCCGGGTTGAGGCTCAGCACAACGGTAGCACTGAGTCCCTAGAGACCTCTGAAGACGGCCCGTTGGTAGCCCAGATCTTCAAGACAACCGCCGACCCCTTCGTAGGAAAGCTCTCTTATTTCCGGGTATTCAGCGGAGTGTTCAAGGGCAACGGGGAGGTCTGGAACGCAGACAAGGAGCACTCAGAGCGCATAGGCCATGTATTTGTTCCTAGGGGAAAGAACCAAGACACTGTCGACGCCATAGGAGCAGGTGACATTGGCGCTGTGCCCAAGCTGACGACCACTACCACGGGTGACACCCTTGGCCAAAAGGACAATGGCTATACCGTAGCGCCGATTAGCTTCCCCAACCCCACCTACAGCGTAGCCATTCACCCCAAGTCAAAAAGCGACCTCGACAAAATGTCGTCTTCGCTGGCTAGGCTCGTGGAAGAAGACCCAAGCTTGCGGATCCATCGCGACCCGGACACGGCGGAGACGGTTCTCGAAGGCATGGGCGATGTCCACGTAGACGTGACGGCGGAAAGGATGAGGCGTAAATTCGGGATCGATCCTGAGGTCACGTTGCCAAAGGTCCCATACAGAGAGACCATCGCCACGAAAACGAACACTGAGTACAAGCACAAGAAACAGAGTGGCGGCCACGGTCAATATGGGCATGTAATGATCACCCTTGAGCCTCTGCCGAGCGGGTCTGGCTTCGTGTTCGATAACAAGGTCACGGGCGGCACGGTACCCAAGGAATACATCCCTGCAGTCGAGAAGGGAGTATCGAAATCTTTGCCTGAAGGCGTCCTGGCGGGTTACCCCATCGTTGACCTCAAGGTCACTCTCTACGATGGTTCATATCACGCCGTCGACTCCTCTGGCATGTCCTTTGAAATCGCCGGCGGCATGGCACTAAAGCAGGGCATGGAGAAAGCCCATCCAATCCTCCTTGAGCCCATCCTAAGAGCCATCATCAACGTTCCGGATGCGTTCACAGGAGAGGTTGTGGGCGACCTCAATTCGAAGCGGGCCCACATAGCCGGCATGTTCCCTGGAGATGGCCTTACTGAGATTGAGGCCACAGTGCCCCAGTCGGAGATGCGCCGCTACGCCGCGGAGTTGAGGGCGCTAACCCAGGGACGGGGTTACTTCACGGTGGAGTTCAGCAGCTACCAGCCGGTGCCTGAGCAAGCACAGCAACGCATTGTGGAGGAAGCCAAGAAAGAACACGAGGCAGTCAAGGCCTAGAATCTTGGTTTCTATGTGGATGCTTGAAAAGGGCGGGCCAGTGGCCCGCCCTTTCGTTACTGAGATATCGCCGATCTTCGTCAGAATACCCGGCTTCTACGAACGGTTGTTTTATAGCTGACGCTGCTCTCCCACCCACTCCACCCACGTGCGTTTTGTTTGTGGGGGACTCCCCCACACCCCCGGCGGGGCTGCGCCCCTGCACCCCATTTCACCAGGGTTACTCGATGAACCTCTCTCCACAGAAGACCCACGGGGACATCGAAGCCGAACCCTCCACTTGTCGTCCTAGAGCAAAGCGCAGGACCTTGCCGGTCAATGACAGCATTTGTCATTTCGAGCGGAGCCGAGAAATCTTGTCTGCCAACTCAGCGGGCACGCGTGCTCAGCATCGGCTTTTGAGAGACCATCCAAATGGCAAGCCGTTGGCGGCCAACCGCTCCAAAAGACCGCTTCTTCGCGCCAGAGCTAGCCAGGAAGCGTCGGAAAGACCAGAGACTTGATGACCACGGGAACCGCGCCCGAGGTTGGGATCAACTCCCCAATATCAATGTAGTCGAACTCTCGCAGTTCAATGCCGTCTATTGAGACCAGAGGGCTGGTCACACTCATCTCTTCCTTGAAGTGCAGGCCAACGAGACCGCCCACATCGCCGTCGCAGACGAGGACGAGCGGGTTGCCGTTAGCTAGGTGGGCGCCCAGCGCTTCCAAGACTCCAGAGCAAAACGACTGTAGCCTCGCAAAGGTGGCAGAGCCTTGCCAACGGACGCCAAGGGCGACCGTTGAGCCACCGTCCTCGACATCCAAGCGTATCAGGGCAGATCGGACGGCCCGCACCACCCGGGCTGTGTCGATGTCGTCGCCCCACTGAAAGTCGGGGCGCACCACTGGGATATTGTGCAGGGGCAGCGCATCCTCAGACGAAACAAAGATGGTGCTGCCGCTCACCTGAACTGTGTACTGCGACGCCCCGATCACCGTAGCCCGGATTCCTGCCGCAGGCGTCTTTACCGGAATGCCCAGCGCGGTAACTCTTTGAGAGACTTCGCTCGCTAGAAGCGGGCCAAGGTCTCCAAAGCTGCGAGGCTCGCGTCCGTAGACATACTCGGACACGCCTCCGGAGAAGATCAACCAGTCTAACGCTGGTCTTTGTGCCAATGGAGGAAGCCTCAATAAGCTAGCTGCTTCCTCCGATAATTCATTCCCAGCGACAACCTCAACGATGCGGTCAGCCATGACCCCGGCTAGGATTCGCAGGTCGTCCTGTGTGGGGACGCCGCCCAGGCCCACTCGAACACCAGCGGCCTCGGCCAAGCGATGGCCTGCATCCTCTACTCGCATGACGGCGCCCTGGTCGTCCAAGACGACGAGGCGAGCGCCGACGTCCAGCGCAGTCACCTCAGACACCCGTCCCTCGATGCAGACCGCAACCTTGGTCGTACCTCCGCCGATGTCGACATTGAGACCCACTCCGCCTCTCATCGACTCCTGAACCGCTCCCGAACCGTGCGCGGCGAGGCTTGACTCCAAACCGTCTCCGGCACTCACGGCGACGAACTTTCCTGCTTCCTTGGCGAATACATCGCCGATGGCTCTGGCGTTACGCCTGCCGAGGGCCACGCCAGTAAGGATGAGCGCGCCCGTATCGATGTCTTCTCTCTTCAATCCAGCAGCTTGGTATTGGGCATCGACGAAGCGCCCTAGGGCATCGGCATCGATGGAGCCGTCTTCGGTGAACGGGGTCAGGAGAATGTCCGATTCTCGAAGGATAGTGCGGCGCACGAGGACATAGCGGGTGTCGGCCCGCTCCAATTCCAATCGAGAAAAGACAAGATGAGATGTGGAGGAGCCAATATCCACGCCAACGCTGGTCAGGACAATACTGTCCTCTTCAACTAGGTGGCGGTGGGAGCCGGTGAATCCGGAGGGGGAGGTCATAGAGTTTGGTTAGTAAAAGCCGTGGCTGAGGGCTTGGGGGCCTTCACCCCCATCCTAACCTTCCCCCGGGCACGGGGGAAGGGACTCTCGCCGCCAACGTCGCCGTGGCAGAGAGAGGAAGAGACGTTGTTCTACCTTAGAGACCCTCTGGCCTGCGGTAGAAAGACTCGTCCATGCGGGAACTGACGCCTTCTTGCTGCAGTAGGCCATTGAACTCTTTGCGAATGAAGGGGTCCTCTTCCCAGTAAGGGATCGCTGTACCGCCCTCGTGCAGGTCAATTGCGCCCTTGTCGATCGCATCCTCGCCGGGTCTGCCCGCCTCGCGGCCAGGAGCATTGGGCCCGAACCAGGCGGTCAATCGAAGGGGCTGAGAGCTGACCCCGAAGTGCTGGTGGAACCAATCGCCGCTCATTGGAGCAGCGCTGACCATCCCTACCGGCTCGTAGTCTTGCCGGAACAACTTCTCGGTCTGGCCCGTTTCCCAAGGATGTGTTCCTTGCTCTGCAGGCCAAGTGTAGGTGTAGCCCTTTCCCTTGAGGCAGATCAACACGGCCGCCGAGCCATGGGCATGCGCCTTCGAGTACCGCCCCGTCTCGTGTTCCGCTATCCACAAGTAGAATTTGTTGGAGGCCATGTGGGGCTCCACTCGCCGGTATCCAGGGGAGCGCCGGTTGTCCAGGGGAAGTTCGCAGTCGATGATGTCGGGCATGACATTGGTGCGAAGCATGGCCAAACCCCTGACGGGATCTGGCTCCAGGTCCTCGACGGGACGGTAGAAATCAGCCGAGGCGTCGTACCGATCCGTGAAATCGTAGGACGTGTTGAACAGGAAATCCTTGTTCATGTACAGGTTGAGAGCGTTAGGGGCTGTTGTGCCCGCAAGCAACAAGGCCGGGCTGGAAGTTGAGTTGATGATTTGGTGCCATGAGTTCAGGGGCACTGAGAACAACGACCCAGCACTCCATTCAAAAGCGCTCTTCTTCGTCGAGTTTTTGTCCTGCCAGACTTCGGTGGAGCCTCTTCCCTCGATGACTAGGAACATCTCTTCATAAAGATGGCGCTCTACGTTCAGCGCTCCACCGGCGGGGACTTCGACTAGGTACATCCCCCACAACCCTTCAGTACCGTAGAGTTGGATATAGGTACCCTTGCCTCCCATCCGCTTCCAGGGCTTCAGCGGCAAGTCCTGAACGCGGCTTACGCCGATAGCTCTGAATACGGGAATGCCTTCTTCTTCCATGAAGCGGTCGTAAGGGCCGGCAGGACGCTGCCACTTTCCGAAGCCAGCCTTGGCTTCGCCTGTGGGTTCGGTCCAATTGCCCTTGTTAAAGGTTGTCATAACGACTCCTGTACTTGATGGAAAATTCTTGACGTGCACCGTGCATGCAATTCAAGGAGAGTTCTTACTATTTGGAAGGTAAGCGTCTTCTATGGTGAGCTACTTCCATGCTAGGTGAGGGCTAGGCAATTATACCCTGAGGGTGAGTCTTGGGCGAGAATGCCCACGCTACCTTGACCTGCCTAGCCCTAGGACTGCACGCCTTGGTACCACTGAATGTAGTCATCGATCGCCGCCGGCAGGTCGAAGCGAGGCTCAAAGCCCAGGTCACGGCGCGAGCGAGAAAGGTCCAAAGCGACCATCCCACCCACCGATTCAGTGACCGCTGTTCCCGCCTTCACGCTCAGTTTCGACGTCGGGATGATCCGATGCACGGTTTCGACGATCTCAGCCGGACTATAGGCACGGCCCATACTCAGATTGAAAACGCTACTTTTCAGTTCAGCGATGTTCAGAGCCAGTACCGTGCCCCTGGCCGCGTCCTTCGAATAGAGCCATTCCACCGACCGGTCTGGAATGGCGAACTCCTCGCCATGAAGCGACCGTTCGATCATGTTCTTGAAGTTGCCCGTGGGTCCGCCGCCTCCGCGGCCACGCCAGGGACCCGCCACGGCAGCGAACCGGACCACGGCGACCTCAAGGTCAGTCCACTTCCCGTAGTTCAGCCCAATGCTCTCGACCGCCTGCTTCGTCGCTGCGTAAAAGGTGGTTGGCCGGGGGTAGGCCTCCTCTTTCGCTGGGTCGCCTTCATCCTCTCCGCCACCGATATAGCGTGTCAGGACGCCAGAACTGGCAAGCACCACGCGGGAAACCCCCTCCAGCCGAGCGGCCTCCAGGACGTTCAAAGCACCAAACACGTTTACCTGGATCGCCGCGTAGGGGTCGCGCTGGGCCCCCTCCGTCAGCATTGGGTAGGCTGCCATGTGTGCAATTCGCGAAGCTCCCGACGACTTTAGGGCACGCGAAATATCCAGCGGATTCAGCACGTTCCCTTGCACTATCGTGACCGCATCGGGATCAACGATATCGGCCAGGGCGTCGGACTGAAGGCTGGCGTCCATAATCGTTGGGCGCTCGCCTTCCTCTACAAGGGCCCGCGCTATCTGCGATCCAACCAGTCCGCCGCCGATTATTAGTGTGCTCATGTTCCTCATCCCCTCGTGGTCGCGGCAATCTAACGAAAGCTGGATTAGGTCACTTCATTAGTGCCTGGCCAGGCAGCGCTGACGCTACCAGATGGCCTGCGGTAGACTACACGGTGCTCACATTCGTGTCCACAGGGCACACGCTCCGACTCGGTGGGCCCATACCCCACAGACGCCAGCATGCCTGCCAAGATGAGTCGTCAAGGAGGCTCCCGAATGCAAGAAAGAATGTTCCTGGGCAATGTAGAGGTCCTGGCTGTCTTCGATATGTGGCAGAGCCCTCGGCTTCCCACCGACTTCTACCCTGAAGTGCCCATAGAAGAATGGGAACCGTACCGGGAAAAACACCTCAACGCAGATGGCTATCTGGAGTTGCCCTATTGCCTGTTCGCCCTAAGGTCGGAGGGAAAGATCATCATGGCGGACACGGGCAACGGCCCTGGCCCTCACGCCCGTAATTTGGATCGCACAGGCCATCTGTTGGAGGCGCTGGCGGCCCAAGGCATCGGGCCAGAGGATGTGGACATGGTGGTCCACACCCACCTCCACGGAGACCACGTCGGCTGGAACCTCACCTATGACGATAAGGGTCGCCCTCGCCCGACCTTTCCGAAAGCTAAGTACATAGTCCCAAGAGTCGACTGGGAGTACCACACCCAACCCGACATCCTGGCAGTGCCGCGCAACGCCCACCTTCGCGACCAGGTGGTGCCTCTGGAGGAACTTGGCATTCTAGAACTCATTGAGAGCGATCACACCATTACTCCTGAGATATCCACGATTGCTACGCCGGGCCACACTCCGGGGCACGTATGCATCGTGATCAACTCTCAAGGGGAGAAGGGCGCAATTGTCGGCGATGTCATCCACATAAGCGCTCAGGTGGAACAGCCCCATTGGTGCGTCGCCGCCGACATCGACAAGTCGGAGAGCCGCCGCAGCCGCACAGCTTTGTTGGATCGAGCGGAGCAAGAAGGTAGCGTCATCGTGGCGGGGCATTTTGCCCTGGATGAGCATTTCGGCCGGGTTGTGCGACGCGAGGGACGCCGCTATTGGCAGGTGATCTAGCTGAACGTTAGAGAAGCGCGCAGAGCCACGAGCACCTGCTCGACTGCGCTTCTTCCTTACCTCGGACTTAGCTTGAGGCTTCTTGGAGGGGCTCCTGAGCGCTCTGTCTGAAGAAGGCATCAGCTTCATCGTCTCTGGGAAAAACGAGCTCAACCCGAAGCTCGTCCAGCGTCACCTCACGTGCAGTTCCGAACCGGGCCACCATGGACACGGTCTTGATCACCTGATCTCCAATCCTGAAGTGGGGACAGACGACCAGATCAGCACCAGCGTCTATAACATCAACTAGGACGTCTTTCATATAGGCTTCCGCTCGTGTGAGGAGCTGCTGAAGACGCTCATCTGGACCTGAGTCTGCCACCTCCCTCCGTATACGGCGGAGGAACACCGGCGCCACCGCCGAAAAGTTATCGACCCTTTCTCGTGCAGGCCCAGGCCCGAGCATGGTATCGACAAGATTTATTGGGCCGTCACCGGCCTCTGGGAAGAATCGACGACCCGCTATGTTCGCATCGATCAGATCCCACCATCGGTTGATGACGTATGCGGGATAGGGATCGTGCGATTCCAGCATCTTGCGTATCGTATTGCGAAACGGCTCCACAGCATCATCCGACAGTGGCACCTCTGGATAGATGGGAGCCAAGCCCGCTGTCTGCAGCAAGATGTTCCGGTCCCGAAGAGGGATCTCCAGCGCCTCGGCGACCCTCTGAACGACGCTCGCCCCGGGCCTTGAACGGCCTGTTTCGATGAAAGAAACGTAACGCTGCGATAGATCGGCTCGAGCAGCCAGATCCAATTGGCTCAGTCCACGCTGTTGCCTCCACCGCTTCATATGGCGGCCGAAGGCTGTCGCTTGGCCTAAAGTTGCGGTGCTCATGTTTCCACACCTCCATAATCCTGTGGTAGCCATTTTGGCCCAATGTTGAGCTGAAGACAATTACCTTTCAGGGAATTGATTCCATTACCGACGGTGCTTAGCATAGATGAAACCGAGGGTGGTGTCGATCTATATGCAGCGGTTCGTCAGAGATGCGAGACCATCCAGGAAAAAGGAGGAAGGAAAGGCAGCCAGAACTTAGCTAAAGATGATCAGAGTCCATAGCAAAGCAATGCCAACACAAACTTATCTTAGGAGAGCATGAAAATGACAACCGTCACAAGTGAAATTCGAATCGACGCATCAAGAGAAAAGGTATGGGACGTTCTAGCCGACCTGGGAACGGTGAGCGTTTGGAATCCCTTCCTTGCCGATTCTCACTACACGTCAGAGGCCAAAGAGGGTGTGGATGCCTCCCGGCATTGCGATTTCCCCGATGGAGGATATGTAGAGGAGCGTGCCATAGAGTGGAGACCCGGTGAGGCTTTGACGCTGGATATTTACGGCACCGTGCCATTCGCACCTTTCCATGGGGGCTACTCGCTCGTAGACGACGGGGACGGGACTATCGTGACTGGTGCGATCGAGTACGAATTGAAGTCGGACGTACCAGTTGACCCGCAAGAGGTGGAACGGCAGAACCGCGAGGAGGTCTTACCTTTGTTATTGGCTAGCTTGAAGCAATATGTCGAGACAGGCGAGCCTATGCCTATGCCCGTTAAGGAATTAGAGGAGATAAGAGATGCCAACGTTATCTAGGGAAGTGTCGCCAGCCGGCAAGGTGTCCACCGTTCGAAAGAACTGGGTACTCTTTGTGGTCTCTCTGACGACCTTCATGGTGTTCGTCGATGCGACGGTGGTCAATACAGCGCTACCATCGATTGCGAGGGATTTCGCGGCCACAAACTCCACGCTTCAGTGGGTGGTGAATAGCTACTCCTTGCTCGTCGCTGGACTTCTGCTGGTAGGAGGTACTACCGGGGACCGCTTCGGCCGCCGGAAGCTCCTCGCTTTCGGAGCGGTTTTGTTCGGAGGAGCAGCCGTCGGAGCAGCCTTGTCGCCCAACGCTACCGTGCTAGTCGCAATGAGAGGACTTCAGGGCGTTGGCGCCGCTTTCATGCTGCCGTCGACGTTGTCGATTATCACCAACGTGTTCGAACGGCACGAGCGCGCTAAGGCGATTGCCGTGTGGACGGCCGTCGGTGGCATCGCCGCTGGCCTAGGACCTGTGCTAGGCGGACTCCTGGTAGACAATATCGGTTGGGCGGCTGTCTTTTGGCTTCATGTTCCTGTTGTCGCCATAATCATCACGGGTTTGTCGATAGTCCCTGAGTCGCGAGACTCGCGACAGACTCCAATGGACTTTCCTGGCGCCATTCTTGGAACCAGTGGCCTGCTCGCGGTTGTTTACGGAATAATCCAGGGGCCTGAGAGTGGTTGGACCTCCGCAGGGATCCTCTCGTTCTTCGCTATAGGCGGCGTCTTGCTGGCCGCGAGCCATTCACCGACCCATCTACCCGCCTGCCCCTTTGGCGATGGCCCAACGAGATTCCCATCGGTGGCGAGCCGGCAGACGTCCATGAGATCGTGAGCGCATACGCAGCTAAGCTTCAGGAATCCGATCTGCCCAAGCTACTCTTCCACGGGGACCCCGGCGCTATCCTCCCGCCCCCTATGGTTGAAATGTGCAAGCAGACCTACAAGAACCTCAAGACAGTAGACATAGGTCCGGGAGTCCACTACCTCATGGAGGACAACCCTCACCTGATTGGCGAAGAGATCGCCGCCTGGTACAAGACGCTGTAATGCTCCGCCGTGAAATAGCCCTTCGCCCTCGGGGGCGAAGGGCTATTTCACGAGCTCTTGCAACTGTTCGATGAAAGCTGGGAGGATGTTCTTCCAGTCGCCCACGGCGCCGAAACGGGCTTCCTTGAAAATGTTGGCGTCGCCGTCCTTGTTGATGGAGACGATATTCTTGGACGCCGCGCACCCAGCCATGTGCTGGCTGGCCCCGGAAATGCCGACCGTTAGATAGAGATCTGGGGTAACCGTCTTGCCGGTAAGGCCAACCTGCAATGTCGCAGGCACCCAGCCGGCGTCGCAGGCGGCACGGGATGCCCCCACAGCTCCGCCTAAAAGCTTAGCGATCTCCTCCAAGTGCACGAAGGGGTCCGGCCCACCAAGGCCACGCCCTCCGCTTACGACAATACGAGCGTCTTCCAGCCGAAGGCCTTGGGTCTGATCTTCCTTGACTCGCTCCACCAACCGGCTCTTGACAGCGTCCCTGCCCAGGCCAGGGCTGAAGTTAACGACTTCCCCCTTCCGGGTGGCATCCGCTTCCAGTGGTTCATAGGCCTTGGCTCGGACCGTAACTACAGCGACATCTCCGAGGCAGCGCACCCAGGCCAGGGCACTGCCGCCGAAAACAGGCCGAAGCGCCGCCAAACGCTGGTCTGAGTCCAGCTTCACTTCAACACAATCGTTGGCTGCACAAGTTCCTAGGCGAAAGGCAAGCCGGGGGGCAACGTCCCGTCCCGTAATCGTCCTTCCAAAGAGCACTATGCTGGGGCCAATTTCCTGGCATAGCTTCTGCGCCGCGGCCACATGGGCATCGAAGGCGCTTGGATCGTCGAGAAAAGGGTCCTCCACGGCGTAGGCCTTATCGGCGCCGAGGGTTATCGCGGTCGCCGCAGCCCGCTGAGAGCTTGTTCCAGGAAGTGCCGCCACGAGTTCAACGCCGAGTCCGTCGGCCAAAGGGCGAGCCGCAGCTATCAACTCTCCGGTGATGGAAGCTGCGTCGCCGTCAGGAGTGACTTCGCCAATGATTAGAACGGGTGGCATTAATTTCTCCACAACCAATTGGGTTACTTAGATGAGCTTGGCTTCACGAAGCTTCAGGGCCAGATTGCGGCCAATGGCAGCCTCATCGGAGCCTTCAATGTATTCGCACTGGCGGTCTCGTTCAGGCACGAAAAGGTCGGACAGTTCAAGCTGCGGCGCAGGGATTTCGACCCCAAGGTCTGCAGATGTCCACGTCGTCGGCATCTTGCGGGTAGCCTGCATGATGCCCCGCAACGTCGGGTATCGAGGCTCGCCGAACTCGTTGGACACGGTCACCACTGCAGGCAGCGACGCCTCCATGACCTCGTATCCGTCGGTCAGCACCCTCTGGACCAACACCTTGCCGTCGCCAACCTCAATCTTGCGGCCTAGGGTTATAACCGGTAGGCCCAACATCTCCGCAATCCCCAGCGAGACCTGGGAACTGTCCCAGTCAGACGCCTGACGCCCGCAGATGATCAGGTCGTATTCACCGATTTTCTTTATGGCCGCCGCCAACACCGTCGCTGTGAAGAAGCTGTCGGGAGTGTTGATGAAGGCCGGGTCCTGCAGAAGTATGAGTTCGTCAGCGCCCATGGACAGCGGCTTCTTGATCACGTCGAGAGCGAACTCTGCGCCCATCGTCAACACAGTTACCTTGCCCTCGTGAATCTCCCGCAACTGAAGGGCGGCCTCCACGGCGTTCTCATCGAAGCCATTGACCACTGGCGGGATGCCTTGGGGTGGCATTATCTTCTTGGCGTCGCGGTCTACCTTGAAGGCCGACGCGGGCATCTCCGGGTCCAGAACCTGCTTAGCAGCGACGATGATGTTCAATGGCATGGTGACTCCTGAAAACGTAGCGGCCAGCGTGGGTTAGCGTAGCTGATGGAGGGGTAGAACGTCGGATTTCGCCGGGCCGCATCGTACTCTATCACACCAGCCCATTTGGGTGTCAATTTGGATCCGTCGAGGTCTCCACGAGCCCCGAAGGGAACGAAACAAAATGCCCCAAAATCCCCCCAATCCCCCCTTGTTTGTGCCACTCGTGGCGCTGCTATAATGTCCTTCGCCCCTCCTTGTTTGGGACTGCATGTTGTGGAATGCAACACCGCACCCGCTAGATATCGTAGTAATTCGTAAGCACCGCCTTCACTAGGACTCATGGCCTTCACCCACCTCCACAACCACACCGAATACTCCATGTTGGACGGCCTCAGCCGTATCAAGAGCATGGTCGGCCGGGCCAAGGGCTTTGGGATGGACTCCCTGGCCATCACCGACCACGGCGGGCTCTATGGCGTAGTGGAGTTCTACCAAGAATGCCTGGCCTCCGGCATCAAGCCCATCATCGGCGTCGAGGCTTACGTCGCCCAGAAGTCCCGCCTGGTAAATGACAGCTCTGAGAAGAACCCGCGGCATCTCACGCTCCTAGCCAAGAGCAATCAGGGTTACTCCAACCTAATGGAGTTGATCACCAAGGCAAATCTGGAAGGGTTCTACTACAAGCCTCGCATCGATCGTGAGCTTCTTGAGCGCCACGGAGAAGGGCTCATTGTCATGTCCGGCTGTCCCTCTGCCGAAATTCCCAAACTGATCATTGAGGAGCGGCTGGAGGAGGCTTGGGAAGCGGCCCTATGGTTCCGTGACACCTTCCCGGACTTCTACATTGAATTGCAGCAGCACGACGACCTTCCTTTCTTGGAAAACCTGAACCACCACCTCCTGGCCCTCGCCAAGGACCTCAGCATCCCACTGGTAGCCACGAACGACTGCCACTATGTCGACAAGGAGGACGCCCACCTCCAAGACATTCTGATCTGCATTCAGACCAATACAACGGTTGAGGACGAGAAGCGCCTCAAAATGTCCGATGACTCCTACTACCTCCGGCCCTCGGAGGAGATGGAAGAGTTGTTCCGCCACCTGCCGGAGGCCCTGGAGAATACCCAGCGCATCGCTGAGATGTGCTATGTGGACATGGACTTCTCCACCCTGCACATGCCCCAGTACACCGTGCCGGAGATGTTCACCGCCCACGATTATCTGGAGAAGCTGTGTTGGGACGGATTGAAGGAGCGGCGTGGGGAACCAACCGCAGAGGATAATGACCGGCTGAGCTATGAACTGGATGTCATTGGCGAAATTGGCCTTGCCAACTACTTCCTCGTGGTCTGGGACATCGCCATGTTTGCCCGGCATACAGGCATCCTGATGGGCGTTCGCGGCTCGGCTGCGGCATCAATGGTCCTGTACTGCCTTGAGATCACGGATATCTACCCGCTGGAATACCGACTGGTTTTTGAGCGTTTCCTCAACCGGGAGCGCCGGGAAATGCCTGACATCGACATGGACTTCCAGGACGACCGGCGGGAAGAAGTCATTGACTACGTAGTAGGAAAATATGGCAAAGACCACGTAGCGCAGATCGTTACCTTCGGCACGCTTGGGGCGAAGGCGGCACTTCGCGACGTGGGCCGCGCCCTCGCCATGACGTTCGCCGATGTCGACCGCGTCGCTCGCCTTATTCCAACTACCTACCTCAAGACAGAGCAGGCCGAGATTAAGGCCTGGTCCATAGAAGAGGCTCTAGGCCGCATACCGGAATTCAAAGAGGTCTACGACCAGGACGCAGCCCTGCACAACCTGATCGACACGGCTCAGAAGATGGAGGGCATCACTCGGCACGTTTCGACGCACGCCGCCGGTGTCGTGATCTCTGAAGCTCCTTTGACCACCTATGTGCCTCTGCAGCGGCCAGTCCGGGCCGACAATGAAGGCATTGCGATGACCCAGTTCTCCATGGTGCCCATCGCCAAGCTGGGTCTTCTGAAAATGGACTTCCTGGGGCTGACCAATCTCACGATTGTTGCCAAGACTCTCAAATTGATTGAGGACTCGACAGGTCAACGCATCGACCTCCGCGAGATTCCTCTGGACGACAAAGCCGCCTACGACCTCCTGGGCTCTGCTGAAACGGCGGGCGTGTTCCAGTTGGAAGGTTCGGGAATGCGGAGATACATCAAGGACATGAAGCCAGCCTCCGTGCGAGACCTGGCGGCGATGATTGCCCTATACCGGCCGGGTCCCATGGAACACATCGAGACCTATATCCGGGCGAGCAAGGGCCTTGAGGCTGTCCAGTACCCACACCCTGACCTCGCCACGATCCTTGAGGAAACGCACGGCGTCATCGTCTATCAGGACCAGGTGCTCTTGATACTCCAGGCTTTCGCCGGGTACTCCCTTGGAGGAGCAGACATCGTCCGCAAGGCGATGGGTAAAAAGAACGCCGATCTTATGCGCCAGGAGAAGCAAAAGTTCCTGGACGGGGCTCAGGCAAAGGGCTACTCCGCAGAAGCAGCCTCTGATGTTTTTGGCCTTATTGAGCCCTTCGCCGGTTATGCCTTCAACAAGGCCCATGCGGTCAGCTACGCTTTGATCGCCTACTGGACGGCCTTCTTCAAGGCCTCCTACAAAGTTGAATACATGACGGCCATGCTCACCGCCCATCTTGGCAACACGGACAAGGCCGCGGCTGCAATCGCTGAGTGCATCCGACTGAAAATCCCGATCATGGGCCCAGACATCAATCAGAGTGATAGCGACTTCACGGTACAGAGAAATGAGAACGGAGAGAGAGGCATCAGGTTCGGCCTCGCCGCCATCAAGAACGTCGGCGCATCTGCGGTCGCCCCTCTCGTAGAGGCCAGAACGGAAGGGGGGCCCTTTCTGGACATTGAAGACTTCTGCCGGCGTTCCGATCTCCATGGTATTAACAAACGGACGCTGGAAAGCCTGGTGAAAGTAGGCGCCCTCGACTCCTTCGGCCAGGACAGAGGCACACTGGTGGCAAATGTAAACCGGATCGTGTCTCTGGCCCAGCAAGGTGCGCGGCTTCGGGACTCAGGCCAGACGACCATGTTCGACCTCTTCGGCGATTCGGTGCCAACGCCAATCGCCTCTCTGGAGATGGAGGAAGCGACTGTGTCGGCCAGGGAGAAGTTGGCGTGGGAGAAAGAATTGCTGGGCGTCTACCTCTCCGGGAACCCCCTCATCGCCGCCAGCCGCAATTCGAAAGCCATCATCACTCGTGGCCAGATCGACTCGGAAATGGTGGGCAAGAAAGTAAATCTCGTCGCACAAGTGTCATCCTTCCGCCGCCTGACCACCAAAGAGGGCAGACCATTCCTGGCGGTCCAGCTTGAATTCCTGGACGGCAGCCTGGATCTCATGGTCTGGGCCGACGTCTACGAGCGAACGCAAGGCCTGTGGCAGGAAGGCGCCTTCGTTTCTGTCGTGGGAACGGTCAAGGCCCGCGATGACGAGCTTTCTATCTCTTGTCACCAAGCGCAGGAGTTCTCACTGGAAGACGATCCAGGGGCCGCTGAATCGGAGTCACCAGGTGAAGTACCCCACATGAACGGGAATGGGTCAAAGCCAAAAGCGGAGACGGAATCAATGAACGCTCCCGATTATTCACCAAAGCCCGCCCCGAAGGCCAACGGCAACGGCGGCCCCTCCAATGGGAACGGCGCCAAGAAACCCAGTCGCTGGGTGACGGTGCGCCTCCAGGAATCCAGCGATCCAGAGCAGGATCGTGGCGTTTTCCAAACCGTCCTACAAACCCTCTTGGTACCCGATGGTTCCGACCTTGTGCGTCTCGAAATAGCGGCGCCCGGCAAGAACGTCCTTGTGGAAATGGAGCATGTCTTCACGGCATACACCTCCGAGCTCTGCGAAAACCTCGAGCAAATGTTGGGGGCCGGATCTGTGCGCCTGGAAGAGTCGGCGTAGCGTTCTTAGACCCTGAGTATCAAGAAGCCCCGGCTGGTGTCCAGCTGGGGCTTCTTTGCGAGCAGGCGCTCCGTGGATTGCGTGCCCGGCGTCACTCCCAGGCCAGGCTCACCCCATTGCCCCATAGGTCAACAGCCTCGATTAGGTCGAAGCCGCCAAGGTCAGCAAACTCCAATGTGATGCTGTAGGTTTCTGTGCTCGTACTGAAGCGCGCTGGCTCAATGGTCACGCCCTCGTAGACTGGATTGTCGATATCGACTGGGTCAATGCCTGCGCGCTCGTTGAAATCAACGACTTTCTCAACCGCGCCTGACACCACTCGTATCTTGTTGAAATCCAGTTCGTCCCGGTCAGAAGTCACCCGTACGCGTAGCGGACTGGTCTGCAGGTACTCCACCTGAAGCGAGTTCTGATTGCCGTACGTTATGAAACCAACCGGGTTGATGTGCGGGTCTATGGCTTCCGAAGCGTAGTAGTCAGAGCAACCCGTCTGCTGGGCCTCTCGTGAACAAGTGGTGCCGATACGCAGTTCAAAATGGACATGGTCGAATGTTGTCCCGCCGGTCTGGCCTAGGGTTCCAATGAGATCGCCCTTGCTAACAACCGCGTAGGGGCTGGATGTCGCTTCCTCGACTGTTATCGAATCCAAGTGGAGGTATAGAGAGAAGTAGCGGGTGTGCTCTCCTCCGTGAAAAGGGAAAGGAGTCTCAGTCTCGTGCCGGAGGATGACCACGGTGCCGCCCCCGGTGAAGGAACTACCCGGCTGCCCCTCTAGGTATGTGCGATAGACTTCCCCGTCCGCAAAGGCAACGACGGGCTCTCCGTGAACACCAGGGATATCGATGCCCCGGTGGTAATCATAGCGAAGGTCCTCTGATGCCTTTTGCCTGGGGCCAAAAGGCGACGATAGAACTGTGCCAACCGTAGGCCACATGGTGTCGTCGTAGCCAGTGATTGGATCACCCACGATGACGCTTTTCAGCGGGTCACGCCACTCGCTTTCCGACCTTCCAAAATTGCGGCCCACGAGGACCAAGTCCAGCACATTGACATCACCGTCCCCACTGACGTCGGCGGACGGGGCATCCACTGTCGGCGTATCGGACCCAAAGGCCTCCACCACGACCAGCAGGTCTTCGACATCGACGTGGGAATTGCCGATGAGTTCGCCACCCAAGAGTGCTGCCTGGGGCACAACTATCAGCCCATCTGACTCGACCTCAACCGTGCGTGTGGCAGGTAAGTAGCCCTGCGCTTCGATGGTCAAGACGTGCTCGCCCTGTCCGACATTGACGAACGCGAATGTCCCGCTGGCGTCGGTTGTAGCCGCTAGCGGCCCCAGCGTGACGGACGCCCCGCCGTGAAGTTGATGACCTTGAAGAAATACGGACCCTTCAACCGTGGCCGTTTCTTCCTGGGCTGCAGCCGTCGCAAAGGCGACCGGAGTACCACCAGCAAGAAGGCAGATCGCCAAAGCGAGGCCAAATACTCGGTGGACACGGGGAGGCATGGAGGCTCGTCCGGATTGAGAGGAAATGTTGGTCAATTTACCATTCCGCGTAGCCCTGGCACCACGCTGCCTCCTCAGGAAACGGTCACAGCGCCTTTCTTCCCAGTTTGCTCAAGGTCCAGCAGACGCTGCTTCACGCCCAGACCCCCTGCGCCGTAGCCTCGCAGGTCGCCGGATGCGCCGATTACCCGCTGGCATGGCACCACAAGCACCACTTTGTTGCTACCTATGGCCCTGCCTGCTGCGCGTGGCGCCTGGGGCACGCCCACCTGCTCAGCGACCCAGCCGTAACTACGGGTCTCGCCGTATGGGATTGTGCGCAACGCGCTCCAGACGCGGCGTTGGAAATCCGTGCCCAAATCCGGGTCCGGTAGGTCTTCCGCGAAGGTCTCGGGCTGGCCATTGAAATAGGCTTCCACACGTCTGAAGAACCCCGCGAATGCGCCGTCATCTTGAACAGCTCTGTCCAACTCCTTACCCAGGTTGTCCAGGGCGCGTTCCGGCGAAGGTTGCGGCAGGGACACAGATCTCAACCCCTGTTCCGAGGCGAGGGCAGCCACCCATCCATGAGAGCCTTGCTGCAGTCCGTAGGTGAGCTTCATAGTGTCCTCCCGTTTCATGTCCTTGGGGTTGGCCCATAGTAGCGCCCAAAGCCGGGGTTCCGAAAGGGGGTAATGGCCTAAGCGCACGGCTTCCGTTTGCCTCCACAGGGAGCGCCCCGTCCTCGATCATCGTGGCGAGCGGGCGTGGCGAGCGTGGCTTTTGGTGGGGGGGGCGGGGCCGCGCTTCAACCGGTTGCCATCCATGTCCAGCCGTGACGCCATCCCCCACCACCAGTTGCCGCATCACGGAGTATCGGGGCCCGAAACGACTAGGCTGACGGCTCGAAAAGAACGAACTGATCGAGCTGAGGCCCTGGCGGACATGAATCCAAAACCAGTGAATGACTGTCCGGATAGGCCATGAACCGGTAGATGTAGAGGTTTTCATGCTACCAGCCATCCAGATTCCTGATTGTAAATTTGACTGGCTTTGATTCTTCGCGGAGGTTGGGCGCCGCCCTGGAAACATCGTGCCATGTTGGTCGAGCCTCTACAGCCACGCAGTCAATAAACCCAGGAATCTTTGGAAGAGGGGAGCGATGCTGGGCCATGAGGGAGGGCGGAGAAATGGTGGGCGATCCAGGACTCGAACCTGGGACCTCCTCGGTGTAAACGAGGCGCTCTAACCAACTGAGCTAATCGCCCATGTAAAGGAAGGGAGTGGTGCGCTTGGTGGGACTCGAACCCACGGCCTCAGCCTCCGCAGGGCTGCGCTCTATCCACTGAGCTACAAGCGCATACTAGATCGGAAGGTGGGTGTCATGGTGGATGGTGCCGAAGGGGAGATTTGAACTCCCACGCCCATACGGGCACTGCGCCCTGAACGCAGCGCGTCTGCCTTTCCGCCACTTCGGCACGGCTTCATCATGCCTGGACCCTGTTAACCATGGTGGGCGGCAATGGATTTGAACCAATGACCTCTTGCGTGTGAAGCAAGCGCTCTAACCCCTGAGCTAGCCGCCCACGCTGCCCACCATGGTCGAGTATAGCATCGGGGTGAGGTTTGCGGCAACGCGATTGGCGGGCTGTAGTACGAGCTCCGGTGGCCTTGACGACATCGCGCCGGTTGGGGTGCGGCGGCGCAGCCCCAGGGGGACAACAGAGCCTGTCCCGCCTACCCCAAAGGGATGGAGGCCCCCTTTGTTATGCAAAACGTTCGCGGGCGGGCCGGGGGGGGGGGGGGCCTCTGCGTAAGTTCAAAGGAAAAGGGGCAGGCCAGGTGGGAAACAATGGTGGCAACGGTAGGTTTCGAACCTACGGCCTAGCGCTTATGAAGCGCCCGCTCTGCCTCTGAGCTACGTTGCCACCCAAGAAGCCGCGGGCCAGCCGCCCGCCAGTCGCCTCAGGTAAGAAATGGTAGCCGAGCCTACCAGGGCTGTCAAAGGCGTGTCGACCCCACCACACAGCCAGAAAGTGCACCGCTGAGGGCGCAGAGCACGCAGAGACAGATTCTGGCGCGCATCCCTGCGCTCTCAGCGCCCTAGGCAGTAAATACTTATCCAATTGACACGCCAAACCCCGCCTGCCTACACTGCGACTACTTGTAAGGGATGCCGTTTGCCAGGAGGTGGCTGCATGCTGAGCGTCGAAGAAAACGAACGTCTAACACAGGTGGGACCAGGTACACCAACGGGCGAGCTGCTCCGGCGCTACTGGTACCCTGTCGCCACCTCAGCCGACCTGGCTGACAACCCCGTCAGGTCGGTCCTCATCCTTGGAGAACAGCTCACCCTCTTCCGCGACGGCAAGGGCCGCCTGGGCCTCATCAACCAGCGTTGCGCCCATCGCAAGGTAGACCTTGTGGTAGGCATTCCTGAAGAGGACGGCATCCGTTGCCCTTACCACGGCTGGAAGTACGACATCAGCGGTCAATGCATTGAGCAACCGGCTGAACCGGCGGAAAGTACGTTCAAAGAACGTATCAAGCTCAAGTCCTACGCCGTGCAGGAAATGGGCGGGCTGATATGGGGCTACCTGGGGCCGGCACCTGCCCCGCTGCTGCCCAACTGGTTCATCTTCGTTCTGGAAAACTCTTTCAGACAGGTTGGGACTACGGTCGTCCCCTGCAACTGGCTGCAATGTCAGGAAAACTCCGCGGATACTGTCCACGCCGAATTCATGCACGGTACATGGTTCCGCTACATCCTCGACCGGGCTGGGAACCAGGACAAGGACAAGCGGGCATTCGCGAATATGTGGCTGCGCAAGCACAGCAAGCTGGCTTGGGAGCCCTTCGAGCACGGCATACGAAAGTTCCGCCTTCAGGAAGGCCAAGACGAGGCGACGACCCGCAGCTGGCAGATCGGTCATCCCATGGTGTTCCCAAATGTGGTGCTCATCGGGGGGCCGGGCTACAGCGAGTTCCAGATCAGAGTTCCCATGGACGACACCCATACATGGCATCTCATTTACCAGGTCTTCAGCCCTGGGCCCACTGTCCAGGTGCCGGAGCAGAACCCTGTCCCAACGTTCCACGTGCCGATACATGAACTGCCCGACTATGTTCTGGGCCAAGACATGCGCCTTTGGGAGCTCCAGGGCGAGATCACTGACCGTTTCGAAGAGAGACTCGCGGAGTCCGACAAGGGTGTCATACTGCTGCGCAAGCAGCTTCAAGAGCAGGTCTCCATCGTGGAAGACGGCGGCGAGCCCATCAACGTTTTCCGTGATCCCTCCAAGAACGAGCGCATTGACCTGCCTTTCTACGACATCCCCCTCGACCGGTACGTCCCTGGGGTGGTCAAGTCCTTGAGCCAGGGCCAATGGAGCCCCCACATGGAAAGGATCGACCAGATGTTGATAGAGGGCGCGGAAGCAGAGAGGCTCGCCAACGGGTTCTCTGAGTTGGAAGCTTCAAACCAGTTGGAGATTGGGTAGCAGGCATAGTAGCGCAAAGGAGCAACATGTCTTACGACCTTCTGATCAAGAATGGCAGAGTTGTAGATGGCACGGGATCTCCCTCTTTCAAGGGAGATGTGGGGATAAAAGACGGCAAGATCGCTGAGATGGGGAAGCTGACCGGACCAGCCAAGCAGACCATTGACGCTGAAGGTCATGTTATCGCCCCAGGCTTCATCGACAACCATTGCCACTACGACGCCCAGATTACCTGGGACCCCCTCTGCACCTTCTCCTGCTATCACGGCGCAACGACGGTCGTCTTCGGCAACTGCTCCCTGGCACTAGCACCTGTACGCCCCGGCGACCACGACGCTCTTATCTCAATGTTGTCGAGGGTCGAGGCCATCCCCCTGGATGTGCTGCAAGAGGGAATTAAGTGGTCATGGGAGTCGGTTGGCGACTACATGGACGCTCTCGAGGGCAAGTTGGGCATCAACGCAGGCGTCCTCATGGGCCACTCCGCCATCCGCCGATACGTGATGGGCGATGGCGCCTACGACCGACAGGCATCCGACGAAGAACTCAAGGCAATGCAGCAAGTTGTCCGCTTGGGATTGGTGGATGGCGCGCTGGGGCTCTCCTACAACCGAAACCGCGGGCACTTCGACCACTCCGGCAGACCTCTTCCGGGCGTAATTGCTTCGTTTGAGGAGCTCTACGCTCTGGCAGAGGCAATGGGAGACGTGGGCACCGGCATCATCCAATCTGGCGCTTCGGGCCCCCTGGAGTTGGACGAGGGATATTGCACAAAGCTTTCTGAACTCAGCGGGCGCCCAGTGGTGTACAACCAGATCGTCCATCGGTGGACCGTCCCCGACCATTGGAAGCGGCACCTAGCCCATGTGGTAGAAACGGTGGGCAAGGGCAGCCGGGCCTATCCCCTTCTGAACCCTCGCCCGGTGAACCAGACCTTCACTCTGAAGAACTGCCAAGTCTTCGACCGGCTCCCGGCATGGAAGCCCATCATGGTCGCTTCTGTAGAAGACAAGATCGCCGCCTTCAAGGACCTCGAGTTACGCAAGGTGCTCCAGGCTGAGGCAGTGGATCGCATTGGCGTCCCAATGGACTCCATCACGCTGAAATGGGACAAAGCCTGGGTTGTGACGCCGGCGCTGGAGAAGAATGCGGGCCTGAAGGGTAAGAGCATTTCTGAGATCGCCGAGGAGACCGGCAAGAACGTCCTTGACGTGTTCCTTGACCTGGCCTTGGAAGAGGACATGGAGACCATCTTCGAGATGAGCCTGATCGGCGGCGATGAAGACGCCATGGCCGAACTGCTGACCAGCCCCTACCCTGTCATCGGCCTCTCGGACGGCGGGGCGCATGTGGTCTTCGACGCAGGTTACGGCTACAGCACGCACCTTCTTGGGCACTGGGTCCGAGACAAAGGAATTATGTCCATCGAGGACGCCGTGCACAAACTGAGCTTTGTTCCGGCCACCGTCTTTGGCATGTACGACCGCGGGCTCATCCGCCCCGGCTACGTCGCCGACGTGGTGGTGTTCGACCCGGAGACCGTTGCCCCGGAGGAGACCACGGAGGTCTTCGACCTGCCGGGCGGCGGCAAGCGTCTGGCGCAAATGGCTCGCGGCATCGACTACACAATAGTGAGCGGTGAGGTCTTGATCGACCACGGCCAGCACACCGGAGCGCTGCCCGGCAAGATCGTACGGAACAGTAGGCACGGGCAGGAAAGCTAACCGGTCAGGCTGACTACCGCTTGGCAAAAGCTAACAAAGGAAGGGGCTCGGCGGTACCGCCGAGCCCCTTCTTCTTCTCACATCGCAGGTTCGTAACAGGCAAGCAACGACCCCATCGTCTCAGCGCCACCCTCCATGTTGCGGGCCGCGTTGAGAATGCTGGCTTCCACCAGATCTCAATGGAGGAGCCCCGCCTCAGGCTCCGGTGATTCGAAGCTCCACCTGCCCTAGAGTCCCGAAGTCCGCCACAAAATGATCACCTGGAGCGGCCGGGGTTAGGCCCGTGCATGTCCCGGTCGTGATAACCTCACCCGCTGCGATGCCCTGTCCCAACTGGGATAGGTGATTGGCCGTCCATTCAAGAACGTAGAGAGGGTCTCCAAGGACGCTTGCTCCGGTGCCTTCGGCGACAAAGACGCCGTTCTTCGACAGCCTAACCGCAAGAGCCTTCACGTCCATCTCCCGCCAGCCAGCCACGTCGGGGCCAGAAACGAAGCCTGCGTGCGCAACCATGTCGGCGATGAGTCGCACGGGACCAATCCCTGCGAAGCCACCCTCGAACCGGCATCCCACAATTTCGATTGCGGGCACAAGTACGTCGACGGCTTCAAGTACCTCTTCACGGGTATAGGCATCCTGACGTGGCGGCAAGCTTCGACCGAAGCGGAAGGCGAACTCACTCTCAATGTTGATGTGGTGATTCGTGAAGATCGCCACCTCGGCAGGGCTTTGATGGCAAAAGGGAGTAAACATTGGGGCCGTGGCCGGCCCATCAGTGCCCAGCAAATCTTGGGCCACCTTGCTCGTTGCCCCAACCTTCCAGCCGACCCTTGGCATTTCAGCCAAGGTCTCAATACGCCATTGGACTTGATAGGCGTTATCAGTGGAATGAAGGCCATCGGCTGCGTCGCGCCCCGCCAGTCCGCCAAAAGTCCTTGCTTCCCAGAGCGTGCCGGCCACTTGATCTACTGCTGGCGTAGACCGTGATTTTTCTGCCTCGTTCGTCATCATCGTTCCTCCGTTTGCTCAATCGCGGCCCCACTGTACACGAATTGGGCGTGACTCATTTCGAGGCGCTTGGTTGTTGGCCGAGCCAAAACATCGCTAGAATGTCGCGCAGTGCCGCGGCAACATTCAATGCGGCCCAGTCAACCCGACAGGTGGACCAACATGAAGGCTGCATGGTACGAAAAATACGGACCGGCTCGAGAGGTCATTGAGGTTGGAGAGATGGCGAAACCGGAGCCTAGCCCAGGAGAGGTTCTCGTCAACATTCGCGTTGCTGGCGTCAATCCCTCCGATTGGCGCAGCCGCACAGGCACCCGGGGGCCGGACATGCCCTTCCCTCGGATCGTTCCCGGCCAAGACGGCTCAGGAGTCATCGAAGCCGTCGGTGAGGGCGTACCGGCATCGCGGATCGGTGAGAGGGTCTGGCTGTACGAGAGTCAGTGGCAGCGCCCCTTCGGCAGCGCTGAAGAATACACGGCCCTGCCCAGCGAGCGGGCTGTACCGCTGGCAGATTCAACATCATTCGAGGAAGGGGCCTGCATCGGCATTCCAGCCATGACAGCACACCGCTGCCTGTTTGCAGACGGCCCCGTTGAGAGCAAGACCATCCTGGTCACGGGCGGCGCTGGCGCTGTGGGCAACTATGCCATTCAGTTGGCCAAGTGGGGCGGCGCAACAGTGATAACCACTGTCAGCTCCGACGAGAAAGCGGCGCACGCCCTAAAGGGCGGCGCGGATCATACCGTCAACTACCGGACAGAGGATGTAGTGGCCCGAGTCCGGGAACTGACCGATGGACAGGGCGTTGAGCACATTGTCGACGTGGACTTTGCGGGGAACCTGGATATCAGCAGACAGGTCCTGAAGGTGAACGGAGTGCTGGCCATGTACGCCTCCGGAAGCGACCCTGCGCCTCCCCTTCCCTACCAGCCTTTCATGCGCAACAACACCACTTTTAGGTTTGTGCTGGTCTACACGGAACCGACTGAGGCCAAGCAACAAGCCGTCGCACACATCACGGCCGCCGACAAGGCGGGTAAGCTCTGGCACCCGGTTGCCGCATCGTTCCCACTGGAAGAAACCGCCGCGGCCCACGAGCTTCAGGAAAGCAACAAGGCTATCGGCAATATCATCATTAAGCTATGATTCTCCGGGCCGCCATCCCCACCCGCGCCATAGCGGCCCGCATTGGCTCGAACGTGAAAGCTAGGCAACGGGCCTAGCAGAAGCACCCCAGTTTTGAATCGGAGGAACGAGTGACTACCTACAAGGTTATTGGACACAACACCGCCCGAGCCGAAGGGCCGGACAAGGTCACCGGACAAGGGAAATACGGCATCGACGCCCTTCTGCCAGACACGCTTTGGTGCAAGATTCTCCGCAGTCCTTTCCCTCACGCCCGCATCGTCAGCATTGACACGAGCGAGGCTCTGAAGCTGCCCGGTGTCAAGGCAGTGATCACGGGTAAGGATGTAGAGGGGGTACTCACGGGACGCTCGGCCTATAAAGACGAGCCCGTGATTGCTTGGGACCGGGTGCGGTATGTAGGGGACAAAGTGGCTGCCGTGGCCGCTGAGGATGAGGACACAGCGGAGCAAGCCATCAGCCTCATCCACGTCGAATACGAGCAGCTGGCCGCAGTCCTAACTCCTGAAGAAGCCCTCCTACCGGACAGCCCCTTGCTGCACCCAGACTTCAACAGCTACGTCGGGGTGAAGCCCCAAGAGACGCCCAGCAACATCATTCACCAGATGGGGCGCCTCAGAGGGGACGTGGAGCAAGGCTACGCAGAGGCCGACTTCGTCATTGAGCAAACGTACACGACTCCACACAGCCACCAGGCCTACATTGAACCGCACGCCTCCCTGGTCTGGATCGACCCGGATGGCCACGTTCAGCTTTGGATGGCCTCCCAGATGGGCTCCGTTGGACGAGATGAGCTAGCCCGCATATTCGATCTGCCAAAAGACCAGGTCACCGCCAACTTCTCCTACCTTGGTGGGTCGTTTGGTGGAAAAGTTGACGTTGCCGGGGCGCACATTTGCTACGTTCTGGCCAAGGCAACAGGCCGCCCAATCAAGTATGTCATGGAATACACCGAGGAACTCATAGCAGCGAATCCTCGGCACCCGTCCGTTATGCGCGTGAAAGCGGGAGTGAAGAAGGACGGCACCATCACGGCATGGCAGGCTGAAATCCTTCTAGCAACGGGGGCTTATGCAGGCTTTGCGCCACAAGGGCTCAAGGGGATCACAGACATCGCCGGCCCCTACCGCATAGCCAACGTGAAGATGGACATACGCCAGCTCTACACCAACACCGTGCCCTGCGGCTTCGCCAAGGCTCCTGGAAATCACCAGGGAATATTCGCCGGAGAATCCCACATGGACCTGCTGGCGCGGGCCATTGGCATGGACCCCCTTGAGTTCCGACTGAAGAACGTGGTTCATGAAGGGGAGGAGCTAGGCAGCGGCGACAATTACGAAGCCATCCGTGCTGAGGAAACACTGAGAGAGGCGGCCTCAGTTGGAGGCTGGGACGGGCCCAAAGCCCCCAACGTGGGACGCGGCATAGCTATAGGCCACCACAGCCAGGCCGGAGGCGGCGCACAGGCGGTAACCACCATCAACGAAGATGGCAGTATCGTTGTAGAGTTCTCATCCTTCGATCCCGGAGGTGGGACCACCACCCTTGCCAAACAAATCGTTGCTGAGGAACTGGGTGTCCCGGCCGAAAGAGTCGAGGCTCGGCCTTGGTCGAACACGGACCGTGGTCCGTTGAGCGGTGTGGGAGGCAGCAGGGGCGCTCGGGTGACAACGGTTTCAACGAACGCGGCGGCTGTTGACGCCCGCCAGAAGATTCAGCGGCTAGCAGCAGAGTTCTGGGGATGGCCGGAAGAGCAGATCACCATGGAAAATGGCTTCTTAGTCCAAGGGGCCACTGGCGAAAAGGTTTCCATAGAGGATGTCATGGCCCGCTACGGCGGTTCCGTATCCGGCCTAGGAGAGATCAACGAGGGCGTGAGCCCCTATACGTCCTTTGGCACCCAGATTGCAGAGGTTGAGGTGGACCCAGAAACGGGACAGGTAAAACTTCTGAGTCTAGCGACGGTCCACGAAACCGGAAGAATCATCAATCCCGTGGCCTTCCAGGGCCAGATCGAAGGTGGAGTGGTCTACGGGGTCGGGGAGTCGGTGATGGAGGAAACGGTCTACCAGGACGGCCACGTAGTCAACGTATCCTTCGGCGATATGAAGATTCCCAACATGATGGACATTCCTGCCCTGAAAACCGTCGTGATGGAGTCTGAGTTTGGCGACGGTCCCTACAAGGTCCGCGGGATCGGTGAGCACTCCAACATCATGACGGCGGCGGCCATCGCCAATGCAGTCGAGGATGCAATCGGCGCCCGCGTCTGCGACCTGCCGATCACATCTGAAAAGGTGCATGAAGCGCTGCGGCAAAAGGGTCAGTAGTCGGAGGAACCTGCCGCTTCTGGAGTGGCGAAAGCGCAAAATGGCAAACGTAGGGGCGTTCAATTGAACGCCCCTACTGCTTTGGCCTGGCACCGAGAGTCGTTCAGCTTACGGTGGGTTTGCTGGCCTTCTACGAGCCCTCGCTACGGGCCTCGGTCCTGCCCGCTGCCGTGCGCCGTCAGGGACATGCCGCCCTTCTCAACCACCACATGCTTGAAGGCTCTCCGCTTCGTCAGTTGGTCTATAAGCGTGACGATGGGCTGGCGAGCGCTGAGGAAGTCCTCCGGCTCGCTTGAACGACCCATCGTGTTAAGAGCTTCCTGTCCTCCATACAGCCTGAGGACCAGTTCTTCATCGGAAACGTTCTCTCCATATTTGCGGCGCACTTCCTCAACGGTTGGGTCTGGGCGCTCCCACCTTGCCCACTCTCCAGCGCGTGACCGGTTGAGGATATTGGCCCTAACTTCTTGGTCCATGTCAGTTACCGGCTCCCGGCCCCAATGGCCGAGTGCGTATTGAATGACCTCGTCGCTCACCTGCTTGTATCGCTCGCCCACAATAACGTTAATAGCGGCCTGGCTTCCCACGAACTGCGCCAGCGGCGTCACCATGATGGGGTAGCCGAACTCAGCCCTGACTCTGACCACTTCCTCCAGAGTCTCCTGAAGGCGGTCCTCCATGCCAACCAGCCGCAACTGGTACTGCAGGTTAGAGATCATGCCACCGGGCACCTGGTGATTGTAAATCGACTGGTCGAATAGGCGAGGGTGACCCATTGGCAAGTGCTGCCGCTGCGCGATGGTCGTCAGCTTTTCAACCACTGGTGCCAGCGCCTCCTCGTCAATGGCAGTGTCGAACCCCAAGGCTCGCAGGTTCTGGGCCACATTGAAAACGGATGGCTGGGACGTGCCGTTGGCAAGGGGCGGTACGGAGGTGTGGATGTACTTGATGCCGCCCTTGGCCACCTCTAGAGCATTGAGCGGAGCAAGGCCATTGTTGCAATGAGCGTGGAACTCGATCTCTACGTCACCGGCAGCTTCAAGAAAGATAGGCAGCAGCTGTCGCGTGCGCTCAGGCGTGAGCAGTCCACCCACGTCCTTAAAGCAGATTCGGTAGGGCTTCAGGGCCGCTGCTTGCCGAATGCGCTCTCGAAAGTAATCATCGGTGTGCTTTGGCGATTCCGAGTAAATGACATTGACGACGGACTTATACCCGATCTTCGTCAACTCTTCCATTTCGGGGACCAGTTCAGGGAAGTCGTTCCAAGAACTGGATATGCGAGTCACCGCTACGCCGTGAGCCACAACCATCTCCGCAAGCAGCCGAGAAATGGAGCGTGGTATCAATGCCAAGCCTGGGTGGATGCCGCCGTGGAGGCGCAGCTCCGTCTTGGTGTTCAGCGCTGCACCGCGTTTCAGCCACTCCAGCGCATCCTCGCCAAGCTCCTTTCCCATCTTCTTGATCTGCACCATGGGAAGGAAGAATTCAATGGCGTCGAAGCCCGCCTCATCCAGATGAGGCAACACCGACAGCATCATGCCGGTGCGCATGTTCAACGCCCACAAGCTCAGGTGGCCGTCCCGTACCGTTGTGTCGATGAACTTGATTTCTTTGCTCAAGTGATCACCTATCAAACGCCTCTAAGAAGCGGCTGGCAAGAAGGTTTGGTCAGCCTTGACCCCGCTCTCAAACCGGAAGATGAGCTGATCACGATTCCAGGCGTCCGACGTGACTGCCCGCGAGAATTCGCCTAGCAGCTGCCAGGCCTGAGCCGCAGCCTCTTCCCTGTAGCGATCATTGGAAACATCCATCCATGAGTGTGGTGTGCCTGGAAAGAGGCGGATCTGAAAGCTCTTGCGGTTCTTCTCCAGCATGTCCCGGAAAGCCCAAACGTTGGGTAGAGGGACCAACTCGTCCAGCTCACCGAAAGCGCCCAGGACTGGGCAGGTCACACGCGTCACCAGTCCGGTCACGGCCTCCTCGCCTCTGCCTATGGCATCAAAGTCGCGGGGGTAGATGCCGCCGTGAAACACGATGGCGCCACTGAGATTGCTCCGGTGTGAGGCAATGACGAGAGGCGTGCGCCCTGTCTGACAGAAGCCAGCCGCCACCACCCTATCGGCATCAGCAAAACTCAACGTGTCGATGTACTCGACCAGTTCGTCATAGTCCGTCAGGGTGTCCTCATCGGGCATCTCGACCCGAATCTCGGCGGCTTCCACGGGACCACGAGGCTCCGTATACCTGTGGAAAAAGTCTGGCACGAAAGCTGCGAAACCTTCCTGCGTCATCCTCTCCGCCATGCGGAAGGTATGAGCAACTGGGCCCCGGCGTTCATGAAAAATAATCGCCGACGGGAAGGGGCCGGCGCCATCAGGACTCGCGCTCCACACCCTCATGCCGCTCGCCAGTGTTTCTTCTTTCATACGTCTGCTCCATAGCCTGGGAGTTAGGACGCCCAGGGAGTTGGTGACAATGCGGAAGCAAAGATACGCTCCTCAAAGGCCATTGGGAAGTCAGAAACGGAATGGGTTGGAGAAAGAAGAATCCGAAAAGAGGTGGTGCCGGAGGTCAGAGTCGAACTGACACGAGGTTATCCCCCAACGGATTTTGAGTCCGCCGCGTCTACCATTCCGCCACTCCGGCACACGAACCAAGCCGCCCTAGGAGGGCACTCGCACGTCTGTAGGAGACCCTTGAACACGGGCCGTGCGCACGCACTAGTAATGAATTAAGGGATTGAAGGTGGATGCCCGATACCTTCACCAACTAAAGGGCATCACCACTGAGATGAAAAATGGAGCGGAAGACGGGATTTGAACCCGCGACCTTCTCCTTGGCAAGGAGATGCTCTACCACTGAGCCACTTCCGCTCGTACTGACGGGGTCGTGCTGGTGGCACTGGTGCCGAGGGACAGAGTCGAACTGTCGACACCGGCATTTTCAGTGCCGTGCTCTACCACCTGAGCTACCTCGGCTTCATTTTCATCGTAAAGAAGGCACCCACGCCTGTCAAGCTGCATGCCGCTCACCCGCAGTCACGAAAAGCGCGTCCCTGTAGCATTATCGTGTACACTTTACGATGGCCTCTTTGTGGGAACGACGCTTATGACACATAGGGGGCCCCTAATCGCTGAGATGGGGGGCTTTTCATTTCGCACAACCTAATGAGCATCGGGACGAGCGAGAAGGCTTAGGTATGAAGCTGGCGGGGAAGAAATCCTTTCTGATCGGGTCGGCGGCAGGGCTGCTGCTTATCATAGCCGCCTTCGCTACTCTTCAGAGCGTTACTCTCCTGCGACGAGCGCAAAGCTTGGAGCAAGACGCCGCTGAGATGCAAGCCTCGGTAAACATTACCGTCCTTTTGCAGGAACCCGGTGGCCTAGAAGCCCTCCAGGCCACCATTGCCACAATGCAGGAACGAGTCGAAGGCCTGGGTTCTGCTAGGTCTGGACGATTCTTCGGATGGCTCCCTTTCGTGGGTAACGACCTTACCGCTGCCTCCACAATGATTAAGGGAACCCAAGAAGGCCTTGCGGTTGCCCAGGATCTCCTAGAGACCATTGGCCCAATGGTGGCGTGGTACCAGGAAAATCAAGATGTGCTACTCCAGGGTGAAGTGTCATTTGCTGCCCCGGACACCTCCCAAGCAACCTTGGACAATTTGAACCGAGTCATAGAAAAGGCTCGTGAGGCCCAGCAAACGCTTGCAGATATTGACCCGGCAGGGCTGGGAGAAGGGCTGGCCTCTCGCCTCGAATCTTTGACTGAAGTCACCAACCGCATAGCCGATGTAGCTGTATGGAGCCATACAGTGGTCGGGCTCTTGGGCGATTTGGCCGAGGTAAGGGACGTTGGAAACCGAATTCAATCAAGCCTGCCCCTGAACGAAGCATCCGCGGACGAATGGTCGCTTGACGCCGCCATTCAAGACCTTCAGCAACTGGAAGGCTCGCTAAACCTAGCCCGGGAGAAGGCCGGTACGGCGGCACAAGACTTTCCCGGAGGGGCCGGTCAGGTGCTGGCCCAGTTTCAACAGATTGAGGTGGCGCTTACGGCGTTGCATCAGGTCGCTCTTTCCGGCCTATCGACAATGGCAACGCTGAAACCAGCCTTTCAAATCCTGGAGGCAGCCCAGTTCGCCCCGCTGCAAGATGGCGAGGGGTCCCTAATATCGGCTATGGAGGCCGTGCAGGCAGACCCGAAGGCACTCGAGATGGCCGTCGAACAACTACGTGAAGCTAGAGTTTCCTTTGAAGAGGCTTCCGGCTCATTGCCAATGGAAAAGGGTGACATAGCGCAATTATCGAAGCTTTTGCGCAGCCTCGAGGGGGCCCTCAGGATTGTAAACGACCTGCCGATAGAGGCATTGGGCTCCGATCGGCCTCGTACCTACCTGGTTCTTGGCCAGACAGCCGACGAGCTAAGGGCAACTGGCGGCTACATTTCTGCTCTCTGGACCGTCACCCTATCGAATGGGATGCTTCAAGACATTCACTACTTCGATACTGTGGAAGTAGACGACTACGATAGCCTTTGGTCGTACCCTCGCCCTCCCGAACCGCTGATCGAGCACATGAACGCTCCTGTGTGGTTGATGAGGGATGTCTCCTGGGACCCCGACTTTACGGCAACCGCACCGTTGGCCGAGGACATGTTCTGGTTGGGGCAGCGCCTCGAGGTTGATGGCGTAATTGCCTTGAACCAATGGACGATGCAGCGCCTCGCCAACGTACTGGGAGAGGTACCCTCACCTACCACTGGAGCGCCTGTCCCAGCTAGCGAATTCATGACTTTTTTCGAAGGGGAAAAGACGACGTTCGGCAGGGCCTACATTGATGTAACGCTCCGTTCGATTCTCGACACCCTAAGCCAGCCATCATCCCCTGCCAGGTTGTGGTCACTGAGCACTGCTCTCTTTGAATCCCTTCAAAGCAAAGAGATCATGGCCTACCTCAATGACCCCGAACTTCAGGGGATTATGGAAGAGAGGGGGTGGGCCGGTAAGATAACATCTGCCCCTGGCGATTTCCTGATGGTCATCGACTCCAACGTTGGTTGGAGCAAGGTGGATCGCAACATCAACCGCGAGGTGGAATACGAAATCGCCTTATCTGACCAGGCCAACCCCAGAGTCCAACTCACGCTCCGGTACCAAAACACCAGTGGGCCACAAGCCACTGGCTGCGAACTTCAGTGGATGGCCCGGGGTCGTAGCTACGAAGAGAAAAAGCACGCCTGCTATTGGGACTACCTTCGAGTCTTTGTCCCTAATGGCACACAATTTCTCGAAACCAGCACGCTCCCCTTACCCGTGGGTTCGGTGGCGGAAACCATCGGCGTCTCATTCTCTGGCGAACCCACGCATTCGATTACGACTCAGAGGGGAAAGACCATCTATTCCGGGCTGATCACAGTGGGCCCAAACGAAACGCGAACCGTTTCGCTCACCTATGACCTTCCTTCCACTATCATCGAAAGACAGGGTGATCTACTGATCTACAGGCTCCATCTTCAGAAGCAGCCTGGAGTGTTGGGGCGCAACATCAAAGTGCGGGTCATTCCGCCAGCGGGGTATGCTCTGACAGAACGGGCTTCAACAACGTTTGATGAAGAGGGGGGCGCTGCAACATTCGAACTAAACCTAACGCAAGACACGACCCTGGAAATCAACTTCAGGGTGAAAACGCCTGAAACGATCACCTAGTTCTATGCATCCACTTTCATCACAACATGTTTTGCGACGCTATGCCCACTGGTATTCCGCTCATGCCAAATGGCTGGGCGCTCTTTTGCTCGTTTCGATTGCGCTGGGCCTACAGGCATGCAGCGGCAGTACCGAACCGGAGCCTACTCCCACACCGACACCGCCAACCCCGAGCCCAACGCCCCAGGGGGAAATCCGCACAACCTTCATCTCCGTAACCATTGTCCCAGATGATGCTGGGGAGGAGCGCTTGGTGGATCGCATCGAGCCCCGCCCGGGCAGCGTTCAGGTACTTGCAGGAGGAGAAGTTCAGCTACAGGCTCAAGCCTTTGACCAGTTCGGTCAGCCTTTTCCAGAGGCACCGCTGGTTTGGAACACACTGAATCCCAACGCGGGCAACGTACAGCCCGGCGGCTTGTTCAAGGCAAGCCACCAGCCGGAGCGGTACACCAGCGCCGTCCAGGTAAGCGCAGCGGAGCGTGAGATATCCCTAAGCCGTCTCCCTGCTCTGGCTACCGTGGCCGTCGAGGTTCTACCCCCACGAGACGCCCCAAAGGTCTACAGACTGCGGGTAATTCCCAATCCAGTAGTTGCTCGCCCCCGTCAGATCGTCACCCTGAACGCGTTGGCCGAGTCTGCAGAAGGAATCCCGATCGACGCCGATCTGAGTTGGTCTTTGAGCACTGACTCGTTGGGACGGATCAATCCTCTCGGTTACTTCACCGTTATGGCGCCTCAGGGATTTCATCAAGATGCCATCCGCGTTACTGCCAGACAGGGAGATCAAACCTTCAGCGAATCCATCGATCTTCAGGTAATCCAGGTGCCGCCCACTGGCGACATCGTTACTGTGAGCCTGTTGCCAGCGCAGGTTCGCCTAAGCCCCAACCAACCCTTTCAGTTCCAGGCGTTAGCGCTTGATTCTAGCGGGCAGGTGCTTTCGTCGGCAGAGATCTTGTGGTCAATGGTCGATGATCAGGCTGGAAGCATAGACGAGCGCGGCTTCTTTACCGCCAGCACGGACACTGGCGTCTATGCCAACTCTGTCAGAGCACGCGCCCGCCACCAACGCGGAGGAGAGCTGACGGAGGAGCAAACCTTCGCCACCGTTGTCATTCGCGAGGCGCCAGCCGCGCCGACGTTGGAAACGATAGCCGTGCAGCCGTCCTCGAGCTTGGTCATGCGCGGGGGCACCGTGTTGTTCAGCGCGACTGCAGCCGATCAGCGGGGAAACCCTCTGTTCGGCCAACAGTATTCTTGGGCAGTGGCGGACCCCAGAGTGGGAGAAATTGATCCTGGGGGCCGGCTACGCGTGAGCGGCCCTCCAGGAGCCTATTACAACGCGGTGAGGGTCACAACGGAATTCGGAGAGGACGACCGGAAGATGGTCATGGAAACCTGGGCAGATGTCGTAATCATGGGCCCCCTATACCAGATTACTGTCGACCCTACAGAGATCCTGACTTTGCCGTCCCAGACCCGCCAGCTCAAGATCTCAGCCCGTGACCTCAACGGAGCAATCGTGCCAGGAGTCATCGTTACCTGGGCTATGGCTGATCCGGCCGCTGGCGAGATCAATGGCGCAGGCATCTTTGTGGCTTCCACGGAGCCAGGCTACTATCCCAATGCTATCCGCGTGGACGTGCGCCAGCCCGACCCCTAAGGCAGCACGACGCTTCGTGCTTGTGCGAGCATGGGGTCTGAGGCTCCAAGCCCATCAAAGCATTCCTTGTCTAGCTTCAGATGGGGGTGCTACCATATGGTGGCACGGATTAAGGCTGGCTGCTCGACTCGTGAAACGCACTTCGTGCGCCGCCAGACCGCTCTGAAGAAATTGCAGCTCACCAAGGCGTCACCGTTGGGGGAACGTGGAGGAAACTGAAGGCCTAGACCTACGTCGCTACGTAGGAGTTCTGATTCGCTATTGGTGGCTCATTCTTCTGCTGCCCGTAGTCTCAGGAACCTACGGCTATTGGAGCGCCAGCCAACAGCCTGAAGTCTATCGGGCCTCGGCCAGAATTCTAGTGCAGCAAAGCGTCGCACCCTCGCTCGGAGACCTCGCCCTAAGCTCAGCTTTAGGCTCAGCATACGCCGAACTGATTCGCACCAGGCCAGTCCTGAGCCGAGTTGAAGAACAGCTTGACGGCCTTGCTCTGGGGAGTGTGGTGGCCACCACCGGCGGAAGCTCCCAGATTTTGACGATACGAGTAGACCACAGTAGCCCTGACTCAGCAGCCTTGGTGGCCAATACAGTGGCCGAAGTCTTCATCCTGCACACCCAAGAGCAACGCCTGGCCCAAATCGCCCGCCTTCAGAGCATCGCGGCCGCTCAGGGAGTCACCAACACTGGAGAATTCACGGCCGCTCAGTTGAGTGCTCTTGACAGCCTTTCGATCCTAGAGCCAGCCTTGGTGCCGGCTGGGCCGCTTAGTAACAATAGGGCTCGGAACACTCTTGGCTTTTTCATGCTTGGCTTTGGCGCAGCCCTGCTCTTGGCCTTTCTTTTGGAGCATTTCAGGAACAGAGTCGACTCGCCTGATCTTGTGGAGCGGCTCTTCGGTCTTACTACGCTCGGCATGATCGCCCAGTGGTCTCGTAAAGAAGTTGGGCCGGGAGAGTTGGTGATGAGCGCCCGGCCTCGCTCCCATTATGCCGAGGCCTTTCGGCACCTGAGAGCGAACATCCAATTCGTGGCAGGTCCCCGGCAAGCCAATACATTCGTGGTCACTAGCGCGGGGCCCCTTGACGGGAAAACCACCGTTATGACAAATCTGAGCGTGGCCATTGCACAGGAAGGAAAACGGGTCATCGCCATCGACTGCGACCTACGTCGGCCCTTCCTTCATCGCACATTCCGGCTTCCCAACAACGCTGGGGTCAGCAACTTCCTGTCCGACCCAACCACGGACCTTAACAGCATCATCCAGCCCACATCCGTAGCTGGCCTGTACCTCATTCCCAGCGGTCCCCGTCCCCCCAATCCCGCCGAGTTGCTCGCGTCTCCGCGGATGCGTGTTCTTCTCAACCAACTTCAGCAAGAGGCGGACGTAGTCATAGTAGATAGCCCTCCCCTGTTAGCTGTGGTCGATGCTGCCATCCTTGGGGCGATCGTTGACGGCACAATCGTAGTAGCGAACACTCAGGCCACGCGCCAAGAGTCCTTCAGAACGGCCCTGCAAAACCTCGAGAAGGCCAGCGCCTACATTCTGGGTGTAGTGCTTCAGAAGGTTAAGCTACGCCGCCTAGGATACGGATCTGGCTACGGCTATTCGTACTACTCTTATTACTACTACAACTATGAGTACGGAGTCGATAGAGACGGCTCTGGAGTCGGTCCTACCCCCCTGCACGTGGCCGCTCTCCGATGGTTGCGTAAGAATATTCGAAGGAACCGGTCCAGTCGGCGTCGCAGTTTGGCAAGACGGGACAGAGAGCGGCTCTACACGAGTGCTCCAAAGGACGAGGAGTAGTCTTCTGGCTCAAGGGTGCACAACCTGCGCCGGAAAGCCCGCGGCACCCCAAAGACACGACCCGTCATCTCATAACTAATGTGGAGAGGGAGGCGGCAACGTGAGGGTATCAATCAGACCCGAAGCCCTAGAGCATCTAAAGGCCAACGGCAGCAAGATGGCCGTGGACTACATCGCTCCGGTGACGTGAGGGGGCCGGGCCCAGGTGTCAGTCGACACCTACCTCAAGAGGAAGCGCCTATCCGGCTATGCGGTTTTCCAGCAGGATGACGTAGAAGTTTTGATCCCGCCGGTTCTCGCCCGTGTGCTCGACAACATTCACGTTGGGCTCAAGAGCTTCCTGCTTTGGAAATCCTTCTCGTTGGACCTAGTTCCCGTTGGAGACCACCTCCACGGCCCTGCTTGACAGCACTAACGAGCGCCCGTGAGGCGCAGCGTCTGAAAAGAAGAAGGGCTGCTGAACGAGTTCAGCAGCCCTTCTTGCTTCGCGTGCCATGCTCGATTATTTTTCCAAGTCGGCGAGAATTTTCGAAGCTTCCCCTAAGTCCTTGACTGTATCCACCGGTAGCCACATGGCAGAACTCTTGAAAGCGAAGAGTTTTCCTTGCCGGGCCAGCTCAGGAAACGTCGTAGTTTCATGGTCGCCCTTGTTGGGCAATAGGTTCTTGATCGCCGGACTGAAAGCGTAAATGCCGCCGTTAACCCAATAGGGAAGAATGGGCTTTTCCTGGAACATCAATACACGGCCGTCGTCCTGGGTATGGACGATCCCATAAGATGACCGGAGGGGTGAAAGCATAATGGTAGCAAGCCCGCCAAAGCGGCGGTGGGTCTCGATGAGTTCCTCCAACGGCTGGTCCGTCACAATGTCGCCGTTCGTGGCGATAACGAGGTCCACTCCGGGGTCGATGTAGCTCAGTCCTTGCTTGAAGGCCCCGCCCCTCCCCAATGGTTCGTCTTCCGGCACGAAGTGAATGGCCATGTCCGGGAAGGCGTTTTCCCTGAAATAGTCCTGCATGACCTCATATTTGTACCCACACAGAATGTAGGCCTGGTCCACTCCAGAGCGCTGCAGCCAGCTCAATTGGTGGTAGATAAGGGGCTTTCCGTTTACTGGCACCATGGGTTTGGGGGCGTTCTCGGTATAGGGACGAAGCCGTTCACCGCGACCGCCTGCGAGGATCAATGCTGCTAAGCCAGCCATCTATAACGCCTCCGCTTTGTGGGTAGAGACAACGCTCTCCAGAACTTCGATATAGCGCTGGGCGGTACTCCGGCGAGACAGCCGCTCGACGATGTACTTCCTGCCGCCGCGCCCTAGCGATTCGCGAAGACCCTGGTCTCGATAGAGTTGGTCAATGCCCTGAACCAAGGCATCCGTGTTCTCGGGCTCAATGAAGAGGCCCGCCTGAGCCTCCTCAATGATCTCGCGCGCTTGCCCATCCACCCCTAGTATGACGGGCCGACCACAAGACATGAACTCCAGCATCTTCGTCGGGATAACGGTGCGAAAGGTGTCGGCCTTCCTGAGCAACACCAAGCAAACATCAGAAGCCTGGATATAGCGCGGTATCTCGCTCCTAGGTTTCTGAGAAACGAAGGTAACGTTGCTCAGTCCTCTCCTCTTTGTCTCGTTCTCTAGATGCTCCCGCTCGGCTCCCTCGCCGATCAGCATGAACAGAACGTCCGGATGCGAGTCCCGCATCTGTTCGGCAGCCTGCAAGATCATAGCCAGGCCGTGCGCCATCCCCAATGTGCCAACATAGGAGACTACGAACTTATCGCCGACTCCTAGAGCTTCCTTCTGCTGTCGGGCGTCTCCGTCCGGACTGAAGAGTTCAGTCTCCACTCCGTTGTTCACAATCGAACACTTCTCGGAGGAAACGTCCCAATCAGCAAGCAACCGATCCTTGAAGGCGGGGGTCACCACGACAACATGATGGCTATGGTCGTAGAGAAAGCGGGCAAGGCGACCCACAAGCTTCGTGGTCATCGAACCCTCGCTGCCGACGCCCGATGCTGCTAGGGACTCCGGCCACAGATCCCGGATCTCCAGCACAAAAGGCGCGCCCTTCGCCTGGGACAGCCACCACCCGGTAAGGCCGGCCAAGAGTTGTGGTGACGTCCCAATAATAACATCGGGCTTGGAAAGAAACGTTCCCGTTACGGAAGAGGAAAGCCAAAAAGACGCATAATTGAGAATCCGCTCAAGGGGGCGGCGGTTTGGCTTGGGCAAAAGCCAGGTACGCACGACATCAATGCCGTCCACCTGCTCACGGCTAATCAGGCGTCGCATCTTGGCGCGGTATCCGGGATGAACAACGCCGGTAGGATGATTGGGGAATCCGGTCAGGACAGTGACTTGGTGACCGGCCTCGACCCAATGTTTCGATAGTTCGTGGACTCTGGCGGAGGGAGCACCCATCTCGGGTGAAAAGTACTGAGAGACGTAAAGTATCTTCATTGGCTCAATAATAGAATAGCTTGAAAATGGCCTTGTGGAAAAGCGCGACGGTTCGCTTGAACCGGCTGTGAAGATAGCTCTCCCATCGATCAGCAAAGGAATTGAAGCGTTCTTCCCCGGTCAGCCGGTACATGACTCTTAGTTGGGTGATGTGCAGCCGGTGATAGAAAGGGCTTGCAACCATCGGTAACTTGGTCCCCGACTGCTCATAGAGAGACCAGTATCGAAGGTCGTACTTGGTCAGGTTGGCAGCGATGGTTCTAACTGCCGAATCGAAGAGAGCTTTCACCTCGAGGGAGCCAGTTACCAGAAAGTAGTCGTACACGCCCCAGCTCGCCCAAATGAACCCGTTCAGTATGTGGGTTGGCGGGGAGACTATGTATTCCTCAATCCAGGTATTGCCTTCGCTATCGACGAAAGCAACTCCACCTTCATCCACGCTGATTCCGAAAGGCTCAAACGCCCTGTGCGCTGCGTCCAAGTACGCTTGGTCCCCGGTTTCAGCATGGGCCCGCGCTAGCACTGAGATTCCCTGTCCTTGGGCCAAGCCGGAGAACCAGGGAGCCACCAACTTAGTCCGGTACTCCCAATCGAAGTGATGGTTCCACACTGATAGCCCCGATGAGTTCAGTTCGAGGTTCTCTACAAGCCAGTCGGCAACTGCTAGGAAACGCGTGCGGCGCTCCCCGCTTCCCGTTCGCCGGAATAGGTTGTAGTTGCCCAAACCATACTGAGCCACCGCAATGGGATTGTATTGGAGGCTCTGGCGTCCGTGATAGTTCAGCATGGGTATGCCCTGGGGATCCAAGACGCCGGGGAAATCCGCCTTGGCCAGAAAGGGCATGTAGTATTCGCCCAGCCGGTCGGCCTCGAAGTTTTCATTGACCTCCGGCACGTCGTGCCAGAAAGTCAGTTGGCTCTGACGCCTGAGGACATAAGCAGCGAATACCCGTTGTAAATAGCGAAAGCGCCCGAGGATGGCCATACTTCTACTGTTGGCCTCCCCACTCCTCAACAACATCAGCGATGCGTTCAGCTGCTTTCCCGTCCCACAAAGGCGGAGCCTGCCCGGACTTGGCGGAGCCAGCCAATACCTCGGATATCGCTCGTGCGAGCAGTTTCAGGTCTTGCCCTACAAGGGTGTTCGTACCGAGGCTGACCGTCACTGGCCGCTCCGTGTTCTCCCTCACGGTGAGGCATGGCGTCCCCAGGTATGTCGTTTCTTCCTGAAGACCGCCGGAATCGGTGACGACCACGGTAGCCTTGGACTGAAGCACCAGAGAATCAAGATACCCAGTCGGCTCCACGAGCAGCATGCCCTCGCCAGTGGGTGTGTACCCGATCTGGGTCAGACGCTCCCTTGTCCGAGGATGCACAGTGAAAACCAAGGGAAGAGCTTCGCTGACCTTGTCCATGGTTGCCATGAACCGCAGGAGGAAATCCGGGTCATCAACGTTGGACGGACGGTGAAGGGTCACGAACCCAAACGCCTTCGCCGCGGCAATCACATCGTCCACATTGTTCCGTGACCCGAGAGTGGCCTTAAGGCCACGCACTGGCCAACGCCCCTCCGCGGCCGGTAGCGAGGCACACACCGTATCGATCATGACGTTGCCTACAAAGTGGATCTTTTCAGCTGCCACTCCTTCCCTCGCGAGGTTAGCGTCGCCGTCCTCCGATGGAGTGAACAGCAGATCAGCCATTTGATCGGTGAGCAGCCGGTTGATCTCCTCGGGCATGGTACGGTCAAAAGAGCGCAGCCCTGCCTCTACATGGCCCACGGGCACTAGCCGCTTGGCGCAAACCAAGGCCGCCGCCACGGTCGAATTGACGTCTCCGTAAACCAAGACCAGGTCGGGTTTTCGTTCAAGCAACACCGGTTCGAAATGCTTCATGATCTCGGCGGTCTGGACGGCGTGGGAACCGGAGCCAACCTCAAGATTGACGTCAGGCTGCGGAATGGAAAGCTCCCGGAAGAAGACAGCAGACATTCCTTCGTCGTAGTGCTGGCCCGTGTGAACGATTGACTGGCGGATGCCCGGTCGACCAGATAGTGCTCTGATAACCGGTGCTGCTTTCATGAAGTTGGGGCGAGCGCCCACCACGTGAAGGACGTGCAGTTCCTTTTGAAGTCCGGTAGCGCTCACCTCTAGCCTCCCGCCAAGCTGGCCGCGGCCACTAGAAGTGCAGGGGCATCAATGGGTCGAGGTTGCCCATCCCGCAAAGAGTCGCGAATTGCGAAGGTGGTAAGGCTCGTGGCAATGAGTTCTTCCACGGAGATCGGCGGGTCACCTCCCGCCTGGACTGCTTCAACAAAGGCACGCCATTCACCGGCATGCCCTTTATCCTGAGTCAGGCGCGTTCGCTGGGTGCGGGTGCGACCCGTCCGGGTTGTTTGAAGTACGCGGAAATCGTCCAGCAGGGCAACCGATCCGCCGCCGAAAACCTCGACACGTTCTTTGCCGTACGCCTTGTCTCCGTTGGCCACGTAGACGATCTCTCCTATGGAGCCATCAGCAAACTGGATAGTTGCGACAAGGTTGTCGTTGGCATATCGGCCTCCATTGGGGAGCGAGCGCCCTGAAACTGACACCGGCAAAGACCCAACAAGAAAGGTGAGTAGATCAACGAAGTGGCAAACCTCTCCAATAATCCGTCCTCCACCTACCTCTGGGTCCTGAATCCAGTGGTCTATGGGCACCTGTCCCGCATTCACCCGGTATTGCATCACCAGCGGCTCCTGGGCTCCTTCCAGGAACGTCTTCATCGACGCTGCAAGACTGGAGAAGCGCCGGTTGTAACCTACCGACAATACCTGGGGATTGAGGCTCCAAGCCCTAGCCACTTCGAGAAGTTCGTCATGGTCCAGCGCCAAAGGCTTCTCTACGAACACATGCTTGCCCGCCGCCAGGGCAGCGGATGCCTGCGATGCGTGCATATCGTGCCGCGTCGCAATGGCGATAGTGTTGATCGAAGAGTCACCAAGAAGTTCGGCAAGATCAGCAGCGGCGTATTGGAAGTTGAACCGATCCGCTGTCTGGCGAGCGGTCATCCCCCGCCCGGAGCACACTCCCACGAGCTCTACGGCTGGCACTTTTTTCATCGCAGGCAGCAACACTGAAGTGGCGAAACTGCCTGCGCCCACGAGGCCCACCCGGACGCCTTCGGTGGCAATACGATCCTTCGATGCAGCGGGAGACACCGCACGAGTCCCGGTATCCTCGGCGAGTGTATCCGGGTACGTAATCACAACGCCCATGTACGGCACGCCAGCCTTACCAGTGATGAGCCCGTAGCCCTCTTCGGCAGCCCTTTCAAGTGGTACCCGATGGCTGATCAGAGGATGAACATCCATGTTCCCGTCAGCTAGCAGCCGTACGACAGCCTGCATGTTGCGGTTCTCCGTCCAACGCACGTAGCCAACTGGGTAGTCAACGCCCTGCTCTTCATAGCGGGGATCGTACCGGCCAGGTCCGTAGGAGCGGGAAATGCGGAGTTGTAACTCCTTCTCGTAATAGAGGCGGCGGGGAACGTTTACTCCAACATTGCCAACGGCCACTACAATGGCCCGGTCCCTAGCGACCTCAGCAGCTGTGGCAATCGGCTCATCGCTGGAGGTGTCCGCAGTAATGAGTACAGCGTCAGCGCCCAGGCCATTGGACAGGCCCGCGACCCCCGCCGCAAGACTCTGCGGGTCCGTGGCCACAAAATCCGCACCAAGTGACCGAGCCAGCTCCGCACGCTCACCCTGAATGTCCATCCCTGCGACCAAACAGCCAGCCGACTTGAGCAATTGGACGGTGAGTTGCCCCAGCAGCCCCAGACCTATGACCACCACAATTTCGCCAAGCTGGGCTTCAGCCAAGTGCACACCATGGAGAGCCACTGCGCCCAAGGTAGTGAAGGCGCCCGATTCAAAGTCGACCTTTTCATCCAGAGGGGCCGTCAAATTCACTGGCACGGCAACGACCTCAGCATGTGAAGCTTGCCCCGCCCCAGCGCAGACGACCCTGTCCCCGGCACTAAACCTGTCAACGCCTTGGCCTACCTCAAGAACGCGGCCCGCAATGCTGTAGCCCAGCGGCATCAGTTGGTCGAGCCGACTGCGCGCCGTTTGCATAGCGGTCAGCAGGCCCTCTTGCCGCGCCTTGGCTACAACTTGCTTAACAAGGTCCGGTCTGGCCCTGGCCTTGCCAAGGAGGCTCTTGCCCGCAAAATCAGCCATGGCTCGCTCGGTGCCGCTGGACAGTAGAGACGCGTGCACCTGAACAAGGACCTCACCCGGCCCTACCTGAGGCCTGGGCACATCAAGAAGGCTGACTTCGCCGGTGCGGAGAGACTGAACTAGTTGTTTCATTGGGTTTGTCCTTCGTCATACGCGGAGCCTTCCACACTAACCCAACCGGAGGCAGTCAATAGGAACGCTCGTCCTTAGATTCCCCGGAAGGCAATGGGTTCACAGCCTCGCTTCCCTGCCCCCTGATTGCCATGTACTTCGCTTCTATCATGAATCTATAGCTAAAGCTTCGAAGCACATGGTAGAGCAACCCAGGCTTGCCATCCAGGAATCCGAAACGGAGGAAGTATCCGTAGGAGAAGTAGAACAGGGGGCGGATGATCGGCGGGACGAGGCGATCGACAATACGCGTGCGCAGCCATCGCTTTCGTTCTGCCTGGGAGCCCATCAGCCTTCCAGAGTGCGTGCGAGCCCCAGGTTGCGCCTGACGCAGATACTCCCTCGCCTCCAATGACGAGTACGAGTTGTGCTTCGCAATCCAGTCGGAAATAGGTTTCAGGTCAACGTGAAGGATATCGTGGCGCAGGTCCTTCACGAGGCCGGAAACAAGGAGATGCTCATTGACCGTCCGGTCTTCACACCAAGCGTTCTGCCGTCGCACCATGCGAAGAAGCCACAGGGGGTAAAGGCCACCATGACGCAACCAGCGCCCCATCCAGTAGAACCTCCGCCTCATTCGGTAGCCATCAACATCATCAGGCGTTTGAGCGATGAATTCTTGGATCTCTTCTATTAGATCGTCCGACAGAAGTTCGTCAGCGTCCAAAAAGAACACCCAATCGTTCTTATAGGGCAACTCTCGGAGAGCCCACTGACGCTGGTCGCCGTAGTTTTCGAAAGCATGGTAGAACACCTCGGCGCCGAATGCCTTTGCGAGATCACGGGTCTTGTCTGTAGACCCTGAATCAAGGATGAAAACTTGACTGGTAAGGAGCTTGGCGTTCTCCACTGCCCGGGGAATATGAATCTCTTCGTTCATGGTGAGGATCACGACCGTCGCTAGATCCGTCTGCCGTTGGTGCTTTGGGAGCAAAGTCATAGGGCAAGCGAGGCGTCGCGCCTAGCGAACGAGCGCGGCTTAGTTCCACTGGGGCACCCACGAACCAGCCAACAAGACAAGCATCCCAGGATATGATGCCCTCGGGCAGCCAGGGCATACTCAAGTGATCCTACGGTATGTCCCCCCTTTGTAGTGGAAATGCGAGAGAGCCTATTTTTGACAAACGAGACAATGCTCATGCCTGAGAAGCTATCCCCCTTATCTGCGGTTGGCCATGGTCCAGGTTCACAGGGCTTTTTCGGTATACCAATTGAGTTCCCTGCGAAGACCCTCTTCCAAATCGGTGCGGGGATGGAACCCAAAAAGTTGAGCGGCCCTGGTGGCATCGACAAGGCGGCGAGGCTGCCCATTCGGCTTGGACACGTCCCAGGCAAGCCGACCCTGAAAGCCGGTTAGCCTAACAATGGTCTCAGCTAGCATTTTGATTGAAGTCTCTTGACCTGTTCCCAGATTGACTGGCTCGGACCCGTCATAGCTTTCCGCCGCCTGGAGAATGCCTTCAGCAGCGTCTTCAACGTAGAGGAAATCACGGGTAGGCGAACCGTCACCCCATAGTTCCACCGTGGCGTCGCCCTGGGATCTTGCGTCCAAGAACTTGCGCACGAGGGCGGCAGTTACGTGAGAATCCTCTGGGTCAAAAGACTCTCCAGGGCCATACAAATTGGCTAGAATGAGGTATATCGCATTGAGGCCGTACTGCTGCCGGTACGCTTGGGCCTGAACCAGGTGCATCTTCTTAGACATCCCGTAGGGCCCGTTGGTCTCTTCGGGATACCCGCTCCAGAGGTCCTCCTCCCGAATCCACTCCAGCTGTTTGGGGTAGGAGCAGACCGTACCGACCAGCACCAGCTTTTGAAGCCCAACCCGCCTAGCAACTTCAATGATGTGCATTCCCATCATGGCATTGTCATAGAAGAACTTGCCGGGGTTGGCCGAGTTTGCTCCTATACCCCCAACAGACCCTGCGGCGTGTATTACTAGGTCAGGTTGAGCATCCTCGAACATGCGCGTGACGTCGTCTTCTTTACGGAGGTCGTAGTCCCGGCTCCGCGGAACGAATATCTCGTCACTGCCTTTCTTACGGAGAGCCTCAACGATAAAGCTGCCCAAGAAGCCAGCTCCACCAGTTACTACTACCTTACGTTCGCTCCAAAAGCTCACAGCTATCGCTCCAACTGGGATGAGGATGAAAAGGATGCGAGAGGTGCGGCGGGCGAGGGCGGCCAGGTGTGCCAGTCGCCAAATCGCCCTTCCACGATTGCTCTTCCCTGTCCAACAGGTTCCAGCCCTAGCGCCTGGAGGTCAGCGTCAACCATGATCTTAACCAGGTCGCTAAACGCCACCTTGGGCTCCCACCCTAACAATTTCCTCGCTTTTGAGGCATCGGCAAGCAGCGCTTCCACCTCGACTGGACGAAAGTATCGAGGGTCAACCTCAACGAATTGTTCCCAGTCCAGTCCCACGTACGAAAACGCTGCTGCCAGAAATTCCCTTACTGTCCGCGATTCGCCGGTGCCCAGCACATAATCGCGGGGCTCCTCTTGCTGCAACATGAGCCACATCGCCTCAACATATTCAGGGGCGTAGCCCCAATCCCGCTTGGCATCCAGGTTGCCTAAATACAGCTTGCTCTGTTTTCCGGCCACGATACTCGCTATGGATCGGGTTATCTTTCGCGTAACGAACGTCTCGCCGCGCCGAGGGCTCTCGTGGTTAAAAAGAATGCCATTGCAGGCAAACAGGTCATACCCTTCCCGGTACGTTGCCGCCATCCAGTAACCGTACACCTTGGCGACGGCATAGGGACTCCGCGGCTCGAAGGGCGTCAATTCGTGTTGAGGAGGTGCCGCCGCTCCAAACATCTCACTGCTGGAGGCCTGATAGTAGCGGGTCTCAATCCCGCTCCTGCGAATGGCTTCCAGGATTCGGGTTGTCCCCAGGCCCGTAACATCGCCTGTGTATTCGGGCATGTCAAAGCTCACGCGGACATGGCTCTGAGCGCCAAGATGATAGACCTCATTGGGTTGCAGGTTGTAAATAAGGTTGGAAAGTTGCTCCAGGTTGGACAGGTCACCGTAGTGGAGATGCAGAGCAACGCCCGTATCGTGAGGGTCGTGGAACAGGTGGTCGATGCGTTGCGTGTTAAAGGTGCTCGCCCGCCGAATTAGCCCGTGCACTTCGTAACCCTTGGACAGCAAGAATTCGGCCAGATATGATCCATCCTGACCAGTGATTCCGGTTATGAGTGCCTTCTGCGCCACGCCCTAAACCTCGCTGGCTACGAAATCCCGAATAGCTTCCACGACAAGTTCTCTTTCCGCTTGACCCACCCCGTGATGATTCCCGATAAGGATGCCTCGATCATCGATCCATCGGGCAACATTGAGGTCACCTGCTTTGCGGTGCTCATACAGTCTCATGACCGGCTGTTCCGCCATGTTTCCTGCCATGACAGGCCTCGTCTCAATACCCCGCCCTTCTAGGAACTCAGCCAGTGCGGCGCGCTGAAAGGGGGCTTCAGGCTTCAACATCAGGGGAAAAGCGAACCACACGCAGCGAGCATTCGCAGGCTCGGTCGGCATCTCGAAGTAGTCGCTATAGCTCGCAAGGTTTTCGATCCAGTAGCGGGTCGTTTCTCGCCGCTGCTCAATGAACGGCTCCAGCCGCTGCAACTGGTGGATGCCAAAGGCCCCCTGCAGATCAGTGGGGCGCACGTTGTACCCAGAGGTCACGAAAAGGAAACGGGAGTCTATGTTGGGATGACTCGCAGACACCTCATCTCGCTTCTCCATCTCTCTCACCCAGCCGTGGGCCCGTATCGCACGGACCAAGTCAGCTAGCTCATCGTCATCAGTGAGCACCATACCGCCCTCGATAGTGCTGATGTGGTGCGAGAAGAAGAAGCTGAAGGTCGAAAGGTCACCGAAGCTACCCACCTTTTTCCCATCAATCATTGCGCCATGCGCCTCGCAGGAGTCCTCCACGACATAGAGGCCAAACTCCCGCGCCACCTCCATGATGGCTCCCATTGGGGCCGGGTTGCCAAGTAGATGCACCACCATCACGGCCTTCGTCTTGGGAGTGACGGCCGCCCGGAGTTGCTCAACGTCAACGGAGAAGTTGTTGGCGGTGACATCCACAAACACAGGAATGGCGCCCATTTGAAAGATCGGGTAAACAGTGGTGGACCAGGGGACGGAAGGTACGATTACCTCGTCCCCTGGCTTGATTGGCTTCTGACGCGTGGGGTGAGCGAGCGCCGTGAGAGCGCAGAGATTGGCGCTGGACCCAGAGTTAACCATAACGGCATGCTTGACGCCGATGTACTCAGCGAACATCGATTCGAACTGCTGCACCTTGTTGCCCATTGTGACCCGCCCCGACAGTAGTGAGTCCATGACCTCGCTGACCTCTTCCCATCCATACGAAGGAATGCTCAGTGGCAGCTTCCACCGCTCGCCGCCACCCCAAGGCCCCAAGAGTTTGAAGTAGGACTTAATGTTCTCAGTCAGGTCAGCGCGTACTTGGTCGATATTCGGTTCGTTGTTCATTTGCCTATTGCCAGTCCTCTGTTTCAGCGGAGGCTTCTATTAGGAAGTGCCTACGCCAATGTGCGCTTCGTCTTGGGAGCTTGGGGCCTGCATGAATTCCATAAGAGACTGGAAATGCGATTCCAGATTGTGTTCTGCCTCGAAACAGGCCAGTGCCCCTTCGGAGTAGGAGTCGTAGTCAGAAAGAATCGTGTGGGCTGCCTGGAACACTTCATCTGCGCCGTCGACGACGACGCCGCATCCGTAGGTATCAACAAGCAATTTTAGAGATGGCTTGTTGTCCACGATGACAGGGACGCCGCATTTCAGAAAAAGAGAGAGCTGCCCAGACGCGTGAGCGATAATCCCATCGTTTTCGTTGTTCTCTTGATAGAAGATGATGCCTATATCAGAGGAAGCGACGAGGTCTACTACGGCCTCCCTGGGCAAGTCCGGCTTGCTTATCCAACATTGAGCTTTCGGCAACTCGTCAGCGCAATCTGAGCCAATGCGGCCGTGGAACACCATCGCCAGGTCTGGAGGGCAGGCTCGGCTGGCCCTCAGCAACTCGTCGGTGCGGCGGGCCTTAGATGTACTGCCCCATTGAAGAAGAATCTTGCGATCGCCCATTTCCGGAAGGCGCGTTCTCAGGAGGTCGCTGCGCAGGTAATCCGCAGGCCCAAGGTAGGAAGTGGGAAATGTCAGCACCTTTTCAGGCTGGTAGGCGCAGCCCATGTCTCGCCAGAGTCGACGCGCTCGCTCTTCATCTTGAATGATAACGGCAGCAACCTGAGGAAAGAGTTCCCTCTCGGCTGCTTTGATACGAAGGAATCGATGTCCACCCATTTCGGGGTGCCCTTCATAGAACAGTTCCAAGCTGTAGTAAAGCAACCGCACCCCAGGCAGCGAGTAATGCGCCAACACTGCCCCACCCTCCCCCACGCCGATAGCGGCGGCGTAGGATGCGCCTGTGGCCGAAGATTCAACAAGCTCAATCAAATTGGAAGAGGCAACGAGAAGCCTAGGATCAGAGGTTTCGCTCAATGCCGATGAGAAGGGTTCCTTCACTTTTTTGAACATGCGCCGGACGGCATTCCTGAGGCGGACAGCTCGGACGACCAACGGACTTCGCTGCATTAACCGCTGTCCCAAGCGACGTGACAAGCTGTTGGATACTTTCGCAGGAGCGCAGAAGGCGGTTACACCTTCCAGGGTTACATCTGGAGGAAGAACCGGGGCTTCTGAAAAGAGGTCGATCCGATAGCCACTTTGGGCCAAGAGGTGAAGCAGGGTGTACACGGCGGGCTGCCTGCTAGCATCGCCTTCTGGGAGGAAAATCGCCAGTCGCCCGGTCATTAGATCGCCCGTCTCCTGCTATCTGACATCTGGAGCCCGTAGTCGTGGGCGCCTCCAACTACGATAGCATATGCATGGCTTCGAAGACACGCTTGCGCTATGCCTAAGGTAGCACCAGGCCAGGCTTATAAATAAGTAAGGGCCGCCCAGTGGGCGGCCCTTACTTATTCTTGTTTATGCCATCCTACGCTGCGGCCTTCTGGGCTGGGAAGGCTTCCCGCAAGAATCTTTTGACAGTGCTGACCGGCACCGCAAGGCCCACATCAGGTCCCGTAATCATGGTATTCACCCCAACCAACCTACCGGAGATATCAACCATAGGCCCGCCCGAGTGGCCTGGGCGCAGATGCAGGTTCACCACCAGCCAGTTTCGCCTTGACCACGGCATATCAGGCCAGTCCGCGCCTGTACCGATAACAATTCCCGATGTAGCAGCGCCTAGAACTCCCCATGGGTGGCCCACAGCCAACACTAGTTGGCCAGGGTTCAGACTGCGGGACGCACCAGGCGTAATCGTCGGCAATCCACCAACGTCCACCGACAGAGCCGCAAGGTCTCGATTATCGTCTCGAGCCAACAACTGGGCGGGCACCGTCGTCCCATCCGGCAGGGTCACCCGCAACGGGCCGCCTGCCGCGACGTGAGCATTGGTAACTATGAGGCCGTCCGAGTGCCAAACAGACCCGGCCCCGGCCCCACTCCCTCCGCTATGCACCTGCACCAGGCTCCGTTGAACAGAGCCCAGCACATCCGCGGCGTCGTCATTCAACCTACTAAGAATGTTGGACATTGAGTCTCCTATGGGCGTTCGGCGACGGTTACTTTTAGCTCTTGCGCCTGGCCCCCTCGCAGAATACGAACCGGCACCGTCTTGCCAACCTGCTCTCCAGGCAAGAGAGCTAACAAGTCATCAAGGTCTCTGACAGCCTGACCATTCACGGACACAATCGTGTCGCCCAGGAAAATCCCCGCCGACTCCGCCGGACTGCCGACCTCTACTGAGACAACCAACAGGCCCGTTCCTTGGTCAAGGCTCTGGGCCACTGACTCCGGGAGGCGTGCTGGCTGAGACCCCACACCCAAATACCCTCGGCGAACCTTCCCATGTGCCAGAAGCGATTCCACCGATGTCCGCACGGTGGGCACCGGAATCGTTAGGTTGACACCCCTTAGCAGCGCAGTGGTATTGACTCCGATGACAGCCCCGTCTGCATCAACGAGTGGGCCGCCCGAAAACCCCGGGTACATGACCACGTCGGTCTGGAGGTATCGGTCAAGGCGGCCACCCATCGGAGTCCGCCAAGAGTCGCCAAGGGCGCTCACGATGCCCAAAGTAGCTCGTACAGACTTTCCAGGCCTCCCTAAAGCGAGCACCAGATGGCCGACTTTCAGACTGTCAGGCTCGGTCAGGGCAGGGGCCACGAGACCGGAAGCATCCGCTCTGAGCAAAGCCACATCCGTTGTTGGGTCACGACCAACCAGGGTCGCCGATACGACCTCACCGGAAGCAAGGCCAACCCGAAGGCCATCATCCCGCTCCAGTACGTGATGTGAAGTGACGATCAATCCATCCGCCGACCAGACGATACCGCTGGCAGCCAGCCGCTGACGGCCCTCCACTCGCACAACGTACGGGGTGGACGCGGCAACGGTGTCCGCTAGGGCTGTTGAAAACTGAGCTAGGGTTCCTGTCATGCGTGACCTCCTTCGCATCTTTTGGGACAGCCAAGTCAATTGGCTTAATGTCAGCGTAGATCGGAAGCGAGGCCCTGCACATTGCTCGTTCAGGCAGGTTGGTTCCTGGAAGAATGGCTAGGGTCTGGGGCTATAAACGAAGAAGCCCTGCACGGGTGGCAAGGACAACAGCCTCTGTGCGGCTCTGTGCACCCAGTTTGCCCATGAGAGCATTGATGTGGAATTTGACGGTGTGCTCGCTGATGGCCATTCGGTCAGCTATCGCCTTGTTCGGCAACCCCTCAGCCAGAAGCTGGAGCACCTCAAGCTCTCGAGGCGTTACTCCAACACCCCCGGACGAGGGAGGCCGGGAAGTTCCTGCCAGGGCTGCAGTGGCGAGCCCCGGCGCCAGGACTACCATCCCTTGGGCAACCGCCGCTATGGCCGCAGCAAGCGTAGCGCCGTCTACTTCCCGGGCGGAGCGTCTTCAGGAAGCTCACTCAATTTTAGAGTGGCTAGCTCAGGGTCCCAGCCAAAGTCCCAGATCACAACATCGGGCAGATAAACGGCTAGATCATCGGACAAATCGGTGGTTCCCGCTGCTTGGCCCACCACAATCCCACCAGAAGTCTGTGAAAGAAGCGTCGTGATGCCCGCCCTGGCGAGAGGATCTCCCCCAACCGCCAGGATTCGCAAGCCGCTCCCGCCTACATCACTCTGGGCAACTGCGGTGCGCCAACCGGCCGAAGCAGCCTCTCCCCCATCAGCAAAGGCATCCGGATGCCACGGCGTCTCATCGCCCTCTCTTCGCTCTATAGCCTCGTTCCAAATAATCGCCATTGACGCACAACCTCACTACCCATCGTATACCAGAGCGCAGATAACGGAATGCGTGACGCCGTGAGACGATTTTCGTATCAATAACCCAATACGAAAATCCTTTACAGCACCTTGCCCCTGACACACGCTTGTTATACGCCACGAATTCAAGCGTGGTAGCGATGTCGGTGAAAATTGCTTGACAAGCCCTAGCATTGCTGCTCTAATGCGCCCATCGTGGCTCTGGCCCCAGGTACCTTTTTGCGCGCTCGGATCGGCTGCTACCGGATGACTGCCTTCCTCTGAAGTAGCCGCGAAAGCAAGCATTGAGGGCCTTGGATACGGAAGCGCGATAACCAAGAGAGCAGGCAGAACAGGGAAGCCCGTCCATGACCGTCATTGATGCAGACGCTCACGTTATAGAGAACGCCCGGACATGGGAGTTCATGGATGAAGCTGACCTTCAGTACAAGCCGCGCCGTCTGACTGAAATTGAGGCGGAGGACGCTCTACAAGAGTCCTCCCCCGTCCTCCTTGGCGCGAAAAAAGACTTCTGGCTGATTGACGGCAAGCTCCGTCCCTATCGTGCATTCGACTCGGCCAAGTCCAGAACCCCGTCAGCGGCTAGCGAGGCATTGGACGTTCCGGCGAGGCTCCAGCACATGGACGAGCTGGGCACGGACATTCAGGTGCTCTACCCTACAATCTTCTTGCTTCTCATGACGGACAAACCCGCCGTAGAGAAGGCACTCTGCAAAAGCTACAACCGCTGGCTGGCAGACATCTGGCGACAGAGCGACAATCGTCTGCGCTGGGTGGTGGTACCGCCCATTCGAGATATCGACGCCGCTATCGCAGAGATTCGCTTCGGCAAGGAGAACGGCGCATGCGGCGTCTTCATGCTTGGCATCAACTACGAGAAGCTTCCAAATGACTCCTACTACTTCCCGATATATGAAGAGGCCTCCAGCCTCGACATGCCCATATGCATCCACAGCGGCTCGGCAAGTCTGAGCTTCGACACGAGGTTCTCCAGTCTAGAGACGCTCATCTGGCTCGCCAAGTTTCCCGTGACCGCCGCAATGCACACGTTGTATATGAGCAAAGTACCGCAGAAGTTCCCCAAGATTCGCTGGGGCTTCATTGAAGCCAGCGGGTCATTCGTGCCTTACGTCCTCCACGATCTGGGAGCCCGGCACGAGCGGATGTACAACCAGAAAGTTGTGATGAACGAGGTCCTAAGGGACAACCGGTTCTTTGTCACCGCCCAGACCGACGACGACTTGGACTACGTTGTCAAATACGCCGGCGAGAGCCAACTGGTTCTGGGAACCGACTACGGGCACGTAGACACGGCGAGTGAGCTCGAAGCCTTGCAACTGTTGAGATCCAATGGCGCGGTCAGCCAGCAGGTAGCAAGCAAGATTCTGGACGACAACCCAAGAGAGCTATATGGCATTTAGCGCTCCGACAGGGAGAAGTGCATGGCAGTCATAGACTCTGACGCCCACGTCATTGAGAACAACCGCACCTGGGATTTCATGCCGGAAGCGGACCTCCAGTACAAGCCTCGCCGCTTGGCTGAGGAAGAGACGGAAGACCTTCTAGGGCAGGACGCTGGTTCTCTGGCGTCTCTATCCGGCCCAGGTCGCAAGGAATTCTGGCTCATAGATGGAAAGGTCCGGCCTTACCAGGCCTTCGACCCCACCAAGTCTCGAACACCAAACGCCGCCCGCGAAGTGGTCGACGTCCAGGTCCGTCTGGATCATATGGACAAACTTGGGACTGACATCCAGGTTCTGTACCCCACCCTGTTCCTCTTCCGCCTGGCTGATAATCGGGAGGTCGATAGGGCCATCTGCAAGAGCTATAACCGTTGGCTTGCCGATGTCTGGAAACAGAGCAACAACCGTCTGCGGTGGGTCGTTGTCCCACCCGTCTTGGACATGGACGCCGCCGTGGAGGAAATCCGCTTCGGCAAGGAGAACGGCGCCTGCGGTGTTTTCATGCTGGGCGTCAACCAAGACCACATTGTCACCGATCCCTACTACTTCCCAATGTATGAAGAGGCCGCGGCACTGGACCTGCCAATCTGCGTTCACAGTGGATCGGCCAGCATCACCTTTGACGCCATGTTCGGGAAGTTGGAGACCCTACTGTGGTACGCCAAGCTACCCGTGGCAGCCGCCATGCACACGCTCTACATGAGCAAGATCCCTCAGAGCTTCCCAAAGATTCGGTGGGGCTTCATTGAGGCCAGCAGTTCATTCGTTCCGTACCTGTTGCACGACCTAGTGGCTCGGCACGAGCGGATGTACGATCAAAAAGTCGCCATGAATAGCGTGCTCCGGGACAGCCGGTTCTTTGTTACTGCTCAAACTGATGATGATCTAGGCTATGTGGTCCAGTATGCGGGAGAGGGCAACCTGGTTATGGGAACCGACTACGGGCATGTCGACACCGCGAGCCAATTGGAAGCCCTTCAAATTTTGAAGTCGGACCAGAAAGTAAGCCCCGAGATAGCGGACAAGATTCTGGACGAAAACGCACGAGAGCTGTACGGCATCTAGCGCTACAGACGCTCATTGTTCTGTAAATCAACCGGAGGATAGGCAACCGAATGATCGTCATCGGCATCGACACGGGCGGCACCTTCACCGACATGGTGGTGCTTGATCAGGAAAGCGGAGCAGTCAAGAGCTACAAAACGCCGTCCACCCCGGACGACCCAAGTCGGGCAGTAGAAGACGCCCTCAAAGAGCTGTTCGCCGACGGTGGAAAGGGAGAAGACATCCTTTCTTTCTCCCACGGGATCACCTTGGGAACAAACTTGCTGCTCCAGGGCAAGGGCGCAACAGTTGGCATCCTTGTGACCGAAGGGTTCACCGGCATCAGTGATGTCTGGCAGGTGCCACGTTTTGGCCCCGACATGTACAAGATTTTCGTAGAGAAACAGCCCTTCGTGCTGCCTCGTTACAGAGAAGAGGTCAGGGAAAGGGTTGACTCAGTTGGCAACGTCCTCGTGGAACTTGACGTTGAACAAGCCACTGAAGCCGTGCGCCGTCTGGCCGCCAAGGGCGTCGATTCCGTCGCCGCAGTGCTCCTCTTCTCCTTCCTAAACCCGCAGCACGAGCGCACCTTGGGAGAGATTATCAACAAGGAGATGCCGGGCGCATCGGTGTCCCTGTCTTCGCAGGTGGCCCCCCAGATGCGGGAGTACCCCCGCCTCTCGACCACAGTAGCCAACGCCCGACTGGCGCCCACCTTGGATTACTACTTCTCGACTCTTGAGAAGCGCCTCCGCGATGCTGGCATCAGCACTAAGCAGATCTACATCATGCAGAGCAACGGCGGTGTGGCCAGCATTGGCAACGTTACGCCGATTACTACGGTGCTCTCAGGGCCTTGCGCCGGGGCGCAAGCAGGGGTCAGCATCGGTGAGGCAGCAGGCTACCCCAATGTCGTTTCTGTGGACATGGGCGGCACGAGCACAGACATCGCGGTGGGTGAAGACGGCCGCATCCTGGAAAAGACTTCCGGCATGATGGAAGACTGGGAACTGATCATCCCCATGCTCACAGTCCACACCATCGGCGCAGGCGGCGGAACCATAGCCTGGCTTGACAGAGTCGGCAGCCTGCAGGTGGGCCCCCAGAGCGCAGGTGCTGCGCCGGGCCCGGTTTGTTACGGAAAGGGCGGTACTGAGCCCACTATCACTGACTGCAATGTCCTGCTCGGTATCCTCCCAGACCACCTATTGGGTGGCAGGGTACAGTTGGACAAGGCCAAGGCTGCCGAAGCCGTCGCTGCCCTTGGCGAGAAGCTTGGTCTCGGCATGCTGGAGACCGCTGAAGGGATCATTCGGATTATTAACGCCAAGATGGTGGAGGGCATTCGGGCCGCTGCGGCCGAGCACGGCTACGACTTGACCGACTTCGCTCTCATTGGATTCGGCGGAGCTGGCCCGGTCCACGCCACCCGGTTGGCAGCGGAACTGGCTATGAAGAAGGTCATTATCCCGCCAATCCCCGGACTGACATCGGCCCTGGGGCTGCTGTTAGCAGACCTACGCCGGGACTACGTTCGCTCCCGGATGCGCCTGCTGACCGAAATGGATCCCGCCGAGTTGAATTCGATCTTCGACGAGCTGCGGGAACAGGCCATGAAGGACCTGGTGGCGGACGGGTTCCACGAAAACCAGATACGACTAGAATTCAGCCTGGACTTGCGCTACCTGAGCCAGGGCTACGAAGTGTCCATCCCTGCTGGCATCCAAGGCAGCGCTACCAAGGACGACCTTCTCCGCCTACGGAACGAGTTCGATGAGACCCACGACCGGTCCTTCGGACACAGCAACTCATCAGAGCCAGTTGAGGCCGTCCACTATAGGGCCCGGGCCTATGTCGTCGTCCCTAAGGCTAACTTGAGCCAGGAAGCAACGTCTGGTTCTTCGGCGGCGCCTACGCCATCTTCTCACCGAGAGGTCTTCCTCAGCGAAGATGGTGGCGCCAAGCAATGGCCCATCTATGACCGCGACAGTCTGGCCCCTGGCAACCAGATTGCTGGGCCGGCCATCGTTGACCAATTCGACTCCACCACAGTCGTCTATCCTGGTCAGTCGCTGGAAGTTGACTCATTCAATAACTTGATCATTACCATCGGTTAAGTCGGGAGGCTTAATGGCAGTCGACCCCATAGTTTTCGAGATTATTCGTTCCAGGCTGGACGGCATCGTCCGGGAAATGCAGATTGATACCTTCCGGACGGGGTACTCCACCCTAATCCGCGAGACCTACGATCTGAGTTGCGGCATCGTCAACAAAGATGGCGGGGTGGTTTCGCAGTTCGCCGGCATCCCCATTCACATGGGGTCATACCCCGAGTGCATAAGCGGACTCTACAAGTACTACGCCCCGGAGGAGATTGAGGAAGGAGACTGCTTCTTCGTCAATCACCCATACGAAAGTGGCTGCGCCCATAGTCTGGACTCCGCCGCGATAGTGCCCATTTTCTACAAGGGCGAGCTTGTGGCGTTCGGCATTGGCATCACCCACAAGGGTGACATCGGCGGCCTTGCGCCCGGAAGCCGGGCAGCCAACGCCAGGGACCTCTTCGGCGAGGGCATGTTGGTTCCGCCCGTTAAATACAAGAGCCGTCACAAAGTGGTCAAAGAGACCGAGAACCTCATCTGGGCCAACACGCGTACTCCGGAGTTGCTGCTCGGCGACTACAACTCCCAGGCTGGCCCCATGTGGAGCGTGGGCACGAAGCGCCTGGTTGAGTTGATGGACAAGTACGGGAAAGACACCGTTTTGGAAGTGTTCGAAGAGATTGGCCGGAAAACGGAGCAGCACCTAAGGGCAGAGATCTCAAGGTGGAAAGATGGAGTCTACGAGGCAGAGTCCTATTTGGACAACGACCTTGTAGACTTGGACACGCCCATCCGGCTTCACGTGAAAATTACCAAGGAAGGATCCAACCTCTTGTTGGACTTCTCTGAATCCGCAGACCAGAACAGAGGGCCACTGAACATCCGGCCGCCCATTATTAAGGGCAGCTGCCTCTACGCCATTGTAGCTATGATGGAAACTCCCCCTGAAAACAACCACGGGGTGACCAAGGTCATCGATTTCAAATTCAGGCCGGGCAGCGTTATGGACCCGACATATCCGGCCCCCCTTGGCTTCTATTCCAGCGTCCTCCCTTGCATTGAGGACATGGTGATCACTGCGCTGGGCAAGGCCTCCGGCCGGCCCGCACGCGGACACCATGGGGCAACCGGTCTGTTCACAATCGGTAGCATGGGCCCAACAGGACGGCCCATCGTCCATTACGAACTCATGGCCAGCGGCAGCGGCGCCTTTGGCGGTGGTGACGGCTGGACCGGATGTGGTCACGGAGGCACGGGCCCCAAGATCACTTGCGTAGAAGTGTTAGAATCTGAGTTTCCAGTAAGAATGGAACAGTTTAGAACCGTTCCTGGCTCTGCTGGAGCGGGCAAGTTCCGTGGAGGAAACGCTCACTTCCGGGATTATCGTATACTGAGCGAAAGCCGGTTCTCCGGCGGAGGCGGGCGTTATCGTGTGGCGCCGCTGGGCATGGATGGTGGCGACATTGGCTCATTGGGCTACATTTGCGTCAATCCAGGCACAGACCGCGAAGTTTGGCATCGAAATCTGGTCTCGAACGTCCAGCTGGCAGAGGGTGACATTGTGCGCATGGCCACCGGCAGCGGTGGAGGCGTGGGCAACCCCAAGGAGCGGGATCCAGACCGGGTGATAGAAGACATCATGGACGGATATGTCACCCCAGAGGTGGCAAAGGAGGTGTACGGATTAACAGATGAAAAGATTCAGGAGGCCCTCAAGGGGCCGCAAAAGAAGGTCGTTACACCAATTTAAGCGCTGCAGCGCTTAAGGTCGCGAAGTCATCGGAACCCAATGTGAACTTCGCACCTTAAGTGTACCAACGCTCGGGAGGACTTCCAAGAGAAGCCCCCGGCACCTGTTAGAACCATTCACCGGGAAGGAGAAAGCATGCAATATCGCAAGGGAATTCTACGAAGCTTTTTTGGTTTGGGCGCCATTATGGCGCTTCTGGCGGTCATAGCCGCCTGCGGTTCCGACCCAACGGCGACGACTGCTGCACCTACTGCGACGAACGCACCCCAGGCGACTTCGGGTCCCACCATGGTGCCCCCGACCGCCACAAACGTTCCCCCGACGGCAACCAAGGTGCCTGACGCGACCCCGGTCGTGTTGAAGGCTGCCGCGGCGTGGCCGATAACGTCCACGTCTTCGACGCAGTGGCTTGAGTACATCAAGGAAGTCAACCGGCGGGCCAACGGCGCTCTGGTCATCGACTTCGTTGGTGGGCCTGAGGTTGTGCACCCGTTCGAGGGTTTCAACGCCCTGCGTTCCGGCATCATTGACCTGGTTCACACCGCAGCCGGGTACTTCGGCGGCGAGGTCCCTGAAGGAGCTGCCTTTAGCATGCTCCCAGCCCCGCCAGCCCTGTCCTTCCAGGAAATAGTTGACGCCTGGTACACGACCGGCGCACTGGAACTGATTAACGGGATCTACGAACAGAAGGCCGGCGTCCGGTCGATCGGCTTCCAGGTTGGCGGCCAGGGCTTCGGGCTCATCATGACCGAGGAAACCAACAGCCTTGCCGACCTCAAGGGCAAGCGGATCCGGGTCTGGGACGCCATGGGCGCAGCCATCATGACTGCGGCTGGCGCTGTCCCCCAGACAATACCCGCTTCCGAGCTGTACACCGCCCTGCAACGTGGCACGGTGGACGGCGCGCTGCGCGACCCGGGCGCTGCCTGGAGCCAGGGTGAGAAGGACGTGTACAACACCATCGTCCGCCCGCCCGTCTTCTCCGGATCCGGCGGCGGCTTCATTTCCGTCCAGGCCTGGAATGGCCTTGGTCCGGACCTGCAGAAGCTGCTTATGGACACGTCCTACGAAATGGCGCCGGACATCTTCGGGTGGTACGCCGATGACGAACAGTTCTCGGTGGACGAGTTCGCCAAGGTAGGCACGGTCGAGCGGACCATTTCCACTGCAGAGTGGAAAGTACTGCACGACGGCCATCAGTCGCACTGGGATGCAGTCGGCGAGACCTCGCCTGCGATGCTTGAGATCAAAGCGCTGCTCCAGCCCTTCCTGGACAAGGCTTTGACGAACCTCGGACTGTAGTTTGCGAAACAGGGGAGGGCCGGAGAATTCCGGCTCTCCCCTGCTTCGAGCCTCATAGCCTTAGCCGGGAGCGGTCCTAAGCCATGGCAAGCTCAGAGCACACCGACGGTAGCCAGCAGCCCGTGATGAGGTTCCCTGCACTCGTACGGTTCGCGAACCTCATCAACGGATTCTTAATGTGGCCTTCTATGCTTCTCGTTGCAATGATGCTGGTGACGGTGGTCTACGACGTCATGTCCCGCACCTTCTTCAACAAGCCGAGCCTTTGGATCGGCGATATCAACGAGTACATGGTCGTCTATATGGCCTTTGTTCCCGCCGGCCTGATATTGATGATGGACGGGCACGTCAAGATCACGCTAGTGACCGAGCGCTTGGGATTAAGGTCCCGCCGGGCGTCCCAGACGTTGGTCAACCTTTTGGGGTTGTTCTACACCACCATCCTTATGTGGCAGAGTTGGCTGATGGCGTGGGACACGTATACCACGAAGGCTTTCTTCAACACACCGATCGGCTTGCCCCAGTTCCCTGTGAAGGTCATCATCCCCATCGGGGCCGGCTGGCTGGTATTCCTTTTCCTTGTGAAACTGCTCTCCTACCGTGGAAAGGATGACCAGTTCATCAAGCCGGGCGGGGGCCAGCACGTTTAGGCTTCGCTCTCGCCGCGCCGCGTCATTGGATCGTTTGTTACAGACCGGATGATACTTTTTAGGAGCGTTGACACCTGTAACAGGGGCCCGCTCCTCGACAGGTCTAGCTACAGCCCTTGAATCGCCCTGCCCCACCGGCAGGCATCTAAGTAAAAGGGGACGCCGAACTATGGAATGGTGGCAGATTCTTGGGCTGATGTTCTCCAGCCTCGTTTTCTTGATGGCCATTGGGTTGCCCGTCGCTTTCTCCTTTGGACTCCTCAACGTCATCTTCGCCTTCTGGATGGTGGGCGACTCAAGCTTGGATTGGGGGTTTCCCTTTTTGCATGGCGAGGCTGGGGTTTTGCGAATGGTCGCCATCAGCTCCTTTAGCAGTATCGCCACCTTCGCTTTCGTTGCCGTTCCTTTATTCATCCTGATGGGAGAAATCATTCTCCACTCGGGCATGGCCACGATGGCAATAAACGGAGTATCTAAATGGGTAGGCAAGGTCCCTGGCAGGTTGGGGGTTATGTCTATCCTCTCGGGAACGGTGTTCGCCGCCGCCAGCGGCTCCAGCATGGCTAGCGTGGCGACCATCGGCTCGACAATGGTCCCGGAGATGCACGCCCACGGCTATAACAAGGGCCTGAGCACAGGAGTCGTCGCCACCTCCGGCGCACTGGCCGTTCTCATCCCGCCAAGCGGCTTGATGGTCATCTTTGGAAGCATCAGCCAGCAATCCGTCGGCGATCTGCTCATTGCGGGCGTCATACCTGGACTCATCTTGAGTACGCTGCTGTTGGGTTACACCATCGGCATCAGCGCCCTACGCCCCTCCATGGCCCCGGCCATGGAGGTAGCGGATGTCAATTGGATGGACAGGATCGTCGCACTGAGGGAGTTCATCCCCATCATCGTGTTGGTGTTGTTGGTGATCGGCTCAATTTTCACAGGGATCGCCACCCCTACGGAATCGGCGGCCATGGGCGCGGCCGGATCATTGGTTCTCGCAGCGGTCTACCGGCGGTTGAACTGGCATATGCTCAAGGTCTCCTTTTCAAGCACGGCCATCGTTGCCGGCTTCTCCCTCTTCATCATTACGACATCAACAGCTTTCAGCCAGATATTGGCCTTCACCCAGGCCGCCAGGGGCCTCTCCGATTTCGTTACCGACCTGCCGCTCTCTCCCATTGTCATCATCTTGCTCATGCAACTGGTGATCCTCATCATGGGCGGGTTCATGGACTCTCTGTCCATCATGCTGATCACGATCCCCATCTTCTTCCCCGTTGTTAACGCGTTGGGATTCGATCTCCTCTGGTTCTCCATTGTCACCATGGTCAATATTGAACTGGGGCTGATCACTCCGCCATTCGGGCTGAACCTCTTTGTGTTGAAAGGTGTGTCGCCGCCGGATATAACCCTGATGGACATTTTCAAAGGTATCACGCCCTTCGTGGGCTTGAACATCATGACGCTATTGATTGTTGTGTTTGTCCCAGGAACTGCAACCTTCCTGCCTGGGTTGATGAAGTAGGCTTCCATTCCCGGTGGTTGGCGCAAGATAATTCTGATCATAAACAAGAAGCCCGGACCATTTGATGTCCGGGCTTCTTGTTTACTCGTCGCGGGATGGAGCGGGCGATGGGATTTGAACCCACGACTTCAACCTTGGGAAGGTTGCACTCTACCACTGAGTTACGCCCGCTCACTGACGCCGGTAGAGGGGTGCGGCCAGCCGCCGCAGCCAGCCCTATTATAGCAACACAAGCAGTGTGTGCGTAGCTCCAACGGAGGCCCCGCGCTAAATTGACCCGCCAGGCGTCGGCGGCTACGATGGCGGTTAGGGCCCGGAGAATAAAGCAGTCGGGCAACATCGTTCGAGCCGGTACCCATGTGGATCTCCCACCTCTCCCTTCGGAATTTTCGCAACTACCAACACCTTGAGCTGACCCTACCTAAGGGCCTGGTAGTGGTGGAAGGCAACAACGCCCAGGGCAAAACCAACCTCCTGGAAGCCCTCTACCTACTCTCGATTCTCAAGTCCTTCAGGGCCTCAGCGGAGCGTGACCTTGTCAATCGGCAGGCTATGGAAGAACTTGAGGCCGCCACCGCAACCGCCACCGTGGATACCGGGGGCGAACACATTCGCGTCCATGTAGCTTTCCAGCCCATGGCGCCCCTTCCATCCTCAGAGCGCCCCGGAGGTCCGGCCTCCGTCCAGAAATACGTCCGTGTGAACGGTGCTCCCCGCTCTGTATCTGACTCTGTGGGCAGGCTCAACGCTGTCCTCTTCTCCGCAGACGACCTGGAGATAGTTCTGGGCTCGCCTTCGGCAAGGCGGCGCTTCATGGACATTCTTCTATGCCAAATCGACCGCTCCTATCTTCGAAACCTTCAGCGGTATCAGCGCGTCCTTACCCAGCGCAACCACTTGCTCAGAGACGCCCGCGGGGGACGACCCGGCTTGGAGGAGGAGATGGCCTATTGGGACGACCAGGTGGTCTCACTGGGTTCAGAGATTATCCAACGACGAGCAGAAATCGTGGCTACGCTCAGCGAACTAGCCATGGCCACTCATGGAGAACTGACGGGGGGTGAGGAATCGAAGGCCAGCTACGTTCCCAGTGTTGGGGAAGAGGCCGGCAGCCTTTCCGACATGGCGGACGCCTTTCGGCAGGCCCTTACTGCGAACCGCAAGCGAGAGCTTGCCCAGGGCGTAACTGTCGTTGGTCCCCATCGAGACGACCTTGCCCTCACTGTTCAGGGACTGCCTACGGCCACGCATGGTTCCAGAGGCCAGGCGAGAACTCAGGCCCTGGCCCTGAGGCTTGCAGAGGCAGAAGTATTGGCACAGCACCGCGGGGAGTCGCCGGTACTGCTCTTAGACGACGTCCTCTCCGAAATGGACCCCAACCGCCGAGAGCAGGTGCTGGAGAGGGCAAGCCGCTATCAACAGGCCATCGTAACCACGGCTGACATAGGGCAAATTTCCGAGGGTTTTCTGCATGATGCCTTCAGGTTGCGTGTCACCAAAGGTTCCTTGGAGCCATTACCCAACGGCGAATAGCCTCTGTTACCCTATTCTTGCTTGGCAAGCCGCCCACTTTCGGGTAATCTCGGGTCGCAAGCGGGCCCAAATAGCGGGCCTTCCATAAGCCCCGCCCAAAGCCGCACGGGCACCTTATCCACGCCATATTGAGAGGAAGCCCTTGACGCTCCCTGAGTTCAGCCTAGAAGGACAGAACGCCGTTATCATAGGTGGCAGCAGAGGTATAGGACGAGGCATAGCACGCGTCCTAGCCGAGGCGGGCGCTGACGTCGCCGTCGTGGCGCGCACCTCAACGCACGTTGAGGGAGCCGCTCAGGAAGTCCGCGACATGGGAAGGCGGTCGATAGCCCTGACGGTGGATGCCACGAACGCCACGCAAATGGACGATCTGGCCCACCGTGTGATCGAAGAGTTTGGCCCAATCGACGTATTGGTCAACAGCGTAGGGGAGAGCATTCGCCGCCCGCTGGTGCCGCTTCCCGACGAGCCGGGCGACGCCCTCACCGCCCAAGATTGGCAATCGTACCTTGACCTGAACCTGTCTTCCGTCTACCAAGGTTGCCGGGCCTTTGGGCCACACCTGCTGGACAGAAGGCGTGGAAGAGTAATCAACGTTTCGTCGTTTGCCTCAGTACAGGCGAACGTCAACATGACGGTCTATGCAGCAGCTAAGGCCGCGATAACCAGGTTCACGGAGTCCTTGGCCATGGAATGGGGCCCGTATGGCGTTAGAGTCAACGCCCTTTCCCCCGGCGTTTTCCCCGACCCCGACCAGAAGACTCCGGAGGAATTGCAAGCTAGCAGGGAACGCCTTTCTCAGGACATTCCGCTTCGACGCCTAGGCACACTGCGCGAGGCTGGACTATTGGCACTCTTCCTCGCCTCGGATGCCTCCGCTTACATCACCGGCGGAAACTTTTTCATTGACGGCGGCCTGTCCATTTAGGCGGCTCGGCCACCTCCGGAATCTCCAATTTTGGGAACCCGGCGTCCGTAGCCCTGGCTAGCGGCCACTTCGAAGCACAGGCCAGATAGGATATAGCCCGCAACCCCATCGTTAAAAACAGCACAGCCCTGCCGCCGGGCGAACGCTTGGCGAAGGAGAGATGATGAACCGTAGGCTAATCCTCCTGATAGTCGCCCTGGCAATCATAGTGGTCGCGGCTTGCTCCAGTTCCGACCCTACAGCCACCCCTCTTCCTACAGCTACGGTCGCACCCACCCCTACGAATACGCCTGCCCCTACGCCGACACCGAGGCCCACGGCCGCGCCAGTGCCAGCAACCGCTGTCCCAACTACCACGTCCGACTCGGCGAATAACGCTGCCCTGGAGGAAGCCCACTCCCCTTTGGCGCCTCCACGGTCATAGGCCTCAATTTTTCAGTGAGCGTGTACTCCACTCCTTTCGAAGCCCAAGCTCCGCTGGCCATCATGCAGGGGCTGCCCCCAGAAACCTTGTCTGAACTATTCTCGCAAGGAATTGGGCAATTCGAAGTTCCCGAAGATGCGCCCGTGGGATCTGTTGGGGTCGACATCATTGAAACCGGCGACTTGGCTGACGGCTCTCTGGGGTTCCAGATAACATTCGACCAAGTACCCCAACTTTCTACCATGCAGATGATCATGTTCGTGAGGGGCCAAGTGTCTGCTACGATAACAATGTTCGGAACGGAGATCCTCCTTGAGGACAGCCTAGCCATTGCAAGCGAACTTGACGCCAGGATCCAGTCCTCTTCGCCTTAACGGCCATCGTTCGCTAAGAAGAGTGATTTCTCAGTCATTGCCTGGGACAACGTTCAGAGGGACACAGTATGTACGCAGAAATAATTTCGATAGGCCACGAAATTCTCATGGGCGAGATCGTGGACACCAATGCCCAGTACCTTGCTTCCCGCCTGCCCTCTCTGGGATACGAGGTGCGCTGGATGCACCAAGTTGGCGACAACATGAACCACCTTGTGGACATACTCAAGAAGGGCCTGGAGCGCTCTGACCTCATTCTAACTACGGGTGGCCTAGGCCCTACAGCCGACGATCTCACGCGGGAGTCGATCGGGGCGGCAGTCGATGAGGAACTCTACATCGACCCTGAGCAATTGGAAATCCTACGGGGCTGGTTCCTCAGGCGGGGCCGGGAGATGCCAATTCGCAACACCAAGCAGGCCCATCGCATAGCCTCTGCCAGCGTGGTGCCTAATCCGGTAGGTACAGCGCCTGGTTGGTGGGTTGAAAAGAACGGCAAGATTGTCGCCGCCATGCCTGGGCCCCCTCAAGAGCTTCAGGTCATGTGGGAAAACGAGACCAGCGTCCGGCTCCGGGGTAAGTCAACAGGCAGGGTAGTCCTCAGCCGCACGCTGAAGACCTTCACCCTTTCTGAAGGAGAGGTGGACGAGAAGATAACGCCAGTGCTAGGTCTCGATAATCCCTATGTGGGCGTCTACGCCAAATTTGACGGCATTCACGTCCGCATTATCGCCACCGGTGACAGTGATGCCGCAGCCCGGAGGCTCTTGGAACCAACCGAGGCTCGCATACGCGAGCTGTTGGAGGAAACAATCTGGGGCATTGATGACGAGTCGCCTGAAGAACGCGTAGGGGAACTGCTGAAACAGAAAGGCCTAACGCTATCGGTGATGGAGTCATGCAGCGGCGGCCTTCTGGCAGAGAAGATCACTGACGTACCGGGCGCCTCCAGCTTCTTTGTTGGAGGGATTGTCTCCTACGCCACAGAGGTCAAAATCGCCTCTGGCGTTGACCCAGCCGTCATTGAGAAGTACGGCGTCATCAGTGCGGAGACGGCGCTCGCTATGGCAGAGGCGGTGAGGACCAAACTCAACACAGACGTAGGCATCGGTGTCACGGGAGTAGCAGGACCCGATTCAATGGATGATAAGCTTGTGGGGGAAGTTCACATCGGCATTGTTCATCCCGGCGGCACGCGAACCATTTCAGGCAGTTACCCCCCTCGGAGACACTTGGTCAGGAACCGGGCTGCGGTAGGCGCACTACTGGGCCTTTGGCAAGAGCTTAGGGAACTACAGTAATCCGACAGATCAGCGAGCGAAAGAGCCCAAATGTTTGGTAACGCCTTCTTTTGTATGGCTTTCCTTGGTATACTTCGGGCCACATGAGAAAACTGGCGATGTCCTTCGCTGCGGTGATAGCCCTAGCGGTGGCCTGCTCCGGACCTGCTGAGCCGCTAAGCCTTACTGCACCAATTGCTCCCGCAGTCGATGTTCAAGCAGAGTTCGAAGCCAGCGAGTCCGCCGCAGCCAAAAGATTTGAAGGAGTTTTTGTTCGGCTTCAGGGAACCGTGCAGGAAGTTGGCGAGTCCTACATAAGATTGAAATCCGGACCCCCACTGGGGATCAAATGCCTGCTCCCGCCTGAACGCGAGAGCCAAGTAACCTCAGTGAGCACCGGCCAGAGGGTTACTATCCTATCGACGTATGCCAGCGTCTTGGCAGGCCTCACCTTCGACCAATGTGATTTGCTCAGCGCCTCGGAACCGACGCCCACTCCAACCGGGGCCCCCACCCTCTCGCCAACCGAGACGCCTTTACCCGCCACAACCAGCACTCCAGTATCTGAAGTGCCGACGCCCACGGCGACGATCAACCCCACCCCAACACTAGCGCCCTCGCCTACTGCCACTCCCACAGCACCGCCCCCAACTGCCACGGCTACTGCTGCGCCAACGCCAACTCCGGCCGCTACAAGGCCCATTCCGACAGCCACGCCAACGCCAAGGTCTGGTCAGGGTTATTCTCGGAGTAACCCCGCTATCATGGGGCAGAGCTTGTCAATCGAGATCAATGATCCGGCCGGCCTTATGCAAATTCGAGCAACACCACTCGAGGCTATCCGCGGCCCACTGGCTCTCATTGCTCTGACGGCCGCCCACAGCGCAAAGGAGGCCCTGGGTCTTGAAGGCCTGCCGTATCCCTACCAACATGTTGGGCAGGAGTACCTCTTGGTCCGGATGCATTTTCAGTACCTCAAGGGACCGGACGCTGATACTCAGTACAAACTGTCCATCAGTGACTTCTCGGCAGTTTCATCGAGTGGCAGGGAGTATGAAACGCCGCTGTTGATAGCCCCTGACCCAGTCCTCAGGGCCAATTTATACCCTGGCGCGTCAAGGACTGGTTGGGGCGTGTGGGAAATAGACAAGGCCGACATTCACCCTCTCCTGACCATTGGACGCGACTCAAGCGGCCGCGGTGGGATCTGGTGGAGTATTTCCCCGCTAGTCCTCCCGATACCGACTCCAACTCTTCCAGCGGATTTCACTGATGAGGAGCGAGTTCTAGGGAATCGAGCACAAGAGGCTATGCCCGAGTTGGCGGCGAGGGATCTTTTTGCCTACTACACCTTTATGAGCCCTCGGTACCGGGGCCTCTGTCCCTTCCACCGCTTCGAGGCACCGATGGAAGCAGCATGGGAGCGTGTCGAGGCTCTTCTCGGCAGGCTCTATAACGGAGTTGCTTCTGTGAGCCTTGAAGGTGGCATCGCCATGGTGTACGCAGCCGAACCCATCGAGCGCACTACTACTCCCGACTGGCTAGGGAAACCGGAAGGGGACCGCTGGGTATTCCTAGAGAAAGATTGGTGGATCGAACCAGAGGGATGGGCAGCAGGATGCCCCTAAAAATCCAAGCTGAAGAGATACTCTGCTACCAGCGAGAAGGCCAGCCTCTTGAAGAGGCTGGCCTTCTTTGCGTCAAGGTTGCAGAGAGGACAGGGACGCGCCTTCCGAACTAGACAGTCAGGCGTCGGTAGAGGCGCGGGAGGCGGGCTGGCAGTGACCGGATGTCCCACAGAATTTCGTAGCTCATGTCTTGCATCATGGTCTTAAGATAGTCGTGGCCTTGCTTGTCGACGGTCAGACAGAATGGCGTCACACCCGCCTGTTTGGCCTCAGTCAGGGCCATGCGAGTGTCGTGGACTGCGTACTCCTTCTCCACTCCCTCGCGGCTGTAGCCTCTGTCCTGCGGCCGGCCATCGCTTATGAGGAAAAGGAACTTGGTGCGGGCGTCCACTTTCTCCAACTTGGCAGTTGTGTGCCTGATGGCGGGGCCCATACGAGTGGCGTGAAGCGGTGAGACCTTGTCGATACGCCTCTTCACCCGGTCCGTGAGGCGCTCCTCTAGGTCCTTGATGACGTAGAACTCTACGTTCTCCCGCCCATACCCGGAAAAGCCAAAGATACCGTAGGTGTCGCCGATGGCCTCCAGGGCGTTGATAAGCAGAACGATGCTTTCCTTCTCTAGGTCGATGATGCGCTTATAGGTGCGTTTCACCCCGTTCCCCCGCCGATTGCGGAGCCAAACCATGTACTCAACAGGGTCCTCTGGAGCGTCCCAATCGTCGGCGACCCGGCGCGACTCATCAATTGCCTCGGCGGTGGATGCGCTCATGTCCAACAAGAAGGCCACCGCCACGTCACGTTCGACCTTGTTGCGCCGCCAGTAGATCTTGTCCGATGGCGTGTTACCAGAACGCTTGTCGATGACCGCCTCAATGACGGCGTCGATGTCAATGTCTTCACCATCCACCACCCGGCGCTCCTTGCGCATCATCTCCGGGGAGATCTGTTCGAACTCCCGCTTGATCTGGGCGGCTACGACGCCATATGCAGCCAGCGTCTCGTTGAAGAAGTGCGAATCGCTTTCAGTAAGGACCTGTTCTCGGACCATGCACCAAGCAGGCTTGAAGTCGTTGGCGCGGAAGTCCCATTCTGGGTAAACGGCCGTGCGGGGTTCGCTAGCCTCTAGCGAGCCTCCGTCCTCATCAACGTGGGTCATGGCCCCGTAGCCGGTGTCGGACTGCTGAAGGTCCACGCCCGCCTCGCGCATGATGTTGGAAGCAAAGGTCTCCTTCTTTTCGGGAGTGTCCCCTTCCTCCATTTCCACCTCAACGCTCTGCTCCAGCATCTCCTCCAGCATGTCCTGCGGAGATCCCCCTGATTCATCGGGGCTCATATTGAGCTGGTCATCCCGAATCTGATTGAGCAACTGAGTCAACTCAGGCTTGAAGTCGCCCCGGTACTCTACCTCTGTCAGGTAGCTTTGCCCCTCTTCCTGGCTCACCTTCTGCTGAGCCAGCATCCCCTGGACGATCTTGTCCAGTTCTTCCTCAGACATGTCTTGATCGTCATCCGATTCGCTGGTGTCCAAAGCCTCCCATTCGTCTTCGGCTACCGTCTCATTCGGGATCTGAGCAATGATGCTGTAGGCCCGGAGCGTTGCCTCAGAGGTGTCCTCAACAATAGCCTCTGGATTCTGCATACGGCGCGAAACTCGGGCCAAGGCCCGGGCCTCTTTGATGTATTGCTTGGGAACGGGAATCCTCAAGCCTGGCTTGAGGCTCAAGCGAGCCAGGAACTCTACCAAGGCCTCTCTGGCGGGGAGCAGCTCCAGCATTGGCCGGGCTCTCAGAGCGTCTTGCTGGACTTGATCGTAGTTCTTCTTGATGCCCCGGTATTCATGGGCCACCTTGGTGTCCACCCGCTGGTCCTCGAAAACCGTGAAAACGTCCAGGGCAAGCCAACGATCGCCAAAGAGGTCGAAATATTGCTGAAGCCCGGTGAGCCAGACGTGCTCAGCGCTCCCCGCCTCCACCCCACGCTCCAGGCCTGCGCCGGGCAGCTGGGAAGCGGAGGGCGTTAGGCCCAAAGCCAGCAGCGGCCTGAGGTCCTTGAACAGAATCGATGGCCGCTCATAGTCGAAGTCGAAACTGGAGAACTCCAAATGGGCAGTCTGATGGGTGGACATGACTTTGTACCAGGAGAAATTCTCATCCTTGTCCACATAGCGATCCACTCTGTCGGGCAAAAAAACATTCGTTCCCTCGGTCGTAGCACGCTGCTCCGACACCCATCCGATGCTCTTGTCCACGAGGTCCTGTGTAGGGTGGATGTCAATGTTCAAACCGGTGAGGGCCCGGCAATACAATCCAATCAAGTCCCGGATCATGTCCAGTTCCACTGACGAGGACAACCTCTCCAAGGTCTGCTTCGCCCGGCTGGTTTCCAACCGGAAGTAGGCCTTGCCGCCCTCATCATTGTCGTGCATCACGGCCAGGCCTTCATTAAACCAGGCCTCCATCTGCTCGGGCGTCACGCGTGCGTGGACCTCTGGCAGGTTCTTCAGGAAGTCCGGTACTGCCTCTGTCGACGAGGCTAGCAGGGTTCCAGCCAGGGTAAGAATATGGCCGTGCTGTGAGGGACTGACCTTTGCGAAGGCACGCGCCGACTCTTGGAGAAAACCAGGCGCATTGACCATCCCGTGCCGCACAAGGTTTTCGGTGAGGGCTAGGTAGCGGCCACGTTGCAGCCTCTCCATTTGAGGCAACGCCTGCCCAACAGCCTCGAACACACCGCGGATTTCCCGCCAGTGCCTTTCTACCAGGCTGGCAGCCAGAGACAGGAAGGGCTGATGATGCCCGTCTATCTGCGGGAGCACCTGAGGCGCCATGATGAGGCACTCGGTGGCAAGGTCATAAGACTTGCGGGCCACCAGATTGATCAAAGATAAGAACTGATAGAAGTCACGAGGATTGAGGTACTGAAGCAACTGTGGGCTGCTTTCGAAGAATTTCGCAGCCAGCGCCGACGACTTCCATGTACCCACAAAAAGCCGTCGTCCCAGGTCGGCCCATTGCGGAATAACCCTGGGTGAAAGGAAGCCCAAGACACCGGGTGTGGCCTTGAAATAAGCCGCCGCCATCGCAGGGGAGTCTTGACTCAGGGTTACACCACCATCAGCCCACGTTTTCACATCCGCGAAGGTAAACCTATGGGCCACAGGAGGAGAGGCCTTGAAGAATTCAACAGCGGCTTCCCATGACCGTATGGACTGCCGGGCGATTTCAAGGCCGTACTGAGTCCAGGTAACTAGGTCAGCTTCTGATAGCTTGGGCCCTAGAGACTCCCTAGCTCGAATGTACGCCTCAGCCGCTGCTGGAGAGTACTTCTGGAGTTCAGCTTCATTCTCAATTTGGATATCGTCATCCGCCATATAGCCCTCCCGCCAGTGTCAGATCCTCGTCCCTGAGAAAGTTCAGGAACTGTCCCAGGATGCGGGCCGTCGCCCCCCAAATGAGGTGCGGCCCATAAGCGAAGTATCGCTCTCGCTCCAGTTCCCCACCCTTCAACCATACTTCTTCTCGAAAACTGGCGGGGTTCTGCACCACGGAAAGGGGAACCACCAGCACTTCCGCTATCTCCGAAGCATTCGGCTGAAAGTCATATGGCGCCTGAAGCAGGCCAACGAATGGTTGAATGACGAATGGGGTCGTCTTGGGACGCTCCGTATCGAGCGTGCCAAGTACCTCGACATCTTCAGGAACGATGCCCATCTCTTCTTGGGCTTCCCTGAGCGCGGTCGCAAGAAGAGACTCGTCGCTGGGGTCAGAAGATCCACCCACGAAGCAGACCTCTCCGCCGTGGTGGACCATCTGACTGGGACGCTTGGTAAAGAGAATATCCAATTCGCCGCTGGGGCCCTGCAGTAAAACAAGCAGAACTGCCGATGCCCTGCGGCCTTCATCGAGAACTCCGGCGCCCCCCCTCTCCCAGCCAAGCGATCGACGCAGCCGTCTTACGTCTTCCCGGCTCCTTGTTTCTTCCGCAGTGCCGCTAATCACGGCTCCATAATAGTCCAAGGTATACCCACAAACAATGACATTGCCCTCTCCAAGCGGGGAAAGGGCAATGTCTCAATCAAACTAGGTTGCAGCCTGCAAATGGGCCTACCGAATTACTCGAAAAGGGCCGATATGACCTCGTCGACTGTCTGCTGTAGCTGATGATCGTCCGTCAGGGCCCAGGTGATGGCCACCTGGCAAGCCCTACGGGGAGGAATGCTCTGCTTTATCAACTTGCCTGCGTAGATGAGCAACCTGGTGCTAACCCCTTCCTGAAGCCCATGCTCAGTAAGATGACGGACCTTCTCTCCCAGCTTCGCCAGGAACCAAGCTGTTTCTTGGTCCACCCCACTCTCGTGTTCAATGATCTTCGCTTCTTCTTCTTTCCTTGGATTGCTGAACTCTATGGCAATAAAGCGCTGGCGAGTGCTCTGCTTCAGGTCCTTCAGGGCGCTCTGATAACCGGGGTTGTAGGAGATTGCCATCAGGAAGTTCTCATGAGCCTCCATAATGATACCCAGCTTTTCAATCGGGAGAACCCGGCGGTGGTCCGTGAGAGGGTGGATCAAGACCGTTGTATCCTTCCTCGCCTCAACAATCTCGTCCAAGTAGCAGATGGCCCCATATTTCACCGCTCGGGTCAAAGGACCGTCAATCCAGCGGGTCTCGTCGCCTTCAAGAAGGTATCGGCCTACAAGGTCGCTGGCCGTAAGGTCTTCGTGGCAGGCAATGGTCACGAGCGGTACTGTGCTCTCTCCTCGCTCTTGAGTCTCCTTGCCGGACTTAACCACAGTCAAAGGGCGGCTCAAGCGATGGGCCATATATTCAACGAAACGAGTCTTACCCACACCCGTGGGGCCCTTCATCAAGATGGGAAGCTTCTCTCTATAAGCAGCCTCGAACAGCTCTACTTCGTCAGCCAGGGGTATGTAGAAGGGTTCCTCTTTGATCGTGTACTCTTCTACCCTGTACTGCTTGTATCCGGCCTCTGGTGTGGTTGTCATGCTTCCCTCTTCTCCTGACTGCCTTCTCTAACAAGATCGACCGTCATGGCTTCTGGTCTATGCGCTGGCGCCAGAGACTGGCGATCCGCCCCTGTAGCTCTTCCAAGCTCCCGTTGTTGTCGATAACCACTGAAGCTCGCTCTACACGATCTTCCTGTGCCATCTGGGAGCGAACCCGGACCCGCGCCTCTTCTTCCGTTAATCGACCCCTGGAGACTGCCCTGGCCACTGCCTCATCTTCGGCCGCCACTGTAACCCATATCTCGTCCACGTGGACATCCCAGCCCGCCTCAAGAAGAAGGGCCGCCTCCACAACAACGACGGCGGTCCCTTTCTGAGCTAGAACCCCAATCCGATCCCGAATCGCCTCCCCAATTAGGGGGTGAACAATTCGGTTCAACGCTTCGAGCTTTGCCCGGTCAGCAAAAACGATCTTGCCTAGGGTTTGGCGATCAACCTCACCGGAAGAGGTCAGTACTTCGGGCCCAAAGGCCTCAACTACCTGATGCCATCCCTTACTCTGGGGTTTGTAAGCCTCATGCCCAAGTTCATCCGCCCCTACCAGGGCAGCGCCTTGCGCTTTCAGGAGCCTGGCTACCTCGCTCTTCCCGGTACCAATTCCGCCGGTCAGGCCAATGACTAGCATACCCTGGTCTCAAGGTTTTCGAATTGTAGCAATCGCTCCCAGGGGGGTCAACCGACTGACGCTCCCTCCACGCTGCTAAAGCGCGGCAGAAGTAGTATACTATGCTCTGGCTTCAGCGACGGAGACTGCTAGCCGTCACTTCGTAGCTAGAAGGTTGACAGAGGGCGGCACCTTCCTGTAAAAGATGTGAGAACGTGGGGCGAAATATGCCCCCGGTGTGGCTTGCCCATGACTTCAACGGGCAACATCGGGAAATATGCAACCCCAGCTTCGGAGCAACCTCCCGTACTTCTGGTTTGATCAGGGTACGGCGGATGCACCAAAAGAACTTGTCATGGCGCACCCACCACCGCTAGGAGGTCCAAATTGAAGAAGCGAGTCGCCAGACTGACTATGATTCTTGGTCTGCTCCTGCTTGTGCTCGCACCGGCAGCAGTTCAAGCCGACGATCATCCGGAAAACATTGTTGGTACCGCAGTTATATCTGACGGCAGCGGAACCAATGACTCCGTGAACTTGAGCATGTCGGGCATTCCACAGCCTCCTGATGGCACACGCTACTCTCTCATTCTTCTTAGCGACGACGGCCTTACCAGCGAAACGCTTGGGGAGCTTGTCGGCGGCGAGGAAGGACTCGTCAGCCAGACCTTCACCAGCAGCAGCGATCTTATCGCCAACGCCAGCAACCTATGGGTTGTGTTCGGACCCCCAGACCTCCGATCCTATGAAGCATCCATCGCCGCAAGCGGCATCGCACACATTCGCCACGTCCTCATTGCTGGCGCAGGCGACGACCCCCTAAAGAAAGGCTACCTCAATGGGGCTGCTGACCAAGCTGCAGTGGCATTGTTGCACGCAAATCTGGCCTTGTCTGAAGCCAACAAGGGCAACCTGGCCGGGGCTAAGCTGCACGCAGAGCATGTGGTCAACATTATTGATGGCACCACTGAAGATCTAAACGGGGACGGCCAGGGGCAGAACCCCGGCGATGGCATCGGTCTGGTAACGTATGCAGCAGCAGCGGGCAAGCACGCCGGTTTTGCTGCCGCATCGGTACCCGACTCAATGCCCATCACCGAGAACGCTGTCCAGGTGCAGACGGCCACCGCCAACGTATTGGCCTGGGCTGCGGATGCCAAGACCAACGCAGGCCTTGTTCAGCGGCAAACGACGCTCAGCCTGGCCACTCTGTTCATAGAGAAAGCGGCAGCTTCTCTTGGATCAGCGATCAACGGGCGTGACGCTAACCGCAACGGCTCGGTTGAAGCGCTGACTGGTGAAGCCGGTCTGACTCAGGCACGCTGGTACGCCCAGTGGATGGCCACCTATGAGCTCAGCCCCGCCCGCTTGGGTAAGCTTCCCAACGTTGGTGACAGCACAGTACCGGTACTTCCCTTCGTCGCAACTATCGCCGGTGCATCGTTGCTGATGCTCGGATTCGGCCTCCGACGCCGCTGGACGACCTCCTAGTCCACACGGTCCAAGTAAGAACTAAACGCCCCCGCCTGTGACTCAGGCGGGGGCGTTTCTTTTGCCATATTTGAAACGAGTGCGTCCAAAGCATGCACCAATTGCGCAATCCAAGGAAAGCCCCACAAGCGTTGTCGCGCTAAAGGCAAACGCTCTCAACCAACCCATCTGGAGGAACCGTGCCACGCTTCTTTACTGCCGTTACCATCCTGCTGTTGATTATTGCCGCTTGCGGCGGGAGTGACCCAACAGCCACGACAGCATCCGGCCCGCAACCGTCAGCGACACCAGCGCCAACGATCGCCTCAACGGCTCAGGAAACAAACACGCCTCCGCCGCCAACAGCGACCGCCGCTGTCCCAGACGACGTGCGCTTGATCCCCGTCACGCTAACAAGCGACCTGTCGTTCAAGCCGGGCTTCATCGACGTAACTGCGGGCGAGAAGGTGCGGTTTGTTCTAAAGAACGAGGCTGGCTTCTTTCACACGTTCACCATTGCAACGTCAAGCGGCAAGAAAAAAATTCTTGTCGATGTCCCTCTCAACGGCGGTGAGGAGAACACCGTGGATCTCACAATTCCTGAAGGAACGGGCGACCTCTACCTGTTCTGCAAGCCTCATGAGTTCGCTGGCATGGTCGCCATGATAGTGGTCGATGGAGGTACCACACCCGCCTTCACTCCGACGCCCACGCTACAGCCGACCCCCACCCGTACCGCGGTTCCTGATGCGACCGCCTCTCCCGTGCCGACGGCAACGCTGACTCCTGTGCCCACGACCGCGCCAACCGCGAGCGCGCCTGTTGAGCCCAGAATCATCCCGCTGGCTACTACTGGCAACCTAACCTTTTCTCCCAACGTGATCGAGGTCAGCCCTGGCGAAAAGGTGAGGTTCTTGGTTCGCAATACCGCCAGCTTCTTTCACACTTTCACCATTGCGACTTCTACGAACAAGAGCGAAATCCTTCTAGACGTTCCCTTGAATGGGGGTGAGTCCACGTCAATAGAAATGACCATGCCCGAGGAAGCGGGGGAGTTGTATATTTTCTGCCGCCCGCATGAGGGGCTCGGAATGGTGGGATCAATCACTGTCGTAGTCGCTGGCAGCGGTAGCCAGTCGGAACCGACCTCCACTCCGGTGGACAGCACGTCTACGAACTCGGCCGGGGGAAGCAACTACGACTACTAACGAAGTTAGGGGGTGGCTGATAAACAGAGGACGGCTCCGCCTAAGAGCGGAGCGCTCAGGCCGCCAAGCCAGCTATCGGAGGGAAGGGGTAAAGCCGGAACCTACCAGTGTGGCTCCCAATCTTGGGCCATACTGAGTGTGATCCGCTCCTGATTCATCCCATTCGGGTCCATTATGAACACGTCATCGCTGCCGTTCACGTCGGACACAAAAGCCAGCCGATTGTCTGCAGACCAAGCTAGGTCTTGCTCCTCAGCAGTATTGAAGGAAAGGCGGGTGAGTTCCGTTCCGTCAGGGGTCATTACGTAAACTTCTTGGTTGCCGTCACGGTCAGAAATGAAGGCAACCCACTTCCCGTCGGGGGACCAAGCAGGTGAATGGTCAGAAGCAGGATTGTCGGTTAATCGTACTGGCTCCCCGTCTGGCGCATCATTCCTCAAGTCAAGGCGATATATTTCGTCATTCTCGTCCCGCATTGACTGAAAAACCACCGCTCCGTCGTTCGGGCCCCAAGCAGGCGCGGCATCAAGCCCAAGCGTCAGCCGGACCTCATTCACGCCGCTTGGATTGCGCAGGAAAAGCCCGGGAGAAGGATTGCCTCCCTCCAAAACGGCGAATGCAAGGCGCTTCCCATCCTCCGACCAAGCGTGGTCACTTTCGCTGGCGGCGCCGGCCGTGAGGCGGCGTGACTGCCCGCTTTTTAGGTCGTCCATGACATGCAGATGCTGGCTTACGCCCGGCACGTCCACCAAGAACGCCAAAGTCTTGCCGTCGGGGGACCAGCGCAATCGCTTCTCTTCCTGTGGCGTGTCCGTCACTCGCGTGGCTTCTGTGACCCCGACCTCCTGAACAAAGATATCGACTACGCCGTCGTTACTTGCCAAAAAGGCGACTTGCCGGCCATCGGGAGACCAACGTGGGGAGAAAGCAGTTAGCCCTGGAGCAGTCAATGAAGAAACGCTTTCGGATCCAGGCGAGGCGAGATAGATACCTGAGGTTCCATTGCGGTCTGAGGTGAAGGCGATAGTCTGAGAGTCTGAGGAACAAGCGGCACCCACGAAGAGCGCCACCAGCGTCACGATCAGAGACGCTGCCAGTTTGCGTCCAGCCATAGTTCCCTCCCACGGCTGCTGCGGACGAGCCCCCCGCGGCATTGTATGGCTGCTAGCTATGGAATGCAAAGCCGGATGTCTCTGAAACTGGGTGTGTGGCGGCAAGATGCTCCTCGTTGTTCTTGGGTTGGCTTGTGGGCACGAAATCTGGGCCAGGCGCTCCTATTGGGGGACGCTCCAAGTGATGAGCCCCAGCCGCCGCGGTTCGGCGTCAGACTGGGTGACGCCCGTCTCTCCCTCCACCAGTAAGTCAGCCATTGCGTGACTAAGCCGTTGATCCTGCACAGTATCCGGCTCAACGTAGAGCCGCCCCCGAAGCTCTTCAAGGGCGACCCGCCAAGATTTAAAGGGGCTTCGTCTCGATGGTCCGCAGCATCTCCACGTCTGGAAAGATCCCCATTTCCCAAAGCACCGTCAGAAGCTCAGGGACAGCGGGTAAGTGGACTCGCTCCTCATGATGCACACGGCTCCAGAAAGGCGAGATCGGTGTTTGGGGGGATGAAAAGTACAGCAGAATAGCCACTGACTTTCTGGCGTTGGCCGTCATCTTGGCGATGAAGCCCTCAATGTCTTCATCCCCGTAGACCACGTGTGCGCAAAGGACAACGTCTGCGGGAAGGACTTCTACATCTTCCCAGTTTTCTTGAATGGCCGTGATGTTGTCTATGCCCGCCTCTGTGGCGGACTGGAGCAACAACTTCACCATCGCACTGGACGGCTCAACGACTGTTGCGTGCCTGCACGTGAGGGCCAGGGGCAGAGCCAGCCTTCCGGCACCGCCGCCCACGTCCAAGAGGCTGTCTCCCGGATCTAGAAGTTGTGAGAGACGCGCTACCTCAGGGTCGTCTGTGCGCCGGGGATCAGCCACGAAGCGATGGGCGTGGGGAACCCAGAAATCTCCCGCCGGTTCCTCGCCACCCATGGCGCGGATCGACTGGGCGTGATGATTGCGGACTTGCTCGCTCCAGCTAGCTATAGCCGACACGGCCCTCTATGTGAGAACTCGAGCGAATAGCTGCAGCACCAGATTCGTTAGGACACCAGCCATCACATCGTCCGCAACAACCCCAAGACCTCCCGGCAGGCGCTCAAAGCGCCTGATGTAAAAAGGCTTGGTGATATCGAACAATCGGAACAACAGGAAGGCGGCAACCAAGAATGCCCACTCTTTGGGGATCCAAAGCAAGGCTGCCCACATCCCTATGAATTCGTCTGAGACGACAAATTTCGGGTCGTGGGAAGTGGGTGTGAGAGAGCGATGAGCAGCCCAGACAGCGAGAAGAAAGCCGCCGAACACCATTGTTATGAAAACCGGATGGCCTCCGTCAATGGGAAGTACCGCATAGAGCAAAACTGCTGCCAGGCTGGCCCACGTTGCAGGGGCCACTGGCATCAAGCCTGTGCCTCCCCCTGTAGCAATAAGCCAGCGTATCTTGTCAAGGAAGCCGGATAAGGTCATAACCCTACTTTGCGCCTACATTTGGATAGCATCAAGAATACCACGGCACACTGGGGATTCCGTCTTTTCGGCTGTCGAAAGACCATGCTACGATGGCCTGACCCAACATCGAAGCCTCGTGCACGTCAATGGCGCCCGGAGGCGAGAGAGAGTAGCCCCATGAAAACTATCCGCATAGGCATCATTGGCCTTGGCGGGGCGGCGCGCCAGATGGTGCCTGCCTTCGTCAAGCACGGCGGCTTCAAAATCGCAGCCGGCGCCGACATAGATGGAGAGGTGCTGTCAGCCTACGAGAAAGACTTCGGCGCTGTCGTTTCCTCTGATCCTGCCGATGTATTCAACAACACCGATGTGGATGCGGTGTACATCGCCACCCCAAACCCGCTTCACGCGCCCCAAACCGAGATGGCTCTGGACTGCGGCAAACACGTTCTCCTGGAAAAGCCAATGGCTCTAACCATGGACGATGCTCTAAGAATGTGCCGTTCCGCCGATGACAAGGGCCTCCGGCTGCTCATTAATGAGCCCTATAGCTTCACTCCGGCCCTTCGTACCATTCGGGATATCGTCACGGGTGGCGAATACGGCCCCCTCCGAATGGTCCATAGCTGGATCTACAACGACTGGTTGTACCGTCCCCGAACTCCCGATGAACTCAACCCCGACATGGGCGGAGGCGTGCTCTACCGTCAGGGACCGCACCAATTCGACCTCCTTCGGATGATCGGCGGAGGGATGGTACGCAGTGTCCGAGGTGTCGGCGGTATGTGGGATCCCAGCCGCCCAGTGCCTGGTAGCTACTCAGTGTTTATGGAGTTCGCGGACGGAGCGGTGGCGACTGCCGTCTATAACGGCTATGACCGGCTGCATACCGTTGATTTCGCCTTGCGGAGCATCGAGGAGAACCCTGCCGTTGGCCGTCGCGCTTACGCCAGGTCCAGGAAGGCCCTGTTGAAGACCCGCAGCCCTGAAGACGAAGAAGCCGCCAAGAGAGCCCGCAGGTATGGCAGTGGATGGACGGAGCCAGGAGGGGGAGGCAACTTAGAGTGGTTGTTTACCGGCCTCACCGTCGCCAGCTGCGATGGCTGCGACATTCTCCTGGGACCGGAAGGCCTTTCCCTCATGACCAATGAGGAGTCCCGGCAGTTGCCGCTTCCGGCAGATGTCACTGGCCGGGACTCCATTGCATCCCAGCTCTACGATGCTGTTATCAAAGGCGAAGCGCCCGGCTCAACCGGATGGTGGGGAGCGGCCACGCTGGAAGTCTCGCTGGCGGCGATCCAGTCCGCAGAGGACCATCAAGAGATATCGCTCGCCCATCAGCTACCGCCTTACGCATAGGCTGGCTCCCTTGACTAAACGAGGGCGCCTACTATACTTACGGGCATATTTGCGCCTAAGGCGCAGCCAGGCATCATTACAGGCCTGACAACAAGCATATTTGCAGGCCCAAGCAACAAAGGGAGAAAACTTGCCCGCCGAATACACGTATGACCATTGGCTAAAATCGCTGGGGTTGCCCCTGTACACCGGGTTCTTCATTGAGGACCTTCGAACGCTGGAACTGGAGTGGTGGGAGGAACGGCAGTGCAGCACAGCCTTCGTAAAGCTCATGGGCCAGGAAGGAGTGTGCGAGGCGCGCATCACTGAGATTCCGCCGGGGAAGACCCTTCCTCCACTGAAGATGGCCGTGGACGAGATCGTCTACGTCATTGAAGGCAATGGGCTCGCCTCGGTATGGGCCGGGGACCAGCCTCGCAAGCCTTTCGAGTGGCAGAAGTTCAGCATGTTCATGCTGCCAAGACACTGCTGGAGCCAGCTCAGCAACATGCAGGGCGACAAGCCCGCGAGGCTCCTCCACTACAACTTCCTCCCGATGGCCATGACCACGATTCCCGACCCTGAGTTCTTCATCAACAACAGTCACGAGTCACCCGAAAGGCTGTACGGCAAGGAAGAGTTCTACTCCCAAGCCAAAATCACGACTGAGGAAACGGGCATCTTCAAGCTCACCAAGCCCACAGACGTCCTGTGGAGTGGAAACTTCTTCCCAGATATGCGGGCCTGGGACAAGTTCACGCCCTTCAAGGGCAGGGGAGCAGGCGGTTCTACCATTTTCGTTCACTTCCCCGATTCGGAGATGGACATCCATATGTCCATCTTCGCTGAAGGGACATATAAGAAAGGCCACCGCCACGGCCCTGGCAGAGTCATCGTGATACCTGCAGGCGAGGGCTATTCGATCATGTGGGAGGAAGGCAAGGAGAAGGTCGTCGTTCCCTGGCACGAGGCCAGTATGTTCGTGCCCCCAGGCAACTGGTTCCACCAACACTTCAATGTCGGAACTGACCCCGCACGGTACCTCGCCCTGCGCCCTCCGTTGCAGTTCTCTGGATATGAGGGCGAAAAGGTCAAGGACCGTAAGCGGGATCAGATTGAATACCCGGACGAAGAACCATGGATCCGCCAGAAGTTCGAAGAAGAACTGGCGAGCCGGGGCCTGAAATCAGCCATGCCACAAATAGCCTATGAAGACCCCGCCTACGAGTGGGATTATCAAGCTGCCAAGGCAGGGGGCTAATTCAAGAAAAGCATACGGGTTGGTGAACCACGCTGATCTTCTCGGATCACTGGCGAAGATCACGCTGCCGCCTTCACGACCCACAACGACTTGAGCGACATCGGAATGTGATATTCTCCGGTGCACTCGGCTACCCCATTGTGCAAGAGCGCCGCAACACTTGGCAGCGAGCAATAGATGACGCAGAGATTTAGCCCCAGGATACTGGTGACCTTGTTCTTCCTTGGCGCGGGGGTCTATGCCGTTTTCGTCGCCAGGGACTGGCCGGACAACGTTCGTCTTTTCCCCTGGTTGTCTGGATTCGGACTCATTTTCATGTCGCTCGTTCAACTGTTCACAGAGCTTAGAAAGCCCGTGACCAAGGTCATGGACTCCGAGCTTGCTGAGGGCATAGACCCAAAGGTGGCCCAGCGCCGAGTGGCTAACATAGCGGGTTGGCTCCTGGGCTTCGCCATTGCCATCTGGCTTCTAGGGTTCCACATAGCCATCCCTCTCATGGTCTTCGGCTACCTTAGATTCCAGGGAAGGGAGTCGTTGATTCTCAGCATCGGCCTTGCCGCCGTCACATCGGTCTTCTTCTGGGGCATCTTCGATCAGCTCCTGCATCTTCCGTTCCCCCAGGCCCGGATCTACCTCTGGTTCACCTAGCCGTATCACGGGTCGCCGAATAAGAAAGAGGCCCGGGGGCAAGAACCCCTGGGCCTCTTTCTTGAGCTTACTCTCGCCGGCTGTTTAGACAGTGGCCTCGGCGACCTCCAACTCTCGACGCCATCCGGCCAACAGGGTCTCGATGTCGTCCTTAGCTGGGCTGTCTCCGGCCTCAATGGGAACGTACTGCATTCTCTTCCACCGGATATCCGGCAATGCCACACTTCTCCTTGAATTTTCCGTCCGGCCTAACCGTTTCCTCGAACGGCTGCTCTATGCAGGCGCCCGTGGGGTCGAACTTCCATCCGTGGTAAGGGCAACGGAGTCCATCATTCTCAGGGATGCCGTATGCCATGTTGACCCGGCGGTGAGGGCAGAACCGGTCTATCAGCCCCAACCGGCCCTGACGGTCTCTGAACAGCACAAGGTCCTCACCTAGGAGGGTGATCTCCTTGGTAGGATGCTCAAACAACTCCGCGGAAGGGGCGATGGGGTACCAATAGTTGCGAAGCAGGCCCCCCATCGGAGTCCCGCTGCCCACGTGAGTCAGAACCTCATTTTCCACTTCACTAAGCATAGAAAACCTCCTAACCTGAGAATCCCATGGGCCAAGGGTATTCCCCACGAGCGAAGCGGCGATAAAGGTGTCTGCTTCAAGTTGGTGATGCAGGCGCATCAAATTGCGGGTCAGATGGCCCTGCCCGGCGCTGAGGATAGCGTCAGCGGCACAAATCAATTAGAATCGGGGCGCTCCGGCAGCGGTCGGAGCAGCTTGTCGCAGGAGGAACCCAGTGCCTATTCAACTACCTGGCGTAGAAGAGAAATTCGTCGAGCTGAGCCACGGCAGAACCCGCTATCTTGACGCCGGCTCGGGCGATCCCACCATCCTGATCCACGGCGTGACGTACACAGGCGGGGGTCATAGCTGGGCTTTGAACATCGGTCCCCTGTCGGAAAAGGTACGGGTATTGGCCGTGGACTGCGTGGGCTGGGGCTTCGGCGATTTCCTACAGCAGGAATACTCCTTCGCCTACCTCGTGGACTTCATCCGAGACTTCCAGGACGCCCTGGGCCTCGAGAAGACCAACATTGTGGGGCACTCCATGGGAGGTTGGCTCGCTTCTGTCTTCGCCTACGAGAGCCCCGAACGCGTGAATAAGCTGGTGCTCTTGGCTGCAGGCGGCAGCAAGGTCCGCACGTTGAACAGCATGACTGAATTCCAAGCGCCTACCCGCGAGGGTATCCGGAAGCACCTCGATGCCACGGTAAAGGCGTCACCAGAGATGATGGATGCGCTGGAAGAAGAGCACTTCAAGACCACCGAAGTCCCGGGCCATCTGGACGCCTATCGACGGGTCCTAGCGCACATGAACAACGGGGAGACCCGCAACCGCTACAACACCCAGCGGAGGCTGTCCCACGTCAAGGTTCCTTCAATGGTGCTCTGGGGCACCGCCGATGAGGTCAACGATATCGAGATGGCGCACATCTGCAACAACTTGATCGAGGGGTCTAAGCTAGTCCTTGTTGAGGGTGGCGACCACTTCATCCCCACCAACCGGTCAGAGGAAGTAAACAAGGCATTGCTGGAGTTTTTGGGCTAACCAAGGGCCTCCAGCCCCCTCCTCTACTTGCGGCCATTTCGCGGCGAATCCGCCTCTAACATCGCATCAGGCTCCCCAGTTTCTCGTGCGAAACTATGCGGGTTTACGGCATTTCGCAAACCTCTATAGCCGCTTGACCGCACGGAAACGCGCGCAGTATGCTCCCCCTACTGCTGAATACGTCTGTTGGGAGGCATTTACCATGGCGATAGCGCTCACACACGGCGGCACCACTGTTTACACCACCTCTTCAAGATCCGAAGAGGTTCTGATCGGGACCAGAGAAGGTGTGATGATCATCGGTAGGACTGAGGGCGTGACCGGGTGGAGCTTGGTCCACAACGCGTTGCCTGACCATCACATTAGTTCGATCATCGAGGAGCCTGAAAGCGGCCTTTTGTTCGCCGGTGCTTTCGGCGATGGATCAGTCCATGCGAGCGCCGACAATGGCAGGACCTGGGAGTTGCGCGACAACGGTCTCACGCTCAAGGACGTTTACACAGTCGCCGCCGGCAGAGTCAACGGCACAGTGCGTGTGTTCGCCGGGGTAGAACCGGCGAGTCTTTTCTACAGCGATGACCTGGGTCTGAATTGGGCGGAGTTGCCAAACCTGCGCTCCGTTCCCAGCGTCGACGACTGGTACTTCCCCGGCCCGCCGCATATCGGCCATCTCAAACACCTCAGTCTCGACCCGGCGGATTCAAACACCATGTACGCCTCCATAGAAGTAGGTGCGCTACTAAAGAGCACTGACGGTGGTCAGAACTGGCAGGAACTGTCCACTGGCGACGTAGACACGCACCGCACCGTGTTGCACCCTGGCAAGCCCGATCGCGTATTTTGCGTCTGTGGCGGCGGCGGCTCTAGCCCAAACCCAGGAGTGTTCTTGAGCGAGAACCGAGGCGAGACCTGGGAGCAACTGACGGGGACTGATCACCCCATAGGCGACTATCCGGACCTGCTTGTTGCGCACCCCCAGGACCCGGACCTGCTCTTCATCTCCGCTGCCCATCACAGCCCTGGCGACTGGCGGACATCTCATTACGCAGGATCCCGGATCTCGCGCAGCGCGGACGGTGGCCGGACATGGGACATCATCAGTAGCGGCCTGCCAGACCGGCTGCAGGCCTCCATAGAGGCCATGATATTGGAAGCCTACGGCGACTCGTTTTCCCTTTTTGCCGCCACCACGTCCGGTGAGGTCTGGAACAGCGACGATGGCGGCGACAACTGGTCAATGATTGTGGACGGACTGCCTCCGGTGTCCAAGAAGGGACATTACGTGCCTCTGGCGGTTCCGGCCTAAGCCACGAGCCTAACAGGCCCAATGGCTCGCCCCGCGCAGAGCCGACCACTAGGCCAATGTCATGCCCACCAGTGGCATAGAATGGCTCTTGTCCCTTGTATGTTCGAATGGAGCGCTGAGGGGGTGCAATGGTGGCATTTTCGCTGTTCTCCTGCGACGACCATATCGTCGAGCCGCCGGACTGTTACACCAGCCGGCTTCCTGCAACGTTCGGGGACCGCATTCCCCGCCCGGAGAACCGGGGCGGTACCGACATGTGGGTCGTGAACGGCCAGGCCTTGGGCCCGTGCGTTCGAACCGGCTCAACCGCCGGAATTCCCCCGGAGGAAAGAGAGAACTTCCAGACCAATCGTTCCACATATGAGAACGTTAGGCCGGGCGTGTGGAAGGCCGATGATCGCCTACGCGACTATGACTCAAGCAACGTGGTTGGGGCGGTCCTGTTCCCGGATTTCTTCGCCAACTTCGCCAATCCCTTCAGCTTGGTGGGGGACGACTACGAACTGCGGTTGGCCTGCGTGAAGGCCCACAACGACTGGATGGCAGAGGAGTTTTCCGCCATCGCCCCCAACCGCCTCATTCCTCAGGCCCTAATTCCTCTGTGGGACATGAATGAGACCGTGAAGGAGGTGCAACGGGCCGCCAAGATTGGGCACAAGGGTGTCTGCTTTGGCGGCAGCATGGACCTCCTAGGCTATCCGTGGTTTGGCGACAGGTACTGGGACCCGCTGTGGGCCGTTATCCAAGACAGCGACATGGTGTTGTCGATCCACCGCACCGGCTCCTTCGCGGATAGACCTACCATTCCCTTGGACTCGAACGACCCCGGCGCCGGCGCTGCAACGTGGAGCAACCGCATGTCAGCGGCCATTTACCCCACGGGCGAGTTGATGGGCTCCGGTGTGCTGGAGCGGTTCCCCAAGCTCAGGGTCCTTATCGCCGAGGGAGGCGCAACCTGGATTCCTTTCGTCCTGCAACAGTTGGACCGGGGAACGAACAGGCTGCTGGGCAAGCATGGAAGCTCCCATTTGTCGATGCTGCCCAGTGAGTACTTCCGCCGGCAGGTATGTGCCGGGTTCTGGTGGGAGCGCATCGACGCCACGACCCTGGAAATCTTGGGCGAAGACAACGTTGCATGGGAGCAGGACTACCCTCATGCCATTAGTCCTTGGCCGGAGTCTCAGGAATCGGCCGAATACTGCATCGCGCCCATAAAAGACCAGGCCGTGCAGCGCAAGGTGCTCGGCGGCAACGTCGCCAGGCTGTTCAAGATAGAGGCGCCAGCAGGCGTCAGCTAGGCTCGCGCGCCCCAAGGAACTACCCCGTTGAGCCATGGCCGTCCGGTGCTTCTTGGCCCTCCCGGCCAGGGTGGCAAAGGACGAATGCATGACACAGGAAACTGGATCGAATGGTGGGCCGGGCACCCTCTCTGGATACACGGTCTTGGAGCTAGGCGGGTTCATCACCGGACCTCTCTGCACCATGCTCATGGCCGACCTGGGAGCTGAGGTCATCAAGGTTGAAGATCGGAGGGGAGACCCATTCCGGCCTCACGAGCAAGGTCTGTACAGCCCCAGCTTCCGCGCCTTCAATCGGAACAAAAAGAGTATGACCCTGGACCTCCGATCGCAGGAGGGCCGGAAAATCTTTCTGCAGCTTGTCGAGCGAGCAGATGGCGTCGTCGAGAACTTCCGGCCGGGCACCGTGGACCGTCTGGGCGTAGGCTATGAAACCCTTCACGAAGTGAACCCCCGGCTGGTCTATCTCTCCATCAACGGGTTTGGGAACTCCGGCCCGCAACACCTCAGGCCAAGCGTAGACGCCATTGGCCAAGCCGCCTCAGGGCTCATGTCCCTTCTGGTAGACGGGGATGACCTTAAACTGCGCGGCACGTCCTTCTCCGACATCACGACCGGTATCTTCAGCGCCTATGGCCTGTTGGCTGGGCTGATGGCGAGAGACCGATACGGCAAGGGCATGAAGGTTGAGAACTCCATGCTCGCCTCCACCATGGCCTTCGTTGGCCACACCTTCACCAACTACTTCTCCACGGGGCGCATCTTCGAGCCTGGAACCCGTGCTCAAATTGCCCAGATCTTTCCGCTGAAGGCCGGGGACGGGAAGCTCCTGACCATCCAAATTGCCGGCAGGGAAAAGTTCTGGGAGTTCGTGACAGACGCAATTGGACGGCCCGAGCTCCGCGATGACCCACGGTTCAAGACGCGGCCGGACCGCGTGAAGAACTACGATGGGTTACATGGAATCTTCAAAGACTTGTTCTTGGAGCAGCCGCGGGACGCCTGGGTGGACCTCATGCTGAGACATGACGTGCCCGTTTCTCCCATCTATAGCGTGAACGAGGTCGAGGACGATCCTCAGGTGCAGTTTCAAGACGCCTTCATATCCTTGGAGCACCCGATTGAAGGAATCACGAAGGCGGTGAGGAACCCCATCCTCTTCAGCGAAGCTCCCGCCACCTACCGGATGCCTCCTCCCGCTCTCGGAGATCACACGGAGGCCATCCTCGCCGACCTGGGATATAACGCGGACAGGGTCGCTGCTCTGAGGGAGGCTCAGGTCATTTAGGCAGGCTCTCGCCGTCCGCCGCAGCAATGTATCGAGGGCAGCCGTGTCCAAACCCAGTGGGAGCGCTCCAATAGCCGCTGGTACCGTTATCAACATTTTCGAGACAAAGGGACACTGATCTAGGTCTCGTTAGTAGGGCAGGTGAGATACGCAGATCACTCGTTTGGAAGTTCAGGCGCTGAGCGTGCCCTTGGATGTGCCCACGAGCATGGGGGGTGGCCGCGGTCTCTCCCATATTCCCCACATCCTGGTCCGTCTGCACACGGACAACGGCATTGAGGGGCTAGGTTACATTCTCATCCTGCAGCCCCGCTCCATCGCCCCCGTCAAGAGCGCCATAGAACAGCTAGGCCCCGTGGTTGTTGGCATGGACCCGCTCACGCAGGAAGCCGTGAACGCCGCGATGCATAAGGCTATCGCTTGGATCGGGCCCTTCGGCGCCGCCAGCGCCGCCCACATGGCCATCGATATGGCCATGTGGGATATAGCCGGAAAGGCGGCGGGCCAGCCCTTGTGGAAGCTCCTGGGGGGCTTTCGGCCCCGCGTACCGGTCTGCGCGAGCCACCGGCTGCGGCCCGGCGCTACGCTGCCAGAGCTTCAGCAAGACGCGTCAGACTTGATGAACGAGGGCTTCCGAGCCGTAAAGATGAGTCTAGAGGGAAAGGGGCACCCCCGGCTTGAGGCGGAGCGGGTGCGGGTGGTCAGGGAAGTTGTTGGAGAGGACGTTGAGATCATGGTGGACATCCATCAGGGGTGGCAGCCATCACAGGCCATACGGGCCGGACGCCTTTTTGAGCAATACCACCTCTCTTGGATTGAAGACCCTATCCATCATCGCAATGCGGATCGACTGGCAGAAGTAGCCAGGGCTTTGGACACGCCGGTTATGGCAGGACAGTACTGCCACGGTAGTGAATCGCTTCTGGCTCTCTTGCGCGCCAACGCTGTGGACATCTTGATGATTGATCTCATGCGCGTTGGAGGGGTAACCCAGTGGCGAAAGGCTGCAGCGATGGCGGAGGCTTTCGATGTACCGGTGGCCAGCCACCTGATGCCTGAGGCCAACATTCACCTCATGGCAGCGGCGCCCAACGGTGTCATGACGGACTATAGGCCATGGTCTTCTCCGCTGTTTAAGAGAGCGCCAGTCATCGAAGACGGGGAAATGGTTGCGCCGGACGGGCCGGGCTTGGGTCTGGAGCTGGACGAAGAGGCGGTGTCCCGGTTTGTAGACCGCAACCTCTAGTGGTCCTGTAGGCCATCTTCACTCTGGCTCCTCATGCAACGTGATCTTCCCGCTAGGCCGACTGCCCCTGCCTGAGGTAGGCCCGCACGAGGCGAAGCTCTTCGTAGGAATAGTCCTTTCCGAGTTGTTCCTGAACGGGGGCCAGGTATCCGTCGTCGGTGCTTTGGAAGGCCGCAATGATCTTCAGTAGGCGCTCCGGCGGAGGCATGAGGTGGGCCAGCGGCACTTCCTCCCCTGCCCCAACGAACCGCTCGATATGGCCAAGGACGGTTCCCAACGCGTAGCCTCGCCTCCGGGCTATGTCCTCAAGGGAAAGCCCCTGCTGTAACAGTCTTCTCGTCTCTTCGAATGTGGAGCCCACACTACCGCTTGAAGGGCGCTCGCGTTGGCCCCGCCTGGGCGGCGTAGGCAACTCTTCAAGTTCATGCTCTTGGGCATGCTCGATGATGACCGTCAGGAAGGGCTCGGCGAACCGGGCCAGTTTGGCCTCCCCAACACCGCTGATCAGAGCAAAGCTGTCCCGGCTCTGTGGAAAGTAGGTGGCCATCTCCCGCAGGGACACGTCCCCGAAAATAACGAAGGGCGGAACACCCTCCTCGTCGGCCAGGCTTTTGCGGAGCGTTCTCAGCCGCTGCCAGAGAGCCTGGTCCATCGGCATTTCGTCCGCCTCAACACCAACCACGCTAGCGCGCCTGGGCTTTGGCAAAACAAGACGCTCCTTCTCCTTCAGAAAACGGTTGCCTGCCACCGTGAGTGCCAGGGTCGGGTAGTCTCCATCATTTTTGCCTAGAAGCCCCTTGGCCACGAGCAGCTCGATCACCAACCTTAGTTCATCGTCCGGAACGTCCCGGGCAATCCCGTGGACTGACAGTTCATCATGGCCCAGTTGCCGCACCCGTTGAGAGCGGGACCCGCGCAGCACGTCCACGATGTGACCTGCCCCGAACCTCTGCCCCGTCCGAACGACCGCCGACAACACCTTCTGTACTACCTCGGTAGCGTCGTACTCCTCGGCGGGGGCGAGACAGTTATCACAGGCGCCGCAGTTCTCAGCCTCCCATACCTCGCCGAAGTAGCCCAACAGATAGGCCCGCCTACACGTATGCAACTCTCCGAACTGAACAATCTGATTCAGCTTCTTTTGTGCCTGATCCCGCTCTGCTGCATCTTCAACCTGGCGGACGAAGAATTCCTGCTTGAACTTGTCGCCGTAGGAATAGAAGAGTACGCAGTCGCTGGGCAGGCCATCGCGCCCGGCGCGGCCCGTCTCCTGGTAGTAGCCTTCAACGGAGCGGGGAAGGTCGTAGTGAACGACAAGCCGCACATCCGGCTTGTCTATGCCCATGCCAAAGGCAATAGTCGCCACGATGATGGGCACTTCGTCACGGGTGAACCTCTCTTGAGTCACCCGTCGACTGGCCGGATCCATTCCCGCGTGATAAGGCAGCGCCTTGAGTCCTCGGGCCGTGAGGCTCGATGCGATGCTCTCGGTATCTTTTCGGGCCATGCAATAGACGATCACTGACTCGCCTCGATGTTGCCCCAGCAGTGCCTCAAGCGACCGCATCGCGCCTCGTTTCGGGCGGACCTGGTAGGTCAGGTTGGGACGGTTGAAGCTAGCGACGAGGGTCCGGGCCCCGCGAAGTTCCAACTGGTCGAAAATGTCTTGGCGCACCCGCTCCGTAGCAGTGGCCGTCAGAGCCATCACCGGCACAGAGGGAAATTCCTGGCGGAGGTACTTGAGATTGCGGTAGTCAGGACGGAAGTCGTGTCCCCACTCGGAGATACAGTGAGCCTCGTCCACTGCTATGAGGCTGACATTGAGCCCTCTGAGGAACGTCCGAAAGCCAGGGGAGGCCAGGCGCTCTGGGGCAAGGTAAAGAATACGTATGTTCCCGCTAAGGGCGTCCGCCTGCACCTTGTTGATCTGTGAGGCAGTCAAAGAACTGTTGATCAGTTCAGCAGGAAGCCCGTTGGCCTTCAGGCCGTCCACCTGGTCTTTCATCAAAGCGATCAGGGGGGAAACGACTAGGGTCAGGCCGTTCAGCTTCAGTGCTGGCAACTGGTAGCACAGCGACTTACCAGCGCCAGTTGGCATGAGCAGAAAGGTATCCTGCCCGGCCAAGGCGCTGGTGATGGCGTCCTCTTGCAGAGGACGGAACTGGTCGTATCCGAAGTGAGTTTTGAGAAGGGTGAGCAGGTTGTCGGTCATTCTGAAGGGCTTTAAACGAACTCAGCCAAGGCTTTAAACGAACTTAACCGGTTGGAGCAGGTTTCGGACTTAGGCGATCAGACCTCCTGCTACGCCGCAGACAGGTCGCCCAGAGAATCTCTAAGAGACGACTTGACCCATGGCCTTCGGATAGTAATTCGATGGTAGGGACCGAACAAGAACCGTCTGACCCGTCGTCCGGTGTTTTAGTGCGCCCACCCCCCGAGACTACCCGATCACTTCGGCCAGCCTGTCAATCTGGTCGAGGTCCTCCACATGGGGACGGAAGACCAATTCGTCCATGCCGACAGATTCCATCTCATTGATCACCTGACGGACCTGTTGAGGCGACGTGATCATGCTCCGGGCGATGTTCCTCGCAATTTCCTCGCCCATATTCCCATAGTAGTCAGTCACGCTAGCGGCTCCCCGCCCAGCGATGCTTGGGCCACCAAGAGCGCAAGCGACCCCGCCCACCAATCTAGGTGAACCAGCTCTGCCAGCCTCTTTCCACGAGTCTTCAATAGTCCTGTATGTCTCGGCTATCTTGCCGGGCTCGCCGCCACCAGCGAAGTAGCCGTCACCCCAGAGGGCTACGCGCCTCAGGGCCGCCGGAGCGGCACCGCCGAAGAGAATCTCCGGCCCACCCCACTGCGATGGTGCCGGGCCTACAGGGCCCACTTCATCGGAGACGGGCTCTCCGGCCCAGATGCGCTTGATGAGGTCCATCTGCTCGTTGAAACGCTGGCCTCGGTCATGGAAGGGGGCGTCAGCAACGGCGAAGTCGTCCTCACGGCGTCCTGCTCCAAACCCAAGCGACAGACGGCCATTAGAGAGGGCATCTACTGTCGCTGCTTCTTTGGCGAAGACTCCGGCGCTACGGAGAGGCAGCAGGAGGATCCCGGTCATGAGACGGACGCGGGTGGTAACGGCCGCGAGCGCAGCCAAGGCCATCATGGGCTCATAGCTTGCGTAGACCGGCCTGTCTACGATGCTGATCGAAGAGAAGGGGCCAGCGTCCGCCTTCTTGGCCCACTCCAAGACCTGGCTACCCTGAATTCCTTCAATAATCGTTGGGATGCCAATACCGATTTTCACGTCGTACCCTCCGTTTGGCTGGCCCCATTGTACATGTGCCGGTCCCGGTCCGGGGCTTCCAAAGAGCGACCCCACGTTCCCGCGCAAAGCCACATCTTTTCGTTGGTTCTAAGCGGCCCCCTTCCAAGCAGAATCCGCCTCGTGATAAGCTACCCTCACGCTGAAGCTAGGAGGAATCTCAGACTCATGACCACCTTTAAAGTAGTTGGCAAAATGACCCCCCGTATGGAGGGCCCCCACAAAGTCACCGGCAGTTACAAATACACCGCTGACTATTCACCAGAGGGAACACTCTGGGGCAAGTTTCTCCGTAGTCCCTATCCTCATGCCCGAATCGTCTCGATTGATACGTCCAAGGCCCTCGCCCACCCCGGCGTCCACGCCGTTATGACCGGCGACGATATCGACTACACCGCTCTCGTGGGCAGAAAGGTGCGAGACCAGCTCATCATCGCGAAGGGCAAGGTGCGCTTTGTGGGTGAGCGCGTCGCCGCTGTCGCCGCCGATGACACCGACATCGCCCAGGAAGCACTCGATCTCATCGAAGTGGTGTATGAAGAGCTTCCGGCTGTCTTTGAGGCCGAGGACGCCCTTAAGCCCGGTGCTCCAATCATCCACGAGAACGCCCAGGCTTACCCAAGCTTCCCCAAGAACGAGGGTGCGCCAGACCTTCCCAACATAAGCTCCTATCTCCACATTCATCACGCTGAGGAAGACCTCGACGCTGTATTCGCAAAGTCCCACCGGGTCTTCGAGCAGACCTTCACAACGCAACGGGAACACCACGGCTACCTGGAAGCCAACGTCTGCCTGGTTTCAGTCGACCAAGCCACCGGGCATGCTGACGTCTGGGCAGCAGTGAAGTCGCCGGTTGCGGTAAGGAACCAGTCCGCCGACGGGCTCGGCATTGATTCTGAGTTGCTCACCTTCCACCCAGTTGCCATGGGTGGCGACTTTGGCGGGAAGGCCCACCCCATGGACATTCCAGTCGCCTACCTGCTCTCCAAGGAAACCGGCCGGCCGGTAAAGTTCGCTATGACCAACAGCGAGGAACTTGCGGCTTCCAACATCCGGCATCCCAGCACCATCACGCTAAAAACCGGAGTGGACAAAGAGGGCCACTTCCTGGCCATGCAGGCCAAGGCATTTTTCAGCACCGGAGCCTACGCGGGCTTCAAGCCCGCCCCAGATGGCCATCTGCATGGCGTGCACCAGGTCGGCAGTTGCTACCGCATCCCCAACCTGGACGTTGAGAGCATCATCGCTTACACCAACACAACTCCCGGAGGCCACGTCCGGGCCCCCGGCGCTCCACAAGCCATCTTTGCGGTGGAAGGTCATGTGGACCACATCGCCAAAGAGATGGGCTTAGACCCGGCTGAAATCAGACGCCGCAACCTCCTACAGGAGGGAGACACCGCACCGGACGGGGAGCAATGGGTGTCCATTCGTGCCCTGGAAACCCTGGAGGGCGCTTTGAAAGCCGCTGGTTGGGGTCAAGCAAAAGCACCCAACACCGGCAGAGGCATATCTGTCTATGAGCGGGCGGCTGGCGGCGGGGACATCAACATCACATTGGGCGTCGACGCAGGCGGCAAGGTGGTCATTCACTCTCCCATGCCCGACCCCGGCCAAGGCTGCTACACGGTCATCGCTCAGGTGGTGGCGGAGCAGCTTGGTATCCCGATGGCGGACATCTCAGTAAACATTACGACCACGGACGGCATCACCTCAGACTCTGGAGTGGGAGCCAGCCGTGTCACCTATGTCGGCGGGCAGGCAGCTCTCCAAGCTTCAGCGAAGATTCGCGACCAGATGACGGAGATCGCCTCCGAGCGGCTGAACGAGTCGTCTGATCGGGTGGTCTGGGACCGTGGTGTCCGCGTGGGAACCCGTCACATACCCTTCGTGGAACTGGCGGGATGGTCGGTTGAAACCCTGGGCCAAGACATGTCAGCTCACGTTCGCTTCTCCGGCGGCAAGCCGGAGGCCACATCCTTCTCCTGCCAGGTGGCCGACGTGGAGGTAGACCCAGAGACGGGCCAGGTTCTGATTACCAAGATGTACTCTGCTCACGATGTTGGGCAGATCATCAACCCAGTGGGACACCAGGGTCAGATTGAGGGGGGAACCATCTACGGCCTAGGCATGGCCGTTACCTCTGAACTAATCCTTGATGAAGGCCGGCTGGTCACCGCCCACCTGGGCGACTACAAGCTGCCGAGCATCATGGACCTCCCCGAATTCGAGACGATCCTGATTGAAAAAGACGAGGGTCCAGCCCCTTACGGTGGCACCGCCATCGCAGAGGGCGCCAACGTTCCGGCTCCCGCCGCCATCGCAAACGCGGTCGCGGATGCTATTGGGGCGCCCATTCTCGACCTGCCAATCACCGCTGAGAAGGTGCTGGCGATACTTCGAGCAAAGGCCGCAAAGTAACCCAAAGATTAGCGCGATCGCTTTTCTTGTAGCCTGAGATTGGAATGACAACGTAGGGGCGTTCATCTGAACGCCCCTACGTTCGTTTTGCCTGCTGGATCGCTTTCCAGACCCTTTCGGGGGTCAATGGCAAACCTATGTTTCCAACGCCTTCGAAGGCTAGAGCGTCGTGGACGGCGTTGGCGATAGCTGCAGGAGCAGCCACTGCGGGTGCCTCTCCGATACCTCGCACGCCCAGCGGGTTACTACTTGATGGTGTCGAGACAGTATCCACCACTATCGGCGGAAGCCCTGCGGCGTAGGGCACCGCGTAATCCATGAAACTACCTGTCCGCACCTGACCCGCTTCGTCGTAGAGCATAGCCTCACTCAGAGCCTGGCCGATTCCCTGCACCACGCCTCCGTGGATCTGGCCTTCGGCCAGCATTGGGTTCATCAATGGCCCGCTGTCGTGAACCGCTATGTAGCGCAGCACGGCGACATCACCCGTCGTCCGGTCCACCTCAACAATCGCCACATGGGCGGCAAACGCGTATGCGTTGTCCGTCATGGTGTACTCGGTGTAAAACTCCAGGCCTGGCTCCATATCAGGTGGAAGCTTCTCCGCACGCTGGGCCGCAGCAGCTACATCACCCATCGAGACCGCTATGGACGGGTCTTCCTTGTCGACAACCCGTCCGTCCCGAACCTCGAAGCCTTCCAGAGGACGGCCCAGCAGGTGGGCTCCAATACGAAGCACTTTGTCACGAGCTTCCTGCAGTGCGAGGTAGGCAACCGAACCCGACAGGATCAGGCTGCGGCTACCATAGGTGCCGCGGCCCCAAGGCAACATGTCGGTATCCCCGTGTAGGATGCGCACCCGATCTGGAAGAACGCCCAGAACGTCGGCGGCAATCTGGGCTAAGGCTGTGTCCACGCCCTGGCCGTGAGGCGAAGCCTCGGTCACGATGACCACCTCACCCGAAGGTTCGATGCGGACCCTTGCATTCGTGTCTCTGCTCCTTCCCGCGCCACCCGAACCAGTAGTGACCGTGGCCAGTCCAACCCCTATGCAAAGATTGTCGTCGTTGGACTGGCGGCGCTGAACCTCTCGCCAGCGGTCGTAGTAGGAAAGCTCCAACGCCCGGTCCAACGCTCGCTCGAAATCGCCGTCGTCGTAGACGAGGCCACTGATGGTGCTATAGGGGAAAGCATCCTGAGGGATGAGATTACGACGCCTGACATCAGCTGGATCGAGCCCAAGTTTCCCAGCCACGGAGTCGATGATGCGTTCCATGAAAAAGGCCGCTTCCGGCTGGCCTGCGCCCCGATAAGGACCAACCGGAGGCATGTTGGTCAGCACCCCCACGCCCTCCACGTCCACAGCGTCGATAGCGTAAGGACCGGTGAGACGTGTGACGGCGATATGTGGCGAAATGGCAGCGCCCGAATGTGCGAATCCACCGAGGTCGGCGATGATCCTTCCTCGCAGGCCCAGGATCCTGCCGTCGCTAGTGAACGCCGCTTCGAGGTCGGCCAGATAGCCCCTGCCGTGGCAGGCCAACATGTTCTCGCGACGCTCTTCGATCCATCGGATGGGCCGTCCCAAAAAATGGGCCAGGCATGCTAGAGCGACATCTTCAGGGAAAAGTTGGTGCTTCTGACCAAAGCCCCCGCCTACGTCCGGAGCAACAACCCGAACCTGGTCGGCAGGCAACCCCATAACTTGGGCCAGCGAGTGCCTGACGGTGTAGGGAACCTGGGTTGAAAGGCTGAGAGTGACCCGCTGTTCCGCTAGGCCGTACTCAGCGATTACGCCCCTAGTCTCCATGGGAGCGGGGTTGACCCTTGGGACTTCGAACCGCCCACAAACAACACCGGCGGCGTTTGCGAAGGCAGCATCGATGTCGCCGCCCTTGCCTTCTATGCGGAGAACTGCGTTTGTGCCGACCTTCGGATGGATGGCTGCGTCAGCTTCCGCTGACTCGGCGTCGATGACCGGCGGCAATGGGTCGTAGGCGATGAGTACATGCTCGGCGGCATCCTCTGCCTGAACGCGACTCTCCGCCGCTATAACCGCCACCGGTTGCCCCACATAACACACCTTGTCCGTAGCTAACACCGGGTGCTCAGTGCCGGGCAGGACTGCGGCTCCATGCCGGCTCATGACAGGAATACCGGTTACGACGCCTTCCAAGTCGGCAGCGATGAGCACGGCCACCACGCCCGGCATGGCAAGCGCCGCCGAAGCGTCTATGTTCAGGAGATGGGCATGGGCTTCTACGCTCCTCACGACGAAGGCGTGCAGCATACCCGGAAGTTCCATGTCCTCCACGAAGCGACCCTCGCCCTTCAGCAGGCGGTCGTCTTCAAGCCGCTTCTGAGGACGCCAGGAAAAGCCCGCCAATGCCATGCGATAGCCTCGGCCCTAGCGGAGATGAGCGAAGCCATGCTATGAGGGCATACCGACTCAGTCAAGGCGAGACGGCTTTGACGACGCATCGTCAGTCCCCTAAACTGAGGAACCAGCAGCGGGCCCCACCGGTTCACCTGCCCTCTGGCGAATCGCTGGGCCGCCCACACAGTCGCAACACCTTGGAATTTAGATCTCGCGGAGGCTGACCTATGACCGAAGAAGCGGCCAAGCCCACTGGTTTCAGCGGCAGCGCATACTTCACCATTGATGACCTGGCAGCGATGCAGCCCGGTTTGGCGCGCATCATGCCTGAGATAGGGCAGCGGTACTGGAAGCTCTACTACGCGGCTCAAGCAGGCAACTGGCCCATGGCCAAGTTCCAGTTGGGGGAGATCGAGGAGTTGATGGAGTTCGGGATGATCACCCGCCCCAAGTACGCCGACGACCTGGAAGCCTTTGTGATGAAGGATATGAAGGCGCTGAAAACTGCCATCGACAAGAAAGACTGGGATGGCTTCGATGCCGCCTATCAAGAGGGCATCAAGAACGGAAACGACTACCACAAGTCCAACAACAAAGGCATGATCGTCTGGAAGCTACCAGACATGCCGCCCCCGGACCTCGACATGACGCCGGTTGAGGAATAGCTGGTCCGTCTCGAAGGCAGGGAACGCCAGTGCCCCTAAAAGGCTACTCACGCAACGTTGTAAGCCAGTGCCGCCGTAAGCAGGACCGTCACGGCAGCGCCTGAGCCCAAGTAAAACCTTTGAACCCAGGATGATCATGGCAGGCTCAGCGAACGGAGGAGCAGGGAAGAGAAAGGCAGGAACCAAGACCAGCGCCTTTGGGATAGCTGGCCGGTTCAGCCACGACTCAACTCGTTTTTATGGCAGCAAGATGTACGCAGGCGTCGGCACATCCCCCGTGGAATATGTTGAAAACCCCGTTCCTGAAGAGGTCCTGGATAGCATCCTCTGCAAGAGCAGCGAAGCTATGGCGGAATTACCGGATCATTCAGTACACCTGATGGTGACATCGCCTCCTTACAACGTCGGCAAAGAATATGACAACGACCTAACCCTCGATGACTACCTTGGTCTATTACGCAGCGTTTTCAGGGAAACCCACCGAGTCTTAGTGCCAGGTGGACGAGCCTGCATAAACGTTGCGAACCTCGGTCGGAAGCCCTATATCCCGCTTCACAGCTACATTATCAAAGAGATGGCTCAGATCGGGTTCCTCATGAGAGGCGAATTGATATGGGATAAGGGGGCTGGTGCAAGTCCTTCCACTGCTTGGGGGACGTGGCTTTCTCCGCAAAATCCGACTCTTAGAGATGTACACGAATACATCTTGGTCTTCTCCAAGGACTCCTACACACGGCCCAAAGTCGAAGGTCGGCAATCCTCACTACTTTCCGCTCAATTCCTCGAGTACACCAAGAGTGTCTGGCGTTTCAGACCGGAAAGAGCACGAACAGTAGGCCATCCCGCCCCGTTCCCCATCGAATTACCCCGGCGGCTTATAGATCTCTACACCTATACCGAGGAAGTTGTCCTGGATCCCTTCGCAGGCAGTGGCGCCACCTGCGTAGCGGCAGTCCAACAAGACCGCCACTACGTCGGCTACGATGTTGTTCCAGAGTATTGCGAGATCGCGCAAAGGAGGATCGGATCGGCTCATACAAGCCCCCCGCTTTTGGCAAATAAGCCCTAGAATAGGCGGCGCCCTTGTGCGTCCCTGAGGAGATTCAGTGGCTATCCATGTTGATTATGGCGAGATAGCACTCAGAAATCAGAAGAAGCATCTCCCTGACTCAAATGCTATCTCTAACCGCAAGCTAAAAGACTTCGTGGATAGTTGCTTCGCCGAAGCTTTGGTTCAGCACTCCCTCGCACCTTGCTGGGTGTGTGTGAACTGCATGTCCGATGGCACCCCTACGTTTGGTTGGGGCAGGGGGCCGGGAAAGTGCTTGACCTGCAGCGAGCGCTCTGTATATCAAGTTGCCACATTTAACGCATGGGCACCCGTTGTGGGCGCCGCCTTCTCTGCGGCAGCATATCATTTGCTCCGGAGCATCTACCGCATCCCCATGCACGAGACTCCCGGTCACACAACGACGCATGATTTCGAAGTCACGGGGCTCGTCGCCCTCGAAGCGAAGGGTTCCCCATCAACCATCAAGAATCCCGATGGGTCCAATTACCAACTAAAACGCCCAGGCCTTCAGAGAACTGACACAGAAAAGAAGGCCTTTGCCAATGCCAAAACTTTTCGCCAGCGAAATCCGGATGCTTACTTTGGCGTCATTACCAATGCAATGCCTGCGAGGTTGCTAAATTACCGAGACGCTACAGTGAGCGGCATCTTCAATTTAACGAGGCACGAGGAGATCGAAGTTTTCGTCCGAGACCTGGGCCAAACTTTAGATCTTGAAGCGCTCCGCAAGCAAGAGTTCGGCAGTAAATAGTCCGAAAGCAAGCGTAAAGTGGGGCACCCAGCGCCATTTCCTGTGGAGTTGCCTTACCGCTGCACGCAGCTCTACACCTACAGTGACGAAGTTGTTTTGGACCCGTTCATGGGTAGCGGAATAACCGCCCTCGCCGCCATCAAGGCAAACCGGCGCTTCGTCGGTTACGAGTCCGACCCGGCGTATTGCACGTTGGCGGAGGGCAGGATCCGGGAGGCGCAGGTCGCTAAGAATGGAGAAGCGGAAATCTCCTCTTAGCTGGTGATCAGAAGGACCCCGCTGCTTTTAGCCGAGAAGATTTCTCCACTCCGTTCCTCCTGCTTGCCGCCGGAGAAACTCCGGTCGAAATGACAACGCGGGAAGCTTATAGATTTGATCCTTGTCATTTCGAGCAGAGCGAGAAATCTTGTACGTCACCAATACGGCGCACGGAACTCATTTGATCGGGCACGCCGAGATGCTGGCATGCCCTAGTGATCGTGGCCGTGCTCATGCTCCGAATCCGAAGCATCGAGCCCCTGTCAACAACCAGCCTGGCCGAGGTTGCCGCAGCAACGCTGACGTCTGACTGTCTTGATAAGCGTGTTCTTCAGAACCAGCCTGACCTTGGTGAGCCAAGGCTCCGGGCCGTGCAGATTGGCAGAGAACCCTTTGAGCGACATGTCTTCTCTAAAGCCTCTTGGCTGCAATCCTAGGCGTCAATCGAGCTACCGTGCTCTTCACGCAGAACCCTCTTCAATATCTTCCCCAGCGGGTTGCGGGGTAGTTCCGTTACGAAGATCACCGATTCTGGCCTTTTGAAGCTTGCCAACCGCTCGTGGCAGTGATCCGTCAATTCCTTAGCCGTTGGCGCGGCCCCGTCTTTGGCAACGACAATCGCGCGCACGCGTTCTCCCCATTCCTCGTCAGGCACGCCAATAATCGCGGCTTCATCGACGCCGGGGTGAGCCATCAATACTTGCTCTACCTCTTCCGGGGAGATGGCCTCACCGCCCCGTTTTATCATGTCCTTGGCCCTTCCGGCCAAGAATATGTATCCGTCTTCATCCCAGTAGCCCAGGTCGCCTGTGTGAAGCCACCCACCGTGCATGGCCTGGCGGGTGGCTTCCTCCATGTTCCAGTACCCTTTCATAAGCCGCGGCCCCTTGGCCACGATCTCTCCCATCTCGCCGACGGGCACGTCAGCCCCATCTTCATCCACGATGCGGATTTCTATGTCGCCCAGGGGCTTACCGATCGAGGCAAGACGTCCGAGTTTCCGTTCTATTTCCTCGGGGCTTCCGTCCAACACATGGTCTTCCGGCGGAAGCATGGTTATGGTTGAGGCTGTCTCCGTCTGCCCGAATGCATTGATAAAACGAACGCCGGGAAACGCCCCAATGGCACGCTTGATGACCTCCAGCGGCATGGGCGCAGCCCCGTAGGTAATGACCTCCAAGCTTGAAAGGTCATGGTTGCCAAACTCGGCGGCCTCCATCAGGTGCTTGAGCATCGTTGGCACCATCATGGCCCTGGAAGCCCGCTCCCGCTCCACAAGTCTCATCCATTCCACCGGCTCGAACTGCCGCTGCACGATGAGTGTCCTGCCGCCATACACCGCTGAAAGCGCCGCCTGCATCCCAGCGATGTGATACAGCGGCACGGTCAATATGTTCCGCTCTTCGATATCAGGGTCGGCAGGAGAAACGTTTTCCAAAATGTAGGATGCGAAACTCTCGTGAGTCAGCATTACCGCTCTGGGGACGCCGGTTGTCCCTGCCGTGTACATCAGAACGGTGACATCGTCATCGTCGGCTGCGGGGAACTGTTCGTCGTCTGAAGCCTGAGCCAGCAGATCCTCATAAGCCAGCCAGCCATCGGGCGCTGTGTTTGCATCGAATGCAACAAGACGCTGAATGTCGCTTGCCGCCCCCAGGGCCTCCTTCACAAGTGGAACGTAACGCTGGCCAGCCAGAATCACTTTGGGGCCGGAGTCCTGCAGCATGTTGGTCAGTTCTTCAGCGCGAGCCCGATAGTTCAGAGGGACATAGAGGGCATCAAGCATCGCCGTGGCGAAATAGGTCTCCATGAGTTGGTTGCAGTTGACCTGCATCGTGGCGACGCGGTCGCCGGGCTGAACGCCCAATTCGGCAAGGGCATTGGCGAGGCGGCGGACCCGTTCAGACAGAGCTTCGTAGGTGAAACGGCGGTCGTCGAAGACGATAGCTTCGCGATCGGGCACGATGGCGGAAGCGATTGTGAGGAAATCGCTGGTGTTCATGGGGCGGCGCGCCGCCGCTCAGCAACAACGCTTTCGACAAACTCAACAATTTCCTTGAGTGTGGCGCCCGGCCCGAAGATCCTGTCCACCCCCAGCTTGTGAAGGGCATCCCGGTCTTGCTGGGGAATGATGCCACCCGCCACGAGGACAACGTCGCCCAGCCCAGCCTCGCGTAGGCCCTCGGCGATTTGCGGGAACAACTCCATGTGGGCCCCTGACAAGATGCTCAGCCCAACGACATCCACGTCTTCCTGAAGAGCGGCCTCCACGATCATCTGAGGCGTTTGCCTAATGCCGGTGTAGACCACTTCCATGCCTGCGTCACGCAGCGCACGAGCTATTATCTTGGCCCCCCGGTCGTGGCCGTCTAGGCCCGGTTTGGCTACCAAGACTCGTATTACGTCAACGTTGGTTGTCACGCCTTTCCCCCCCGGAGTATCGCTCTGTTGTCTCTATGGCAGTGGGTCGCTCCTGGCCGTAGGTTCTGTTTGGCCTACGCCGTCTTCCCACCCACGCCACCCTCATACGTTTGGGTTCGGGGGACGCCCCCGAACCCCCGGCGGGGCTCCGCCCCTGCACCGGCTTCCCTTATTGATGACCCACAGTCCGCAAAATTCCCTGGGCATCATTACACATGAATGCCTCGTAGCAAGTTGCGGGCTATGATTAAACGCTGAATTTCCGATGTGCCTTCGTAGATCTCAAGCACCTTGGCATCGCGGAACAGACGCTCCACTGGATGCGGCCTGAAATAACCATACCCCCCATGGATCTGCACCGCTTTGTTGGCCGCCCGCATGGCGACTTCTGAAGCAAACAGTTTAGCCATGGATGCCTCGGTACTGTGGGGCTCTCCGGCGTCTTTGAGCTCCGCCGCCCGCATGGTCAGCAGACGAGCGGCGTCCACCTCAACGGCCATATCCGCGAGCATCCACTGGATGCCCTGGAACTCAGCCAGATTGCGATTGAACGCCTTGCGTTGTTTGGTGTAGGTGGCCGCGAGATGCAGCGCTTCGGCGGCAACGCCCACACCCTGGGCGGCAATGCTCACGCGGCTTGAGTCCAAAATGCTCATGGCAATCTTGAACCCGTCCTCCTCAGCGCCAATACGGTTCTCCGTCGGCACCGGGGTGTCCTGAAGGCTAACGTCAGCGGTGCTGGAGCCGTGCATACCCATCTTGCCAGGCATCAGCGTTGTCATCAGACCCGTCGCTTCTTCCCGGTCGACGACGATGCATACTGTGCCCTTGTGCCGCTCGGAGCCCGCCAAAGTGGTGAACACAACCAGTATGTCAGCGACATCACCATTGCTTATGAATGTCTTATTGCCGCTCACGACGTAGCCGTTGTCGTTGGGACGAAGGATGGTGTGGAAATTGGCCGCATCGGACCCGCTGCTGGGCTCCGACAGGCACCAAGCGCCAATCTTGTCGCCCTTGGCCATCGGAACAACCCAACGTTCCTTTTGGCTCTGTGTCCCAAACCTCTCTATGGTAGCCAGGGTCAGCGAAGTGTGGGCGATGTAGAGAAGGCTTGCCGCCGGGTCTCCCCGGGTCAATTCTTCGATAACGATGGCGAGTTGGCGGTAGTTTCCGCCTGTGCCTCCCAACTCCACGGGAGTCGTGATACCCATTAGGCCCATCTTCGCCATCGCCTTCCAGTAGTCCCAGGCGAAATCTTCCTGCTCACCCACCTCAGCGGCGCGGGGCGCCAACTCAGCCTGGGCAAACTCCCTCACCGACTGCTGGAGCATGCGCTCTTCTTCACTTAACAATAGCGAGCTCATTTAAAAACTCCTCAAATCAACAATAATCCCTGTTGTCCTGTGCCCCCATCGTCGTCCTAGAGCGGAGCGAAGGACATTACTCGCTCAGAAGCCTTGTGTGTTGCTACAGGTCTCCCATTTCCGCCTGCTCTCCGAAAACGCCACGGAGCAGGTCGCAGATTTCGCCCAGTGAAGCGTAGGCTTCCACGCATTCTAGCAGGGCCGGCATGGTGTTCTCGTTCCCCCGGGCGACCTCCCCAAGACGTTTGAGGGAAGCCTCAGTGACGCCGTTGTCCCGGCCCGCCTTTACCTTGGTCAGCCGCTCAACCTGAAGCTTGGCCTGGTCCGGGTCGATACGCATGATGCCCTCTAGCGGCGGTTCGTCGGTCTGGAAGCGATTGACACCAACGACGATTCGCTCCTCGGCCTCGATCTCACGCTGATACTGGTATGCCGCATCGTTGATTTCTTGCGCCTGGAACCCTTCTTCGATGGCGGCAATTGCACCGCCCATATCGTCGATGCGTTTCAAATAGTCCCAGGCCTCCTGTTCCAAACGGTCGGTCAGCGATTCTACGTAGTAGGAGCCGGCAAGGGGGTCTACCGTATCGGCAACGCCGCTTTCGTGGGCGAGGATCTGCTGAGTGCGCAGCGAGAGCCGGGCAGAGGCCTCTGTTGGCAGGGCCAACGCTTCGTCCCGAGAGTTGACGTGAAGTGACTGGGTACCACCGAGGACGGCGGCCAGCGCCTGCAACGTTGTTCGCACAATGTTGATGTCGGGCTGTTGGGCGGTCAGGGCAGCGCCTGCTGTCTGGGTGTGAAAGCGAAGCATCATGGACCGAGGGTCTTTGGCTCCGAACCGGTCCCGCATGATCGTAGCCCACATTCGGCGGGCCGCACGGAACTTGGCCGCTTCCTCGAACAGGTCGTTCTGAGCCACGAAGAAAAACGACAGCCGCGGACAGAAGTCGTCAACTTTCAGCCCGACTGCGACTGCAGCCTCAACGTAAGCGATTGCGTCAGCGAAGGTGAAGGCCAACTCCTGAACGGCGTTGGCTCCCGCCTCTCTCATGTGATAACCGCTGATGCTGATGGTGTTCCAGTTCGGAAGGCGCTCCGCGCAGTAGGCGAACACGTCCGTAACCAACCGCATTGACGGCCGGGGCGGAAAAATATATGTACCCCTGGCGAAGTATTCCTTGAGAATGTCGTTCTGCGTCGTGCCCCGAATGTCCTCCGAAGCGACACCCTGCTTGCGAGCCACAGCCTCGTACAACGCCAAGAGGATCGGCCCCGTGGCATTGATAGTCATGGAGGTGCTGACCTTGTCCAGCGGGATACCGCTGAATAGGGCCTCCATATCGTCCAGGGTGTCTATCGGCACACCCACCTTGCCGACCTCGCCCTTAGACAGGAGATGGTCAGAGTCGTAGCCGGTCTGGGTGGGCAGGTCAAACGCGACCGAGAGGCCGGTCTGTCCGTGATCTAGGAGGTACCGGTAGCGCAGGTTGCTCTCTTGCGGCGTGGCGTAACCAGCGTACTGGCGCATGGTCCAGAGCCGGCCCCGATACATGCTTGGGTACACCCCACGCGTGAAAGGGAATTCGCCGGGCTCGCCAACCTTATCTCCGTAGTCAGGTCCGTTTACGTCTTCCGGTGTGTAAACGGAATCTATGCCCAGGCCAGAGTCTGTGTGGAAATTGGGCGCTTGCTCAGATTGTTCGTTCATTAGTGGCCTTGAGGAGAGGTCGCTGTCGCCTTTTCGCGCCTGATAGGACATCGTGCGATCCCGGTGCGCAGCAATCGGAGGATGCGCACATTCTAGCCCTTGGCAGGGGGAGGCTCAACTTGAAAGGGACGAGGAGAGGCCCAAAGCTAGCAAAAGTCATGGCCAACGATTGGATGGGGTCGATACTCCGCCGCCAACCATCAAGGTCACACCCGCCATTGGCAGAACGGTGTCCCAGCGAACGCGTCTTCCTAGCCCTCAAACCTTCGCAAACAGGTCATCCACGTTGAAACGCGTCTTTATAAAACCCTGTTCGTGGGCGTATTGGACGATCTTCTCCACGGACTTTCGATTAGCTTCCAGGCCGTCCGTGTGGGGAAAGAAGCCCCTACGGCGCAACTCAGCAACTTCCAGTCCCATGTGTTCGTCGTCGTCAGCCGCGTCTTGGCTATACCTGGCCCACGCCTCGGCGAAAGCGTCGGCAACTGCCTTGGCCAGGCCTGGATTGGCTTTCAGAGTCTCTTCCTTGACCACCACGACGCTGTTCGTTGGCAAAATGCCAGTGGCATCGTAATAGGCTTGAATCTCCGACCAATAGTCGGGGAACAGGCGGTCCAGGGTGTCCGTTGGCGCGATGCCCCCGTCGGCCATGATCACGGCATCAATGTCGCCTTCGCTGACCATTTTCATGATGCCCTGCGTCCGCTCGACCTTGTAGCGGTCCGGGCGAGGAAAGTCGACGCCCGTCATGGAGTTGGGCTCGTTCTCGTAATACTGGAAGCTGTCGAAATCGACTCCATAGTGGTGTTGGAACATGCCGCGGAGCCATGTGGCGGGGTTGAACGCCAGGCCGAAGACCCCGATCTTTCGGCCCTCCAAGTCCTTGGCCCCTTTGATGCCCTTGCTCCGGTTGACCATCGGCCCCCGCAGAGGGTTGAACAGCGTTGGAAAAGCGGGAATGGCGATGACCGGCTTCCCCATGTCCTTTGCAATCAGGTAGTTGGTGAACGGCCAGTCGATGAGGTCGTAGGTGAGATTGTTGAACTGGTCGCTGAAGATGTCAGCGACGGTCTTGCCCTCAACGGCAGCATAGTCCACGTACTGGATATCGAACCCTTTCACCGGCACGGAACCGTTGACCAGGTATGCGGCGTCATAGCGCTCGTTGACTGCCATCGTTATGGCCATAATCACTCCTTTTTACTTTCCTTAGCTTAACCGCTGTGGTTGATATCCTGGCTGGCGGGCTCATTGTAGACGAACAGGATTTCTCGGCTTCGCTCGAAATGACAATAGTCGGGCGGGTTATTCCTACCCCTTGTCATTCTGAGCGGAGCGAAGAATCTTGTTTGCCATCAAAGACGTTCTTAGACTACGGAAGCCCCAACTCATCCGCAAACTTGAGGATGTGGCGCGCGGTCTCCTCAGGCTCAGTCTCCATGAAGTAGTGGTTGGCGCCAGGAATGCCCTCTCCCCTGACATCCGCTGCCAAGGGACGCCAGAGATCAAGCATGGACGACTCGCGGGCCGGGCCCGTTGCCCCCCAGAGGAGGTAGACCGGCACCTGAATCTTGCGGCCTGCTGCGTTGTCCTCCTCCCACTGCGGTCGATCGATATCAAAGCCTGTCCGGTAGTCGCCGAGAACGCCTTCGAAGGCGCCAGGCTGGGAGAACACATCAATGAAGTACTGCATCTCGTCCGGCTCTAGATGCGGGCGGCGTCCCAGGAAGAGGGAGAAGAAAACTTCGGGGTGCTCGCCCAACAGCTTGTCGGCGAAACCGCGCTGAAGGAAGAGGTACCAGTGCCAAATGTTGCGGGCGAAGCTGGAGTCCTGGGCGAAGGACCACTCAATGGGCAGGTTGTCCAGGATCATGCACCCGGGCATGGTTTCTGGATGGTCCATCGCCAGTCGCCTGGCCACCGACGCCCCGCGGTCGTGGCCAACGACCAGAAATTTATCCCAGCCTAAATGCCGCATTAACGCGAGGTGGTCTTCCGCCATTGTGCGCTTGTTATAGCTTGCCTCCTCGGGAGGACGCTCAGTCTCACCGTAGCCCCGCAAATCGGCGGCGATCACGGTGAAGCGCGAGGTGAGCAACGGCGCAACTTTTCGCCACAGCCATCGGGTGCGGGGAAAGCCGTGCACGAGTATCAGCGGGTATCCCTGCCCAGCAACTTCGTAGGCAACGCGGATGCCGTTCACCTGAGCAAACTGGGTTGGACCGAAGAGGGTACGGTACTCCATGACGACTCCCATGAAGGCATCGAGACGATTGGGACGATACGCACCGCCCATGGCAGTGTCAAGGCAACAGGCCCTGTCCGGCACGCAAGCCAGCCACGGCCAGATTGACACCTGCAGTGGCCGATGCAAGGATGGCCTCAGCCCTCATACCCGACACGGAACATGCCCCCAACCGACCTAACAATCGACCGCCGCGATGCCATCCTCGTTCTAACGTTGAACCGTCCAGAAGACGCCAACCGTATCAACGAGCATCTGGCATCGGCCCTGCGCGACGCCTTTCTTCAGGCCGATCAGGACGAGCGCGTCCGGGTCGTCGTTGTGACGGGAGTGGGGCCGGTCTTCAGCGAGGGCAGCAGCATCAGCTTGCCGGAGGCCGCCACTGCTGACCTAGAGGGCCTTCTGGATCGACACACCGTCGCCAGAGACTTGGCAAGGGTGACGAAACCAGTCATCGCCGCCATCAACGGCAGCGCCTTCGACCAGGGCCTGGAACTGGCCTTGGCCTGCGATATCAGGCTGGCATCTGAAGAAGCCAGCTTGGGCTTCCCCATGACCACCAAGGGAGAGCTTCCGTGGGACGGAGGCACCCAACGCCTGCCGAGAATTGCGGGTCGAGCGACTGCGATGGACCTGCTGCTCACGGGCCGGACCGTGGACGCCACCCAAGCTCTGCGCCTCGGCCTGGTACACCAAGTCTTGCCCACGGAACGAGTTTGGGAGGAAGCGCTCTCGCTGGCCGCCCGTATCGCCAGACAAGCGCCCATCGCCACCCGGTACGCCAAGGAAGCGGTCATAAAGGGCCTCGACATGCCTCTAGAGCCCGGCCTGCGTTTGGAAGCGGACCTCAGCTTCTTGCTCCATAACACCGGCGACCGCGCTGAGGGCCTACGCTCCTTCAGTGAGAAACGCGACCCGGAATTTCGGGGAGAGTAGCCTTTGGTCAGCAGCGCCTTCGAAACGGTCCTTCTGAATGTTGATCGAGGCGTAGCCCACGTCTTGCTGGACCGCCCGGATAAGCGGAACGCCTTCAACGTCCAGATGCGCGACGACCTCTTCCAAGTCCTTGAAGCCATTCGCGACGACCCTGAGGTCCGCGCTGTTCTGATTTCAGGAGCTGGGGAGCAAGCCTTTTGTGCCGGAGCGGACCTCTCAGAGTTCGGCACCGCGCCGTCGCAGGCCATCGCCCGGCAAGGGCGATGGGAGAGAGATGTTTGGGGCCTCTGGGCCAGCATTCACAAGCCCTTCGTGGCTGCAATGCACGGGTACGTGCTGGGGTCGGGCGTGGAAATGGCCATGCTCTGCGATCTGCGCATCGCCTCTGAAGACGCCGTTTTTGGCCTGCCGGAGGTGGGACTTGGCATGATTCCAGCCGCCGGAGGCACGCAAACACTTCCTCGAATCCTCGGCGTTGCTCCAGCCCTGGACCTACTCCTCACTGGGCGTCGCATAGCCGCCGGCGAAGCACTCGACCTCGGCCTGGTTCATCGGGTAGTAGCAAAAGAAAGGCTTTGGGAAACGGCCGGAGAGCTGGCGGAACAGTTGGCCGCGAGAGACCCTCAACTCATGAGCGCAGCCAAGACCGCCGTCAGCCAGGGAACGGACATCCCGCTGGAAGCGGGGTTGGCCCTTGAACGACGGCTGGCATTGCGGCTGGCTCTGAGAAGCTAAGCCGCAACGCCGCGGCGTCGAGACATGTCTTTGTTTGTACCAAGGCTTCCCTCTCCCTCAGGGAGAGGGGGAAACGAACCTCAGCCATCAAGCATACGCAGGCAAAGAAAACGGCTTCCCATTACTGGCCCTTGAACGCTGGGGCTCTCTTCTCCAGGAACGCCTGGATACCTTCTTTCGCGTCCTCCGAGTACCTGCATACTTCCTGGGCGTAGCTCTCGAAGAAAAGCTGCCTTTCAAGGTCATTGCCTAAACTGGCAAGAACCGCCTTCTTGGAAAACTCCACCGCCAACGGACCCGCTTCGGCTACGTCTTGAGCCAGCTTTACCGCCTCGTCCAGCACCTGTTCGTCCGGCACCACGCGGTTTGCCAGACCGATTCGCTCTGCTTCTTCAGCACCAACCATCCGCCCCGTGCAGGCGATCTCCAAGGCTCTCCCCTGCCCGATCAACCGGGGCAAAAAGTAACTGGTGCCGAAGTCCAATGAAAGGCCCCGCTTCACAAAGATCGCTGAGAACCGAGCGCTGGCCGCAGCCACTCGCATATCGCAGGCGGCTGCTAGACCCAGTCCTGCTCCGACACACGCCCCGTTCACCGCGGCGATGATTGGCCGCGGGAACTCGTTGAGATGCCTCACCCAGTTGCCCAACGGCCAGCGAGGACGCTGGGCGGTGTCCGGCAAGGCGCTGGTGTCAGTAGCATTAAATGCCCCTACGCTCCCCTCGCCTGAGAGGTCTGCGCCTGCGCAGAAGCCCCGCCCGGCACCCGTCAGCACAACGGCCCTGATCTCGGCGTCGTCACGCCATTCGTTCAGGGCGGCCAATAGCTCGTCGGCCATGCGCCTGTTGAGGGCATTCATCTTCTCGGGCCGGTTCAGCGTAATAACACCGACGCCAGGGTCTCTTTTCTCGACCAAGATATGTTCGTAAGCCATGGTTTCTCCTTAGCAGAGAGGGCTCGGAGGGAACTTTCCGGAAAGTTCCCTCCGAGCCCTCCAAACCTTCCTGTCTTAGTCGTGCAGCCCTGTACTACGGCTAACCTATGCCGCTTCAGGGGGTGAGATCTAGGTCGTCAGGACGCAGCAAGTCCCCTTTCGTAGGAGAGGCTTCCTGATCTCCCAGCCGGAAAGGCCATCCTAAACATCGTCTTGAAGTTGCCCGGCTCAACTAGAAAGGCTTGTTGGCCAGACCCACCCCGGTGATATCGATCATTATCCCCGCTCCCGTGATGTCGATGACGATACCGGATCCAGAGTTGCTGATGTTGATGTTGCCGGCGAACCCCGCTCCGGTGACATCGATGACGATCTGGTTGGTGGGCGACACCACCACTGGAGCCGGATTGTTCAATTCGTGGCCTGGGGGCGTGAATGGGGGGCCGCCGCCGGGGCACTGGGGGTCTTTGGGACTGCAGGGCCCGCCAGCACTCGCGGCGGACGCCAGCATCAGAGACATGCATGCAGCCAGTACAATCGCAACCACCAATCTCTTCATAGTGAACTCCTTTTCAAAAACATACCCGCTTCCTAGCCTGACACATTGCGCCATAGCTACAGGTTCCGAAGACAGTCCTCACGCCCCTCGCTCGGCCGCACCCTGCATATATAACTCGGCGACCACTTCCCTATTGGGACTGTAACGGCTCCAAGAGCCTTGGAGCAGCCGCCGGTAAGCATCACCGATGTGGTACTTGTTTCTCTCCTGTGGAAGCTCGATATACGAGTTCCCGGCGGGATCGCGGATGACGTTCATCGGGTCGCCGCCGTCTTCGTTGATGGCCATCTGTTCCATGAGCAGCCGTCGATAGAGAATGATACCTCGGTCAGACTCGCCCAGCGACTCCTTGGAGCGGTCGAGGATGCTCCCCTGAGTCACCCAGGTCATCATGTCCTGGCCCGTAGCGAAGTCGATGATGTACCCTCCTTCATCGTCGAACATGGGCACTTCGAAATATGGGGTCTGCTCCTGGGGCGGCACATCGATGCCGGGCCTATGGACGAGAACATACCACTGGACAGTGTTCTCGTCATCCACGGGCACCCTGATCTGAAACTCGGAACGGGAAGCATTGCCCATGCGCATGGTGTTAGGGAACACCATGGGATGCCCTACCTGCCAGTCCTCTTCCTCCTCAGACCCACCTTCCAGGACTCGCCGCTTAACGATGCCATGATCGAACACATCAAACCCGAGCTTGATGTGCTTCCGGGAAAAACCTCGCACTCTATTAGCGGCCTCCTCAGGAGGCACGCCCATGCGCTCAAGGACGTATTTGCCATAGGTCCAGTGCAGGTGCTCCAGATGTGAACCATCCATGGCGTTCTCCATAGTCTGGAGCCAGTTGCATGGGATGAAGCTGGAGGCAACCTCCCTGAACACATTGGGTTCGACAAGCAAGTCCCAGCGAGGCAGCAACGGTGCAGGATCCGGTCCAAGGTATGCCCAGATCAGCCCGCCCAGTTCCTGCACTGGATAGCCGGCCATCTTAATCTTGTCTTTGAACCGAGCCTCGGGGCGCACCGTCTCTTCAAAAGGTTGCTCGATGCACTGGCCTGTCTCGTCGTAGAGCCAGCCGTGATACATGCAGCGGAGGCCGTTCTTTTCGGGGATGCCGTATGCCAGGTTGACCCGCCGGTGGGCACAGTACCGGTCGATTAGGCCCAGGGTGCCGCTGCCGTCCCTATACAAGACCATATCTTCACCGAGAACCCGCACCTCCATGACAGGGGTGTCTTTCATTTGGGCGCTGGCAGCGACAGGGTGCCAATAGCGCCGCAACAGATCCCCCATTGGGGTTCCCGCGGCGACCCTCGTGAGTATCTCGTTATCTCTCGCTGGGAGCATAGCCTAGCCCTGTGATAGAGCCTCGAAAGGTGACTCATAGTACCACAGGCCCCTATTTTGCCAGGAGGTCTTTTCGGTCTGGACGGAGAAAGCCAGGGCGGGCATAATGAGCCCTCCATCACAGCAAGGCGGAGAGCAAATTACAGCGTTCGACCTGACAGGACGAGTGGCTATCGTAACGGGCGGCGGCCAGGGGCTCGGAAAGGCTATGGCCCTAGCCTTGGCGGAGGCTGGGTCGGACATCGCCGTCGTGGCCCGGCGTCCAGAAGCGGTAAGCGGCAGAGGGGCCAACCGTCCACATGAATCGGCTGGGCCGGCACTAGAAGAAATAAGGACTCTGGGCCGCCGCTGCATCGCTGTCACCGCTGACTTGAGGGAGCCCGATCAGGTGGACCGAATGGTGCAAGAAGTACTGGCGGAGTTCAACCGCATCGACATCTTGGTGAACAACGCTGGGGGAAGTTGGGGGGAGACCTTCCAAACCGGACCCCTACTTGAAGTAACAGCCCAAGACCTCGACGAGACCTTCCGCCTCAACGTGAAGAACGTATTCCTATGTTCCAAGGCAGTCGCCCTGGTGATGAAGGAGCAAGGAAAGGGTTCGATCATCAATATCTCGTCATCTGCGGGACGCCACCCCATTGCAGGCAGAGGGCTGTACGGTGCAGCGAAGGCCGCGGTCATCCACCTGACCCAGACCATGGCTTTAGAGTGGGGCCCTGAGGTGCGGGTAAACGCCGTAGTGCCTGGGTCGGTTGCCAATCTGCACCGGTCGCTGGCTCCTGGCACCGAGCAGCAGATCAACCAACAAATAGGGAACATCGCGCTGGGGCGCCTGGGCATGCCTGAGGAGTTCGCCGGAACGGTCGTTTACCTGGCCTCCGACGCTTCCAGCTTCACCAGCGGGGCCATCATCGACGTTAGCGGCGGTCCTATCGGGTAGCGCAACAATAAAAGGAGATACAGGAATGGACGCAAACGTACTCAACGCACTCCACACTGACCGAGTGGTGGACATCACAACGACCGGACGAAAGTCAGGCCAGCCGCGGCGCATCGAAATCGCCTTGATCTACGTGGACGAGGAGACCTACGTCCTCAGCGGCGCGCCGGGCCCGCGAAGCTGGCACGCCAACCTTTTGGCCAACCCAGAGCTGACAGTCCATGTAAAGAAGTCAGCCCAAGCCGACCTCAAAGCACGCGCCACAGAGGTCACCGATGAAGCCGCTCGCCGAGACCTGATCGCCCGTATGTCCGAGTGGGATATCAAGCGGGCAGACATTGATCAGGCGGCGTGGGTGAAGGCCGCTCCGCTGATGAAGGTTCAGGTGGTGGGGTAGCGGCGCATCTGGGGCACCAATCCACCCGCCTTTACGCTTCCAGCCGCTCTGCCAACGTGGCTACCAACTCGGAGATGGGCACCCGCACCTGCGTCATACTGTCACGGTCGCGGATGGTAACGGCGTTGTCTTGTTCCACCGTCTCGAAGTCCACCGTGACACACAGGGGCGTGCCGATCTCGTCCTGCCGGCGATAGCGGCGGCCGATGGACTGTGTGTCGTCATACTGAGTGGCCCAGCGACGACGCACCAACTCGTGCACCTCTTTGGCTTTGGGAGTCAGCTTGGCGTTGCGTGATAGCGGAAGGATGGCAACCTTTATGGGAGCCAGCGTAGGATGGAACTTGATCACCACCCGCGTTTCCTCAGCACCTGAGGCTGTGGTCACTGTTTCCTCGGTGTAGGCGTCCATGAGGAAGGCCAGAGACGCCCTATCCACTCCGCCTGAGGGCTCGATGACATAGGGCAGGTAGTGCTTGTCTTCTTCTTGATCGTAGTAGGTAAGGTCCCGGCCGCTGTGCTCCTGGTGCTGCTTCAGATCGAAGTCCGCCCGGTTGGCAATACCCTCCAATTCGCCCCAGCCCCAGGGAAACTCGTACTCAATGTCCCAGGTGTCCTTTGCATAGTGAGCCAGCTCGTCGGGGTCGTGACGCCTCAGCCGGAGCCGGTCGGGGTTCATCCCGAGGTCCTTGTACCACTGGAGTCTGGCGTTGAGCCATTGCTCGTGGTGCTCTTCGTCAGTCCCTGGCTTCACAAAGTACTCAATCTCCATTTGCTCAAACTCTCTGGTACGGAAGACGAAGTTGCCGGGCGTGATCTCGTTGCGAAAAGCCTTGCCAACCTGAGCGATACCAAAGGGCAATTTGCGGCGGGTGGCCGTGACTACGTTCTCGAAGTTCACGAAGATACCTTGGGCGGTCTCGGGGCGCAGCCAAACTTGGTTTGCCGATTCCTCCACGGGGCCCATGAACGTCTTGAACATGAGATTGAAAGTGCGGGGTTCCGTGAAGCTTCCCTTTGCGCCGCAAGTCGAACACTCGTCGCCTTCAAGATGGTCAGCCCGGAAGCGGCTGTTGCAGTTGCGGCATTCGACCAACGGGTCCGTAAAGCCTTCTGCGTGGCCGCTGGCGACCCAGACCTGTGGATGCATGAGGATGGCAGCATCCAGCCCCACCATGTCGTCCCGCTGCCAAACGTTGGAGCGCCACCAGGCATCCTTGACGTTCCTCTTCAACTCCACGCCCAGGGGGCCGTAGTCCCATACTGAACCGGTGCCCCCGTAAATCTCGCTGCTTTGAAAAACGAAACCACGACGCTTCGACAGAGAGACGATGGTTTCTAGATCAACTCGTTTCGCAGGCTGGTCGGTCAAAGCGCCTCCAAGGTGTGGAAATCCAAAAAGTAAGCGGCGGCGGCGGGGTTGGCCTTTGTGCCTGAGGCTCACCCGTCACGCCTGTCTGCCATTGTAGCCGGGGTTCCAATGCGTTGACACCCCAGAGCCCGCATCTCTACAATGAAGTCCCGAAAGCTTTCCACAATTTCAAGGAGTCCATGGCGACAACCACGCCTCTCCACGACGCTCTTTTAGAGTTTTTGGGGACCCAAAACGACGAGAAGCGCCGCAAGGCCCAGCCAGAGTTGGCGAAGTTCGTCCGCTGGTGCGGGCGAGAACGGTTGACCGCTACCCTTTTACCCGTTGAGTTGGAGCAGTACGCCCAGCGGGGTATTGCCGCCAACAGCACCAACGCCACGGAGCGCTTGGAGCAGGTCAGGGCGTTTCTTGCTTACATTTTTAAGAAGAAGTACACCGACCTGAACCTGGCTACTCATGTCCGTTTGCGCAAGGCCAAGGCAGCCGCTCGGCCTTCTCAATCCGGCGGATCGTCAGCCGGTGTGGAATTCACCGCTGAGGGACACGCCCGGCTAACCCATGAGCTAGAGCTCCTCAAGGCTCAGCGGCCAGATGTCGCTGTTGAGATTCAGAACGCTGCTGCCGATAAAGACGTCCGAGAAAACGCCCCACTGGAAGCCGCTCGCGAGCGGCAGGGTATGCTTGAAGCACGCATTAGGGAGCTGGAGTCCTCGTTGAAGGGAGCCGTGCTCACCGGGGCAGATGGTGGCAAGAGCCGCGCTGCGAAACAGGTCAAGCTGGGCGTCAGTGTGGTACTTCGTGACAAGATGTCCGGATCAGAAACTACCTACCAAATTGTGGGAGCCAGGGAAGCGAGTCCCTTGGAAGCCAAGCTCTCCACAGAATCTCCGGTAGGCAAGGCGCTTCTCAATCGCAAGGAGGGTGACGAGGTCAAGGTCACGGCCCCTAAGGGAACTATGATCTACGTCATTACCTCAATCCTCTAGCTCCTCTTCTTAACTCTGGATCGACTCGTTTCCTCTTTCCTGCTAGCCGCGGCCACGGAAGCCCTTCCTTTGAGCCCGGCCGTTCAGGTGCACGTTAAGTTGCCTTGACAAAGCGAACTGCCCCACTTACGTTTACGCCAGTCGCCAGGCAGGCGTCGCCGAGAGAAACCCCTCCATGTTGACGGTTGAACAAAACCAGCGTCTGACGCAAGTTGGACCAGGCACGCCCATGGGTGTGCTCCTACGCCGCTATTGGCATCCGGTCGCAACACTCTCCCAGTTCAACGATCGCCACACGCATAAAGTGCGGCTGCTCGGCGAGGACCTGGTGCTCTACCGGGACCGCTCTGGCGCATTCGGGCTGATCGGCTCCCAATGTCCTCACCGAAAGATGTCAATGATGTACGGCATTCCCGAAGAACGCGGCCTCCGGTGCGCCTATCACGGCTGGGTCTTCGGCGAAGATGGCTCCTGCCTGGAGCAGCCTTACGAAGAAACTGAAGACCCTGATGGGCGATTCAAGGACAAAGTAAGTATCGTCTCCTACAAGGCCGAGTCTGCCTTCGGGCTGATCTTCGCCTACATGGGGCCGGATCCCGCCCCAATGATTCCCCGATGGGACCTCTTCGCCATGGACGGCGTCGTACGCGACGTTGGTCACGCCCTCATCCCATGCAACTGGCTCCAGATCATGGAGAACTCACTGGACCCGATCCACCTGGAATGGCTGCATCAATACTTCGCCGACTTCGTTGCCCAACAGAAAGAGAACCCGGAAGGCAGACGGTCCCGCACACCTCATGAAAAGATCGGTTTCGACGAATTTCAATACGGCATCATTAAGCGCCGTGTCGTGGAAGGCGGCTCTGAGGACGACGAGGACTGGCAGTCAGGCCACCCCATGGTATTTCCCAATATTTTGCGCCAAGGCGGGAAGCGTAGTGGCATAACCTGGCTGGGCCTTCAGATCCGGGTCCCCGTCGATGACAATACGACTGCACACTGGTGGTACGCCTGCTACCCAGCCGAGGGCCAAGAGCAGGCGCCTGAAAACATTCCCTTCTTCAAAGTACCCGTCGCCACGCTGGACGATGAAGGACAGCCCCTGTGGGACGTCCTAGATAACAATAGCGGTCAGGACATCGCGGCTTGGACCACTCAGGGCGCCGTAGCCGACCGCTCGACGGAGACGTTGGGGCGCTCAGACAAAGGCATTATCATGTACCGGCGAATGCTGGAAGAGAACATGGATGCCGTAGCTGAAGGCCGCGATCCCCAGTGCACCTTCCGAGACCCCGACGCTAACGCATACATTGAGCTAGTATCTGAGAAAGACCCACGCTTCGCACGGCCCTTAGGACTCCGGCAAGGAGCAGCGATGAAGTACAGCCCCATATTGACGGGCCGAAGCGTCCTAACTAGCGATCTCGATGGCTAAGGATGAGCCTCTATAATGGCTTCAAGGTCTTACTGAAGCGTCGAGTTGAAAGAGCACACCCGTGTAGGGAAAACATCATCAGGAGGATCGGATCATGCCGTCTTGTCCAACGTATGAGCAGTGGATTCAGGACCAGGGGATACCCATCTATCGCGATTATTTCGTAGAAGACGCCCGGGATCTGAAGTTGGAGCCTTGGATCAGCCGAGAGTGCAACGGAGCATTCCTTCAATTGGTCGGCCAAGAGGGGGTCGTGGAAACGCGGGTCATTGAAATCCCGCCGGGCAAAACACTCCCTCCTCTGAAAATGGGCGTGGACGAGGCAATCTACGCCGTGAAGGGACAGGGTTTGACCGCGGTCTGGGGCACCCAGGGAGGCGCGAAAAAGACCTTTGAATGGAATGCGCACAGTTTGTTTCTGATTCCCAGCAATGCCTCGTATCAGATGAGCAACATGTCGGGCACGGAACCTGCCCGTCTACTGATCTACAGCTACTTGCCTGTTGCTGTGGCCGCCACGACCGACATTGAGTTCTTCATTAACAACCCTTATGAGAACCCCGCCAGGTTGGAGGCCACGGAAGAGTCCTTCTATTCCCAGGCCAAGGCCGTGAAAGAAGACCCCAACTCCTTCCGCGCGGCCGGCAAGATTGAGCAGTTCTGGGTGGGTAACTTCTTCCCCGACCTGCAAGCATGGGACAAGCTGACGCCGTTCTATGGTCGAGGCGCAGGCGGCAAGGCCGTGTACATTCACTTCCCTAACTCTGAACTGACTGCCCACATGTCAGTATTCCCATCCCAGACTTACAAGAAAGCGCACCGCCATGGGCCTGGTGTCGTGATTATCATCCCTGGAGGCGAGGGGTACTCAGTGATGTGGCCCGAGGGCGGAGAGAAGGTCATTGTTCCGTGGCACGAGGGCAGCGTCTTTGTCCCACCCAACAAGTATTTCCACCAGCACTTCAACTTGGGCGGTACACCGGCGCGCTACCTGGCGTTCCATGCGCCCCCGCAGCTAAAGCTCTCAGAGAAGATTGAAGACATCCGCAGGGACCAGATTGAGTACACCATGGAGTCCGGGGATGTCCGCGAGCGCTTCGAGGGCGAACTCGCAAAACGCAACCTGACCTCCTTGATGCCGGCCCAGGCCTACGAGAGCGAAACGTACGAATGGCAGTACGAGACGACGACTCCAGCATAGCTAGATAGACCGCCAGCAGCAGAAGCCCACGCTGACTTGCAAGTCAGCGTGGGCTTCTGCATTACACGACTCCGCTCCGTTTCTTCCTGCCAGGCGTCGCTATTCCCTCACAGCCTGTCTTATGGCATCATAGCCGAGGTGCCTCCGGGCACCTCCATTTTCAACCGCAAACGCGGAGGGTTCCATGCCGCTGTGTCAGACCTACGAGACCTACATGAAGGACCAGGAGATTCCGATTTACCGGGAATACTTCATCGAAGACGTCCGCGAGATCAAGCTTGCGCCCTGGAAGGGCCGTGGATGCAACGCCGCCTTCCTGCAGCTAGCCGGACAGGAAGGCGTTGTGGAAGTCCGCGTGCAGGAAATAGAGCCGGGGAAGACTCTTACCCCCATGAAAATGGGGGTTGACGAAGCGATCTATGTCGCCAAGGGGCAAGGCGTAGGCGCGGTGTCCGGGACCAAAGACGGAGTCAAGAAGACATTCGAATGGGGTCCCCACAGCCTCTTCCTCATTCCTGCCAACACCTGGTACCAATTGAGCAACATGTCGGGCACGGAGCCAGCCCGGCTGGTCCATTACAACTACCTCCCCATAGCCCTTACGGCTACCCCCGACCTAGACTTCTTCCTGAACCACCCGGATGAGAACGGCGGAAGTAGGGTCCTCGATTCCATAGGAGGCGAGTTCTACTCCCAGGCCAAGGCAGTAGAGGAAGCTAGCGGCAAGATCCGTGGAGCCGGCTCTATCGACTATTACTGGCTTGGCAACTTCTTCCCTGACCTCAAGGCTTGGGACAAACTGTCTCCCTACCGTGGCCGAGGAGCCGGGGGCAGAGTCATCTTCGTCAAGTTTCCCACTGCAGAGATGGACGCCCATATGTCCGTGTTCCCGTCCAGAACATACAAGAAGGGCCATCGCCACGGCCCTGGCGTCGTCATCGTCATCCCATCTGGGGAGGGCTACTCTTTAATGTGGCCTGAGGGAGGCGAAAAACTCGTAGTGCCTTGGCGCGAGGGCAGTATCTTCGTGCCGCCGAACCGATGGTTCCACCAGCATTTCAATCTGGGCGGGGAGCCGGCGCGCTACCTTGCGTTCCACGCTCCCCCTCAGCTCATGATCAATGCAGAGAAACTTGAAGACGCCCAGCGCGACCAGTTCGAATACCCGGACGAGGATCCGTCCATCCGGGAGCGCTTTGAGGGTGAACTGGCCAATCGCGGCCTGACTTCCCTTATGCCAGAAGGGGCCTACCAAGACCGTTCCTTCGAGTGGGAATACTAGATCGGTTCATCGCAGGAGCGCTTGGGAGCACAGCAAGAAGATAGGCGATAGTAGAACAGGAGCAACGGATGCACGACGACGACTTTCACGGCGATGACCATGGTCACCTTCACTCCCTGGCATCGCTTGAACAGAACCCTGACTTTGTTACTGAAGATGTAGAAGGCTTTGAGGTCTTCACCCTTCGTAGCGTGGGCATTGATATCGGCTCATCCACAACACACATGATCTTCTCGCGCCTCAAGCTGAGGCGTGAGGGCGCGGGCTTCGCTTCCACCTTCAAGGTGGCCGAGCGGGAAGTCTTGTTCCAGTCCCCCATCATGCTCACGCCATATCTTTCCGGCACCCTGATCGACACAGACAAGGTCAAGGCGTTTATAACGAAGGGCTATAAGGACGCGGGGGTTGAGACGGGGGACGTGGACACCGGCGCGGTGGTTATCACCGGAGAGGCCCTCAAGAAAGAAAATGCCCAGCCAATAGTGGAGTTCTTTGCGAAGGAATCAGGCAAGTTCATCTGCGCTTCAGCTGGAGCCCACCACGAAGCACTCATCGCGGCTCACGGGTCCGGAGCCGCCGGACTGTCCAAAGAAAAGGGTGTGCCGGTCCTCAATGTGGACATGGGAGGCGGGACCACCAAGCTCTCCTTCATTGAGAAAGGGGAAGTGAAGCAGACCTCAGCCGTCAGTGTTGGGGCCAGACTATTTGCCTTCGACGACCAGGCCGTCATCAATCGAGTAGAAGACGCAGCCAACATGATCATGAGCCGACTTGGGCGCGCCGTTGAAATCGGCGGGACCATCTCCGAAAAAGAGAAAGTGCAATACTCTGGACTTATGGCGGACGCTCTTTTCGACCTCATCCTGGGGCGGGAACCGTCAGATCTAACTCAAGAACTTATGATCACCGAACACCTGAACCCTGAAGATGTGAAGCGGGCAGAATACGTAGTCTTCTCCGGAGGGGTGTCCGAGTACGTCTACGAAAATGACGCGACGGCCTATGGCGACGTTGGCCCCCATCTGGGGGCAGCCGTCAGGGAGCGGATCGGTCAATACGCTGGGCAGCTCCATCACCCAGTCGCAGGAATCAGGGCAACGGTCATTGGAGCCGGAGAATATACGCTCCAGGCCAGCACCACTACCAGCTTCCTGTCCAATCCTGAAGTCCTCCCGCAGTTCGGACTTCAGGTGATCAAGTGGGCTACAGAAAGTGAGCAAACTCTCGAAGAGATGAAGCGCAACTTCTTGCTGTCCCTGGACAAACATGACCTTGAGCAACCCAGTCAGGAAACCGCCTTGGCCATATCGATAACCGGCTACCCGGATTATCCCTACATGCGGAAGGTCGCAGAGGCCATCGCCGAGCGGATGAACAGGACGGGTGCTGACCCCGCCCCGCTCCATCTCATCTTGGACCACGATGTGGCAAAGTCGCTAGGTGGCATTCTGAAGAATGAACTCAACGTGCAACAAGATATTGTGGGGGTAGACGGCATTGACGTTGGGGACTTGGACTTTGTCGACATTGGCAATGCCATGGGCACGTCGGGGGTAATTCCGGTCACGGTGAAGTCGCTCATCTTCGGTCTTAAATCGCAGTATTGATGCCCTTCGGATGGCTGCGCAGGGTAGCCTCGGCACCTTACCTGCTCCGGCCAGCACCAACGAGGGTTGACGACGCTTTTCCGTGGCGCTAGACTCCCAGCGTTATTAGTGTGGGAAGTCCTGCACAGGTGCTTGACATGGTCAGGGCTCGTGCGTAACCTTACGGGCGAGTGCTGACGTACAAAAGGTTAAGCAAGCATCGGGCGTAGATCTGGAAGCTTGCGGGGACCAGTAGAGAATCTCAGTCGAAGACAAGAGCCCCAGGAGGTGACATGGAGACGCAGGTAGCAAAGGAAAGCAAGGGTCGCGGATTGGCTAGGTTGGTTACTTGGCGTCGGGTTGTCGCTTTGGGCGCCCTCATGGTCCTTGGTGGGGCGTTCGCGGGCATCTCGGCTCAGCAAATTGCCGACTCAGCTAGGACCGTGAATGCACAGGTAGTTCCCGCCGTTGCCCCGTTCGCGGCTGGCACCTCAGTAACAGTAATGGGTTCCGGCCTCGAGCCCGGAACGAATCTTAGTATTATCATCAAGGACGGCAACGGGTTGTTGAGCGACATCACCGGCCTGATGGTACCCAATGCAATCATGGTTGATGATGACGGCGGCTTCGCCGCCTCTTGGACATTGGGCCGCTGGACGCGGGTAGCAACCGAAGACCTCCTGTCGCTCCGCATCGTTGACGCCGACCTCAACGTGCTGATCACAGCGCCAGTTCTCTTCTGCGCCGACGCAGAGACCACTGCTATCGACGCTTGTAAGTAGCCACCTCTCGTAGCTAATAGGAAGAGGTCAACGGGTCGTCTAGAACGACCCGTTGACCTCTCCTTTTTCTCGGGGGGAGGATCGCCGGTCCCAGCTATCGAAGGGCTCACTACGGAGCTATGCGGATCGTGGCGGCTTGGCTCCGCACTTGAACGATGGCAAGAGACCCAGGCCTGTCGGCCTTCTCTCGCCTCGACTCTTCGATAAGCCCTAGGCATTCCCTCGGCGTGTCCGCTCAATTCCTGCTGGCAAGGTGAGTGAGATCAGGGTGCCAACGGCGTAGAGAACGGTAGCGTAGAGAAAGACGATCTGAAAGCCGAACCACCCCGCCAGCGCGCCCATCAGCAGCGGCGAAATGGCCCCAAAGGCCGCATTGCTGCCCCACAACAGTCCGATCATCGACCCCTCGAGACCGCGGCCCTCAGCCAAGTCGATTGCCCCCGCCTGAGTCAGCGAGTTCACCGAGAACATAATGAAGCCCATTCCGGCCACGAGCACCGTCAGCGCCGCCCCCTGGTCGAACATGATCATAAGAAACCCGATCCCCGTCGATATGGCCATGTTGACGACAATGATGGGTTTGCGCCCAATCCGGTCGGAGAGCCAGCCTATTGCTGGCCCCCCCACAATGGCAAGGGTTGTAAGCAAGGCAACGTGGACGCCTATAAGAAAGCTGCCCATTCCCCGTTCTTCACCCAAATAGAGCGGGAGAAATAGCAGGAGCGAGCGGTCGGCCATTCCTCTCACCCCGGCCACTACCAGTAGCGATGTAAGGGACCACCCATGGAACAACCCCCCAAGGCTTCGCATTTGGTCGACGAGAGTCCGCTTTTCAGACGTTCCTAGACGTCTCCAGGCCTCGCCGCCATGCCGTATCGCCACCCAAACCAATATTGCCGCCGCAAAGGTCAGAGGGAACGCAAGCTGAAGGGTGAGTTGCCAGGAAATGACCAATAACAATGCACCAGCAACCAACGGGCCGACGCTGTCGCCTATGCTCCCCGCCGATCGGTGCAGCGAGATGACGAAACCCCTTCTGCTGGGGAATCGTTGTGAGAGGAGGCTGAGGGCCGGTGGATGCCACAGGGAGCCAGCAGCTCCAGCGAAGCCTACCGCAATCAGGATCAGGTAGTAGGAAGGGACAAGACCCACAATGAGATAGCCGACCCCCATCAGCGCCAGCGCGCCCACCAGCATGGGCCCGCGGCGGCGTTGCATGCGGTCGACGATCACCCCGCCACCCATCGTGGCAACGCCGCCGGACAAACGCCGGACGAGTTCGATCAGTCCTGCCTGGATGGGAACCAGGCCCATACCGCTGTAGATGGCCGGCAAAAGGACAAGAAAGCCATTGCCGTAGAGGTGCTGAAGGATGTGCGCCCCGATAATAGTGGACGACGTGAAGGTGTCCTTGCGCCGGGGCGCGCCCTCCACAGGGTCGACTGGACCTCTTGCCTGTTCCATGCGGCTACTCGGCGGAGGCTGGAGATCGGTTCATTGGGGCCGGATTATATTCGCTATCGCATGGTGACGAGGGTAGCGCCCCCATCCACCATGAGGGTCTGGCCTGTCACGTATGTTGAAGCGTCGGATGCAAGGTAGAGGCCCACGTAAGCGACGTCCCTAGGCACGCCAAGGCGGCGAAGAGGCACTTCATGCTTCCGGCGGTCTGTGTATTCCTGGATGCGCTCTGGGGTCATCTGGTCTGGGTCAGGAATTATCCCCGCACCGATGCCGTTTGCCCGAACGTTATACGGGGCCCACTCCAAAGCCAAAGCCTGCGTCATTCGCAGCATGGCCGACTTAGGAGCACCGTACACCACCGACCAACCGGGAAAGGCTCGAATACCCACGTAGGTGTTAATGAAAACAACGCTGCCGTGCCGTTGCTCGAGCATGGGGGGAACCAGTACACGGCATGCCGTGTACATGGAGGTCAGGTTAAGTTCCAGGTACATCCGCCACTCGTCAGGTGTGATGCTTTCCGCGCCGTCGGGCATCGGTATCATGGGCTTTCGGGAAGACTCACCCACGCAATGAAAGACAACGTCGTAGGGGCCAAACTCCTGCTGCACCTGGGCAGCCATGCGCTCCATATCGCCATCATCAGTTGCGTCAACGGCCAGCGCCAGGGACTGCCGGCCCAACTTCCTGATCTCCTCTGCCACAGGGCCCGCCGTTTCAAGCGACCTTCCGGTGACCGCGACGTCTGCCCCGGCCTCAGCAAGCATGACAGCTATCGCCCTACCGATACCGCGGCTCCCAGCCACGACGACCGCTCTCTTGCCCGACATGTTGAACTCTGGAATCTCCACGGAGCCTCCTAGCCAAAATCGCCTTCACCATACACAGGCATGATAGCCTCGTCAACGCGACACCGCGAGGCATAGATTGATTGTGTCCACGGTGCTACGCTTAGCACCAATGTTTCAGAGGAGAACTAGCGTTGCCCCGACTCATAGGTTTGGTGGTCATCGTTCTCTTCATCGCTTTGTTAGCGGTGATGCGGCCTCGTTTGCCTGCTTCTCTCCTCGCTCGGGGTTGGCGGGCGATCAATCGAAGCGACGGTGGAGATCCAGCCTGGGTCATCTACTATCTAGGCGACATGCCCAAGGAACTAATCCCCTCAGACGCCCGCTCCCTTGAAGACACCGTTCGAACCGTGGGCGCCGCCCTGTTGGCCATCCCCGTTTTCCTTCTTCTTGCGCTCTTTGTGCTAGCCCCATAACTCGCAGCTTCTCAGGAGGAACCATGATCTACGAAGTACGCACTTACACGCTGAAGCCCGGCTCAACGCCAGAAGTCGAAGCCATATTTGCGGAAGCCGTCCCCCACCGGGAGAAGTACTCCAAGTTAGCGGCCTTTTGGCATACAGAAATCGGCCCCCTGGAGCAGATCATCCACGTCTGGCCCTACGAAAGCTTGGCCCATCGAACCGAGGCAAGGGCGGCGTCCCGCCAAGACACTCATTGGCCTCCCAAAATCATCGACTTCGTGACGCACCAGGAGGCTGAGATATTCTTGGCCCCAGACTTCATGCGCCCCCTGCCCGACTCCCCAATGGGCAAGCTGTACGAAATGCGCACCTATCACCTGAAGCCCGGCACTATGCCAACGTTCCTAGAGCGTTTTGGCGGCGCCATGCCCCACCGGGAGAAGTACTCCCCGCTGACCGCTTGCTGGTACGGCGAGTTGACGAACCTCAACCGCTTTGTCCACGTCTGGCCCTACGAGAGCTTCGAAGAGCGTTCGCGCATCCGTGCGGAGGCGGCGAAGGACCCGAACTGGCCCCCCAACACCCTAGAACTTATCGACAGCATGGAGAATAAACTGCTGTATTCAGCCTCTTTCTCAAGGCTGTAGAGGCCAGTTGGCTAGGAGAGCGAGCAAGAATACTCACTTGCTGCGGCTCTCTCGGCCTCCTTCTCAAGGCTGTGGGCGCAGGACGTTTTGCACACCGAACAAGATTTCTCGGTCGCTCCGCTCTCTCGAAATGACAAGGTTCAGGGGTTGTTATCGGAGGTTGTGCGATGTGAGCGCGCCCGGCTACCGTCTTTCCGGCGAAGGCCGAAATCCAGTGGCATCTGGCCATTCGGATCAGGAATTGATGAGTGACGGTTAGTTGATCCAAAACGTGGACTTGCCGTCCGTCTTGGAAACCTCAATGCGGGTGGGGAAGGCTTCTTTCAGTTCGTCTATGTGCGTGATGACTATGATGCGCTCGAAGTCATCCTGAATAGCCCTGATGGCGTCAATCAGGCGTTCCCGGCCTGCTGCATCCTGAGTACCGAACCCTTCGTCAATGAAAAGCGTTGGCAAGGGCGCGCCTGAGCGGCGGGCCAATAGGCGGGATAGGGATACACGCAAGGCAAAGTTGATGCGGAACGCCTCGCCACCGCTGAACAGTTCGTAACTACGGGTGCCCAACTCGTCCCCGATGTAGATTTCCAATGTCTCAATGGGATCGCCCTTGCCCATGCGGCGTTCCCGTTGGGTCTCCAGCTTCAACGCCATCCTGCCGTCGGTGAGTCGCGCAAGGAGAGCATTGGCCTCGGCTTCAAGCTCCGGCACAGCTGACTCAATGATCAGGGCTTGAATGCCTCCCTTGCCAAAAGCCGTAGCAAGCTCACCAAACAATCCCTTCTCGTCAGCAAGACCGGCGACTGCCCGCTGTCGTTCTTCGAGGTCCTTCTCCATGCGATCGCTGCGGGACAGTAGTTCTCTAAGGCTATGCTCTTGAGCCGCCAGCGGCTCCCGTTGACGCCTCAGGCTCTCCATCTGCGCCATCTCCTGCTCATAGCTGGCCTTTACCTGGGGCAAGGGCCGTAGGGCTTCCTCCAAGGTGGTCCGTTCCTTACCGGTCGTTGCTAGCTGTTCCTCAACGATGGCCAGTTGTTGGCGCTCCGCTTGCCCGAATTGGGCTTGGTCAACCATACGCCGCCGCGCCAACAATTCAGCCTGGGCCCCGCTCAACTCCTCTTGAAGCCCTGGGGTCTCAGCCGCCTGCCGCGAAAGGTCCATTTGCTGCGCCGTAAGTTGCGTCAGGCGCCGGGTTAATTCGACCTCATTACGCCCCGCCGACTCAGCCAATGACTTCTCTTTCAGCTCCAGCTCCTTCAGGAGTTGGTTCGTTTCTGCATAGCGATTGCGCTTGTCCTCAATCTCAGCCTCGTAGGTGGTCTCAAGATGACCACGGCTCTCCTCGCCCAGCTGCGTATTGCACAGGGGGCAGTGGGTGTCCTGATGGTCCCCTAAATGAAGCATGCTGAGCTTATTACCCAGCTCCGTGCCCTCAACTTTCAAACGCTCCAGGTCTCGGCGAGCCTCCTGGGCATCTGCCCCGATCCGCGACAGCGCGTCCCGGTCTCTGCGGAAGGCTTGCTCTTGGTCCTGGAGCGCCTGGATTTCGGGGACAAGCTTCTGGGCCTCGACATTGGCTTCAAGGCTCTGCGCCACTTTCGCGGTTAGCTCCCCGACTCGCTGTTCAAGGGAGAACGCCTCCCAGTTCAAGCGTTGCTGCTCTTGTTGAAGCACGTTCTGAAGTCTGTTCCTCTCGTCGCTGAACTGGGTGTACGCATTCATGACTTCCGTCAGGCGCGCCTGACTGCCCGTTAGCGCTTGCAGCGCATCCCATTGTTGGCGTACTAGCGCCTCCTGAGCGTCAAGCCGCCCCTGGAGTGACCGTAGCTCGATGTCGACCCTGGTTAGGTTCTCTTGGTATTCCGGCCGTCTGGCTACCTCCAATCGCAGTTGATCCACCTCTCCAGAGGTGCGCTGAATCGACGCTTCGCGGTCAGCGACGTGGCCCTTGGCCAACTCTTCCAAGAGATCGTACTGGGAAAGGCTCAGAATCTCGGCAAGAACCTTCTTCCGCTGCGCCGGGCCCGCCTTGGTGAAAAGGTCGGAATCGCCCTGGCGGAGAAATGCGCTGTTGATAAAGGTCTGGTAGTCCATGGACAGAATGCCCTGGATCTTGAGCTCAGTCTCCCTGACGGTGCTGCCTGAAATTGGAACGAACGTATCTCCCTGACTGACTTGAAGTTCCAAGCCTGTCTGGCCCTGCCTGCTCCGGCCCACCCGGCTGTGCCTGCGTTCAACCCGGTAGCGTTGGTCGCGCGCGTTGAACTCCAGGGCCACCATCATCTCGCGTTGGCCTTGGTGAATAAGCTCTTCCTGATTCTTGGCCCTGGCGAAACCCCACAGAGCCCAGGTCATGGCATCAAGGAGACTGGATTTGCCGTGACCGTTGGGGCCACAAAGGCAGGCAACGTGCACGCCGTCAAGGAGAAGCGGGGGGACGTCTTCGCCATAGCAGAGGAAATTTCTGAGCGTGAGGGAGACAGGTATCATGCGCTCTCGATCTTCAAATAAGGGCTCGCTTTAACAGTGCGGGCCGACCAAGTGCAACGCTATTACGAGGCCACAATTGCAGGAAAGGATGCCAAGTCAGCGCCAATGTAATCGTCGGCAATTTCTGGCAGGTCTCCTGGCAGAACGGTGCTCCAATCAATGCTCTCGGCCCTTTCCCGGCTTAGGATGATTTGCAAAACTCGGGGAGCCTGCTGACCGGCTCCCTGCGCGTATGGGGCAAGCCATAGGACGTAGGCGGTGTCGGCGCGCGAGTCCGTGAATATGCGGCCAAACAAACGGAGGCTCTCATCTTGGACGCGGCGCAATACCACATCCGGAGATCCCACCGGAACAGCCAGGGCCACCACCGGATGGTCCTCAAGCCCCGCTGCAAACGTGAAAGCCATGACCCGTGACTGGCCAACAACCGCGCTAGCCTGGCCCTGCACCCACTGGGAGTACTGGTCCACGTCAAAGGCTGGTTCCGGGGCGCGCCTGAAACGGGCGGGTTCCAAGAGAAAGAGAAAGCTGGAGGCGAGAAACACCACGAGGAGCAAGAATGCTCCTATGCGAAAGACCCAAGCAGGAACAATCCGCCCTTGGCCCTCGGTCAGCGGCTCGTAGGGGTAGGCTTCCTGTTGGAGCCAGTTTTCTGCTTCCTCGTCCCAGCTGCTCATGGACCCTTTTCCAACTGTTGCGCCGCCGCGATAACACGTTGTCCAGATAGATTCAGCTTACTCCCAACATTGGGTTCGGGAAACCCTGAGCCTATCTGGAGAGCAGCGCTTGGACCCGCTCCCAGATCAGATCGGAAAGCTCTTCGGGGGACTTTGTGGCATCAAGGACCAACCATGTCTCGGGGTCGGCCTTGGCAAGGCCAATGTAACCATCCCGCACTCTCTGATGAAACTCCAACGGCTCCTCTTCAAACCGCTGCCCTTCATCGTCCATGCTTTCAACCGACCCACTGCGCACGTCGGGTTCTTTCCCCGACAGCGAGCCAAACCCAGACTGAGAAGACCCGGTGCGCCTTCCAACCCTCTCCATTACCTCCTCGTCCATCGAGCAGAAGCAAAGAGGCGCGTACTCCGATGGCGCGCCATAGTCATCAATGGGAGCAGAATTCTTGACGCCATGGCAATACGCGCAGAACATCCCCGACGCTGCGTCGCGATCTACGTCCAGAAGCACATATAGATCTGGCTCGACACCCTCAGTGGCAAGCTCAAGAAGCGGTCGTACAACTTCCTCGCCAAGGCCACGCCCATGGGCTTGGTAGGCAATGGTAGAACCGCTATACCTATCACTAATAACGTGCGAACCATTCCCGAGTGCAGGCCTAATGACTTCTGTCACCAACTGATTTCGGGCCGCACAAAAAAGGAAGAGTTCGGCGCGGGGGGTAGTGGAAGCTTCCTCCTTGAGCCAGCTTCTGAGGTGGTCGCCCAATGGGGTTGATCCAGGCTCACGAATCTTTACAACTGGAAGGTGGCGAGCGAGCATGCGTTCGTACAGCAAATGCACCTGCGTGCTCTTCCCACTCCCCTCCACGCCCTCGAAAGCCACAAAGACAGCCATCGGTTACCTGCTAGTCTCGACCGTTTGTCTGTGAGATGGTCACTCGCCGGTTGGGGTCGCGGCCGACGCTCCGGGATCCAATGTTGTAGTTCTTGGCCATCTGGTGCTGAAGCCGGCGGACGTATGCCCCCTGGGGCTGAAGTTCAACGGACGCCTCACCATCCATGACGCGTCCGGCGGCATCCTCAACCTCCTGAAGCGCTTCATGCATACTCGTCCCGCCGTTGGCAACGGAGACGGTCAGAAGAAACTGTTCCAACTGTGGGGCCGTATTCTTCCGCAATACGTATACAGGCTTGGCCAGTTCCTCGGCCAGGGTCAAAGCCTGGGCTCCCTTGCGATAGTGGTTCTTGGTCGTCAGCACCAGGTCAGCGCCCTTGACCTCCCCCACCACCTGCATATTGATTTGGACCTGCCGAGCTGCCTCGGCAAGCTTGTCCCTGCTAACGCCAAACGGGAAAATGCGGGGTGATGTCGCGGCGTCAGCGGGGGGCGTTGCCTCAGTTGGTTCCGAGGTCACGGAGGCGGGCTCAACCTCATGTTCAGCTCCATCAGACTGCCGCACCTCACCGCTTTCGTCGATCCAGCGGACTTCTGGGCGGGGTGGTATCCCCTGGAGCATTACGTCTACGGTCCTGGCCACGTCCCGGTGGAAGGCCACCCTGCTCCAACTCTGGATCTCCACCACCATATCGAATGTCGGGGGAGCTTTGCGTTCCAATACGCTCTTGCGAGTGCCTCGGCGGCGCGCTTCATCATCACCAAGGGTTACCGACTGAATGCCCCCCACAAGATCGGACAGCGTGGGGTTCATCACAAGGTTTTGCAACGTGTTACCGTGCGCCGTTGCCACAAGTTGCACGCCCCGCTCAGCGATCGTGCGGGCGGCAACAGCTTCTAGCTCGGTACCCATCTCGTCGATGATGATGACCTCTGGCATGTGGTTTTCCACCGCCTCAATCATCACCGCATGCTGGAGGCTTGGCGTGGGCACCTGCATTCGACGGGCGCGGCCAATGGCGGGGTGAGGAATATCTCCATCCCCAGCAATTTCATTAGAGGTGTCGACGATGACGACGCGTTTCCCAACCTCGTCAGCCAATACGCGGGCGACCTCACGAAGCATGGTGGTCTTGCCGACGCCAGGCCGGCCTAGCATGAGGATGCTCTTACCCGCGGGCACAAGGTCCTCAATAACGCGAATGGTCCCATAGACTGCTCGCCCCACCCGGCAGGTCATGCCTACCACTTTGCCGGCCCTGTTTCGAATGGCGGAGAAGCGATGCAGGGTCCGCTCAATCCCAGCCCGGTTGTCGTCCCCAAAGGCCCCGATACGGGAGGTGATCTGAAAGAGTTCTTCCTGAGTGACATCGCGCTGATCCAAGACCACGTCTTGGCCTGGAAAGCGAGCCACAGGCTTTCGCCCCAGGTCCAACACAACTTCCAGGAGGCTAGACAACTCTTTGCGAGCCCTCAGAGCAACCTGCAAGCGTTGCGGGAGGACATCGACCAAGACTTCCAGATCGTCGACAATCCCTCTGCGGTTGGCTGCTAGCAATTATCCCTCCTTCGCCTTGGCCTGAACCGAGCATCTGGATCATGGAACTGCTTTCTTAAGTCGAATCAATCCAGCACTGGCCGCAAACCAGCTTGGTCAACTCGCCGCAGAGCTCGGCACCGTGACGTTCGCAATATCAGCGTTCAACCCGCCCTGTCCTTCTTTCTCATGGTCGCGGACGATGTCCAGGAAGTAGCTATGAAACCTTTTGTCTTTGGTTAGCTCCGGATGGAAGGAAGTCGCAAACAAGCCGGCCTGCCGAGCGGCGACTATCTGGCCGTCATCCAACCGGGCTACAACTTCAACAGTGTCTCCCAGCCTCACGAAGGCTGGCGCACGAATAAACACCGCCTTGAAAACTTCAGTGCCGAAGGCTGGGACATTGATGTCGGCCTCGAAGCTGTCCACCTGTCGCCCGAATGCGTTTCTGGCTACGTCAACATCCATCAGTCCAAGGGGTTGCGGCCGATCATCGGGAAGGTGCCGAGCCATGAGGATCATACCGGCGCATGTACCCCATACTGGCAGGCCCTGGCTGGCCATATCCGTAATTGGCTGAGCTAGCCCATACAAGTCCAAAAGACGACGGATGGTAGTGCTCTCGCCACCTGGAATGATGAGGCCGTCGAGAGATTCCAGGTCTTTGGGCAGCCGCACCTCGCGGGTCTCCGCGCCAAGCTCAGTCAGGGCATGGATGTGCTCGGCGAAATCCCCTTGAAGGGCCAGGACGCCGATTCGAGCCAAGGTCACCAGCCCCGTGTCGACAGAAGCTGATCGGGCTGCATAGAGCGAACGCTAATGCCTGGCATCGCCTCGCCCAGGCCCTGGGAAACCTCCGCAATGATCTGGGCGTCCTGATAGTGGGTAGTTGCCTGCACTATGGCCCGCGCCATAGCTGCTGGGTTGGAGGATTTAAATATTCCTGAGCCGACAAAGACACCATCTACGCCCAACTGCATCATCAGCGCCGCGTCGGATGGCGTGGCTATGCCTCCCGCAGCGAAGTTGACCACCGGCATCCTGCCCTGGCGTCGGATCTCTTCCAACAACTCCAGCGGAGCACCCAGATTCTTGGCCTCAGTGGGGAGTTCGTCCTCAGACATGCCCAGGATCTTGCGTATCTCGCCCTGGACCGTACGCGAGTGACGAACCGCTTCAACGATGTCGCCAGTGCCGGCCTCACCCTTTGTGCGGATCATTGCGGCGCCCTCGCTGATCCGACGCAGGGCTTCGCCCAAGTCTCGACAACCACACACAAAGGGAACCTTGAAGTCATGCTTCCAAACGTGGTGGGTCTCATCCGCAGGGGTGAGGACCTCAGACTCATCGATATAGTCCACACCCAGCGATTCCAATACCTGGGCCTCTACGAAATGCCCGATGCGGCATTTCGCCATCACGGGAATGGTAACGGCCTCAATGATTTCCTTGATCATGCTAGGGTCAGACATCCGGGCCACGCCCCCAGCCGCGCGAATATCCGAGGGAACGCGTTCTAGGGCCATCACTGCACAGGCTCCAGCCTCTTCCGCTATGGTGGCCTGCTCCGCCGTCACCACGTCCATAATGACCCCGCCCTTGAGCATCTGGGCCAATCCCACTTTGACCTGCCACGTACCCTGCTGCATCACCCGTCCTCTCTTTTTCTGGCGGAGAATCCTACCTAAGCCGATTATACGGCTCAGGCGAGGAAGGCATCAACAACAGTTGGCCGCACCACCCCGAAAGTATTGATCAGCAATTGAGCGGTTCTCGGTCCGCCGAGGTGGACTATCGCCGGGTGACCGCCACGAGCATTTCCCATGACTGTTCGGTATACAATGTTAGGTAGCTTCGCTTGGGCATCAGCTGCGGCCCTCCTCGATGCCATCGTCAATCCGTCAGGAGGTTCTGCAGAAAATGGATTCGGCCTTCGGTGAGCAATATGCCAGCCTTTACGATGTTCTCTACGAGGACAAAGATTATGAACGTGAGTGCGATCTAGTCACCGGCATCCTGGGCGGGGGCTCGCGCACTGCCCGGAGAATTCTCGACCTGGGTTGCGGCACTGGTGGACATTCCGTCTTATTGGCGCAGCAGGGCTACAGCGTCGTTGGCGTTGATATCTCTGCCTCAATGTTGGACATAGCTCGGGAGAAGGCCAGTACAGCTGGCCTGACTTCTGAGCAGGCCAGCTTCATTCACGCAGATATGCGGGACATGGACGTGCCAGGACGGTTCGACGCCTGCATCTGCATGTTCGCGGCGCTCGGTTACCAGCAATCAAACGAAGGCGTAGAAGCAGCCATCGCCTCGATTCGAAAGCACCTGGAACCAGGGGCTCTCTTCATCTTCGATTGTTGGTATGGGCCAGCGGTGCTTTCTGTGCTGCCCTCACAGCGTGTCAAGGAAATCAGTCAGGGAGAGGCAACAATCATCAGAGTGGCGACCCCAGACCTTGATCTGCGCCACCATGTGAGCACTACTACTTACACTATCTTGGTTGTCGAAGGCGACCAGGTCCTAAGACATTTCAAAGAACCACACACCATGCGGTTCTTCTTTCCCATGGAGTTGGAGTACTTCTTAAGGAAGGGAGGCTTCAGGCTAACCAGCCTAACGGACTTCAACGACCTCAGTCATCAAGCCGACGAAACCACGTGGAATGTCACCGTCGTCGCCGAAGCCACTTAGCAAAACATTCTCCCCGAAGGTATTGAGACGAATGATCCCTGTCAACGAGCCGATGCTAGGCAAGCGGGAAATGGAATACGTCACGGAATGCGTCGAGACAGGATGGGTTTCATCCGCCGGGCGTTTCATTGAGGAGTTCGAAAAGGGCTGGGCGGCATACTGCGGTCGGCAGTATGGCATCGCCGTGGACAATGGCTCCAACGCGCTCTACCTCAGTGTCGCCGCGTTGGACCTCCAGCCCGGCGACGAAGTAATCATGCCCACATTCACGATTATTTCCTGCGCCCTGGCAGTGGTCTACATGGGTGGGGTACCCGTGGTCGTCGATTGCGACCCCGGAACGTGGAACATGAACGTAGACCAAGTAGAGGCGAAGATCACAAAGCGGACCAAGGCAATCATGCCGGTCCACATCTACGGCCACCCGGTCGATATGGATCCCATACTTGAGATCGCGGAACGGCATGGTCTGGCCGTCATCGAAGATGCTGCTGAGGCTCACGGAGCTGAATATCTTTCCGGCCGCGATACGAAGGACAGCGCATGGCGACGCTGCGGGAGCTTTGGTGATTTCAGCTGTTTTAGCTTCTTTGCCAACAAGCTGATAACCACTGGCGAGGGCGGCATGGTCCTCACGGACAACGCCGAACTGGCCACGAAAGCCAGGGCTATGCGCAACCTCAGCTTCGGCACAAAAGGCAACCGTTTCATTCATCAAGAAGCGGGATTCAACTTCCGTATGACCAACCTTCAGGCGGCGCTCGGCCTGGCCCAGGTGGAACGCTTCGAAGAGATTGTCGAAAGAAAGCGTTGGATTGGAGCAGAGTACAATCGGCGCCTAAGCGACCTACCCCAACTTCAGCTGCCACCGAACGAATCGTGGGCCCGAAACGTCTACTGGATGTACGGGCTCGTTGTCTCCGAAGAAACCGGGTTCGACGCCGACAAGTTCGGTCAAGCGTTGATGCAGCGTGGGGTACAGACCAGGCCATTCTTCTGGGGCATGCACGAGCAGCCTGTACTACAGAAAAAAGGCCTTTTCAAAGGCGAAAGCCACCCCGTAGCGGAGCGAATCGCGCGTCAAGGATTGTACCTGCCAACGGGGCTTGCCCTGACCGAAGAGCAGCTTATCGAGGTCTGCGAAGTCGTCCATGAAGTCCTGGCTTGATCAGCCATGGACGAAAGCAAGGCAGAACGCAGGGAGCGTAAGCGCCGCCGAAAGCGGCGGATGGTGGTCTCTGGCGCTGGCCTGCGAGCCACGTGGCGGCACATTCAGGAGCAGTCGAGAGCGGCGAGGGAGAAGCGCAAGAAGAGCGGTCGCACCAGAGACTAGAGCCCCTCTTTCTTGTACCGCTGTGCCTTTTGAGCGTAACGCTCACCCCGACTCTCCAGAAGCGGTAGGTGCTTGGGGTCAAGGGGCCGCACCTGGGCTGGTGCACCCACCAACAGTGAATTCGCAGGGGCTTCCACGCCTGGAAGGACTACAGCGCCCGCGGCAACCAGGCAGTAATCACCGAGCACAACGTCGTCCAGCACCGTGGCGTTGTTTCCTATAAGGCAGTAGTTCCCAATCTTGGCGCTATGAACTACGGCGCTGTGCCCCACCGTCACGTAGTCCCCGATTTCAGCGTCATAGTCGGCGTGGACTACCGCACCGTCTTGGATGTTGGACCACTGACCGATCGTAACGCGGCCTTCGTCTGCCCGCACGACTGCTGAGGGCCACACGCTGGACCTCTCGCCGATGACAATGTCACCAACTACATAGGCAGCTTCACTGACCCACGCCGTGGCGTGTACTTGCGGCCCCTTGCCTTCAAGACTACGTATCACGAATCCCTCCCTCCAAGACGTTGCCGAGCATTATAGCTGCGTCCATCCGCCCCTGCATTGACGGGCCAAACGGCTTGGCCCGATACTTCGCCTACTTCAGGCCATCGGAGGTGTGATGCCGGGCATTGCCATATACGGAGCAGGGGCGGTGGGATGCGTTATTGGCGGAGGCATGGCCCGCGCCGGGCACGATGTCGTCCTGATTGACCCGTGGCGGGAACACGTGGAGGCAATGAAAACGGTCGGCCTCCAACTCACCCTTGAAGGCGAAGGCACATTCTCCGTACCGGTCAAGGCCATTCATCCAGCGGAGTTAGCCCCTGAACATTCCTTCGACATCATCTTCATAGCGGTGAAGTCACAGGACACTGTCAGCGCCGTCGAGTCGATGTTGCCCCATCTGGCAGACGGAGGCTATTTGGTTTCCGCTCAGAACGGCATCAATGAGGACATCATCGCGCCATTGATTGGCGCAGAGCGGACTGTTGGCTGCGTCATCACATTCGCAGCGGCGTTGCCAGAAGCCGGGCAGGCCGTTCGCACCACGCCCCCAGGAATCCCTGCCCTCATCGTGGGCGAAATCGACGGCCCCCCAACACCAAGGCTAGAACAACTCAAGGAACTACTCGACAACGTAGGTCCGACCCGCCTCACTGACAACCTCCCCGGTGAACGTTGGGCCAAGCTCATCAACAACGCCATGATGAACCCGATCGCGGGAATCACGGGCCTAGGCTCGCGGGCCATACGCCTGAACCAGGCAGCTAGAACGGTGGCTATCAAGATTGGGGCTGAAGGGGCCTATGTAGCCCACGCCCTAGGCGTACCGGTGGAGCCCGTCCTGGGCGGCATTGAACCCGCAGCTCTCGTGGCTGAAGCAGAGGGAAGACCCACAACAGTCGTTGAGCGGTTAGTCACCGAGGCCCAGCGTCGGGGCGAGGGAAGCCCATCACTGCTACAGGATATTGGAAAGGGCCGCAAAACAGAGGTCGAACATCTCAACGGCCTCATTGTCCGGCGGGGCGAGGAAGCCGGTATACCTACGCCGATAAACAAGGCCATCGTTGGGTTGGTCAACGAAGTCGAGGCGGGGAGGCTGAAGCCTTCGCTGGATAACCTGCAGTTGCTGTAGTACGCGGCCGATGTCGATTTTGGCGCGCGTAGGGGCGGAGCGCCGGGTCGCCCCTACACTCGACTTTCTCAACCATTGCCCTTCACCGAAACGGGTTCGTTTCAAGTCCTCGGCTAGGCCCACCCGCAAGCGTCTGCCTTCAGGGCTGCATTCATGGTAGGGTGTCAACGGACTTTTCATCACGGAGGTAGGTCATGCCCAAAATGATTTTTAGTGTCGGCGGAAGCTCAGGGCTCAATTGGGCAGACTTCGTAGAGGTCGTCAAAGCCTGCGAGGAAATGGACTTCTACGCCTTCTATCCGTCGGACCACCTTATGACCGTTCAGGTGGGCCGGGGCACCAAGGACGACCGCATCGACGCAATCTCGGTGTTGCTGGCGCTCGCTCCTATTACGACGAAGATTCGCCTGGGCGTCCAGGTCATTGGCAACCTGTTCCGCCACCCCGTCATCACGGCCAAGATGATGAACGCACTGGACCACATCTCCAACGGTCGGGCCGACATTGGCATAGGCGCCGGTTGGTCGAAGATGGAGCACGCCGCTCATGGCATGGCCTTCCCGCCCCTCGCCGAGCGCATCCAGCGACTGGAGGAATCCATCGCCCTCATGAAGGCGCTATTCACCGAAGAGCGGGCCACTTACGAAGGAAAGTATTACCAAGTCTACGAGGTCCCGTTCGACCCCAAGCCCATTCAAAAGCCCCATCCACCAATCATGATCGGCGGCATTAACGAGGCCACCCTCCGTGTGGTCGCCCGCCACGCCAACGATTGGAGTTCCCTAGGTCCGCGCAAGGAAATTCAAGAGAAGGCCCAGCGCCTCAAGGAACTCTGCGAGGAAGAAGGCCGGGACTTCACAGCCATTCGAGCGTCCCATCAGGTACCGCTTCTTATAACCGAAGACAAGTCAGAAGTAGACCTGATGGTCGACACCCAGATCAAACGCATGGTGGGCAACCCTGGTTTCCAGCCCTCGCCGCATTACGGAAGCATTGAAGAGCAAATGCGGGACACCATCGTCGCTGGCGATGTGGAGGACATCAAGGAACAGTTGGAAGCCTGGAGAGGCGTGGGCATCACCCACATGAACTTCGTCACTCCCCGCCCCTTCAGCCGGGGTATGCTGGAAAAGTTCCAAGCTGAGGTAGCGCCGACCTTCGCCTAGCTCCTTCAAAATCGACAGGAAAGAAAGGAAGCCGCGAGCATTGTGCCTGCGGCTTCCTTTCTTCTTACCCTCGAAACGATTCTCATTTAGGTCAAGGCCCGAACGCCGCCCCGAAGTTCTTCGCTACTAAGACCATGTCCCTAATGTCCACGATGCCATCCCTATTGAGGTCCGCCGAGGTGGTGGCTGTCCCCAGGCGTTCGACGATATAAATCAAATCCAAAAGACCAATCTGGTCATCGCTATCAACGTCGCCAGCGAGGAGGAAAAGGCTCACGGCGGATGTGTTCCCTCCGATTACGACCACCGGTGCCTCCCCCTTCAAGAAGCCCACGGTTGTGGCTGTGACAGTGTAGGTGTCGGCAGGAACGTCGTGGACGGAGAACGAGCCGGTAGAATCCGTGAAAACGGTCACCGATAAGCCCGCGTTACCCAAATGCACGTTCACGCCCCCGTGGCTGGAGCGTCTCTCCAGCCTCACGGTACCTTCGACCGTTCCGAAAGGAATGATCTCAATGGACGCAGCGTTGAGGTTGCCGGTGACGTCCAGCTCTCCAAGAACTGCCCTAGTAATTCTTGGATCATTCGTTGAATAGACCAGCCCTGTCGTACCCCCGGCTCCGGCCAAGGCCTGAAAAGTAATGGTGGCAAGCGTAAAGGGAGCGCTTCGTGGTGAGGCAAGGGTTCCGGCCTCGAAACCCAGGGTTCCGGCAGCATTGTCGAAAGTGTTGGTGAAAACGACATTAAGGGCCCCGCCATCGGAAATGGAGACAACCTTCAATAGCGCAGGGTCGAAATCCAAGTGCACTAGGGCGCCTTCAACATTAGCATCGGGGCTGGCACCCACCGTAACCACCACCTCTATCTCCGACCCGGCGTTGACCTGGCCGGACGCCGGGGTCAGCGTGAAGTCCGCCCCAATGACCTGCTCCTGCGTGACCTCCAACGTCACCGGCAAAGAGACCTGCCCCGTCACTGCAAATGAGTCGACGAGGGTTACCAGCAGGTTGTCTTGATAGGTCCCAGCGGCAAGGCCCGCGGGATCAATGGTAATGGTCAGCATTTCGAAGCTGACGGCATCAACGGTCCAGGGCAGAGCCCCGGCGCTGAGCCACGAACTCCCATTTTCAGCGCTTACGGTCAGGGTATCCAAAGCGCCGCCATTGTTGACTACTTGCACCTCTTGGTTGAACTCCACGCTCCACACCAACGAGAAGTCCTGTGAGCCGCTGGCGGCGGGGTTAACTCTCACGGTGTAGAGACCCGCAACCAGGCCGTTCCCATCAACCAACACCTGCTCCAGGTTGTCTACATGGTTTGCCTTGTCTCGCACGGCGTCGAAGGACGGGCTCGCCGGGTCTAAAGTCCAGGGGTAACAGGGTTGGCATGGGCTCCCCGCCGGCCCCCAAATCTCAAGGTCCAAATCGTTGACCAAGGCCGTTAAGGCGTTGGAAGCCGCTGGGGGGTCGATCCAGGTTAGGGTAGCCTTCAGCGTCGTGGCTCCATTCGGCACATACACGGTCCGCTCGTGCTCACCTAGCGCTGCACTGACGGACCCGAGGTCAAGGTTGCCCCCGTCGATGAGCCCAATGGCCCGCACCAGGTCCATACGGCCGTATCCGTAGATGTAGTCGGGGCCCACGCGATCGGGGTGGTTGGCGCCGGGAAGGCCATCCCTTGCGGACTGAACAAGAAGGGCCTTGATCAGGTCCGGGCGGCGGTCTGGGAGGTTCACTTGTCTTAGCCGCTGAGTTAGCAGGGCAACGCCGCCGACCACCGTGGGGGAGGCCATGGATGTGCCCGATAGCCCTCCGTAACTGAAACTGCCTGGACTACCCTTGGTTGAGAACAGTACCTGGCCCGGGGCCACGATCTCGGGCTTGATGCGTCCGTCATCAGTGGGCCCCCAGGAGCTAAATGTGGTCATGGTGTCTTCATTGGGCGCCGGGGAAGAAACAGTGGCGCCCACCGTGATGGTGTTCTTTGCCGTCTGTCCTCCAGGCAATATCGTGCCGTAGTTTGTGTAGAGAGGACTGCTCTGCATGCCGCAGATGTTGTCGTTGCGTGAGTTGCCTGCCGCGAAGACCACGGTTATAGGACCACCCGCATCCCCTTCCACAATCCCATCGAAGAAGCTGGAGTCAGAGCTGTAGTTGCCAAAAGCAGAGCAGTTGCTGCTGCCCACGACAGAGCCCCAAGAATTGTTGGAGGCCACAGCGTCATGAGTTCCAATCGCCACACCGTACTCGTTGATAAGGGTCGCAAAGCTGTCTCCGCCACCACTGGAATTGAGAATGTCGTAGGCAAGCAGCGTAGCGCCCGGTGCTATGCCCCGGTATCGATCATCTCCGTCTCCACCCACCGTGCCAGCGACGTGGGTCGGATGGGTGCCGAAGGAGCGGTCGCTTTCCCCGTAAATCAGCCGCTCAGCAAAGTCGGGGTGCGGAGCTATGTTGTCCAACTCCCATATGGCAACCGCAACGCCGCTGCCATCGAGGTCATAGGGAACCGCATGCACGACCTCCGCGCCGGTAACCCGGCGGGCGTTCTCGTTGAGGCTCTCTCTAGGCGGAGGGATTTGGTCGATCCATTGCACGGCGTCGATGGCGCTCAAAAGGCTGACCGCGTCCGCAGAGGCCGCTACGGTAGCACTTTTGAGAGCGCTGCTGGCCTCCAGCACTTCAACCCCGGCCTGCTCCAACATAGAGATACTGTCGCTCAAAGGCACATCGTCAAAGAGGGTTATCTCGAGAAGCCATCTTCCATCATTAGCGATGGCCCAATCCCCCGCTTGGCCGTCGCTAACTTGCCTGGCCACGCGGTCGGCGGGCTCAATGGGACCTAGCCAGTGAATGGCATCGGGTAAGCGCTGTGAACCTGCAGTAAGGGCAGCGGGTACGGAGGCAAAATAGGCCTGGTCCGGAACATAATCCAGCAGCAGCACTCCCTGCCGCTCCAACACTGTCCTCGTCTCCGATGTCAGAGGTGCCGACAGCTGCAGTAGAACGTGCTTCCGCTGACCTTCGTCCACTACGGCTGCGGTGAAGTGCTCAACGTAGACGCCGGACTTAGGCGTGAAGCTGCGGGATTTCAACCGGACGGCCGGTGCTTCCTGCGACCCAGTCGTGGAGACTTGGCCAGTTGTCGTTGTCGCACTTAGCGTTGCTTTACTCTGCAAGGAAAGGGTTTCCGTATTCGTACTGTCCGCGGGTAATTCCACATGAAAGATCAATGAGGATGGGCTGAATGCCACGTCGTCCTCAATGACGGGGGAAAAGCTTTCCCTGGCGTTGTTGGGAACATCGGCCGCCACGGGCTCTCCTCCTGGGCCGCTCCAGGCCAACGATGCCAAGAGAGCCAGTAGGGCAGAACCGATTAGAGGGAGCCATTTAATAGATGGCGGGAAATTTTGTTCGGGGAGGTGAGGCACAGGAACTTCCATATGACCAAAACAACCAAGGGTGAAAAACTAGTATGGCATGGAAAATCAGATTGTGGCTAGTACAAACCTCCTAGATTCCAAACCTAAAGGGGATAAAAGCAAAGAGTCCGGCACGGGCGACCCGAGGTGCGCGACAATGGCGCACGTCGACTCTTTTCTCACAGGCCATAGAAGGGCGGGAGTGTGCAATGAGTTACGTCGCGCTGGCTGTGTTGGCCATGGCTGCTTACGGGACGACAGCAACGCTGCTTAAAGTGGGGCTCCGCACGGTGCCCCCTGAAACGGCTGCGGTGGTGACCAACCTTATCTTGGTCGGAGCCGCCCTAGGGTTGGCCGTCTACCGAGGCCAGACAATCGTTGGTCAGTTGTCCTGGGGACTGCATTCCGGGCTGGTCGTCCTTTCAGGGTTCACACTGAGTGTGGCCATCCTGAGCTACTACATCGCCCTAAGCCGGGGACCAGCCTCTGTCGTCATGCCCATCTTCGGGATGAGTATGGCCTTCGTAGCCGTAGCCGGAATGGTCATTCTAGGAGAGGAAATCAAGGCCACCAAGGTGGCAGGTATCCTTCTTGCCGCTGGGGCCGTCCTCCTCCTAACCCGTTAGGCAAGAAACCGGTCTTCAAGAGAAGGGATGAGAAGTAGGTACTACCCACCCTTCGGCCTCCTAGGACTGGCTGTCCTGCCCACCGTGCAGCGCAAGGGACATTTCCCCCTTCTGCACAACGACGTGCCTGAAGCCACGCCTCTTCACCAATTCGTCGAGAAGCATGACCAACGGCTGGCGAACGCTGAGGAAGTCTCCAGGCTGGCTACCCTTGCCAACCAGACCGACATAGTCGTCACCGGCGTAAACCCTGACCAACAGCTCTTCATCGGAGATGTTGTCCCCGTACTTGTGTCGAAGCTCTTTGAGAGACGGCTCAGGCTGCTCCCACCGGGCCCATTCCCTAGCTCGGCCACGGTCGAGAATCTTGGCTCGCACTTCCTGGTCCATATCGGTCACCGGCTCCCGGCCCCAGAAGCCCAGAGCGTACTGAATGACTTCGTCGCTGACCTGCTTGTACCGCTCCCCCACGATGACGTTTATGGCGGCCTGGCTCCCAACAAACTGAGAGAGCGGCGTCACCATGATGGGATAGCCAAACTCCGCCCGCACCCGCACCGCTTCTTCAAGCGTCTCCTGGAGCCGGTCCTCCATGCCAACCAACCTCAACTGGTACGCAAGGTTAGAGATCATGCCGCCCGGGATTTGATGGTGGTAGATGGACTGGTCGAACAGCCGGGGCTCGCCAATCGGCATGTCGTGATGATGAGCGATGGACGTGAGATTCTCCATTGCTGGCCCAAGAGCCGCCTCGTCCAAAACCGTGTCGAAGCCCAGCGCGCGCAGGTTCTGCGCCACGTTAAAAACTGAGGGCTGCGCGGTGCCATTCGCCAAGGGCGGCAACGATGTGTGGATGTACTTCACTCCACCCTTAGCAACTTCCAGCGCATTCAACGGGGCCAATCCGTTGTTGCAATGAGCGTGAAACTCTATCTCAATGTCGCCTGCCGACTCCTGAAAGATGGGAAGAAGCTCCCGCGTTCGCTCTGGAGTGAGGAGCCCCCCCACGTCCTTGAAGCAGATGCGGTATGGCTTGAGGTCGGCGGCCTGCTTGACCCGTTCTCGGTAGTACTCGTTGGTATGTTTGGCCGATTCGGAGTAGATCACGTTCATGACCACTTTGACGCCGCACTTGTTGATGTCCGAGTGCTCATCGGCAAAGCTGGGAAAATCGTTCCAGGGGTCTGAGGTTCTGGTCACGGTCAGGCCGTAAGCGACGCACATGTCCATGAGCAGCTTCCCGGCAGAGAAGGGCACCTTGCTCAATGCGCCTCGTATGCCGCCGTGGACGCGTAGCTCCGTCTTGGGGTTGAGCTTCATTCCAAGCTTCAGCCACTCGAAGGAGTCCTCCCCGAGATGATGTGCCATCTTCCGGATCTGACCCGATGGCGCGTAGAACTCAATGGCGTCGAAGCCGGCGGCATCCAGGTACGGCAGCGCGGAGAGCATCATGCCCGTTTTCATGTTCAGAGCCCACAGACTCTGGCTCCCGTCGCGGATGGTCGTGTCTATGAACTTGATCTCGTTAGCCATGTACTCCACTGCTCGATGAGTAGGTTTGCCCTCGCCACCCTCAGAGGATAGCGAGGGCAAACACGATACCACGCTGCCTGCGGCCTCACAATGCAGGCACTGGGATCGCCATGCCTCCACAAACAATCGCCATCTGAGGTCCTGGGTATTCGGCACACCAAGTTACCGCCCGATCGATCCAGGAACGCCGAAAGTAGTTGATGGAGAGTAGGTCAAGCAGAAAAAGGGAACAAGTAGAGAGGAAACAAGAGGCGCAGGAAAGGCTAGTCGATGACCTTACGTTTGTTGTTGATGTAGTCCGTCACAACGTACTGGCCTAGGCCGTCCGTAGAGGCTAGAAACGCACGCCCCTTGTTGATCTTGGTCACCGTGCTAATGAAGCGCGCAGCCCCGGGATCGCGGCCCATCATGAACGTGTTCAGCGTGATGCCGTCCTTGGTGCACCGGACGACCTCTCGAAGGGTGTTTTCGATGCCCCGACGCGGGTTGTCCGAATCCTCATCGAGCCAATAACTGTAGGTGGTGGGCTCGCCGTCGGTGATGATAATGATCTGGCGAGTATCCGCCTTGTCGCGCCCTAGGATTTGCCGGGCCTGGCGGAACGCCTCCTGAAAATTGGTGCCCCCGCCAAACTCAACCCAGTAGGAATCCAGCAACATGTCTGGTTTCAACTTCAGGACGAAGTAAGAGAAGGCGACGACAGTGAGTGTGTCCTTGGGAAATTGGGACCGAATGAGCGTGTCGAGGGCCAGTGCCAACCGGCGTCCGGCCTGGAAGTAGCCCCCCATGAGCATTGAATAGCTCATATCTATCATCAGCACGGTGGCACAGCGGGTCGTTGCCGTTGTCTGAGAGATTTCGAAATCTTCGGGCGTTACCCTGACCGGTGTGCCCGGACCCTGCCGCATAACAGCATTGGTGATGGTCTTCTGCACGTCGAGCGTGAATGGGTCGCCGAACTCCCAGCGCTTGAACTGCTCGCCAGCATCGACGCCTGGCCCGGTCTGGGGGAGGTCGTGTGAGCCGGATACGCCTTTGCGGAGCTTGCTGAAAATGTCCTGAAGGGCCTTCTGTCCTATCTTGCGCATGGCCTGGGGGGTCAGCTCCCAGTTCTTGCCCTTGCGTTGGATGAACCCAGCATCCTCCAGCGCCTTCGTGATCTGCTGGAGCTGCTCCGCCATCTCGCCGGCTTCATTGCCCAGCAGCCGCTCTATCTTACTGGCGTCGATTTGGGAAGCATCGTTGGAGCGGGCGGCCTGGATAAGCTCCTTCTCCAACTCCTCCATGGAGTTCATATCCCCCATGAGACGCATGGCTTCCTGAAGCGTCACCGGCTCGTCACCACCAAAACTGAAATCGTCGCCCTTGGTGCTTCCGGGGTCGAGGCGCTCCAGGTTGGCGGCAAGCTGCGCCAAATCCCACTGCAATCGCGTGTCTTGCAACAACGACTGCATCATGCCCTCCAATTCCTGACGCATCTCAGGCGTCATGGAGTTCATGAGGGCGTTCATCTGGGCAATCTGCCGCTCCATGTACTCAAGGAGCTGGTCCAAGTCCTTGATATCCGGGGGGAACAAGTGTCCCCACTTTTGCATAAACCCGTCGAAGTCAGGCCGCTCGCCTTGCAACCGCTGCTGAAGCATGCGGTTGAGGTCGCTGACCATCTGCTGTATCTCTTTCAAGGCCTCTGGAGTCATCGACTGGAGGCCCTGCTGGATCCCTTGGAAGTAGCTCTGCATGAGCTGTTGCTGCAGCATCTGAAGCAACAGCTCGAACTCCTGCCGAGCCGCCGGGTCCATGAAATCGTACTCGCGCAGGTCGCGGATGCGGCCGCCGACGTCTGGGGGCAACTCGTCCATCTTCTCAAGCCGTCGCTGAGCTATGCCACGGCGCATTTCTTCGAACTCGCCACCAGCCCCAGCCGCGCCTTGTCCTCCTGGAATCGAGGCCCCGGACTGAGCTGACGACCCTGATTGCCCTTGTCCGCCAGAGGAGGGCGTACCATCAGTTTCGTCCTCGCCCTCGGGTGGTGGTTGGTCGTCGCCATCAGAGGGTTGCTGTTCACCAAGGATGTCCTTGAGCGTGCCTCGTTCGGTGTCGACGAGCCTGTCCAGTCGCTCCTTGATATCGTCCATCATGGAGCCAAGGTTGTAGCGGTCCAGGTTCTCCTCACGCCGGTTCCGCAGCCGTTCCAGCAGGTCCTGAAGGCCTTCCATGCGACGCCCACTGGCAAAGTCCGCCCCTCGAGACATGAGGCGGCGTAAGACACCCTGAAGGTCGCCGGTCTCCAGCATTTCCTGGGCGACATGCTCCATCAGATCATCGTCAGTGAAGCCGATGTCCTGGGTGCCATCCCAACTGCTGTAGCGAACTCGCATTAGTACCCTATCCCGTCTTTCCGTTCGAGCCTAGCCAACCAAGCTCAAGGTGTTGGAAGCAAAGACTTCATCAACCTTGAAAGCCTGGGGAATGACCTTCTGGTCTACGGCGTGCTGTATCACGGTTTCCAGAATCTGCCGGTTTGGGCCAATACCGTACGGAACCGGATCAGGGCCTACCACTTCATTGATGGCCAGCTGGGCCTTGTCGGCATCGGACAGGTCATTGCCAGCGGCCAGCCGGTCCAAGTACAACTTCTTCGCAGCGACGAAGGCGTCGAACAACGCGGTGGCGACCGAAGGGTCAGCTTGGAGCACCTCGTCCTTGACCACAACCGTGTGGTTGATGGGATACAGGCCTGTCTTGCGGAAAGATTCAAAGGCGGTGTTGCGGGCGTCAGGAATGAGAGGCTTCACGTCCTCCGAATCCACCGAGACGCCAATGGCAGCGGCAATTTCGCCTGACTGAAGCATTTCCTCCAGCGTCTTGCCCTCGCCGATCGGCACAACGTTCGCCGGGTACTCGTACTCGGCAACGTGCTCATCGCCGGAGAGCATCCAGGTCACTTTGCTTGGATCCAGGCCATACTCGCTCTGCAAAATGCCCCGAATCCACAGGCCGGTGGTTACGGTGTAGCCCCGGTTGACCCCAACCTTTTTGCCCTCAAGGTCCTTTGGGCTGTTAACGCCTGCCTTAGTGTTGTAGGCGATGGCCCCATGATGAAAGGCGCGAACAGGAAAGACGGGAATGGCCGTGAAGGGCTTCCCATAGGCCTTGGCGCACAGATAGGTGGTAATTGCCATCTCAGCCACATCGAACTCCAGGCCCCGCACCATACGGCGAAACGCAGCGATGATGGGAGAGACCTCTATGAACTCCAAATCCTGGCCTTGAGCCTTCACGGTGCCGTCAAGAAAGGCGGATGTATGGCCATATTGACCAAGGGTTGTTTTTAAAGCTGCCATGCCTCGCTCCTTCCGAATGTGTAGGCCCAATTCCGTGCGGCAAGTTTACGTCAAAGGAGTCGGAAGCGTCGAGGCATGGCGGGGGCAGGCTTTGGCGAGGCGAAAGTAGTCTCTGCTGCCCTCTCCAGAACTTGCGCTCTGGCCCGTGCTCTAAGGGAAAGCACAGTCAGCCGAATAGCCATTGCCTGCATCCATAGGAACATCAGGCCAGCGAACGCCCGCTCCACAGCGCCTTGCCAGACCCTCAGGTAGTCGATGAACATCACCGACACGAAGAAGGCAATCACCAACGCGACCGTTAACGAGAATGTCCTGTAGCCTCTCCACTGTGGGTTCCTTTGGAAGGCGCCGGCAAGCAGGATGGGGCCGAAAACGGCCCCGCCCATGACAACAATGGTGAAAATCTGGTGCCCGACGGCAGAGTTGAACAAGACCCTTGAAGACGGGTCGTTGGAAAAAATGCCAGCCCCAATCATGCCCACGCCACCAAGGCTAACTAGCAAGGCTCCAGTCCTGCGCCAACCCTTCGGAGCAACGGCTAGGAAGATGGCAAAGCCGAAAAGAATGGTGAGAATGCCTGAGATGATGAACCCGCCAATGTTCATCAGGGAGGCGTAGGTTGTGCTTCCCCGTCCCAGGTCGCTCACCAATTGGCTTATTGGATCGTGGTCGGGGCGATAGAAGTTGGCTATGCCGACAGAGATGCCAAAAAGCGCGGGGCCGATGATACCGCATGAGGCTAGTAGCCCAACGGCTCTTTGGCGACCAGCGAGGTTCTCAAGTAAGCGCCCCACGGCTGCTTCCCAGTATCCTCCAGACAGGTCTCGATACCCTACGCCGGCGCTGCGCTCTTTGCCCTGCGGCGCTTGGCGGCTGGCGGCTTTACATCTTCCGCCTTTACGAGTTCCTTCAAGTAGAGAGCGGTAGCTGAACCCTCTACGCTGGCCACCTGTTCCGGCGTGCCTTGCGCAATGACGCTGCCACCACTATCGCCAGCGCCGGGCCCAAGGTCAATAATCCAGTCAGCATTTTTGATCAGGTCCAGGTGGTGTTCGATAAGCACCACCGTGTTGCCGGTATCAACCAGGCGGTGTAGGACACGAAGCAGAGCCGCAGAGTCAGAGAAGGCGAGCCCCGTTGTAGGCTCATCCAGGATGTACAGAGTCTTTCCTGTGGCCCTACGTGAAAGCTCGGTAGAAAGCTTAATCCTTTGTGCCTCTCCCCCGCTCAGGGTTGTCGCTGGCTGACCCAAGCGAATGTAGCCAAGCCCAACGTCCCGCATGGTCTCCAGCTTTGGCCTGATCTTGTTGAAGGGCTCAAAAAACTCCAGGGCTTCCTCAACAGTCATGTTGAGAACTTCAGAGATGTTCTTGTCCTTGAAGGTAATCTCCAGAGCCTCGCGATTGTAGCGCTTGCCTCGGCAAACCTCGCATGGCACTTCAACGTTCGGCAGAAACTGCATCTCGATTTGTACATAGCCGCCGCCCCCACAGGCCTCGCAGCGTCCACCCTTGACGTTGAACGAGAATCGCCCCGCCTTGTAGCCACGCATGCGGGACTCCGGAACGGCGGCAAACAACTCGCGTATGGGCGTGAACGCGCCAACGTAGGTGGCCGGGTTGGACCGCGGCGTCCTGCCGATAGGTGCCTGATCAATGTTGACTATCTTGTCTATGTGCTCGATTCCCTCGATACCATCGCTGGCCCCGGGCCGCTCCCTGGCTCTATTGAGCACCTGCGCCAGCTTCTTGTAGAGCACCTCATAGACCAGACTGCTCTTACCGCTGCCCGATACACCAGTGACGCATACCAGCCGTCCAAGAGGAAACGCCACATCGACACCGTTCAGGTTGTTTTCGCGGGCACCCTTCACCGTCATCCAATTGCCGTTTCCCTGGCGGCGTTTTTCGGGAACCGGTATCCGAGTCCGGCCTGACAGATACGCTCCGGTAATCGACTTCGGTTCCTGGGAGACTTCCTCAACAGTCCCTTGGGCGATCACCATCCCGCCGTGTTCCCCTGCACCGGGGCCCAAATCGATGATTTGGTCGGAAGCCCGCATGATAGCTTCGTCGTGCTCCACGATGAGCACCGTGTTTCCTAAGTCTCGGAGCCGCTTGAGGGTTTCAATGAGAAGGTGGTTGTCGATCGGGTGGAGCCCTATGGACGGTTCATCGCAGACGTAGAGGACGCCCATCAACCCAGAGCCGATCTGTGTGGCCAAGCGAATGCGCTGGGCCTCTCCGCCGCTGAGGGTAGACGCCTGGCGGCCCAATGACAGGTAGTCCAGACCGATCTCCTCCAGAAAACGCAGCCGCCCCAAGATTTCCTTGAGTATCTGGTTGGCAATGGTGTGCTGGCGTTCGGTCAGGACGGAGTGGCTTCCGTTGTCGGAAGGTCCCTCGCCTTGGAGGCGTTTCACCCACTGGACGGCCCGGCCAATGGACTGTTCCGTGACTTGGATGATGTTCCTGTCGTCAATGAGCACCGCTCGCGACTCAGGCTTCAATCGCTTGCCGTCGCAGGACGGGCAAGGCCGGGCAGACATATATCGCTCTAGTTCACTCCGCATGTAATCCGATTCGGTCTCCCGATACCGCCGCTCCAGGTTGGAAACGACGCCCTCATAGGTGGTCTCCCAACTGAATTCGCGGCCCAGGTGGGTACGGTGCCGCACCCGAAGGGGTTTGTCACCAGTGCCATAAAGAATCATCTTCTGAAAGTCTTCAGAGAGGTCTGCCCATTTGGTGCGCGTCGAGAAATCGTACTGCAAGGCCAGGGACTCGAGGATGCTGCTGTACCACCCGCTTGAAGTCCCGGCCCGTGACCATGCCGTGATGGCCCCTTCTGAAATGGAAACGTCCTTGTTCACCACAACAAGGTCAGGATCAACTTCCAGCTTGACACCCAAACCGGTGCAGGCAGGACAAGCGCCATGTGGACTATTGAAACTGAACGTCCTGGGCTCTATTTCCGGAAAGCTGATGCCACAGTGCATACAGGCGAAGTGTTCGCTGAAGAGGTGCTGGGCGCCGCTGTCGAAATCAACGATGAGGACAATGCCCGCCCCTAGCTTCAGTGCCGTTTCAACAGAATCCGTGACCCTGCTTTGCTCGGCGCTGTCTCCAATGACCAAGCGGTCGACCACGACCTCCACCGAATGGCGAAGCTTCTTATCCAGCTCAGGCACTTCGGCAAGATCGTGTACCTGTCCGTCAACGCGGACTCGAACGTAGCCACCCTTCCGGGCGTCCTCGAATAGGTCTTTAAACTCGCCCTTGCGGTCCTGTATCAGCGGGCCCAAGACCATGATCCGCGTGCCCTCAGGCAAGGCCATGACTGCATCGACGATCTGTTGGATTGTCTGTTTTTCGACGGGGCGGCCACAGTTGTGGCAATGGGGTTGGCCTATGCGGGCGAAAAGAAGGCGGAGGTAATCGTAGACCTCGGTAACGGTGCCCACAGTGGAACGAGGGTTGTGAGACACCCCTTTCTGGTCTATGGAGATGGCCGGAGACAGCCCATCGATATAGTCAACGTCGGGCTTCTCCATGAGGCCAAGGAACTGTCGAGCGTAGGCGGAAAGGGACTCGACGTAGCGGCGCTGACCTTCAGCGTAAATAGTATCGAAGGCAAGGGAACTCTTCCCGGAACCAGACACGCCAGTGATGACCACCAGCTCGCCCCGCGGGATAACTACGTCAATATTCTTGAGGTTGTGTTCCCTAGCCCCCTTGATAACGATATTGTCCAGCGGCATGGACGCTCCATGTTGAAATTAGTCCCTACATTGTAGCGTAGCGGTTCTCAGAGCTTGCTGTTAGGGGCTCTTTACACAGTCCGTCATCCAGCGGCGCCACACTCGCTGCGTCCCTTCGGCAGGCCCCGCCTAGAGAAGGGCGGGGCCTGCTGAGGCTCAGGCGTCGGCAGCCGCTGCAAGGCGGCGTTGGTGCGCCTGGATAACGAGAATGCTTGTTAGCGTAAGAATGGGATGAGCTCCCAGATCGACCATAGGCTTGACCTGAAGGGTCTTGACCGCTTCGATCTGTTCTGGCTCTAGGCCCTCTCGCTCGCTGATAACGGCGTCCATGTCTTCAAAGAAGCGTTCTCGGAGAGAGGCGCTTCCTCGGAGATCCACAAGAAGCTTCTGCATTGAGTAGGTATTGGACGGCGGGTATTTGTAGAACTCGTAGCCCGCACCCTTGAACTGGAAGCCACCGTACTTGGGTTCGGTGCGCGCTGGCGGAGGAGTGGAGCGGCCCGGCAAGAATCGCATGACCGCGTGGCCGTGGTGCGATGTAGGTTGATAGGAAAGAAGTTCTCCCTGTTGCGGCCCAATGGCGCCGAACATGACCATCCAGGTCAGCATTTCCGTGTTCCCCACCTCATCAAGGTCTGAGCCACTAAGGGCCATCAAATCATCCAGCGCGCCGTTCTCCATTTCTCTGATCGCCCAGCGGTCGAAGTCATATTCCGGATCGTAGTATTTCCAAGTACCTGGGTAATGCGACATGCCTCCGCTGGCCACAATGGCCACCCGCTCTGGACGCCCCTCTATGACCTTGGCAAGTGCCCGCCCCAGGTCAGCGCAGCGCTTGGGAGTGGGTAGCGGAGGTAGGTACACATTTACCATCAAGGGGACTACGGGAATATTGCGGCCCTCGTGAACGTACTCCAAGGGCGTGGAGAAGGCATGGCCGAGAAGGGCATTTTCCGAAAAGGTCAGATCGAAACCAGCGTCAATGAGCCCTTCCAGAAGTGCCTTCGCCAGCGGCTGGTGGTTCGGGACCTCGTGCCTCGTGTGAGCGAAGGCAGCCTTCGTCCGCTCGCCGGTGACGAGGGCAAAAGTAGGCACGGCGTCTAGGAAGTAGGTCTCCAGGTGATCAATGCCAATGAGCAACAGCACATCAGGATTGGTTTCGTCCAACACCTTTCCAAGCTCGCGCATAGCAGCGATGCCTGCTTGGAGTTGGGCTTGATCTTCTTCCGGCGGGAGCGTGACCAGTTGAGGGGCGTGAACAGTTGCCATGGCAGCGACAATGCTACCCATTGACGGCCTCCGGATTCAGATTTTGACGGTAAGCGCCTCACCCTTCTCAGCGAGTGCCTACCACTCCTCGTCCCGGTCAAACATTGCACCCACTGAACTGCCGCTGTGGATGCGAGCAATTGCCTCTCCAAGCAGCGAAGCAACCGATAGAACGGTGATCTTATGATCCCGTTTCGACGGCGGGACCGGGATGGTGTCAGTCATTACAACCTCATTGATGTCGCTATCAATCAGGCGCTTGGCCGCCTCCTTGGACAACACGCCGTGAGTGCAACAGGCGAATATCTCCTTAGCGCCGGATTCCCTAAGGGCCGTAGCTGCCGATATCAAAGACCCTGCAGTATCGATCTCGTCATCGAAGGTTATGCAGGTCCTGCCTTCGACATCTCCAATGATGTTCAAGCTCTCCGACTTTTCCATGTTGCCGATCCGGCGCTTCTCCACAATGGCAAGGGGAAGGTCCAACTGTTCGGCGAAGTCGCGAGCACGCTTGGAGATGCCGATATCCACAGCTACAACAACAGCGTCATCCAGCTCTTTCTGCCGGAAGTGACGCACTAGGATGGGAAGAGCAGTAAGTTCATCCACGGGCAAGTCGAAGAATCCCTGTATCTGTCCCGCATGGAGATCCACCGTAAGGACCCGGTCAGCTCCCGCCGTAGTGATGAGGTCGGCAACCAAACGTCCCGTAATAGGCACGCGGGGTTGGTCTTTCTTATCGGTCCGGCCATAGGCGTAATAGGGAATGACCGCCGTTATGCGCCCCGCCGACGCTCGCTTGGCAGCGTCGATCATGATCAAAAGCTCCATGAGGTTGTCGTTGACCGGGTAGCAAATTGACTGAACCAGAAACACGTCCCGTTGACGGACGTTCTCCAAGATTCGGACAAAGGTATTGTCGTTACTGAACTTGAAGGCCTCCAACTCACTCAGGGAGATGCCCAGGTACTCGCAGATGTCCCGGGCAAGCTGCGGGTGGGCGTTTCCCGTGAAGACCTTCAACTCTTCGAAAAGCGGCATGCGCTGCACCTCTGACCCGGGGCTTTGTTGACCGGCAGAATTGTAGCACAGGGTTCATGGCGCGCCCACGGCTGCCTCCGACTCACCTCCGGCAATAAGCCACCATGAATCTGGGGGCAGCATTCATCGGATGGCCGCTTGGCACCGGCGGGCCACGCGCTTCGTCCGACGCATTACCTCAGATGCCTTCCCGTTCCAAGGAGCAACCCTCTATGGGCTATCCCCAGCATCGTCTTTGGCTTGGTGAACCGCATCGCGTCTCCCAGCCAAACTATGGCGATTAGCACCAGCGTTGCATTCCTTGACGCTCCACAGGCCCTTTGCTATCCTCGCGTGAGCGTGGGCGGTTAGCTCAGCTGGTTAGAGCGTTGCGTTGACATCGCAGAGGTCATAGGTTCGAGTCCTATACCGCCCACCACGTTGATGTCAGTCCTTTTTCCCCTAGTGCAGGAGGAAGCATGGTCACCACAACGGATTCTGCAGTCAAACAGTTCATCTCCCAAATTCGGAACCTCTACGAGCAAGAGCCTAACGTCGATAAGCGCTGGGAAAAGATGATCCCAGTGATGCGTGAGCTTCTTGCTGACGCAGACGCTCGGAAGGACTCAGCCGCATGGCCCGAAACGGTGTACACGGATCGCGCTGAGAACCTGCTCTTCTATGAAGACCCCGATTACGGTTTTGTCCTCAACGGCTTCATCAAGATCTCTAACCCGGATGTAAAGCCCAAGTCCCTGATCCACGACCATGCCCAGAATTGGACCTTGTACGGCGTCTTGGACGGCACCGACGCCATTGAGCGGTATGAGCGTGTGGACGACGGCTCCAAACCCGACTACGCCGAGGTCAAGTTCACCGGCAGGTTCCAGGTAGGCCCAGGCGACGTTGACCTAGTGCAGCCTTGGCTCATCCATGCAGAGGTGGGAGAGACGAAGCGCACCACGGCCTTCATCCTCCGTGCCGAGAGGCCCGGCAGCTTCCTGCAGGGACGCTACAACCCCGAGACTAACGAGTACTGGCAGGGCTACGGTCCCCGCATGACTCCGTACAAGCTCGGCGGTATGGACTCCGCTCCAACGATTTAGCTCCTTCCTCGAACACAAATAAGCGGCCATCGGTGAATCATCGATGGCCGCTTATCTCTTTTTACGGGCTCGGGACATCCTTCGAAAGTGGGGGGGAGGGTGTCCCCTTCGTACACGTAAGCGGCATCAACGAAGGAATGGGCTCCAAGGTGGTCAGCCCTGCCGCTGAGAGGACTAGCCTCCTCGTTCGTTCCCTTGCGTGGCCCATCTGGCGTTGCTAGCATGTTCTCACAGGGTCGGTACTCACCGATCATTTCCAGAAAGGACGGCCACCCTTGTCCGCAACCAAGAACGAAGAAAGCGCAGACTTAGACTCGTTGCGTTATCGCATCCGCCACTCGGCAGCGCACGTCATGGCGGACGCGGTGCAGCAGCTGTTTCCGGAGGCCAAGCTCGGAATTGGCCCCCCCATTGAGGACGGCTTCTATTACGACTTTGAAGTCTCTCATCCCTTCACGCCCGAAGACATGGAGGCCATTGAAGCCCGCATGAAGGAGATCGTGAAGGCCAACAAGCGCTTTGAGCGGGTGGTGACGACCCGGGAAGGCGCGGCGGAGCGCATCTCCGGCCAGCCTTTCAAACAGGAAGTGCTGGAAGGCATACCGGCGGACGAAGAAATTAGCTTCTACCAGCACGGCGATTGGGAAGACCTCTGCGAAGGTCCCCATGTTGGGTACACAGCAGGCATCAAGGCCTTCAAGTTGCTAACCATCGCCGGGGCGTACTGGCGGGGTGATGAGCATCGTCCGATGCTTCAGCGGATTTACGGCACGGCCTGGGAGTCAAAAGCAGCCTTGGCAGACTACCTCCATCGGCGCGAGGAGGCCCTTCGCCGCGACCACCGCCGCTTGGGGAAGGATCTGGACCTTTTCAGCGTCCATGACGAGACGGGAGCAGGCCTGATCCTGTGGCATCCCAAGGGCGGCCGGGTACGTTCCCTTATCGAAGACCACTGGCGCCAAGAGCACTACAAGCATGGTTACGACCTGGTCTATACGCCCCACATAGGCCGCTCGACGTTGTGGGAGACCAGCGGGCACCTTGGCTTTTTCTCCGAGAATATGTATCCACCCATCGACGTGGGCGGCCAAGACTACTACCTGAAGCCCATGAATTGCCCCTTTCACATCATGATCTACAAGACAGCGCTACGGAGCTACCGCGAGCTACCGATGCGTATCGGAGAGTTGGGCACCGTTTACCGAAACGAACGAGGGGGCGTCCTCCACGGCCTCATGCGGGTACGCGGGTTCACTCAGGATGACGCCCACATCTTTTGCAGACCTGACCAGATCGCCGCTGAAGTGGACGGGGTACTGGCCTTCACCTTCGATTTGTTAGGCGCCTTCGGCTTCACGGAGTTTGAGATAGCGCTCTCCACCCGACCGGAGAAGGCTGTCGGGTCGGATGCCATGTGGGGCACCGCCACAGACGCCCTCCGTCAGGCGATTGAGGGACGGTCCCTGCCCTACACGGTTGACGAAGGGGGTGGGGCTTTCTACGGACCCAAGATCGACGTCATGATTAGGGATGCCATCGGCAGATCGTGGCAGTGCACCACGGTCCAATTCGACTTCAATCTGCCTGAGCGCTTCGACCTAAAATTCGTAGGGGCGGACGGCAACGATTACCAGCCCTACATGGTCCATCGGGCCCTCTTCGGCTCCATGGAGCGGTTCTTTGGCGTGCTGGTGGAGCATTACGGGGGGGCCTTTCCAATGTGGCTGGCGCCAATCCAAGCCGTCGTTATCCCCATCGCGGACCGCCACAACGAATACGCGGCCTCCGTAGGCGCGCAACTTCGGGCAGCGGGCCTACGGGTGGATGTCGATGAACGGGGGGAGCGCATGAACGCAAAGATACGTGACGCCCAATTACAGAAGATCCCGTTCATGCTCGTAGTAGGAGACAAAGAGGCCGCCAACGGTGAGGCGTCAGTCCGCCTCCGAAGCGGAGAAGACCTAGGCCCAATGGGGGTCTCCAGCATCTCCGATTTGGCCCTGCAGGCAGTGGCTGATCGCGCCTAGACTGCCTCATAGGGCTGTGCTATAGTTCAAAGGTCGTTGTCCTATTCTCGTTACAGGTGAGGGCGAACAACATAGCCAGAGATTATCGCGTCAATGAAGCCATCCGGGCTCGCCAGGTCTTGGTGATAGACGAGACCGGAACTCAGCTTGGCACCATGACCTTAGCCGAGGCTCTTGAACGAGCCCGCGGCTCCGATCTTGACCTAGTGGAGGTTGCTCCACAGGCCGACCCGCCGGTGTGCCGTCTGTTGGACTACGGAAAGTTCCGGTTCATGCAGACTAAAAAACAGCGGGAAACGCGCAGGGGCTCGAAGACCGGTCTGATGCGAGAGGTGCGTTTTCGCCCCCGCATTGGCGACCATGACATTGATGCCAAGGGCCGCCAGGTCCGCAAGCTCTTGGCCGAAGGTAGCAAGGTCAAAGTGTCCGTGATGTTTCGCGGCAGGGAGATCACCCACCCTGAGCTTGGAGCGGTACTTCTCAGAAAAATTGCTGAGAGCCTTAAAGAGGAATCCAAACTGGAAAAGGCGCCGTCGATGGAAGGGCGCTTTCTCAGCATTGTGCTCGCCCCCACGGTGGTCAAAGAGGCGGGAGCACGATCGGAGTCTGACGAAGACGAAAGCGACGACATCAACGAGCTAGCGGGGGTCTAAGAGCCTTTTGCTACGTTAGTCTGGAGCATCTACATGGCCAAGCAGAAACTGAAAACACACCGCGGCGCGTATAAGCGCTTCGGCGTCACTGGCACAGGGAAGTACACCCGCCGCAAGGGTCACCTGAGCCATCTCCGCCGCAAGAAGCTCGGGGGAGTGCGTCGACTCTATGACGGCAAGCTGCCGGTTCACCCTACGCACACGCGTAGGCTGGGCCGCCTCATGCCCTATTCCGGTTAGGAGCATTCATCGATGGCACGCGTAAAGAGAGGCGTTACCAAACGCCACCGACACCATAAAGTTCTGTCTATGACCAAGGGCCACCGAGCAGCGCGCCACACGCGTTATAAGGTAGCCCGCGAATCTCTAATCAAGGCCTTAAGCCACGCTTATCGCCACCGCCGCCAGCGCAAGGGCGACTTCCGGCGGTTGTGGATCATGCGCATCAATGCCGCTGCCAGGCTTAACGGCCTCAACTACGGCCAGTTCATTGATGGGCTGAACAAGGCAGGCGTGGAGCTTGACCGAAAGGTATTGGCTGACCTGGCAGTGCGAGACCCTGAGAGCTTCGCACAAATCGCGGCCTCCGCTAAGGCGGCCCGGGAACAGGCAACCGCAGCAGCCTAGGACCTCCCCTCTATAACGATAAGAAAGACGCCCCTTTCGGGGCGTCTTTCTTATTTCTTGACAGGTGGCATCGTCGGCTGGAAGGGCTTCAAAGCTCCCAGCGCCGCACTTTGCCGGTTCTCTCTTTCTGAACCTCCCCGTGGTCAACCTTCACCGTACCATTGACGACCACAAGGTCAATTCCCGTCGGTTGACGATGCACCTCAGCGTCGTCGATCCAGTCGGGCGGTAGGACATCATCGAAGCCATCGTCAATCGTGTCGGGATCAAAGACCACCACATCCGCGGGCCGGCCTACCTCAAGCCAGCCCCGCTTTGTGCCGAGCACCTCCGCGTTGAACCCCGTCAACTTATGGACTGCTGCCTCCATGGATAGGAGGCCCCTTTCTCGACTCCAATAACCCAACAGCCGGGCCGGGGCGCCATAGAAGAAGAAGTTGCCCAGGTGCGCGCCAGCATCGGTGCCAATGACCGACTGCGGGCTGACAATGGCTTCACTCAGCATGTCCAGGTCGTTGTTGCCCCGGAAGCCCCAGAAAACGAAGCTCACAGACCCAACGTTCCGGGCCAGGAGGTCCAAGGCGAAGTCCAGCGGCTCTTGCCCTGTCGCCGCGGCCGCCTGCTCAATGTTATGCCTTACCCAGCGCTTGTCCTCCGGGTTACCCACGTCCCGGATCACAATGGAGCTCCAGCGGTCAACCTGCCATTGGCCTTTGCTGGCGGCGCGCAACCGCGTGCGCACATCGGGGTTCATCAGCGCTTCAGAGAAGGGGCCTGCCTCCTTGGGCAACGCCTTCCACTCCTCTAGGTGGTTGAAGGGCAAAAAGTCCGCCGCTCCGCAGCGTGTCAAGTGTGTGTAAGGAACGACCACCCCGTAGGACTTGGTGCCCTGTTGGGTCAGGTCTTCCATAATGTTTCCAAGGGCCTTGGACACTTCCAGCTTGTCCGGAAAGTGCCTCCATTCGTTGATAAGGTGCGTGCCACGCACGGCCTGCGCCATGGCGTACACCTCCGAATCGGGATTGGTGATCTGGACAGACCCGTTGTTCTGGTAGAGACCTCCGTTATGAACCACAGCCTCAGCTAACGCAATCGTCTCTGAGAGCTCTGCGAAAGTGCTGGGCGTATCGCTGTGAAGTGCTGGGCCGCCCGGAGGGCTGGTGGAGAAGCCTATGGCCCCCGCCTCCCAAGCCTCGGTTACGACGTTGACCATGAGTTGGATCTCGTCGGCATCGGCAGCGCGCTCCACGGCCGCCATGCCCATAACCGACAGACGTACCGGAGAGTGGGGCACCAGCGCCCCAACGTTAACCCCGACATTGCCCTCAAGGTTCGCCAGGTACTCAGGGAAGGTGCTCCATTCGAAGGTATCCGGCTCAATGTAGTTGTCGAGCACTCGCTTGAGGTACTTGACCAACACGTCCAGGGCCTCGGCATTGTCAGGAACTGGGGCACAAGAAGCGCCGCAATCACCAATAACGATCGTGGTGACGCCATAGTTGATCACAGGAAGGCCGTCTGGATAGAATTTCAGGAACAGGTCCATATGGGTATGGGGATCAATGAAACCGGGAGCGATCACCCGGCCACCGGCGTCGATGGTGCGACGCGCCGGGCCGGAAACATCGCCCACTCCCACAATCACGTCTCCCTCTATAGCGACGGCGCCCTGGTAGGCAGCCTTGCCTGTTCCGTCAACGATGCGGCCATTGTGAATAAGAAGGTCGTACATAGAGTCTCACCTCAACTACATGACTTCCGGTCTTTTGCGGAAGGTATGCTACCCTCTGGAAGCTGTCAACTTGCGTGTGGACTTGATGGAGGAACTGATGAATATTCTGATAACTGGGGCTGGCCTGGCAGGCTCCTATACAGCTAGAGAAGCCATGGCGAAAGGGCACAAGGTAACGCTGTACGACATCTCGCCCAACGCTGACTATATACGGGCCGTCGTCGGAGAGGTCGACGTTGTGAAGGGGGACGTGACCGACTTGCCCTTTCTCATCGAAACGTTTCAGAGCCGGAAGATCGACGCTGTGTTTCACTCAGCCTATCTCATAGGCGACCGCCTGTCTGAGCGCCCCTATACAGGCCTGAACGTGAACGTCGGCGGCGTCATTGCCATCGCGGAGGCAGTCCGTCTCAGTGGGGCAAAACGGATGGTTTTCGCCAGCACCTACGGTGTCTATAACTGGGCATCAGGCCCAACCCGTCCGGTTGACGAGGACTTTCCCGTCCTCACCAACGTGCTCTACCGGGCCAGCAAGATAGCCTGCGAAAGCCTCCTTCACGCCTTAGGCAACCACTACGGGTTTGAGACCGGGGTTGTGCGATTCGCACAGATATACGGCCGGGGGCACTATGTTGGCGGTGACGTCATTGGTGGTGTTGTCCATGAATATGTAAACGCTGCCCTTGCCGGTGGGCCGGTTCATATTCAGTCCAATATTTTCGGCAGCAACGAATTGATCTACGCTGGCGACCTTGCCCAGGGCGTTGTACTTGCGCTGGAGCAACCCCTGACTGAGGCCCGCGTCTTCAACATCGGGACTGGTGTCGTCACCGACAGTGAGGGGCTTGCCTCCATATTCAGAGAGGTATTCCCAAACATTGCCGTCGATGTTTCTCCAGGTCCAGAGGTCGCCTTCACCCCTTATCGGCCCCAGTCCTTGGACATCGACAGGGCTAGGAATGTGTTGGGCTACAACCCAGTGCATCTGGGGAGCAGCGGTATTGCAAGCTTCGTCGAGGACCTGAAGCGAACGGGATAAACACCCCGCCCGAAGCAGGCGGAAGCTGGCAACAAACAAATTGACAGGGCTCGACGTCGAACCTAGTATGATGGCCTCCCTGGCGCACCCAACAAGATGCCTCTCCCAGAGCCTTGGGGTAAGAGGCGGCAGTGCCAGTGAGGTTTACAGCACCTGGGCCATCAGTCATGGAGGTGTCCAATGGAAGGATTGAATTGGCGGGCCAAGATCGGACTGATTGTCACCAGCGGACAGCTGGTCACCGAGCCTCGCTTCAATCAGGCTGCGCCCTCCGGAGTGACCTTCCATACCACCCGCATGTTGAACCGCGGTGGCGGCATTGAGGGGCTGATTGAGATGGAGAAGCACGCCATGCGTGGCGTTGAGGAGTTGTCGACGGCCCGAGTGAACGCCCTGGCCTATTGCTGCACAGTCAGCGGCGCTTTACGCGGTTTGGAAGGAGACAGGGAATTCTGCCGCGATATTGAGAGCAAGTGGGGCTTTCCTGCTACGTCCACAATGTTGGCCGCAGTGGAGGCGCTGCAGCATCTTGGCATTCGGAAGGTCGTCGTCACCAGCCCCTACGTAGACAGCCACCACGACTCTGAGCGCGATTACCTTGCCGAAGCAGGCATTGAAGCCATAGTCATGAAGGGCATGGGATACACCACTGGCAAGGAATTCACAGCGGTGCCCCCTGAGGAGATCTATCGCTTCAGCCTTGAGGCGTGGGACGACCGCGCCGATGGTCTATTTGTTAGCTGCATGAACTTCGACGGGATCGCAGCCGCTCAAGCCCTGGAGGATGCGATCGGCAAGCCGGTCATCACATCCCATTCGGCGACCCTGTGGCGTGCGCTGGCGCTCGCTGGCATCGACGACTCTATCCCCGGTTTCGGCCGACTACTCACCCAGCCACGAGTTGGTGTGCTGGCTGCATCAAGGTAATTACTCAAGGAGCAGCAATGGTTCAAAAAGGCAAGCCCGCGGTTCTTGGCAAGGCAGAGTGGGGCTCCGATGTCATCGTTGATATGTTGCGGGCCTTGGACTACGAGTACATCGCCCTCAACCCAGGGGCCACGTTCCGCGGTCTCCACGACTCCCTGGTCAATTACGGCGGCAATACGGCCCCCGAGACCATCCTCTGTACCCATGAAGAGATCGCTGTAGCTATTGCCCATGGTTACGCCGTGGCCACCGGAAGACCTATGGCCGCCGCCGTGCACAACATCGTGGGGCTGCTGCACGCTTCTATGGGCATCTTCAACGCCTGGGAAGACCGGATGCCTGTTCTGGTCCTAGGCGGCACTGGGCCCATGGCCACAGAGCAGCGCCGCCCGTGGATCGACTGGATTCACACGGCCTTGGTTCAAGGCAATGCCGTACGAGATTTTGTTAAATGGGATGACCAACCGGCGAGCGTTCAGGGCTTCATCGACTCTCTGCTCCGAGCGCAACAAATCCTCACGACAGAACCGCGGGGCCCCGTCTATATCAATTTCGATGCCGCTCTTCAGGAACTAAAGCTAGATCAGCCCTTGCCAATCCCTGACGTGGCTCGCTATGCAGCCCACAGCCGCGTCCAGGGAGACCCCGAAGCTATGCAACGTGCCGCCGACCTCCTGGCCGGTGCGCGAAGGCCCGTCATTTTGGCGAACAGTCTGGGGGGGTCCCCTGAGGCGATTGCTTCTCTGGTCGCACTGGCTGAAAGGCTACCCGCTCCGGTCATCGACATGGGGTCCCTGTACAATTTCCCCAGCACGCACCCCCTGAACCTGACCGGCGCGGCGACTGAAATCCTCAAAGACGCAGACGTGATCTTGGCGCTTGACGTCCTTGACCTTCAGCAAGCCCTATCCACCTTGGACCGAGCCACTCGGATGGCCACGTCCAGCGTTCCGGAGTCGGCCCAGATCATTGATATCTCCCTTCGGCAGTTCAAGGTCAGAAGCTGGGTGCAAGACTTCGGCAGGATCTACCCAACCGACGTCCCCATCTCCGCTGACTGCGCCATCGCAGTCCCAACACTCGTGGAGCTGTGCCTTAAAAAGGTTGACGACCTGCCGGACCGCGTGGAAGCTCGCCGGCAGCGGGCCGCCGCCCTTCAAGAGCGCCATGCTGAGATACGGAACGCCGCGAGCGAGGCGGTGGACAAGACGGCTGACCAGAGCCCAATCTCTGTGCCGTTCATGGTGCAGCAAGTCTGGGAAGCGGCCCGCTCTTACGATTGGACCGTCACTGACTCGGTACGGTCGAACTGGGTTGGCCGCCTATGGGACATCACGAAGCCAGAGCAGTATTTGGTTTCCCCAGGAGGGGGTGGTGTTGGTGGCAGCATAGGAAGGGCACTGGGCATTGCCCTCGCATACAAGGGGACGGGCAAACTGCCCATCCAATTCCAGGGCGACGGTGACTTGATGATGGCGCCAGGCGCGCTCTGGACCGCCGCCCGCCATCGGATTCCGGCCCTGTACGTTATCAACAACAACCGTTCCTACTACAACGATGAGGACCACCAGGGAATGATCGCCAAGACGAGGGGTCGGCCCGAGGAGAACAAGCACATCGCCATTCGCTTGGAAGACCCCAACGCCGACTTCGCCTCTCTGGCCCGTTCTCTTGGCGTCCATGGTGAGGGTCCCATCGAGCGGCCTGAAGACCTGGGTCCCGCCCTCGCTCGCGCCGCCCGAGTGGTGGTTGAAGAAGGACGGCCCGCTGTTGTGGACGTAATTGCTCAGAATCGCTAGTTCTCTATAGGAACTGAAGCGCACAAAGGAAGGAGCCTGCTGTCTAGCAGGCTCCTTCCTTTGTGCGCTTCAGTTCGGCGGCTATTCCCTTCTCCAAATCTACGTCCTACCCCCCACTCTCTGCATAGCCCGACCGGTAATACGGGGGAAGTAGAACAAGCTGGCAACGGTGACAAGGAGCAACCCTAGGACAATGGGCCTGTACAGCCAGGCCGCGCCCCATATCTGAGTCGACAGGATTGCGTTGCTCTCAAGGATAGGTCCAAGGACAATGCCCAGGGTAAGCGCCGGGCGAGACCACCCATACTTGCGCATGATGTACCCGAAAGCACCAAAGCCCAGCATCGCCAAAATATCGCGGTAATCAGCGTTAACGGCAAATGAGCCTAGAAACACGAACACCATGATGAAGACAATGATGAGATGAGGACGAAGGAACGTCAGCTTGCCTATCTGGTTGGCCAGCAGCAAGCACAAGGAACCTGCAATGAGGTTGGCGAACACCACGGCCCAAACCATGCTAAAGGTGACATCCAAGTTCTCCTTCAACATTGACGGGCCAGGCGTCAAGCCAACGATTATAAACGCTCCCAAGAGAATCGCCAGCGGGGCCGATCCAGGCACGCCGAAGGCGATGGTGGGGATCAAGGCGCCACCGGTAGTCGCGTTATTAGCACTTTCCGGGCCTATGACCCCATCAATAGCGCCCTTGCCAAATTCTTCCGGATGTTTGGAACTCTGCATCGCGTGGCCGTAGGCCAGCCAAGCCGACATGTTCCCGCCAAGGGCAGGCATAATGCCCACCAGCACACCGAGGATGCTGCACCTGATGACCAAAGGCCAATGCCTCAAGGTATCCTTGATACCTTCCCATCGCCCAGAGCCAATGGCGGTGGCTTCGGCGATAGAAGTGCGGCGTACCGCCAGGTCAATGACCTCGGGGATGGCGAACAGGCCCACAACAAGGGGGACAAGCCCAATTCCATCAAAGAGATATAACTGCCCAGAGCTAAACCTGGTAATGATCGCGTCCGGCCCAATCCCTACGGTAGCAAGCAATATCCCAAAGAACGCCGCCACGAACCCACGGACCATCGAGCCTTCCGACAGCAGGCTCACCATTGCAAGCCCAAACATACCCATGGCGAAGAGTTCCGGGGACCTGAAGGTCAATACCAACGGCCGGAGTATTGGGATAGCTAGGGCCAGCACCAACGCCCCCAAGACCCCGCCTATCATTGAGGCGGTGAACGCAGCACTCATGGCGCGCGCCGCCTGTCCCTTTCTAGCCAAGGGATAGCCGTCGAGGATCGTGGCCTGAGAGTTGGGAGTTCCAGGAGTGCTGATCAGCACCGCTGGGATGGTGTCAAAGGTGGCCAGCGTGGCGTACAGCCCCAGGAGAAAGGCAAAGGCCTGAACAGGCGCCATCCCGAAGGTGAAAGGGAGAAAGAGGGCGAGGCCCACCGTGGCGCCTAGGCCCGGAATGGCTCCAATGGCGGCGCCCGCAATGACACCGATGATGAGAAAGCCTACCGCTGGCCAGGCTATGGAGGCCAGAAAGCCGTCGGAAAAGGCCTCAAGCACGATGTCTACTCGCCATTCTGGGTCTCATAACAATCGCCTCATCCTCTGGAAACACCGAGGGGATGACAGGGATGCGGAGCATTCAATGTCATCCCCTCGACGCTTAGCAGGGGCACGTTTCCATGCCCCTGCTAAGTCCCTAGCTCAACGGCTAGGCTCCATGCGCCTGGAGCCGCAGTATCCGGAAACCAAGGCCTACTCCAAGACCTCGTTTAGCTTTGCGAGCAGGCTGGGGGACGGGAACCTGAGGCCCTGGTAAAGGGCTTCAAGCTGCTCGCCGGTGAGTGGCGCCGGAACCCCGTAGCTCCGAGTGAAGTCGGCAATGTACTCAGGGTCATTTATGGTGTCAATGAAGGCCTGTCTTAGCTCATCCACTCGCTCCTGAGGCGTGCCCGGCGCTACGGAAATGGGCCAAGCGCCCAGGTCTCCGGTGTGGATGAACTCAACGAGCCGCTTACCCTCCTCATTGTCGCCCAGCAGTTCGTGGAAGGTGGGCACGTCAGAGAACGAAGGGTCCCTAACCAGCCCGTCCGGGCTGGGCCGTCCCGTCTGAATGATGGGGACCACGAACCCTTCTGAAATCCACTCGGGCTTTTGGGAAAGGATAGAGATGGTGCCATGCTGCATGGCTTCCACTTCCTTGGCGTCCATCGCCAGGTTGATAACGGGAACACCGTTAAACTGGGAAACGAACTTCCACTCGACGCCGAAGAGTTCCTCGACCAAGCGTGCGATCCAGTAGGCTGTGTTGGCCTTTCCAGGGGTAGCGTACAACACCTGGCGGTCATAGCTCACGAGGTCTTCGATGGAATTGATCCCCAAGTCTCCGCGAACAACGACGAGGCTCGGCTGGGCCGAGGTTGACCCGATTGGCCGGAACTCAAAGAAATCGTAGGGAAGCTCCCTTCCCAGGAACGACTGGAGATAGCCCGCCCGGTCATGAACGACCATGGTAAGCCCGTCCGCAGGCGCTTCTTGCGCCACATAGAGCGTACCTCGGAGACCACCAGCGCCCGGCATGTTCTGGACGATGACCTGAGGGTTTCCAGCTAGGTGCTTGGAGATATGCCTGCCAATCACGCGGCCGGTAAAGTCGAAGGACCCACCGGGATTGAAGGGCACCACAATTCGGAGCGTCTTACCCTCGTAATAGGGCACGGGCGCCGCTGTTGGCCGGGGAGTTGCCGTAGCCGTCGGCACCGGTGCGCTGGTGGGGCGCGCCGTCGCTGTTGGCTGGGGCGTCTCACCTGGCGCCAGGGTTGCCGTGGGACTCGGTGTGGACGTTGGCGTGGGCGGCACCTGGGTGTCGGTCGGTCTCGAAGTGCTGGTTGGATCTGAGCCACAGGCAGCGGCCAACATGGCCGCCAGCACCACACCAATCACTGCTAACGTAACGAGAAGACTCCGCCTTCGAGAAACGATTCCATTTCTCATACGAACCTCCTTGTGGCTCGAAATCTTGTTACTCCGACTCCATGACCCTGCAGCGTGCACCGCACCAGGCCGCCTGTTCACTGCGGGAGCCTCATGCGCCGACGCCTATCCTCGACAGTTGCCTGATAGCTTCTTTCTGAACCTCAAGATACCACTCCGGTTCCAATGAAACCTTGCCGTGAGCGGGAGCGACCACGCGGACATCCCGCTCGAACACTCTGTCGAATTCCCGATTGAGGTCTTCTGCGCGAACGTATTTCAAAAGAGGAAAGCGTGGGACGTAGAAGTCGACCATGTCTTGGGGGCGGAGCGTCTCCCTAATCTGCTCTGCCCAGTAGTCGCATTGGGCGCCAGGCTCGTGGAAATAAGCAAACGCGTCAGCCACCGTGAGTAGACCTGATACCGGATCATAGGCCCAGAGGGTACGGGGAAGGTCCAGTATCACGGGCTCAATGAACTCAATCTTCCGGTCGCCGAGGTCCAGGGTGTCACCGGGATTCGTCTGCTGGTACCGCTCTGGGTCCAACTGGACAATCATCTGGACATTGCCGCCAAGCACCGTGGTCTCTGGGTGACGATCCATCCAACGTTGGGAATTGCCCATGTGGACAATCTCTGCATGGGTAAGATAGATGTAGTCCAAAGGCCGATGGCCCAACAGACTCTCCACCTCTTCGACCACCACGTCCCAGAGTTGGGGGGCGCCTGTGTCAACCAGAAGGGACTTGCTCTGCCCCTGAATGAGAAAGACGGATTGATGGGCATGCTGCGCCGGGTCGTCATCCAGGCAAGGATTGATCCAATGCACCCCAGCACCGATTTCCTTCGCCATGCCTTCCTCCCATTACGATCTTCGCCGTATTCCACCAGCCCGTGTCCATTGGGTTCCCGACAGAATAGCCAGGCATCCCCTTCTCGTCAATCAAATTGGGAGCATTCTTGACAAGGAGAAAGGCAAACCGTAGCATCGCCTAGGATTAGGCGGCTCGGTACCACAGGCACAAATTGGCCCGGGTCATTAGCTTTTTCTGCTTCGGAACGCGGGATTTCTTTAGTCCTTGCAGGAAGAGTGGCTTCGCAGGATTACGCGGCGGCAAAAACCAAGAGTTGAGTAGGAGGATTGGGGTGGCTAAGAACGGTTTTAAAGTCATTGACAGCGACATGCACATCATCGAACCCGTGGACCTTTGGGAACGCTATATCGATCCAGCGTTCAAGGACCGAGCGCCCATGGGAACTGCGAGAAGCGCAGGGGACCTGAACCTGATTCACCCTGATGGCAGCCTCTGGGGACGCGACCCAGTGAGGCCAACGGACACTGCCAAGCCCACCGGCGCACAGGCCGTAAGCGTGGAAGACCGTTTCAAAGACCACGCCGCCCGTGGCTACTCCAACCAGGTCCAGCTCGAAGCCATGGACGTTGAGGGGATTGACGTGGCGGTCATCTACCCGAGCCGTGGTCTTCACGCCCTGGGTGAGCCGAACATGGACCCCCCCCTTGCCGCAGCGGTGGCCAGAGGCTACAACGACTGGCTCTACGATTTCTGTCAGGCAGACCCCAAGCGAATCTTGGGCGCAGGAATGATCTCTGTGTTCGATGTCAACGACGCCATCGCTGAAGCCAAGCGCTCGGTGAACGAGCTTGGATTCCGGGCCGTCTTCGTACGACCCAACATGGTAAACAACCGTCCCTGGCATGACCCTTACTACGACCCCCTTTGGGCAACCATCGAAGAGTTGAACGTTCCGTTGGGCTTCCATGAAGCTATCTTTACCGGGCTTCCTCAGGTGGGATGGCAATTTGGCGCCAACTTCATGCTTCGCCATACCTTCTGCCACCCGGTGGAGCAAATGCTGGCCAGTGCAAGCTTTGCCGGAGGCGGCATCTTCCACAAGTTCCCCGATCTGAAAGTCGCTTTCCTGGAAGGAAACTGCAGCTGGCTGCCCTTCCTTCTCTGGCGCTTAGACGAGCACTATGAACAGCAGGGAGACGTGTGGGCCCCGGAGCTTACCGCGGCGCCTTCCGAATACTTCAAAAAACAGGGCTACGCCTCCGTAGAGGGAGATGAAGAGCCGGTGAAGTACGTCATCGACTGGATGGGGAACTCCAACCTAGTCTTCTCAACTGACTACCCTCACGGCGACTCCAAGTACCCTCACGCAGTGGAACGCTTCTTTGAGCTACCCATCACTGACGAAGACAAGCGCAAGATCCTCTGGGACAACTGCGCTGAGATGTACGGAGTCGTCCAACCGGTAGGCGCATAGAAAAAACAGAGGCGCAGGGGCGTAGCAGACGCAACGCTAGAACTTTCCTCGCCATAAGCCACCGGAATGTAAGGGCACGCTCGGGCGGATCACAGACCCTCCTCTACCAGGTTCGGGTGCAGGGGCGCAGCCCCGCCGGAGTAACGGGGGTGTCCCCTGTTACCAAGCGTTCGTGGGCGGAGCGGGTGGGAAAACAGCGTTGGCCCAGCAGAGCCCTTCGGCTGACTCAGCGATAGCCTGAATAGTAAACCCGGACGTACAAGTCGCAGGCGCCAGAGCCCGCCAGGGCAAAGGAGACACGATGCCCTACAAAAACCAAGGCCGCAAGAAGGACTTCCCAGTCTTTGACTGCGATAGCCACGTCTTCGAGCCGGCTGCGGTCTGGGATGAATACATCCCCAGAGGCCAACGGGAGTTCGCCAAGACCCACCTCTACAGCGACAACGACCGGGGCATTCGCGTCCTGAACGGCCAGACAATGTTCCTGAACCCTCTGACCTTCACCTATCCCGCAGAGGTCTGGAACCCCACCATCGACAAAGACCTCATCGGCCTGATCTCCCCTGCCGATCCCGATTGGGACGAGAAACTAGGCAGAAACGCCATCCAACGGGACCCACACGCCCGGCTACGGGAAATGGACGCCACCGGCATCGACCAGGTAATGGTCTTCCCGTCGGCTCCCATGATCATGGCCTGTCTGGTAAAGAACCCTGAGGCAGCGGCCATCTCCGTGCGGGCCTACAACGACTGGGCCAACGACTATGCCGCGGCCGACAGACGGCGACTGTTCCCCTGCGGCATGATCCCCATGCAGGATGTCGACCTTGCTATCAAGGAGCTGCGGCGCATCGCCAAGATGGGCTTCAAGGCCGCTGCAGTGCGACCGGTCATCTGCAACGACAAGTACCCCACGTATCCCGAATTCGACCCGCTTTGGCGTGAGTTCGAAGTGCAAGGAATCGCTCTCGGCATGCATACATTCATCGCCCCTGGCGCGATGAGCGTCCCCATCGCCAAACGAATCCAAGAGGTTAACGGCGCCCAGGAGATCTTGACCTACGAGCCAGAGGCTTACGCCTATTCACCTGGGCAGTTTGTACCGAACATCATGAGCGCCATGGGATCCACGGTCTCCGGCCTGGAACCCTTGAGCTTCATCGCCGAGGCCACGAGTTGGCTGACCATCGTGTTGATGAGCGGTTGGCTGGACAAATTCCCCAACCTGCGCGTCGCTATCCTTGAGTCCAACGCCGGTTGGCTTCCTCTCGTGCTTGAGAAGGCCGAGGGCTTCCTCAAATTGAACCGCTTTTACATGGAGAACGCTGGGGTCAAGATCGGCGACCCAGAAGAAGCCTTCGCCCGCCAGTGCTTCATTTCCTTTGAGGCCGACGAAGATCCCGTCCTGCGAATGTGGGACATCTATGAAGACGTAGGTATCTGGGCGTCGGACATGCCTCACCACGACACCATGGACGCCTGGGAGACCATCGACAGGCTGGAACACCACAAGGTACCTCGTCACGTTCAAGAGAAGTTCTTGGGCCAAAACGCCTGCCGACTTTACGGCATCGAGCAACAACTTTTCGTAACCGAGGCTCCAGAAGAGTACGTGCCACAAAAGATATCCCGTTACCTAGATTAGGGAGGAAGACACGTGTTAGAAGAAAACAAGGCCGTCGTCCGCCGCTTTTACGAGGAAGTAGAGAATCAGGGCAACTTGGACCTGATCGATGAGTTGATAGCTCCCGACTTCAAGGACGTGTTCAACTCTAGCATCCACGGCCCTGTGCGAGGCCGCGATGGTATGCGCAACCTGGTCACGAAGCTTCGAGAGATGGACGGGTTTCACATCCAGATCGACGACCTTATAGCAGAGGGCGACAAGGTGGTGCTCCAGATGCCAAAGGGCGCTGAGGTGCTTCGGGTGGCAAACGGCATGCTCCAAGAGCGCTGGGTCTACATCGACAGGGCAGCCCACTAGCCCATCTTTCTAGTACTCATCAAATTGGACCTGGCTCCCTTAACCTGCCCATCGCTCCCATCCTAGCCTCCCCCCCTGAGGGGGAGGAGATGATTCCTTCCCCCTCAAGGGGGGAAGGCTAGGATGGGGGCGAACCCATTTCCAGAGGAGGTCACATTATGGAAACAATTGGATTCATCGGTCTCGGTACCATCGGCGGCGCTATCGCCCTCAACCTGCAAAAAGCGGGCTACCCCATGGTGGTGCACGATATTTCGCCTGAAGCTATGCAGCCCCTTGTCGACGGCGGGGCCAAGGCGGCGAACTCGGCTGCTGAAGTAGCCGAACAGAGCCAGTTTGTGCTTACGTCCCTCCCCAGCCATCGAGAAGTCGAAGTGGTGGCTTTGGGACCCAATGGTCTGCTCCAGGGCGCCCACAAGGGAACCATCTACGTCGATCTATCCAGCAGCCACCCCGATCTGATCCGACGTATCGAACTTGAATTCAAGGCCAAGGGCGCCCAAGTACTGGACGCGCCCATCATCGTTGGGACAGGGGGCGTGGCCAACAACAATCTTGAACTCATGCCGTCCGGAGACCCTGAAGCCTTCGAGGCAGTCAAGCCACTATTGGATGCCTTCGCCGACCGGGTCGTCTTCTGTGGTCCGCTGGGATCTGGGACCGTTATCAAGCTGGCCCACAACATGGTGCGGCGGGGCTTTCAGCTAGCCATCGGTGAGGGCATGGTCATGGGAACAAAGGCGGGAGCAGACCCGGAACTCCTGTGGGAGTGCATGCACTACGGCCTGGACGTTATGCTGCATCAACTCCAGCGCACCTTCGACAAGGTCATCTTCCCCGGCGATTTCGAGGCACCGGCAGGTTTCGACATCAACCTGTCAAGGAAGGACGTGGGCCTGGCAACGGAGGTGGCCCGCCAATACGACGTGCCTATGCCCATTCACTCCCTGGTCGAGCAGGCCATGATTCAGGCCATCAACCGCGGCTGGGGAAAGGAAAGCACAGCGTCGCTGTTCAAGCTCCAAGAAGAAGCAGCGGGCATAGAGGTGCGGGCGAAGGGGAACACTGGATAGCAGCCTGCCTGGAATAGCGACTCATGCCTTACCAACTTGACAGCCCACAAGCCCCATGCTACGTTTGAGGGTAAGTTCCTGTTCGTACATAGACAATTTAGGTTCTCGAACGGCAACGACGGAGAGGAGTAAACGAGCCCCTGCGGCCAAGCGAGTCCGGTACGGTGTGAGCGGACGCTTCAGCCTCGTTGAAAGTGCCTCCTGAGCCGCAGGGCGAACGGTTTCCGACGGTAACCAAGTAGCCTGAGCCGGGCACGCCACCCGTTACCACAGGCGAGCGCACGAACGTGCGTTGAAACGAGTGCTCCGGCACTGCCGGGGAACAAGGGTGGTACCACGGGCTAACGCTTCGTCCCTTGAGTGGATGAGGCGTTTTTCTTTTGTGTTGGGTTTTGCATCAGGTAAGTGGGTACAGTAGCAGCAAAGAAGTCGTTGTTAGGACAGCGTCCAGTAGCAAGAAGGAGTCGTCATGAAGCTCACCGGAGCACAGATGGTCTGTGAAAGCCTCATCAAAGAGGGCGTGGATACCGTCTTCGGAATCGTCGGTGGCGCAATCCTTCCTCTCTATCAGACGCTGCCGGAGTACCCTCAGATCAGGCATATCCTGTGCCGCCACGAACAAGGCGCAGGCCACGCCGCTGAAGGCTATTCCCGGGCCACCGGTCAGGTAGGAGTGGCCTGGGCCACTTCCGGCCCCGGAGCTACCAACCTTGTAACGGCCATCGCCACCGCTCAGATGGACTCCATCCCCTTGGTCTGCATAACGGGGCAGGTTGGCCGGCCGGCCATCGGCCGGGACGCGTTCCAAGAGACTGACATCACGGGAATAACGCTGCCCATAACCAAGTACAACTACTTGGTTATGGAGGCCTCTGAGATACCGAGGGTAATCAAGGAAGCCTTTCACATCGCTCGAACAGGCAGGCCCGGCCCCGTTCTCGTGGACATCCCCAAGGATGTGCTGACTGACCTCGCTGAGTTCATTTATCCGGACGAAGTAGACCTCCCTGGCTACAAACCGGTCATGGACGGCCATCCCAACATGATCAAGCGGGCCGCCAAGCTGATAGCGGAAGCAGAGCGCCCTCTCATCTTGGCGGGCCACGGCGTTTCCATTTCTGGCGCTTACGAGGAACTGAAGGAGCTGGCCGAGAAGGCCCAGATACCTGTGATCACGACTCTTCTGGGGATCAGCTCCTTCCCGAGCAACCACGTCCTCTATACGGGCATGCCAGGCATGCACGGGATGGCCTATGCCTCCCTCGCCATCGACGAGGCGGACCTGATCTTGGCCCTGGGCATGCGCTTCGACGACCGCGTCACCGGCCGGCTCAGCGACTTCGCCAAGAAGGCCAAGATCATCCATGTGGATATTGACCCTGCTGAGATAGGTAAGAACGTTTCACCTACAGTGCCTATCGTTGGCGACCTCAAACGAGTCTTGCTTCAACTCAACGACCAGGTACAGCCGAAGACCCACCCTCAATGGATCAAGGAAATAGACCAACTAAAGGAGCGGCACCCGCTGGTGCGGGCCAAGGACTCTGACAAACTGCTGCCACAGCACGTCATTCAAGAGATCACCGAGGCCACGAACGGTGAAGCAATGGTCATCACCGGCGTGGGTCAGCACCAAATGTGGGCTGCCCAATTCTTCCGGTTCAACCATCCCAACCTGTTTCACACCTCCGGCGGTCTGGGCACGATGGGCTTTGAGGTGCCTGCGGCAATGGGCGCACAGGTGGGCAGGCCGGACCTACAGGTGTGGTCGGTGGCCGGTGACGGCGGATTCCAGATGACAATGTCTGAACTAGCCACGATGGTGGAGAACAACATCCCCGTGAAGTTCGCCGTTATCAACAACAACTGCCTGGGCATGGTGCGCCAGTGGCAACAGTTCTTTTATGACAAGCGCTACGTGGCCACCATGTACACCCACAACCCGGATTTCGTGAAGCTGGCAGATGCCTTCGGCATGCCGGCGGCCCGAGTCACGGAGCGCAGCCAGATTCGAGCGGCCGTAGAGCAGGCAATGGCACATGACGGACCGTTCCTAATCGACTTTCAGGTTGAAGTAGAAGAGAACGTCTTCCCAATGATTCCGGCAGGGCAGAGCACCACTGAGATGATGGAAGACCCGATCGTAGAGGGGGCGATATGGCGATAGAGGGTCAAAGAAAACACACGCTCACGGCCTTGGTCCAAGACAGGCCAGGTGTCCTCAATAGGGTCGTCAGCCTGGTGCGACGCCGTGGTATCAACATCAGCAGCTTGGCGGTGGGTCATTCGGAAACGCCGGAGCTTTCGCGGCTGACGTTCGTCATCGATGGAGACGACTACTCCGTCGAACAGGCCACCAAGCAGCTCTACAAACTCATCGACGTTGTCCGCGTATCTGAGTTCGCTGAGGACCAAGTCGTGGCCCGGGAGCTGGCGCTGATCAAGGTCCGCACCACGGCCGCATCGCGCTCGGAGGTCATCGAGATCGTCGACATCTTCCGAGCCAAGATCGTGGACGTGGCCCCGTCCTCCATCATCGTGGAGATAACCGGCGACGAGGAGAAGATCGATGCGCTGATGGCCCTCCTGAAGCCTTTCGGCATCCGGGAAGTCATGCGCAGCGGCCGCCTGGCCATGCAACGCGGGCAGGAGATATTGGCGCAACGGGAAAAGTCGCAGGCCAGTTCCAATGGACCGCACGCTTCGGCCCCCACGGACTACGAGGGGGCTTAGGGCACGTCCCCTAGGGGGCGCTAAGCAGAAGCCAGTCGTCGGCCACACTTGAACCCTCAGACCATTGGAACGAAAATAGGGCCACCAGAGCAACTGGGACTTGCCCCCTGGTCAAGATTACGAGTAATCTCACGACGAAAAGCGACGAGTTAAACAAACGAGGTCCTTCGCAGAGCCTGTCCCGAGCTCTTGGCAAGCTCGGAATGACGCTGGGAAGGATCACGAGCGCACCACAGCAAAACACGTAAGGAGTAATAGATGGCAACCATTTTCTACGATCAGGATGCAGATCTGTCCCTTATCCAGGACAAGACCATTGGCATCATCGGCTACGGAAGCCAGGGGCACGCCCACGCCCTGAACCTCAAAGACAGCGGCCTGAACGTCCTGGTAGGCCTCTACGAGGGCTCCAAGAGCAAGGCGAAAGCAGAGGCAGCAGGCCTCACTGTCAAGACCGTGGCTGAGGTCGCAGAGGCCGCCGACATCATAATGATCGTGGCCCCGGACACCTCTCAGCGTGACATCTACCGTGAGTCCATCCAGCCGTTCATGAAGGCAGGCAAGACCCTCATGTTCGCCCACGGCTTCAACATCCACTACGAGCAGATCAAGCCGCCGCCGGAGGTGGACGTGACCATGATCGCTCCCAAGGCGCCAGGTCACCGGATGCGCGAGGTCTATACCGACGGTTCAGGCGTCCCTGGCCTGCTAGCCATCCACCAGGACGCATCGGGACAGGCCCAGGCAATCGCCTTGGCCTACGGCAAGGGCGTCGGGTGCACACGGGCCGGAGTGTTGGCCACCACCTTCAAAGAAGAGACGGAAACCGATCTCTTCGGCGAGCAGGTCGCCCTGTGTGGTGGGATTACGTCGCTTATTAAGAACGCTTTCGAGGTGTTGGTGGAAGCGGGCTACCAGCCTGAGTCCGCTTACTTCGAAGTGCTTCATGAAATGAAGCTCATCGTCGACCTCTTCTACGAAGGCGGTCTGGGCTACATGCGCTACTCGATCAGTGACACCGCCGAGTACGGCGACTACTCCCGGGGACCCCGCATCGTGGACGAGCGCACCAAGGATGAAATGCGCAAGATCCTCACGGAGATCCAGGACGGCACTTTCGCCCGCGAGTGGATCGCCGAGAACGACGAAGGCCGGAAGAGGTTCACCCAGATGCGCAAGGACGAGGCAGAGCACCCCATTGAGGCCGTTGGCAGGGACCTGCGAGGCATGATGGGCTTCCTCAAGAAGCGAGAGGATTAGAAACCGCCGTGAAAGCGCGATACGTCCTTACCGACTATGTAGAGCAAGCCTTAGCGAGGGCTGCCTACGATAAGCTGGGGAACGGCTCGTATGCTGGCCGCATCCCCTCCTGCCGGGGCGTAGTGGCTTTTGCCCAGACGCTCCAGGCCTGTGAGAAGGAGTTGCGGTCAGTCCTAGAAGATTGGGTTCTTCTAGGACTGAAGATGGGGCACAAACTGCCGATCATCGCAAGCATAGACCTCAACAGGGGGCCGAAACGTGAGCCGGTGGAGGCCCTGTAAGCGTCCTGAGTTCATAGGCAAGCTTCGAAGCTTGGGTTTCGAGGGGCCGTTCTCGGGTTCTCGGCATCAGTTCTTGGTGTACGAAGGGCATCGCTTGGCGATCCCGTCCAATCCAGAGTACTCAGTGCCACAGCTAAGACTGCTCCTACGTGAAGTTATCGCGATAGTCGGCAGGGGCTTGACAGCAACAGAATGGGAACGGCTGGGGTAGCTAGTAGTAGCATCTGTGTGAGACGGACCCACTACCCCACTACTCCCCGCTCCCTCAACTCCGCGATCCGCTCCGCCGGGTATCCTAGCTCCTCCAACGTAGCGTCTGTGTCCTCCCCAACTGGCACCCCGAAGCTTCTTACCGAACCAGGTGTCTCTGACAACTTCGGGCCTATGCCCACCTGCCGCACTGTCTCGCCGTTGACCTCGCCAACATCAATGCCCATGCGGCGATACTGCATCTGTGGGTCGTCGAAAACTTCATCTTGGGAATAGACCTTGCCATAGGCTATATCCGTCTTATCGAACTCGGTCACCCATTCGGTCTGCGTCCGCTTGATCATGATCGCCTTGAACGCCTCAACCATCTCAGGCCAACGTGAGCGCTCCCATTGCACCGGGATCAAATCTTCTCGATCGAATACCTTGCAGAGGTTCTCCCAAAACCAGGGTTCATTGCAGCCCAGGCTGATGTACTTGCCGTCCTTGCACCGGTACACGTTGTAGTAGGGTGATGCCCCGCTCAGCCAGTAACGGCCTCGTTCGGTTGGGCGGCCTGTCGCCAGGTACTCCGAGAAAAGGCGGGCCGCCAGGTAGACGGTGCCGTCCGTCATGGATATGTCTACGTTCTGGCCCTGGCCGGTCTTGTCCCGCACCCGTAGCGCCGCCAGTATCGAGACGGCCGCTAGCATGCCTCCCCCCGCGTAGTCCGCAAGAAAGTTCAACGGGATCGTGGGCGGCTGATCGAAATCAGGACCGATTACCCCTAATGCCCCTGCGAAGGAGATGTAGTTGATATCGTGGCCCACGAGGTCGCGGTACGGGCCATCCTGGCCGTAGCCGCTGATGGAGCAGTACACGATGCCTGGATTGATGGCCTTCAGCGTTTCATAGTCCACGCCCAGCCGGTTTACAACTCCCGGCCTGAACCCTTCCACCACAACATCCGCCTTGCGGGCCAGAGCATAGAAAACTTCCCTGGCTTCTTCGTCCTTGAGATTGAGGCCTATGGCCCGCTTGTTGCGAAGGAGGGCGTTGAATGCTGCCTCCCTGCGCTCTTTTGCCTCGGCCTCGCCGCCCTCTGCAGCCTTCTCGCGCTGGTCCCGCGCGCTGCCTCCGGGCTGCTCTATCCGCAGCACATCTGCACCCAGGTCGCCAAGAACCATCGTGCAGTACGGGCCCGGCGCCAGCCTGGACAGATCGAGGATGGTGATGCCTTCCAGTGGGAGCATAGAACCTCCTAGGATACTATATATCGTCGTTGCGACCGGAGGGCGGAAGTGTCAGCGTCGAATTCAATAGGCATGGTGAGGGCGCGGCGTCAGGCGCCACATGCCAAAAGCCACGCCTCGGAGACCAAGGGTTCACAACGAAAGACAGTGAAACGTGCTGGCTATCCTTCGAAGCGGGAGCTAATCTCCTGGGCCTCGTCGAGAGTCTCCTCCCGGTAGAGCCCCAGTGCTTCCAATACCGGGCGGTCCGTGATAGCGAAGACGTCCGCGGCAGAACTGGCCTCGTGCTCCACCGCCGCCCAGGACGGCACAACAAAGGTGTCGCCGGGACCCCAGTCGAAGCGTTGGCCGTTGATGATGCTCATGCCGGAGCCGCGGTAAACGACATACACGGCACTACCCACCTTCCTAACAGGCTTCGCTCTTCCTCCGGGAATGACGCGGTGCATTTCACAGCCGATGGTCGGCAGTACAGGGCGGCCGGTGGTTGGATCAACAAATTGAAGGCTAACCATGGGCCCACCGCGCTCCTCAAGGAGCGCGTCCAGGGCCGCTTCGGTGTCCGCCCAGCGATAGATGAAGAGAGGCGAGTAGTTCCGGGTTGGGTCAGCGGCATCCAGGGGCAGTAAGCCTTTCCCCCCGAACGTGCGCGTCGATCTGTTGTGAACAGTTGGCTGCGGCTGGAGGTCCGACGGGTAAAGTTCGAAGAAGATGGCGTCCAAGGCAAGAGTGATCGGTACATCAAGCCCATCGAACCAGATCATCGGCTCATCGGTTTCGTTGTTATGGTCGTGCCATGTCCAGTTGGGCGTGAGGACCAAGTCACCTGGGTACATATCGCAGGCATCGCCTTCCACCGTGGTCCAGACGCCCTCCCCCTGCAAGATGAACCGTATGGCATCTGGCGAGTGGCGATGGGCCGGCGCGGATTCGTGCGGCCCAAGAAACTGTATGTTGCCCTGAAGGGTGCTAGTAGCGAAGGGCTTACCCCCCAGTCCGGGGTTGGACAGCATGATGACGCGCCGGTCGCCACCCCGGTCTATCGTCACCAAATCTCCGCTACGAGTCGCCAGAGCCTTGAGAGTCTTCCCGCGCCATAGCCAAGGAACTGCGGCGGGTTTGGGGCTCCAGGGTATCAAGTCTCTTTCTTGGGTCCAAAGGGGCTGGAGATGCTCCTTCGCCAAATCTAGGTACAATTCTTCCAGCTGCTCTCCGATGTTGTCTTGAAGCGTGCTCATAGCAACCCTCCGTTAGCGTCGCGCCATGCTACTCGACGACGACTTCCTCGGCAAACGGTGAGCGTTACGCGCCTGCAGCCATGCATGAAGCGCCAGCCGGGTTTAACCAGCCGGTCGAAGCGAGGTTGAGTTTCTTGGCTGCACAGTAGAAACTCTTTCTAGAGAGTCCCCGCGACAAAGGAGGAGGATAATGCGGCTTCCATTCTTTTCAAAAAAGAGCCAGACAGCCATTGACCCTGTGTGCCAGATGGTCGTGGACACAGGTAGCCCACCGGGAGGATCGTCTGAGTATCAGGGAACCACATACTATTTCTGCGCTCCTGGCTGCAAGCACCACTTCGACCAAGAGCCTGAGAAGCACCTATCAGCCTAGGAAGGGGCTTCTTGCCTTGCGCCCCCGACGAAAATCACCAGAGCCAATGAGCTGAAGAGGGCCATCCCAGCTACGGTGATCCAGCCGATCGAGTAAGAGCCCGTTGTGTCGACCAAAAGCCCGAATAGCGGAGGCCCCAGCACTGCCCCGAGCCTGGACACAGTGCTAGCGGCGCCCAGAGCCATACCCTGTTGGCCTTCTTTTGCCGTCTCACCCACAACGACGTGAAACACACCATGCCAGGACATGGCAGTAGCGCCAAGCGCTAATACCAGGAGAAGCACCAGTACGCTGGGCGTGTTCTCATTTGCGGCGCTGGCCCCAAGAAGAGCCAACGCAGTCCCGCTCCCCATAACCCCCAACACGATGACTCGTCGTCCTCCGAACGCTACGTCGCTGAAGGCTCCCCAAAAGAGCCTGCCTCCGGAACTTGAAAGCCGGGCCAAGGCCAAGTACCCGCCCGCTACCACTGGGGTGAGGTGGATGTGATCGACCATGAAAAGCACCAGATAGCTGCCAACCGCTACGTTGACGGCTGCGTTCACCATCGACCATAGCGTGACGCCAACCAAGCGCGGATCCTGCGTCAGCCCTAGCACCCCGCGCAGCAGCGGTGGTCTGGCCAGCAAGCCTCCTTCCCGCGTTCGTTCCCGGTAGAAGGCAAAGAAGAGTGCGGCCGATGCAAAGATGGCGATCACCGGCATCATCAAGGAAGTTCGCCATCCGTAATTGACGGCAATGACCGGCAGAACGACGGCCGTCACCACGCCTGTGATGGACGGGCCCATCTGCTTGATGCCCATCGCAAGGCCCCGTGTCCTACGCGGCACCCGGTCCAAGATCATCCTCGAAGCGGCGGGGGAAACTGGGGCCTCGGCCATGCCAGCCACGGCGCCCAACAAGAGGAAGACAAGATAGGACTTGGTCACAGCGAATCCAATCACAACCAACCCCAAAAGGACCAACGCCGTCGTTGCAGTCCGCTTGGCTCCCCAGACGTCTGTGAGCCAACCCCCCAAGAGGGAGGTAATCATGCCACCGCCGCTGAGAACGGACGTGATCAGGCCCACTTGGGCAAGGGTCAGTCCCATCTCCTCTCGGATGAATGGATAGAGGATTGGAATACCTTGGTTCACCCACGCGAGCGTCCCCTGAATGAGCGCAGCCAAGGCCACAACTAAGAGAAAAGGAGAAGAGACGACCCGGCGGAGCAGGTTGGGTCGGGCTCCTGTGTGGTACATGGGGCCATTGTATGACTCAGCCCACTCACGGGCCAGCAGGCGAACTGATCAATAGAACTCCTGTTGACACAGGGCCCTCAAACGGCTCTAATCGTTCGCAGGTCTCCGCGGCTCTTCTCACTATGCGAATACTCGTCACCGGATCATCCGGGTACATAGCCAGCCTTCTTCTGCCCAAGCTTCTCGACCATCCTGATGTTGAGATGGTGGTTGGAGTGGATCGCAAGCCGCCCCGGATCGAGCATCCGAAGCTCCAGGTAATCCTTGATGACATCCTGAATCCTCTGGACGATGACCTCCATCGGTGGCAGATCGACACGGTGGTGCACCTGGCCTTCGTCCTCTCCCCGTCCCGATGGCGGCGCTCACGCGCCAGGCGCGTCAACATTCGTGGGGCCCGCCGCGTGCTGGAAGCATGCCAAGCGGCAAAGGTTAAGCATGTTGTCTGGTTTAGCAGCACGGCCGCCTACGGCGCTTATCCTGACAATCCGTCGACGCTTTCCGAGGACACCCCGCTTCAACCTAATGTCCGGTTCCCCTACTCCCACCACAAGGCGGAAAGCGACTCAATGGCCCGCCGCTTCTTAGAGAGGTCGCCCGGAACGTCCCTTACCTTGCTGAGGGGGTGCCCCGTTGTGGGGCCGAATGGAGGCAGCGCGGTGCAGGGATGGTTCAGCAAGCCCTTTTTCCCCCGCATACCAGGATTCGATCCACAGATGCAGTTCATACACGAAGAAGATCTAGCTGAAATCCTCGCCAGGTGCATAATCGAGCAAATTCCAGGGGTGTATAACGTAACCGGCGATGGTACCGTCGCCCTCTCCCAGGTGGCCTACGTCCTAAAGAAACGCCTGGTGCCGATACCTGCCTGGCTCCTGTATCCAATAACGAGTTTTTTATGGGGAGTGGGGCTTTCCAACATAGCCGACGCTCCCGGCGCCGGTATTGACTTTATCCGGTACCCCTGGGTAGCCTCCAACGATAGAATCAAGGAAGCCTTGGGTGTGGCTAGCTTTCGAACCTCCAGGCAGGCGCTGGAGGCCTATCGGAGTAACTCAGGCAAAGCGTAACGCCCGGAACACTCGAACCCGCCGCCTTGGAGGAGAACCCCCATGACCCAGAGCCCTCCCGCCACCGGAGAAGAGCTTCAGAACATCCTCCGCCGCACTGTGGAACTACTCAACGACAAGCTGGACCCTCCCCAACTCGAACGCATCGCATCGGCGTTCCAGACCGTGCGGTGGGAATTCAACGATCTAGATACTGCGGTGCACTTGGTCTCTGACCAAACCGGTCCGGCGCTCCGTTTCGCTCCTTCAGTTGAGGGCAATCCCTCAGTCACCATTGGCATGTCCAGCAAGACGCTGGATGACGCCGCCTGGGGCCGCACTTCTTTCGGCACAGCCTTCATTACGGGCAAGCTGAAAGTGAAAGGCCTGCACCCTCTGAAGATGAGCAAGTTCGCCAGCATGCTTGACCCCTTCCTGGCGAGTTACCGCGAGGCGCAAGAGGAGGCCAATGGGAGCTAACGACGATCTCCCCGTCTTTCGCGAAGCTGACGCTGACATCAGTGTCCTGGCCGGTAAGACCATCACCATCGTGGGATACGGCCACCTTGGCCGGTCGTTGGCACTCAACTTCCGAGACGCCACCAAGGCCAAGGTAATAATAGGAAGCAGGAAGGACGACTCCCGTGACTTGGCCGAGAAAGAAGGCTTCCCCATTTTCGATATAGGCGAAGCGGTGGCCCAAGCAGACTTAACGCTACTTCTCGTGCCTGACGAGACCCAGCCGGAGGTAATGGAAGGCTCTGTGCGGGCCAATCTGAGGCCTGGGTCTGCACTCCTGTTCGCCTCTGGATACAATCTGGCCTACGACCTCATTGCTCTGCCGCAGGGCGTGGATGTCCTCCTGTTCGCCCCCCGCATGGTCGGCGACGTCATACGCGACCTATTCGTCGCTGAAAAGGGGTTCCTCAGTTACGTTTCCGTCGAGCAGGACGCCACGGGAAACGCTTGGCCCACGCTGCTGGCTGTAGCGTCCGCCGCGGGCTCTCTCAGGCGCGGCGCCCTCAAGCTCAGTGCCAAGCAGGAGGCTAACCTGGACCTTTTCGGCGAGCAAGCCCTGGGACCCTGGTTGGGAGCGGCCATTCTGGCGGCCTACCAGGTGGGCTTGGAGGCCGGTCTGCCCCCAGAGGGATTGCTCCTGGAAATGTACCTCTCTGGAGAAATGTCGAAGACGTTCCAAGCGATGTCGGATTCAGGTTTTTTCCGCTCTGTTTACCTTCACGGATATGCCGCTGCCTTCGGCGGCATGACCCGCACCATGGCCGTCGACCGGGACGTGATGATGGAAACCATGCGAGAAGCCGTTAAGGACATTCAGAGTGGCGCCTTCGCTGAGGAACTCCAGGCAGAGATAGAAGCCGGGTACCCGTCCCGGGCTTTCCTGGACGAGATGCTGGGCGACGACAACGAGATCAACCGTATAGAAGACAACCTACGCCGCAAGCTTGGCCTCGACGAAGGCTAAGAAGCACAATGCGCGAAGCCATCATCGTCTCTCCGTTGCGAACGCCCGTCGGCAAATTTGGCGGCGCTTTGCGCGATGTCCCCGCCGATGAATTGGGGGCCTTAGCGATCAGAGCCTTGATGGAACAGACAGGCCTCGACCCTGAGCGGGTCGACGAGGTCATTCTGGGTCACGGCTATCCCAGTGGCGAGAACCCCTCTATAGGGCGGCTTTGCGCCCTGAAAGCAGGCTTGCCCATCGAAGTGCCCGGCTATCAGTTGGACCGCCGTTGCGCATCGGGCCTTCAGTCCATCATCAACGCAGCCATGCTCGTGCAGACCGGCAACGCCGATGTAGTGATTGCCGGAGGCGTCGAGAGCATGAGCAATGTGGAGTACTACGCAACCGACGTCCGTTGGGGCGGGCGCATGGGCTCGATGACCCTTCACGACCGCCTCACTCGCGCTCGGTCCACTGTGTCGCCGGACGAGCGGTTCGGTCCCATATCAGGCATGATCGAGACCGCCGAGAACCTGGCCCAGAAGTATGAGATTTCTCGAGAGGATCAGGACGCCTACGCCTTGCGCAGTCACCAGCGGGCCGTCGCGGCAGCCGAGGCAGGCAGGTTCAACGAAGAGATCATTCCAGTTTCCGTTCCGCAGAGAAGGGGTGAGCCGCTGATTTTTGACCACGACGAAGGCCCCCGTGCCGACGCGTCGGCTGAGTCGTTGTCACGGCTAAAGCCAGTTACAGAGACGGGGACGGTCACCGCTGGCAACGCCAGCGCCCAGAATGATGCCGCGTCGGTCTGCCTAGTCGTAGCGGCGGACAAGTTGGAGGAATTGCGCTTGGAGCCAATGGCATATTTCGTCGGATGGGCAGCAACCGGGGTGCACCCGGCCTATATGGGCATCGGTCCCGTGCCAGCGGTGCAAAGGGTTTTCGAAAAGACGGGTCTGTCCTTTGAGGACATCGGTCTGATAGAACTGAACGAGGCCTTCGCGGTGCAGGTGCTTTCAGTGCTTCGAGAGTGGATGCTGCCCAACGAGGACATCGTCAACGTCAATGGGTCTGGCATCTCGCTTGGCCACCCGATCGGAGCCACTGGCGCCCGTATCCTGGCCACACTTCTCCACGAGATGGAACGCCGGGACGTCCGCTATGGTCTGGAGACAATGTGCGTGGGCGGGGGACAGGGCATAGCCGCCATCTTCGAGCGTCTTTAAGACTAGAGCCTTCCCAACACTAGCCCTGCAGCGAACGTCACGCCGAACCACCAATGAAGCCTTGCCGAGTTGCGCATGGCAACGGCGAATGACGGGCGGCTTTCCTCTCCCCATATTTTCCGCAATGAGCCGTACGCTGGGTACAAGGCCACTCCCGAGAGAAGCAGCCACAATCCTAGCCCCCCAACGGTTGCCAGTAAGGGCGCTGCCACAAATGCACCAACGACCAAGGCTGTAAACAGCAGTCGCCCGAAGGGCCGACCGAACAACGTCACTGGCGTCGTCTTACCTGCAACGCGGTCTTCTTCTAAATCACGCAGGTCGTTGGCTACGAGGATCGCTGTCACCAAGCAAGCCACCGGCACTGATACTAGGAAGGCGTCCATGGTGATCTCACGAACATGAACATAATAGGCGCCCATCACCATGACCGGCCCCATGAAAACAAAGACGAGCGGATTGCCCAGGCCCACCGTTCCCAGCGGTTTCGGTCCGCCTGCGTAGAGATAGGCTACGAAGAGGCTTGCTAAAGCGATGACGAGTATGGGCCACCCCGCTACGGCCACGATGTACAGCCCAATGCCCGTGGCGAGGGCGAAGCTGAGCACCGCGCCAAGCTTTACGGTCCTATTGGACAGCAACCCCAAGGCAATGACTTTGTAGGGGGCTATGAGCTTCTGGCCACGGGCTTCCGGAATGGCGTCGTCAGAGAACTCATCAGTGAGGTTGGTGCCAATCTGGACTAAGACCGAGGCTATGAGGGCCAGCACGAACAGGTGGACAACGGCCCGATCCTCTTGGAAGGCCAGCGCCGACCCAACAAGTATCGGGACGATGGAGGCGGTGAGGGTGAAGGGCCGGGCTGCCCAATACCACACGCCAGCGTACCAGCGGGCGCGCTCCCAGGTGCTTGCAGTTGGCGAAAGAGGTTGCCGCACACGACCGCCTTTAGGGATGTGAGCGATACTTCGAAAAGTCCGGAGGCCGTTTCTCCAGGAAGGCCTTGGTGCCCTCCTTGGACTCATCGGTGTCGTAGTACATGGACATCGCGCCGTGAGCCAAGTTCTGAATGCCGTAAACGTGGTCGGTGTCCGCGTTGAAGGACTGCTTGAGGAATCGTAGAGCGGCGGGCCCTCGTTGCAGAAGCTCCTGCGACCAGGCCATCACCTCATCTTCGAGGTCTTCCTGTGCAACGACCTTATTGACCAGGCCCATTTGCAGCGCTTCGTCGGCGGTATAGCGGCGGCAAAGGTACCATATCTCCCGGGCCTTCTTCTCGCCAACTATTCGGGCCAGGTAAATAGTGCCGAAACCCGCATCGAAGCTGCCGAACTTGGGTCCTATCTGCCCAAACTGCGCCCGGCTTGAAGCAATAGTTAGATCGCAGATGACGTGGAGGACGTGGCCCCCGCCGATAGCGTAGCCGTCCACCATTGCGATGACTGGCTTGGGAATCTCCCTGATGATTCGATGCAATTGAAGAATTCGTAGCCTGGCCTTGCCGCCCTCGTCCAGATACCCGCCGCCGCCCCTGGCTTTCACGTCTCCACCAGTGCTGAAATTTCCGTTGGCGCCAGTCAGCACCACGACGCCTATATCGGTGTCGGCCCAAGCGTCCTCGAAGGCTGCCAGCATCTCATCGACAGTGCGGGGTCGAAAGGCGTTCAGCACTTTTGGGCGGTTCATGCGGATGAAGGCGACGCCATCCCGCTTTTCGCAGATGATGTCCTCGAAATCAGCGGCCACGGCGTACTCCTTGTGCAGACTCGATGATAGCTTGCCTGCATTGGACGTGCGGAAATAGGACGCGTTGGTATTCTACCGTCTAGTTATGTCCTGATGGGCCGGGTCTGAGCCTTACTTCCTCCGTACCACGCTGGCAGGTAGGCCGACTTCTGCCCTACTCCCCCGGCCACAACTACAATGATGTCCTCCGGCGTCGGGCAAGGACGCAATGGTCCATTGACGTCCTCTCCACCCCGCCGAAGACGGCGCTCCATCACTTGCTGTTTGACCCTTGGCCCAACCTGCTCGAGGGTTAGCGAGGCCTGATCCCATACGCCCTGCCTCACCTGGGCTTTGGTGAAACGCTCGGCCAGTTGGTGGGCGTGCTCGGGCGTAAGCACCAGCACCGGGGACACGGCACGGTGGGTCGCTGTTTGGCCTGCAAGGCAGGTGCCGGCAACAGCACCAGCAAGGGTCGCTAATACCCCGTCGGCGTCTCTGGAAAATACATCTACGACTTCCACATAACCTGCGATAGCGGCCATTGTCAGGGCGTTCTCATCGCTAGCGAAACCCAGGTCGGTATGCAGCGACGGCCACGGACTCTCCTCTTCGTTTTCAGGAAAACACAGGCCGTACTTGGCAGGCTGCCCCAGGGTGGCCATGTCCTCCTCTCCCGGCCTGGCGCCACCAACATTTCGCAAGATCAAACTAAGCGCCCGCCCAATGGTGGCGTTGGCCCGGTTGCCGGGCCCCAATGCCCCAGACCCCTGGTTCATCTCCAACCGCCGCCCTATCGGACCGTTGACGATAACGACGGGCGCAGGCGAGCCGGTGGTTGACTGGATACCCAGCAGATTGAATTCTTCGTCGGCGATTGCATGGACGGCAGCGATGAGAACCGGCAAATACTCCGGTAAACACCCGGCCATAACCGCGTTCACCGCCAGGGCCTGTACCGTCGCCTCAGCACCGGAGGGTTCCAGCACCGCTATGACCTCTTCAGGATCGCGGCCTGAGGCGCTGAGCATGGCTTCAACTCGTTCAAGCGTCGGTGGCACAATGGGCAGGCCGTCAGTAAACCCACTGCGGTACATTTCCTCGGTGCCAGCCTCGATATCGTCAGACTGAATAGCAACGCCTCCCGGAGGTGCCCTACTAGCTTTCAAGCCCCATTTGTTGCAGAAATTCCCCCGGAGTCAGCACCTTGGTGGAAAGCCCCGCCGCCTGGACCTCCGGAGTGATGAGATGACGCCTGTCCAAGGTCAACAAGAACTCCGCACCACACTCCAAAGCCGAAGCCAGGACATGGGCATCTTTGTCCCCAACAATCGAGGCGCATTCGACTAGCCTCACTTTGGAAAGTGGGGGGGCCATGTGGGCCCCCATCGCCGCCAATTGCTCGTAGAACCTAATCAGCTCCACCTCACCGAACTTCTTGGCAATGTTCACACGAGCTTCTAGCACGACCTCACCGCTTAAAGCCGCTCGGAATACTTGGCCCTCGCACACCTCAATCACCAATGCAGATCCGCCTGAAGGAGAACGAGAGGCTGCTACTAAAACGCTGGCGTCCAGGAAGAGAATCCGGGACTGCGCCACCTAAAGAGCCCCGCTCCGGAGTAAGGCTCGTACCCGGAGGGCAGTGTCTTGATCCAATTTATCTTCCTCAAGGAAGCGGGCGATGTCCTCGTCTGTGTACCGTCTGAGAGCGTCTCCGCTTTGGGCGAGCGGAACGATTTCCAGATGGTCCCCTACCAACGAGATACTGAGTAGCGTCTCTGCCTCAATTCCCAAAATCTCTCTGAACTCACTGGGAATGGTCACTTGGCCTTTCGCTAGAGTCTTCACCACCTTTCTGCGGTTCTTCACCTGCGTCATGCGGAAACTCCAAATATCCTACTTATTGAATTTCCATCTCATTGCAACAGAACGTCCGCTCAGAGTCAACCTACCGTGCCTGTTTCCCTTGACACCCCTGACGGCCTATGATACAAACGGCCTGGTTTTGGGGGGGAGTTTTCAGAGGCGGTCGCGAGCAGTCTGTCTATGCCGAAGCGTCAGATCATTGAAGTACCCGGAGTTGCCCACAACGCCCCGATACCCATGGCTGTGAAGATCGGGAACACAGTGTACTCAAGCGGAATCATTGGCGCTGACCCGGCAACCGGTGAAATCCCAGAGGATGCTGCAGCGCAGACCCAGTTTATGTTCCAGCACATAGGCACGATCATGGAACAAGCTGGAGGTAGCACGGCGGACATCGCTCACATGACCGTGTACGTCAAGGACAACTCAACCCGCCAGCTCATTAACGCAGAGTGGCTGAAAATGTTTCCGGACGAAAATGACCGGCCGGCTCGGCACGCTATTCGCACGGACGAACTGCAGCGAGGCATGCTCATTCAATGCGAAATTGTCGCAGTGCTTGATTAGAGCAGCCTCGCCGCCCGCTTTTCGGAACGATTGTAGGACGTAATACCAGAACACCCTAGGAGGACGTATGGCATACAGTGGACGAGTCGTAGACATGCACGCACACACGGTGGCCCCCCCTGAGCTCTATCAGCTCAAGGCCAACCTGCTATCCAGTCGAGGCTACGGAGGCACTTCCGTGCCGAGCTACCCCGACGAGCGGGTGGACGACTTCGCCAAGCGCAACATCGCCATTATGGACAGCGTGGGCACGGACATTCAGTTCTTGTCGCCCAGGCCCTTTCAGCTCATGAACTCAGAGAAGCCGGCAAAGATAGTCGATACCTGGTGCCAGGCCAACAACAACGTGATCGGCCAGCAGGTGCGCCTGAACCCAGACCGGTTCCGCGGCGTAGCGGGACTGCCCTTCGTTGCAGGCGATGACCTCTCGCTAGCTATTGAGGAGCTCGAGCGCTGCGTCAACGAGATGGGGTTCATCGGCTGTCTTATAAACCCCGACCCTTGGGAAGGAACCATAGCCGACGGCGCATACACCCCCAACATGGGTGACGAGTACTGGTACCCCCTCTACGAGAAGATGGTGGAGTTGGGTGTCCCCGGCCACATCCACGGCGCTGGCTGCAAGAACGGCCGCGAATCATACAGCAACCACTTCATCACTGAAGGAAGCATCGCCCTGCTAGGTTTGGTCAACTCCAACGTTTTCAAGGACTTCCCGGACCTCAAGATCGTCGTATCACACGGCGGAGGGTCTGTGCCCTACCAGATCGGACGTTGGCAAGCTGCCCGCTGGATGCACTACGGTCCTGAGGCCGTCCGTTTCGAAGAGGATCTTAACAAGCTCTATTTCGACACCGTGCTGTACACGAAAGAGTCTCTGGACCTGCTGTTCAAGGTCTGCGGCACGGACCGCTGCATGTTCGGCACCGAGAAGCCTGGATCTGGTTCTGGCCAGGACCCGCAGACTGGCCTGTGGAAGGACGACACGAAGCCCGTCATCGACAGCATCGAATGGCTCACCGAAGCGGACAAGAAGAACATTTTCGACGGCAACGTCTACAACGTTTTCCCGCGCTTCAAGGTCTAAGCCATGGGCGGCCTCGGCCGCTTCCCGGCAATGGGAACACAGCGCAAGTTGCTGAAAGAATGGGGGAACCTCGTGGAGGTTCCCCCATTTCGTCTCTGACAGGCAGCTGGGGTAGAAAACGAGCGCACTGTGTCAGACAATAGGGCTGTAGGCGAACCCGAAACACTCCACTAACACTCAGTGAAAAGGTGAGATCATGGCAAAGATAGTGCTTGGAATTGGAACCTCCCATAGCCCCATGCTAAGCATGGCCAAGGAGCAATGGGGGCCCTACGCTCAAGTGGACAAGTTGAGCCGCGAGGGTGGCTTCGTTACCCCTCCTGACGGGCAGGTCATGCTCTACGAGGAACTTGAGAAGTTCCGGAGGAGCCAGCCCATCGTCGCAACCATCGACAAGATGTGTCGGGACGAAGTGTTCTTTGACCAGTGGGAACGAGCCCAAGTGGCCATCGCCACACTGGGTAAGACCCTTCGAGATGCGAAGCCGGACGCCGTCATCATTGTCAGTGACGACCAAGACGAGTTGCTTTTCGAAGATGTGATGCCGTCCCTTGGCCTCTATTGGGGCAAGACTATGCGCATCGTCCCTCGCCTAGAGACTCCCGGTATGCCTGAGGCCATCAGGTCTGCGCTGTGGGGCTACGGCGACGTAGAAATGGATGTTCCGGTTGACCACGAGCTTGGCGCTCACCTCATCCACTTCCTCATCGAGCATGACTTTGACATTGCTCACTCCCGCTACATGAAAGAGGAGACGGGAGGCACGATTGGACCGGCCGGCTACGTCAAGAACGAACGAGTCACCGCACCCAAGCGTATGGGGATGCCCCACGGCTGGGCCTTCGTTGTGCGTCGGCTGATGGACAACAATCCATTTCCCATTCTCCCCATCTTCCAAAACACGTGCTATCCGCCTAACCAGCCCACGCCAAAGCGTTGTTACACGCTGGGCCAGACTATTCGAGAGGCTGTGGAGGCCTGGGACAGCAACAAGCGGGTTGCAATCATCGGCTCAGGAGGGCTAAGCCACTTCGTTACCGATGAAGAGATCGACAACATCGCCTTGGACGCTATGAAGAACAAAGACGCCGAGACGCTCAAAAACCTGCCGCGGCATCGTGTGGACTCAGCTGCCTCGGAAATCCGAAACTGGGTCACAACTGCTGGCGCTACGGAACACCTCGATTTCGAACTTTTGGATTACCTACCCGTATACCGGACGCTTGCGGGCACGGGTGGCGGTTGGGCTTTCGGCCGGTGGCAGTAGGCAGGGATTGAGAGGAGGTAGGGCATGGCAGAGATAGTGCTTGGCCTTGCGACGTCGCACAGCCCTCAGCTGAGCCTTCCGCCGGAGTGGTGGCGCTACAGAGGTGACAACGACTCCAAGCGTGGAGACCTCTGGGGACCTGATGGGCAGATCCATAGCTATGACGAGCTTCGGGAGATGGCGCCTCCGTCCATAGAGAAAGAGCTAACGGATGAGACGTTGAAGGCCCGCTATGACGCATGCCAGACGGGCATAGCCCGCCTGGGGGAACTTCTGGCAGAGGCTGCGCCGGATGTGGTCGTTGTCGTCGGGGACGACCAGCACGAGTTGTTGAAAGAGGACAACATGCCGGCCATATCCGTGTACTGGGGCGAGAGCATCCACAACGCGGGCCGCCATGTCACGGACAACACGCCGCCGGACGCCAAGGCCTCGGCCTGGGCCTACGGAGGCGAGCGCGACTACCCAGTTGGCTCCGCTCTAGCACTGCACATTATCGAGTCGCTTGTCGACCAAGAGTTCGACGTTGGGCACAACAAGTATCAGACCGAAGGCCGCAACGCCGGGCATGCTTGGGGTTTCGTCTGGCGCCGCATCATGGGCGACAGGGTCGTTCCGGTGGTTCCCATCATGCTGAACACTTATTTCAAACCCAACCAGCCGACGCCCAAGAGATGTCATGATTTGGGGGTAGCCCTAGGACGGGCCATCGCCGAATGGGACAGTGGCACTCGCGTCGCCATCGTGGCGTCTGGAGGGCTCACTCACTTTGTCGTCACGGAAGAGTTCGACCAAAAGATGCTCAAGGCCCTAGAACAAAAAGACGTGGAAACCATCAGTACGCTGGACCGGAAGATGTTGAACTCCGGCAACTCGGAAATTCGCAACTGGATTACAGTAGGAGCGGCAGCCGGGGAAATGGACTTCAAGCTCATCGACTACGTTCCCTGTTACCGGTCGGCAGCAATGACGGGCTGCGCTATGGGCTTCGCTCAGTGGTCCTAACCGGTAGGTAACCACTCGTCCCAATAGATGACGTTGGGGCGGGTCTGGGGAGAGTGTCTCAAAAATCGACCGGTCAATCTAAGGGCACGGAAAGTCGGTGAAGACAGTCGTAGGGGCGTTTAATTAAACGCCCTACGGCGGGCTGGCAACGAGGATAGCTGTCCATTGTGGCGGTCCGCTAATTCTGGGAAAGCCTCCTGAGACCCGCCCCAACAAACTCGCTAGCAATCGTTTGGGCGCTGTGCGCAGCCCCCACGAAAGGAGAACTATGTCAGATACACTCGTCGAACGCCTGGGCAAATTGGACACCTGCGCCGTATCCGATGCCCTGGATAAACTGGGGATCAAGGGTGTGGTCGTTGGCTTGAGGCCGCTCTCGGTGCAGAAGCGCATTGCCGGTCGCACTGTCACCGTCCGGCTCAAGTCCAAAGGCAATGAGACTTCCACCCGCCACCTCGGCACCGGGGCAATCGAAGCCGCCAACCCTGGCGATGTCATTGTGATAGATCACCGCCAGCGGGCCGACGCCGCAGGCTGGGGCGGCATTCTGTCCACGGCAGCCAAGGTGAAAGGCGTGAGTGGCGTCATCGTGGACGGCGCTTGCCGGGACATCGACGAAAGCCGCGGTCTTGAGTTTCCCGTTTTTGGGCGCTCAGCGGTACCACTAACCGCTCGCGGCAGGGTCGTCGAAGACTGCTTCAATGAGCCCATTGAGATCGGTGGCATTACGGTGACACCCGGAGACCTCGTTTTGGCCGATGGCAGCGGCGTCGCTTTCATCGCCGCCGGTCAGGCAGATGAGGTCATAGGAGCAGCAGAGGAAATCGCTGCCCGCGAGGCCGCGATGACAAAGGCCGTTCTCGCCGGGGAGCCTGTGAGCACTGTTATGGGAAAATCTTACGAAAACATGTTGGGGAGATAAATACATGGCCAACCCTGAAGATTTCAAGGACCTGGGGACGTCAACCATCAGCGATGCCCTGGACCGGTTGGGCATTAACGGACAGGCACTCGGCCTCCAGCCCCTGGACAGGAGCTTCCGGCTTGCCGGCCGAGCCTTCACCATCTACATGCGGCCTTGCGACACCGTTAAGGGTTCCGTAGGTGACTACATCGACGACGTGAACCCAGGCGACATTGTTGTGCTAGACAACTCTGGCAGAATGGACGCCACTGTGTGGGGAGATATTCTGACGACCCAGGCAAAGCGGCGCGGTATAGGCGGAACGGTCATTCACGGCGTGTGCCGCGACTTCGACCGGAGCATCGAGCTCAACTACCCCGTTTACAGCCGGGGCGTAACCATGCGCACCGGCAAGGACCGGGTGCAGGCCGATGGCTATAACGTTCCCATCTCCCTTGGAGAGGTCCGCGTGAACCCCGGTGACATCATCGTGGGCGACGGTGACGGTGTCTTGGTCGTTCCCAAGGAACGTGAAGACGAAGTCCTCAAGCTAACCCTCGAAGTGGCGGAAGCAGAGGTGCACATCAGGGCGGCCATCGAAGGCGGCCTGCGCTTGGATGAGGCCCGCAAGCAGTTCCGGTATCACCAACTGCAGACCAGGGACGAGGGGTAGTTTTCACTGCCAAAGTAATTCAACGCCAGCGCCTCCCCCTCCCTCTAACTAACTCCCTCAATGGAGGAGGAAGGACAAAATCATATTCCCTCTCCCTCGAGGGAGAGGGGGAAACGCCAGCCCACAGCCAGCGCCTAGCCAATCAGACCCTACCCAAGGACAAGTCCATGAACCCACTCACCAGCACAACGGAAATCAGCCGGACACCGGCCGAGATGATCAAACGAGCCCTAGCGTTCCACAGCGCCGACCTCCACGAGGCTGCGGGAGGAGTCGGCGCCCTTCCCTCAGGCCTCAAGCCCGTTTCGCCGCAATTCCTCGTCTGCGGCCCCGCTGTGACCGTGGTCTCCCCTCCCAAGGACAACCTCTGGCTGCACAGGGCCCTTTACGCAGCCAAGCCAGGAGACGTGCTCGTGGTGGACACCGGCGGCTACTACGAGGCTGGCTACTGGGGCGAAATCATGTCCCACGCCGCCAAGGAAGCGGGCCTCGCCGGAATGGTCATCGACGGCTGTGTGCGAGACGGTCTCGACATCATTGAGATAGGCTTTCCCATTTGGTCCCGGGGGCTTTGCATCCGCGGCACCAGCAAGGACAAAAATGCCGTGGGCGCTTACAACGTGCCCGTCCGCATCGGGGAGATCACCGTCTTCCCGGGAGACCTCGTCATGGGCGATGCCGATGGCGTAGTCGTCATTGAGCAGTCCACCGTTGAAGACGTGCTGGTGAAAACCCAGGCCAGGGTGGACAAAGAAGCTGAGACCATTCGCCAGATCCACGACGGCATCCGCACCGTCGACCTCTACGGCTTCAACGAGTAGGGCTCAACCTCGTACATTCGGTTTCATCGAATACGGGCCTCCGCGCGTTGTCGCAAAGGCCCGTATTCGCTTCTGCAGGGCTGTCCCTCTCCCCACCAGATTGCTTCGCTCGAATACTCGCTCGCAACGACGAAGGGTCTCGTTGCTGCAAATCTCTCTGCTTCGGCACCTGCAAACCCGTTTTGGGGACGCGGTCGCATCGCTTGTTTGCCTTGCATGTAGCCTCAACAACCTTCGGGCCGGGTGCAGGGGCGTAGCCCCGCCGGGGGTATCAGGGGGACACCCCCTGATACAAAAACGTTCGTGGGCGGGCGGGTGGGACCGCGGCGTATGCCAAGCCAATCGCGAGCCTGTCGACAGCATTGGGAAACCGAAAGAGCACTGGCTGGTCAGCCCTGGCAAGATCAGCACCTGGCGTCCTGGCGACGTCGGAGAAGCACATTCCTGCTTGACTGCCGCCTAGCGTAACGCTACCCTTTGCGCGTCAATGAGGCAGGCGTACCGGAGGCAGCAAAAAACATGACAACAGGCGAAAACGCAACTAGCCAGCAGGCGCCCCAGAGGCGGCTGAAGCTGGGGATCATCGGCTGCGGAGTAGGGGCCGCCGAAATCCTACCGGCAATGGAGTCCATGGAGAAGGTGGAACTGGTTGCAGCGGCGGACGTCAATCCCCGCGTACTCCAGACCTTCCATGAAAGGTACCCCTGGACCAAGACCTACGACACCGCGGAGGGCCTCTGTGCTGACCCAGACGTTGAAGCCGTTTGGATCGCAACGCCCAACAAGTACCACGGCCCCATGGCTGTCTTGGCCGCAAACAGCGGTAAGCACGTCGTTGTGGAAAAGCCCATGGCCACTTCCCTTGAGGAAGCAGAGCAAATGGTGGAAGCGGCGGAAAGGAACGGCGTGGCGCTTGTTGCCGGCCACACCTTTGGCTTCACGCCTCCCATCCGGCAGATGCGCCGCATCATGAAGTCGGGTGAATTGGGCAAGCTGCAGGCCCTCAATGCTTGGTCCTACTCGGACTGGATGCTCCGGCCTCGCACGGGGGAAGAACTCAACATCAACGAAGGCGGCGGATTGGTCTATCGCCAGACACCCCACCAAGTGGACACTGTGAGGCTTCTGGGCGGTGGTTTGGTCCGCAGCGTCCGGGCTTCTTACGGAGACTGGGGTCCTCGCGATGCCCCTGGGTTCTACGTCGCTTATCTTGAGTTCGAAGACGGCACCCCGTCCATCATTACCCACAATGGCTACGGCTACTTCTTGGCCCAAGAGTTGGTTGCCTGGGGCAGCAGCGTGGGCCGCTATACCATGGAGGAGCGCGCAAGCATCCGAAAGGCATTGGCGAACGACAGCAGAGACGAAGAGTCGGCGAAGGACGCTCTTCGCATTGGCGGAGCAGATGAGGAAAGGGTGTTCCGAAGCCAAGCCCACGAGCGCAATCCCTGGCTTCCCTCAGACCTCGGTGTTGTTGTTGTCACATGCGAGCGAGGAGACATGCGGCACTCACCGTACGGAATCTACGTTTACGGTGACGAAGGCACTCGGGACGAGCCCGTGGAAGAGGGCCCGTACCGTCAGGAAGAACTCCAGGAACTCTACGACGCAGCAGTTGAGGGCAAGCCCGTGTACCACAATGGGCGGTGGGGCATGGCCACCTTGGAAGTAACGTTGGCCATCATGGAGTCACAAAGAAAGCATGAGGAGATATACCTTAGCCACCAGGTTGCCATGCGCGAAGACTACGACTAAAACGAACCCCTATTTGCCCAAAGGAGGCAGCTGTGGCTTCAGAGCTTGAGGACGTCAGATATAACGTAGCTATTGCCAACCGGATCTTGGCCTTGACGGGCCTGGCCATTGGGGCCACCGCCTCTCTGGGCCATGCAAGCCTTCGACTCCCGTCAGACCCAAACAAGTTCGTAGTGAAGGGGCGAGGCTACGCCGTCGATGCACTTGCCCGGATAAACCCCGACCAAATGGTTGTGTGTGACACGGATGGCAACCTAGTGGACGGGCCTCCCGGAGCAACACAGTGCTTTGAGGTAAAGATGCACTCCAGCATCCTCAAAACGCACCCCAACATTAACTCCGTTGTTCACGTTCACCCACGTTATGTGGTGGCCCTGAGCGTATTGCAGAAGCGGTTGGTCCCAATGTGCCAGGAAGGCATCCAGTTGGTGAGGTACCCCCTGCCCGTCTGGCCTCACACGAAGACGGTCCAGACGGACGAGGAAGGGATGGAAGTCGCGGAGTTGCTGGGCGACAGTAAGGTCATGCTCTTCTTTGGGCACGGAGCCGCTGCCACGGGCGTCAATTTGATCGAATCAGTTACCAACATGATCAATCTGGAAGAGCAAGCCAAGATGAACTGGTACGCTTACTGCGCCGCTGGCCCGGACCATCCCTCGATCCCTGATGAATACATTGATGAGATGATCAACCGGCCGAAGCTGTGGGAGCTTCCTCAGTTCGCTCCCCATATGGACCCAAAGAAGCCGATGCAGGTAACCGGAGTCTGGGACTACTATGCCCTACTAGCCAAAGAACAGATGGCAGCTGGACTCTAAGGCGCCAGCCGAAAACACGCCTAAACAATTGAAACAGGGGCCTTGAAGGCCCCTGTTTCAATTTCTGAGCCTTAGCCCGCCTTCGTTGACAGTCTTTTCCTGCGACGGCTACAATCCTGCAATTGCCGGTAGGAAGGGCTCGAAAGGGTCTCGTTTCGCCGCTGATCAGCCTTGGAGGAGAAGCCACCATGACCACCACTCAAGACTTTGTCAGTTCAAGAGTAACCCCCGCCACGGCCGAGATTCTGATCTCGTCAGACTCCCACATCATTGAGCCGCTGGACCTTTGGACTTCACGGCTTCCAGCCAAGTTCAAGGACACCGCTCCGTACTACCCCGAAATGCGCAACGTCTCTATGGACAAGCCCGGCGGCCATGACCCTAATGAACGGCTCAAGGAAATGTTGACCGACGGGGTCAGCGCAGAGGTGCTATACCCTACCCTAGGGCTAAGAACCTTCGCCTTGGAAGACCCGGCGCTCCAGGAAGCAACTTTCCGCGCGTACAACGATTGGATCGCCGAGTACTGCCAGGTCTCGCCAAACCGGCTTGTCGGTGTTCCCATGATCTCGATGTTTAACATGGACGTCGCAGTGAAGGAATTGGAACGGTGTGCCAAGGCAGGGCTGAAGGGGGCAATCATCTGGCAGAGTCCACACCCTGACCTGCCTTTCGACTCAACGCACTACGACCCCTTCTGGAAGGCCGCCCAGGAACTGGATATGCCGGTTAGCATCCATATCCTCACCGGCTTCAACTACAGCGTCGACCTGCTGGGGCGGACCGGCTTGGATGTCTATCGGTCCAGCGTGAACCAGAAACTCATAGAAGCGGCGGACACACTGTTCTACATCGTGTTCTCTGGCGTTCTGGAGCGCTTCCCCAAGCTCAAGATTGTCGTCGTGGAGAACGAAATCGGCTGGATTCCATTTGTCGTCTCCCAGTGGGACAAATACTATCAGCGCCCGAATTCGCGCAAACGGGCTCCTTTGACCCTCACCATGCTCCCCAGTGAGTACATCAATCGCCAGGTCTTCGCCACCTTCTTTAACGACCCTCCCGGTGGCTACATGCTCGGGTACTGGGGCGAGGACAACTGCATGTGGTCCAACGACTATCCTCACCCTAACTCAACGTGGCCCCACTCTCGCGAGGTTATTGCCCGGGACCTGAGCCACCTAACTCCGGAAGCCAAAGCGAAGATCGTCCGCGGGACCGTGACCAACCTGTATGGACTGAAGATTCCAGAGATAAGCTAGACAGAAAGCCAAGTCCAAGAAAGAGGTGACTACCATGACAACCAAAAGCTTACCCAAGGCTGAGACCTTCTCATTGCGGACGCCCTACCTCTCCGAAGGTAGGACCACAGATCTAGTATCCGAGACTGAAGACCTCTGGGTCCACGTCAAGGTCTATGCTCAGGGGGGAGAGAATTCGCTGCACTGCCACGAGGACGAGGACCACACCTTCGTCGTGCTGGAAGGACAGGCCACCTACTGGGACCAGGACCACAAAGAGACAGTGGTCAATAAAAACGAGGGCATCATGTTGCCCAAGGGCGCTTTCTACTACTTCCAGAGTTCCGGCGACACCAACCTAGTGCTGCTCAGGATCGGCGCCGGCAAGAATCCATACAACGACCGAGACGCTGGACGCATGGGTCCTGATGGCAAGCCCCTACCCGCTCATTCCAACGAGAACAAACACGTCACTGGTGTGCCCGTTCCCGGCAAGTTCTTCGGCGACTAACTGACACTAGCTTCCGTTATGCGAAGGCCCCGCTTTCCACCGAGCTTCGGTAGGAAGCGGGGCCTTCGCATATACTAGAGATTGATATCTACTCTTTGCTGGGTCGTCGTTTATTGAGGTGAGGCATATGCGGCTGGTGCTGATTCTAGGCGTTGTTGTCGCAATCGGAGTCCTCGCGGCCGGGAGCGTCGCCGCTGCTTTGATCCTGCGCGATACCGGTCGTCCCCCCGAAGCAACGGCGCAGTACATTCCCGCCGATGTTGATTTTTACCTCTACCTTGACCTCGACGATGTTAGAGGAGATCTTGCGTCTCAGTTCTTAGCGCCATTCAGATCCGAAGCGTTCGAGAGCGTCCGTGATGACTTCTTGGGAGAAATACAAAAAGAGATTGATCTGCTGGAGGGCTCCACTTCCCTGATTGGCGCTGACGTCACCGTGGCCTTATTCGCTGGTGAGAATAAGTCAGTGGAACCAGATTGGGCGGTGTTCGCTCAGACCAAGGGCAGGGATGCCGGCGGGACATTCGCGGAACGTGTCCGGGAGACCCTGAGTGAAGACCAAGGAGTGCCATTCTCTCAGGAGGCCTATCTGGGTGCTGATCTCTTTGTGGTCAATGACCAGGAGCCAGCCCTAGCAGTAACTGACGAATACGTGATCTACGGTGTCAACCCAGCCAGGTTGAAAGCAACCATCGACAACCTTGCAACACCGCCCTCCAACTCTCTGGCCAAGGATGAAGCCTTTCTCAAGGCAACCGCCTCACTCCCCTCCGATCGCAGCGCTTTCGTCTTTCTTAGAAACGATTCTCCCTCCCTTGGGGAGGTTTTCGAGTTGGCGACACTCGGGACAGTCCCGCTGGGCGAGGGCAGCCCCGAATTTGCGGCAGCCTCGGCTTCCTTCATCGAACGTGGCGTCAGGCTGGACCTCTATATGGACCCGGTTGAAGGTGGATTGATCCCTACCGCCGAAAACAGGCTGCTTTCGGCGGATAGGCTGCCGGAGGACGCCCTAATGTTGGTCTCGTTCGTGGGGGCCAATGAGGCGTGGCAGCAGTTCCGGGACTCTGGAGGGGCCGACGATTTGTTCGGCCAGACCAACCGTGCAGGTGAGCCTGAGGGTTTGGCCGCAATGATCGGTCTCAGCGCCCTGGATTCTGTAATGGGAACGCTAACGGGCGAGGTCGCCTTGGCGCTTCTGCCAAGCGACATTCGGATAGACAGCGACGGGGATTTCGAGTCAGGCGTTATAAATGCCTTGCTCATGGCAGAAACAGCGGATGCCAGTGGATTCGAAGCAATCCTGGACATCGCTTTGGGGTTGTTCGCTCCCGCGCTTTCAATGATGGATCCAGAAGGGCCTCAGAGCTTCCAGCCGACGCAGATTGATATCGGCGAATATCAGGCCAAGTCCTGGGACCTAAGCGGTCTCCTTGGCGAGACCATCAATTACGAGCCTGGCTACTTGATCACGGAAGACATGCTGGTTATCGGCAGCACAACAGACAACCTGCGGGACTTCAATGCGGCCCTGACAGGAGATACCAGCTCTTTGCGGTCGAACAAGACCTTTAGTAAGGCTCTTGATCTAGCGCCCGATCCGCTGCAATTTCTGATGTATGCAGATATAGCAGGCATTGTGGAAATGGTAGAAAACGCTATGGCGCCGGAAACCCTTGTCGAGTACACCCAACAAGTAAAGCCAATCGTAGCGCCGTTCGAGTCCCTCGTCGTGGCTGGTTCCTCCACGGCAGAGGCGATCCGGTTCACTTTGGCGATCACAATCAAAGAGTAGACCAGACTCGCCTGGTAGATGAAGGAATGGTAGCGTGTCCCGCTGGCGCACTCCCTGGCCTTAACCCCGGTGAGATTCCGGGGCTAAGTTCCCATGCTCTGGGAGAAAGAGCGAGGGCCTCTCTTCGCTGCGCCCACAAACCTGTTACAATCAATAAGTGCTGGTCACTTGGGCCAGCACTTTTTTGCGGACAAACCACAAGAGGAAATAGCCACGAGCACTCGAACTGATATCAGAAACGTCGCCATTATTGCCCACGTTGACCACGGCAAGACCACCTTGGTCGATGCCCTCCTCAAGCAGAGCCACGTGTTTCGCGACAACCAACACGTAGGCGTGCTTATCATGGACAGCAACCCGCTTGAGCAGGAGCGGGGCATAACCATCTTGGCTAAGAACACGGCTGTCACCTACCAGGACATCAAGATCAACATTATCGACACCCCGGGGCACGCTGACTTCAGCGGCGAGGTTGAGCGAGTGCTCAACATGGCCGACGGGTGCCTGCTGGTCGTGGACGCCGTGGACGGGCCCATGCCCCAAACTCGGTATGTGCTCAAGAAAGCCTTGGACAATGGTCTCAGGCCCGTTGTGGTGATCAACAAGATTGACCGTCCCACCGCCCGCGTGCCGGTGGTTGAAGCAATGGTCCAAGACTTGTTCTTGGAGCTTGCCACCGAAGCCGAGCAACTGGACTTCCCGGTCCTGTACGCCTCTGCCCGTGAGGGCTACGCCGTAGCCCACATGGATGACGAGCGCAAGGACGTTATGCCGCTGTTCGAGGCGATACGCCGCCAAGTTCCCGCTCCCTCAGGCGACTCGGCTGCTCCTCTTCAACTACTGGTTGCCGCTCTTGACTACGACAACCACCTGGGGCAGATAGCCATTGGCCGGATATCCCAAGGGACCATCTCGTTGGGCGAAGAAGTCGCCTGCATCAGTGCAGACGAGAAGATGGAATCCTTCAAAGTCGATAGGCTCTATGTCTTCGAGGGCCTGGGTCGCAAGGAAGTCGATAAGGTGGAGGCTGGAGACATCGTCGCCTTGGCCGGGATAGACAAGGTAGCCATCGGCAATACCATCGCCTCCGTTGAGTTCCCCGAGGCGCTCCCGGTCATCACCATAGATGAACCCACGGTCAGCGTTACCTTCGGTGTCAATACATCGCCTGTCGCCGGGCGCGAGGGGCGTTCCAGTATGTCCCGACAGATCTACGCCCGTTTGATGAGGGAACTCAAGACGAACCTCAGCCTCCGGGTGCAGGAGACGGGGTCTCCTGATACCTTCCTCGTGTCAGGCCGCGGTGAGCTTCATCTAGCCATTCTCATTGAGACAATGCGTCGTGAGGGCTACGAGTTTCAGGTGTCCAACCCAGAAGCGCTCCGGCAACAGCGAGACCGGGTCACCTATGAACCCTACGAATTACTGTCGATCGACACTCGCGAAGAGTACATCGGCCCGCTGTCTGAGAACTTGGCCCCTCGCCTGGCCCGCATGTCGGACATGAGGTACGACGGCGACGGAAACGTGCACCTGGAATACAAGATACCCACCCGTGGTCTCATTGGATTCAACAGCTACTTTCTTAGAGTGACCCGCGGAAACGGTGTCATGAACAGCCTTTTCCTGGGATATGAACCGCTCAAGGGAGAGGTCCAAGCGACGAGGAGTGGCGCGCTGGTGGCCTCTGAGCAGGGTGTTGCCGTGACCTACGGGCTCAACAACGCTCAGATCCGGGGCAGTACCTTCGTGGAGCCCGGAACTGAGGTCTACGAGGGGATGATCGTTGGTCTCCACTCGCGAGAAGACGACCTTGTAGTCAACATTTGCAAAGAAAAGAAGCTGACCAATGTCCGGTCATCCACATCCGACATCGCCGTCCAACTTACGCCCGCCATCATCATGAGCCTCGAGGAGTGCCTCGATTTCCTTAACTCTGACGAGCTACTGGAAGTCACCCCGTCCAGTCTCCGGCTGCGTAAGAAGTTTCTCTCCAAAGACCAGCGCCGAAAGTATTCCAGGGACAGGGTGAGCGTCTAGGGGCCTAGACGCCGCCTTTGATTTGCGCCTCTTCTACGTTTCAAGATCTGCCGATCATGGAGAGCGACACCCGCTTGCGCTCCAGATCAACGTCCAGCACCGTCACCGAGACGTGCTGGCCCACCGATACGACAGCATTGGGATCGGTTACGAACCGGTCAGCGAGCTTGCTGATGTGCACCAGCCCGTCCCCATGAACACCCACATCAACGAATGCTCCGAAAGCTGTAACGTTGGTCACTACGCCGGGTAACTCCATGCCTGGCCGCAGGTCCTCGATAGTACGAACCTCGTCTGAAAAGCTGAACACCTCAAACGCGTCGCGTGGATCTCGGCCTGGTTTGGCTAGTTCTTCCATGATGTCGTTGAGCGTAGGCAAACCTACGGAATCCGTGATGTAGTCGCTGACGTTCACCTGGGCTTGCTTGGTCTCATCCCCCATCAACTCCTCAATCTCGCACCCAAGGTCCTTCGCCATTTCGCGTACCACGCCGTAACTCTCCGGATGGACGCCACTGCCATCCAGAGGATTGTCACCTCCTCGGATGCGCAGAAACCCGGCTGACTGCTCGAAAGCCTTGGGCCCAAGCCGAGGCACGCGAAGCAGGTCGTTACGGGATCGAAAGGCGCCTTTTTGCTCTCGGTACTTCACGATGGCCTTGGCAAGGGACGGTCCCAGTCCAGACACGCTTGCGAGCAACTGTGGGCTCGATGTGTTCAAGTCAGCGCCAACCGCATTCACACAACTCACGACGACATCGTTGAGCTTTTGGGCCAGCGCATCCTGGTCTACATCATGTTGGTATTGTCCAACCCCTATTGCCTTCGGATCGATCTTGACCAGCTCAGCAAGTGGGTCCGTCAAACGCCTTCCGATAGAAGCAGCGCCTCGTACGGTGAGGTCATGGTCGGGGAATTCTTCCCTGGCTATAGCGGATGCCGAATAGACCGAGGCCCCACTTTCATTGACCATGACAACAGCGATCGACTTTGGCAGGTTCAAATTGCGGACAACGGCTTCGGTCTCGCGGCCCGCTGTTCCGCTCCCAATTGCAATCGCTTCAATCTCGTAGCGGGAGACCATTTCGGCGAGCCTTGAAGCCTCCTTCTTCTCTTGCTCAACCCCCATATGGAAGTACAAGGTGTCTGAATGAAGCAATGCTCCCTGTTGGTCCAAGCAAACGACCTTGCATCCAGTGCGAAAACCAGGGTCGATCGCCAGAACTCTTTTCTGACCCAGGGGTGGTGCGAGAAGCAATGAGCGAAGATTGTCAGCGAAAACATTTATTGCCGTCGCATCGGCCCGCCCCTTGAGTTCGTTCCTCGCCTCGGTTTCCATTGATGGGCCAAGAAGTCGTTTGTATCCATCTCGAACCGCCAGCTCCACCTGCTCGGACGCAGCGCTCGTGCCCGTTACGAAATGCTGAGCTAGACTTGCCATCGCCGCTTCCTCTTCTGGCCCAGTCTGCACCGACAGGATGCCCTCTTGCTCCCCTCGGAATATGGCAAGCACCCGGTGCGAAGGGGCCTTCCAAGCCAACTCCTCAAATTCGAAATAGTCGCGATACTTGGCTCCCTCCAGCTCTTTCCCCTTGGCAGCGCGTGAGCGAATAACGCCCCGACCTGTGAAAAGCACCCGCGTCGTAGAGCGAGCCCATTCGTCCTCCCTGATCCACTCAGCAATGATGTCGCGGGCCCCGGCCAGCGCGGCGGCCTCGTCCTCGACACCCCGTTCAAGGTCCACATAGGTAGCGGCGGCGGAGTGCACATCCGTCCCGGCCCCTTGGGCCCACAGGAGGTCCGCCAGGCCCGCCAGGCCCTTCTCCCTTGCTACCATGGCCCTCGTACGGCGCTTGGGGCGATATGGCAGGTAGATGTCTTCCATCTGTACCAGGGTCGTAGCCCCGATCAGTTGGTGCTGAAGCTCTTCCGTAAGGAGGCCTCGCTCCTCAAGAGAGGACAGCATTGCGGCCCGTCTGTCGTCCATCTGACGGAGCTCACTGACACGATCCCGAACCGCGCTGACTTGGACCTCATCAAGTGATCCCGTGGCCTCCTTACGGTACCGTGCGATGAAGGGCATCGTGGCCCCATCGTCGAGCAGAGATAACGTCGCCTGTACCTGCTGAGGCCGAACACCAAGCTCAGCGGCAATGGTTGCAGCATGCAATGAAATGGAAGGATGGATCGTGGTCACTATGGCTCGCTAGGAAGATCGGATGCGCTCACAAAGTGAGCGGACGTTCATCAAGTATAGACAGCCTTCGGGTTAAGATGGTGGCCGACAGTCCCACGTCAGTACGAAGGCATCACAATGGAGACAGAGGCGTGACCAATCACAGTGTGGTAGCTCGCTTCGCTCAAGCTCGAAGTGATACATCCCTCGTAGTCCTTGAGGGCTTTCATCCACTCAAGCATGCGATTCGTTTCGGGGCCGAACTGTTGGATGTTGTTACCCCAAACATTGAAAAAGTGAAGAAGTTGGCCGGAGAACTTGCCCCTGATGTGATTGACGGCCTGGAGGATCGACTCACTGAGGTTTCGGAAAGCGTATTCGAGGAACTGGCTCCGGTGGCCCCAGTGACGGGCGTGATCGCGATTGCCCAGCGTCCTTCGCACTCGCTGAACGACATCCTCAATGACCCCACGTCGGCTCCACTGATCTACCTTGAGGAACCTTCCAACCTTGGCAATGTTGGTGCTGTGATCCGGGTTGCAGCAGCAGCGGGAGCAGAAGGCGTCCTCACTAGCGGCGTGCACGACCCGTGGCATGCCGCAGCCGTAAGGGGTGCCGCGGGACTGCACTTCGCGGTTCCCGTGCTCAGAGTGGGCACGCTCCCTTCATGCGACCGGCCCCTTGTGGCCCTAGATCCCGATGGTGAACCCCTGCAGCAGTCGCAGATTCCTGAGCGAGCGATTCTTGCCTTCGGCACGGAGAGGGGCGGCCTGACCCCAGAACTCCTCAGCAAAGCAGACGCCCGCGTGTCCCTTCCCATGAGAAAAGGTGTTTCAAGCCTCAACCTTGCCACAGCCGTGGCCGCCGTCCTATACGTTTGGCGGCTGGCCGACTGACAAGAGTTCAGGCCACAACTCTTCGAGGCGGACTAGCCTCCCTTGACGTGCCGCCCGCGAATAAAGCCCACGGAAGGTTCCGTGGGCTTTATTCCAATGCCTAGATGGTGGTGGGCCCGGCAGGGTTCGAACCTACGACCAGCCGGTTATGAGCCGGACGCTCTGCCACTGAGCTACGGGCCCTCAAAAGGGAACACGTTCAGCGTAGCTAGCGCCCGATGGGAGTGTCAAGGAGTTACTCTTGCTTGGAGAGCGCTCTGGGCGCTGGTACAATGCACCCCGCTGCAGCACCAGAGTGGGTGAATGGTCGCTGGCAAGGTTACTTCAGGAAACATGAAGGGCGACACTTTCGGACGGGGCGGTTTCAACATCCAGTCTAAGGATGGAACATCGATCAAGGGCGAGCTTCAGTTCCATAACGGCAGCAGCAACTTCCACGCGCACGATCTGACGGCCTTGGCCGTATCGGAAGATCTCACATCGGCATGGTTCGCAGGAGTGGGCGTCGACGGTCAAAGCTTCGTGGCATACGTGAAGGACGATGGCAAAAGCGGCAAAGATGACATCTTCCGACTCTGGATCAATGGCGTTGCACAGAACGGCGACGGCGCTCTAACAGGCGGCAACGTCCAGATCCACTGAGGCAGGTAGCGTCGAAGACGGCGGCAACAGGAGAGCCAGCCGCCTCCTGCCCGAAGTAGGAAGCGAAAGAGGAGGCCGGGACTGAGTCCCGGCCTCCTCTTCTTTCCGGATGCAAAGTAACTCGGAGAAAGGTCACGATTCGGTCTAGGTCGCTTGCACTAGCATTCGGCCCTTGCCCGCGGTGACTCGTCGACTGGTATACTTTATAAAGCGGACCAACGTCAACTGGAGGCACGCTGTGCCTCTAGTGTTTCACCAGTTATGCTCTGTCGGTAGGCACGAAATCGGGCGGGAGTAGCTCAGTGGTAGAGCATCTGCCTTCCAAGCAGATGGCCGTGGGTTCGAATCCCATCTCCCGCTCCAATACCCAAAACGCGCCTACCAACTGGCGCTAAACCTAGAGACGCCAGTAGTGGCTCCGCTCTCTGCAATAGTCGCCAGGCAGAACGCCCCGTAGGTCCACCAAAACCCCTCCCTTGGTCATCAGCCCCAAGTAGTCGTCGGCGGAGTGTTCAAGCAAAGGTTTGTGGGGCACCGCCAGCACCACCGCGTCATAGGATGCTTGGTCGTCCTGAGCCGCGAACGGATCAGGGACAGGTGTCAAGCCGAGTTGGCGAATCCTCCCATCGTCCACCAGTGGGTCGTACACAACGACTCGAACGCCAAAGGACTCCATCTCCCTAACGAGATCCACCACCTTGGAGTTCCGCACATCTCGCACGTCTTCCTTGAAGGCCACTCCCAACACCAGGGCCGACGACGCCTGCACAGCCTTACCCGCATCAATCATCAACTTTATCGCCTCCCGCGCCACATAGAACCCCATCTGATCGTTGACATGCCGACCAGCCAAGATCATCTCTGGTTGGTAGCCCACTTCCATGGCCTTGTGAGCCAGATAGTACGGGTCGACCGGGATGCAATGGCCTCCAACAAGCCCAGGATGGAAAGGCAGAAAGTTCCACTTGGTTTGAGCCGCAGCCAAAACCTCATGAGTATCGAGGCCTAGGCCATGGCAAAGCATGGCCAATTCGTTAACGAAGGCGATGTTCTGATCGCGCTGGATGTTTTCGATCACTTTCGCGCCTTCGGCGGTCTTGATGTTCGGCGCCCGGTATACTCCCGCCTTGGCCACCAATTCATAGACCCTGGCAACCCGCTCCAACGTATCTGCATCTTGAGCCGACACGATCTTTACTACATCACCCAAGCCGTGTGTCATATCGCCTGGATTTATCCGCTCCGGGGAGTACCCTACGCCGAATTCCACCCCAGCCTTTAGGCCCGATGCCTCTTCCAGAACGGGGATACACTCCTCTTCCGTGCAGCCGGGATAAACCGTCGACTCATACACAACAACCGCACCTTTCTTCAGCCTCTCTCCGATCATACGACTTGCACCAACAAGGTAACGGAGGTCGGGCCTCTTGGTGTGATCCACGGGTGTTGGCACGGCAACGATGAGAAATTCCGCCTCTTCCAGGAGTCCGGGGTCGCTGGTCAGCGTTAGGTTTGGGAGACTGAGATGCTCTGCCGCCACTTCACCATTGTCATCAAGACCATTCCGCAATTGGCGGACGCGCTCTGCATCCACATCCAAACCAACGGTGGGCAACTCCCTAGCAAAGGCAACGGCCAAGGGAAGGCCCACATACCCGAGCCCAACTACTGCGATGGTTGAGGGCAACTTAAACGCGGTCACAGCTTCAGGTCTTTGGCCCACGAGCGGTTCTCGAGGTACCACTGCACCGCGACGCGGAGTCCCTCTTCCAAGGAGGTCTTCGGCTCCCAGCCCAGAAGCGCGCGCGCCCTGGATATGTCTGCCCAAGTTGCAGGGACATCCAACGGATTGACCGGCTCGCGGCGAATGTTGGCCTTCTTGCCCAAGAAGCCCTCCAATAGCTCAATAACCCTTGTGAGCGAGGTCGGGCTATCAGATCCAAGATTGATAATGTTGTATCCCTCCAGTCCCAGGCCGAGTACCGTTCCCCTTGCGATATCGTCCACGTAGGTGAAGTCCCTGCTTTGCGAACCATCGCCGTACAGGATAAGCGGCTCCTGCTCGGCGATCCAACGAATGAACCTAAATATGCTCATGTCGGGCCTGCCCGCGGGACCGTAAACAGTGAAATACCGGGGAATTGTGATATTGATGCCGTAGGAATAATGATAGGCATAGCACAAGTTCTCGGCCGCCTTCTTAGATGCTGCGTAGGGCGACAAAGGCCGGTCAGTCTTTCCTTCTTCCTGAAATAGGCCCTCGGTTGCACCATAAACACTGGAGGTTGAGGCAAGAATCAGCTTCCGAACGTCGTGGTTTCGGCACAGATCAAGAAGATTCATTGTCCCAGTCAGATTCGTCTCGTAGTAGGCCCACGGGTCCTCCAGGCTCTGCCTGACCCCTGCCCGGGCGGCCAGATTGATAACCGCCTCGAGATGCCCTTGGCTAAAAAGGGTTCCCAGGGTAGTCCGATCTGCAAGTTCCACCTGGTGAAAAGAGAAGCCAGGATAGCTCCGAAGCCTTTGTAGCCGCCATTCCTTGAGCCTAGCATCGTAGCTAGCGTTAAGGTTGTCCACACCAACAACTTCTCGGTCTTGATCCAAGAGAAGTCTGGCTACATTGGACCCAATAAATCCAGCCGCACCGGTCACTAGGACGGTCATGAAAGCATCCTCAAGTAAGAAATCCCAGGCCCATTGGCGCCCTTAGGGCACCACAACGTTGCCGGCACCGTCAAGGTCAATTCCGAGGGCGTTCGGTTTGCGGGGCAGGCCGGGAAGCGTCTGGATAGCACCCGCCAACGGCACTAGGAAGCCAGCGCCTGCTGACATTCGCATTTCAACGATGGGGAAGGTATGGCCCAAGGGCCGGCCCAACAACGTAGGGTCGGCAGAGATTGAGCGGTGGGTCTTTGCCATGCAAATAGGCATCCGCCCAGCGCCCTGCTCCACGAACCTGCGAGTCTGGCTCAGGGCTTCCGGTTCCCACTGCACTTCAGAGGCGCCGTAGAAACTGCGAGCCAGCTTTTCAACCTTCTTCTCCGGCGAATCTTCCAGGTCATAGGCGTAAGTAAGTTGGACTGGCTCCTTCGCCGCGTCCACCACCGCCTCCGCCATTTCTATGGTCCCCTCTCCACCTTTAGTGAACCCATGGGACTCTACGACAGCGTGTGCCCCAGCGGCCAATGCGCGGTTCCGCACTACTTCAACCTCCTCCCTCGTGTCATCGGGGAAACGATTGATAGCGACGACCGCCTTCACACCTGCCCCTTTTACGAGGCCAATGACGTGATCCATGTTCGGAAGGCCCTGTTGGAGAGCCACACCATCTGGGGGGGCGTCCGTTTTCGAAGCAGAGCCGCCGTGATACTTGAGGGCCCGCACGGTAACCACAACTACGGCCACCGAGGGTGGGTGACCTCCCATGCGGGTTTTAATGTGGACGAATTTTTCAAAACCCAGGTCCGCCCCAAACCCAGCCTCCGTTACGACAATATCCCCGCATGCCGCAGCAAGCCGGTCCGCCAAAATGGAGCTATTGCCATGGGCGATATTCCCAAATGGGCCGGTGTGGATGACAGCGGGATTTCCTTCTCGTGTCTGAGCCAGGTTCGGCTTCAAGGAGTCTTTCAGCAAGGCCATCATTGAGCCCACCGCACCAATGTCACTGGCAGTGATGGGAGTGCGGTCCCGGGCAGAACCCACAACGATCCGAGCCAGCCGCTCTCTCAGGTCATCGTAGCCATTTGCCAAAGACAGGATGGCCATGATCTCCGATGCGGCATCGATATCGAAGCCAGCTTCGCGCATGGGTCCGTTGGCCTGGCCGCCAAGCCCCGTTACGATGCGCCGTAGGCCCCTCTCTTCTGCATTCGTCACCCTACGCCAGGCGATGCGAGACGCCTCCAACCCAGGCACGGTGCCATGGTAGGCGGCTCCGTCGGTCATTGCAGCCAAGAGATTGTGCGCTGATGCAACAGCATGGGCGTCACCGGTGAAATGGAGATTGATGTCAGCCTCCGGTTCCACGCGGGCCATGCCTCCCCCGGTGCCGCCTCCCTTTATTCCGAAAAACGGCCCCATGGATGGCTCGCGCAGCGTGAGAACAGGCCGACGGCCGATCCTCGCCAGACCATCAACCAGTCCGATTGAAGTCGTGGTCTTGCCCTCGCCTGGGGGAGAGGGAGTCATTGCAGTAACGATGACCAGGGGCACATCGGTACCTGGAGATGGGAAGGCCTCCAAGGGTACCTTTGCTTTGTAGTGCCCGTGCAGTTCCAGGGCAGCGGCGGTAAGGCCCATGTCCGCGGCGACATCCAAAATGGGTCGCATGAACGACACTCCTACATAGGGAAGTACAAGAATCGCGGCCGCAATTGGCCGGACGAACTGTGCATTCGAACTATATCACCGGCAGCCGGTTGATGGGAGAGGGCAACCCCGCTATCTGACCAGATCCCGTCTCTGAAAGGCTATTCCAGCAGCGACGAAGCCAACCAACGCCACTGCACCAAGAACCCCGAGGTGCAGGGCCGGGATACTGCTAGCCTCCACAACAGCCTGCGGGTCATAGTAGTGAAAGACGGATATCGGTCCCAAGAAACTGACCGCACCCCACAACGTGGCCAGAAAGTCCACGAAAAAGAAGATGACCGTTAGACCCGCCGCAACCGAAATGGCCCGTCCACCCTCGCTGGAGAGGGCTGAGATGAAGAAGGAATAGCCCCCAACCGCTAGGATCAGCATGAAGGCGTTCAGTAGCGCAAAGGCCAAAGCCCTGAAATCGACCCCCTCCACCCCGTTACCGACAACGCCGATCCAAGTGCCAAAGAAGGACATGCTCAACAAAATGGCAACGGTGACCAAGAGCGCTCCCAATTTGGCGATAACGATGTAATAGCGTTGAAGAGGCCTGGCCAGAAGCAAGAACATTGTGCCTCGTTCGATTTCGCGGGCCAGTGCCCCGGAAGACATGGCTATGACGGAGGCCATCGTTATTACGATGAAGACCGCATGCCGGTAACCGATAGCAATGTAGCCAGTGGAAGTGGTGGAGAAACCACCTTGCGCCTTTATCAATGCACGGAGCCCTTCAGGAAGCGCATCGAGTATGTCGCCGATAGCGGCGCCAAAAGCCGTGTAGGTGGTAGGCATCAGTACGGCGAATGCCAGCAGTCCCAACCCCACCATGAGGAGCCCAGTCCGTTGTCCCTTGAGCGTCTGCCATAGAATCAGGTTCACAACGCAACGCTCTCATCGCGGTAATAGTCTAGAAAAATGTCCTCGAGGTGGGGCGACTCGAATACCAGATCCTCCAAGTCATGGCTGGCCAGCACCCGAAGCACGGGATTGATGTCCCCCTTGATGGCAAGCCGCCACCAACGGTCGCCGCGGGCCAGAATCTCGACGCCCTCAACCTGGAGATCCGGAGGGAGTTGCCCCTTGAACTCCACCTCCATTGTCCTGACCTTGCGCCGCCGCAGTTCCCGCACCTGCTCCACCGCAACCAGCGTGCCCTGCCGGATAATTCCTACCCGCTGACACAGCTCCTCCACCTCTGAAAGGACGTGGGAGGAAAAGAAAATGGTGCACCCGCGAGCCTGAGCCTCCCGCAGGATCACAAAGAAAGCCTGCTGCGTGAGGGGGTCCAGGCCCTGGGTGGGCTCGTCCATGATCAGCAAATCGGGGTCATGCTGCATCGACTGGACAATGCCCAGCTTTCTCCTCATTCCATGCGAGTATCCCTTCACTTTGCGTTGCAGGTCGGAGCGGCTCAGCTCCAAGCGGTCACAAAGCTCTTCTCTGCGTGCTGAAGGGCGGGAATGGAGACCCGCAAGGTAGTTGAGGAAGTCATTGCCGGTCATCCCGTCGTAGAGAGCTGACGCATCGGGAAGAAAACCTATCCGAGCCTTAATTTCTTTGGGTTTGAGCCAGGGATCGGCATCAAAAACACGGGCGATGCCTTGGGTGGGCTTCAGGAATCCCATCAGCACCCGAATAGCCGTCGTCTTGCCTGCGCCATTCGGCCCCAGAAATCCGAAGATCTCGCCAGGGTGCACCGAAAGGTTGAGAGACGACAGGGCTTGGACGTGCCCATAGCTCTTGCTGACGTTGTCGATCCAGATCACCGGATGAGGTTCAGCCAACCATCGCTCCTAGCTTAGCAATCTGAATTGATTGTACCGTGTCCCATAACGCTGGGCGAGGTGGCTTTGGGGCTTCGGCAGCTATGGTATACTTCGCTCGGTGCGCTGACCGGGGCGAGAGTTCCGGTGCGCCATTTTGCTTTGCAACTTAGGAGAGCGTGTGCCTGCTTACGCAATCATAGGCGGACAATGGGGTGACGAGGGAAAAGGGAAGATCGTTGACTTCCTGACCGCCGACGCCCAGGCTGTCGTGCGCTTCTCAGGGGGCAACAACGCCGGCCACACTGTGATGAACGATGAGGGCGAATTCAAGTTCCACCTGGTGCCTTCCGGCATTGTGTGGCCTCACCCCATATGCATCATCGGAAACGGGGTGGTCGTAGACCCAGTTGGGTTGCTGGCTGAGATTGACGGGCTTCAGCGGCACAAAATCGATGTCAGCCGCCTGGTCATCAGCGACCGGGCCCACGTCATCATGCCCTACCACATAGCCTTGGATGGCCTGGAGGAAAAGGCTCGCGGGAAGGATGCTCTCGGCACCACTGGCAGGGGGATTGGCCCCGCCTACATGGACAAGGTGGCCCGCTGGGGCATCCGGATGGGTGAGTTAAAAGATGTCGTTGGCCTTAGAGCCCGCCTTGAGGCTCTGGTGGCGCAAAAGAACGCCCATATCAAGTTGTACGACGGCGAGCCTTTCGACGCCTCCGAACTTTACGAACGGTGTCTAGCCTGGTCGGAACAGCTTGGCGACTACATTCAGCCTACCGAAGCTCTCATAGAGGATATGTTGGCCCGAGGCGACGCTATTCTTCTAGAGGGAGCACAGGGGGCGCTACTGGACTTGGATCACGGAACCTACCCTTACGTCACATCGTCGTCGGCCACCGTCGGAGGCGCCATCACTGGTTCTGGCGTCCATCCCCGCCATCTGAAGGGCATCATGGGGGTCTTTAAGGCCTACACAACGCGGGTGGGGGCTGGCCCCATGCCCTCAGAGTTGGACGACGAAGTCGGCAATACGATCCGCGAGCGCGCCTGGGAGTACGGCACAACCACCGGGCGGCCACGCCGCTGCGGCTGGTTTGATGCCGTCGCCGCTCGCTACAGCGCTTCTGTGAACGGCTTCACCTCGGCAGTCCTGACTCGTCTGGACGTATTGGACGGACTGGGTCCGGTGAAGGTATGCGTTGCTTACAAGCTCGACGGGGAAATCATCACCCGGTTCCCAAGCAGCGCGTCGGTCTTGGAACGCTGTGAGCCGGTGCTGGAAGAGTTCGAAGGGTGGGACAACCCAACGGCCGGACTTCAGAACATGAAGGACCTACCCCGCCAGGCCAAAACCTATGTGCGGCGGCTTGAGGACCTAATCGGCTGTCCCATAAGCATCATCTCGACAGGGCCCAAGCGGGAAGAGACCGTCCTGGTTCACCCTGTCCTATAAAGCGCTCTTAGCGGCCCCCGCCGATGGGCAAGTCTATCGCGTAGCCTTTCATTAGATCCCTGAGGAAAGCCTGCGTGTCTTCCTCAGCTTCGATGAGCGGCAACCTGGGTGCGCCAACGTCGAATCCCGCCTGATTCAGGCACCACTTTACGGGTATGGGATTTGACACCACGAAGAGCCCCTTGTTGAGAGCCAGCAACCGCAGATGCTCCGCCTCCGCCTCTTCTTTGCGGCCCTCAAGAACGCCATCGATAACCCCGCGAATCTGCCTGCCCACAAGATGGGACGATACGCTCACCGCTCCGTAGCCCCCCAGAGCCATGATGCCGAAGTTGTCGCTGTCGTTGCCGCTCCAAACGAGGAACCCAGGCTCAGCCTCCTTCATTATCTGGGCCGCCTGCTCAAGGTCCCCGCTAGCCTCTTTGATCCCGACGATGTTGCGGATCTTGCTGAGGCGAACCACTGTCGCCACGTCCATGTTGAGGGAAGTGCGGCTAGGCACGTTGTACAGAATCACGGGCAAGGTTGTGGCCTCGGCGATGGCGCAGAAGTGGCGGTAAAGGCCCTCCATAGGAGGCTTGTTGTAGTACGGAACCACGGCCAGAATCGCAGTAACCCCTCGACGTTCTGCCTCCTTGGTCAGGTCGACGCTTTCAGCAGTGCTGTAGCTGCCGGTGCCGGCAACAATGCAAGCTTTATCGCCAAGAAAGCCCCTAACCTCAGAAAAAAGCTGGAGCTTCTCTTCCTTCGTTAGCGTAGGCGATTCACCAGTGGTGCCAGCCAGCACGATACCATCGCTGCCGGAGTCCAAGAGCGCCTTAGCAAGACGCTTGGCCTGCTCAAAGTCGACCCTCTCCCTCCCATCAAAAGGAGTGACCATTGCGGTCATTAGACGCCCCAGGTTAGTCACAGCCCTTACTCCAACCACCCTTCTCTTTTCATACTGTTTCGCGGTTTCCAGCTTTAGGCCACCAAGCTCGGGTGGCAGCATGATCTTGGCAATAGATCCCGAGTGTCCCGCCATACCCGATCGCCAAAACCGGTAGACGGCGGAAAAAACTCTGCCTATCGTCCGGGACACAGCGGACATTTAGGTTAACCTCAGATTCCGAGGCTTCTGAGGGTCAAGAAGGCTTGCCTGACAGGAAAAGGTTTTGCTTGACCAATTCTTCAGCAATCTGAATGGCATTAAGGGCGGCGCCCTTGCGAAGGTTGTCTGACACTATCCACATTGCAAGGCCATTCACGTGCGACGCATCTTTGCGGATCCTGCCCACAAAGACCTCGTCGCGACCAGCTCCCAAAGTTGCCATAGGATACTGGTGGGTGCTCAGATCGTCCACGACGGTCACTCCTGGAAAGGCCTCCAACAACTCGCGCGCCTCCCCAACGCTCATGGGCTCAGTGAACTCCACATGAACGGCTTCACTATGACAGATGGAGACCGGGACTCGGACACAAGTGGCCGAGATAGCGATCTCCGGTGCATGCATGATCTTGCGCGTCTCCTCCACCATCTTCCACTCTTCGCTGGTGTAGCCATCGGGCCGGGGACTCCCGATCTCCGGTAGCACATTGTTAGCGATCTGATGAGGAAATGCTTCAGCCCTGACCGGCGCACCATCCAGAATGCTCCGCCACTGTTCCTGCAACTCGGCGATGGCGGCTCCCCCTGCTCCGGAAACGGACTGGTAGCTATCCGCCACGAGCCGCTTGATGGGGTTCGCCCGATGTAGCGGGTACAGGGCCATGGCCATCTGGGTAGTGGAGCAGTTGGGTATGGCAACAATGCCACGATGTTCTTTCAAATCGTCTGCATTGATCTCAGGTACAACCAGTGGCACCTGTGGGTCCATTCGATACACAGCAGAGTCGTCAATAACGACCGCGCCCGCTTCGACTATGGCCGGGATCAACGCCTGGCTAACCGCAGTTGTTGCAGACACAAAGGCGATATCAACGTCGCGGAAAGCCTCAAGCGTTGTTTCCTCTACCTCAATCTCTTGGCCCCCAACCTTGAGGCGCTTGCCCGCAGAGCGGCTCGACGCCAGCAATTTTATCTCTTCGAAAGGAAACTTCCGCTCTTCTATTATTGAAAGGAATACCGCGCCCACCGCTCCGGTAGCGCCAACGACTGCAATTCTGGGGTTGCTCAATTCCGACTCCTCAAACCGGTCTGTTGTTGTGCCGACGGGGCGCCAACCCATCTATTCTACTAGCCACGCGGAGACGAGACCACCTTGGGCCGCTCCGATTAGAGGTCAAGTATGTTCTCTAGTCCCACGACCAGCCCCCGGTGGTCTACGACGTACTGAATGCCTCTTAGCACACCCGGCATGAAGCACTCGCGATTAATGGAGTCGTGGCGCAGTGAAAGGGTCTGGCCCGCTGTGCCCAGTAGAAGTTCATGGTGGGCCAAGCGGCCGGGCATACGCGTGGCATGGATCGATACTCCATATTCAGCGCCGCCTCGGGTTCCTGGCACCGGCTCCTTGGTGGGCATTTGCCGCGTGAAGGTCTTGTCACCACCCTGAGCTACGGCCTCAGCTATGGCGCGCGCCGTGCCGGAGGGAGCATCCACTTTTTCTTCATGGTGTGCCTCAAGGACCTCAGCGTAGTCGAAGAAGCGACCAGCTATCTTGGCCAGGTGAATGAGGACCACAGCGCCCAGCGCGAAATTTGGAGCGATTAACGCCCCGACACCGCCCTGCTCTGCGAGGCGTCCGGCTTCTTCCAAATCCTCATCACGCCAGCCAGTGCTTCCGGAAACGATATGCACGCCAGCGCTGGCGCAGGCTCTGAAAACCGGAGGGGCAGCGTCACCGTTGGTGAAGTCCACCACGACATTGGGCCGCACCCTCTCCAAAAGTTTCTCAGTCGTTGGGGCGAGAGGAATTTCACCGGAGCCGTCCGGAAGTGACACGCGGTCCGTCTTCGCCATGGCATCTATGCCACCTACCGGACGCATGTCGGCAGCGTCACACAACGTCGAAAGCACCTGCCTACCCATCTTGCCCAAGGCCCCGTGAACTGCAACGTCGATCATAAATGCGCCTCCCCTAGGAAACCCTTCTCAGTGCCCACTGAAGACCTCAAACTGTACCCTATTACCGTTGCGCGCTGAAAGCGGCGACACTGATTCTCCGAGCCTCGATGAGGGATAACCAATGACGCCAGCAGAAGTGATTGCAGAACTTGGCCTAGTGCCCCATCCAGCCGAGGGTGGCTACTTCGTGGAGACGTACCGTTCGGACGAGTACATCGGCAGCGGCGCCCTACCTGATCGTTATGAAGGTGACCGGGCCCATGGCACGTCCATCTATTACCTACTCACGCCGGACTCGTTCTCGGCCATGCACAGCCTCCAGTCGGACGAAGTCTTTCACTTCTATCTGGGCGATCCAGTGGAAATGCTGCACCTTTGGCCAGATGGCTCCGGGACCGTTCCCACTCTGGGAAACGACATCATGAGAGGCATGAAGCCTCAGATTGTCGTGCCTAGAGGCGTGTGGCAAGGCGCTCGATTAAGAGCAGGCGGAGCTTTCGCCCTAATGGGAACAACTGTTGCCCCTGGCTTCGACTTCGCAGACTTCGAGCACGGCCAGCGGGAAGACCTCATAAAGAACTATCCCGATCACGAGGCGATGATCACAGCGCTGACGCGGGTCTAAAACGCTAGGCGCCGTCCGGCACATAGGCTATCTTCCCGACCACCTCGTTGTTCTCCATGATGCGCTGGCCTTCGGCCACGTCCTTCAGCGGCAGTACCGAGTGGATGACCGGGCCGATCTGCCCAGATTCTACGAATCTCAGGGCGTCGAGGAATTCTGCCTTGCTGGCCATGTGCGACCCATAGAAGTTCAATTGCTTGTTCCACAGAAACCGGATGTCGGTTATGGCCTCGAACCCAGAAGTGGCGCCGCAGGTGACAAGGGAGCCACCATACTTCAGGCTGCGGACGCTCGTTGGAAAGGTTGCTGCGCCGACGTGCTCGAAGACGATTTCCACGCCTCGGCGCTCCGTGATGCCTGCCACTTCCTTGGCCACATCTTGGCTCGTGCGGTTGATGGCATAGGCAGCGCCTAGCTCAATAGCCCGCCCTGCCTTCTCGTCACTACTAACGACGGCAATTGGGTATGCGTTGAAGAGGCGGCACACTTGAATAGCGATTGTGCCCAGCCCACCGACGCCGCCCCAAATCAGCACATTATCGCCAGGTCGGATTCGAGCCCTTGTTACCAACATGCGCCACACGGTCATGAGGACCAAGGCCAAGGAACCGGCCTCTTCCCACGGCAGGTTGGCCGGCTTGGGAACGACGTTAACGGCAGGTACCCGCACGTACTCCGAATGGCCCCCGTCGAGCGGGCCCGTCTGGAACCCCCAGATACGAAAGTCGCGGCAGAAAAACTCCTGCCCGTTGGTACAGGCGGCGCAAGAGCGGCAACTCAAAGATGGGTGGACAATGACCTCGTCCCCAGGCTTGATCTTGTCGACCTCGTTACCCACCTCCTCGATGACACCTGCGGCGTCGCTGCCGGAGACGTGGGGCAAAATAATCTTGAGGCCCGGGAGACCCCGCCGGGCCCAGATATCGTTGTAGTTAGCACCCGCCGCCTTCACCTTGACCAGGACATCGTTGGGGCCAACCTTGGGTACCTCTACGTCCTTGTAGCTGAGAACGTTGGTCTCACCGTGTTCTTCGAAAACGACTGCTTTCATCATGTGCCTCTGAGAGCCAAGCAAGGCCCGGCTAGAATTTCGGTGTAAGCGATCCTATGTTACCGGCCCAGCCGCACCATCGTCACCTGCCCGGCAGGACGACCATAAAAGAAAGGCGGGGCCATGTGGCCCCGCCTTTCGCCTTTCACAAGTCTTGCTCGACTACCCAGCCTGCATTTGCTCCAGTTCAGCCAGAATGTCATTGGGGTCAGGACGAACACCTTGGTAGGTGTGGACCTGCCTAACAATCCCTTCTGGGTCGATAACGATCACCGACCGCATGGCGGTGCCTCGCTCCTCATTGAGTATGCCGTATTTAGCGAGCACCACACCATGAGGGTAGAAATCTGACATGAGCGGGTACGAAACTTTCCCCAACGCCTGAGCCCAAGCTCGAAGCGAGGCGGCGGGGTCGGAACTTAGGCCCAGTACCTGGGCCCCCTTCTCCTCGAACCGGCCATTGGCCTGGTGGAACGAGGAGACCTGGTTTGTTCAACCAGATGTGAACGCCGCTGGATACGCTGATATGACGACCCATTTTTGCCCTTTGAACTGACTCAGGGCCACCCGTTCACCATCGTGAGCGGGGAGCTCGAAGTCAGGGGCCTGTTGGCCAACTTCAACCATACAAGAGCCTCCTTCCGCAGTAATTGGGACCTGAAAAGCCCCTCAAGGCACTTCGATTCGAACCGTTGCAGTTTACTTGGGCAGAGCGGCAGCGACAAGGCTGTTGCGGCGCCTTTAATCGAGTGCGCTCATTGCAGTTGTGCGGATTCCCAAGCCCGCAGCAGCCTTTGGTCTAACGTTGCCAATGGGAGGTTCAATGTTGTCGCCAGGTAGACATAGGAAGCATCGTAGGCAGTAATTCCCAGCCCCAGCGCAAGGTCCAGCACCTCAAGGTGAGATACCTCGGCCCAACGAATGCCCGAAGACAGAGCTAATTCCAAATTGCGAGACAAATCGGCTCTTTGCTCTGGATATTTCCTGGCCTTCTTCCAGGCAACGTTGGTTAGCTCGAAGGCCAGTAATACCGGGGCCACAAGATCGTAGCTTCCCACAAGGGCAAGCGCCTGCTCTTCTTCCGGCTCATGGAAGAAGAGAGCTGCTACCACTGACGCATCCACGACCTTAGCGGCCATCCCGGTCCTCGCGGATCATGGCAATGGATTCGCTGGGTGTCCGGAAGGCAGCTTCGCCACCTCTGCGGTAGGCGTCGAGGAACGATGCTCGGCCTTCCCCTACGGCCTCCTCCAAAATCGTCATCAATTCGCCTTGCAGGGATCTGTGGTTTCGCTTCGCCCGTCTTCTCAAGCGTTCCACCGTCTCATCAGGCACGTTCTTAATTGACAGGCTTGAAGGCATGGCGCCACTCCAGTTTCAATATGACGCCATAATAACTCCGTCATTGATCTTCCGACAACTTCGCTGCGTTTGACCCCAGCCAACGCAGCCAACTATCCTCCCCTCACCTCCAACCTAGGTGAACTATGCCCAACGATCCGTCCAACATCGCAGCCCTCATTGCCCGGTTCCTCAAGGAGCGCGGCGTTGAGCGGATATTTGGCTTGTGTGGGGGCCACATCCAGCCTATCTGGGACGCCGCGGCCAGGATTGGCATCCCCATCATCGACGTCCGTGACGAGCGGGCCGCCGTCCACATGGCCCAAGCCCACAGCGACCTCACGGGCCAGACCGGCGTTGCGATGGTCACCGCTGGCCCAGGTCTCACTAACGCGATCACCGGTATCGCCAACGCCCACGTTGCTCGAACCCCGGTGCTGATCATTTCCGGGGTTCCTCCCCGTCCCCAGGAGTCCAAGGGAGCACTTCAGGAACTGCCCCAAGCTGATATCGTGCGGCCCATCACCCGATACGCCCGCACTGTGCGGTCCGCCCAAGACGTGCTCCCAGCACTGGCCGAGGCAATGGCGGCAGCGGAGGGCTACACTTCCGACCCTGGTCCAGCCTACATAGACTTTCCCACCGACCTTCTGCGAGAAGCGACCAATTCAGAGCACATCAACGAAGGCCACTTCCAAGGAGAACCGCCCATCGAGCAAGCCATCGATACTGCCGCCATTAGGCGGGCTGCCGACCTGCTGTGGTCGGCAAGGCGTCCTGTAGTCATCTCAGGCCGGGGCGCTCGGGGCGCCGGTGCAGAGATGTCGCAGATCTTGGAGGCATTAGGCGCTCTCTATCTGGACACATCGGAAAGCCGCGGCGTGCTCCCTGACGATCATCCCGCCTCAGTGCCCGCCATGCGCGGTGCGGCGATGCGCGACGCCGATTTGGTGCTCACCATCGGGCGGAAGTTGGACTTCCAACTCGGTTACGGGTCAGCGGCGGTGTTTCCGAACGCCCGCTTCGTTCGCCTCGGCCAACATGACAGCGAAGTGCGGGGCAACCGGCCTGCCGACGTTGAGCTACAGGGACCCGTCAAGGCGGCTCTGCGGGCCATTCTCGCCGATGGGCAGGCTAGATTCCCGGCTACCGACGCCGAATGGGTGGAGAAGCTCAAGGCTGAGAATACCGAGCGCAGGGAGCGGCTTCGCCAAACCATGCGGGACGCAGAGTCCGGCAGCGACGGCCTCATGCATCCCCTGAGGCTCATGGGGGCCATCCAGGACGCCCTTGCGCCGGACGCCATTGTGATCGCTGACGGCGGGGATACGCTGTCCTTCGCCCGGATCGGCCTGTCGGGGGAAAAGTACCTGGACCCTGGTGCGCTGGGGTGCCTGGGCGTTGGGGTGCCGTTTGGCATTGCTGCGTCGTTGGCCTACCCGGACCGCCAGGTGGTCGTGGTCAGCGGGGACGGCTCCTTTGGCTTCAACGCCATAGAACTGGACACCTGCATGCGCCACGGGGCACGTCCGGTGTTCATCGTCGTCAACAATTCCGGCTGGAACATCGAACGGTACGATCAGATCGTCACCTACGATGGCAACATCGTGGGGTCAGAACTCCCGGGCAGCGACTACACCCGACTTGCTATGGCGTTCGGCATGCACTCAGAGCGGGTCGCCGACCCCGCCGAACTGCCCGCTGCCCTTCAGCGAGCTTTTGAACACGCCCCTGCCCTACTGGACGTCCTCGTGACCCGAGACGCCCCCTCGCCAGACGCCCGGTCAGGACTAGCATGGGTGCCGGACACCCAGCCACTGTCTACCTGGGACGAAGCAGAAAAACGGCTGGCCGGAGATCAGGACGGGTGATAGATGGCCCGCCGTGGGCCTAGGAATGAGTTCTATATCCGCAGAATGGCGCTCGGGGACGACGGACAGTGCATTAGTACCTTGTCTCAGATCACGGCCCCTGTTGAAATAGTCCCACGATGCTAATAGCCATCATCATTTCAACGCTCGCCCTGTTGGCGCTGGCGGCCCGCGGCGGAGCATCGCCTGCGGCAACACAGGCTGAACTCCACACCCCGGCACCGGAATCTGCGGCATTCCTATCCCAAGGGAAGGCCCATCGCGAACTTGGCGAGTACGAAAAGGCCGTCGAGGCCTACACCGAAGCCATCAGGCTTGATCCGACGGAGGCCGACGCCTACTACAACAGGAGTAATGCCTACCGCAATCTTGGCAATCAGTGAAGGCTGAACAAGATTTCCAGACTTACCGCGACCTTGGGGGCTAATCAAAGCGGAAACTGACTAAGTAACAGGGAGCGTCAGGGACCAAGTCCCTGACGCTCCCTGTTCACCATGTTGGCATAAGGGCGAAGGTAAGTTAGCGCCCTACGGGATGTCGAAGTAGGCGCTAATCAGTGGCTCTATGGTCTTGTATTGCTGGTCCACTACGCCCTTGATCTGCAGGGACTGCCAGCCATCCCCTGTTGTTGGGTCGAAGGTGATCTTGCCAGATACCCCTGTGAACTCGGTGATGGTGCGGAAGCCATCGGCGATCTGTTGTGAACTGACGCCGCCACCCCGCTTAACAGCTTCTGCAACAAGCAAGGCGCCGTCGTAGTAGGCCGCAGCAAACCCGTCTACTTCCTTGCCCATTTCCTTGCGGTAGTCGCTCAGGTACTTCTGAAGCTGCGGGTCGGGGTCGTCAGGATTAAAGGCGGGAGAGACGTAGACCAGCCCTTCCGCAGCCTGCCCGGATACGGTAATAACATCACCGGCCTCGGCCAGTAGGCCGGCCTTGTACTTGGGGTCGAGGCCCACTTCCACGGACTGGTTGAGCAGTGCCCCGAACTCTGAACCCAGAGTGACGTAGAACACAACGTCCGGTTTGGCCGCCTTGAGCTTCGTGAGGCTGGAGCGGAAGTCCTTGTCCTCCTGGAGGTAGGTCTCCGTGGCCACAACCTCGCCACCCATGAGATCGACAAGCTTTTTGAGGCGGTCGACTTGAAGAAGTACGGAGTCGTTGCCGCTCAGATGGATAAGTCCCCACTTCAACGGGCCTTCGCCCTTCACCTCGCTGAAGTAGCGATAGAGGACATCGCTGTTGTCCGCAGTCCTAGCCCCGTTCCTGAATGTCCATTGGCTCATCTTACCGAAGTCTGGATGCTGGACGCCGGAGCCCACCAGCACGACTCCCAGGTCATCGGCTATGGGGGCCTGGGCCAGGGCGATGCTGGTGAAAATAGTCATGATCACGGGCACATGGTCCACGCTGACGAGCTTACGCAACGCCGAGACGCCCGCTGCTGCCTCTCCTCTGGAGTCCTCAATCTGCAGTTCGAAGGTGTAGCCGGGGACCTCATCATGGCTCTCAAGCCAGTCGAAGGCCGAGGTCGCAGAGACCCTCATGACGTCACCCCAGACGGCCAGTGCCCCGGAGAACGGAGCGGTAAGGCCCATCGTGACTACTTGGGGCGGTACCTCCGTGGGAACAGGTGTATCCGCGGGCCGCTGTGTTGCTGTGGGATCGGAGCCACAGGCGGCGGCCAGAAGCGCCACCAACCCAACCAACGCCAATAGGAACATCGGGAGTCTTACGGTCAGCTTTTTCATGCTCTTGTTTCCTTTGCAGTCCCCCAGCGAAGCTTGCACACGCCCAACACTCCGACCTACCAGGGCCACTAGTATAGGACGGAGCGCAAGCGCAGCTTAGGGGAACCAAGATGAGGTTCAGCGAGACAACCGGACACTACAGCGAAGCCCAAAGGCATGTCAAGGGTTCGCAACAAGATGCCCCTATCCATAACGATTTCTTCTTATTTTCTACTGATAGTCGCCGATATCTCCTCTTTTGGCCTGCGGCTAGCGTTGGCTCGAAGGCTGGATACAACTAGACACCGACGCCTATCCATCTGACCCATGGGCTGGGTACGAAGCGGACGTTGCCGGAACGGAAGTCATTAACCCCCGCGATCGCCAAGCACCTACCGCACCTCCGCCGCCACGGCGTCGCCTACTTCAATGGTTGTTGCTTTGCCGCCAAGGTCTGGGGTGAGGATTTCGCCCTGGGAGAGGATGGATTTGACGGCGTCGTTCAGGGTGGAAGCAGCGGCGGGCTCGTCCAGGTGGTCCAGCATCATGGCCGCTGATAGCAAGGTTGCAAGGGGGTTGGCGATGCCCTTTCCTGCAATGTCAGGGGCGCTGCCGTGGATGGGCTCGAATACCGATGGGTTCCGGCGCGTGGGGTCGATGTTGGCGCTGGCGGCCAGGCCAATGCTGCCGGTGATGGCGGCGGCAAGGTCGGTGAGGATGTCGGCAAAGAGGTTGGAAGCAACGACAACGTCGAATATCTCTGGCCGTCGCACGAAGTCCATAGCGGCAGCGTCCACCAACAGCGACTGGGTCGTTATGTCGGGGAATTCCGCGGCCACTTCGGCGAAGACCCGGTCCCATAACGTCATGCTGTAGCGCTGGGCGTTGGACTTAGTAATTGAGGTCACCTTCTTGCGGTCGCGGCGCTGCGCCAGCTCGAAGGCATAGCGCACCACCCGCTCAATGCCCCGGCGTGTGAACACACCGGTCTGGATGGCAACCTCATCATCCGTACCTTGATATTGGAAGCCACCCACGTCGGCGTACTCCCCTTCCGTGTTCTCCCGCACGACCGCCATATTAATGTCCCCGGCCTCCTTATCCCGCAAAGGAGAGGTCACACCAGGATAGAGGACGTTGGGGCGCAGGTTGACGAACAGGTCAAATCGCCGTCGCAAGGGCAGAATGAGGCCACTGATAGACAGATGCTCCCCCACTCTTGGGTCTCCCACGGCTCCGAACAGGACAGCGTCGAAGGGCTGAAGCTGGTCTGTAGCGTCGGGCGGCATCATCTCGCCGTTCTGGAGGTAGTAACCGCAGCTCCAGGGGAACTCTTCAAACTCGAAGCTGATGTCATGCTTGGCTTCGAGCGCTCGCAGGCCCTTGATTCCCTCGGCGATGACCTCTGGGCCTATGCCGTCCCCAGGCAACACTGCGATCCGATGCTTTCCCATTTGCGACCTCTCAGTTCAGATTTTCGCCAGTTTAGCAGACCTTTGAGGCTCGGCACGTTGGCGGTCTGCTATCCTTGGCAAACCTCAAACCAAGGAGCACATCATGGCTCGCATACCACTGTTCACCACGAAGGAAAATGTTCCCTCTGAGTCGCACGACATCTTTGACGCCATCGCTGAAAGCCGGGGCTGGATCCCGGGACCCTTCGCGGTGATGCTCAACAGCCCTCAGGTCGCCGGACGGGTCGCCCATCTGGGCGCCTATCTGCGCTTCGAATCTGTGCTGTCCAAGGAGGAGCGAGAGCTGGCCACGCTAACAGCGGCCAGGGAGATAGATTGCAATTACGAGTGGTCGCTCCATGTGGACCTTTCACGAAAGGCCGGCGTACGAGAAGAAGCGATTGAGATAATCGGGAACAGGGGTAGCCTCGATGATCTGACCGAGCGCGAGGCGCTTATCGTGCGCTACGGCCGGGAGTTGATACCAAACCATACCGTTTCCTCCGAGACCTTCGCCGCAGCGCACGAGGCCTTCGGAGATCAAGGGGTTGTGGACCTCACGGTTACGATCGGTTACTACACTATGTTGGCTTTTGCCCTCAACGTCTTCGAAGTTGAGCCCGACCCAGGCACGCCCCGGCTACCGTAGCTACTTGTGGCTTCTGAAGACAAGGGCTTCATCATCGTTCCGAGCGAGCTTGGCGAGAGAAGCAATCTGGAGGGGCGGGGGGGCAACGCCGGGCGACGAGCTCAACCACCACGAGGTTGCCACGTGCCGGATTACCGGGACTCGCAAGGACGCGGGGGGCGGGTTTGTGGCCTTGGCCACGAGCCAACCTGAACCCAGCGATGAAGCCCCTAACCCTGGATGGGCGGCAGTCCAGCCAGAGCCCGTGCCTGGTGCAGGACATCGACCAAGTCTGCGTACTTCAGCTTGCCGGTGTTGGTATTGCGGGGGCTGGGGTGGAAGCAACAAAGCACGGAAGGAAGGCCCTCTCCCATCTCATAGACTTCGCCATGCTTGAAGGGCAGCCTTAGCCGCTTCTGTGAAGCCTCAGAGGCGAAACGGATGAACGCCTCAAAGCCTACCCTTCCCAGCGCCAGCACCAACCGTACCTCAGGCAAAAGCCCTATCTCGCGAGCCAGGAAAGGCCGACAGTTCGATAGCTCATCTGCGGATGGTTTGTCCTGGGGCGGCACGCACCTGAGCGCCGCGTTGACATACAGGTCATTCAACACAAGCCCATCGTCGATGTGGTCGGAGGTTGGCTGGGAGGCAAATCCAGCCTCGTGGAGGCCCTTCCAGAGGAACTTTCCTGAGGCGTCGCCTGTGAAAACACGACCCGTCCTGTTTGCCCCGTGAGCGCCCGGAGCCAGTCCTATGACCAGCACCCTGGCGTTGGGGTCTCCGAAACCAGGGACGCCACGGGCCCAGTAGGTCCAGTCCATGAACGAAGCTCGCTTCTTGACAGCGAGATCCTCCCTGTAGGCCACCAGGCGCGGGCACATGCGGCAAGCAGCAATTTCTTCCGCCAGATTTTCAAGGGCGATTACTGACATGATTCACTAAACACGCCTGTGGGGCATTGGTCGAAATTTCATTGCCAGAGCCAAAACAACAACTAGCAATATCCTAGAGATACTGTGGATGACAACAGCTTAGCGGTCTAGGGCCCGTGACCCGACGCAATTATCGCAGAGAGAGCAATTCTTTATGGGCGATGCATCCCGTCCCAACGTCGGGTCAAGAGAAAGGCGCCCCGAATGGGGCGCCTTTTCATTACTCATCAATCTCGGCGCTCGTAGCCGCCAGGTCGGCGGGGCGGGCCCCTACGGTCGTCAAAGGAGGGGCGGTCGCCTTCTGGCGGTCCGTCCTGCTCACCCCTTTCGGAAAGCCGTCCGAACAGCTGCCCCAGGCGCTCGCTCAAGTCGTCCTGGACCACAACGTCGGAGCGGACAAGAGCCTTGCGGGAAAGGTTCACCCGGCCCATGGCGTCTACTTCGATGACCTTGACCATGACCTCGTCGCCCACCTCCATCGCCTCTTCAACGCTGGGAATATGGAAGTCGGCGATCTCACTGAGACGTACCAGCCCTTCCTTTCCTGGCAGGACTTCGACGAAGGCTCCGAACGACATGATGCGTTGGACCTTGCCGGTGTATATCTGTCCTATCTCAAGGTCGCGTGTCATGCCCTGAATCGATTCAAGGGCGCGCTGAGCGCCGTCTTCGTTAATAGCGCCGATGGTAACGGTGCCATCATTGGCAACATCAATGGAGGTCCCAGTCGACTCGCTCAGGCCCCTGATAGTCTTGCCGCCAGGGCCAATCAAAGCGCCAATCTTGTCCACCGGAATCTTGATCCGGTACATGCGAGGTGCGTGGGCGCTGAGTTCGGTCCTAGGCGCCGGAATGGCTTCCTTCACCTTGTCCAGGATGAATAGCCTGGCCTCAAGCGCCTGATCGAGCGTCTCATCTACGATTTGTAGGCTGATGCCCTTCAGCTTGATGTCCATCTGCATGGCTGTAATCCCTTCAGGGGTGCCAGCAACCTTGAAGTCCATCTCACCCAGGTGGTCTTCGATACCCTGGATGTCGGTCAGAACGCCGTGGTTCCCCTCTTCGTCGACGACCAACCCCATGGCGATGCCGGTTACCGGGGCCTTGATGGGAACCCCTGCAGCCATCAACGACAGCGTGCTTGCGCAAGTGCTGGCCATGGAAGTGGAGCCGTTGGAGCTGACCACCTCTGAGACCATGCGGATGGTGTAAGGAAACTCTTCTTCATCAGGGATGACTGGCGCCAAAGCTCGTTCGGCGAGCGCGCCGTGGCCGATTTCCCTGCGGCCCGTGAACATACGCCCAACTTCACCCACCGAGAAGGGGGGAAAGTTGTAGTGATGGATATAACGTTTGGTTTCCTCAGGGTTAATGCTGTCCAGGCGCTGCTTCATGCTCAGCGACCCCAACGTGGCAATGGTCACCACCTGAGTCTGGCCTCGCTTGAACATCCCGGAACCGTGAACCCGGGGAATGAGGTCCAACTCGATTGAGATGGGCCGGATCTGACGCTTGTTGCGTCCGTCCGGGCGAACATCTTCTGCGATGACCTTCTTAGCTATCCTCTTCTTTGTGAACTCGTCGAAGGCGTTGCTAACAGCGGCGGGTTCGTGGCCCTCTCCGAAATGGGCCCGGACCTCTTCGAGAAGCGCAGCTACTGCTTCGTTCTGCTCTGCCTTCTCCTGATTTATGAAAATCGCCTCGTCCAAGCGGCTCCCCACAAGGTTGGTCACTTCGTCGACCATTTCCTTCGTAGGCTGAGTCTTAGATTCGTAGCTCATTGTGGGCTTGCCCACTGCGGCAACCAACTCTTTCTGGAGCCGAACAATCTCCTGGTTGACCTCGTGCCCCCGCCGGATGCCTTCCTTGGCCAACTGCTCCGAGACCTCTTTGGCTCCGGCCTCGATCATCATGACCTTGTCTTCAGTACTGACCACAACCAGGTCCAGCGAGCTGTCCGCCAATTGGGGGAAGGTAGGGTTGATGACGAATTCGCCGTTAATGTAGCCGACTCGGGTGGCGCCAATAGGCCCTTCAAAGGGCATTTCCGACATCGAAAGAGCGGCGGAAGCGCCGATTATTCCCAGGATATCGGGGTCGTTCTCCTGGTCTGCGGAGAAGACCGTGATAACAACCTGAACCTCGTGGTGAAAGTTCTTCGGAAAGAGGGGGCGGACGGGCCGGTCTGTAAGACGAGCCGACAGAATGGCCTCTTCAGGCGGCCTGCCCTCGCGGCGGAAGAAGCTCCCAGGGATGCGTCCGGCAGCGTAAAGCCGCTGCTCGAATTCAACGGTCAGCGGGAGAAAATCGATACCTTCACGAGGGCGCTTGGAGGTGCAGGCCGTGACCAGCACCATCGTGTCGCCATAGCGGACGGTTACAGCCCCGTTGGCCTGCCCCGCAAGCCGGCCGACCTCCAGCACCATGTCGCGCCCGCCGATGTTTCTCGTAAATTGTTGAACAGCAATAGCCATAGTTGTGTGCCCCTTTTTCCTGCACACCCCTTATAAAGCGATAGCACCCTGTGGGCAGAGTGCTATCGGCGCAGACCCAATCGCTGAATAAGGGAAGTGTACCGAGTGACGTCTAGATTGGCGAGATATCTGAGGAGTCTCCGGCGTTGTCCTACGAGCTTCAGCAACCCTCGCCTGGTGCTGTGGTCGTGCTTGTGAAGCCGGAGATGGTCAGTAAGTTCGTTGATGCGCTTCGTGAGCAGCGCTACCTGTACTTCCGTGGATCCCGTGTCTGTGGGATGTGCCTGATATTCCTGGACTACCGTCGTCCGTTGATCCTTGTCCAAGCCCCCCCCTCTCGTTTTCGCTTCGCTATTAGTTCTTTGCAGCCGAGTATATCATAGGCCCCTTCGGGGTGCCAAGGCTGGAAGCGGATGACCGACCCAGCGCTTGGAGCCTGTTTCCGGCAAGGTGTGCGGTTGTGGACAGTCCCATGATGGGAGGCTATCCTTTTGACGCTTCCTGGAAGCAAGCATCGGGTAGCCTTCACGTCTCATTAGCAGCCAGATCAACGACGCCACGAATGCACCTTGGCGTAGGATAGAGACCAAGCGGCCACTATTCCCATTACTCCGCACTGCTAAACATCATGCCAAGAAATCCATCAAATACCACGGGGAAGACCAGCGGGAAGCCTAATAATGATTGGCTCCCTCCCGCTGAGGGAGTTCTTCCCGACAGCCTCCTAAGGGAGGCCCTCAGGCAAGGGTGGATCACCGCTGACGATGACATCCTGCCTAACGTCCAGCCCGCCAGCCTTGATCTGCGGCTCGGTTCTGTAGCCTACCGGCTCCGCAGCAGCTTTCTCCCCCGCAACAGGACTGTGAACAAGGCGCTAACCGACTACCAACTGGGCCCAGCGATACCACTGGTAGACGGCGCTGTCTTGGAGAAGGACCGCCCTTACCTCATACCTCTCAAAGAAAGCCTGCGGTTGCCTCATGAAGTCCTGGCGCGGGCTAACCCCAAGAGTTCCACCGGCCGGTTGGACATCTTCACCCGCATTGTCGTGGACAACGGCTCTGGGTTCGATGAGATCCCAGCCGGGTATGCCGGACCGTTGTATATCGAGGTGGTTTCTCGATCATTTACGATCCAAGTCGCTGAGGGGCTGTCGCTCAATCAAATCAGACTTGTCCATGGAAAGAGCTCAGGACTATCCGACGAAGACCTCAAGCGCCAGCACGCACAATCGCCCCTTTTGTACCAATATGAGATCGGTGGCAAAAACCCTCGCCCATTGGAGGCCCTACCCGTTTCCGATGGCGTCTTCTTAGCTGTCGACCTATCCGGGGATACGGAGAAGATTGTGGGCTACCGGGCAAAGAAGAACAGCCAATTACTGGATCTGTCCAAGATTGAGCACTATTCCACCCAGGAGTTCTGGGAACCAGTTGCTTCTGATCGAAGCAATCGCCTCATCTTGGAGCCAGAGGAGTTCTACCTTCTGGTGTCCTTAGAGGGCGTTGCCGTGCCACCAACGTGGGCCGGTGAAATGATGGCCTTCGATCCCACGAGCGGCGAGCTCAGGACTCACTATGCCGGCTTCTTTGACCCTGGGTTTGGCTTCTCACCGGCTGAACGCGTCTTGGGGAGCAGGGCGGTACTGGAGGTTCGTGCTCACGATGTGCCGTTCGCGCTGGAGCACACCCAGAAGATCGCCCGATTGAAGTTCGAGAACCTAGTGAAGCCGCCCGACAAGTTGTACGGAATAGAGATAGGGTCTTCCTACCAGAACCAGCGGCTCAAGGTGAGCAAGCATTTCAAGGCATCAGCGCCCAAGGCTTCTCGTCAAGCGTCATACCTCCAGGACGGAATGCTGTAGGACGGCATAAGTTTAATTAAACGCCCCTACGCTGTTCCAGTAGCACGAATCGCCCTTCTAGTCCAGCGATTGACTGGTTTCCGAGCCACCTTGGCGCCAGATATAGCGCTACACCGACCCCGCTTCTGCCATCGCCTCTAGCTCCTCGTCGGAAAGGCCCAGCAGGCCACCGTATATCTCTTGATTGTGCTGCCCTGGCATCGGCGCAGAGCCAACGACGTTCTCGCTGCGGCTCATTTTGATGAGCTTGCCGGACACATGAATGGTGCCAGCAATGGGGTCGGGCACCTCTACCAGGCATTCGCGCTCGGTGAGATGCGGATCGTGTGCGGCCGTGGGAATGTCGTTGATGGGGGCAGAAGGAATGCCAGCTTCAGTCAGCTTCTGAACCGCCTCAGCCACCGTTTGGGTCGCCAACCATTCGCGCATGCCTTCCAGGAGTATTTCCTTGTTTTCCACTCTGCCGTTTCGATCTGCGAAACGGGGGTCGGTCAACCACTCCTCCTTGCCGATCCGTGTGCACAGACGCCGGAAGATCTCGTTGGCCCCGGCAATAACGAACACCCAGCCATCTTTGCAGGGAAAAGCATCGCTGGGGGGCATGTTTCCCACTTGGTTGCCAATCTTGGGTTGCACCTGACCCGTGCCCAGGAAAGCAGCCAACGGTATCTCATTGCCGCTAAAGCCAGAGTCAGCCAAGCACACATCGATGGCCTGTCCCTCGCCCGACAACTCCCGCTCGCGTAGAGCGGCCAGAGCACCGATGGCGGCGTGGAGCGACGTAATGCGGTCGACCAGTGGGAAGAACGTCCGCAGAGGAGGCGTGTCCGGCCAGCCGTTGAGGTACATCTGCCCGCTGACGGCCTGGCCCACAGGGTCGAAACCGGGCCAGTCCACATAGGGGCCGTACTGCCCGAACGCCGATACGTTGACCATGATGATGCGTGGGTTCAGTTCCTTGAGCACATCGTAGCCCAGGCCCATCGCCTGGATAACACCAGGGCGGAAGTTCTGAATAAAAATATCCGACACCCTCACCAAGCCCTTGAGCAGTTCCTTTGCGCCGTCATCTCGGAGGTTGAGGGTGATGGACTTCTTGCCGGAGTTGTACTGAACCCAGTAAGCGCTCTGGCCACGCACGAACGGCGGGTTCTGCCGCCCTTCCTCGCCACCGGGCTTTTCAACCTTGATGACCTCTGCGCCCAACCGCTGCAGGACGAGCCCGCAACGAGGCCCCGCCTGATACCGGCCTAGGTCAAGGACTCGAACGCCTTCCAAGGCTGACTTTGGTGCTGCCATGAAAATAACCCCTTGTGTTCTTAATCCTTGCGTGTGAAGAAGGGCTTGAATGCTTCGCTGACCGTGTGGGTCGGGCGCAGGTCGGTCTGGATTGCCTCTGCCTCCCTGAGGAACATCTGCTCCCAACTGAGTCCCACGTACTGTTGGATGAGACGCTTGCTGCCTTGCACGCTACGAGCGTTGTTTTTCCCAATGAGCTGGCCCATTGCGATGGCCTCTTCCACGACGCTCTCTGCTGGAACAAGCCTATTCAGGAGGCCAATGCGCTCCGCCTCAGCAGCTTCTACCAACCGGGCGGTGGTAATCAGCTCCATGGCCCGGGGCATTCCCACGATGTGGGGCAGCGTCCAGGTTGAGTTCACTTGACCGTACTGGGCCGCCAGAAAGCGGAACCGGGACCGTTCACAGCCGACGCGCATATCGACTGAGGAAGACAAGAGCGCCCCACCTCCATAGGCCAGCCCATTGATGGCCCCGATAGTCGGCTTTATGCAGGTGGCGATGTGCCAGAAGATTTCCCATCGCTTCACCCGCAGCCTGATCACTTCGTCCGGGTCGGTGTCGGCCATCTCATGGATGTCCGCGCCAGCCGAGAAGGCCTTCTCTCCTGCTCCGGTGATCACCACCGCAGCGACTTCTTCGTTCTGCTCAGCTTCGGTAATGGCGTCATCAAGCTCAAGCGCCATCTTCATTGACTGGGCATTCAGCTTGTCCGGCCGGTTTAGCGTAATGACCGCAACCGCATCCTCACGGCGGGTCAGAATGGTCTCGAAGGGCATGCCTCCTCCTTGTTGCGAACGGGCGTGATTGTATCTGTGAAGGACATGGGGTACAAGACAGCACTACGAAACTATGGCCGCCCTCATCCACAAGCGAAGGGGCGCTCAATTGAGCGCCCCTTCGCTTAACTACTCTTAGTTTCCCTACACCCAACGCCGAGACGCCCTAGGGGCAATTCGCAAGCTTCCTAGGGACGCATCTCTTCACGCAGGAATTTGACGTAGGAGATCCCGAAGCAAACTCCCGCCAAGCCCAGCATAGCCACGAGGTGCGGCCATATCAAAACCAGACTCTGGCTGAGCGGCAGCGGCGTTAGCGACTGGAGGCCTTCCAATTGCTGCGAAAGTACCGGACCAAGACTGCGCGTGGTCGGGCTCAGGAGCGTTGCGGTTGCCTCTTGGAAGAGCGTCACCGGAGAGAAGCGAAGCACAGTGTCCTGAATGCGAATGTGCCGCAAAGCATCTACCTGCTCGCTGGTGTCGGAGACAATCAAGTCGGCCACGCCACCCGCCAGCATGAGCATGATGAAGCCAAAGAAGAGCCACAAAGCTAGTGAGGTCAGGGCTGAACTTACGGCCCTGCCAAACCAGACGGATGTGAGCATCGCCACAACCAGCCAGAAGCTCATGTAGATGACGGACACGAAGGCGAACAACAGAATCCGGAGCAATGCCTCCAGACTTGGTGCGAACCCCAAGATCATCATCCCGAGGCCTATCACCACCAGGGCGATGCTAGCCTGGATGACCGCAATAGTGGTCATGCCCGCCAGAAACTTTCCGTTGAAGACGGAATCTCGATAGATCGGTTGAGACAATGTCCTCGCCAGCGTCCCTTGGGTCCGTTCGCTATTGATGCTGTCGAATCCCAAGGTAATAGCAATCAAGGGCCCAAAGAAGCTAATGAAGAACAAGAAGGGAGGCAAGAAGCCGCTGCCAGCAGTGAACAACTGCAGGAAAACCAGTTCCGACGGGAGTTCGCCGGAGACGCCGCTCAGTGACCTTACAGCGACATAGCCAGCCCAAACGCCGGCCAGAATGATGATCCCAGCGAGGACGACGAAACGGCGTCGTCCGAAGTGGTCGGAAAGTTCCTTAAGAAAAACTGTACCCATGATTAGCTCCCGGCCTTGAGAGCATCCTCAGCCTGATGGAAATATCGCATGTAGATCTCCTCCAGCGTTCGGTCCACAGACCTAAGCGATAGCAAACGATGGCCCTTGGAGATCACCAGTTGGGCCGCTTGCGCCCTGGTGTCCTCAGTGCAGTCCAGCACTACCGTGTCGCCCTCACCGGTGACCTTGTCTACGCCGGGAATATGACTAAGGGCATCGCGGAGATCGGGGGTGACGGCTTCCGCTTGGACCTCAATCCGAATGCCCCCCATGTCCTCAGCCTGGCTCAACTCCTCCATGGTTCCCTCGGCTACCATGCGGCCGCGAAACATGATGCTGATACGGCTGCAGATGCGCTGCACCTGGTGCAGCAAATGAGAAGAAAGAAATATGGTGATTCCTTGGTCCCGGCTCATGCTCTCAATAATTTGCAGAAGTTCTTGGATTCCTTCCGGGTCCAAACCAAGAGTCGGATCATCAAGGAAGGCCACCTTGGGTTGTTTGACCAAAACGTCGGCGATGCCCAGCCGTTGGCGCATGCCTCGAGAGAATTGGCCCACAGGACGATTAGCATCCCTTTCCAGGCCCACTTGCTCCAGCAATCTTGCTATGTGCGGGTCTGAGTCCACCCTGCGCATGTTGTTCAGAGAAGCTGTGTAGCGGAGGTTCTCCCAGGCCGTCAGTTCAGGGAAAAAACCCACGTTCTCAGGCAAGTAGCTCACCTGCCGCTTGACCTTGAGCGGCTCTCGGATTGGATCGAACCCACAGACACGGGCGGTGCCGGACGTCGGTTCGGTCAGACCCAGAAGCATGAGGATCGTAGTGCTCTTTCCTGACCCGTTAGGCCCCAGAAAGCCGTAGATCTCCCCTTCTTGGACAGCCAACTCCATGTTGTCGACAGCCGTCAATTTGCCGTAGCGCTTGGTCAGGCCATGCGTCTCGACGATCGTGGTCATGCTTTACCGCCGCCCCAACCTAACGAACAGGCCAACGAGACCCAGAGCCACGACGGCCACAATGGCCAATCCAACCCATCCCCAGACTGAGGACTTGGTTACCGTAATCCTCAGTTCCATGGTATCGCTGGTGTCCGGAGAGTTGGCGAAGATTGTGACCGAGTAGTCTCCGGGAAGCGCCTGATCGGTCGGCGTAATGTGTGCCCTAACTTCTTGGAACAACCCGGGCTGAATGTCGATTGCGCTCGCTTGGTCGAAGCTTATGTCCCAACCGCTTGGCCCCTGGCCGATCAGGTCTACCTGGGCCAAGGGGATCGTGCCAGTGTTGAAAACTACAACGGGTACGGTACCAGCGTTTCCAGCCGAGGCCTCGGCGTTCAGACGGCCATCTGACGTACCCAGCCTCACCTCGCTGTTACCGGTGAGGATCACGCCAAAGTCAGCAGAAACCGTTCGTTCTCCCACACCAGCCGTGAATTGCACCGGATACTGACCAGGAGCGGCTGTCCGTGACGGCGTTACGATCACATCCAAGCTCTGGCTGCCGGCGCCAGACACGCTGATCGATGTGAAGAACTTCTCCTCGAAGGAGGGCTTGAAAGCCAAGTCCCATCCCTCTGGCACCAAACCAGCAAGGTCTAGGATCAACTCTTCAGAAGACCTATTGCGAAGCGTCACTGCGAACTCAAACGATGCATCAGCGGGGCCGCGCAAGAGCGGGAAGCGGGTTTCAACTTCAAGGTCTTCTACTGCTTCTTCATCTGAACCTTTGATGGTTATGACGAAGGGGATGGTCTGGGAGAAACGGCCATCGGCCGTTCTGGCACGCACGGAGAAATTGTACTCACCGGGGGCCGCGTCCTCAGGAATATCATTGAGGAAGCGGAATGTTGTAAGCGTCCGTTCGGTTTCGGTGGGGTCAGGCTGGATCGTTACTCTTGCCACCTCAAAGGTGCCGATGCGGCCACGAATCTCTGGATACCATGGGGCACCCGGAGAAACGGGAATGTCCAAGAGTATGTCCAGTGGCCCGTCCGTGTGGTTGGCTATAGAGAGGTCAATACGAAGCGTTTGACCAGCAGTGTGGGTGACCTCGGTGGAGGCGGCGGTAAACGTGAAAGCGTCCTGGGCGACCACCGCCGTACTCGTCAGGGCCATAACAAAGAGGCTGAGGACGGTCAGAACTGCGAGTCGGGGAGAAAACCTACGCAACATCGTAAATCGCCTCTGTCTTAAGTTTGTTGGTTCGGTGAACAAAGAACCTTTTGCACAAGATTAGAAGTATAGGCACGGCGCTTCTTTATGTCCACCAAAAAGTAATGCGTCCTCTCCCAGCCGTTTGGATAAATCGTGCCCCGGGAGCATGGCGAAGCCCTGCCATTACTCAGCGGGACGAATCCTGCAACCTTGTGACCAGCGGCGGAGCCTATAGGGGACTGGACTACTCTTCCCTAAGGTTGAATGTTGCCTCTTGACGAGTCTCGCGCGTCATCGGAACTACGACGACCACGATCTCATCGAAACGCTCTCTCAGTTCCTGCAGCTCTAGCTGCCCACTGTTTTGCTCGTCAAGGGTTAGCTTTTGGACGCCGACGTTCTTGCGCCCGTCGTCCCAGGCGACTACTTGCACTGAGAACCGTTGCTCGAGAGGCCGCGAAACGCGGAAAAAGCCCACAGGCGTCCAACCTCCCGAGCCGCTCGACACGTCATAGTCGTAGTCCAGTTCTGGAAGTCGAATCTCAGATACGCAGAGGCCGTCGGCGGTGGTCGACTCATCGGTGACATATTCCAGGCGCACCAAAACTTCGCTGCCGGCAAAGGCGCTCAAGTCCACGATGTCCCAAACGTAGCCATCGGTAGCTCCGGTGTAACCGGGGCCCAGCGCGTTCCCCACAGGATTGCCAGGCGAGGCCAAGCCACCGGGAACTATCGTCCAGGACGCGCCACCATCGGAGGACACCGTGACATAGGCGTAGTCCCAGGACTTCTCTATGTTGTGCCAGAGGCGAAGCCGCAACGTCGCTTCGGACACATCGGTTAAGTCAAAGGAGCGGGTCAATGTTGTGTTGATGGAGTCGCCAGCATTGGACCACCAGCAGCCTTCTTCGTACGGCACGATATCGGCCGCTTCTCCACCCTCGAAGGTGAGTAGGTCGCCTTCTAACCTCACATAGGCAACCCCGTATTGAGGTAAAGAGAACGTGTTGTCACCTTCCACAAGGGAGGAGATTGCGGGCGGACCCACTTCGATGTTTGGGAAGGAATACAACCCACTATCCAGGTCGAAAAGGTTTGCCACCGTCCAGTTCTCAAAGACCTCGTCGAAAGTGACACCCTGTTGGGTTTTCTGAAGGTACGCCTCCACTCCGTTAATGCCATCAGCAGGCTCATCTAAGAGGGCCTTAGCTCCCTCATTGCCTCCGTAGTGTCCTAGAAGGTAGGCCAAGAAGAGGCTAGAAGCGCCGTAGTTGGGCCCCACGCTCTTGGGACGACTTGCCCAATTGACGACTGACGAGTTGGGCGCTAAGAGATAGGAGCGTGCAAACGTTAGGTCCCGGCCCGTCAGGTTCCTGGCCACTTCAGCCATACCCTCGTTCACCCAGGTCTCCTCACTTGGGTCAGAGCGCTGGTGGATGGCATGCTGGAGTTCATGAGCAACCGTGCCGTAGTACGACTCCGACCCCAGCCGAAGAGCGGTATCTAGGTAGAGGATCTTCCGTTCATTGCTATCGGGGTGAACATCCGTGGAAAAATCGTCCTTGGAACTGTAGTAGGCAGCAGCTCCGTCAACCGGCGTGTGCAAGAGCACTGTTCGCTGGCCGGGCGAAGGGTCCGCGGCCCACTCTATGCCCAGGACGTCGGTGACTGTCCTGTATACCTCATCTTCGAACCGAGCGGCTATTGCCACAATGTTTCGAGTGTCTACGTCGACGTCTACATCAAAATACCAGTAGGCGTGCGGACTCACGAACCGCAGCTCGGCCTCAATATCGTATGGGGTCTCTTCAATCAAATTCAGCACGGAGAACGTATCGATTCGGCCAGTCGTCAGAACTTCGTCACCGGGGTCGGGAGCCAAGAGTGGCGTGCCCTCGGCGAGGTCACGAAAACGCAGAACGAGGTCAATCAGGTCAGCATCGGGCGGTTCGGGAATCTCGTCTAGCTCGTGAAAGCGGGGCGTGGGAGTGGGCACAGGCGTCACGGTTGGCGCAGGTGTGAGCGTTGGCGTTGCAGTCGATGTGGGACCAGCAGACGTTGGCCCAGGAGAGGTTGGCGTGGGGCTTGGGGCCAAAGTCACCGCCGCTGTAGGCGAGGCGGTGGGCGTTGCTGTTGGCAGTTGCTCAACAGCCGTAGTTCCAGCCGGCGACGAGCACGCAGCTACTAACGCCATCAGCCCCGCAGCAACACCAAGCCCTTTCACCAAACGACTATCCACGGAGTCTCCTGTTTTCGAACACTTGTACATTGATGCTACGAAATCGCCCAGCAGTGAGCAAGGCCGTACCCAGGTGAATGCGGTTGGTCTCGTTGACAAGGATTACCCTGTCTGGCACATTGGAAAGTGAAAAGATGCAAAGGCTTTGAACGGGAAAAGTAGGCTAAAGCGAGGTTCCAGAGAGCCGGGGTAGGTGAGAGCCCGGTACCTGCGCACAGACCGAATGGGCCCGGGAGCCGCAGGGCGAAATGGTGCAAGACCTGAGTAGCCTGAGACGGTGGCCTCGTTATCGGCCAGCAGTTCTATCGCCGAGCGTTGGTTCTGCAGTGAGAAGTCCCCACCGGGGACGAAGAAGGGTGGCACCGCGGAAGACCTCCGCCCCTTGCAGGGCTGAGGTCTTTGTTTTTTTATGGGGACAATGGCATTAATCGCCTAGATATTCAGATGTATACACCAACGCTTGAACAAGTGAAACAGTTGGCCGGACGGGGCAACCTGGTTCCGGTCTACACGGAGTTGAACGCCGACTTGGAGACGCCTGTTTCGGCATATCTCAAGGTGGCGCGACCTCCGTACTCCTTCCTATTGGAAAGCGTGGAAGGCGGGGAACGGTTGGCCCGCTACAGCTTCATCGGGACTGAACCGTCCCGCGTCATCAAGACCGGTCCCGGCCAACCCGATGGCGAGATCGACCCACTGACCCCTGTCGAAGAGGCACTGGGGCAGTACGCCCCGATTCCGGTCCCGGGTCTACCTGGGTTCACCGGAGGCGTCGTTGGCTACTTGGCTTACGAGGCGGTCCGCTACTTCGAGCGCCTGCCCTCTCCAGAGACCGACGCCCTGGGTCTGCCCGAGTCGCTATTCATGGTCGCGAGCACCCTCTTGGTGTTCGACCATTTGAAGCACAAGATCCAGGTGGTCAGCCACGCATACCTCGATGGCGACGTCGAGCAAGCCTACTCCGACGCCACCGCCCGCATCGACGCCCTGGTAGAGCGCCTCCGCCAGCCTCTTCAAGTGCCCCCGCAAACCCTACCTATGAACGGCTCCAGCGGCGACGTTGAGCGGTTTTCGTCGAATCGAACTGAGGCGGAATACGGAGCGACGGTAGAACGCATCAAGAAATACATCGTCGCAGGAGACTGTATCCAGGTAGTGCCATCGCAACGCCTGGCGCGGGAGACTACGGCCCACCCCTTTGACATCTACAGGGCGTTGCGGGGCATCAACCCTTCGCCCTACATGTACTACCTGGAATTGGACGACTTTCACATCGTCGGCACATCTCCGGAAATGCTCGTCCGCGTTGAAAACGGTGAGGTCGTAACCCATCCCATTGCCGGGACGCGGCCCCGTGGAGCGACGCCAGAGCAAGAAGCAGACTTAGAACATGACCTCCGCACCGACGAAAAAGAGCGGGCGGAGCACATCATGCTGGTAGACCTTAGCCGCAACGACATCGGCCGGGTCAGCCAACCAGGGACCGTGCAAGTGCCGCAGCTCATGGACGTAGAGCGCTACTCCCACGTATTGCATTTGGTGTCCCACGTCACCGGCCAACTAAAGCCAGAAATGTCGTGTTACGACGCCCTGCGCGCCTGCTTCCCGGCCGGAACGGTGAGCGGCGCACCCAAGATACGGGCGATGGAGATCATCGCCGAGGTGGAACCGAGCAAGCGAGGGGTGTACGCGGGGGCAGTGGGATACTTCAGCTTCTCCGGCAACATGGACACGGCCATCGCCATTCGGACGATTGTGCTCAAGGACGGCGTGGCCTACGTACAGGCCGGAGGCGGGGTCGTCCACGACAGTGTTCCAGAAATGGAGTACCAGGAAACCCTGCACAAGGCAGGCGCACTGCTGCGGGCCATCGGAGAGGCGGAGGCCAGGGAAACGTGAACCGCAGCATGCTGACCCAGGTTTGCCAGGAGTGAATAAATGAAAAGGTTTTTGAAAAAGCTAGGCGCCAAGCCTTTGGGACGCCTCTTGTCGCCCGTCCTGCAGATGCGTCGGAGGATTGATCTACTCTCCAACGTAGACAGGGGCACTCAGATTCTGCTCTCCCTGAAATACCGGCAGATGCGAGGGCGCGGTGAGGCCCCACCCAGCTTCACTGATGTGGGCTTTAGGGAGTTCTCGGGAACTGATGAGGATGGCATCCTTCTCTACATCTTCTCTCTAATCGGCGTCCACAACAGAACACTCGTGGATATAGGAGCCGCTCTTCCGCAGGGAAGCAACTCTGCGAATCTCCTCATTAACCACGGCTGGACCGGCCTGCTGATTGAGGGGAACATCAAGGCCGTGCTCGAAGCTCGGGAATTCTATCGCAAACACCCGGATACCTCGCACTTTCCCCCGAAGATCGTTCAAGCGTGGATTACCGTGGAGAACATCAACGACATCATCATGGAGGCAGCGCTGCCTCCAGAGGTTGACCTGCTTTCCATCGATATCGATGGCATGGACTACTGGATCCTTGAGGCGATCAATTCCATCAGCCCCCGGGTCATAGTGTTGGAGTATCAGGACATTCTGGGACCTGACCAAGCCTGGGTGGTTCCTTATCGGCCCGATTTCAACCCAGCTTCGTACGCAGCCAATCAAGGTGAACCCAACTACCTAGGGGCTTCGCTTCCAGCCTTTGCCAAGCTGGCCAGTAAAAAAGGGTATCGGCTCGTTGGCTGCAACAGGTACGGCTTCAACGCCTTCTTCGTAAGGTCCGATATCGGTGCGGAACTCCTCCCTGAAGTATCCATAGCCGATTGCCTCGTCCACCCGAAGGCCCAGGCCGGGATGCGCGATCGCTTCCCGAAGATAGCGGACATGGACTGGGTTGAGGTTTAACGACCATGCTCTACTCTGCGTTTGAGATCGGCTGGAGTGCTGGGTCATGATCCTCTTAATCGACAACTACGACAGCTTCACCTACAACCTCTATCAGTATCTCTGCGAGTTGGGGGCGGATGTCCGCGTCGTGCGGAACGACCAGATAACCCTGGACGAGATTGAGGACTTGGCGCCGGAGCGCATCGTCATATCACCGGGGCCGGGAGCACCGGAATCGGCTGGAATCTCCAACGATGTAGTGCGGCACTTTGGGCCACGACTGCCGCTGCTGGGCGTCTGCCTCGGCCACCAGTGCGTCGGCTTCGCTTACGGGGGCACCGTTGGCGGCGCGGGAGAGATCAGGCACGGCAAGACCTCCCCCATCCACCACGACGGCAAGGGGATTTTTGCGGGGCTGCCCAAACCCTTTGAAGCCATCCGCTATCATTCCCTCGTCGTGTTTAAGGAAGGCCTGCCGCCTGAGCTAGAAATCAGCGCCTGGACCGACAACGGCCTCATCATGGGCCTACGTCACCGGGAATATCCTATAGAGGCGCTGCAGTTCCACCCAGAGTCGATCATGACGAAGACGGGACATGATCTACTGAGAAATTGGCTGGAGATGCCATGATTCGTGACGCCATTATCAAAGTCGCAGGGGGAAGCTCTCTGAGCGCGGAGGAAGCCGCCGCTGTCATGGAAGAGATCATGACCGGCGAGGCCACCGAGGCTCAGATCGGCGCTTTCCTCACGGCCCTCAGCATTAAGGGAGAGACGCCGGAAGAGATTTCCGGCATGGCCCAGGTCATGCGGGAAAAATCTCTACGCGTAGAAATTAATGTGCCCGCGGTCGACACCTGCGGCACCGGCGGAGATGGCTCGAACACCTTCAATATCTCCACCGCCGCCGCCTTTGTGGTGTCGGCGGTGGGCGTGCCCGTGGCCAAACATGGCAACCGGGCACTCTCCGGCGGCTGCGGCTCCGCCGACATCTTGGAAGCCTTCGGGGTCAACGTCACCTTGGGGCCTGAGGCCGTCGCCCGCTGCATCAAAGAGGTGGGCATCGGCTTCATGTTCGCCCCGACCTTCCATCCGGCCATGAAGCACGCCGCCGGTCCCCGCAGAGAGATTGGCATTCGCACCGTCTTCAACTTCCTTGGCCCACTGACCAACCCGGCCCGGGTCTCGGCTCAGGTGATTGGCCTATCCCGTGGAGACCTTGGTGAGGCGGTTGCTGAGGCGCTGGGCCAGTTAGGACTGAAGCACGCGCTAGTTGTCCACGGAGACAATGGCTTGGACGAGTTGACGACCGCTTCCGACACGACCGTATGGGAAATGAAGAACGGCACGGTGACGAGCTACCAAGTCGTGCCTGAAGACCTCGGTCTGAGCCGGTGCCAGCTTGAAGACCTTCAAGGCGGCACCGTAGAAACCAACAAGGCCCTGTTTGATTTGGCCTTGAGCGGCAAGCCGGGCCCCGCCGCAGACACCGTTCTGCTGAACGCCGCTGCCGCTCTCGTCGCTGCCGACCGAGCGTCAGACCTGGCAGAGGGGCTGAAGCTAGCGGCCCCGGCTATTGAATCAGGGGCGGCCCGAGCCAAGGTCAACGAGCTGGCGAAACTGAGCCAGCAACTGGGATAGGAGAGATTGGTGACTGAAACGATCCTGGATCGGCTTGTGGCGGCCAAGCGGCGTGAATTGGTGGGCCTCATGGCTCAGGCTCCTCTCGCCGAGTTGAAGGCCCGCGCTTCCGACATGCCGCCAACATTGAACCTGTCCGGCGCTCTGCTTGGCGACGGCGTTCGGCTCATTGCTGAGGTGAAGAAGGCATCCCCATCGAAGGGGGCCTTCGTAGACTCCTATGACCCGGCCTCGCTTGCCTCCACCTACGCCGAAAACGGGGCAGCCGCCATCTCCGTCCTGACGGAGGTTGATCATTTCCAGGGAAGCCTCTCTCACCTACTCGCCGTTAAGGAGGCGACTGCTCCCTGGAGGCCTCCGGTCCTTCGCAAGGATTTCCTCTTCGACCCCTACCATGTGTATGAAGCCAGAGCAGCAGGAGCCGACGCTATCCTGCTCATCGTGGCAGTCCTGGCACCCAACCAGCTTAAGGAAATGCTTCAGTTGGCCCATAGCGTTTGGCTCCAATGCCTGGTTGAGGTCCACGACGCAGGAGAAGTTGAGACTGCCGTGGAAGCTGGCGCGGAAATCATAGGCATCAACAACCGGGACCTGCGGACGTTCAAGACGGATCTGGCTTTGACCGAAGAACTCGCCTCTCTTGTCCCTCGGGGCAAGATCGTCGTTAGCGAGAGCGGCATCACAACACCGGACCACGTGTTGCGAGTAAGGAAGGCCGGGGCAAGCGCCATCTTGGTCGGAGAGGCCCTCATGACCGCTCCCGACGTAGGCGCCAAGGTGCGGGAACTCCTGGATCCGGTCGCCGCAGCCAGGTGAGCCAGCGCTAGCACGCTGGCCCTTTAAGAGGATGTTCCCCATGGAAAGCGAAATAACCTTCCTAGTTGAAGAATCCGCCGAGGGCGGTTACTTGGCCCAGGCCTTGGGGCATTCCATCTTCACGGAGGCCGCGACCCTAGAGGAGCTCCGATCAATGATCGCAGACGCGGTTAGAAGCAACTTTGCTGAGGGGGAGCGACCCAAGGCGATCCGGCTCCACTTCGTAAAAGAGGAAATGGCTTCGTAAGGTTCCTCTTGATTACAGGTGGCGACTCGCCGGAACAATTGGCGAGGACGCCTTTTGAATAGACACAACAGCTAAAAGCTTGGCAAATCATGACACGTATAAAAATCTGCGGCCTTCGCGACGCCAAGCACGCTCTTTTCGCCGCTGAAAAGGGTGCGGACTACTTGGGCTTCGTCTTCGTGCCCGGCGTCCGCCGTTGCTTGGCCCTGGACGATGCTCAACGTATCGTTGCCGAGTACCGGAAGGCTCATGGGGCCAATGGCCCTTCGCTTGTTGGGCTGTTCTCGGACCAGCCCATTGAGTTCGTAAACAGCACCTTGGAAAGCGTTGGATTGGATTTGGCACAGATCTGCGGAGATGAGCCCCTTGAATATCTCTCGGGAGTCGTGCGGCCTACCATAAGAGTTGTTCACGTTGGGGACGGAGCCACGCTTGACGAAGAAGTAGGCGTAGTGAGTGAGCGGCTCAATGCACTGAAAGCAGCGGGTGTCACGGTCACACTCGATCGGAAATCATCGGTGCAGCCGGGGGGCTTGGGAGTTCCCTTCAACTGGGCCATCGCAGAGAAGCTAGCGGGGAAGCATGCTTTCTTGCTGGCGGGGGGGCTTACCCCGGCCAACGTTGCTGAAGCCATCGCTACAGTCCATCCCTGGGGTGTCGATGTGTCTAGCGGAGTCGAGACCGACGGCATGAAGGACACAGCGAAGATCGAGGCATTTATCGCTACGGTCAAAGCTACAGGCGCGTGATAGGATATTTAACGCTATGACGAACACAAATACGACCCAACTCCCAGACGCTACCGGCCATTTCGGTCCCTACGGAGGCCGCTTTGTTCCGGAGACGTTGATGACCGCTCTGCAGGACTTGGAAGAAGCCTACGACTGGGCCAAGCAAGACAAGGGCTTCCAAGACGAGTTGGAAGGGCTGCTCAAAAACTATGTCGGCCGGCCCACGCCCCTCTACTTAGCCGAAAGTCTCACCCGGGAATGTGGCGGGGCGCGCATTTATTTGAAGCGGGAAGACCTGGCCCACACCGGCGCTCACAAGATAAACAACGCCCTTGGGCAGGCCTTGTTGGCCCGCCACATGGGAAAGCACCGCATCATCGCGGAGACGGGCGCCGGCCAGCACGGAGTAGCAACAGCAACCGTCTGCGCATTGATGGGCATGGAATGTGTCGTCTACATGGGGGAGGAGGATATTCGCCGTCAAGCGATGAACGTCTTCCGCATGCGATTGCTCGGCGCCGAAGTTTATCCCGTCTCTTCCGGCAGCCGAACGCTAAAAGATGCCATCAATGAGGCCATCCGAGATTGGGTCACCAACGTAGAAACTACTTTCTACCTGATCGGCAGCGCAGTAGGGCCGCACCCCTACCCAACCATCGTGCGGGACTTCCAGGCGGTGATAGGCATTGAGGCGAGAGCCCAGGCATTGGAGCTGGAAGGACGCCTGCCGGACTACGCAGTGGCCTGCGTCGGCGGCGGCAGCAACGCTATCGGCTTGTTCTACCCCTTCATTGAGGATCAAGGGGTCAAGCTCGTGGGGGTAGAGGCTGGCGGTGAGGGAATCGAGACCGGACGTCACGCAGCTACTCTGGTCGCTGGCAAAGTGGGTGTGCTTCACGGCAGCAAGTCGTACCTGCTTCAGGACGAGGCAGGGCAAATAACCGAAACCCACAGCGTATCGGCTGGACTGGACTACCCTGGAGTCGGACCGGAGCACTCCTACCTGAAGGACATCGACAGGGCTACCTACGTTAGCGTTACGGACGCTGAGGCCCTTGAGGGATTCCAGCTCCTATCCCGCACCGAGGGAATATTGCCGGCGCTGGAGCCGTCCCACGCAATAGCTCACGTCAGAGAACTTGCCGCCTCCTTGCCCAAAGAAGCCTTCATTATTGTTGGGCTCTCAGGCCGCGGAGATAAGGATATACATGTGGTTGCAGAGGCCCTGAACATACGGTTTGAGTGACCAAAACAGTGGCTCACGGCTTGTGGCTTCCCTAGCGTGGTATCCTATCTGAGTATTTCTTCACAAAATCTTGTCATTCTTTTGCTAGCCTGTCCTTAGGCAGCGAAAAAACTAACGAAACGCATGGCAGTCCGCTCGAAAATTGCTACCGCAGGACGCACCGTCAGGGCCGATGTTCCTTTCGGCCTGTTCTTCGTACTTTCTTTCATTGCCCGATTCATTGTTACCTGTGCGAGGATCGTCAACCAGTTCCTTGGGAACAACTGTCCTCAAATGGCTGCAGCGATATCATTTTATGCGCTGTTCTCTCTCTTCCCTCTAGCGCTGGCGGTGATATCGGTCCTTGGATACATAGCAGGATCAGAGGCAGTGAAGTCCCAGCTTGCCGGTCAAATCGGGCAACTGGTCCCTATATCGACCGACTTGGTGACGGAGACCATTCAGGGTGTTGTCGATGCCAAGCACATCACGGGAATCGCAGCCATCGTTGGCTTGCTGTGGGCGGCCAATGCCGTTTTCGGGGCGATACGGAAGGGAGTAAACACAGCTTGGGGAATTCGCGAACCACGGCCGTTCTTCCACGAACGCTTCATCGACTTCTCTCTGACTGTCGGGGCGGGCATCCTGTTCCTTGTGTCCATCTCTTCCACCGCCGCTCTGAGTTTCTTCCGAGAAGTGAGCAAGACCGTGGACCCTCAACTGGGTCTGTCGAGCGACGTGGCATGGAACTTCGCTGCCGGTATCATCCCCTTTATCCTTTCCTTCTTCACCTTCGCTTTCCTGTACTGGCTTCTGCCAAACACTTACGTCCGGTTCAGGTACGTCATTCCGGGCGCAATCGCCGGAGCCATCGCCTTCGAGGCGGTCAAGAACATCTTTGTCTTCTACGTACGGAACTACGCCGACTACAACATCCTGTACGGCCCCATTGGAGCGGTCTTGGCGCTCATGACATGGCTGTACATATCGGCATTGATCTTCCTCTTCTGGGCAGCGGTCACCTCTCACTACGCCGCGTTCATGGAGGAACGCTCCGCACGGCGGCGCTGGCGCAGGGTCTTGGATGACACCCGGACTCACACATATGCGGCCCCTACTTCGACCAGCGGCAATTGATGAGCCGTCCGGGGATGGTTCACTATGCTGAGATCTGCCGCCTTAATCGTTATGGGCCTCTGCGCCCTCTTGGCGCTGGCGGCTTGCGCGTCTTCTGGTAATGACCCCACGGAGACGTCGGCCTTTGTAGCCATGCCGGTAGTCGCCACGCAGGACAGCCCGGCTCCTACAGCCACCCCCACGGGCGTTGAACCACAGCCAACAACACCTCCGCCGCCCCCCGCCGCTGCGACAACGCCTCCTGGTACGTCGGTCCCAAGCCCCACTTTGCCTGCGTCTACGCTCGGCCTGCCAAACATCGCGGACCTTGTAGATAGAGTGAAACCGTCCGTGGTGAGCATTTCGGTAGAAATCACCCAAACGGACTTCCTTGGACGAGAGGTACGGGGAACAGCCGCAGGTTCCGGGTTCATCTTCGACTCCAGAGGCTACATTCTCACGAACAACCATGTGGTGGAGAACGCCACCCGCATCCTATTGACCATGGACGACACTCGACGATTTGAGGCGGAACTGGTTGGCAGGGACCCACTTACAGACCTAGCCGTGATCAAGTTCACGGAAGATATGGAGGTCCCTGCTCTGCTTCTAGCCGACTCCGACGAACTGCGCATCGGTGAATGGGTGGTGGCCATCGGAAACGCCCTGGGCCTCCCGGGCGAGCCGACGGTAACAGTGGGTGTTGTCGGCGCCAAGTCGAGGACGGTGGGTCCTCTGGCTTCAGGAATCTATTTGCACAACATGCTTCAGACGGACGCCGCTATCAATCCTGGAAACAGCGGCGGGCCCTTGATTGACCTGAACGGCCGCGTCGTGGGTATCAACTCGGCCATTATTGAGGGAGCCAACGGCATCGGCTTCTCCATAGCGGCCAACACAGCGAAGGCCGTCGCCGAGCAATTGGTGGAGCACGGCAAAGTGGTGTGGCCGTGGCTGGGAATCAGTGCGAACGATGTAACGCCGCAGGTGGCCGTGGAATACGACCTATCAATTAGCCAGGGCGTGCTGGTGCTGGGCATTGAGCCGGGCGGGCCGGCAGACAAAGCAGGAATGCGAGTTGAGGACGTGATACTGAGCCTAGCGGGGAACGCCATTCCAGACACGATCGCCCTTCAGCGGGCTACGCGTCAGAACGCAATTGGTGCAACGGTCGAGGTTGCTGTGCTTAGGGATGGCCGGGAAGTGCAGCTTTCAGTGACGCTGGAAGAAATGCCGCGACCGCAGTAAGCGGTCGCACTTACTCCACTCGCTTCACCGAAAGCACCACCTGCTCACCCTCTAACTTGTGCTCCTCGATGTGGGCATCTTCCTGGGGTTCGTTTTCGGAGAGTTCCACGGAGAGCGTCTCCTGGCGAATGTAGTCCTCAAATGTTGCGACCACCCTTCTCACAACTTCCCCGCCGGTGTAGCGCGTCACGATTCGATCACTGATGTCAAAGCCCGCGGTGCGCCGCATGTTCTGCACCCTGTGAACCAATTCCCTAGCGATTCCTTCTTCGGCCAGCTCCTTGGAAATATCCGTACTTAGGGCCACCACGTAGCCGACCTCTGCCGCCGAGGTGTGGCTTGCGCCTTTCGTGGGCTCAACACGAATCTCGTCCGGCAGGATGGAGAAACCCTCTAGCTCGATGGCCTCGCCTGCGGATATTGCGGCGTAGACTAGGGCAGGGTCCATGGCAGCAAGAGCTTGAACAGCTACAGGCATGTCCCCACCGAGCCGGGGGCCAAGCTTCGCTTGCTCTGGACGCAGGGTGATGAACTTCGTGACCTCTTCGGCACCAATCACCTGGATTTCCTTGACGTTCAACTCCTCTAGGAGCTGCGGCACGAACCGGCCAAGAGCGGCTGCCTCGGAGGGAAAACGAGGCTTGACCAGGATGCTTTGGAGTGGTTGCCGGACCTTGATGCCAGCCTTGCTACGAGCGGCGTGCCCCAGGCTGGTTACCCTTCTCACCAAGGCCACGTCCCGCGAAAGCTCTTCATCGACAAGGTCGGTCTTGACTTCAGGCCACGCCGTGAGGTGCACGCTCTCCGGCGCATCGGCGTCTGCCGACCTCACAAGGTTCTGGTACATGGATTCGGCAAGGAAAGGCGTGAGTGGAGCAATCAGGCCACTGAGAGTGACCAAGCAAGTGTGCAGCGTAACGTAGGCGCTTTGCTTGTCCTGGTCATTTTCGCTCCTCCAGAACCGGCGTCTGCTACGCCGGACGTACCAGTTGGAAAGCAGCTCCACAAACTCCTCAAGACGCCTCGCAGCATCGGTCGGGTTGTAGCTTTCCATAGCCTGGGTCGCGTCCCGCACCAGCAGGTTCAGCTCTGAAAGGAGCCACCTGTCCAACTCAGCTGAGGGCTTCACGTCGCCAGCCTTGGTAGGGTCGAAACCGTCCAGGTTGGCGTAAGTAACGAAAAAACTGTAGACGTTCCACAGCGGCAGGAAGAAGCGGCGGACAGCGTCCTCCACAAGGTCCTTCGAGAAACGGCGCGAATTCCCAGGAGGGGAGGACACGAAGAGATACCAGCGGAGAGCATCGGCACCCAAGGCATCAATAACTTCCCACGGCTCGACGACGTTGCCCTTCGACTTGCTCATTTTCTCGCCGGAGCCATCTAGGATGAGCCCCAAACAGATAACGTTTTGATAGCAGGGATCGCCCTTGATGAGGGTCGACAAGGCATGGAGGCTGTAGAACCAGCCTCGTGTCTGGTCGACCGCCTCGCAGATGTAGTCAGCCGGGAAGTAAAGGCGGGAATCGACCTCGTCTTGGTTTTCGAAGGGGTAGTGCCACTGAGCAAATGGCATTGCCCCGGAATCGAACCAGCAGTCCAATACATCAGGTACCCGCCGCATCTCGTTTCTGCACTCGGCGCACCGCAGGACGACTTCATCGACGTATGGGCGGTGGAGGTCCTCATCCCGCTCCAGCAGGCGAAGCTGGTATTGGGTGTAGGCGTTTGGGGTCATCCGGTCCTTCATCTCGGCGACACTGCCTATGCACTCCTGCGCTCCGCACTCCTCACAGCGCCAGATTGGAAGGGGAGTGCCCCAGTAGCGCTCGCGGGACACAGCCCAGTCCACGTTGTTGCGCAGCCAATCGCCGAAGCGGCCCTTCTTGATGTGTTCCGGGTACCAGTTGATCTCATCATTCCCGGAGAGCAGCCGGTCCTTTACTGCCGTCGTCTGGATGTACCAAGAAGGCTTGGCATAGTAGAGCAGCGGCGTGTCGCAGCGCCAGCAAAATGGATAGGTGTGTTTATAGATGCCCTGTTTGTAGAGCAGCCCCCTGCCCTCTAGGTCTCGCATGATGAGAGGGTCCGCATCCTTCACAAACTTACCGGCAAAGGAATACTTACCCTGGACGATACCCAGCTGGTCCACATGCTGAATGAAATACGACCCGTTGGCCTTCCCCATGACGTAGTCTTCGTCACCGAAAGCAGGGGCGCTGTGGACGATGCCAGAGCCATCCTCCAGCGTTACAAAATCAGCGGCAACAACCGCGTAGGTCAGGGTTTGAGACGGAACTGGGGCCACGTCCTCAAGCCTACCTAGCACTCCTCCCTCTTGGTCGGCCTCTTGGAATTGCTGGACGTTCACCCCGTTCGCAAACGGATCGAAGAGCGGCTCATAGCGAACCCCAGCCAACGCCGAGCCTGGAAAGGTGGCGATTACTTGGGTCCCCTCTTCTAGAACGCTACCAGCCAAGGCAGCGGCAAGAATGATGCGGCGGCCGTCGGGCAGCAAAGCAACGATATATTCGGCATCAGGAGACACAGCCAGAGCACTGTTGGCGGGCAGGGTCCAGGGCGTAGTGGTCCATGCCATCAGGTAGGTATCACCCTCAGTTGGCACGCTGTCCCGAACGATCTGCCAGCTGGCCTCTTGAGTACTGGCAATGCGAAAGAGCACGAAAACGGATGGGTCTGGAATGTCATCCTTGTAGCCCAGCGACACTTCGTGGGAGCTGAGGGTCGTGACACAGCGCGGGCAATGCGGCGTTACCTTATGCCCTTCGTAGAGCAAGCCCTTATCCCAAAGCTGCTTCAGGATCCACCAGCCCGTCTCGATGTAGCTGTTGTCGTAGGTGATGTAGGCATTCTCGGTGTCCACCCAGAAACCGACGCGCTCCGTGAGCCGCTCCCATTCCTTAACGTAGCGAAAGACGCTGTCACGGCATCGGCGATTGAACTCTGCGATGGAGGCTTCAATATCGCCGGGGACGATGTTCTCGATCTCCCGCTTGGTGGAGATACCCAGTTCCTTCTCCACTTCCAGCTCCACCGGCAGACCATGGGTATCCCAGCCTCCCTTACGGAAAGGCCTGTAGCCCTGCATGGTCTTGTACCGGGGAATAACGTCCTTATAGACCCTTGAAAGGACGTGGTGAATTCCAGGAAGGCCATTGGCCGTGGGGGGTCCTTCGTATAGCACGAAGGGAGGGGCCCCTTCTCGCGCTTCTGTCTTGCGAAAGATGTCAGCCTTTCGCCAAAACTCGAGGGTTTCTTCTTCAAGGTGCGGAAAGCTGACCCGACTGGAGACCGGCTGGAACATCTAACTGCCTCTTGGAGGAAGGGGTGCGGATACCGTGAAGGTGGTACGTCCATTCTACAGGAAAGGGTCGCCAGCTTGGAAAGACGATCCAGGCTGCACTCCTGGCGTGTGCTTGCGTATCTGGTGAGCGGTATGGACAATAGCCGCAAATGCATCCGAGGTGAACCTGTGCTGACCTTGCCGCAGTCGTACTTTGACCAGATGATCGCCCATTCGCTGGGTGAGGACCCGAACGAATGTTGCGGAATCATCGCAGGCAAGGACGACGAAGCGACACAACTCTACCGCATTACAAACGTCGACAAGAGTCCATACCGATACAGCATGGAGCCGAAAGAGTTCTTTCAGGCGTACCGGGAAATAGAGGACAAGGGTTGGCAGATCATGGTCCTTTACCACTCCCACACGCACACGGAAGCCCGGCCCTCGGATACAGACATCCGGCTGGCGACTGGTCCTGATGGCGGGTCTACGTGGCCAGGCACTTTTTACGTTGTAGTGTCGCTGGCCGATAAGGGCAAGCCTTCCGTCCGAGCGTTCACCATTGAAGACGAGGTGGTGGACGAGCACGAACTAGTCGTTATCTAGCCATTCGCAAGCAGCAATCGAGGCACTCATGGCCACTGACTCCTTGGACGACCTCCGACTCAAGATAGCTCAGTCCTGCCGGATACTCGCCTCGCTGGGGATACTCAAGGGCATCCACGGCCACGTTAGCCACCGAATCGCCGATACCGAAGAGATGCTGATCCGCTGCCGGGGCGATGTCGAATATGGCGTCAACTACACCACGCCCGACCAGATCCGGCGCCTCTCCTTCGACGGAACCGGTAGCGATCTGGGCGATACCTACGAGGCTCCCAGAGAATTACCAATTCATGGCGAGATCCTAAGAGTCAGGCCTGAGGTCAACTGCGTTATCCACGGACATCCCCCCGCCACACTGTTGTGTGGCATCGCTGGCATAGAACTGCGGCCCATTTTCGGCTCGTACGATCCGCAGGCGCTGAGCATTGCAGTGGAAGGCGTTCCCATCTATCCAAGATCAGTCTTGATAAGCCGACCGGAACTAGCCAACGGAGTGATCGCGGCAATGGGGCCTCGTGACGTCTGCCTCATGAAGGGGCACGGCATCACCGTGACCGGGACCTCGGTGGAGGACGCCACGATACGGGCTATCAAGGTGGAGTCCTTGGCAAAGGTTCACTGGGAACTTGCCAAGGCCGGTAAGACTGCTCCTGACATCGGTTGGGAAGATGTGGAAGAGTTCGCCCGGCGGCCGCGGGGCATGGCCATGCCCAGGGCGACCGAATGGCTGTGGAAATTCTATCTCAAAGCCCTCGAAGAGGAAGGCCGCATCCCTGACGACCTCGACTTGGACATGCGGCACGTTTAGAGGGTGCGTCTTTCCCAAGCGGTTGTAACGGTCGCAGGCGTTGGGCCTGCACTGTGAGCCGCATCAGTCTCCCAACCCTCGTCGTTGCGAATGACTTGATGGTAGTCAAGCACCAGTGAAAGGGTAAATCCTATCGCCTGAAGACTCGTCCCCTAAACGTCATTTTCGGAGCACCAAGGAGGTCCACCATGGACACTGTAGGTTTCATAGGATTGGGGAACATGGGAGCGCGCGTCGCAGGGCACATTCAGGATGCAGACTTTCCCATGGTCGTCTACGACCTTAACGAGGCAGCAGTGAGGCCGTTCCTTGAAAAGGGGGCCACTCTCGCCAACTCTCCCGCTGATGTCGCTCAGCGCTGCGACGTTATTTTCTCTGCCCTCCCAGGCCCCAAGGAGATCGAGCAGGTAGCCCTGGGGAAAGAGGGAGTGCTGGAGGGCATCCGGCGCGGCGGGGTCTACATAGAGATCTCCACCAGTCGACCAGCTCTCATCCAAGAAATCGAGGCCAAGTTCCGCCCGAAGGGAGCTTTTGTCCTTGAAGCCCCCGTCCTCAGCGGGCAACCGGGCACTGCGCCGGGGATTCACTCCGTACTTGTGGGAGGCGAACCCGAAGCCTTCGAGCGAGCCAAGCCTGTGCTGGCGGCTTTCGGCGACCAGCTCATGTACACCGGCGCCATTGGATCGGCCAACGTCTGCAAGCTCATTCACCAGCTCATTGGCAGCGTCGTTTCTCAGGGAGTGGCTGAAGGCCTGTCTCTCGGCATGAAGGCGGGCGTGGATGTTGAGGTCGTCTGGGAAACAGTGCGACGCGGCTTCCTGGGCCGCATGTATATGCTCCACGATCTGGTCCCCCGCTCCGTGTTCAAGGGAGACTTCGAACCGGCTCTTTTCCCTTTGACCCTGCTTCGAAAGGACCTAGGGCTTGCCACCGAACTTGGCCGGGAGCATAACGTTCCTCTGCCGGCCGCTAGTCTCGTTGAGCAGGTGCTCGTCTCGGGCATGAGCAAAGGCTGGGGTGGGAAATCAGGCTACGCGGTCCCATTCTTGATGCAGGAAGAAGCTGCAGGCGTCGAGATGCGTAAGGATGGCATAGACCCGAACGAAGCAACCCGCTACGTCGACACCGACCCAACGACGACGACCAAGCCTGACTTTATCACCTACTACGAAAAGCCCAAGGCGCGTAGGCAGGCACGGCGAAGCCTCGGATAGGACGCCAACAAGGCTTAGGCGTGGGCGTACATGGTGTTCCTGGCTACCTTGCCAGGTAGGGCCCCTGTATGGTTGCCCCCCTCAATGAGCACCTCTCCGTTCACGATGGTGTAGTCGACGCCCTTTGCCAAGCGCCGCAGCCGTACTGCGCCCCCCGGCAGGTCGGCCACTTTCTCTTCAGGCCCCAGGGCAATCGTGTCCGGGTCAAAGATAACGAGGTCAGCGTTCATCCCAGGCCGGATGAGGCCGCGGTCGTGCATACCAAACATGCTGGCGGAATCGAAGGTAATCCTCCGGACTGCCTTTTCCAGCGACATGATCTTCTTCTCTCTGATCCAATGCCCAAGGAAGTAGGTGCTGAAGCCGTCGTTAGCCTCGAAGACCAGGTGAGCGCCAGCGTCCGAGAGCCCGACAACGGTGTAGGGACTGTTCAGCAGTTCCGCCATCGAAGCCTCGTCGCCACCGAGCTGAATCGCCTCGAATTCCGTGCCCATGTCCTCTTCCAGCGACAGGTCAAGGAACGCGTCGAGGATGCCCTTTCCCTGCTCCTGCGCGATCTGGGCCACGCTTTTCCCAATGAGGGGCCGGTTCTTCTCCAAAGTGGTGTCATGGACGGATATGAGGTCCCAACGCCGGGAGAAGATGTCGTAATTGACGCCTACGCCTTCCACAGCCTCGGCGCTCAGCACCTTTCTAACCTCCGGGTCCCGGAAAGCCTTGAGCTTGCCCTCAATCGACCCGGTCATGATTGGCGCCCAACTGGGCATCCGATCGAAGAGCTGGGCGTTGCGTAGCGTGAAGGTATTGATTGACGGGCGCGGGTTGACCATCGGGTAGACCCGGATGCCCTGATTGATCCGGTCCTCTGCGAAGGCCAGGTGATCCTTCCACTGCTCTGGGGCTCCGGCACGCCAGGCTATCTGAAGGTAGAGCACCGGCCGGCCGCTGGCCTCGGCCATGCGGCTCATCAGCCCTTCCCTCAACTCGAATGGGGCCGACGCCCCGGACTCAATGACCCCCGTCCCTACCTCGCTAAGGACAGACGACAACTCCACCAGCTCTTCGTGAGGCGCTATGCATGCCGGGAGCAACTTGCCCCGGATGTCGTAGTGGCCCGGGTTCCGGTTAAAGGAAAGGCCCAGAGCTCCCGCGGCCATACCATCCCGTATGATGGCCTTCATTTCCTCCAGCTCTTGGGGCGTCGCCTCGCTCCGGTCCTGCGAGTCTTCACCCATCACCCAGCGCCGTACTGCGGAGTGCCCGATCAGGACTCCGGCGTTGACACCCAAGCCCTGGTCGATGGCGTCGAGATACTCTGGGATTGTCGTCCACGACCACCGGGTACCTTGCTCCAGCGCTTCCATGGGAATGGCCTCAACCCGCGCCAACATGCCCGCCAGGACGGAACGGTCCTCCGGTCTGGCGGGGGCCAGGGCAAGGGAGCAGTTGCCGAAGACGACGGTGGTGATCCCGTGGTGGGGAGCGTAGGTGCACAGCGGGTCCCAGGTCACCTGGGCGTCGTAGTGGCAGTGGTTGTCGATGAAGCCAGGGGCAACGGCTCGGCCCTCAGCATCAATGGTCCTCTTCGCGGGTCCCTGAAGCTTCCCCGATTCAACGATCTTTCCATCTTTTACAGCGACATCGCCGTGGAAAGAGGGCATGCCGGAACCATCAATGACGCGAGCGTTGCGAATGAGCAGGTCGTATGCCATAAGAGTATCTCTCCTGGTCCTCTGAACTTGCCTGTTTCCTTGGCTTTACATCTACCAGCGTCCTTGACGCTGGTGCACCACTGCAATTCGGCAGTCTATGCCGTCATATTCGCAGATTCGCCTTCACAAACAATCACACTTGGCACGTTTTCTGCCGCAACCGACAGCGGGAGCAGTGTAAATCGATGGTTGGGGCACTGCAATGGCTCAGGTGCACGGCCTTTCAGTGAGGCCTGGCGCTCAGCCCCGCCTGGAACGTTGGCGGTCGGCACTGTCCAGCCATATGGTCACAGGACCATCGTTGATGAGCTCCACCTGCATGTACGCCTGAAAGAGGCCGGTGGCCACAGTTAGGCCAGTCAGGCGAAAAAGATCAACGGCACGCTGGTACAAGGCATCGGCGGCGGCGGGTGCGGCAGCGCCGGTGAAGCTGGGCCTTCGCCCCTTGCGGGTATCGGCGTATAGCGTGAATTAGCTGACAAGTAAAAGCTCGGCCCCCAGTTCAAGGGCCGAGCTTTGAAACTTACCTTCGTTGTTGTTGAAAATCCGCAGGTTGACGATCTTATCGACCAAGTAGCGGGCTGCTTCCTCGTCGTCACCCTCGCCCACCGCTAGGAAGACCACCAAGCCGGAGCCAATGCTCCCAACCTCCTCATCACCCACCGATACGCTCGCCCGGCTAACCCGCTGGACGAGGGCCCGCACTTCTATTCCTCTTTGGACGATGTCTTTGAGGGAGTGCTGGCTACCTTAGACTCTGACTTAGAGTCTTCCTTGCTTTCACTCTTTGTGCTCTCGGTCTTCGTCTCTTCAGTCTTTTCGCCTTTACTGCTCTTCTTGCTGCTGTCCCCATCGCGGTAGCCGCTTTCCTTTTGCTTATAGTCGGTGGTGTAGAAGCCAGTACCCTTATAGATCACCGCTGGCATGCTAAACATGCGGGGTGCTTCACTGCTGCAAACAGGGCATGTGGCCATCGGTTCGGCGTCAAAACCCTGTTTGAGCTCGAACCTGTGGTTGCAGGCCCGGCATCGATACTCGTAGATAGGCACGTTGTCCACCTCCTCCAAACGGCGACAGAATTAGCAGTCAGCCGCTGAGAGCGCCAGCAATAATGTTAGCACGGCGCAAGCGGTGTGAACAACGCGCGACCAGGCACTAACACAACGAGCGATTGCTCCTTGGCCAGGGCTCGCTCGCTACGCCTGCGATCGATTGGCCACGTTCTGCGCAGACCCCTCGCCGGAGGTCCAACCTATCAGCATTTCATTCTCTAGAAGTTTCTTGGACTGCTCAGTACAATGCGAACAGTCACCAAAGACTACGGAAGGAGACGATGTATGACGACTAGCGCTCACTCAACATCGACATTTACAACAGCACACAGCAAAGACAACAATCATTCGGACACCCTTGATGCCTTGATCGTTGGGGCCGGGTTCGCTGGCATTTACATGCTCTACAAGCTCCTCAACCTGGGCCTAAAGGTTCAGGTCATTGAAGAGGGCTCGGGCGTCGGTGGGACCTGGTACTGGAATCGATATCCGGGCGCCAGATGCGACGTCGAGAGCATGGAGTACTCCTACTCGTTCTCGAAAGAACTGTTGCAAGACTGGACATGGAGTCACCGGTACTCCACCCAGGCAGAGATCATGGAGTATGCAAACCACGTTGTAGATACATTTGGCCTGCGCCCGTACATCAAGTTCAACACGAAGGCCAGGTCAGCTCATTACGACGAAGCACGGAAGGAATGGGAGATCAAGACCGACGCAGGAGACCTGTACCGAGCCCACTACAACATCATGGCCACGGGGACACTCTCTTCCGTAAACAGGCCCAGGTTCGAGGGGCTGGATAGCTTCAAGGGAGAGTGGTACCTCACGGGACGTTGGCCCAAGGAAGGAGTGGACTTCAGTGGGAAGAGAGTGGGAATCATCGGCACCGGGTCATCTGCGGTGCAAGCCACCCCGGTGATAGCGGAGCAAGCAGGGCATTTGACGGTCTTTCAGAGAACCGCCAACTACTCGATTCCAGCCCGTAACGAACCCCTGGGGGCTGAAGAGATAGATGACATCAAGGCCAACTATCCTGGGATTTGGGCCAGGGCTACAAAGTCTCGAGTGGGCATGGGATTTATCGAGCTAGGGACGAAGGGCGCCCTCGAAGCCACCCCCGAAGAGCGTGAGTTGGAATTCTCCAAGCGGTGGGCTAAAGGCGGCGCCGGGTTCGGTGCGGCCTACACGGACATCTTGAGCAACGAAGCAGCGAACGAAACGGCGGCTGAATACGTCAAGGCAAAGATTCGCGAGATAGTGCGCGACCCGATCACGGCAAAAATCCTTTCTCCGGAGATCACACTCGGCTGCAAGCGCATGTGCATAGACAGCGGCTACTATGAGGCCTTCAACCGGGATAACGTGGACCTTGTGGATGTGGGTTCAGCACCAATCCAACGTCTGGTGGCCGATGGAATACAAACAACTGATGGCGAGTATCAACTGGACATCATTGTCTTCGCCATGGGCTTTGACGCCTTGACGGGGGCCTTGAACGCTATCGATATCAGGGGCCGGTCAGGCATGGCCCTCAGGGACAAGTGGGCTGACGGGCCCAGGACCTACCTCGGCCTGGCCAGCGAGGGCTTCCCGAACATGTTCACGATCACCGGCCCCGGGAGCCCTTCAGTACTGTCCAATGTCCTCAGGTCAATTGAGCACCATGTCGACTGGATCACGGACTGCATCACGTTCATCAAAAACTCCGAATGCAGCGAAATAGAGGCCAACTTTACGGCAGAGGATGAATGGACCCAGCACGTCGAGGATGTTGCAAAGGACACCCTTCGGTACAAGTGCGACTCGTGGTACGTAGGCGCCAATATCCCCGGCAAGAAGCGAGTATTCCTTCCCTACTCTGGCGGCCTGCCGGTATATAGGGAGAAATGCCAGGACGTAGTTTCGAAAGGCTATGAAGGGTTCGTTGTGAGCTAGACAATCCGCCTTCTGACTCGCCAGCTAGCACCAGGCCGGTCAGCAGGCGCGCAGCAAGGCCGTGAGGGGTCGAGTCGCGAATTGGACAGCCTGTCCGGGGGCTGAACTCCGACACGCCATGCGACAAGAATCGACTATTTTCCGCATCAGAGTTTGACGGTTACGATTAACGTAGCGACTTCTGTTAGAAGACAGAGTCGCCAAGGGGTTCACCTATGAAATTATTCGCCGCAATGGTCATGCTGGTATCGCTCGCAATTCTCGGGTGCGGTGGCTCTTCACCAACAACTGCGACTGGGGGCAACTCGGAACCAACTACCACTTCTGATGGGGTGTCACCAATCCAAGCAACTGCAGCCGCGCTGCAGGCGACTTTGGCCGCAACCCTTACACCCGCTCCCGCTACCTCTACGGCGTCGCCCTCCTCGCCGACGCTCGTGCCTTCCTCAACTGCGGCTCCCACTGGGATAACCGGACCTACGTCGGTGCCCGTTCTGTCTCAATGTGCGCCGGGGGAGGGAGCTGGCAAACAATATCCACAGCCACCTGCAATGGCCATAAATGCTGAGAACAGCTATACGGCCGTCATGAACACCAACATGGGGAAGATAGTCATAGAGATGTTCCCTGAAGAATCACCCATCACCGTCAACAATTTCATCTTCCTTGCCAGAGAGTGCTTCTATGACGATGTGATCTTCCATCGAGTCATCCCGGGGTTCATGATTCAAGGGGGAGACCCGCTGGGCCAGGGAACAGGCGGTCCAGGCTACAGATTCGAGGATGAGACATCATCCGGCCTGGCGTTCAGCATTCCAGGTCTCTTGGCTATGGCCAATTCAGGCTTGGACACCAACGGCAGTCAATTCTTCATAACCACCGTGCCGACACCGCACCTCAACGGTAATCACACGATCTTCGGCCGGGTGACTGAGGGGCAGGATGTTGTTGAAGCTATAGCTCTTGTGCCCAGCGCCGCAGGGGATAAGCCAATTGAGGACGTGGTAATCCTCAGCATTGACATTGCGGAGGCCGCCTCCGGTGGCTAACCCAATAGGATGTGCATCCGCTAGCTTGCCCTAGGGCGATGGCTTTGTGCCAAGATTGTCCGTGGTCGCCTTTGGGCTTGGGCGCAAGCTCAGATCCACGCTCTAAGGCACGGGGCCTGATTCTGTGCGCACTCGTTACTCGTGCTGGCAGCCTTCGTAAACTAGCACCCATTGAGCTAGCAAGCGGGTCAAGACCTCCTCCGGAGGTGGGCCGCAGTAGATCCTGCTTGAGAGGCCGTACTTGACGATCCGCAGAGCGACCTGGGCCCTCACACACCCGAGCTACGCCTGGGGCGTGGTGGCGTTGGCAACGCTGGGGCAAGGCGCTTCCAACGCGCCCATTCAAACGTTACGCGTGCTCTTTCCCTTCATGCAGGACGAGATTGGTCTTTCCCGCACCGACATTGGCCTGATCGTCGCTGCCCTGGCAGGTGGAGCAACATTCACCATCTCCCTCGGGGGCTGGCTTGCTGACCGCTGGGGCGTGCGCTGGGTGGCGGGATTCACCTTGGTGACGTTGGCGCTGCCGCTGCTCGGTCTGACTATCGCAAACAGCTTGTTTCTACTCATGGTATTCGCACTCTTGGCCGGCATGCTTCAAGCGCCTGGGTTTCCCGCTACAGCGAGAGCCGTTCTGGATTGGGTCCCGCAACGCAACAGGGCCATGGCCATGGGCATCAAGCACATGGGAGTGCCGGTGATCGGCTCCATCGGCGCCGTGGCCCTTCCTGCCATAGCTGTGGCCGCAGGGTGGCGCTGGGGCGTTGCCGTTCTGGCTGGCTTCATCTTCGTCTCGGGCCTCATCTTCGTGATGGCCTACAGGGATCGCCCCAGGGAGGTTACTAGCACAGCAGGTTCGCTACGCGGGAGCTTTGCTGAGCTGGCCAAAGACCGTACGCTGGCCACGGTAACCCTCTGGGCTCTGGTCCTTTCTGGCGTCAGCATTATCGCCAGCACTTTTTTCGTGCTCTTCTTAGTTGAAGAGGCCGGTACATCAAAAATAACGGCTGGCAGTCTGGCCGCAGTCATGGCCGGAGGAAGTATCGCTGGCAGGTTCGCCTGGGGGTTGGTGAGCGATGCCCTGATGGGATCGCGGCGCGTGCTGGTCCTCGGAATCATGGGTGGGCTCACGGTACTTGCCCTCGCTGGGCTGGCGATTGCTCCCGAGGGCACGCCCATAGCCGTGTTCGGAATACTGGGTTTCTTGCTTGGACTCACTACACTGTCATGGCGAACAGTCCTTGTCGTCCTGGTTGGGGAGATGGCCACACCGGGACGCATGGGCACAACCATCGGCGCGGTGAGTACGCTTATGAGCCTTGGCGCACTTGGTGGTGGCCCGCTCTTCGGGTTGCTGGTGGATGGTACGGGGTCATACCCGATCGGGTGGGGAGTCACGGCCGCGGCCGCGGCCGCGAGCACCTTGGGGCTGCTGCTTGTTGCTCGGGACCCTCGACCGCTGGGCACGCTAGACCAACCAGAGCCCCTAGCGCCAAGACCTGCGGGCAACAACCGCTGAACCTCCCTTGGCAGAGCGGCTAGGTCGCAGTAGTGGGTCGGCTCCCCAAATGTTAACCTCTGTGTCGAGCCGCCAGCTGGTCTTGATAGGTAGCTGAGCAGTTAAACAAACCATGGAGAGCCAGTCATGAGCGAATACATACCAAGCCCCAGCGCATGGGCAGCAGCGCAAGTTGAACTATACGAGGGCAGCGGTGGAACCGAGGGTCTAACACTAAGAGACACCGGCCTCCCGGTCATAATTGTGACCAACCAGGGGCGCAAGACGGGCGGGATCCGCAAGACGCCGCTGATGAGAGTTGTCGACGGAAAGAACTACGTCCTCGTGGCGTCCAGGGGTGGAGCCCCGAAGAACCCAGTGTGGGTTCACAACCTGAGAGCGAACCCGAGCGTCGAACTCCGCGACGAGACCGAAGTCTATGCGATGAAAGTTCGAGAGGTAGTCGAGCCAACCGAAAGACAACGCCTCTGGGCTATCGCAGTAGAAGTCTATCCTCCCTACCATGACTATCAGATCAAGACCGAACGGATCATTCCAGTGTTCCTGGCCGAACCGACTAAGTAAATAGCCAAGCCACGGTGGCCAGGCATAGGTCGGCCGGGTCAACGGAAGCAATTACCAGTGCCTGCGATATGCCTGTTTACTAAGTTAGAAGCAAAGGCCCCGGAGACATCTCCGGGGCCTTCTTTCGTGCCTGAAAAGTGTGGGCCGCCTGAGCAGCGATCAACTCGCTCCGGTGCTGCACAGCTGCGGGCTAGCGCTAGGTTTCGATTCCAAACGTGATGGCAAGGACTCCGCCCACGATGATGAGCGTCCCCAGAACCAGGGGCAGCGTTATTTTCTCCAGGCGTTGGAGGAAGAAGTGCGCTCCAGCCAAAGCGAAGACCGGTTGAAGCGACATCAGGGGCGAGACCACGATGACTGGGGTGCGTTCCACGGCCAGGAAAAAGAGTATCGTTCCGACGGTCATAGACAGTCCTCCGGCACCCACGAACAAAAGAGATCGACGGGGAGATATCCGAAGATCGGCGCCGATTCGAGGGCCTACGAGCATCGCCATGAAGATGGAGCCGAAGAACAGGGTGACGCTTCCGGTGGCGAAGGGGTTATGGGTATAGCTCATTGCAACTTGGTAGGTCGCCGGAACGACTCCATAGGCCATGGCGGACCCGAACCCTAGCACATATCCGATCACCACTATTCGCGGCAATCCAAGGAAAGTGCTGGACGGCGCAAGCCCCTCCGAATCTTCAGCGATGAGCTTAGCTGGAACTACGGATGTGGTCCTGGGCATTGCCGACTTGACCACAAAGACCACCCCGCTGACGAGGACGATGGTCCCAAGAGCTATGGGCCAAGTCATGGTTTCGGCCAGGAAAACCACTCCCACGAATGCGGCGTACAGAGGAGCCGTGGCCAGGATAGGGGTCGACTTTCCTACCCCAAGTATCTTGAGACTCGCCATATTGAGGAAACGGGCTACCGGGAAGTTGACTGCCCCGGTAAGGGCCATCCACAGATAGGCAGTCGCGGGCAAGGTAAAAATCAGCTTTGGGTAAAGTACGGCGGCTATGACGGTGATAGGAACCCAGCCCACCACTATCGTCACCAAGCTCCCAGTGCCGACCGGGACGTTTACAAGGCCAACCCGGGCTATCACGGCCCCGGTCGCGAAAAAGAAGCCCACTCCCACGGCCATGAAGGCGCCGATAATTTCGGATGGCAAAGGACCTCCCACGGATGCTAGCTCAGGCCCGGCAATCACATTAGGCTAAGGCCACGCTTGAAGTATATGGCAGCATCTGGCATCACGACAGCTTGGCGGGAGGACCGGCCTGCCGCCACGGTCCGCTATGGAACTGCTGGGCCACAGTCAGATTGCGGTGACCATAAACGTCTGCACGGACGTGGCTCCAGAGTATCAACGGGAAGCGATGAACCTCGTAGGAGAGGGCATCTGGGGAGAGGCCGCCAGCGGCACTTGAATCTGGGTTGCTACATTCGTTGCTACATTTCACCTAAGCAAAGGCCCCGGAGACATCTCCGGGGCCTTGTTCCGTGCCTGAAAAGTGGTGGGCCGCCTGGGAATTGAACCCAGAACCTGCGGATTAAAAGTCCGATGCTCTGCCTGGTTGAGCTAGCGGCCCCTGGTTCCATTGTACGGAACTCGTCGCGAGGGCGATACAGGGACAGGCTTAAAGGCCCTGGAAGTTGGGGGCTCTCTTCTCGACGAAGGCCTTCGGGCCCTCTTTGGAGTCCTCCGTCGCACGAGCAATGTTCATGGCCAGCTGCGAGTAGTCCAGTGCGGCGTTGAGGTCCATGTTCAGCATGTTGTAAGCCATGCGCTTGGCCACTTCCGTAGCCACCCGGGGGCCATGCGCCAGCTTGCGGGCGAATTCCATCGTCTCACTCATCAAGTCTTCAGCGGGGACCATGCGGGTGATATACCCCATGCTCAGTGCCTCCTCGGCACCGACGATGCGCGCCGTCCAAATCAATTCCAGTGCTCGCGCTATGCCGATGAGGCGAGGGAGATAGTAGCAGCCAGCGTCACCCGGAACAATTCCCATGAGGCTGTAGGACATTCGGAACTTCGCCTGATCCGAAGCGAACCTCAGGTCGGCCATGGAGGCCATGTCCATCCCTGCTCCCGCAGCCGCTCCGTTGACCGCGGCAATGTAGGGCTTGTCCAACGTGGCCAACACGCGAGGAATCCGGTGCACGGAGTCCCGAAGGCGGTTCCGGCTGGATATCACTGACTCGCTGGCTACAGAGGAGAGCATCTTCCCCTCGGACAGCGCCTTGGTGTCGGCGCCGGCGCAGAATGCCCGACCTGCCCCAGTTACGACCACGGCGCCAATATCAGAATCGTCTCGGGCGTCTTCCAGAGCTCGACGCCAACCATCGATCATTTCCTCCGAAAATGCGTTGAGCCTATCGGGCCTGTTCAATGTGATAACGGCGACGCCGTCATCTTTCTCGTACAAAATGTCTTGGTAATCTTCCATTCCCTACCTCCCTCAGCCGCTGCCAGCATGCCTGGTAGGCACTGACAGCCCGGTCAATGTAGCACACCATTCTGCCCAAAGGAACGCAGCCCCCCGTGGTACAATAATGAGTAGTCGAACCGGCTGTCTAACGAGGCTAAATTGGGCGATAGCAGTGTCGTAGAGTTTCTCAGAGACCTTTCCATCATCATCGCCGTAGGGATGGGCGGCTTATTGCTCCTTGTCCTCACGGTGGTGGCGCTTATGCTGTACAAGAAGCTCAGCCGCACCCTGGCTGCGATCCAGGGAGCAGCGGAGAATGCTCAGGAGGGCACCAAGGCAATCTTAGACAAGTTTATCAAGCCAGCGGCGGGAAACACCGCCGCATCATTTGGTGTGGGGCGGATCGCTGGCTTCATGTTCGGGCTCATGAAGAGCCGAAAATCGAAGAAGGACAAGTCAAAGAAGGATAGCTAAGGAAAGGGGACGGACGATATGGCCAACAACGAAGAGGGCGGCGGATTCGTGACAGGGTTTCTGTTCGGAGGAGTCATTGGGTTCTTGGTTGGGATTCTAACGGCGCCCAGGGCAGGCAATGAGCTACGGGCTGAACTGATGGAGCGCACGCACCATTTCCGAGAACAAGCGGAGATTATGGCTGACCAAGCAAGGCTACGAGCCGAGGGATTCGCCTCCGACGCTCGGAATAGGGCCCAGCACTTGCGCGAGCAAGCATCAACGGTTGCAGACCAGGCCAGGGACCAGGCTCACCATCTCCGCGAGCAGGCGGGGTCGATCACCGACCAAGCCCGCCAGCGTGCAGAGGGTTTCGCCCACGAAGCTCGAAGCCGGGCGGAACAGCTAGCCGCTAACGCTCGTCACCGCCTTGGTTTGGAACACGAAAGCGAAGAAGTCGACCCAGAAGAGCCCACCATCGAGGTCTCTGCCGAGGAGCCTGCCGAGGACTCCAGCGAGGAAACGAAGCAGGCATAGACGGCTAATTCTACGGATGGCGGAGCGTTCCACTCTAGGCGCTGGCGAATCACCCGTAGCGGCCCCGGGGTTCGGCCAACCCTTCACCCTCCAGAAGGGTACCGCGGGCTCGGGTCACATAGTCAGTACACAATCTCCGGGTGACTTGTCCCTGTAGATCCACGGGATGCCCCTGAGTAACTGCAAAAGGGGAAGCAGATGCTGATTGACTGCGACAACCACTTTCTGCCCAGGAATGCCTTCGATTACATGGAAGGCCCCCTCGCAGACCTGCGGCCCAAGCTCGTATTCGACGAGCGGGAAGTTCTAGTGGACATCGACTTCCCCGGCCGCGGAAACCGCGTTCCGATGAGCACGCCCTTACCGGCTCCGGGCTCTGGGGCTTTCCATGTTGGCATGACGGACATCCAGACCAGGATGTCTGATTACGCCAGGATGGGAGTGGAGAAGCAGATGCTGCTCCCTCAGTTCACGGGCTGGTGGTCCTATCTCATCGAGCCAGAGTTGGGAACAGCCCTAGCCCACTCGTGGAACACTGCCCTGTTGGAGTTGATGCGCTCCTATCCTGGTCAGATCGAGGGTGTGGCCCTCGTGGCCCTTCAGGACGTGGACGGGGCAATGAATGAACTGCAATGGGTCCATGAAAACAGGTTCAAAGCCGTGGTAGTGGATCACACGTACCAGGTAAAGGACCATCCCTACGGCATCCCCATCGCCAGCCACCGGGCTGCTTGGCCCTTCTTCAAGAAATGTGAAGGGTTGGAAATGCCAGTCTTCCTGCATGCAGTCCAGCATGGGCACCGCGTCGTCAATTTGCCGATTTTCCAAATGGACGGGCTGGACATGTACGCCCCCAAGGACGCGGAATTGAACCTGGTTGCCACCATCACGAGCGGCCTGCTGGATGAATGCCCGCGCCTCAAATTCATTCACGCCGAACAGGGAACTCAATATATCCAGCCCCTGGCCGAACGCTTGGACGCTATATACCACGCCGGTCGGCAGGTCACCTACGACGACGGCGAGGGAGCTACCGCCAATTGGAGGCGGGTGCTCAGCCCTAAAGCTCCCCCACTCGTGCCCGCTGGCATGGCCGATGAGAAGAACAAGCTGCCGCCCAGCCACTACTTTAAGAACAACTTCCTCTGGACCATTGAGACCGAAGAGCCAGAGCTGCCCGATGCGGTCAAGTTCCTGGGGGCCGATCACTTCCTGTTCGCCACGGACTATCCGCATGAGGACCCAGGCGGGCTTATGAAGTTCAAGGACAGGGAACTGCTGGAAGACAATCCCTACATTGATGAGCCGTCAAAGGAACTCATCCGCCACGGCAACGCATCGCGGCTCTTTGGCATCGACTAGGCCAAAGCAAGGTTGTACCTAGGGAGCGCCGCCTAGTCAGGCATGGGTGAACGAGCGCGGGGCTCAAGAGCCCAAGCAGAATCGTGGCGCCGTGTTCGTCACCGGAGCAGGCCCCATTTGATGTTCCGACCCCGAAACTCTCTATGCTGGCCGCGGCTGGCGGTAGCACACGATTGAACATGACCACGAGGAAGGAATGAGGTACTCATGGCAAACCTTGAAGTGAGTTTGGCGGTTGAACACTATGATAGGCATATCCCGCTGCTGGATGGCACCGTGAAAACGGAGGGCATCGACCTGAAAGCTGAGTACGTGCCAACGCTGGAAGGGCAACGACACGAGCGCATGATCAACGATCAGGCCTGGGACGCCGCTGAACTGTCCCTCTCTTCCTACATCATGGCCAAGGCTCGCAACGCCCCAATTACCGCAGTCCCCGTCTTTCCCCGCCGTCTGTTCAGCCAGTCTCAGATGTATGTGAACACGGCAGCTGGGATCCAACAGCCCAGTGACCTGATCGGGCGCAAGGTGGGCCTTCGCAGTTATCAAACCACCCTGTCAGTGCTAGCTAAGGGAGACCTCCAGCATGAATATGGAGTGCCCCTGGACCAGGTGACTTGGGTTACCTGTTCTGAAGAGGTGGTGGGCTTCGCTCCTCCCCCCAACGTCACAATCGAACAAGTTTCGTCCCCCCTGGAGATCGAGGAGAGACTCATCACAGGCGAGCTGGCGGCCTACTTCACGCCACGGAAGCCTGAGGCTTTCGTGGCCGGCGCGCCGGAGGTTGGCTACCTATTTCCCGACTCGCAGGCCGAGGAACAAGCCTACTATCAGCGGAACGGATTCTTCCCCATAATGCACGTTGTAGCCATCAAGGCTGATCTGGCAGAGCGTGAACCTTGGGTCGTCCAGCGCCTGTTCAATGCCTTTGAGGAAGCCCGCCAAGTCGCGCTACACTACTACGACGACCCCAACTGGAACCTGTTTGCGTGGACTCCCCAGTTGCTCAAGGAGCAGCAACAGCGTTTGGGGCCGGACCCTTGGGCCAACGGCATGGCAGCCAACCGCAAGAACCTGGAGCGGTTTGTTCAATACGAGGTCGACCAGGGCCTGATACCAGCTACCATCCCAGTAGATGACCTCTTCGCCGCCAACTGGACAGACAGCAATTAGCCAGGCTTCGAAAGGCACTACAGAAACTATCGCGAGGGGTCTCTCACAATCCCATGGACTTCCAATTCACTCCAGAGCAAGAACAGTTCCGCCAAGAGCTTCGCGGGTTCATCGTTAGCGAAGTGCCACGGGAGCTTCGTGAAGACCCTACCCTTGGCGAGAACATGGCCGATCGGGCGTTCTCGAAGAGGCTGGGTCAGAAGGGGTGGATCGGTCTGGCCTGGCCTCCCGAGTACGGCGGCGCTGGCATGGGGCCCATCGACCGTCTGGTCTACAACGAAGAAATCATCCTCAACAAGGCCCCCGTCGACTACCACCTCATTGCCGAAAGACAGATGGGTCCCTCGATCATCGCCTTCGGTTCGGATGAACAGAAGGCCTTCTTCCTACCCCGTATCGCCGGGGGTGAGCTGGGCATTTCCATTGGGTATTCAGAGCCAGAGGCGGGGTCGGACCTAGCCAGCCTCCAGACCAGCGCTGTCGCGGACGGTGACGACTATGTCATCAACGGCACGAAAATATGGAACAACGCCAACGTGATGGACTACATCTGGCTAGCTGCCCGGACTGATCCAGACGTCCCCAAGCACAAGGGCATCAGCGCCTTTCTCGTGGACCTCAAGACGCCGGGAATTACCATCAATCCCATCGAAGACTTGTTGGGCGACCCGGAGATGTGCGAGGTCATCTTCGACAACGTCCGCATTCCGAAGACGGCGATGGTTGGAGAGCCTGGACAGGGCTGGTACATCGTGGCCGCTAACCTGGACTTCGAGCGCTCCGGCATTGAACGTATCGGCCGCAACTACATGTTGCTGATGGATACCATTCAGTTCTGCCAGGAGACACTGCAAAACGGCCGACCGCTGTTCGAGGACCAGCTGGTGCGCAACCGGCTCATGGAACGCCTCACCGAGTTCGAGGTTGGAAGGCTGATGTGCTACAAGATTGCCTGGCTCCAGAGCCAGGGCCAGCCGACGACGCGCGAGGCAGCGATCAGCAAGGTATTCGGCACGGAGGCCAGTCAGCGCATGGCCCGGACCTGCATGGATGTTCTGGGCATGTACGGCCAACTCCGGCCCGACTCCCGATGGGCCAAACTCCGAGGCCGCTGCGAGCAGTCCTACCTCTTCGGCTTTTCCCTGACTATCGCCGGCGGTACCTCAGAGGTTCAGCGCAACATCATCGCTCAACGGGGCCTTGGGCTCCCGCGCCGCTAACCATCGCTAGCGCGAGTACCGCTACCAGTTGAATCTCCTTTAAGGTGAGCATCGCTATGAACCTTACGATTCGCGAATATCGCCCTGAGGATTTGGCCGACGTTCTTTCGGCTTGGGAGAGTGGCTCCAGGATTGCCCATCCTTTCCTCACGGAGCAGTTCCTCGACCAGGAACGGCACAATATTCCAAATCTATATTTACCAAACGCAGAGACCTGGGTTGCTGAGGGGAATGGCCAAGTGGTTGGGTTCATCGCCCTCATAGACAACGAAGTCGGTGCAATATTCGTAAAATCTGAATTTCATCACTTGGGTGTCGGTCGCGCTTTGATGGACAAGGCGCAAGCGCTACGTGGGGCGCTTGAAGTGGAGGTTTTCAGAGAAAACCAGCTCGGGCGAAAGTTCTATTCAAGCTATGGATTCGAGTTCATGGCTGAGACGGTCCACGAACCAACCGGAAATGCACTGTTGAGACTGAAGTTCTCCCCAAGGTGAACGTAGCTGAGGCCTAGCGACTGACCTCGAAGTGCTTGCCCCCCCTCCCGCCCTATGGACCGCCGAGCTCGGCAATACACCTTCCTCATTCGCACCCGTAAGCGGCTCCCGCACCAGATGCGACGCGAGAAGGGCTACCGGCACCCAAAAATAATGCAAACGAATCATATTATTCGTATTGACAAAGTTATTTCTTCGTGCCAGCATACTTACCATCTGCATCGTATACAGGGGATTCGCGCATGGGCACGTTCCGGGCTTCTATACGACTGTTTCGCCAGTTAGCTACTAACACGCTCCCTCGAGGGGGAACCGGGAGGTACACCGCCGTCGCGCTGGCGGCCATGGCCTTGCTCGTCCTGGCGGCTTGCGGAAGCGACCCTACCGCCACCTCTGCGGCTCCGGCTGCCACTTCAACGCCGTCCTCACCCGGAACGCTGATTGTCTATTCAGGCCGCAGTGAAACCTTGGTGGACCCCATCATTAAGCAGTTCGCCCAGGCCACGGGCATCGATGTGAAGGCAAACTACGCCGGAACAGCGGCCCTGGCGATCACACTTTTGGAAGAGGGCAACAACTCTCCTGCAGACGTGTTCTTCGCTCAGGACCCGGGAGGTCTGGGCGCCGTCGAGGAGATGCTGGCGCCCTTGCCGCAGGCTATTCTCGACCGGGTCCCAAGCTGGGCTCGCTCAGCGGACGGCAACTGGGTTGGCATTTCAGGCCGTGCCCGGACCATCGTTTACAACACGGAGACACTAACTGAGGCCGACCTGCCAGACTCCCTGGCAGGCCTTACAGACCCCAAGTGGAAGGGACGCATCGGCTGGGCGCCCACCAATGGGTCCTTCCAGACAATGGTGATCGGCATGCGGGTTCTCTGGGGTGAGGAGAAAACCCAGCATTGGATTGAGGGCATCCAGGCCAACAATCCTACCCGCTACACGAACAACACTTCACTGGTAGCTGCAGCAGCGGCTGGCGAGATAGACATCGGCCTCGTCAATCATTACTACCTCCACCGGTTCCTCGCGGAGGAAGGCGACGACTTCCCCGCAAGAAACTATCACCCAAGCGGCGGCGGCCCCGGAGCGCTGGTAATGGTAGCCGGCGCTGGAATGCTTTCGACCGCCGACAACCCAAGCAATGCAGAGCGTTTCATAGAATTCTTGCTTTCGTCCGAGGCTCAACAGTACTTTGCCAATGAAACGTTTGAGTATCCTCTAGTGGAAAACATCACCGTGCACCATCTCCTGAAGCCTCTGTCAGAGATCAATGCCCCCACAGTGAGCATGAAAGATTTGGCGGACCTAGAGGGCACACAGGCCCTCTTGCAGGAGATTGGCGTTCAGTAGGAATCGATAGTGCGAGTTGCCGAGCTAGCCCACGCACCGACAGTACGCGCAGGCGGTCCCAGGAGACGTGCTCCCTGGCCGCCTGCCATCATTTGGGCGCCAGCAGTCCTTGTTGGACTGGCAGTGTTGCTGCCCCTGCTGTATCTGGCGTGGCGGACCATCGGCGCCGGGACAGAGGCCATCGACCTGCTGTTCCGTTATCGAACACTTGGCGTAGTCCTTCGCTCCCTCTTCCTGGTGGCCACCGTGACCGCCACCACCACGTTGCTTGCGTTGCCCCTTGCCTGGCTCACGGTCCGCTCTGACCTGCCCTTCCGGCGCTTCTGGTCAGTCATTACCGTTGTTCCGTTGGTTATCCCTAGCTACGTTGGCGCGCTAATGTTCGTGGTGGCCCTGGGACCCAAAGGCATGCTGCAGGGCTACCTTGAGCCGTTGGGCGTGAATCGCTTACCGGACCTGTACGGGTATCCCGGATCGTTGATCACCCTATCGCTTCTCAGCTTTCCCTACGTCCTGCTTACCATCCGAGCCGCCCTGTGGAGACTCGACCCAGCATTGGAAGAATCGTCACGCAGCCTTGGGCACGGGCCCTGGGCGACCTTCTTCCGCGTGACTCTGCCCCAACTGCGACCCGCCATTGCCTCTGGGGGGCTGCTGGTGGCCCTCTACACCCTGAGCGACTTCGGAGCGGTGTCCCTGCTCCGGTATGAGACCTTCACGTGGACCATCTACATTCAGTACGGATCAGCCTTCAACCGTACCCTGGCAGCGGCCCTATCGCTCGTCCTAGTGGCGGTAGCTGTGGGCATTCTGCGTATGGAGAGAGCCAGCCGTGGCCGCTGGCGCTATTATCGCAGCGCGGCAGGCGCCGCTCGTGACCCCTCAATTGTGCGACTACAGCGCTGGCGCTGGCCCGCCTTCGGGTTCTTCACGATGGTGGCCACGTTTTCCTTAGCCCTGCCGATGTCGGTGCTTGGATACTGGGCAGTCCGAGGAATCGCTGCTGGCGAACCTTTGAATATCCTGTGGTCGGCCGCGGCCAACTCCATATATGTTTCGGCCCTGGCCGCTGGCGCAACAGTAATCGCCGGCTTGCCGGTCGCCGTGCTGGCCGTGCGTTACCCCGGCTGGATAGCCGCCATGGTTGAGCGGGTGACCTACATCGGATTTGCCCTTCCCGGTATTGCCATTGCCCTTTCTCTTGTCTTCTTTGGGGCCAATTATGCGCTCCCCCTCTATCAAACGACGCCGCTGCTGATCTTCGCCTATGTCGTACTCTTCCTTCCGGTGGCCATTGGCTCTGCCCGGACATCACTGATGCAGGTAAGCCCCCAGTTAGAAGAGGCAGCGCGCAGTCTGGGCCGCAGGCCTCTACGTGTCTTTTCAACGATCACACTTCCCCTGATCCTCCCCGGAATTCTTGCTGGGGCCGGTATGGTATTCTTGCTCACTATGAAGGAGTTGCCCGCAACACTGATCCTGGGTCCGATCGGCTTCAAGACCCTGGCGACCTCCATCTGGTCTGCCGCATCTGAGGCCTACTTCGCAAGGGCCGCTATCCCCGCGTTGCTCCTCATCGTCGTCTCGTCCTTCTCTGTAGCCCTGATCCTTGGACGGGAAGGGCGGGCCCGATGAGCGAACCGGTCATACGCTGCACTGATCTGACGAAGCGGTTCCGCGGCGTGAACGCTGTGGACCACCTCGATCTAGAGCTGGAATCCGGTGAGATTCTGGCCTTGCTTGGACCAAGCGGGTGCGGGAAAACGACCACCCTCAGGCTCATCGCCGGCTTCGAAGTCCCTGACGGCGGCACTATCGAGATGGGGGGTCGCGTCGTCGCCGGGCCTCGTGCGTTCATGGCTCCTGAAAAGCGGCGCGTAGGCATGGTATTTCAGGAATACGCCCTCTTTCCCCACATGTCGGTGGAGAAGAACGTTGCCTACGGGCTATCCAAGGACCCAGATCGGGAAAGGAAGGTGGGCGCGGCCCTAGAGCTGGTAGGACTGACCGGCTTGGAGGACCGCTCACCACACGAGCTATCGGGCGGCCAGCAGCAGCGAGTAGCGTTGGCCCGGGCCTTGGCCCCCGGCCCCGAGGTCATTCTCCTTGACGAGCCTTTCTCCAACCTTGATCCAACGCTACGCGGCCGGATGAGAGTAGAGGTGCGACGGATCCTGCGGCAGGCTGGCGTAACAGCCATCTTCGTTACGCACGACATCAGGGAAGCTGGCAATATAGGCGACCAGATAGCCTTGATCCATCAGGGCCGAATCGAACAGGTTGGCGCGCCCAATGACCTGTATCACAGGCCCCAGACCCGCTACACCGCCGACTTCATGGGCCCAGCCACGTTCCTTGCGGCAGAGATAGAGAAGGGGCGTATTGTTACCGAGATCGGGGTGATCCCCCAACATGTCGATGCCCCCCCTGCTGCCGGCATGCAAGTCATGCTCCGTCCTGACGACGTTCATTTGCACGCTTCAGCCACCGGCCAGGGCGCCATTTTGTTCCAGGAATTGCGGGGCGGGTTCTTCCACTATCGAGTCCGTCTGGACTCGGGGACCTTGGTGGAAAGTCAGATATTGCATACGCATGACTTCGAAGTAGGCACCCGAGTGGACGTGACGATAGAACCAGGGCATGCCCTGGTTTGCTTCCAGGACAACACCGCAGTGAACCTAGAACCATCTGGCCCGCCCGATCACTCCGCCGACGCTCACCGCCACGCCTAGGCTCCCACCTAACGCCCCGCTAAACACAGGAGCCAGGGTTTGGCGTGATCTCAAGCACGCCAGCTAACCACCCGCCTCACCTGCTACCGCCCCGACGCACTGCCTCCTTCCTTTGCGGCCAGCCTCATCAGAACCAGATATTTGTGGATTTCGGTCGCACACCGGCCGCAACTGCTTGCATCGGAAAAACCCAAAGCGGCGATCAGGTCTTCAGCTGTCGGGGCGAACCCCAGCCGGGCCCACTCCCGCACGTCTTCTTCTGTGATCTGCTTACAGTCGCACATGTAGGTCATGCCCGTTGCCCCGTCCCGTCCATGCCAGAAATTTTGGACATTATAGCCAGCCTAGTAGCTGGCCGACTTCCTCGCTTCTTCATTGATAAGTATTACTTATATCTGATATAAATATTACCGCGCAATGAGCCTGTTCCCCGCGAGGATTCAAACGTCAACGAAAACCATTAGGTTGCCCGTCCCGCTGGTGCTGTTGCTAGCCCTTTCCGCCATCATCCTAGCGGCCTGTAGCTCTCGAGAGCACACGCCGGGAGAGACAACAAACTCAGATGCAACAGCTCGGCCCACTCTCTATATCGCCGGTATCCCCGATCAAGACATCGCTGTCCTGGAGAAACGCTTTGGCTTGCTGGCCGGATACCTATCGGACGAGACGGGTCTGGATGTTCGGTACGTCCCTTCCATCGACTACTCGGCTGTCGTTTCAGCGTTCCGCCAAGGAGACATCCACATGGCTTGGTATGGCGGCTTGACGGGCGTGCAAGCGCGACTGGCTGCTACCGGCGCAATGGCCATTGCCCAACGGCCGGAGGACCAAGAATTCCTCTCGGTATTCGTTGCCCGGCCCGGCAGCGGCATCGAAACCCTTATAGACCTACAGGGCAAGACCTTCACCTTCGGCAGCGAGAGTTCGACATCCGGCAATCTGATGCCCCGCTTCTTCCTTGGACAGGCCGGGATCGTGCCAGAAGATGATTTCGCCGCAGTGACCTACAGCGGCTCCCACGACAAGACCTGGAAGCTGGTGGAATCGGGCAGCGTGGAGGCCGGCGCCCTCAGTGCAGTGGTATGGCGCAACCGGGTCGAAGGCGGCAGCGTTGATACCGCCCGCGTGGAAGTCTTTTACACGACCGAGCCCTATTACGACTATCACTGGGTGATCCGGGGAGACCTAGACCGGCGGTTCGGCACAGGCACAGCAACCAAGATTCAAGAGGCCCTACTGAAACTTGGCCCCAGCAGCAACGGTTCCAGCGAGATCCTTGATGCTTTCAACACAACTGCGTTCATCGAAACATCCAACGAAAACTATGAGGCCATTGAAGATGTCGCTCGCCAGCTTGGAATCATCCAGAACTGAAGCTGCCCAGGCCGTGTCGCTTTCCGGCCTCTCGAAAGCGTATGGGCCTATCGAGGCCCTTGCCCCCCTTTCACTGACGGTTGCGGCTGGGGAAACGGTCGCAATTCTGGGACCGAGTGGGAGTGGCAAGACCACACTCCTCCTGCTGTTGTCCGGCCAATTGGGCCCAAGCAGCGGCGCAGTGACTCTGGTAGGTCGGGAGATCGCCCAATTGAGTCCCGGCAAGGAGCTGGCCCAACTGGTTGGCATGATCCACCAGCAGTTTGACCTCGTTCCCAACATCTCAGCGCTCCACAACGTGCTGGCTGGCCGTTTAGGAGAATGGGGCCTTTTCAAATCTCTCGTGTCTCTGGTGTGGCCTCAGGATCGGCCAATGGGGATGGAAGCCTTGGCTCGCGTGGGGGTGGCTGATCGCGCTGAGCTACGGGCCGGGCGGCTCTCCGGAGGTGAGCAGCAACGCGTCGCCATAGCCCGCCTCCTCTTGCAAGATCCGGCCATCGTGTTGGCAGACGAGCCCGTGGCGTCTCTAGACCAGGCCAGGGCGGGGGAGGTCATCAGATTGCTTGTGCGAATAGCGCGCGACTCGGGAAAGACCCTCATCAGCAGTATGCATTCGGTGGAGCTCGCTCGGGCACATTTCGACCGCCTGATCGGTCTGCGCAACGGCATTGTCCAATTCGACTTACCTTCCAGTCAGGTAGCTGACGACATGCTCCTAGCCTTGTACGACATCAAGGGTCTCCGGCGTGAAGATTAGACCCTTGGAGGGCCGCAGGCTTCTCACCATCATTCTTGTGGCGGCCTTCGCCTGGAGCCTGTTCAACGTCGACTGGGGCTCCGGGCTTGTTAACACAGGAGGCCTTCGCGCTGCGGGGCACATAGCGTCCTCCATCTTGAGACCCGACCTATCCTTAGATGTGCTGGACAAGGCCATCCGGGCAAGCTGGACCACCGTCGCCTACGCCGTGGCAGGACTAACTCTTGCACTAGCGATTGGCTTTCCTCTGGGAGTTCTTGGTTCCGGTGTCCTCTTCCGGTCGTCTTGGCTAAGGCGATTCAACGTCGCAGGCACCCGCTTGGTTCTGGCCTTCTTCCGCTCCATCCATGAGCTTGTCTGGGCTTGGCTGTTCGTTGTTGCTTTTGGACTTTCCCCCTTAGCCGCCGTGCTCGCTCTCGGCATCCCCTACGGCGGCATCCTGGGCCGTATCTATTCCGAGCTGCTTCAAGACGTCCCTGAGGCCCCTTTGCGGGCTCTTCGTAGCGCTGGCGCCTCTGAGTGGCGCGTCTTCTGGTTCGGTCGGCTGCCAATGGCGCTGCCAGACATGCTCAGCTACACCTTCTATCGCCTCGAGTGCGGGATCCGTTCAGCAGCCATCCTCAGTTTTGTGGGCCTAGGCGGGCTGGGGTTTCAGATTCGGATATCCCTCGACGACCTCGCCTACGGGCGCGTCTGGACCTTCCTCTTTTTCCTTATCGCACTGGTCTCTCTTGTGGATGTCTGGAGCAGCATGGTGCGTCGGAGGATCACAGCGTGAGTACCGTGCCAGAGATCCATCGTTTCACCTCCATTCGCCCTCCCAAGGTAACGTTCATCGGGGCCACGGCTATCGCCGCCCTTGGGCTTATAGTCGGGTCTTGGGTATTCGTCTTGGGCGCGGATCGCGTGCAGAGTCAACCGTTCTTCTCGGTGGAAACTCTCGAGCGGGGAGGACGGTTCCTGCAGGCCCTGCTCGGTATAGGGTCGTCCTCAACGCCAGCATTCGCACAGTGGGCGGCCTGGCAAGACACGGCACGGCTGGCATACCAGACCCTAGCCATGAGCGTGTTGGCCATCGGCATTGCAGCGCTGATTGCCCTGGCCACCTTCATGTTCGGGGCCAGCAACATCATGAGAGGAGAACTTGCGCCCTATCGGTCATGGGTCTGGGGAAGCGGGTTCTTCGTAGTACGCGCCTTTTATACCTTCACCCGAGCCATTCCGGAGCTAGTCTGGGCCATGCTGATCATCTTCATGTTCGCGCCTGGGCTCCTGCCCGGCGCATTGGCCTTGGGAATCCACAATGCCGGGGTGCTGGGTAAGCTGTCCTCCGAGGTCGTGGAGGGTCTCGACACGAGGCCGCTGCTGGCCCTTCGCTCATCCGGCGCAGGCCGGTTCCAGGTCTTGGCCTATGGGGTACTGCCGCAGGCCCTGCCGCGCTTCATAACCTACCTGTTCTATCGGTGGGAGCTGATCATCCGCACGACGATCGTCGTGGGATTCGTTGCCGCGGGTGGGCTGGGGCTTGAGTTTAGGCTCAGCATGAGCTATTTCCACTACACGACAGTAACCCTGCTGCTGATTTGGTATCTGGTGCTGGTCGTAGCGGTGGACCTGATAGCAGCGGTGCTAAGGAGAATGGCCCGGTAGGCCTTGATAGGAGAACTTCATCGCGCGGCACCTGAAAGATTGAACTCCTATGAGGCTTCGCGGCCCCACCGGTCGGGAGAGAAGGGCATGAGGTCTACAACGTCTGTCCGGCCCCGAAGCAGGAGGTCGGCCATGATCCGCCCGGTGACGACGCTAAGGATGATGCCTTGCCGCTGATGTCCCGTCGCCACGTACAGACCCTCCCAACCGGGCACCTGCCCCAGGATAGGCACGTTGTCGGCGGAGAGGGGCCGCAAACAGGCAGTGTGCTCCGTCAATCTCGCCGTCTCCAGCGACGGCATGAACCGAAGCGCCAACTCCAGAATGCCCTCCCTGGCCTCAGCAGTGGGCTGGGTATCAAAACCAACCAGCTCCTCAGTGGTGCCAGCGATCATGTAGCCCGCCGGCTTCGGTAGGATGTAGTTGTGCCCATAGAAAACGGATACGGCAGGCAAAGAGCCGTCGACCTCCAACTTGAGTATTTGACCCTTCAGCGGTTGCACCGGAATGGGATGAGCGGTCCAGGCTTCAGCCTGGTGAGTCCAGGGGCCCATCGCAAGCAGCACTCGGCCTGCGCCTATGGTGGAACCATCTGCCAGCCGGACGCCAGTAACGCTTCCTCCATTCGACTCCAGCCCTGTTGCAGTCGCATAGCGGACGCTGCTTCCCATCCGTTCGATAGCCGCCGTGAACGCCAACACAAGCCGGTAGGGCTCGGCTTGATGCTCATTGGGGTAGAACAGTGCACCCAGAACGCCAGGAAGTAGCCGGTCATCCATTTGGCGGATGTCGCTGGGCGTAACCCAGCGTACGTCAGGGTCCAGGCCTTGGAGCCACACCAGCCGCTCTCTTAACGCCTGGGCTTCTTCCTCGGAGAAAGCGGGCTCAAGGATAGGAATCGGCGAGTAGTGATAGTCGATGCCTGACTCGTCCGGGAGGACCTTCGCTAGGTCCTCGTGCATACCGCCGCTGATCATGCCCAGCTGGGTCATCGGGTCAGGTCCGAAGGATTCGATGAGGGGAGTCACGAGGCCGGCCGCAGCGCCAGAGGCACCAAAACCGACAGCCTCTTGCTCGACGATAAGCGACGCGACCCCTTCCTTTGCGAGGTGGTAGGCCGTAGAAAGGGAAACGATGCCTCCGCCAACGAGGACAATTTCAGTCTGCTGGGTCAAGGACTACTCCGTAAGTGAAGGCGGTCGAAATCCGGCGGACATGGTAGCACGACGACGCTAGCCGCCCCAGCGAGCCGGAGAGAAGGGAGCAATTTCAACGACGTCAGTCTGGCCTCGCAGAATCAGGTCTGCCATGATGCGGCCCGTAGCCACGCTGTGGAGGATGCCCTTTCTACCGTGTCCGGTGGCGATGAACAATCTGTCCCACCCTGGCGCCGGCCCGATGATGGGAACTTGGTCAGCCGCCAAGGGGCGCAAGCAAGCGGTATGCTCGGTAATGACGGCGTCTTCCAACGCGGGCATGAACCTGAGGGCTGATTCGAGAATGGCTTCCCTCGCCTCCGCGGTTGGCTGGGTATCGAACCCTACCAACTCCTCGGTTGTGCCAGCGAGAATATATCCCGCAGGCTTGGGCAAAAGGTAGTGTTTTCCCCAGAATACAGCAGCCGCTGGCAAAGGCCCCTGTAAGACCTGAAGGCGCATCAGTTGACCCTTCAGGGGTTCAACAGGAATGCTCAGGCCTGTCCACGCCTCGGCCTGTGGCGTCCAGGGACCCATGGCAAGGACGATGTTATCGGCCTCCAACGTTGCGGCGTCGGCAAGCCGGACCCTAGTGGCCCGGCCTCCCTTGGCTTGAAGGCCCACGGCGGCGGCGTAGTGGACAGCCCCACCCATCTTTTCAACCGCAGCAGTCAGCGCCAGCACGAACCGGTAGGGATCGACCTGGGCTTCAACTCGCGAGTGAAGAGCTCCCTGGGCCTCAGGCACAAGACCCTCATCGACCTGGAGCAGGCCGTCTTGGTCCGCCCACGAGACATCTAGGCCCAGCGCTTGCTGGCAAAGAACCGCCTCTCTCAGGTCGCGCTCTTCCTCGTCGTTGAAGGCTGGCCGCAGGACTGGAATTTCGGCAAAGTGGTAGTCGATGCCGGATTCGGCAGGCAGGGTCTGGGCCAATTCTCGATGCAGGGGAAGGCTAACCAGGCCCAGTTCAGTCGTGGGCCCCTCGCCTCGAAGGTCGGCAAGCGGACTCAGGAGACCGGCAGCAGCGCCAGATGCCCCGAAGCCGATAGCCTCTCGTTCCACAATGAGGGGCCTGAGTCCCTCTTTGGCCAGAAAGTAGGCGGTGGCACAGGAGATAACGCCGCCGCCAACCAGGATGACGTCAGCTCGGGCAGGGGCGGTCACTCCTCCCTCACCCGCTCCAGGGGGGCGAAGCTGGCCAGCAGTCGCTTGATGCCAGCGTCTGTGCGGAAGGCTACCGTCACTTCGTAGTCGTCGTTGGTGGCGATGCAGTTGATGACCACGCCTTCACCAAACTTGTTGTGCTTGACCTTCTCACCCACCTTGAACGGCTGCACAGAGGGCTTACCGTCGGCCGCAGGGGTGACAGTCCTCGCTCCAGGCCAGAAGGACGGCTGGCGGGCTGGCGTGACGACCTGGCGGACCCCCATTGGCTTCGAAATGATGTGCTCTGGGATATCGGCTAGAAAGCGAGAAGGGCCGCTGGGCATGCTGGCACCACCGAAGCCCCTTCGGAAGGCACGCACCATATACAAACGATCCTTGGCGCGTGTCATTCCCACGTAGGTCAGGCGGCGCTCCTCCTCCATCTCGCCGGGGTCATCCATGGAGCGCATGTGGGGCAGAACGCCCTCTTCCATGCCCGTCATGAACACCACGGGGTATTCGAGGCCCTTGGCCTGGTGCAACGTGATCAATGTCAGAGCTTCGCGCTCTGCTTCATCCATCCTGTCGACATCTGCGACAAGGGCTACGTTTTCCAGGAATGCGAATAGACCTTCGCCGGGGTCCCAGTCTTTGTACTGCAGGGCTACGCCACGCAGCTCCATGACGTTGTCCCACCGCTCCTCACCCCGGTCGGGATCGCTGACCAGGTGCTGTTTGTACTTGATCCGCTCCAGCAGATTGTCCAGCAGCGTCACAATGTCTACGCGCTGACCCTGCTCAATCAAATCGGTAATGAGGCCCGTGATGCCAGCAGTGGCGCCTGCGGGTCTGGAGGCCAGCGGCGGCGCCTCTCCTCCCTCGGTTCGGCCTTTAACAACCGCCTGCATCGCTTCCCAGAGAGATAGATTGCGTTGGCGAGCCCAAAACGTGAGGTCTTCAAGGCTCCGCTGGCCAATTCCCCTAGCGGGGACGTTCACAATGCGGGCCAGGCTGATCTCGTCGTAGGGGTTGTTGATGACCCGCAGGTAAGTGATGACATCCTTCACCTCTCGCCGCTGGTAGAAGCGAACGCCGCCCACGAGCCGGTACGGGACGCCAAAGCGGAGGCAGGTCTCTTCAAAGGCACGGGACTGAGAATTGACCCGGTACATCACGGCGACATCGTTGAACGTGAAGTCGGCGGTCTTGCGCAGGCGCTCCACCTCCTGGAGCACATAGAGTGCCTCCTCCTCCGGGTTGTACGCCTCAGCGATGACGATTTTTTCGCCCTGATGCCGCTCCGTGAAGAGTTCCTTTTCCAGCCGCTGCTGGTTCGCTGCGATGACGTTCCGAGCGCCCTCAAGGATGGTCTTGGTAGACCGATAGTTTTCCCCAAGAGTCACCAGCTGGGCCTCAGGGTGGTCGTGCTGAAAGGACAGGATGTTGCGGAGGTCCGCGTTGCGCCAAGAGTAGATGGACTGGTCGGGATCGCCTACGACGGCGATGTTCCGGTGTTGCTTGGCTATGTGCCTGGCTATGGCGTATTGAGCGACATTAGTGTCTTGGAACTCATCTACAAGCAGGTGCAGATAACGACCCTGATATCTTTCCGCCACCTCCGGGAAGCCCATCAATAGTTGATGGGTCTTCATCAGCAGGTCATCGAAGTCCACTGCCTGGGCTGAGGTGAGGATCGACTCGTAGCGCCGGTACACTCTGGCGACGATCTCCTCATAGTAGGTGTCTACGCTGGATGCGAACTGTTCGGCGTCCTGCACCAGGCTCTTCGCACGGGAGATCGCCGAGAGGATGGCCCTGGGAGGAAATTTCCCCGAATCCATATCCATGTCTAGCAACGACTTCTTCACGACGGTGATCTGGTCTTCGTCGTCGTAGATGTGGAAGTTGCGTTCCAAACCAACGTGCGTTCCGTCGCGCCGCAGGATAGCTGCGCATTGAGAGTGGAACGTGCCCAAGGACAACTCCGCGGCCCGGGGGCCCAGCAGCCGGTCCAGCCGCTCTCTCATCTCTTTTGCGGCCTTATTTGTGAAGGTCATGGCCATAATGCGGCGGGGGTTGACCCCGACTTCTCTGACCAAATAGGCAATTCGATAAGTGATGACACGGGTCTTACCAGACCCTGGCCCTGCGAGGATAAGAAGCGGCCCTTCGATGTGCTGGACGGCTTCCCGCTGCTGGGGATTGAGGCTGGAGAGAAGGTCTTGGACTGAAGAGGTGGTCACGGGAGCATTATACCAGGGCGGGCGGCGATAACCCTTGTTCAGCGGGCCTCAGGGACTCGTCAGCCCTGTTGCGTCGTAGCCCCCTCGCAGGGGTGGCTTGGGACGGGCAGCGGCCATGTAGAATGCGCCACCCATGAACCCTGCGATCACAAGACCGTAAAAGGCTGGAGCGTAGGAGCCGGTGAGGTCTGCGGACAAGCCTCCGATGATAGGGCCGCTTATCTGCCATACGCTGGTGATCAGGTTGTTGTAGCCGCTGATGGTGGCGTAGGACCTGCGCCCAAAGTAGTCGCCGCGGATGGAGTTGACCAGCACCCCTCTGGCGCCCCATGAAGCGCCGTGGAGAACGGCGAATGCCAACGCCAACTCCAATCCGTCTGCCCTCACCAGCATCAGAACGGCCAACCCGTGGCTCACAGTGCATGCAGCAGCAATATAACGCGGCTCCATCCTGCTCGCGAGAAGCCCGGGCAGGAGCCGCCCGCCAATCGAAGCGATGGTCATGACCGTGACCACTTGGGCTGATGTTGCCGGGGACAACATCAGCTCCTGTTGTAAGTAGGCGATGAGGTGGACACTCACCACAGACACAACCATGAGGGCCAGTCCGTGACCGAGGCCAAGAAACCAAAATGCCGGAGTGCGAAGCGCCTCGCTGGCGGTAAAGTCAGGGTCGTCTGCAGCTGTAGGGACAGTCCGATCGCCGGTCTGATCCGCCACGGCCACAGGTTCTATGCCATCGGGCCACTGACCATAGTGCTCTGGCTCGCGCCGCATGAGCAGTCCCAGCGGGATACCGACAATCCAGACAAAGATCCCCGCCCCCACCATGGTTGGCACCCAGCCATGAGCAGTGAGGCTCCAGACCACAGCTGGAACGAAAACGCCAGCGAAGCCGGTGCCCGTCAGCGCCAGTCCCATGGTCAACGCCCGACGACGGCGGAACCAATGATTCAGGGCTGTGGTTACGACCAGAAACCCGCTGAGGCTGGTGCCAACGGAGATAACGAGGAAGGCTGCGTAGAACTCGAGCGGCGAGTCGATCCGGCTGGCCAGGATGAAACCCAGGCCAAAGAGGAAGAACCCCAAAGTGAAGACGAAGCGGGGCCCCAGCTTGTCGACCATCCACCCGGAGAGCGGACCTAGCAATCCACCTTCAACCCGCGCCAGCGAGAAGGACCCCCCCAGGAGGGTCTTGCTCCATCCGAACCGGCTTTCTAGAGCAACGACGTAAGCGCCGAAGCTGTGAAAATACAGGCCAGAGCTGAGGAATAGCGAGGCAAACCCGGCGGCAACGAGCCACCAACCGTAGAAGATCCTGGGCTTGCCTTGGGGAGAGGTAGGGTGCACGGGAAGTCACCCGACGATGAAGGTTGCGGCGATGGTAACACAGCCTCAGCGCTTCTCCAGCAGGTCTTTTCTAATAACACCTGACACAACGCCGTAACTGGCGTTCTTACCTGCAGAACACGATACGGAAGGAGGCAAAAATGCTTGGTAAGCTCAGGACGAAGATAGCGGTTGCGACGGCAGGGTTGATGGTTTTTGCGATCGCTGGAACCGGCGTAGCCTTGGCGCAGGACGCTCCTCCGGCCGACCCACCGCCGGAACAAGCCGGTGCTCACCAGTTGATCATCAAACGGGCCGCAGAGATCCTGGAGATTGATGCTGAATCCCTAGGGAGCGCAATGCAGCAGGCCAAGCAAGCGGTTGACCGGGAGCGTCTGGACGCCCACGTTGCGGAACTGCTGGCCAAGGCAGTCGAGAACGAATCTCTGACCCAAGAAGAGGCCGACGAGATCCTGGTTTGGTGGCTGGCCCGGCCGGAGGGCGCTACTCCCCAGCTGGTTAAGATGCTCGCCCAGCACGGCGACGACGTAGATCCGATCTTCGCCAGGCTGGTAGAGAGCGGCAAGCTGACGGAGGAAGAAGCAGCGGCCATCGGTGAGTGGTTCGCCGCTCAGCCTGACTCGTTGGAGAACGTGGCCCGCCTCCTCAACGGCGGCAAGGGCAAGCCACGGCCCCAGGCCCGCCTGGGCGCCGGCGAGGACCGGCCCGAACTTGGAGAGAGACGGGGCCAGGGCCGCCCGCAGGGCGGCCAGGCTCAAGGCCGGGTGCGGCCCGGTCAAGGACGCGGTCCAGTCCTCGTGCTCCCTGACCACGGTCGTGGCAGAATCGACCTAAGGTTTGATTTCGGCAGGCCCAGCGCCGACCGGCCTAGCCCTGAAAACCAGCCGAGCCTAAACATCAATGGTTCGGAGATCATCGGCTAGCAGCCCTGCAAGAGTCCGGGGGGGATCCCCGTACTCACCGCAAAACGGAAACGGCCCCGTGACTTTGAAGTCACGGGGCCGTTTCATAGTCAGAACATGAAGCCTAGCCACCCAGTTCTGGCATCCGGCGCACCAATTCCTGCCAGTCCCCTTGCTTGACCTGACCAGCCAAGAATTGGGTCATACCAGCAAACATCTCTGGGGGCACCAGTTCCTTGAAACCCCGCATCATGCCCTCTCGGTCGTCCGCGGAGTTGGCATTGAACATCCACGGGAGGATGCGCATCATCAACTCTTGCGGCATCTTGTCGGCCTCCTCTCCCATCTTTGCCATAAGGCCCTTCAGCTCTTCGTCGGAGAAGTTCTCGTAATAGATGGGCAAGAGCAGTTCGTTTTCCTTGTCAATGTGATTCTCCATGGTGGCATGGAGGGCAACCGCTTGCCGATACAACTTCGCTGAAAGGCCGGACCAGTCCCCTGAGTTGCCCGCCTTGAGAAGGCCGGTCAGCGATCCTTCGATCTCACCGTAGAGCTTTCTGTGATGCTCATGATCGAAGATGTAGTCCTGCGCCCCATAAGCAACTCTAGCGGCCAGCGGCGGAAAGAACACCTCCTCTTCATCTCCTTCGTGAAATTCGAGCACGCTTTTGTAGAAGACAAACTGCTCAAGCGCTCCTTCCGTCCTGGCCGCGTCCTCTTGACTCAGCGTCTGTACGACCCGTTCCAGTTCCGCGGCCTCAGCCATGATTGCGTTGTGGATATAGAAGATGTCGTGCAAATGGTCCATCGCGAGTCCTCCAGCAAGTTATATATGTCTAGTGCGCTGCACTCTAAGACGAATGGGGATGTCAAGCAAACCTAGAAGCCGCTTTTCCCTAAACCCGCATAACCCTCATGAGGTTAGTGTGGCCAGTGGTCCCTGTTGGAACGCCGGTGACTAGCACGGCAAGGTCTCGGGGTTGAGCCAACCCCGTCTGTGCCGCCGCCTTTTGCCCTTCGCTGAAGATATCCGACAAACGGGTGCGGGGGGGGCTCTTCAACGGCGTGACGCCCCAGTTCAGGGAAAGTCGGCGCAGGGTTCGTTCATTGGGCGTCAGTGCCAGGATCGGAGTCCGAGGCTTGCACTTGGAAACCCGCACAGCCGTCGTGCCCAGCTCCGTGAAGGCTAGTATTACAGCGGCGTTGAGCCTTGCCGCAGTCCTGGAGGCGCTATAGGCAATGGCATCGCCTGTAACGTCGCCCAGGCGGGCTGAGACGCTTTGGAGAAAGTCCTCGTAGGGAAAGACCTGCTCAGCCTCCAGGGCCACCTCCGCCATCATTTCTACGGCCCGAATGGGGTATTTCCCGACGGAGGTCTCTGCCGACAACATGATGGCATCTGTCCCCTGAACTATCGCCATGGCTATGTCCGTCACCTCCGCTCTGGTGGGCACAGGGGATTTGATCATGGACTCCATCATCTGAGTCGCTGTAATTACTGGTTTGCCCATTTCATTGCAGACTCGGATGATCTCCATCTGAGCAACGGGCACTCTTGCCAGCGGAATATCGACTCCAAGGTCTCCTCTGGCCACCATCACAGCGTCGGCAGCCGGGACTAGGTCTTCTAGGTTGTCCAGCGCCACCTGACGCTCGATTTTGACGACGATTCCGGGCTTGGCGCCCATTGCTTCCAGAGTCGAACGGGCATCTTCAATGTCGGCAGGTGAGCGAACACATGAGAGACCAACGAAGTCCACGTCTTGCTCACCAATGAAACGCAGTGCCTCTTGCGTGTCAGGGGTCAGATACGGCAACGACGGCGCCTTTCCTGGCGTTGCCACCCCCTTGCCTGACCGGAGAAGGCCGGTGCTCTTGACGATACAGGAGACCGCATCGCCATCAACGGCGGTCACCTCCATCTCAATTAGGCCGTCGTCAATGAGGACCCTGTCACCGGTTCCAACATCCCTGTGGAGCCCCGCAGGTTCGACTGATGCCGCTGTTGCGTCACCCACGCGGGGCTCCGCCACCAACTGAAACGCCTGACCGCGCCGAAGACGGGCGCCTCCGTCGGGCATCTTGCCGACGCGGTACTTGGGACCCGGCACGTCAGCCAGAATGGCTACGGGTATACGCATCTTGGCGGATACCGCCCGTACATTCGAGACAATCTCGGCGTGGGACTCTGGACTTCCGTGAGCCAGGTTGAGACGGGCCACGCTCATGCCCGCTCGTATCAAGGCTCGAATGCGGGTTTCGCTACTCGTGGCAGGTCCCAGCGTGCATATGATCTTGGTGCGTGGCCGCTTGCTCAGCAGTGCTGGCATTCGATATGACATGAGCCTCCCTTTGCTGCCGCGATTATCGCATATTGACCGTTCGGCATAGAGTCTTAGAATGGGGCCATCGGTGTAGGTCTTGGAAGGGAGGAGCCATGAAAGTACTTATAGCGACCGAGGAAGGCGTTTTCGCTCTCGCTGAAGAGGGTCAAGCAGAAAAGGAAACCGGGCCGGAGTCGGCGGCGTTCGTATCCGCTGGCCCAGATGCAGCCTACGCCGTAACTGTCGCAGGAGCGCTATGGCGGCGGGATGAGGGCGGGTGGGACCTGATCAACGATGAGCCTGTAAATGAAGCTGTCTGGTCGTTCGCTGCCGACCCCCAGGTGGCGGGACTGGTCTACCTTGGGGTGCATACGGCCGCCCTCCATCGCAGCACTGACGGCGGGGCGACGTGGAAGGCCTGCGAGGGTATCAAGGATATCCCTGGCCACGACGGTTGGAGCTTTCCCGCGCCTCCGCATGTTCCCCACGTCCGATCCATCGCACCCGATCCGCTGGTAGCCGGAGGCGTTTACATCGGCGTTGAAGAGGGAGGCGTCTACCGAAGCATTGACGAAGGCGAAACCTGGGAAAGCCTCAACGAGGGTCTCTACTGGGACGTGCACACCATACTTCCCACTACGGAGCCCGGCCTGCTATACGCCACGACCGGCGACGGCTTCTATCGGTCTGAAGACGCCGGCCAGCACTGGAGCCATCTGATGGCTGGCCTAGACCGTGGCTACACTGTCCCCTGCGTCGCATTGGCATCAGACCTTGAAGTGCTCTACACCGCGGCCGCCACGGGTTCACCACCTTCTTGGCGGCATAATGATCGGGGAGCTTTGGCGGCCATGTACCGCAGCGACGACGGTGGCCACAATTGGAGTCGTCTGGAGCGCGGTCTGCCAGAGACGTTCCACCCCATGATCCGAAGCATCAACGTCGTTGGGGAAAGCGATGTCTACGCAGCGGCTGGCAATAATGTCTACGCCAGCAAGGACCGCGGCGAGTCATGGGTGGTTGCCGCCACCGGCCTTCCAAACATCCGCGCCTTGGCGGTCATTTAGGCCAGCGCAAGCCAACCTATGCTTTGAGAGCAGCTAATGCTGCTATTGCCACTTCCTCGTCCTGTTCCCCGGTGGCGCCACTGGCGGCCACTGCGCCAATAACTTCGCCGTCTTGAAGAACTAGGACCGCACCGGGAGCGAAGGCCAACTTGTTCGCGTACAACTCGTTGACCATCTGAAACACCTGCCGTCCTCCGCGCTCCACCAGTTCGGAACTGGGTTGCTCGAATAGGACCGTCAGCATGGCCTTGCCTCGAGCCACATCCGGGGTAAATGGCCGCGATCCATCCATCCGAGCGGAGGCAACAAGGTCCCGCTTGCTATCCACCACAGCGAACGACATGCGAAACCCCCTGCTCTTGGCCGTGGCGATGGCCGTCTCAATAAGCTTTTGCGCCTGTTCCAGCGTTATGTCCATAAGACCTCCTTTGGGGTCGTGTGCAGCCGTGCGGGGAAGGGTACAACAGGCCTGAGGCGTGTGCTATACTGCTCGCTGGTTATCCAGCTAACGATATTTTTGATGGGTGGAAAGGAACATGGCGGTCCTCTACGTCGCTTCTGACCAACCAGGCGCAGGGAAAACGGCTCTATGCGCGGCCCTGGCGGCCCAGCTCCGAGCCCAAGGCAACAACGTTTCCCTGTCAAAACCCCTGCGCGTGCAGGAGGAAGACAGCGCCTCCGGGCCAGACCCTGATGTCGCTGCCCTCCAACAGGCTCTGGGCAACGGGGCTTCCGTTGCAGAGCCGCGGACCCTCAGTCCTGGACAACTCACTGACGGACTGCCCAAAGACGTCGTCGGAAAGGTCAAACCCTCTGGAGACCTGAGCATCGTCGAAGGAATTAGTAGCGGCGATGGCCTCGGAGTTGCCTCCGCCGCTCTGGCCGACGCGCTTGATGCGCGTGTCGTTCTGGTCGTCGGCTATCGCGCTGGCCTCAATGCCGATGCCGTCAAGGCAGCAGCCGAACCGTTCGGCGACCGCTTGGTAGGGGTCATAGTCAACGGCATTACCCAATACAAACGCCGCAATGTAGAGGACACACTCAAGTCGTCCCTCGAGCAGTCTGGCCTCACGGCCCTCGGCTTCATTCCCGACGACCGCACGCTCTTGGGTAGCACGGTCAAAGAGGTAGCTGAGCACCTTGGCGGCACCTTCCTAACCTGGGAAGAACAAAGTGACCGCCTGGTTGAAGACTTTATGATTGGCGGGCTCGTCATGGATTGGGGCGTTTCCTACTTCAACCGCCTCCCCAACAAGGGCGTCATTGTCCGTGCTGGTAGGCCTGATATTGCGATGGCGGCCTTACGGACTGACATGGCCTGCCTCATCCTCACGGGAGGGTCGGAGCCCATCCAGTACCTTCGGCATGAGGCCCAGGAAGCAGAGGTACCGACCATTCTAGTCGAGCAAGACACGAAGGCCACATCCGCCGCGCTAGAGTCCCTCATGGCCTCGGCTCAGTTCAATCACCCTCGCAAGCTGGAACGATTCGTAGAACTTCTGGAATCCGTAGACCTTGGCCCCATTTACGGCGGTCTGGGCCTTTCTGCTTAGTATTTACGCCGATTCCCACCTGAAAGACTCCTCCACGACACCGTTTTCCGCAGATTTGCATGGGCTTCACGCTTCTGATAGACTCCCCACTTGTGACTTGATGCAAAGGGGGGCGGGTGATTGAATGCAGTAGGAACTCATCTGTTGGTAGAGTTTCAGGCCTGTAACGCCGAGACTCTGAACGACTTAAAAGGCTTGAGAACAGCGCTCATCTCGGCTGCTGAAGAGGTGGGCGCTACCGTGATTGGAGATACCTTCCATCAGTTCAGTCCCCATGGGGTTACCGGCGTGGTTGCCATTGCTGAGTCCCACCTCTGTATCCATACCTGGCCAGAATACGCGTACGCCGCTGTCGATATTTTCACCTGTGGTGACTCCCTGACTCCTCACCTAGCGGTCGAAAGAATCGCCGACTACCTGGAGAGCACAGACCACCAGGTGACTGAGATTCGCCGTGGGCCGCGATCGCCGGTGGCGACTAAAGCAGCCGTCACCGCTCAGGCTTAGGGCGGCATGGCCGCTTCACCTCCCAACAAGTGGTTCTGGGAATTCTTCACCCCCGACATGCTGCAGGGGATTGCCCTTGAAGGCATCCTCTACTCCGGCAACAGTCCTTACCAGAAGGTTGAGGTCATAGACACCAACCTGTACGGCAGGTGTCTGGTGCTGGATGGCAAGCTTCAGTCAGCCGAGGCTGATGAGTTCATTTATCACGAAGCTCTGATCCACCCCGTACTCCTTGCCCACCCCAACCCTCGCCGAGTACTGATCGCCGGTGGTGGGGAAGGCGCAACCCTTCGCGAGGTCTTGGCCCACCGGACCGTGGAGCAGGCGGTCATGGTTGACCTGGACGAGGAAGTCGTCCGGGTCTGTAAAGAGCATTTGCCCCATCACCACCAGGGCGCCTTCGACGACCCCCGCGTGGACCTACGGATCGCCGATGCCCGCGACCCCATCATGCACGGGTCCGAGACCTTCGATGCGATAATCCTTGACCTCCCCGACCCCATCGAGGAGGGCCCCGCCTACCTCCTTTACACGCAGAAATTTTACCAGTCCGTCATGGAGCGCCTGGCTCCGGACGGCGTGGCGGTAGTGCAGGCAGGAAGCGCCCTACCAATGCTCCTCAGCGAGGCCTTCACGCCTATCTTCCGCACGCTCTCCTCCGTCTTTCCTTTGGTGCGGTCCTACCGGGCTGAGGTGGCCTCGTTCGGTGGCCTTTGGGGCTACGTTCTCGCCTCTCGCGGCCCCGACCCGGCTGCTTTGACCGCCGAAGAAATCGACAAACGCATCGCTGAGCGAGTGCAAAGCCCTCTCCGCTTCTACGATGGCATCACTCACGAAGGACTCTTCCGGCTACCAAAGTATCTTCGCGAAGCGTTGGCTTCAGAAACCCGCCTCATTACCGAGGATGCACCGCTTTTCGTCTACTGACCCTTCGGGCCCCAGCTCCTAGGACGGTGAGGACTCATGGCCAAACGGTTCGTTTTTATGGGAGCCGGGGCGGTCGGTAGCTATGTTGGTGGCCTCATTGCCAAGGCAGGCAAAGACGTCACCCTCATTGACCCCTGGCCCGACCACATCAACACCATCCGGGCCAACGGCCTGAGCATAGGCGGGACCCAAGGCGAGCATCACGCCACTCCCAAGGCGCTTCACCTCCACGAAGTCCAGTCGCTCCTCAACGCGCCGGCTGATGTCGCCATCCTCTGCACCAAGTCCTACGACACTGAGTGGGCCACGACGCTCATCCGTGACTACCTTGCTCCAGACGGCTACGTCGTCTCCCTTCAAAACGGCATAAACGAGGAACGTATCGCCGCCATCATGGGCTGGGGACGGACCGTCGGCTGCGTTGTTGGCGGCATTGGCGTCATGCTTATGGAGCCTGGCCGGGTGGTGCGGACGCAGAGCCCCGGGGGACCGGGCGCAACCGTGTTCAAAGTGGGCGAGCCCCATGGGCGCGAGACTTCACGTGTCCGCGAGCTGGTCGACTTATTCAGCATCGTTGATAGCGCCAAGCCAACTTTGAACCTTTGGGGTGAACGCTGGAGCAAGCTTGTTGTTAACTCCATGGGCAATCCAGTGTCAGCAATCAGCGGCCTCAACGGGCGGGAAACCGCCGCCGACCCAATCGCCCGTCGCATCATCACCCGCCTGGCAGGTGAAGGAGTCGCTGTTGGCGAAGCGCTGGGATACTCCATAGAACCCATCCGCGGGCTGGACGCCGCCCGCTGGAAGGCAGGACTCGGCGGGGAAGGGCTAGAAGACCTAGAGTTGGCCCTTGCTCAAGCTGCGGAACGGTGGACGGGCGAAGAAGCCCTCACCTCCACGCACCAGGACGTGGTCAAAGGCCGCCGCACAGAGGTCGACTACATGAACGGCCTCATTGCAGACAAGGGTCGCGAGGTGGGCGTGCCGACCCCGGCCAACGACGCCATCGTTACCGTTATGAAAGAGATCGAGCGCGGCGCAACTGTACCCGCAGTCGGAAATCTCGCAAGAGTTGGATAATCCCTAGGGCCCTGCGCTAACGTCAGAAACCCATTGGAGGCACGCATGGCACCCCTGTCAGGTAAGGTGGCGCTGGTCACTGGCGGAAGCCGAGGCATCGGCAGGGCCATTGTAGAGGCACTTGCAGGGCAAGGTGCTGACGTAGCTATCAACTATGTCCAAAGCGCCGCCGAAGCCCAGGATCTAGCCTCACGGTTCCAGACCTCCGGCACTAGGGCCATCGCCGTCCAAGCCAATGTTGGCATCGAGGACGAGGCTCGAGGCATGGTCGATCGTACGGTCAGCGAACTGGGGCGGTTGGACTTCTTGGTGAACAACGCTGGCATTGGCCGTGACCGGGCCATTCAGAACATGACGGGAGAGGACTGGCGGGCCGTCATGGACGTCAACCTCAACGGCACGTTCTACTGCACGAGCGCAGCGATCCCACATATGATCGAAGCAGGCGGCGGCAAGATCATCAACATAGCCTCGGTTCTAGGGGCTCTGTCAAACCTGGGCCAGGTCAACTACGCCACAAGCAAGGCCGCTATCGTCGGCTTCACCCACGCGGCTGCCATGGAGTTGACCCGCTATAATATCAGCATGAACGCCGTCTGCCCGGGCTTTATTGAGACCGATATGATGTCCGGGATCACCGATCGCAAACGAGAGCAGTTCCTTTCCCGGATCCCAATGGGGCGCTTCGGAACGGCTGAAGAAATCGCCTCCTTGGTCCGCTATCTGATCGTGGAGCAGCATTGGAGCACGGGGCAAGCGTTCAGCGTCAACGGCGGGCAGTACGTAACCATCTAGTTTTCCCGTCGCATCCAGAACAAATATCTAGCTCAAAAAAAGCTTTGCGGAGTATCGAGGCAACTTTCGCGAAAGTGCCCGATCGAAAGGGGGCCACATTATGAAGGACGCGGTCATCGTAAGCGGAGTACGCACGCCTATTGGTACGTTCGGCGGCGTATTTAGCGACTACCCGGCTACCAGCCTAGGGTCCCTGACCATCAAGGAAGCCATCAGCCGAGCAGGCATTAGCGCAGATGTGGTGGACGAAGTCATGATGGGAAACGTAGTCAGCGCGGGCCTGGGACTCAATCCCGCTCGTACGTCCACTATTCACGCCGGTCTACCGGTCACCGTTCCCGCCATGACCGTCAACAAGGCCTGTGGCTCCGGCCTTAAGACCATCGTCCTGGCGTCCCAGGCGGTTCGGCTGGGGGACGCCGACATCGTTGTCGCCGGCGGCATGGAGAACATGTCTATGGCGCCGTATCTGTTGCCCAAGGCGCGGAACGGCTATCGGCTAGGCAACGGTGAAGTCCTGGACTCCCTCTTCCAGGACGGGCTCGTTTGCGCCCTGGAGCATTGCCATATGGGTGTAACCGCGGAGAACATTGCCAGCCGCTGGGAAATAAGCCGCGAGGACGCAGACGAATTCTCCTACGGCAGCCACATGAAGGCGATCAGGGCCCAGGGGGATGGCACCTTCGAGCCAGAGATTATTCCCGTCCCTGTGCCCCAGCGCCGAGGCGACCCTATCATCGTCGACAAGGACGAGCACCCGAGGCCCGACACCACCATCGAGCGACTGGCCCGGCTGAAGCCAGCCTTCGTTGAGGAGAACGGGACCGTCACCCCTGGCAACTCATCAGGCATCAACGACGGCGCAGCGGCAGTCGTGGTCATGTCCGACGCCGAAGCGCAAACCAGGGGCCTCAAACCCCTCGCTGTCATCAGAGGCTACGCCTCGGTCGGCGTGGACCCGGCCGTTATGGGTATTGGCCCGGTGGATGCAGTGAAGAAAGTCCTTGCCAAGACCGGCCTCAAACTAGAGGACATGGACCTCATAGAGTTGAACGAGGCCTTCGCCACCCAGGCTCTGGCGGTTGGCCGAGAGCTGGGCTGGGACTGGAGCAAGGTTAACGTCAACGGCGGAGCGGTCGCCCTTGGCCACCCGGTGGGGTGCAGCGGCGCACGCATCCTGGTCACCCTTCTGTACGAGATGCAGCGCCGCAAGTCCCACTACGGCCTGGCCACGCTCTGCATGGGCGGGGGCATGGGACTAGCAATGGTCGTGGAAAACCCCGCTGCGTAGCGTTTTGGGCCACTGACGGATAGTTTTTAGAAAGGGCGAGACATCTCGCCCTTTCTTCTGAGGAGGGGTGTTGTGGCTGACGGCAATATGATCACTGTAGAACAGCTTGTGAAAGTGTATCCGGGCGGCACGCAAGCCGTCGCCAGTATCGACTTCACGGTGTCCGAAGGAGAGTTCTTCGGGTTCTTGGGCCCCAATGGAGCCGGCAAAAGCACCACCATCAAGATTCTCTCAACGCTTCTTAAGAAGACTTCCGGCCGAGTCTCCGTTGCCGGCCATGACATCGACAAAGCGGCGATGGAAGTGCGGCGAAGCATCGGTGTGGCCATGCAGGAAGTTGGCCTGGACGATCTGACGAAGGGCCGGGACTTCCTTGTCATGCAAGGGCTGCTTCACGGCCAGTCCCGCAAAGAGGCCCAGCGGCGAGCCTCAGAACTCTTGGAGTTGGTCGAGTTGGAATACGCGGCAGCACGGAAGGTGGGCACGTATTCCGGTGGCATGCGCCGTCGCATCGACCTAATTTCTGCTCTCATGCACAGCCCCTCGCTCCTCTTCCTAGACGAGCCCACCACTGGACTTGATCCCCAGAGCCGCCTGGCAATCTGGGACCACCTCCAAAACCTGAACCGACAGGGAATCACTATCTTCCTTACGACTCAGATGATGGAGGAAGCTGACCGGCTATGCGGACGCCTGGCCATCATCGACCAGGGTCAGTTAGTGGCTGAGGGAACACCGGCGGCGCTGAAGGATCAGCAGGGCGGCGATGTCATTAACATCACCATCCAGGCTTCCACCGATGAAGAGCGGGGGCGGCACCTAGCCGAGGCTCTGGCCATAGTGGGCGGCAGGAGCTACGTTTCAGCAGCCAATGCCACCTCTGACGGCCTGAGCATCACCGTGCAGGACGGCGGCGCAGCCGCTCCCGACCTGCTTCAACTCCTAAGTGAGAAAAAGATCGCTGTCTCAAACCTTGCCGTGGCCAGCCCCACACTAGACGACGTCTTCCTCAAGTACACGGGCCGCCAGATAAGGTCTGAAGAGTCCTCCGGGGACGAAATGGCCGCGGCCATGCGCCCCTGGATGGGGCTTTCCAGGAGATAACCCTCATGGCCGTCATTAAGCACACTTATTACATTTACCGGCGCAATCTCCGGCTGTGGGTCACCCAGCCTGCCGCACTCATCCCACCCTTCTTCATTTCTGGGTTGCTGTTCGTCGTCTTCGGGTCCTCGTTCGGCGACGTAACAAATCTAGCGGGCTTTCCAGCGGAGGACTACACCGCCTTCCTCACCGCAATGATTTTGGTGCAGGCGATGGTATTCAGCGGTGGCGACGCTGGCTTCTCCATGCTCACGGACATTCTTTCCGGCTACTTCGACAAACTGCTGGTGGCGCCTATCAACCGTTTCTCGATCTTGCTTGGAAGCCTCCTAGTCACTGGCACCCGGTCTTTCGCCCAATCCGTGCTCATTGTGTTACTTGCCCTAGCAATGGGAGTCTCTTTCAAGGGGGGCAGCCTCGGCATCGTAGCGGTAGTGTTGATTACGACTGTGTTTGGCATCGCTTGGGGCTGCTTGGGCCTAATCATCGCCTTGCGTACCAAGAGTGTCCAGGCCACTCAGTCATCCTATGTTCTCTTCTTCCCTTTCATATTCATGACCACAGCCTTCATGCCCAAGGAATTCCTGCCCTACTGGTTCCAGATCGCCACCACCATCAATCCGGTGACCTACGTTCTTGAAGCCGTTCGAGCAATCATCGTCGAAGGCTGGGTCTGGAGCACGGTGGGCCTAGGCGTGGGGATTCTAGCAGCGTTCACTGCCTTTCTTTTGAGCATCACTACGTGGCTGTACAACCGGCAAACAGCATAGGGGCTGGGATGACCCAGCCCCTATGCTAATAATTCGGTTGTAGAAGGCCAGATTGCTTATTCCTCGGGTTCTTCTTCCTCGGGCACAGCTGCCTTCCCATTTCGAGCGGCCTCTACAGGCAAGGCAGCCTGGGCCCGTATCGCCTCTTCTATCTCGCCACGCAGGTCGAGATGCTGGTGCAGGAAGTCCTTAGCCTGCTCCCGTCCCTGGCCAAGCCGCGTTTCACCATAGGAATAAAATGCCCCGGACTTTCTAATGAGCCCTGCGTTTACACCCAGGTCCAAAATGTCCGCTTCGTAGCTGATGCCGCTGCTGAACATAATGTCGAACTCAACGGTGCGGAAGGGCGGAGCCACTTTGTTTTTCACAACCCGGGCCCGTATCCGTGCGCCCGTCGCCTCAGTTCCCTGCTTGATGGTATCCACCCGCCGCAGGTCAATGCGTACTGAGCTGTAGAACTTCAAGGCGCGTCCGCCGGGCGTAACCTCCGGGCTACCAAAGAACACCCCCACCTTTTCCCGGAGTTGATTGATGAATACAACCGCCGAATTGGAACGGCTGATAACCGCGGTCAGCTTACGCAGCGCCTGGGACATCAAACGGGCCTGCAGGCCCACGTGTGTGTCCCCCATATCTCCTTCAAGCTCGGCCTTTGGCACCAGAGCCGCCACGCTGTCGAGGACTACGATATCGACGCCGCCGCTACGCACCAGATACTCCGTGATCTGAAGAGCCTGCTCGGCAGAATCCGGTTGGGATACGTACAAGTCGTCGACTAGGACACCAAGGCGGGCGGCATAACCCGGATCAAGAGCATGCTCGGTATCAACGTAAGCAGCAACACCACCCGCCTGTTGCGCCTGAGCGATAATATGAAGCGCCAACGTCGACTTTCCAGTCGATTCAGCGCCGAATATTTCCGTCACCCTTCCCCGGGGGACGCCTCCTATGCCCAAGGCCAGGTCCAGTGCTGGCGACCCCGTCGGAATAAAACCCACTGTGAGTCGATTACGGAAGGCTTCCCCAAGCTTCATAATGGAGCCCTTTCCGAACTCTCTCTCCACGTGTGCGATGGCTGCGTCTAAGGCTCGTACCCGCTCCGTTGTCATAGCCACTACCTCCCTATCGACATGAGCACATCTGTTCGAATTCCCGTGGCGATAATATCATACCGGCAGAGGTTGTCAACCATGTTCAACCCCCTACACCCGCAGTTGAAGCCAGGCCCGGTTAATTCTCCGCCCCAGCTAGCCCACGCCCGAACTTCCGCCAAGCCAGCAAACAGCGCCTCCGTGTCCTGCCCTAGGCCCCCCTGGTTTCCTTGACACCCCTCAAGCGCCTCCGTACGATTATCCCTGGTTCATGGCGCTGATTCAGCAGGAGGAATTGTGAGCTTTCCAGCCCGAGGCGTCTTCCCCGACTCAACCGCCGTTACCGCCGCCGGCCACCTTCAGATCGGTGGCGCGGACGTTACCGAACTTGCCGCCGAGTACGGCACGCCCCTTTACATATTCGATGAAGCCTCCCTACGAAACACTTGCCAGGAGTACCTTCAGGAATTCCAGTCCCGCCACGCCCCAACGGCGGTAACCTACGCCTCCAAAGCCTTTCTCAACCTAGCCTTGGCGCACATATTCGCCGAAGAAGGCATGGGTCTGGACGTCGTTTCCGGTGGAGAACTTGCCATGGCGCTCAAGGGCGGTATGCCACCAGAGCGGGTGTACTTCCATGGAAACAACAAGAGCCCCGATGAGTTGGCGTTCGCCGTCGACCAAGGCTGCGGGGTGATCGTTGTCGATAACTTCTACGAAATGGAGAACCTCAACCAGATCGCAGGGGCTCGGGGAAAGAAACAGAACATCCTGCTCCGAATATCACCCAGCGTTGACCCGCACACCCATCACCACACCACCACAGGAACATTGGACAGCAAATTTGGCTTTCCTCTGGAGACCGGCCAGGCTTCCGAAGCGGTCCGCCTGGCCCTGGCGTCGGAGAATCTGACGCTGCAGGGCCTCCATTTCCACCTCGGCTCACCCATATTCGAGACAGAGCCTTATGCAGAGGGGATCCGGCGCGCCTTACAGTTCGCTGCTGACCACAGGGCTTCGGGCCTCGACCTCCAAGAACTGAACGTGGGCGGCGGCTTCGCAATCCGCCACACTCGCAATGACGAGCCCCCCACCATCGCTCGCTACGCGGACGTAATCGTCTCCACAGTCAACTCAGAATGCGCTCGGCTGGGTTTGGCCGTGCCACGGCTGGTCGTAGAGCCGGGCCGCAGCGTTGTGGGACCTGCCGGCGTAGCTGTCTACAGCGTTGGGGCAACCAAGGACATACCTGGCATCCGCAAGTACGTTTCAGTGGACGGCGGGATGGGTGACAATATCCGGCCAGCTCTATACGACGCCCAATACGAGGCGGTCGTCGCTAACCGCATGAACGACCTCCCGACAGAGACCATTACCCTAGCAGGAAAATTCTGCGAGTCAGGCGATGTTTTGGTCCGGGACTTTCCGCTACCAGCGCTGCACGCCGGGGACTTGATCGCGATTCCGGCTTCGGGGGGGTACGCCCCGTCCATGGCCTCCAACTACAACCTTGCGCCCCGGCCAGCCATTATTTTGGTCAAGGAAGGAGAGGCCCGGCTGATTCGAAGGCGGGAAAGCTACGAGGACATGATGTCCCTCGACGTCGCTTAACCTACGATGTGGCAGATCATAGGTCATGAACGGGCGGTAGCCTACCTTAACCAGGGTCTGTCGACCAACCAGGTCTCTCACGCTTACCTCATCAGCGGCCCTGCCCACATCGGAAAAACGACCCTCGCCCTGGACTTCGCCAGGGCACTCAATTGCACAGAGTCTGACCCACCGTGTGGGATGTGTTCCTCTTGCCGCAGGATTCCCAAGGGCTTGCACCCCGACGTTCACCTCCTAGGAGAAGATGTTGCCACCGGTGATCTGGGCTCCGGCCGCACCGAGATAAGCATCGATGAAGTTCGCGACCTGCGGCGTCAAGGCTCCCTAAAGCCTTTTGAGGGCAGGAGGCGGGTGTTTATCATCAACGGCGCTGAGTGGCTGAGCAGAGAGGCCAGCAACGCCCTCCTAAAGACGCTCGAAGAGCCTCCTGATGACACGATCCTTATTCTCATTTCGTCCGACCTGGCTCTGATCTCGGAGACCCTCCGGTCGCGATGCCAGTCCGTGACCCTTCAGCCACTGCCGCCAGCCCTGGTCGCCAAGGTCGTTCAGGAGCGAACGTCTTCAGATCAAGCTGAGGCCTTCCTCCTGGCAAGTCTGTCCCGTGGCCGGTTGGGCTGGGCCCTCCAAGCAACAGAGAATCCAACAGTTCTTGTTGAACGCGATGCACACCTGCAACGCGTTGTTCAATTGCTTGAAGCGCCTCTTGACCAGCGCTTTGCGTATGCTGAGAACTTGGCCCAGCAATTTGCAAAGAGCCGTGTCAATGTGCGCCAGGAACTGGACCTGCTAGAGGAATGGCTAGAAGACCTCCTCCGCGCCACCTCAGGCAGGCCTGACCTAGCCCTGAACCAAACGTGGGCTGACACACTCACCCGTCAAGCATCCCTCATCCCGATAGAGGCAGTTGTTGACGCCCTCCGGCTTCTTCAGGACATCAGCTCTCGCTTGGAGGCCAACGCCAATGCCCGGTTGGCCCTGGAGGTGCTCATGCTTGATCTACCCTGGCTCCCGGCCGCTCCCGCCACGGAGGTTCCTTCTTGAGTCCGTCCTCCCTTTCCGCGTCATTTCGACCCAGGCACAAGCGTGTTCAAAGTTTGAACGTCCGCAGCGATCAAAGGAGCAGTCGTGGATGATATCGTAGGCCTTAGGTTTCAGCTCTCTGGCGATATTGTTTTCTTCTTGGCGGGGGACCTTGATCCCCGGCCAGGAGAATGGGTTGTCGTTGAGGCCGAATCAGGACCCGTAGTCGGGCTGGTCGCCATTGCAGCTTCCCAAATGATCCACTCAAGCCTGTCAGGCCCCCTACCATCTATCTTGCGAATGGCCACCCAGGAGGACTTTGCCAGCCCGTCCTCCATTCCAAGAACGGGCGCTATCCTTCTCGATGTTCAATTGGAATCCGGGCTGGCTTAGCCATCCAACCGCAAGGGATTGAAGGCCGATGACCACACCAACTCCCTCTCAAGATTTTGCTCCGGATCACCGAGGGCAGGATGCCTATCAGTCCTCCGGCGTTGATACGCGCCAGGCCGAACAGGCTCTGGACCCCATGCTTTCCTTGCTGCGCTCCACCTGGACAACCCGGCCTCCGGTTCTCGACTTTGGCCACTTTGCCAACGTCATCGACGTTGGCCCCCTGTGCATAGCCATCTCCACTGACGGCGTTGGCACCAAAACCATCATCGCTCAGATCATGAACCGGTACGACACCATCGGCATCGACTGCGTTGCCATGAACGTCAACGATGTTCTGTGCCTGGGGGCAGAGCCGTGGTCACTGGTTGACTACATTGCGGTCCAGCGCGTCGACCCCAAGGTATTGGAAGAGATCGCCAAGGGGTTGGCCGTGGGGGCCCGCCAAGCCAATATCAATATCAGCGGCGGAGAGTTGGCCCAGCTGCCGGAGCTGTTACGAGGAGAGGACTCTCTTACCGGCATCGACCTTGCCGGTACCTGCGTAGGAACCGTAGAGCGCAATGCCATCATTGATGGCGCCGCCTTGGAACCGGGCCACGTCGTTATTGGCCTGCGTAGCTCTGGAATCCACAGCAACGGCATGACGCTGGCACGGAAGGCCTTCGGCCTCACGGCTGAAGTCAGCCTTGCGGAGAAGCGCCGTATTCTCTCTGAGCCGAATGCGGATATTGGGAGGCCCTTAGGGCAAGAACTGCTTGAGCCCACCGTCATCTACGTCCAGCCGGTGATGGCCATGCTGAAGGCCGGCGTTCGGATTTCGGGCATGGCCCATATAACCGGTGACGGCTTTCTCAACCTGCCACGCCTTTCCGCTGATGTTGGATACGTCCTGGACACCCTTCCTGAGCCTCAGCCGATCTTCCGGGTGATCCAGCAGAAGGGCTCGGTGGACGACAACGATATGTATGAAATCTTCAACATGGGCATCGGCTTTTGCGTTATCGTCCCTGAAGCCGATGCGCCCTCAGCGCTGAAGATCGCCGGGGACAACGGGGCAGAAGCGGCCGTGATCGGCCATGTCGTCGCCGGCGCGACCCGAACCGTAACCCTCGCTCAGTTGGGGCTAAGGGGACGCAGGGGTACCGGCTTCAGGCAAGAATAGATCACCGGATCTGTTCAACAAGGAACGTTCCTGTCTTTTAAGCCTGCGCGCCGCGTTCCCCCCGGATTCGTTGGCCATCTTATCCTTGACGCTTCTTTGCCCCATTCCTAGAATGGCTCCATTAGAAAGTCTGTTCGTATTTATGAGTCAATCGTGCCCGAACGCTTGGTTTCCAACACCCCTCGCCAAGATGACGATGCGCTTGAGCTAAGTCTGCGTCCGCAGAAGCTCGGTGATTACATCGGTCAGGACCAGATCAAGACCAACATCAAGATAGCCATTGAAGCTGCCCGCATTCGCGGCGAGCCGCTAGACCACGTCCTCCTCTATGGTCCTCCCGGCCTGGGCAAGACCACACTCGCTAACATCATCGCCACGGAGATGGGTTCAGCTATAAAAATCACTTCCGGGCCCGCCGTCGAGCGAGCCGGAGACCTTGCCACCATCCTCACCAACATCCCTCACAACGGGGTCCTCTTCATAGACGAGGTCCACCGCCTGCCTCGCATCGTTGAAGAGACCTTGTACCCGGCCTTGGAGGACTTCGCTCTCGACATCGTCATGGGAAAGGGTCCTGGTGCTCGCTCACTACGCTTGCGGCTGCCCCCCTTCACGGTCATCGGAGCTACAACTAGGTACGCCGCTATGAGCGCTCCGCTTCGAGAACGCTTCGGCATCGTCCACCGCCTGGAGTTTTACGACCAAGTGGCTTTGGAAGCCATCATTCGCAGGGCGTCCGCCATTCTTCATGTGCCTATCGATGACGAAGGGGTAAGGGCGCTAGCCCAGCGCTCCAGAGGCACGCCGCGAGTGGCCAATCGCCTACTCAAGCGGGTCCGCGACTTCGCCCAAGTCTTGGGGGACGGCTCTATAACGGGAAGCCTGGTGTCTGAAGCAATGGGTCAACTTGGCGTTGACGCTCTAGGGCTGGACTCCATGGACCATCTGGTAATTAAGACAATCGTGGAAAAGTTCGGTGGCGGCCCTGTAGGGCTGGACACGATCGCCGCCTCCACCAGCGAGGAGGCCGACACCATCATGGATGTCTATGAGCCCTATCTTCTTCAGTTGGGGTTCCTCGAACGGACGCCACGGGGTCGGGTGGCCACACGCCTCGCATACGAACACCTAGGCCTGCCTATGGCGCGCGGCGCAAGTCCGCCTCAGCCCACGCTGTGGGACACCCCCAGCGGGACGGATCAGTGACCATCCGTTCTTTGTCCACCAAGTGGGTCTTCCTCGTGGCACTACTGTTGGTGGTAATGGCTTGTTCCTCGACGGCAACGGCCACCAAGAACCCCGCCGCCATTCCGACTGCCTCTCCTACAGAAGCCCCCTCCAGCGCCACGCCAGAGGCAACGCCGCCCTCTGAACCAACAGCCCTCCCCACCCGCACTCCAACCAGCACCCCAAGGCCCTCTCCATCGCCCACGCCCACAGGACCTCTCGCCACCCTCAAGGACGCGCTGTTCAATCTGGAGCTTGCCGTCTCGTCCCCGGAGAAAGCCAAGGGTCTTGGGTTCCGCGACAGTCTGCCGGAGGATACCGGGATGCTGTTCGTCTACACATCCGAGAGCAATCGAGCCTTCTGGATGAAGGGCATGGAGTTTTCCATCGACATCATTTGGCTGTCGAAGGATGGAACCATCCTAGACATTTCGAAGGAGGCGGCCCCTCAGCCAGGGGTTGCCGATAGTGACCTCAAACTCTATAGGCCTCGGGACCCGGCCCAGTACGTCTTGGAAGTCAATGCGGGACTGTCAGATCGGTATGGCTTTCAGCGGGACGACCACTTCGCCTTCCACGGCATGCCGCCGAGTATTCCGCTAGGGGCAGGCCCATAATGAACCGCCCAAAGGGTGGGGGGAGCCAAATCGCCGATTCTACGGGGGGTTTCGTCTTCTTGCGGCCTGTAATCGCTCAGGCTCAAACAGGGCCGCCTATGAGATGGTCACGGCAGCGGTGATGGCAGCTGTCTCAGGCCGGCGTCGGGGAAGATGACGACGACCGTGGCGGATGACGGCATTTGCCTTGCCGTCTCCAGAGCGGCGTCAAGGGCGGCGCCTGAGGAAAGTCCAACCAGGAGACCCTCCTCCCGCGCCAACCGAAACGCCATCGCTGCCGCTGATCCTTCCAATACCGGATAGATGCGGTCGATGATGTCCCGGTTCAAGGCAGGTGGCACGAAGTTCGTTCCTAGTCCCGGGATACCGTGCGGACCCGTTCTTCCCTCACTCAACAGTGGGGATGTTGCCGGCTCCACGGCAATCACTCCTATTCCATCGTTGTAGGCCTTGAGAACCTCGCCGACGCCTGTCAGGGTCCCACCCGTGCCAACACCTGCAACCAACGCTTCGATATGGCCTTCCGTATCTTCCAGTATCTCCCTCGCGGTGGTGCGCCGGTGTACCTCGACCGTTGCTGGATTCTCGAATTGGTTCAGCCAGACATGGCCCTTGCTTCGGGCGAACTCTTCGGCCACAGCGTTGGCGCCTGCCATTCCTTCGTGGCCAGGGGTTAGGTGAAGCTGGGCGCCCAGGTGGGCCAGTATCTGCCTCCGGCTCTGCGATAGCACGTCAGGGGCGGCGATGATCAGGCGGTAGCCCTTCAGTGCAGCGACTAGCGCTAGGGCTACCGCCGTGTTGCCGCTTGAAGGCTCCACGATGACCCCGTTGGCTTTCAGAAGCCCGCTCGCTTCCGCTGCTTCTACCATCGCCAGCGCAATGCGGTCTTTCACGCTTCCGGTTGGGTTGGCTCCCTCCAGCTTTGCTAGGATGCGAGCCCCAGAGGGCGGGGCTATGCGCCGCAATTCCACAAGCGGGGTACCGCCGATGAGGTCTAACACTCCCGTTAAGGGACCTTTTCGCATTTTCCCATCCTCCTTTAGCCCAGCCATTGTGGCACCAGGCTTTGGCGACGGTCAACGCGCCGACAAATGCCTTGGGCGCATTGCTATACTGGCGGCAAGTCTACGGAGGTCGCGCGCTGCTTCATGTCTAGCTCCCAAGTGTTATTGCTCGCCCACGAGACGAGCGACTTGACGTCCATGGCCGAGCCCTTGGAAAGGGCTGGGCTATTCGTCGATTGCATCTCCGATGTGGGAAGGTTATCCAGCATTCCGGTGGAGCAATTTCCTGACGTCTTGGTCTTGGAATGGCAAATGATTTCGCCTCTGGACGCTCCAAGGGTGTTCACCCCATACAAGGCGTTGAAGACCGGCATCCTTGCGATCCTTGCGCCACAGGACCTCGCAGCATATGACTTTACCCAGAGCGCCGACGACTTCATGGTCGCTCCTATATCTGCCGCTGAACTCTTGGTCCGGCTACGTCAATTGCTATGGAAGACCCGGGGAATAGACAACCAGCAGGCCCTCCGGAGGGGGGACCTCGTGATCGACAAGGACCGCTACGAGGTCCGTCTCGAAGGAAGGCGTGTCTTCCTAACGTTCAAGGAGTACCAATTGCTTGAACTCCTCGCCAGTAACCCTGGCCGGGTTTACACCCGGGAAACATTGCTGAGCCAGGTGTGGGGCTACGACTACTTCGGGGGTACGCGTACGGTGGATGTACACATCCGCAGGCTGCGTTCGAAGATTGAAGACGCCGACAACACCTTTATCGAGACAGTCCGGAACGTAGGTTACCGGTTCCGGCCAGAGAGCTAAACAATAGCGAGAGGGGCGTTAAATAACGCCCCTCTCGCTTTCTATCGCTCATCTTAGATCAAGGTCCGGCTGTTATGCAGCTACCACCAGATCTTGCCCTGAATCTCGCCCTCCATATCCTTGTAGGACTTGTTCCAGAGTCCCGTACTCAAATACTTCCAGCCGCCGTCGGCCAGCAAGCAGACCACGTTTCCTTCATCCAGGCGCTGCGCTATCCGGCGGCCACAGGCAATTACTGCTCCCCCGGAGACGCCTGCGAAGATGCCTTCCTGGATCAGTAGCTCCTTGGTCCAACGGAAGGCTTCTTCGCTTTCAATCATGATGCGGGCGTCGAGCTTCGTGATGTCCAGAATGGGGGGAATGAACCCCTCCTCCAAGCTACGCAAACCCTGAATCATATCCTCCGGAGAGGGTGCCACGGCGACGATTTTGATATCCGGGTTGTGTTCTTTCAACCTACGGCCAACACCCATGAGGGTGCCCCCGGTCCCAAGACCCGCAACGAAGGCTGTTACCTCCGGAAGGTCGTCAATGATCTCCTTTCCGGTCGTTTCGTAGTGAGCCCTCGGGTTGGCCTCATTGCCATACTGGTAGAGCATGAAGTAGCCCGGCTCCTCTTCAACCATCCGCTGAGCCACCTTGATGGATCCGTTGGTGCCCTCCAGGGCATCACTAAAAACGATTTGCGCTCCATACGCCTTCAGGAGCTGCACCCGTTCTTCGCTAACATTCTCAGGTATGACCACCGTAACGTTATACCCGTGGGCTCGGCCCATCATGGCCAGCCCTATGCCCGTGTTGCCGCTAGTGGGTTCAAGTAGCGTCATTCCAGGCTTAAGAAGACCCTTAGCCTCGGCGTCCTCTACCATGTACTTGGCAATGCGGTCCTTCACGCTGCCGGTGGGATTGTGTCCCTCCAGCTTGGCGAACATACGCACTCCAGGTTTGGGGCTGATCTTCTTCAGCTCCACCAGAGGGGTGTTGCCGATGGCATCCACGATGTCTTTTTTGTACATGACCTTTCGGTGAAGCCTGGCTTCTAGGTTGCGGCCGGGACAGGGATACCGCAGAACTGATCATAGTCGATCAGCTCAGTTACGGTGGGATTGTCGCCGCAAAGCGGGCAGGCCGGATTGCGGCGAATCTTCACCGTCCTGAAATCCATCGAAAGCCCATCTATCAGCATAAGCCGGCCAACCAGGTTCTCCCCGATGGACATCAGCAGCTTCAGCGCTTCCACGGCCTGAATACTCCCTACGATTCCGCACATGGCGCCAAGCACGCCCGCCTCGGCGCAACTGGGGACCTCGCCGGGAGGTGGTGGCGTTGGGAACAAGCAGCGGTAGCAGCCTTGACCGGGGATGTACGTCGTTGCCTGTCCATCAAAGATCAGGATGCTGCCGTCCACCAGGGGCTTCCCAGCCAGGTAGGCGGCGTCGTTGACCAAGTACCGCGTTGGAAAGTTGTCAGCCCCATTGATGATGAGATCGTATTGGCTGACGAGACCCATAGCGTTTGCCGACGTTATTGGTTCTTCGTGTCCTTCGAAGTTGAGGTCTGGGTTGTAGCCCAGAAGCGTGTCCTTGGCCGATTGCAGCTTTTGGCGTCCCTCATCACTGTTGTGATGAAGGATCTGGCGGTGCAGGTTGGTCAGGTCCACGATGTCAAAGTCGACCATACCGATGGTGCCCACTCCAGCGACAGCTAGATAGAGTGCAATGGGCGATCCTAAGCCGCCAGCGCCTACGATCAGTACCCTGGAGTTCAACAGCTTGCGCTGTCCGGCGCTGCCTACCTGGGGCATGATGATATGCCGACTGTAGCGCCTTACCTGATTGGGAGTGAGAGTCTGTGCCTGAGTCATTGAATCCTCCTTCTGCTTAAGCCACCTAAACAACGCTTTACCAGCAAGTCCCCATTTACGCAAAACACCCCGCCAAACTCAGCGGGGTGGCAAGAACACTTGTCCCGACGGTGCCTGCTAGCGGGGAGCCTTCTATCTACCAGACAGCATTAAATCTGGTAGACGCCGCCGCTAACTCTCTGGCGCTGTCGGGTCATGAGGTCGGCGATGGAGGTAGCGCTTAGTAAGCTCTGCACGGCCTCGTCGACGGTACGCCACACATCTCGCTGAGCGCAGGTGTCTGAAAGGCTACACTCCCCAGGCTCGTCGATGCATTCGAGGGGAGCTGCCGTTCCTTCCAAGGAAGCAAACACCATTCCCAAAGTTACCTCTTCCGGGGCTCTGGCCAGGGTGTGCCCGCCCTGCGGTCCCCGGCGACTTCTTACAAACCCAAATTTCTGGAGCGTTGTAAGCAACTGGTCCAGATAGGGCTCTGGCACATTCTGCCGCGCAGCAACTTCAGAGGCTTGTACAGGGCCCTCGCCGAGGCGTTCGGCAAGGTCGACGAGTGCACGCACCCCGTAGTCGACCTTCATCGGAACCCTCACATCATCCTCCTCAGTCAATACAGCTACTGCTTTAGTGTAGCAAGCGCGTTGCAAACCTTCAATTCCTGCGATAATCTATCCACAGTTAAAGGATCAACGTTGCATTCAGCGGGCCTCCCTGAAGGAGGCCCCCTCTTTGTCCTAGGAGCTACCCCATGGCAGACACTCATCAGCTCGATGCTCAGCCCCGCGAGGCAAGAGGACGGCACCTACGCCGTCTGCGCCGCTGGGGAAACACACCAATCCACATCTACGGACGTGGCCTGGAGTCCATCGCAGCGCAGGTTGAGACCCCCATCTTGCGCCGCGTTGTCATTGCAGCGGGGCGCAACAGTCCCGTGGTGGTCACATTTGAGGGCTCGAAGCACTTCACTTTCATAAGGGAGATCCAAAAGGACCCTGTTACCAGTGAAGTGCTTCACATTGACTTCCTGCAGGTCGACGCATCTCTGCGCATGCAGTCACAGGTTACCCTCCGCCTGGAGGGTGAAGCCCCCGCAATACGACTACACCGGGGGGAAATCAGCTTCAACCTTCGCGATGTCACCGTTGAGTGCCTTCCCACCGAAGTGCCTCATGAATTGATCGTCGACATATCGGGGATGGCAGAGCTGGGCTCCGTTGTGCACGTGTCACAACTCACGGCTCCGGCGGGGGTTATCATCCTCACCGACCCTGATGAAATCATCGTGAGGATGAGTTCTCCAACAGTGCCCGGGACAATCGAAGAAGGCGCTCCAACCCAGCCGGACGCGCCCGAAGCCACTACCGCGGCGGAGGCCACGGAGTAGCCGTGGTCAAGCGCCCTCTATGAGGGTAACTGGCCGCCAACGAAAGTTGGGTGTCCTTGTAGGAACTCCCGGATTGTTGCGCTACGGCGTCCTTCCAATTGCACTTGGTCCAGGATGAAAAGTCCCTCGCCAGTGACAACGGCGGCACCGTCGTTTGCCCGTACCACTGTCCCCCTCGGCACGCTTGCTTGTTCCTTCCCGGGACGCGCAGCGAGTACTTTCAACTGTTTCCCTTGCCAAAACGTGTAGGTCCCGGGCCACGGTTCATAACCGCGGACCCTCCGGCATAGGTCCTCGGCGCCAGCGGACCAGTCCAATACTCCGTCTTCCTTTGTGATCCGCCGTGTTGTTGTCACAAGGGCCTCGTCCTGCGGGACCGCCTCAATGCCGCCAGCCACCCAGCGAGGCAGGGTCTCCACGAGCAACTCCGCACCTTGCACAAAGAGCCGCCTTGTGAGACCAGGCGCCGTATCGTCTGCCCTCACGGCTTCCCGCCGCTGGGCAAGAAGGGGGCCGGTGTCCATTCCTTCGTCCAAGAGCATGATGGTGACCCCTGTCACCCCCTCGCCCTCCAAGATAGCTGTTACCACCGGTGCTGGCCCCCTGTGCCTTGGCAAGAGGGAGGGATGAACATTGAGGCATCCCAATGGTGGCGTTTCCAACACCGCCTTTGGGAGCAGCACTCCGTATGCCGCAACCACAACGACATCAGGAGCTAGGTCTGCCAGTTCGGCCTGAGCCTCCTCCCGGCGGAGAGAGACAGGCTGGAATACCGGCAACTCTCGCTCAGCGGCGAACCGCTTGATAGGGGGAGCTTCAAGACGCCTGCCTCGGCCGATTTCTTTATCGGGCCGGCAATAGACGCCAACCACCTCATGGCCCGCCTGAAGGAGCCTTTCCAGGCACGGAATGGCAAAGTCCGGGGTACCCATAAAGACAATTCGCATCGCTTCACCTCTTACTTCTTGCGACCCGGTGGGCCCCAAAGCTGAGTCCCGAAAAAGTCGCTGAAAAGTGCCCCGAAACGGGGTTGTCCGCGCCCTCCGTGACACTGTATCGTTGCCTCCGCACCCTGTTCAGTAACCTCTCCGTAGGGGCCTCAGGGACCGGGGCTTCCATCGCCAAGGGATGCTTCGCTGGCGCAATCTCCAGCGGCATCTGTTTTCCATGCTTCGGTTGTTTGCGGGCCATGCTGTGCCCGTTTTCATGGGCCTCCGCCCTCTGATTCTTTTGTTACGAGTTGAGCTTGAACCAACAGACCGCGCAAACTATCTGGCAATCGACCTTGGTCGCCCTTCACGGTAAGGTGCAGCGCCCGAGCTTTGACACGTGGCTTCGGGACACCACCGGGCTATCTGTCGACGACTCTACTCTTTACGTTGGAGCTCCAAACGCGTTCGCAGTCGAATGGCTGGAGAAGCGGATCTACGGCGTCATTGAAGAAACCGTTGAGGCCAGCACGGGCAAAGCCCTAGAGATCCGTTTCCAGGTTGCTCAGAATGGCCCCCTGGCGATTGCCTTCCAGTCTCCTGCCCAGGTGAGTCCCACCCACGCGGTTGCCTCGTCTCTCCTTCCCACTCACGACGGCGTGGGCCTCAATCCAAGGTTCAACTTCGAGAACTTCGTTGTCGGTAAGTCCAATGAGCTTGCACAGGCAGCGGCCCGTGCCGTTGCAAGGGAGCCCGGGAGAACTTTCAACCCACTTGTCATCTATTCAGGCGTGGGCCTCGGCAAAACACACCTTGTCCACGCCATTGGTCACGTTGCCACTGCTTGCGGGATGAACGTCCTCTACGGGACCGCAGAACGGTTCACCAATGAGTTCATCCAGTCCATTCAGCGGGGCCAGACTGAGGACTTCAGGCAAAAGTACCGCCAGGTGGATGTCCTCCTCATCGACGATATCCAGTTTATCGCAGGTAAGGGGCAGTCTCAGGAAGCCTTCTTCCATACCTTCAACGAACTCCACACCGCCAATCGACAGATCGTTCTTACGAGTGACAGGCCTCCAAAGGCCCTCACGTTGATGGATGACCGGCTTCGTTCTCGCTTCGAGGGAGGCTTGCTGGTAGACATCAAGACACCCGAGCTTGAGACCCGCATGGCAATCCTCAACTCCAAGCTAGAGGCGTTGGGCACCTATATGCCTCCCGACGTTCTGGAGTTCATTGCTCGCAGGGTCTATAAGAACGTGCGTGAGCTGGAAGGAAGCTTGAATCGCGTCCTTGCCTACGCGGACCTAATGTCGCGCCCCATCACCGCAGAGATGGCATCGCAGGTTCTTGCTGACATCCTTCTGGAAACACGGCGCCATGCAGTACCAACCGAGCAGGTCATGACAACGGTCGCTGCGTTCTACAATATCGACCTGGAGACGCTCACGGGCCGACGCCGAGACAAGCATACGGCCATGGCTCGCCAGGTAGCAATGTACCTCCTCAAGGAGGCATCCCAACGCTCTTTTTCCGAGATAGGCCGCCTCCTCGGTGGTAGGGATCACACGACCGTGATACACGGTTGCTCCAAGGTTGTTCAGGGGATGGAAGGAGACAGCCAGCTACGAGCTGACATCCTTGCCATTCAAGAACGCCTCCAGCAATAGGTTATCCACCTTCTAGCAAGCTAGGGCCTGTGGATAACCCGCTAAATGCTGTGGATAGTTCTGCCCATTCCGTGGATAACTCCTGCTTGCTACCCCTAGACCGTCCTCTATCTCACCGCTCTTCCACAGCCTGTCCCCAGAATGATGATCACCTATCAACAGTTTGTTCAAAGCTATGCAGCTATACTATCCACAGAATCCACACCCTTAAGACGACTGTTACTATATTTAGGTAACTAGGAAAGCATTTAGCTAGATGATCTATACAAACAGAAATAGTAGTTTCCCCGCATGCTAGATCGCGTCAAGGTAAACATAGCCGGTGGAGATGGTGGCAACGGTAGCATTAGCTTCCGCAGGGAGAAGTTCGTCCCTCGTGGAGGTCCTGATGGAGGGAATGGCGGAATTGGGGGGTCAGTCTATGCGGTGGCGACAGGAAATGTGACGACGCTTGAATGGTTTAGGCAACGCAGGCATATCAAAGCGGAGCGTGGTCAACACGGTCGAGCCAAGAACCAAAGCGGGGCGGGTGGGAAGGATGTTTACATAGACGTTCCGGTGGGGACTCTTGTGTATGACATGGATGGGAAGCAATTGGGTGATCTCGTGGAAGAGGGCGAGGTTCTCAAGGTGGCGGCTGGTGGCGTGCCAGGCAAGGGAAACAGAGAGTTTGCTACGCCTACGAACCGAATACCGCTGTTGGCTGAGCATGGAGAGCATGGAGAACGCTTGGATGTGATCCTAGAGGTTAAGCTCATTGCCGATGTCGGCATTGTAGGCAAGCCTAACGCAGGCAAATCAACGCTGCTGGCCCATATATCAAGGGCCAAGGTTGAGGCCGCTCCCTATCCCTTCACGACGAAGGAACCGGTTCTCGGAGTGGTTTTGGTGGGGTACGACGCCTTTGTTGCTGTGGAGATTCCAGGGCTTCTGGAAGGAGCGCATGAAGGTGTTGGCCTTGGCCACGACTTCCTCAGGCACATTGAGCGAACGAGAGTAGTGCTCCACCTCGTCGATGGAATGGAGGAGGACCCAGTAGAGGCTTTGCGGCAGGTTCGCTATGAGATGGAGGAGTTCAATCCAGACTTGGCAAAGAAGCCCTATTACATTGCTATCAACAAGCTAGATATTCCTGAAGTCAGGGAACGGCAGCTTGAGGTGAAGCAGGCAATGCAGGCTGCTTCGGGGCGGCCGGTGACATTCATCTCGGCTGCAAGCGGTGAAGGGGTTGAGGCCCTGGTGAAGGCGCTGTACGGTCACCTAAGTGAGTTGAATCAAAACCAGAAGCCTGTGCAGCGGACGGTCCTTGCGAAGAAAGAGAGAAAGAGTCAGGACGTGGAGGTAGTCCGCAGGGGAGAGACCTTCATGGTTAGTGCCCCGGCGGCAGAGCGGCTCCTCACCCTGCCCAACTTTGAAGACTGGCGAGCGCGCCTGCAGCTGCAAAGCGAACTCGCCAAGATGGGGGTCCTGGAAGCTCTTGAGGGAGCTGGTATCAAAATAGGAGACACCGTGATCTTGGCCAGCTATGAGTTTGAGTGGGAATAGCATGCGTCTAGGCATCCTGGGGGGCACGTTCGATCCCATCCACATCGGGCATCTGATGATGGCAGAGGAAGCGCGTGTCTGTTTGAAGCTGGATCGAATCCTTTGTATGCCAACCGGGCAGCCCTGGATGCGTCAGGGGACCAATGTTAGCCCCGCGGAGCACCGGGCAGAAATGGTGCGAAGAGCAACGAGGAGCAATCCGGACATAGAACTGTCCCTGATGGAAGTAGAGCGCCCCGGCGACACCTACACCATCGACACACTCCGGGCTATCCACGAGCAAAGTCCTGAAGCAGAACTCTATTTCATCCTTGGACTGGACAGCCTCACGCAGTTTCATCGGTGGAAGGAGCCAAACGAGCTTCTCAAGCTCTGTACCGTGGCGGTGCAGGCTCGTCCCGGTTACCCCGAATACGCACTTGCGGAGGCTGAAGCAGGAGTTCCCGGTCTAAGAGAGGCTTTGGTGTGGTTGGCTGCCCCTACTGTGGGGGTTAGCAGCACGGAGATTCGCAAGAGGGTGGCCCTGAGTCAGTCCATTCGATACATGGTTCTGCCTGAAGTTGAGGAATACATCCACAAAGAAGGCCTGTACGGGGGAAGTGCCGAATGAACCGTGACGCCCTAAATCAACAAATCCTGGAGTTGGCTCAAGAAGTTGGGGCCCTCTCTTACGGCGACTTCACCCTGGCCTCTGGCAAGAAGAGCAGCTACTACTTCGATGGTAGGCTGCTCTCTTTGCATCCTCTGGGATCCCAGCTTTTGGCACAGGCGTGCCTACCTCCCATAGTCGCCGCAAGGGCGGAGAGCGTAGGTGGGCCGGCCACTGGAGGCATCCCGCTAGTTGCGGCGATAACGCTCTGGAGTCAGATCGACGGCACGCCAATATCGGGTTTCTTCGTGAGAGCAGAAGCAAAGGACCATGGCCGGCAGAAGTCGGTAGAAGGCGTAATCCGCCCTGGGAGCGCCGTGGCAGTTGTGGACGACGTGTGCACAACTGCTGGGTCTCTGTTCCGAGCAATACAGGGGGCAGAGGACTTGGGCTGCAAAGTTGTGAAAGTGATGAGCGTCCTCGACCGAGTTGAAGGCGGATCGGAGGAGTTGCGCAAGCGCGGCTACGACTTCGAGACGCTGCTTGAAGCGCCCCCGGATGGTAAGGTAGGCGTCGCTAGGCAATAATCCCAAGAATGAAAAGAAGAAGCCCGGATCATTACGATCCGGGCTTCTTCTTTTTTGTGTTGAAGATCCCCGCATGGGCCTTCTTCCCTGGTGGGAAGGCCCTAGATGTCTAGGTTCTTTACGTCGCGAGCGTGAGCCAAGATGAAGTGTTTACGCTCCGTAACATCCTCTCCCATGAGGTCTTGGAAGACGCGTTGCGCTTCAGGGATGTCCTCCAAATCAACCCTGAGCAGGGTGCGTGTCTCTGGGTTCATGGTGGTGTCCCAGAGTTGATCCGGGTTCATTTCTCCTAGACCCTTGTACCGCTGGATTCCCAAGCCCCTGATCTCAATACGGTCCACCGCTTCCAACAGGCTTTTCAGCGAGTCAACAGCAGCCAACTCCCTATCCCTTCGGGACAGCACCAACTCAGCCTCTAGAAGGTCGCTGACGGCCGTGTAGGCCGTGCGAAGCCGCTGGAAGGGCCCTAACTCAAGAATGTCCCTTGTGAGCCGCATACGGGCCTCCTCGGCCCCCTCAAGCGCCAGGGAGAAATCGGGGCTCAACATATCGGGTGGTACTACGGTTGCCTGGATTCCAGCGGCAGTCAACTGCTGGCTGAACTCTATGACCGAAGACTCTTTGGCGAAGTCCAACCGAGCAATCCGGGAATTGGCGGCAAGTGCTGCTACCAAAGATTCCGGGAAACCGCGGTCTACAAGTTGGCTCAAGGCCTCAACATAGGTCCTGGCGGCGGAGACCTTGTCCTGAAGTTGTTTGCCGGTGAAGGTCTTCTTGGTCTTGGTATTCAATAGCGAAGCGTCCTTCAGAGCAAACTGACTAAGGATTTGGGCCTTGTCAGCCTCTGAGAAGGCCCAGCTGGCCTCGCGGCCGGCGGCGATCCTGTAAAGAGGCGGCTGCGCTACGAATAGGTGGCCGGTTAACATGAGCGGGCGCATGTGTTCGAAGAAGAAAGTCAGTAGGAGGGTGCGAATGTGGGCTCCGTCAACGTCAGCGTCGGTCATGATGATGACCTTGTTGTAGCGGAGCTTCTCCACGTCGAAACCAATATCATTGCTGTTCCCGTTGCCGTTCTCCGCATCGTCGCCATCGCCGTCAAGGTTGGCGCCCCGACGGTGGTAACCCGTGCCTACGGCTGTGATGAGAGAACGGATTTCCTCGTGGGCCAGCATTTTGTCCTCTGTGGCCTTTTCCACGTTGAGGATCTTGCCACGTAGAGGAAGAATGGCTTGAAAGCGCCGGTCCCGGCCCATCTTGGCGGAGCCACCGGCGGATTCACCCTCAACCAAGTACAACTCACTGAACTCCGGATTACGCTCAGAGCAGTCAGCAAGTTTACCGGGTAGGGAGCCGCCGTCCATTGCGTTCTTGCGAATAACCAGGTCCCGCGCCTTGCGGGCCGCTTCTCTGGCCCGGGCAGAAGTAAAGCACTTGTCAACGATGCGGCGGGCCTCCTGGGGGTGTTCGTCGAGGAACACGAGGAGGGCATCGTAGAAGACTGCTTCTACGGCTAGCCTAACGTCAGCGTTCCCCAGCTTGCCCTTGGTCTGACCCTCGAACTGGGGGTCCGTCAGCTTGACCGATATGGCAGCAACAACACCCTCGCGGACATCCTCACCCGTGAGGTTTGAGGTCTCGTCCTTGAGGAGCTTCTCCTTCCGGGCATAGTCGTTGATACCCCGGGTGAGAGCGGAGCGGAAGCCGGTTAGGTGCGTCCCACCGTCCGCGGTGTTAATGCAGTTGGCAAAAGAGTAGATGGACTCGCTGAAGCCATTGTTGTACTGGACAGCCACTTCAACGAGGGATTCGCCATAAGGCTGGAGGACGTAGATCGGCGTCTTGTTGAGTGCATCACGCCCGCGGTTGACGTGCTTCACAAGGCTGGCAATGCCGCCGTCGAAGTAGAAACTGCGGCGGTCGTTATGCATATGGCTGACGACGTTGATCTCGAGGCCCTTGTTGAGATAGGCAACCTCGCGAAAACGCTGGCAGATCGTGACAAAGTCGTAATCGATCGCATCGAAGATAGTGTCATCGGGCATGAAGGACATCTCTGTGCCCGTAGCATCATCCTCAGTGGGGCCCAAGTCCTCAAGGTCCGCCACCGGCTTGCCCTTGGCGAATTCCTGACGGTATAGGCGCCCGTTTCTGTGAACCTTGACCTCCAACTGAGAGGAGAGGGCATTGACCACTGAGGCGCCTACGCCATGAAGGCCACCGGAAACCTTGTAACCGCCACCACCGAACTTACCGCCAGCATGAAGAACGGTCATGACGGTCTCAACGGCAGGGCGCTTGGAGGTGGGATGAAGGTCCACGGGAATGCCTCGACCATTGTCCTCGACTTCCACGCGGCCATCAGCATGAATCACGATCATCACGCGGTCGCAATAGCCGGCCATGGCCTCGTCAACGGCGTTGTCGACGATCTCATAGATGAGGTGATGCAGGCCCCGCTGATCGGTGGAACCAATGTACATTCCAGGCCTGCGCCGTACTGCCTCCAGACCCTCCAGGATCTGAATATCGCTGGCGGAATAGCTCATCGTTTCTTCGGTGTCGCGCTTGGTTTCAACCATACATAAGGTCCTTCGAGGGGATGTTGGTGCCGGTCAAGGCCGTGCGGTTTAGAGGCGAAGTTGGTGGAAGGCCGGAGAGAGAGCGGAACTGCCGCTGGTCGCGTACAGATTCAGCGGGAAAGAGGTGGAGGTCAAGGGTCAAATGTCTGAAGCTCTGCACGGTTAAATTATACCAGATTTAGGAGTCAGGTACAAAGCCACACCGAACATGCTGAGGAATACATTGAAGCACTGGGCGCGTCGAAAAGGGCCGGAGCGACAGGTAATCTTGACAGCGTTTGAGGGGCCACCCTACAATCAGTTTGGCACTCGACGATGCCGAGTGCTAAACCATTTGGGGGGACCCAAGAGACAAGGAGGCGAAGACGTGGCGAGAAAGTTTGAACCGCTTGGCGACCGAGTGGTGGTCAAGCCCACCGAGCGAGATGAGACGACCAAGAGCGGCCTTGTACTGCCGGACACGGCTCGTGAGCGGCCCCAGGAGGGCACGATCGTTGCCGTGGGACCTGGTGACTTCCAGGAGGATGGCAAGCGCAAGCCGATGGATGTCAAGGTTGGCGACGTGGTTGTGTACTCGAAGTTCGCTGGCACCGAGATGAAGGAAGAAGAAGAAGAGTTCTTGATCCTTCGCCAGTCGGACATCCTGGCCAAAGTCACCGGCTAAGGCCCGGAATCAACAATCAATCAAAGTCGAGACATCCTTAAGGAGGAACTGGTAGATGGCTAAGCAAATTGCATATGGTGAGGAAGCGCGCAAGTCGCTTCGAGCAGGGATCGATAAACTTGCTGACACGGTGAAGATCACGCTGGGCCCATCGGGCCGCAACGTAGTTCTGGACAAGAAGTTCGGCGCACCCCAGGTCTGCAGTGACGGCGTTACCGTCGCCAAAGAGATCGACCTGGAAGACGCCTTCGAGAACATGGGCGCCCAGATCCTCAAAGAGGCTGCTAGCAAGACCAACGACGTGGCCGGTGACGGCACCACCACGTCCATCGTGCTGGCCCAGGCCATCATTCACGAGGGTTTCCGCAACGTGGCCGCCGGCGCCAACCCCATGACCATCAAGCTCGGCATTGAAAAGGCCGTGGGCGCCATGAGGGAAGCGATCAAGGACCTGTCCACGCCTGTTGAAGGCAGGGCACAGATTGCACAGGTTGCCGCCCTCTCAGCTCACGAGCGGGAGATTGGTGACCTCATTGCGGAGGTGATGGAGAAGGTTGGTAAGGACGGTGTTATCACCGTTGAAGAGTCCAAGGGACTGGCCTACGAGGTCGAGTACGTGGAGGGCATGCAGTTTGACCGTGGTTACATCAGCCCCTACTTCATCTCCGACAGCGAGCGCATGGAGTCCAACCTGGACGACCCATACATCTTGATTACCGACAAGAAGATCTCCGCAGTCAGCGACATTCTGCCTGCCTTGGAGAAGGTCCTTTCCGTGACCAAGAACGTCGTAATCATTGCTGAGGACATTGAGGGCGAGGCCCTGGCAACCCTGGTTGTGAACAAGCTTCGCGGCACCCTGAGCTGTCTGGCCGTCAAGGCCCCCGGCTTCGGCGACCGCCGGAAGGCCATGCTCCAGGATATCGCCATCCTAACCGGCGGCACGGTCATCAGTGAGGACGTGGGCCGCAAACTGGACTCGGTGACTGTCGAGGACTTGGGTCGAGCCCGGAGCGTTAGGGCCAACAAGGACGAGACCACGGTCATCGAAGGCCACGGGGCTGAGGTAGAGATCCAGAGCCGGATCAAGCAGATCAAGTCCCAGATTGAGGACACGACCTCCGAGTTCGACAAAGAGAAGCTGCAAGAGCGCCTGGCCAAATTGGCCGGCGGCGTGGCCATCATCAAGGTGGGAGCTGCTACTGAGGTTGAACTGAAGGAGAAGAAGGCCCGTGTGGAAGACGCTCTGTCAGCCACCCGAGCAGCCGTGGAAGAGGGCATTGTCCCTGGCGGCGGCGTAGGCCTGATTCGTTCTCTGCCCTCGCTGGACAAGCTGAAGCTGACCGGTGACGAGTTGATTGGCCTGCAGATCATTCGCAAAGTGGTGGAAGAGCCCGTAAGGGTCATTGCCCACAACGCCGGCCTGGAGGGCGCGGTCATCCTGGAAGCCATCAAGAATGGCAAGGGCGACTACGGCTTCGACGCTGAAGCGCAGGTTTACGGCAGCATGATGGAGCGTGGGATCATCGACCCGGCAAAGGTCACCCGGGCGGCGCTGGAGAATGCAGCCAGCATCGCCACGATGGTACTGACCACCGAGTCCCTGATTTCAGACATTCCAGAGAAAGGCCCGGCGGGCCCGCCGATGCCTCCGATGGACTACTAGAGTCCTAGACTGGTTGAAAGCAAAAGAGACGCCCCCGGCTTGCCGGGGGCGTCTCTTTTTTGCCAGCCTTGCTTGCTTCCCCATACGCTGCACCGGATAATGTTTGCATAGACCATGGGCCGTCGGCAGGAGGTCCCGTTAACATGGGACTGGCCGTAGCGATTTCCAACATGAAGGGTGGCACGGGCAAGACCACCACCGCTATGAACTTGGGCGCAGGCCTCGCCCGTTTGGGGCAGCGTGTGCTACTCGTTGACGCCGACCCTCAGAGCAACCTGTCAGCCGGCTTGGGCATTGATGTGCAGAACCTGGGCGCATCTATGTATGAGGTGCTGTCCGACCGGGACACTTCCATAAAGGATGTCTTGGTAACCCGGGACGGCTTGGACATTGCTCCCTCACACATCAACATGGTCGCCGTTGAGATAGAGCTGAGCACCCGCATAGGACGGGAGAGGACGCTCACCAAGGCTCTGGAACCAGTGCGCCGCGACTATGACTTCATCCTCATCGACTGTCCGCCTAGCCTTGGCCTCATCACAATAAATGCCCTCGCGGCGGCGGACAGCGTGCTCATTCCCATCCAAGGGCAGTACTACGCCTTGTACGGTGTTTCCCAGATCATGCAGACCATCGATATCGTTCGGACGGAACTCAACCGAAAGCTCGATGTCCTAGGCGTCATCCTCACGCAGGTGACGCCAACGCGGTTGGCGAAGGAAGTCATCGAAGACGTGCGCAAGTACTTCGGTGACAAAGTCTTCAACACCATGATCCATCAGAATATACGGCTGGCCGAGGCGCCAGCTCACGGCACGCATATTTTCGGATATGACCCGATCTGTCGTGGCGCAGAGGATTACGCTAGCTTGGCAAGCGAGGTGATGGAGCGATGCCGAAACGCCTAATCTCCGATAGTCCCCTGCGGCGGGCGCTGTCTACGACCGAGCCTGGCCAAGTGAAGGCATTCCCGGATGCAGTGTTGATTCCGATCAATTGGCTGCATCCAGACCCAGATCAGCCGAGGACAGTGATGGATCAGGGCCGTCTTGAAGAGTTGGCTGATTCGATAAGGGTCCATGGGATTCTCCAGCCTATCCTTGTGCGCCAGGCAGGGGATGAGTACGCCATTGTGGCAGGTCACCGCCGTTATGAGGCGGCGCGGATTGCCGGTCTGAAGACGATGCCGTGTCTTTTGCGTGAACGGGATGATACGGAGACGCGTGAGCAAGCGTTGGTGGAAAACCTTCAGCGGGCTGACCTTGAACCGTCGGATGAAGCATTGGCCCTGAAGCGCCTGATGGATCAGCACGGCTACACGATCCGGAGGCTTGGGGAGCGGCTGCACAAGAGCGTGGGATACATTCACGCCAGGCTGGAACTGGCTGCGAACGCTGATGTCGCTGACGCTGTTCAAAGATTGAACGTTGGCGTCTACGCCGCTCGTGAGCTTTCCAAGGTAGGGCAGGAGCAGCGGCAGGCGCTTATCGACAGGGTGGCGTCCGGGGAGCTGGACGACCAAGGCTTGGTGGCGGCCGCTCGGGCTGCTCGTTCGGGAGCAGCGGGTTCTGACTCACTGGCGGCGCGGGTTCCCTGGACGGCGCTGCGGCGGGCCCTGGATAAGCTTGACCCATCTTTGCTCACGTCGGCCCAGCAGGTCCGGGCGCGGCGCGAGCTTGTTGGCTTGCGCAAGCAGATCGAATATCTGATGGAGGCCCTGAGCTAGGACGAGGGCTTAGGGGCCGGCGGCCATTTTCAGCCGGGATGTTGTTGCGCCGTCCCGTGACCGGCTCAGTATTCGGTGCACCGTACGGGCGCTGACCCCAAACTGCTCCGCTACCTCTCCCGCGTTCAATCCCCGCCAGTAAGCCTCCAGGACACCATCGTCCCGCTTTCGCCGAAGCTCTTCCTGGTACCAGCCCGGGTCGTCGTACTTGCACTGAGGCAGCGGACACTCCAAGCACCGGGGCGATACTTCGCAGCCGTCGTCGTTATAGGAGAAACGCTCCGGCAGCATGTCTACAGGAAGACTTCTTTGCTTACGCGCTGTGACCATGAATACACCCCCCAAGGTCGCATGGTAACGAACATGCGTTCGACTTAGGGGTGAGTATAGAACGGGCGTTCGGATAATGTCAAGGGGTATGAAGTGAAGGGGCGACTGGCCTACCGCTACCCAAGCCGCAAGGACGGCAATACATCGAGGTCCAGCCCACTTTGCTCCCGGTAGTAGGCGCAGGCGGCAATCATGGCGCCGTTGTCCGTGCAGAGGGACACTGGCGGGATGATGACAGGCACGGGCGAAGCCTCTTCCATCTGCTGGCGTAGCGGGCCGTTGGCGGCCACACCGCCTCCAAGCAAGATGCCCTGGACGTCGTATTGACGAGCCAGGTCTACGGTCTTGCCAACCAGCACGTCCACCAAGGAGGCTTGAAAGGCCGCAGCCACCTCAGCCACCTGCTGTGGGTCTGGCTCGACGCCTTCCTCAGGCGGATAGAGGCCCTTGGCCTGAGCTAGGTGGAGCACTGCCGTCTTGAGCCCGCTAAAGCTGAAGTCGTTGGAACCCCTGAGCCAGGGCCGCGTGAGCTTCTCCTTGCCTACGGCGGCCTCAGCGGCCTTCTGAACCAGTGGGCCTCCGGGAAACCCCATGCCCAGAACCCTGGCCACCTTGTCGAAAGCTTCGCCGGCGGCGTCGTCCCTGGTGCGGCCCAGCAATCGGTACTGGCCGTGCCCTTCCATCAGGACCAAGTCAGTATGTCCTCCTGAGGCGATCAGGCACATGAGAGGAAAGCCGGGCCCTTCCGATGGATCGAACCCCAAGAGCCAACCGGCATAAACGTGGGCTTCCAGGTGGTTCACTCCGATGAGCGGCAGTCCACGGCCAAGGGCTTGGCCCTTGGCGAAGTTCACTCCTACCAGCAACGACCCCGCTAGACCCGGCCCATAAGTCACAGCGACCGCGTCTACGTCATTCAGCGAGGCCCCGGCGTCGTCAAGCGCCCGCTGAGTAATGGGGATGAGGCTCAGGATGTGCTGGCGTGATGCCACCTCCGGCACGATACCGCCATAGCGGGCGTGCAACTCCACCTGCGAGCCGACAACGCTGGAAAGCACCGTGCGGCCATCAACCACCAGGCCAACTGCAGTGTCGTCGCAGGAGGTCTCAATTCCCATAATGAGCATATGTTCACTATAGCTTGGCCTTGCGCCCAAGGCCAAGGCTGATTTGCTCCCCGGCCTGGCCGTGGCTTACCGTATTTTGCGCAACGCTAAGGTTGGGGCGGTGTCTAAGTTCCGCCCGTGGACCCCGTGCTTCGTCTAAGGAGGAGCGTAAGTGGCTGAAGATCACGCAGGGCAGTCGATCCCGTATCCGCCGCACTTCTTTAAGCGTCAGGATGAAGGAGATGACGAGCAATTCTATGACCAACCCCGGCTGGTCGTGCATATCGACGACCACGCCATCGCTGCGATCGGAGCATATTTTCAGAGGGCGTTGCCGCAGGGAGGAGTGCTGCTGGACCTGATGAGCAGTTGGCGGTCGCACCTGCCTGAAGGCTTTCCAAAAGCGAAGTTGGTGGGCCTTGGCCTCAATGCCGTGGAGTTGGCCGAAAATCCGCAACTTGACGAGCGGGTAGTTCACAACGTGAACACCAACCCTGCGCTCTCCCTTGATGACGCTTCATTCGACGCAGCGATGGTGACGGTATCGATTCAGTACATGACCAAACCCGTTGAGTTGTTCAGCGAGGTTGGGCGCGTGCTGAAGCCGGGCGCCGCCTTTCACGTCATCTACTCCAACCGGATGTTTCCCACCAAGGCAATCCTGGCGTGGCAAGCTGCCGATGACGACCAGCGAGCGCAGCTTATCGGTTCCTACTTCCAGAACTCCGGGGGTTGGGAGACGCCGGAGCTGGAGGACGTTAGCCCAGCCCTGGGCTTCCCTACCGATCCTGTTTATGTCGTCACGGCTAGGCGTGTGCAAGAGTGACTGATATGGGTCGCTTTGCCCGGCGCTTGCCTTGTGATAAGGTTTTGCGAGCAAGAGGGTTCGGGTAACCCTCTTATAGGCGCAGATCAAGGAGGGTTTGACGTTGATGTTCGAGGAAATCGGTAAGAAGCTGGCAGGCGAGCGCGTCCTAGTTTGCGGAGGGGCAGGGTTTGTAGGCAGCCAACTGGTTAGGGAGCTCCTAAGCGTGGGGGCCACCGTTTGCGTCTACGACAGCTTCTTTCATGGAAGGCGAGAAAACCTGGCGGACATCTGGGACAATATTCAACTCATCGTCGGTGACCTCCTAGATGAGTGGAAACTTTCGCAAGCGTTCAAAGACTTTAAGCCTGACTGGGTATTCAATTTGGTTGGGGACACGTACGTGCCCTCCGCTTATGACGTTCCCAAGCGGTTCTTTCGAACGAATGTTGAGGGCAACATCAACGTCCTCATGGCCTGCCGCATGTTCGACGTAAAGAAGGTCCTTTACGTTTCCTCAACAGAGGTCTATGGCGAGGCTGTCTTTGTCCCGATGACTGAAGAACACCCGCTGAATCCTGTGAATACCTATGCCGTAAGCAAACTGGCCGCAGACCGCGTCTGCCACACGTTCTTCCTTGAGCACAACGTCCCTGTGATTATTGCCCGAATCTACAACGCTTACGGCCCCCGCGAAACGCTGCCGTATGTTATTCCTGAGATCATTACCCAATTGGACAAGAGCAACGTTATTCAGCTAGGCAACATCAAGGCGCGGCGGGACTTCACCTACGTCCGGGACACGGTTCGTGGCCTCATATCTGCGTTGGCATCAGACATCCCCAATGGAGAGGTGGTGAACGTAGGTTCCAATGTGACCTACTCAGTCGAAGAGTTGGTGGCTATAGCGGCGGAAACCATGGATCGCCCGGACTACCGGATTGAGATCGACCCGAAGCGCATGAGGCGGTACGATATCCAGGAGTTCCGCTGTGACTATACCAAGCTAAACAAGGCTACCGGCTGGGCGCCCGAAGTTGATATTCACGACGGGATGCGGCGGACCGTCGACTGGTTCAACGATCACGGAAGGAAATGGTCATGGGAAGAGTGGAGCAGCGGGACGATACTTTTCGATGGGTCAGGGGGCTAAGGACGGAAACCGCCCACCACCAATGATTTCAGGCAGGCTTCTTGCCTAGCAAGAGTCCATAGCTAGCTTTCCCTTCCTCAGCTAGTTCGCGCGCCCGCTTTACCGCCCGCAGCGCCCCGTCGACATCCAGGCCATCGGGCAAGGGAAGTTTTCCCAGTCCCATTGCGAGCTTGACGCCCACCAGCCTGGACTTGGCCCCTTCGATGTACTCCACCAGGGCTTCCCGGTGGTCCTCCCAATCCAAATCGACGAAGCCCGCCTCTGTGGCAAGGCCCATTAGGCGCTCCTTGTCGACTGCCCCGCCAATGCAAGCGACGTAAGCGGCTACGCTCTGAAGCTCTTGGGGTAATCCTTCGACGTCCAGGACAACGTCAGCGATCCCCAGCCGGCCGCCGGGCTTGAGACAGCGGTACATCTCAGACAAAGCGGTGGCCTTGTCTGGAAAGAGGCAGAGGGAGCACTCGCAGACCGCGGCGTCGAATTGATCGTCTCGGAACGGCAAGGCTTCCGCATCGGCCTGGACCGCTGTGGCCCCCTTGGGGGCGCCCTCCACCTGGAGATCAACACCAACGACCGAAGCTCCGCTTTCTTCCAATATCCGAGCGCTATCGCCGCGCCCGGAAGCGACGTCGAGCACGAGGTCGTCGGCCCGTGGGTTAAGGAGAGTGGCGAGCCTGCGGGTGAGTGCCTCCCCTCCGGGATGCAGCGAGCCACCGAGCAGCCATCCAATCCAGTCATTAGCGTAGAAAGAGGCGCAGCAGGCCTTCAGGTCGGACGGAGCTAAATCGAGCGTGGTCACGGTCTTGTGACCGCGATGGGGCTGAGGCTGGCCCGCACTTGCTCCCGATAGCCCACGCTGTTGTAAGCGCAGAAGGGAATCATCCGTCCGTCAGGGACAAGGACGCCAACGCAGCACTTCATAAGCTGTTTCAGGTCCATGGTGTAGGGATCCGCGAAGGACTGGATGACTATCATGAAGACCTTTTCTTTCAGGTCGGCGACGGTGACAGGCCACGCTGAGACATCGCAAGCGGCGCACTGGAGGTCGTAGGCCGTCTTGTCCGACCCTGGAACCGCTGAGGCCGACCACAGGGCCTCCAGCGCCCTCCGGACATCCAGAGAGGGGTCGGGCAATGTGCGGTTGGAAACGTAGTCCAGGTAGTCGTCAACGTCCAGAACCCTCGGTAGCGGGGTTACTTCGTCGCCGTCGATGTAGGCATAGGTCGCCACCCGGCACGACGGATGGCAGCAGGGCACCGGCACGAAGTCATCGGAGCGGAACATGCCTTTTGTTTGATCGGCGATGCCCTTGATGACATCAGGGATCGTGGTCCTGTCCATGGGGTCGAAATCGACGTAGCGGCCTGCGTGGGTAACCGGCTGAAAGGCGACGCCGCGCACCGCAGGATGCTTGATGCCGAACTCCACGATTGCGCCAACTTCGTGGTCGTTGACGCCCTTCTCGATGGCAGGGACCAAGATGGCGTCAATGCCCGCCTCAGCCATGCGGTCGAGGGCCAGCAGCTTATCCTTCAGCAGCGCCTTGCCGCGAATGATTTTGGACGTCCGCTCTTCAAAGCCATCGAACTGCAGATAGACGACGGGGTTGGCTTCCTTGAGGCCTTCTAGGAAACGGTCGTCCCGGGCAATACGGATGCCGTTGGTGTTGATCATCACATGACGGATGCCCTTGGCTTTCGCCAGTGTCACCATCTCCAAAATCTGCGGGTGGATCGTAGGCTCGCCACCGCTGAATTGCACGACTTCTGCCTCACCCTCCAGCTCAATGAACCGGTCCAGCATCCCGTCCACTTGCTCCATCGTCAGCGAGTAGCCGGGGCCGGCATCAGCGAAGCAGATGGGGCAGTCCAGGTTGCAGTGACTGTTGACCTCAATCAGGGCCAAGCAAGTGTGTTGCTGATGCTGAGGACACAGGCCGCAGTCGGTGGGGCAGCCGTCGACGATTTCCGTCGAGTAGGCGAGGGGCATGGAGCCAGGCTTGTTGTACTTCAGAGAATTGACGTAGTGCTCAGCGTCCGAGCTTACTAGGGCTTCGAACCAGCCGTGGTCAGGACAGCGCTTCTTCATGATCACACGGCCATCTTTGAGCAAGATCTGGGCGTCGATTGTTTGTTTGCAGGTTGGGCAGATACTGCGCGTCAGTTCATAGAAGATGTAATCGGCGTCTCGCCGCCGCGGGCTTGTGATGGTCATGCGGACTTTCTCCGTTGGAGGGGGGGCTTTCAAGCCTTGAGATGCCGGGAAGGGCCAGGGGGTGTGGAGGTAAGGGCGGCTCGTTCGAGCCACACTTTGGGCTCGCTTATCTTGGCGACCAAACACCCAAGGTTCCTTCAGCAAGGAACCTTGGGTCTTCTTCTCCGGCAGTATCCAGAAGGATAATGGCTGAGGGCTGACCTCGTGGCATCTCTATGGTCCTGCCGGCCACCACCACGTAGCGGCTGTCCGGTGACCATGGGCCGTGGGAATAGGCGAACTGGTCGAAGAAGAGGAGCAGGCCAGTGTTGTCCGGCGAGTGGCGCATCGGAGCAAGCAGGGTGTGCTCGTCACTGGGCAGGTCGTAGGCCCACCACTCCAGGGCTGGTATGGACCGGTTCTCCTTGACGTAGGCAATCTTCTGGCTGTCGGGAGACCAGAAGAAGGCGAACACTTCCTCGGTTTTGATGTCCTGCTTCTCCAAGGTTTCCGCATCGATGAGCGAGAGTCCAGACTGCCCTCCGGGTTTGGTTGGCAGTTCGCTTAGGCCAATGTGCTTTCCGTCCGGGGACCAATGAAAAGCGTGGTCGCCGGTGATGGGTATCAATACCTGTTTCCCCTCTCCGTCAGCCTCAGCTAGCACGAGAGATCCGCCTTCGAATTCATCGTCGGCGATGATGTAACGCTCGCCGGTGGGGTCCCAGGAGGGGGCGCGGTAGCTGTTGGTGATCTGTGGAAGCTCAGTGACGTGCTCTTCTGCTGAGAGGTCAATAAGCTTGTGGCCTTCGATGTGATGGACGATGGCGCGGGTCCCGTCAGGCGACCAGGAATAGTACAGAGGCGCTCTGAATAGGTCCTCCTGGACGAGGTCGCTGCCGTCGGCGTTGACCGTGTGGAAGGTGATCTCGCGGTCTACTCCGGCGAGGAAGCTAAGTCGTTCGCTGGAGGCCCATAGGGTGTAGTGCGGAATGATCGGTGTGTAGGAGATTGGCCCTGTATCTTCCAAGGGGTTGGAGAACACTTCTTTGACTGATTGTGCCTGGATGTCGGTCACGAAGAGGCGCATCTCGAACTGCAGAGAACCACGGTCACGGAAGGATGAAAAGGCGAGCTTGGTGGCGTCAGGCGACCAGGTGGGCCAACTGTAGCTGACCTCGCTCTCCTGCGACGGAGGGGCGGCGAGGAGAGACACCACCAAACCTGAAGTCTCAGGAGATACCCGTTTCCGGCCGGTACCATCGCGGGCGATGGTGTAGATGTGGCCGTCTACCCCCGAGTAGGCGATGAGGTCGACAGGAGGTAAAGGCGTTGGTGTCGGAGTTTCGCTGGAGCAGGCGCTGAGTAAGAGCAAGCCCAGGGCTGATAGCAGAACCGCCCATAGAGCCAACGGCCTGCGGCGGCCACGGGTTGCAGCGGTAGTGCGTCTTTCTAAAGCTGGTCGGTCGATGATGATACGCGCCTCGCATGCAATGAAGCAGTCTCTGTTGCACGGCGTGAATTTCTGCCACCCACCCCAAGTGCGCCAACCAGCGCAATTCGGCTCAGCGGCCTAGATCGCCACGTCCAAGCTTATGTCCAAGCCCTTCGCAGAATGAGTCAGTGCCCCGGAAGAAATGATGTCCACGCCGCTTTCGGCTACGGCCCGGACATTGTCGAGCGTGATCCCGCCGGAGGCCTCCGTGCGCGCCTTGCCTTTGCACAACGCCACGCCCCGCTTCATCTGTTCGGGCGTCATGTTGTCGAAGAGAATGATATCGGCGCCACCATCCAGGGCAGCCTGTACCTGTTCGAGCGTGTCCGCTTCTACCTCGACGGTGATGGTGTGAGGCGCCTTGGCCTTGGCCTGCCGCACGACCTCGGATACTGACATACCCTCGCGGGCCAGCGATGCTATGTGGTTGTCTTTGATCAGGATGCCGTCTCCCAGGCTCTTCCGGTGGTTGTTGCCTCCGCCTACGCGGACCGAATAGGTCTGGAGCGCCCGCAGGCCGGGGAGCGTCTTGCGCGTGTGGACGACGCTCACGTCGAATCCCTGCACCGCGTCCACGAACTTCGCCGTCTCTGTGGCAATACCGCTCATGTGCTGCACGAAGTTTAGGGCCACGCGTTCGGCCATGAGGATGCTGGCCATCGGCCCGGAGATCTCGGCGATGACATCCCCTTTGGCAAGGCGGTCGCCGTCTGCCTTGCGAGGGCTGCAGGTGATCGAAGGATCGACCCTGCGAAAGACATCCAGGGCCACGCCGAGACCCGCCAAAACACCAGCGCCCTTGGCGACAAACGTTCCCGAGGCGATGACGGTGGGAGCAACAAGTATCTCAGTGGTGGGATCGCCCAGGGCCAGGTCTTCCTCCAAGGCCCTGTCGATGATGGCGTCTACTTCCGTTTGCAGCAGGAACATGGGGGCCGATCCTCCTCAAAGGTGCTACTGGGGGTTGCCGGCCTTCAGCCACTCGGCGTAGTCGGCGACGCCCCGCTCTATATCATAAGTCGGAGCGTAGCCGACGTCTTCCTTGGCCCGTGTGTTGTCCATGACGACGCCCGTCTTGCCCGCAGGGCTCAGCCCCGCCTGGAGCGGTGCATCGAATCCAGGCACTGCTTTCTGTACAGCGGCCAGTATTTGCGTGTTATTGAACCCCTGGCCGCCGCCAAGGTTGTAGATGCGGTGATTCAGCTTTGGTGCTGTGGCCAACTGGGCGACGCCCTTCGCCAAGTCTTTGACATAGCACCAGTCCGCCTCGTCGTCTGTAAAGGGGACGCCTGCGGCGTAGTCTGGCTCGGCGCTCTTCACTGCGGCGTGCGTGAGGCGGCTGGGCAGGTTGAACATGCTGTAGTACATGGGCCCGTAGATGCTGCCTATGCGCAGGGAGGCGACGTTCAGGCTCGTACGGTCTCCGTAGTGGAGGGCCAGGGTCTCCATCGCCTTCTTGAAAGCTTCGACCTGGTTCTTAGACTCGATGGGAAGAAGGTCGCTTTCGCTGTAGGGGCCCTGGGCCAAACCTGTGTACACCGACACTGAGCTGGCCAGCAGCAGGCGGGGAACCTCGTTGATCCGGGATGCCTCCAGGAGGTTCAGCAGGCCGACGGTGTAGACCTGCATATCGCCGCGGGGCGTAGCGCCTCGTACAGGAGGGGCGACCAGGCTGATGATCGCGTCCACCTTGTGACGCCGCACCACCTCTTGCACCTCATAGGTGTTGGTCACGTCCATGCTGTCGATGGTTATCCGCTTGCCGATCTCATCCTTGAGAAAGTCCGGCTCGCGGCGTGCTCGGTGCTGGGTCAGCACCACATCCTGGCCCATATCCAGGAGGCTCCGGGCCGTGTGCAGGCCAATGAACCCCATTCCACCAGTGATCAGGATCATGGCTAACCCCCTGAAGTCGAGTGCAGCACGCGGCGCATGAGGCATGATACTGCGGAGTCCGGCGAACGGGAAGTGAGAGCGTATAAACGGCGGATCGATTGAAAAAAAGAATAGCCCCCGGATTGCCGGGGGCTATTCTTTTTACATTCCATGTCGTACGCCTAGCGGCGGATACTCCTACACTTGGGATCTTCAGCGAGCAGGGAGTCGCCGTGGGCCAAATGAGCGTTAACCGCGTTCCCGGAGACGCTGATGACCACAACGGGATTCTGGCTGCGGCTGGTGCCGGTAGCGTGGCATACGTCAACCTTGTCCGGCTTGCCGCTATTAACAACGATGTTGTCAATGTAGGCTCCGTCTGAACTTATCCTGACGGACGTGACACCAGTCCAATTGAGTGTAGCGGTGCCCTCAGTAGTTACTGAAATGAAATGGCCTTGGGGCGTTTTGAGCTTAACTGATCCACCAAACCCTGCGCGCCGGATGTCATCGAGGTCGATGCTTGTGAAATCGAAGGTGGCTCCACCCATGTGGACATCAAGGTACCGCCTGCGCACGACCTGCGCTTCCAGTTCTCCGTCGGGCTCTATGTCCCAGAGAAATATGTTCACAGAACCGGTAATCGTGACACCAGCCTCTTCGTAAGTTGTCGGTGAGGTCAGGACGCCGTTATCAAAGGTGACCGTTGCTCCGCTGCTGGGCTTGGCCAGGGCCATGCCGGTGACGCTGAGCGCGGCCAGCGCTACGAGCGCCAGAACGATCCATAAACGCTTTGTCATAGTTGTGCTCCTGTTCTTGCGCCAGAGATTGGAAAGCGGAAGAGAATCGTAAGCGTTTGGAGTGAGATGTCAAGTAGGAAACCTCTAGGACATCTGAGCCTCGTCCGATTGTGCGTAACCAAGAGGGCTGTTAGCGCAAGGGGCCCAGAGCAGACCGGTGGTGGCGCTCTACCTTGACGCTCAAACCTCAAAGCCTATAATGACTTGTGCCTAGAATGGAGTCGCCAAAAAGGGGGAATTGGCTTATGGCGGCAACGGAAGTACTCGACTGTGATGGACATCTCATTGAGTCCATCCCTGAACTCGCTGAATATATGGAACCTGCCATCCGGAAGGTGGCCACGGCCCCAAGCCGGCAGCGGATGGGCGTGTTTCCCAGCCTGGACGCGATTCACTACCCCAACGTTCCAGAACTGGAAGATGCGAGTCCCAAGGAGCTCATAAGGGCTAGCGACGGGCGCCCTGGCTCCGGTGAGGACATCTCTGAATTCCTCAAGAAGACCGGCATTGGCACTACAGTGCTCTATCCCTCCGAGGGCCTCTCGGTTGGCTTCATCCAGGCCACTGACTATGCCGTTCGTCTGTGCCGGGCTTACAACGACTACGTCGCCGACCGCTTCCGCAGGGTAGACCCCGGTCTCCGGCCGGTGGCCCTCATCCCTATGGGGGACCCCAAAGCCGCCGCGACAGAGTTGCGGAGGGCCGTAAGAGAACTGGACCTGCCTGGGGCAATGCTGCCTTCAACCGGTCTCCCGCTCCACTTGGGCCACGAGTTCTACTGGCCCGTTTACGAAGAGGCTGCCGACTTGGGCTGTTTCTTGGGCGTTCACGGGGGCTCTAATTGGGGCCTTGGCATCAGCACTTTCAAGAGCAACGCGGCTTCGCATGTTCTTCATCACCCCGTACCACTGATGTACGCCATTGTCTCCTTCATCTACGACGGACTGTTCGACCGGCTGCCCGACCTCCGGATCGCCTTCCTAGAGGGCGGCTGCGCCTGGACCGTCATGCTGTTGGACCGGATGGCCCGCGACGAGGAGTACCGGCTGGGGGGGACAACAAAGCGGCAGCTTTCCGACTATTTGACGAGCGGACAGGTGCTGATTGGCTGTGAGGGTGACGACAAGAGCCTCCCTTACCTGGCCAAACGCTTGGGCATAGAGCCATTCGCCTACTCAACAGACTACCCCCACGAAGTGGACCTTCCGGCAGCGCAGCAAATGATCCGCAACACCTGGGATCACGAAGAGTTGACCCAGGGCGAAAAGGAAGCAGTGCTCGCCGGAAACGCAAAGAAGTTCCTGCGCCTGTAGCATTGCGGTCCGCGGCACTGCCGCGATCCTGATTCGTGTCGAGGGACCGAGGCAAGAAGACTCTCGCGAGGCTAAGGAGGGGGACATGCCAGTCATAGACGCCGACGCCCACGTGGTAGAGACGGAGCGCACCTGGGAGTTCATCCCGGAGGAAGGTCAGGCCTACAAGCCCGTGCACCTCGTCGGTAAGGACCCCAGCGCTCACAAGAATGAGTACTGGCTGGTTGGAGACAGGGTCTACGCCAACAACATCAACATTGGTGAAGAAACCCCTGACGCCGCTCGAGAAGCCACTAACATCCAGGCTCGTCTGTCGCATATGGACGAGCTGGGCGTTGACGTTCATGTCCTGTACCCAACCCTCTTTCTCACCCCCCTGACTACGAAGCCAGAGGTGGATACGGCTCTTTGCCAGGGCTACAACCGGTGGATGGGCTCCGTCTGGGCACAGGCCCCTGAGAGGCTGCGTTGGCCGGTCGTCCTGCCGCTGTTGGACCTGAACAAGGCGATGGAAGAGCTTCACTACGGTGCCGAGCATGGCGCCTGCGGTGTTTTTATCCGGGGCATAGAGTCCCAGCACCGCCTCTCCGACCCCCATTGGTTCCCCCTGTACGAAGAGGCTAGCAAGCTGAATCTGCCCATTTGCATCCATTCGGCGACGGGCAACTTCCTGGCTTATGACTTATTCACCATCGATTCAGGGTTCCGGGCCTTCAAGCTGGCGGTGGTGGGAGCCGTCCACGACCTGCTCATGAAGGAGATCCCTGCCAAGTTCCCCGATCTGCGGTGGGTCGTCACGGAGGTTAGTGCCCAGTGGCTTCCCTACGCCCTGAACGACCTCAACCTGCGCCTCAAGAAGTTGAACAGGCCAGGCGTCACCAAGAACATTCTGAAAGATAACCAGATGTACATCTCTTGCCAGACGACTGATGATTTCAGGAAGATCCTGGAATACGTGGACGAAGACCATCTGGTCTTAGGCACCGACTATGGCCACAACGATACCGCCACTGAGCTTCACGCTCTTCGCAGACTGAAGGAAAGCGGCATGGTCGATCCGGCAATCGTCGATAAGATACTTTGGGACAACCCCAAACTAGCGTACGCACTGTAAGGAGGATTCTCTGTGGTTACCGCAGCATCAGTACAGTTGGACCCCGTCAAGTATGAAATGTTCCTGCACCGCCTCTGGGCCATTGGCGAGGAGGGACGTACATCTCTCCAGCAGGTAACCGCCTCACCCATCGTCTCCCAAGGCGGGGAATGCATGAGTTCCTTCTACGATCCCACAGGCGAAATGATTCTCGCCTGCTCGGGCCACCTCCGCTTCGCCGCGGCCACCTCTGACGCGATCAAGAAGCTCATAGAGTGGTACGCGGAGAGCCCTGGCTTCTACGACGGGGACCAACTCTTCTTCAACGACCCATATATCGCCGGCGCTCACACCTACGACATGATGATCGTCAAGCCAGTGTTTTGGGATGGGAGTCTGATTGGCTGGCTGGCCTCCAGCATTCACACCGCGGACACTGGCGGCGTGATGCGCGGGCTCGCCACAGAGATCTTCCACGAGGGCATAAGGATCCAAGGCCTGAAACTTGTTGAGAAGGGCGAGTTTCGAGAGGACGTGTTCCGCTGCATAACGGAACAGTGTCGGGACCCGGGCTACGTTGGCCTCGACATGAAGTCGATGATTGCCTCCAACAACGTTTGTGGCAAGCGCTACCTGGAGTTGGTCGAGAAGTTTGGCCTGGAGTTCATCCTGGGCGCCGGACAAAAGATCATCGAGGACTCGGACCGGCTGGCCCGAGCCAAGCTGAGGGGTCTTCCTGACGGTACCTGGACGTCCAGAGTCTACGGCACTGCCTGGGACAGGGTTGGGGGCGGTGTGCGGCCCTATGTGACCGTCTGCACCATGACCAAGGAGGACGACGAAATCTATTTTGATTTCACTGGCTCCAGTCCTCAGATGAACGACACAACGAACTCCACGTTGGCTGGGACTGAAGCCCAGCTTGCAGTGTCTCTCACCGACTTTCTCTTCTGGGATGTGCCCTGGAGCGACGGTAAGTTTCATCCAGTACACACCTATGTGCCTGAAGGGAACATCCTGAATTGCACCTTCCCGGCTGCGTGCGGAGCCGCCCCTGGAGTTGGCGTTAGCGCTAAGATCGCTTCCAGTGAGTGCATCGCCAAGATGCTGTATGCCGGCGGGCATCAGGAAGACATCAACGCTCCTTGGCAGGGCATCTGGTACTCCGGCGGCCCAGGCTTCTTCTACGGCGGCCACAATCGGGAGGGTCTTGTCACTGCACAGGGTCTCTACGACGGCCACGGCGCAGGACTAGGCGCGACGCCGGAGCGCGACGGCGTGCACTGCGGTGGGAACATGAACATCCCGTCCGGCGGCACCAGCGACGTAGAGCGCATTGAGATGCAGTACCCCTTCATCTACTTCACGCGGAACCTGCACAGAAACGGTGGAGCACCGGGTAAGTTCTCTGGCGGGGCCGGAAGCTATCGTGTCTACATGATCTACGGCTCCCAGGACAGCACGGTCAACTACTCACCCTACGGCTGCATTCCGGAGGGAGCAGGCCTGTTTGGTGGCTATCCGACCGGACTCGGCGGCATCCGAGGCGTGTACCACACTGAGGGCGCTTCGATTATGGACCGCATCAAGCGAGAACAGACCCCTATCTGGCCGGAGCTTCTGGAATCCGACGGATGGGGCAAAGTGGCGCACCCTGAACAGATAGTCGGCAGGGCGGCGCTTCCTGAATATGCAATCGTCGCCGACTTCGTCGCCGGCGGCAGTGGTTACGGCGATCCTCTGGACCGAGAGCCTTGGAGGGTCGGCAAAGACCTCCTGGAGCGTCTCGTATCCCCTGAGATGGCCCACATGATCTTTGGTGTGGTCGCTGACGCCAAAACGGGCGTTGTGGATGAAGAAGGAACACAACAGCTGAGGAACGAGATTCGCAAGGAACGGGTCAGCTCGGGCCAACCCTACAGCGGTGCAACTTCGGCCTTCGCTGAGGGCTCCATGAGCAACGTTAACTTTGAAACCGTGCTCCGGTTTCACGAGGCCCTCGAAGTAGCAGAGGGCGGCGGCGCCCAGGTGATCCGGTGCGTTAACTGCAGCCACGTTTTCTGCGGACCGGACGATAACTACAAGCAATTCGCTATCCGCCATATCCAGGAGTTAGAAGACCTGGTGGGCCGTCGGGTACCGTCTGGAGAGCCGTACAATGGCGTCTTCCAGCAGTACTACTGCCCAGGTTGCGCCGTCCTGCTCCAGACCGACGTTTACTGCGCCCAGGCGACCAATGATGAATCGCCGCTTCAGGACTTCTGGCTGACGCCTCAACGGGGCTAGGCTCAGTCTTTAGAGCGTTTGCAACGACTTAAGCTGGGTGCGTCGATCAAGGCGCACTTGGATATTCGCGACGAGGAGGAACGGAATGGCTGGTGCCCTCGATGGTGTGAAGGTGGTGGAATTTTCCCGCTACGTCACCGGCCCCTATGCGTCCATGCTCCTGGCGGACATGGGTGCGGAGGTTATCAAGGTGGAGACTCGGCCGGGCGGTGACCCTTTCCGGGGATGGGGAGGGCAGGGCTATACGCCCACCTTTTCCAGCCTTAACCGGCGCAAAAAGAGCATAGCCCTCAACATCCGGGAAAAGGCGGGGCAGGAAGTGCTCCGCAAGCTCCTTGAGTCCGCGGACGTGTTCATCGAGAACTTCCGGCCCGGCGTCATGGACAAAATGGGCGTCGGTTACGACCTTATGCATGAGAAGAACCCAGGGCTTATTTATTGCTCTATTTCCGGCTTCGGCCAGACCGGTCCTTACCGAGACTGGCCCGGCTACGACACAATAGGCCAGGCGATGAGCGGCCTGATGAGCCTGCTCACAGACCCTGAGGACCCCAAGCCGATGGGGTATTCGCTGTCAGACCACCTAACCGGGTTCTTCGCCTGCTATGGGGTGTTGTCAGCCCTCTACTCGCGGGAGAAGACGGGAAAGGGGCAGAAGGTGGAAACATCGTTGCTCCAGGCTACGACCTCGTTCATCCAGGAGATGGCGGCAACCCACTTAGCCAGCGGCGAGATCCCGCGCCGGGACACCCGGGTCCACAACGCACAGGTGTACGCCTTCATGGCTGGAGACGGGAAACCATTTGTCATTCACCTATCGTCCCCACCCAAGTTCTGGCAGGGCCTCACCGTGGCTGTGGGGATGCCGGAGCTTCAGGAGGACGAGCGGTTCAAGGAGCGGCCAGGACGTCAAACAGGCTACGATGTCTTGCACGGAATATTGGCCGATGTATTTGCAAAAGATGACCGGGACGTCTGGATCCAGAAGCTTCGGGACAACGACGTACCCTGCTCACCCATGTACAACTTGAAGGAGGTCTTTGAAGACCCTCAGGTACAACATTTGGGTATGCCGATCGAAGTTGAGCACCCGACTCAGGGCAAGGTACGACTGGCCGGCAGCCCAGTGAACCTGAGTGAGACGCCTGCTACATTCGACCTTGGGGCCCCTGTCCTGGGCGAACATACCGATGAACTTTTGAGCGGCCTTGGGTACTCCCAGGCTGAGATTGATGAGATGCGTGCCCAGGAGGTAGTGGAGCCATGAGCGACCTGCGTGGGAAGTACGCAATCATAGGGGCGGGCAATAGCCCGCTCGGAAAGGTGCCGGGCGTAGGTTCGCTGGGGCTCTTTGCCCTGGCCGCCAAGGCAGCCATCGAGGATGCCGGCATTAAGAAAGAGGAGATCGACGGGCTTCTGACCAGGGGCCCGGACGAGATTTATGCCCACCACCAGCGCATAGGGCAGATGCTGGGCATAAACGCAACGTTCAGCACCTCCACGGACAATGGAGGGGCAAGCCAGCCGCTTGGCGTTGCGCTGGCCTGTATGGCCATTGACGCTGGCCTGTGTAACACGGTGTTGGTCGGCTACTCCAGGGACTCCTGGTCCCGCGCCCACCGCAGCGCAGAAGCGAAGATGCGGGTGGCGACCATGGACGAGTCCCAGTTGCGAAAGGAGTTTGCTCCTGAGTTTGGCGTCTACGGGGCGGTTATCAACTACGCCTTCGCTGCTCGTCGTCATATGGAGATTTACGGCACCACGAAAGAGCAGTACGGCGCAGTGGCCGTCAGCTTCCGCAAGCACGCCATGAAGAACCCGGACGCCATGATGCGGGAGCCTATGTCCATTGAGGACTACCTCAACGCCCGTATGATCGTAGACCCGCTGGGTCTCTACGACTGCAGCCTTGTCAGTGACGGCGCAGGTGCTGTCATCGTGACTTCGGCCGAACGGGCCAAGGACTTGGGGAAGCCGGCGGCCTACGTATTGGGTTTCGGCGTTGGTAACAACTTGCGCGGCTGGCACCACAACGACAACATGATCCACACGGGCGCAAAGCAGGCCGGAGAGGCCGCTTACAAGATGGCGGGCGTGACCCCTCAGGACATTGACGTTGCTCAGATCTACGACTGCTTCACAGCCATGGTCGTTCTGCAACTGGAGGACTACGGCTTCTGCAAGAAGGGTGAAGGCGGCGCATTCGCAGCCTCAGGCGCCCTGGACCTAGACGGTGTACTGCCGACGAACACCTCAGGCGGCCAGCTCTCCGAGGCCCATGTAGAAGGCATCCTCCAGGTCGTTGAGGGAGTACGGCAGATCCGCCACGACTATGGCCCCGATCGACAGGTGAAAGACGCGAAGTTATGCCTGGTCAGCGGCCACGGCGGCAACACAGTCTGCCAAACAGCTCTGATCCTTGGGAGCGAGCCGGGCTAGCATTAGGCCGCACACACGCATTTATATAAAGAAGCCCTCCCAGCCAAGGCTGGGAGGGCTTCTTTTACTTGATGGCTTTCAATGTTCCAGACCAAAGCTGAAGCGAAGGGCGGTGTCAACTTCGGACATCTTCAAGTGGTCTAGCGCTCCAGCCAGTCGGCCGAGGCTGGCTTGGTCGACAGTCTGAACCTGTTCGCACAGAACAGTTCCATCTAGACGAAGACCGCTCTCTGCTGCGGTGAAGTGTACGTGGAATGGGTACTGCCGCGGCCGTGGCTGAGAAGTAATGGCCGCAACTATGGTTATGGAGCTAGCTTGGTTACCGATGTCGTTTTGGATGACTAGGACAGGTCTGAGGCCCGCTTGCACGGAGCCTTGGCCGTCCGGAAGCTGGAGCCAATAGATCTCTCCTCGTCTAATCATCGGGAGGCTCGGCCCATTCAGTGGCCCGGAGCGTCATCTCGCTGACGGCCGGATATATCTCCTCCGCGAAACGTCGATTCTCTTCAGCGAGTTCCCTGTAGCCCTCCTCCATTAATGCTTCCAGGCGAGCGCGCTCCTCCTTCTCCAATAGTTCGGCTATGGCGCCACTACGACTTGTGGACCACTCCTGCGCCAGTTGGTCGGCGAGCTCTAGGAGCTTCTGCGGCAGGCTGACAGTAACTCTAGCGATTTCCCTGGTGGCCATTTGGTTTCATCCGATGGTGGGGTACTGCCATCATACCATGCGTATGCACTAGAGTATTACAATCCTGCATCGTCCGAGCTTCCCTATTCTGGATGGTTCTTAAGCCAGGCAACGTAGTCGGCAAGGCCGCGCTCGATGTCGAACTGCGGCTCGAAGCCGATGTCTTGCTTCATGCGGCTCATGTCCATTGCCACATTTGCGCGGCCAGCAGGGCTGAGACCAGGCTGGAGCTTCAAGTCGAGGTCAGGTTTTAACTTCTTCGCCGCAGCGAGAACATCCTTGTTCTGGACCGAAGTCCCACCACCGATGTTGTAGATACGGTGAGGCAGGCTGTCCGGCATCATCAGTTCCTGAACAGCGCGGGCACAGTCCTTTACGTGGCACCAGTCGTACTCATCGTCCTCAAAATCGTTGAAGTCGTACTTTTCATCTCGGGCGGCCAGGTGGGACAAGCGGCCTGGAAGATTGAACATGCTGTAGTACAGGGGGCCGTAGATGAAGCCCATGCGCAGCGTGATAACGTCGAGCCCTGTTCGGTCGCCGTAGTGGAGGCCCAGGGTCTCAGTGGCTTTCTTGAAGGCCTCCACCTGCGTCTTGGACTCAATGGGCAGGAGGTCGTCCTCTTGGAAGGGACCAGACGGTAGGCTCCCGTAGACCAGCGTAGAACTTGCAAGCCCAACGCGCTTCACCCCGAAGATGCGGCCAGCCTCCAGGAGATTGAGCAGCCCCACGGTGTAAATGCGTACGTCGTTGGTAGGCGTACTGCCGCGTACGGGGGGCGCTACAAGGTTGACGATTCCATCAATCTTGTGCTTTTGCATCACCTCGAAGAGTTCGTAGGTATTCGTGATGTCCAAGCTCTCCACGAACACACGCTTGCCGAAGTCGTCCTTTAGGAACTCTGGCTCACGGCGGGCGCTGTGCTGAGAAATAACAACGCTTTCGCCAGCGTCCAGGAAAAACTTGGCTGTGTGTAGGCCGATGAAACCCATGCCACCGGTGATCAAAATCATTGGGTGCCTCCTGTGGTTATTCGGGGATACGAGTGTGGGTTGCCTTAGCGTCCTTGGGATAATACCTTCCGGCAGCATGCCGGGCCAAGGCCGGACCAGTGGAATGCGAAAGAGGGGCGGGCCACTTGGCCCGCCCCGCTTTCCAGCGCCTGATGCGCACTTACTTAGGGTTTAGAAGATAGCTCTAGAACATTTGTCGTATGGGCTCCGGAGGCACCCCCGGGTGCTTGGCCAAGTCATGAAAAAGCCAAGGCCCGTCTGCACGACAGGCCTTAGCTTTTTGAGGTCGGTTGGGAGGTCAGCTAGGAATCTTGGCTACGGGCACTGCGGTTTTCCCCCGCAACGACCACGAAGTTGCTTCGTGGATGGCGGCGTCTATGGTATGACCCAGCAGGGGCTGAGGGTTATCTATGTAGACAAGTTTGTCCGTCCGAGTGCGGGCGGTCCATTGGCCCCGCCGGTGACCATCGACCAAAACTTCATACACATTTCCGACGTAGGCCTTGTTAATGTCTGCCTGGATGCCTGCCTGAAGCTGGTCAATGGCGCTGACGCGCCGATGCTTCTCCGCTTGAGGAACGTCGTCCGTCAGTTGCCGCAAAGAGATGGTGTTGGGCCGTGGCGAATACATGGCGGTGTGCACTTTGTCGAAGTGCAGATCGTTGACAAGGTCGTATGTCTGCTGGAACTGCGCCTCGGTTTCGCCGGGGAAACCGACAATGAGATCGGTCACCATTGCCACGCCGGGCACCATCGACCGGACCTTATGCACCAGGTCCCGGTATTGGGCATTGGTATAGCCCCGGCGCATGTTCTCCAGCACGACGTCATCGCCAGCTTGGAACGGCAGATTGAAGTTCTCGCAGACCTTGGGCAGGTCTGCAACTGCTTGGATGATGCGGTCGGTCATGTCATTGGGATGAGAAGTAAGGAAGCGGATCCGGCCAATGCCATCCACCTCATGCACGGCTTCCAACAGAAGGGCCAAATCCGGCTTGTCTGGCAGGTCGTACCCATAAGCGTCTACGGTTTGCCCCAGGAGCGTCACTTCGCGAACCCCCCGTTGGGCAAGCAAAGAAACCTCGCGGACCACTTCCTCTACCGGCTTGCTGACCTGGCGTCCCCGGCGGTAGGGGATAATGCAGAAAGAGCAAAACTTGTCGCATCCCTGAATGATGGGGACGAAGGCCGTGACCTCAGGATTGGGAGGAACAAGGGGCCCTAGGCAACCCTCAACGTCCACGCCCAAGCGCTCCCCCAACAGGTCCAATAGGGGAGCATAGTCCTGTGGCTGCATGAAGACATCCACATAGGGGAAACGAGCGCGCAGAGCGTCCTGCTCTCGGCCCGGGCCAACCATACAGCCCATGAGCGCAACCACTCTGTCCGGCCTGTCACGCTTCAGGGGCTTCAGTGTCCCCAGCATGCCAACCACCTTGTCTTCGGCGTTCTGCCGGACCACGCAGGAGTTGACCACGAGCAGGTCTGCTTCTTCGGGGCTTTCTGTAGGCGTCAGGCCGAGCTGCGTCAGCGCGCTTTCAAGGCGCTCTGAGTCGGCCTTGTTCATCTGGCAGCCAATGGTCCAAGAGAAGTAGCGTTCCATGGCCCCTTATTGGTCGGAAATGCGGGAAATGGCAGTATATACAGGTGTGGCGGAGGGAATGGGATTCGAACCCATGCGGGAGCTTTAACCCCCAACCCGCTTAGCAGGCGGGCGCACTAGACCACTATGCGATCCCTCCGCGAACTTCAACTATAGCAACCTCAACAGAGATGAGACAAGGCAGGACGTGCAGAATAGGCCCCGCCGGGACTGCCAGGAGAGGGCGAGAGAGGGCTAACCGGCGTGGCTATGAGCGCTTACAGAGGATGAATGGGGCTCTTGGTCGCCCTCGGCATAGCAGGCGTCGATGCCGACCCAAACTTCGCCATCCTCGAAGACTTCTTTCTTCCAGATGGGCACCGTTTCCTTAATTCGGTCTACGGTGTATTGAGCGGCCGCAAAAGCTTCTTTGCGATGCGCCGAGCCCACAGCAACAACAAGGCTGATGTCCCCAATGTCCAAATGCCCGAAGCGATGGACTATGGAAACCGTGCGAACTCCGAAGTTCACTTGGGCCTCTTGGGCGATGCGCTCCAACTCTTTGTAGGCCATTTCCTCGTATGCTTCGTACTCCAGAGACACCACAGCGCGGTCGCTGGTGTGGTTGCGGGTTGTGCCCAGGAACGTTACGACACCGCCGTTGGCGGGGTCGAGGACCGTTTCTGTGACTGCGTCGGGGTTTATGGCTTGCCGGGTGACTTGAATCAAGAAGAACCTCCGCTGACCGGCGGGATCAAGGCGACTTCGTCGTTGTCGGCGAGAGCTAGGTCCGGATCGGCGTATTCTGCGTTAACTGCTACAACGATGCGTTCCGGCTGAGGAAGGCGGGGGAACTGGTCGTGAAGCCGTATGCGCAAGTCATGCACCGTCGAGCCGGGGTCGAGGACGACATCAAGGTTGTCGTGTCCAGCGAACTCCCGGAAGGCGGCAAAGAAACGAACGTTAACCCGCATGACCAAACCTCACAGAGTCACTATTATAACGTGCCGGTTCAGAGAGGCGGTAGGCTAGCCCGTTCTCATTGGATTTCCGTGTGTATTGCGACTAAACTATTTGGCGGCGCGTCGGCCCTCTGCGTTAGGGCGGATATACCCTGTCGGTTAGAGGAGGATTAAGGTGCAACGACGTATGTTTACTGAATCCATGGCCCGTGCTTGCGCTCTGCACCCTTGGCGAACGATAGGCCTATGGGCGGCACTGATAATTGTGGCCTTCCTGCTGAGCAACGCTCTACTATCCGATGCTCTGACTACCCAATTCCGTTTTACCAACAACCCCGATTCCCAGCGGGCAAATGATCTCGTTGAGGAGCGGCTCCGGGGGCCGAAGCGGGCGACCGAGCTCGTCATTGTCCAGTCAGAGACGCTTACGGTTGATGACACCGCGTTCCGTGAAAGGGTTGAAACGCTTTTTGAAATAATCATGGCTGTTGGGCCTACCAAGGTGGGCCAGGGGCTGAACTACTATCAGTTCAACGATCCTTCGATGGTCTCAGAAGATCGCCGTACAAGCATTTTGACCTTTGAGATGGCGGGCACACTTGACGATGCTATAAGCAACGCTAAGGAACTCCTGGCTATCGCTAAAATGGCTGATGGAGAAGATAACTTTCGCGTGCTCATAGCCGGCGAGGCAAGCGTGACTCACGAATCGAACGAACTAGCGACATCAGATATAAAGAAGGGCGAGAGCATCGGGGTGCCTGTAGCCTTGATCATACTGCTGGTTTTGTTTGGGGCCGTGTTGGCGGCCGTCCTGCCGCTGCTCCTGGCGATAGTAGCAATCATCGTCGCCTTGGGCGCCACAGCAATCGTGGGGCAAGCCTTCGATCTAGTCTTCTTCGTCACCTTGATGATTAGCATGATCGGCTTGGCGGTGGGTATCGACTACTCACTGCTCATCGTTTATCGCTTTAGAGAGGAACTGCCCCGCCAGGAAGGCAATGCCGTCGATATGACTCCCCGGTCAGGAGTCATATCGACGTTGGTGATGACCATCATCCAGCTGACATTGCTGCCCTGGTTCATCTTTAATGCGTTCATTTGGGGTCGCAAATGGCGTCCATCCGCTAACGTAGTCAGCGCCGTAGGCCGAACCGGGGCTACGGCCAGCAGAACGGTCTTCTTCAGTGGGCTGATCGTGGTCATGGCGCTCGCTGGCATGCTCATTATCCCTACCACGATATTCCGAAGCCTTGGCGTCGGCGCCATCCTCGTGGTGGTCTCTGCCGTGCTCGCCTCTTTGACGTTACTGCCAGCCGTGCTCTCCCTCCTGGGCCATCGAATTAATGCTCTCAAGATTCCATTTCTTGGACGGAGTCTCAATCGGGACTCAGCTGAGAACACAGGAGGCTTCTGGGCAGCAATCTCGAATACGGTTATGAGATTTCCGGCTCCGAGCCTGATTATCACCGCGGGTCTACTCATATTGGCAGCCTTTTCTTACTTCGACATAAACACTGGGTTCAATGGGGTCGACACCCTCCCTGACCGCCTACAGACCAAGCAAGCTTTTGTCGTTCTCGAAGAGGAGTTCTCCTTCGGGGTTGTCGCCCCGGCGCAGATCGTCATCGACGGCCCAGTATTCTCGGCTGAGGTCGAAGAGGCCAGACAAAGACTGGAGATCGCTCTTGCCAATGACCCCGAAACTTTCCCTGGCGACAATCGGTGGCTTCCCAATAACCAGGGTGATCTGGGCCTTCTGGCCGTTCCGCTTGCCGGAGACCCCAACGGTGAAATCGCCATTGATGCTATCCGCAAGCTAAGAGAGGAGCTTATTCCTCAAGCATTCGCCGGTGTGGACGCCGACGTTTTGGTGGGCGGCACGACCGCCTTCAGCGTGGACTTCTTCGCCGTCTCTAACACCTACGCCCCAATCGTCGTGTTCGTTGTGCTAGCGCTGAGCTTCATACTGTTGATGCTCGTGTTCAGGTCCATTGTTGTGCCGATCAAGGCCATCATCATGAACCTTTTCTCGGTCGGAGCTGCCTACGGCCTGCTGGTGCTGGTCTTTCAAAAGGGGTTTCTGGATTCCATCCTGCCCTTCCAGCAAACACCGATCATTGATGCGTGGATACCACTGTTCCTGTTTTCGGTGCTCTTTGGGTTATCCATGGACTACCACGTCTTCCTGCTGAGCCGCATCAGGGAGAGGTACGACCAGACCCGAAACAACACTGAGGCGGTGGCTTTTGGCCTCAGAGCGACCGGAGGCCTTATCACTGGCGCGGCAATGATCATGGTGGTGGTGTTTAGTGGCTTTGCCTCTGGAGAAAGCTTGGGGAACCAGCAGGTAGGGTTTGGTCTGGCGGCGGCTATCTTCATCGACGCCACTATTGTGCGCTCCATTATGGTGCCAGCCAGCATGCGGCTCCTGGGGAACGTAAACTGGTATCTGCCGTCCTTCTTGCGTTGGTTGCCGGACCTGCGGGTAGAGCCACACACCGAGCCCTCCCTTGTCGAAGGCGAAAGGAAAGCCTAGTTACCAGGGCACGGAACGGGTTTTGGTGTAAACAAACGAAGAGAAGGGGGCAAGGCCATTGGCCTTGCCCCCTTCTCTCATTATTCGGCGATGGGTTAGGCGTCTTCCGCTAAGCGGAACCCCATGAACTGCCATCTAGCATGAGGGGGAAAGAAATTGCGGTAGGTGGTTCGCAGATGGGAACGCGGCGTGGCACAGGAGCCGCCCCGAAGGACCATCTGGTTCACCATGAACTTGCCGTTATACTCGCCGACGGCGCCGGGCGTCGGCTTGAAGCCTGGGTACGCCGAATACGGGCTCTGGGTCCATTCCCAGACATCGCCGTACAACTGCTCAAGACCTCCGTTGCCGGGGGCGGGTAGGGGGTGGTAGACACCAGACTCCATGAACGTCCCTTGCAGGGGTTCAGTCTCGGCTGAACGCTCCCACTCCTGTTCTGTGGGCAGGCGCTTCCCCTTCCAGTGAGCGTAGGCATCAGCCTCGTAGTAGCTGACGTGCGCCACCGGAGCGTGCTCGTCCACGGGCTGCATTCCTGACATTGTTTGGACCCACCATGTCCCGTCTACCTTTTCCCAATAGAGCGGAGCGTCCCAACCTTCTGCCTTTACGGTGGTCCATCCGTCGGACAGCCAGAGGGTGGGAATCCCGTAGCCCCCCGCCGCCATAAACTCCATGAACTCTCCGTTGGTGACGAGCCTAGAGGCGATCCGAAATGGGCGAAGGAGGGCCTCATGGCGTGGCCCTTCGTTGTCGAAGGCAAACTCGGTTCCCTCATAACCAATACGGTGAATGCCGCCCTGGAAGTCCATCCAGCGGAGCGGAGGAGTTGCTGTACCTCGCGGAATCGGTCGGTTGTGATAGGCGGGCCGAAGAGGATTTATGGCCAGGTTGTACTTGATGTCCGTAATGATGAGTTCCTGGTGCTGCTGCTCGTGATTGAGCCCCAGAATCAGCGTCGGTTCGAGCTCGCGGAGTTTGTTCTCGTCTGAGACCTCTAGGAGGGAGACCATTCCTTGGTCAACGTGGGCACGATAATCGTAGACCTCAGCGACGGTGGGCCTGGAAATTAATCCTCTGTGTGGACGGTAGTACTGAGGGCCCACGGCGTTGTAGTAAGAGTTGAACAGGAACTCATATTTGGGATGGGGACTCTCGTATCCCGGAAGATGAGGCTTCAGCAAGAACGTCTCAAAGAACCAGGAAACATGTGCCAGGTGCCATCGGGTGGGGCTAACGTCGGCCATCGCCTGGAGGATGTAATCCTCTATGGCCAGGGGTTGGCACAGGTGCTCCGTAGCCCTGCGCACATCCTGGTACTGCGAAAGAAGCGCAGCCGCGCTACGATAGGGCCCGTCAGCAGGCGACGTGCTCACTGCGACCTCCATGTTCGGCGGTGTCTTGGGATGATAGCAATCAATTTTCAAGGCCGTCAATTTGATGCCGGTCGGGGACCAAGAGGATTGGCCCTCAAGATGGTTTGTAGTATAAAGGTTCAGTACAGTTCCGACCTCTATACCACAAGCTCAGAGAAGCGACACCTGTCATACGCAATTTTTGGTCGTGCACTATTCAGGTGAGACGGGGCCTCGCTGAGGCTTCGTTGTGTTGGGGGAGCCATGCATGCTTAGCGTTGAGCAGAATGAACGTCTCACGAAGGTAGGCCCGGGCACTCCAATGGGCGCGCTTATGCGGCGCTATTGGCATCCGATTGCGGGCGAGGATGAATTCGTCGATAGGCCGACGAAGAAGGTTCGTATTCTGGGCGAGTCTCTCACGCTGTATAGGGATAAGCGGGGTGAATACGGGCTCATCGGAGAGCGATGCGCTCACAGGGGCGTCAATATGGCTGCCGGCATCCCGGAAGAGGATGGCCTTCGGTGCCTCTACCACGGTTGGAAGTACGACTCCGAGGGATATTGCGTGGAGCAGCCGGCGGAGCCCGAGGGGAGCACTTTTAAAAACAAGATTCGGCTCACCGCCTACCCCGTCCAGGTGCTGGGTGGGCTGGTATGGGCCTACTTGGGACCGGAGCCTGCACCGCTCTTGCCACGTTGGGACATTTTTGTGTGGGATAAGGTATTCCGGCAGGTTGGCAGCACGGTTGTGCCGTGCAACTGGCTTCAGTGCCAGGAGAATGCCATGGACCCCCACCATGCACACTTCACGCACGGCGTGTACGGCAGCTATATCATCGAGCGGATGGAGGAGCGGGGCATTTGGGTACCCGACTACATGCGCAGGGTGGTGAATAGGCTTGGAGGCAGCCGGGCCGTGAAAAACGGCTTCGATAGGTTTGAGCACGGTGTCATCAAGCGCCGGTTGATGCCTGGTGAGACTGAGGAGTCAGAGAACTGGCGGATTGGTCACCCTATGGTGTTCCCGAATATGACGCGCATCGGTAAGAAGGGGTGGTACTGCTTCCAGATACGCGTACCGTTGGACGATACGACGACTTGGCATTTGAACTATGAAGTGTTTGACCCCGGCCCCAATGGGGAGTTGCCGGAGCAGACCCTGGTCCCGCTCTTCGACGTGCCGATCATGGAATTCCCGGACTATATTCTGGGGCAAGACCTGATTGCATGGTCGGAGCAAGGGCCCATATCCGATAGGACCAATGAACACCTTGGCGAATCCGACGTGGGAGTCATCATGTATAGGTCGCTGCTGGAAGAGCAGATGGCCATCGTGGAAGACGGAGCCGACCCCATGAACGTGTTCCGCGACCCGGAACTAAACCAACGTATCGACCTTCCTACGGAAGATTATGGAGCCCTGCGGGACTACCAGGAAGGGGCTGCCAAATATTACGACACTGGTCCCCATGGGCATGTGGAGTACATGGATGAGGTCTTTCTGAAGGCTAAGAAGGCCGAGTTGAATGAGGCGGAAAATGGCGGCTAGCAAGGAGCAACAATGTCATTGACTATCAATCCTTTCGCAGTCCCCCAGGAGCAACAGGGATGGCGAGGGCTGACGTACCTAGGACGGCCACGCAGGAAAGTATTCACCGTCTTGGAGAACGAGCACGTCTTAGTCACGGCGCTCTTGCAGATTCCAGGAGAGCCTGCTGTGCGCCATTCGCACGAGAGCGGAGAGTTGTCCATCCAGTATCACGGTGACATGCACCCGCTTGTTACGTGGCACGGCCCTGGAGAGTTTCATGGCGGAGGGGCTCCGCCTGCTGAGCGCACCATTTTCGAGGATGTTTCAGACAACATGGCCGCGCTTCAGGAAACCGTGGCCGACAGCCATCCTGATGTGAGTAAGTTATTTGGACTCATGGGACAGCTTCAGGACGAGATCCATCAACTTAGAGACAGTATTGTGGCGCAGCAGGCCCATGAGCCCGCGCCTAATATCCTGATTGACATACTATTCCCGCCCTTCAAGACAACCGTCGAGGACGACGCCTACCCAGAGAAGGTCACCTTCACAGGCCAGTGGCTGGACTAGTTGGCGACGCCTGGCTTTGATTGACAGCGCGCCAGGCAGAACAATACAATGCCAGCGTCCCTATCCTGTTTTGGTGCTGGAATTAAACATGCTGAGAATCCGTTTGCGGCGGGTGGGCAAGAAGAAGCAGCCTTCCTACCGTATCGTAGTTGCCGCCTCCAAAGCCCCTCGTGACGGCGCGTTCGTAGATCAGGTTGGTCACTACAACCCGCTCACTGATCCCCCCACCGTCGTGCTGGACGAAGAGAAGGCTCTAAAGTGGCTTCGCGAGGGCGCCCAGCCATCGGATCCTGTCCGTCGAATTCTTGAGAAGGCCTCGTTGCTAGAGAAGGTCGCTGAGTCATGAAGGAGTTGGTGGAGTACATCGCTCGTTCCATCGCAGCGCAACCTGACGATGTCAAGGTTGCTGTAGTCGAAGAAGGCGACCGAATCATCATCCGCCTTGAAGTAGCGGACGAGGACAAGGGCAAGATTATTGGCCGCCAAGGCCGAGTTGCCCAGGCCATAAGAGTCCTTCTCAGAGTCTCTGCCGTGAAAGAAGGCACTCGCGCTGTCCTTGAGATCGTTTAGCATCTCAGAACCCCTCCTTTCCTGTTTTCCCCTCTTTTGACCCCGTCGACCGAAAAAGCCGATCAACCAGCCTCGTCAGGGGATGAGTTTATCGTTGTGGGCCACATAAAAGGCCCTTGGGGCATGGATGGGGCGCTCCGCGTGCACCCTACCCCCGGTGATCCAGACCGGTTCGCAACCGGTATGACGCTGAAGCTTGACGGCGCGCCCGTTCAAATCAACAGCCTCCGCTGGACAGGGGGCGATGCCATCGTCACCCTCGACGTAGTTGCCACCCGGGATGATGCGGAAAGGCTTGAAGGCAAAGAGCTTCAGGTGCTGGCCTCATCGCTGCCCTCGCTTGACGATGGTGAGTACTACCACTACCAACTCCTAGACTTGGAAGTCTGGAGTTCGGAGGGGGAGCACCTGGGAGTGGTGAAAGACATACTGGTCACTGGTGGCAACAACGTCCTAGTGGTTGGACGAAGCGAGGATCCAGGTGAGATATTGATCCCGGCGATTGAACAGGTTGTCCTGAAGGTGGACCTAGCAGGGAGAAGGATGACGGTTGAGTTGTGGGAAGGCATGCGTTAGCTTTGACGCCGCGCTCCTGCGGTGTACAATCCCAAAATAGCCTAACCAGGGGAATGCTATGTCCGGTCACTCAAAATGGTCGTCAATCAAACACCAGAAAGGTGTCGTGGATGCCCGGCGCGGGCAGCTTTTCACCAAGCTGGCCCGGGAGATAACCGTTGCCGCCAGAGAAGGCGGAGTCGATCCCGGAATGAACTTCCGTTTGCGCCTGGCTGTGCAGAGGGGTAGGGACGCCAATATGCCCCTTGAGAACGTTGACAGGGCCATAAAGAGGGCCGCAGGCCTGGGTGAAGGTGGGCAGCTCGAGGAAATTTTCTACGAGGGTTACGGGCCTGGCGGCGCTGCCATCATGCTCCAGGTTCTGACTGACAATCGCAATAGGACTGCGTCCGAGGTTCGCAACGTCTTCAGTCGAAGCGGTGGGAACCTCGGTGAAAGCGGGTGTGTGGCCTGGATGTTCAGCAACAAAGGCGTTCTTGCTCTGGAGGCTGAGAGTGAAGAGCAGGCAGAGGACATTGCCCTAGCTGCGATCGAGGCTGGTGCAGAGGACTTCAAGCAAGACGGCACGTACCTAGAGGTCTTCAGCAAGCCCGCTGATTTCGAGGCGTTGCAGCAGACATTGAATGGTCAGGGCCTCAAAATTACCCTCGCAGAGATATCCATGGTGCCCAGCGCCTCTGTCGCCGTTGAAGACAGAATAGCTGAACGAAACCTTCGCCTCATCGACAAGCTGGAAGAGCTGGATGACGTGCAGAAGGTGTATACCAACGCCGATTTCCCCGATGCGATACTGGAAGCGTTCCAGTCTTGATTCTGCTTTCGACGGCGGCTCCATCCCGCACCGGGGGATTCAATGCGTGTCCTAGGGATTGATCCCGGAACGGTGAGGATGGGGTACGCGCTCCTCCTGGATGAGCCCATTGCCATTGAAGAGTACGGCGTTCTGTCGCAGCCCCGATCCCTTTCTCTGCCCATGCGTCTCCACCGTCTCCATCAAGACCTGATGGTCCTCGTTGACCGCCTGTCCCCAGATGAGATGGCTCTTGAGGAGCCATTCGTTTCTCAGGACAAGAACCGCCGAACTGGCATAGCAGTAGGGCAGGCGCAGGCTGTAGGCCTCATCGTTGCCGCTTCCGCGGACCTGCTCATTCGCACCTATGCGCCCTCGACTGTAAAGCAGGCGGTTACCGGCTATGGCGGCGGCAGTAAGAGCCAAGTCCAAGAAATGGTCCGCCTCCAACTCGGGTTGGAGGAAATCCCGCAACCAGATGATGCCGCCGATGCAATTGCTGTGGCCCTTTGCCATCTCCGTACGCAGGAAACTGAAAGGCTCTTGTCTTCCAGGGAGATCGGGTGATAGCAGCGATTCGCGGCATATTGGAGAGCAGGGATGCCCTGGCCTTGGTCGTTAACGTCGGGCCCGTCAGCCTCCGCGTAAGCGTCCCATCGACCACGCTTGAGCACGTGGGCCCCGTAGGCGGGCCCGTTCATCTGTATACCTATCTGCATGTCCGCGAAGACGAATTGACGCTGTATGGATTCCACGGCGACGATGCTCGGCGCATGTTCGAACACTTGATAACCATCTCAGGCGTTGGGCCGAAGCTTGCTTTGGCAGTCCTCTCGGCGCTGCAACCCGAGACTCTGGCCGCTGTGGTGGCAGCGCGGGACACTGTGGCGCTCACTCGTGTGCCGGGCGTCGGCCGGAAGACGGCGGAGCGTTTGGTGCTGGAGTTGAAGGAGAAGCTTGAGCGAGAGTGGGGGGCCGCCCTGCCGGCATACGACGGTGGTGGGTCACTGGATGAAGACGTCATTGCAGCCCTCATGGCCCTGGGCTATACCGCCCTTGAGGCGCGCCGAGCTACCGCTCAGGCTGGCAGCGGGGCAGATGATGTGCCCTTGGAGGACCGGGTGCGCCGGGCATTGCAGACCTTGGGTGGCTAAGTCCTGTCATCCGGGCACCGCATGCTGGGGTGCAGGGGCGTAGCCCCGCCGGGGGTCCACAGGGGGAGTCCCCCTGTCTCTAGAAGCGTTCGTGGGCGGGTTCGGGTGGGACCGCAGCGTCGGCAAAACCAAACCGCCGGCCAACCCTAAGGTCTCACCCTCCCCATCCAAGCACCGCACACTGGGGTGCTTGGGGCTTTTCCTTGACCCCGCAATGGTCGCATACCTTACACTGCGCCTAAGATAAGACCCGCCTTGGAAAGGAGGAGCAATGAGAGTCCTACTACCGAGTGTAGAGTTTCGTACCGAGCACAACGGCTTGGCGCCCAGACCCATCAGCCTCAACGACAAAGTTGTTGGCTTCCTGGATGGATGGGGTCACCGAAACGAAGACGGCAGCGTTGGGATGTATCCCCTTATGGAGGAGATCAGGCAACTCTTGGAGCAGCGGTTCGAATTGGGCGGTCACGTCTGGTTCCACAAACCCAACATCTCCAAGGTCGCGCCATCTGATCAGATGGAAGCTCTCATCGCTCAGGCGGACGTGGTCATCAATGGAGAGTGTGCTTGAGGGTCCTGCACATCGGCGTCCGTGCGAGACGCCGTAGAGTTGGAGAAGAAGGGCAAGCCCACCGTAACGATCTCACACGATAAGTTCGAACGAGCCTCCCATATTCACGCCCGAAGCCTGGGTATGCCGGACCTCGTGTTTCTTATAGAACCTGCCCCCAAGGGCGGCAACATTTCAACCGACGTTAAAGACCTGGCGCAAAAGAACATTGGCTTGGTCATTGAGTCGCTGACTTCAGTCGGCATGGTCCAGTAACAGCCGATGACAACGCAACAATTCATTTCCCCCGCACGCGATCTCAACGATTTCTGGGACTGGTACGAACTTGCTCTCAAGGAAGGATGGACCGACGGCCTGCCGGTTTGCCCCCCGACGGAAGAGCGGGTTGGGGCAATCATCGACTATCTGAAGCGAGACCCACAGGAAGTCATCGGTATCATCGATCCCCAGAAGGGGGTTGCCACGGTGGAGCAGGTGGCCATCAACTGTGCGATGGCGGGGTGCACTCCTGCGATGGTCCCAGTGGTCATCGCCAGTATCCAAGCCATGCTTGAATCAGAGTTCAGTCTTCACGGGGTCCAATGCACAACGAACCCCTGCGCTCCCTTGACCATCGTTAATGGCCCCATCGCCCAGGAATTGGGATTCAATGGCAAGGAAGGCTGCTTCGGCGGCGGTTCCCGTGCCAACGTGACAGTGGGCCGCGCCGTCCGCCTCATCCTCTGGAACATCGGAGGGGGTATCCCCGGTGAGACCGACATGGCCACGATCGGGGGTTCCGCCAAGCTCGCCTTTTGCGTCGCTGAGAACGAAAGTGATAGCCCCTGGACGCTCCTCCATGAGGAGCGGGCTGGTATGAGCCGGGAACAGAACGCCGTTACCGTGTTTGCTTGTCAGTCTCCTGACCCGTTGTTTGTGCCTGGCGACTCCAATCGCATCCTCAAGATACTGGCAGCGTCCCTGCCTACCCCGGGCGTAAACATGTTCCACACCGGCGGTCAGTATCTGCTCGCCATGAGTTCCAAGGTTGCCCAGGAGTTGGACCGAGGCGGTTACACCAAGGAAGCACTCAAAGACTGGCTCTGGCAGAACGCCCGCTACAACGTCGGATGGATGAAGCAGAGCGGCATCCTGGTGGAGGGCGAGTCGCATCAGTACTACTGGGGCCACGGTATGGAGAACGCGCCCAATCTAGAAACCCTACCTGACTCGGCGATGGTCCCCATGGTGGGTACCCCTGAGGACATCCACATCCTGGTAGCTGGCGGCGATTCTCAGTGGTGGATCGGTTTTTGCGCCGGTTGGGGCGCCTACGGTGGCTACGCCGTCACAATGCCAATCGTGCTCCCCGGCGCTGACTAGTCGCCTTCGATTCCATCGCTTAGCGGCCTTCCCAGTTTGCCAACCTAGAATCCCTTAAGGTGGCCTAGGGGCCAGGGCTGGCCCAACCGCGGTTGTGTCTTTATAAGGATTCCTCATGCCAGGCGCCGTTTTCGCCTTCCTCACTTCGATTAGTTTCGGCGCCAACATGGTCGTTATACGCCGTGGCGTTATTCAGGGCACGGCGGCGCAGGCGATGTACATCACTGTTATCGGTGGTGTCCCGCTGTTCGTCCTGGGCGCTCTCGTGTCCGGGCAACTCTCCGACTTCCTCACACTCAAGCCGATGGCCTATCTGTATCTGACCAGCGCCGGGATCATTCACTTCATCCTGGGGCGCTACGCCAACTATGAGATGGTCCGCGCCATAGGCACCAACGCGGCGACACCTCTGCGGTCATTCATTCCCCTCTACGCGGTCGTCATGGCCGTTATCATCCTTGATGAGTCTGTCGGTTTGCTCAGGGGCTTTGGGATTGGGCTTTTGATCGTATCGCCCTTGGTCATGATTCAGGGCATGGGTCTGCGTTTGCCCAAAAGGGGTCGAGAGAAAAGAGTGGAAGCGGGCATTGGGCAGCCGCCATCGGGAGGAGCACAGACGGCGGCACCACCGTTCACCCTCAACTGGCGAGCGGGAGTGTTTTGGAGTATGGCCTCAGCGGTGGGTTATGGGACAAGCCCTTTGCTGATCAGGGCGGCGCTGGCCGATACGGATCAGGGTGTGCTCGGTGCATTGATAGCCTACATGGCGGCAGGGGCGGTCCTGTTGGTCTCTCTGGCCCTGCCGGGGAAGATAGTTTCGCTCATGGCCGTGCCCCGAGGGGCCTTGCCCTGGTTCGGAATTGGGACGGTCCTAGTATTCCTTGCCCAGATGTTCAGGTTTGTCGCCTACACGACGGCGGGCGTAACTGTTGTCATGCCCATCATGCAGACCAGCAACGTGTGGGTCGTGTTCTTTTCATGGTTCATCAACCGCCGCACTGAATTGTTTGGACCGCGGGTATTCGTCGCCATCTTTTTCAGCACCCTTGGCGCTATCGCCGTCGCTTGGCCACAATAACGCTGCCCAATCCGGCTTGCTGGACTTGGCCTTAGGGCGCAACTAGAATAGCCTAACGCTTTGCAGAGAAAGGCGTTTCAAGCGCACCCCGCTTCCCCAAGGAACCGCGTATGGGAGTCTTGTTCGGAATCCTCTCGGCGGCCAGCTTCTCGCTGAACATGATTGCCGTCCGCAGAGGCGTCCTCATTGCCTCAGCGACCCAAGGGATGTACATCACCATAATTGGTGGGGTACCCCTTTTCGCCCTGTCCGCCCTAGTAACGGGTCAGATCTTCGATATCAGGGAAATAACGTCCTGGGCGTGGCTCTATCTACCCGCTGCCGGGATCGTCCACTTCAACATCGGACGTTATGGTAATTACCAGACCGTCCGGTACATCGGCGCCAACGCATCCACTCCTTTCCGTTCGCTGACTCCGCTCTTTGCCGTTGCCATGTCCATAGTATTTCTTGACGATAGCATTACAGCGCTCAAGGGATTCGGCATTGGTCTGATAATTCTTGCCCCCTTGGTGATGGTGAAGTGGGGCGGGCGAAAAGCCCCCGCTGGTGGGTCAACACATTCCTCGACAGAGGCTCCGGCCGTCCCAGCGAGCGGTGGTCCCCCTGTTGCTAATACGGTGATCTATGACTGGAAGAAGGGCATCACGTGGGCGGTGATCGCTTCGCTGGCATACGGGACAAGTCCGCTCCTAGTGAAGGCTGGTTTGGAGGAGTCTGGACTCAGCCTGTTGGGCGGGACAATCTCCTACGTAGCGGCATCGATGATCCTGATACTAGCGCTAGTACTGCCGGGACGCTATAGGTCCGTACGGAACATGCCCCGCGGCGCAATCAAATACTTTGTGATCGGTGGTTTCTCGGTCTTCTTTGCCCAGATGTTTCGCTATGTAGGGCTGGCAATTGCTCCCGTTTCGACCATAACGCCCTTGCAGCAGACTGGCGCGGTGTGGACGGTCCTTTTTTCGTTCATTTTCAACCGGCAGACGGAACTGTTTGGGGCTCGAATCTACGCAGCCATCTTCTTTTCCGCCATAGGCGCACTCGCTTTGGTGTGGCCGCAGTAGCCTGCCTTCACGGCAAACGGCCAAGCCGGCCGCTGGCCTCGTGGCCTTGATGGAAAGGCTAGCCCCTCGCTCTGTGAAACCACCTTCGTATGGTACAATCCGTCGCTATGGAAACTAAGGAGGTAGACGTCGACGCTGGCCGTCCACAGCCGCAAGCCATTCGGGGCATGGAGCCCCAGGACATTGCCCAGCTTGTGAACATCGAACGCGAGGCGTTCCCGACGCAGTGGCCTCCCACACCCTTCCGCCAGGACCTCCGCAATCGGATGGCCCGCTACCTCGTTTCATGGCACGCAGACCGTCTTTACGAACCTCCGGCCCAGCCCCCGCTACCCCCTCCGACTCCCAACATTATTCTGAGATGGGCTCGCGTAGTCGTCGATAAGTTCACCGCGCCGCCTGCGCCGGAGGAGCCCACGGAGTTGATCAGTGGATACGTGGGCGTCTGGCTTATTGCCGGCGAGGCGCACATCACCAGCATTGCCGTTGCTGAGCGGTTTAAGGGAAGCGGACTTGGAGAGCTTCTGGTGCTGGGGGCGCTAGAAATGGCCCTCGATCGGGATTGCACGGTGTGCACGTTGGAGGTCCGCGTTTCCAACACTGTGGCGCAGAACCTCTATACGAAATGGGGCTTCGAGATTCAGGGGGTTAGAAAAGCCTACTACATGGACAATCGGGAAGACGCCTATATTATGACAACCCCTTCCTTCTCGACCGACGCTTATCAAGACCTGTTCCATCAACGGCGCAACGCCTTTGAGGCCCGGTACGGGCCCGTGCCCAGAGACTTTGGGTTAGCCCCGTCTTAGCACCGATCCCCAATACTCTTGAATTCCTAGGCCGCCTTGGTCATCGTGTTGATGCCGTTAGCCCTCCCTGAGCGGTATAATGGCCCATCTCAGTCGATGTGCTCCCAGGAGGCGCTCGTGAGCCGTGAGTGGCCCAAGGTCGAGTACAAGGAAGAAGGGATGAGGGATGGCATCCAAATTGAGGATGCCAACATTTCCGTTGACGATAAGGTCCGTCTCCTTGAGGCGCTGAGTGATACGGGCCTCAAACATATCGTGGTTGGCTCCTTCGTACGCCCGGAATATACGCCTCAGATGGACCACATCGAGGAAATCCTCGAGCGTTTCGAGCCGCGGCCGGGTGTAAAGTACACGGCCCTCCTCGTCAACGACAAGGCGGTTGAACGGGCCCAACGCTTCGTTCCGCCGCTTACCATCGAAGAGCGGGAGCCAATGCTGGCGGCCCACCTCTGCGATGTCTTTCCCCGCCGCAATTACAACCGCAGCCAGCAGCAAGAGATCGATGCCTGGCCCCACATAGTGGCGCGCGCCAAAGAGCGCGGCGTAAACGCTGGGGGCATCGGCGTTCACGCAGCCTGGGGCTCCAATTTCACCGGTGAACACACCCTGGCTGAGACCATAAACATTCTGGAGCGGGAGCATGCGCTCTGGGATGAAGCGGACATTCCCGTCATCTCCGTCTACCTCGGCGACCCCATGAGCTGGAATACGCCCTATCGGGTGGAGGAGTACCTCACAGCGGTCAAAGAACGTTGGCCTGAAGTCCACCAGTTCCATGTGCACCTGCACAACGCACGAGGCATGTCTATCGCTTCAGCCTATGCGACATTGCGGACTCTGGAGCCAGAAGACACGGTCTTCCTGGAGGGGAGCTTCGGAGGGATTGGAGGGTGTCCTTACTGCGGCAACGGCCGGGCCACCGGCATGGCGCCTACCGAAGACCTCATGCACATGCTAGAGGCCATGGGCTACGACACTGGGGTCGACATCGACAAGCTGGTGGACTGCGTGTGGATGCTGGAGGAGGTCTTGGGCCGCCAAACGATGGGACATGTGTCGAAGGCTGGCCCAAGGCCCCAAACCCCAGACCGCTGGTATGACCCCAATATGCCCTTCGTGGAGACATTCCCGGAGGCTAGACACTTCGGGCTAGGGCCAGAGGTCTACGAAGGCCAGCGGCGGCCCTGGAAAGAGCCGATCCGCGGCCCTCAGCGGCCGGATGCGTAGTAGGGGCAGGTGTATGAGGGCCCGGCGGGGGTCGTCCGAAAGTTAGTGAGGCAAACTGTGCCAGTCCTCCACTTTGGCGGGATCCAGCCTCTCCATATCTGGGAACCTGTCAAACCCAGCGTCTGCTGAGACGATGCGATGAAGACCCAGCCGTTTCATCACCGCCGCGTGGAGCAGGTCGCGGCCGCCTAGGTTTGGGTGGTTGTCAGCAAGGGAGCTGGCGTGCTCCACGTCTTCAGCGTGGATGGCGGTTGTCCTGCCCCGCATGAGGTCGCTGAAGCCCCGAAAAATATCCTTCCCCATTCCGCATTCAATGAGACGTACAACGGCCCCTTAGCAGTCAACCTTTTGCGAGGTCACTCTTATTGTGCGGCCCAAAAAGGACTCTCATAGGGCCTGAGAATGAAAAGGGCTTCAGATTCGACCATGCCGCCGAATCTGAAGCCCTTGCCTTGCCTATGTTCCAAACGTGGGGAAGATCTTTAGATCCGCCCCACTGTCTTTTCCAGCGTAGGTACGAAATCAGTGGGCTGTTCGGTTACCTTAAGCACGGGCTCAATCCCGTAGGCCTTGCGAGCGTTCTCCCCCATGAGCTTGGCCTGAGTTGCCTCCGGCACGTTCCAGTGCTGCATCCGCTCAATGGCTTCCCAGGCGTCCGCGCCGTCCAGGTGTGGGTAGTCTGAGGACCACAGCCCGACATCCTCGAAGACATCCGACATGCGAAAGACGGGATCTTCGTCGCCCTCAAAGGCGATGAAGCACTGGTTGTAGAAGGTTTCCACCGGGTCAGGGATGTCGACGCTCCGCATGAAACCGAACTTGAGGTAGGTCTCGGCCTTCTCCAGCACCACCGGTAGCCATCCGGCATTCGACTCCAGGATGGCAGCCTTCATCTTGGGGAACTTAGCCAACCACCCGGTCATCAATACGATAGTCAGCCACGTCTCCGCCTCCACGATAAACCCGATGTTCGACGTGGCGCTGACGGGCACGCCCATAGCGTCAATGACATTTTGAACCATCTGGCCGGGAGAGTAGGCGTTGATCTCGTGCCAGGGACCGGCCGTCGCCGTCTGGTCAAGGTCTGGCCGCATCCTCCTTGCCATGTCTTCGTTGAGGGGTTCGCTTGAAGGGAACGTGTGCATGCCCAAGACCAGGCCCAAGTCCTCAAGCTCCCGCCACAGCGGATCAAACTCAGGGAACGTGGGGTAACGTCCGCCCCACAATACTGGCCGTACCGCGACCGCTTTGAACCCTCTCTTAGCGATCCTCCGGAGTTCCTCAATGGCCTTGTCTACGTCTTGGAGGGCTAGGAGCCCGCAGGGGAAGATGCGGCTGGTGTCGGCTTGGCAGTAGTCGTAGGCCCAATCGTTGTACGCCGTGGTTAGTACCGTTGCGGCTTCGGGGTCGCGCACCAATGGCAGATAGACCATATGGCTAGGGAAGATCATGACCTGATCGATCCCCATCATGTCCATGTCCTTGAGCCGGGCGTGAGGGTTCCACGTTGCTGCGACCTGGCCGCCCTTTTCATCGTATTCCGCTGTTCCGGGAACAAGAGAGCCGATGTTCTTGCGGTTCTCTTCACTGCTACGGCCCGGCACATACGATGAAGTGGAGCTAATGGCCGTGATGCTGCTGTACGGGTAGGCCCTGCCGTTCAGGACCTTAATATGCTCAACCAAGGGGTTGTAGAAGTGGCTCTTTACGTACTCCCGCTTACCCTTGGGAACGTACTCGTTCCAAATCTCCGTAGGCTCCACAACGTGGCTGTCGCAGTCGAAGACGGGAAAGCTCTTTCGGCGGGTGGTCATGTGCTGCTCCTTCCCTCAAGGCTCTATTCGGTCTCGCCCCCATCCCAACCTTCCCCCTGAGGGGGAGAGTTAGAGAGGGGGCAGGCGGTTAATGGATGGAAGGTCTCATTAGCGAAGCCGCCTGCCAATGCTCTGTAGGCTAAATCATGCCGACAGTTGGCTCCAGCATCGGAACGTAGTCCGACGGCGGCTCGGTGATCTTCATGACCGGGTCGATGCCATAGAGCTTGCGGGCGTTCCCCCCCAGGAGCTTCGCCTGCGTTTCTATCGGCACTTCCCATTTGTTCATCAGATCGATTGAGTCCCAGACATCCGCCCCATCCAAATGAGGATAGTCCGAAGACCAAAGGCCCACGTTTTCGTAGATGTCCGGCATGCGATAGACGGACTCTTCGTCGCTTTCGAAAGCGATGTGGCACTGGTTGTAGAAGGTCTCCACAGGGTCGGGTATGTCAACGCTCCGAAGGTAGCCGAACTTCAGGTAAGTCTCGGCCTTCTCCAGGACTACGGGCAACCAACCAGCGTTGGATTCCAGAATGGCGGCCTTCATCTTGGGGAACTTGGATAGCCAGCCGGTCATCAGCACAATGGTCAACCAGGTCTGTGCTTCAAGGATGAAGCCAATATTCTGGCTGGCGACGACTGGGACGCCCATGGCGTCTACCACGTTTTGCACCATCTGACCGGGAGAGTACGAGGTAATCTCGTGCCACGTGCCTGCCGTAGCCTCATCCGCGAGATCCGGCCGCATCCTTCTCGCCATGTCCTGAGTCAGGGGTTCGTATGAAGGGAAGGTGTGCATGCCCAGGACCATGCCCGACTCCTCAAGTTCCCGCCAGAGCGGGTCGAACTCAGGGAAAGTGGGGTAGCGGCCACTCCACAGAACGGGGCGCACAGCCACGACTTTGAAGCCTCTCTTGGCCAGTCTCCGGACTTCAGCGATAGCTCCCTCGACGTCCTGAAGCGCCAAAACGCCACAGGGGAAAATGCGAGAGGTGTCGGCCTGGCAATAGTCGTAAGCCCAATCGTTGTACGCCGAGGTTAGAACCGTCGCTGCCTGGGCGTCGCGCACCAGTGGCAGGTAGACCATGTGGCTAGGGAAGATCATGACCTGATCAATTCCCATAACGTCCATGTCATTGAGGCGAGCGCTGGGATTCCAGGTGGCGGCCACTTTGCCGCCCTTCTCGTCGTATTCCGGCGTTCCAGGGGTGAGCGTCCCGATGTTTATGCGATTTTGTTCTGTCGAGCGGCCCGGAACCCAGGACGATGTCGCGCTAATGGCGCCAGCGCTACTGTATGGGTAGGTCCTGCCATTGAGCACCTTGATGTGCTCAACGAGCGGGTTGTAGAAGTGACTTTTGACGTACTCCCGCTTTCCTTTCGGAACGTACTCGTTCCAAATCTCAGCGGGCTCGACGACGTGGCTGTCGCAGTCGAAGACGGGGAAGTCTTTATGGCGGTTGGTCATGGTCTAGGTACTCCTCTTAAGATGCCAGACTGCTTATATCCTGCCTACTGTTGGCTCCAAGGTTGGGACAAAGTCTGTGATGTGCTCCGTCACCTTCAAAACGGGCTCTATGCCGTAGAGCCGCCGGGCGTTCTTGCCCATGAGCTTCGCCTGAACATGCTCTGGCACATTCCATTTCTTCATCAGTTCAATGGCTTCCCAGGCGTCCGCGCCGTCAAGGTGCGGGTAGTCCGAGGACCAGAGGCCGACGTTCTCAAAATGGTCGTACATACGGAACACAGGCTCCTCATCGCTTTCGAAGGCGATGGAGCACTGGTTGTAAAAGGTTTCCACTGGGTCCGGTATGTCGACGCCGCGCAGAAATCCGAACTTGAGGTAGGTCTCAGCCTTCTCCAGCACGACCGGCAACCATGTTGCGTTGGATTCCAGGATGGCTGCCTTCATCTTGGGGAACTTGTTGAGCCAGCCCGTCATCAAGACGATGGTTAGCCAGGTCTCGGCCTCTACCATGAACCCGATGTTGGAGGTAGCGGACACCGGCACGCCCATCGCGTCCACCACATTCTGGACCATTTGGCCGGGTGAGTAGCTCCCGATCTCCTTCCAGAGGCCGCCTTCAGGGTCGTCTAGGTCCGGCCTCATGCGCCGGGCGATGTCCGCGTTCATCGGCTCACTGGAAGGGAAGGTGTGCATGCCCAGCACCATGCCTGACGCCTCCAGCTCCCGCCAGACCGGATCAAACTCCGGGAAGGTTGGGTAGCGGCCGCTCCACAGAACAGGCCTTATGGCTACGACCTTGAATCCCTTTTTGGCCAGCCGCCGGATCTCGGCGATTGCGCCATCAACGTCTTGAAGCGCCAACAGACCGCAGGGAAAGATTCGGGTGGGGTCGGCCTGGCAGTAGTCGTAGGCCCAGTCGTTGTACGCAGTGACCAGAATCGATGAGGCCCCAGCCTCCCGCACAAGCGGCAGGTAGACCATATGGCTGGGGAAGATCATGACCTGATCGATCCCCATCACGTCCATGTCCTTGAGGCGGGCATGAGGGTCCCACGTAGCCGCGACCATGCCTACGTGCTCATCGTATTCCGGCGTTCCGGGCAAGTAGTGCCCAATGCGCTTCCGGTTTTCCTCGCTGGAACGGCCAGGTACCCAAGAAGAGGTTGAAGTGATGGAACTGTATTTGTTGTAGGGGTACGCCTTGCCGTTGAGGACCTTGATGTCCTCAATGAGCGGGTTGTAGAAGTGGCTCTTGACGTACTCCCGCTTGCCTTTCGGAACGTATTCGTCCCAGATGGCCTTTGGTTCCACGATGTGGCTGTCACAGTCGAAGACTGGGAAGCTCTTGTGACCGGTCTCCATGTGCTCCTCCTTGTCCCTGCCGCAGCTTGCCTTGGGGAGGCTTGATGTTGCCTTTGCTAAGTGGCCGCCCCGCTCTCAAAGCGCGCCGATTGGTGCTCTGGCGCGTCATTATAGACCACTTGCAACAGCAACTGTAGCTTGACAGCGTTTTCGTCGGCCTGCCGGCGGAGATGGAGCAATTCGTTGATCGAGGTGGGTGTCAGCTAGCCAATGACTCCGCTCTGTTGGAGCCGGGCCATCAATTCCCGGCGCAGGACGGCCAATCGGCGGACTAGCAGCAGGAGACCATTTCGCCAGTCCTGCCCGAGTTTCTTGGGGTCGACTTTCACTTGGCGATGCCCCACGTCCGCTGACGGTCCCAAGGCCCGTTGAATGGCCGCCCGGTCTACACCCTGCCAGTTGCCAAGCCTAACCAAGAAGTGGTTGCCTGTCCGGTCAACTCCGGTTACCTGGGCCTCTCCGGCGGTGATGCGCAGCCGCGCAATGTAGAGAAGGTTCCCCACCGACTCCGGCGACGGCCCGAACCTGTCCGTCATCTCTTCTTCCAACGAGTCGACATCTTTCTGCTTCCGGGCGGACACAGCCCGCTGATAGAGAGAGAGCCGGGTAGGGAGGTCTGAAACGTAGGCCTCTGGGATATGGGCCTGAAGGGGCAGCCCAATCTTTACATCAAGGGGAGGCTCGTACGGCGTGCCCGTCTCGCTAGGCTTCCGTTTAACCTCTTCGACCGCCTCGGCCAGGAGTTTGCTGTACAGATCGAATCCAACGGATTTGATGTAGCCCGACTGCTCCGCTCCAAGCAGGTTTCCAGCGCCCCTGATCTCTAGGTCCTTCATGGCGATGCGGAACCCGGCCCCAAGCTCTGTCGCTGTGAGGATGGTCTTGAGCCGTTTCTCTGCAGTCTCCGTGATCTTTTGGTCCTTGGGGATCAGCAGGTAGGAATAGGCACGCTGTCCGCTTCTGCCGATGCGGCCTCGAAGCTGATAAAGCTGCGCCAGCCCGAACCGGTCGGCACGGTTAATGAGCATGGTGTTGACGTTGGGAATGTCCAGGCCCGCTTCAATGATGGTGGTGCAGACCAGCACGTCCAATTCGCCTCGGGAAAAGGAGTCCATCACATCGAGCAGGCTCTCCTCGTCCATACGTCCGTGGCCTATCCCCACGCTGGCTTCCGGTACAAGGCGCCGTATCTGCTCAGCGATGGCATGAATATTGTTGACGCGGTTGTGCACGAAATACGTCTGGCCGCCCCGGTCCAACTCCCGGAGGATGGCCTCCCGAATAAGGTCCTCAGAGTACTCGGAGACATAGGTCTTGATGGGCAGACGTTCTTCCGGAGGCGTCTCCATTGTGGACATATCGCGCACGCCTGCCAGGGCCATGTGCAGCGTCCGGGGGATGGGGGTGGCCGTGAGGGTAAGCACGTCCACCTCCTTACGCATCTGCTTCAAACGCTCCTTGTGGGAGACTCCAAACCGCTGCTCCTCATCAACAATAACGAGGCCCAGCTTTTTGAAGGACACGTCCTTTTGCAACAGACGATGGGTGCCAATGAGAATGTCCACCTCGCCCTTTCCGGCTGCCTCTATGACCTGCCTTATCTCGGCGTCGCTGCGGAAGCGGCTCAGCACCTCCACGGTGACGGGGTAGGGGCTCAAACGTTCGCTGAATGTGGCGTAATGTTGCTGAGCAAGGATGGTCGTTGGCACGAGAACGCCGACCTGGTGGCCATCCACCACGGCCTTGAAGGCGGCGCGGAGAGCCACCTCGGTTTTTCCGTATCCAACGTCTCCGCACACAACACGGTCCATTGGCTGGGGCCGCTCCATGTCCGCCTTCACTTCGTCAATTGTGCGCATCTGGTCGGCGGTTTCGGTGAAGGGGAAGGCGTCTTCCATCTCCTGCTGCCAGACAGTGTCTAGGGCGAATGGGACTCCGTTGGCGGTCTGGCGGGCCGCGTAAAGATCCAAAAGCTCTTGGGCCATCTCTTGTGCTGATTCCTTTACCTTCGCTTTGGCCCGGGCCCATTCCTGAGTGCCCAGCCGGGTCAACGTAGGAGCTTCTTCGCCGGAGCCGACGTAGGGGCTTACCCTGTCCAGCTGCTCGGTGGGCACGTAGAGCTTGTCGCCTTCGGCATACGCGAGGATCAGGTATTCCAGCTCACCTTCCTCAGCGGACATCTTCTGCGTCCCGGCAAAGCGCCCGATTCCGTGCTCGATATGGACGACGTATCCATCCGGTTCCAACTCAGATAGAAAAACCTCTCGTCGGACCGGCGCCCGCCGCCGAGGCCGCGAGCGGCGAGCTGTGCCGAATAGTTCAACATCGGTGAGGAGGACAATGTCTCCTGAGCTTGTTGTCAGCGTGAAGCCCTCGCGCAGGGCTTCGTGAACCAACGTAACCGTACCTACTTGGGGCGTGTCCTGAAGGTCCTCCTGGGAAGCCACCTGGTAGCCGGCCTCGGCTAGGACGGTGCTTAGCCGGGCCGCATGGGTGGAAGCCAACACGAGCCGGGCGTCTCCTGCTATGAGATTTGGGAGATCGGCCAGGAACTTGTCCATGCGCCCGTAGTATTCGGTGACGGGCGACAGCAAGTCCCCTGCGGTATTTTTTGCATCCCAGAAGTCCAGGGCAAGGGCCTTCGGCTGCCTCTCCAGGTCGGCTTTAAGCACCTTCCCAGTGATGTGGGAGGAGGGAAAACCCTTGGGCAACTCTCCGCGGTCCTGCTTCGATGCGCGCAGGTTTACGGCTCGGGCGTCCTGTTCCTTGGCCGCCGCCTCTACTGCAGAGGGCTGCTCAATAACAAGCACCGATGTCGAAGGGAGGTAGTCCAGGAGGGTGCCGGTGCAGAAGAAACCGGCGTAAAAGGGCAGTTCGTCTACAGATTGACCGGCCATCAGCCGGGTGAGTTCTTCCTTGAGTCGGTCTTGGGTGGCTTCGTTGCAGGTAGAAATGTCCATTTTCGCCCACTGCTTTTCCAAAGAGGCAGCCGCGGTCAGCGAGGGCAAGACCTCGGCCGCTGGAATAACCCGCACCGCTTCGATCTGGTCCACCGACCGCTGAGTGCCAGGGTCGAAGTGACGCACGCTGTCGATTTCAGGCCCGAACAACTCCATGCGCACCGGGAGGACCTCGCTGGGAGGCCAGATGTCCAAAATGCCGCCTCGATGGCTGACGACCCCAGGTACCTCGACCGCACGCTCCGTTCGATACCCAAGCGTCTCCCAGCGGCGCATCAGGTCCATCAACTCTACGCGGTCCCCTTTTCGCAGCACATGGGAGGCCTCAGCGAAGGCAGATGCCTCCAAGGTCATTTGGGTGGCTGCTGGCACCGAAGCCACAATGATTGGGGCTACTTCCCAGTTCTCCGGCTGGAGCAGGGCATCCAACGCCCGGAGGCGCTGGTGGACGGTTGCATCGTCGGGAACAAGGCGTTCATAAGGAAGAGCCTCTGCCTCTGGGAAGTAGAGTACCGATTCCTGCTCACCGCACCAGGAAAGGAGTTGATCGTGCAGGTGGCGAGCTGTATCGGGACGCGGGGCGAGGACGAGGATTGGTTGTCCTAGGCGTCTGCCCAACGCGGCCAGCAGGAGGGGCTGAAAGGATTCTGGGCAGGAGTAGTCGATGGCGCACGGCTCCCGCCCTAGCGCTTCGGCAAGGCGGGTGAAAGCTGGGACTGCATCAAGCAGCGGGAAGAGGCCGGTTAGTCCCATAATCCAGTAGCGTTGTGGGTGGACACCGAAAGGGCCTGGGGACGCTTGGCCCCAGACCTGTGCAATACATGGTAACGGGCCTGTCTCCCTTGGGCAAGAAACGCCGCCACTCGATGGCGCCTCGTTAGACACCCCTTCTGGGCTATGCCATAATCGCGATTGAGGGAGAATGAGCGCTCAAGAAGCCATACTGAGTCGTTTGAAGAAGACCGGCCACCGGTTGACACCGCAGCGCCTGATGATCCTCGCCGTCATCGACGAAGAGGGCGGCCATGTGGGGCCCGACCGCGTGTTCGAGCGGGTGAAGGAGCAATATCCCTACATCGACATTGCTACCGTGTATCGGACGCTGCACCTGCTCAAGAAGCTCCACCTCATTAGTGAGATCGACCGAGGCGGCGCTTCCCGGTATGAGATCAATGAGCCGGGTACCCGCCACCATCACATGGTTTGCGAGGAGTGCGGCAACACCTTCGACCTACCGCCCAAATACCTCGATGCCTTAAGGCAAACTTTGCTGAACGAAGTCGGCTTCGAGCCGCACACCGAGCATTTCACGATAAGCGGGCTCTGTTCGGAGTGCCGTTCCACGGACAAGCACCGCGTCACGAATCCTGCTGACAACGAGGGCCATCATGTTGGATAGCATTCTCATTACTCTTGATGGCTCCAAGCACGCCGAAGACATCCTCGACTATGTCCCTTCCTTCGCTGGCGCCGTCTCTGCAACACAGATTTCACTTTTGAGAGTCTGCGACGATGAGTCGGAACTGAAGGCCGCCGAGGCCTACCTTCAAGAGAAGGTTGCCGCTGTGGTGAAGTCTTTAGGAGGTACCGGCGCTTCCACGCCAACGGTGCAGAGCAGCGCAATTCACAAGGATCGCAGAAGCGTTGCCGAGGTCATCCTGGAATTCGCCGTTTCCCAAGACGTCGACGTTACCATGGCGGCGACTCACGGTTGGACCGGCGCGGACTGGTCGGTTGTGGGCGGCGTTGCCGACTCAATTCTCAGTGCTACAACGCTTCCCGTTCTGTTGGTGCGCCCTCCCTTCGGCCGGAACCCAGCACGTCTAGGAAAGGTGGAACGGATCCTTGTGCCTTTGGACGGGTCGCTGTTGGCGGAAGAGGCTCTGCCCTACGCTCGGTATTTGGGCCAAAAAACTGGGGCAGAGGTCTCCATATTCCATTCCAAATCTTCCCACGAAGAAGTTGGTCAAGAGTTGACGGGCTATCTCGACCGGATAGCAGCAGCGCTCGCCGAGCAGGGAGCGAAGACGAAGCCGGTGTTGCGGAGGGGAAGCCCCCCAGGGCTGGAGATTGCCCTCGAGGTTGAGGAGCGGGACATTAACTTGGTGGTAATGTCCTCACACGGAGAGACCGGGGCCACAGAAGGGGCCTTCGGCAGTGTGGCCTCTGCTGTGCTTCATGGCTCCCACGTGCCGGTCTTGATCGTTCCCTGCCGATAAAGATCCCGATGGCACTAACCGGAAACTGCCCGTCACTCCCTCTACCCCCTGATCACCCGATAGATATGTGTCTGCGGGTTTTCCTGATTGACTAGCTCAAGTTGGCCTCTGGCCACCATCTGGTCGAACTTAGTGATGCCGTCTTCTTCCTCCCCCTCTTCCTCGTAGTAGAGCCGCTCTTGCTGGCCCACGATGACGTATTGAACGTTGTACCGGTCCAGTATGTTCTGAGCAATCCCCACATCAAGGGTTGTGTAGAACCGCCGTACGTCGCTCATCCGGCGGCTAATGGCTGACTGATAGCCCCACCGCTGCTGCCGCTGGTGCCAGTCCCAGCCGAGGACAGTTGGAAGTCCGGTGTAGATCGATATGCGGGCCCCCCAACGGTACAGAGGGGAGCGGCCCTCTATGATCACCGGCGATCCTATGACGTTTTCTTGCAGCCAGTGGATGGCGTCTTTGTCCCAATCCAGTTCAATTGGGCCGTTCTGATCTTGATAGACCCTCCCGTCCATGTAGGCAGTGCCGTTGGCGGCCATATAACTGGTGTCGAAGCGGTTGCTCAGGCGGTCACGGGTTCCCAGGACGGTGTAGATGGACGCTGAGAATATCAACACAGCCAGCATGCCGACCCAAGCAACCTTGCCCATCGCGGCCCAATTGCGCCGCAAACCTGCCGTGGGGATGCCCATGCGCGCCAGAGCGAAGGCAGCCACCAGAGCCAAAACCACCCATCCCTGAAGGTAGAACTTGAACACCGTATTCATCCGGTCGATGTCGCCTTCCAACGTAATGAAGTCGACCATGATTCCGAGGCCCAGACCCGCGGCTAGCAAGACCAGGATGATCAGGCTCTCCGGGGAGTCGGCCGATGGCCGCAGCAAATGCCGCAAGCCGAGGAGGACGACGACTCCCAAAAAGCCGAGCAGCATGGCCACCACGGCATAGCCCGTGACGACGAGGGCTCCAAGGATGATGGCAATGCCAGTGGCAGTGAGGGCGACCCCGATGCGCCGCTGACCTCTAAAGAAATCTAGCCTGTGCGATGTATGAGGTTGCCCGTCGGCAGAGCGAGGGAGGAACCTGCGGAGCCCTTCGAAGATGAGGAAGGTAACGATGATGAAAACAAACAGGCCGTGGATGCCAAGGTACTGCCACAGAAGAGTCTTCCATTCGCTGCGCTCGACTGAGGTGAAGAACGTCTCGTAGCTGGCTATGAACGGATACATCAAGAGATACCCGGCGGCAAGGACGGCGAGACCCAGAGCCGGCCCTTTCCAGACCATTCCCCATGAAAGCCGCCCTCGTCCGGCGTATAGCCCCACGAAAATCAGCGCCCCGCCTATAACGAGGAATGTGGGGTAGTCCCACGTATTGATGGCCCTGAGGACGCCGATAGCCAGAGCCATCAAACCCAAGACCAAGGCGTGGCCCTTCCAGCTTCGGCCTTGCCGCATCCCTAGGACGAATGACAGCCCCAGAGCCAGCACCAGCAAGGTGAAGGGGAGCGCCATCAGGTGAGCGTGCAGGTCGGCGAAAAGGAAGGTGAAGAACGGGAACTCTGTGATCTCGTGACCCGCCGAGGCAATTCCCTCTGGTTCTGGCATCAGCCTCGACGAGCGCCAAAAATCGAACGTTGGGAAGATGTCCCCTCTGACGACACTTGCCCAGGCCCCCTGCACCAGCTGTACCGCCCCGTCCAGGTTGCCCAGGACCGTGACGAAAACGGCAGCTATGCCCCCAGCCACTAACGGCGGCCAGGCGAAGAACCCGCCGCGATTGCGGATGCTGGCAGCCAGGTTGTAGACGATTGAGAAAGCCAAAGTGACGGTCAGTGCAAAGAAGAGCGGCACCGCCATGTTGTAGGCCACCTCAGGCAGGATGCCCGTGCCCTTGATGATGGTGGCAACAATGAATTGGCCGAAGTAGTAGTAGTTCAGGTACCCGCCGGAGAACCAGGGATCAAAGGGCGGCATGTACACCGACCGCACCACGGCATTGAGGTAGGCGAAGTCCATGGGCTTCTCGCCGCCGAGCCACGGGTGCCAGAGGTCGGGATTTGCGAGACGAACAAGATAGAAAGCCAAGAATGCCGCTAAGAAGACTCCCTGGCCTATGAGGAACAACCGGCCTTTGCCCCGTAGGGCTTCGCTTATTTGCTGGCCGCGGCTGCGCAGTAAGAAAACTGAGGCCCCGGCAACAGCAAGGATGGCCAAGAAGACGGATGCGGGTGAGAAGGCCAGCCAATGGAGGCTAGCCAGTATCCAAGCGATGTAGGACACGAGCAGCAGCCCAAGGGGCAATGCTAGAAGGAACCCACGGTCGGGCAGGGGCCGGAAGACTGTGATTGCCAGAGGGATGGTCACAAGCCAGATCACTTGAACGAAGAGGAGCCAGAACAACAGGGGCACCCTGTTAACGATGCTGTCCCGGTCGAAGAGGCGGCTCCAGGTGCCACTGGCCTGTTGCACGCCTGCTACCTCGGGAGTCATCATCAGCCCTTCTTGGGGCCCGCTGATAGCAAAGGGGGGCGTGTCGAGCAACGCTTTGTAGTACGCCTCGTCGAAGGCATTGGTCTTCTGGAAGACCATGACTTTTGGATGATCGTAGACGGTGAAGCTCTCGTCCGCGAAGCCAAGGTTCAGGCTGATGGGTTCGGGTTTGAACGTTTGCAGTGCGACAGGTGTTGGCAGGTCTGGTCGGTTGAAGGTGTCGTCCAAGAGGGCCACGCCTGGAAGCCGAGGGTAGGACGTCTCGTAGTGCACCAGGTCAAAACCAAGCTGGCCGGAGAACAACAGATTGTAGTAATGACGGGTGAGAGGGTACCGCTCTGGCAGCCTGGAGATGGTGCCGTAGAGCCGGTTGCTGAAGAAAACGATGTAGTCCGCCTCGCTGAGCTCGCTCGCCATCGTTTGTAGCTTGGTGGGTCCATCGGGGTCGTAGAGCGGCAGCTCCCTGGTCTCCACAAAAGGCATGCCCCGGATGCCTTCCTCCCAATGCTCTTTCAGTACCACTGCCCCGCGTTCGGCGTTTTCTTGGAACCACTCTGCGGTGCGATTGGCGGTGTGGTCGTCGCTGTATATCTGTAGAAAGGCGAAGGCGTAGAGCCCTGTCGCAACGACAACGCCCGCCATGCCAACAGTGGCTGCCTTCGCCAACTGCGGCCGGTGCCGGTCGAGGACATCCCGCAAAGAGAAGAACAGGCGGGCCACCATCAGGAGCAGGAAAGGCGTGATGGGTAGCAGGTACCGCATGAACTTCACGTCGAAGGAGCCGTTGATCAGGAAGTAGGGCAGCACCCAGGCCAGGATGAGGATGTCGACCGGCCAACGGCGCACCAAGGCCACGACGACAGTGACTGGCAAGGCAGCCCAGGCCAGCAGACCCAGAGGTAGCCCAAGGCCCCAGACCGCCAGTTGGCGCATGGGGTACAGATATGAGGTCGTGTCTATGTACTGCCGGGTGTAGGGAAGGTCAATCTCTCGACGCACCATCTGGCTCTGTTCGAATATGTCGCCGAAATAGGTGGTCCAGTCGAGAAATGCGTATGGTGTGGTGAAGAAGAAGGTCGCCGACGCCGCCACTCCAGCGGCGCCCAGGCGGAGAGCCATTGGAACGGTCAATCCGCTCAGCAGGTACTTCCATTCGTATCGCCCGTCGCCCTGGTAAACCAAGGCCATAATGTGGGCTAGCCCAAGGGGGAAGAGCAATGGGATGGCGCTCACCTTGGAGGCCATCGCCAGTCCAATGAAGGCCCCTGCGGCCAGCGAATGCCGCCAGCCCCCGCCGCCTGCCACCCTGGCCATGAAATAAACAGACGCGATGACGAAGAACGTGAGGAACGTATCGACGGTGTAGAAATGACTGAGCTGGATATGTAGGACGGCCAATGCGGTCATGAGCGCTGCCAGCAACCCAACCCTGCGCCCAAAGAAGCGAGCGCCCAGCAGGAAAACGAACAGAACAGTGCCCACATCGGCCGTGGCGGACAGGGCCCGGCCCACCAAGCGGAGTTCGAATAGTCCCCAATCAGAAAATGGTGAAGGCCCGATGGTCAATGCCTTCACCATGTAGATAGGAAGACTCCCATAGGGAAACCATTTGGGGTTTAGTGGGCTTTCCTCTGCATCCAGAAGCGTGCCAATCTCGGAAAGAGGGGGGAAATCGATCTGTTCCACCCGCATGAGAATCGCACGCTCGTCCGGGTGGTACAGCGCTCCTTGGTCCCAATCAATGCCGTAGAGGCGCACTCCCAGCGCCAAGAAAAGGATGAGCAGCGGTAGCGCCGCCCAAACGGCGGCGCGGAGTCGCCCCTGGAAGGCTGGCAGCTGGGGCGCTTTTGTAGGCTGTGGGTCAGGGGATTGCATGCGGGGTTCGCCGTTGGGAGAAGGTCTCTAAAGAGTGTGCGATAGGCGGCCACCCTTCGGGTGCAAGCCCTCGATATTGTACAACGCTCCATCGTGCCGAAAGGGCAGGCCTTTTTCCTGCCATTCACCGGATGTACGATAGAATGGTGATCCACCCAGGAATCGCTATCCCTCTCCTCAGGAGGAGTCATGGACCTACGTATTCAGGGTCGCAACATAACTATCACCCCGCAGATCGAAACATACCTGGGGAAGAGATTGGAGAAGTTGCAGCGTCACCTTCCTTCAGTCACTGACGTTGGAGTGGAAGTGAGATGGCAGGAGACCCGCTCTGCCTCTGATCGAGCTTCGGTTGAGGTAACGGTCAATGTGGACGGCACCATGATCCGAGGTGAGCAACGTGGCTCCACCGTCGAGGCCGCTACCGATCTTGTTGCCGATGTACTAGACCGAAGGCTGGGTCGTCACAAGGGCCGCTCCTATCGAAGCGAGCAAGCCAAGAAGGCAGGGCACCCGCCTGGTGTAGCAGAAGCTGAGGCTGAAGCCACACTTCAAGAGATGGAGACAGAGGCCGAGGATCAGACGGGAGTGGTCCGCGTCAAACAGTTTTCAATGAGGCCTGTTGCAGTTGAAGAGGCGATCGAGCAGATGGAAGCTCTTGGGCACACTTTCTTTATGTTTCAAGACACTGAATCCCAGAGCCACGCAGTCGTATACCGCCGACAGGATGGGGGATATGGAGTCATTCAACCGCGCTCTTGACGGCTGATTGACAGTGTAAGAGCACCAACGTAGAGTCCCTTGGTCTGGTGAAGCAAAGCCCCTGAGGAACGAGGAGGAATCATGCCGGGAGTCGTTGACGCAGACACGCATGTTATTGAACCGGCTGCAATGTGGGACAGCATTAGCGAGACCATGTGGCCGCGGCGTCCCGTTCAGCTCAAGGTTCCGGGCGACACCGTTTATGGCAAGTCCAATGCCTTTTGGCTTATAGACGGAAACATCTTTCCACGGCCCGCCGGCAAAGGTGGCTTTGGGCTACACACTCCCTCAGGGGCTGACCGGGAGATCGAGCGCAAGGACATCCACATGGGCTCTCGTGAGATGACTGATGTGGCCGTCCGCTTGCAGGACATGGACGCTAGGGGCGTCGACATCCAGGTGGTGTACCCCACGCTCTTCCTGATCTACATCACCGACGACGTGGATCTAGAGCTATCGGTTTGTCGGGCCTACAACGATTTCATGGGCAAAGCCAGCAACCAGTCCAACGGCCGCATCAAGTGGGTCGTGGTACCCCCGCTCCACTCCATAGATGCCTCCATAGCCGAGATAAGGAAGGGCAAGGAGAATGGTGCAGTTGGCGTGTTCTTCAGGGGTATTGAAGGCGAAAGGTCGGTGGCCGACCCCTATTTCTACCCCATCTACGAAGAGGCCAACAGCCTGAATATGCCGATTACTATCCACACCGGCGCTGGCTCCAGAGCCATCTCCAGCGTATTTGACTTCGACCTGAGCACGCCCTTCGCTCACGTGCGGATGATTCCACTCATGGCTTTCCGCGACGTCATTGGCAACAAGATTCCCGAGAAGTTTCCCGGGCTGCGCTTCGCCTTTGTAGAGGCAGCGGCTTCCTGGGTGCCCTACATGCTGCACGTCCTGCGCCGTTTCGCTCGCGCCACCATCCAGCTTTCCGGGTCCGGGCCAGACCGGGCGGACAATGGCTGGGGGCCCAAGCTCTTTCAAGAGTACAACCTGTATGTCGCCTGTGAGGCCGACGAGAACCTGCCCGTCCTACTCCAGTACACCGGCGAAGACAACATGATTATCGGGTCCGACTATGGGCACCAGGACCCGTCTGAGGAAGCAGGCCTCGTCAAGACCTTCCGTGCCCGCATGGACGTCCCCAGTGAGTCCATTGAGCGCATCCTTGGCGCCAACGCCCACCGCCTGTACGGACTTTCCTAGAATCTCTTGTCGTTCTGGAGCGGAGCGAAGAACCTTGTTCGTCCGCTAACGGGGTTCTGCAAGTGAAAGAAAGACCTCCGGTCGGCGTTGCTGGATTCCGGCTTCCGCCGGAAAGATGACAAAAGAGAGAGGCCCCGCTCAGCGGGGCCTCTCTCTTTTTCTGAACCTCGATAAGACCTAGCTTTTGCCCGCGTTGGCTATCGCCTGCTGTACAAAGTCGACCCCCGCAAGCTCGCTGAAGGCGGAGATGATCTGCTTGGTAATGGGGCCGGGGTACGGGCCGGGAACCTCCAGTCCGTCGATCATTGAGATGGGTTCGATGAATGGACTGGCGGCCGTGAGGAATATCTCCTGGGTGTTATAAACGTCCGACACATCCAGGTCATCCTCCACCACCTCAATCCCCAGGTTCTGGGCCAACTGCATCACCGTGGCTCTGCTGATGCCCGGAAGAATGGTGCGCCGCTTGGGCGTGAGCAGCCTTCCCCGGTCCACCACGAAAATGTTGGCCCTGCTGGCCTCTGCGACACATCCGCGCTGATCAAGCATGAGGGCAATCGCGCCCGGCTCCTTCTCTTGCGCCTCTACGTCGGCGAGGGCGTGAGCGAGTTTGCTGTGGAGCTTTGCTTTGACATCTATGCTCTGAGGGTCGTCCACCCGGATTCGGGACGTTAGTAGATGCCCACCGTGGACGTAGTTGTGGGCCATCGACTTCCAGCGGACGGGGTCATTGTGGATGAGGACGGTTGGCTCGTGCGGCGTACCGTCGGGAGTGGGTGCCTTAACGCCGTCGCCTCTGGTGATGCGCCATACCATACGGAAGTCGTCAGAGGGGCTGAGGAGCTTCATGTTTTGGGCTGTAACCTCGTTGCTGATGTCCAGCATCTCTTGCGGTGACATTTGTGGGTCGATCCGCAGATAGCGCAGTGAGCGATAGAGGCGGTCGATGTGGTCTTCGTACTGGAAGGGCTTGTGGGCGTAGGTGCGGGCCACATCGTACGCTGCGTCTCCGTAAAGGAAGCCGCGGTCGTATATGGAGATGGTGGCCTCGCATTCCTTTATGTATTGACCGTTGAAGTAGGCGGTTCGCTGCGTGTAGGTGGAGTCGTCGTTTGCGGTTGCGATGGCTGATGCCTGTGTCATCACTTCCTCCTTGGTTGGTGGCCTTCAGCCTGCGTCGGTTATGTCCATAACACGGAAAACGGTTGCCACTATCTGCCCGCCGCCGCTTTTTCCCAGTCCACAGAGTCGTACATGGTCGGGTCGGTCTTGCGGCGCGACTGGACGTCCAGGAGCAGGCCGCAATTGGGGCACGAGACCTCCCGGAGTATGAACAGATCCACCCAGCCAAAGACGTTCCACCGGCTGTAGGAGTCGATTGGGACCTCCCGCATGTGGCCCAGTTTCCGGAAGTCCTCTGAAGCCGGTCCAAGATTGTGATGGCAACGTTGGCAGTGCCAAGCGGGGACGCCGTTGTGAGGCATCATGCTGACGGCATCGCCCAGAGAGAGGATCGGAGTTTCGCCGTTACCGTTCGTGGCTACCCCTGTAGAGGTGACCGGGAGCCGCTCACGCCGCATGCTGTCCCTTACAGCGTCAGTTTCGGCCACGTTGATGGTACCGCTCTCTGGATCGATGACGACGCCATAGGCAGCGCTACAGGCCTCCAGAGAGCAAGCTTCGGAGAGGTAGTCGGCGAGCACTCGGCTAGGATCTCGTTCCAGCGGATCACCGTAGCCTGCGCCGCCGGTCTGGACGGCCACGTAAATGTCCCCACTGCTCAGCCTGATGACTTCCCGCGACTTGATGACGCGGTCACTACGAAAACCGATCTGCTCGTAGCCGCTGGGGTAGCTGCCGGAAGCCATTTGCTCGTAGACATCAGAGCCCCGAAGCAAAAAGCTTGGCTGTGCAGGTGCTGGCAAGCCCCCGTAGAGACCGCGTGCCTCTGGGTAGGCGGAGCACCCTGCCAGGTTCAGCAATTGCATGCGGCTCTTGCCTCGGTGCGGCGTGAGCGCCTGCTCAGTGCCCAGCCCGCCTCGGAATTTGCCGGGTCCGCCGGTATCCGAGGTGTGCTTGCGATAGAGATAGAGCACCGGGTAGAGCCGCTCGTAGACCTCAATATTGCCCAGGGCCATCATTGGTCCGCCGGGCAAGTGAACAGAATCGGGGCCGTCCCGGAAGCTGAGAGCGCCGCCGCCACCAGCTTCGTCGATAAGGGTGATAGCGTACGTTTCGCCGCGGCGATTGAGGCCGGAGACCACGGGACGCTTGGTAGAGGGGACCCAGTTGGCCTGGGCCTCCTCCTTGTAGGTTTCGGTGGCAGCGAACATCTTGCTGATGGCTGTTGAGACCAAGCTCTGGGCCAGGGCTCCCACTGCCGTTGCTCCCTGTCCCACACCCGCTGGGTGTAGGGCATGAACAATCGTGGCGGGTTTGGAGAGGACCTCAATGTTGCGGAAGAAAGCAGCGGGCGCCCAAGGAAGGTCGTAGCAGACCTCCGTCAAGATGGCGGCAATGGCGCAGCCCTCCAGCAGGCTTCGCGTCGCGTTCACCATCGCCGGTGCTTGATTGCTGGATTCACGGAAGTCCAACGTCAACCGGTCGTCCTTCTTGGTGGCCACCAGTCTGACTCTGTAGAGCCTTTTATAGTCCAGATAACCTTCCTGCCGCCAGGTGCCGTCCGGCAATTCCCTCAGACGCCGGGCGAAGGCCTCCTGTGCTAGGTCGAGGATCTGGTCCTGAACCTCCATGAAGGTGTCTTTGCCGTATTGCCTGATGATCTCGTGCATGCGGGTGCGCGTGCGGTTGATGGCCGCCAGACGGCCCCGCATATCTAGGCCGTTGAACGCTGGTGTCCGGCTATTGCGCACAATGGCCTCTTCGATGTCGTTCCGAACGACGCCGCGCTCGACGACTTTGACCGGAGGGATCAGGGGCGCTTCGCCGTAGATGTCCACAGCCTGAGCGCCGTACCCACCGGCAAGGGGCCCGCCAACGTCCATCTCGTGAAGCGAAATGCCAGTCCAGGCCACAATGTCGTCCTCCCAGAAGATGGGAGCCACCATGACGGTATCGTTCTGGTGCGTTGCCCCAGCCCAGGGGTCGTTGGTGTAGAAGATGTCCCCGTCGTAAATGCCAGGGTTCTCTGCAAACCGCTCCAGGACGTATTTGACTGTCACGTCGAAGCTGAGAGAAAGGGCCATCACATAGTGACCAACGGCCAGGGCTTCACCTTTAGGCGTGATGATCGAGGAGTTGACGTCGAACGCCTCATACACCGTGGGTGAGCCAGACGTTCGCACCGTTACCCCGATTTGCTCGTCGTTTATGGCCTGAAGCCGGTGACGAAGGACCTGTAGCGTGATTGCATCGACAGCCATAGCGCTCCTATAGATCGAGACGGATGGTCCCGTAGGCGTCAACTTCTCCCTGAGCGCCATTGGGAATAACGATGGTGTCGCCCGTGCGCTCGATGATGCATGGGCCCTTGAGGACATTGCCATTGCGAAGCTTGCCGCCGTCGTAGACCTCAGCTGGCACGAAACGGCCCAGCGAAGGGAAGTAGGCGTCCCGCACGCCTTTGAGGGCGGCGGTGGCATCGGCGACGGGTTGCTCCGTGGCCTGGCCCATCGGTGGTGCTGCCGGGGACGCATTGCCATCCACCCGGATCTTGACGACTTCTACGCCGACCTGGCTAAAGCCCGTGCCCTGGCCGTAGATATCCTCGTATTGCGCTTCGAATCGCGCCTGGAGGGCGGCAACATCTTCTTCAGATACCTGTTCGCCGATGGCCAGGGGCAACTCGTGTACCTGGAGGCGATACTTCATGAAAAGCGACCGGGAGATACGCACCTGGTCTTGAGCCCAGCCCTCTTCGATAAACTGTTGCATGACCCGCTTTTCCAAGTCCGCAATGAGGCCGTTCAAAGCGGAGCGCTCCTTTGGGGTGAACGGAGCGATGGCTATGAATGAGTGCTCCAAGGTGTGGATGACGTCTCCCCGCACCATACCGAGCGCTGAGAACACGCTGGAGGCGTCCGGGACATAGAGGCTCTTCACGTGAAGGTCTTGTGCAAGGAAGGGGATGTGTACGCCGCTAGCGCCGCCATAGGCCAACAGGGAGAACTCACGCGGGTCGTGGCCGCTCTCAATGGTTAACTTGCTGATCATGTCGGCCATGCGGGCATTGACGATGGTGAACGCCCCGATAGCCATTTCTTCCGTGGTCATTCCTACTTCTTGACCCACGCGGCCGACCGCCTTGTCGGCTTTGGACTTGTCCAGGCTGATCTTGCCACCCAACACTTGATCGGGGTTGAGGTATCCCAGGACCAGATCAACATCGGTGACCGTGGGCTCCGCGCCGCCAAGGCCATACGCCGCTGGGCCTGGCCGTGCGCCAGCACTCTCTGGGCCCACCTTGGGAACTCCAGTGGCGTCCACCGAGACGATGCTGCCACCGCCGGCTCCAATCGATTTGATGGCCACCTTGGGGCAGTAGAAGGTGTACTTGTCCACCACCGGAATTGTCTCGAGGACCAATTCGCCCTTGAGCACCAGACTCACATCGAAGGACGTGCCACCCATGTCGACGCAAATGAGGTTGTCCTCTCCATAGTTGGCGGAGAACAGGCTCCCACCAATCGCCCCGCCTACGGGGCCAGAGTCCAGGGTGAGCAACGGGTTCTGACAGGCATCGTCGACGCTTGTTAGGCCGCCTCGACAGGTCATCATGAGCAGTCCGCTGGAGAGACCGCTCTCACTGAGCCGTTCCTCCAGGCGTTGGGCATATCGAGCCACGGCAGGGCCCAGATAGGCCGTGAGGACAGCGCTCACTGTGCGCTCGTACTCGCCGAGCACGGGAGCCACCTCGTGGGATGAGGCCACGTAGAGGTTGGGGTACGCCTGGGCGATGATCTGGCGTGTGCGCTGTTCATGCTCCGGGCGGATGAAAGACCATAGGTAGGAAATTGCCAACGATTCAGCACCTTCCTGATCGACCAACTCTGCGACCGCCGTGGCCACTCCGGCTTCGTCCAATGGACACAATACTTCGCCAATCGCATCCACCCGCTCAGCGACACCGCGGATGAGAGCATGAGGTACCACTGGCGGCTCGGCCTTGAACAGCCGGGACTGGTGAGCCACCTCTTCGGCCATCAAACCAGCGCGCTTCTGCATGACTCTGCCGATGAAGATAGTGTCTTCGAAGCCGCTGGTCGTGATGAGGCCGGTCTTTGCGCCCTTCCGTTCGAGCAGTGCGTTGGTGCCAACCGTGCAGCCGTGGATGAAGCCAGTGGTACTGGACAGAAGGGTTCGTAGGGCGACGCCGAGATTGTCGGCGGCTGCTTCCAGTGCGCCCATCACTCCCAAGGACTGGTCTTCTGGGGTGTTGGGACTCTTGGCGACGCTGGCAATATGGCCGTCGGCATCTAGGACGACGCAGTCAACGAATGTCCCGCCGATATCGACCCCGACACGATAGGATCCGTCTTCGGCCATCGAGTCCTCCGTGGTACTTGAAGCCCTGGGGGGGCTGGCTAATTGCAGGTGGCGACAGGCTTCGCGGGGCCAGCCCTCTAAAGACAACGAATGCGCCTGCGGGCATATGTCGTGGTTCTTCGTCGTTGCGCTCCCGAAGAACGACCAAACCACTCATGTCGTTCTGAGCCGAGCGAAGAACCACAGCCCTGGGTTCACATTCGCGTTACGCCTTCCACACTTACGTTATGCCGCGGAAAACGCAGGCGTTCGCTAACTGCTGGGCTCCTCTGTTGCGGCACCCGCTGGAACCGCCACTTCGCGGACGGCTTTACGCAGGTCTGCAGTGGCTTGCTCGTCTACCTGAATTGTTTTCGGGTCGACGACAACCCCGTAGTCTCGGCGGGCGCCCTCAATCGAGAGGTATTCGTCCAGAACATCCTCTCGCACCATTGCTGGGTCCCGGTCTAGGGGATCACCCCAGCCGCCACCGCCACCGCGGGTCGTCTGGAATCCTTCTTTGTCGTTGAGCCAACGTTCGATGGATTCTCCTCCGCCGAGGTGCTCGGTCCGGTCGCCACTATAGAAGAACTCTGCTTCATTTGGAATTCCCTGCACGCCTCCGCAGAGAGGCGGAGCGGGGTATTTGCCACCCCAGACCATGTAGTTGACCAAGGCCGTATGTTCAAGAATCTTGATAATGGTTCGGGTGCCGGGTCCGCCTCGCCATTTGCCGGGTCCACAGGAGTCCGTCATGAACTCCCGCTGCTCAACCCGGTGCGGGTACTGGACCTCGTGCATTTCAGCTGTCGTGTAGGCCATGCCTCCGCGCATGCCTGAACCGCCGCCCCAGCCATCCATTCCCTGCGTACCTCCCGGGCCGGCGTGCATGGTCACAAAGGGCAGAGCTACGTAGCGGTCTCCGGACCGGGGGTCCGTGCCGGAGATGACGCCAGTGACGCGGGTGTCCCAGGGGTGTCCTACTTTTTCGGGAAGGGCCTGGGAAAGTGCGAGGGTGACCGCCTGAGCGATCTCAGCGCCTGGGTGCAGCGTGCAAAAACCCGTGGGCGAGGCATCGCTTGGATTGACGAGCGTACCTTCCGGAAGGATCATCTGGACCGGCCTGAAGATGCCATCGTTCTTGGGAATGGCCTCGTCGAGGACGCTCGATAAAGCGAGGAAGGCGTAGCTCAAGGAGTTGCCCAAGCCGCTGTTGGCGAAGCCTGTTGTCTGGGCGTCGGTGCCGCTGAAATCTATGATCAGGGTGCCGCCGGCTATCGTGATGTCAGCTTGGATCTTGAGGTCCCACTCGTAAAATCCGTCCGAATCCATATAGGCGACACCTGTGTAGGTGCCGTCAGGCCAAGATTCCACCTCTGCGGCGAACAGCTTCTCGGCGTAGTCGAGGGCGTACTTGGAGGCCTCTTTCAAGGCATCGATACCGTATTTTTCGATAAGGCCCCGAATGCGTGTCTCAGCCACGTGACATGAAGCGATCATGGCGCTGATGTCGCCCACGGTCCAAGCCTTGAACCGCGTGTTCCTGACCACCCAATCGAAGCGGTCCTGTTTGAGCTGACCGCCGTGGTAAAGCTTGAAGGGAGGGTAGCGGACGCCTTCCTCAAAAATCTCGATGGCAGCCGGATACATGCCACCCGGCCGGGCGCCGCCACCGGTGCCGTCCGGCAAATGAGACCGGACGGAGACGATAAAGACCAACTCTCCATCGTGGAACACTGGCGCAGCGATGGTGGTGTCCCCCAGGTGGGAGCCGCCGGAATAGGGGTCGTTATTAATGAATAAGTCGCCGGGGTTAACGTCGCCGGGGAACTCGTCTAGGATGGCCTTTACCGAGTGCTTGATCGCCGCCATCAGCACCGGAGAGCCGAGCCCTTGAGCGATGGCGCGGCTCTGCCCGTCCAGGATTGCGGTCGAAAAATCGCGGCACTCATTGGCGATGGGCGACCGGCTCGTTCGTTCCATGGAGACAGTCATCTCCAAGGCCGCGGTGTCCAACGCGTTCCTGATTATCTCCCGGGTTATCGTGTCCATGACCATGGTTCCACCTCCAAGCGGGTCTAAAACCTACAATACCATATGAAAACGAGCTCCGAATCGGAGACTGGACGCCGTTAAGCTGACGCTTGTTTAGATAGATCTGTCCCACACTCGTTGATTGCGGCACCGGCTGGAACCACCACCCCCCGCATCGCCTTGCGAAGTTCCCTTGTCGCTCCCTGGTCCACCTGAACGGTTTCGGCGTCCACGACTACACCATAGTCCCGTCGCGCTCCTTCGATTGAAAGGTATTCATCCAAGATGTCTTCGCGGACCATTGATGGGTCCCGGTCTAGCGGGTCTCCCCAACCGCCCCCACCTCCGCGGCTCGTCTGTATAGCGTCGTCGTTGCTTAGCCAGCGTTCCAGGGACTGGCCGCCAACCAGGTGGTCAGAACCACCATCCTTGTAAAAGAAGTCGGCTTCGTTAGGCAAGCCTTGGACGCCTCCGCACAATGGCGGACCCGGATGTCGGCCCCCCCAGACCATGTAGTTGGCCAGGGCTGTGTGGCCCAGAATCTTGATGATCGTCTTTGTACCGGGCCCACCCCGCCATTTGCCTGGGCCACAGGAGTCGATCATGAACTCCCGCTGCTCCACGCGTTGGGGGTAATGAGTCTCATACATTTCTGCTGTTGTGTAGGCCATGCCACCCCGCATCCCTGAGCCTCCGCCCCAACCGTCCAGCCCATACGTACCTCCAGGCCCGGCCGCGTTGGTCACGAAGGGGTGAGCCACGTAGCGGCTTCCAGACCGCGGGTCGGTGCCTGAGATAACGCCCTTAACCCGAGTGTCCCAAGGGTGTCCTACCTTCTCCGGCAGGGCCTGAGACAGGGCTAGGGTGACCGCTTGAGAGATTTCTGCCCCAGGGTGAAGCGTGCAAAGACCGGTGGGCGACCCATCGGTGGGATTCACCAGCGAGCCCTCAGGGAGAATAACGGTGACTGGCCGGAAGATGCCATCGTTCTTTGGGATGGTCTCATCCAGGACGCTGGATAAAGCGATGAATGCATAGCTGAGCGTGTTGCCAGCGCCGCTGTTGGCGAACCCCTTGGTTTGGGGATCGGTGCCGCTGAAGTCCATCGTCAGCTTACCGCCGTCGATGGTGACATCGGCCTGGACTTTGAGATCCCACTCGTAGAATCCATCGGAGTCCATATAGGCCACGCCCGTGTAGGTACCGTCCGGCCAGGATTCCACCTCTGCAGCGAACAGCTTTTCGGCGTAATCGAGGGCGTATTCGGACGCTTCCGTCACAGTCGCGAAGCCGTACTTTTCGATCAGTCCGTGAATGCGCCTCTCTGCCACCTGGCAGGAAGCGATCATGGCGCTTACATCGCCAACCGTCCAGTCTTTGAACCGGGTGTTGCGAACCAGCCAATCGAACCGGTCTTGCTTCAGTTGCCCCCCGGCGCACAGCTTGAAGGGAGGATAGCGAAGACCCTCTTCATATACCTCGATGGCGGCCGGAAACATCCCTCCGGGCCGGGCGCCGCCGCCCGTGCCATCAGGCAGGTGGGACCTCACGGAGGCGATGAAGACCAATTCGCCTTCATGGAACACAGGGACGGCAATAGTCGTATCACCAAGGTGGGAGCCCCCAGAGAAGGGATCGTTGTTGATGAACACGTCGCCGGGACCAACGTCGCCGGGGAAGTCGTCGAGGATGGCCTTAACGGAGTGCTTGATGGCTGCCATCAACACTGGAGAGCCAAGCCCCTGGGCGATGGCGCGGCTCTGCCCATCCAGGATCGCCGTTGAGAAGTCACGACTCTCATTAACGATGGGCGAGCGGCTTGTCCGTTCCATGGAGACAGTCATCTCCAGGGCAGCCGTGCTTAGGGCATTCTTAATGATCTCTTTGGTTATGACGTCAGCCGCCACGTTCCACCCCTGGGCGCTCCTTCCCTTGGCTGTGCGCGGGAACGGCTCGCCCATGTCAAAACCATTTTGAGTCGGCGCTATACTTGCGCGTCGACTTCTTGTCTCCACTTGATGACGCGGCGCTCTGCAAAGAGAACGGCCCAGTTGAATACGAAACCGATGGCGCCGAAGAGCACGATGATGAAATAGACCTCTGTTGTAGCCAGGACTTGTTGTGCCCTGGCCAGGGAAAAGCCAAGGCCGTCCTGTGCCCCTACCAACTCCACTGCTACCAGCAAAATGAGGGCGATGGCGGCGGCGTAACGGGCCCCGGTGAAGGCGTAAGGCAGCATGGAGTAGAACACAACCTTGGTGAGAATATCCCATTGGCCTCTGCCGTAGACTTTCATGACCCGAATGAACAACGGGTCCACGTTCCGTACGCCTGCGTGAGTATTGATGTAGATGGAGAAGAAGCAGGCGTAGCCGATGATGGCAACCTTGGCAACTTCTCCGAAACCGAACCAGATGATTGCAATTGGGATGAGGGCAAGGGCTGGAATAGGCCGGACTAGCTCAATGAATGATCCCGCTGTGTCGTCGATTGCTTTCCACCAGGCGGCGATCATACCAATGGGCACGGCCACTGCGATGGCCGCGAAATAGCCGATCAGGGCGCGCCTGATGCTTATGAGTGCATGACTCCACAATGGGTCTTGAGTAGGTGAGTTAATGGTCATGGAATGCCATCCGGCTGCCAAGACCGAACTGTGTGGGACATCGAAGTCGAAGCCTATGGGCCTGGGGACAAGGTAGCTCGTGTCCTTGAGCACGGCGATGACCTGCCAAATACCCACGAGTACAACGATAGTAAAGACGGTACGGAACAGCCGAGAGGCGTAAAGGGCCCGCAACACCTTGATTCCGGGAAAGGCGTTTTTGCGGGTGTCTAATGATAGGCTCATAAGGAATTCCCGCCTGGGTTAGACGTTGAGGGCCTTAACGGCCTCATCGCGAACAAGGCCCCATAGCTCCGCTTCCAATTCGGCGAACCGCGCCGCCGCCTGAACGTCCCGTGTGCTTCGGGGCCTGGGAACATCTATGTCGACAATGGCCTTGACGACACCTGGCCGGGCGGTGAGCACCACAACCCGGTCCGCTAGCAGAACGGCCTCTTCAATGCTGTGCGTAACGAAGAGCACGGTCTTGCGGTCCCGCTCCCAGATCCGCAGCAACTCTTCTTGAAGAAGGACTCTGGTCTGGGCATCGAGAGCGCCAAAGGGTTCGTCCATGAGGAGGACTTCAGGGTCGATGGCCAAGGCCCGCGCCAAACCAACGCGCTGCTGCATGCCGCCCGATAGCTGGTGGGGATAGGCCTTTTCGAACCCCGTGAGGTTCAGGAGGTTTATGTACTCCTGGGCTATTCGCTCGGCCTCCGCCTTCGGAGTGCCGATGGCGGCCAAGCCAAGGGTGATGTTCTTCATCACAGAGAACCAAGGTAAGAGCGCGGCTTGCTGGAACACGTAGCCGAAATTCTTTCCCTTCCCGCCATCGGCGAAGCGGTGCAGCTTGGCTTCTCCGCCTGCTGGAGTCAGCAGGTTGGCAAGGACGGAGAGCATCGTGGTCTTGCCGCACCCACTGGGTCCCAGGAGGACCACGAATTCATGCTGCTCCACGGTCAGACTTACGTCGTGAAGAGCGACGAGGTCGCCGAACTTCACTGTCAGGTTGTTGATCTCGATGGCAGTGGCCATACTGCTGGTCTCCCACACACTAAACCGACCGCAACCCTCATGCGCCACTCCTGGCGCACAAGGGCTGAGGCGGGTTGTCCTTAGGCGGTTTTGCCGCATCTACGGCAGCGGACCCATGTCCGATACCTTGGGCGTTGGCCCTTGGGTGGATAGCTCTACGGGTTAACAAGCTCCAAATTGCGCACGAACCGCATGTCGAACAGGTCTTCGTCCGGGAGCGGCGGCGTGGTCAGGCTCCCGGCTTGGTTCAGCAACTGCTGCGTTTTCTGCAACTGGCCCGCAGGGAACCGGCCGTTCAGGCTTCCGGGAGCAAGCTTCGCCTTGTTGATAACCGCAACATCCGTGTTGGTCCACTCGGCGATGATCTCCCGCACTCGCGGGCGGTTCTCCTCTTTCCATCCCCAGTACTGGGCGTTGATGGTGGCCGTGACGAACCGCTGCAATTCCTCGGTCTTGGTCGCAATCGTATTTTCCATTGCCAGGGACGGTGTTGCCAAGACGATGTCATCCATCCCCATGGCGTCCTCGAAGGTCCAGATGACGTTCAAGGGCTTGCCGAACTCGGCGATGCTCGCCTCGTTGGCCAAGCTGAAGAACGGCTCGATGAAGATGCCTACGTCCGACCGGCCGGTCACCAAACCGGAGTATGCCTCCTGGAAGGGCAAGCCTACCAAGTCCACGTCATCGAGCAGGCCATTGCTGTCCAGGTACGTGTGGGCGATGGTCCAGGCGAAGGAGCCCTCAGCAAACATGTTCACCGTCTTGCCCCGGACATCTGCCAGGGTTTCAATGCCGGAGTTCGGCAGTGCAGCGTACCAGTTGTTGTAGTCCTCTCTGGTGTTGTGCCCAGCCGAGATCAGCTTGACAGGTTGCCCCTGGGGCCTTCCCAGCATCGGCGTGGTGAAGGCGCCTAGGATGGCGTCAACTTCTCCGGCCAGCAGCAGGGTGTTCAGGTCGCCGAAGCCGCCGGTGAAAACAAATTCAACGTCCAGACCTGCTCTGTCATAAAAGCCCTCTGACTGAGCTACGAAAGGACCCCATTCCGTGCTGACGAAAGAGAGCAGTCCATACTTCATAGACAGCCGTTCCACCGTAGGCGTGGGCGCCGGGCCGGAAGACTGCGTAGGGGCCGCCGTGGCGGTGGGGTCGCTGCTGCAAGCCGCCGCCAGGAGCACGGCCATCATTCCTAGAACTAGTGCCGCCAACTTCTTGTGCTGCATATCCACCTCAGCCAGAACTATGGAATTTCATCCAGCGTGCCCAGGGTGGGCCGCTGCGACATACGATACCATATCTTGTCGAGTAGCAGGCCTTTCAGTGTTGTTCACCGCCATGCTGGCCTATGCGATAAGGCGATCTCGCCCAGGATAGTCTTTAATGGTGTCGAAAATCGTCATTCCAGGGTCGGAAGGGAACTGTGGGCCCAGTGGTTCGGAGCTGTCGGCGTCGTTCTGCCGTTGCGTCTCTGTCGATTTCCAGCGAGTCCCTGTCCAGCACTACGCCATAATCTTGTAGGGCTCCGTCAATCGACACGTATTCGTCGAGAAGGTGTTCCCGCACCTAGTAAGGGCCACGCTTGTCCAGGATCACAGTGGCGAAATCCCGCGTTCATGCGCGGACCTACCTTTGGGTTGCAGGGTCGAAATTGGGAGGGGATGGGTCATCTGAAGCGCCCCGGCACTGAGGGAAAGGCACCGGCTCGACGGCGTTGCCGGTGCTCTTCGGTCGCGGCAGCGTCGATTTCAAGAGTTTCTTCGTCTAAAGCGACGCCGTAGTCCCGAAGTGCACCTTCGAATGACACGTACTCGTCAATGACGTCTTCTCGCACAAGTTCCGGGTCGCGGCTCATGGGGTTCCCCCATCCTCCGCCGCCGCCCCGCTCGACGCTCATGCCCTCCCCAGCATTGAGGTACTCTTCCCGAGGCTGGCCGGGTGGCAGTTCCTTATCGGGACGGTCGACATACAGGAAAGAAAGCTTGTTGGGAGCGCCGGGCAGGCCGCCGCATAATCCGGGAGCGGGGTTGGCCCCACCTAGGACAAGGGCGTTACCTCTTGTTGAATGGCCAACGGCCTTAACGACAGTGCGGATGCCGCAACCGCCCCTCCACTCGCCGGGCCCCGCTGTGTCCTGAATGAACTCCCGAGACTCCACCTGCTCAGGGAATTGAAATTCGAACATTTCCGGCGTTGTGTAGGGCATGCCGCCACGGATGTTGGAGCCACCGCCCCAGCCATCGAGCCCGTGTGTTGCCCCCGGTCCGCCATGCAATCCAATGAAGGACATGGCCTGATAGGCCGCGTTGTCACGCGGGTCTGCGCCGGTGAAGGTGAAGAATATGCGGGTGTCCCATGGTGCGCCGACGCGTTCAGGAATGATCTGGGCCAGAGCAATGGTCACGGCCTGGGTGATCTCAGCGCCGGGGTGCAACGTACAAACACCCGTGGGCGCAGCGTCGTAAGGGTTGACCACGCTGCCCAGCGGCAAGTTTAGTTCCACCACACGGAACAGCCCATCGTTCTTGGGAATGGATTCGTCGAGTGCGCTGGATAGCCCAAGAAATATGTAGCCCAGAGAGTTGCCTAAGCCGCTGTTGGCAAAGCCAAGGGTCTCTTTATCGGTGCCGCTGAAGTCCATGGTGAGGTGGTCGCCATCGACGATGAGGCGAACGTGCACTTTGACGTCGCGGGCATCGTAGCCGTCAGAGTCCATGTAGGCCGCGCCCTCATAGACGCCGTCCTTCCAGCTTGCCACCTCTGCCCGGAACAATCGCTCGGCGTAGTCAAGGGAGTAGTCAGCGGCCTCCGTGACAGCCAATGCGCCGTACTTCTCAATGAGGCTTAGGATTCGGGCCTCTCCCACATGGCAGGCGGAGAGCATCGCATTGATATCCCCAATGGTCCAAGCCTTGAACCGGCAGTTTCGCAGGAGCCAGTCCATGCGGGCCTTGTTGGGCACGCCGGCCTCATGCAGCTTGAGGGGCGGAAAGCGGAGCCCCTCTTCCATGATTTCAGTAGCGTCGAGATAGATGCCGCTGACTCGTGCTCCGCCCCCTGTGGCGTCGGGGAGGTGAGCTCGGGCCCCTATCAAGAAAAGCAAGTTGCCCTCGTGGAAGACGGGCATTGCCAGGGTGGTGTCCCCCAGATGAGACCCGCCGCGATAGGGGTCATTGTTTATGACAACATCGCCAGCGTGAAAGTCGTCGGGGTAATCCTCGAGGATGGCCTGGACCGAGTGTTTGGTGGCGGCCATCAGCGATGGCGCTCCCAGCCCTTGGGCGATCAGCTGCCCCTGGCTGTCCATGATGACCGTGGCGAAGTCCCGGCACTCGTTGACCGCGGGCGACCGGCTGGTCCGCTCAATGGCGAGCGTCATTTCCTTGGCGATAGTCGTGAGGGCGTTGCGGATGATCTCCAGCGTTATGCTGTCGACGCTCATAGCCTCACCTCGCTCCTCTGCCTACTTCCCGTTCGTCCCGTTGTGGGCCTCATACCAGGAGTTGCGCAGCACGCGCCCAGGCCTGGCAGAAGTCACTTCGCCGTTCTCAGCGATGACCTGCCCGTTCACGATGGTGTAGTACACGCCGGTGGACTTCTGGATCATACGGGTAGTGCCGCCGGGGTAATCGTTGGTGTACTCAGGCTCCAGTGCACCGATCGTTTCAGGGTCGAAAAGGGTAAGGTCGGCGAACCAGCCTGGCCGTATGAGGCCCCTGTCACGAAGCCCGAAGATATTAGCCACCATGAAGGATAGCTTGTTGACCGCAGCTTCCAAGGTCATGAGCTTCCGTTTCCGTACCCACTCCGCAAGCAGGAAGGTGCAGTAGCCGAAAGAGGCGTCGAAGGCCACGTGAGCTCCTGCGTCGGACACGCCAATCAGCACATAGGGGCTGCGAAGGATTTCGCCGACAGCGTTGTCGTCCCCGTGGCTCACGTTCCGCTGGAACATGGTCTCGAACTCTTCTTCTATGACCAGGTCGAGGAAAGCGTCCAGCGCATCTTTGCCCTGCTCGCGGGCCATTTCTCCGACAGTCTTGCCCTTCAGGTGCTGATTCTTCGGCAGGACAGGGCCGATGATGTCGAAGAGATCAAACCAAGTTGGTGCGTTGGGGTCCCAAGGGATTTCCCCAAAGGCCTCCCTCAGCTTGTCTCTCCCCTCTGTTGTGGAGAACGCCTCTATGCGCGCCTCCATGGGCTGGCGCATCAGCTCTCGCCAGGTGGGGGACTCGTCGAAGGCCTGGGCGTTGCGCATGTTGAAGCGGCGCACCAAGGGGTTGGCATTGGTCAGGCCAAAGGGCCTCACTCCACTGGCGAACGACTCTTCCAGCTTGTCCAACTGGGCGCGCCACTTGTTGGGAGCGTTCCACATGTGCAGCACTACCTGCCACAGGACCGGCCTGTTGGATGCTTTGGCGATCTGGGCGTACCAGTCGATGTCCTCAATGGCGGGGTTGCCCCGGATGGCTTCAATGACACCGGTGTTGAACTCGCCGACGGTCCCCGCTAGGGCCAGTACCTCTTCGGTTGTGGCCATGCGGCTGGCCACGGGCTTGCCGTCCAGGCGCATGTGCCGGGGGTTCTGGTTGGTTGTAAAGCCAATGGCGCCAGCGCGCATAGCATCGCGCACCGCTTCCTTCATCTCCTCAATCTCAGCGGGTGTTGCCTCGCGTTCTGAGGACTCTTCTCCCATGACGTATTGGCGTATGGCGCAATGGCCCACATGGGAGGCGACATTGACGCCGAGGTTCTTGTCGAGGTTGTCCAGGTACTGGCCTACGCTGCCCCACTGCCAGTCCACGGCGGTCTCCAGGACTTCGCGAGGGATCGCTTCAACTCTCGATAGGCTGCTGACCAGCGCAGGGCGGTCCTCCGGCTTGCAGGGCATGAGGCTGAGGCCGCAATTGCCAGTGACCACAGAGGTAACGCCGTGGAACGGAGATGACGTGGCCATGGGGTCCCAGAGGAGATGGGCGTCCATGTGGGTGTGGTGGTCGATGAAACCGGGCGAAAGGACCAGACCGTCCGCATTGATCACGCGCTTCGCGCTGTCCCCTATCTTGCCGATCTCGGCGATGCGGCCGTCCTGTACAGCGACATCTCCGGAGAACGCCGGCAGTCCAGAGCCATCGATTATCTTTGCGTTCTTTATCACCAAGTCGTAAGCCATCTCTGTCTCCTTTGCCCCTAGTTGTGGGCCAACCCCCTAGCTATGAAGCCCATTCCTACCAATTGCGGCCATTCTACCCGCGTTGGCCATAGTCTCGCGCTGCTCCGGCCTGCGTTAGAAGTCCGTCTTCTACGTCAGCTTGTATGGAGGCAGTATCACGCAAGGCGGGATCCCCCCAGCCGCCGCCGCCGCCATAAACGACGTTCAGGCGCTCGTCCCCGTTCATCATTACCCTATGAGCTACCGCTCCGACGCCCAAGGTACGCTCCTCAGGGGTGCTGGCGCCGATGACTATGGAATTGCCTGCACCAGCCTTGCCCCCATTGGCGCCGGGAGAGGCGTTCACGCCACCTTCCCCGAAGGCCGAGAGGAGCAGCCGGTAGCCGGGAAGGCGGAACACTTGTTTGATCGCCGGAGCGCCACGCTGTTGACCAGCCCCCGTGGAATCCGCCACGAACTCCCGTGATTCTACGAATAAGCCCATCTGGCTCTCCAATACCTCTACGGATGGCGCCTCCGCCCGGAGTAGGGCGGGCGAGCCATTGCCGTCTGCGTCGGAGGTGGCTGCCTGCCAGCCCAAGATTGGGTTGATGGCGTAAGTGTTGCCCCTTTTGCCCTCCACCCCGCCCAGCACAACGTAAGGGTCGATAGGAAAGCTTTGTTGGACGGCGTCCGGCGCAGCCTTACTCAGTGCTTCAGAGACGGCCTGGGCAATGCGAGGGCCGGTGTACCAGGTAGACAGACTGGTGCATGCTGGGTCCGCGGGATTCACGATGCTGCCCTCGGGCAGAGTGAAGCGCACATGCTGAAGTACCCCTTCGTTAAGGGGGGTTCCCTCTGGTAGAAGAGCGAGCAGCGGAAGGATCGCGAAGGCTGCGGTGTTGGCCTCGGGGCTGTTGAACGGCCCGGTAACCTTGGTGCTTGAGCCGCTGAAGTCCAGGTGGATTCCCTCGGACTCGATCTCTAACGTCACCGCGATTTCCACGTTTTCATTCTTGTTGTAGTCAGAGTCCAGGTATGCAGACCCCGTATGTGACCCGGTTGGGATGCCTTGCAATGCTGATTGCAAAAGCCGACTCGTTTGCTCCTTGGCTAGGTTGGAGGCAGCATCAATCCCAGGCGCGCCATGTTGCTTCACTAAGTCCAGGAGCCGGGCACGCCCGTGGCGGCCAGCAGCGACGATAGCCTTGATATCGCTCTCGTAAGTGCTAGGCGTGCGGCTGTTGGCCTTGAGCCTCCGTAGAATGTCCGGATAGACTGTCCCGTCCCGGGCGGCAAGGACACCAGGAATAATGTCGCCTTCTTGGTAGACCTCCCAGGCCAAGGGATAGACGCCGCTGAGACCGGCCCCCGCTACGTCCGTGAAGCGAGCCCGCCCAGCGGCCGCCCAACGTGGAGCCCCTTCATCGAAAACGACCGTAGCGAAGGTAATGTCCGGGAGCGCTCCGCCCCCTTTGTACGGGTCGTTGATCATGATCGTGTCGCCGTCGACCAAGCCGCCAGCCTCGAATACGGCGAGACCTTGCATGGTTGATGCTTTCAAAGGGACGAAGTGGGCAGGGTGGTGCACATCGGCTGCAATGATGCTTCCGCCACTCCTGAGGTCGATCAGGGCCATGGCGAAATCAGCGAATCCAGCTTGTGCTGCAGACTCAGCGCCTCGGCGGTAGACCGCGGTCATTTCCGCAGCTACGGACCGCAGGTGATTGCCTAGGATTTGAAGGGATATGGGGTCTGCCATCGGCTAGATTCCCTGCCAGGCCTTGTGGGATGTCTCGATGATGACACTTCGATAGCGGTCTACATGGGCTCGCTGGCCCGGATAAACGACGATGGTCGTCGTAGGGTATTCGGCGATGCAGGGGCCCGCGAGTTCGTTTCCGGGCTGGAGCATCGGACCGTCGTAGATGGGAAGGTCGGAATGGCCTTGTTGAGCATCCAGGCAAACCGGCCTGGTGCCCTTCAACGCTGCGGAGGCGTCGGCGCTGCCAAGAGGATGCTCAGGTAGGTCAGGCTTCTCCACTTGACCCACGACATCGACCTGAAGATTGACTACTTCCACGCCCGAAGCCATGTCCCGGTAGGCGTAGAGTTGTTCGTGAAGGCCATGGAAATTTTCCTCGGCCGCCGTAATGTCTTCGGATGTGAGGCCCTGGCCCCTGGGGTTCAACGGTACGGTGATCTCGTGGACCTCGCCGTGATACCTCAAGTCTGCGTAGCGATCGACGCGGACGCCTAAGAGTTTCTCCTGGGGCAACATGGCGTGAGCCGTCGCTGCCATTTCATCGAGAAGCCTGCCCATCCCAGCGGGGTCGATGCTGGACAGCGCACCTTGGAATGTCCTGACCTCCGTGAACTTGAGGTCTGCCATGAGGTCGCCAAAACCGCAGAATACCGGCGCGATTTCCGGCACGGTGACCGTCGGAATGCCGAGGTCTTCTGCCTGAAGCCCGGCGTGGATCGCCGCCGCCCCGCCGAATGCCATGAGTGAAAAGTCCCGGGGGTCGTAGCCCCGCTGCACCGAAACCACGCGGATACCGTCCGACATGTTGGCATTGACGATGCGGAAGATGGAGTAGGCTGCCTCGGTCACGCTCATACCCAGCGGGTCGCCCACGTATTCTTTAATGGCCTTCTCCGCCAGCGATCGGTCCACCGTGAACTCACCACCGGCAAAGTTGTCGGGGTTGAGCAGACCCAACACCAGGTTCGCGTCGGTCACCGTTGGTTCGACGCCGCCCCGGCCGTAGCAGGCGGGGCCGGGGTTCGAGGAAGCGCTTCGAGGGCCAACGCGCAATGCCCCTGCCTTGTCCACCCACCCGATGCTGCCGCCGCCCGCGCCAATGGAGTAGATCTCAATGCGGGGAACGGCGACGCGGTAACGCTCTTCCCAGGTATCGGTGGTCATGGTGGGCTTGGCCTGATGAATGAGGCAGACGTCGTAGCTGGTGCCACCCATGTCCGCAGTAATGATGTTGGATTGATCCATCCGCGCAGCTAGGCTCAACGCGCCGATAACTCCGGCTGCAGGTCCTGAATGGAGGTAGTAGACGGAGCGCCGACGGGCGTCCTCCACGGTGGCGACGCCGCCGCTGGATTTCATGAGATAGAGGTTGCGCTGATAGCCCATCTCCGTCAAGCGGTCGCGCAGCGTGCCCAGATAGCGAGACAACCGCGGGCCGATATAGCCGTTAACAGCGGTGGTGGAGACTCGTTCGAAGTCGCGGATCTGAGCCAGCACTTCGGATGAAAGCGAGATGTAGCATTCCGGGAACTCCTGCTGGATGAGCCGCTTGACCTCTTGTTCGTGGGAGTCGTTGAGGAAAGAGAAGAGGAAGCACACGCCAATGGACTCTACGCCCTGCTCCTTGAGACGCCGGATGGCTTGGATGGTCTCTTCGGTGTCCAAGGGTGTGATCTCTTCACCCAGATAGTTGAGACGCTCGGTTACGCCCAGCCGCCGCCGCCGCTGCACGATCGGGAATGGCGGCTCCAGCTTGACGTTGAACATGCTTTCTTTGATCCCGCGCCTGATCTCAATCTCGTCGCGGAAGCCCTTGGTGACGATCAGGCCCAGGTTGGCCCCTACATGCTGGATCATGGCGTTGGTGGCAACGGTGGTCCCGAGCACGATGACATCGGTGTCTGCCAGGAACGTCTGCAAAGGCTGCTGGAAGTTGTCTGCCGCTTTGGTCAACGCAGTGAGGACCGCCCGGCTTTCGTCGCCGGGGGTGGAAAGGGTCTTGGTCGTGTACAGTCCCTGGCCTTCGGCAGCTACGACCAGGTCAGTAAGGGTGCCTCCGACATCGACGCCTACTCTAAATGGCATGGGCCTACCTTTCGGAACAGGTTGGAGGAAAACGGATCGACTGTGATGATCCTAGAGGTCGAAGTGGAAGAGTCGAGCCGTGTTTAAAAAGGCAATCTTCTGCTTCTCTTCGTCCGGTAGGCCTTCTAGTATCCCATCGACGATTTGCCGGGAACGTGGGAACGTGGATTCAGCGTGAGGGTAGTCTGACCCCCAGCATAAGTTGTCCACGCCAATGTACTCCCGCATCTTGATGCCGATGGGGTCTTCCTGAAAGCTTATGAAGCAGTTGCTGCGCCAGTAGTCGCTGGGCGTAGCGCCGTCCTTGAATTGATAGCCTTTTCGTCCCGATGGCCGCTCCCGGTAGTAGTAGTCCATTCGTTCAATGAAGAAGGGCGCCCAAGCAACCTCAAACTCCACGGACCCAGCGTGCACGCCGGGGAATCGTTCGAATACGCCAGCGAACATCATGGCGCTCAGCCCCCGGCGCATACCGATTTCTTTGTTGACCATGGAGACAGGGTCCATGTTGATCGCCACCACATCCACCGGCACTTTGGAGCGAGCGCACCCGGTGTGGAAGTTGACGCTCATATTCAGGTCTTGGAATGCCGCCCACAACGGATCGTACATGGGGTCGCTTAGGGGGATTTCCAGAGGCAGTGCCGCAATCATGGCTCCTACCATGCCCAGGTTGGCGCACCGCTGCAGCTCAGCGATCCCTTCTTGAACGTCATCAATGTTGACGAGGGCGATTGCCTTGAGCTGCTTTGGGTGGGCGGCAGCGAACTCTGCCACGTAGTCGTTGTAGGCTCTCATGCAGGCCGACACCAGCCCGCTATCCGGCACAGCAAAGAGCGACAGGGCCACGGAGGGGTAGAGCACGCCGCCCTCGACGCCGTCTACTTCCATGTCGGCGACCTGTGCATCCGGGTCCAAGCCCCGGAGGTGAGGGCTGTCGTATTTACCGACCAGCTCAATCTTGTTGGGGTCGTCGAAACGGACCCCGGGTTGGACATTGGACATCACGCCAAGGCGGTACGCGCCGTCCACGATCCACTCGTCGAACTCCTTGCCTACCTTGAGCACGGGAGCGCGGTCCTGGAACTTGGGGTCCACCCGGCCCTCCCACAGGTTGGAAGGCTCCGTAATGTGATTGTCGGATGAGATCAGTCGATATTCAGCCATGCCGCTTTCTTCTCCCCTCGACTTGCCAATTGTGTTGGTGTACGACGAATGCTGTATAGCATCGGGTGCGGTAGGTGTCAACTTGACGAGGCTTCCTGTGCTGACCTGAGGGGAACATTCACCGCAGAGCCCACTGAGCACGCGGAGAGGACAATAGCTGGCCCATCACTCGTCGTTGCGAGCGCGGTACTCCGGGACGTGCGATCCGGTGGGGAGGGAACTCCCTCTCCATCAACGCAATGCAACTACCCCCGGCAGGCTACGAAGAAGCCGGCGTTGCCGCCTTCTTCGGTCCAGCGAGTGCCTCTTGAATCTTTTCCTCTGAAAGGCCGTACACAGTGCGGGCCGTTTCAGGGGTTAGATAGCCATCCATGACGTCTTGCATGACCCGGTCAGGATCGCGCTCCTTGGGATTGCCCACCCCGCCACCGCTGCCGGTGTACATGCGCAGGATGTCCCCTTTGTTGAGGGCTACGTTAGATACGAGTTGAGAAAACATTTGCTGGCTGTCTTCGCCGGGGTTGATCGCCAAGTGACCCACGGCCCCGTTGCTACCCCCGGCCAGACCTTTGGGCTCCACCCGGTACCGCCCGCCGCCTCCTGAGAAGCGACTGTCGCTGAGGATGAGGTAGTCCCGGTTGTAGCCTGGGCCGCCTCGGAATTGTCCTGCTCCGCCAGAGTCCGGGACTACGGTGAACCGCTGCATGCGGACGGGGAACTCGGACTCGACGACCTCAACGCAGGTCACCTTGGGGCCGGAACCGCCGTGACCACAGCCGGTCCAGCCGTCGCCGCCGCCGTATGCGCCGCTGCCACCGGGCATTAACTCATAGTGAACGATGGGCCTCCCGGTGGGCCCGTAGCTGCCCAGCGTGAACAGTCCCCCAGAGCCGTGGTTGGCCCTTGGAGGCCGTCCGGAGGCCGCGGTTAGCGCGGTGATGACCATGTCTTCAACCGCGGGAAGGATGCTGGAGTAAAAACCCATTGGCGCTGGAAAGATGGGATCCAGGACGGTGCCAGGCTTGAATTTGTATTCGATGACCTTGGTCACGCCATGGTTATTGGCGGGAGGCGACTCCATCATGGCGACGATTGCATACAGACAACTGCCTTTGATAATGGGCGGCCTGATGTTCAACGGGCCTCGGTTCTGCACAGCCGACTCGGAGAAATCCAGTAGAAGATTGGACCCGCTCTTGGTGAGTTTGAGGCGCAGACGGACTGGAGTGTCCAGGTCTACGAGGTCGTTATCGAGGTAGGCCTCCGATTCGTAGACGCCATCCTTCCATTTGGAGATTTCGGCCCGTAGATGCTGCTCGGTCTTATCCCCAAGTTCCTCAAATACCTCCAACACCGTGTCCTTCCCGTGCTTGTCCATCAGCTCAGTCAGCCTGCGAGCGCCAACGCTCCACATTGGGCCGGCCTGAGAGTTGTAGTCGCCTAGGAGCAACTCAGGCGTGCGAGTGTTGGCCCAGATAAGGTTTTCTGTTTCCTTGACCACCTTGTGACGGCTCTTGTATTTGACCGGGGGGACCTGTATGCCCTCCCCATAAAGGTCCCGAGCGTTAGCCGCCCGGCTGCCTGGTGAGAGACCCCCGATGTCGCCCTTGTGCGTGATACCGATGCCAAAAGCTACAAGGTCGCCTTTGTAGAAGATCGGGACCATGACGGCGGAATCGAGGCTGTGGGCGCAACCGCTCTCGTAGGGATGGTTGACGAAGAAGCAGTCCCCATCCTCAATCTCGTCGTAGGAGTAGTACTTGAGCAGGCCCTCGATGCAGTCAGGGTAAGAGCCCATGTGAATGGGGATTCCGGCGAACTGGGCGATTACTCTGCCCTCTCGGTCCACCAAGCCACAACTCAGGTCGTGTGTCTCGCGGATGAGGGTGGAATAACCCGTCCGGAAGGTATCGATCTGCATCTCCCGGACGATACCGTCTAGGCGGGAGCGAACGACTTCGAAGACAATGGGATCAACAGGCATGCGTCCTCCTGGCTGCTATTCGTTATTGAGAAGTGGACGATTTCGAGGCCTCTGACTTCCCTTTGGGACCAGCCAGCGCCTCTTGGATCTTCTCTTCGGAGAGCCCGTATACATTGCGGGCGGTTTCTGGCGTCACATAGCCGTCCATTATGTCGCCAATGACGCGTTCCGGATCGCGTTGTTTGGGATCTCCCACGCCGCCACCGCTGCCGGTCCTCATGCGGATCACGCCCTGCTGCCCCAAAGGGATGTTGGACACTAGCTGAGAGTATCGTAGCTCGTCCTCAAGGCCGGGATTGGTAGTGACGAGCCCCAGTGATCCATCCCCTCCGCCCTCCAGCCCCTTCGGTGGGACGCGATAGCGGATTCCGCCGCCGGAGAAGCGGCTCTCACTGAGGAGCAGGTATTCACGCTCGTAGGCGCAGCCTCCCCGGAATGTTCCTGGGCCTGAAGAGTCGGGGACAACCCTGAACTGCTGCATCAGGACGGGGAACTCAGATTCGACAATCTCAACGCAGGTGATCTTGGGGCCTGAATGGCCGTGGCCGCATCCGGTCCAGCCGTCACCGCCACCGTAGGCCCCCGTTCCGCCCGGCATCAGCTCGTAATGCACGATGGGCCTACCTGTGGGGCCGTAACTACCCATCGTAAACAGACCCCCGACGCCGTGGTTGGCGCGTGGGGGACGCCCGGAGGCCTTGCTCAATGCCACGATGACCATATCCGTGATCACCGGAAGCACGCTGGAGTAGAAACTCACCGGCGCCGGGTAGATGGGGTCAAGTACGCTGCCCGGTCTGAACTTGTAATCGATGACCCGCGTGACCCCGTGGTTGTTGGGCGGCGGGTCTTCCATCATTGAGACGATGGCGTAGAGGCAGGTGCCTCGGATGATGGGCGGGCGGACGTTCAGTGGGCCACGGTTCTGGTCTGCTGATTCACTGAAGTCCAGGAGCAAGTCGGAGCCCTTCTTGGTGACTTTGACGTGGAGCCGCACGGGCGTGTCCAGGTCTACCAGGTCGTTGTCCAAGAAGGCTTCGGATTCGTAGACGCCGTCCTTCCACTTGGCTATTTCCGCCCGCAGGTGCCGCTCGGTCTGCCGTCCGACCTCTTCAAACACCTCTATGACGGTGTCTTTCCCATGCCTGTCCATCATCTCAGTCAGCCGCCGTGCGCCGACGCTCCACATAGGACCGGCCTGAGCGTTGTAGTCGCCAAGGAGCAGTTCGGGCGTTCGGCTGTTGGCCCAGATGAGGTTCTCGGTTTCCTTCACTACCTTGTGGCGGCTCTTGTACTTAACGGGAGGAACCTGCATACCCTCGCCGAATAGATCGCGGGCGTTGGCTGCTCTGCTGCCGGGAGATAGACCGCCGATGTCGCCCTTGTGGGTGATGCCGATGCCAAAGGCTACGAGTTCACCCTGGTAATGAATGGGCACGATTGCAGCACTGTCGAGGCTGTGGGCGCAGCCGCTTTCATAGGGGTGATTGACGAAGAAACAGTCGCCTTCTTCAATCTCTTCTTCGGGGTAGTACTTGTAAAGGCCCTTGATGCATTCCGGGTAAGAGCCAAGATGGATAGGTATGCCTGCGAACTGGGCAACGACCCGACCCTGCTTGTCCACGAGGCCACAGGAAAGGTCGTGGGTCTCGCGGATCAGGGTGGAGTAACCGGTGCGGAAGGTGTCGATCTGCATTTCCCGGACGATGCCGTCCAGGCGTGAGCGGATGACTTCAAAAATGATGGGATCGACAGGCATAATGCCTCCTATCCACTGGTGGTCGGAAGGTGCTATGGCGACTAGGAGGCAGCGTACACAAAGCAATCAGGGAAATCCACTGATCGGTCGAGATTCTGGAGGGGCGATAACCGGGACTATTGGGGCTGGAATCGGTTGCGGCTTCAGGAGTGGCTTTGCTATAGTTGAACATGCGTGCGTGGGGCTGTAGCTCATCTGGGAGAGCACTTCAATGGCATTGAAGGGGTAGAGGGTTCGAGTCCCTCCAGCTCCACCACTCCCACCGCCTCTCCGGGACATCATCCCCTCTCAGCAACAAATGCATACCATCGAGGCGTGAGGTCCAAGGCCCGCTGTAAGAGTCGGTTGGGTCTTGGGAAACTCGGATGCCTTGGGCCGAATGCGTTTCTTGGCCGATACGAGCCTGAACTAAGGCTCCAACATGTTGATGGGGCTGCCAGCTAGCCAGGCCCGCACATTCTTCACCGATTCGACAAAGAAGTTCTGGAGCGCTGCTTTTGTGGAGTAGCCCAGATGGGGCGCGAGGAGCACATTGTCCAGTTTGAGTAGCGGATGTTCCGCGGGGAGCGGTTCGACGTCGTAAACGTCGAGCGCGGCGCCGGCAAGCTGTTGGTTACGCAGAGCAGCGATGAGATCATCTTCGACGACGATGGGACCACGGGAGGTGTTGACGAGGAATGCTGACCGCTTCATCAGCCCGAGCTCCTTCGAAGTCACCCAACCACGGCTGAGCTCCGTCAGCGGCACGTGAATCGAGAGAATGTCGGATCGGGAGAACAGATCCTCCCACGATACTAGCGCTACGTCATTGGCTGCGGCGCGCTCGGCGTCGAGAGTTGGCCCCCAGGCGATCACATCCATGTCGAAGAAGTTGCCATACCGTGAGACCTGCGTACCAAGACGCCCCATGCCTAGGATGCCTAGGGTCTTGCCGCCAAGTCCCTCTGCTGCTCGGGTCTGCCATTTGCCTAGGCGCATCTGGGCGTCTTCCCAAGCGATATGGCGTGTAACAGCGAGGATTAGTCCCCAGGCGAGCTCCGCGGTGGCATTTTCACGGGAGGGGCCGCCCCCTGTAATGCAAACGGTAATGCCCAATTCGCTGGAGGCACTCAGGTCTACATTTGCCTGCTTTCCGCCGGTTCCTGCAATCAGCTTGAGGTTGGGAAGTCGGGTCAGGATCGCTCGCGGAAAACGAGTGCGCTCCCGTGTAGTGACCAGCACTTCGTACGGAAGAAGCCGCTCGACAAGGTCGTCGTGATCCAGCAGGGTATCGTGAAAGAAATCAACATCGACGCCGGCCAGTGAGTCCCAGTCGGCCAGCTCCGAGGCTATTTGCCAGTAGTCGTCAAGTACGGCGAGCCGGGTCAATGGTCTGCTCCTGATAAGCGCGTAATTCGCTGATCGAGTGCCTTCAGCCTTTTACGGCTTGGTCCATGCGTGACTTTACAAAACGCAGCACCTCTTGAGGGTTCATGCGGCCAAGCTGGGTCGTGGCATACATGGATGCGGCCACTTCACCGTTGGGTCGGATAACGAACTCCGAAGGCTGCATGATACGCTCACCTCGGCGCTCTCCTGTCCAGCCTCCCAAGACCTTGACGAGATCGGGGTTTACGCCATGAGCGACCGGGAATGAAAGCTGATGGTCGTGGGCTGTTACACCCGTTTCGGTGACACCCTCCGTGTTGCCCGCTAAAACACGTACTCCTAGCTCGAGGAACTGGTTATGGCTTTGCTCGACCTCGGCCAACTGCCGAGAGCAGTACGGTCACCATCCGCCCCGGTAAAAAAGGAGGTAGACCCAAGACCCGGCAGTATCCGATGGAACGGAGATCTCACCGCCTCCGGCTAGGGAGAGACTGATCTCAGGGAAGGCGTCACCGGGTTGAAGCATGCTTATACTCCACTTCGCTCGGCCAGGCAGTGAAAAGCAATGGCCTCACGCTACATGATTGGGAGTCACCCTTAATCGTGACATGGGCCTATCATACGGCCTTGTCCTCGGTACTGACTACTGAAGAGAGCGGGCCGCCGCAACGACTGAGGCGCTTGGCGGTACACCTGCCGACATCAAGTTCCACGCCATCGCCTGCTTCCACTCCTTGAACCGTCATGCCCAGAGCGGGAGTTCCATTTCTCCTTGTGGCGAGATCGCGTAGACGCCGTTTGATGGCCTCTCAAACCACCCGTAGACGTCTCGGTACAGGATGATCCTGGCCTTTGGGTCTCCAATGGCGGCAGCGACGCTAGCGGCCTTGGTGGGACCGTTGCTTTGGAGGAACAGCGCGATCTGGAGCGCCCGCTGCCGATACGCCGTCATGACGCCGCTCCTGACAGATGCACCGCCGAGGTTCGGGTCGCCAACCCGCCTCACGAATTCGCGGAGCAACAATTCTCGTCGTCTCCTGGATATTCGCGGCCGGTACTCTCCAGGATCGAGGATGGCGTCGACGCCGTGTCGCTCGACATCGGGATCGATCACCAACAGGCCTATGCCGAGCATCCTCAACAGCTTCACAATCCGCCGCCGCCGCCTCAGGTTGTGGTTCCCGACCGGCACCCCGATATACACCCTCGAGGTGACGGCCAGCCTTTCGACCGCCTGCATTACGAGTTCGAGATTCAACGACAGCTTCAACTCGACGACAACCAATTCTTCCTCGCCGCGCACGGCGGCGACATCGCAGTCTGCCACCTCGCCCTTGACCTCGTAGCCCTGCGACTCCAGGAATCGCTTCACAGGAAGATACAGGTCTGATTCGTTCAATGGCCTCGCCTCACCGTTGGTTGGCCTTTATGCAGGGACCTAGGCAGGCGAAAGCGGCCGTCCCCAAGTCCCCAGTGTCCAAGCGCCCTGAGCTTACTATGGACCATTGTTGTCGCACACATTGAATCGACACTGTGAATGGGGGTCAGGATATCGACATCGTTGTGGGCGTGGCGTTGCCGAGGCCTAGGAACGGGACGAACGGAACATTTCGGGTAACTTTTGTGCTCCACCACCCACCCCGCTCCTTCCGATCTGCCCGTCTTCCAGGCCAACCCTTCGTGATGCACCGGAGGAAAAGGCGAAACGCCACTGGCACGCTAATGAAGTGCCGGTGGCGTTTCGCTGTGTAGCGGAGCCTTCATCTCGAGAGGGTCAATCTATGCGTTCCTCTTTAGCCAGACCGACCCTCCGAGAAAGACGACTGTAAAGAACCCGCTGAATACCATCAACAAGCCTAGGCCTTCCTGCAAGCCCCACATCGCACACCTCCTTGAATGTCTCTGTTGGGGTCCCTAGAGCAAAACAGGTTTGCGGCCCCTTGGCTCCCATGCGTGTTGAAACCCACCCATCTTCCTCAGTTGGTATGGGTGCAGTCCCTTCTTTCCTGCGCCCCATGCCATAACAAGCCCGGTGAGCAGAAGGAAGAAAGTGATTACGCCTACCGAGTTGAACCACTGAATCGCACCGACCGCAATTCCGTCATATGGCCAGAAGAACATCACCAACCCCCTTTGGCCAGAAGAACGTTACTGGCCCCCCGTTCACCGCAATTCTCTCAGTGACATCTGCTGAGGCCGTGACGATTCTTCGTTTTGGCGTGCAGACCATATGAAAATGGCCGGTTGGGGGGTGATAGTTCGGGAAATGGGCAAAAAACGGGGGAGGAGGAGGGGTGTTCCGGTAACCAAAGCGGGGTGATTGGACTGAGGTTGTTGCCGGATATCGAGGGAGGCCGCTACTGATCCTTCCCTATTGGTGAATGATGGGCTTCACCCGTTGGGGAAGATGAACGCGGAGTGGACCAGATCTCGTACTGCTGGAAGCACTCTCCATCCTGCCCGGGCAATGGAAAACAGGAGCCCGCGGCTCAGTCCTGCAATGAGCGAGCGGCGTGCTCTCCAGCCACTTTGCCCAAGACGATGGCGGTCAGCGTTCCGTTGCCCGGCAGGTATCCGGTTGCTCCCGGCCCGGAAATGCCCTCAGAGGCATCTCCGCCAGCGTAGAGGTTCGGAATAGTGGTTCCGTCTGCTTTCAGCGCCTGACCGTTTTCGTTGACCCGGAGGCCGCCCTGAGTGTTGTACAAGGATACCCACACCTGAGCCCCGTAGAACGGTGCAGAGAGAAGAGCTTGTGGAGTCCGGCCGAACTGGTCTGTTCCGCCTGACGCCGCTGCGTTGTACTCCTCAATGGACTGGGACAGACCCTTCGGGTCGATGCCCAATTTGGCCGCCAGTTCATCCGAGCTTGACCCCGTCACGAAGGCCTGCCTCGCAATGACGGGAGCAAGTTCCGAAGCAACTTCTTGCCTGATACGTGCGTCGAAAATCTCATAGGCGCACTTGCCTGGCATGTCCAGCATTGTTGCTCCGGGCCCGCTGGGATAGCGCGTCTCGTCAACGAACCGGCCCCCGTTTTCCCCGACGAGAATGGCCCCGTTATGGATCAGGGGTTGTGGCATGGGCAACTGCAGCGGGCGAAAGTAGGTGGGGTAGGGGAGGAAGGAGTCCATATTGGCAACCACGCCGCCCGCCTCCAGACCCATGCGAACGCTGTCCCCTTCGACGCCTGGATGACCGCGATAGGGAATGCCGTCAGCCTTTGGTATGTAGTGGGCCACCATGTCTTTGTTGGCGCCGAAACCGCCGGTGGCGAGGATGACCTTTCCCGCAGTGATCACCCCTTTTTCGGTCTGGATGCCGATAGCTGCTCCTGAAGAGTCCAAGATGAGGGAGCGAACAGGAGTCGACCAGCGGATCTCAATATTGGGGTGCTTGGTCACCGTCGAGATCAATTCCCGAACGAACGCCCACCCACCGCCGCAGCCGTGCGCCCTCCGCTGCGAGTGTCCTGACGCTCCCTGAGCCACGGTGAACTCGATACCGGTACGATCAGCAAGCCATTCGAGCACTGGGGCGCCCTGCTGAGCCATCAATTTCACGAGACCTGGGCTGGCCTGGCCGCCATTTCTTCGCGTTATGTCCGCTATGAAGGCTTCTGGGTCGTCCTCAATCCCTTCGTCCCGCTGGTAGCGGGAGCCAGCGACGACGAGCGACGTGGTGAGGGCGGTATTTCCTCCCGGGATATCCGTTTTCTCCACAAGAAGAACTCGTGCCCCGCTTTCAGCAGCCGCCAAAGCAGCGACCATGCCACACCCACCTGCCCCTACGACCACAACGAGAGCCGAGTCGCCGCCATCTATTGCTTTAGCCATAACGCACCTCCGAGGGGACTGCCTACCCTATGCCGCTCTCACTGACTAGTGCTCAACGCTTTCCATGCAGACTTAGGGAAAAGTCGCCTTTTTGAACTACGACATGCTTGAATCCCTGCCGCTTGGCTAGTTCGTCAATGAGAGTGACCAAGGGCTGACGGGCGCTGACGAAGTCCTCCGGTGAGCTGGACTTACCGAGCGCCGCCGCCGTCTCGTCGCCCCCAAAGGCTCGGAGGATCATCTCCTCGTCACTGATGTTCTCGCCGTACTGGGCCCTAACCTCTTTCAAGGACGGCTGCGGTGGGTCCCACTTCATGATTTCGCGCCCACGCGGGCGGTCGAGGATCTTGGCGCGAACCTCTTGGTCCATGTGCGTGACGGGCTCTCTACCCCAGAGGCCAATGGAGTACTGAATCACCTCGTCGCTGACCTGCTTGTAGCGCTCGCCCGTAATGACATTCAGACCGGCCTGGCTTCCTACGAACTGGGCCAGAGGCGTAACCATGATCGGATAGCCGAATTCGGCCCGGACCCTCACTGCTTCTTCCAACACTTCTTGAAGCCTATTCTCCATGCCTACCTGCTTCAGTTGAAAGGCCAGGTTGGACATCATGCCGCCCGGGACCTGATGGCCGTACACCGACTGGTCGTAGAGCCGGGGCTTGCCGACGGGCAGGCCTTGGCGGCGGGCAATGGTGTTCAGCTTCTCTTCCACCGGCTGAAGGCATTCTTCGTCGACCGCTGTTTTAAAGCCCAGCGCTCTGAGATTGCTGGCCACGTTGAAGATGGATGGCTGCGATGTGCCGTTGGCCATCGGTGGTACCGCAGTATGGATGTACTTGATCCCGCCCTTGGCAGCCTCAAGGGCGTTGATGGGGGCAAGACCATTGTTAGAGTGAGCGTGGAATTCCAGTTCGATGCCGGGGGCGCTCTCGTTGAAAATGGGGATCAACTCTCTGGTCCGTTCCGGCGTCAAGAGTCCGCCAACGTCCTTGAAGCAGATGCGGTAGGGCTTCAGATCGGCTGCCTGCTTGATGCGCTCGCGGTAGTAATCGTCGGTGTGTTTGGGCGAAATGGAGTAGATGACGTTGAGAACGGTCCGCATGCCTGCTTTTGCCAGGTCTTTAAGCTCTGGAGCGTGCTCTGGGAAGTCGTTCCAAGGGTTGGAGGAACGGTTCGTTATGACGCCGTGAGCAACGACCATGTCGACCATCAATATGCGAAGGGACAGAGGAATCAGGGAAAGGCCGCCGCGGATGCCTCCGTGCATCCGGAGGTCGGTGTTTTTCCTAAGAGCCGTTCCCCGCCTCAGCCATTCGAAGGCATCCTCGCCCAGCTCCTTTCCTAGTTTCTTGATCTGGACGGCAGGGTTGTAGAACTCCATAGAATCAAAGCCGGCCTCGTCCAGGTGAGGGAGGATGGACAGCATCATGCCGGTGCGCATATTCAAAGCCCACAGGCTAAGATGGCCGTCCCGCATCGTGGTATCGACGAACTTAATCTCGTTGCTCATTCACTCTCCTGGGTGTGATTCTTCATTGTACTAGCGGCCTTTCCCTTGTCATTTCGACCGGAGGGAGAAATCTCGTTCGCCATTTCAAGCGTAAGGACCCTGTTTTCGCGAAATACCTTGCCCTTAGGGGACGAACGCGTTTGGGCCGGTCTGAGACACGGCCCCTACCGGATCTGGAGTTGATGAGGCGTCGTGAGGCGATATCTGGCCTAACTGGCCGCCGCCTCCAAGCCATAGAAGGCCCTACCATTGTCCTCCAGAATCTTTCGGTCTGTGAACCAGTACAACAAGCCGTCGGCTGACTGAACCGGCATGGGCCGAAACTTTGCCTCAGAGGCACTCAAGCACTCCCAAGTTTGAGGAGTTTCCACAACGTGAGCGTCTGAATCTATCCAGCCCATGAACACCTCCATAGCTGAGCCCTCAAGGGCTGGTTCCTTCTTTACAGCAGGCTTCAGGATGTGGGAACAATACGCTCCCCTCTCTTTTTTGGGAAGCCGAAAGTTTGGAGCGCCTGAACATGTCTAAGACCCAGCCCGAGCCGATGAATTAGCTAGAGGTTGCCCGCTCTAGCCGGCAACCAACCTGCCCGTGCCAGCCACGATCATGACAATGGCAACGAACTTGATGGTGAGGGCTCGTCCCGAGAGGGATTCGTACATGAAGCGAGGAGCCAACAAGCTGAGCGCAACGACATACAGGAAAATGAACATGGGCCTCGTTGCGTTGAGGGCTGCCGCTCCAGATACCGGCCCGACGTCAAAGGCGGAGAACAGCAAATAGGTTCCCAGCAGCGCTACGAGCATGTCGGCGGCGAACCATGGGAGGTGTCGTGGGCGTTCGCGCACGATTTCCCAGGCCCCACGAATGGCCGTACGCGAAGTAGACATGACAAGAACGGTGACGCCTATGAAGAACAGGTTGATGGTGAAGACTTGCACAGTGGAGATTTCATCCAGGGCTATCTTGCCCAGGAAATTGGAGAGGCCTCCGCTGAAGCTGGACAACACCAATAGGAAGAAGGAAGAACCAAGGAGGAATCCGCCTAGCGCTCCGGGAGCCCGCCTGGCTGACAACAGAATAGCCCCAGCCACGATGACAAAGATGGATGCCCACTCCCATATCCCAAGGTTCTCGTCCAGAAACACAGCAGCCAGGATGGCCACGAATATTGGGTAGGTCATGGTGACTGGGAGTGCTCTGGAAACCTCCTCTCGGCGTAGGACCCAAAAGGTGAGGCTCATGGCCACGCCCCTGGTGAGCCCTGAGCCCAAGGCAGCCGCCAGGGCCTTGGCGGAGTATCCGGAGTAGGAGGGCTCAGCGATGATGAAGGGTATGCAGATCAGGACGCCCATCACGCCCAAGATGAACAGGAGCGCCCTGAAATTCTGGACGATCCTGTCGACCAGGTGTTTGTCGATGATGCTGACAACGCCGAAGACCGCGGCGCTCAACAGAGCTAGGATTGCCCAGTGCATGGGATTTGCTCCTCCACCCCACCTGGCTGAGGCCAGGCGCACTGGCCACTATACCCGAACGTTGGGCGAGGGTGTCCTAGCGGTGGCTCGGGCTCAAGACGACGGTCCCCAAGGCCCTCCCATGACAAAGGGACGATGGGGTAGGATGAGGGCCAGCATCAATAAACGGGGAGGTTACGCCATGACATCCACCAACCTAGAGCTAGTCATCGACGCCGACGGGCACATTGTTGAGGATATTCCCAACATCTTGAGTCGCATGCCCGCCGCATATCAGACCGAGGCCCAAATCAGAAAATTCGCACTCTTTCCGCCGGTGGACCACCTCCATTCCACGAACCTGCAGACCATGCCTCCTGGGGCCTTCGCCAACGTTGGGCCGGAGGGGTGGCTGGATTTCCTACAGGACGTAGGTATAGAAAAGACGGTGCTGTATCCCAGCGAGGGGCTGCGTAGCGGGAAAATCGTCAATATCGACTGGGCAATCGACGTCACCCGCGCCTACAACGATTGGCTAGCTGACACCTACTCGCGCTGGAACGACAGGTTTGTGGGCATTGCGCTGCTGCCCATGCAGGAGCCAGGGGCCGCGGTCGAAGAGTTGAACCGTGTCGTCACAGAGCTGGGCATGCCCGGAGCGATGCTACCGGGTGTCGGTTTGAAGGCTCCCCTAGGCGGTCACGAATACTGGCCCGTCTTTGCTGAGGCCGACCGGCTGGGATGCAGCCTCGCGGTCCACGGCGGCGTGCACATGAGCATTGGGATGGACTATCTGACGCCCTACGCGCCTGTCCATGCCCTTGGCCACCCATTCGCTTTGATGATTTCTCTTGCCTCGATTGTGTTCAATGGCCTCTTCGACAAATACCCCAACGCCAGAATCGGGTTTCTAGAGGGCGGGGTGTCCTGGTTCCTCACCTGCCTGGAGCGTTTCGAGCGTTCCTACGACAGCCATTCCCAGTACAACCTGCGTGGCGAGTTTATTGACCTTACGAAAGAGACCGTCAGTCAGGCCATGCTTCGCTACATCAAAGAGGGCAAGCTGTTCATTGGTTGTGAGGGCGGCGAGCGCGAACTGGCCCATGCGGTGAAGGTCATCGGTAAAGAGCCGTTCATGTACTCCTCAGACTTCCCCCACGAGGTGAACAACGAGTCCTGCAAGGCCGAATTGCAGGAGATTCTCGAGAGCGACGAGATGTCGGCCGAAGAAAGAACGGCAGTGCTCAGCGGCAACGCCCAACGGTTCTACAAACTGACCTAGGAACGAAAACCCCACTCAATCAGGAGCGTGAACTCATGAAGAAGGTGCTGGTAACCGGAATGGCCGGGATGATCGGCTCAGCGTTTGCTAGACACATGGCGGACAAGTACGAACTGTCTGCTTTGGACGTACAGGAAGTAAAGGGCGTTCCCTCTCACGTCGCCGACATTGGCGACCTGGAAGCCATCCAGCCTGCCTTTGAGGGCATTGATGCGGTCGTTCACCTCGCCTACATCCTGCCGGATGACAACTTTACGCTTGATGATCTGTGGCGCGTCAACATCGGCGGGACATACAACGTCTACGAAGCGGCGAGGCGGGCGGGGGTCAAGCAGGTCGTAAACGCTAGCAGCGGCACGGTGGTGATGAACCACCTCTGGGACGAGCCGTACAAAGCGATCATTGAAAGCCGGTACGATGATGTGCCCGCGACCTGGCCTCTGCTGACGACCGATATACCCTACCGTCCGAATATGCTCTACGCTTGCTGCAAGGTCTGGAACGAGACCATGGCCCGCTTCTACGCCGACCTCCACGACATTACGTCAGTGTGCGTGAGGTTCGGCAGGGTGTGGGCGGAAGACCGGCCGATGACTAGTGAACGGATGTCCAAGGGAGCATCGGTGTCCATTTGGACCAGTCAGCGGGATGCCGCCAGAGGTATTGCCTGTGGCATAGACAACCCTCCGGCTGAGAAGTACGTGGCAGTGAATATTCTGTCCAGCAGCAAGTGGGGCATTATGGACATGGAATACTCCAAGGAGAAGATCGGCTATGAGCCAATGGACTCAGCCGACGATTTCGCATAGCAGACCCAGGGCCGGGGAGCGTAGATTCACTTTTTGCAAACGCCGCGGTCCCACCCAACCCGCCCACTAGCCTGTTCCATACAGGGGGACTCCCCCTGTAACCCCCGGCGGGGCTTCGCCCCTGCACCCCAAGCGTGGCGGTTGGGGCGGAGTAGGCATGCCGTACCTTCACCTATCAGGGCAGATCATTCATGCCTGCGTTTGGTAGGGGCGGGTCTCAGACCCGCCCGAGGCGTTCGCTTCTCAATAGCCTCTGTGACGGAACGGTTATGGGAGAGAACGAGAAGCCCCTCTACGAGATCCCGTACAGGCGCGCCGGGTTGTCTTCGAGGATTTTGCGGGCCTGGGTCTTGGTGATGTAGCCGTCTTCTCCCCACTGCCGGATCGTGCTTAGCGTCTCGATCTCTGCAGACTGGTCGGCGTGGCTATAGTCCGTGCCAGCGATGAGATAGTCCTCACCGGTGTGTTGCATGATGTACGGAACATCTTCCACCGTCTGACAGGCGACGTAAAAGTTGCACTGTCGGAACAGGTCTGTCTTCAGGTCGAAGGACTGCATCCAACCGGTTCTCTCATTGCGGGCCCTGAGGTCGGCTAGGCAAAGAGGCACCCAGGAAGCCATCGCCTCTACGAACCCAAACCGAAGCCCATTGAACTTGTTCGGGACGCCGGTGAGAACGAGAGAGGTGAAGGCATCGAAGACGGGGTAGTTGAAGTGCCACGGGCTGTGCATTCTGAAATCTGCGTCATGCCGCTGGGGATCCCCGGTGCCGGTGTGGAAACAGACGGCCATATCTAGGGCTTTGGCGGCTTCGTATACTGGATAGAAATAGGGATCGCCAGCTGGTCTCCCGCACTCGATTCCCTTCCGGGAAATGCCTACCGCGCCATTCTCTCTGGCGAACTCCAACTCTTTGACCGCCTCGTCCATAGTTAGCATAGGCAAGATAGCCAAGAATTTGAGTCGGCCGCCGCTCTCCTTGCACCTGGCGGCCATCCACCGGTTGTAGGCCTTGGTCAGGGCGAACTCAACCTCCGCCCGGCCGGTGGGGGTCGTTGCTAGCAGGGTGGGGTAGCACACCTGATAGTCGATACCGAGCGCGTCCATGTCACGCAAACGCGCCTCAATGTCCTTAAGTTCCCGTTTCGCTTCGGTCGTGCGAGTACGCTCCTCGCTGCGGAACCGCCGCATGTGGAAAGAGCCGTCGATCAACCAGAAGCGGTTGTTGCCGTACGGCAACTTGGCGGTTTCACTATATTCGGCCTGCACCACGGTCGTGGGCCTGTAGTACTCGTACCCCTCTGGGATGTAGTCCCAGGTTTCGTCGTTTTCATCAACGTGGGTGTCGGCATCAATGACGGGCATGACACTCTCCTTTTTTGCGGCAGACAAGGCTAACGATTTGCTAGGCAGGACGGTCTTTCTGTGGCCTGCGCCGCTTTCCCACCCACTCCGCCCTCGAACGTCTTTATTGTGGGGGACGCCCCCACACCCCCGGCGGGGCGCCGCCCCTGCACCCGGCTCCCCCAATGCCCATGCGTTGCCCTGCTGCATTTGGCTTGGAGAAGCGCTGGGCCAATCTAGGGCGCGCGCGGGAAACATACCTACGTCACCTGGATACGTCAACAAGCCACTGAGGCCCTCCGAGACGGCTTGCCGCCCACTGGTTTCTGTGGCAATCTTCCTTCGCGAGGGGCCACGACCCCTCCGGTTTCCGTCCGGCGCACCGTCATAGAACGGAGGGGATACATGCTGAGCGTAGAAGAGAACGAACGACTAACGAGGGTTGGGCCGGGCACTCCCATGGGTGAGTTGCTCCGCCGCTACTGGCACCCCGTCGCCGCTGCTGAGGAACTGCTGAAAAGTCCCACTAAGGCGGTCAAGCTCCTCTGCGAGGAGTTGGTGCTCTACCGCGACCGCAGCGGCAAGTACGGTCTCATTGACCGATTCTGCGCCCACCGCCGCGTCGACCTGACCTACGGCATCCCGGAGGAGCACGGTCTGCGCTGCATGTACCACGGCTGGCAATACGATGAGACGGGCCAATGCGTGGAGCAGCCATTCGAAGAGACGGTTCGGCCGGATGCCAAGTTCAAAGACAAGATAAAGGTGAACGGGTACCCAGTGCAGGAGTTGGGTGGGTTGATCTTTGCCTACCTTGGGCCGCAGCCAGTACCAGAGTTGCCCCGATGGGACCTGTTCGTTGCTGAGAATGCCTTCCGGCACATTGGCGCCGTTGAGATACCGGGCAATTGGCTCCAGATCATGGAGAATTCATTGGACCCAGTGCACCTGGAATGGATGCACGGAAATGGCGTTGAATACAGCCTGCTCAAGCAAGGCCCAGAAGGCGGGCCGGGCCAAGTGTGGTTCGACCATGCCCTGGCGACCTCCCGGGTCTACAAGACTCCTCACGAGAAAATTGGTTTCGACGTTTTCGAGCACGGCATCATCAAGCGGCGGGTTGTGGAAGGCCAGACTGAGGAAGACGACGCTTGGCGGGTAGGGCATCCCATGATCTTCCCCAACATCTTGGGGGGTTACGGCGGTCTTAACCTGGGTTTCCAGTACAGGGTTCCCATGGACGACACCCATACCTGGCATGTCTGGTACACGACTTACTTCATGCCTGGCGCAGACGTGCCGAAGCAGGATGTCGTTCCCTACTATGAGGTGCCCCTGACAGATGAGAACGGACGCTACATGACGGAACTCATCGATGGTGGGGACTTGATGGCCTGGAGCACCCAAGGGCCCATCGCCAAGCGAGAGCTGGAACGGCTGGGCGAGTCCGACAAGGGCGTCATTCTCTACCGCAAGCTTCTGGAGCAGCAGATGGCGCTGGTCGAGGACGGCGGCGACCCTATGAATGTGTTCCGGGACCCGGTGAAGAGCCAGTACGTGGAGTTCCCTCGCGAGTCGTCCTACAACGCAACCTCGGCCCGCCGGGCGGTGAAGGCATTTCGCTACAACGGGACGCGCTTCAGTCAGGTTGTTGAGCAGATCGAAGATCTGTACGCCCAGTCAGCCGACGCCGCAGAGCAAGCGGGGTAGCGTTTTCGCCCAGCATGCCTCTGTCAGCAACAGAGAAAGGTCCCGGCAAATCAGCCGGGACCTTTCTTTAATCGAAGAGTCTCAGGTTAGGCCGCTTTGATGGGCGCCCCTAAGGTCAGGACATAAACGGAGACGGGCTCCGTTTTGCCTTTCAGATCCAGGCTGCGCTTCTCCAGACCATCTGTTGGTAGTTCTGCGGCGGCGGCGGCAGGCTCGCTTACCAAGATTTCCCCCGTCGCTGCACTGGACGACAGGCGGGCGGCAGTGTTCGGAGTATCTCCCAGCACCGTAATGTCGTGGCTGCCCTCCTTGGAACCGACGGCGCCAACCCAGGCGACGCCCGTGTGCACTCCCGCACCCATCGGCACCCAGGGCCCAGCGGGATCTTCGTGACCCGTCGCTCTCAGGAGGTCCATGGCGGCTTGGATGGCGCGTTTGGCGTGCTCCTGTTGTACGAGACCCGGCACATACATGCCCGCCACTTGGTCTCCTATGATTTTGTCGATCAGCGCATCTGTCTGGATAAGGACCTTAGAAGCGGCGTTGTAGAAACGGTCGATCAGACGGCTGAAATCCTTGGGGCTCATACTCTCGGCGATGGTCGTCGAGCCGCGGACGTCGGCGAAGAGTAGAGAAAGTTCCACCTCCGCTCCGCCCTGGTGTTGCTCGGCGTACTTGTCGCACCGATCACACACGGAGGGATTCAGCCTGGAAGGCTGACGCCTAGCGAGGAGGTGCCCCAACCCACGGAAAGGTGCATAGCAGAATCTGCAACGGGGGTTCGATGGGAGCCGAGAGAAGAGTTTCCTTGCCTTCGCCAGCCGGGCATCAACAGAGCCGGTTTCGATGGGAGCCGAGAGAAGAGTTTCCTTGCCTTCGCCAGCCGGGCATCAACAGAGCCGGTTAGGAAGTCCTGCCAGAATTGGTCGTGTTTTGACTCCAACGGTTCGCGCATGGGCGTCCTCCAAAAATGCCTCTTAGGTGGGCGTTGCTACACATTCATCCGGTACAGCGCAGCCGCATTGTCACGCGTCATCTTGCGCTTCAGCGCCGGGTCAAGCGAACCCATCGTCTTCTCTAGTATGGCTGCGGAGTCGGGCCAGACGCCGTCCAGGTGCGGATAGTCCGACCCCCAAAGGAAGTTGTCTGGGTACATGGACGCCAACTGCGGCCCGGCAACGTCCTCCTGGAAGGTCGCATAAACTTGGCGTCGAAAAGCCTCGCTGGGTGGATTGGGAGTCAGGTTCTTCCATTCGTCGTAGGAGTCTTCCCACTCGTAGTCCATCCTGGCCAGGAGATAAGGGATCCAGCCGGTGCCGCTCTCCGCCATCACGACCTGCGCCTGCGGATGGCGGTCCAAAACTCCCCCGAAAATGATAGAAGCGACGGTGTAACCCATGTTCATAGGCATGGAGGACATCCATGCGGCGCGGTCGGCAAGGCTCGTTGAGGCTGCAATACGGTCCCGGGCTGCCGGAATGTGAATATGCACGGGGAGCCTGTGCCGTGCGGCGGCTTCCCAAAGAGGGTCCCAGTAGGAGTCCCAGGCGGGCCTGTCGGGGTCGTGGAGAGACACTTCGAGCCCTGACAGCCCCAACTCTGCAGCGTGCGCAATCTCGCTAACGATGGCTTCCAAGTCGTCTGGTGGGACGGCAGCCAGGGCATAGAAGCGTCCTGGCCTGGAAGCACAAAGCTCGGCCATGAATTCGTTGTAGAGGGAGCAGACGACTTGTGCCAGATCGGGCTCCACTGTGGCCATGTACTTCCAGCGGCGCAGTGGACCGTAGATAAGCTCGGCGTCGACGCCGTCACGTTCCATGTCCTCAATGCGCTTGTCCGGGTCCGACGGTCGCAACCCCTCTGCGAAGCCAGCGGCCAGCATGGCCTGGCCCCTGCGGGTGCGGGCAAGGTTCTGTTTCAGGTAGGTGGGCCCCCACAGTCCAAGCGTTTGATCGCCGGCCATCCAGTAAGAGGCGCCGTCTTTCTCAACCACCCTGGGCACGCGATCTTTCATTGCGGATGGAGCGCGTTCTACGAAGACCTCAGGGGGAAGATACTCAGGATCCAGGTGGCAGTCCGCTGAGATGATGTCGTGTGGCATGGTTCGCTCCTTAAGGGGTCTTCTCGTAACTAAAGGCGTCGATCCCACGCCTGGATGGAGCGTCTATGCTGAGAGGGTTAGTGACTTCCAGGGGCACTACGCCCGCTTCTCTCAATAGATGGACATTGTCTTGTGAGCCGAGCTGTTCCGCCACCTTACCGCCATACATCCTGAAAACGTCTACCGACGTCCAGAGTAGGCGCTTGCCTTGAGGTGTATTGGGCTCTCCGGGGAGATGGCCGTAGAAGTTGGTCCGGGCCACGACCCTATCTCCCTCACCGAAAAGGTCCTCAACGGTTGCGCGGAGGCCAGGGAAGGCGTCCCGCATCCTTATAAAGGCTGGCTTGATAAAGGCTGGCTTGAGGCGCTCGATGCCATATTCAGGCTCGGGGTCTTCAGGAATGGCAGAGGTGTTCATCTCCGCATCGTGATGATAGATCTCATACAGGGCGTCGAGATTTCCCTTGTTGACCACTTCCGCGTAAAGGAGTCGGATGGCTGCTTTATTGCGCTCTAGAGACATGCCCACCTCTTAACAAAACCACTGATCTCTAGCGTCTCGTGGAGCGGAAGAGATTAAGGAAAGGTAGCGGAAGCGCTACGAGTTGGATCTGCCAGTCCCGCGCCCTTTGGCTGGGTTCTGGGGAGCAAACGTGCTAAAGCCGGTTGTTGTAGAGCCCATGGCGGTGATGGGCTTGGTGACTTTCAGAGGCACGACCCCGTTGTCTCGCAACAAGTGGACATTGTCTTGTGAGCCGAACTGTTCAGCTACCTTGCCCTTGTGCATGCGAAAAACGTCGACGGATGTCCAGAGGAGGTGCTTGCCTCCCGGGGTGTTGGGCTCTCCCGGCAGATGCCCGTAGAAGTTGGCCCGAGCGACAACCCGATCGCCCTCCCCGAACAAGTCTTCTATGGTTGCCTGGAGACCGGGGAACGCTTCGCGCATTTTGATGAAGGCCGGCTTGAGTCGGTCGATGCCGTACTCAGGCTCAGGGTCTTCCGGGATGGCGGTGGTGTTCATTTCCGCGTCGTAATTGAACACGTCTGCCATGGCGTCAAGGTTTCCCTTGTTGATGACTTCGGCATAGAAGCGCCGTATGGCGGCCTTGTTTTGTTGAAGAGACATAAGTCACCTTGTGAGGCCTGTGCAGGGTGGATTTCAGTCTGGCCTGAAGTCGGAGCGATTCCCAGCTATTTGGAGGACGTCTCAGAAAACAGACTGAAGCGGTTCGGCCTGCCGATGGAAGCGTCTTGTTCCTTTGGCTGCACCACGCCAGCTTCCTCTAATAACTCTATGTTGTCCTGGGAACCGAAGTGTTCCGAGATTTTGCCGCGGTACATTCGGAAGACATCCACTCCCGTCCACAGCAACTGCCTCCCTGTAGCGGCGTTGGCCTGTCCGGGAAGGTGGCCGTGATACCGGACCCGCGCCGCCACCCTGTCTTTTTCTTCGACGAGGTCGTCGATAATGGCATGGAGGCCGGGGAACGCCTTGTGCAACTTAGCGAAGGTGGGCTTCATGCGTTCGAAGCCATATTGAGGGTAGTCGGGTTCCGGGATCGCCGTGGTGTTCACCTCGACATCCGGCATGTAGATATCCCCCAAGACATCGACGTTGCCTTGGTTGATTACCTCTTCGTAGAACCGCCGAATGACTGACTTATTGTCTTGTGGCACTGGTCACCTCCCCGGAATCGATGAATTCGCATTATCGCACGATGGAATACATCGTCAAGGGCCGGGATTTATTGACGCATCCACGTGCCCCTGCTAGAATCCGCCTACTCAAATCGACAGGCGTTGTACAGACAGCATAACAGGTGCCCTGAGGGGCTTCTGTTTCCACCGAAGGAGGAAGGTTCATGTTGGTCATAGGCACCGAAGCGGGAGCATACAGAATCTCAGACAGCGGTGAGCAGCTCGGGTCTGCGCTTGATGGAATGTGGTTCAATGAGATCACACCTGACGGGTCAGGACGCCTCCTGGCTAGCGTACGCGACAATGGTGTGTATGTGAGCACGGACGATGGAGAAACGTGGCGCTCGGTCTTGGACAACGTAGATGCTTGGACCGTCGCGGTTTCTCCAACCGGCACCCTTTACGCGGGTATCCAAAAAGGCTTGTACCAGAGCACGTCCGGCGGAGAAGAGTGGGAAGAGCTCACGGGCCTGCAGGATCTGCCTACCTTCGAGAACTGGGGCTTTCCGTTGGCTCCTCACGTAGCCAACGTTCATTCCCTGGCCTTCTCACACAAGGACTCGGACACTATCTACGCTGGCGTTGAGGTTGGCGGAGTTATTGCCTCCTCGGACAGAGGCAAGACTTGGAGAGACCTGAGGGAAGGCCTTCATCTGGACATCCACACTCTAGTGAGTGCCCCTGGCAATGAAGACGTTCTTCATGCCGCTACGGGCAGAGGTATGTTTAGGAGCCTGGACGCCGGCGAGTCTTGGGAGGCAGTGAACGAGGGCCTGGAGTCCATCTACATGATTCCGGCCATGATTCATCCCAAGGACCCGCAGGTGCTATTCACGGCGGCATCTCAGGGCAGGCCCCGGTACTGGAGACGTGAGGAAGGCGCCGACGCCACCATGTATCGAAGCAAGAACGGGGGCGACAGTTGGGAGCCCATTATGGGCGGCCTGACGGACAGGACACACGGGCTGGTCATGGGCTTTGCCGCAGACCCTGACAACGACGACACTATTTATGCTGGCACCAGCGATGGAGAGGTGCTGGTCAGCCGCAACCTAGGCGACTCTTGGAGCACGTTCACCGAGGGTTTGCCCTCGATTTACTGCCTAACCGTCGTCTAGAAATAACCAACAGATCGGTCATAGAAAGCGGCCCCAATGGCGGGGCCGCTTTCTTGTTTTCGTTACCCCAGGATGTTGCCAGCACGGGCGGCATGGCATTCAGCCCTGCCATGACCTTTGGCAGAATGCGACCGGAAGTCCGTCCCCAACGTCTACTCAATTTGGGATGGTAGAGTAGGGGAGCTTCGGCGTAGGCCGACCGCGAGAGGAGGTTCAATGCCTGAGCGGCGTGTCGTCGGTAAGCCCGTGGCTCATCACGAGGGGCCAGACAAGGTGCGCGGCCGCACCCAGTACACCGCAGACTTCTTCTTGCCCAACATGCTGTGGGGCAAGACCCTGCGCAGCCCACTTCCCCACGCCCGCATTCTCCGCGTAGACACCTCACGGGCACAGGCATTGGACGGTGTCCATACCGTCATATCGGGCGCAGACCTCCCGCCTTACCGCTTTGGACGCTATCTCCGTGACATGCCTGTGTTGGCCTGGGACACTGTCAGGTTTGTTGGGGAGCGGGTTGCCGCAGTCGCTGCCGACGATCCCGACATCGCTGATGAGGCGCTCAGTCTTATCGATGTCCAATATGAAGAGTTGCCCGCTGTCTTCGACCCGCTGGAAGCTTCCCAGGAGGGCGCTCCCGTTCTCCACGAAGGCATGGTCTATGACGGGGCCTATACTCATCCTGAAGCACCGCTCCTCAACAATCTCTGCGCATACGGGAAATGGGGCAGGGGAGACGTAGAGGCGGAGTTTGCCAAGGCCGACCGCATATTCGAGCACACGTTTCGCACCCCTATGGGCCACCAGGGCTATATCGAACCTCACGCATGCCTCGTATCCGTAGATGCCTCAGGCCACACTGATATCTGGGCGTCCAATAAGTCGCCTTGGACTTTGAGACAACACATGGCCGCCACGCTGGACTTGCCGCCCGACAATTTCACCGTCCATCCGGTGTCCATTGGCGGGGATTTCGGGGGTAAGGGCCAGGCCCTTGATCCGCTGATTGCCTACCTTCTTTCTCAACGCTCTGGAAGACCGGTCAAGATGGTGCTCAGCTATGCGGAAGAGTTGCTCGCCATGAACCCTCGCCACCCCAGCATTGTGACCGTCAAGACAGGTGTTACCAATGACGGCCGCTTATGCGCGCAACACACCCAGGTCACTTTCAACAACGGCGCTTATGGTGCTTTCAAGTCTGTTCCCTACCTAAACATGCCTGGCGTCAGGCGAGCTGCAAGCTGCTACCGCATCCCGGCTACTTCAATCGAAAGCTCGATCATTTACACCAATACGGTGCCGGGCGGCTTTATGCGGGCTCCCGGTGGGCCTCAGGTAGCGTTCGCTGTAGAGGTCCAGTTCGACATTATCGCGAAGGCATTGGGCATGGACCCAGCTGCTTTCAGAATGCAAAACCTCCTGACTGAAGGAGAAACGTCCACGCTGGGTAGCCGCTGGGAACACTTCGACGGCAAGGAGACGCTGGCGAAAGCTCTGGACGTTGTTGGATGGAACACTCCAAAGAAGGGAGCCTTTGTGGGCAGAGGCATGGCGATGCACGAGCGCTCAGGCGGGCCGGGCACCGCTAGCGTCAAGTTGCTGCTTGATGGAACGGGCCATGTGTCGGTTCATACCGGGGTCTACGACGCGGGCCAAGGGGCACTGACGGCGCTCCGCCAAATTGCGGCCGAGGCGCTGGCGCTGCGTCTTGATGACGTGAGCGTCCATCCTGTCGCTATGGATGGGGAGTTTAGTCAGGACGATGGCTTGGGCGCTACCCGCACGACCCACGTGGCCGGCAACGCCGTCCTCCAAGCCGCCAAACAATTGAGGAGTCGGTTGCTCCGAGCAATGGTCGGCCGTATGGGAGTATCCGAAGATATATTGACCTGGGATGGCGCGAATGTGGTTGGCCCTGGCCGGACCGTTTCCTTCAAGGAAGCCGCGAGCCGAGCTGTTGAGGCCAACGGGGGGCTCATTGTTGAGGCCGTAACGCTGCAATCGAAGGAAGCAGAACATACGTCGTTCACGGCCCAGGTGGCCGAGGTGAAGGTGGACCCGGACACGGGTCATGTACAGGTGCGGAAGCTGGTCACTGTCCATGAGGTGGGTACCGTCATCAACGAACTAGCGCATCAAGGTCAGGTGGAAGGCGGCATTGTTCAAGGGCTTGGGTTCGGAACAATGGAGGAGATGCCCGTCGAAGAAGGCAGGCCCACCACGCTCCATATGGGGGATTTCAAAGTCCCGAACATTGCGGACGTGCCTGAGTTGGAGACCGTTCTTTTGAAGCGCTCCGGAGGGTCGGCCCCGTACCAGGCGAGGGTCATTGGCGAGGTGAGTAACGTTCCTCTGGGTGCTGCTATTGCCAACGCAGTCTACGATGCTATTGGTGTTCCTCTGTTTGAACTGCCTGCCACAGCGGAGCGCGTCTACCGGCTGCTGCAGGAATTCGATAAGGCATGAATTCCCTAAACCGCTTTAATGAGGTGTCCTAAGGCCAGCCGAAAAACTTTCCCGAATGATGGAGCAAGCTCATGAAGGTAGCCATAGGGAGCCCCAACGTAGTGAAAGGAGTGGACGCTCGCTTGCTGATGGAGTGGGCGTCTAGAGTGGACGGCGGCCCTTTCTCAAGCCTCGGCACCATGGATATCGTCTCCTCCTACGGCTACGAGCCATTGGCTGTGCTGGCTGCTGCTGCGGCAGTAACCCAGAGGGTGCGCCTCATGACCAACATCATGTTGGGGCCCGTGAGAAATTCATTGATCCTGGCCAAGCAGGCCCTGAGCATCGACGCCATTTCCGGCGGGCGTCTCACCCTTGGCCTTGCTGTGGGGAGTCGCGAAGGGGACTATTTGGGCTCTCCGGTGCCTTTCCGGCAGCGAGGCCGTGGGTTCGAAGAGCAACTGGTTCTTATCAAGCGTCTCTGGGCCGGGGAGCCTGCCAGAGATGGGGGAGGTCCAGTAGGTCCGCCCCCGGCACAGTCCGGTGGACCGGAACTCCTTGTCGGTGGCTATTCTTCGCAGGCCCTGGACCGGGCAGGCCGCCTCGCCGATGGATACATAGCGTCAGGCGCTTCTGCAGAGCAGGCCCTGGCAACCTTTACCAGAGCGAAAGAGGCATGGAACGCCGCTGGGCGTACGGGGGAATTTCGTTTCGTGGCCATGCAGTCCTTCGCCCTCGGCCCCAAGGCCCAAGAGGGGGGCGAGGCCCACATCCGTAGCTTCTATGGTGCTTCCGCAGCCATGCAGATGGTGCTGGACACCTTTCTCCGGACGCCTGCGCAGGTGAAAGACGCTCTCAGCGCCTTTTCTGATGTAGGCGTTGACGAGTTTGTCTTGTCGCCGGCCATCGCTGAGCTTGATCAGATCGATCGATTGGCTGACCTCATCGGGTAGGAAGGTAAGCAGCCCCCTTTTTTAGTTCGGATAGCGATTTCCAGCATGGCTCTGGCTGGCCTCGCGTTGCGCTCGCCAGATACGCCCCCGTAGAATTGTTGTTCACATCTGTTCGTATGGAACGTGCCCATGACCACTTCCCAGAAGCCGCAGGAAATCCCCAAGGCGTATGAGCCGAATACCGTCGAGCAGCGGCTTTACCAGAATTGGGAAGAGCGCGGCTATTTCACTCCCTCCCCTGACCCGGACAAAGAGCCTTTCGTCATTATCATGCCGCCGCCCAATGTCACGGGCAGCCTGCACTTGGGTCACGGGATCACCGCCTCTCTACAGGACGCTCTGACCCGCTGGCATCGCATGTTGGGCAAATCTGCCCTCTGGCTCCCAGGCACGGATCATGCAGGCATCGCCACGCAAATGGTGGTGGAGCGTGACCTCGCCACTGAAGGCCTAACTCGTCACCAATTGGGCAGGGAGAAGTTCGTGGAGCGGGTCTGGGAGTGGGTGGCGAAGTATGGAAGCATCATCACCCAGCAGCACAAGAGCCTGGGGGCTTCCTGCGACTGGACTCGCGAGGCGTTCACTTTGGACCCAGGACCCGCCCGCGCCGTTCGCACTACCTTCGTCAATCTGTACAACAAAGGCCTTATCTATCGAGGCGAACGCATCATCAACTGGTGCCCTCGCTGTGGCACGGCCCTTTCCGATCTGGAGGTGAACCACCAGATGGAGGCAGGCAAGCTATACCACCTCCGTTACCCCATCGAAGGGGACGACGGGTATCTGGTCGTCGCCACAACTCGACCTGAGACGATGGTTGCTGATACTGCAGTGGCTGTGAATCCGGATGATCCACGCCACAACCACCTTATCGGCAAGACGGTTCTGCTACCCATCATTGGCCGGTCGCTGCCCATTATTGGTGACGAAGCAGTTGAGGTAGAGTTCGGCACCGGCGCCTTGAAGGTCACACCTGGCCATGACGCCACGGACTTTGAAGTGGGTCAGCGCCATGGCTTGCCAGTCATCAATGCGATGAACCTGGACGCTACCATGAACGAACAGGCGGGTCCCTACGCAGGTATGGACCGGTTCGCCGCCCGCGAGGCCATAGTTAAGGAGCTTGAAGAGCAAGGTTTAGTAGACCGGCTGGAGGACTACCAGGTGTCGCTGGGGCATTGCCAGCGGTGCGACACCGTGGTTGAGCCTCTTGTAAGCAAGCAATGGTTCGTGCAGATGGAACCCTTGGCGAAGCCAGCCATTGAAGCGGTGCGCGACGGCACAATCAAGATCGTTCCAGAGCGATTCGTCAACGATTACATGCACTGGATGACCAATATTCGGGACTGGTGCATTTCCCGGCAACTCTGGTGGGGGCACCGGATCCCCGTATGGTACTGCGACGACTGTGGACACGAGATGGCTGCCGTCGAAGCCCCTGAGCGGTGTGAGAGTTGTCAGTCGGCCGCCCTGACGCAGGACCTTGATGTGTTGGATACCTGGTTCAGTTCTGGCCTATGGCCTCACTCAACCCTGGGCTGGCCCGACGATACCGAAGACCTGCGGTATTTCTACCCGACCACGGTCATGGAAACGGGTTACGACATCATTTTCTTTTGGGTAGCTCGCATGGTGATGCTGGGGATCGAGAATATGGGAGAGGCCCCGTTCAAGACCATCTACCTGCACGGCCTCGTGCGCGACGCCCAGGGTAAGAAGATGAGCAAGACCTCAGGGAACGTGATGGACCCTCTTGACCTTGTTAAGGAGTACGGCGCGGACGCTCTTCGCGTTGCCCTTATGGTCGGCGTGACGCCTGGCAACGACATGCGCCTCTCGCCGACCAAGGTGGAAGCGGGGCGAAACTTCGCCAACAAGCTTTGGAACGCCGCCCGGTTTGTCTCTATGAGTCTGGAGGGACAGGAAGAAGCCCTGCAAGGCTGGAGCAACCCAACGCCTCAGCATCGTCATGACCGCTGGATTATGAGCCGCTTGGCTCTGGTGACCCGGCAGGTCAACACTTACCTGGAGCAGTTCCAGATCGGAGAGGCGGCGCGGGTGCTTCAGGACTTCTTGTGGAGCGAGTACTGCGACTGGTTTATTGAAGTTGCCAAGGTGCGCCTGCGGAACGAGCCCGAAGCGCCTTCACCGTTGCCATTCCTGGCGCATGTTTTGGAGCAGGTCTTGCGCCTCCTCCACCCATTCATGCCCTTCATCACGGAGGAAGTGTGGCAAAACTTGATCGCCCGGCTGCCCTCCGAATTGCCCCTTCCTGATTCCATCATGCTGGCTTCCTATCCCACGGATGCTGGTGTTGAGGACAAGAATGCTGAAGAAGAGATGGCGCTGACGATGAGTATCGTCCGGGCTATTAGGGCTGTACGGGCCGAGTTCAAACTGCCCCCGGCTCAGTTGATGGAGGCGGTGGTGGAGGCCAAGGGCCTGACAAGTGTGGCTGTTGAGGAAGAGCCTTACGTTACACAACTGGCGCGCATTGGCGAATACACAGTCCTGGCCGAAGGACAGGAGCGGCCTTCGATGGAGAACGCTGTTACGTTGGTGCTGAGCCAGGCGGCTGTGCTTGTTCCGCTGGGCGGCCTCGTCGATCTTGCTGCTGAGCGACGCCGTTTGGAGAAGGAGCTCGCTGAAGGGCAGCAAAACATGCAACGGCTCGAAGGTCGGCTGGGGGACGCGGCTTTCCTAGAGAAGGCGCCTGACAACGTGATCGAGCGGGAGCGGGAACGGCTGGCGTCCCTGCAGGAGCAGGGCATGCGACTCAGGGAGTTCCTAGCCCAACTGGGTGGCTAGGAAACCGCTAACTCGACTCAACGTCATTCGAAAAGCACCTGATCCCCGGCTCGGAATGTATTCAGCTCCGCTAGGCCCGCGCCGCTCTCGAGGGCGTTTGGATAGTCTTCATACGCCGATAGACCGTCAGCTGATCGTCTGGGACCACTCCCTTTGACTTCCTGCATACTGCTTGGCGTCATGCTTAAGGCCCTTTGATGTCCAAGTCACGTCTGTATAGGCGATGGGGTACCATGGACATGGCTTCGGGCTAGATTCTCTCTAGCAGGTTCAACGTGGCTGATCCTCTTGCTGTTACCTTTGATCTCTGGCAGACCCTGATTGTTGATCAACCAGGGGGTGCAGAGACCCGCAGACGCTGGCGATTACAAGGCGCATTTGATGCGCTGAACAAGGCTGGCTTTCCAGCAACTTGGGAGCAGGTCCACAACGCCTACGACGGATGCCTGGGTGTTTGCCAGGAAGTTCGCGGCCAAGGTGAAGATGTCTCCTTTTCGGGGCAGATACGCATCTTCCTGAATCAGATCCAGTCTGGGCTTACTGACAGGCTGACCTCCGAAACCCTTGCAGAAATCACAGAGACGTATCGAGACGCCTATTTTTCCTGTCCGTTACCGGCGGCTCCGGGGTCCTATGAAGTGCTGAACGATCTTCAGCAGCGGGGTGTGCGTCTGGGCCTCATATCGAATACGGGTACTACTCCCGGCGCAACCTTTCGCCAGAGCCTTAAGAGTCTTGGTCTCCTCGACTATTTCGATGTCCTCACCTTTTCCGATGAGGTTGGATTGGCCAAACCGTCCCCCCGTATCTTCCACCTCACGCTCGAACAACTTGGGGTAACTCCTGGGCGAGCCATTCACGTCGGCGATGCCCTTGAGCATGACATAGCTGGGGCCATGGCGGCAGGCATGGGGTCCCTATGGATCAACCATGGAAATGGCCGAAGCCCAGACCCCGCGCCCGACGCTGCAGTGGGCAGTATGGAACAGGTCTTACCTGAGCTAGCTCGCCTGTTGGGGCGTCTTGCTGATTGATGGGGAATGGGGAGCAACGTGAGAGAGCGCGCCGGGGAACTCAAGCGCTGGTGGGAAACGCTCTCGCAGCGGATCAAGGGCAGTCCCTTGGCAAACCATCCGCTTGCCCTGTTGGTGACACGGGTGGTTCGAGACCTGAACCGCGACGATGGCACCCACATGGCTGCTGGGGTTGCCTACTATGCCTTTATCTCTTTGTTTCCCCTCGTGCTGGGCTTATTGGCCATTGGGGGCGTTGTCCTGGGCTCGGCTGAGGGCCTTCAGGAGGAGCTGCTAGCCTTCATCGCCAACTATGTCCCCGGCTCTGCGGAGTTGGTTTCCGACAACGTCGACACGGTGGTCCGGTACAGTACGCCGTTGGGGATCGCCTCGCTTGTGGGACTGTTCTGGACGGCCAGCGCCGTTTTTGGCGCTATCACCCGTGCCGTCAACCGCGCATGGGGTGTGCGACGTGACCGGCCCTTCTATCGTAGCAAGCCGAGACAAATGTTTATGGCGTTGTCCCTGGGGCTGCTTTTCCTAGCCTCGATGGCTCTTAGCTCTGCTGTGAGCTTTCTCAGCAATGTTCGTATTGATGTGCTGGGATGGGAGGTCACGGGGCCATCAGGACTGGTGAACCTCATGCTTCAGATCGTGCCTTGGGCGATTACCCTTTCTATTTTCCTGACCCTCTACAAGTTCCTGCCGAACTGCAAGACGTATTGGCGTTATATCTGGCCGGGCGCATCGGTGGCTGCGTTGTTATTCGTGCTGGCCCAGAGCCTTTTCCTTTGGTACTTGCGGAACTTTGCTGCCTACGACGAGGTCTACGGTCCGTTGACGTCCGTTATCGGCCTGCTGTTCTGGGCATATCTGTCTGCCCTGATCCTCATCATTGGTGCAGAGATCAGCAGCGAATATGAGAAGCTGCGGAATGAAGGCAGGCGATGGATTGGGCTGAAACAGCCGGAAGCGGGGAGCCTAGAGGGTTAGCCCGGCGGGAGCTATCCGCTGGCCGTAGACCCGTCCTGTTCTTCTAGGGCCTGCCGGAGGGCCTTGACCTCGCGCTCAAGCTCTCGTTGCCGTCGCGAGAGGACCAGAATATAGACGACCAGGCCCACGAATACGATGGTGTAGGCGGCAAACAGGAACGGCAGGTTTCCCTCAGGGTTGGACTCCTGCCCCAGGATGGATCGGGTAACGGCGAAGGCCGGCACCGGCACAATGGCCAAGGCAATTATGACGAGCGCAATCAAGGTATGCAGATGTCGGGCCATGAAGCTCCTAGGGGCGTGATCCCCGGCGTTGCATGTTGAACAGGTGAAGTGCATCGACGTCGTCTTCTGAACGGCGCAATTTGTAACGATGCACCATGAGGGCTGCGAAGAACAGGGCAAAGGATAGCATGGAGACCATGAGCGTTAGCCCAATCGATGCCCCTATTTCGGAATCGGCGGATCGGCCAGGTCCAATAACCTTTTCTGGATGAGATAGGTTGCCCCACAACTCCACTGAGAAATAGACAAAGGGCGCTGTCAGCCCCGCCAGCACTCCCAGCACCGCTGCCGAGCGAGCGCCGCGTTCCCCTGGAGGCGAGTAGGCACGCAGTGCCAGGTAGGCCACTCCCATCAACCATAGGATGAGAAGGGTCGTGAGCATCGGCTCCCACGTCCACCAAGCGTTCCAGGTGGGCTTGGCCCAGATCGCGCCAGTGACGATGGTTAGGGTCAAGGCTAGTACTCCCACCTCGGCCGCAGCGTACGAGAGGGCGTCCCACCGCTGGCTCCGCTTCCACAGGTACACGGCGCTGGTCACAAATAGGAGCCCGAAGATTGCCAGGCTGGCCAAGGCGACGGGGACGTGAAGGTACATGATCCGCTGCACCACGCCCTGATTGATCTCGGTGGGCACCCAGAAAAAGATCAAAACGAGGCTGGCCATGACCGAACTGGCAGAGAGGAGCAACAGCAACTCTCTCCGAGTGACCAGGGGCAGGCGTTTCTGTTGGAGGCTCGTGGTGAGCCTTGCCATCGGTTTACTCCTCTAGCACATATTCAAAAAGAAAGGCGGCGACGACGAGGAACAGGATATCGAAAATCGCAACAAGTTGGAACCAACTGGCTGATGCCGCCCAACCCTCGCCTGCTAGGGCATTGCCCGTGACTTTCACCGCCCCAAGAAAGACCGGCACCGTCACCGGCATCAGAAGGAGCGGCAGCATGATGTCCCTTGACCGGGTATTGACTGCGGTAGCCGAGAAAACCGTTCCCACGGCGGCGAAACCCAGGGTGGACGCCAGTGATATTGCGATGAATGACGGCAGAAAGAAGGGAAGGTTGAAAAGAGCGGCAAACACAGGGTAGATCATGATTTCCATCAGGACCATAAACAGGAAGCTAGCCAGTAGCTTGCCCACATAAATGGCCTCTCGACCTGCCGGGGACAGGAGCAGACCGTCCATGGTCCCCTGCTCCTTTTCCATGACGAAACCTCGATTCAATCCGAGCATTCCGGAAAAGGCAAAGGCCACCCAAACGATGCCGGGCGCAGTTACGGCAACCAGCTCGGGCGCTGGATCAAGGGCAAAGTTGAAGATGACCACGACGAGCAGGGCGAAGATGAACAACGAGGCCACCACGTCGCGGGTGCGCAACTCTAGAAGAAGATCCTTCCACAAGATCGCTGCCATTGGCCTGAAGAAGCCGCTCACAACGTACTTCCCGTGAGAGCCATGTAGGTGGATCTCACCTCTGCGACCGTGACCCCTGCGCATTGCTCCAGGTAGGCTATGCGCCCATCGGCAAGAATGGCCACCTGGTCGCCTACGGCAAGGCCGCGCTCGAGGTTGTGGGTAGTCATGACCACGGTTCGCAAGGAATCGGAGCTAGGGGAACGCAGGGTGTGCTCCAACATCTCCACGGCCTCTGAATCGAGGCCCGACTCCGGCTCGTCCATCAACAGGATGATTGGGTCATGGAGCAGAGCTCTGGCTATGGACACCCGCTTCTGCATGCCGTGAGAGAGCGTGCGGGCCTTGACCTCCAACCGGCGCTCCATCCCCAGCGCTGCCAGGCATTGAGCAATCTTCTCGTGAGGGCGCTTGAGGTCATACATGCGGGCGTAGAACGCAAGGTTTTCTCCAACCGTGAGATCTCCGTAGAGGAGCGGCTGGTGAGTGACTACACCAATGATCCGGCGCACCGCCGGGGCGTTTCTCAAAGGGTCTATGCCGGCCACCCGAATCTCGCCGGATGTGGGTCGGGCTAGAGTGGCAAGGATTCTGAGGAGCGTCGTCTTCCCTGAGCCATTGGCGCCGAGGATCGTGAGGAACTGTCCCCAGGGAACCTCCAAGTCAATGCCCCTAAGCGCAGCCACTCTGCCAAAGGACTTCCGAACGTCCCGTGCCAGGACGGCCAATTGGCCCTTGTCTTGGGTCTCAGGCTTCAAGAGGGTCACTGCAGCCATTCATGGCCCACGGCTTGGGAGGAACGGACGCGATGAGTAGGAGGAAAGAACTCGGATTCAGGATCTGCCCAGACTGAAAAACTTGCTGCTCGGTATTATGATGTGAGCGATTGCAATGGAAAGGGCTTTCTTTTCCTGCTGCAAGGTCATTGCTGTCCTTCATATACCTGCCTGACACCGTATACATGCTAAACGCATTCCTCGTGGGTGGTGCTTCATTTGCTTCCCCACCCTATTATAGCGAGGCAGCGATGTTGGAGACCGGGCCTCAATCAAGGTGCTCGCGAGCGAGTCAATGCAAGGGAATTGTTGGAACGTGTTGGAATACCAACACAGAGTGTGCTTTTGCTTGACACCTGGGAATTCCGGGCTCTAGTGTTAGCAGGCTGGAGTGGGGGATTCGACGGGAAAAGGCTTAACAGCAAAGAGGAGGCTGAAATGGCACTGACTCAATTGGCGGACACCGTTCAGACGATCAGAGAGGATGAGAAGGCGCGAGAGGCCATCGCCGCAGGCGAGACGGAACTCTGGGGCTCCTTCACTGAAGAAGAGCGACAGGCCTTGCAAGACTTGGCCCGGCGCGTAAGCAGTGGCCAAGGCATACCCAAGCACCAAGAGCGGAGCAAGAGTATTCTGCGGTGGCTGTAGGTTTGGGCGAGCGGCAGGGATTGGGGTGGATCTCGAGGTAGGCAGGAAGGAAGTTGGGCGCTATGTTGAGGAGCTCATCGACCGGCACTGCGAAATCGAGGCCGCCGCGGCATATGTAAAGCACCTGCTCTCGATTCCCGGCATGGTACTTAGGGGGGGTTCTCATCGCAGCACTTACCTTGGGTATCCGACGCTTGTCGGCGGCTTTCCAACTTGAGACGCCAACGGAAATGGAAGAACTAGGGGAGGGGCCGAAGTCACGAGAGTCTCTTGCCGGTCAGGTTCGTCAAGCCGAACGGCACCGCTTGGCTCTGGAACTTCACGATGGGCCATTGCAGAGTCTGACCAGGGCATTCCTCCAGCTCGGGACTACGCCTGGGATTGAGCCAGCAATGGAGAGCCTGGATCAGGCGGTCAGAGAAATGCGGCTGCTGGTCCAGTTTGGTACCCCTCCAGGAGTGGCCGAAGACTTCGTTGGAACACTGGAGCGGTTGATCAAAACCACTGAAGACCTGTCGCAAATTGCCATGGTCTTTGGCGTTCAAGGGAATGAACGGCTGGAGTCCCTGCCGACCGAAAAGAAGGTAGCTCTTTATCGCGTGCTTCAAGAGGCGCTTTCAAACGTCGTAAGGCATTCGAAAGCCGCTGAGGCGGTGGTGAGGGTAGAAGCGGACCGCAGCAAGGCCCGGTTGGTGGTGCGAGACAATGGCGTTGGGTTTGATACAGCCCAGTCCATACAAGGCGGGCACTTCGGTCTACAGGGATTCAAGGCCAGAGCCGAGGCTGAGGGTGGCGCCTGTGACATCCAGTCCAAACCCGGAGCAGGTACCACAATTGCCTTTGAGATTCCCTATGAGTAAGCGACGGATGGGCGGCGACTGAGGCTTAATCCTAAAGCGAGCAAAGAGAAAGGGACGCATTAGGCGTCCCTTTCTCTTTGCCAATCCATACTACTAAATCTACGGGCGGGGTTACTTTTCGGCGCTGCCCACCGTGTCCATGATCAAGCGGGTGACTACATAAGGATCCATGTTGGCATTGGGGCGCCGGTCCTCGATATACCCTTTGCCTTCTACCTGGACCTGCCAGGGGATGCGGACAGAAGCGCCACGGTCGGAGACTCCGTAGGAGAACTCCCTGTAGGACGCAGTCTCGTGGAGACCCGTTAGGCGCTCCTCGATGCCGAAGCCGTAGTGCGGTATATGCAGGTCGTGCTTCGTCTTGAGTGCTTCTGCGGCGTCCACGTTCGGCTGATAGCTTGATCGCATCTTCTTGGTGGACAGGTTCGTGTGCGCCCCTGCGCCGTTCCAGTCGCCACGCACGGGCTTCGGGTAGAGGGTTGCGCTTACGCCGGAGTCTTCGCCCGCTCGGTAGAGCAAATAGCGTGCCATCCATAGCTCGTCTGACACTTCCAGACCGCCAACAGGGCCAACCTGGAACTCCCACTGGCCTGGCATAACCTCGGCGTTGATGCCGGAGATGTGCAGGCCAGCCTGCAGGCACAAATCCAAGTGTTTTTCCACCACCTCGCGTCCGAAGACCTCGTCGGCACCGACTCCACAGTAGTAACCACCCTGGGCCGCCGGGAATCCGCCTCCCTCGGGGAAACCCAAGGGCCGCATACCGGCAAACAGCGTGTACTCCTGCTCAATGCCGAAGAGAAATTCCTTGTCCGCCTGTGCCTGTGCCACTTCTGCACATGGTGCTCGCCGGTTGGTCTTGTGAGGCGTCATGTCCGTGAGCAGGACCTCGGACAGAACAAGGATGTTGTCCCCTCCCCGTATGGGATCAGGACAGCAGAACACGGGCCTAAGCACGCAGTCTGAGGCCTCACCAGGCGCTTGATTTGTGCTGGACCCATCGAAACCCCATATGGGGAGGTCCTTTACGTCCCTGGCGCTGTCCATGACCTTGGTCTTGGCGCGTAGCCTCTGAGTGGGCTCCGTTCCGTCTATCCAGATGTATTCTGCACGCACTGCCATTTGTCCAACTCCTTTTTTTACTAGAGTGAGAAAGCCCCCCCGGGTCCACTCTCCTCTCGGGTCTCTTTGAAGCTCCAGCGGAACTAACCTAACTCTATTGTCTGCCCAGCGTGTTTCTATGACATTGCCCGAATGTTACAGACCTGTAACATTCGGGCAATGTTTTGGCCTTTACCTGCTTCGGGACAGCCCTCAGGCCTGCTCAGACCGAGCCTCAGTTACGTTAGGCTAACTGCCAGTTTTCCACTTCGGCGTAGTGAATTGCGTCGCTGAGGCGCTGGAACCAGGCGCCGAAGGTGGCCTGTTGCTCGGGAGTTACCGTGGCATTGGCGACCATTGTGTCGACATCAGCCACGTTAGCGACCGTGATTTCCCAGACGACCCGGTCAGTGCGGCCGTTGTAGTGGTCCGTGAGTATCCGAGAAGGTTGGGCTCCTGCGTTACCGACCAAGACTCCATCCATCTCTTTGAGGAGTGCCACGATCTCATCTGCCTTGCCTACTTTTCCGGTGAATGTCCTGCGGTGTACGAAAGCAATATCTGCCCCCTTTGTTTCTTTGATCTGCCCTACCTGGAGAAAATGGTATCTATGACGCTGCGAGCCATATCTTCGGTGCAGGCTGCAACCAGCAACGGCACCCTGCCGGCAGTCTTTCCTGGTTCGAAGCGATAGGCCTCAAAACTTCCGTCCGGCAGAACAGAGACCACAGGGTAGCCCGCAGCGGAAGCGAAGGCAAGCCCAGGATCCACCTCAGAGCGAGGCTCATTGAACATGACGTAGGCATGCACCTTGCCCTGGGCTAGCCAGGGGTAGATACACGATCCACCGTTGGGCCAGATACGCGCACCGGGATGCTTCTGAATTAAGGTCGTTAGGAGTGCACTGCCCTCCTTCGCCCAAGTCGCAAAGTAGGATGGTTCCATCAGGAACGCAGCGATGACGGCGCTGTCGTCTAGGGCAGTCTTGCTGGGGGGCTGAATCCGCTGAGGAGAGCCGCCGTCCAATGGAGTAACCGTCACGTTATTCTCGTCCGCCAGATAAAGCTGGCGCCGGATAATGTCGACAGCGCCTCCGGCTACTGGGGTGAGGTCGGCTGTATAGATCGAGAGCACACTCCACCACTCGGCAGGCAGGCCTCTGCTGAAAAGGCCGGAGCCATCGAAGGGGTCCGTGGCAATGAGGTAGCGCTCGCCGGTGCCGTCCACACGCCGCAAGCCATGCTCCGAATGGATGTCAAAGCTGAGCCCGGACCGTCGACACCACGCTTCAAGGAGGTCGTCGCAGACTCGGTCAATGCCGATCTCGACATCTTCCTGTTCAGGCCGCCCGGCGACAGCGCCCAGCACCTCGCGCCCCTCGCTCCGCCCTGCCATGTCCATGACGGTGCTGGCGACTTCACGAAGGTAGTTTTGGGTTAGGTCAGTGAGGTCTATGGGAGGCTCCGTTTACTATGTCGGTTGCCTGCTTCGCGTTGAGTTTGGCTACCTTGGTTTGTGGGAGAGAGAAGGTCGCTTGCGCTGATTCTCCCGCCACCTCTTGTTCCTGTCAACGCCTAGCTCAACGAAGCCTATGCTATAATCTGTCGCCGCACGTGAGGTCTAAATTTATGCCCAATCCAATCATAGCTGTCATAGGTGGGAATTACCCCGCGGAAAAAGACATGAAGCTGGCGGAAGAGGTGGGCCGGGAGTTGGCAGCCAGAGGTGCAACGGTCGTCTGCGGCGGATTGGGTGGGGTCATGGAAGCGGTCTGCCGCGGCGCCAAGGAAGCGGGCGGCGTTACCATCGGCATTCTGCCCGGCAGCGATCCCGATGTGGCCAACCAGTGGGTCGACTATCCAATCTGCACGGGCATGGGCTACGCTCGGAACGTTATCGTGGTGAGGGCATCTAGAGCGGTCATAGCAATCGACGGGGCCTATGGCACACTTTCAGAGATCGGCCATGCGTTGGGAGACAGTATTCCCACCATCGGCCTATTCACTTGGGACATCTCAATTAATGGGCAGCCGGACACATCTATCATCCGGGCCAACAGCGCCGTGGAAGCGGTAGACTTAGCCCTGACAGCAGCCCTGCAACCCAAACCAGAGTAGTCAAAGAAACATGAGCAATATTGAAACCGTCATCGCCCGCCAGATCCTCGACTCCCGGGGCAACCCGACCCTTGAAGCCGAGGTTCGTCTGTCTGACGGCTCCCTGGGCCGAGCTTCCGTTCCGTCCGGGGCTAGCACCGGCAGCCATGAGGCAGTAGAACTGCGAGACGGGGACAAGGCTCACTTCGGAGGGAAAGGTGTAGGCAAGGCAGTAGCCGCCGTCAACGGAGAGATTGCAGGGGCCGTGAAGGGCCTGCCTGCAGCTGACCAAGAGGCCCTCGACCGGCGGCTCATCGACCTCGATGGTACAGACAACAAGGGCCGGTTGGGCGCCAACGCCATTCTTGGCGTTTCGCTGGCTGCAGCTCACGCCGCCGCCGCCAGCCGGGGAGTGCCCCTGTACCGCCACCTTGCTGACCTGTTCGGCGGAGGGCAGCTTTCGCTGCCCGTGCCCCTGTGCAACATCCTCAATGGCGGCGCACACGCGGCAAATTCGACCGATTTCCAAGAGTTCATGGTCGCTCCGGCTGGCATCGCAACGTATGCCGACGCCTTGCGCTGTTGCTCCGAGATATATCAGGCGCTGAAGGGCGTTCTGGCCAAACGCGGCCTGGCGACCACTGTCGGCGATGAGGGTGGTTTCGCTCCGACGCTGCCCTCAAACAAGGATGCCGCCGACGTTGTCGTTGAGGCCATTGAGGCAGCGGGATATCGTCCCGGCGTTGAGGTGTTCCTGGCTTTGGACGTTGCGGCGTCAGAGTTCTACAAGGGTGGCAGGTACCGGCTGGCCCGCGAGGGTAGGGACCTCACCGCTAACGAACTATGCGACTTCTATGGATCATGGCTCGACGCCTATCCGCTGGTTTCCGTCGAGGATGGCCTCTCGGAAGACGACTGGGAGGGATGGCAAGCGCTGACCTCTACGCTGGGCGATAGGTTGCAGCTTGTCGGCGATGACCTGTTTACCACGAGCACCAGCCGCATCCAGCAGGGCATCGACCAAGGGTGCGGCAATTCGGTCCTGGTAAAACTTAATCAGATTGGGTCTTTGACCGAAACTCTGGAGGCCATACACCTTGCTCATCGAGCGGGATGGTCGACCATCATCAGCCATCGCTCCGGTGAGACTGAGGACACAACCATCGCAGACCTCGCCGTGGCGACAGGCTCGGGGCAGATCAAGACCGGGGCCCCGGCGCGGGGAGAGCGCACGGCAAAGTACAATCGTCTCCTGCGCATCGAAGAAGAGTTGGGGAGCGCCGCTATCTATGCTGGCAAGCAGGCGTTCACGTTGCTCAGGCGCTAAGAAAGTAGACGGCAATAACAAAAAGCTTCTCTTGGGAGGGATCATGGCAGTAACGCGGATAGGCATCAACGGCTTCGGACGCATTGGGCGGCAGGTCCTGCGGGCGACTTTGGAGCGTCACTCCGACACCCTTGAAGTAGCGGCGATCAATGACCTAACCGACGCCAAGACCAACGCTCACCTTTTTAAGTACGACACCAACTACGGCCGCTTTCCCGGCACCGTGGAGCCTGTTGATGGCAGCCTTGCCATCAATGGCAAACTCATCAAGGTGCTGTCCGAGCGAGACCCGGCTCAGATTCCCTGGGGCCAATACGGCGTGGACATTGTTGTTGAATCCACGGGCGTCTTCACTGATGCTAAAAAGGCCGCAGGGCACCTCGAAGGCGGCGCAAAGAAGGTTGTTATCTCAGCGCCGGCGACAGGTGAGGACCTGACGGTGGTGCTGGGGGTTAACGAAGGTCGCTATGACAAGGGTCAGCACAACGTTATCTCCAACGCTTCCTGCACGACCAACTGCCTGGCGGTGATGGTCAAGGTCCTCAACGACCACTTCGCGGTGCAGCACGGACTGATGACCACTGTCCATGCCTACACCAACGATCAGAAGATCCTCGATCAGGTGCACAAAGATCTGCGCAGGTCCCGGGCCGCAGCCCAGAACATCATTCCAACCGACACGGGTGCAGCCAAGGCGGTGGCGCTGGTACTCCCGGAGCTTCAGGGCAAGCTGCACGGGATGGCCTTGCGTGTGCCCGTTTCCACCGGCTCCATCACGGACCTCACGGCCATCGTCAGCAGGGACGTGACTATCGAAGAGGTGAATGCCGCTTTCAAAGCGGAGGCGGAAGGGAAGCTGAAGGGAATTCTTGAGTACACGGAGGATCCAATAGTCTCCTCCGACATTGTCATGAACTCGCATTCCAATATTTTCGACGCCCTGTCTACGACAGTGATGCAGGGCACGATGGTCAAGATTTTGGGCTGGTACGATAACGAGTGGGGCTACTCATGCCGCACCTCTGACCTTTGCGACTTCCTCGCTAGCAAAGGCTTCTAGCCGATCGGTTCAGTATGAGAAAGAGGGTCAGCCCGAAAGGCTGACCCTCTTTCTTTTTGCAGGGAAGCGGGAAAACCAGATGTGGTAGGGCGGGTCTGGGACCCGCTCGAGGGTCCACACGGACATTGGTCTCTTACAAAATAAGAAGGGTTCTTGCGTCTTGGCGCTAGTTCTGAAGGTGGTGTTCCCCCCCTCACCCTAACCCTCGCCCTCAAGGGCGAGGGGACTGCCCGGCCTCGGCCATCCGCTTCGCTGACTGCAGCGTATTGGACAGCAGCATGGCGATGGTCATTGGCCCCACGCCGCCTGGCACCGGGGTTATGGCCGACGCCTTCTCTGCAACGGCATCGAAGTCCACGTCTCCCACCAGCCGATAGCCGGACTTCTTTGTCGAGTCCTCTATTCGATTGGTGCCCACGTCTATGACGACGACGCCTTCCTTGACCATGTCCGCCTTAATGAAATGCGGCTGGCCGATGGCAGCCACTAGAATGTCGGCGCTACGCGTGATGCTTGGCAGGTCTGTGGTGGCGCTGTGACACACGGTCACCGTAGCGTTGGCCCCGGGTTTCTTCTGCATCATTATGGCGGCTATCGGTTTGCCGACAATGTCGCTTCGGCCAACAACCACGACATGCTTGCCTGCAGGGTCGTTGCCGGTTCGGAGGAGAAGCTGTTGGACCCCGGCTGGCGTACAGGGCACGAACCCGTCCCCGCCCGCCAGAAGCCTTCCGGCGTTTATAGGATGCAGACCATCCACGTCCTTGTCGGGGCTGACCGAGTCCAGCACTTTCCGGCTGTCGATATGGCCAGGCAGCGGGAGTTGCACTAGGATGCCATGAAAACGGTCGTCGCCGTTGAGGCGCTGGACCAAGTCCATCAACTCAGCTTCCGCAACATCGGCCGGGAGGTTGAAAATCTCGTTGAAAAGGCCAGCCTCGTCGCAGGCGCGGCCCTTGTTGCGAACGTAGATTTGGGAGGCGGGGTCGTCGCCCACCAAGATGGCCGCAAGGCCGGGGGTGACGCCGGACTCTGCTTTGAAATTGGCTGCGGCCTCAGCAACTTCCTGCCGGATTTGTAGGGCCATAGCCTTTCCGTCGATGATGAAGGCGGTCACGTTACCTCCGTGAATTGTGGCTTATCGAACTCAAGTTCGCTCAAAGCGGATTGGGTTGGGGGTCAGGAGGGCTAGTCGCCCTGGAAGTTGGCGGTGCGTTTTTCCTGGAAGGCCCGCACTCCCTCTTCAAAGTCCTTAGTGGCGAAGACGCTGAGGGGCAGGTTCCTCTCTTCTTGGGTCAGGCTATCCAGCGTCCGGCCCTGCGCCAGGGTTTTCAGGATACGCTTGTGGATGCGATGGGAGGCCGGGGCCAGATTGCTCATGCGGCTGGCCAGGGCGGAGACCCGCTCGTCTAGCTGGCTGGCAGGCACCACCTCGTGGACGAGGCCCATGCTGAGCGCCCGATTGGCGTCGATCAGGTCAGCCGTCAGCAAGATGTACGCTGCGTTGGCCGCACCCACGACCTGCACCAGGCGTTGAGATTCGTGGTGGCCCGCCGTTATGCCAATTCGGGCGACCGGAATGCCAAACCGGCTACCCTCGGTGGCGATGCGGATGTCGGTGCTCATGGTTGTTTCGCAGCCACCCCCAACGCAGAAGCCGTTGATTCTGGAGATGACGGGCTTCGAGATGCCTTCCAGGGCTCTGAGAGCCGATTCGAGGGCCGAAGCGTATACTCTGGCGGTTTCTGGGTTGTTGCGATGCTCCTGGAAGTCCTTGATGTCTGCGCCGGCGGAAAAAGCCTCATCCCCTGCGCCAGTGATGACGACAACTCGAACGCTTGAGTCCTGTTCAAGCTCTCCGTAGACTTCGGCAAGCTCCAGCCACATTGGATAGCTGATGGCGTTGCGTTGGGCTGGCCTGTTCAGGGTCACCGTGGCGATATGCTCGTGCTTGTCGATCAGGACTTCGTCGCTCATACCTTCATTATAGAGTCGAGCGGGGAACCTCGTCATGGACGGCTTGAAGCGGGCCTCCTTATAATGGCAACGCCTAAGACCGCACTAGGAGCGCCATGCTCGTTACGGGCGTCGACATCGTTGAGTTGCACCGAATCGCCCGCGTGGTTGAACGCTATGGCGACCGGTTTCTCCGCCGCATCTACACCCAGGGGGAGGTGGACTTCTGTCGCGGCCGGATACCCCAGCTGGCAGGCAGGTTCGCTGCCAAGGAAGCAGTGATGAAGGCGCTGGGTACGGGCATTCGAGGCGTCGGCTGGCGAGAAGTGGAAGTGGTGCGAAAACGGGGTCAGGCTCCGCAGGTCCAGCTTCATGGCCGAGCCCAACTGAAGGCTGAGGCCCTGGGTCTTCAAGAGCTTTCCCTGACGACCTCCCACTCCAAGGATTATGCCGTAGCCTTTGTCGTAGGCGTGAGAGATGAAGTTAGTAACCGCTGAAGAAATGAGGGCCCTGGAGGCCAAATCCGAGGCGTCCGGCGTCTCCACCGACACGCTCATGGAAAAGGCTGGCCTGACCGTCGCTCAGGAGGCAGTTCAGCTCCTGCCCGATTATCGCGGCCGTCTGGTCGTGATTCTCGTGGGTCCTGGTAACAACGGTGGCGATGGCTTAGTAGTGGCCCGGCACCTTCAGAATTGGCGGGCCAACGTCGTCGCCTGCATCTGCGTACCCGGAAAGGCGCTGGCGTCCAAGCTGGAATTGGCCGTTGAGGCTGGCGTTGAGATCGTCCAATCCGTTGACGGCGCCGACCCTCTGCCGGACCTGCTAGATCGTGCAGCCCTTGTTATCGACTCGATGTTGGGGATCGGTCAGGCGCGGGTTGTCGATGCTCCACTCAAGGGGCAACTTGCGCTGTTGGCTCAAGCCAAGGCGCGCCGGCCAGACCTGAAGCTGTTGGCCGTCGATATTCCCACGGGCCTCAACGCTGACAGCGGCGAAGTTGATCCGGCAACCGTCGCTGCTGAACTGACCATAACTCTTGGCGCGCCGAAGATTGGTCTATATACGACTTCAGCTGCTGAAGTCGTCGGGCGAATTGTTGTTGGGGGCATCGGACTACCTCCTGGCTTGGACGCAGACCTCCCGACGGAGGTAATGGACGATCACTTGATCGGCCCATTGCTCCCACGGCGGCCTATCGGGGCCAATAAGGGGACCTTTGGAAGGGCGCTTGTCGTGGGAGGGTCGCACCGCTACTTGGGAGCGCCGTACCTTGCCTGCGCTGCCGCTGGGCGGGTGGGGGCGGGACTGGTCACCCTGGCCAGCGTCCCCCTAGTGAGATCGACGGTCGCCCCCATGCTTCCAGAGGTCACGCACCTCCAGCTTGCCGAGAGCGATTGGACTGTCGCTCCGGAGGCGGCAGCCGAGGTGGTCGCCGCGTTGGGCCAGTATGAGGCGTTGCTGGTTGGGTGCGGTCTTGGTGACACGGCCGCCACCAGAAGCTTCATCCAGCAGCTATTGCTATCCGATTCTGTTTCGAAGATTCCCACAGTGGTGGACGCTGACGCCCTGAACGCATTGGCCCGCCTGCGCGGGTGGTCAGGGCAAATGACGGGCGCTGGCGTGCTCACGCCGCATCCTGGCGAAATGGCCCGGCTCACCGGGCTCTCGATTGCCGATGTGCAGCGAGACAGGCTGGCTTGCGCCCGAACCTACGCCGAGCAATGGGGAAAGGTCGTGGTGCTGAAGGGCGCCTATACGGTCATAGCCTCCCCGGACGGCCGGGCGAGGGTGAGCCCGTTTGCGAACCCGGCCCTGGCATCGGCGGGAACTGGTGATACGCTGGCTGGCGCAATCGTAGGCCTGTTGGCTCAGGGGCTGGACACCTTTGATGCTGCCTCTTGCGGAGTGTATGTTCATGCCGCCGCTGGTGAGCGTGTTGCAGCAGAACTGGGTGATTCCGGCCTGCTCGCCTCTGACCTGCTTCCACTGTTTCCTCGCGTGATGAAGGCTTTGAAAGACCCCCTGCTATAATCCCCCCATGCTGTTAGCAATCGACATTGGAAATACCAACGTTGCCATCGGCGCTTTCGAGGGAGACCAACTCAAGGCCACCTGGCGTTTGGCCACGGACCCCCGCCGACTTTCAGACCAGTATGGCCTGGAGCTTCACGGTCTCCTGCCCTTGAAAGGGGTGACCATTTCTGAAATTGAGGGCTGCGCGTTGTGCAGCGTTGTTCCTACGCTGACGCCAGCCTTCGAGGAAGTGTGCCGGTCACTGTTTGGAGTCGAGCCGCTGGTCGTCGGCACTGGTACCAAGACCGGAGTCCGCGTCCTTTACGACAACCCCCGGGATGTCGGCGCAGACCGGATTGTGGACGCTGCCGCCGCTTTCCAGCTTTACGGAGGACCCACCATTATCGTTGACTTCGGTACGGCCACCGTCTTCGACGCCGTCTCTGGACAGGGAGAGTACCTGGGAGGGGCCATCGCCCCCGGCATACTGATCGCCGCCGAGTCATTGGTGCAGAACACGTCCCAACTGCGCCGTGTGGAACTGGTACGGCCCAAGCGGGTCGTGGGCACCAACACCATCGCCAGCCTTCAGGCAGGGTTGTTCTACGGTTACGTCAGCCTGGTGGAGGGCATGGTGGCCCGGTTCAAAGAAGACTTGGGTTCCGACGCCCGCGTTGTTGCCACAGGGGGCCAGGCGTCGCTCATTGCTCAGGACACCGAGGTTTTCGACTACGTTAATCCTGACCTAACTCTGCTAGGATTGAGGCAGATCTACGATTTGAATCAAGGGTAACCTGAAGGCAATGAGAGCACTCGAAGGTAAACATATCGTCCTGGGCGTGAGTGGAAGCATTGCTTGCTACAAGGCAGTGGACTTGGCGTCGCGCCTCACGCAGGGTGGGGCCTTGGTAGACGTGATCATGACCGAGTCGGCCACCCGGTTTGTGACGCCGCTAACGTTTAGGAACATCACGCACCGCCCGGTCGTCACAGACGCCTTCGACCTCAGTTCTGAGATGAGCCTGCAACATGTTGTCTTGGCTGAACGAGCCGACGTTATTGTCGTGGCTCCAGCTACGGCGAATACCCTTGCCAAGTTCGCTCACGGCCTCGCTGATGATGCTCTGAGTATGACCGTCTTGGCATCGCGTGCGCCGGTGTTGGTTGCTCCGGCAATGGACGGCCACATGTGGCAGAATCCCGCCACCTTCGACAATGCCACCCAACTCATTGAGCGGGGCTTTACTATCGTTGGCCCGGCAGAGGGACGCATGGCCTCCGGTTTGGTGGGATTGGGACGTCTTGTTGAGCCAGCAGAACTGATGGGGCATATAACGGCCCTGCTGGGCCGCACGGGCGACCTGGCCGGACGCAAGATCGTCGTCAGCGCCGGAGGGACTCAGGAGCCCATAGACCCCGTTCGTGTCGTGGCCAATCGGTCATCAGGGAAAATGGGCTACGCGGTTGCAGAGGCGGCGAGGGACCGAGGAGCCACTGTGGTTCTGGTGGCGGCGCCAACAGTCCTAGACGACCCCGCAGCAATCGAAATGGTGCGCGTAGGTACAGCGCTCCAGATGCACGACGCTGTGCTCCATCACTCGTCCGATGCAGACGCCTTGGTCATGGCTGCCGCCGTTGCCGACTATCGGCCCGAGGCTCCAGCCGACCAGAAGGTGAAAAAGAAAACGGAAGGGTGGACGCTGCAGCTTGCCCCGACGCTCGATATCCTCGCCGCTGCTGCGCGGCCGGGGTTGATTAGTGTCGGTTTCGCAGCCGAAAGCCAGTCGTTGGTGGAACATGCCAGAGGGAAGCTTCAGGCGAAGGGCCTGCATCTCATCGTGGCCAACGACATCACGGACCCAGATAGCGGCTTCGGCGTCGACACCAACCGGGTGACGTTCCTGGATCGGAACGGTTTGGTGGAGGAGATGCCGCTGCTCACCAAATACGAAGTGGCCCACCAGATACTGGACAGGGTCGTTGAGTGGCTAGGGTAGAGAACTACAGGTTTTCGCCCTGATACGTTCCCTCGTACCCCTCCTCTGCTGCTCCCGCAAGCCGGAAGAACACCAATTGTAGAATCCGGGCGTCTTTGGCAACGCGGAATCCCGCTGCGTTGCTTACGATCAACATGCATTGCGACCGCCCGTGATATCCCGCGTCCCATACGGCGGTGCCCACGGTTACACCGCTTCTCAGTAGGCTCGACCGGGGTCGTCCAAGCGCCATGATGTCCAGAGGAAGGTTTACGACCTCGTTAAGCGTCGCCAGGTATGCCCCCGGGCCAAGCTCGAAGTAGCCAAGCGGATCGGTGGCTAAGGGCTTGGCAGGTGGGAGGACTCTCTCGTCGTTGCTAACGCCTATCTGCCCGGGCCCATCAAAGGCCGATACCTCTCTCAACGTGAGGTCGAAGCCCTGTGGTTGTAGTTGGCTGGCCAAGTCCAGGTAGTCTGCGAGGAGCGGAGGCTCACCGTGCAGCAGGTCGAGGATGGCCTGGCGGGGCAGGACGCTGCCGCTTGGAGGATACGACTGTTCTTGTCGGGAAGTTGACACGATTCTCTCTATCCTCGGAATCGGCAATGGTTTGCGGAAGAGTGCATGGGACGAAATCCAAGCAGCGCGTTTGGGTTAGCCGACCGTGGTAGGGGCGTTCAATTGAACGCCCCTACGCGTTGGAATACTTCATGGCTGGGCTTCTTGAGAACTACCTCATTCAGGTTAAGACCAGGGCTGAAAATCGCCTCCCTCGATCAGGCCAATGACCGAAGTTGCTCTTTGACCTTCTGGGCCAAAGCGTCTTCGAGGCCTCCGAGTTCAGCAGTGAGAAGGTTGGCCCTAAGGTGTTCAGGGTTTTGCGTGCCGACGATGACCGAGTGAACATCCGGATGGCTGAAGGTATATCGGAGTGTGAGCTCTGATGTGCTCATGTCTCCGGCGATTTCTTCTAGGTTCAACTGGTCCCACCGGCCCTTGAGCAGTTCGTAACGCTGACGAGTGGACTGGCCCCCAGCGGGAACTCCTTCGCCGACGCCGCCCCGGATGATGGTGCCTGCCCCTGCCTGAGCCACCTTCGATATCATCTCTTCGTGTTCCGCTGATAGGGCGGAGTAGGGGATTTGGAAAGTGTCGAAGACCCCCAAGGCTAGGAATTCTTCAATTTCCGGCAGCGTTGTCGATATTCCGATAAATCGCGTCTTGCCCGCGGCTTGGATTTCCTTCAGCGTGCCAATGCAGTCATAGCGGGCCTGGTCTTCCGGGGTTGGGTTGTGCAGCTGAAGAATGTCCACGCGGTCCGTTTTCAGCAACTCCAAGCTGCGGTCGATGGAGCGTAGTAGGTTGGCCCGTTCCCAGTCCGACCTGTCCTCTTGCTTCTGCTGGGGGTTTCCCATCTTGGTGGCCAAGAAGAACTCGTCGCGGCGGTGGCTGATAAAACGCCCGATGAACTCCTCGCTGCGGCCATAGCGCGGGGCGGTGTCCACGAAGTTGATACCGCCGTCCAGGACGGCGTTGAGGACGACGCCTGCGTGCTCTTCGCTGGGAAGCCGTCCGACGGTGCCGCGAGGGCTGGCCTCCTCGCCCGCAACGCCCCGCAACTCCATGGCTCCGTAGCTCAGACGAGTCACTTCCAGGCCCGTCCGGCCCAGGATTACTTTGGGTAGCATGATTACTCCATGTCTAGGGTCAGTTGGTTATTGATACTGAGGCCGGATGTTAGATGCCCGCGATCACTCTTCCCCGGAGTTCGTCCACAAGTCTGGGCTCAAGGCCGCCACGAGCGGCGGCGCTCACGTTGGCGGCAATGTGTTCCAGGTTTTGGGTTCCCACGATAACCGTGTGAACGTCTGGATGGCTAAGGGTGTACCGAAGCGTTAGCTCCGCTGGCTCCATATCGGGGACGAGTTTGGCCGTCCCGGTTTCGTCCCAGCGGCCCTTGAGCTTGTCGTAGTCGACGCGCGTGGGATGGCCCCCAGCGGGCACGCCCTCGCCCATACCTCCCCGGATGATGGTGCCTGCCCCGAGATGCGCCGCCTTGCTGATGATCCCCTCGTACTCTGGCTGAAGCAGGGAGTAAGGAAGCTGGAAAGTGTCAAAGATGCCAAGGTCGAGGAATGTCTCCATGCGGGACAAGATGGTAGATATGCCTATGAACCGGGTCTTCCCTTGGGCCTGGATCTCTTTGAGCGTCTCGATACAGCCTGACTCTTCGGCTTCTTCTAGCGATGGGTTGTGGAGTTGTAGGAGGTCCACGCAGTCGGTCTTGAGATGGCGGAGGCTTTCGTCAATCGAACGTCTTAGGGTCATAGGCGACCAACCCGCCCAATCAGGGTCATCGCGCCAGTAGTTACCGCACTTGGTGGCCAGAAAGAATTCACTGCGGCGCTGGCTGACGTAGCGGCCAATGAACTCCTCACTCCTACCGTAGCTGGGCGCCGTGTCTATGAAATTGATGCCCGCGTCCAGGACGGCATTCAAGACCTTGCCAGCGTGCTCCTCGTTGGGAAGCCGGCTGGGGAGGCCGCTCCAAGCGCTGGGCGGTTCTCCGGCGAGCCCTCGCAAGTCCATTGCGCCGAAGCCTAGCCGGGTGACCTCTAGGCCCGTGCGGCCGAGGGTTGCTTTCGGTATCAAGCGGGCTCCTTCCAGACAAGAAATGCTGGGCCATTCTCTGAGAGTCGCGACCCCCTGTCAAACCCTGGAGCACAGAGACAAGGTGGCTGATCCGAGCGCTTCGGGAGAACTCACCGCGGAGGGTTTTCCTCCCCTGGCGGTTGCCACGAGCGGGCCCGCTCTCGCACCGACGACGCGGGTTAGGCCCAGGGAATGAACGGGCGCCACTCTTCGAGCAGGGAGAGGTGCTGGAAGATGTGATAGGGGTTGGGTCTCGGCGGCCGCGGCTCTCGCTTCAGCACCATGCCGGCCTCTCGTGGGGTCCTCGCTGCCTTGCGATTGTTACATCGGCTACAGGCACTCACGAGGTTGTCCCAAGTGTGTTGCCCTCCCTGCTGGCGGGGAAGCACGTGATCAAGCGTGAGATCGGTGCTTACGATGCCACAATATTGGCAGGTGTGGCGGTCCCTGACAAAGACCTCTTTTCGGGAGAGGCGGGCCTTAGGCGGAGGGCGCTTGACCATGTAAAACAACCGAATGATGGTAGGAATGGGGTAGGTGGCTCGGAAGGTGCGCAAGTCCCCGCGACCGTTCTCCAGGAGTTCGGCCTTTCCCTTGCCCATGAGCACTACGGCCCGCCGAACGTCGCACACGTTTAACGGCTCGTAGTTCTGGTTGAGCACCAACACCGGCAAATTGATCACGCCGGCCCTCCGGCTGGATCGCTACGACTCTGTTGGCGGCGGCTCAGTGCCCGCGGGCGGTTGCTCTGTCCCTGTTGGCAACAGATCACTGGCCGTGGGCAACTGCTCGGTTAGGAATTTGGTTAGATCGTCGAAGCCACCCGGCAAGAGAGCCTCAACTTGAGGCGCGGCGTTGGTGATGGATGAGGCTAGGCTGGAATTTTGGATAGTGCTGCCAATGCTCAGCCTCTCCGAGTTCCTCAGAGGAACGAGCAGTGCAAGCAGAATAATCACGGCCACAAGGAAACCTGCCCCAGCTCCCGCTAGGGTGTCGACCCAGCCGAGGAGTACAAGGCTGAGCATTTTTTTCAAGACCGAGCCAGCGGCGAAAGCCACCATCATGATGATGACAAAGATCAACGCATATCCCAGGACCGTTGCCAGCGTCTCGTTTTCCACAATGGCCCCGACCGCATCGGCTGCCTGAGTGTGGTAGACGCTTGCGAGATAGACGCCCGCGATCATCCCAACGAGGGTTGCGACTCCCTTTATTATGCCCATGCGCCAGCCTGAAAAGGTGGCGACGGTAATGAATACTATGATGACTATGTCGAGCCAGTTCATGTGTTTTCCTTCCTAACCCGAGTTTAGCACAAGGTTCAAACGCGGGGAACATGAGGCAAGAGGAGCCTAACGAGATTCTTTCACGGAGTCATCACTTTTACCCTGCGCCGGGAGTGAACCAGTGGGGGGAAGAAAGACTAAGGCAGCAAGGCCCACAAGGAAGATGCCGATGACGACTGAACCAAGGATATCGCTGGGCCAGTGAACGCCCAGATATATCCGGGCTCCTCCAAGCGCCACAGGCAGGATCAAAAGAATGCCTTGGATCAATCGTTTCCCCAGTGAAGCCGTCATGTGCACTGTCGCGAGGTAGAACAGCGCGGCACAGAGGGCTGTTGTGTACAAAGCGTGCCCGCTGGGGAAGCTCTTGGTGGTCTCATCGAAAAGAATGCGGAGGTCGATATGGTCCGGCCGGGGTCGGGCGACCAGCGCCTTGATGGCTAACCCTAGGAGGAAGGAGGCCGTCACGGTCAGGAACAGCCATAGTCCTTCTCGCCTGAGGCGCCGAGTGGCCAGCCCCACAGAGAAAGCCAAGAGAATCAGAAGGTTGGGCAGCGTCCTGCCAGCCTCGGCCAACGTTTCGGCAACTTGGTCCAGCCGCGGAGTGGCGAAGCTTTGTACCCAAAGGGCAATAGGGAGGTCGCCTAGGAACCGGTCTGTCGTACTGGCGGCTATGGACAGTCCCAGGGCGGCCAAGCCTGCGAGTGCCAGAGAGCCTGTCACAGCCCTGGATCGATTCAACCGAGCTTTAATGGTTCACCTGACGCTTCTCGACTTGTGGCGATACGACGCCACTGGCTATGATTGAACCCCAGAGTGATCTCAGAGGAGAGTATCGCCTATGTGTGGCATCATTGGGTACTGCGGCACTCGCTCGGCAACGCCGATTCTCATGGGCGGGCTGCGCACCTTGGAGTACCGAGGGTACGACAGCGCGGGAATCGCCGTTATGGGTGCAGGGGACAAGATAGACATCCGCCGCGCTCCGGGAAAGCTGGATGCCCTGGCCGAAGCGATCCATGGGAACGAACCAGAAGGTAGCGTTGGAATTGGTCACACAAGGTGGGCCACTCATGGTGAGGTCAATGAGACCAACTCTCACCCCCACTCAGACTGTTCCGGCAACATCGTCGTAGTACACAACGGCATTGTTGAGAACTATCTGCCCTTGAAGCGCCGCCTCCAGGATGCGGGCCACACCATCCGCTCCCAGACCGACAGCGAGATCATCGCTCATCTGGTGGAAGAGGCCCTCGAAGGGGATCGGCCGCTGATGGAGGCTGTGCGGCTCGCTGCTTTGCAGCTAGCGGGTGCTCATGCTGTTGTTGTCCTGTCAGCCTCTGGTGGCGGAGAGATCGCGGCGTTCCGCCTGGGCAATGCTGGTGGCCTGACCGTCGGTTACGGCAAGAATGGGACGTATCTCGCAAGCGATCTCCCTGCCCTACTTCCCCACACGCAGGACGTTTCATTTTTGGAGAGCAGGGAGATGGTCGCCCTCAGCAAAAATGGAGCGAGTTTCTCTGACCTGGAGGGCCGCCCTGTGGTCAAAGAGCACAGGACTGTTTCTCATGACCCTGTATCAGCGGTTAAGGGTGACTTCAAGCACTTCATGCTGAAGGAGATAGCTGAACAGCCAGAGGTCGTTATGAATGCCCTGCGGGGTAGAGTCTCTTTCGACCCGCCCGCGCTTGTCCTAGACGAGATCCCCTACACCGACAAAGAGATCCAGGACATCCAACGGGTCGTGTTGGTTGGCATGGGAACAAGCTGGCTGGCGGCTCAGGTTGGCAGATTGATGATGGAGTCCCTGGCGGGTATTCCCAGTGAAGTGGACAACGCGGCAGAGTTTCGCTACCGAGACCCCCTGGTTGACGAACGTACCCTCGTTGTGTCCGTGGGGCAGTCCGGAGAGACGGCGGACACCTTGGCCGCCATGGAGGAAGCCCAGCGCAAATCGGCTCGTCAGATTGCCATCTGCAATGTCGAGGGAAGCCAGGCTACCCGAGTCGCAGACGGCACTCTTCTTATGCGGGCAGGTCCCGAAATTGGCGTGGCTGCCACCAAAACCTTCCTCAGTTCGCTGGTCTGTCTCTACCTCCTGTCCACGTACTTGGGATGGAAGCGAGGACACTTATCTCAGGAGGAAATGGATCAAGCGGTCACGGGTCTGGCTCACCTGCCCCAGCTCATAGGTGAGACGGTGGCCCGAGAGGCCCAATACGAGGCTGTGGCGGCTCACTGGTTCGAAGCGTCGAACTTTCTCTACTTGGGACGAGGCATGTACTTCCCGGTGGCTTTGGAAGGTGCTTTGAAGCTCAAGGAGATTAGCTACATTCACGCTGAGGGCTATCCGGCGGGGGAGATGAAGCACGGCCCTATAGCTCTTGTTGACCAGCACCTGCCTGTGGTGGCACTGACACTCGATGATGGCCTTCCAGAGAAGATGGGGGCCAACATTTCAGAAGTGAAGGTCCGGGGCGGCAAGGTCATTGCGGTGGCAACCGATGGAAACACGGAAATTGCCGGTCAAGTGGACCACGTGATGTATGTTCCGAAGGCGCCTGCACACCTCGGTCCGGTGTTGGCGACCGTTCCCCTACAACTCTTTGCCTACCACATTGCCGTTTTGCGAGGCTGCGACGTAGATCAGCCGCGCAACCTGGCGAAGTCTGTAACCGTTGAGTAGTTAGCCGCCCTCAAGCTGTTCTTTGATCGCGGCCAGCCGCTCTCGTGCGGTGAGTACCTGTGTGCGGTCTGGGCTAAGCGTCAAAGCGATATCAAGCTGTTCTTGAGCCTTGTCTAGATAGGACGGGTCCATATCTCTAGCCGCCTGGTAGAGGCTGGCCAAGCTAAGGTTCAACCGCAGGTTCATCGGCTCTTGCTCAAGCCCCCGGTACAATTCCTCTTCTGCAATCGTGAACACGTACTCTCGGTCTTCTGCGGGCACCGAGACCCAGTTACTGCTCAACATATCGGAGAAGAACATGCGGCCTTTGTCCGCCAACTGCGGGAATCTGGAGAACGACTCTTGGGAAATGTCGGCCCGTGCCGTCCAAGGGAGTGTTTCCAGGCTGGCTGTGGTTAGTACCGGCACGAAGTGGGTCGCCGCTTTCCAGGGCTGGTAAATCGATCGCACGACCAAGAAGCTGGTAAGAGCAGTCAGCACGAGAACGACGCCGATCGTCGCAAGTTGCATTCCTGCCGGATTCGCTCGCAGTCTCCCTAGCAAGCCAGAACTCCCAGGCTTGCCCCGACTCGCGTCTACAGCATCGGGCTCTGCGCCACCTCTCCACCAACCGAGGAGAGGAATGCGGGGTTTCTGCGCTGGTGCAAGCATGTGACTCTCCACCGCAACTGCCAACCCAGCAAGGGTCATGAACATGAGGAGTGGCGCCGGAGTGTCGAACAGGAGAAGGTTCTGCACAAAATAGCCGACCAACCCCGCCACGATAGCTATGAAGAAAAAGCCTTCACGGGGCCGGCTCCGGATCTTGAGCATAAGAACCCATAGCATGGCGGCCCAAAAAGCGCCGTAGGTAAGCAGTCCCAAGGCTCCCTTTGTAACCAACTCTTCCATCACTTTGTTGTGGGCCTTGTCGAGATAGGCCGTGGCATGTTCGAAGTAGGCTGCGTCAGTGTAAAGGTCAAAGGCGACAGTGTTGTTCTCTGGCCCCCAGCCTAGGAGTGGGCGCTCCGCGAAGGCTCTGAAGCCTGCCTTGATGGACTCCACCCGGGATTTGAAGCTGCTCCCTGTCTCCAGATTCTCACTGGCGAACCTTCCAACGATGGGTATGGAAGGAGCCACACGGTCGGCGAAGCTACTGTCTCGAAGAACGCCAGCCAGAGCAGCGACGAGGACCATCAGAGCCAACAAGGCGATTGCCGCTTGTCTGAGACGGGCGTGCTGGCCCCACAGGATGTAGATGACTCCGGCCACAAGGAGTCCTGCGACCAGTCCGAAGAAAGCCCCGCGCGTACCAGTTAGGGCCAGGGCCCAAACGCTAATGCCTATAATGCCGATCCACCAAAAGCGGATGGCCCAAAGGCCACGCCCTAGGACAATAGATTCAAGCAGAGGCACTGTTCGCGTAAACGGATCTTCCCAAAAGGACCGAGGTCTTCTTCTTCGTCCTTCAGCGCCGGTCCGGCGCTGCTGTTGCCGCCGCGATCGGCGGTCTTGGGGTGCAGCATCCTCCTCGCGGACGCGTGAACCGTGCTCCGGCCTAGCCCATGAGAACGAGTCGCCGAGTAGGGCCAGGGCAATGAAAATGTTGACCAAGAGGTAGGCGCCCAGGAACGTCGGGTTCCCCAGGGTTCCTCCAATGCGGACACCAGAGGTAGCAAGGTAGTGGGGCAGGGGACCGCCGTAGAACTGGATGACCCCGACGATGGCCATGGCCGCGTTGATTAGCAGAGCGAAGTTGAGGACTAGGCGCCAGTCACGCATAGTTCGTAGGACAGAACCCAGCACGAAGACATAGGCAGTCCAGTGCGCCAAGTCAATTACCCCGCCCATTCGGGCGTAGGTTGACCAAAGACTTCTGGTGAAGCTAACTCCAGCAACCGCCGCGAATAGGCCCACCAACAAGTTGAGGAAAAGAGCGATGAGGATAAGCGACCTAGGAGGCCGGTAGCGGGGCTCCATCCAAATGAGAACCAGCCAAAGGGTGGTCAGAAGCTCTATCAGCAGCCGTGCGTAAAGTTCCTTGCCGGAAATGAATGGGAACAGGCTCTGCGTTGTGATGATCAGGGGCATTGGCAAGAGGACCAGGATGCCCACTCTAATCAGGAGTTTCATAGAAATAGCGATAGCGTGGCCATTATAGCGGCTGAACAAGGTGAAGGCGTAGGCGTCCTTGAAGCCAAGGGCCTCACCGACTAGGATTGCCGCATGGGGATATCTGAGCTTCGATGAAACCTAGCAGACACTTGGCCCTTTCGACAGGTGTTGGCGGTGTTGTGTGGGCCGCCTCTGGCGAGCCCCTGGCAATACCAATTGCCATTGCTGCTGGCGTGCTCATCGACGTGGATCATGCTCCCGATCTATGGTCTTCCCTTGTTCTGAGGCGTAGCCCCACTGTTATCTACCCTCTCCACGCCTGGGAGTGGGTCGCCATGTTGATAGCCTACGGAGCATGGGTGGGGTATCCGTGGTGGTTGGCCGCATTGATTGCGGCTTTCGGCCTGCATGTGGCCACAGACCAGATATTCAACCGAGCGGGCCCGTGGACATATTTTTTCTTCTACCGGGCTCGCCACGGCTTTCGCGTTGCCAAGGTTGCCCCGCATTGGAGGGTTGAGAATACGATGCAGGCCCTGCAACAGGAAATGCCATTAGCGGCATGGTTCCTCCGCTGGTCGGAGCGCCGCTGGGCGCGTAAAGCGAAGGAACAGTAGTCGGCTTCGTTGGTGACAACGGGAAGCCCCCGGTATACTGGCCGGGAACAACTCCTATACGAGCGGCGAGCATGCAGATTCAGAATATCGCTATCGATGGTCCGGTGGCGTCGGGTAAGACTGTGGCGGGACGGCTGGTGGCCCAGAAGTTGGGATGGCGTTTTCTGGACACGGGTTCCATGTACCGCGTGGTCACGTGGGTCGCCCTTGCGCGCCAACTCGACTTTGATGACGAACAAGCCTTGGTGAGCCTGGCGACTCAGATGGACTTTCGTTTGGAAGGTGAGGCGGGGGAACGCGTCCTTGCGGACGGCAAGGACGTAACCGATTCGCTGAGAGCACCAGAAGTCGATCGAGCAGTGTCCAAAGTTGCTAAAGTGGCGGGCGTACGCGTGACGATGGTGGCAAGACAGAGGGAAGTGGCTCTCCAAGCCCCGACGGTTGTCGTTGGCCGTGATATCGGCACCAAGGTGCTTCCTGATGCACCGGTCAAGGTGTTTCTGACAGCCTCAGTGGAGGAGCGAGCGACGAGACGCCACAAAGAACTGAGCCAAAAAGGCGGATCACTTTCGTATGAAGAGGTTCGGAATGACCTGGAGCGCCGCGATCGAATTGATACGGAAAGGGAGGCGTCGCCATTGATGGCCGCCACGGACGCAGTGACCCTCAATACCGACGCTCTGACGATTGACCAGGTGGTGAAGCGAATTATGGAGATGGCGAACGATGCGGCTTCCTGACGGCTGGGTTTACCCAGTCGGAAATTTCATCATGCACTCGGGCCTGCGGGCTTTTGCGAACTATAAGGTGGAAGGTAGAGAGGGCGTGTCGCCTCGGGGGGGCATGCTCGTCGTCTCCAACCACATGAGCTACATAGACCCTGCGCTTCTCGCCATAGCCATTCCCCGGCGGCTGCACTTCTTAGCAAAGGAGTCGGCTTTCCGGACACCCCTCGTGAAATACATCCTTAAGGGGTACGGGGCGTTCCCCATCAACAGGGATGGAAGGGACATCAAGGGTTTCCGCTGGGCGCTGGACCAACTCCAAAAAGGCGAGGCTTTGTCTATCTTCCCCGAGGGCGCTCGCAATCCTGACGGTTTGATCAAGCCAGTTCCAGGCGTGGTACAGCTGCATTTGAAGTCGCAAGCGCCTATTTTGCCTGTGGCTATCACGGGCTCAGGGCACCTCAGGGGATACCACCGCATCTTCACGCCAACGGGGAACATCAAGGTGACCATTGGATCACCCTTCAGCCTGCCCATGTTCGAAGAGAAGCTGCAGAAGGCTCAAGTCGATGCTATGGCGGACATGATCATGCGGCGAATAGCCGATCTGTTGCCGGAGTCGCAGCGGGGCGTGTACTCAAGGGGTAGCTCTACGCCAGCCAAGCCAGGGGAGCACTAAGCCTACTGCATCCTTCACCTTTTCGTTGCCACCAGAGGGGCAACTCGCTCCATGAATAGGTTCAGTTGGCGTACCGGGTCGCGCAGGGGCCAGATAAATGTGAGTTGGGCGCCGGCGTCTTGGTAGGCATTGAAGATTTCTGCACACTGCTCTGCGGTTCCAATCGATAATAGGCCCCTGAGCTTTTCAACAGGGCGGTTCAACATCCGAGCCACCACCTGTTCAAGGACCCGTTCACCCTCTGCTCGGTCCTCGGTGACGTAGCACCACATGGTTGATATGGCGTTGGGGAAACTGTCTGCATCACGGCCAGCCGCAACCAGTCCTGCTTTCACGGAGGCCCACGCCTCTCTGAACTGCGGTGGATTGGTGTTGTAGCCAGAGGCCAACCACCCGTCCGCCAAGCGAACGACCCTGCGGAGCCCTGCCTCTGAGCCCCAACTTCCGATCCAGATGGGAATGCCATTGGGCCTGGCAGGGTAGGGCTCCAGTGCTATTCCTTCGGTGGAGTAAAAACTTCCCACGAAAGGCTCCGAGTCGTGTCGCCACAGGGCTCTGAGCACCTGAGCGCTTTCATCTACCCGTTTCCACCGTTCCTCGAACGGAACTCCTACCGCTTCATAGTCACGCGCCGATGACCCCGGGCCGATCCCTGCCCACAGACGCCCTCCGGAAAGCACGTCGATTGCTGCCAACGACTTTGCCAGTGCCACCGGGCCTCGCACGACAGGCAAAGAAACCGTTGTGGCCAGAGCCATGCTTTGGGTTGCTGACAAGACGGCTGCCAGAGCCGTGGGGCCATCTATCCAGGGGCGTTGGAAGACCAGGTGATCGTTGGTCGCCAGTGTGGAGTAGCCGAGGGCTTCGGCCGTGCGGGTGTACTCCAGAAGGATATCGAGCGAATAGGGTGCGTCCTCGAAGCCGATCAGAGGAAGATGCGCTCCAAAATTCATGCCAAGCCTCCTTTGTGAATATCGCTATGCCTGGCTCGCCAGCAGGGCAGCGCCTGAAATGGCGACGATGATAGCCAAGAAAACGCGAGAGCCGAAGACCTCAGCTCGCCGGTTGATGAAGTAGGAGAAAAACATGACGAAGAGGGCGCTGATTTCTTGAAACGGTGCGATGAGGGTGACGGGCGCTATGCTGAAACCAATGAAGCGGAACGTGTGAGCCAGCAGGATGGAGACCGTGGCCAGCATGTACCAAGGCGCTGCTTCTCTTGTTACCCCTTTTGCGTCGGCCAGCTGCTTGGTGGCTGCAAAGATGATGAACAGCACTACGGCACCCGCCACATAAGCAATCAACACTCCTGCAATCGCCATGCCGGAGTCCTTAAGCGCGGCACGGATGAACAGGACAGTCGTTCCGTAGCCGACGCCCATCACCAATCCCCAAAGATACCCCTCTGCCTGCTTCCGCACGAAAACAGGGTGTTTTTTTGGCGGGGTTTCTGAAGAACTCCCTCCGCTGGGAGGAGGTGGCAGAGGGGTATCAGCGGAGGTCGCGATAGATGACTTGCGGGAACCACCACCAATCTGGAGGGTGAAGAGGGGAGAGATGATGAGCAGCGTGATCGCCACGCCCATGAGAAAGTTCACCTGCTCATCGAGGAAGATAATCGCCAGGGCAACGGAGAATACCGCTGCTAGGGAACGCAGTGGTGCAGAGGCGGTGGCGCCTAGGCACTGAATGGACCTGTAGTTGCCGTACCGGCCGATGACGAACTGGCTGATCCCGCCCCCGATGAGAAGCAAGATTGAAGTGCCTGAAAGCGAGGAGATACGGAAAAGTTGCCCCGTCGCCGCCGCCATGATGAGGGCGATGGGAACCCCGGCGAATACAGTGACGATGGTTGCCTGAGAGGCGGAAGCGCGAAGGACGGCCCTTCGAATGACCGTTACATTCAGCGCAAACGAAGCCGCTGAGAGCAGGCCCAATAGTGGTCCAAGCATTATCGCCTTGCGGGCCATTTAGGAGGCTTGGGAAGCACGCCAATTCTAGGCAGCAGTGACTGGTGTGTCCAGCGACGCTGCCCTTAAGAAAAGGACAGGCCCGTGTTTTCACGGGCCTGTCCACTCATCTAGGCAAGAACTACTCCAAGAAGTCGCGCAACTTCTTGGACCTGGAGGGGTGCCTCAGCTTGCGCAGGGCCTTGGCCTCGATCTGGCGAATGCGCTCTCTCGTTACGCCGAACTCCCGGCCTACTTCTTCCAGCGTCCTGCTGCGACCGTCTTCCAGCCCGAATCGCAATTGGAGCACTCGGCGCTCACGGTCATTGAGCGTATGGAGAACCTCTTGGACCTGCTCCTTGAGGAGCTGGAAGGATGCTGCTTCCGAGGGGGCCATCGTAGCCCGGTCTTCGATGAAGTCGCCTAGGTGGGAGTCTTCCTCCTCGCCGATGGGCGTTTCCAGGGACACGGGCTCCTGAGAGATTTTCATGATCTCCCGCACCTTGTCCGGGGTAACCTCCATGCGCCTGGATATCTCTTCACTGGTGGGTTCGCGGCCATATTCCTGGACTAACCGCCGGCTTTCCCGGAGCAACTTGTTAATGGTCTCAACCATGTGGACTGGGATACGGATGGTCCGAGCCTGGTCAGCGATGGCCCGGGTGATCGCCTGCCGGATCCACCAGGTTGCGTAGGTGGAGAACTTGTACCCCTTGCGGTAGTCGAACTTTTCCACTGCGCGGATCAGGCCGATGTTTCCTTCCTGGATCAAGTCCAGAAGAGACATCCCCCTGCCGATGTATTTCTTGGCGACGCTGACTACCAAGCGGAGGTTGGCCTCCGCCAGATGAAGCTGGGACTTCTGCCCGTCCTCTTTGACCTTTCGGAAGTGGTTGCGGAACATGAGTTCTTGCGAAGCCAGCCGCTGCTGAAAGTCGGCTTCGTCAAGAAGCTCGTGGATCGCGCTTATGTGCTCACCTGGGTCGATGACTTGTAGAAGTTCCTGAGGCAGCAACCGGGAGTCGAGAGACACCTGCACGATGTCAGCAGGCATTTCCTCCAGCTCACGACCCATCTTCTCCGCTATCGCTGTGACCAGCCTGATGTCTAGAACGCCATCGAGGGCAGGGCGGAGCTCCGGATTGTTCATAAGTTCACCGAGAGTCATGTCCCGGCCCAACTCCATGTATTCACCGATCTCGGCGATCACATCGACGCGCTGGCATAGGCTGCGGAGCTGTAAGAGGACAACCTCTGTGGTCTTGGTCGGCCGTCCCTCTGGGCCAGCCAACACTTGCTCGCTTGTTGAAACGTACTTGCCACCTTCCAACATGCGGGCCAGTACCCGTTCGTCCCGAGCGGTCAGCAGGGCAACGCGGCCGATTTCCCTCAAGTACATCCGGACCGGATCGTCGATGATGTCAGTCGCCCCTTCCTTCAGAGCGGCGGCAAGGTCCAACCCTGCTTGCTTGAGGACATTGTCCTCTCCCCAGCCATCGTCCTCGGCAGAAGTTTCCGGCTCTGGAGTCCAGCCAGGCTCCTTGTTGCCTCGAGCTTCTTCGCCTAGAGCAGCGGTAGTCTCTTCTGGAACCAGGGGGTCGTTGAAGTCCTCAGCGCCATCTTCGTCCCCATTGGCGTCTGAGGTAGCCCCATCGTCTACCTTCAGCTTGGAAGGGGGCTTGTCTTTGTCGAGTTTGGAAGCGACCTTGTCTTTGTCTAGTTTGGAAGCGACCTTGTCTTTGTCTAGTTTGGAAGCGACCTTGTCTTTGTCTAGTTTGGAAGCGACTTTGCCTTTTTCTAGTTTGGAAGCGACTTTGCCTTTTTCTAGTTTGGAAGCGACCTTGCCTTTTTCTTCAGTGGTCATGCGATTCTCCTAGCCTATCCAGCGTTCCAATGTGGGTGAGGTATCCGGCATTGCTCATTCTGTCGGACGAACAATGAGGGCCCTGTTCTAGGGCCCTTTCTTTATCTATGGACGAGGCTGCTGCAAGTCCCCTAGGAGCTATTCAACAATAAGCTTGTCGGTGCCGAAGATACTGTTGATTATCAACTGCCGGTGACTTCCTGCTGGAAAACCGACTTAAGGCGCTCCGTGGCTTCGACGTCGAAATGAACCCGCTGGGGGTCCGGCTCGGTTGCCCACTCCTCATTCAGGGCAAGGGACTCTTCGACTTTCAGGTCCCTAATCCGCCGTTGCTCCAAGCGTCTGAGACACTGAGCCAAGGCTACCTCTCGTTCCTTGAAGTTGGAGAATGGAAGATCTCTCGCTCCTAGTTCTTCAAGCCGAGAAGCCGAATCAGTAGAAAGGGCAGACTCGTCCTTTCTTAGGATACCCTTTGTCAAGCACGTTGTAAAGAAGTCCCGGTTCTCAGGGCGTTGGAACTGTTCGCTGGTCAACGATTTCGCTTGGGGGACAAGTTCCGGGTTCTGAACAAGCAAGGCCAGGACATACTCCTCCAATGCATCGCGGCCTGAGGCTGCCAATGGAGCGGCGTCCACCTGGGTTCGAGCGGCCCTCCGCTGTCTGGGGCGGGCTGTTGTCCCAACGCTCGCTTTCAGCGTGCCCACACTGACTCCAATCACCTCAGCTAGGTGCTGGAGATAACGGTCCTGGTTGTAAGCATTGCGTTCTTCGTGAATCAGGGGAACAACCTCATTGACGAAGCCTGCCTTACCCTCACCGGTAGTCAGGTCCCGTCTGGACGATAGCGCGGAGATCATGTATTCCACAACCGGCACCGCGTTTTCGATAATCACAGGCCACTGTTCAGGTGTGTCTCGAAGCACTGCGTCTGGGTCACGTCCCTCTGGCAAAGCGGCTATCCGGAGTTCTATTCCGGTACCTCGAACCATGCTGGTGCCCCTGCGGGATGTGTTGACCACCTGCCGCTCCAACAGACGCCAGGATGTCTCCAGAGAGCGCAGGGTGGCTTCCTGTCCGGCGTTGTCTGGATCGAGCGAAAGCACAAAGCGGCGCGTGTGCTTGCCCAGCAATGCCACCTGATGCTCTGTTAGAGAGGTTCCCATGCTGGCTACCACGTTGGCAAAGCCCCGCTGGTGGGCAGCGATGACGTCCATGTACCCCTCAACGATGACGCCTAGGCCCTGCTCCCGGATGGCGGCCGAAGCCTTGTCCAGCGCATAGACTAGATGGCTCTTATCGAATAGGGGGCTCTGTGGCGTATTCAAATATTTCGGGTTTACATCGCCGAGGGCCCTGCCTCCGAAGCCGACGAGCCGTCCGGAGGCATCCCGGATGGGCACAATGAGCCGGTAACGAAAGAGGTCGCGTATGCGGCCATCCTCGGTACTGGATGCTAGTCCCGCCTGCAGTAGGGTGTCATCGCCAAAGCCCTGGGTGCCCAAATGGCGTCGCAAGGCATCCCAGTTGTTTGGCGCAAGACCCAATTCGAAGTTGGCAACGGCGTCGTCGGAGACTCCCCTGCCAACCAGGTAGTCTCGAGCCTCTTTTCCTTGGGATGAGGCCAAGGTCTCTTGGTAGAACCGTGCAGCCGCTTCGTTGGCTTCTTGAAGGCGTTTCTCACGAGAGCGGTCTTCTTGTGATGCGTGCCGGTCAGGCATGGGGACGCCGGTGCGCTGAGCTAGCTTCGTCAGCGCCTCACCGAAGTCGAGGTTCTCCATTCGCTGAACAAAGGAAATGGCGTCGCCACCCGTGGCGCATGCTCCGAAGCAGCGCCAGGTCTGTCGTTCGGGAAAGACGTAGAAGGACGGCGTGCGTTCATTGTGGAAGGGACAGCGGGCTTTGAAGTTGCGGCCGCTCTTACCCAGCGTCGCATGCTCGGACACGAGGTCGACGATGTCCAAGCGGCTTTTGATGTCGTCTACGAGGGCCATAGTGTCTCCTACACCCGTGTCCTTAGCGAGTCACCGAACAGGCCGGGGTGCAGCTCGTCCGCCAGGCGGAGAGCAAAGCGGTCGGTCATGCCTGAAACGTAGTCCACAACCGCCTGCTCCGTCGATTCAGCGTGAAGCCAGTATTCGGGCGGCACTTCGTCGGGGTGCTCGCATAGGTGGTTATACAGGAATTCAACCACCTGACAGGCTTCGCGGGACTCTTCAGATGTGCTGATGGGCAAGTAGATGTGCTCAAAGAGGAACTCTCTTAGTTCCATGACCACGTCTCTGATTGTGGCGCTCATAGTGATGTCCGATCCACTGTCGCCCTCGCCAGCTGCTGCCCATGACGAGGTAACGATGTCGGTGACAATGGTGTCGATGCGCTGAGAGTGGCGTTGGCCCAGTGCTTCCCTCGCCTGGGACGGCAGGTCTTGTTCTCGTAGCAATCCAGCCCGGACCGCATCTCCGATGTCGTGGTTCAGGTAGGCGACTGCGTCTGACACGCGACAGACCTGTGCCTCCAGAGTGAGGTCTTCCTCAACATCTTGGGTGAGGAAGTCGCCTCGGGGCTTGGAGTGATGCAGAATACCTTGGCGCACTTCCCAGGTTAGGTTCAGCCCCTCGCCGTTCTTTTCCAAGACGTCGGCGAGCCGGAGGCTCTGGGAGCTGTGGCGAAACCCGCCTGGCACAATGTCGTCCAGGGTCTTCTCGCCGGCGTGGCCGAAAGGAGTGTGGCCCAGGTCGTGGCCCAGACACATGGCTTCCACTAGGTCCTCATTCAAGTTAAGGGCCCTAGCAATGGTCCTGCCAACCTGTGCGACCTCCACCGTATGGGTGAGCCGGGTAACGAAGTGGTCGCCAAGGGGCGCAACGAACACCTGGGTTTTGTGCTTCAGCCGCCGAAAGCCATGAGAGTGGATGATGCGGTCGCGGTCGCGTTGGAAAGCGGTGCGCAGAGGCGATTCTTCCTCCTCCTTCTCGCGCCCGCGGCTGTCCTTCGATTTCGCTGCAAAGGGGGAGAGCGAATCTTCTCTGGCCTCGAGTCTGTGCCTTACCGCTGATCTGTCCATCTTGTTCCCAGACTACGCCGCCGTTGGCCGCGCGGACAAGAGAAAAACGGCACGGTGTTTGGCACTTCGGGGCCGGTTCTGCGAAAGCCTATTGGCGTGGCCTTGGGCAACCTGTCTTGGTAATTGAGGACTGGGCCAGGATTTTCCGACCGGTTCTCCTTGGCGTATGGTGGCTGCACTCCAGCTAGGTGGCGATGATGACGGCATACCACGCCGAACTGATACCCCGCAGCCCGTTTAGCTTTGATCTCACCTGCCAGGCCATGGCCGCGCACACGGGCGGGCCGGTGGCTCTAGACACCTATGAAGGCGGAGTCTTTCGCCGCGTCCTAAGCCGGGATGGCAGGGCGTTGTTGGTATCGGCGCGCTCTGAAGGCTCCGTGGACCGGCCCCGCCTCATGGTGGAGGTCTGGGGCGACGCTGTGGAACCCGATGATGCCAAATGGGCCAGCGGGTGGATCCGACACCTCCTGGCTACTGATGAGGACCTTGCTGCTTTTTATGATGCGGTCGGGGGCGATCCCACCCTGGGGAAGGTGCTGGCTAGACTCCACGGCCTAAGCCCCGGCCGTGCGGCAACGGTCTTCGAGGCTCTCGTGCTGTCGATTATTGGCCAGCAGATCGCGGCGACGGTGGCACGGCTCATCCGTGCCGATCTCTTGCAGGTATATGGCACGCCGGTGCGGCGAGATGGTGCTACCTATTACGGTTTTCCCGGTGCCGAGACGCTTCTGGCCGCGGGCACCGACGGACTACGAAAACTGCGCCTCAGCCAACGGAAGGCTGAATACATCCTGGGCATATGCGAGGGCGTCGGTACAGGAACTCTGGACCTAGAGGGAATGGCCTCGTTGACCAGGGAGGAAGTCGTGGGGCGGTTGGTACGGGTACGCGGAATTGGGCCGTGGACGGCTGAGTGGGTGCTGGGCAGGGCTCTGGGCCGACTCGATGCTTTCCCCGCCGGGGATCTGGCCCTACAGCGGACGCTGTCGCGCCTCTACGGTGATGGGCGCTCATTGTCGGAAAGAGAAACCGCCGATATGGGTCGGCGGTGGGAAGGATACCAGGGGCTGGTTGTTACGTACTTGTTCGCTGCACTACGTCTGCGATTACTGGACGAGATTCAGGCCTAGCCGCTAAACGGGTTGTGCCAGCGGAGCCAGCCGCGTACTCGCTGATCCAGACGAGGCTGGAAGATGGAGCCTTGTCCGGGGAACTTGGGGAGGGAGGCAGTATTGCTACCCTTGCTTCCGCCAAGGCGGTTCCTCAGAGGAGTAGAGACAGCGAGCAATGCGGCAATCCCAAGGGAGCCCTTGAGAAGGAAATCTCGCCTAGTTAGCTGCGGGCCTCGTGCTTTTGCTTCTTCTCTGGACACGCTTCTCCCTCCAACAGCACAACTATCAGTCGTCCGTAATGATGCCACGCCCATCTGTTCCTGACAAGAGCCCCCGCTAAAGGATGCGGGTTAGGCGGCGGCTCTGAGTTACCCCTGGAATTCGCCCCCGCTTCGCCACCGGCTTGCCGTCGACTTCGTGAATGTCTCCGGAGAAGCCCGATGGGACAGAAGAGGCGATGAACTTGCCCACTCCGAAGGTGTTTACCGGCGCCGCGGCCTCAACGAATTCTCTAATCCGCTCAGGTGTAAGACCACCGGTGACGACGATTTCTACATAGCTGAAGCCAGCCAAATCAAGCCGGGCCCGGAGTTCTTTGACCAGGTCGGGAGTTGTGCCTCCCCTGTTTTGGGGTGGGTCCAGCCGCACGGCGCGCAGGCGCTCTTTCAAACTGCGGCTCACGTTCAGGGCTTCTTCGACCTCGTCGCCAAGCGTGTCGACCGGTATAACCCTGGGGAATTCTTGGGCCATATGTTTATCGTAGGCTTGGGCAGCCCGCACGGTTTCTCCCATGACTAGGATCAGGCCCCTTGGCAAGCTGACCCAAGGCTGGACGCCCGCCATACGAGCGCCATGTGCCGTAGAACACGTTGTACAGCCCCCGATGATGGCCGAGTATTCCAGGTGTCCCACAACTGCGGGGTGGGCATAGCGAGCGGCAAGGCAAACGACTGGGATGCCTTCGGCCGCATCCACGCACTCCCGTGCGGCTGTGGCCCAAGACGTGCTTTGAGACAGAGTGCCGGCAATCGCCGTTTCGTAAACGTTGAAGGTTGAGTAACGGGCCTTGATCCGTACTACCACTTCCCCGGTGGCCACCGAGACGCCATCCTCCAAAGCCCAAACCTCTCGCTCCGTCTCCGGGAGCACCCGGTCTAAGAGAGAGTGCACTTCGCGAATGCCACAGAGGATGCCCCCCCTGGTGGCCGCGAATTCCATAACCACCGTGGGGTTCAGGTTCTCCGCACGCAGCACGGCGGCAGCGCGGTGGAAATAGGCGTCTGCCGTATCTCCAACGACCACAGCAGGGGATGGCTCGAAGTCGGTGGAGGTTCTGGTGTCCGGTGCCATTGGGTTCCTTGGAAGGTAGCCGGAATCGGCTATCTTGGAGATTCTGTGGGATGTTGTCGAACCGGCTGAGGGATTCCTCCGAAGCGAAGGCGAAGGAGTCCCTTCAGGTCTTCAGTTACTGTGGACACAATTTTGACTCGGCTGTCAGCGTCCTCGCTCCAAGCTACAGGAATTTCCTTGATTCGGTACCCTCGCTTCTCGGCGATAAGGAGGAGTTCCGTATCGAGGAACCAGTGATTGTCCTTGACCACTGGTATCAACTCATGCACGACCTTTCTGCTCACGGCCTTGAACCCGCATTGGGCGTCGTGGAAGCCGGTACGAAACATACTTCGGATGATTAAGTTGTAGCCTCGAGAGAGCACCTCCCTTTTGAGGGAGCGCTCAATCTGCGACCGGGACGATAACCGCGAACCAATGGCGATATCGTAACCCTCAGATGCAATGGCGTCGATAAGGGGCGGTAGGGCAGAGAGCCCCGTGGAGAGGTCCACGTCCATGTAGGCAACGACGTCGGCCTTGCTGTCAGTCCACGCCTTCTTAAGGGACCGGCCGCGTCCTTTGAGGTCAAGGTGCACGTAGCCCACATTCGGATACTTGGTGGAAAGTTCCTTGGCGACAGCGAGCGTGTTGTCCGTGGAGCCGTTGTTGGCAACTACGATGCGCCACTCATAGCCAGACATGTTCTCAGACATGAAGGCGCTGAGCGAAACGATGCACGTCTCAATAGTGTGTGCTTCGTTGTAGACGGGGATAACAATGTCGAGGGTGGTCATAATTGCAGGTATGGAGGCCGTTGGTGGGGCTCGTCTACTTTGAGTATGCGAGGTTCCGCGATTGTGGGATGAATGCTATAACCTGGCCTTCCCCCTCAGGGGGAAGGGATTTCCGACTGCTAAATCTGCCAAAGAGGTAAGGCAATCGGCAAAGCGTCTAGTGCCTGAAGTGCCGCACGCCGGTGAATACCATAGCTATGTTGAGCTTGTTGGCCGCGGCTATGACCTCGTCGTCTCGAATGGAGCCGCCAGGCTGGGCAACGGCAATTGCCCCCCCTGCCGCCGCTGCTTCTATCCCATCAGGGAAAGGGAAGAAAGCGTCCGATGCCAATACCGAGCCGACGGCTTTGTCGCCTGCGGCCTGCAGGGCCAACCTAACGCTTATGACCCGGTTCGGCTGACCTGCTCCCATTCCCAGCAATGCTCGATCTCTCGCAAGGACGATTGCGTTGGATTTGATGTGCTTGCACACTCTCCAAGCGAAAGCTAAATTCGCTAGTTCTTCTTCCGTTGGTTGCCTTTCAGTGACCACCGTCCAGGAAGCTGGATCCTCTTCGATCTTGTCTGCGTTTTGCACTAGCAGTCCACCGGAGACCCTTCGATAGTCCAGGGAATTTCCAGCGCTGGTCAGAGGCGGCACCTCTAGAAGGCGGATGTTTTTCTTGGCTTGGAGGATTTCCAAAGCCTCTTCAGTGTACCCAGGGGCGACAACCAGTTCGTAAAATACCGGTTTCATGGCCTCGGCTGCTTCGCGAGTCACAGGCCGGTTGAAGCCGACGATGCCCCCAAAAGCGGAGACAGGGTCGCCGGCGTGGGCGCGACGATAGGCTTCCACCTGATCATCGTCCACGGCGAGGCCGCAGGGATTGGTGTGCTTGATCACTGATACGGCCGGTTCCGCGAAGTCAGCAACGGACTGCCAAGCTGCGTCGGCGTCCAGGATGTTGTTGAAGGATAGTTCCTTCCCGTGGAGCTGCTTCGCTCCCGCTATGCCTCCCCATTCCAGGCCAACGGAATAAAAAGCTGCCTTCTGGTGCGGGTTCTCTCCGTACCGCAGGTCGGATATTTTGGTGAGGCCCACCGGAAGTTCCTGCGGAAACTCTTCGCCGTCTGTCAGGTAGCGGGAGATTGCCGCGTCGTAGGTTGCGACGTGCCGGAAGGCCTTGGCGGCCAATTCCTTTCGCTCTTTCATGGAGAGCTTGTTGAGGCCCAGAACCTCCATCGCCAGCTTCTCCGCGACTCGGTTGTAGTCGGCGGGGTCAGTCAACACGGCTACCGACAAGTAGTTCTTCGATGCCGCCCGGAGCAACGTTGGTCCGCCAATATCTATGTTTTCGATGGCATCCTGAAGGGTGACATCTGGATTGCTGACCGTCTGAACAAAGGGGTACAGGTTAACCACCACGATATCGATCGTCTCAATGCCCTGTTCCTTGAGCTCAGCCATATGATTGGGCTTGTCCCGCCGGGCCAGGAGTCCTGCGTGAACACGGGGATGAAGGGTCTTCACTCTTCCGTCCATCATCTCGGGAAAGCCGGTGAGATCCGAGACCTGCTGTACAGGAATGTTGGCCTTGGCAATAGCGTCGTAGGTGCCGCCGGTGCTCACAAGCTCAAATTTGAGATGATGCAGATGGGTGGCCAGCTCAACAATGCCGGTCTTGTCGTAGACGCTTAGGAGGGCTTTCACGGCGCGTTCCTCTGAGGATAGGTTCATAGCAAGGGACGTGGCAGAGCTATCTAGCTGCGTTCCAGGGCCAGCTTATCCATTTCAAGCTGTACTGGCATAGGGTAGTTCCCTGTGAAGCAGGCGGTGCAATAGCCCGTGGGTTCGCCTTCGACGGCCTTCAGCAAGCCATCGATGCTGAGATAGCCCAGAGAGTCGGCCTTCACCAACTCGCCGATCTCGGCTACGGTGCGGCCATTGGCCACCAACTCTTGTCGGGTGGCCATGTCGACCCCGAAATAACATGGATGGCGAATGGGCGGAGCGCACACCCGCAGGTGCACTTCCTTCGCCCCAGCGCGACGGAGTAGTGCAACTACGTGGGGTGTGGTGGTGCCCCGGACGATGGAGTCGTCCACCACGATCACCCGTTTTCCGGATATGACCTCCGGAAGCGGGTTGAACTTCATTCGCACGCCCATATCCCTCATGTGCTGCGATGGTTGGATGAACGTCCGGCCTACATAACGGTTTTTCACAAGGCCTTCGCTGTAGGGAATGCCGGCTTCTTGGGCGTAGCCCACCGCAGCGGCAGTCGCTGAATCTGGGATGCCGATGACTACGTCGCCCTCAACCGGGTGTTCTCGGGCCAGTTGCGCCCCCATTGCCTGCCGGGCTGTATACACAAGCCGGTTGTTGAGGATGGTATCGGGCCGTGAGAAGTAGATGAACTCGAAGATGCATTGGGCCTTGCGGCGTTGCCCGGCCCAGGTGAAGCTCCTCAACCCGTTGGAGTCGATGATGATGGTTTCGCCCGGCTCCAGTTCTCGCAGGAAGGTAGCGCCGATGTGATCAAGCGCGCAGCTTTCAGAGGCGAGGACCCAACCTCCGTTGTCCAACTTCCCCAGGCACAAAGGCCGAACAGCCAACGGATCATGGATGCCCAGCAGGGTGTCTTTGGTGGCTATGGTCAACGAGTAGGCGCCCTGCAAGGTGCGCATGCAGTAGCTGATCCGCTCCTCCCAGGTTTGCCCAGGAGCGTTGGCCAGCAACAGGGCGATGACTTCTGTGTCGGTGGTGCCTTGAAACTCGCAGCCCCATTCTTTGAGGCGTTGATGCAAGTCCAGCGTGTTAACCAGATTGCCGTTGTGGGCAATAGCCATTTCCCCGTGAGGACCAGTGACGCGGATGGGTTGAACGTTGGAGTGGTGACTGGAGCCCGTAGTGGAGTAACGGGTGTGGCCAATGGCGATGTCGCCAGTGAGCCGCTCTAAGTCCTCTTCACGGAACGCTTGGGTGACGAGTCCCATGTCGGAATGAAGACGAAGCTGTTCACCATCGCTGGCGGCAATCCCCGCACTTTCTTGGCCGCGGTGTTGAAGGGCAAATATACCGAAGAAGGCGAGGCGGGCGGCGTCCCGTTGGGGTGAGTAAACCCCAACCACCCCGCACTTGTCATGTGCGTGATCGTCTGGGAGAGCCGACACCATGTCCATCTGGGATCTCGGGCCGGTAACTTCCTGCACAATCTCCCCTTTGGGGTGGGTGCTCAGCCAGTATACCCGTCGAAAATAGGGGGGTCAACGAAATTCGGACGGTGTTTCATCTCTTTGCTAGGATGTCAGCAACAGCCTTAAGGAGCGCCCCGGCCACCAAGGTCAAACCGGATAGAAAGCAAGGATTTGGACTCAGGCCATGGCAGCGCCCACGCGGCCACTCGCATGCCCACCAGCCATGCAATTCCTTTGGCCGACACTAAAACGGGAACCCCGGCCCTCCATGTCCTGGGCACCTTGGCGTCAACGAAAATGTCCTGAAGTTTCTTCGTGCCCTGCATCCCGGCCGGCTGCATGCGATCACCGGATTGCCATGCCCTGACGGTTAGGTCTGAGTCCGCTAGTCCGGCTTCAAGATGCATGTGCCATGGGCCTTCCGGCTGAGAGGTGATGCCCTGTGGCGTTACCAATTCAGCGGAAACCCGCCAACCCGGGAGCATGGTCTCGCCGGGAACATTCAACCGATGAAGGCCCTCTATGGTGGGGTAGGGAGATGGAGGTGCTTCTGCCAACTTGCCGATGGTGAGGTACCGATGATCCGTTGAAAGCATCAGTCCGCCTGGGAGCTGCATGCTTCTTCCAGGGCTATCATCTAGAAACCTCATGGCGGCCTCCGTATGGCGCTGCTCGACCACGCCGGTCGCTTCCTTGTAGGCCATGAGGAGAATTCGAGCCTGAAGAGCAGGGTGGAGAGATCTCAGGGGTTCCAGTCTTAGGCGAACGCGCCCCCCTGAAGTATTGGCGATCAGCTGCCAATGCTCAGCAGACGCTTTTTCTAAGTAGTCAGCATCTTTGGCTGCTGATTTGGCCAAGCGACGAAGTGCTGAGTCTACAGATGGGTTTATTCGCTGGAGCGCCGGGATCGTCTCATGCCGCAGGCGGTTGCGAGTAAAACGCAGCGATTGGTTGGATGCGTCGCGACGGGGTTCAAGACTGGCTTCTTTGCAATATGCCTCGGTGTCTTCCCGAGAGACTCCCAGCAACGGCCGCAGCAAGGGAACCGGCCCGGCATCCGGTACCGGACAAGGCGAGACAAGGCGCATGCCTTGAAGCCCGGCAAGTCCAGTCCCGCGCACGACATGGTGCAGCACAGTTTCAGCCTGGTCATCGGCTGTGTGACCTAGCGCCACAGCGGAAGCACCCAGGCTATGGGCTAGGTTGTTGAGGAACGCGTACCTCACTTCTCGCGCAGCCATTTCCAATGACATTTTTTTGTGCTGGTTGCGGTACGCGGAAACATCGCTACGCTCTGCCGTTACCTGAATGTTCCATGCTGCGGCGATCGCCTGCACGTAAGCTGCATCTTCCTCTCCTTCTTTGCCCCGAAGGCCATGATCAAGGTGGGCCACATGGAGGGCTGAGATACCCGAATGGGGGGCTACCCCAATCAATGTGTGGAGCAACGTCAGCGAATCAGGTCCGCCGGATACTGCTACGACGAGAGGGCCCTCGCCGAGGTTTAACCCTGACGCCCTTAGGGCGCGTGTTATGGATCGTTGGACGCGGCGAATGGTTCGTGTATTGCCGTCTGGCATGGCTATGCGAGAGACGAAAGGGTGTCCAAATGACAAGAATCACTCAGGCGTACGAGAGTCCAGCGGCTATTGCTCCACTCGACTTCGCTGATGGAGGCGAGCCCAATGCGCAATTTCAGTGCTGCGACTGTTGGCATGCCGAGCATCTTGGCAATGACCACTTGGATGACGAAGTTGTGGGTAAAGACCGCGATTGTCTGGTCTTGATGCCGCTCTGGAAGTCCGCCCAGGAAGGGCCAGACCCGATCTTGAACTTGTTGCAAAGACTCTCCGCCGGGCATAGCGGCGGTGGCGTCCACTGGCCAGCGGGCCATGAATTTCGGATATAAAGCTGACAGTTCCGAAGCCAATAGGCCTTCCATCTCTCCAGCATTCGCCTCTTTCAGAGGGTCGACTTCCTGCACCGCGATTCCGCGAGCCGCAGCAATGGCTCTGGCAGTTTGGAGCGCCCTTGCTAGGGGGCTGGAGTAGATGGCGTCCAGTCGCTCTTCTTTCAGGGCTTCGGCCAAAGCGCACGCTTGATCCTGACCCAGCGGAGTCAGGTCAGACTGAGAAAGGCCCTGAACGCGATGCTCTTGATTGAGGATCGTTTCAGCATGCCGCAAGAGGAGCAGCCTCATTCCTGATGCTCCTCATCTCCTGAAGCTGCCGGGATTCTCCGTACGATTACTTTTTCTATCTTGACTCCCTTCATCTCGCTCACGGTGAAAGAGAGGTCGGCGTAGGCAAGCGTGTCGCCCTCGTCCGGTATGCGGCCCAGCTCTTCCAAGATGAAGCCAGCCACCGTTTCGTACTCTCCATCGGGTAGGTTGAGGGCGAGCTTCTCGTTTGCCTCATCGACTTGGATTCCGGCGTCCACTTCATAGGTGTCATCATCCAAGGCCCGAAAATCCAAGTCTGGCTGCTCCTCCTCGCCGCCTACCAAACCTACCACTTCTTCAACAAGTTGCTTGAGGGTGACCAGTCCAGCAGTCCCTCCGAACTCGTCAACGACGATGGCCATACCATTTCCCGTCTGCTTAAGCTCAGCGAACAGGTCTCCCGCCAGCTTGGTCTCCGGTGCGAAGTAGGCTGGGCGCGCCAAGTGGGTGATGGAGGCATCGGGGTCGAGGTTCAACTCCGCCATAGCGACGACCACGTCCTTAACCCTTAGGACGCCCATTATGTCGTCCAACTGTTTTTCAATGACTGGGAAGCGAGTGTGAGAATGAGTGGCGTACATGGCGAGAAACTCGCGTAACGTGGTGCCCTGTTCAACTGTTATGAGCTCGGTGCGTGGTGTCAGAATCTCTCGTAGCTGACGGTCACCGAAGCGAAAAACCCTAGTTAGCATGTCGGCTTCTTGGTGCTCCACCGCCCCCGCTTCGCGACCCACCAAAATGGCGGTACGGATCTCTTCTTCCGTAATCAGGATGCGCTGATCCCAGTCTCCACCTACCGCCTTGACGGCTGCCTTGCTCACGAATTGAAGGCCGGAAGCAATGGGTAGGAAGATGCGTTCCATGACGATCAGCGGGCGGGCGTAGGCAAGAGCGAAGCTCTCCGCATTGCGGGCGGCTAGCACCTTGGGCACTGTTTCGCCGAAGACAAGCAGGAGAAGCGTAATGCCCAATGTGGCAACAAGGGCCGCCTGCCCGTCGCTTAGGTATGCCAGGGCAATCAAGGTGGCCAGCGCGGCTGCCCCGGTGTTGACCAAGTTGTTGCCCAGGAGGATCGTGGGCAGCAGACGCTCCGGATGCTCTGCCATCCGGGCCACCCGTTTGCCGTTTGGGCCTCGAGTTTCAGCAATGTGGTGGAGTCGGACGCGTTGGAGAGAGAGGAAGGCGGCCTCGGCACTGGAGAAGAAGGCAGAAGCAAGGATGCAAAAGGCCAGCAGGAGAAGGGTGGCCAGCGTGGCGCCCTCGAACATCGAACCCTCCTTATGGGTGAGCCACGAACCTGTAGCTAAGTGCGCAAACGATAGCAGTAGCCCGTGGGGGTGTCAAAAGCATCGTTGACGTTCTTGAAGGGGCTTCTTATGATTGGCGTATCCGTTCAGGAGCGCCATGCCCACCCACATCAACGCCTTTACCCTCTCTTTGGTGCAGGGCCACGCGGAGCCATCGTCTGCTTTTCTTGCGGTCTTTGACGGTGGCCGAACCTTCATCGATACGACGTTCTACGCTATCGTTGATCTAGCTGGGCGTCCCGATGATGCGGGTGCTGCCAAGGTGCAGGCAGTACTGCAGAAAAGCATTGGAGGCGCTTCCAAGGTTTCCCTCACCGGTGCGATGGAACGGGCCGTCGCAGAGGCTCATCGAGAGGCTTGGAAGCGTGGGCCAGAGGCCCAAAATTCGGCCGTCCTTTGCGTTGCGCTCAGAGCAAGCGAGCTCTATGTGTCGTGTCGGGGTCGAATGACCGTGCTGACCCTTAAGAACGACGGTATTCATCGCCCGGAATTCGCAATGGGAGTGGACGAAGCCTGGATGGAACGTGTCGATCTAGTGCCTGGTGAGACACTGGTGCTGGGGAACCCTACTTTGGCGGAAAGTATATCCAAAGAGGCTGAAGTTCCGATCTTGGATGCAGAGCCGGACGAAGCGGCGAGGCGCGTGTACTATCTGGCCAAGGATTACCCTCAGGTTTCTGCCCTTTTCTTCCGCGCCCGCCACGTTTTGGATCCAGCCGAGCAATAGACGGCGCTTCCGGCATCGCCTTCCTCACTCACTCTGTCGCGGCCCATCGTCTTCGCACGAACCGGGCCAACAGGACCAACACACCGCACTCCGCTAGCGTCACTCCTGCTATCAAGATCGTGGCAGTCAGGAAGAAACTCGTTGGGAACATCCGTATGAGGTAGTCGGTGCGGGGGTTGAGAATCCACAGAAGGTTGTCGAAGCTGATGTAGTGGAACAGGAGAAACACCTGATTCCACGCTACCAGCGAGGCTATTCCAACCACAGCTCCGATTCCCAAGGTCAGACCCGCCCCAAGAATAGCGAGTCTGGACAATCGAGCCAGCCCTTCTCTCCGGAACAGGTAGAACACAGATGCACTGGCGATGAGAAGGTATGCTAACGAAGCGAGTTGAAGCTTATAGACTCCCTGTATTAGTCCTTTAACGTCCCCCATGTGCAGGACTTCCCGCTCCTTGTAGAGGCTAACCTCTGTCCCATTCAGGATGACCCGCAGGTCCAAGAATTCGGCGTCGTTGTTAAAGTAGTCCCGTATTTGTTGGCCGCCGCGTTCAAGTTGTTCCTGTGAAATGCCAGTGCTCTCGGGAACATTGAACTGGGCGAAGCCTAGGTTATAGAGCTTCGGCTCGTTGATAGCCCAGCGAGCGTTGGTGGAGATCAGGAAGGCCGGTATGGATACTATGAAAAGGGCCGAGACCACCAACCACAACAGGGTCGGAGCCAGTCGGCGCCTTCCGGGCGGCACCGCCCCAAATTCCAGACCTTGGACTCCCTCTTCCTGTGTCACTATATAATTGCCCCAGCCTTGTCTCCCTTCAGCCTACCACCCATTCCAGCACTGTTCCACAGGAGCCAATCGTGAATAGCGAAGGCATTGAGATGCAAACCTTCCAAGGCCTCCAGTCTCTGGTCAAGCGGCTACGGAGTCCTGGCGGGTGCCCTTGGGACCAAGAACAGACGCATTCTTCGATCAGGCGCAACCTGTTGGAGGAAACCTACGAAGTGCTGGAAGCCATTGATGGAGGTGACCCCAAAGCTCTATGCGAGGAACTGGGCGATATCCTGGTTCAGATTGCTTTTCATGTTCAGATGGCGGAGGAGGCCGGTCACTTCACAATGGAAGACGTGCTGGGCGGCATCAACGGGAAGTTGGTCAAGCGGCACCCGCACGTCTTCGGTGACGTCAAGGTTGGGAGCGCCGAGGAGGTTGAAGAGCGCTGGGACGCGATCAAGCGTAGCGAACGAGGCGGTAAATCGTCCTTGGACCGCGTTCCGCGTGACCTTCCGGCCCTGGCCTACAGCCAGTCAGTGCAGGATAGGGCAGCCCGCACGGGATTCGAGTGGCCCAGTCTGGAGGCATCGTTGGACAAACTTGCGGAGGAAGTCGGTGAAGTGAGCCGCACTGAGACGCCGGAGGATCGAGAGGAGGAGATGGGAGATGTCTTGTTCGCCTTAGTCAGCACAGCGAGACAAATGGGCATTCACGCTGAAGTAGCTCTTCAGGGAGCCAACCGGAAATTTTATGAGAGATTCATCTCGATGGAGACGGCGGCGCAGGGGCAAGGGCGTTCCTTTGCGGACATCTCCCAGGCTGAGAAGCTGGAACTCTGGGAGCGATCGAAGGGCGAGTGAAGGCTGCCGAGTCTTACGATTCCCAGGGAGCTATGCCGAAGTAGGTGTGAAGACGCTCCAACCCCTTCCGGGTGTCAGAAGCTATCCGCGCCGGTTCCTGCTTGCGGACCCTGTACTTGAACAGCCAGTAGGTGAACTCTTTTCTTTCGGTGAGGTTGATGGTCTTGCTCTGGGGGGTTCCGCGCTCCGTACGAAACTCCTCCAGGAGGTCCTTCTCGCTGGCATTGTAGATGAATATGAATGCGTTGCCTGAAATGTCCCGGTAATCCCGCCTCCCTCTGGATCGGCGGTCCTTCTCAATTTCTTCTTCCACCGCTTCCTGCAGAGCCTCCTCCACCACAACCCCGTACCAGAAGCTGAGGCAGGTACCGTACTTGGCTGCCCCTATGAGTGCCTTGAATTCCTCTCCGGCCAGGGCATCCGGCAGACGGCCGGTGAAGAGCAATCGCTCGCGCTCTTCGTCGCTGATGTACTCAGGAGCAGCTAGGCAGAGGCGCTCAGCCAAGAGAAGCCAGTCCAACGCCTCGCCATCGAGAAGATACTTGAAGTGCCGGCCCTGGAACTCTTCCTCAGGGGCGGTCCAAAGAGATATGGCTTCCAGCACGGCGTGACTCCACGAGCGGCCGTTCGCCAGTGTTCCCTGGAAATGGGCTATTGCCTCTTCGGCGCCAGTCGAGAGGGCTGTTATTTCAGGACTTTTGATGACCATGTGTAGCCAGGCTCAGTGCTCGCCTCAATGTATCAGACAGGAGGCCGGGCGCACTAGGCGTTGGAGACTAGAAGGCAAGAGGGAGGTTGCTGCGGCGAGACAATGTTGGTGATCGAAGCATGGCCGATGCCGCGTTGTCGAACGCGCCGGGCGTTCAATTGAACGCCCCTACGCCTGCCCTGAGCTATCGGCGCTTGTGTCCTTTGATGGACGCTAGGAACCCTTCGAGGGGAAGGGTATTGAGGACGTGTTTGGGCTCGCACCAGGCACGACGGGCTATGCCAATGCCCAAGCGGGCCTGGCTATAATCCTCGAACTTGTGGGAGTCCGTGCTGATGATCATTGGGACGCCCAGGTCTCTGGCACGACGGGCGTGGGTGTCCTTGATGTCCAGCCGGTGAGGCAGACAATTGATTTCCACCGCCGTGCCCGTTCTTAGCGCTGCTTGAAGCACAACCTCCACGTCTGCATTTGTGGGGTGCCGGTGTCCCAACAATCGGCAGGTCAAATGGCCGATAACGTCTACCCTGGGGTTCTCCATAGCCCTCACCACCCGGCGCGTCATTGCTGCTTTGTCTTGCTCCATTGCTGAATGAACGGAACCCACCACGAAGTCGAGATCGGCCAGGATTTCATCGGAATAGTCCATGGTTCCGTCGGCCCGGATGTCCACTTCGGAACCGGCAAGCACTTTGATATCGGGGAGAAGGGAGTCCAACTCGCGGATGTGTTGGACGTGATGACGTAGCCGATCTTCATTGAGGCCGTTGGCTATAGTTGAGCTGCGGGAGTGGTCGGTAATCGCGATGTATTGCAGGCCGCGCTCACGGGCGGCCTGGATCATTGCTTCCAGGGGATCGCGGCCATCGCTCTGATCGGTGTGGGCGTGAAGGTCGCCCAGGAGGTCGGCTTCTTCTATGAGATGGGGGATTGCTCCCTGACGGGCGAGGTCGATCTCGTCCAGGCCCTGGCGAAGTTCCGGCGGAATGTACTGGAGGTCTAGGTACGAGTAGAGCGACGCCTCGTCGGAGAAGGCGACCATTTCTCCTGTGTCTACGTGGGTGATCCCGTACTCGTTGATAGAGAGTCCCTTCCTCACGGCCAGTTCCCTGAGTTGGATGTTGTGCTCCCTACTTCCCGTGAAGTATTGCATCAGCGATCCGAACTGGTCCTCGGGCACGATACGCAGGTCGATCTGCATGCCTTTAACCAGCACGCTGGCCTTCTTCGGACCATGCACCAGCACTTCTGAGACCAGCGGCAAATCAGCGAAAGCATCTAGAACTTTCTCTGGGTCGTCGGAGGTGCCCATGAGGTCTATGTCGCCGACCGTTTCCTCGAAGCGGCGGAGGCTTCCTGCGGGCGCCAGCGTCTTGAGCGACGGACAGCGCTCCCGCAGTGCCGCGATCACCTGCTCGGCGATGGGCAAAGTCAGGCTGACCGGCAATCGTTTCCCTTTAGCGCCGCGTGTCTGCAGGGTTTGCAGGATGCTCTCGGTGGCCTTTTCGCCCATCCGAGGTAGGGCGGCTACTCGCCCGTCGGCCAGGGCTCGCTCTAGCTCGTCAACGGTGGTGACGCCCAGGTCTGTGGCGATGCGGTATGCGGTTTTCGGCCCAATTCCCGGCACTTCCAGGATGGTTAGCACGCCTTCCGGGAGCGCAGCCTTCTTACGCTCGTAGGACTGCATCTGGCCGGTGGTGACAATCTCATGGATCTTGGCAGCGATTTGCTCGCCTATGCCCTTGACCGCTCGAAGGTCGGCCGTCTCCTGCACCATTTGGGAGAGTTCGACCGGAAGACTTGTAATGGTGCGAGCGGCGCGTTGGTAGGCGCGGACTTTGAATGGGCTGTCCCCCTCAATCTCCACGAGGGCGGCAAGCCGGTCAAAGACTTCGGCGATTTCTGCGTTGGTTATGGGCATGGGTGAAGCGGGCTACTCGATGAGCTCCCTAGTGATCCGCCCGACGGTCTCACTGAGGTTGAAACTCAAAACTTCAGTGTTGAGCGTTTGGGAAAGGAAGCCCCATCCAACTTCGGATCTGATCTGGACTTCTATGAGCCCCCCTCGTGCGACGCTTAGCACCGCCGCGTGAGGAAGCGCGTCAAGTTTGACCACGGTGGACAGTGTGATAATTATGCTTGATCCCGGCCCGATGAAACCCGTGCCGAGCTGGATGGGTTCAGTAACCTCCACGTTGTTCACGAAGAGCACGTGTTCGCTGGAGCGAGGGTAGACCGGTGTCGGGCCATCATTCTGAATCTCGACCTCAACTTCGAACTCCACTCCTTCGACCATGAGTTCAGCAGCGTCCAGCAAGTTGCCTGTTACCAAAAGGCCACCCGCTCGAAGAAGCCTTCCCGTGTCGTTCGTTATGACAGGCGCGACGCCCACGACGCGAGCGTTGGGGACTGAGAGCTTGTCGTAACTGTAACAAGAGGCCGCAAGCAGTCCGATGACCGCCACGAGGAAGAGCAAGAAGAAGAGCTTGAGGAAAGAACCCGGAAACATAGTGGGGGCATTCTACTACTGGCGAGACTGCCACCGTATGGGTTTTCATGTCTCGTGATGGCGGCCAGGGAGGGAGTACTAGCCCGACTTTTGCGCCATCTGCCCGCCGATAGCCGCTCCCAGAGTGCCCATGGACATAGCGTATATGGGAAACACGGCCGCAACGACGACCAGGATTAGGGGGCTGATGGGGCCTGGCATCGCGTCGGCGATCTGGTTCCTGAGAACCGCCACGATGATCAACGGAGGAACTAGGAAAAGGCCCATGACGAACCCGATTCCCAGGGCCGTTCCTGTGCCAGCCTTTGTGGCTGTTCCCCCAAAGTAACCCCCGATAATGGGGCCTAGAGGGCCAAGAATAAAGTGAAGCACCGGTATCAACAAACACACGACGCTCACCGCGAATCCGATAATTCCGCCCTTGATCATGGATGGACTACCTTAAGCGATTGCTTTCATACATTGAGAATTCCAGGCGTATCCCCGGCGTGGTTATGCACCCATGCCGTGGCATTTTTTGTACTTCTTCCCTGACCCACAATGACAAGGGTCGTTGCGGCCTAACTTCTTGGCGACGGCCTGCTCTGTGCGGCCACGGTGCTGGGCCCCCACGGCAGTGATGGGAGTCTCTCCGCTTATTGTTGCGGCGGCCACGCCTGTTGGTTGCCTTGTTCCCTGTTCGTGCTGGTGCTGGTCGTTTTTCCTCGTTAGACTCACCCGATAAATGGTGTGGGCAATGTCGTGCTGAATGCGGCGCAGCAGTTCGTCGAAGTATTCGTGGCTCTCTTTCTTGTACATCATCAGTGGGTCCCGCTGACCCGCCGCGTGGAGACCGATGCCCTGCCGGAGGTTCTCCATCGCGGTGAGGTGCTGTACCCAAAGCGAATCAATGACCCGGAGCATCACCAGGCGCTCAACCATGCGAGCGGCCTCCGAGCCCATTTCCTGTTCGCGCTGCTCATAGTATTCGTCGGCGTACTTGTGGAGGCCGTCGCTGAGGTCCTCCCGGTCCATGTTGGCGATATTCTCTTCCGTTAGCTCCGGAGGCAGGGCGAAAATGGTGCCAAGATCGGCCAACAAGGCCGTGACGTTCCACTCCTCCCGCTCATTGGGTAGGTACGTGACCATGACCAAGTCAAGGACGCTGTGAATCATCTCCTGGATGTTGGTCTTGAGGTCCGCTCCTGAGAGCACCTTCAGCCTTTCATCGTAGATAACTTCTCTCTGGCGGTTTATGACGTCGTCATACTCCACGAGGTTCTTGCGCATGTCGAAGTGGTAGGCTTCCACCCGCACCTGTGCGTTCTCTACCGCCTTGGAGATGAACCGGTTCTCCAGCGGAGTTTCCTCGTCCATGCCGGCCCATTCCATGACGCCCTTGATGCGGTCGCCGCCAAACCGGCGTATAAGCTCATCCTCCAAAGAGATGAAGAAGCGGGTCTCCCCTGGGTCTCCCTGCCGCCCAGCGCGGCCTCGAAGCTGGTTGTCGATGCGGCGGGCTTCGTGCCTCTCGGTGCCGATGATGTAGAGGCCACCCAGTTCAATGACCCGCTGGTGGTCGCGCTCCCACTCCTCTTTAGCCATGTTCAAGCCTTGGTAGTTTCCTCCCAGGACAATGTCCGTACCTCGACCGGCCATGTTGGTGGCGACCGTCACGGCGCCCGGCCTGCCTGCTTGGGCGATGATGGTTGCCTCGCGTTCGTGGTTCTTGGCATTGAGGACTTCATGGGCAACGCCGCGTTTCCGCAACACGTCACTGAGGAGTTCAGACTTTTCGATGGAGACCGTTCCAACCAACACAGGCCTGCCAGCCGCCTGCTGCTCTTCAATCTCTTCCGCCACGGCCTTGATCTTTCCGGTCTCGGTGCTGTAGATGAGGTCAGGCTCGTCCTTGCGAAGCATTGGCATATTGGTGGGGATGGTAACTACGTCCAGGGTGTAGATCTTCCAGAACTCCTCGGCCTCGGTGGCAGCGGTACCCGTCATGCCTGACAACTTGGGGTACATCCGAAAGTAGTTCTGCAAAGTGATGGTGGCGTAGGTGATGGTTTCCTGTTGGACCTTCAGCCCTTCTTTTGCCTCGATGGCCTGGTGAAGGCCGTCAGCAAGGCGGCGGCCAGACATAAGGCGCCCGGTGAACTCATCCACGAGAATAACCTCGCCGTCGTTCACCACGTACTGAACGTCCTTTTGGTAGAAGACTTGGGCCTTCAGAGCGTTTTCCACGTAACGAACGAGTTGATAATTGGCCGGATCGTAGAGGTTGCCAACCCCCAAGGCCTTTTCGACCCTGGAGATGCCAGTCTCCGTGAGGGTGGCCACCTTGTGCTTCTCTTCGATTGCGTAGTCGTCAGGTTCCTGAAGGCGTGGGGCGATCTGCGCGACTGTTTGGTACTGATCACTTCCCTGCTTGGCTTGGCCACTGATGATCAGGGGGGTGCGTGCTTCGTCGACGAGGATGTTGTCGATCTCGTCGACGATCGCATAGGAGTGATCACGCTGTACCCGCTGAACAGGGTCAGCAACCATGTTGTCCCGCAGATAATCGAATCCAAACTCGTTGTTGGTGCCGTAGGTTATTTCTGCAGCATAGGCGTCTGGCCTGCTGCAGGCGGTCAGGGACTTGTACGTGGGGTTCTCTGCCTCGGCGCTCGGGTCGAATAAATAGGATCCGTCGTGCTGCAGGATGCCCACCCTGAGACCCAACAGGTGGTAAACAGGCCCCATCCACTGGGCGTCGCGCCGCGCTAGGTAGTCGTTGACCGTGACCACGTGGACGCTATCGCCCGTCAGGGCATTGAGGTAGGCCGGAAGGGTGGCGACAAGGGTCTTTCCTTCACCGGTTTTCATTTCGGCAATCTTGCCCTGGTGGAGGACCATTCCGCCTACGAGTTGCACGTCGAAATGACGCATTCCAAGCGAGCGGCGGGAGGCTTCCCGCACCACAGCGAAGGCCTCTTCAAGCACGTCGTCAAGCTCCCCATCGCCTTCAAGGAACTCCTTGAACTCCTGGGTCTTGGCGGCCAACTCTTCGTCGGAGAGCTCTAGGAATTCCGCTTCGTGGGCGTTGATTTCATCAACTAACGACCAGTAACCCTTGAGGGCCTTGTCATTGGAGTCGCCGAGGATACGGAGGACTTTGCCAAACATGGGTATCTACCTAAGCAGAATATGGAGACGTCTCTATAGTGAGTTTACTACAGTCGTGAATAGGGCGGGAGTTGGATTCCTAGATAGGAGAGACACATGCACAGGTGGCCGAGGGGCTGAGCGGCTGGACTGCCTCTATTCGCCGGCAACGGCGATGGGTTCGAATGCATCCTCCCTTTCCCATTGAGGCGCTTCTGCAGCGGCCGCAGCTCGCTGAGCTTTGCTCATCGTTACCTCGCGACCTTCGTGGCAGATGGAGAGGAAGTCACAGAGGCGGCAGAGCCGGGTGGGGGAGGGGGTGAACGCCTTATCCGCATTGATGGCGTAGGCGGTCTCAAGTACGGAACTCATAGTCTGCATTGCCGCGAAGTGGTCGTACTCCCAGGTCTTGGTGAAGCCGTCCTGCAAGAAGACATAGGACAGCCGTTCCACAGGTGGGAGATCCTTGAAGCGTTGAAGGATGAGGGAGTAGAAGTACAGCGAGAAAGGCTCCATGCTGTTCTGAGTCTTGCCCGTCTTGTAGTCCATCAGGTGCGCTGACTTTCCCTCCCTGTCCACCCTGTCGACGATTCCTCGCAGGCGGACTCCGGACACTTTCCGATGCACCCGCTGTTCGAGCATCAGTGGCTCAGCGTTCGGGTCGAAGGTCCCAGCGAACTGCTGAAGCTGTTCTAACGCTCGTGTCTTGTAGGCTTCTTCTTCTTCCGCGCTCTTGAACCCTTTCCGGTTTCTTGCCCAGTGGGCTTCCAACAGTGGCTCCAGCCTCTCCGGCTGGCGGCCGTCCGTGGGAGCGGCAAAGAAGTCTTTGAGGGCAGCGTGGACATTACTACCAAGCGTAAAGTAGGGGCGAGCCTTGCGGAACCAAGGGCCCAACTTGTCGACGTACAGGAAGCGGTACTTGCGCGGGCAATCCTGATAGGTGGATATCTTCGACGGCGACAGCGAAAAAAGGGCCATGGTTACACCATGTTGGATAGCAGACTAGGTTCTTCCCGGAGCCTGTTCTGAGCCTGCCGAAGGGCTCCAGAACGACAAGAACTTTCTCTGGGCAGAGCGCCTGGAATAGAACCAACGTTCGATTCTAGTCCAGAATAGCAGCGAGATGCCGGATTTGGCAACAAGAAAGAAGGGGCCCTGGATTTCTCCAGGGCCCCTTCTTTCTTGTCTCGAGGCGAATTCCTAGTCGGTCAGGCTGTGACTTACCACTGCCAGACGGCGTCGTGCTGATCGAAGAGGCCCGCTAGGGCACTACGCTTCACCAGGCTGATGCCTGAAACCAGTTCGTCGTTGCCGATGCCCCGGTCCTTCAGGTCTTCCTCAACGACGTACACTTTGGCGCCTGAACTGGCTAACGCCTCGACGTCGTCGTCGATCTTGGGCGGAACGCTCAGCTTCACATCTCCGAAGCTGAGGCCACTGGCGTCCTGACCCTTCACGGCGTAGTTGACAGCGTTACTGCGCAATAGCACCGATAGGTCTGCGCCGGCGTTTTTGAACATGTGGCTGATCCACAGGATCGTGTCGTCTTGTTCTTCAATGGTGCCGTGGTAGGCACGTTCAACGATGGAAAGAATTCCCGGCATTGTGTTCCTCCAAGGGTGAGATAGTCAGCGGCTAGCTAGTGAGCTCCGATGACCAGGGTGTTGGTGCTTTCGTTGGACCACTTGAGCAAGTCTCCCGGTCCTCCGCGGCGGGGTCCGTCGATCCAGTCTCCGGCGGCCCGTTCGTCCACGCAGAGTCCGCAGTTGACCCAGTCCAGTTTGGGTGCTTCCTGACCCTTTTCAAACAGGGCAGAGATGAATTTTGCACTGCTGGGATGGTCCTGGTCTTCGGCGTTGGTGCCCTTGACCGGGTTGGGGTGAGCGGCCTGGCCCTTGAGTGTCAGGCTAACAGCGCCTTCGTAGGCGAAGACGTTGACGTTGATGCCCTTGCGTAGAGCGGCATCTACGATGCGCAAGACGGTTGTTGTTGTCCCGGTCTCGTATGGGGCGTCCATGAGCGCCATGGTTAGGGTGCGTGATCCAGAGGTGGTCATTATTGTTCTCCTTTCTGCTAGTGCCAGATGGCTTTCGTGCCAGACGTTACAAGCATATCGACCAAGTCATCCACACTCGCTTGAGAGACGCCTGCTACGAGTTTGTCGGCACTGATAGCGCGTTCCCGAAGGGAGAAGTCGTCAGCGAGGACCTTGACGCTGGGAGCGTCCTTGATCAGCTTTTCGACAGGGCTGTCTTTCACGCCCTTCCGTGCCGGAATAACGCCGTTCTGCACCAAGCAGAAAGTCACGCTATTGCCAGCGCCCGCCAGGTCCTGGGCCACTTGATAAAAGTACGATGAATCACCGTATTCGAACGGGTCTCTCGACTCGACCAACAGATAGTTCGCCATATCCCTCCTCCCGTGATGTTACGAATCCCGCTGTTGTGCACTGGCCTGAGTATACCGACGCCTCTAGCCGCGCTGCAATAAGGTGGTGAAGTCCTAACGCTTAGCTTTCAAGCGTGCTGACCGTGGCCAGGTTCGACGCCTCCCAGGCTGCGAGACCGCCCACTAGGTCAGTGACCCCTCCAACTCCAGCATTCTCTAGAATGCTGGCTGCGATGGCTGAGCGGTACCCGGCAGCGCAATGAACCACGACACGCCGCCCTTTTGGAATACTACCGCTGTTTTGATGCAGATTGTTTAGTGGAAGGTTCAGGCTGTCCTCAATGTGCTTGGCGTTCCACTCTGCTACCGTGCGCACGTCAATGACGACGGGTGGTTCTGTGGAAGTCAGCAGTTCGCTCAAGTTGGCCGCCGCGATCCGTTCTGTCCGAATCACTAGGTCCGGCCGGGACTCCAACGCTTGCATGCCGCCCTCAAGGTACCCCTGCACCATGTCAAAGCCCACTCGGCTTAGGCGTACTGCTGCTTCCCGTTCCCGCTCTGGCTCGGCGATGATCACGATGGGGCGCTCAGTGTCTAGCAATGTACCCGCCCAGGTGGCGAAGGAGCCTCCCAAGCCAATGTTGATGCTGCCCGGAACGTGTGCCCCCTCGTATTCCGCGGGATCGCGCACGTCCAAGACCTGGGACCTCTCCTCCCGCCGGGCCAGCAATTCAGCCAGTGTCATAGCGGCGAGGCCGTGTTCCCGCGTCGTGTCCAGAGTGGCATGCTCGCGTCGGTTGAGCGCTGCGTCATAGGCGAAGTAGGTCGGCGCCTCTGGCTGATCGACGGTAACCAAACCAATAAAGGCTTCCTTACTCATGGGTTGCAGAGCGTAGTTGTATTGGCGCTGGGTTCCCAGGGTTGAGGAGGTGTCGGTACTCAAATTCCTGCCGCACATCGATCCAGCGCCGTGAGCCGGATAGACCAGGGTGTCGTCCGGGAGGGTCAACAGCTTGTCGTGGAGGGAGTCGTAGAGCATGGCTGCAAGTTCTTCACTGGAGAAGCCTACGGAGGCCATCAGGTCTGGCCGGCCCACGTCTCCGATGAAGAGGGTGTCGCCGGTCAGGATGGCCTGGGGCTTCTGCGCATCGCTCTCCAGATCAAAGACCAGGATGCAAATGCCTTCAGGCGTGTGGCCGGGAGTCTCCAACACCTGTAGGCGCACGCCGCCGAACTCTAGGGTTTCCCCGTCTGAGTGTTTTGTAGCAGCGTACTCGGCGTCTGCACGGGCCCCCAGATGCACCTCAGCCCCCACTCGATCGCGGAGTTCTAGGTGCCCGGCCACGAAATCCGCGTGGAAGTGGGTGAGGAAAACATGCCGGATGGTAAGTCCCTGGCGAGCAGCGTCCTCAAGGTATTGATCAACGTCCCGTTGTGGATCGACGACCACCGCTGTGCCCGTATTCGTATCCCCGATGAGGTAGGAGGCGTGGGCCAAACAGCCCAAATAGTATTGTTCAAGGATCATCGTTAGCCCTCCAAGTTACCTAGGTAATAGGTCCGCGAAGACGAACCCGCCCCTTTTCACAACCTCGCCAGGAAGGACCGGAATGGGCTGTTCGAACATGGGCCCCTCATAGGCGAAGGTGTGGAACTCTCCGTTCTCGCCACATGGGTCGGCACCTGCTGGGAGGTCGTCCAAGAACTGCGCATCGAAAGTGCGCCCCACAAACGATGCGTCGAGCTGTTTCGGGTCGATGCACGTGACGTGGGCCTTCAGACCGGAGCCTACCATCGTCCTTGCAAGCTCGGAGGTGTCGATACCCCATAGAGGAAAGAGGCAATCGATACCTGTGTCAGCCATTCGCTCCAGCCTGTAGCGGCGCACATCTTCCAGAAAAAGGTCTCCAAAGGCCATGGCATCGATACCGCCGGCCTTGGCATGGGTCATGGCCTCGCTCATGGCTTGCTCGTACACCTCGTTCGGGCAGGGGCTGGGAATATGCACCTTGAAGACTGGGAGGCCGGCGGCCGCTGCCTGGAGATCAAGCAATTGGTCCCGCACGGCATGCATCGCCACTCTGGAGGCATCTTGGTTAATGGTGGTCAGCAGGCCAACTACATCCACCTCATCCTGGCTGCGTAGGACATGCAGGGCCCAGGAACTGTCTTTGCCGCTGCTCCAGGACAGCCAAACCCGGGGCCTTGAATTCGTTTTGGTCACGTTAGCTCCGAGAGGGCGGGGTCCCCCGCCTCACTAACGAGAGGGCGGGGTCCCCCGCCTCACTAATAGGATCGAATCCTAACACCTTCTTGCCGTGCCCTAGGTCTCTAAAGCCCCAGTTGCTACGCGATAGAACGTGGAGCACGGTAAACTTCTCCTTCGGGGGGTTATCGAGGCTTAGTTCCAGAGCTTGGGCGCAGTCTTCCTGACTGCACCAGCTTGCGTAGTCCTTGGGCACGTTCAGCGCCCGGTCTTCAACATTCACCATGCCAATGCGCAGGCAGATCGAGGCAATGCCATGAGCGTCGGCGTAGTAGCGGGCTATCGCCTCTCCCCATACTTTTGTGCAGGCGTATAGGCTCGCAGGCCTGACAGGCCAGTCGATACCGACGATCGGCCAGGGTACCGGGACATCATGGTAGCGGCCTTCAACGATGGCCTTCCAGGGCTCTTCTGTACGGTAATTGCTGACGTTGGACGTGCTACTGGCGAAAACGATGCGGGGCACTCCGGCCAGACGAGCCGCCTCGTAGACGTTGTATAGGCCAGCAATGTTGGTATTGAGCAGCTCAGGCCAGTAGTCGTCGGTGGCCATGGATCCTGCCAGATGCACAACGACATCGATGCCTTCAAACGCTGGAGCTATGGCATCAAGGTCACCGACATCAGCGCGATACGTCGGCACGCCCGGGATGTCGCCCCGATTGAGCGCCCGTAGGTCGTACCGATCTCCAACGCGTTCCCGTAACAGCGAGCCAAGGAGTCCGCTCATGCCCGTAACCAGGACCTTCTGCATGGCCACCTACCTATAATCGTCGGCGCTGTCCTGGGGGACGTAGCCGATTGCTTCTTTAGCGTAGGCGTAGTCCCAAAGCCCCCACTTGTTCTGTGAGGTTGCGTCCACGACGACGAATGATTCTTTGAGCGGGGCGTCAAGTCCCCGTTGAATGGCCTGGGCAATGTCCCGATGGCTACACCACGTGACAAAGTCGCGGTCCCTGCCGGGTCCTGGGCGGTCGTCATCGGGCACGCGCCCTATGCGGAGGACAACGGAAGGGATGCTGTGAGCGTCGGCGTAGTAGCGGGCCACGGTTTCGCCCCAGACCTTGGTGCATCCGTAGAGGTTGAAGGGCCGGACGGGCCAGTTGCGAGTGATGGTTGGAGGTGGGTAGGGTGCTTCATCGTAACGCCCATCGATGATAGCGCCGAAGGGCTCCTCTTTTTGGTAAAGCATGACCACGCCGACGGCGCTGCCGTAGACCACCCGCTTTACGCCTGCTAGCCTCGCTGCCTCATAGACGTTGTACGTTCCAGCTATGTTCGTGCTCAGCATGCCGTCCCACTCATCGTCGGCGCCGATGTGGCACGCTAGGTGTACGACCGCGTCGACGCCTTCGAAGGCGGGAAGTATCGCTTCCAAGTCGGCGAGATCGGCTCGGGTTGTGGGGACCCCGGGGACATCGCGGCGGTTCAAGGCGGACAGCTCGTAGAGATTGCCCAACCGCTCCTTTACCACGGTGCCAATGATGCCGCTCATTCCGGTTACCAGAACTTTCTTCATGAACCCTCCAAGTGTATAGCCCATGATATCCAGCAGAGGCGAGTATGCAACTACAGAGTTGCTTGTGAGGCGAATGGCCCAGCGCTACACTGACTGGCGTAGTTACGTTAGGAGGGTACCCCTGTGAGCGAATCAGACAAGGTAAGCTGGGACAAGCGATACGCAGATGGCTCCTATCATGGCCGTGAAGAGCCGTCGGCCCTCCTAAAGGCCTGGATCGATAATCTGCCCAAAGGAAGAGCCCTGGACCTGGCTTGTGGTACCGGCCGCAACGGCCTCTTCCTCGCCGAGCATGGTTATTCCGTTGACGGCCTGGACATCTCGGATGTGGCTTTGAAGAAAGCTCAAGAGTCCGCCGAGCAACGGAGTCTCGAGGTCAATTGGGTTCAGGCCGACTTTGATAATCCCGACCTGCCGCAGAACACCTACGATGTTATTGTGAACTGCCGTTTCATGGACCGAGACCTCATTCCCCGCATGAAGGACGCGCTCAAGGACGGCGGCTACATTCTCTTCGAACACCACCTCCTCAGCAACGATCCCAGCGTCAATGTCGGTGGCCCCAGTTCTTACTGGCGTCTCCGCCCAAATGAGCTACTCCACCAGTTCCTCGACCTGCGGGTGATCAGCTACGACGAGTTCGTCGCCCCTGAGAGTGATGGCCGAACTGCTGCTTTGGTCTGGCTGGTGGCCAGCAAAGGCGATGCCGGGTTCTAGAGCCTTGGCAGGCGGCGTTTACGGGGAGAGCGAGGGAGGGTCAGGTTTCCTCCCTCGTAGTCGGGGAGGATTAAGGTGGGGGCAGAACTTTGAGGAGTATTGAATGCTAGACCAGTATCTCGTCGCTGAATTGTTTACTTCTGAGGATCGCCAAATACAGGCTGCCGCTCGCGAATTTCTCGAAGCGGAGGCCCAGCCCTTTGTCGCCCAGTGGTGGGAGGATGGCGTGTTCCCGCTCCATCTCATGCGCCGCTTTGGCGAAATGGGATTTTGGGGCGCCAACCTTCCCGTCGAGTATGGCGCCGCAGGGGTTAGCAATATCGCATACGGCCTGATCATGTACGAGTTGGAGCGGGTCGACACGGGGCTGCGAAGCGCGGTCAGCGTTCAGGGGGCCCTCGTTATGTACCCCATCTACACCTACGGATCAGACGAGCAGAAGTCGAAGTACCTGCCGGCCCTTGCTGCAGGACAAATTATTGGATGCTTTGGCCTCACCGAGCACGAGGGCGGCTCTGATCCCGGCGCGATGAAGACATCCGCCCGCCGGGACGGTGACCACTATGTCCTGAACGGCACGAAGATGTGGATATCCAACGGCGGAATCGCCGACATTGCGATCATCTGGGCGCGGGATGACGAGGGGGATATCCGAGGCTTCATCGTCCCAACGGAAGCCCCTGGCTTTGCTGCTGGCGAGGTGAAGCACAAGGCGAGCCTTCGAACGTCGGTCACCAGCGAGTTGGTGCTGACGGACGTGCGGGTGCATGAGTCGCAGATGTTGCCCAAGGCCAAGGGGCTGTCAGCGCCTCTTTCGATCCTTACCCAAGCGCGGCATGGCATCGTTTGGGGTGTACTTGGAGCGCTGGAGGCTGTGTACACAGAGGCCCTGGCCTTCGCTCAGACCCGGTCGACTTTCGGCAAGCCGATAGCCGGGCGGCAACTGGTCCAAGACAAGCTGGTTGATATGCTCGCAGACCACACCCGTGGCCTCCTCTTGGCCTGGCGGCTGTCCTGCCTCAAAGACGATGGCAAGATGGATCATGTACAGGTGTCGTTGGCCAAGCGCGAGAACGTGAGGACGGCTCTGAACGCCGCCCGGTCTGCCAGGGAAATCTTGGGTGGGAGCGGCATCACATTGGAGTACAGCACCATCCGACACATGCTGAACCTGGAAACGGTGGACACCTACGAGGGCACCCACGATATCCACACGCTCATCGTGGGCCGGGCGATTACCGGAGAGAACGCTCTAATGTAGTGAGGAGAGCTGCACTAGCGTCAGTCCGTTGTTGTGAACTGGCCTCCTATGACCTGTCTGAATTTGTGGTTCTTGATTCTGTCCCCTTTGGTGGAATTGAGGAACAACAGAAAGAACCATGAAATGGCCTAGCAGGCTGCGGAAAAATGGGGTCGCCGAAAACCACCCCGAAGATGCGCGCCGACACCATTTGTAATTACATTCTAGTACTGCGATATTCGATTACTATGTTGTCGGCCCCGATGATGGCCGCCCTCCCATGGTTAGGAGCGGGGCCGGCGTTGAAGGCCGGGCAAACGACATCCGCGGTGAGCGTCACGTCGGCGGTGATGGTGTCACCGCAGGCGAAGGTTGGAGCGGCTGCATTTGTTATGCTCGGCGTCATTGCCGCCACTATGGCAAGGCAAAAAGCAGCGAGCAGAAACAGAGCTTTCCTTAATGTAATTATCGACGACATGATTCCTCCCCCCGTCCGGTTCCGATTTGATGCCCTTTCACACATTCACGCCTCCCGCTCTTTTGCATACTCGACCGGTGAGCCGATCGTTAGAGCGAAGCGAGCATCCAGTGTGAGAAAGCTAGTCAGAGTCTAGGCGCAACACAGCGGCTAGTCAATAGCAAATCGTGCTAGAACACGTTGTTTTAGGACGGCAAATATGAGGCTTGGAGGGGCGGGTCTCCATAGATATATGTGCAAAGGCAAATGAAATTGCGCCGACACACGTTCGTTTGTCGTTGACAAAGTCCCCGCCGCGTACACCTCTGCATTGGTTGACGCTTTCCGCCACGCCTGAGTACGATTGAGTCCTTCGGGGCCAACTTATGTCCAGCCCGTCAGGAGCACGTGCCCATGACCTCCCAGCGCCAAGAGCGCGAACGCTACAAACCCCATGAAATCGAACCCAAGTGGCAGCAGCGGTGGGTGCAGGACGAGTTGTATCGCGTCCGCGATGACGATCCCCGGCCCAAGTGGTACGAGCTGACCATGTACCCCTATCCGTCGGGGGATCTGCACATCGGACATTGGTACGCCATGTCCCCGGCCGACGCCCACGCTCGTTTTCGCCGGATGCAGGGGTACAACGTCCTGCACCCCATGGGGTTTGACGCCTTTGGCCTTCCCGCAGAAAACGCCGCCATCCGCCGAGGCATTCACCCGTTTACCTGGACAATGAGCAACATTGAGAACATGCGAGGCCAGCTCAAGTCCATTGGCGCCAGCTACGACTGGGAACGGGAGCTCATCTGCTGCCTCCCTGAGTACTACAAGTGGACTCAATGGTTATTCCTGCAGCTTTTCAAGAACGGATTGGCCTACAAGCGGATGGCCCAGGTGAACTGGTGCCCGTCGTGCCAGACGGTTCTGGCCAATGAGCAAGTGGTCGAGGGCGCCTGCGAGCGGTGCGATACGCCGGTGATTCGCCGCGACCTGGAGCAATGGTTTTTCCGCATCACTCAATACGCCGATGAGTTGCTGGACTTCTCCAAGCTGGACTGGCCGGAAAAAATCCTCACAATGCAGCGCAACTGGATTGGCCGGAGTGAGGGCGCAGACGTTTCCTTCGACATCTCGGAATGTGGTCTGCCTGAGCAGGAGATACGGACGTTCACGACTCGGGTGGACACGTTGTTCGGTGTCACCTATATGGCTCTATCACCGGAGCATCCGTTGGCTGAGGCCCTGACGACACCTGATCGCAAGGCAGAGGTGCAGGCCTACCAGGAGCAGGCGCGACACAGCTCAGAGATCGAACGCCAGAGCACCGAGCGAGAGAAGACCGGCGTATTCCTGGGTGCCTACGCCACCAACCGGATCAACGGCGAACGCGTTCCTATCTACGTTAGCGACTACGTTTTGATGAGCTATGGGACAGGTGCTGTTATGGGCGTCCCGGCCCATGACACACGTGACTTTGCCTTTGCAACGATGAAAGGCCTGCCCATTCGCGTCGTTGTGGCCGCGCCAGATTGGGACGGCAACGCGCTTGATGAGGCGTACACCGGCGAAGGAATCATGGTCAATTCTGACTTTGCCGACGGACTCCCCAATCGCCAGGGAGCCACGGCCATCGTCGACCGGATCGCGGAGCAGGGCCACGGGCGTCGTACGGTGACCTATCGCATTCGTGACTGGCTCATCTCGCGGCAACGCTATTGGGGAACGCCCATTCCAGTCGTCTACTGTGATACGGATGGCATTGTGGCAGTGCCCGAAGAGGACCTGCCCGTCCTGCTTCCCGAGGACGCGGAGTTCAAGCCCACGGGAGAATCACCTCTCAAGCGTCATGAAGGCTTCGTTAACACGACCTGCCCCCAGTGCGGCGGCCCGGCTCTGCGGGAAACTGACACCATGGACACGTTCGTCGATTCATCGTGGTACTTCCTTCGCTACACAAACCCCCACTTCGACCAAGCGGCGTTCGATCCCGAGTTGGTCCGTCAGTGGTGCCCAGTGGACCAGTACACCGGCGGTGCAGAGCATGCGGTCATGCACCTGCTCTACGCTCGGTTCTTCACCAAGGCGCTTCGTGATGTGGGCGTCCTCCAGTTCGATGAGCCGTTCGTCCGGCTTTATAACCAGGGCACGATCCTGGGCGAAGACAACGAGAAAATGAGCAAGAGCCGCGGCAACGTGGTGAACCCCGACGACTACGTCGGCACGCTGGGCGCTGATGCCGTGCGGATCTTCCTGATGTTCCTTGGCCCATGGGATCGGGGCGGAAGCTGGAGTTCAACCGGCATCCAGGGGATGTCGCGCTGGCTCAATCGAGTCTGGGACCTGTGTACTCGAGACGCGTCTTCCCAAGGGAAAGGTACGGAGGATGGGACGAGAGAGGTGGTGCGCCAGACCCACAAGACGGTCAAGCGGGTCATCGAGGATGTGGATGGATTTCACTTCAATACAGCGCTCGCAGCCATGATGGAGTTCACCAACTTCTTGGCAAAGGCCTGGGATCGCGGTGAGGCTGACGCAGGGAGCTGGGCTAAGGCTGTGGAGTCGCTTGTTCTGCTGCTGGCCCCGCTGGCCCCCTATGTCTCAGAGGAGTTGTGGGAGCGCACCGGCCATGCCTACTCAGTACATCAACAGGCACTGCCCACCTGGGACGAGGAACAGACCAGGGATGAAGAAGTGACGTTGGTGCTTCAGGTGAACGGCAAGGTGCGTGACAAAATCATAGTCCCCGCTAACCTGTCCGAAGAGGATGCGCGTATCCTTGTGGAGCAGAGCGCCAACGTCCATCGGCATATCGAAGGGAAAGAGATTCGTAAGGTGGTGTACGTCCCAGGCCGACTGTTGAACGTGGTAGTGGGGTAGGGAGGGGAGACGCTCTCGTTCTCAACCGTCGGTCTACAGGAAGTAACGCCTCTCCCACCAGTGTCCCCAAGGAGCAAAGCGTGCCCCAGGACGGTCAACCCTTCCAGTTTCGCACCGTGGGCGATGGCACCGGCGTTGATTACACGGGCACCTTCAGTCAAGAAGAGGTGCAGTTGGCCCTGCGCAACAGGGGCATGCCCCTGGAAGCACTCCGCTACTCCGTCACGCCGACCGGCCTCCATTACCTCCTCACACATTTTGACATCCCTGACGTAGATACGGCCTCCTGGCGACTCAATGTTGGGGGCCTCGTGTCTAACCCTCTAAACCTAACCTTGGAGGACATCAAGACCTTCCCCGTCCGTTCATCTGCAGTGACGATGGAATGCTCAGGAAACGGCCGAGCCCTGTGGTCACCGCGTCGGCTGACCCAGCCGTGGCTGCTTGAGGCTATTGGCACTGCTGAATGGACGGGGACTCCACTGCAAGGTGTATTGGAGGAGGCCGGGTTGAGCGCAGACGCTGTGGAAATCGTGTTCACTGGGCTAGACCAGGGGGTTGAGGGAGGGCAGGTCCGTCACTATGAACGCAGCCTCACCGTCTCCGACGCCATCCGCGAAGAGGTCTTGCTGGCCTACGAAATGAACGGCGAGGCACTGCCTCCGCAACACGGTGCCCCACTTAGGCTGATAGCACCCGGTTGGTATGGCATGGCTAGCGTGAAGTGGCTTGGGGCCATTGAGGCTATCGGCGATGCCTATGATGGCTTTCACAACCGTAGGGCATTTCGTTTTCTCCAGGGTCCGGATGGGGAAGGGGAGCCTGTCACGCTGATGCGTCGTCGGGCGCTCATGGTCCCTCCCGGCATTCCCGACCTGCTTACTCGGACGCGGGTTCTTGACGCCGGTCTTGTGCCATTGATAGGCAAGGCATGGGCGGGACGGAGCAAAGTGGTCCGCGTCGAAGTCAGCTCGGATGCTGGGGAAACATGGGCGGATGCTGAGCTTGGAGAGTCGGTTTCTCCTTACGCTTGGCGACCCTGGAGTTACGAGTGGCTCGCTAAGACTGGCTCCCATGTCCTGTGCGTCCGAGCCACTGACTCTGAGGGCGAAGTCCAGCCGTTGGAGCAAGACTGGAACTACGGAGGCTATGCCAACAACGGGGTGCAGCGCGTGGATGTTATCGTTACTTAGAAAGAGACCTGCATGAATAGAAAGAGGCGTGCCTTAGGCGCGCCTCTTTCTATTTATACGCTGGCCTTTACGCCTGTTTGATACCCACTAGCTCTGCTGTGACCACCAGGCGGTGGTCATAAACTAATCGAGGAACGCAGGCTACCAGGCTGATCAAGGGGCTGTCGGCGCGGTCGATGCCCAGTTCACTTTGATGGACCACGGTCGTGTTGAACACCTTATAAAGGTATTCAATGTCGTCTTCATTGGTGAAGATAACGTAGATTTCCTCTCCCTTCTTCAGGAGGTCCGGTATCTTGGGCAGGTTGATGAAGACGTTTCCCTCGCCTCTGATAGGACTTTCCAGATGGCCGAACCAGTAGCCCCGCCCCGCCTCGCCGATATTGGGCGTCGTTGGGATGTGGCCCACCACCTGGTTTGGAGTCTCCCAGGCAGCACTGGTGCCAAGGTTCACGACCCTGAGTTCACGGACATCGGAGTCCACCCCGATGGCTGGAATCTGAATCCTCGTTGCCCGGCCCTGGCTTCCCACTGGCTTGGCGGCTGAAGCGGATGCAGGCTCGAAGCTCTGCACCAGTTCCCACCCAGCGGGTTTGTATGCCTCGGCGTAGTAGGGTGCATCCCAGTACTTGGGGTGGATTCCCTGGCCAGGGTAGATAGTGCTAAACCGCGATGTTGGGATGTAGAGGGAGCCTGCCTCGGTGGGTGCAGGAGGTTGCTGGGTGTTCTCAGGAGCGCCGTCTGCTGGGGCTGCGGTAGGGTCAATCGGCTCCTGTGTTGCTTCAGGGGCTACAACCAAGCCGTTGCCCGTGGGGTCTTCGCTAGCTAGGGGAAGGTTTACTTCCAGTTCACCGAGGCCGGACCTGGCGATCTGGGCGTAAAGGAAGTAGCTGCCGCTGCCTGCCAGCAACATGACACCCACAACCACGAGTCCAAGGCCCAGGAGCCTGCGCCACTGTCGTCGCTGGAGTTTTTGGCTGTAGAGGAAGTCGTTCCCAACGCTCATCGATAGCCTCGCCTAGACGGGAGCTTGCCCTTTGGATGCAGCATCAGAAGAAGCGATAGCTACAACCAGTATAGGTTGGCTTTTTGGCGCTGTGCAACAAGGGGGCACCAACCCGCAATCAATTTCCTGATGCCAACCTGTAAAAATACAGGGCCAAAAGCAGGGCCTCTTTACCCAATGCGGGTGAAGAGGCCCTGCTAGATCAGCGGAAAGGAGTAGGAGCTAACGCCGCGCGAGGGTTACAACCAGAGCTTTTTCAAGACTCCGGTGGCTCCAGCCCCAGGCCGAGGCCTGCCAAAGTAAGATACTGCCATGAACGATGAAACAGCCCTTCCCAATACCCCGCCCCAGATGGAGACTTTGCCGGACTACCTGGCGAGCGGCCTCGACATCGTGTTCGTTGGCATCAACCCGGGGGCCCATTCGGCCGAGGTGGGGCACTATTTCGCTACGCCTACAAACCGGTTCTGGCCTGCTGTGAGGCAGGCTGGCTTGGTTAGCCAGGACATGACCGCGGAAACGGATCATCGCATTCTGGAGTTCGGCATTGGCTTCACTGACGTGGTCAAGCGGCCTTCTCACAGCGCCAGCGATTTGAGGTCGGAGGACTTCCGGCGCTGGTCGAGGTTCTTGAAGGACAAGCTTTTGCGCTTTCAGCCTCGGATCGTCTGCTTCCAGGGGCTGACGGGGTATCGCAACTACCTCCGCTACGCCGATGGCGACAAGAAGACGAACCCGAGTCTTGGCCTGCAACCCCGCACCATCGGAACCTCAAAGGTGTTTGTAGTGCCGAACCCAAGCCCCGCCAACGCTGTTTACCGGCTGGACGACTTGGTCGGCTGGTACCGGGAACTCGGCAAGTTCCGGGACGACCTCAAAGGGTCATGATCGAACAGGTGCGGACCTTTATCGCTATTGAGCTTCCGCCTGGGGTCAAACGGGTGATGGAAGATGCTGAACAGGAACTGAAAGCAGCTTCGCCCGCGCCCGTCCGTTGGGTGAAGCCAGACAATGTCCATCTGACCCTGAAGTTTCTTGGCAACGTGCAAACAGCTTTGATCCCTGGCCTTGTTGACGGCGTTCGAGAGGCCGTTGCCGGTCTGGGTCCTTTTCATCTGGCAGTCGCCAGGCTGGGAGCTTTTCCGAATCCGGCCAGGGCCAGAGTGCTCTGGGTGGGTTTGGAAGGAGACCTTGAGTCTTTATCTGACTTGCAACAGCGGGTTGAAGGGGTGACGGCAAGGCGTGGGTTTCCCAAGGACGAACGCCATTTCTCTCCGCACCTGACTCTGGGCAGAGTCAACAATGCTTCGTCTGATCGGCAGCGGTTGTTGAAGGATGCGTTAGGTGGGGTCGCAATGCCTTTGGATGTGGCGTTTGAGGTCACTGAGATCGTTGTGATGCGCAGTGACCTCCGGCCTGGAGGTGCGGTGTACTCGCCGTTGGGCCGGGCGAGCCTCTAGCTACAACGTTTCTTGACTGTGAAGTTTGTCACGAAGTACAGTGAAAGCGTTCGTTTCAAGCTACGATCGGCACCTATAAACGTAGTTCGTGGGAGGGTGGGGAAGTGGTTGGTTTCCTGACCTCGTCGGCTGCCCTCGCACGCATAAGGCGAGGGCTCGCCTCCTTTGTGGGCTTGGCTCTGTTCCTGTTGGCCTGCACCTCGCAGGCGATCCCCTTGGAAGAGCAAGCTCAGGCTATTGATAGGACGCTCATGTGTCCGGTGTGCCCCAGCGAGACTATCAACCAGTCCCAAGTCCCGCTGGCTTTCCAAATGCGTCAGCGTGTGCGTGACATGCTGGCGGAAGGCGCTTCCCGGGAGGAGATCAACGAACATTTCATTGCCCGCTATGGAGAGGAAGTTTTGGCTTCTCCACCCAAGGGTGGCGCCAACCTTACCGCCTGGATTGTTCCTCCGGTGGGGCTGCTTGTTGGAGCTATCGTGCTTGGCTTTGCTATTAGAGCTATGCGTCGCAGCCCCGGCCTGGGGGATGAGGATGAAGAGGTCACCGAGGCTGAGTTGGCTTCTTACCTTGAGCGGGTCGACTCCGAGATGGGTACAGACGTCAGCAACGCCGAGTCGTCCGGCGGCATCTCATCGGATGGCTCAGGCTCAGGTAATTCTTGATGTTGGATTTGAATTTCACATGGCGCTGAGGGCTGCATTGCAACGCATGGGGTTTGATGGCCGCTGTTTGGGTAGGCCAATGGGTAGGGGCGTTCAATTGAACGCCCCTACGTTACGCCGTGGAAACGCGGTGGTGAGTAATTCCGACCGTTCCTTCTTTGTCTCATGTTCCCCCGATCGTGCTGCTCCGAGGTACATAGGTGGCTGAATTCGGTTCCATCGCCATTCGCATCGCTCTGGCGATGTCTATCTACAGTGCTGTCGGTTCTGTATTGGGCGCACGGCTTGGCATGCCCGAATTGGTGCGCAGCGCGCGCTATTCCATCTACCTCATCGCTCTAAGCCTTGGTGCGGCGATAGTGGCTCTCGTAGTTGCCTTCCTCTCGCACGACTTCGAAATTCGCTACGTCGCTGAGCACAGCAGCCGGGCCATGGCCACCGTTTACACCTGGGTCGCTTTCTATGCCGGGAACGAAGGCTCCCTGCTATTTTTGGCAGGAGTGCTGGCGCTGCTTTCTTCAATCGCTCTCTGGCGGGCGCCCCGCACCATGGCGTTCAGCCTCCCCTACGTCAACGCGATTATGGCCATCGTATTGGCATTCTTCGCTATTCTCCTGGTCTTTCTTGCGGACCCGTTTGCTCAGCTCACCTTTGTTCCTCAGGATGGGCAGGGCGTCAATCCGTTATTAACGCATCCGGGAATGTTCATCCACCCCCCTATGCTCATGACAGGGCTGGTGGCGGTTACCATTCCATTCGCTTTCGCACTGGGGGTACTGGTCTCTGGCCGGGTTGGTGACGAGTGGGTGGACACAGGACGAGTCTGGGCTCTCATTGCTTGGGCGGTGCTGGGCAGCGGCCTGCTTCTGGGCGCCTGGTGGGCCTACACCATCTTGGGCTGGGGTGGTTATTGGGCCTGGGACCCAGTCGAAAATGCCGGTCTCATGCCCTTTCTGGGCCTGACCGCGTTCGTACACTCCATCATGGTGCAGAAGCGAAGGGGCATGTTTCGTTTGTGGAACATCGCTCTCATCAACATCACGTTCTCCCTGGCGTTGTTCGGAATGTTCATCAACCGGGGCGGTCCGGTTCCCTCGGTGCACTCCTTCGGTCAGTCGACTTTGGGATGGACATTCCTCATCTTTTTAGGCCTGACAATTCTGGGCTCGTTCGTCGTGTACTTCGTGCGGATGCCGAGACTTCGCGCTAGCCGCACTATTGAAGCGACGTTGTCCAGGGAGTCGGCGTTCTTGGTGAACAACCTTCTTTTGCTGGGTGTGGCATTCATCACGCTATGGGGCGTGATCTACCCGCTCATCTCCGAGATATTTCTTGGCCGGCGGGTCACAGTGGCAGAGCCTTTCTACAATCAGGTGAACGGGCCTCTGTTGCTGGCGCTGATATTTCTGATGGGTGTTGGGCCACTGCTGCCTTGGCGAAGCGCCAGTCTCAGCAATATCGTGCGGGCGCTGAGGGTGCCTCTGATTACAGCTGGGGCGGTCATCCTGCTTGCGCTGGCACTACAAATCTTCAATCCACTTGTCCTACTCTCGGTAGGACTGCTGGGCCTCGTTAGCGGTGGCATAGCCCACGAATGGGTGCGGGGCACGATGTCCCGCCACAAGAGAGGGGAGAACTATCCGCTGGCCTTTGTCCGGCTCATCGCGGCCAACCGGCCTCGTTACGGCGGATATATCGTGCATCTGGCGGTCGTGGCTTTGGCCCTGGGGATTGTGGGATCGTCCTTCTATGACAAGCAGCGTGACGTGATCTTGGCGCCCGGAGAGGTCGCATCCATTGGCGAGTACCAGGTTGAATACATTACGACCGACGTCATAGACGAGCCCGAATTTGTTAAGTTCAACACCCATTTTGAGCTGTTTCAGAATGGTGAATCGCTGGGCACGATGGTCTCTTCAAGGGACTTCTATCCCACTTTCCGGATGGCCTCGACGCGGCCCGCCATCCTCTCGGGGCTGATCGAGGATGTCTATGTCAGTTCCACAGAACTGCTCGAAGACGGCTCGGCGTCCTTCAGGCTTTTCGTGAATCCGCTGGTGTGGTGGGTGTGGGCAGCTGGGCCGATCATGATTCTGGGAACCTTGGTCTCCCTGTGGCCTGAGCGGCGCAAGCGGCGTGAGCCCGCGCCACGGCAGGGGCAAGGGGCTGGGTCGGAGCGGGAGGCGGCGGACTGACCATGGGTATCTTGTTGGGACTCGTCTTAGCAATCATATGCGCGACTGTTCTGGTGCTGCCGTTCCTGAGCGCACGTCGAAATCCCATGGCGAGGGAGCTTGACGACTTGTCTGAAACGACTCGCCAGCGTGAAGCCATCTACGATGAAATTCGCATGCTCCAGCTTGAGCGGGACGTGGGCCGCGTGGAGCAGCCGGACTACGAAAAAGGCCTTCACCGTTTGAGGCTTCAGGCGGCAGCTATTCTCCGTCGAGAGGAGCAGCTTGTTCGTTCCCGAGGCGATCGGGACTGGGCCCTGGAAGAGGAAGTCAGATCCATGAGACAGCAGTTGACCGTCTCCTCCGTAGGTCAGGTGACCTGCCCCAACTGCAGCACGGTCGTTGAGACACCGGCATCTGAATGCCCTCAGTGCGGAACTCCTTTAGCTGAAGAAGAAGCCAGATGAAGCGGTTACTTCTTCCGTTGGCAACATTGTTTGTCGTCGGATCCCTTGCGGCCGGACCCTTGAATGCTCAAGACGGGCCGACCACTGCTATCAACGGTCGGGTGACGAACGGCACTCCCGATGCGGACATTCCATCGGGGATCGATGTGCTGTTGCGGGTGGGGCTGGACACGGAGTTGGTATGGCAGCGCACCGCCGTCACTGATGAAAGCGGAAGCTTCAGCTTCTTGGAGGTACCCAGCGACACCAGGTACGCTTACGCTTTTGACGTGACATTTGAGGGAGCGTTGTACCGAACGGTTGTCGAAGACGGTCCGCCTGGCGAGGACGTTGAAATCGTCGTATACGCGGCGACTGCCAGCATCGACGAAGTCAGCGTTCGCGAGGACGTGTTGCTCCTTCCGCGGCTCCTGGAGGAAGAACGCCGCTTGGTGGCGATGGAGGCGGTAACGATAGAGAACACAGGAACACGCACGCTGGTTCCTGATCTATCAAGCGGCGTCTCGACAATGAACTTTCTTCGATTCTCACTGCCACCCAACGCTGTTGGCTTGGATGTCCGAACGGAACTCCTGGACGGGCAGATCATTGAGGTTGGCGAGGGATTCGCACTGGTTGTACCGGTGCCTCCGGGCCGACACCAGGTCTTGTTCACCTATCAGCTCCCATACAACGGAAGCTCGCTGGACCTAGAGCGCTCTTTTCCCTTTGGCGCCAGCATCTACAGAGTGCTGCTGAACCAGGAACTGGGCCAGGTCGTTGGAAAGGATCTGGTTGACATGGGCCCCACGGACCTCGGTGACCTTGCCTACTATGTCTTCGAAACGACGGAGTTGGACCGCGGCGCTAAGGCCTCCATCAGATTCGAGGGCCTGCCAGCGCCTTCGCTCCTTCAGCGCATCGGCGACCTATGGACAGAGAACACCCTCATTGCCATTCCGGTTGTTTTGGGTGGGGCGTTGGTGATTTTCGTGGCGTTCGCCGTTCTGTGGCGCAGGCGGAGGCAATTGAGCGTGGTCGTGGATGAGGACGGTGAGTTTCCCAAAGACCGGGCCGCAACCGTCAGGGCCATCGCCGCTCTTGACGAGAACTTTGAGGAAGGCGAGGTCTCCGCCAACCACTACCGGCGTCGTAGGGATGTTCTCATCGGCCATTTGCGAAAATTTCCCCCTGACGAAGAATCGGATGGCGATGTTCTCAACTCCGAATCCGCCGGATCAGACGGGGCGAGGGAACAGGGGAAGAGAGGTTGACCAGCAAAAGAATGGTGTTGCTCGGCGCTGCCATCCCGGTGGTAGCCCTTTTTGTAATCATGGTGATCGCGTTGGCCCGCAGCGGCGGCCAGCCTGCCACTGCGACGGTTAACAGTGAGTTCGGGCAGATCGCCATATCGGACAAGCTTGCTCCAGACTTCACCATGACGCTCGTTGATGGCTCCACCTTCCGGTTGGCCGATTTGCGGGGGAAGCTGGTGATGCTGGACTTCTGGGCATCGTGGTGCCCCCCGTGCCGCCAAGAGGCGCCGCACTTGGTTAGCGTTTACCCCCGCTACAAAGATCGTGGCGTCGAGTTCGTTGGGGTTGATATCTGGGACCGCGATGAGGACGCCAAGGCGCATGTCGACCGCTACGGCATTCCCTTTCCGGCGGGATTGGACCCCAAGGGAGCGGTCGCCATCGACTATGGGGTAAAAGGGATCCCGGAGAAGTTCTTCGTCGGACCGGACGGGCAATTGCTTCGGAAATACATCGGCCCGATGGACGAGGAGCGCCTCACCCAAATTCTCGACGAACTGCTGGCGATTGTGACGGTGGAGTCGTAAGGCTGGCCGTGAGTAGAAGGGACCTTGCCCACAGCCCTGAGGTTGCAGGGTTTCTGCCCTAGGTTTCGTAGCTGGGACTGCCCAGGTCTTTCAGCAGGGCTGTGTATTTTGGCATGAACTCAATGAGCGGCTCGTTGGCGAGCTTGCAGGCAAAGGTCTGCAGGATGAAGGGCTGCACACCCATGCTGTAGAGCTTGGCATAGTTCCTGTCCATCAAGCCCTGGCGCTCCTCGTCCGTTAGGTCGAAGCCTTTCAAGTACTCCTCAGGCTCCTCTTTGAAACGACGAAGCGGCTCAGTGTCGTTGTTGTGGGGGAGAAGCTTGACTGCCTTGTTTGTTTGGTACAGGCTCATTTGCGCCCCCGCCTACAGATCCCAGACAAAGAACGGGTTGTTGGCCGGACCCATGGGCATGATGTCGTACAACGATGCGGGGATGCCGCGTGCTAGGCCCAGTAGCATGACGAAGGTAAGGAAGCCGGCGGTGTAATTGCCTGACTGCCAGAATCGTTCGAAGGTCAATTCGCGACAGACTGCCTCCACATCTCCCCTGCCAACCATGTCCACGCTCCAGTAATCGAACTCCGGGTCGCAAGCGCCCATCGTCGACCGCGCTCCTCCGATCTCCACCGAGAGGTGGCCGCTGCAAACTGCGGCCACCCGGCTGTCCGCCGGCAACTCTTCGATGATGTCCCGAAGCGCCTCGCCAACCTGGTAGAAGCGTCGTGCCGTTGGGATGGGGGGCGCCATGACGTTGCAGAAAATGGGAACGATGGGGAGGTCCATCTGCGGGCGCAGGTGCTTCAAAGGAATGGTATGGGCGTGGTCGATCTTGAATTCATCGGAGAAGGCGAAGTCCACGCTGTGGTTGAATCCGCCACTGACAATTCCCTTGGCCAGCGAAACGTCCACCGGCGCTTCATACGAAGGGAGCCCAAGGTCCAACTCCCAGTCCCAGGGGCCCTCCGCGTGCGGCGATTTGCCTACGAGGAAGGCAGGCATGTTGTCCATGAAGAGGGTGTTTAGGTGGTCGTTGCCTATGCAAAGCAGGACATCAGGACGTGCGTCCGTTAGCCTTTGCTGCAACTCGCCGAAACGCTCCCGCAGCTTAACGACCTCGGGCGACTGGTCGCCTGAATTCGTCAGACGCAAGTGCATCAGGGGGTTGTGGCCAATGCCAATGATCTCAACCAGTTTCGCCACGAAGTCCTCTTAGAAGGCGCTGTCTTTCGGAGGCGCGCATCCTATCGGAGGGTGCATTCAGTGTCAATTGGCCTGGCGGTAAGCTTAGAGTCGGCGGAATACCACTACGATCATGTTCTCAGATGCCAAGAGCGGAATCTGCCTACGCCGCGCTTCCCCTTGTCCGCTTTTGCCAACCGTGCTAGCATCGGAAGGTATCGTTAGAAGCTGTGAAGGGGGAGGTGCGGAATGCCTTTTGTGAAAGGAATCGGAGTTCCGGAACTACTCATCGTAATGGTGATCATCATGATCATCTTCGGCGTAGGCAGGCTGCCTGAGATTGGCGGCTACCTAGGCAAGGGTATCAGGGAGTTCAGGCGAGTGCAGACTTCTGATGATCCTGTGACGCCCGTCCCAGCAGAGCCCGTTGAACAAAAGACCGAGGCCCCGCAGGAGACCAAGGCGTAGCTTAGACCACGCCCTCTTCCCGTAGTTCGTTAATGAAGTCCTGGGTGTAGCCAAGCGCGCCCAGGACTTCTTCTGTGTGCTGACCCAGCAAAGGTGCTGGGTCAAACTTCTCTTCCGCCCCTGCGAACTTGATGGGGTTCCCTGCCGACCGGTAGACCCCTGCTTCAGGGTGGTTGATCTCAACGACCATGTTCCGTGCCTGGACCGCAGGCTCGCTCACGGCTTCACCGAGACTATTGATGCGAGCAGCCGGAGCGCCCTTCGCATCCAACTCGACCAGCCATTCAGAAGAGTCCCTCAGGATGAAGCCTTGCTCAAGCAATTCATAGAGCGGAGCACGATTCTTGCTGCGCTCTGCGGGATTTGCGAAACGGGGGTCGTCGGCAAGGGCGGAGAACTCCCCGCCGAGTTCCCCGGCCACGGTTGCCGCCAACGCCTGGTATGACGGGTTGGTCGGGGAATGGACCTGGATGTAGCGTCCGTCCCGGCAAAGGAAGGCTCGCACGGGGACGTTGTGCGGGTGGCTGTTGCCTATAGGCCCAGGCTCTTCCCCTGAGACGAGGTGAAACTGGCCCAGGTGTGCCTGAAACTGGACCTGCATGTCCAGCATGCTGAGTTCTGCCCTTTGGCCCTTGCCTGTCTGGGACCGGGCATAAAGGGCGGCAAGCACCGCCTGGCTAAGGGCCAGACCGCCGCCAAGGTCTCCAAGAGGGAACCCCATGACGGCTGGTGGCCCACCCTCCTTTCCCGTGACGCTCATCGCTCCGCCCATAGCCTGAACGATAGAGTCGAAGGCTGGCTTGCTTTCGTAGCCGGGAACGTCGCCGAAGCCTGACAGGGAGCAGGAGATGATGCGAGGGTTAATCGCGCTCAGAGCCTCATATGCGATGCCCAGGCGCTTTGCAGTAGCGGGACGGTAATTGTCCACCACCACATCGGCGTTAGACACCAGCTTGTGCAGGATTTCCTGGCCTTTGGGGTGGCGCAGGTTGAGCGTTACGCTCTTCTTGTTACGATTGACGCCTAGGAAGTAGGCGCTGTGCCCGTTGAGGAAATAGGGGCCCCATGTCCTTGTTGGGTCGCCGGTGCCGGGCTGTTCTATCTTGATGACGTCAGCGCCCAAGTCGGCGAGTTGGCGTGTAGCGAAAGGGCCCGCCAACACCTGGGTCAGGTCGATGATGCGAACGCCTTCAAGGGGCTGAGTCATGACGCGTGAACCTCCGTCCACAGCACCCGTACGTCCTTGTGCCAGGCAATCCACTGGCTGCCCTTGGGTGGCTCATGGTTTTGGAAGTGGCCGGCTTCGTCGATGAAGATGGCGTAGGCCGTTGCTGCGATCCCATTCTTCACGTAGTCCCGAATACGCCGAACGTCTTTGCCGACATCTGACCACTGAACCACGGGGAATTTCTGGGGCAGTATGTCGCTACGGGCGTGGGCGGGTTCATACTTGAACTCGGCGGCTACTTGAACCTGATCATGGAAATCGACGATGGCAAGGTCGGCGGAAATGGAGCGCCGTTGGCCGGGAAGCATGGGGTGCTCACTAAAGACCCGGTAGTGTAGACGGTGCTCCTTCAGCGCAGAGGTCAGCCTGGTCTGCAGCGTCCAGACGAGATCACGCTCCTGAAAGAACGTGAAGCTCTGGTAATTGTCCAGGAGCCAGAAGACAGATTCTTCCAGGATGTCTGCGGCAGTGACGCCATTTCTTAGGAGTTGCGTGACGGCCTCCAACGGCAAGTGACTGGGTCCGGCGCGTATTCCCCTTTCCTTAGCCCTCTCCCTCAGGGAGAGGGAACGTTCCGTCCTCCCGCCCTTGAGGGAGGGAGTTAGAGGGAGGGGGAGGCGTTGGCCTGCGCTCTCCACTTGCTGACACTGGGAACCTTGGCCAAATTGAATGCCTGCTTTCGAAGCACGCTACGTACTGGAGCCCTTTGCTTGCTTGATGAGGTCTTCCGAGAGGCCATAGACCTCGCGGGCAGCTTGCTCGGAGATGTACCCGTTTTGAATGTCAAGAATGACCCGCTCCGGGTCCCGCGCCTTGGGATCGCCCACGCCGCCTGCGCTGCCTGTTGCCACTCGCAGTATGTCCCCTGGGCCCACCGGAAGGTTGGACACAAGGCCGATATTCTTTTTCTCTTTTCCATCGTTGGAAATGACCGTTACAAACCCAGCTGATCCACTGCCCCCGCCGTCCATGCCCTCCGGGGGGACCGCAATGCGGTCGCCGCCGCCGGCAAAACGGCTTTCTGTGCCCACCAGGTAGTCTCTGACAAATGCCAGGCCGCCCCGGAACTTGCCTGCGCCACCGGTGTCGGGCACGAGCCGGAATTGTTGCAGTTCTACATCGAACTCGGATTCAAGGATTTCAACGCTGGTGAACTTGGCGCCGCCGCCCCAGGAGTGGGCCGTGCCTGTCCAACCGTCGCCTCCGTCGTAGGCCCCGTTGCCGGATTGCAGCAGTTCGTATTGCACGTATTTACGTCCAACCCCACTGACATCGCCTAGGACGACCATGCCGCCGGGTGCGTTGTGGGCCAGGGACGGCCTGCCTGACGCCTTGGCAAGTGCAGCGAATATGACATCTTCAACCAAGGAAAGGGTCATGGAATAGAACCCGATCGGCGTTGGGAAGGACGGGTCCAAGATGCTCCCTTCCCTGAAATTGCATTGCACGGCCCTAGCAAGACCGTGGTTGTTGGGAATGCCGGGGTCGATCATGGAGATCACCCCGTAATAGGTCATACCTCGGATGAAGGGCGGGCGTATGTTGATGGGCCCGGCGCTCTGGTCTCCGGAGCCAGAGAAATCGACCACCAAACTTTCTCCTTCCTTGATGACGGCCACGTGCAGGCGGATGGGGTGATTGGGATTGGCGATGTCGTCAACAAATGTCTCGGCCTCGTAGACACCATCGACCCAGGAGGCGATCTCTTCGCGGACGCGTGCCTCCGTCCGGAGACCGATTTGCTCAAATGCAGTCAGCACGACACCCTTGCCGTACTCATCCATAAGCCCCTTGATGCGGGAAGAGCCAATGCTCCACAAAGCGCCAGCCTGAGCGCTCAAGTCTCCCAAAACCAGTTCTGGAGTCCGGCTATTGGACTTAATGAATTGCGTTGTTTCCTTCACGAGCTTCCGGCGGCTCTGGAACTTCACCGGCATGATCTGAAGCCCTTCGCCGAAAATGTCCCGAGCCAGGACGTTCCTGCTCCCAGGAGATTGACCACCGATGTCGCTCTTGTGGCCCATGCTGCAGCAGAAGGCGACGATATCCCCGTCATAGAAGACGGGCATCACGACGACCATGTCGTTGGGGTGCGGGCACCCGCAGTAGTAGGGGTGGTTGATGAGGAAGCAGTCGCCGTCTTCCATCTCATCGTAATCGTAGACGCGGAGCAGGCCTATGACGCACTCAGGATAGGCTCCAAGGTGAGGCGGCAGTGGTGAGAATTGCCCCACGACATTGCCCTCGCGGTCGACGATTCCGGCGCTGAAGTCGTGGGACTCTCGGATGATCGTGGAGAAGCCGGTACGAAGGACCGCGGCCTGCATTTCCCGCACGATGCCGTCCAGCCGAGCCCGAATAATCTCTTGGGTGATGATGTCGACGGAAGTAGTTGCCATCTTAGCGTTCTCCTTTCTTAGCTACGCCCCTGCTCGCGCTACTTTGGCGAACCCCTCGAGGGCTCCTTCAAGTACCCAATCCTCCACACAATAAGAGAGGCGGAAATACCCAGGCGTGCCAAAGCCTCTTCCAGGCACAACGAGCACATTGTACTGCAACAACTCGTTGATGAACTCCAACTCGTCCTCCACCGGTGAGCGAGGGAACATGTAAAAGGCGCCCTGCGGGTAGGGAACTTGGTAACCCATGCCGGTGAGCGAGTCATAGAGCATGTCTCGTTTGCGCTGATAGTCCATAACGTCCACCGTGGCTCGCTGCAGGTGTACGACGACTCGCTGCATCAGGGCCGGGGCGTTGACGAACCCAAGGATGCGGTTGGCGAAGATACAGCCAGCGATGAGCTCCTGGCGCTCCTCATAGGCAGGGTTAACGGCGATGTAGCCGATGCGCTCGCCGGGTAGGGCAAGGTCCTTGGAGTGGGACGTGGCCACGATGGTGCGGGGGTAGAAGGGAAAGACGTGGGGATAGGTCAGGCCGTCAAAGATGACCTTGCGGTACGGTTCGTCGCTGATGAGAAATATCTCTCGGCCCAAGTCCCGGCTCTTGCGCTCCAGCAGGGCGCCAAGAGCCTGCAAGCGTTCGGCAGGGTAGAGAGCGCCGGTGGGGTTGTTGGGAGAGTTGATGAAAACGGCCCTCGTCTTGGGTCCAATGGCCGCTTCTATGGCTTCGATGTCGGGCAGGAAATCGGCATCGGTGGGAACAACCTTGGACACGCCGCCGTGGTTGTCCACATAGAAGGTGTACTCGGCAAAATAGGGAGCTAAGAGGATGACCTCGTCGCCAGGGTCAAGGATGGACCGCAGGACAACATTGATCGCACCGCCAGCACCCACAGTCATGACGATCTCATTGGCGGTGAAAGGCAGACCCGTCTCCTCGGTCAGACCCTCGGCAACGGCAGCGCGGGTCTCCTGGTATCCAGCGTTTGGCATGTAGCGATGTGTGCCCCTGTCGGGGCTGGATGCCAAGCGTTGAAGGGCTTCGTTGAACTCGGGGGGTGGCTCCATCACGGGGTTGCCTAGGGAAAGGTCAAAGACCTTATCGTCGCCGAACTGCTGTTTCAGGGCAGCTCCTTGCTCGAACATTCGGCGGATCCAGGAAGACTTCTCCATGGATAGGCGTACTCGGTCGGAAACGGCCACGGAAACTCCTGTTGCAACCCAATCTTAGCTACCAATATCGGCAGCGATTGTACACCACCGGCATGGGCTTACTGAGCTTGTGGGTGAAATCGGTTGGCCTCGGTCATTCCGGTGGCAGCCGGAATCCAGAAAGCGTTCGTTATTGTATGCGTAGGCGCTTAATAGGCCAGGCCTACTGGATTCCGGCCTTCGCCGGAAATCGGAGATGGCAGGGGAATCCCTTGCACCACAAACCGATGGAAACGCCAACGCGAGATGCTTCGTCGGCGGAGCGAGGTTGAAGGCGAGCGGGGTTCAACCGACTCCTCAGCAACCCACCCCCGCCCCCTTTATTTCCGAGGCAATGACGGTAGGTGAGTGCGCCAATAACTGTGAGTCGGGGTGCAGAGGCGGAGCCCCGCCGGGGGTTTGGGGGAGTCCCCCAATTCCTAAAAACCTTCGAGGGTGGGAGGTGGGATGGCGACGTCAGTCCAGATTAAATCAAGGCGCACCCCACTATGGACTGAGTTGTTTCTCGAGGGCGGCGGGGTCGGTGACGGGGAGTTGGCAGGCGAAGTGCTCGCAGACGAAGGCGGTCACTTTGCCATCCACCTTAGAGCGGCCTTCCAGCAACGGCCATCCGCCACTTGAAGTGGCACCATCGAGGCCCATCACGACCTTGTTGGGCAGAAAGCGCCCGTGGAGGGTCCTGAGCAATGCTTCCGTGTCCTCAGCTTCCGGGTCGCCGACCACCACGACCTCTTTGGGGGTGGATAGGTAGAAGTCCAGCGCTCCCAGCCAGTGCCCAAAACCGGCGGCTGATCGAGACAGATACTCTTGAACGCTGCGCAGCGACGCTACGGCTGGCTTGGCGTAGTCCGTTTCCCCCGTCAGCGCTGCCAAGCGCAACATCACGTCCGCGGCGACGGCGCTTCCTGAGGGAATGGCGTTATCAAAGAAGTCGCGCGGACGAATGAGCAGGGGCTCGTGATCCGTGCCAGTATCGAAGAAGACATTCTGATCTTCGTCCCAGAAGAGACGGATCATTTCGTCGGCCAAAGAGCGGGCCTCATTCATCCAAGTAATGTCGAAGGTGGCTTGGTGCAGCGCCATCAGCCCATCAATGAGCGCTGCGTAGTCAGCCAAATACCCCTTCAACTGGGCTCGCCCCGCTCGGTACGAACGAAGCAACCTTCCATCTTGCTGGAGGGCGCTCAGGAGGAACGCGGCATTGCGCTCCGCAGCCTTTCGGTAGTCGGCTCGTCCCAAGGCGACGGCTGCCTCGGCCATTGCCTTCAGCGCGAGGCCGTTCCACTCAGTGAGAACCTTGTCATCTAAACCTGGGGCGATGCGGGTGTAGCGGGTCTCAAGGAGAGCTTTCCGGCCTCGCTGAACTGCTATTTCAAGCTCTTCGCCCGGCACTCCCAGTTCAGCGGCGACCGTTTCTTGGTCGTGAGGCACGTTTAGAATGTTCTTGCCCTCGAAGTTGCCTCCGGAGGTGACGCCGTAGTACGCATTGAACAAGCGGGCGTCTTCGGCGCCTAGAATTCCCTCTATCTCGGTGGCAGTCCAGACGTAGAATTTGCCCTCGACTCCTTCGCTGTCAGCGTCCAAAGCGGAGAAGAACCCGCCCTCTGGGCCGGTCATATCCCGCACGAGGTAGTCCAGAGTTTCTTCGACGACGCGGCGGTAGAGAGGGTTTCCAGTCGCCTGGTAGGCGTGGAGGTACAGGGACGTTAGCAGCGCGTTGTCGTAGAGCATCTTTTCGAAGTGAGGCACCAACCAATGCTGGTCGGTTGAATAGCGAGCGAATCCGCCACCCAAATGGTCGTAGATGCCTCCGTTGGCCATGCGGTCTAGGGTGATCTCTACCATTCGTAGGGCTTCCGGGTCGCCGGTACGGTGATGTTGACGCAGAGCGAATTCCCAAGTCATTGGCTGGGGAAACTTGGGCGCGCCGTTGAGTCCGCCAAACTGGTCGTCGAACTGTGCAAGAAGCGTGGAGTAGGCCTGGTTGAGGATATCTGTGGTCAGGGGGTCGGCGCTGGCCTGAGCGTGGCTGGAATGGTTTAGGCGCTCCGTCAGCTGCTGTGCCATTTCCTCCACTCTCGAACGATCGGCCTCGTAGGCTTTGGCTACGGCCTGCAAGACCTTGGGCCAACCGGCCATGCCATGCCGGTCCTCCGGCGGGAAGTAGGTGCCACCGAAGAAAGGCTTCCCCTCCGGAGTCAGGAATACATTGAGCGGCCAGCCGCCCCGGCCGGTCATGGCCTGAACGGACTCCATGTAAATACTGTCGATGTCCGGCCTCTCCTCCCGGTCGACCTTGATGCTAACAAAGAGGTCGTTCATCAGTTGGGCGATCTCTTCGTTTTCAAACGATTCCCGCTCCATGACGTGGCACCAGTGGCAGGCGGAGTAGCCAATAGAGACGAGGATGGGTTTGTCCTCGTCTCTGGCCTTAGCCAGGGCTTCCTCCCCCCAGGCGTACCACTCAACGGGGTTGTTGGCGTGCTGAAGGAGGTAGGGGCTGGTCTCGTTGATGAGGCGATTGGGCATATAAACCTGCCTTTGATGGCTAGCTCAGGAAGCCCTAGCCAGGGCTTCCTGAGGAGTAAATGCTTCTACGATGGTTCTGCTTCGGGCGCGCTGCTCCTCGTCCCAGGTAATCAAGATCAGGCCAAGTCGCTCGGCGAGGGCAGTGTAAAGGGCATCGACTCCCCGCAGCTTTTGCTGGGCAGCTGTCTCGGCGCCCAACTTGGCTAGCTCTTCGCCCACAGAAGCAAGCCGGAAGTTTGGAAAGCTTCTTAGCAAGGTATTTCCTTTCAAGGCTCGGCGGCCGTCCCCAGTGCGCCTGGCTATTGCACCAGCAACTTCCGCCAGTACCACAGCCGGTCCGGCAATGGGCTCTCCCCTTTCGACCACGGACTCCATCCACAGTTGGCTGGGCGGATGGTTGGTGTCCGATGGCATCAAGAGACTGACCCATACGCTAGCATCGACCACGTACACGTTAGAGTTCCCTGCGCTGCTCTCTCACAGCCTCCACCGCCGAAACGCCAGGTGGCCACAAGCCATCCAACTCCTGGGCTAGTTCTTCGATTTCCGCCAGAACGGCTCTGGCCTCAGCCTTGCGGGATTCCAAGTCTTCTACCGGTACCAGTCTTGCTATTGCGCGTCCTCGATAGGTGACGGTGACCGTTTCCTTGGTTTCGCGCAGACGGCGCAATATCTCGCTGGTGTGCGCCTTCAACTCCCTCACGCCGACTTCAGGCATAGTGGCCTCACTACAATGTAGTCATTCAAGTGACTACATTGTAGCACCCGGTCAGTGAGGGCGCAGTATCTAGTGAATTTCGAACCAGAGCCTAACCACATCCTCGGCGGGCTTGCTCCGGGGGACAACTCCAAAGTCTGGTCGAAATAGATAGCCTGGGGGGTTGTCCCAGAAGTAGCAGACCGCCGTAATGGGCAGCGATTCTCGTTGCTAGAGCAACGTAGGGGGCGCTTAACTAAACGCCCCCTACAACTGTCATAACGACTTTGTCATAACGACTTTCGGCACCCCTAGATTGACCGGTTTGCTTTTGGGACATGCACTCGGGGGTGTCTGCGGGTCTGTGATACTGGTCGAACCAATCCCAGCGCCCAGTGAATATGCTTCGAGAATAACATGGGGCAGACATGCCGCCTCATGGCACGGAGCGTGAGGGCTCAACAGGGCCGCCCCATTACGGGGCGGCCCTTTCACACACAGCCCAAGGGGGGGCTAGCCTCCGACACCAACCACGCTGGCCTGAGACTAGGTGGGCAATGTTTCCTTGATACTCTCCACCAACTCCTCATCCTCGCCAGCTTGGGCGGGTATGTAGTCCTTGTACCGGTCCAGCTGTTGCATGGTAGGCCAGCGTTCAACTGGCAACTCTATGTGGGCGCACTCCAACGGGTCTCTGTAGACGTTCATTGGATCCCCGCCGTCCTCCATGATGGCCATCTGTTCCTTGAGCTGCTTCCTGAACATGATGATGCCCGTGTCCGACTCTCCTAACTTCTCCAGGGAGCGGTCGGTCACGGGACCTTGAGAAACCCAGGCCACGAAGTCCTGATGGTTTACCAGGTCTGCGTTCAGCGTGCCGTCTGGGTGGTAGAGGTCCACGTCGAAGTAGGGAATCTTCTCTTGCTCAGGTCTCTGGCTGCCCTCTGCGGCGCGGTACACGTTGTATGTAATGTAAAGCGTGTTGTCGTCGTCCACGGGCACCCGGTACTGAAGGTTGCATTTCACCGCGTCGCCCACGAACAGGATGTTGGGGAACAGGGCTGGGTGCCTAACCGTCCAGTTCACATCCTCCTCGGTCGTCCCCTCTAGTACGCGGCGCTTGACGATGCCGTTCTTGAATACGTCGAAGCCGATTTTCTGGTGGGCCCGGGGCGTCATGGGCACCAGCGATTCATCTTCTCCCATCTTCCGAGCCCTGACCTGCTGCTGATAGACACCCCAGCGGGCGTGGAGCCACTCCAAGTGGACCGGATCCAAGGAGTTCTCTTGGCATTGAAGCCAACTGCAGGGCAGGGTGACGATGGCAATGTCCCGGAATGTGTTCTCCCAGTTGAACAACTCCCACTTGGGCAGGACTGGCGCAGGCGAGGGTCCCATATAGGCCCACAAGAGTCCGGCGAATTCCTGCACCGGGTACCCGGTAATGTTGCACTTCTCCTTGAAGCGGCCGTCGGGTCGGATGGTTTCTTCGAAGGGCTGCTCAATGCATTAGCTCTCTGTGTTGAACATCCAACCGTGATAGGGACATCGAAGCCCTTCCTCTTCAGGGATTCCGTAGGCGAGGTTCACCCGGCGGTGTGAGCAGAACTTTTCGATGAGTCCATAGTGGCCCTTGCGGTCCTTGAACAGGACGAGTTCCTCGCCCATGATGCGGAGTTCCTTCGTCGGATAGTCGTCCAGTTCTGCTGTGGCGGTCACGGGCTGCCAGTAACGGCGCATCAGTTCCCCCAGCGGGGTACCCGGCCCAACCTTGGTCAACAATTCGTTCTCTTTAACACTGAGCATGGCTCTCCCTCCGCTTTGATGTGGCCGGCCCGCCCCACGAGCCGACTTTGCATCTTCACAGACTAGGCGACAGAAACGGTCGGACGGATACGTCAGATGCATCAACGCGTTGATGCATCTGCGCGAATCTGCCGCTCTTCCTATTGATCTGAGCTGCCCGCTGTGCCCAAAGCCATCTGCTACAATCATTAATTGCCTATCCAACCCACGTCCGTTCCGTTCGACCGGTGGCGTCAATGACCCAGGTTCTCACGAAGAAAGAAGCATTCCTCCAACGACTGTCTCGCGGTCCCATCCTTGGTGATGGTGCTATGGGCACTGAACTCTACACCCGCGGCCTTCAAACCTTCGATCAGTGCCTGGATGAACTGAACCTCCTTAGCCCGGATATGGTCCTTCAGGTACACCTCGACTATCTTCAAGCTGGGGCTGAGCTGCTGGAAACCAATACTTTCGGGGCTAATCGGCTTCGTCTTGAACCGTACGGACTTTCGGATCGGGTCAGCGATATCAACAAGAAAGGGGCTGAACTTGCCCGAGAGGCCAGGCGCCTAACCGGAGTAACGGCCTGGATTGCCGGGGCGATAGGACCCACCGGAAGGGCCCTGGCTCCGCTTGGTCCGTTGACCAGGCCACAGGCCGCGGAAACTTTCCGGGAGCAAATTGAATCCCTAGTGGAAGGCGGTGTTGATCTACTCATTTTTGAGACCTTTTCTTCGTTAGGAGAGTTGGAAGAAGCCATCGGAGCTGCCCAGGCTGCCTGCGACCTGCCGATTGTGGCTCTAATGACCTTTACGGAGGAAGGCAACAGTCTCTACGGAAACACGCCCTCAGAGGCCGCACAGCGGCTTCGAGAATTGGGCGTGGACGTTGTTGGGGCCAACTGCAGCGTTGGTTCTCAATCTATGGTCGAAACGATGGAGCAGATGGCAAAGGCCACCGATGGCATGCTGGCTGCTCAGCCTAACGCCGGCTTTCCGCACTATGTAGGGGGAAGGCACGTCTACATGGCGTCGCCTGAATACATGGCGGATCATGCCCGCCGCCTTGTTGAGTTGGGCGTTGCTATTGTCGGCGGATGCTGCGGCACGACGCCGGATCACATCGCGGCGCTTCGTGAGGCGGTCGCGACGCCTCTCCGGAGGCCAGCGCGTCGGCCCGCAACTACGAAGCCGTCAGTGCCAGAACCAGACAGGTCAACACCAGCTATATCCGTCCCTGACCTAGAGCCGACGGGCCTGGCAAAAAAACTAGGAGTCAAGTTCGTCGTAACGTTGGAAGTGGACCCACCGAAGGGGTTCGATGTCGGTCCGATATTGGAGCGGCTTCGCCCTCTACAAGGCACGGGCCTACTAGATGCGGTCAACATCGCCGACAATCCTCGCGCTCAGGGCCGCATGAGTGCCCTGGCCACCAGTGCCCTCGTGCAAAGCCGCCTTGGCCTAGAAACCATCATGCACCTGGCGACACGGCATCGTAATTTATTGGCGCTGCATTCGGAACTGTTGGGGGCACACGGGCTTGGTGTTCGCAATCTCTTTCTCGTGCGCGGCGACCCGCCCTCACTGGGAGACTACCCCCAAGCGGGCGCTCTTTCAGACGTTACGCCCACTGGCCTGTTACGCCTTATTGAGGGTTTCAACCGCGGGGCAAGTGCTTTGGGGCAGACGTTGGACCGGCCTACCTCATTTGTCGCTGGGGCGGCCTTGAACCTGGCGGCGTCAGACATGGACCGGGAGATGCGTTTGATGGAACGCAAGGTGGAGGCAGGGGCGGACTTCTTTCTGACCCAGCCCATTTATGATCCAGAGATAGTCGAACTTTGGCGGAAGCGGTTAGGGGCGTTTCCCAAGCCGGTGCTCTTGGGTGTTCTGCCCTTGCGCAGCCTGCGCCACGCCGAGTTTCTCCACAATGAGGTGCCGGGCATCGTGGTTCCGGAGCAGGTCCGTGACCATTTGCGGCGGGCTGGACAAGGAGAGGGCGAGGTGGGACTGGAACTCGCTCGCGAATTGCTTAGGGCGGCTGCCGCTCACGTTGGGGGCGTCTACATCATGCCGCCCTTCAATCGTTACCAGATTGTCGCTGAACTGCTGGACGGCATGGAGGACGCTATATCGGGTCTTGCCAGCGCCTAGGTCAGCTTCCCTTTGCCAGCTGAATCTTCCGCGGTTGGCCTGCGTTTCGCATCGCCGCAAACCAACCGAATTTCTTCACCGCTGAAGAGTGGGAGTGATGGACTTCCACCACGTGCTCGTCCATGCGGCGGACTGTCTCATCTGAGGTCGATCCTTCTGCGTCGAACGCACAGTTGAATCCAATTTCCCGGCACCGAAGCTTCTTGGTTATCATTTGCCCTCTCTAAAAGGTTGGCGCAGGCTGGCGTTAGATCAGGCCTGCTGGGCGTTGAACGACTCGTTGCACATAAATTCCTGGCGTTACCACAGCCTCTGGGTCTAGATCCCCCAGTTCTACGAGGTGGTCCACCTCCAGAACTGTGATCCTTCCTGCCGATGCCATGACTGAGTTGAAATTCCGCGATGTTCCCCGGTACACAGCGTTGCCCATGGGGTCCGCCTTGTGCGCTCGCAGCAGGGCGAAGTCAGCGGTCAGGGCGTGCTCTAGGAGGTATTCGCGTCCATCGAAAACTCTCGACTCCTTGCCCCCGGCCATCAACGTGCCGACGCCGGTCGGCGTGTAGAAGGCCGGGATACCGGCACCGCCTGCTCGAATGCGTTCTGCGAGCGTGCCCTGAGGCACCAGTTCCAATTCTACGTCTCCCGCCCGGTACTGCTCGTAGAAGGGAGTAGTGCCGCTACGGGGCACCGGGAATGTGGCCACGACCTTTCGCACCTGACGATTCTCGAACAAGATGGCGTGGTTGTGATAGTCGATTCCAGGTGGCACACCGAAACCAGGCAAGCCGGCAGTGTTGCTGATGATGGTCAGGTCTTTGACCCCCTTGTCGCGGAGAGCGGCAATGAGGCCTGTAGGCATTCCACCAGGTCCGCCAAACCCGTCCAGCATCACCACAGCGCCATCCTGGAGATTGGCGATCGCTTCTGCGTAGGTGGCGACGATTTTGTTGATCGGCATGATGGCAAAACCTACCCAACCGGCTGCGCATGATTCTAGCAGGCGTGAAGCCGCGTAGCCAGGCAGCTCCTCAGGAGTCCCCACGGGGACTCCTGAGGGCGAGCAGTCGCTGTGCTTCGCAGAAGAAACGGGATCGTTGACGGGTTGTGTGGGGGCCGGTACGCTCCCCGCCAGCAGAAGGGGCCAGCCGACAGGGATCGATTCATCCACTGTTCGGGTGACTTGTCAAAGGGGCATCTGGACATATGTGGCTTGGAAGAAGGGAGATCAACGAGCGCTACGTGGACATGAGCCACGGCAAAACCAGATATCTCGAAGCCGGTTCCGGGCCGCCGTTAATCCTGTTGCACATGTTCGGTCTCACCAAGGGCGCTCACTGCTGGCTCCTCAATATCGAGGAACTGGCTGAGCGATTCCATGTTCTGGCGCCCGACTATGTCGGCTGGGGCTTCGGCGACCGCTTAAACCAGGCTTACTCCTTTGGATATCTCGTGGATTTTGTCAGGGAGTTTCAGGACGTGTTGGGTTTCGAGCGCACCCACGTCGTCGGCCACGCTGTGGGTGGGTGGATCGCCATGCTGTTGGCGTACGAGAGTCCTCAGCGGGTTGATAAGCTGGTGTTGGCTGGCAGCGGCGGCCTCAGTCAGCCCATCAGAGCCGAGCATGCCAAGACCCCAACGCCGGAGGACATCAGGGCGAGGCTAGAGAAGACCATGAACGTTTCGCCTGAAGACCTGGATCGGCTGACTGATGAAGAGGTCCGCATCACTCAACTTCCTGGTGCGTTGGACGCCTACCAGAGAGTCCTCGAGCACTTTGCCGACACCGAAAATAGGGATCGCTACGAGGTGTCGCGCCGGTTCCCGCATATAGCCGTTCCAACGCTCATCGTCTGGGGAGGCCGTGACGAGGTTACCAACATGGACATGGCGAGAACGTTGCAGACCGGCATCCCGGAGTCCAGGTTGACGGTGATCGAAGACGGAGGCCACTACCTTCCGACCACTCACGCTCCCGAGTTCAACCGGATCGTGGCTGAGTTTCTGGCTGGGTAGTGGCCCGCGTGACTCCGGTTTGTCTAGAAGTCTGTTTTACAATTGGGCAATCCGAGGTAGTGACGGCGGAAGTTGTTAATGACAGTCGTAGGGGCGTTTAATTAAACGCCCCTACGGTGGGCTGGCAACGAGCATCGATGTCCACTGTAGCGGTCCGCTATTTCTAGTACCTCTCCTAGGAGGCCTCCCCACGCAGCGGGTCTAGACCACCACTCCCTTGAACGCCTCCCGCAACACCTTCGTTGCTTCCCACACATCGACTTCTTTGGGCAGCACTATCGTCCCTGAGCGCCGCCGGTAGGCCTCCGGCCGGTCCACTCCCGGCGGAACCGTTCCTTCCTCGTCTAGTGCCTTCGCAGCGCTGATGAGCAGGCGTCGGACCTTGATGACCATGGCGTCGGTGGACCCCAGATGCTCGGTGCTGCGGTCCTGAATGTCGCCCTGGCTCTCTGTGATCCCCCGGTCTTGGTTCTCGATTCCCTGTATGCCGGTGTAACCATCTAGCGTCCTGTCGTAACGCTGGACGTGGCGGTCGATTTCCATGTCGTTAGCCGAGTTGACCTCCGGGCGGAACCGGCCGAGCCACTCAGTGGTGTTGGGAAGAGTCCTGCCGTGGCCACCGGATGGCTTGCGCGGGTCCGGCGAGGTCATGATCCATTGCATTGTGTGCGTGTCGTCGATCGGCACCTCGGCCGTGTAGTCGCATGCCGTCTCTATCTTGTTGGTAGGGCTCTGGGTGTAGGAGGGGAAGTGGTAGTTCATGATGCGGTAGTAGTAGGTGTCCTTTTCTGCTGGGCGTTGAGCCGCATAGCTGGCGCCGGTCTCCGTGTCGAACAGCAGGAACGTCAGGGGCTCCTGCGAGATCATATATTTGAAGGTCTGGTCCTTGAGAAAAGCGTCGGCCAAGGCAGATCCATTGTTGAAGTCAACGGCGCCCAGGTGGAGGAAATTGCCGTGGCTGGTGTCCATATTGTTTTCCATCGCCTGGACCCAGTTGCATTCGATCTGTTGCGTCACCACGTTGGCCGCGACCATATTCGATTCGAGGTCGGGCAGGGGCGGTGGGGTCTCGCGCGGCCCCATGTAGGTCCAAACGATGCCGCCGCGCTCCTCGCAGGGATAGGCGGTGGCTTTAACCTTCGACTTGAAGGTGCTCTCCGGCGGCTCCGAGGGCATGTCAACGCACTGGCCGGTGATGTCGTACTTCCAGCCGTGGTAAACACAACGCAGGCCGTCCTCCTCGTTACGCCCGTAGAACAACGACGCCCCCCGGTGAGGGCAGTGGTTCCCAATGAGCCCCACCTTGCCGGAGGAGGTCCGGAAGGCGATGAGATTTTCGGACAGAAGGCGAATGCGGACAGGCGGGCAGTCGGGCTCGGGGAGTTCGTCCGTGCGTACCGCGGGCAGCCAGTACTGACGCATGAGGCTGCCCATGGGCGTCCCCGGCCCGGTCCTCGTAAGCAGCCCATTCTCTTCGATGCTCAGCATCGTGCGATCCTCCAATGCGAGACGTGGCTATGGTCCTTTGCCGCTCCCACCATTGTGCTTCTTGTGCCATCGGTCCCTATAGCTGTGAGTGGCGGGTTGGTCAAGAATGGCGTATCTAGGATACGCGGCCACCGCACCTCCGCGTCAAAGATCGTTGGCATGTAGCTAGCCGGGACTCAATTAGAGAGATCCAACGAAATTTCTTCTTCCGCGGGAATGGAGTGCCCAGCCGCGTGTAACACGGGGCGGATAGAACGTTTTCCAAAAGACAGTCGACTTGGAATTTCAAAGGAAATCAATAAGTCAGCACTTCTTTCAATGAGTAGGGTCACCCCGACAATGGCTCCATAAATTGATATTCCTGCAATCTCAATTGAAGGCGGCGGGTCTAGCCGTACTGGTGGATATGTAACCTGCACCACGCCTTTTAGGTAAAAAGTATATCCACCTGCCTCCCCTCGCCCAAAGATGGCGTCTGACTGGTTAACCTTCTGTAAGCCCTCTGCGTGTGCCCACCACTTTAAGGGTGGCGGTAGTGGGAAGCGACCGACCGCTAGCGAAGTATTGGACTTTACCCGTGAGAACACAAAGGATGTCACCACTCCCATTAGAACCACGCTGCCAAGAATGAAAGCGATTTTGGGCAAGACAAGATAGGAGCTTCTTGCAACTGCCCCCATAGCGCGAAGGCAAGTCCGTTTACTAGGGCATTGCCTCCCAGCCATGCGACGAGGCCATAAGCTTCCCAGGTACGCCAAAGCCACTTGCCAAGAGCCGATGCTTTTCGGATACTCAGCCCTCCCCTTGCAGCGTGTAGCCATCCTACCCTCCCTACTCACAGTTCAGCCCTAGAACTAAGCGGATCAATCCGCATTCGATTGACCGGCTCCCACCAAGGGGGATACGCTTTGCAGAGCACGATTTTCACATCTTCCGCGTGAACAAATCTCACGTTTAGGTAGGTTACATGTTCGAACGCACCGTCCTAGATAATGGACTCAGGATCGTCACATCGCCGATGCCCCACACCAAGTCCGTATCCGTCATGCTTCTGGTGGGCACCGGCTCCCGCTACGAGACGGTGGAGGAGATGGGGGTCTCCCACTTCCTGGAGCACATGCTCTTCAAGGGTACCAGCCGGAGGCCTCTGCCTCAGCAGATCAGCGAGGCTATCGAGGGCGTAGGCGGGGTTCTGAACGCCAGCACCGATCGAGAGCTGACCGTCTATTGGTGCAAGGTGCCTGAACAGCATTTCACGGTTGCCCTTGATCTCCTGGTCGATATGCTCAGGGAGTCGCTTCTCAAGCCCGACGACCTGGAGAAAGAGCGCGACGTGGTGGTGGAAGAGTTGGCCATGACCAACGACTTTCCGACTGACAGAGTGGCGGTGATTCTCGATGAACTCATTTGGCCCAATCAGCCCATTGGGCGGGATGTGGGGGGCACCAAGGAATCGGTGCAGGGCATCACCAAAGAAATGATGGTGAACTACCTGAGCCGCCAGTACGTCCCAAGCAATGTCGTTGTTTCCGTGGCCGGGGCCGTTACTCACGACGAAGTTACTAGGCTTGTGGAAGGGCACCTGGGCTCCTGGGAAGGTGCGCGGCCTTCCCCTTGGTTCCCGTCTGAAAACGGACAGACGGAGCCGAGGGTGGGCTTGGAACATCGACAGCTGGAGCAGGCCCATCTCTCGTTGGGCCTGGAGGCGTACTCCGCGTTCCATCCCGACCGCTACGTGTTGGACCTCCTCAGCATCATCCTGGGCGAGGGTATGAGCAGCCGGCTTTTCGTGGCGCTACGGGAGGAACAAGGCCTTTCCTACGACATCGGTTCAGGCGTTCAGCATCTGCTGGACACGGGCGCTTTCATTGTTTCCGCTGGAGTGGACCCGTCCAAGTTGGCTCAGGCGGTAACCTCCATCATGGAGCAACTGTCCAAGGTCAAAGAAGGCGTGTCCGCAGAGGAGTTGGCCAAGGCAAAGGAAGTGGCCAAGGGCCGGATGCTACTGGGCTTGGAGGACAGCCGGAGAGTTGCTAGCTTCAACGGAGCCCAAGAGTTGTTGATGGACCGTGTCCTGACGGTGGACGAGGTGCTGGAACAGGTGGACGCCATCACGGCAGATGACATCCAGCGTGTGGCCAGGGACGTCCTGGTGGAAAAGGCGCTAAACCTAGCGGTGGTGGGGCCGGTGGAAGACGAGGGCGCACTGAAGGAATTGCTGCGTTTGCCATGAATGGACGTTTCGCCCCCCCAAGCTAGAGGGGCGAAACATTTACAAAGGTCACTAACCGTAGGGGCGTTTAATTAAACGCCCCTACGGTCGTTTGGTGGCGAGAATTGTTATCCATTGTCGCGGTCCCCTGATTTTGGAACGGGCTCAGCTGGGTCGCCCCTACGTTTCCTTGCGAGTCTGGTCATGGGGTGGAACATCTTCAAGACAACCATATTTGTCCCACGCTAATCGTCCAGTCTCGCAATTCTGTCGGCGGCCTCTTGTAGGCGGCTTTCTCTGAGCCTGAGAGCGCCCACGAGTAGTGCTACCCCTCCCGCCACTCCGCATATCACGCCTATCCCCCCGTAACCCCATACGGCAAGAGCTACGCCTCCTAGAACCGGCCCGAGTGTCGTCCCGGTCTGATTGCTGAGTGCAGGAATACCCTGGACGGTGCCCCGCCGCCTGGGACCACCGATGATCGACAGGAAGGTGAGGAAGGCCGTAAAGGGGGCCGAAGTCGCTGTTGTTAGCAATAGGCCAAGGGCAACCGTTATGACCAGATGAGGGCCCACCCCGAAAAGAGCAAGCCCGAGCAATCCACCAATCGCAGTGCCTGCGGGCATGACCCAGATTCTGTATTTGGTGTCGGCAAGGTAACCACCACCTGCTGACGCAACGATGACGCCGATGCCCGAAACAGCTACGGGCAAAGCGGCCTGAGACGTTGAAAGGCCGTATTGCTCAATGAGGTAGGCTGCGAAGTAGGTGTTGAAGGCGAAGAAGGCAAGCCGGTTGCAGAAGTTGGTAATGCTCAGGTCCCAGACGAAGCTGAGCTTGAACAAGGGGATAAAACGGCTCAGGATCGTCCCTGGAACTACGTTTGACGGCTTGCCCGTTGGCAGCAGGACGAATATCAGGAGCCACATGGCGGCCGTCAACCCTGCTGCTAGGTGGAAGCTCCAGCGCCACCCGAACGCATCCCCCACGATGGCCATCACCGCAACGCCCACGACTCCGGCGAAGCCCATGCCTGTGCTCATCAAGCCGATGGCCCTGCCTCGTCGCTCCGCCGGTACGTAGTCGCTCATCAACGCCAAGAAACAAGGTGGTACGGCACCCATTAGTCCCGTAATGGCGCGGAAGACCAAGGCTGAAGAGAAGTCCCAGGACAGACCGGTGCCCATAAGGCCGATTGCCGCCCCGCCGATGCCCACCAAAAGGACCGGCTTTCGTCCGTACTTGTCAGACAACGTACCCGCGAGCGTGGCCACGAATAGCCACACGAAGGGCGTGGGCGCGTTAAGTTGCCCAGCCACGGCTATGGTCACACCCAAGTCCTCCGCCATATCGACCAGCAGCGGGCCGATCATAAGGATAGTGAGCAGAGCAGTGAATAGGCTGGCTGCGGCTAAGAGGACTAGAGGGGTGAATGCGGGTGCGCCTCCAGAGCGGGCTAGCATAAAAATGAGTCCTTAGACAGAGAGATTGACGACCTTGCCTGTGGTCAACGCCTAAGCAACGTTGATCTTCTCCCAGGCTGCGTGGGAGGCATTACGAGTAGCGATTCGTTCGATTGCCTGACGTCCGCTGGACAATATATCAACGCGCTGGCGTGTGCTGAAGCCATGTTCGCCCTACTAGTCGTCTAGGCGCGCTATGGTGTCGGCCGCTTCCTGCAGGCGGCCTTCTCTGAACCTGAGTGCGCCCACCAGTAGTGCTACGCCCCCCGCTATTCCGCATATCACGCCTATACCGCCGTAACCCCATGTGGCCAGTGCGAAGCCGCCCAGTATTGGTCCCAATGTGGTGCCGGTCTGAATGCTCAATGCGGGAACGCTCTGGGCCGTGCCTCGCCGCCTAGGGCCGCCAATGATGGACATGAAGGTGAGGAGGGCGGTCAAGGGTGCCGAAGTAGCGGTTGTGAGCAAGAGGCCGAGCGCTACCGTTACAACCAAATGGGAACCCACTCCGAAAAGCACCAGACCCAGTACTCCTCCTATGGCGGTTCCGATGGGTATCACCCAGATCCGGTAGCGTGTGTCCGCAAGGTAGCCGCCCCCGGCCGATGCCACGATGACGCCGACGCCGGAAACGGCTATTGGCAAGGCAGTCTGAGCCGTCGACAGGCCATACTGCTCAATGAGATAGGCGGCGAAATAGGTGTTGAAGGCGAAGAAGGCCAGCCGGTTGCAGAAGTTGGCTATGCTCAGGTCCCAGATGAAGCTGAGCCTGAGCAATGGAATAAATCTGTTGAGGATAGTCCCGGGAACGATGTTCGAAGGCTTGCCTCCCGGCAGCAGGACGAACACCAGCATCCACATAGCCGCCGTCAGCGTTGCTGCCAGGTAGAAGCTCCAGCGCCATCCATACGCGTCTCCCACGATGGCCATCACCGCTACGCCCACCACGCTGGCAAAACCCATGCCCGTTGCCATCAATCCGAGGGCCTTGCCGCGCCGCTCCACCGGTATGTGGTCGCCCATTACGGCCCCGAAGGTGGGCGGCACGACGCCCATCAATCCGGTGACAGCTCGAAAGACCAAGGCTGACGAGAAATCCCAGGCATGGCCGGTTCCCAGAAGGCCGATGGCGGCGCCCCCGATGCCGACCAGCAGGACCGGTTTGCGTCCATACTTGTCGGAGAGCGTTCCGGCTAGGGTGGCGACGAACAACCACACGAAGGGCGTGGGGGCGTTGAGTTGACCTGCTACCGCCACGGGCACGCCCAAATCCTCTGCCATGTCGACCAGCAGGGGGCCGACCATGAAAATGACCAGCAGAGCCGTGAAAAGGCCGGCCACCCCCAGGAGGACTAGTGGGGTGAATGCTGGGGTACGTCCTGAGCGGGCGAGCATAAGAAAGACTGTCCTCAGCTGGACAGATCGACGGCCTTACCGGTGGTCAACGCCTCAATCACGCGCTGATCCTCTCCGAGGCTGTCTGGGTCGAGTTGGCAGCCGAGGCCGTCGGCGATGCGGTCGATGAAGTTTCGATAGGCAGCCAGCACCGCGATGGAGAGGATATCTCCATCTTCGAACCCCACTGAGCGGAGCTTGTTGATGTCGCCCTCGTTGATGCCTGGGGCATCAAAAGTCATCTTCTCGGCGTACTCCAGCATGGCGAAGTCCCGCTCGGTGATATCGGCCTGACGCCAGTCTGTGGCCAACTGCACCACTAGGTCAGAGTTGCCACCGGTCGCTCGACGGAGAAACTCTCCGTGGCCGACCCCTCAGTATGTACACCTTGAGATGGACGCAACCACCACGGCAATCATCTCTTCCCGGTCCCGTCCCAGGCCGGAGGCCCCGTCCTTGATGGCGGTGCGGAATTGCTCAACCCCTTCCAATATGCCTGGCTTGATACTAAAGACTTTGACGACTTCACCTACCTGGCCTAGCTCTTCGTAGGCCAAGTCTTTTCGGATCCTGCCGGTGGCATGAGCGTAGACCTCCCTCACCTTTCCGGTGGCCTCCTTTTCAGAAACGGTCTTGATCCAAACCATGGAACGCCTCCTTTTCCGTTGTGGTTGCCTGATAGGCCCGACGATACGCCTGAAGAGGGTTGCGCTGTCAAGCCTTCGAGTTGTCCATGAGGGATGATGTTGGCGGCTTTATTCGAGGCCCAACAGTCGAGCAGCATTTCCGCCTTCGATGAGACGGTGCTCCTCTTCAGTGAGGGGTTGTCCGGCAAACTCGTCCAAGCTGCGCTGCTGGTCTAAGAGGGGGAAATCGGAGGCCCACAGGACTCGTTCAGCGCCCACAAGACCGGCGACTGTTGCGTAGACGGAGGGCCGGTACAGGAACGGAGAGGCCGCAGAATCGAAGTAGACGTTCTCCAAAGCCCTGCCAACCTCTGGCATCAGGCTATAGAAGGGTAGGCCGCCGCCCCAATGGGCAAGAATGATCACATTGGTTGGGAAGTTCTGGACGAAGTCCCAGAGCAGGCGGGGAGTGGTATTGCCCTTTCCGTCGTACGCATGTCCCACAGGCTCCGAGGCATGGACCAAAACGGGGAGTTGGGAGCGCTCCGCGATCTCCATGAGGGGAGCCATCGTTGTTTTGTCCGAAAGATCGAAGCCTTGGCTATCCGGGTGTAACTCTCCGATGCCCGCAGCGCCTGCTTCTATGCAACGTTGCGCTTCAACGACGGCAGCGGTTCCCCAAGCAGGATTGACGGAACAGAAGGCCAACAACCGTCCGTGGCTGTCGGTGGCGGCCTTGAGGAGGTAGTCGTTCACGCTGCGGGCCAAGTCAATGTCGGTCCAGCCGATGCCCGCCATAACAGAAGCGTCCACGTCTGCCCGGTCCATCGATTCCAGCAACTCTTCAGAGGTGGACATGCGGGCTTTTGGCGAGGCATACAGAGCGGCGAACGTGGTATCGCGTTCCAAATGCCCTGCGCGCTGGTCGCGCAGCCAGGTTGGGAATACATGGGTATGGGCGTCAACTCTCACGGGGGCGCATTCTACGGGTGCTTGGGAGGAGGGTCAAACACCGGAACTTGGGGGCCTTGATCTGGTGCCTGAGTACCGATGCGCCAGATTGACAGCGTGCCGCCGCGCTACTAGACTTTGCATCGCTCTATTATTCGATCTCGGTTAGCATCCGAGGCGCACCACGACGTCGATAAGACCGTCACTCTCTCCTTCTCAACCAGTCCACAATCTCACTCCCCGCTCCCCTGCGCTCTTTGAAGCTTGCGGACTCGGACAAGGCGCCCTCATGCCGAGGGCCTAGCAGGCAACAGCTATGCGAAGGCGCTGGCATCTCCCCGCTGGAGAAAGGGTCGTTCACCGGCCCCGGCGAGAAGAGTTGCGCCCAATCCATCTGAGGCTGCTTGCCCCGCGAGGCCCCAGAAGACCGCGCGCCACTTACTGGACGGTGGCCCTTCTATTCTTCTTCCTCATTGCAGGCGGGACCGCGCTTCTCATGTTGCCCTGGGCAACAGAGCAGACGACATTCACCCCCTTCCTGACCGCCTTGTTCACGGCGACTTCCGCTGTGTGCGTCACCGGGTTGGTGGTCGTGGATACAGCCGGGTATTGGACCACCTACGGTCAGGTGGTGATTGCCCTGCTCATCTTCTTGGGTGGCCTGGGCATCATGACCAGCGCCACGCTGCTGTTCATTCTTATAGGCCGTCGTATCACTTTGGCCAATCGGCTTCTCATCCAAGAGTCGATGGGGACGCCAAGGCCGGGTGGCGTGGTCCGGCTGGTGGTGAACATCGTCGTCATCACTATTGCCATTCAAGTAGTGGGCTTCTTTGTCCTGTGGGTCATATTGGCGACAGGCGCTGGAGGGTTGACGCGAGCGCCCCTGGAAGCGATGGGATACGCGGCCTTTCACGCTGTTTCCGCTTTCAACAACGCGGGCTTCGACATCTTTCCTCACGTTGAAGGCGGGCTGCCGAGTGTGACCAGGTTCCAGACCCACACTGGCTTCATGTTGGTCACCATCCTGATGGCCTTTCTCGGCGCCATTAGCTACACAGTCATGCGGGACGTGGCGATGGTGAGGCTTCGCGTAAAACGCTATCTGTTGGACACTAAAATCGTGCTAGTGGTGACTGGCGTTCTTCTGCTAGTGGGGACTCCCCTCATCTTCATCACCGAGTTCTCGAATGACGCCACGATGGGAACGCTTTCCCTAGGCGACAAGCTGCTTAACTCGTTCTTCTTCGCGTCCATTTCCCGGACCGCTGGCTTGGCCAGCGCCAGCTTCGCTGACTTCCATCTGGAGACCGGTTTTTTCATCATGGGCCTCATGTTCATCGGAGGGGCCTCCGGTTCGACGGCCGGTGGGATCAAGGTCAATACCTTCGCCGTGCTTCTTATTGCCGTTTTGTCTTCAATCCGGGGCCGATCACAACCAGTCGCCTTTGGCAGGAGCATAGTGCCGGTGCAGGTGTACCGGGCGTTGGTTGTTGTGATGGTTGCTGGCGGCATCGTGTTCTTTACGGCGATACTGCTCACGATTACCGAAGACGCCGCCTTCTTTCCCATCTTTTTTGAAACAGTCTCCGCTTTTGGCACCGTGGGACTTAGCAGGGGGATCACGCCTGACTTGTCTACGGTCGGACAGATCATCATCACTGCCGCAATGTTTTTTGGGAGGCTCGGGCCATTGACCCTAGCGTTGGCGTTGGCCCAGCAGGAAGAGCAGTCCAGCTACCGTTACGGTGAGGAGAGGGTTAAGATTGGATAGGAGGCTCTTATGCCCAAACAAGTTGCCGTTTTAGGCCTTGGCAGGTTCGGTTCCACGATGGCGCAGGCTCTCTACCGGGCTGGCCACGATGTACTGGCGCTGGATAAAGACTCGGCCCGGGTCCGTGAGGTCACGGGTGATGTGACCTATCCTGTTGAAGGTGACGCCAACGATGAGCGGTTCCTCCGGGAAGTGGGGATACTGGACTATGACGTCGCCGTTGTGGCAATCGGGTCCGACATTCAGTCCAGCCTTTTGGTTACTGTGCTCCTCAACAGCCTAAGAGATGAGGAGCACCAGCGAAGGGTGCGCCGTCAAGGGCCTCAGGCCGAGGGGGAGGAGCGACGGCCTTTTATCATCGCTCGGGCCCAGGATAGTCTGCACGCCAGCGCGCTCTCCCGACTTGGTGCGGACAAGGTGGTGCAGATAGAAAGTGAGGCTGGCGAGGAGCTCGTTCACCTCGTGGCTATGCCCTATCGCCTGCGCGAGTTCGTGGACAACTACATGAGCGTAGCTCCAGACTTTAGTATCACTAAGTTGCGTGTGCCCTCTAAGCTGGTGGACTGCACTCTGAGGGAGGTCCGGCTTGGCCGCGCTCGGGACAAGTACGGGCTCGTTGTGATAGCCATCCGCCGGGACAAAGAGATCGTGCTGAATCCGGACGAGGACGAAACGCTGCGCGAGGGCGACGTGATTATCGTGGGTGGACGCGCAGAGTTATTGGAAAGACTGCTGGAGTCGGGGGAAGAGGTTGCCGTTGAGACGAGGCAATGATATTTCTCACCTTGCCTTGCTCTGGGTAGAAGTTCATACTTTAAACGCTATCTACTAGTGACAGTCCAAGAGGAGCCAGGATCCTATGGAAGCGCGAAACGTCTTGGTGCCGGTGAGTGGACATCCCAGCGATGCCCAGGCTATTGAAGTTGCCAGCAACCTGGCCCGCTCCTGTAAGGGAAAGGTTCACGTCCTTTACGTCATCGAAGTGCCGCGCTCCCGCCCAGTTGACTGTGAGCTGTCCAGTGAAGATATCAACAAGGGTGAAGATGTTCTGAGGGTGATGGAGAAACGGGCCAAGGACTGCAAGTGCAACGTGGTTGGGGATCTCGTGCAGGTACGCAATGCCGGACCGGCAGTTGTCGAAGAGGCTATTCAGACGGGCGCTGACACCATTGTGGTATCAATGCCTTTCAGGCCCCAGTTCGGTGTGGCTGACCTCGGCAACGCAGTACCGTACGTATTGCGCAACGCTCCGTGCAAAGTAATCGTACTTCGAGAACCGGCGCCAACCGCCAACGGCACGTTGGACTGGTAGGAAGGAAGAAGTGCGAGTCCTAGTGATGGGATGCGGCAGGGTAGGGTCATTGGTGGCCACCCAGCTCCTGAAGGAGGGCCACGAGGTGCGCATCATGGACCTCAGCCCTGAGAGCTTCCTTCGGATCCCCCCCGAGTACCGCGACAGCATAGCGTTCCAAGGTGACGGAACCGTTCAAGATGACCTTCACCAAGCCGGTATTGACGACGCCGATGTCTTCATCGCTGTTTCTTCCCACGACACGCAGAACGCCTTGGCGGCACAGATGGCTCGAACCCTCTTTAACGTGGAGCGAGTGATCTGCCGTATGAACGACCCGGCCCGGCAGCAGATGTACGAGTCTCTAGGGCTGGAGGCGGTTAGCCCCATTACCTACCTCACCGAAAGCATTCTCAACGCCGTGCACCGCTAGGACCAGGCTTGTATATCCTCGTTGTCGGTTGCGGAAGAATTGGCTACCACCTCGCCAAGGATTTGGCAGCGGTCGGTCACGAGATCCTGGTGATCGAGCGAAATCCCAGGCGTGCCGCTCTCGTAGCCGAAGAGATCGGAAGTATGACCCTGATTGGTGACGGCAGCGAGGTGGGAGTTTTGAGAGAGGCCGGGGCCGAGCGGGCCGATCTGATGGTGGCGACCACGGCAATCGATGCCGACAATTTGGTCATCTGCCAGGTGGCCAAGCACGTCTTCAATGTTCAGCGGACTGTTGCCCTGGTCAACAATCCCAGCAATCAGACGCTTTTCAAGCAGCTGGGCGTTGACGTCCCGGTGAGCAGCACCGAGATCATCATGAAGAACATTGAGGAAGAGATACCCACTCACTCGTTGGTTCACATATTGAACTTGGAAAGCTCCCATATGGAAGTGGTGGTTATCCGGGTGCCGGCGGACGGTACCGTCTTGGGGCGCCTCATACGAGACGTGCAATTGCCTCCCACCTCACATGCAACTCTGGTCATTCGGCACGGGGGCACGGTACATACCCCCGACGACGACTTTCTGCTTGAGGCTGAGGATGAGGTGGTTTGCGTCACGACCCAGGCTGAAGAGGAAGCTCTTCTCCGAACCCTCACTCAGGTGCACTAATTCCGTGAGCCACTCTATCGCTTACCTTGGCCCTGCAGGCACGTTCACGGAAGAAGCGTCCGTTCGTTACGACTCCGAAGCTACTTTGGTCCCGCTCCCCTCGATCGCCGCGGTTGGGTCTGCTGTGGCCAGCGGTGCTTTGGAAGAGGGTGTGGTTCCCATTGAGAACAGCCTTGAGGGAGCGGTTAACGACACCCTAGACCTCCTGATTCGAGAGTCGCTGCTGCGCATCCGCCGAGAGTTGATCCTGCCCGTAGAGCACTGCCTCATGGTTCGCTCAGGCGCAGTTGCCGAAGAGATTCAGGTTGTTATTTCCCATCCTCAGGCCCTTGGCCAGTGCCGCGAGTACATTGAGCGGCGTTTTCCCAAGGCTAGTGTGATGGCCGCCCTAAGTACGGCGGCAGCAGTGGAGCAGATGAAAGTTTCCCAAGTTCCGGCCGCGGCTATCGCGCCGCGCCGAGCGGCAGAACTCTATGGCGCTGAGATTATCGACGAAGGGATTCAGGACCGGCCAAACAATGTGACCCGCTTTGTGGTGCTCGCTAGAGATGACCACCCACGCACGGGACGCGATAAGACCTCTCTCTGCTTCTCATTCGCCGAAGACATACCTGGGCAGCTTTACGGGGTTCTCAAGGAGTTCGCAGACCGGGATATCAACCTTGCCAAGATTGAATCTAGGCCCACGAAGGATGGCCTAGGCAGGTACATGTTCCTTATCGACCTCGAGGGCCACAAACAGGACGCTATGATTGCGGAGGCCATCTCTCTGCTGCAAGCCAGAGTGTCCATATGCAAGATTTTCGGTTCCTATCCCCGCTACGAAGAAGCCCGTTTGTAGGGTCTGGGACCGGTAGGGGAGGGTCTGTGACCCTCCTTCACAAGGCGTGCGTGCGCCAGGAGGGCCGGTCTGAGACACGGCCCCTACCGAACGCTTCTCACAAAGCCGATCGCGGGATGATCACCAGGGCGGATGTTATGAGGATTGGAGTCGGGCGAGCGGAGCCTTTCTAGGCCGTCTTGTTTACTCGGTCTCGGAGGACGCCCCAGGGGCCCATAACCCGTAGACCTGAGGGGACCAGGCCTAGGAAGTTTGGCAGCAGCCTGCCAAACTTGAAGAACAGCGGCGACTGGAAGTCGATGTCTCCGTAGCGCCGAATCAACATCTGGGCGCCGGGAATTCTCAGTAATGACGTGGCTCGTTTGAAGTCGGCGTCCTTAAGACGAAGGAACAAGTGACGCATATCGGCTTCGCGTTCGAACTCCGCGCCTAGTTCTCGACTCCAGGCTGTGTCGTAGCTGGCAAGCCGACTGGCTGAGAAGTCTCCCTCGGCGTGAGCTTCCAGGGCGGTCCGTGAAGCGTGCATTGCCGCCACGAGCCCAGGATAGATGCCTCCGCCCGATGTGGGTTTGGCCTGACCGGCGGCGTCACCAATCAGCATTATGTTGTCGCTGTAGGGCAGACGGGAATGCCCGTTGTTCCCGTTCCCATTGCTATGAATGGGGATGAAACCACCCACTTTGCTCTCCACCTGGAACTTTGCGAAGTCTACGTCCAACGCCTTGAAGAGGCCGGGCAATAGGTCTGTTGGGCTCGATCGGTGCAGAGACGGGTCGCACCCAACCCCAATTCGAACCTGGTCATTGCCAAGCGGAATGAGCCAGCCGAACCAGCCAGGCGCCAGTTTCTCTCCAACGACCACCTGCGCTAGTTCATGAGACAAGCCGGGAAGGTAGCCGTCCACGCTTGCGCATCGGATGGCGTGGCGCCGGGGGAATCCCATCCATTTAGCAACCGTTGAGTACCAACCATCGGCGCCAACAAGCAGAGGGGTTTTTACGGAGAGCTTCTTCCTGTTAGGTCCCCGCCAGAGATCCAACTCCAGATGGCCGTTGACCCGCTGGATGTCTACAAGCCGGGTTTCTTCATAGAGCGTGGCGCCGGCCTTCGCTGCGTCCTGAGACAAGCGCTGGTCTAGCTCCACTCGGTTCAGCGCTAGCGCCCTAACGCGGTCGCCTCCCAGGGTGAGAGGACGAGAGCCCGGAACGCGGACTACAGCACCCTTGATCTCGTTCTTCACAAGTCCGTCTGCGGGAACATTTGCGAGTTCAAGAGTGCGGGGCGTTACAAATCCGGAGCATTGGAGAGGAAGACCCACCTGGCGATGTTCTTCGACGAGGAGTACTTTGAGGCCCGCTTGGGCGGTGGTTCGGGCCAAGGCGGAACCGGATGGGCCGGCTCCCGCCACGACTATGTCAAAATCCATCAATCTCCCGCGGCTCCAGGGAATAGTGTTGTTCGGCAGCGGGGCACGACCCAAACAACGTGCGTGCTTCTGCTAACCAACGTAGGAATGGTATCTCGTGTGAGCCCCGATAACAACACGTGCCGCTACGACGATGACGTTCGCGACAGCCGCCGGAATATTGCAGAACGGTAGCGCAGGGGCGTAACGATCACATGGCGGGCCAACGCCATGGAGATGCCAAACGGAGCGTCCCCAAAGCGAGCTTCAACCGGCACCTCAACGATGGTCTGCTGACCCCGCGATGTCAGAAGCGTGAGGTCATGAGGATCAAAGGGGATTCCGGTCCGATGGACTTCTTTGATGAAGGAGAGGAGGGCCTCCCGCCGGAACAGTTTGAGTCCAGACCTGGGGTCACGGAGCGAATTGCCGGTCAGGAGTCTGAGGTACTCCCGAACCATGGCAGTGAGGAGGCGATACCTCCAGGGATGGCTACTCCGGGAGCCTGTGCCATACCGCGCCGCTACCACGACTTCGGCTGATGTCTCTTCCTGGCGTCTCAGCATCAGCGCGACTTCTTCGGCGGCTAGCCTAATGCCTCCGCTAGCCAGCAGGATAAGGTCAGCCGGGCAGTAGGATAGACCGAAAAGCATGGCAAGGAAGGGCGTGGTTGCGGATGGAAGCCGACAGGTGCGATAAGAAGCAGCGGATGACGGGGGCTCTACGACCGAGCGATTGTCTTGAGCGTTGGACTCTACTCTAACGACATCTGCCTGGTATCCCAGGTCAAGAAGCCCATCAACAAGGTCTGGGTCTACAGATGCCCGGTATGACGGCAGCACCAGCACGGAAACGGCTTGTGGTGCGGAGGGTGACCTTTCCGTGTTTGATTGTGCTTGGTGAGCCACACCAGGTCTCCGAATACCAACTGTTTGAGCCGACTTCTAGCACTATAGCATAGAGGTTCCAGCTTGCTTTTCGCCTTGACACGGTTGGAGTGGCTCGCCTAGCATGAGGCTCACCCAGCGAGGGGCCAAGCACCATTGGCAGAGGAGCCTCTGCTTGGATATGAGGCCCGCTTTGTGGAGGAAGGGATGCAAGTCGGCGCCTTCGATTTAGTGGAACCGCTACCTACCCTGGACAAGCCCCACCTGCTATTGGGGCTGCGGCCTTGGGTAGATGTGGGTTCTGTCGGCACCTTGGTGCTGGGCTACCTGGAAAGGCGTCTGGGCTCCCAAGACATTGGGCAGCTCCGCCGCCCCAGTTCCTATTACGACATGACTCGTTATCGCCCCACCATATACAGGCCGGAAGGCGGTAGAAGGGTGGAGCTTCCCAACACGATGATCAGATCCGTCCATAGAGAGGATGGTCAGGATCTCGTTTTGATGCATGCCCTAGAGCCTCACAACGAGGGAGAAGAGCTCGTCGAGTCCATCGGGAAGGTAATGGAGGTCCTGGGCGTTCAACGGTTCTGTATGATCGGGGCAATGTACGGACCAGCCCCGCATACTCGCCCATTGAAGGCGAGTGGCTCTTCGACGGATGAAGACTTGCAGGCTGTACTGGAAAGCCTCGGCGTGCATTCAAGTGCCTATGAAGGTCCCACCAGTGTTATGACGTTGGTGCATGAAGAGGCAGCGAAGCTGGGCATTCCCGCATTGGTCATGTTGATGCAGCTTCCCAGCTACGCCCAGCTCGAAGAGGACGCTACTGGCCAACATGCAATGATTTCCCTGCTCAGCGAAATATATAGCCTCGACTTGGATACCGAACCACTGAAAGCCAGAGGCGAGCGCCAGTACCGCCGTCTCGACGAGTGGGCCCAGCGTGACCCCCGCCTCAAAGAAGCGATCAAGAAGCTGGAGTCTGTGTATGACAGTGACAGCGAGGAGAGTCCGGAGGAGCAAGCATCTGCAGAAGACTTGCCGCAACTATCTCCGGAAGTGGAGCGGTTCCTCTCGGACGTAGAGGGCTGGACCAAGGACGAAGAAGGATCAGGGTAGCAAGAGACCGACAAATGAAAAGAAGCCCGGCGCATTGGCCGGGCTTCTTTTTTCTCTGGCTTTTCGCTTGCTGCACCAACCGGGGTCTAGGCCTTCTGTGCGGCCGCCTGGACCTTGTTTGCAACCGTCTCACTGGGCAGTGCGTCGATGATGTCCTTCGATTGCACCACCACACCGAAGTGGGTCTTGATGGCTCGTAACGCTCCCTCATGGGCCTCCGGCGTGACTGCCCCGCTGCAGTCGTCGACGAAGACAACGTAATAGTCCAGCATGAAGCCATCCCTGGCCGTTGACTCGACACAGGCGTCAGTGGATGTGCCTGTGGTAATGATCGTCTTGATCCCCTGCGAGCGAAGAATGAGGTCCAGGTTTGTGTTGATGAAGGCGCTGTATCGGTTCTTGGTGATGATCTGCTCGCCCGGTTCTGGCGCTATGCCGTACCATTCAGCGCCCCAGGTGCCTTCCTGGCAGTTGGACCGGTATTTGCCAAGGTGACGCTCTTTGCGTGGGTTTGAGTCTGTCCACTCGTTGTGGACTGCCCTGGCGAAAATAACGGGCATGCCCGTCCTGCGCGCCTCCGCGATCAGGCGATTCATTGGGGGCACGATGTCCTGAACCCGCTTCACGTCATACCCGTGCTTGCCGAGAGCACCCTCGTCGTGACAGAAGTCATTCTGCATGTCGATGACAAGCAAGGCCGTGTGTTTAGGGTCGACCTTTTCTGCAAGAGAAGTGAGCATGCTGTGCCTAACTACTTACGAGCGATGACAGGCTTGGTTCAATGGGATAGCAGACCATTTAGGCCTTGGTTACAGCCCCTTCTGACGCCGATGTTGCCAGGCGGGCGTACTTGCCCAGAGCTCCGGAGGGCAGTACGGGGGGCATCCAGTTGGCCATCCGGTCTCGCATGTTCTCTTCGGTCAGGTTGACGTTCAACTCTCTCTTGTTCACATCGATGGTAATGATGTCGCCGTTCTGGACAGCCGCGATGGGGCCGCCTACCGCTGCTTCTGGGGCTATGTGACCCAGGGTCATACCGTGGGTTGCGCCTGAGAACCGGCCATCCGTTATGAGGGCCACGCTGTCTCCCAAACCTTGCCCGACGAGGGCGGCAGTCACTGCCAGCATCTCCCGCATCCCGGGTCCACCCTTGGGCCCTTCGTAGCGAATAACGACCACATCGTTGGCCTTGATCTGCCGGCGCATGATGGCTTCGAAAGTGTCTTCTTCGCTGTTGAATACCACGGCTGGGCCTTCGTGGAGCTTGCGGTTACTGGCGGGAATCTTCAGCGCTGAGCCCTCAGGAGCAAGGTTGCCTCGAAGAATAACGATGCCTCCGGTGGGCTTCAGGGGATTGTCCAGAGGCCGGATGATGTCCTGGTTGGGGATCTCGCGGACGTTGGCAAGGTTCTCTGCTAGCGTCTTGCCGGAAACCGTCATGGTGTCACCGTGGAGCAGTCCGGCGTCTAGGAGCCGCTTCATGACGAAGCCCACGCCTCCTATACGGTCCAGGTCCGCCATAACATACCGGCCCACAGGCTTCATATCAGCGATGTGAGGAGTCCGGCTGCTGATGTTGTCGAAGTCGTCGATTGACAGTTCCACCCCTGCCTCGTAGGCAATGGCGAGCAGGTGCAAGACCGCGTTGGTGGAGCCCCCCATGGCCATGACGACCGTAATAGCGTTCTCGAAGGCCTTCCGGGTCATGATGTCTCTTGGCAGGATGTTCTCCTGCATGAGGTTGATCAGCGCCACTCCGGATTGAAGGGAGGTAGCGTCTTTGCGAGCGTCTACCGCCGGGATGGCGGCCGTTCCAGGCAGTGAAATGCCCATGGCCTCAGCGACAGAAGACATCGTGTTTGCCGTGAACAGGCCGCCACAAGAACCTTCTCCTGGGCAGGCCCCTAATTCCATGAGCTTGAGGTCGTCGTCGCTCATGCCTCCAGTTGAATGGCTGCCCACAGCCTCGAAGACATCCTGAATCGTTACGGGCCTTAGGTGGTGGTTGCCGGGCAGGATGGTGCCGCCGTAGATGAAAATGGATGGGATATTCATACGGGCCATGGCCATCATGGAGCCGGGAAGGCTCTTGTCACAGCCAGCCAGCGTCACCAATCCATCGAAGCACTCGGCCCTCGCCATTAATTCAATGGAGTCTGCGATGACCTCTCTGCTGACGAGTGAAGCCTTCATGCCCTGGTGACCCATGGCGATGGCATCGCTGACGGCGATGGAGCCGAACTCGAACGGCGTCCCTCCGCCCATTCGTACGCCCTCCTTAACCTTCTTGGTAAGGCGGCTCAGGCTGATGTTGCAAGGAGTCACATCGTTGAAGGTGTTGGCGATGCCAATCATAGGCCGCTGAAGTTCGTCGTCCGTCAGGCCCATGGCGTGGAACATCGCTCTATGAGGTGCTCGTTGGGGCCCGTCGGTGACTTGCCAACTGTTTCGTTTGAGGCTGGCCAAGTCGGCTCGGTCGAGGATGCGGGTCATGAGTAATGCTCCTTAGAGGTTTGCTTCAGGAAGGTTAGGAGAACAGCTTGGGACGGAAGATGCCGAACGAACTGGTATAGCCGTGTATGTAGGTCGACCCTCCAACGGGACCGATCTCTCCGTTGCAGAAGAAGCCGCCTAGCGGCAGCGATCCAACGGATGAGAAGAATGCCTTGGAATCGTGGCCAGCCTCTCCGTAGAGCCCAATGCCACGGCCGTTGCAAGAGAATAGGACTGCGCCTGCCGCTGACCTGTCCTCGCTACGCCCGGCGTAACGATCGAGTTGCTCGGTCAGGTCTTCCGCAGAGGTCTGGGCGTCGCGGAGATGAAACTGGACGGTCTGGCCTTCGCGAAGGTACTCACCAACAGCCAGCGCCCCGCTCTCTGGGTCAATACCCAGGAGATTCCGTATGAGGAAATCGCCTGTAGTCCAATTGTCCTTGAGGGGGTCAGTGACCACGCCAAGGAATAATGAGTGCCTTGCCAACCTTTGGTCGCTGGGGTTCAGAGAGGAGAATAGCTCGCGCAGTACCTCCATGGGGTCTCTATCATCGAGCGCTTGAAGGAGATTGCCTTGAGCCTTTGTTACGAGCAACGGCCTTCCGACTGGGCGGCAGCCCTGGGCCACTACTGTGTCGATAACCACGTTGCCGATGAAGGCCACACCCGCGGCTCCGTCTGGATAGAACTGGCCGTCCAGAAAAAGGGCATGATTGCTTGGAGACCCTCCACTCACTAAGCCGCCTATTTTGGCGGATTGAGGAAATGCGTAATCCAACCCTGCTACGAGAGTATCGGTCGGGAATGAGTAGGGGTCGGCTAGGAGGAGGAAATGCGGCTCCTCTCCCACAGTGACCCCCACGAGGTCTTCCCACGCTTGAGGAGGAGCATCTGCGTCCGGAATTCCATCCGATTGGAGGCGGAATGGCCGAAGCTCGGCGCCGGGAAGGATAGCGGCAGTGAGGGATATGGCCGGCTCGTCCTCCAACTCGGCGCCTCCGCCGATAACACCGCGGCCACTGCAACCGAGGATCAAGGCGTCGCCCAAAAGCTCGCGCACAATGGAGGGGAGCCGGTGGTAGGAGGAGGCAAAGTGAGGGGATGCGAAGGCGAGAACCAGATCGGGCGATTCTCCTTCCAAGTCCACCATCAAGCTGGAGGCGCAGGCATCCAGAGCGGCGTCTAAATGCGCTTCCCGGGACACCGCCGATGCCCATTTCATGGGCCTACCTCCAGAGGTGCTTGGACTGCGAATCAGCATACCATAGGAAGCGAGAACGAGGACACGGAGGCCCAATAGGGTGTGGCTACTGCCCTCTGCGGAGCCATTCGCCAGATTCTGCGCGGGCCATTGCGAAATGCTGACTTTTAGGAATCTCGCGCTGCAGATCATGTACAATTAGGGGGTCTGAGGCCCGAAGAGCTTTTCATAGACTCGGCTCTTCGAGATGGTCTTGAAGGGTGGGCCGTCCACTATGGGCGAGGCCCCAGTTTGGAGCCAAACATGAACGATGCAATCGTTTTAGGCGCTTTAGCGCTCAGTGCATATCTGGCGGGATCGGTCCTATGGGGAGACCTAATTTCCAGGCACTACGGCGTGGATATTTGGGCAATGGACACCCATAACCCCGGGGCCGGGAATGTAGCCCGAAGCGTTGGTAAAGCACAGGCTGTTGCCGTGTACGTTGCTGACGCCATGACTGCAGCGACGGTGATGCTCGTGGCTGGAGCGTTGCCCCAACCCGAGGCCAGGATCATCGCAATCGCAGGTATCTTGCTTGGGACCTTCTTCTCGCTCTACCGAGGATTCAGAGGGGGCATAGGCTTAGCCAAGTTCATGGGCCTGGCACTTGCCATGAACCCGGCGGGATTCATGCTGGTGGCTCCTCTGGGTATCCTGGCCGTCGCCTGGCTCAAGAATCCTGGCCTGGCGGGTGGCATCGTTGTGGCTGGCACCGTGCTTTTCTCCACGCTTATTTACCATGACGTGCCAACCCTGGTTTTGATAGCCGGGGCGGGTATCACGGTGTGGGCGCGATCCCGGATGCAGGCCCGCTTTGTTGAAGGACGACCCTAGCTTTTCGTCTGTTTCCTTGGACCAATCGGTCTGCTTCCTTGCCGTGCGGTCGCGCTCCATGGTGCCGTTGTTCAAGGCTAAGCCCTTTCTGAGGCATGCCTGTGTATGCTATACTTCAATGGGATTTTTCGGAGTCCCTATCCCCCCGTTCAGTCGGGGTTAAGACCAGGTGAATAGGTCTATGCAACAGCAAGTTATCGAGCAACCAGAGGCGAATCCTGAGCCATTAACGATGAAGTCGCTTCTAGAGGCTGGGGTCCATTTCGGGCATCAACCACGTCGTTGGAATCCCAGTATGAAGCGGTTCGTCTTCGCTCAGCGTAACGGCATCCACATCATTGACCTGCAGCAAACCCTGTCCCTGCTTCGCAAGACGCAGGAGTGGGTTTCTGACCTAGTGGCTCAGGGTGAGAAGCTGCTTATGGTCGGAACCAAGAAGCAAGCCCAGGAGGCCATGACTGGAGCTGCCCAGCGGGCAGGCCAGTTCTATGTGACGCACCGATGGCTTGGCGGTACGCTCACCAACTTCAGCACCATTCAGGCTCGCATCGACCATCTCGTGAACTTGGAAGAGCAACGGGCCCGCGGCGAGTTCCAGCGCCTGACCAAGAAGGAAGGCCTGAAGCTGGAAGAGCGGATCTTCAAGATGAACCGCTTGTTTGGTGGAATCAAAGAGATGACCCGGCTTCCGGGCGCACTCTTTGTTGTAGACGTATGCAAAGAAGAGATTGCAGTTCTTGAAGCCCGGCGAATGGGAATTCCCATCATCGCTCTGGTTGACACCGACGCCAATCCTGACCTTGTAGACCATCCCGTTCCCGGGAATGACGATGCTATACGCTCCATTCGCTTGGTCACCGGGCGGATAGCTGATGCAGCCGTGGATGGTCAGCGCCGGCGGGAGACAATGATGATGGAAACAGACGCCGTTGCCGATGAAGAGCCTGTGGCAACGTTTGATGACGGAACTGATTCAGAAGAGTAGGAGGGCCTCGTGGTTTCGGTTGACTCAATAAAAGCTCTGCGCGAGCAAACTGGCGCAGGAATCATGGACTGCAAGAGGGCCCTCGCTGACGCAAACGGCGATTTGGGCAAGGCTACTGAAGCTCTGAAAGAAAAGGGGCTTGCCAAGGCAGCCAAGAGTGCCTCCAGAGAGACAAAGGAAGGGGTCGTTCACTCCTATATCCACGGAGGCGGTCGTGTTGGTGCGCTGGTCGAGATAAGCTGCGAAACGGATTTCGTGGGGCGCACCGCTGACTTTCAAGGGCTGGCCCACGACGTCGCTATGCAGGTGGCCGCTATGGCGCCGAAGTACATCGACGCCAGCGATATGCCCGCTGATGACGAAGCTAACCCAGATGAGGTTTGCCTTCTCAGGCAACCCTTCATCAAGGATCCCGGCAAATCGATCGCAGACTTGGTTACCGAATTGGCCGCCAGGGTGGGCGAAAACGTCCGCGTTAGGAGATTCTCCCGTTTCGCCTTGGGTGAAGACGAGGAGGCCTAATGGCTCGGGCGGTCTATCGTAGGACACTGCTCAAGCTCAGCGGAGAAGCGCTGGGTGGGTTAGACAATACGATAAGCCCTGAATCCCTTGGGCACCTCTCCGACGAGCTTGTCGATGCCCTCACCATGGATGTTGAAATAGCCATCGTGGTCGGAGCCGGCAACCTTTGGCGAGGCGCCACGATGGCGGACCAAGGTATCGATAGGGCCACCGCCGACTACGCCGGGATGTTGATGACTGTGGTCAACGCCCTTGCCCTCCAGGATGCCTTGGAACGGAGGGGTGTCACCGTCAGGACTCAGAGCGCAATCGCAGTCGAGGCGGTTGCAGAGCCTTACATCAGACGCCGGGCCATCCGCCACTTGGAAAAGGGCCGGGTGGTCATCTTTGCCGCTGGAACGGGCAATCCCTACATGACGACGGACACCGCCGCGGCTTTGCGAGCCATCGAAGTGGGCGCTGAAGTCTTGCTTATGACGAAGAACAGGGTGGACGGAGTCTACGACGCCGATCCTAACTTGGATCCTAGCGCACGTAGGTTTGACAAGCTGGGGTATATTGAGGCGCTGAACCGGAGGCTATCGGTCATGGATAGCACGGCCCTCACGCTCTGTATGGAGAACAACCTTCCTATTCGAGTCTTCGACATGTTCCGTCCCGGCAACCTTCGCCGGGTGCTTTCCGGGGAACCCGTAGGTACATTAGTCGAGGGAGACGGCGAGCGGGTTTCCAAGTAGGGAATCCTGGCGGCCTTTCCAGGCTCGCTTATCGGAGGATGAAGTCATGGCCAGCGATGTCATATCAGTAACTGAGACTCGGATGAAGAAGGCAGTCGAGGCCCTCCGCACCGACCTCTCATCGGTTCGGACCGGGCGGGCGCATCCTTCTCTGGTTGCCAACCTGACGATTGATTACTACGGCACGCCCACGCCCCTCAGCCAGTTGGCGAACATCTCCGCGCCTGAGGCTCGGCTGCTTGTTATACAAGCCTGGGATCAGCAGGCTGTCAACAGCATCTCAAAGGCCATTCAGACATCAGAATTACACTTGAATCCTGCTATTGAGGGCAATACCTTGCGCATTCCCATTCCTGCGCTGACTGAAGACCGGCGCAAGGAAATGGTTAAGACGGTCAAACAGAAAGTAGAGCAAGGGCGCGTTGCTGCTCGCAACACCCGCCGGGACGAGGTTGAGAAGATTCGGGGAATGGAGAAAGCCAAAGAGATGTCCCAGGACGAATCTCGCCGGGCTCAGGAACGTATACAGAAGATAACTGATGGAGCCATTGCCGAAATGGACATCCTAGGTGGCGCCAAAGAAGTCGAAGTGATGGAGGTCTAGGGAAAGCGTTGATTGACCAGTCCTTACTAACTACTTCTGCGGGTGCTAACGCAGCAGCCGAAGATCATAGCGCTGTACCGCGACACGCAGCCGTTATCATGGATGGCAATGGGCGGTGGGCGCAGCGGCAGGGCCTTCCCCGGCTGGGGGGGCATCGGGCTGGAACGGAGAACATCCGCAGGGTGGTTGAGGCCTTTGCCAAAGCGGGTGTTGAATGTCTCACCCTGTATACGTTTTCTACAGAGAACTGGCGCCGCCCTCAGCATGAAGTGGAAGGGCTGATGAGTCTCCTTCAGGAGGTCATCTTTCGGCAAACGGAGGCTCTCCACAAGAACAATGTGCGCTTGCGCCACCTGGGAAGGTTGGATCGCCTGTCCCCTGAGTTGCGTGAGGCAATAGTGGCGTCCATGGAACTGACGGCTCAGAACTCCGGCATCACATTGAGCGTAGCTTTTGACTACGGCGGCAGGGGGGAGTTGGTGGACGCCATCCAACGAATTATCCGGGAAGGAACCACAGCCGATGCAGTAAACGAGGAGCTTGTGGACCGGTACCTCTACACGAGCGACCTCCCTGACCCTGATCTTGTTATCCGCACCGCCGGGGAGATGCGTATGAGCAACTTCATGCTGTGGCAAGCGGCCTACGCGGAGTACTACACAACGACCACTCTCTGGCCTGACTTCGACGTTGTTGAAGTTGACAGAGCGCTGGAAGCCTACCGCCAGCGGCGCCGACGTTTCGGGGCACTAGACCCGGAAGAATAGCGGGCCACCGCCACTTCTGTTGCTCCAGCAAAACCTCTTCTTCAGACTTCTCACGGGCCTCGTGGCTCTTCCCTCACTTGCGTTGGTTATTTGGGCTGGCGGCTTGTGGTTCGTGGCTGTGGCCTCTGCAGTCGCGCTTGTGGCTGGTTGGGAATTTCACCGGCTGAGCCGGGCCGCCAACGCAAATTCTCCCCTTCTCCTCGTTCTTGCCTTCCCACCAGGCCTTGCCGTGGCTGCTTATTTCGATGAAGCGGCCCTTGGCGCGGCCATCGGTGGTGCATTCCTCGTATCCATTGCGTTCCTGTTTCTCAAGGGCCGTCGACGCAGCTCGCTGCGAGATTATGCCTTCACTTTGGGCGGCATAGCTTACGTTGGAATTCCCTTGGCCCTGGCCGTCATGATGAGGGGCGCATCGGACGGTCTGGCGTGGGTAACCCTTGCTTTGGCCGTTGCCTTCGCCTCTGATGCTTCGGCGTATGCAGTGGGGCGGCTCATAGGTAGGAGGCTTCTGGCGCCGTCCATTAGCGCCGGGAAGACGTGGGAAGGAGCTGTGGGTGGGCTTGTTGGCGCCGCCATCACCGCTTATGTCGTCGTTGCCCTTATGGATCTTCCCTTGCCCCTCTGGTTGGCTGGCGCTGTTGGGGCTCTTCTGGGTGTGGTGGGCCAGCTGGGTGATCTGGCAGAATCCAAGCTCAAACGCTCGGCTGGAATCAAGGACGCCAGTGGGCTGATCCCTGGCCACGGAGGGCTTCTGGATAGACTGGATTCCGTTGTCTTTACCTTGGTCGCTGTTTATTATGTAGCTCTGGGGTACTGGTAAAAATGACCAAATTGGGTCTCTCCCTTCACTGGAAGCGAACGTGAAGAACATCTCCATCCTGGGTTCCACTGGGTCCATTGGTTGTCAGACCCTGGATGTCGTGCGCGCCTTTCCCGGCGAGTTCAACATCGTAGGCCTGGCAGCCGGGAATAACCTTGCCCTTTTGGCCGAGCAGGCACGGGAGTTTCGGCCGGAATTCGTGTCCTGCCTGGCGCCTGCGCAGGAAGCCGCGAGGTCTCTTCCTGACTTCTGCCGACAGGTATCTCCTGAAGAGGTTGCCAGCCATCCTGACGTGGAACTTGTCATGGCTGCATCCGTTGGCGGCGCGGGACTCCGCCCCATCATGGCCGCCATTGATGCCGGAAAGACAGTGGCTCTGGCCAACAAAGAGGCAGTCGTCTCCGCCGGTGAGATCCTGATGAGGCGGGCGAGAGACGCTGGCGTCGACATCTTGCCTGTGGACAGCGAACCGAGCGCCCTTTGGCAATGCCAGAGGGGTGAGAACGGACGGGTCTCCCGCCTATTGATTACAGCGTCCGGTGGGGCTCTCAGGGACTACGACATCAACGACTTGGCGTCCGTGACGCCTGAGCAGGCGTTGCGTCACCCCACTTGGAATATGGGACAGAAGATAACGGTCGACTGTGCCACCCTAATGAACAAGGGATTTGAGGTCATTGAGGCTCACTGGCTGTTCGATATGCCCTGGGAGCAGATAGACGTGGTCGTGCACCCGGAGAGCATTATCCACTCCATGATGGAGTTTGACGACGGGTGCATAAAGGCCCAGATGGGGTTACCCGATATGCGGCTTCCCATCCAGTACGCTATGTTTAACGGGGAGCGCCAGGCGAATGCTGACCTGCCCCGCTTCGACCCTGTGAAGGCCGGCGCATTGACCTTCAAGCCCATGGATGTCAGCAGATATCCCTGTTTTTTCCTGGCGCTTGAGGCCGGGCGCAGGGGCAGCACCTATCCTGCGGTGCTCAGTGCTGCCGACGAGGTAGCCGTGAGCCTGTTCTTGGATCGCCGGATAGGTTTCCTCGACATGCCGGTGTTGGTCGAACGAGTCCTGGACGAGCATCGCGCTGGTGAAGATCCCGACCTAGAGGACATTTTTATCGCCGACGCCTGGGCCAGAGACGCTGCTTTGCGCCTTTCCGGTGTCTAGTTCGCATCTAATGGAAGGAGATGCATTCTCCATCATCCTTCAGCAAGGTAAGTAGACCCACAACTTATGGACTTTATCCTCGACCTGCTTCGCACCATCCTAGCCTTCATTGGCGTTCTTGCCATTCTTGTCCTGGTCCACGAGTTGGGCCATTTCCTCATGGCCCGTTTGTTCAAGGTCAAGGTCCTCGAGTTTGGCTTCGGCTATCCGCCGCGGCTCTTCGGCTTTCGACGAGGAGAGACCCTCTACTCGATGAACCTTCTTCCCCTGGGTGGCTTTGTGAAGCTCCTGGGAGAGGAGGACCCCACAGAGCCGAGGAGCCTGGCCAGTTTGGCGCCCTGGAAGCGGGCCATCATCTTGGTGGCTGGCTCGGGTATGAATGTGCTTTTGCCCATTGTGATTTTTACCGTCATCTTCATGCTACCGCAGACGATTCCAAGGGGAAACGTACTCATCACCGAAGTAGCACCAGGAGGCCCAGCGGCTGGTGCTGGGATTGTGGCTGGTGATCGCATTCTCGAGGTAAATGGCAACATCATCGATACTCATAGCGATGTTGGCTTCAACATCCAGCTCAACCTAGGTAATGAGATGACCTGGCTGGTGGAGCATGAAGGGGCCCAGCGGCAAATATCGCTGACGCCCCGGCTTAACCACCCTAGGGGTGAGGGGCCCACTGGAGTTGCGATTACAACGGCTCGGATCCAGGTTGACGAGGTGCCGCAAACCTCACAGGCGTGGGACATTGGTGTTCGTCCAGGTGACGTTGTGCTCCAGGTCGGTGGTTACTTGGTCTTCGACAAGGAGGCAATCTCACTTGCCGCAGAACGCCTGACCGAGGACGGAGAGGGAAATGCAGCAATCTTGCTTTGGAGACAGGGTGAATTCCATGAGGCCGTGGTGCCTGGCCCGGCTGCTGGCATACCTCAGGGACTGAGTGCCGTGGTCATTAGCAATATCCCTGGCAAGGTCGTTTCATACCCCCCATGGAGAGCTGTTCCAAAAGCCGTAACTCAGATTGGGCAGACGCTGGTCCTTGCCAAGAATGAGATCAGCCGCTGGATCGTGGGGTCTGCCTCGCCGCAGCTGGCTGGACCCATTGGCATTGCCCAACTGAGCGGTCAAGCTGCCAGCCTTGGATTTTTGGTTTTCCTCAATTTCGCAGCCTTTTTGAGCATCAACCTGGCGATCATCAACATCCTGCCAATACCCATGCTGGATGGCGGCAGGCTGATGTTCGTGATCATGGAATGGGTACGGCGCGGCAAGCGGGTTTCCCCGAAGAGAGAGGGGTTTGTCCACCTAGTCGGCTTCATGCTATTGTTGTCGATGATCGTCATTATTAGTTACTACGACATCGCGCGTCTGATTCAAGGGCGGAGCCTGCTGCCGTAACTCATTTGAAAACAGCCCTGCTGAGGAATCGATATGACTGAACGCAGACGCCGCCTTTCCAAGCCCGTTTGGGTCGGGGACGTTAAGGTTGGGGGCGACGCTCCGATCTCAGTCCAGTCCATGACCAAGACGGACACGAGGGATGTCGAGGCTACCGTCCGTCAGATCAAAGGATTGGAAGAGGCAGGCTGCGAAATCATTCGCTGCGCCGTCCCTGACATGGAGGCGGCCAAAGCCCTTGCTGAGATCAAGAAGCAGATCAGCATACCGCTGATCGCTGACATCCACTTCCACTATCAGCTCGCCTTAGAGGCTGTCAAAAGCGTCGACTGCCTGCGTCTTAACCCAGGCAACATCCGAGACCCAGAGCGAGTCAAGGAAGTCGTGCTGGCCGCCAAGGAACGTCAGATTCCCATTCGGATCGGCGTCAACTTCGGCAGCCTGCCGCCCGTTAATGCCATCGGAATGAAAGCGGGAGCGTCCAGGCATCTGGACGGTGTGAACGCTCTGGCCAAGGCCGGAGAGGAGTTGGCTGAGGGCCAGATATCGGTGGTGGACCACATGGTGGCCACCGGATTGTGGGAGATTGGCCTTCTGGAGTCTCTCGACTTTGACCTGATCAAGATATCCCTCAAGGCCTTCGACGTACCGACCACGGTGGAGACCTACCGGCGCATGGCAGAGCTTGTTCCTTACCCCCTCCATCTAGGTATTACCGAGTCTGGTACAGCCAAGTCGGGGTCGATACGGAGTGCCGTTGGCCTGGGTGTGCTGCTCTTCGATGGCATTGGCGACACCATCCGCGTATCTCTGAGCGACGACTCCAAGGAAGAGGTTTACGCCGGTTACGACATCCTCAAATCGTTGAACCTACGGGACAAAGGCGCAGTTATCGTGGCCTGTCCCTCCTGTGGGCGCGCCGACGTCGACATTCGGAAGCTGGCGAACGCTGTCGACGGGCTACTGAAGGAGACCAATACCTCGGTTAAGGTGGCTGTCATGGGCTGCGAGGTCAACGGACCCGGAGAAGCCAAGGACGCCGACGTAGGCATCGCTGCTGGGGTGGGTAGGGCGATCATCTTCCGCAAGGGAAAGAAGTCGCGCGTAGTTGAAGAGAAGGACATGTTGGAAGCGCTGATGGAAGAGGTGCAGTTGGTCAGCGCGGAGAAGGAACTCGAAAAAGCTAAGGCAGGTTAGGGAGAGGCCGACTATGGCTGTAAGAATAACGGTCGAGCGCACGGTTGTCCCTGGCGAGCAACACGACGTAAAAGAAGTGCTTCGGGAGCTGCGGTCGCGGTCCACCCGCCGCACCGGGTTCGTGTCAGGCGTCACTATGGTTGATGCTCACAATCCGACGAACTTCCTCATGATTAGCACATGGACGAGCATCGGGGCCTGGGAGTCCTGGGAGAAGTCGCCGGAGCGCCAGGAGATCAACGAAAAACTGATCCCGCTACTCCAGGGCATACCGAAGGTGCGTATGTGGCTGCAAGACCTCGACGCCCCGCCCGGAGGGGCGTAGATCGGTGATAAATTGTTTTCGGCCTCGAATCGACGAAAAAAGGAAGGCCCTAGGCGAGTAGCGCCCAGGGCCTCTTCTCTTCTTTGTTGCCTAAACTAATCAGCGAGCAGTGCCTTCACCTGCTCAAGCGCCTCTCCCTGAGGCACTTTGATTGCCTCTCCCCCCGAACGCAGCTTTAACTCCACTTCTGAAGCTTTTATTGTGCGAGGGCTGATGACCACCCGGATCGGAAGGCCTAAAAGGTCGGCGTCGTTAAATTTCACTCCAGCGGTCTCTGGGCGGTCGTCGAAGAGGACCTCCAAGCCAGCGTCTCGCATGTCCTTGTAGAGGGCCTCTGCCTGGAGCGCTACCTCTGGGTTGTCGGCGTTAAGCGCCACCAAGTGCACTTGGTACGGAGCAATGGGGGCGGCCCAGATCATCCCAGCGTCGTCGTGGCTCTGCTCAATGGCGGCCGCCATAAGCCTGCCCACGCCGATGCCGTAGCAACCCATGATGAGGGGCTTCTGCTGACCTTCCTGGTCTAAGAAGTGCGCTCCCAGGGTCTCGGAGAAGAATGTGCCCAGCTTGAAAATGTGGCCTACTTCAATGCCCTTTGTCGAATCCAAGATGCCATCGCAAGTGGGGCAACCTTGGCCCGCAGCTGCCTGAGCTATGTCGGCTACCAAGTCGGGTTCGAAGTCACGCCCCGGATTGGCATTCCGCAGGTGATAGTCTTCCCGGTTGGCCCCGGCGACAAAGTTTCCGCCCTCATTAATAGAAGTGTCGGCGACGATCTTGACGCCTTTCAATCCAACCGGCGATGCCGACCCAGCCACCAATCCGGCCCGCTTCACTTCTTCATCTGTAGCAATGTGAAGGTTCTCTCCGTGAAGGAGGTTGTTCAGCTTCACTTCATTGACTTCTAGGTCGCCGCGCAATGTTACGAAGACCATCTCTCCGCCGGAAACGTAGAACACTGCCTTCAGCGTCTTTTGGGCCGGAACACTTAGGAAATCGGCCAACTCTTGAATGGTTCGAACGCCCAGTGTATGGACTTCTTCCAGGGCCAGGGGTTCCTCCTTGGGAACCTCTCCTCTGCGTGAAGCTGCCCGCTCAACGTTGGCGGCATAGTCTCCATTGGTGCAGAAGAGAATGAGGTCTTCCCCACTCTCGGTGGGAAGGATGAATTCGTGGGAGTCTTTGCCGCCGATGGCCCCACTGTCGGCTTCCACCGTCATGAAGGGCAGGCCGCAGCGCCGATAGATGTTCTGGTAGGCCGTCAACATGCGGCGATAGGTCAGATCCAGGGCTTCCTCGTCGGCGTCGAAGGAGTAGGCGTCCTTCATGTCGAACTCGCGGACGCGGATGAGGCCGGCGCGAGGCCGTGGTTCATCCCGAAACTTCGTCTGAATTTGAAAGACGTTCATGGGGAGGTCGCGATAACTCTGAACGCTGAGCCGTGCCAGGAGCGTGACTACTTCCTCGTGGGTCGGGGCGATGACCATCTCTCGATCTCGCCGGTCCTTGAGCCGCATCAGGTTGGGCCCGAAGGCGGTAGCGCGGTTGGTCTGGTCCCAAAGCTCCAGTGGCTGCAGCGACGGCATCTTTAATTCTTGTGCCCCAGCCGCCTCCATCTCCTCACGAATGATCTGCTCGATCTTGTGGATCGTGCGTAGGGCGATGGGTAGGTAGGCGTAGACACCAGAAGCAATCTGGTGGATGAACCCTGCCTTAAGAAACAGGCGATGAGACGCCGTTTCTGCCTCAGCGGGGTCTTGGCGAAGGGTCTTTCCGAACATTCGAGTCATTCTCATGAAGTTGGCTCCAACATTTACAAGACTTGCTCACGACGGCAGGCTGCCAGGGCCTCTTCAAGCCCTGCGAGCGTGTCATCGATGTTTTTCTCTGTGTGGGCCGCGGACAGGATCAGGTTCGTGCTCATGGTGTCGACGCCTGCATTGATCAAGGCGCGGCGGATGGGCTCGATTATCTGGGGGCGGTTGCCCTGACGGGTCTCGTCCATTGACCGGTTGCAAATGACGCGGTCGCAATCGCAAGCGACGCCTACCTGGTAGTGCACCAGCGAAGCGACGCCGTGGGCGCAGCCGGGTATTTCCATCTGCTGGAATAACTCGTTGATGCCGTCTCTGAGGCGCTGGGCCATGAGGTCGGCCGTGTCGTTGACGGGTGTGGTTGCCACTAGCTCCAAGGCTTTGCAGCCAGCGGCCGCCGACAGTGGGTTGCCGTTGAATGTGCCTGGATGGGAAACGCGGTTCTCATTGTCCCACGCTGGGTCGCCCTTTGTTTGGATCATATCCATGATGTCGGCTCGGCCCCCGACAGCGCCTCCTGGCAGGCCCCCGCCCAGAATCTTCGCCATCGTCGTTAGATCCGGCTGAACATCGTAGCGCACATGTGCGCCGCCGGGAGACGTGCGGAAGCCGGTGACCACCTCATCAATGATGAGCAGAACGCCATAACGACGGGTAATTTCTCGGAGGTCTCCGAGAAACTCAGGGTGGGTTGGGTACATGCCCATATGTGCGCCCGTAGGTTCGATGATGACGGCGGCGACGTCATCGTTTTCAGCGAGCGTACGCTCTAGCAAGGGGGCATCATTGTGGGGAATGACCATCATCGTGGAGCGGGTTCCTTCGGGAATTCCGCCGGTGCCCCGGCCAGAGCCCACTGCCGCGTAGTCGTGCCAGCCGTGGAAGTGCTCCTCAAACTTGAGAATCTTGGGCTTACCGGTGTAGGCGCGGGCGAGGCGCATGGCCATCATGGTGGCCTCGGTTCCGGAGTTATGGAAGCGGACCTTCTCTACTGAAGGCATGAGGTGCTTGACCCATTGGGCCCACCGGACCTCCAGCTCGTGCGAGAAGCCGTAGTGGGTCCCCTTCCCCATCTGTTCTTGGACCGCCTTAACGATGTCTGGGTGGGAGTGACCAAGGAGCAAAGCCCCGTGACCGGTGCGGTAATCGACGTATTCATTGCCATCGACATCCCATTTCTGGGCACCGAGGGCGTGGGTGATGAAAATGGGAAATGGCTGCATGCGGCGGGCGTCGTGGGTGACGCCATCAGGAAATAGGTCGCGCGCCTCGGAGGCTAGCTCTGCGGACTTGGGATGGAGACGGAGGTAGCGATCAGCAATGGTTTCCACAGAAGCCATTGTAAGGTGGCGTGGCTGGGGATGGGAAGGAGACGCCCACAGGAAGACTGCCAGTCGTTGTTGCGAGGGCTACTGCCCGTGGCAATTTGGCGGGGATGGGAACGTCGAAGGCGGTGGCGAAGTGTGGTTGAGGGCCACCCACCAAATGCTTCGCTCTGAACGCAACGACGAGAACGAGACCGAATTCCCGTATTAGAGAAGCGTCTGCAGATCCTTCGACATCTCTTCTACAGAGGCGAACCCTTCGTACTTGAAGGCCACCCTTCCGCCGCGGTCGAGGATAAAGACCCAGGACTCGTTGAGGTAGCCCTCAAGGCTGCTGAGGCCCCACGTGTCGACCAACTCTGAGTAGGTGCCCCTGGTCAGATCGCCCTGGATTTCCTCGGGGTTGTCGTACACCTCGACATGGATGAACACTCCCTCGTTTCTGAACTTGTCCTTGAGTTCGCTGACGGCCTCCGCTTGGGGTCCGCACGTTGGTGACGTGCAGTACGCTGGGGACGAGATCGCCACCACAGAAGGCCTGCCTGAGCGAGTTACCTCCTCCAGGCTGAACTGATAGAGCTCAAGGTCAGGAGTGGACCAGCTTGTGAGGCCCTCTGGACCAGTGCCCCGTACGGTCTTGGTGGGCACGATTGGCGGCTTGGAGCCCAAGGCTGGCGTGACTGTAGAAGCTGCGACATCCAGGGCCAGCGATGTGTTTCTGGTTTGGCCTTGTTCATCCTCAAACTCGATGAACAGCAGCCAGTCACCGGGCTGATCAAAATTGATGTCTGCAACATAACTTCCCCGCGTACCGAAGGGCCAGAGGTGAAAAGGGGCAACGATTGTTTCACCGGGGTCCTCGGTTTTGCTGGGGACGAAGAAGGGTGTGACACGGGCCTCTGAGGCTGTTATCAGCTCTGTGTAGCTGATGAGAAGGAATGACACCCGGTTCTCCCCGACACCCAAATCGACGGTAGCCGGAATGGCTTCAACTAGGGGCAGGGTTGGGGTAGGGCTAGGTTCGGAGCTACACGCCATTGCTAGCAGCGGCACGGCAAGCAATGCAGCTATGGTGGACGAGAATCGTAATCGGGATCGTTTCATAGGATGGGCCGGGCTAGGCGATGCTCCCATAAGAACCGAACGTGAAGGCAAAAATACTGAACAAGTCTGAGTTGGAGCTGAGTTTCAGGTCATGCCCGCCATATTCCTCGCTGAGCACCAAGCGGTACATGCGCGGCTCGTCTACCAAAATGTATGTCCTGCCTATCCCATCGACCTTGATGTCATCGCCTTGAGCCTCTTTCGGGATAGGAAACCCGTCCTGATCGATATAGACCTCGAATGGCATGCCGTCCGGATTGTCGATGACGACGTTGGCACTGGTGCCATTGAACTGAAGGAAAATTGAGTCCTCGAGCCCCGTTGTCGTACGGGCATGCTTGATGCTTTCTGGTCCCTTGGTCCATTCTCCCTGCAGAACTATGAAGTGGTTGGGGTGTTCCCCTGGGTCCTCGAAGTCCCCAGACTCACCCAATTCCAGGGAGTAGTAGTTTTCGTTGAAGATGTAGGGGACATCTGAATAGTGATTCCGGAACGCCCCAGCGTAGATCTCCCGCGTTTGCGCGGTATCCGGACTAGAGAAAGCTTGAGGGTTCGCGTCGGGTCCTCCGTCGGTCCCAGCAACTATGGACGACAGGTCAACGCCGCCTTCCTCCAACAGCTCACGGATTTGCTGCTCAGTTTCGTCGTAACCGCCCTCCCCAACGTGGGTGTACCGGATAACCCCGTTCTGGTCCTGGCGGGCCAGGCGGCGTTGTTGAGGGCTCTCCAGGTGCCAAAGTCGTTGTCCTGGACTACCCGCCAGTCTAGGCCATGTTTGGCTACGGCTGCTTCTACGTTCTCTTTGACTTTCTCGAACTCAAACTCCGGACTGTGGACACCAACGATTTCCAACCCCAGGTCTTCGTATTTGGCGTACCAGTCCTTCAGATAGGGCAGGGTGCGGAGACAGTTGATGCAGGTGTAGGTCCAGACGTCGATAAGCACCACCTTCCCGCGAAGGTCGCTCATGGCGAAGGGCTCTGTGTTGATCCAGCCAGCCACTTCTTCAAGCTCGGGAACAAGGCTCCCAACTGAGCCAGGCGCTGCATCAGGGTCAACAGGAAACGCAGTGGCAGTGGGGTCTGGTGTTGCTGTTGGCTCGGCGCCACCGCAGGCTGCCAAGGTGAGCATGGCGGCAGCAACAAGGCTAAGAAAGACGAAGGCTGGTCTGACTCGGTTCATTCGATGTCCTCGGTGTGTAGCGGTGGGCTTAGGTTTTCGGCATCTGAGCAATGACGTGCGACGTGTTGCTTTGGGAGGCCGATAACTAAGATGCGGCGGTTGCCTGGCGGGTGGCTCACAAGCAGGCTGAAAAGCAGCTCATCCAGTGTACCCGTTCTTCTCATCCCAGTCGTGCAACATCGCCACGCACTCGTCATGAAGGACACCGATGACGAATTCATGTGCGGGGTCGGTATCCCAGGCGGCCAGCGATAGTAGCCGCTCTACAGCGTATTCTCCCCAGTGACGGTCCTTGCCTGCCTGACGGCCGCCTACAATCACCCTTGGGACGTTGTTAGCGATGATGGTCCCGCAGCACATTGGGCACGGTTCTAGGGTGGTGTACAGGGTGCACTCTGCCAATCCAGCTTTGCCGATCTCCTGAGCCGCTTGCTGGATGACCAACGTCTCGGCGTGACCCATTGGGTTCTCGGACGACCCAGGACGCCCGCCGCTCCGGGCCACCACCTGGCCGTTGTGCACGATGATTGAACCGATGGCCCGGTTGCCCTCAGCACCCGACTGGGCCGCGTCTTCGAGGGCTATGCGCATGAACTGTTCGTGTGTTTCGCTCATCGCTATTCCTTGTCGTCGCCTTTGGGATTACTCTAGCAGATTCATATCTGGTTGACGCCCGCAGTTAGCGGATGAAAGAATAAGGCCTCCTTGTTTTCTCGTCGTTGCGAGAGGAGCGAAGCAATCTGGCGGGGAGGGGTCCTCCACCTGGGGTCCCACGTTCCGTAGCATGGAGACTCGCAGGGATGGGCGTGGTAGCATCGCAAAACAATCATTAACGGAGCAGCGCAATGTCTTTCATCGATCACGACCATCTTGAGGTCTCTCAGCTCAACGCGGGCGTCACTCAAATCGAGCTCGTGGGTCTCGAACGCGAGGGGGAGAACCTGACCGCCCGTATCGCCACCATTCAACCGGGCAATTCGGTGCCGCTCCACATCCACCCAACGCATCAAGAGTTGATCTTCATTCTGGAGGGGGAGTTGGAGGGCACGCTAGAGGATCATGGCGTCCGCACCCTCCGGCCCGGCCAGAGCATTCTGGCTCCCACCCGCAAGGTGCATGGCTTGACCAACAAGACAGATAGCCCCGCCAAGGTTCTGGCGATCTTCCCGACCAACTACGTCACCCGAGATTTGGTCTAGAGGACCGAAATTTCCCCTTAGGTGCGCCGCCGTCCTCCCAACCAAAGGGGTAGAACCCGCAGGGTCGGGGCCAAATGGGTGAGATCGAGAGGCCGGTGTTGGCGGGATGTTTGGCCCAACAGACGCCGTTGTCCCACCCGGCCCGCCCTCGGACGTTTTTGTGGGGACACCCCACGCCCCGGCGGGGCTTCGCCCCTGCACCCCAATAACCTTTGTGGCGCCTTTTGGCATTTTCGCAACCAAGGGGTCGTTCGCACTCCCTTGAGAGAGGGAGCTAGAGGGAAGGGGGAAACGGTTGGCATGTGCCGACGGGAGCTAATCGGACCTGGGACTCGCCCCCGAAGGAAGAGTCCTCTATGAGTTTCGATCCCTTCTCAGCCAGGAAACGCCAGCTCTACACGTTGACCCAACTCTTGTAGCTGACGCACCAGATTGGGGTGGAGGGGAATGCCTTCGCTTGTCCTACGGCGCTCAGTGATGGCCTCGGGCTCTCCCGGCATGAGGATTTCCTCTACTCCTGGCGCCTTTCGCGTAGCCTTCACCTGTTCGATGAACTCGTCCGTCTGAGCTTTGTACTCCGCTAGGTCGGCGAATGCGCCGATGTCCATGGCCAACAGCACACTGCCGACGCCTCTCGGTGTCCGCATCTCTGTTGGCAGTGCCTCTCCCCCGGCCAGGGACGGAGCGATGATAGGACTGCCCCCCACAAGCCCAGCTATGGCCTCAATCATGATCGCCATGCCTGAACCCTTGTGCATCCCCATAGGCAGCAACACACCTTCCACGACTGCCTCGGGATCGACGGTTGCGTTGCCGTCCTTGTCCAGGGCCCATCCTTCGGGGATGGGCTCGCCGCGGCTCGCAGCGCTGCGTACCTTGCCGTAGGCAACGATGCTGGTTGCCACGTCCAGGCATAGCGGCGGGTACTTGCCCGCCGGAGCACCAAAGGAGAAAGGACTGTTTCCGATGCCTCGTGCGGACCCTCCGAATGGGGCCACGTTGGGCCCGGTCGCCGTGAGTACCATGCCGACCATGTCGTTGCGAGCGGCCATCAGGGAGTAGTAGTAAAGGGCGCCTTGGTGGGCGGTGTTCCTGAGTTGCGCCCAGCCCACGCCAACCTGCCTGGCCTTTTCGATGGCGCGTTCCATGGCCCAGACGCTCCTAGGGTGGCCGATGCTGAGGTCGCATTCCAAGAGCAGGGTTGCTGGGGTCTCCCGCACGACCTCCACTTTTGGTCGGGGATTTATCTGGCCTCGTTCGATCATGCCGACGTAGATAGGTAATCGGAGCACGCCGTGGGAGTCGACGCCTCTGAGGTTGGAGTGCACCAGAACGTCTGCCACTACTAACGCGTCGGCAGGTTCCATGCCCTTGCGCTCAAGCACCCCGGCGGCCCATTGCTGCAGGGGTTCCGGTGCAAAGTACAACTCTTGGGTCTCAACCATGCTTCCGCCTCCAGCCGAGGTAATGGCGCTGGTTCTTCGGGAAAAGAAAAGCGCCCCGTCTAGCATTCGCAAACGGAGCGCTGGCCTCGTGCTTCTGCCAAACTTCAGGGGCGAGCAGCAGCCAGCGCCAGCCCAAACATGTTATCAGGGTCGGTATACCAATGATCCAAGCAAAGACCGGCCTCCTCCAGCAAAGACCCGGTGGTTTCCCTCGTGAATTTGTGGGAATTCTCAGTATGGATGGTCTCTTCCGGAGTGAACTCTATGGTGAGGTCGAGGTCCTTGATTGACACTGTCTGATGCGACCTGGGCATGAGGTGCATTTCTATCCGGGCCTCGTCATGGTTGTAGTGGGCGTTGTGACGAAATTCCTCAAGACGGAAATCAGCGCCAAGGGCCTTGTTTATGACCCTGAGGACGTTCAAGTTGAACTCAGCAGTAACCCCGGCCTCGTCATTGTAGGCGGCCTCAAGAGTGGCGACATCCTTTACTAAATCGACGCCCAAAAGCAGCCGGTCGCCGGTGTCTAGTAGTAGCTTTATTTGCTGCAAAAGGCTGCGTCGCTCGTCCAGGCGCAGGTTGCCGATGGTGCTTCCCAAAAAGAGGACGAGTCGTCGACCGCCAGCCGGCGGTACTTCGGGGAGATGTCTTTCGAAGTCACCGACCACGCCGTGGATGTCCAGGGTGGGGTACTCGTTGAGCAATGCAGCGGCGGAGGACTCGATGATGCTAGGGCTAACGTCAAAGGGGACGTAGCGGGGGAGCCCTCCGTTCTGGCTGGCTGCGTCCAGCAGTACACGAGTCTTGTAAGACGAACCGGAGCCGAGTTCCACCATTTCCCTGGGATGGACGCGCTCCATGAGTTCTCGGGCGGAAGAGGAGAGGAGGGAGCGCTCGGTCCGGGTTGGGTAATATTCAGGTTGCTCGGTGATCTGTTCGAAAAGCTGCGAGCCGAGTTCATCGTAGAAATACTTTGGGAGGAGGTATTTCTGGGCGGAGGTTAGTCCCTTGCGAACGTCTTCGGCGATGTTCCCGACGATGTCCTGCTCGCTTGCATGTACGTCCAGCCTAAAGCGATCCACGATACTTCTCCTCGGTACGCCCTGAAAACAGCAGTGCTCAGTGTAGCTTCTTGGGTGGGGTAGGGCAATTCAAGCCGCGCACTCAACCAGTTATTTGGATGCGCCTTCGCGGACGGCGATGTGCGGGCATTAGACGATGGGCTTCCCCCAGCCTCCGCCTCCGGGCGTCAGCATTTGAATGATGTCGCCCTCTTCAACCTGGATTGTTAGTTTCGGCGGCAGGCGGACTTCTTCGACGCCGCCCTTCAGGAGGACGGTTTCTCCGGTCTGACCTGCTCCTCCGCCATTGAGTCCATACGGCCCCGTGCGTCGGCGCTCTGACATCACCGTGACCGTTGCTGGCGCTAGGAAAAGCACCTCTCGTATGATGCCGTCGCCACCCTGATGCTGGCCCCGCCCCCCCGAGCCTCGGCGCACTGCGTACCGGACGAGCCTTAGCGGAAACTGATACTCGATGGCTTCGATGGGGGTGTTGCGGGTGTTTGTCATATGAGACTGGATGGCGGACTCCCCGCCGGCATCAGGTCCGGCGCCTGTTCCACCTCCAATCGTCTCGTAGTAGACGTAGGCTTTCCGGGTGGTGTGGTGATGTCCCCCAACAATCATGTTATTCATGGTGCCCTGGCTGGCCGCCGGTATCAGCTCCGGCACTGCTTGGGCCAATGCGCCCAGAAGTACGTCGACGATGCGTTGCGATGTCTCGACGTTGCCCCCCGCAACTCCGGCGGGCGGCTCGGGGTTGACCAGGGATCGCTCCGGCGCAACGACTGTGATTGGCCGCATGCAGCCCTGGTTGATGGGCACGTCCTCTCCGGTGATGCACCGGACCACATACAGCACAGCAGACTCGCTGATGGCGAGTGGGGCGTTGATACAACCGGGCCGTTGCGGCGAAGTGCCGGTGAAGTCGGCAGTCAGGCTGACGCCGCTAATGGTGACCGCTACCTGGATGGGAACCGGTTCGTCTTCGATCCCATCGTCGTCCATGAAGTCACGGAAGGTGTACCGGCCGTCGGGGATTTGGGAAAGCCGGGCGCGCGTGAGCCGCTCGGAGTAGTCCAGCAGGGCTGACATATGTTCCCAGGTGTTGGCCAGCCCGTATTTATCGACGATGGCGATCAGGCGTCGCTCCCCGGTGCGGCAGGCCGCGATCTGGGCGTCCAAATCTCCCCGGCGCTCCTCCGGGGTCCGGGAGTTGCGGCACAGCAACTCCACGACTTCCTCGTTGAGAACGCCATCCCGAGCGAGTTTCAAAGGCGGGATGATAAATCCTTCTTGGTACAACTCGGTGGAAAGGGGCATGGAGCCGGGGGTCATGCCTCCAACGTCAGCGTGGTGGCCGCGGTTGGACACGAACCCGGCAAGTGTTTTGCCTTCGCTAGTGAACACCGGTGCTACGAGGGTGATGTCAGGCAGGTGTGTGCCGCCGAGGTAGGGATCGTTGAGGATGACGAGGTCGCCAGGGCCGAAGTCGAACCGGTTAAGGGCCGCCTGAACCGAGGCGGGCATCGCACCCAAGTGGACGGGAATGTGAGCCGCTTGAGCAACCATATCGCCCTGGGGGTTGAACAGGGCGCAGGAGAAGTCGAGGCGCTCCTTCATGTTCGGGGAGAAGCTGGTGCGGGCCAAGGCCACGCCCATCTCCTCGGCCACCGAGACCAGAAGATTGCGAAAGACCTGTAGGGATATAGCGTCAACGGTCATGGACGATCCTCAAGGGTTAGCAGCAGGTTGCCCCACGAATCAACCTGAACGTTCCATCCAGGTGGCACGACAGTCGTGGCGTCCATTTGCTCCACGATGGCAGGGCCGGTGAACTGATTGCCGGGCTGCAAGCGATCTCTGTCGTAGACTGTGGAAGAGAAAGCTTCGCCGTGGAAGACAACCTCTCTCTGTTCCACGATGGCGTTAGAGGCATCTACGCCTGCTGCTGGCATAGGAGGGAAGGAGGGTCGTTCAACAAGGCCGACCATCTTGAGCCTAGCGTTGACGACCTCCACCGGCTTTCGAGGATCGCTGTGGCCGTAACGCTGAAGATGCATATCGTGGAAGGTTGCTACCACCTCTCCCGGAGCAACGCCTGGGGCATAGGGCACCGTCAGTTCGTAGGACTGGCCGGCGTAGCGAACGTCCAGAAAGCGCTGAGCTTGGAGCCGGGTATCGGCGAAACCCTCAGATGCCAGTTCGAAGCGGCCTTGGTCTTCCATTGGCTGGTACGTGTTTTCAAGAGCGGCCGCGTCCAGGACGCTTAGGCCCAATATCGTTCGTGAATAGTCTTTGACAACGTCGGCTATGGCGACTCCCAGGGCCGATAGGACGCCGGGTGTCTCAGGGATCAAGACTCGGGGGATGTGCAACTCCTCAGCCAGCTCGCAGGCGTGCATGGGCCCGGCGCCTCCGAAAGGTACAAGAGTGAAGTCCCGGGGATCGAAGCCTCGCTCCAGGGACATGGCCCGAATGGCCCGTTCCATGTTGGAATTGACGACTCGAATGATGCCCTGTGCGGTCTCCGTGACTCCGATGCCAAGCGTTTCCGCCAGTTTCCCCAGGTATTCTCGAGAACGCTGAACGTCCAGTTCCATGCGTCCGCCCAGGAGGCCCCGCTGCCCCAGGCGTCCCAGTACCAGGTTGGCATCCGTGACGGCGACCTGATCCCCCTTCCCGTAGCAGGCAGGGCCAGGGTCCGCACCGACGGACTGGGGCCCCACGACCAACGCACCGCCTTCGTCAACGCGGGCCACGGACCCGCCACCGGCGCCAACCGTGTGAATATCGGTCATGGGAGTGCTGATGGGGACGCCGCCCATCTCGTAACTCGTGGTTTCTTGGACATACCCGGGACAGAGTGCCACGTCGGTGGAGGTGCCCCCCATGTCCAGCGTGATGATGTGCGAGTGCCCCGCCACTGAAGCAACGTAGCTAGCGCCAACAACTCCCCCCGCCGGACCACTGAGGACAGTGCGAACCGGTTGGGCGGCGGCCACTTGAGAGGAGATACTGCCCCCAGAGGACTGCATGACCCGGTATTCCCGCCCCAGCGACTCCCGCAGGTGCCCAAGGTAACGGGACATCAATGGCCCTATGTAGGCATTCGTCACAACTGTGCTGGTGCGCTCGAATTCGCGGTACTCGGGGAGCACGTCGCTGGACAAGGATACGTAGGGGCAGTTCGGCAACTCAGCAAGAGCCTGGCGGAGCATTGCTTCGTGGTCTGGGTTGAGAAAGGAGAACAGCAGACTAACTGCAACGGCCTCGGCCCCCGAATCGGCGACGGCTCTTGCAATCTGTGCAGCTTCTTCCGGGTGAAGCGGTTGCAGGACGGCGCCTGTGTGGTCGACCCGTTCGTCTGCGCCGAACCTGAGGGCTGGAGTTACGAGGGGTGGAGGGCGGTGGTGGGTGAGATCGTACAGGCTTTGCCGGGCCTGCCGCCCAATTTCGATGACGTCCTCGAAGCCCTTCGTGGTGATAAGAGCGGTCAGAGCGCCGCGCCGTTCGAGTATGGCATTGGTGGCCACTGTGGAGCCGTGGACAACGTCAACGTCGGCCCCGGCCTGTAGTTCGCGAACGCCCTGCAGGACGGCTTCCGCGGAGTCTTGCGGGGTACTGGGAGCTTTGAAAGTGGTAAGGCGTCCGTCAGCAAGCAGGACAAAGTCTGTGAACGTCCCGCCCACATCGACACCTAGAACCGCTTGCGGCATGTGCCTCCCCAAGAAGAGTCTAGTTGGATGGCAACAGCGAAGGGGGAGCCTAACTTGGCTTCGTGCCCGTGTGTATGGCGACGGTTCCCATCCCTCGAAGTTTGTAGCTTACGTCTTGAAAACCGGCGGCCCGCATGAGTTCAGCCAGAGCATCCGCCGGAGGAAACTGCTCGACGGAGCTGGGTAGATAAGCGTATGCCTCCCTGTCTCCGGCCAGTAGGGCTCCGAGCCGAGGCGTGACATGCCGGAAGTAGGACCGGAAGAAGGCTTGAAACAGCCGCGGCCCCTGCACGGGAGTGATTTCAAGCAATGCTACGCGGCCGCCTGGGGTCGCTACTCGACACATTTCGCTGAGTGTACGAGGAAGGTCGCTTACATTGCGCAGGGCAAACCCGGAAGTAATGACCTGGAACATATCATCCGCGAAGGGGAGCGCTTGGGCGTCGCCGTGGACCCAGGTAACACGTTGACTCATTCTCCGGCGCAGGGCCTTCAGGTTAGCGAGGGTCAACATCTCAGGCACAACGTCCAAGCCTACGACATGAGCCTCACTTGATGAACGAGCAAGGTCAAACGCGAAGTCGCCGGTACCTGTGGCCACATCCAAGGCCAGGCCTTCGACTGGGCGGGCCATTTTCACGGCGTCATGCCGCCATCGATGGTGGGCCCCGCCCGTCATAACGGTGTTGAGAAAGTCGTAGCGGCGGGCGATCCGGGCGAACATCCGGGCCACATAGCGATCCCGATCTGCGCCTCTAAGTTGAGCCAATGTCGGTCACCACACGGGGGTTATCTAGTTGAACTGAGTTTCGATGTCCAGCAGTAGGCAAGGTTCTCCCCACTGGCTGGTGTTTTCAACGTCGAACGGGTCCTCGGACTCGGCTGCCTTCAGACGAATTCCCTGGTCTCCGCCGAAGATAAGGAGGGCTTGGCCGTCCCCGGAGTCGTCTACATAGGCCGCCTGGGCTGGGACTTGCCCCTCTTCAGACCATCCGACTACATCGCAGAGGCCCTCGGTGCCGTCAGGTCTGTCCGTAAAGATCTGAGTTAAGGGCTTTGCACCGTGCTGCGACTGGAACATACGAGTCATTTCCCAGGAGCAATTGGGGCCCTCGAAAACCTCAACTTCAATGAACTCTGACATCGGGCTCCATTAGTGGGTGGAGAGACCTTGCGATGGTAGCACGGCGGTAGTTACCAGGCCACCGACCGCAAATGAGATCCCAGTGGGTGCTTCCTAGATTTTCAGGACGAGGATGACTGCGCCGACAATAGATAGTCCGATGGCAAAGATTGTTCTGAAATTGAATATCTCGGTGCTGCGGTTGATCGCAAGGGAAAAGATGACGACAAAGGCTGACTGGGTCTGGCCAATAGGAATAACGACGGAGACCGGGGCGAGCCCCAGGGCCAGGAAGCGCAGGGTGTGGGAGGAAAAGGAGCTGAGGGTACCGAAGACGAACCAGATCATGGAGTTGCGGGGCATGCTGCGCATGTTCAGCGACCACCCGGGTATCGCCAGGATAACGAGGAGCACGGCAGCGGCGGCGAGGTAGGAGATCAGGGCCCCCCCTATGGCCAGGTCGGTGCCGCCTATGGCAGATCGCACCAGGACGGCGCTGCCGCCGTAACCCAGGGCCATTATGATCCCGAAGAAGTACCCTTCAGCTTGGCGGCGAGTGAAGCCGGTCGTCTGAACAGCGCTTGTGCCGGGCGGAGTGCCTCCGCCTCCCGGCTGGGTCACGGGTGGTGTCGCAGGGGTAGGGCTGGGCTTTTTTTCAGGACGCCGGAGCATGAGCAGAGGGGCCAGGATCAAGAGCACAACACCAACTCCCTTGAGGACGGTCATTTGCTCACCCAACACCAATACCCCCATGCCTGCAGCGACCAGCGCAGAGAGGGACAGCAGGGGCGCGGAGCCATTGGCCCCCAGTGCGCCGATCGACCTGTACCCGCTGTATCGCCCGATGATGTATTGCGTCAGTCCGGAGGAGGCCAGCAGAGCGTTTTGCTCCCAGGTTAGATCGCCTAGGCGAAAGAGTTGCCCTGTGGCGGCGGCGAGGATAACGAACAGAGGTACGCCCGCTATGACGGTGACGTAAATACCCTGTAAGGCCGGGACGCCCAGCACGCCTCGCCGGGCGAAGACGTTGCTGAGTGCAAATCCGGCAGCAGAGAGGACGCCAAGAATAGGTCCTAGCAAGGGCAATTCCTTAGAGAAATGGAGTCGCAGCGTGTACCACTGGCCTGACGAGGGGCCTCTCTGGGTCACGGACCTGGGCGCACCCATGTTACATTAACGAACGCTGGCAACAGGATTCGCCTCAGGATGGCCTAGAAGGTGCTAAGCCAGCCTTAAGGTGTTCCTGCCGAAAACCTTGACGTGGCGTCCATCGCAAGAGGGCTACCGCTTCGCCATGACCGATCCAAACGACATTCCTGGACGCGACCCGGAAAGCCTCAACAACAAGGCTGCGGCCGCGGGTTCAGACGGTCCACCGCAGGGATCGGAGTGCCAGAATTGCCATGCATTTAACCCCCTCGGAGCAAGATTCTGCTCGTCGTGTGGGAATGCGTTAACCAAGACTTGTCCGGCGTGTGGCGCTGAGGCTTCAGTTGATGCCCGCTTCTGTCTGCATTGCGGGCATCATTTGGCTAAAGATGCCACTTCAGCGGAGTCTGAGCTTCCCACTGGCCTGATTACCTACCTCTTCACCGATGTAGAGGGAAGCACCTTGCTCTGGCAGCAGCACCCTCTTGAAATGAGAGACGTCATGGCCCGGCATGATTCCCTCATCACGTCCGCCGTTGAGGCTAATGGTGGCGCCGTTGTACGCCCTAGAGGGGAAGGAGACAGTATCTTCTCCGTTTTCCCCCGCGCCACAGACGCTGTAGGTGCTTCCTGCGCCGCCCAACAAACCCTTTTGTTGGAAACCTGGCCGGGTGACATTGCGATCAACGTCCGCATGGCTCTGCATACGGGTGAGTCCGAATTGCGTGACCATGACTACTACGGCAACACAGTTAATCGCTGTGCCCGTCTCAGGTCCATCGCCCACGGCGGTCAGATATTGCTCTCAGAAGCCACGGCTCAATTGGTCCGGGACGACCTGCCCGGAGAGATGGGCCTCCGTGATCTGGGAACCCACCGCCTCAAGGACCTAGAGCGCCTGGAGCTTGTGTTTCAGTTGCTTCATCCGGGTCTGCCAGCGGACTTCCCCGCCCTCAGTTCCTTGGATGCCCATTCTCACAATTTGCCCGTCCAGTTGACCAGCTTCATTGGGCGCGAAGAAGAGATCAACGAGGTCAGGGGTTTTCTTTCCGCATCTCGCCTGGTCACGTTGGCAGGTGCAGGTGGCTCCGGCAAGACAAGGCTGGCACAAGAAATTGGCGCCGCCGTCGTAGGCGATTATCCAGGGGGTGTTTGGTTTATTGGCCTCGCTTCGTTGTCTGATCCCAAGATGCTGCGGCCGCACGTCGCCGATACATTCAAGGTAGGTGAGGACGCCCTCTACGGATTCCTACAAGGAAAATCGATTCTGCTGATCTTGGACAACTGTGAGCACCTGCTTTCTGATGCAACCTCACTGGTGCAGTGGCTGCTCTCTTCACCCGGTGTCACTGTGATGGCCACCACTCGAGAGGCGCTGAACCTGGCCGGTGAACGAACGTTTCAGGTGCCACCGTTGCCAATTCCGGGAGGGAACGGCGAACAAGACGGGTTGGCTGAGTTCCCTTCGGTGCAACTTTTCCTGGAACGGGCGCAGGTTGCGAAGCCTGGCTTCGCGTTGACCACCGGCAACGCGGAGCCCATTGCCCAGATTGTGAAGCGGCTCGACGGGATTCCTTTGGCAATAGAATTGGCGGCCTCACGTGTGAAGCTGCTCCAGCCGGCTGAGATTGCCAGCCGACTTGACGATTGCTTCAAGTTTCTTACCGGTGGGCCTTCCGATGTATTGCCCCATCACCAGACCCTGGAAAGAGCCATCGACTGGAGCTACGACATGTTGGACTCGGAACAGCAGACGCTGTTTCGTCAACTGTCGATGTTCCATGGTGGTTTCACCCTCCCGGCCTGCGGCGCTGTGGGCGATGCAGCCGGTGGGTTCGAGGTATTGGAGTCACTTGGCCAGTTGGTGGATAAATCGCTCGTGCGCACCCTTCCATCTGGGGATGAGACTCGATACTACCTATTGGAGCCGTTGCGGCAATACGCGGCTGGTCGTATCACACCAAACGAGGCAGCACAAGCAGGGGGGCGGCACGCTCTTTTCTTTCGGGATTTGGCTGAGCAAGCGGCTCCGGAGCTTCGCGGCCCACGCCAGCTTGAATGGCTGGCGCGGCTGGAGACGGAACACGACAACCTCCGCGCTGCCCTAATGTGGGGTCTAGAGGCCGGGGATGCAGAACTCGCACAGCGGACTGCGGCCGCCTTGAACTGGTTCTGGATTGTACGGAGGCACGTGGCCGAAGCTGTGGAATGGTTCGACCTCGTGCTGGCCGCCGGTGGGGGAGCCTCTGCAGAGCGAGCGTCAGCACTCGTCCAAGCTGGGTTTGTATCGTCGATGATTCGCCTGGATGATCTGGAAGGGTGCATGGCGAGGATCGACGAGGCCCACGCGCAATTCATCGAGTTGGGAGATGGTCAAGGGGAAATGACGGCTCGTCTCCACCACGCGTACATCCTATGGTTCCAGAGGAACCTCGACTCGTCGAGCCGCATCATCGCAGAGATCCAGCTTGCCTTGCGGAGTTACGGGGTCGAGTGGGGCGATGCGTTTTGTGGCTGGTTCCTGGGTTCTGCGGCGTGGTTTGGAGGCGATCTAACTGGGGCATCCAGCGAGCATTCCCGAGGCTTGGCGATCTTCCGTCGCATCGGCGATCTCACTTTGATCGCCTGGACCCTCCTTCCCTTGGCCAATGTCGCATTGGAATCTGGCGAGTTGGAAGAAGCTACTACCCTCTACGAAGAATGTCTGCCAATCATGGGTGATCTAGGGGACCGCCACGGAGTGGGTACGGTCTTGCTAGGACTTGGGTTGGCCGCACACTTCCGCGGCGAGGCTGACAAGGCACAACTACTCTTCACAGAGGCGCAAATGAACCTGCGAGAGGGCAGCGGTGGTCAGGGGTTATCCTGGGCGATTTCGAACGCCCTCATCGATACCCGAACCCACGCCCTCTTGGTCGAGGCGACGCACCGATATCAGAATGGCCTGAGCATGCCGCCCGCCGAGTGGGCGCAAATGGTCATTGCAGACGGGGAAGCCTGGCGGGCGCGGTCCAAGTCGAATAGTTAGCTGCTGTTGCTGCCAGGCAAGCCATCACGCTTTGGCGTGCTCAGAGCAACGCCCGTCTCAGGCAGCAGGAATCCTGCGATTCCCAGGCTCCAAGCTATTGCTGAGGCCAGGGCTAACCCAGGAAGAAAGCTTCCGGTCAGGTCTGTAATGCCCCCCACGATCAAGGGGGCAAGGAAGCCGACGACCCCGCCAACGGTCATGAGTGTCGCAAAGATCATTGAGACCCGGCCAGGGTCGTGAGGTGTGAGTTCCATGGGAATGGTCAAGAGCGCGGGTAAATAGAACCAACAAGCGAATCCCATAGCCACCACAGCAAAATAGACGGCTATGGAATCCGCCAACAAGAAGGCGCCAAAGCCTGCGAAGCCAATCAAGATGCCCGGGATGATGAGATAGGGACGCCGCCGGCGCGTTCGGCTGGCTAGCAGGCTGGCTAGCACAAGTGCCAGAACTCCCGCTATAGAAAAGATCCCCATGAGAACGCCACCCTCTGTCAAAGAGATTCCGTGGGCTTCGTAGTAGAACGTCGGTAGCCACGCTAGAGCCACGCTAAGCAGGGCCAAAGGCCCTGCATCAGCAGCGGCCACCAGGAATGTGCTGCGGGTGCGAAGGACTGCCCACAGACGCTTCATAACGGCGTGGCTCTCGATCTCTGTGTGCCCTGTTTGAGCCTTCCCAAGGGCCAGCCAGAAAACCGCCCCAACAAGTGATAGTGCTCCAAACGCGCTGAGGGCTGCTTCCCATCCAATGGCTTCTGCCAAGGGCGCGACGCTAACGGCTGAGGCAGCTATTCCTAGACTGACGGACGCTACGAAGACACCATTGACTAGGGGTAGTTCCTTGGAGCGGAACCACTGCATGAAGAGCGGGCCTGATGCGGGGAAGAATAGAATGAAACCCAGCCCAAAGACCCCTCGGAGTGCCAGAAGGAATAGGAAACTGTCTGTTGCCAAGAAGCTCAACAGCGGGGCAGCATTCAGTAGAGCTCCCGCGGCGATCAGTTTTTTCAGTCCTACCCGGCCCACGAGCAGGCTGGCAGGGATGGCAAATGCCACGTGAACAAGGAATACAAGGCCGGTGAGCAGGCTGGCGGTGCTGTTGTTGATTCCGTAGTCGTCAATGATCAAGGGTGCGATGGGCCCGATCGTGAAGAGGCTCAATCCGGATGAGAAGCCCAGAAATGCAACAAGACCCATTATGACGAAACGGTAGCGGCTGCTTGTTTGGTCAGGCAGGGTCGCCACCGGGTCGGGCCGGTATGTGGATTGTTGTGGTTGGTGGTCCAAGGCACTCAAGAGGGGTTCTTCGGTTGTCTTATCAAGGCCGCCGGCCTTGAGGCCCCTGGGTTTCCATAAGGCCGGGAAAGATATGCAGGTACCCGATAGTGTATCGATACTGGCGCATTTCTGTTTGCCTTGATCCGGCGTGCAGCTTGGGCAGGACGTGTCTGCAAGGACCTCACCCTAGTTATGACGAGTTGTTTGGCTTGAGAGTCATCAATATGTGCGAGGTCTTCAACAGAGAAAAACAAATCGTAGACGTTCAAACTCCTTATAAGAGATGTACCCGCAGACTTGTACGAGCTACCTCCACCTCTAGGGGTAGCTCCACTGCCTATTTTGGTAGTTAAGGACTTGAGAGTCTGTTGTTTCATCTAAGAACAATCCCACCTTAGCGTTAGTCTGTAAGTAATACCGTCATGTTCTCCCCAATCCTCTCCTCCAACTCCCTTGCCTCTGCATTCAGGCCTTGAAGCTCATCGTTCAGCTCCGTCAGCCTCTCATGGAAGTCGAAGTCGTCCTCTTCCTCCAGTGCCACCCCAACATACCTGCCAGGGTTGAGGGAGTACCCCTGCTCCCTTATCTCATCCAGCGTGGCTACTTTGCATAGCCCTGCTACGTCCTGATACACAACGTCAGGGAAGTTCTCCAGCATCAGCTCATCGCTGCCCATCACGTCTTCTATCGCTTGTCTCCGATATAGCCTGACGATATTGGCCAAAAACTCTATCTGTGCTGGTGTGAACTCCCTGTGCGCCCTGTCTATCTGGGTGAAGATGTTGCGAGCATCTATGAATAAGACCTTGTCTTTCCTGTCAGTCCCCCGCTTGCCCTTGTCGAAGAACCACAGGGTGCAGGGCAGGGTGACGTTGACGAAGAAGTTGGAGCCTATAGCTACCATCACATCAACGCCACCGTCATCAACTATCTGCTTCCTAATCTCCATCTCAGATTGCCTGGCATCGCTGGCAGAGTTGGCCATGACGAAGCCCGCCCTGCCGCTGTCATTCAGCGCAGACCAGAAAACCTGTATCCATACGTAGTTGCCGTTATCTGGCCTAGGCATACCAAAGGGAAATCTGGGGTCGTCTGAGATACGCTCTTTGTCTATGCCATTGACGTTGAATGGAGGATTGGCCATCAGGAAGTCAAATTTCCCAACGCTCTCATGGGTGTCTTCGTAATAGCTATTCCCCTGTCTGATATCTCCAGAAAGCCCATGGACGGCCAGGCTCATCTTTCCAAGTCGAACTGTCTCTGCTACGTTCTCCTGCCCATATATGGAGATATCTGTAGATGGGTTCCTCTGATGCCGCCTCACAAACTCTGCACTCTGGACGAACATGCCAGCAGAACCAGACGCAGGATCAAATATCCTGCCGCTATAGGGTTCTATAATCTCCACAATGAGCTTCACCAGTGAAGTGGGAGTGAAGAACTCACCGCCCCGTTGCCCTTCTGCTATGGCGAACTTACCAAGGAAGTATTCGTATATCCTCCCAAACACGTCCCCTTCTATGTCCATGGGGATTTCAGAGAATGCCCTGAGTAGGGTAGCTAGGGTGGGATTAGTGACCCTGCTGTAGTCCCTAGGCAGAATGCCCCTTAGCTCTAGGTTCTCGTTCTCTATGGCCCCCATGGCATCGCTGACAGCCCTTCCTAGGTCAGCACCCTCTGGCAGGTGCAGCAAGTGGGAATACTGGGCTTCTCCTGGAAGATATATGACCCCCTTGGCCTGATAGTCGGTCTTGTCTATCGTCCTCCTGGAAGACCCTCCCTGCTGGGCCTCTAATTGCTCTTTGGCCATTGAGAACTTCTGGTCTGCGAACCTCAGAAAGACCAGCCCCAGTACGGGAGATTTGTATTCCGCAGAAGTGAGTTCAGAGTTTGCCCTGAGCTGGTCTGCGGTAGCCCACAGCCTGTTCTGTAGCTCTTGTATTGGGAATGCCATGTTTGCCCACCCTTAGACGATGTAGTTTGACAGTATCTCCAGCTTTTACCCTTCTATGCCGAACGGTAGTCCGCTTGGCGCTTGCAATCAAGATGTCGGTGCATCCAACCCTCTCTGTGGTGATAGGAGGGTTACCCCAATGGCAACAGCCCATTCACCCATGAACACGTTCGAGCATACCCCCTTAGTGGGATGTCTACGCTCTATCCGCTGACAGTCGACTTGTGCTTTCCATAGCAGACAGGCCAGGAAGAGCTATTGGGGTTCGTTTTGGACCTCCGGCCATTTTGATTCCCGCCTAGGATTTGATACCAACCGGGACGAACGACGGGATAAGTTGACGGACAAGCATTGGACTAAATCAGCGTTTCCGTGCCTGGACAGAACAGAGACGGACGGCGGCACACCAGTAGCGGGGAACTTCTAATCCTCAGGTTGCGGGTTCGATTCCTGCCCGGGGCGCCATTTTCCAAACCTAAATTGGCCCCACAATGAGCCCCTGGCTATTCAAAGGCGGGGCCTCTCTTTCTGAAACACGCTATCGAGCTTTCCGTTACTCAGGCCCGAAAGCCCGTGGATTGCTCCCCACGGTGACCAGGTCGAGGACGTCTACGTTGTTGTCACCGTTGGTGTCACCTGCGCCTGGTAGGGGCACGACCGGTACGTGCCGAGTGACCACGATATCCACCTCACCGCCTGTAGGCTCCGCTAGCGAGTAGCCAATATCGTAGCTTCCTGTCTCTGTGGCTATGAAGAACTTCGTCACGGTAGCTTCAGATACCCATGCGTTGCGGTGTGCGTAGGCGAGGGCGTCTCTGCTCGGAATCATGTTGTCGTCCAAGATGACCGACGGGGGAAGCAAGCCTAATTCTATCTCGACGGTGGGCGTGAACGGGTCTTTCGTGCAGGCAGGATTCCCGCAGTGGGCTACCTTCAGGTCTCCGTTGCTTTTGTCGTAGTAGCTGATGAGGCCCAGCCCATCAGATCCAATGGTTATCGATGTGTAGTAGCCCACAATCCCTGCGCTGTCCAGGGTGGTCTTTGTAGCCTCCGTGCAAGCAGCATTGGAGCAGTA
>QEVV01000003.1 GCA_003228115.1 Chloroflexota bacterium
GAAGGTAGCCCACTGCTCGAATGCTGCCTGCACAGAGGCCACGATAACCACCCTGGACAGCGTGGGGAATGTGGGGGCCGACACATCGGTAACCATTGGGGATGATGGGCTCGGCCTCATCAGTTACTTCGACGTTACCAACTTTGACCTGAAGGTAGCCCACTGCTCGAATGTTGAATGCACAGAAGCCACAACAACCCCCATAGACAGCGACGGGCGTGTAGGCTTTTACACATCGATAATCATTGGGGCTGATGGGCTGGGCCTCATCAGCTACTGGGACGAAACCAACTCTGACCTGAAGGTAGCCCACTGCGGGAATGCTACCTGCACGGATGAACCGTTCACGCCTACTACCAAGCTAGAATTAGGTTTGCTTCCACCATCAGTCATCTTGGACGACAACCTAGAGCCCATAGACATGTCCGCCTATGCACACCGCGACGCATGGGTATCTGAGGCCACTGTGACGAAGTTCTTCATTGCCACAGAGACAGGAAGCTACGATATCGGCTATTCGCTAGCGGGAGTCGCAGGAGGTGAGGTGGATATCGTGGTCACTCGGCACGTACCGGTCGTGCCCCTACCAGGCGCAGGTGACACCAACGGTGACAACAACGTAGACGTCCTCGACCTGGTCACCGTGGGGAGCAACTTGGGTAATTACTACGGGTCCTAGGGAGTAAGCAATCCTTGGAAAAGGACCCTAACAAACGCTATGGCGATATTGACGGTCTCATCGATGCCCCGTCCGGAGCATCGCCTGAGAGGACCCGGGCCCAGCGGTATCTGCCACGCCCTAGGAGACGAGCAGGTCTCGCCGCCGGCGGGGTGGCAGCCATCGTCGCAGCAGTCGTGGCAGCGGTCTTCTTGCTGTCGTCCAGCGGCTCTGTGCCACCTCCAAACCTCCAACGGGCACAGCTATCGGATACGCAACCCACGCAAATGGGATTCGATTCTCAGGGCGGAACGTCTGTTGCCCTCGTCTCCCCACCTGGTGTTTACCCAGGGGCAGAGGAGCTATCCATAAGCAACCTGTCAGGCCAGGTTGCGAAGCTGCTGCCATCTCCTTCATCTCCGTCTCTGACGGTGACCGACCCATTTGAGATTCTTCTGCACGATCTCGTCGGATCCGTCATCAAAAGTCCGGAGTTACATGAAGCCATCGTGCTCACGGTGAAGTACACCGATAAGCATCTGGCTCTTGCTGGCGGGGACCCGGCTCAGCTGACGTTGGCCTGGCTCAATGACAAGGATCATGTCCAGGCTTTATGGGAACCCATACCAACACTCGTCAATCCGGGGTCTCGGATACTCACTGCCTCCCTGGACCACTTGTCGGTGTTCGCTGTCGGAGCGCGAAGCTCGACACCGATAGCCACGGCAACAATCCAACCGTCACCTACCACCCAGCCGGTTCAGGTGGCCGCGACACAGCGCCCAACGGCTACTACTTCCAGGCCAAGTCCTACATCAACACGCACCCCAACACCTTTTGCAATTCCCCATCCAACCGAACCTCAGCCAGTGCCGACGCCTCCAGCCACTCCCATACCTACGCCCACGCTGGTGCCAACGCCTACGCCTACGCCTACGCCCACACTGGTACCAACGCCTACGCCAGAACCTCAGCGCGCGACGACTCCTCCCGCCACTTCCATGCCTACACCCATGCCTACACCCATGCCTACACCCATGCCTACGCCCACGCCCACGCCGATGCCAGAGCCAGAACCTGAACCCGCGCCTTGCGGCTTCACGTTCGCCAACACAATCGACGGCGGGGACATAGAAGCAGGCCACGGTAGCATCAGCGTCCCCAAGGCAGGGGCCGACTTCAGCTTCGCCCCCGACTCTACTTTCACAGCCATTGGCGGCTATTTCAATGTTGATGTGCGGGTTGACGCAACGGGATTCAACATAGACACCGCCCAGGCTCACATCCTCTACGACCCCACGCTCCTTGAAGCCGTAGACCAGAATAACGACCCTATCGAGGCCAGCGACCTCGCGCCTCTGCCAAACGGCGAACTCATTGCGGATGGAACATGGAAGGACGTCCTTGCCAATGCGGTAGACCCGACCCGTGGCCTCATCTCTTACGCCGCCGGTAAGGGAAGCCCTCTCAACGGCGGCTCTGACGCTACCACTCTCTTTACATTGACCACGCTCCGATTCAAAGCTTTGACTGTTACCACTCTGACCTCTGAAGCGGTGAGCGACGCCACCCTGACCTTTAGCGAACACGGCCTTAGGGTCACTAAGGCCGTGTTCGCAGGAAATAACGTCACCGGCGTTCTTGGCCGGGCCACCATTTCCATAGCCGACTCCCCTTGCACCTTCTCCTTTGCTGACATGGTAGCTGACGCTCCCTTCGTGGCCTTCGGCACCCACGCCTTCGGAAACTCCGTCAGCCCACTCTCCGTCACCTGGGCCGCTTCGGCGGGTGGCTCCATCGACGCCAACGGCCTCTTCACTGCAGGCCAGGTGGCTGGCTCCTTCCCAGGCGCTGTTAGCGCCACCTCCGGTAGCCTGAGCAGCCTCGCCTCCGTAGGGGTCAGCCCAGGTCCAGTGCCAGCACCTACGACCAATACGATCACCGCCCTGGACAGCGATGGGGATGGTGGGCAGGTACTCATCGGTAACCATTGGGGCTGATGGGCTGGGCCTCATCAGCTACTACGACGAATTAACCGGAGACCTGAAGGTAGCCCATTGCTCGAATGTTGCCTGCACTGAGGCCACAAAGACCACCCTGGACAGCGAAGGGATTGTGGACTACGACACATCGATAACCATTGGGACTGATGGGCTGGGCCTCATCAGCTACCCCGACTGGACCAACGGTGACCTGAAGGTAGCCCACTGCTTGAATGCTGCCTGCACGGAGGCCACGACAGCCACCATAGACAGCGAAGGGATTGTGCGCAGGCGCACATCGATAACCATTGGGACTGATGGTCTGGGCCTCATCAGCTACGTGGACTCCACCAACGGTGACCTGAAGGTGGCCCACTGCTCGAATGTTGCCTGCACAGAAGCCACAACGACCACCCTGGACAGCGAAGGGTGGGTGTGGATGGACACATCGATAACCATTGGGGATAACGGGCTGGGCCTCATCAGCTATACGGCCTTCAACAACGGAGACCTGACTGATCTGGATCTGAAGGTAGCCCACTGTTCGGATGTTGCCTGCACAGCGGCCACAAAGACCACCCTAGACCACTAAGGGATTGTGTGGCACCCGTTCCCTCTTCCGCCTACCTGCCCATCCATGTTCTCACAGTGCCATGGACATCCGCGCCCTCAAAAGGAAATAGCTAGGACTAAACGCTTCTGAACTTCAGCGTTCCATCCACGAAAGCAAGCGAATACAGCATGTACACGCCCAATGGCACTGGCTACCATGCACTCAAGCTTGTAGGAAGGGAGCGATCATGAAACTCTTGAAGACTCGGTTCCTTGTACTGGCCGTTATCGCCCTGCTAGCGGCAACGCCTCTGGCCGCCCTTGCACTCCAGACGGCTTCATCGCCAGGAGAAGTGACGGGTGGAAGTGCCTTGGTGGATGGAGGAGGGCAAAGAATCCAAGAAACATCGGTCGAGGCCTTGAACGAGACCTTCTCACTACCACAGCCAGGGTCCGATTATTCGGTGGTTGGGTTCGTGGAACTGGAGGCCTGAACCAGAGTTAGAGCAACGCACGATGCCAGGCTAGGAGCACCAGCGTCGACGCCGGGCAACCAATGGCCAAACGCAGACCAAGCCTAGCGCCGGAATTGATCCAAGCGGCTTCTCACGAAGTGCCCAATGGGATAACGCGTATAGGCCCGGCGTATACGCGCCGAGGTAGAGCTACAATGCCGGTAATGGCGAGACCACGCCGGAGGCGTCACCCATGTGTGGCCGATTCACTATCAAGACTGACCTAAAGACCTTGGGCGAACATTTCCACTTCGACCCGGCAGGACTCACCTTCCAGCCTCGCTTCAACCTGCCGCCTACGGATGAAGCGCTCACGGTGGTTAACGAGGACGGGCGGAAGGCACTAGCAATGCGCTGGGGACTGGTCCCCTACTCCGCTAAAGAGCTTCCCAAGGGCCGTCCGATCATCAATGCCCGAGACGATAGCGTCGTTACGAATGGACTGTTCAAAAACGCCCTCACTCGCCGCCGCTGTCTCGTCCTGGCTGACGGCTTCTATGAATGGCGCAAGGACGGCAAGCTCAGGACGCCCTTTTACTACACCCTAAAGGGCGGTGAGCCCTTTGCTTTCGCGGGCCTGTGGTCCACATGGAAGAACCCCTCCACTGGCGAAGTCATCAACTCATGCGCCATCGTAACCACTGCCCCTAATGACCTCACCGCCCAGATCCACGACCGCATGCCGGTGATCCTTCCCGAGGAAGCCGATGGAGCGCAAGGTATCGAGTCAATCGAGAGGACCTTCGGAGACTCCCTGCCACCCACAAGGGTACACGCAACCCCTAGTGGGGGATTCCATTTGATCTTTGAATATAACGACCTGTTTCACACTAGGGCTGGATCTCTCCAGAAAGTGGATATCCGATCAAACGGGGGCTACATAGTATGGGTAGGGTCAGTGTATGAGGGCAAGCACTATAGGCTTGACCGTGACGGACCTGTAGTTCCCATCGGTGAAGTGCCCAAAGTATTCCGCAAAGCACGTAAGGCTCCAAAAGAAACTTCCCCTACACCTAATGGTGATGATTGGTTTGCGAAAGCAATCGGGGGAGTAGAGGAGGGACGGAGGGATGCCACCGCTCTGAAGATATGGGGGACACTACGACAAACGAGGCTAAGCCAAAAAGCAATACTGACTATTTTGCAGGGCTATGCAGAGAAATGCGATCCCCCATGGAATCCTGCGGATGATGCTGGCATGTCATTGGAGGAGAAGGTTCGTAGCTGGGAGAGGCTATACCCAAGCCCTACCGATACCGAAGGCAAGGATTGGAAGCCAGAGATAGTGGCTCTTTCAGATATACAGCCAGAGGATGTGAAGTGGCGGTGGACTGACCGTATTCCAGTAGGGAAAGCACTCATCCTTCAAGGTGATCCCGAACAAGGCAAAAGCATGCTAAGCCTTGAAATAGCAGCCAGGTACTCCACTGGGATGCCTATACCACCTGATACAGGCACCTTCATGCCCCAGAAGGTTTTGCTGCTATCAGCGGAGGACGGTCTGGGGGACACCATAGTTCCACGCCTTATGGTGATGGGGGCAGATCTCTCGAAAATCGAGGTTATCAGGTCTATGCGAACCGCTGACGCCATGCGCCAGCTGGACTTATCACGAGATGTAGCCGCCTTGGACCACCTACTCGTCCATGGCGAATATGGACTGATCATCATTGACCCGATCTCTGCGTACACGCCTCAAGTGGACAGCAATAAAGGCAACATTCGGTCGATGTTAGCCCCACTGGCTGACTTGGCAGATCGGCACAAGGTTACGCTGATTATGGTTCGCCACCTAACGAAGAACGAACAAACTAAGGCCGCATATAGAGGACAGGGAAACATAGCATATGAAGCTGCTGCGCGGGTTGTCATGCTGGTAGGCAAGAACCCCGATAACGAGGAAGAGCGAGTGGTGATCACAACGAAGAACAACCTTGCCCCTCATGCCCCTGCTATGGCTTTCAGCATAACCCGATCTGACTCCGGTGGCATGGTCTTCGATTGGGTAGGTGAGAGTGAGGTCACTACGGAGCAACTGCTGTCTAGCAGTTCTGAAGAGGAGAGATCAGCGGTGGAAGAAGCGGGTGAGTTCCTCGCAGATTTGCTAGAGCGAAATGGCGGGTCGATGGTTCAGGCGAAAGTAATGGAAGAACTAAGAAAATATGGGATTAGCGTAGCCTCAGCCAGAAGATCGAAGAAGAAATTCCATATCACTTCAGTCGGGGGATGACAGGATAAGGGCCGGCTTACCGACTCATATAGACAATCCCAAACTGAAAACAGGAGATAGTAGCTAATAAGCCTCAGCTCCTCTATGAGCTGAAGGCGCAGATTGAGAGAGGAAGATGGGGTCTTGAGAGGTGGAGGTTAGATAGTATCCCTCAATGGCAGAAGATCTTGAATGAAAGTCCCGGGGGGATGATACCAAGCGAAAAGACGATGCTGACCGGGTATTACGAGAAGTGCTGCATTAAGAAGGCTTCGGGGGTATGGCTTAGCAAATGGTGGTCAAAATGGTGGTCAAACCCAATCTTTGGCACTCTGGAGAACATCCACCAAAACCAAAGAACCAGGGTTTTCATAGCTAAATTTGGCGGAGGGGAAGGGATTCGAACCCTTGATACCCTTGCGGGCATAACGGTTTTCAAGACCGTCGCATTCGTCCACTCTGCCACCCCTCCGCTGGAGTAGAAGCGTTAGCAGGAAGCAAATCCTACCGGTTCCATCATAACGGATACGGTACGTGAGTCCCACAACTCGGTACCCTTGGTACTCCCTAGAAACCCGTTCTATGCCTTTCCGTTACCGTCCATCTGTCTGAACGACGACCGTTGCCCCCAATATTCTGATACCAATAGATACAGCCTGCCCCTGCCGACGGAGGCGAAGCGGGACTCGCTGAGGGAAAACCAGATCAAACAATATGGGGGCTTTTCTTCCCACTGACTACCTTTTTGCCTAATGCCTATGGGATCAAAGGCCCATGCGGCGGTGGGCAGATGTCGCGAAGATAGGCGTAAGGAGCAATGCCTGGAACATGAAAGTGCCCCAAAAGACCTACAAAAGTGCTTGCAACAAGAAAATAGTTTGTGTATACTCACGTTTGTAGGTCGACATCGACTATGAATATATGTGCGGGGGAGCAAGACGGGCAGGATCGGAAACACTACGATCCTTTCTCAAGACTGACGGGTCAACTCGACAACGGGTATGGTTCGGGTGGTCTTCTCCTCGTATTCCTTGAACTGCGGGTATAGCTCCGCCTGCCGGGCGTAGACTCGATCTCGCTCCTCCCCGGCAAGGATCGCCGCCGTGGCCTCAAAGGTCTCTTCGCCCACCTCGACGGTCACCAAAGGGTTAGCCACAAGGTTGTGATACCAGTCGGGGTTGGTGGGAGCTCCGCCCTTAGTGGCGAAGACCATTATCCTCTCGCCTTCGCCCAGATACATGGCAGGGTTGATCCGATGCTGGCCTGACTTCGCCCCTGTTGTGGTCATGAGCAGCACCGGCTTTCCTTCGAACCTCCCTCCAACTATGCCCTTGTTGCCGCGGAACTCTTCAACGATTTCCTTATTCCAGTCGCTTACTAAAAACCATTCTCCCTCCTTGAATGTTCTCTCAATAGATGCCCAACCACACCCGCTACCCTTGGTAGCGGGTGTGACGCAATCCGGCGATACTTGGGCATCCGAGCTGAAATGCTTGCCCGCCTCAAGTGTATGATGATTGTTCAGCACCCGGAGGTGTTATGTCCGACCTCGTTTGCGTCAAGACCTTCAGCGGCCGTCTAGAGGCGGAGATTGCGAAGGGCATGCTTGAGGCCCACGGCATCAAGGCCATGGTCGCTGCTGACGACGCAGGCGGCTTTCGCCCAGAACTGGCTTTTTCTTTCGGAGTGAGACTGCTCGTCCTTGAAGGCAACGCCGAGCAGGCGCTCTCACTGTTAGCAGCCAGCGAGGACGGGGCCCTGGCACCCTTCGACATCTCAGACGAAGACTGACCCCTCAGCCTTACAATAGCGAACAAAGCCACTTCTCCTGCTGCCCCATTCAGGTCCCTTCCCATTTAGATCCGAGGTGAAGTAGATGTCCACCACAAGCCCAATCCGGGGAGCGCACCTCGTGGGAAGCGTCCTCCTGGCCGACGCCGAAGAGGTATTCCGCACTGTTTCAAGCGCCCTTGGCAGCCGCCTTCAACGCCTCCCAGACGGCGAAACGGGCGAGCGGTCTGAGTGGATCATGTGGCAATGGGACGCCTTGAAAGACAGCCCAGGCCTGTTACCTGCCGTGGACGCCAACAGCGTTTACGGTACCCGCCCTCAGGTAAAACCCAGGCATGGCCTCAGCGCAGAGGAAGTGGAAATCAATCCCTTGGGCTACGCCAAGGCGGCTATCGGTTCCTACCAACTATTTGCCCAATTGAAACAGGAAGGGGTCATCCCTGGGCACCTGCGCTTTCAGGTTAGCCTGCCAACGCCATTGGCCCCGGTCACGGCGTTCGTGGCCCAAGAGGACCGGCCTATCGTTGAGCCCGCCTACGAAGCGGCGATGCTCCGGGAGGTTGCAGAGATTGTGGCTGCGATTCCTCATGACGATCTGGCGATCCAATGGGACATAGCCAGGGAGTTTGCCATTCTCGAGGGCGTCAGCCAGCCTCATTTCAACAATTCCGAAGACGGAATCCGCGATCGAATCGCCCGGCTGTCATCGGCGGTGCCGGAGGATGTAGAGATAGGTTACCACCTGTGCTACGGCGATTTCGGACACCGCCATTTTGCTCAGCCAAAGGACGCAACGCACCTGAAGAACATGGCAAACGCCATCTCAGAACATGTACAGCGGCCAATTGCCTGGATCCACTTTCCAGTGCCTGTAGACAGACACGACGAGGCCTACTTCGAGCCCCTGCGAGAGATCAGACTACATCCCGAAACGGAGTTGTACGTTGGCCTAATCCATCACTCGGACGGCGTTGAAGGAGCCCGACGGCGGATAGAAGCGGCACAGCAAGTGCTGGGGGATTTCGGCGTTGGAACTGAGTGCGGCTGGGGCCGCCGCCCGGTGGAAACGATCCCGGAATTGCTTCGAATACACGCTGAGGTCTCTGAGCCGGTGGTCTAAGCCACCCGATCCGCCGAACAGTTGAACCTCACGCCACATATCAGGGTGCAGGGGCGAAGCCTCGCCGGGGTTTACAGGGGTGTCCCCTGATCTAAAACGTCCGCGGGCTGGCTGGGTGGGCACTCAGCATAAGACAACAAGAACCGCTTTCTTTGACAGCTTGCGAGCGGACAACCCCAACTACGCGACGAGGGCGGGTCACCGACCCGCCCCTACCTCCAAATGTCGGCGGCAACCTCGTTGATAAGGTCGAACTTCCGCCATTGGTCGTCCTCACTGAGCAGGTTCCCGGCAATCCCGGAAGCGAAGCCACACTGCGGGCTCAGGGCAAGCTGGTCCAAGGGCAAGTGCTTACTGGCATCGTCAATACGACGTTTGATATCGTCCGCCGATTCCAGTTCTGGGAGCTTGCTGGTTACCAGGCCAAGCACCACCACCTTCCCCTTGGGCACGAACCGCAGTGCAGCAAAGGTGCCTGCACGTTCTGAGTCGTACTCCAGAAGCAACCTGCCGTGATGTAGTTCTCCGAAGAGCCGCTCAGCAATAGCGTCGTAGGTGCCTTCTCGATGCCACATGCTGCGTTCGTTTCCCCTACACAAGTGAACACCGAAGGTCACACCTGGAAATTCGGCGACGATAGCATTGTCTGCCCGTATCGTTCGTTCAAGGTTTTGCTGCGGGTCTTCGCCCCGCTCCTTCATTGTGTCCAACGACGGCTGATCGGCAAATGCCGTGTAGTTGGGAGCGTCGATCTGGACGTACGTGCACCCCGCCTCAACGAGCCCACCGACAATCTGCCGCTCAACGGCAACAACGTCGGCCGCCAAGTCATCAATGTCGGCGTACAGATGGTTAGGGTCAACGCCACGGAAGTTCTCCAGAACTCGTCCAGGGCCGATAAGGGTCACCTTAAACGGCTTGGCCGAAAGCCCTTTGGCGAACTGGAACTCCTCCAGCGGCAGGTTCTTGCCCAATGTCATGCGTTGAGTGAGCGGACGGCCAAAGCCCCTCAACACCTGCTTTTGGCCCGGCGGGCCGTAGTCCCATCGTTGGAGCGGCTTTTGGCCCTCCTGCTGCTGGAACGACTGGCTGCCTTCACGATTCTCTCCGAACCCAGCCACCGAATCACCCAAGCTGTCCTTGAAGCCCAAACGCCGAAACTCACCGTCTGTGAGCACGGCCAAGTTGTGGGCTTCCTGCTTAGCAACAACATCCCGGACGGCGGCGTTCTGGGCTTCCAGCAACTCAGCATCGTTGGCCTGACCCTCGCCATGGCGGGCGAAGACTTCTTTCAGACCTTCAGGACGAAGCAGGCTACCGACTTGATCCACACGTAGAGTCATGTTCTGTCCTTCTCAGAAAAGATGCAAAGGCAACCCTACCCAGCCCAAACCACTTCGTCAAATCTATTCTGACTCCAGCCTGAATATCCCAGAGTCGCGAGAGAGCACATAAAGATCGCCATCGGAATCTTGAGCGAATGAGGTTATCTGCAAATCAGAATCGATCAAGAGGTGGTGCTCCGTAACCACGGACCCGTCGTACCGAAGGCTCCAAATCTTGCCGGAACAGAAGTCACCATAAACATAAGCGCCTTGCAGGGACGGCAGCCTTTCGCCCCGATACACATAGCCGCCGGTTATCGAGCATCCGTGCTCGCGTCCGTAGGTCACCACGGGGAGTTGAAGGCCTGTCTGGTCACAGCCGCTCCGAGGTTCGAAGCAAGCGAAGCCTTCCATAACGTTCCATCCGTAATTCAGCCCTGGGCGCACAATGTCCACTTCCTCCCAGGCATTCTGACCCACGTCTGCGGCCCATAGGTCTCCAGAGACACGGTCAAAGGAGAAACGCCAGGGGTTCCTGAAGCCGTAGGCCCATATCTCATCCCTTGCTCCAGCTACCCCAGCTAGTGGGTTATCAGAAGGAACCTGATAGCCCTCGCCGCTCACGTCCAAGCGGAGGATGGAGCCGAAAAGCGTCCCAGGGTTCTGGCCGTTGCCCGAAGGGTCTCCCCGGCCGCCACCGTCACCAAGCCCAACATAGAAGTATCCATCCGGCCCAAAAGCGAGCTGGCCACCGTTGTGATTACTGGCTGGTTGCTCCACCTCTAAGATAACCCTCTCGCTGGCCCGGTCGGCCCGGTCGGGGTTGTTGGGGTCGACGGCAAAGCTTGAGATGACGGATCGACGGGGGCCAGATGCAGAGTAGTAGACGTAGAAGCGGCCGTTCTCAACAAAGGCTGGGTCGAAAGCGAGCCCCAGGAGACCTTCCTCGTTGCCGCCCGTACTGACCTTGTCGCTGATGTCCAGAAAAACCAGAGCTTCGGATGTACCAGCGTCGCTGGGAAACACCGTAATACGTCCGTCCTGCTCAGTGGCGAACAACCGGTTGGAGCCATCACCTGGATCGACGAGGTTCGTGAGATGCTGGAAATTGAGGTTTGGGAAGGCTAAAGCTAGCCTCAGAGCCTCCAACGGCTTATCGGGAGTCGGTGTGGCAGACCCACTTGGGGCAGAGGTGGGCCCAGATGTAGCCCTTGGAGAACCCGTAGCAAGCGCTGACTCTGACGGTTGAGGAGCTTGGGTAGCTGCCGTCCCAGGAGCCGTGAGACTCTTGGGCGTTGCCGTGGCCAAAATGGTATGGGGCGACGGGGTGGGCGAGACCGTTGGTCCGGCACAGGCCGCCAACATCAACGTGCTAGCCAAAACCAACGAGCTGCCTAGGCGGCTTAGCGAGGGAGTCATTGCCATACCCAGAGAGCCTCCATCCATCAATGCGCAGGCCGATTGTAGCCAGACCTTACTGGATTCCGGCCTCCGCCGGAAAGACGGTAACTGAGCGCCCGCAATAGATTCACGGCCTCGAGCCACCAATAATGAACCCTTGGTGGCGGTTGACCCGCCAAGGAACGTAGAATCGGTCAAGGTTCAATTGGGCCTCCGAGCCCACAAACCCGAGAGCGAGGCCCCATGATTGGCCCGATCTTCAGCATCATCACGGCTGCCTGCTTTGCGATGAGTAGCGTCGTCGGACGTCGTGGTGTTCTCTACGCCACCCCGCTTCAGGGAATGTACGTTACCGTCATTGCGGGCGTGCCCTTGTTCCTCATCGCCGCCGCTGTTAGCGGCCAGATGTTCAGGCTGTCAGTCTTTTCTGGGGCTGATTGGATCCTACTCCTGATCTCCGGGCTCACGAATATGATCATCGGCCGGTACTGCAACTACCGCGCCACACGGGCACTGGGGGCCAACGGGTCAACCCCGCTACGTTCGTTCGCCGTCCTCGTAGCAGTGGTGACGGCCATCGTCTTCCTCGACGAAGAGCTAACGCTGGCGCGAGGTTTTGGGGTCGCATTGCTGGTCCTCGCTCCACTCCTCATGCTGGAGCGACGGAGCACTCCCACCGCAGTCCCCAGCGGAGGCGCGGGACCAGAAACCTCAAAGGCTGGCGCCGCCGAGCCCATCTTCATCCGGCGGCAGGCAGAGGGATACTTCTTCGGGCTGGCCACGGCCGTTGGCTACGGGTCCAGCCCACTGTTTATGCGAATGGCGCTCGAGGACTCGGGAATGGGAGTCGCGGGCGGACTGATTTCTTACCTGGCAGCTGCAGGGGTAATGCTACTTCTGCTAGCACTGCCCGGGCAGGTTGCCAACGTCAGGGGAATGAACCGAGCGGCCATACCCTGGTTTGCAGCGGGGACTGTCAGTTCCTTCCTAGCCCACATGTTCCGGTACGTTGCCATCTCGCTGGCCCCGGTAACCGTGGTGGCGCCTCTAGTGGAGACGAACGCCATGTTTACGGTGGCGTATTCCTACGTCCTGAACCGGAAGACTGAGATTTTTAACGTCAAGACTCTGGCCGCGATCGGGCTATCCATGGTGGGAGCGACGTTGCTTGTGGCTGGCCTTTAAAAGCATGAGGGGAGGCTGATTCGGCCTCCCCTCATGCACTTCACAACGCGAAGCGGGCAATGCAGCCTTACTTGCCCAACGCGTAAAAGGCCCTTGCGTTATCGTCAAGGATCTTCTCGATTGCAGGGCTGGGGACGTCTTCTCGTCCCCTGAAGACCCGGGCCATATTGTCCTCAAACGACTGGTCGTTGTGGCCGTAGTCGGAGCCGATCATCATGTGGTCTTCGCCAATGTAGTCAAGCAGGTAGTTCACGTCTTCGTCTGCCTCACAGGCCACGTAGAGGCCGTATTCTTCGAAAAGCTTAATACCACCCTTTCGATTGTCGTCCTTGATTAGTTTGAAGTAGCGGCCCAAGTTGTGGAGCACGTAGGGAACCCATGAGGCCTCAGCCTCAAGGAAACCGAAACGCAGACCAGGGAACCTCTCTGGGACCTTGTTTGCCACAATATCGCGGAAGGCCATCAAGGGCTGAATACGAATGATCGGAAAAGTGAAGCTCAGGTCGTAGTTGAACACATTGGTGATCGTGGGTGACCCTGCCCCGGTGTGGATGGATATGGGCAGGTTCAGCCGGGCAGCCTCGGCGTAGATCGGAAAGAAGTAGGGCTCAGCCAGGGACATATCGACCTCAAGACCCCGGAAGAATACGCCGACCGCCCCGTGTTCCTTGCCGTATCGCATCTCCTCAATGGCCGCATCGACGTCACGGAGAGGCGGCATGAGCACCCATCGGATGCGGTTGTTGCTCTCAGCCCAGGCCTTGCCCATGAAGCGGTTGTAGGCTCGGCAAAGCTCGATTTCCAGTTTGGCATCCTGGGTCAAACACACAAGGAAAAGGGTTGGGTAGACGATTTGTACGTCCACGCCGAGGTTGTCCATGTCCTTCAGGCGGTCGGGTACATCCGTGATCTCCATGGAGCCGATGCTGATGTCTTGGTTACGGTTCTGGATGATCTCTGCCGCAGTAGGAGTGGCCAAGGGGAAGCCGCCCTTACCGGCTGGTTTTGGGAAAATGTCTCCATCGATCAACCAAAAGGCGTTAAAGCCCTTATAAAGGGTGTCGCTGGGCACTCTGACCAACACCGGCCTCCGGTTGTACTGTTCTTCGCTCATAAATTCAAACATGGAGCCTGGCTCCATAATGTGCGTATCAGCGTCAACGACTCCAGGCATGGTTCCTCCAGTCTCATTACTAGCGATTTGGTAGCGAATGTAGGCTCACGAAGGTGAGCATGTCAACCGCGCTTCCAGGCGATCCCTATGATACATTAGCCCGGCATTTAGCATCCGATTCCAAGGGGGAACGCATGAATCCAGCAGTCATCATCCTCGATATGGCCAAGGGCTACGGATGGGAGCCAGGCAGCTTCGGTTACGACATGGTCGCCCGTGTGAAGGCACTCAAGGACGCCGCCTACGCTGCCAACGCCCAGGTGATCCACGTCAACAGCATGCGCCGCCCTACCGACAATGTAGACAATGTCACCATGCTGGCGGGCAGCAGTGGCCCGGAGGTCATCCCCGAGCTTCAGCCGATCGACAAGGACGTGTTGATCTACAAGCGCTATCTCAGCGGGTTCTCCTACAACGACCTGGACTACACGCTACGGAACCTGAAGGCCGACACGGTCATCATCGCTGGGGCCTCCACTGACAACACGGTCCTTTGGACATCGGCTGACGCCTTTCAGCTTCGCTACAAAGTGGTGCTTGTGGAGGACTGCACGATGGTCCACAGGCCGGAAGAGCCGCCCGAGGTCAAGGAATACGCCATGCGCATCGTGCGCAACGTCCTGCATAGCGAGGTCCTCCCCTTGGACCAAGTGGTCGCCCAATACCTACGGCCAGCATAGCGTCGGCCCGCAATAGAGCCTCGGCGCAGCCCCGTTCCCTCTTAGTTGATGCGGCGCCCAATACCCCTGGGCGTGGTAACTACACTATGCGCTATGGACGATTCCCCGAGTGAGGCAGACTGTGCGTTTCCCAAGCAATTGACAACATCAGCGCGTGGCCGTACGGTTTTTGCCGTCCCAGCATGGTGTGTCTAAGAAAGCAATGGATTCCTTCTGGGAAAATTCTAGTTTGAGAAAGGAGCCGATCCGTGAGTTCGATAAAAGAGAAGGCAATGCAGTTCGTCGATGACTGTGACACTGGAAAGGGATGGGAGACGTGTAAGCAATACTGCCATCCGCAGGCAACATTCTCCGTCTAGGCGGATGCGCTTGGCGGAATCGATACCCTTGAGGCCTACACGCAGTGGACGAAAGATTTACTCACGCCCGTGCCGGACGGCGCCTGCGAGTTGCGTTCGCTCGCCGTGGATGAGGAACGGAACAACGTGACTGCGTATGCCGTTTTCCGAGGTACGCAAACTGGGGAGGGTGGACCGGTGCCTCCGACCGGAAAGCGAGTGGAATCGGACTACGTCTACATCATGCAGTTCGAGGGCGACCTGATCCGTCACATGACCAAGGTCTGGAACGATGGAGTCGCTCTGAAGCAGCTCGGCTGGGCGTAGTGAGGCCGGTGGCCCGCCGCCAGCTTTGGTAGCAGATGCCGCGCAAGCTGGTGCGTGAGCGAGTCACCATGTCTTCGGTCAGAAATAGCTACTGGGCGGGCGCCAGCCCGCCCAGTAGCTCCCCTCGCTGTTCCTCTTTGAAGCACTCGATATACCCGTTCTCCCAAGGACTGCCTGGCTCGATGAAGGGGTCTTGGCCCGCACCCGTCGTGTCGGCCGGATGGCCAGACACTCCCCGCTGACTCCTCTCCTGGACCCCTCCCTAGCGGACTGCTTCGCTCGCAACGACGATTGATGCGACTCAGCATTGACACGCCTTTATGCTGAGTCGTATATTTCCTTGCTGATAGCATGTATCAATAAGGGTTCATTATGGTCCTAGAATCTACACAGGTCTTCCAACGCAACACGGCTGCCCGCGGCAAGGTGCTCCAGGCTATTGAACGCCAGACGGGGCACTTCACTGCTGAGGACCTGAGTCAGCAACTTCCGGGCGTGGGTAGAGCTACCGTCTATCGCACCCTTGGGGTGCTCACTCGGTCTGGCTACCTATGCAAGGTATTGCTGGGTGGCAACACCTTGCACTATCAGGTGAGCCCGGAAGAACACCACCACCATCTCGTCTGCATCGAGTGCGATCGCATTGTGGATGTGGAGTCGTGCGAGGTGGCGGATTACGCCAGAGAGACAGCCCTAGCGCAAGGGTTCCAGCTTCAACGACACCGTCTAGAGGTTTACGGACGGTGTCCTTCCTGCCAGATAGGCTGATCCCGTGAACGTTCAGACGACAAAGCAGACAATAATTCCGTGCTACATTAATGAGACTGAGTCTCATTACGGCGCAGCCAGGTACTCTTGATGCATCGATGGATAGTAGGCGGCCTAATGGGAATAGCCATGCTAGGAATTGCTTGCGGCTCCGGCGAAGGCGGCACACAAGAGCCAGATGGGCTTCCACAACCGAGGCTAAGCGTCGTGACTACTGTGTATCCCTTGTTCCATTTTGCAGACAGGATCGCTGGTGATCTTGCCGACGTCCGGCTCCTAGTGCCACCCGGCGCCGAGCCGCATGACTGGGAGCCGACGGCTCGCACGATGAAGGAAGTCCAGAGCGCAGATGTAATCGTCTTCAATGGCGCCGGTTTCGAGCCTTGGGTTGACCGCCTGTTCGAAGGCGTTGAAGGAACCGAAGTGAAGCTCGTGGAGGCAACAAAGGATGTAGAACTCCTCCGGGGCGGAGACGGCAGCGCCATCGACCCCCACATCTGGCTTGATCCCGTACGGGCTCAAGAGCAGGTTCGGACGATTCTTGAAGGCTTCATCGACGCAGTTCCGCAGGACGTTGAAGCACTCCGCACCAATGCCGGGGTCCTGGATGTTGAACTTGCAGACCTGCACCAGGAATTCGTCGAAGGCCTGAGCGAATGTGCCCTCGACACCTTCTTCGTCAATCACGCCGCCTTCGGCTATCTAACGGACCGGTACGGGCTTCGACAGCTCGCCATCTCCGGCCTCTCGCCGGAAGTGGAGCCGAGCCCTGCTCGAATGGCCGAGCTGATTTCGACTGCTCGGGACTATCGGATCGAGCACGTCCTGTTCGAGAGGCTCATCAGCCCCCGGGTAGCTGAGGCCGTCGCTCGAGAGCTAGGAGCGCAAACGCTGGTACTAGACCCGCTTGAGGGACTCACCGACGATCAACAAGAAGCTGGAGAGGATTACTTCAGCGTCATGCGGCAGAACCTGAACACCCTCCAAACGGCCCTGCAATGCAACCCTTAATTACTCCAGTAATTACTCCAAGCGACAGCATCGTCGAGCTCAAAGGGGTCGACCTGACGCGGGAAGGAAACCGTGTCTTGGAAAAGGTGTCCTTCCGGGTCCATCGTGGCGACTGGGTTGGCATCATTGGCCCCAACGGGGCCGGCAAAACAACATTGCTTCGCGTGATCCTGGGGATGATCCGCCCCGAGGGTGGCAGCGTCAGCCTCTTTGACACGCCAATCCGGGAGTTTCGCCGCTGGCATCAAGTCGCCTACCTGCCACAAAAGGTCACCAACTTTGATCCTAAGTTCCCGGTCACCGTCGAAGAGGTGGTCGCTATGGGCCGGGTACCACGGCTGTCTCTTTGGAAGCGCATGAGCAGGGCGGATTGGGACGCCGTAGAGCGGGCGCTGGACTTCACGAGCGTGGCGGACCTTCGGCGACGTCAAATGGGAACGCTTTCCGGTGGCCAGCAACAACGCGTTTTCATTGCCAGGGCGCTGGCCGCCGAGCCTGAGTTGCTCATGCTAGACGAGCCAACAGCGAGTGTGGACACGGGTGCGACGCTGGAGTTCTACGGCCTATTGCGTCGTCTAAACCAAGAGATGGGTATAACCATCCTGCATGTTTCACATGACGTCAGTGCGGTCATGGACTACTGCAACGCCCTCTGTTGCCTGAACCGGGTGTGCTACTACGGGAGAGACCCGAAAGCGATGCTCGAAAGTGGGGAGTTCGCTCAAGTGCTCAGCGAGGTCTACGGGGAGCACGCCCGATTCGTGGTGCACCGTCATTAAGAAAGAAGAACCTCACCGCGGAGCCCACGGAGATCGCGGAGGGCATAGAGAAATGAATATCCTACTCTCCGCGTTCTCCGCGGTGAATCTTTCCACAAGAGGCTCGTGAGGAAACGCATTGCTTGAGCTACTGGGCTATGACTTCATGCAAAGGGCCATATTGGCAGGCGTAGCCGTGGCATCAGTTAGCGCCTTGATCGGTACGTTCCTCGTGCTGCGGCGCATATCTATGATTGGCGAAGGCCTGGCTCATACCGCACTGGGGGGTGTCGCTCTAGGGTTGTTCTTTGGAGTCTATCCTCTAGCCGTCGCCGTTCCCTTCACCGTAGCAGGCGCACTGGCCATGTACTTCCTGGGCAGCCGGGGCCGCCTCTATGGCGACACTGCGCTGGCCATTCTCTTCGCAGGGGGCCTCTCCCTCGGCGTCATCCTTCTCAGTCTGTCGGATGGCTTCAACACCGACCTATTCAGCTACCTCTTCGGGAGCATCCTGGCCGTCAATCCCCGCGACCTATACATCATGTTAGCGCTTGGTGGAGTCGTATCAGTCGTGGTGTTGGTGCTCTACCGCCCGCTGCTCTACATCACTTTCGATGAGGAGTCGGCCAGGGCTTCCGGCATTCCGGTTGAGGCGCTCAATATCCTTCTGACGGCCCTCACCGCGCTGACGGTAGTGGTGGCCGTGCAACTGGTGGGGATATTGATGGTATCAGCGCTACTTGTTGTCCCGGTGGCCACAAGTCTTCAGGTGGCCCGCAGCTTCAGACAGACGCTTGGTCTAGCAGTCGTGACCGGGATCGTCTGTGTTCTCGGTGGCCTCATGGCCGCCTACTACCTTGACCTGGCTGCTGGCGGGTCCATTGTCATGGGCTCTGTGATCCTTTTCCTTTTGGTTACAGCGGGGCGCTACGCCGTAACCAAGATTCGCTAGAAAAGAGCCTTTGTTTGGCACGTCCCTGACAACGGAGCATAGCGCTACCTAGTTGTGCCGACGCATGGGGAGCTCCTTGAGGAAGAAGCTGGCAATGAAGACAATGCCGATCGCGATGGCTGCGCCCAGATAGGCCGCCTGCGATCCGTTTGCCAGGGCCGTCCGCATGGTCTCCAAGACGGTTTCAACCACCCCCGCCCCACCAACCTGCTCGAGCGCTCCACTGATCCCGGCCAGCGTATTTTGATCGATTAAAGCCTGTGGGTCTGAGGGCAGAATGACTCCTGCCCGCTGCATGGCCTCTGCGGCCTCGCTTGGCAAGTCCGCCTTGAAGGACACCGTAAACCTGGAAATGAGTAAGGTGCCCATGAGGGCCACCCCAATCGTGTTGCCGGTGGCACGGAGAAAAGCCGCTCCTGAGGTGACGACCCCAAGCATTTGCTGGGGAAAGGCGTTGTGCATGATGGCCATGAAAAGGGGGAATCCCATGCCCAGCCCAGCGCCAAGCACTGTGGTGTAAATGCCCGTCGTCCAGCCGCCAACGCCGACGGTCATGCGAGACAGCAGGGCCAGCCCCAGCGTGCTAAGCCCCAAACATACGATGGCAAGCAGCTTGTACCGTCCCCACATGACAAGGAGCTGTCCAGCGGTCAAAGCACCAACGAAGGTAGCTACCATCATTGGAATCAAGACCAGGCCAGAACTGGTAGCGCTCTGGCCGAGGACGCCCTGCATGAAAAGCGGCAAATAGGCTACCGCTCCCATGTAGCCCACCCCAAGCATGAAGAAGGCGGAGCCGCATATGACGAAAATGCTGTTGCGAAAGAGAGACAGCGGAAGGATGGGCTCCGGAACCCTGGACTCCACCCAAACAAACAAGGCCAACATTACCCCGGAAAAGGCCATAAGCCCCACCACTTGGAGCGAGCCCCAGGGATACTCCACGCCTGCCAAGGAAAATCCGATGAGAAGCGGGACGACGGCGAGAAGCAGGACTGCTGCGCCGAGGTAGTCGATCGTGTGCTTGCGGTCAGGGTTGGCGAAGGATGGCATCACGACCCAGGTAACCGCGAGTGCCACAATGCCTATCGGAATGTTGATATAGAAGACCCAGCGCCAGGACAGGTTGTCCGTCAGCACCCCGCCAATGAGCGGCCCTATGGTGTTGGCGATCATAAATGCACCCTGGTTCAGGGATCTCCACCTTGCGAGCTCGCGGGGTGGAAACAATTCACCAACGATGGCCATTGAGTTGGCCACCAAAGCGCCGGACCCCAGCCCCTGAACGGCGCGCCACAAAGCCATCTGCCAAATGTTCTGCGAGGTACCGGCCAGGGCCGATCCTACTAGCAATATTGCCATGCCCGCCATGAAGAAACGCTTGCGGCCATAGGTATCAGAAAGCTTCCCGAAGATGGGAAGGCCCGCCGCCGACGCGACCATAAAACTAGTGAATATCCAGGAAAGGTGGTCCATCCCATCGAGGTCAGCAGCGATCTGGGGGAGCGCTGTACTCACCGAAGTGGAGTTCATGGCTGCCGCCATCATGCTCAGCAGAACCGCACTGTATATGACAGCCCTTCCGCGCCCTTCCGGCCTAACTTGTGGCGCCTGGTGGGTAATATCTGTGTTTTCGCCGGTCTGATCCGCCAATTATCCCGCCCTTCAAAATGCCTCCCTAGGGTACAACATGCCACGGAGGCACGACTCTCTCCCCGCAGCGGCATACATTTAGCCTGGCCAAAATTGACACCCCTTCTCGGGGTCGCCTATAATCTGGAAGGTTATGAGTAAAAGAACGTATCAACCAAAGAAGCGCCGAAGGTTCCGTGTCCACGGCTTTCGACACCGTATGTTGACGCCAGGTGGGCGGGCAGTGATTGCCCGGCGCCGCGCAAAGGGAAGGGCTGCGCTTACCGTCTAGCGGCCGTCTCATGGCTTTGGCCTCCCGTCTAACAAAACGAAGCCAATTCCTAGAGACTCGCCGGAAAGGCAGGTCGCGAGCCAACCCGCTTGTTGTCCTTCAAACGGTTCCCAACGGGCTTGAGCAAAGCCGCGTGGGATTTACAGTCGGGAAGTGGCTGGGAAACGCTGTTCATCGCAACAGAATCAAACGAAGGCTGAAGGAGATCGTGAGAATCTCCAGAGTCGAGGCAGGATGGGATCTCGTAATTATCGCCAGAAGGGATGCCTCGGCCGCCAGCTTCGAAGAGCTTCGCGAAGCAGTAGTCCAAGTTCTTGACAGGGCTAGACTACTGGAACCGGCAGAACGTGTTGGGGAGGCTCCATAGTGCGCTTCCTATTGCTGCGGGCCATCCGAGTCTACCAACTGGCAGTCTCGCCTTTCTTACTTGGCCGCTGCCGCTTCGAGCCTACGTGCTCTCACTACGCTCTCGAAGCAGTTGAACGCAAAGGGGCAGTTCGGGGCTCCTTGCTGGCACTGAGTCGCCTGTCCCGCTGTCGGCCGTTGGGTGGCCGCGGTTTTGACCCGGTGCCGTGAGGCCTGGGTTCACGGAAATGAAAAGGCCAATTGGCCGGCAGGGCTTCTGAACTCTGCTCAATGCAATAAGTCGTAAGGGTCATCAAGGAATATCGATTGGAAGCTAGGAGCCCTCGGAAAAGAGTTCGTTCCCTTCCCTCTGTCCGTTTTCTGTTACCTCTTCTCCTCCTGCTGACGGTTGTGCTTAGTGCCTGCGTCGGCGGCCGGTTCGAAGCCAAGGGTTGGTCAGGCATTGCCCTCTCCGGCGATGACCTCGTAATCGGAGCCACTGACGGGTCCCTGCTTTCCCTCCGCGAGAACGGAGTTCGCCGCTGGAAGTTCCCCCAGGGAGAATCAGAGGAAGTAGCGGCCATTTACGCCAAACCCGCCATCAGTGATGGAAAGGCCTATGTCGGAGAGTACAACGGCTTCCTTTACGCCATTGACCTGGAGAGCGGCAACCTCCTCTGGAAGGCCGACGCCGGCGAAGCAGTCGTCGGGGGAGCGGTGGTGGCCAACGGCAAAGTTGTTGTCGGCACATCAGAGGGAAAACTCCTCGCCTATAACGCCAACCAAGGAGGGACTCCTCTCTGGGAGTTCCCGGCTGATGGAGAGGTCGGCAAGATTTGGTCGTCCCCTGTGATTCATGACGGCGTCATCTACTTCGGTGCGCTTGATCACAAGATGTATGCCGTTTCGCTGGAAACCGGTCTGGCCGTATGGAATCAACCCTTCGAAGCTGAAGGCGCGATAACAACAACGCCCCTAATAGCGGATGGCAAGGTTTTCATAGGTTCCTTCGATAAGTTCTTCTACGCCCTTGACGCGTCGACCGGTCAAATGGTCTCTCAGTTGGAAGGCGCTGGCTGGTTTTGGGGTGGAGCCATAACCGACGGCAAATTCATTTACGCAGGCAATTTAGATGGCTATCTCTATGCATGGGACGGGAGAAGCATCGAAGCGCAGCGCAGGTTCTTTGCGGAGGGAGCCATAGTGGCCCCCCCGATCCTCGTTGGCGACGACTGGATTGCGGTGGCATCAGACAACGAACGAGTGCATGTCCTCGACAGAGAGACCTTTGCTGAAGTGTGGACATTTGTAGTTGGGTCGAGGATCCGAGCAGGCATGGCATCCAACGGGGACCTGCTCTACGTCAGTTCCATCAAGAATGTGCTTACCGCCCTTGATGTTGGGGAACGGCGGCAACTCTGGAGCGAGCCTCTAAGGGACTAGGGAGACTAGGAAAGATTGTGGAAGCTGTAACCGACATATTCTGGGTCTTCTGGAACCAGGGCATTATGCGCCCCATGGTCAACCTGTTGTTGATCCTATACACCTATCTGTTCCAAAACTTCGGCCTGGCCATCATCGCGTTCACGGTCATTGTTCACTTCCTTACCCTGCCGCTTACGCTCCGTCAGATACGCCAAACCAAGGCAATGAGCGAAATCCAGCCTCGCATTCAAGACCTGCGCAAGCGCTACGGCCAAGACCGCCAGCGCATGTCGCAGGAAACCATGCGGCTTTACAAGGAATTCGGGGTCAGCCCTGTGGGGTGCCTGGGTCCCTTGATCATTCAGATGCCCATCCTCCTCGGCATGTACCAGGCCCTCATCCGGGTGCTGCCGACCTCCCCAGAGCGCCTGATGGAGCTGGGCAACATGCTCTATCCGGGCGTCAACGTCATACACGGCGTAGTGCCGGTCAACGGTAGATTCCTATGGATGGACCTATCAGTGCCCGACAGTATCGGCATCCTTGCAATCCTCGTGGCTGGGTCCATGTGGCTCATGCAGAAGATGAGCACCACGCCATCAACCGACCCCGCGCAAGCCAAACAACAGCGGATGATGCTGTGGATGATGCCAGCGTTCTTTGCTATTTTGGCCTTTACGCTGCCCAGCGGCCTTTCCTTTTACATCTTCGTTTCAAACCTGTTCCGTCTAGTAACCCAATATTTCGTAGGTGGCCTGGGGTCACTGCGGGCCAGCAGTCAACCAATCCCAGCTGGGGTCGCCTCAGCCTTGAGCACCCCTTCGGCCGCCAAGGAGCAAGATTCCGATGGAGACACGCGACAGCTTGGAAGTGGTAGCGAAGAGCGTCGAGGAAGCCACCGAAATCGGCCTAAAGGAACTCGACGCCGAACGAAACGAGGTAGAGGTTGAGGTTCTTAGCCGTGGTCGCCCAGGCTTCCTTGGCTTCGGTTCTGATCCTGCCCGCGTTCGAGTAAGCCGTCTTGGAAGCTCCGTCGCTGCTGCTCGAGCAACAATGCGCGAAGACGAAGAAGGCAGTGACGCCGTCGACGACGCTGAAGTTACCTCCGTTGGACAATCCATCGTCAATGAACTGCTGAAGCACATGAAGGTGACCGCCCAGGTCTATCTGCAAGACGCTCCTGAGGGTCCTGTCCTTGAGATTGAGGGAGAGGACTCGGGATTGCTCATCGGCAGGCGGGGAGAAACCCTTCAGTCCTTGGAATACCTGGTCAACTTCCTCCTCAGCCGCCGCCTCGAACGGCGAGCCAGGATTCAAATCGATGTTGAGGGGTACAAAGAGAGACGGTATCGCTCCCTCCGTCAAATCGCTCAGCGAACAGCTGAGCGCGTGAGCCGCAGTGGCCGACCCCAAGGGTTGAACCCGATGACGCCCGCAGAACGGCGCGTGGTGCACATGGCGCTTGCCAACAACGCCCGCGTTACGACCGAGAGCGTGGGAGAGGGCCCTGACCGCAAAGTGATCGTCAACCCTAGGGGCCGGGACTAAACAGCCCCGCTTGCTGAGGAAACGAAGAGAGGGCAGCCCTGGAAGCAGTGGCTGCCCTCTTCTTTTTGCAGGATGGTAAATGAAATAACGCCGCAGCCCAGCGTAGAGGCCCCTTCCGAGCCACCTGGCTGAAGGAACCGCAATCACGCGTTGTCCTGCGCTACTAGGCCGCTGGCTAGCCTCTATAGAGCAGCAGTACCGCCACCGACGCCACTACCCACAGAAGGATGGCCGCCTGCAAAGGACGATCCGCCAGCAGTATCTCTTCCGGGCTCTCTCCCAAGTTAAGGCTATGGATGAGAAAGAGGTATCGAAAGAGGCCATAGCCCACGAAGGGCACGGTTAGCAGCATCGAGTTGTTCTCGGGAAGCCCTTCGGCGGTAACGGTGTAGAGCGTATACGCCACAAGCGTAGCCGTTGCCACGATAGTGATGAGTTGATCCAGCAGCGGAATGGTGTACTGAGACAGCGATGAGCGGGTTCCCGTGCTTCGACCGCCCAGTAGAGACATCTCATTGCGCCGTTTGCCGAAGCCAATGAATAGCGAGGCTAGGGCGGTGCAGGCGTAGAGCCAAGGCGAAATTGGGACGTCAATAACCACCGCACCGGCGATGGCTCGCAACAAGAACCCGGCGCCAAGGCCCATAACATCCAAAATAACGAGGTGTTTCAGCCAGGAAGAATATGCAACCTGCAGAAGAACATAGACTACCGCCACTACACCGAGCTCTAGCGAGAGAGCAAAGCCACCAACCAGGCCACCACCAACCAGGATTACAGCTACCGCCACACCGGCTGGCACCGATAGCGCACCCGAAGCCAACGGGCGAAAGCGCTTGCGAGGATGCAGGCGGTCACGGTTTAGGTCGGCGAGATCATTCAGAAGATAGGTGGCCCCGGCTAGGGCGCTGAAAACGACGAAGGCACCAGTGGCCCGCGCCAAAAGAACTCCAGCATCACCCGGCTGGTCGAAGGTCCACTGGTCATTGAGTGTGAAGAAAAAGGCAGCGTAGACGAGTAGGTTCTTGGGCCATTGCTTGGGGCGTATGGACCGTAGCAGCAGCCTCGCGAGGGTCAGCGGGCCAGTATGATCAGGGGCTTGTTGCGTCTCATCCATACAGGCATCTTAGAAACTCACGCCTGAGCCGTCAACGAACGTTGGCCACATAGGTCAGCAAACTCCTGAAACGCCGACCATCGTAAATGCCTCACCTCCCCCGGTGCTCGCCACCACACCTAGTAGCAAGCGAGCTCTCCGTTCGCAGATGTGGGCCTATGCGGCGCCTCACACTTGCCGCTCTTTTTCCCTTTCGGTTTGGGGTTGACAAGCTATGAGGAGGTCTCTAAGGTAAGCAGGTCGTGCGGTAAGTGAGCCAACGCTTGCATGTTTTCGATGCTTGCGGGGCCCCTTCTTAAAAGCTTATGAGAGTACTAAGAGAAAGAACAGTTGTCCGCCAGCATCAGATATTTGATGCCGTGCGGGATCTCATCATCAACCGTGGAATGGAAGCGGTGACGATCAACTCCATTGCCGACGCAGTGGGGCTGACCGAGGGCGCCATCTATCGGCACTTTTCCAGCAAACAACAGATTCTATCGCTGCTCATTGAAGATACCGAGCGATCGCTTCTGGACACTCTTGAGAAAGCCCAGGTGGTTGGCGAATCAGCCCTGGAAAACCTGAAGCATATCCTCGACTCGCTCTTTTCCGAAAAGCACGGCAGCCAGGCAATCACGTTCGTGATCATGACTGAAGCAATGGGCTTCAATGGCATCGGCCTGAGCGACCGTGTACTTGAACTGATGACTCGGTTCCTGGAAAGCATCAAGCGAGTACTGAGGCAAGGAACAGAGGATGGAACGCTCCACCCTGAATTGGACTTGGACGCTGGCGCTACCGCCTTCCTGGGATTGGTACAGAGCCTGGCAACCCTGTGGGCGCTTAGCAGTTACTCGGCATCGGTAGGTGAGCGGAAAGACCCCATGTGGAGAGTCTTTACGGGGGGAGTGGCTCCCACGCCCCAAGTATCCTGACACGGTTCTGACTGGTCGGCGCCTGTAGGCAGCCGACACCCCAAATCGCTGAAAAGCGGACCCTTGACGCCCCTTCCCGACGATATTCAGCACAGCCAGATGCAAATGTGAGTGAGGGCACACTTATTTAGGGGCAGGAAGAGAGGAGGATTGTTATGGCGCAGAATTCAACATCGGCAGTGGCAGACCGATCGGCGGAATCCGAAGGCTTGGTCGTCCAGAAGAACCTTGTCAAAGTTGAGGGGCTCTGGAAACTCTACGGGGAAAACCAGTCTCTGGCCACTGACGCTGCGGGCGCTTCCATCACCAAGCAGGAAGCCCTAGAAAAACACCGCACGGTAATCGCCCTGAAGGACGTCTCCTTCTCGGTCGACAGGGCTGAGACCTTTGTTGTGATGGGTCTCTCAGGGAGCGGAAAATCGACTCTGGTGCGCTGCCTCATCCGCCTAATAGAACCTACTGCAGGCAGAATCCTGGTTGAGAATGACGACATTCTCCAGTACGACGAATCTCAACTGGTCCAGTTCCGCAGGCGCAAGGTAGCGATGGTCTTCCAGCACTTCGGTCTCCTGCCTCACCGGCGAGTGATAGAAAACGCCGGCTGGGGCTTGGAGATTCAAGGAATCTCCAAGGAGGAGCGTTATGAGAGGACACAAACCGCCCTCGACCTCGTTGGCCTACAAGGTTGGGAACACGCCTACCCCAGAGAGCTGAGCGGTGGCATGCAGCAGCGCGTAGGTCTGGCCCGAGCTTTGGCCCAGGATCCCGAAATCATGCTCATGGACGAGCCTTTTAGCGGACTGGACCCTTTGATCCGCCGGTCCATGCAAGGGGAGCTGGTTAAGCTACAACGGGACCTGAAGAAGACCATTGTCTTCATTACGCATGACCTTCACGAAGCGCTCCGACTTGGCGACCGCATCGCAATCATGCGAGACGGACAGGTAGTCCAGATTGGTACGCCAGAAGACATTGTCCTCAACCCGGCTGACGAATACGTAGAGGAATTCACGAGGGATATCAACCGGGAAGAGGTTCTTACCGCATCCAGCGTGATGGACAAAGCAGAGATCGTCCTTCTGAACTCTCAGACGCCCAAAGAAGCCCTTGAGATTCTTCTGTCTCGATCGCTAGACAGTGGTTGTGTAGTGAACGACAAGGGTGAATGTGTAGGCAGCGTCACCGTTGACGAAGTAGCCCGGGCAAGCAAGGCGGGATCCACCGACCTAGCATCCGCAATGAATGGTTCAACGAAGCCGGTGTCGAAAGACACCTCTTTCGGCCAGCTCATCCCTTTGAGCCTTGCATCGGACCGCCCCATTCCCGTCGTTGACGATGACGGGAAGCTAGTGGGCGAGGTCCACCGTGAAAAGCTAGCCGCCGGCCTGGGTAGCCGAAACCACATCAACAACGTCGATTAGCCGGATCGATACTACCGAGGTTTTTATCATGGACTATCCTCTACCTACCGAAAAACAAGGCATCAGCTTCAGCCAATTACAAAATAGCGCCCTTTTCGTATTCGGACTGGGCGCAGGCGTTGTGGCCGTCATCGTCTTTGCTGCCGCGGCAATTTGGGGCTCACAGATGGAATTCCCCATCGACGCCGGCCGAAGCGTGGGCGCCCGAATCGATGCGGTAGTGGACTGGACCAACATTAACGGCGATTGGCTCTTCAGTGCCATCAAGATTGTGGTCATCAAGATCCTTATTACAATGGAGGACGCCCTACTTTGGATGCCCTGGCCTGGCCTGGTAGTCCTAGTAACCCTTATCTCCCTCAGGCTCGGCGGGACTTTCGTGGCGGCTTTCTCCTTCTTAGGCATGATGGGCATGGGTCTGCTGGGACTCTGGGAAAGCGCCATGGAGACCCTGGCGCTCGTCTTCACTGCGGTAACTTTGTCTATCGGCATTGCCCTTCCCGTCGGCGTGTTTGCCGCTCGGAACAATAGGTTCGACGCCGTGCTACGTCCGATTCTGGATGGTATGCAGACCATGCCCAGCTTTGTGTACTTAGTACCGGCTATCATGTTCTTCAGTCTGGGCAACGTCCCAGCAGTTATGGCCACTATTGTCTACGCCGTCCCTCCCGCCATCCGCCTGACGAACTTGGGCATTCGCCAAGTTTCACCGGAAATCGTGGAGGCAGCGCGGTCATTCGGTACAACCCCAATGCAGCTCCTAACGAAGGTTCAAATCCCAATGGCCATGCCCACCATCATGGCAGGCATCAACCAGACGACCATGATGGCGCTGGCTATGGTTGTCATCGCCTCGCTGGTGGGAGCAGGTGGATTGGGTGAAGACGTCAATCGAGCTTTGGGTCGCCAGGAGCCGGGCGCTGCTGCTATCGGCGGCATGTCCATTGTTATCATGGCCATCGTCATCGACCGGTTGACCCAAGGGGTAGTGAAGAAGCGGCAGGATGCCCTGCGGGGCACATAGACACCGGTAAGCAGCGTTGGTGCTGCTGCCAGTAAATTCACATGAGGAGGTTGGAAGCGAGACCAATGACATGACTCCGCCACTATGGCGGAGCGGCATCAAGCAGATCAGGCGAAGAAAACACAGTTAAGACTTTGGAGGTATTCAGATGAGTTTCATTACGTCCCATAAGGGCCTTTGGGCCTTGGTGATAATGGCAGTTGCGATGCTGGGAGCCGCTTGCGGCAGCGACCCCACATCAACAGCGCCCGCCGTCAACCAGCCAACTCAGACCCCAGTTATCATTGAGAAGGAAGTTACCAAGTTCGTTGAAGTGGAAACAGAAAAGCAGGTAGAAGTCACTAAGGAAGTCCAAGTTGAAGTGACGAAAGTGGTTCAGGTCGTAGCTACGCCTACGCCCGCGCCCAAGGACGTCATCATCTTTTCCGACCTGAACTGGGACAGCATTCAGCTCCAGAACCGTATTGCCATGTTCATCGTAGAAAATGGGTATGGCTACCCGGTGGACACCGTCACCGGCAACACCATCAGCGGGTTCGTCGGCCTGGAGCAAGGCGACATGCACGTGACCATGGAGATCTGGTTGCCTAACCAGCAAGTAGTCTGGGACAAAGCTATCAGGAGGGGTGATATACAATCAGTCGGCAGTAGCCTGGACGACAACTGGCAGAGCGCCTTTGTCATTCCCACCTATGTAGCTGAGGCTAACCCAGGGCTCAAGACCGTTGCCGACCTGAAGAAGCCAGAATACATGAACCTATTCGTCACCCCCGACAGCAGGGGCAAGGCCCGACTGGTCACTTGTGTCCCCGGCTGGGAGTGCGAGAAGACGAACGAAAACAAGATCGTTGCCTATGGGCTGGAAGACGTCATTGATCTCCGTAACCCCGGCAGCGGAGCAGGCCTGTTCGCCGACCTGGAAGGCGCCTACCAGAGGGGCGACAACTGGCTGGGCTACCTTTGGGGGCCCACAAAGCCAGCAGCCGAACTGGACTTAACTCTGCTTGAGGAGCCCGAATACAGCGACGCTTGCTGGGCTGCCGACCAAGGTTGTGCGTACCCGTCCGCCGCAGTACTCGTTGCCGTGCATTCGAGCCTGCCACCGCGAGCGCCGGACGTCGTTGAGTTCCTTCGGAACTGGGACTTCACTGCCGCTGCGCAGGTATCGGCAGAAGGATGGATGGCCGACAACAATGAAAGTGTAGACGCTGCCGCTCTTTGGTACCTGGCTAACCAGCAGGACATCTGGACCCAGATGGTTCCCGCTGACGTCGCCTCAAAGATCATCGCGGCACTGCCGTAACCTCCGAATCCCCGGGACCACCAACCTTCCCTACGGAAGGATGGCTAAAGAAAAGGGGGCGCCAATGGCGCCCCCTTTTCTCTTTGGTCCCGAACCCGCTAATGCATTACTTCCCTCTAGCTGCGTCCCTCTCTCGAACCTTCCGAACGTCCTCATAGGCTTTTTCGCCGCCAAGGTAGACTTCCTCCGCAGGCATCACCTTGAGCCCCATGGTTTCGCGATAGTAGGGAGCCACGAACCCGCCCTGCCTTCGAAGCCCCTTCAGTTCAAGGGTCTCCTCCAGAGCGGCCTGAATATCGAATGCCACGGTCCAGGAAGCCTTGAAGCTCACTCTGCCGGTGTGATCGATAATCCAGGACATGTTGGGCATGCCACCATACTGCCGGTGCACATCTCCGTTAAGGCTATCAACCAGAATGGGCCTGCCGACACCATGTTTGCGCATGTCCCTGGCCTGCCCCGCCTTTTGCACAAACGAGGTATGGTGAGGGTAGAGCTCCCCCGGATGAGCTTCCCGGACGTAAACAAACAAGAAATGGGCCTCGTCACCGAACTCCCTTGCCATATTTTCCATGAGCGGAGACTCCGCCATGCAGGGTGGTCAGGTGATGGAGCCGAACTCTATCATCACCGGTTTGCCCCGAAGCGCTGAAAGCGCGATCTGCTCTCCCTCCGCCAGGGGCAGGGTGAAGTCTGGGGCTACGTCCCCTACCCTTGCTGCCTCCGCCTGAAAGAAGGGCAGCGCTCCGGACCGGTCCCACGTGTCATAATTGTATGGTTTGCCCAAGAAGGGCGTCTCGATATTCGCGTCCTTTGCCATAAGACCTCCTTAGCTCAAATGCTCCGCAAGCCACGAGACCCCTAGCTCCACTACATGGCCCAAGTGTTCCTCCCCGTCCAAAGAGTGCCCACCACCGGGAATAATTTCCATCTGCCTGGGTTCTTTGGCCGCCTTGTAAAGGGTGAGAGGGTGATCCAAGGAGACGAGTTCATCTGCGTCTCCGTGCAGGATAAGGGTCGCCACCTTTTGTCCAGCCACCAGGGCCGGTAGATCGTAGTCAGCCGCGTCCTGCAGACCAGCGCGCAAGATCGTCTGACCCGACGGCATGGTGAGGCGGTCTCCATCGGCGGGCAACCTCGCCTCCAGGTCGGCTAGGCTAACGGGGGTTGCCAGGAGGACCTGCGCCTTTATTCTCTCGTCGTTGGCGGCAATGGCCACCATGCCACCCATGCTGGACCCAATCACGCCCAGGCTTTCGGGCGAGGCCCCCAACCCCACGGCCGCGTCCATCCCAGCTTTAAGGTCGGCAACGCGCCCTGTTAGCGAAGTGTCCTCAAAGGAGCCTTCGCTCTTATCATCACCGTCGCCACAACCGCGAAAATTGAAGCGCAACGAGCCCAACCCGGCTTCGGCCAGGCGTGCTGCAAGAAGTTGCCATTTCGCCCCGTCCTTAGACCCCTCCATGCCGTGACAAAGGAACACGCACGCCGCACCAGGCCTAGGTAGCTGGAAATCACCCCTCAGGGTCTTACCGTCCACGCTGAAGACAACCTTCTGTTCGGCCACTCTTACCCCTTTAATAGACTGTCGCCATAGCCTTGAGCTGCCAGCACCGGACTGAACTTGGTTGCAGCTCTCCGCCCGGTGAGAAGCGACTTAGCGTATCTGGCTGAGACTCCCTCCGTCTGGAGGTTCAAGTTCCGGTTTTCATCAGGGTTCCGGAAAACGTTCATCGGGTCGCCGCCGTCCTCCACAAGGGCCAATTGATCCTCTAGGAGGCGACGATACAAGATAATTCCGCGGTCCGAACGGCCCAGAGTCTCATCTGTGCGGTCAGCGATTGGGCCTTGAGTAATCCAGGCCGCTATGTCCTGGCCGCTGGTGTTGTCCAATTCTTCCCAATTAGGCTGGCCGTCTTCGTCCAACACAGGGACTGGAACACGATAGAAAGGTACATCCTCCGGAAGCTGTCCCGCTTGGCCGGGCTCCTGGCTGTAGCAGGAGTACCACCAATGGGCTGTGTGGGTGTCATCAATGGGAACGCGTATCTGGAAGTTGGCGCCCCTGCCCTTTATGGACAGGCTTCCCGTCTTGAGAAGGTTCGGGAAAACGATGGGATGGCCGATACGCCAATCGTCGTCTTCCTCCGAACCCTCTCCAACAACACGCCGCTTAGTGATCCCGTAGTCGAACAGATCGAAAGCAATCTGACGGTGTGGCGTACTGGGCCGCTGGAGGTCAGGCCGCCCAAGCCTATCGGCTACGAAGTTAAAGAACCCTTGGTGTAACCACTCGACGTGTACCGGGTCAAGAGAGTTTTCCATAATCTGGAGCCAGTTGCAGGGCAGCGCCACGTACCCTACGTCCCGCACCACCCCGTCAACCACGAACAAGTCCCAGTTTGGCAGCAGAGGCGCCGGTTCTGGGCCCAAATAGGCAAAGAGCATTCCGCCGAGTTGCTGAACCGGGTAAGCGGTAACGGTTACCTTTTCCCTGAAACGGCCAGCAGGATCTTCTGTCTCCTCATAAGGCTGCTCAAGGCAGCGGCCCTTCTCATCGAAGCGCCATCCGTGATAAGCGCAACGCAGGCCGACGTCTTCGGGAATCCCGTAGACCAATGACATCTTTCTGTGGGGACACTGGTGAGCAACGAGTCCGTAAGAACCGCTCAGATCCCGAAATAGGACCAAGTCTTCACCCAGGATGCGCACCAACAATGTGCGGCGCTCCTGGAGTCGGGACGTGGCAGCGACAGGATGCCAGTATCGCCGGAGGAGACGCCCCATAGGGGTATCCGGGCCAACGCGGGTAAGGCGGTTATTTTCTGTTTCGGTAAGCATAGCGCGCACCCAGTAGATGGAGTACTGCACCAGGACTATAGCATCGGCGAGAGCCTTTGGCGACGCTCTGTCTGGCCCGGCGCGCATCCTTGTTGCCCCACGAGGCCGGTGCTACAATGGCTGCACTGTTTCAGCTTCACTGTCCGCACGCTTTTCAATAGGTGGCATGACCTCCCTAGCTGCCGTCCCCACCGAAGCCCCTGTGCAGGTCTCTACAAGAAATCTGGACTCCATAATGGAGGGAGTCCTGGAAGGCAGAGCCGTAACTAGGGAAGACGCTATTAGGCTCATCTCAGGTCCCGACTATGAGGTGGATGCTCTTTGCCGCACCGCCGCTGAGCTCCGAGACCGAGGCCGGGGCAAGACGGTAACGTACTCTCCGAAGGTTTTTATTCCATTAACCCGTCTCTGCCGGGATGTGTGTAGCTACTGCACCTTTCGCCAGGAGCCGCATGCCATTGCGGCGTACTTGACCCCGGAAGAGGTCATTGAGGTGGCTCGGGCTGGCGAGCGGATGGGTTGCTGGGAAGCTCTCTTCACACTCGGTGAGCGACCTGAGCAGCGCTATCCAGAGGCTCGGGCTTGGTTGGATCGCTACGGATACAAGTCGACTCTGGACTACCTCGGGGCCATGTGCGCGTTGGTGCTCAAAGAGACCCGCATGTTGCCCCACGCCAACCCTGGCACCATGGCTCGCAGGGAAATGGCCGCCTTACGGCCTGTCAACGTCTCAATGGGCCTGATGCTGGAATCAGTGAGCGAGAAGCTCTATGCTCCTGGCGGCCCTCACGAGCATGCACCCAGCAAACGGCCTAGGGTCCGGCTCCGAACATTGGACCTCGCAGGACAACTCAGCATCCCATTTACGACAGGGCTCCTCATAGGCATTGGTGAGACGCTAGAAGAGCAAGTCGATGGACTGCTTGCGATCAGGGACCTGCATCAGCAATACGGCCATATCCAAGAGGTCATCATCCAGAACTTTCGCGCCAAGCCGGAAACTCCCATGCAGGACGCTGCGGAGCCGACGGTCCTTAACGTCCTGAGGTCCGTTGCAGTAGCCCGGATTGTTCTAGGCCAGGATATGAACTTACAAGTCCCCCCCAATCTCACGGCCAGCGACTACCCTGAATACCTAGATGCCGGTATCAACGATTGGGGTGGCATCTCACCGGTCACCATTGACTATGTGAATCCTGAGGCTCCCTGGCCTCAGATTGCAGACTTACGACGAAATACAGAGGAGCGCGGCTATGCTTTGGAGCCCCGATTGCCCCTTTACCGCGAATACGTCACCCAGGGGCTCGACCAGTTCGTCGACCCAGCCTTGCATGATCGCGTCATTGCCAGCGCCAATGAACACGGTCTCGCTGTCGGAGGTCCGGCATGACTTCGTCTAACAACCGTTCCTTGGAGAGCTTGGTCTCTTCAGTAAGGCCCGAGGTTGCTCGCATCCTTTCCCGTGCATTGGATGGCCACGACATCGACGTCGACGAGGCTGTCGTGCTGCTTGGCACGACCGGACTTGACCTGCAAGCTCTAACCCTGACTGCTGACGAGCTGCGTCGCCGCACGGTTGGTGATGTGGTCACCTATGTGGTGAACCGCAATATCAACTTCACGAACGTCTGTATCAAGGGATGCGGGTTTTGCGCCTTCTCCAGGGACTTCAGGCAAGAAGAGGGCTACTTCCTGCCCATATCGGAGGTGCTACGCCGTGCAAAAGAGGCATCGGACCTAGGAGCCACCGAGGTCTGTGTGCAGGCAGGGCTGCCTCCCAAAATGGAAGGCAACCTCTACATCCGTCTTTGCGAGGCCCTCAAGGCAGAGCTTCCAGACATCCACATCCACGGTTTCTCCCCGGAAGAGGTGCTTTACGGGTCGGTGCGATCAGGTTGGAGCATCCGGGACTACCTTCAGGGCCTCAAGGACGCTGGCGTCGGCAGCCTGCCCGGCACGTCTGCAGAGATACTTGATCAGGAAATGAGAGACCGAATCTCACCGGGGCGTATCACCGTCAAGCAGTGGACGGAGGTCGTCACAACTGCCCACGACCTTGGCATCCCCACGACCTCAACGATCATGTTCGGACACGTGGAGACGCCCCACCACGTCGCCAGCCACATTGATTATCTCCGCAGTATCCAGAAAGTGACTGGGGGCTTCACGGAGTTCGTGCCTCTTAGCTTCGTACACACGGAAGCGCCCATGTTCAGTCACGGGCTGGTGGACAACATCCGCCAGGGTCCAGATGGGGTTGAAGTCGTTAGGGTTCACGCAGTGGCCAGGCTCATGCTGAACAACCACATCCCCAATCTTCAGGTGTCCTGGGTTAAGGAAGGCACGAGACTTTCGCAATTGCTGCTCATGGCTGGCGCCAACGACCTGGGCGGCACGCTCATGAATGAAAGTATTTCAACCTCGGCAGGAGCGGCCCACGGGCAGCTAGTACGACCCATGGAACTACGGCAACTGGTGCGTGGCGCAGGCCGCATCCCGGCCGAGCGCAACACGAAATATGAAATCCTGAAGCTGTTTGACCAGGGTCAAGATGATCTGGACCCACTCGACCTTGTAGAAGACGCCAGCCGCTTCGGCTCCTACTTTCAACTCATTGGGATGGATAGCTTCCGTTACGAGCATCCCAAGGCGGCAGGTAAGGCCGCAAATTCGTAACGCAGAATGACCAGGCGCATCGTCTACCTGGCCGGTGGTGTGGGAGGCTCGAAGCTTGCCGTTGGCCTTGCCAGCCTGCTCTCCCCTGACGAGTTGACCATCGTGGTCAACACTGGCGACGACGAGGAGTTTCACGGGCTGCATGTCTCCCCGGATGTCGATACGGTAATGTATGCTCTCGCCGGCCTCACCAACGAAGTGTCGGGCTGGGGGGTTACAGGAGACACTTTCAGCGGCCTATCTATGCTTGAACGTCTGGGAGCGCCAACGTGGTTCAACTTGGGGGACAAGGACCTAGCCACGCACATCCGGCGAACCCAGCTTCTGCGCCAGGGTTGGTCTCTCTCAAAGGTAACAAATGAACTCAGTCAACAACTTGGCATCAAACACAGGATCGTGCCTATGAGCGACGATTCGGTTCGGACAGTAATACACACACCGGAAGGGCCGCTGTCGTTCCAGGACTATTTCGTTCGCCGTAGGTGTGAGCCCTCGGCAGCCGCCATAGACTTCACGGGAGCTGACACGGCTCAACCCTCTGCCGGGTTCAGCGAGGCGCTTCAGGAAGCCACTGCTGTTATATACGGTCCGTCGAACCCCATTGTCAGCATTGGGCCCATCCTAGCGTTGCCAGGCCTGCGAGAGCGCCTACAAGCCTTCTCAGGGCCTCGAATAGCCGTGAGCCCCATCGTTGGGGGTGAAGCAGTACGAGGACCCGCCGCCAAAATGCTCCGAGAGCTTGGAGAGGAACCAGGAGTTGGTGCAATCGCTCGCAGGTTGGCGGGACTCTGCGATATCCTTGTTATCGACGAGACGGATCGGGACGCCGCATCCGAAGTTGAACGTTGGGGCATGAAGGCCGTAGCGGAGCAGACTATCATGACCAACATTGAAGATCGCATATCTCTAGCCGGACGGGTGCTGGAGCTCGCCTCATGATGGAAGGTACCGAGAAACTTATAGTCATTGTCCCAATGAAGCCCCTGGCAGAAGGAAAGGCGCGCCTGGCTCCAGCCTTGGAAGCCGACCAACGCGCCGCTCTCAGCCTACTCATGCTGGCGCATGTACTGTTGAACGCCCGCGATGCGGTTTCCGTCACCGAGACATGGGTGATCGGAGGCGACTATGCGGTGCAGCGTCTAGCAAAAGCGATCAGCGACCGCTGGCTCCCCGACCCAGGGGGAGGTCTCAATCGCACCCTTGCTCAAGCCTTCGCCGCGGCATTTGAGGCAGGAACCACCGCGATCCTGTACCTCCCTGGCGACTTGCCCCTCCTCACTCCCGCCTCCATCGACCGTCTCGTGGCCCAATCTCAAACCTTGGAGAAAGCGGTCGTTACCCCCGCCGAACGGGACGGAGGCACCAACGCGCTACTGCTACCCCGAGGGCCAACCTTCAGGCCCCTTCTGGGTCCCTCAAGCTTCCATCGCCATTTGGACGCCCTGCGGGCAGACCGATACCAGGTGGTCATACATAAGTCCCACCAGATAGGCTTCGACGTTGACACACCGGAGGATTGGGACCAGCTCCTCAAAGCCAGGCCAGAGATGGTGGAGATTCTCCAGCAATGGCAGGCGACCCTCTTTGCCCTCAATGCGCTCCCTGAAACCAGTCAGACCGGAGCCGCATCGGGATTGAACTTGCCTCCCACAGAGCCAAGGAGCCAACCATGACCGATGCTCAGCAAAACTTCACTGATCAAACGCAAAAGGCCCTGGACATCGCCAGGGCCAAGGCAGCGCACTACGAGCACGACCACATAGGGCCGGTGCATTTGCTATTCGCCTCTGTGAACGTGTTGTCTGGGTCTCAACCCAAAGTGCTTGAAGAAGTGGGGCTTGACGCTGCTGTTGTGAAGGGCGCTGCGGAGGTGGTTCTGAGCGGCGGGCCTAAAAACGCTACGCCTGCAGACCAGCTTCCCTTGACGGCCAACGCCCAAGAAATCCTAGGATTGGCAGGGCAGGAGGCAGGGGGTAAACAGATAGGCCCTGAGCACATCCTGCGGGGCGTCGCTCGTAAAGGCGAGGGGTTCGCAGCGAGAATCCTAACGGAGAGCGGCGTCAGCCTGGAGCGCGTCCTTCAGTAACTACCGGTCAGGAGCCGCATCCAAGGCCCCGACAGACCTCCAGCACCTTTTCGTTGGCCGGGATCTCCCATTGCTGCCAACCGATATAGGCGAACCTCACAATCCCTTCCCTGTCGATGATAAACATCCCTGGGCGTTGGCCTAGGGATATGACTTTGCTCTCCACTTGGTAGAGGTCGTAAACGGTGCCTTCGGGATCCGTCAAACACGGGAAAGGCACGGGGTGCCGTTCCAAGTAGGTTTGGGCATGCTCCAGGCTATCGTGCACAACCGTTACTACGCGAGCGCCAACCGCTAGAAACTCCTCGTGCTGCTGCGCCAACCGGCGCAGATGCCTCCGGCAGAAAGGTCAGAAAAACCCTCGCAGCAAAATCAGGACCACGCAAGCATTGCCCCTGAAATCGCCCAGGGAAACTTCTTGTCCCGTGTGCGCCGTTAACGTAAAGTCGGGCGCTTCACTGCCTGGCTGCACTCTTTCACTTGAAACCGGCATGCTCTCCCACAAAGTCCTTAGCTTGCCGTCCGCTTTCCACTCGCTGCTGCTGGCAAGGCAAGGGCCACGAACATGCCAACAACGTAAAAGGCGGCGGCGTACCAAAATATCACTGAATAGTCGTTGTTCATCCAGCCCAAGATGGCGCCAAGAATCAGCGGCGACGCTCCGCCAAACAGGGAGTTGACTCCCCAATACATGCCCATCAGGCTTCCTTCCAGGTTGAGCCCGTGGGCTACGTCCATGGCTCCGGCCTGCACCAAGGAGCTTACCGAGAACATCACGCTTCCCAGGAGAAGCACCAAGACCGTGAATACCCAGCCACCATCGGCAAGAGCAATGAGGCTAACCAAGACGGCGGATATGGCCATGATAGTCACAATCACGGGCTTGCGCCCTATACGGTCTGACGTACGGCCAATGAACGGGCCCGTCACTATCGCCAGGGCTGTCAGGAGGCCGAAGTGCACGCCTACCATCAGGGGCGACATTCCCAGCGTCTCCTTGAGGTAGAAAGCAAAGAAGACGATGAGGCCCCGATCTGCGACTCCCCTCAGACCCGAGACCAGGAGCAACAAGAGGAGCGCCCTCTGCTTGAAGACACCCCCTAGTGCCCCAAACTGGGCGCCAAAGCCTCTCTGAGGACCTCTGGCTTTCCGCTGCGCACGGTCTAGGCTAAGCGTACCAAGGGTCATCCAAAGAACGCCTGCGAAAGCGAAGGTCACGATGGAAGAGCCTTGCACGACTGCCTGCCACGACACGACGCCAATGAGGGCCCCCACAACGAACGGGGCCACAGTATCACCAGCGGTGCCGCTTGATCTGTGGAGCGCGATGACATATCCACGCCGTTCCGGGAAGCGCTGCGAAAGCACACTGGAAGCAGGCGGGTGCCAAAAGGAGCCCAAAGCCGCTCCTATGGCCAGTCCAATGAGGATGAGTCCATAACCACTCACCAGGGAAATCATCAGGTACCCAAGCGCCATGAGCACCAGGCTTACGATCATGAAGTGCCGTCGCAGGGCTTGGAACCGATCGGTGACAATGCCTCCGCCAATGCTGGCAACACCTCCGCCGAGCATGCGAGTGGTCTCAAAAAGACCCGCCTGGACCGCACTCAGCCCCAGGCTGTCCGCAATGTAGGGAACAATAACGAGGAAGCCCTGGGGGTAGAAGTGAACGGGCACGTGGCCGGCAACCACCGACCACAGGGTTCTGCGGTCTCTCTGCCCGCTGGCATCAGACGATACAGCGGTTGCCTCGCGCTCGCTCAACGATCCTCCCAGGCTCGAAAAAGGGAATTCTCCAAGGCAGCAACATAGTAGAGGGTGCACTGTCCGTCAAGCGACTGATGGGGCATCCTGGCCTCCGCCATGCCCCATCTCCGTAGTCGCTAAGACGGAAGCGAAGCCCGTATCGAGCGCTGTTTTCCACAGTTCAAAAACTTTACCGACTTCCGATGAGGCAGCATAACGGGGCACAGCGCTTTGATAAGGGTCAACGCCCGGGCTTTCGAATTGCTCGGAGATGGGGCTTTCCCCGGCGCTCTCCTGGAACAATGGGGCTGATACCCACGAAGCTCAGGAGGTTCGGACCGCTTGGGACAAGGGCGTCGAGGAGGGGAATCGGAGGGAAGGAGTTTCACCTCCCAGGAAGCGCCGATGCGGAACCCCTGGGGCGGTGGCGGCACTTCCTCCGACTGAAAGCGCCGCTGAAGACCAGTGGCTCGTAACGGTTCAGGACCTCTCCAGGCTAGTTATACATGATCGACCAGACCGAGCGGACATCGACGGGTACCTACCGAAGCTGCATATTCCACACCCGCGCCGCAAGATGAACGACAGTGGCGCCAAACCACGGGCTCATCATCACCGTCCGCGGTTTCGGCTACAAGGTCCCTGCATAGCCTGCGAGGCCCCCTGCTATACCAAAGCTCCGAAGGCATAGCAAGGGACCGTTAGCCGTCTAGCTGGCGGCGCTCTTGTTCTCAACAATGATGGCGTAAAGGTCGTTGCTGCCTACATTCTCTACCTGGTGGGTCCATTCCTCGTGCCACATGATATGACCGTCTGGAATATCGGCATCCATAGCCTCCCCGTTGGGCATATGAATCTTGACCTTAGCTCCCTTCACGAAGTACACGGTCTCCGACGGATGTGAGTGGGGTTGGTCTTTCTCGCCCGCCTTGAGCGTCATCCCTAACACCCTGACGTGCTCATTTTCCATGAGAGTCTGGTAGTTGGCGGGTGAAGCCTGCACTGGGTCAATGTATGTCATGGTTCTCTCCTATCGATACATGCTCTACTCGATACCCTGATACGCCGGCGGCTCGAACGGCTATCAGCGTACAGTAATGCTATAGGACAAGCTAGCCAACATTCTGGCAAACGCCTACCCAGAGGAAATCAGAGCGCGGGTCTTCAGTCACCGGATACGGTCTTCTCTGGGTAACGAAACCGGCCTCACCCAGAAGCCGCTGCCAGGTGTCAATGGTAAACAGCCCCGTGACATGCCTGTCGAGTTCTACCCTGAACTTTCCATCCTCCGTGAGAAAATATACGAAAACGGTGTCGATGGTGGAGTCATGGGGATCTGGATCGGTATCGTACTCCACATAGGTCAGCTCAACGGAGCCCGCCTTTCTGGTGTTGTTGGAAACGTAGGGTCCATCAAAGGTTTCAACATAGTAGTCTGGCGCGGTGACCAGCACGCCGCCGGGCTTCAAGTGCTCTCGGGCCGTAACGAAGGCCGCCAACAAGTCCGTTTCTGTTGTCATATAGCCAATGGCGTCGTGGATCAGGACGGCATCAAACCTTCGGCCCAACCGCACAGTCCTCATATCACCCAGATGGTGCTCCACCGAGCCATTCAATTTTTCGGAGTGAGCAAGCATCTCCGCTGACATATCCACGGCGGTGGCTTCAAACTCCGCGGTCAGGTGTGATAGGTTGTGGCCGCCACCGACACCCAGCTCAAGCACGTGGTGTCTGCCGGGCCCTAGGAACTCCCGCAGGGCATCACGCCAGTACCCAGCTTCCTCGGTGTATTCCTCGGGATCACTGATGAGAGGCCAGAGGTGGGCGTACTCTCCATACATTCGGTTCGTTTTCATGTTCTTTCTTTGCAGCACAAAGGAGGAAAGGTGCTGACAGTTTTAGGATCGATAGCGGTGGCCGTTATGATGGGGGCCTACTGGCTGGAACCACGCTCCAAATGGTTTGTCCTTCTCTTTGCGGCCGGTTCGGCAGCTACCTCAATTTACAGTGGTCTTGTGGCTGCCTATCCCATAACCGTCATTGAGGCCATCTGGACCGTCGTGGCGCTCCAACGCTTCATAAAGCGCAGCACAAGGGAAACCGCTCAAGGCGCGCCAAGCCGACCCTCAGCATAGAGCCCACTACCGGGCGTTTAGCCAAAGCAGTACCCTTGATTCGCTCGGTGGATTAGTTTCCGGAGCGGGAGGGCGTCATGGTCCCGGACGGAGAAGAGGGGCCACCCGCCACCAACATATAGTAATGCGAAAGCCAGGTCTCTGGCGATTCGGTCCAGCCACGAACCGCTGAGAACCTTTAGGAGGAGCGCACGTGCCAATCGTGGTCTTAGTAGGAGCAGGGGGAATGATAGGCGCAGTCATGCGCTACCTGGTTGGCCGGGGTGTATTCGTCGCCACAGGTGCAGCCTGGTTTCCATATAGCACGCTTGCGGTAAACGTAACCGGCTGCTTTCTCATAGGCTTCCTAGCAGGGTTCGCCGAAGCCCGGCAGACGTTGAGCCCAGAAACCAGGGCATTCCTTCTCGTGGGGCTTCTCGGAGGGTTCACCACTTTCTCCGCCTTTGGCCTGGAAACGGTATCTCTGGTACGCCAGGGCGAGGTTGCTGCAGGGCTTGGGAACATAGCCCTTCAACTTGTATTGGGCCTCGCAGCCGTCTGGTTGGGTCTCACGATAGCTCAGCGCGTATAGGCATCATCCACCTTCCAGAGACGGCTTGGCCGGTGCTGAAGGGTTGGTGTCGGAGCGGGGACGAACCCGAAATCCTTCCTTGGTATCAGCCGCGAGTTCTATTCCAAGAAGCCATACAGGCTTCCTGCGTTCTCGCACGTCAGTCTGCGCTGAATTCCCGGATCGAGATGGCCGAGGCTGTTCTTGATGACCTCTTGGGAATCCGGCCAAATGCCATCAACGTGTGGGTAATCTGACCCCCAGAGTATATTGCCCTCTCCCACCGCTTCGATCACCTCGGAAGACAAGTATTCATTCTGGAACGTCGTGTAGCCCTGCCGGCTCCAGAACTCACTGGGCTTCATGCTTAGTTTGAGGTGGAACAGCCGGTCCTCATACTCCTCATCAATTCGATTGAGGATGTAGGGGACCCATCCAACGCCACACTCTCCAAGGACAAATTTGAAATTAGGATATCGGTCACAGGCTCCAGACAGGAGGATGCTCGATAGAAACTCCATGCCGCTTGCCTGGAACAGCGTGTACATGATCCCAAGCGTGACCCAGCGATATTCCTCTTTGCTAGAGGCTTCCGGATTACGGAACGGCAGACCCGTCGTGTGGAACGAGACTGGAAGGTTGCACTCAGCTGCTGCCTGCCAGAGAACGTCCCACTCTTTTTGATAGATGGGTGTAGCCGTTTGGGAGACGTTGATCTCAGCGCCCCGCAGGCCTAGCTCTGCTGCGCTGCGGAGTTGCCGTGCGGCGACTCTGGGATCATGACTGGAAAGACAGGCTAGGCCAGCCAGCCGCTGAGGATTCTTCTTACTGAACTCCGCCGCCCAGGCGTTGTAGATATCGTAAACAGCGGCAAGGACGTCGGGCTCTGAGACCCCACCGGCCGCATCAGAGAAGCCTGAAGCCACACCCAAGATGCCGTAGATAACCTCGGCTTCAACACCGTCCGCTTCTTGGTCCTTGATCCGGAGACCGGCGTCTGAGGGATGAAACCTTCCTTGGGCGGCGTCTGAAAAGAAGGCCATCTCCTCCATCTTGTCGAGCCGCCGGGAAAGCCCCGGCTCGTACGGACGGTATTCTCCATCCAGAGCCGCTGCGGCAGCCCAACCGAGACGAGCGCCATCGGCTACCCAAATCTTCCCTTCATCTGTCTCTACAGCCCTGGGCATCTTGTCTTTCAGGTGTGCCTGCGCCTCAGACACGAATAGATCGTCCGGCAGCCAGACGATATCAATATGGCTATCCGCGGAGATGCATTTGTAGTCCATTCCTTTGTTCTCCTGCGTCCAGCATGGCCGACCACGGAGGCCGCGCGAGGACGCTATTACTCAATCGGGTCGTTTCGGAGTGCTAAAAAGGTCCAGGGTTGAAAGCGATGGTGAAGGGTCATAGCGACGACCCTGGGTCGTGCCTAAGAGGCTTGCCCAATGGCCAGTTACCCCGGACTCTCGATGTGGCGCTGCATCGGCCCTTCAGCGTTAATATTGTAAGTGCTTTTTACAAATTGAAACAGGCTATCTCACAAAGAATTGGAAAATAGCCTGGAGTAGTCCTGACAGCCTTATGATTATCTAACGAACGCGACGCTTACCCCCCACAAGATATTGGCTGCAGTCCGCCGCCCCTATCCCTGCCTGTCTATCTTGAGCAATGTCATGAAGGCTTCTTGGGGCACATCCACCTTGCCCACCCGTTTCATGCGCTTCTTGCCCTCTGCCTGCTTCTCCAGCAGCTTCTTTTTCCTGCTTACGTCGCCGCCGTAACACTTGGCGAGGACGTTTTTCCGAAGGGCCTTGATGCTCTCCCGGGAGATGATACGGCTACCCACGGCGGCCTGAAGGGCAACGTCGAACATTTGACGGGGGATAGCTTTACGAAGGCGCTCAACCACGGCCTTGCCCTGCTCGTACGCCTCGTCCTTCCGGACGATTGTCGACAGCGCATCTATGGGATCGCCGTTGACGAGAATGTCCAGCTTTACCAAGTCACCTTCGCGCTCGTCTTGGAATTGATAGTCCAGGCTGGCGTAGCCTTGGGTCCGAGATTTGAGTTGGTCGTAGAAGCCAACTAGGAGCTGGGCCAGGGGCATGGCGAAATCCATCAGGACGCGAGCGTCGCTGGAGGGCCCGTGCAGCCCGTCGTTCTCCTCACCTGACATTTCCATGTACTCCATTCGCCGGAACTCCCCATGACGCTCTGAAAGGAGTTCCATCACCGCCCCAATGAACCTGGAAGGCACAACGATGGTGAGTGACAACCAGGGCTCCAACAACTTGTCGATGTCCTGAAGAGGGGGAAGCTGCGTGGGGTTATGGACGGTCACCTCGTTGCCGTTGGTCAGCAAGACCCGGAACCGTACGCTGGGCGACGTGACAATGATGTTGAGATCGAACTCTCGCTCAAGCCGTTCCTGAACAATCTCCATATGCAACAAGCCTAGAAAGCCGCAGCGGAACCCGAACCCCAGGGCAACGCTGCTCTCAGCCTCAAAGGTAAGGGCGGCATCGTTGAGCTGCAACTTCTCCAGGGCATCCCGCAGGGCTGGATAGCTTTCACCATCAGCGGGATAGAGGCCAGCGAAGACCATGGGCTTCAAGGGTTGATAGCCCGCCAACGCCTCAGAGGCTGGAGAGTTATCGAGCGTGATTGTGTCCCCTACCCTGCACTCACGCACATCCTTGAGACCGGTGGCCACATAGCCAACCTCGCCAGCCTGAAGTCCCTTCGTGGGAACGAGCTGAGGATGAAAAACACCCGCCTCCAAAACATCGGCGGTTGTGTTGGTGCCCATCATGCGAATGGAGTCGGCAGCCTTGACAGAGCCGTTGACGATTTTGGTGTAGGCCAAGACCCCTTTGTAGGGGTCGTACTTGGAGTCGAAGATGAGGCCCTGCAAAGGGGCATCAACGTTGCCCTTGGGAGGGGGAATACGTTCCACGATGGCCTCAAGCAATTCAGTGACGCCTGTGCCCTGCTTGGCGGAAACCATGATGATCTCTCCCCAGTCAAAGCCAAAGGCCCGTTCCATTTCCGCGGCCACCCGTTCGGGCTCCGCCACCGGCAGGTCTATCTTGTTGATGACTGGGATGATCGTGAGGTCCTGATCCAGAGCCAGATAGACATTGGCTAGGGTCTGAGCCTGGATTCCTTGACTGGCGTCAACCACTAACAGAGCGCCTTCACAGGCCTTGAGAGAACGGGAAACTTCGTAGCTGAAATCGACGTGACCAGGGGTATCGATGAGGTTTATCTGGTAAGACTTGCCATCCTCAGCCTCGTAGTCCATACGAACGGCCTGGGCCTTGATCGTGATGCCTCGCTCTCGCTCCAAGTCCATGGAGTCCAAGAATTGCTCGGTCATCTCGCGGGCGCTTACAGCATGGGTGGCTTCCAGAAGACGGTCAGCAAGTGTGGACTTACCGTGGTCGATGTGAGCAATGATGCAGAAGTTACGGATGTGATCGGGGGCCATGGCCCTCTAGAGGGGTAGGAAAAGCTGCTTTCATGGTAGCACAGGGCCTAATGCCCCTCAATGAAGACGGGCCGTCAGGTTTACGGGTTCGAAGGAGAACAGCTATGATAGCTATAGCCGGATAGACCGGTATCCATCTGAGAGGGGTCTTTGTATGACGAATGCTAAAGGCGCGTCTCTACTCTTTCTAGGCGTCCTCATAATCGTTGTTGGCTGGCTGGTCCAATCAGGAATCGTCGAGTGGATCCTCGACGTTATCGGGTACATCTTGATAGTAAGCGGCATCCTTGCAGCCGTGGTGGGTCTGTTCCAGATGATTAGCGGCGGGGGTCGGCGCAGCCGCTACTAGGCCTGCCGACTATACTTCTGATGTTGCAAGAATCGGCCTAATTCGGTTGGCCTTATGAGGTAAGTTCATGTATCCACAGCGGACAATAGGCCATGACGGCCAGCTACAACTCCGCATGTTCTTCACCATGTTCATGTTGGGGCTGGTCTACGCAGCGTTCATTCTGATCCTTTGGCAAGTTGGCATCCCGATCATCTTCTTGCTGGTGTTCGCCGGGATTTTCGCGGTCTTCCAGTTCTTCGCCTCAGAAAAGATCGTTCTCATGTCCATGCGGGCCAAGATAGTTGATGCCCAACAGGAACCTCTACTCCACCAGACCATTGAGCGGTTGTCGCTTATGGCTGGCATTCCAAAGCCCAGAATTGCAGTGTCGGAGATCCACGTTCCCAACGCCTTTGCAACAGGCCGGAGCCCTAGGCACGCGGTAGTGGCGGTTACCCGGGGCATCATGGAACGTCTCACTGACGCTGAGTTGGAGGCGGTGCTGGCCCACGAACTCACCCACATCAAGAACAGGGACGTCCAGGTGATGACCATCGCCAGTTTCTTCCTGATGGTCATTTCCATGCTCCTGCACTCGCTGCTCTGGATGGGAATATTTGGCGGCTTTGGACGAGGCATGGGCGGTGGGGGCATGGGAGGAGGAAGAGGTCGGGGAGGCGGAGGCCAGGCGGCCATGGTCATCATGGTCGTGATGCTGGTGTCAATCGTTACCTACGTGGTTGCCCAGCTCCTTATCATGGCGCTCTCTCGCTACAGGGAGTTGGCTGCGGACCGAGGGGGCGCAATACTCACCGGCCAACCGGAAAACCTGGCCCGGGCACTGATAAAAATCCAAGACGCTGTGTCCAAGACAGGCGACCGCGACCTTCGGGAGGTCAAGGAGGGAGCCAGCGCCTTCTTCATCATTCCCGCCCTCAAAAAGGGGTCTATGGCCGCGATGTTCGGCACCCACCCACCGGTTGAAGAGCGGGTACGCCGACTGCGCCAGATGCAGCAGGACTTGGAGGCCTAGTGGGCTTCTTCGATGCCCTGTTGGGCCGGACCAGCAAGGCGAGTTCCGATACCGCGGGAGTGTTTGCCGTGACTACGGCGTATCCCGTCTTCTTAGATAAAATGGATGTTCAACCCAGCCAGAAAGCCGCCCTTGCATTCCGCCCAATCCCGTCTTCCTATTACGACAAGGCCGAGGAGGAAATTCGAGACGTCCTCCACATCAGCGAAAAGACAGCCAACACTAAGTCTTCGCTCCGCAAGGACAGCTTCGGCTACCAGTGGGTGCTGCTTGAAGACGAGGACTTCGAAGATCTAGTTACAGCCATACACATGGTCGCTGAAACATTGACCGGACACGGTTTCCGGGATCAGATCCTGGCGGCCGTGTTTGGGTTTCGTAAAGATGGCAAAGAAATCCACTGGGTTTACAACTACAAGTCCAGCAAGTTCTATCCCTTCGTACCCCAGGGCAATCGAATGCGGGACAGTGCGATGGAGAATCGAATGGCGGGGGCGATGAAGCAAGAGTTGCCCTTGGAAAAGGACTCAGAGCAGTGGTTCGGACTGTGGGGCATTCCGCACTAGGGTTGCCCCATCGGCAGGAACAGCAGCTAGCCTAGCTGACTACAAACCACCTTTGCTTCCTACCTCAGTGCGCTAGCTTCGACCATGCGTCCGGTAACCAGAAAGACCACTCTCTCCGCGATATTCGTTGCACGGTCAGCAATGCGCTCAATGTCATGGGCGACCCAGAGGAGCCAAGTAGCCCGGGTAATGGTCTTGGGATCCTCGATCATGAAGCCCAACAACTCCTTGTAGACCTCGTCATAAAGACTGTCCACCTCGTCGTCACTGCGCCACACTCGTTTGGCAGCCTCAACGTCCCGCTCCACCAAAGCGTCCAGACTCCCCCTGAGCATTCCAGTCGCCAGGTCACTCATACGCGGGATATCAATCAGTGGCTTGAGAAGAGGCTCCTCGCCCATCATCACGTTGATCTTGGCGATTCCCTCTGCATAGTCGCCCATCCGCTCCAACTCTGATGTGATATGGAGCAGGGACACGATGGTACGAAGATCCTGGGCCATGGGCTGCTGAGTTGCAATCAATTCAACAATGCGGTCTTCCAATTCGAACCGCTTGGTGTCTATTGCGTCGTCTTGCGCTATGACTTCCTTCGCTGTTTCGACATCTCGTTCCCTAAGGGAAAGTACAGCACGCTGAATTGCTTGCTCTACCATGCTGCCCATCTCTAGGACGCCGTCTGTTAGATCGGCAAGGTTCTTATCAAAAACTATTCTGGTCATACCAAAACCTCCGTGGAAGCCCCTCCGACTGCGAAACGGCAGCCGTTCAATAGCGGGCAATCATAAGTGGAAAGCGGATATGATACACGAAAAGCCCCATTTTCGCAACCGGCCAGAGGGGATCGATGGCGGTTTCCGCCAACAACCGTCACCTGTTGACAGACTTCGCAAGGCCTTCAAAAATGGTAGGCCAAGGTTAGGTTATGAAAGGATGGTCAAGATGCAACTTGGGGACTTCACCGTCACTTCGGTTAGCGACGGTCTCATTCGGCTTGATGGCGGCACGCTCTTCGGAATCGTTCCCAAACCGCTGTGGCAGCAGCGGATCGCTCCAGACCGTCGCAATCGGATTGCTTTGGGCCTCAATTGCGTCCTCATCCAAACGGATAGAGGCAACGTCCTAGTGGATACAGGCAATGGCGGCAAGCGGCAGGCCCTCATGCGCCAGCGCTTCGGCCACCGGAGCAGCCGGCTACTGAGCGAAATTAAGGCGGCGGGGCTTTCCCCCAACGACATCGACTACGTGCTCTTAAGCCACCTGCATTTTGATCATGCAGGCGGCTGCACTCGTTTGGGGGCAGAAGACGCGGTGGTGCCGGTCTTTCCCAAAGCCCGCTATCTCATCCAGCGGGCCGACTGGGAGCAGTTTCGAACTCCGAACGGCAGGGCAAGGGGTTCAATATTTACCGATGACTACCTGCCGCTGGGGGACAGCGGACAACTGGACCTGCTGGACGGCGATACGGAGGTGATCCCTGGCGTGTGGGCACGCGTCACAGGGGGGCATACGCACGCCCACCAGATTGCCGTTATGGAGAGCGGCGGGCAACGAGCAGCGTTCCTTGGAGACCTGGTACCCACGCAGCACCACATGGCCCCAGCTTGGATCACGTCTGTTGACTCGTTTCCGGAGGAAACCTTGGAGCGGAAGCAAGAACTGCTAGAGCGTGCAAACCGCGACAATTGGATCGTGTTCTTCTCTCACGATCCCCACAATCGAGCCGGCTACGTAGATAGGACCGACGACAACAAGTTCCGCTTGCGCCCCGTGACGCCCTAACTGAATGAAGGCAGGGCCATCGCGGCGCAGGTATGCCGCTGACATTGAAAATCCGAATGTCGTCGCCTAACCACATAGGGGCGTTCAATTGAACGCCCCTACTCAACCAGTTTCAACAAGGTCATACAGATCTGCCCGGTTCAGAACTTGCTCTTCAGACAGAACGCCAGGCCCTGGAGCCGCTTACGCGTAACTCGGCACAACCGCCACTGCCATTTCTCCAACCTTCTCAATGTTTATGCGCACCGTGTCGCCAGGGGCTAAGGGGCCCACCCCCTCTGGGGTGCCCGTGAAGATAACGTCTCCGGGTTCCATGGTCATAACGGCAGACATCCGCTCGATGATGTTGCGGCAGTCTTCCCTCATGTCCTTGGTAAAAGCATGTTGCCGATGATCATCGTTGACCCAGAGGTTGATTTCCAGCGTCTGGGGGTCTGGGATTTCGTCGGCCGTGACGATGCAAGGACCCAAGGGTGAAAAGCTATCGAATGACTTTCGCTGACTCCGGTCCTCATCCCCACGAACGGTGATATCAAGACCGCAGGTGTACCCAAACACGTAGTCCAGGGCCTCCTCAGCACTCACCTTGGACGCCCGCTTTCCTATGACCATGACCAACTCCGATTCATGGTCGGTGCGGCGGTCGGCATAGGGAAGAACGATGGGCTGAGAGGGCCCAGTCACAGCCGACGATGCCTTGAGAAACAGCCCAATCTTGGCGAGGGGACTGTCCTCGGCGACCATTTCCCTAACATGGCGCATGTAGTTGGATGGCGCCGCCATGACCTTGCCCGGTCGGGGTAGCGGCGCCAGCAACCTTACTGAATCCAAGGGCAACGCCGGGCCGGATTGGGCAGCCTGCTCAATTTGGCCCTTGAGTGCATCGAATTCCTCAATGAGGCGGATCATCCTCAAGGGCTTCCATGCCTCCGGGACATCTGTCACAAGGTGAGTGATGTCCACCACGCCCTCGCCGTTCTGAACCCCCAAACGATAGTCGTCAAAACAAACCAGTTTCATACTTCACCCCGTCTTTGGCTATTCCAAGGGATTTGAGCAGTCAGGCAGCGAGAACCTACTCGCTGCGCCAGGAAGCGAGGACCTCGTCGATGAGGGCCCGCGCCGGATTTTCTCCCGCTTCGGCGTCGTAGTACTTAGCAGACATGTGCTGACCACCCGCCAGTCCCAAATACTCCTTCTCCGTCGGCAAGTCGATAGAAACGTTCTCCTCAGAGCTCCTAATGACAGCCATGGGCTCCCCACCATCCATCACAATGTCCATCTGCTCGTTCAGGAGCTTCCGGTACATAATCAGCCCAGTGTCGGACTCTCCAAGCCGCTCCAGATCTCGTTCGACAATGTTGCCCGCGCCTTGAGCGACCATTGCCGCCTTATCCTGGTCGACACTGCGCTCAATTTGAAGCCAACCGGCATCGTCGTAGAGGGGTACATAACGATAGGGTACGAACTCCTGGGCCGGGGCCTGATGTCCCGGCGCGGGAAGGTGGATGTACATGGAGACGTGCAGCGTGTTCTCGTCATCGATCGGTACGCGCCACTCAAACGAGCGCATAACCTCCATGCCGGGAATGTACAGGATATTTGGGAAAAGGATAGGGTGCCCCACCTTCCAGTCGTCGCTCTCCTCAGTGTCGCCTTCCACGAGGCGGCGCTTAATAACGCCATAAGGAAATACGTCGAAGCCGATCTTGAGATGTGCCCTGCGCTGGGTGGGAAACGCCGTTCTCACATACTCCCCACGCCTTTCCTTGACGTACTGGGTCAGGTGAGTGTGGAGCCATTCGACGTGGACAGGGTCAAGGGAGTTCTCCATGCACTGGAGCCAGTTGGCGGGAAGATAGGTGATGGCAATGTCTTTAACAGCGTTCTCTTCCACCAGGGCGCTCCAGCGGGGAACGAGGGGTGCAGGCTCCGGCCCCATGTAGGCCCACAGGAGTCCCCCTAGCTCCTCAACCCGGTAGCCGGAGAGCTTGATCTTGTCCTTGAAGCGGCTCTCAGGACGGACCGTCTCTTCAAAGGGTTGCTCAGTGCACTGACCTGTCTCATCGTAAAGCCAGCCATGGTACATACAGCGCAGGCCGTGCTCTTCCGGAATGCCGTAGGCGAGGTTCACCCGGCGATGGGCGCAGTACCGACCAACGAGACCATAGGAGCCACTTCGGTCCTTGTAGAGAACTAGGTCTTCCCCCAAAAGGCGAACCTCCCTCGTGGGGCTCTCGTCCAGCTCGCGGGCCGGCGAGATGGGATGCCAATACCGTCGCATGAGTTCGCCCATGGGGGTACCGGGGCCCACCTTAGTCAACCGCTCGTTTTCTTGGACAGAAAGCATGTCTCCCCTCCCGCCTCGATAGTCACTCGTGCCAGGGCACTGGTCTCCGAAACTTAGGCGACGACTCTGACCATGCCGATATTGAGATGAACTCTTTCACGCGCGTTGCGAGGCTGCCGCGATTATACAGTCTTAGACAAGGGCGGAATGAGAAGCGTCGCTGGAGAGGCAAAAATTAATTGGGGGGGGGAGAGGTTGCAGGGGTGCCGGGAAGGTGGGAGACAAAAAGAAAGGATCCCGGCGGCGACCTATTTTCCCACGCAGTCACCCACGCAGTATCGTCGGCGCTGGAGCGTTTCACTTCCGTGTTCGAGATGGGAACGGGTGGGTCCACTCCGCTAGCGTCACCGGAATCCTTACTAAAGAGATTGTAGCCAGGAATGAGGTCGCGTGTCAACAAGAACAAGGGGGCATTTCCATAGAGCCAGCCCTCTACTCAGCCGCTCCCACCGGTACGGGGAGCCCACCATGCTCCGCCAGTCTCGCCGCTGTAAGGTTTCGGGCCGTGTGAAGCAACCCAACGTGACTGAAGGCCTGTGGGAAGTTCCCCAACGCTTCGCCTGTCGCCGGGTTCACCATTTCGGAAAACAGTCCCAAATGGTTGGCGTAGCCGAGGAGTTGTTCGAAGAGGTCCTCCGCCTCATCCACCTCGCCCGCGTATATTAGCGCGCCGATGAGCCAGAAACTGAGCAAGGTGAAAGCGCCTTCCGGTCCGGAGACTCCATCGTTGACGCTGGAGGTGTCATAGCGGCGCACAAGCACACCCCCATCACTCAAGCGCTCCCGGATGCATTGAATGGTGCTGAGGACTCTCGGATCATCTCCTGGGAGAAAGCCCACCAATGGCATGATGAGAAGGCTAGCGTCAAGATGGGAACTGCCATAGTGCTGCACGAAGCTCTCCAGCTTCTCATTCCACCCCTTGTCCAGCACTTCATCCTTGATCAACTGTGCTGTCGTCCTCCATCGATCGGCTTCGGCTTCAGTACCAAAACTCAATTGCTCCGCAAGCCCCGCAGCCGCTGTAAGTCCCACCCAACACATGATCTTTGAGTAGACAAAGTGGCGGGTGGGACCTCGCACCTCCCATATTCCTCTGTCCTTCCTCTTCCAAACCTTACAGATAGTGTTGGCGAACGATTCGACGATGGACCACGTCTGGTGGTCCACCGTGCCTCCATACTTTCGGAAAGTAGCGATACTGTTGATGACCTCGCCATAGACATCAAGCTGAAAATGGGTGTCGGCGTCGTTTCCAACGCGGACCGGCTTGGAGCCGCGGTAGCCATCAAGGTGAGATAGGACGTGCTCCCGGGTGTCAGAGGCCGGGTCGATGCCGTAGAGAACCTTTGGTTGGCTCGATGTCACCTTGCACTGTTGCAGGAGCCAGCGGAGAAACTGGTTGCCCTCCTGAGGGTCGCTGAACCGGTAGAAGGCGCCAAGAGTGAACGCTGCATCCCTCAGCCAACAATAGCGGTAGTCCCAATTGCGCTGGCCACCAAGGTCCTCAGGCAAGGATGTCGTGGGGGAGGCGACTATAGCCCCCGTAGGCCGGTAGACCATCAGGCTGAGGGCCAAGAATGAGCGTATGATCTGCTCCCGCCAACGCCCTTGATGGACCGAAGAGGAGACCTTCGCCGCCGTTGCTTCCCAGTAACGGCGGGTGCGGATCAGCTTTTCGGGCGTGCTGAGGAACCTCACCCTTGCGGCCCTAGTCTTGCCGTGGGCGGCCACAAATGGAATGGTCTGGCCAGCGACGACGGTAAAGGCGCCCACGACTCCGCCGGGAACCTCCCGAAGAAACACATCGGTGGAGAGGGCAATACAACCGCCCTCCCCTGCAGCCACCGCGCCGTTGCGGGCTACGGTCGTCAGGGTGGGTGTCTGCCCGTAGTTCAGCCGAGGCTCAAACCTGCAGAGCATCGGAATGCTCCCGCGCTCTCCCACGACGATTCGATGGATCTCATGGGGACAGTTCAGGGGTCCCGGCCTTCCGTCCTCAGTGATGGGCATGAAGTCCACCACCTCGACCTCGCCTGTTTCTGTTTCAAAAACGGTAGAGAGAATATTGGTGTCGCCCAGGTACCGCTGCCTGCTCTGCGAGGGCACCGCTGGACTAATCTGAAAGAGACCGCCCTCCTTTTCGTCTAGGAGGGCGGCAAAAACGCTGGGGGAGTCAAACCGGGGAAAACAGGCCCAATCGATGGAGCCGTCAAGGCCCACCAAAGCCGCCGAGTGGGAGTCACCAATGATACCGTAGGCGCTGATTGGCTTGAAGGCCATGAAAGCCCATATCAATTAAATTCATGAAATAGTACCAGATACAGTGCCCACGGGCAATAGATCCGGAACAGGAAGTATAAAACGTTTCAGCCGTGGAAATTGGTTGTTTGAAATACGGCCAACACGTACAGGGTTGCCTAGGTTCATCAAATCTGAGGGTTGACCGTGTGCATTATTTGTGAAATAATTCACGCTTCATTATCTTAACGGGGGCTTTGGCCGCTAGCTAGGCGGACTAACGAAGACCCCCCTGGGAAAGACGAGCGTGGCCGACCTTCCAATCGCAAAAATCGTAGAGCGCAAGGAGCTGAGCGAAGATCTCTGGATCGTCAAGCTCAAGCCCGAAATCGACTATACCTTCAAGCCCGGTCAATATGTGACTATCGGCTCGGAGGGCATAGAGCGGCCCTACTCAATAGCCTCCGCCCCGTATGAGCCCTTCATTGAGTTGTTCGTTGAGCTGGTCCCCCCGCCCGACGGCAATTTGACTCCGATCCTTCACCGTTTGGATCTCGGCGAAACCGTGACTATGCGCCCCAGAGCCAAGGGCATCTTCACCTTGGAGCCCGCCTATCAAGACCACTTGATGGTCGCCACAGTAACGGGAGTAGCACCCTACATAAGCATGATTCGCCAGTACCTCCATGAAGGCGGCTCTGGCCTTCGGTTCTTCGTCCTGGAGGGAGCTAGCTACACGGATGAGTTCGGGTACGACGATGAGTTGATGGAGTTGGAGCGCGACCATCCCGATACTGTGAAGTTCCTGGCAACCATTAGCAGGCCCGCAGAGAAGCGAAATGCTTCCTGGGCAGGTGAAACCGGCAGAGTCAACACGCTGGTTGAGAAGTACCTTGCTGCCTACGGCCTGGAGCGCGAGAACACTCTTGTGCACCTCTGCGGTCACCCCGGTATGATTGAGGACGCGAAAGAGCGCCTGACCCCGGCTGGGTGGAACGTGAAGGAAGAACGCTTCTGGAAGGACTAAGGTTGGATCTGGTGTCCTAGCAATGGCTCCCCTACCCTTTCCCGCCCCCGTGACAACCCCGCCTTCCCTATCCCCGGCTGGACGCAGTCTCAGCCCAAGCAACAAAGCCCTTAAGCATATTCTTCGTAGATGCTATCGAACTTGCCCAGCTTGAGGCGGGCCATGTTCCGGCACATAACCCTTACCCTCTCCTGATCTTCATCAGACGTTGCCATGACCGCGATGGTATTGGCAGACCGAGCAGTGTGTTCAATATCGGCCCCCATGTGGACCGTGAAAAACTCCATTGCGTCTTCGGGGACGTCATAGTGTTCGCGGAGATAAGTGTTAAATTCCGTGGCGTACCTTTGCACCATAGTCTCGTTGGACAGAAGTAGCGTGAGGAGGTCGATAGAGCCTCCCAAAAACACTCCGTGCAGACAAGCAGCCGTGTGAAGCAGGCATCCGTAAGCAGGCGTGGCTCGATCGAAATCCGCCTCAGTTAAGCCGAGGGCCAAGCCGAATTTCCTTGCCATCACCGGATGGGCGACCTCTTCGTTCAGGGCCCCAACTACTCCTAAGAACGCTCCGTCGTCGGTAGCGCGCTGAACGGCACCCAAAGCCGCTAGCTTCAATACTCCCATATTGTGAATGTAGTGCTGAATGGAGAAACCCTGAAGCCGCCGGGTCGTCAGCTTGCCTGAGCGCAAGTCAGTGAAGTAGCGACTGTCCATAAGCTGCTCCACACCAGGCTGAATGATGTCCTGAATAACCTCGTCGACAAACCGGCTGTTCTTGGCATCTGTTGTCATCTTTCCCTCCGGCCACTCCAAGCTAGCCTCATGATGCGCCGTCACCCAACGCGGGTCAACCTACCGGGCAGGAGCGGCTAGCCAAGCCCAAGTTCCTCCAGCCGCTCATCGTCGATACCAAAGTGATGGGCAATCTCGTGGGCCACGGTGATGCGTACCTGTTCAACGACTTCTTCCTTCGTGGGGCAAATAGCTTCAAGGGGGCGCTGAAAGAGGGTGATCTTATCGGGGAGTACAAGGTCGTAGAAATCGCGCTCAGTGAGTGGAATGCCTTCGTAGAGGCCTAGGAGATCGTACCGGCTCCCGGAGCTACCGAGGTCGAGCTGATGAGAATCCGGCCAATCCTGGGTGACAACGTCGCAGTTGTCCATACGGTCGAGGAAATCTTCGGGTAGTCCTTCAAGGGCCTCAAGCACTAGCCCGCGGAATGCTTCTCGGCTCAAATGCATGCCTAGGTCAGGCCCAGAGATTCTCGGATTCGCTTAAGCCGGTCGACGTTTTCCTTATCAGGCCCCTTGGCTTCCTTACTAGCGCCAGGAACCTCGAGAAAGAAAGGAACGTCCCTAAAAGCGGGATGGGCCATGATGACCTCGAAGGCCTCCAACCCCATTTTGCCCTCGCCAATGTTCTCGTGACGATCAACAGCGCCCCCAAAGTCGACCTTCGAGTCGTTGCAGTGGACGGCCGCCAGCTTGCCCACCCCAATCTCACGGTCGAATTCATCCATGACCGCTTCCAGCGTGTCTTTTTGCGTTAGATCGTAGCCAGCGGCGAAGGAGTGCTGGGTGTCCAAACACACTCTGACCCTTGGATCATCAAGCGCCTTCACAATCTTGCCGATCTCTGAGAACTTGGAGCCGATGTGGTTACCCATGCCGGCGCTGTTCTCAATGACCATTTGGACGTCCTGCGGGCTCTCCCTGAGCACGGCCTCCAGCGACTTCACCGCCCGGTCGAATACGGCCTCGAAGCCCTCACCGCCGTGGCTGCCGCAGTGGAAAATGACACCGCCCGCTCCGATGGCACTGGCCCCGCCCATGTATTTAGCGAGAGCCGTGACGGACTTACCCAGCAGTTCCTCGTTGGGCGAGCAGATACTGACCAAATAGATGCCATGCAGGTAGGTTGGGCCAATCCCGGTCTCTTCGGATAGACGGCGGAATTCCTGGCCAACGTCGTCGGGCACAGGCTTCATCCCCCAGAAACGAGGCGACGAGAGGAATATCTGCATAGCCTCCGCACCAATCGCCGCAGCCCGTTCGAAGGCGTTGGTTAGGGCTCCTGAGGTTGATACGTGGGCTCCTATCTTCATGAAAGGACTCCTATGGAAGTATTCCTACTAAGGGGATGCCAACCGCCCGCTAAGCAACAATCGCGATTATCACGAAGAGAATGATGATAGCAAAAGTAAGGGCGAATGATAGAACGAGAAACAACCCCAATGGAAGTACGAGTGCTGCGATGGACCGTGCCGTGCTGAATTGGTTATTGGCCTGGATGGCATATACCGTAAGAAGCATGGTCCAGGCAAAGAAGAGCAGTCCTATGACACCTACTATGGCCCCCAATATCGGGCCCACAGCAGAAGCAATAACAAGAACAGGGAGATGGAGGGCTGCAGGCACATCGGCAAAGGCAGTCCCCACGAAGAGCCCTCGGTAGGTCCCCTTACCACCTAGCAACCTGCTGGAGACCATTAAAAGCGCAGCCCAAAAAGCCACGGCCACAATGGCGCCTATAGGTGATAAGACTACATAACCCAGCTTCAGGGCAAACCCTATTTCCCGCCCAAACAACGTGCTGGAGCTAAGAGTCCCCGAGTTGATCAGACTTCCGAGGAAAGCCAGGCCCACCACCAAAGCCAACGCCCACCGCACGGGGTGATCCTCGGCCAAACGGCTGAATGTGGTCTCTGGGTTCTTGATAACGCCAATGCAGGTGGCAAAGAAGCCGAGCCTGCCCTCTTGAGGCAGATGTTGACCACCTGGGTAGGTCCCGTCTGGGGGGGTGCCGGACATCAACACTCACCTCGTTTTGCGAATGATCTGACGCTGGCCCATTATACGGCCAGAGCTTGGTTCCAAGTGCCTTCGGCCATGATCCCCTCTTCTCAATTCTTGTGACGAATTCCGCCCACCCCTATACTTTGGCTATGAACGTTGAGGACTTGGGCGAATTCGGGCTCATCGAACGGCTTCAATCCATGATCGATGCCCGCCAGGGCACCATCAATGGCTTGTTACTGGGGATCGGCGATGACGCCGCAGCCTGGAAGACGGTAACAGGCACAGAGGTCGCTTCGACGGACACGATGGTAGCAGGCGTCCATTTTCTCCCAGACAAGATGCCCTGGGATGCCATTGGCTGGAAGGCCATAGCATCAAACCTGAGCGACATCGCCGCCATGGGCTGCGAACCCCGGTTCGCCCTCGTCACCCTTGGCCTGCCGCCAGAAACGCCAGTAGCCTGGTTAGACGCCCTTTATGAAGGCATGCTGGACTGCACTGAAGCCCACGGGGGAACAATCGTGGGCGGCGACATCGTGGCTTCTCCAGTGTTCTTCGTAACGGTTTCTCTCACTGGCTTCACAACCGGACTCGTTATGACCAGGGCCTCAGCCAAAGCCGGTGATCGCATAGCCGTGACCGGGGCTTTGGGCGGCTCGGCGGGAGGCTTGCAGCTATTGTTAGAGAAGACATCAGGGGATGAACCTGTCACAACCTCGCTGCTGGAAGCGCACTTTCGGCCCGTGCCGCAGGTCGCTGCTGGCCTTGCCCTAGTCAGAGCAGGCATCACCACAGCCATTGACCTGAGCGATGGCCTAGTAGGCGACCTTGAACGATTGTGCCGAGCCAGCGGGGTTGCCGCCCGCATCGAGGCTGATGCCGTGCCCTTGCACCCTGCCCTTGCCAAGGTGTTCCCCAACGACTCCATTCAGCTGGCGCTCACGGGCGGCGAAGACTACCAGCTGCTGTTTACCGCCGAAGAAGCCTTGCTGGACAAGGTGAGGAAGGTTCTTCCTGACCCCCCTGTCGTCATAGGCACGGTCGTCGAAGGCGAGCCGGGCCAGGTGGACGTGCTTGATGAGCAGGGAAACATAATGGTTCTACCCCTGACCGGGTGGGACCATCTACGAAAGAGCCCGGCGTGATTGAGCTAGTCACCCACAGTCCAGAGGAGACGCAAAGGCTCGGCAAGGCGCTGGGCGCCTTGGCAAAACCGGGAGACCTCTTTCTGCTGAGCGGCGATCTCGGTGCGGGCAAGACCTGTCTGACCCAGGGCATAGCCTGGGGAATGGGCGTTGAGGATCACGTCCGCAGCCCCACCTTCGTCCTGCTCACCGAGTACCAAGGAAGGCTACCCCTGTACCACGCAGACCTGTACCGGCTAGGCACGATAGAGGAACTCTTCGACCTAGGTTTCGACGAATACCTGGAAGACAGCAACGGCGTACTGGTGGTCGAGTGGGCGGACCGGGTGCCTGAGGGCTTCCCCGATGACCACCTCCTGATACGACTCGAAACGCCATCCGAAGAAGAACGACGACTTACCTTAATCCCACACGGGCATCGCTATGAAGAGCTAGTAAACAGCCTTCAAAGCGATGTTGCCTCGCCTGCTTAGATACCCATGGAACTTTGCATAGATACCTCAACTCGTTGGGCTGGAATCGCTCTTGCTCAGGACGGCGTCATCGCTCGTGAAGCATCCTGGTATTCCCGTCAAAATCACACGATGGAAGTAGCCCCGGCCGTCCAGCACTTGCTTGGACTGGAGAGCCTGACTATCCCAGAATTATCTGCCATCGTCATCGCAATCGGCCCCGGAAACTTCAGCGCTCTGCGCACCGGACTCAGTCTGGTGAAGGGGTTTGTTCAAGCTGCAGGCCTGCCGGTGGTCGCCGTGGGGTCCCTGGAAGTTGAAGCCTACCCCTACGTTGGGCTTGGCCGCCCGGTTTGTCCCCTGCTGGACGCTGGCAGAGGAAACCTTGCCTGGGCCATTTACGAAGGGTTCAAAGAAGGTGAGCCGCTGGTGCTCACTGAGGAACAAGTATCGACGCTGGAGGAAGTCCTGAGGGCAGCGCCGTCGAACACTATCTACTGCGGGGAAGGCATCAGCAAGGTGAGGGAAGAGCTGGAAAGCCAGGTTTCATTGGAGGCCACGCTGGCGCTGGCACCGAGCCCGACCCGCCACCTTTCAGCATTAGCCCAACTTGGTCACCTAGGTCTCCAGACAGGCCGTACGGCTGACCCCGCCACGCTCCAGCCACGCTACCTGCGCGGGCCAGCGATATCGAAGCCGAAGCCACCAAAACGGATCAAGTAGAACTACCTTCCTTGCAACGAGGGCGACTCCCACCCTTCACCTGCAGCAGCGCCTACTTGATGGCCTGTGGATTCATAGGGGAGCCAACTGATCCGGTTATGGGCAACGGCGGAGCAACAAAAAAGAAGTCGTACACACCGTCCTGAGCACAGTCCTCGGCTAGCTCATCAAAGTCGAGGATCTCCCCTAGAAGCAGGCCGACGTAGGCTATGGCAACCAAGTGGAAGGGAATGCGCTGGCCTTCTACCTCAGAAGGATGCACCTCGACTGCGAAATTGTCGGCGGCGACGCTCGCAATTCCCTTCTCGAACAGCCAGGGAATGGTGAGAACGGACAGGCCAGCACAGTCGCTGAACACGAACCCGTCCCAGTTCCCCTTGGCCTTGCACAGCGCTATATGCCCTGTCCGGATCATCAGGAAGTCGCCTTCCTGAATCTCCACACCCTGCGCTGCAGCACAGCCTTCTATGTCCTCGGTAGTGATGGCCGTGCCCGGCTCAAGCCAGTCGACGCCCTTGTACCGAGGGAAGTCCAGCAAAACCCCGCGCCCAACGATCTTGTCAGACATCTTGTCGATGCTGTTGCGGGAAGCGCCGTTACCCGTGACCAGGTAGTGAGGCTGGTCGTTGTAAAGCCTGCCCTTGAAGATAATGTGCGCCAGGGAGTCCCACTGCGTCTGGCCCTGAAGGGCGAGGGTCGCCATGTCATCGGTGACGTGCAGGATGGGCGGGTTGTCAGAGAAGAGGGCCGGGTCGTCGATGCCGGTCTTGAGCATGGCATGGATGGCGTTGAAGCGCTTGTTGGTGGGCGTCCTACGCTGGGGGCCGTCCATGTTGAACGGGATAGCGAGGCTGATGACCTTACCCTTCTTCACCAGGCGGCTAGCGTCAACGATGCGCTCCGGCGTGACGTAGTTGAGGGCGCCGATTTCGTCGTCCGGGCCCCAGCGGCCCCAATTCTTGAACTGCTCAGCCCAGATCAGAAACTCGGCAACATCCACAGCGCGCCTCCGGCATGAAAGGTGCGGCGATTGTACAGCGAGAGGCGTGGGGCGTCATCCGAAGTGGTGCCGCGTCTCGAAACGCCATCATCCACCCTGGCTGGCACAGCCGGCCAGGATGGAGTCTTCAAATCGGCGACATTTGCGAATCATTCGCGCTCTTACCCAACTGAAATCACTTCCCAACCGAATACTCTTAGCGCTTGATGCACTGGATGAGCAAGCACGCCGCGGTAGGATTCGGTCCGGTCCGAGAGTCTGATCCCTACGACATATCGAGCAATAGCCTCGAAAGAGTCGACCAAGGGGGTCAGATCGATCAGTGGAGGGGAGTGCTCATAGCCCACAACTACAACAGCCAGCCTTTCTGAACACCCGAGTTCACCCAGCTTATAGCTATCGCCTACGCTGCTGACATTGCCGCGGTAGGGATGTAGGAGGTTGACCGACCAATTTTCAGCTTCCTTGCCGTTGTCCCCAAAGGGGCGGGTGATTTTCACCTCTATGGCCCAATAATCCCGTATAAGAAGGTCTGGCGTCCTCTGGGTTGAAATGCGGCCAGAATAGGCGGGCATTGAATCCAACAACATCGCGACCTGCTTCACCAATTGTGGTTCGCCGTAGGGACCAACACCAGGATGAAAGGAACGAAACGGCACGCCCCCGTTATCCACCGCAACGAGGGAATCCGCGATGTCCGAGACGACTTCAGCGAGCTGCATTCTCTGCCTCTATATCTAACGGGCAATCGGGAGAAGGGGTTGGGACAATTTGCGCGCCCCTCCGCTTCTTACGCCGAAAACGCTATGCCTTGCCACGGGCCGCGGAAGAGGCGGCCGTAGCCGTAAATGGGTTCGGTGATGCCGGTTCGGCGCAACCCTTCCCAAATGATGGACTGGCTCGCAGTCACGACGTTTGCACCTGTGTCACGTTCTATGGCCTCGATCTGATCGGCGGTGGCCTTGTTGGGACTGGGAATGTACACGGTGTCTGCATCGGGGTGTTCTTCCATCAGCTGCCTGGCGATGGCCGCCGAGCGGGATGAAGGCGTGCGGGCCAGCCAATCCTCGTCGACACCAACGCCCCTGGTGCCCAGAACTTCGAAACCTTCGATGGCGAGGTAGTCGTCCTTGGGTTCCACTGCTGGCGGTGGATCGGCAATCTGTACTACCACTAGCTTCTGGGCCTTCACCTGCCTGAGCGCGTTCATCTGGCAGGTGATACTGCTGGAGAAGGGAACGCCGTGCTCCTTTCCCAAGTCCCTAAGGAACTGGCCGATGCGTTCATACCCCACCCACAAGTTCAGCGGGATGCCGCCCAGTATGATGATGTCCACTTTGCGGCGGGCCATGACCTTGGCGATCTCTAGACTCTGCTCCACGCCACGGGCTATCTCTTCGTCGGTCAGGTCGATGACAGCGCCCGTACTTATGGCAAGGGTAACGCCGGGAGGGGCGATCCTATAGAACTCGTGGACGAAGGCTTCCGAGATAGAGGGTGCCGAGGTGTAGCCAATGCGGGCGCGGTAACCGTACATAAGCCATCCTTCTGAAACGTGATTTCCCGGGGCTTGTTGCCACGGGCGGGGCAATTCCATCACAAGGGGTGGCCGATGTCAACGACGAGGGATTGGAGGTGGCCTGCAGGGCGGGGCTGCGACCCGGTCTGACCTAGAGTCGACGCGCCGCCTCAACTACCTGGCGGGCCTGTTCATACCCACGGCGGCCCCCTTTGAGGATGGGCGGAACCACGTAGAAGCGGTTCATACCTCGATCCAAAAAGGCCTTCAACAAATCCAGGGCAATCTCTGACCCTGCCCGCTCCTTTTTTAGGTCATTCGCCATATCTTCGGGAACGTCCCCGAAGGTGAGTCCCTCTTTGTCCAAGACTGGCAGCCCCCAGAAAACGGGCACAGCTAACTCAGCGCCGCTAAGGCGAGCGTAGGCTTCCAAGAACTGCGTCGCCTGCGCCGGGTCGAAGAGCGTCTGGGTCATCAGGAAGTGCGCTCCGGCTTCCACCTTGCGGTGGGCCAAAGGGGCTTCCACGACAAGGTCCCGGCCGAGGTCAACGGTGGCGCCAATGCAGAAGTCGGTGGGGACGGGCAGCTTGATGCCTTTATAGTCGATGCCTTCGTTCATGGCGCTAATCGAGGCAATAAACTCGGTGGGGGTGAAATCGTCAACGGCCTGGGCTGCGCCGCGTTCACCCTCAATGAACGGGTCGCCACCAACAACCACGACATTCTCCAGGCCCAACGCCTGGGCACCGAGGAGTTGGCTCTGAAGAGCAAGCCGGTTCATATCCCGGCAGGCGAGCGTAAAGGTAACGTCCCTACCCGACCGCTGGCGTAGCAAGTGGGCGGCCGTGACAGAGTCCAGCCGAACCGACTTGCCAGGACTGTAAGCTATGGAGAAGAAATCGGAGTCGACGAGGGCGGCTTGGTCCAACGGGTCTAGGTTTGCTCCCCGGGGGGGTGACACGTCGCAGAGAAAGCTCAGCGAACTGTTAGGAAGGCTTTCGACAACTTTGCCCATGAAACAGCTCCAGACCACCATCGGGCCGCAATATCGCCAAACGAGGAACGCCGTGGGCCCAGAACGGACCCACGGCACTTTGAATCAGTAGGACGCGCGAAGGAAACTAGTCTGAGACGCCCTTTTCTTTCAGGAAGTCCAAAGCGTCCTGGACGGTCCCGATCTTCTCAGCATCTTCGTCAGAGATCTCGACGCGGTTGTTGTCGTCTGAGAACTCTTCCTCGAAGGCCATGGTCAACTCGACGAGGTCGAGCGAGTCTGCCTCAAGGTCCTCAGTGAGCCTTGCGCCGGGAACCACTTTGGATTCATCGACATCCAGGCGCTCCGCAATAACTTTCCTTACTCGTTCGAAAACTGTAGCCACCCGTGGAACCTCCTTCGGTTACAACTAGTTCTTATTATAGAGTCAGCGAGGGGCGGTTGCCAGAACCGAGCCCAACACCCCATTGACGAACTTGGAAGAAGTCTCAGAACCAAAGCTCTTAGCCAACTCCACCGCTTCGTTGATCGCTACCTTGGGCGGAACCCGCTCCCCATGCAGGATTTCGTAAATCGCCAGGCGAAGAATGTTCCGGTCAATGAAGGGAAGCTGCCTGACCGGCCAAGCTGGGGCAAACCTGCCTATAAGATCGTCAAGATCATCCACCTGCTCGGAGACAGCCTGCACGAGCGACCGTACGAATTCAACGAGGTCAGGGGTCAGGCGGGCTCGGCCTAGGTTCTGGTCTAAGACTTCGTTCAGGGGATGCCCCGCCACATCAATCTCAAAAAGGCATTGAAGAGCGACGGCTCTGGCCTTGCGACGTGGTATGAAATGTTTGCCAGTGCCCATGTGAGGCCCCGCCTTGGAGCTTTCTGCCCGGGAGGCTACTCAGCCAGCAATTGTTGGACGGTGGCGACATCGCCAGCGGCTTTGACGTCAACCTGCCGGCTCATGCGGCGAACCAGCCCGCTCAGGACCCGGCCTGGACCCAGCTCCACAAACTGGGTTACACCAGAATCCAAAAGGTAGGACACCGAACGACGCCACTGAACGCAGGAGCACACCTGGTTCACCAGTTCTTCCTTGATTTCATCAGCCGTCGTGAGGGGCTGTCCGGTTGTGTTGGCGACGACGGTAACCTTGGGCTCGGCCACTGAGATATCGCCAATTGCTCGCTTCATGCCCTCAAGAGCCGGAGCCATGAGGCTGGAGTGAAAAGCGCCACCCACCTGCAATAACACAGTCCGTTTGGCGCCGCGGGCGGTGGCCAAGTCCATAGCCCGGCCGACACCTTCGCGTTCGCCGCTGATAACAATCTGTTCTTCAGAATTGATGTTGGCGATCTCAGCGCCCGCTTCCCGGCATACCGATTCCAGGGTTTCCTCGTCGAGGCCCAGAATGGCCGCCATGGTCCCGTCTCGCTGTAGGGAGGCCTCGTGCATGAGGCGGCCTCGCTCTCGAACCAAACGGATCGCGTCAAGGGGACTAAGGGCTTCGGCAGCCACAAGCGCCGTATATTCACCCAAGCTATGCCCGGCCGTGTAGGAAGGGGCGGCCAGTCCGTCGCCGACTCCCAGTTCCCTGAGAACCAACAAACAGGCCAAGCTGACAGCCATGATGGCAGGCTGAGCGTTGACTGTCTTGCGGAGGTCATCCTCCGGGCCTTCGAAGGCCAGTTCCATCAAGGGGAAATCGACGGCAGCGTCGACGTCTCGAAAGAACGTCTTGACTGAATCGAATGACCGTTGCAGGTCATAACCCATGCCGACCTGATGGGACCCCTGCCCCGGAAACAAGAGTGCGAGCTTTCCTTCGGAGCGGCTATCCGCAGTGTGTATCACCACGTTTTTCTCCTAGGTCCAGCGATCAATGATTCTTAAGGTTCCAATCAAAAGCACTAGGCCAGGTCACCGGGCTCCGAAGTTACAAAGCGGCCATTGTAGGTCCCGCATGAGGGACAAACCATATGTGGCATCTTCGGAGCGTGGCAACGGGGACAAGATGTAAAAGCAGGCGCTGTGAGCCGCTGAGAGGCGCGGCGCTTGCCAATCCTATTCTTGGTGCGTTTCTTCCTCGGTACTGCAGGCATGGCGAAAAACTCCTAGCGTTGTTGCTTGACTAGCAGGTCCAACAAAGGCCCCCAACGCGGGTCACTCTGAAGCCTGGAGCACGTGCACTGTTCATATTTTAGCGAGGTACCGCAGCTAGGGCAAATGCCAGGGCAATCTGGCTTGCATAAGGGCTTCATGGGAACGCTGGTGACAGCGTATTGCCGGACGGCTTCCGTCAAGTCCAGTTCGTGGTGAGCGTTGATGATGAACGCGTCCTCATCAGGCACCTTCAGCTTCGCTCCGGTATTGATATCTGCCAGCGGATACCAAACGTCATCGACCTTCAGCCTGATGACGTGCTCGTAAGGCTCTAAACAGCGGACACACACGGAGGTAGCGTTGGAATCAAGAACCCCGTAAACCCAGATCCCCTCGTCGGTCCGCAGGAACCTAAGATCGCCGGAGACGCGATTGGTGCCGGTTTCCTCAAGGGAGTCGAAGTCCTCGTTGAGATGGTGCTCCCGCTGGGCACCTAAGGACTCTTTCAGTAGCTGTGCGACGTTAAACTGCATGTCGTCACCCCTGCCGATACAAAGCTACCACCCGGCATTGTAGGCACGGAGGCCGGTTTGTGTCAAGCATCACAAAGTCGGCTCCGGGTTACTCTCGGTTCCCATAGAGGCTCGTGAGCGCCTGCTGCACCAAGAGCAAATTGGGCCCAATGGCGAAGTGCACAGAGTCACCCTCTCTTGTCGCTCCTGCAGCACTGTCCTCCGAATACCATATCCAGGGACCAGGCATGGTGATGGACCCACCCCAGTTTCCCTCTTCTGTCTTGGCTTCCATAAAGGCAACATATGAATCGAAGAACTCCATCGCATCCGCCTCCGTATCCCAGCTGGTCGACACCACAAGGAGCTGCCGGCCCGCGTCGTCTTCATAATAGGCATACCTATCGCCTCCCCATCCCTCCGCCGCCTCTTTGGCGCGATCCTCTGACAGAAATACCTTGAGCATGTGGGAAAGAACGAACTCTCCGAGGGTGTCGTTGTCCATTTCGACCCAGCCATCCCACTCTGGCCCATCTAGTACGTTCAGGCTCACTTCTAGCGGGTCTTCGCCGCTCAGATACTTCTCGAAGTGAAGGATGTGCTCAGTTGACTTCGGCGGGTCACTGAAGGCCGCGTCGATGGCATCCCACCCTCCATGCTCGAAGATCTGGCCCACGAATTCGACGCCCTCTACATAGGGAAAAAGGAATGCGGCTTGGAGAAACTCGGGAGCGTCGTCGAAGGCAGAGTTTTCTCCGTCGGACGAACTGAGTTGGTCGAACTCATCTTCTGTGAGGCTGGCATAGGCGTAAGCACTCATTGCCAGAGTAGCGTCCCCCTCCACCAAAGCATGGAAAGCGGCTGAAGCGTCGTCGTTGCCGGCCTCCTCAAGCCGCTTGTCACTGGCGGCGAGGTCAAAATGTTGGTCCTGGAGAGCGTGCGTGTACTCGTGGACATAGGTCACACGATCTCCGGGACTGAGGTTCTCCGTATTCGTCGATATCACCATTTCTTTGTCTTCCGGTGAGTAGTAGCCAACAACCTGTTCCGAGTAGACATCGGTGTAAGTTTGGAATAGGTCCAAGTCAGGCTCCAGCAGGCCCAAAAGCACCAATATCCGCCGGTCTACCTCAACCTCTTCTTGGTCTACTTCCTCCTCAAAGACCGCCCGGATGCGCTCAGACATCTCCGCCTCGGTAACGAATATCTGAGAGACCTCCCCCTTTGACTCTAGGCCCCGCATGGCCGATGTGAATGAGGACAGGCCGCTCAGGGTTGCCGTGAGTTCTGGGGACACGGCTGGCGGCGGCGTAGGGGTAGGAACCACTGCTACCGTTGGGGATGGCGGCGGTGGAGCGGTCGTTGCCGTCGATTCGGGGGTGTTAGGCAGGGTCGTGGTGGGAATGGGAGAGACATCATCAACAACCTCCACTGTGGGCGAAGGTTGGATGGGAATGGTTGCGATCTGGGTGGGAACGGGGGGAAGCGAGGCGCTAGACGGAGTCGTAGAAGTTCCGTTGCAGGCGAACCCCACAAGAGCGACCATGCCGCCCAGAAGTGAGAGGGTCAACGGCCTTACAGATGACCGGCGGAGTAGCCTTCGGTTGTCGAGCACGCTCAGGCCTTGATTGAGGCCAGCATCCTCTCGGTCGTAGCGCCGATCTCGGTTGGGTTAGGGATCACGAAGGCCCCTGCATCGCCGAGCGCCTTCATCTTGTCTTCGGCCCTGCCAGCGTTCCCGGTAATGATGGCGCCCGCGTGGCCCATCCGACGCCCCGGAGGCGCAGTCTGGCCAACAATCAGTGCGGCAACGGGTTTTGTCATGTGGTCGCGTATGAACTCGGCTGCCTCTTGCTCCGCCGACCCACCGATCTCACCGATCAGGACAACTGCTTCGGTGTCTGGGTCGTCCTCAAAGAGCTGGAGGATCTCAGTGAAGGGTGAGCCAATAATTGGGTCGCCGCCGATGCCCACGCAGGTCGACTGCCCAATACCCCTGGATGTGAGTTGGTTCACAGTCTCGTAGGTCAGGGTGCCACTACGGGACACCACGCCCACCTTTCCGGTTGAGTGAATCTGGCCCGGCATGATGCCCATCTTGCATTTGGCCCCCGGAGAGATAAGACCAGGGCAGTTCGGGCCAATAAGCCTGCTAGCCTTGCCTTGTTTGTAATGCGTGACCTTGGCCGTATCGAGCACGGGCACACCCTCTGTGATGCAGATTACCAATGGGAGACCGGCATCAATGGCTTCGACCATGGCGTCCGCGGCGAAGGCAGCAGGCACGAAAATGAGGGTTGCGTTGGCTTCGGTCTCTCTCACGGCCTGTTCCACCGTGTTGAAGACAGGCACGCTGTCCATAAAGAGGCTGCCTCCTCGACCAGGCGTCACTCCTGCGACGAGGTTTGTTCCGTACTCCATGCATTTCTGGGCGTGAAAGCCGCCCTCCCTACCGGTGATACCTTGAACCAGCAGACGTGTGTGCTCGTTAGCGAGAATCAATGAAATGGACTCCCAGCGAAAATTTCGAATTACCTAAATCAAGCGTTCCGAGAGCGCCCACGCCCTCCGGGTCGCGGCGCTTATTGTAGCCACGCCGCCTCTGCGGTAGCAACCCAGGTGGCGAATCGCCGCGCAAAAGAAGGGCCGGCTTTCTTGCCGGCCCTTCTTTTGATAACGGTTCCTTCCTCAGCGGGGTGCAACCAAGATTTCATCTCGGGGAAAGGTGTCTATGATCTCTGCCCCGTCCTTGGTCACCACCACCATGTTCTCCAGCCGGGCAGCGCCTACCCGCTTCTCACCCTCTCTCGTTTCCACGGCGACAACCATTCCCTCCTGAAACTCAACGGGGAACTTGAGGCCCCACTGCCGGTTGAAGATAGGGTAGTCGTAGCCAGAGGTAGCGCCCAGCCCCACGCCGTGTCCGTTCTCTGCGGTGAGCAACTCTTCTTCAAGCTTATAGCCGTACTTGGCCGCCGGGGGAAAATGCCGGGCGGCCATATCAGAAGAGGCTCCGGGCTTTATCTCGCTGATGATGGTGTCGACGCGTTCCAGCACCTCTTTGTACCAGTCCTTCGCTTTCTCTGGTGGCTTCTTCAGTAAAGACATCGTTCTTATGGTGCAGCTTGAGTAGCCCATATAGGTGAAGCCACAGACAGACCCAAACATGAGGTCCCCGCTTTGCAGGAGCCTTCCACTGTTGGAAAAGCCCTGTTCGAAGGTCATTGGGCCGCTGCGCCAACCTGCCGTGTGAGAAAACTCAGCGCCAAACTCATAGCCGGCGCTAGCCACAATCCTTCCAAGCTCCGTGTCTGACATCCCAGGGCGAACACTCTCCCATACGCGAAACCAAATGCCATTGCAGATCGCTGCAACCATCTTCAGACAGTCGATCTCGTCTGGGGTCTTGATCATCCGAGCTTCCAGCATCAGGGGGGCGCTGGCAGTCATGTTGCTAACACCCGCCTCCGCCAGTGCTGCCGATGCCATGCCGTCGAGGCCGCCGACGGCGATTTTTTCGTCCAACAGTCCGCGGTCCTTCAGTTCCTGAGCAATCTCCCCAGCGAATAGCTTTGACTGGTACCTTGAAGCTTCCTGTCCCGGCGCTCCCGCCAGCCAGCCTCGGGCGGGCCGCCACTCTTTGATCCAAGGGGCCTGATCCGGCATCTGGTGGAACCAACCGTTGTGTTCGTACATAACCGTTGGATGGTCTGCGAAGAACAGACAGTAGCGCGTCTGCGGAAGCGGAAAGCCAATGAGGCCGGTTAAGTAACGGATATTCGGGGCGCTGGCCTCAAGAAGGACGGCGACCCCATATTTGCGCATGACCTGCCGGGCCCTTTCTGCCCGCTCTTCGCGCATACGATCAACGTTGAGCCGCTCTTGCCAATCGGCGGTTGCCTGGCCGTAGGTTAGTCTGCCGGTGTCGATGACTTTGGGAGGCACAATTTCACCTCTACTCGAGAGATAGGCCTGGAACGGGCTCCATAGTAGCACGAGTTCGCTTCCCTACCCTACCTGAGAATGCCTCCACGAATTGCCGGCATTTGACGGGAGGGCTAGCCCTCCGTTGTAATGTGGTGGCAATGGCTAAGGCCCACATCCAAGGGCGCCTTCCGTCTTTCCGGCCCTTCGGCGCGGCTCAGGACAGGCTCCGGCCGGAACCCAGGAGAGGTCTGTCCATCAAGGCGTAGGCCAAGTAGACCAGATGCGTCTGGATTCCGGCTTTCGCCGGAAAGACGGTAATCCATTTCCCCAGAACAGCCTCAAAAGGAACCTATGACCGACATTCACTTCATCGACACAACGGTTCGAGACGGGAATCAGAGCCTGTGGGCCTTCAACATGAAGACAGGCATGATGCTGTCCGTGCTGCCCCACCTCGACGAGGCTGGGTTCGACTCCATCGAGTTCTATAACCACGGCATTCAGATCAAGAAGCTGGGCAAAGACCTGGGCGAGGATGCCTTGGAGTGGCTTAAGCGAGGCACAGCCCTCAAAACCAAGACCGAACTCCGGCTCCATGGGGGCATACGGGGCGGCCTCTCCTTGATCCCGCTTTCCGTCCGGCGATTAATGGTCGATATTGTGGTGGCCCACGGAGTAACCCTCAACCGCTCCTCCAACTCCTGGAACGATTTCCCGGAGCATGCACCGGAGGTAGAGGACCTGCGCAAAGCGGGCATGAGGACGGTGGTCAACGTCATATACTCCATCTCCCCCAGGCACACGACAGAGTATTACCGCGAACGCGTCGCCCAGGCTGCAGCGATCAACCCCTACCGCATCTGCTTCAAGGACGTGGGGGGCCTTCTCACGCCAGAGCGGACAAGAGAACTCGTCCCCATCTTCAAAGAGGCGGCCGGGGACGTGGAATTGGAGTTCCACGCCCATTCCAACAACGGCCTGGCCCCAATCAATGCGTTGGAAGTAGCCAAGGGGGGCATCAAGTACATCCACACCGCGGTCCCGCCGGTTGCCAACGGATCGTCACAGCCCTCCATCTTCAACGTCGCCCAGAATCTGCGAGCGCTTGGTTTTCACACCGACATCGACGAAGAGCCGTTGCACCCTGTGACGGAAAAGCTCACGACGATCGCCCATCGGAACCACCTGCCCATCGGTGCCCCACGGCTCTTCGACCAAGCGATCTATGGGCATCAGGTGCCCGGTGGCATGATCTCCAATCTGGCGTACCAATTGAAACTGGTTGGCATGGAACACAGGCTCCAAGAGGCGTTGGAGGAGACGGTCAGAGTGAGGGAAGACTTCGGCTATCCCATCATGGTTACGCCGCTCTCGCAGTTCGTGGGGAGTCAGGCAGCGATGAATGTCATCCTAGGGGAACGCTACAAGCTGGCCTCCGATGCAGTCATCCAATACGCCCTGGGTCTATGGGGCCGGGAAGCCACAACGGCGATGAACCAGGATGTGCGGGCGAAGATTCTCGACCGGAGTCGCGCCAGGGAGCTTGCAAGCTGGGAGCCGCCTCAGCCTTCCATAAAGGAAGTACGTGCGAAATTTGGCCGGAACATCACGGACGAGGAGATGGTGCTCCGCTTCTTCGGCGGTGACGAGGCCTACGAAAGTATGGGCAAGTCGAGCAGCCCAGAGGACTTCCTCAGCGTGAGCCACCCGGTGGTGACGCTCATCAATGAGCTATCGAAGAGGGAGCGCTTCAAGCACGTGGTAGTTCAAAAAGGCGACTTCTCATTATCCCTTCGAAGCGACTCTGGGGAGAATGCAGGGAACTCAGCGAGCGACTGAGGGTACGGCGAAAGTTGTCGAAACAAACGTAGGGGCGTTCAATTGAACGCCCCTACGTTTGTTTCGCAACGAGGGTTTCCGGTAATGAGCGGTTGGGCCGTCCCTCCCACCGGATTGCCACGTTCGCTCCGCTCCCTCGCAACGACGAGAGTGCGGGCTGTTAATTCATTACGAAGACGCACTTACCTGTCGTTGCGCCGTCGAATGTCTGAAAGGCCTCTATGGCCTGGTCCAAGTCGTAGCGGTGGGTGATGAGCTGCTCCAATGGAGCCTTCGTGTCCACCATGAACCTGGCTATCTCCATCAGTTCTGCCTTGCTGAACGTCCAGGAACCAAGGATCGTCGCCACCTTGAAAATGACGTTCTTGTTGAAGTCGATCTCCGTGGCAGCGCCGGCACCGACGTAGCAAGCTCTGCCGAAGGGACGCATGCTCTCCAGCGCCTGCTGACGCGCCGTGGGATTCCCCGATGTCTCTAACGCCGCCGACGCGCCCATGCCACTCGTTAGCTCAAGGATGGCCTGAACAGCGTCGGTCTCCGTTGGATTGATGACGTGGTCTGCTCCCAACTCCTTGGCCAACGCCAGCCGCTCTGGTACCACGTCAATCCCGATCACCTGAGCCCCCATCGCCTTCGCCGACAACGTGCCACTGAGGCCCACGGGGCCCTGTCCAAACACGGCGACGGTGTCTTTGCCAGACACATGCATCTTATTGAGGCCGTTCCAGGCAGTGCCGGTACCACAGGATATAGCCGCCCCTGCCTCAAACGACAGCTCATCAGGAAGGCTCACCAGCGTACGAGTTGGAACCAGGATGTAGTCGGCATTGGCGCCGTGAGCTGTGCCACCGCCGTAGGTGACGTGGCCGTGCGGGCAGAGTTGCTCGTAGCCCATCGCACAGACCTCGCAGGTCCCGCAGCCGGCATAGTGGTGGCAGATCACCCTGTCGCCAACCTTGAGGCTGTCTGGAGCGCCGGCGCCCAGCTCCTCAATGACCCCACAGGGCTCATGACCACTGATGGTGGAAGCGGCCTGTCCACTTCGGTAGGAATGCAAGTCAGTGCCGCATAGCCCTGAGGCACGAATCTTGACGACGGCCTCGCCTGGACCAGCCTGGGGGTCAGGAAAGTCCCGTATCTCTGCCTCACGGTTGCCCAAGAAAACTACGCCTCGCATGATTTACCTCCAGACTGATCGATATTTGAGACAGCCTAATCCCGATGGCCGCCTAGGTCAAAGCTCTTGGTTCTCTGTAACGGAAGAGGCCCCTGGAGCGTTCCAGGGGCCTCTTCTTGCTTTCGGAAGGTGGTGACCGGCCAGGGAATTGAACCCTGAACCTACTGATTAAGAGTCAGTTGCTCTGCCAAATTGAGCTAGCCGGCCATGAAGCATGGGCTCGAATCATCCTAAGGAGCTGACCTCAGCCCAGCAGACGAAATGTTACACGGTAACCAGCGCCCCTGGCTAGTACGGGGGATCGTGTAAGCCTGTCCATCGTGGTGATACCGTCCAATCGCTGCTGATGCTGGGATCTCAAGCTCGATAAGCGGGGTGGCCCAACGCGCCTTGGCAATAACGGTGAACTCGAGGGCTCCTCGAGCCCATCCTTATTCCAGAAGGCCTTAGCTCATTCCCCAAATCGGAGATGCCACAGTCAATGACCATCTGGTACCCTGGAATTATTGACCCTGCACCATAAGGGTATGTGGCACCCCTACTGCCGAGTCTAGGCAGGTCAGGGTTGAGCATAGGTGGCTCGGGCCAAGTGAATATGAGTATCGCCAGAAGCCGCCCACAGTCGGCGCTTCTAGTAACGTAGCCAAACATTCCAAGGAGACCAGCCTTGATTCGTGCATTTAAGGGTAAGGCGCCTCGTATCCATCCATCGGCCTTCATAAGTGAGGACGCATACGTCGTTGGGGACGTTGAGATCGGAGAAAACGTCAGCATATGGCCTGGCGTCGTCATTCGAGCCTACCCTGGCAAAATGACACTGGGTCGCAACGTCAACGTACAGGACGGCTCCGTCCTCCACTCCAGCGACCCAATGGTCATCGAAGACAATGTCACGATTGGCCACAGCGTGGTCGTGCACACATCCCGCGTGGGAACCGGTTCATTGTTAGGAAACAACTCATCGATCCTTGAATACTCCTCCGTGGGCACGGAGTGCCTGATCGGGGCCAACGCCGTGGTGTCGGCCAACAGCGAGGTTCCGGACCGTTCCTTTCTTGTTGGCATCCCCGGCAAGGTGAAAGCGCCGGTCAGCCAGGCCCAACTGGCGCTCATGAAGTTCACCAATGACTCTGTGGCAAAGGAAGGTCAACTGTACAAACAGGAAGGACTTAGCCACAAACTCGATTGACACAAACTTTGGCCGGTCGTCATAATGGCTGAGAGGAACCATAGGTTTCTCACGAATGGACTTGCCGAGGTGGTGGAATAGGTAGACACGCGGTCTTGAGGGGGCCGTGGGCGTCAGCCCGTAGGAGTTCAAGTCTCCTCCTCGGCACCACTCCTACCAGGGCGACGTAGCCAAGAGGTTAAGGCGGGGGTCTGCAAAACCCCTATTCGGCGGTTCGAATCCGCCCGTCGCCTCCACATACTGTGCGCACCAAAAGAGAGAGGCCCTTGGACTGAGTCCAAGGGCCTCTCTCTTTATGCCTCTCATGCCTCAGTTCGTTACGAAGGCTAATACATGGTCCGTGTACCCATAACAGGCCTGTTAGCCTCGAAGATAGCTATGTTACATGCCACAGTCTAGGTACTTTGGCATAGAAGAAACCTCTGTCCAGCCATGCTTCTTCCGTGCTGCGGATGCTAAGAGCCCTGGTTGACACGCTATCTGGGCGGTGGGATAGTCTGACCTTCAGGCGATCCGCGGGAGTCTCAGCGTGGAGGCAGGCATGGTCAAGCAAGAAACAAGAACGGAAACCGAGTTTCTAGGCAGGCCCTACAACTTCGCCGATTGGCGTCCAACTGCGGAAGAACGAGTTTACTTCCAGATGGAAGGGGTCAAGGTTGGGCAAATGGCTCCAGACTTCACGCTGCCCACCCTCGACGGGACCGACATTACGCTGTCAGCGCTCAGAGGGAAGCCCATCATGTTGGAGTTCGGCAGCATTACCTGACCACCTTGTTACGCGGAGTCTCCGCGTATGGAGGAACTGGCCAAAGAGTATGCCGACCGGGCAACCTTCCTCTTCGTTTACATTAGGGAAGCCCACCCAGGTGAGGTCTTCCCGCACCATACTTCCTTGGAGCAGAAGGTGCGTCACGCTCAGGCCTTCCGGGAAAGGGGTCTGGAACGGCCCATCTTGCTGGACTCCTTAGACGGAGAGGTCAATAGGATGTATGGAGCGGTCTCCAATATGTCTTGGATCATAGACCACACCGGTCACGTTTCCTTCAGGGCCACCTGGACGGCGGCCGATGACATCCGAGCGGCTCTGGACGAGACCCTTCTCATTCGAGAGCTTCGGCGCCAGGGCCAGGGCGCCTCGGCCTACTACCGAGAGACAATGGGCTTGAAGCCGACTCCCCAACGTCCCGAGGAATGGCTCGGTGGGCAAAAGGCCATTGACGACTTCCAAAAATTTGTCCACAAAGCCCCAGTCCCCACAAGCAAGTCGAAGGGAGGTTGAAGCGATGAGCCTGTCCGTAGGCGACCTGACACTCCGACTCGAAGCCAGGGGCATCAGCGTGTCTCAGGAAGAGATCGAACGCCTCCTACCGGTCTTTGAGCTTTACTTCAAAGACCTTGAAACCCTCCGCTCCCTGGACCTAGGGGAAGAGGAGTCGGCCCTAATCTTCGAGCCCGGAAGGGAGTCCTAGGGGGAGCCGTGCCAAACGACACCGATCTCTGTTACATGTCCATAGACGAGGCCCAGAGGCTCATCAAGCAGGGGAAGTTGTCTCCTGTGGAGCTTGCCCAAGCCCATCTGCGACGCATCAACGCCCTTGACGGCCAACTCCACGCCTATTTGAAGCTGACCGAGGAAAGCGCCTTGGCGGAAGCCGCTGCCGCAGAAGCCGAGATCGCTTCTACCGGACCTCGTGGCCCCTTGCACGGGATACCGGTCGCCATCAAGGACCAATACGACTTCGCTGGCATTCCCGCCTTGGTCAGGATTCCACCACCGGAAACATCGGAGGATGCGGGCGCAGTAGCGAAATTGCGTGACGCTGGTGCAGTGGTACTCGGCAAGCTGATGATGTCGGGATTGCCCGGGAAGCACCCCGAGCCCCGCAATCCGTGGGACACCAAACGGACTTCAGGTGGTTCTAGCTCCGGGTCTGGCTCGGCCATTGCTTCAGGGCTGTGCATGGGCTCCCTAGGTGAGGACACAGCGGGTTCCATCCGCAACCCAGCCTCTTGCTGCGCCATAGTCGGCTTGAAGCCCACCTATGGCCGTGTCAGCCGCAGAGGGTTGGCCCCACTGGGGTGGTCGCTGGACCACAGCGGCCCCATTACCCGAACAGTTGAAGACGCCGCCCTCGTATTAACGGCGATAGCTGGTCAGGACCCCAGAGACCACACGACAAGCCCGGCCCCGGTACCCGATTACACGTCGGCCTTAGGACAAGATATAAAAGGCCTCGTCATAGGGGTTCCACAGCACTACCTGGATATACTCAGGCCCCGGCTCAATGATGAGATTGCGGCAGGCTTCGACAAAATGTTGCGCGACATGGAAGCGCTTGGCGCAAAAGTCGAGAAGGTGACGATCCCGAGCATGGAGTACGCCAGCATCGCCACCGGAGTGCTCTACTGCTGTGAGTACATGGCAGGCCGCAACCTTGGCCTTCAGGCGCACGTCGGCATTGCATCCGACACCCGGAGGGCCAGGGTCTATTTTGGAGCTCTAACGGGGGCCGCGGAGTATCTGCAAGCTCAAAGGGTGCGGCGGCGGCTCAAACGGGAAATGGACGAGACCTTCCGACGGGTTGATGTCTTAGCGCTCCCCGGACACCTGCAGCCTGCCGGATTGATCGGCGAAATGACGCCTATAGAATCTCTGGTCACCCAGTTAAGCCCCGACTACAATGGGCCATTCAATCTCTCGGGTTCGCCAGCCATGACGTTGCCGTCCGGGTTCACCAACGCCGGTCTCCCCATTGCCTTCCAGCTTGTCGGAAGGGCCTTCGACGAGCAGACCGTGCTGCGAATTGGACACGCCTACCAGCAATCAGCAGGGTGGCATACCCACCACCCTGAAGTTTAAGTACCAGCCTAGCTACTCCGTTAAGAAGGACAATATGGCCGCATTGGATTTCGGCATCTGGGACCAGTACCGCTACACAGAGATACAGGCCGCTGCTTCCGCTGCAGATGTCTATGAGTCCCACATCCGCCTAGCCCAACTCATGGAGAAAGTGGGGTTCAAGCAATACCACACCATCGAGCACCAGGGTTCCTATGTAGGGCAGATCGCCTCTCCCACTGTGCTGCTCGCCGCTATAGCCCAGCACACCACCAACCTGCGCCTGGGCACAATGATCTGGCAAACCCCCTTCCACAACCCAATGCGGCTTGCCCAGGAAATCACGATGCTGGACAACCTGTCCCGCGGCCGAGTTGAATTCGGCACGGGAATAGGGATCCACGAACACGAATTCATTCGTTGGGGCATGGACTTCACCGAGCGGCAGAAGATGGGTGAAGAGGCCCTGGACATTATTAAGATGGCTTGGACCCAGGAACGAGTGACCTATCACGGCAAGTACTGGCAGTTCGAAGAGGCCCTACCCGCTCCCGCTCCCTACCAAAAACCTCACCCTCCCATCTGGGCCGCGGCTCACAGTCCCCGGGCCCTTGCTTTCGCTGCCCGTAACAACTACGACGTGGCCCAAAACATCGACATCGATTCCAACATGGTCAAGAAGTTTGACTACTTCAGACAGGTGTGGAAGGAATGCGGGCATCCAGGCCCTATGCCCCGAACGCTGCTCATGCGCACAATTTATGTTGCGGAAACGGACGAAAAGGCACGGGCGGAGGCTGAGGCTCACGTCCCAATCGACTTCAGCCTGGGCCGGGAGTTCGTCATTAACACTCGTGTCGGTATGGGAACATCCCCTCGCGGAGTCGGCAACGAAATCACACCGGACATCCAGGAGCGAGGAAGGGTCTTTCGCGAGGTCGGCAAGTCCTATGATTTTGCCGTCGACAACGGAATTGCTGTGGTTGGAAGTCCAGAAACCGTGATCAAGAAAATCAAGGAACAGCAGGAATCAATGGGATTAAATGTCTACATTGGAAACTTCCATGTAGGGGCCATGCCAATGGAGCAAGTTACCAAGTCCCTAAAGCTCTTCGGAGAAGAGGTTATTCCCGCTTTCAAATAGCCCTGTATGTTAGAAGTGCCTCGGGGGATCGTAGGGAGCGGCCTTATGGCCGCTCCCTACTCTTGCTAGGGTTGAGACAATCCCGGTAGGCTGAGCTGAAAGTTAACGCTTAGGGAAACAAGCCAATGCCCTGCCCGCACGCAGAGACGATCCGAGAAGTAGTGCCAAGCGCTGAGGGCTGTGAGGACTGCTTGGCTACTGGTGATACGTGGGTCCACCTGCGAATTTGCCTGAGTTGTGGCAAGGTCGGTTGCTGCGACAGCTCTCAGAACAGGCTTGCTACCAGGCATTTTCAAAAAGACGGCCATCCCATCATGCGTTCCACGGAATCAGGAGAGGAAGGAACGGGATGGTGCTTCGTGGACCGGATTGGCTTAGACCTCAGCGCAATGGCTTGACCTTACCCACGCCTTCAGGAGGCTCGGCATGAGACTGCTGCGCTGGGCGTTCGCGACTCAGTTTCGCCGCATAGTAGCGGGGGGCCTGCTCGTAGCGGCAATACCGGTCATCGCCTTTGCTTGGTACCTGGGCTCCCCGCTGTTCCTCAACAAAACCGTGGACGAGGAGTTCCCACGCACGGTGTCAGCCCAAATTCCGGCCGCGGTGACTCGCGCCGAGGTCGAAATGGTCATGGAGACCATGGCCAAGGTGGATAGCGAGATGGTGGAGGCCATGCCCGAAGCCATGGCCACAGCCCAAATCGTCAGCAGTGGGACGCTGAGGGATGCCGACAGCTTTCACAAGGGCAGCGGCCAGGCGACGATCTACTCCCTGCCAGAGGGCGGCCATGTGCTTCGCCTGGAAGACATCGACGTGACCAACGGCCCAGCGTTGGTGGTACTGCTCAGCACGCATGCAGACCCGATGAACCAGTCGGAATTGAGGGGCAACCATTACATAGAGCTAGAAAAGCTAAAGGGCAACCGCGGCAACCAGAACTACGACCTTCCCGAAGGCACCGACGCGTCGCAATGGAAGTCGGTGGTGATCTACTGCAAGCCCTTCCACGTCATCTTCAGCGTCGCACCGTTGAAGCCCGCGTAGGCCCACGTCGTTGTCGTTGGCGGCGGTGCTCCGAGGCGGCCACCCCTCCGAGTAAGGAACCGCAGTGCGGCCTGCTGCGTTTGTGGCCGGTGCACCACCCTGCCAGATTGCTTCGTTTGAGTACTCCTCGCAACGAAGATGGTAGGAGAGGCGGCCAACGGTCCCTCCATCTCGGGTCCCCGAACTCCGCGGCGTGGCAATGATGGTGCCGCAAGGATTCCATAACCTAAGCTGCTGCGTCGGTGGCCCACCTAGCAAACGAACGAGGGTTCAGCCCGACTCCTCAGCATAGCAATGGTCCCAATACGGAGCTTGCCGTGTGCAGGGCGCCAGCCCCGCCGGAGTTGTGGGGGTGTCCCCCACAACAAGCGTTCGAGGGTGGGCCGGGCGGGACGACGGCGTCCGCCATGCCAGCCGCTAGGCTTACGACCGGCGTAGCGAGTTCTCCAAGGCAGGCCAGCCGCCTATTGGATCCGCTTTTCCCTACCCTGCCACTCTTTGTCACGCAACACGAACTTCTGAATTTTCCCGGTTGCTGTTTTCGGCAGGTCTCCGAACTCGACGTACTTCGGAGCTTTGAAATGAGCGATCCGCTCGCGCGTAAAGGCGATGATGTCCTCTGCCGTGACGGCGGCATCTAGCCGCGGCACCACAAACGCCTTGGGAACCTCTCCCCACTGCTCATCAGGCACGCCCACCACGCAGGCTTCAAGGACACCAGGGTGCTCCATGATGACCTTCTCGACCTGCTGGCTGGAGATATTCTCCCCGCCTGAAATGATGATGTCCTTGGCCCGGTCCTGAAGCTCTAAGTAGCCGTCAGGATGCCAGACCGCTAGATCACCTGAGTGGAACCAACCGCCCTCGAATGCTTTGGCGGTTGCCTCCGGTTCCAGGTAGTAGCCCTGCATCACATTGTTTCCCTGCATGACAACCTCGCCAATAGTCGACGCGTCGCGCGGCACATCGTTCATGCTGGAATCCACAACCCTGAGGCCGGTTCCCGCGATGATGTAGGGCACGCCCTGCCGCGCCTTGACGGCTCCAAGTTCCTCGGCCGTCAGGGCGTCCCAGCTCGCCTGAGGCGCACAGAGAGTGTGAGGGCCATAGGTTTCAGTCAGGCCGTAGAGGTGCTGGATGTACGCACCCATGCTTGCCATCGTCCGAATAACCTGTGGCGCAGGAGGAGCGCCGGCGGTGGCGATCGTCAAACCTGTGAGGTCTTGCCCCTTCGCCAAAGGCGACGAGTACATAGACACCAAGATTGTAGGAGCAGCGCACATGTGAGTTACACCCTGCTCCTTGATGAGGCGGTAGACATCCTCAACATCGACGCGGCGCAGGCAGACGTTCGTTCCACCCACGGCAGTCACGGCCCAGGTGAAACACCAACCATTGGCGTGGAACATGGGCAAGGTCCATAGGTATGAGCTCCGAGCCGTGAGGCCCAGCTCTAGGCATTCCCCAAGGGCATTGAGGTAAGCTCCACGACCGGCGTACTGGACTCCCTTGGGCATGCCCGTTGTGCCGGAGGTGTAGTTAATGGTGATGACATCCAACTCGGATTCGACTGCGTCTCGGTGTTCGCCCGGAAGGGCCGAATCCAAAAAGGACTCGTAGTCGGGTCCAGCAATGTCGTCCGCCTTAGGGAATATGTCGACCACCTGAACATACGTCGCCACAGACGGGACCTGTCCCCGAAGCTCCCTGATGATGGGGGCGTACTCGGAATCAAAAACAAGGATCTTGGCTTCGCAGTGGTTCAAGATGTAGGCGATCTCAGACGCGGCAAGCCGGTAGTTCAAGGCAACCAGCACTGCGCCGATCCGCATGGGGCCGAAGTGTGCCTCAAGCATCGCGGGGACGTTGGGCAACAGAAAAGCAACGCGGTCTCCCCTGCCGATCCCGGCCTGACGCAGCGCCCCCGCCAGTCTATTGGCGCGCTCCAAAAACTGGCCATAGGTCGTACTCTGGCCGTTGTATACAATGGCCAGCTTATCCGGATAGACGAAGGCACTACGCTCGAGGAAATCGACAGGGGTTAGCTGCCGGTGGTAGACCTGATCCGTCATGACGCCTCCGTAGCTTCAGAGTGGCTGAAGGATGCTCCTAGCGGCAGCGGTAGTATAGGCCAACCGCCGAGGAGCGTTCAATTTGACCTCACGCCGTCTTAAGGCGTAGTGCTTCAGGTTGGCGCGGGATTGCAACACTGCGCCAGGGGAAGCTCAAGATAAGCAATCCTGTTGGCGTAGCTTGCGACAAGGCATTCAACATAGGGGTGCTAGCGCCTTGCACGCCTCGAACCCCAGGCATACAATTGCCGAGCCAATCGAGGTCGACGAGCCGCTCCTGAGCGGTCGTTAAAGGCCACCAACAGAAGGGATTCCGGCATATTTTGCCTCGTCCGAGTCGATATTCCACCACCGGAGGATAGATCATGGTAGATATGCTTCCCAAGCTCACTTTCGGCCCCATGTCAGCCGACTGGCAAGAGCGCATCAATATGGACCGGATGCGCCAGTATCGAGAGGCTCGCGCCCGAGCGGTAATGCGCAAGTACGAGGTCGCCGTCCTGCTTGAGGGCACGCCTGGCAACCTCAGGTACCTCACATCAACGCGGGGCTTCGAAATGCCGGGATGCCGCTACTGCCTCTTCTTTGCTGAAGGCGACACCATCATGTACGAGCACAGTGGCTGGTACCACCAGATGCCCGACCAGGCCCCCTGGATCAAAGAGTGGCGTCCGGGCCGCTCCTGGCTGGCAGGATCACCAGGGCTAGACGCCATTGCCGACGAGACCAAGGCGTACGCCAATGACATCAAAGTGGAACTCGAGAAGAGAGGCCTGCTGAAGGAGCGCATCGGTGTGGGTGGGCTCGATGGGTTTGCACGACAGGCGCTCATCGAAGCCGGTGTTACCAACCTAGTCGACAACCGCAACATGCTTTTGGAAGCGAGGTCAGTCAAGAACCAGGACGAGATCGATTGCTTCCGCATACTGTCCGCCATGGTGGACGGCATGTGGTGGAAGGTCTGGGAGAATGCCAAGCCTGGACTCCGCGACAATCAGCTAGGCGCCATCGCAGTCGCCGCTGGTTATGAAGCAGGGGCCGAGTTTGCGGTGCCGGGAGGCTGGCGAAGCGGGCCCATGACCTTCGACCGGGGCTTCCAGACCAGCAGCCGGATTCTTCAATTCGGCGATTTGCTCTACGGATCGCTTTGCGGCGTCACCTATCTTGGTTATGGAAGCTGCACCTATCGCTCTTTCATCATTGGCCGAAAGCCCACGGAGAGAGAGAAGGACTGGTACAAGCAACTTATGGACGTTGTAGATGGCGTCATTAGCGAGATCAAAGTGGGCAACACCACCGCTGACGCCGCCAAGCACTTCCCGCCCGCCTCTTCGTGGGGTTACGACGAGGAGGTTGAGGTGCTGTGCAGCGAGATTGGTCACGGCATTGGCCTGGGTGGCCGCGGCGGTTACGACATGCCGATCATCAACCGACAATGGTCCTTCGACCACCCGCAAGAATTCCAGGAAGGAATGGTTATCGCTGTCGAGAGCCGGCAGGGAGTGCAACGGGTGGGAGGAGTCAGGATCGAGGACATGGTCGTTGTTACAAAGGATGGCCCGCAACTGCTGGACAACTTCCCAAGGGACGAGCTTCTCATAGCACCGTTGGCTCTTTACGGCGGCTAGAACAGTGGACTTCCCCGCTGTGACGGATTGAATCGGAGCGAATCTCGTTGGCATACCAGTAGGGGCGTTCAATTGAACGCCCCTACGTTTGTGATCCGCCAACCTCTGTTATTGCCGTATGGGACCACCCCACGGAAACCGCCTTGGCTGACCCCGGCCTTCGGCGGAAAGACTTAAGCGTCGCTATCGTGGTGGCCCTCAAATCGCTGCCACGATGGGAGCCTCAGCGCTCCGAGGTGGCAGTTCCAGACGGCCGCTTTCGGCGTCACCCTGGCCCACCAGACCAATTCCAACGCCGATAGCTACAACCACTGCCGCCAGAGGCACAGCCCATCGCCGCATCAGGGTCGAGGAGGCCAGCAATGGCGTCCCTACACCCGTGAGCCCAAGCACCACCGCTGCAAGCGGGACAATGAATGAGATGGATCGGTTGAGCTGCGTCTCACCTATGGCGCTGAAGACGACAGTGGCGGCAAAAACGACACCCCATGCCACGCCGAACAAGAAAACACGGTTGGCCCTCCGGTTCGTCACCTTCCACAACACACCCGCAGCGAGCCCGGCAGCGAGAGCGCCCGCCGTGACCGTTGCGCTATTGAACAAGGTATCTGAAGGTGCGTAGAGGGGAAGTTGGACCAAAGACGCAACGATCGCAGCGATTGCGCCCGAGAATAGTCCTGCCTGAATGGGTCTTTCAATCATGCAAGCTCCCATACTACCCCGCCTAGGACTACTCGGGCCTCAGGGCCAGCAGAACTTCCACGCTGACCTCTTCCGCCACCCAAACGACTGAGATCGCCGTGGGGGCCCTCAAACTCAGCTGATCCCAGGTAAACTTGGCGCGCCCCACTGCATATACGACATCGCCATCATCCCGCGCTTCGATGTCGAAGGTCATCGGCGCCTCCACCCCTTTCACTAAGAGAATGCCGGTGACCTGGGTTGAAACCGTCTCCCCATCCGTAAAGCCCCCGGGCAAGGGCCCGACATCGTTAATGGTCAGAATAGCGCTTGGATCCCTCGGAAACATGGTGGAGCGGACGTATCGGTCTCGGAAAGTCTGGTCACTGGAAAGCTTGTGCAGGTCAATGGAAACGCTGGAAGCACGGCCATCCGGCCGAACTTCCCCTGACAGCGCCGTAGTCCTGAGTACGGCATCATTGGGTAGCGGTAGCCGTTCAAGCTGCTCCTGGACAGTGAATGTGGCCTCAGATCCTTCCCTGACCACAAACGTAATCCCTTCAACCTGACCGGTCTGCCTGAGGCCGTTGAGCGAGCCTGTTGAATCGGCGGGCGGCTGAGTAGCGGCCACTTGAGAAGATGGGGGTGTTTCTGGAGCGTCAGTTGGTACCGGCGTCGAGGCCCCTCCTGTGAAATCCGCTGCGCCAGTCGGCGAGGGCGCATCAGACGATGCGCCGCCACAGGCCACTGCCAAGGCTAAGACCAAAAGCCCAGCCATCATCACAACCGTACGTTTCATGCTGACCCGCCTAGCAAGGTTCCGCGTTCGATACACTACCCAATCCACTATGAGAGCAGTTCGTGAAGAAAACATGGAGGGGATCAGAAACAAGGGCCCGGCAAAGAAGAAGGCGGGTCGCTTGACCCGCCTTCTTCTTATCCCATATCTGCATTCAGTCCTACTTGATGTCGTAGAACTCTATCGCATTGTCCCAAAGAATACGCTCGCGGCTCTCTGGCTTCAGCCGTTCGTCCTTGAGGAAAGTCTGGAGCGCGTAGATCTCCGTCGAGGAATCGGAGTGACCGTAGTCGGTGCCAATGAGCAACCGGTCGTCCCCGGCGTACTTGTATACCTGCTCAAGGTCGTCATTGAGCTGAACGGTCACCCAAATATTGTTGTCCGTCAGCGGCCTTTCTTTCATCTGGCCGCCGCGCCGCTCTAAACGGCGCTTGAGATCGTTGAACATATAGGGAATCCAGTCAGCGCTGAACTCGATGATGCCCCATTTGGTTTTGGGGAACTTGTCCGGAATTCCAGTCATTATCAGTGAATGAAAAGCGGAAAGGCCGCTGAATTTGTTCCGCTCAAATGCGGTCAGCGGATCTTCCCAGATGGTATCGATCTCAAAGCTGCCTGTTCCCGAGTGCGGGCAGATGGGCATGTCCAGCTCCCCAGCCCACTCGAAGAGCGGGAACCAGTACGGATCATGGATGAGGCGGTTGCCCGTCTCCACGCCCCGTAGGTTGATGGCAACCGCGCCGTTGTCCTTGCTGAATCGAAGTTGGCGCTCTGCCTCTTCCAAGTCCAGCGTTGGTATGACTGCAGACCAGCGGAAGCGGCCCTTTCCCTGGGCGTAAATATCAGCCATCCAGCGGTTGTAGCTGCGGCAGAGGGCAACCTCTTCAGCGGGGTTGGTCGTGATAGGGCCTGTCCACAGCGACGGATAGAGGATCTGCACATCGGTCCCCATCTCATCCATGTGGCGCACGCGGGCTTGAACATCCAACATGAACTTGGACTCCACCGGCAAGCCAACGTTGCCCAGGAAGAGACCGAAGCTCTGATCATTGTCACCGGTCCCCGGCCAAGACGTCCGCATGGCCTTCCCGCCGATGATCCAATACTTAAAGACCTCGCCACTGGCCACGGTCTTGAAACTTGTTCCCGGTTTGAAGTGGCGCTCTGAGGGGTCCATGTATTCCCACGTCTCGTCTATTTCGATAACGTGGGCGTCAGAGTCGATAATAGGCATCTTGCACCTCCCGCGTTCTACTTCTCGATATAAGCGTCGGCGCTATCCAGAGGCTCAAAGCCAATGGCTTGCTTTGAATAGCTCAAGTCCACTGTGCCCCATTTGTTGTTGGACCCAATGTTGACGACAATGTACTTTTCGTTCGGAGGTTTGTCCAGACTCCTCTCAATGCCCTGGGCGGCATCCCGCTGACTCACCCAGCGGGAGTAGTCGCGAACACCCCTCATAGGCCGGTCCTCAGCCCAGACTCGCCCGAAACGCAGGCAAACGGAAGAGATGTCATGGGCATCGGCATAGTATCGAGCCAAGGTTTCCAGCCAGACCTTTGTGCAGGCATACATCCGGTCCGGCCTGTAGGGCATATCCGTGGTGACCATTGGCCAAGACTCCGGCACGTTGTCGTAATTGCCGTCAATGATCGACTTGTAAGGCTCGTCCAAGGAGTAGCCTTGCGCCACGGTGCCGCTACTAGCGCTCACCATTCTCTTTACGCCGGCGCGCCGCGCTGCCTCGTAGACGTTGTACGTCCCGGCGACGTTGATGCGGAGCATGTCCTCCCACGGCCCTTCGATGAGGAAGGCCAGGTGAACCACAGCGTCTATGCCTTCAAAGGCGGGGAGAATGGCGTCTAAGTCTCCAATATCGGCAACATGGGATGGCATACCCTCAACCGCTTTTATATCCAGGCAGGACATCTCATATTTTCCAGCCAGAATGCGGCGGGTTGCTGAGCCAATAAGGCCCGCCCCACCCGTTACCAGAACTTTCTGCATTGAAACTCCCTACCTACAGGTTGTAGAAGCGCCGCGCATTGTCGCTCAAGATCTTATCTGCAACTTCCATGGTGATGTCTCCCTGCTCCGCTCGGGATCGCAGGATGCGGTGGGCTTCCAGTTCGGCCGATTGGTCCTGGTGGCCGTAATCGGAGCCGAGGATCAGGCAGTCCTCGACCCCATACGGAAGGATATAGGACAGATCGTCCATGGTATCGCAGGTCACGTAGAACCGGCCCTGTCCAAACAGCTCCCGAGCGAATTCGAACTTCAAGGAGTTCATGCGCTTCTGTTTCGCCTCAAGATCGTGGACTAGGTAGGGCACCCAAGATGCAGAGGCCTCTATCCAACCAAACCGAAGGTTCGGGAATTGAGATGGAACGTTGTTGAGGACTAGGTTAATGAACGCCGAGATGGTAAGCAGATTACCCAGACTCACGGCGCCGCTGAAGGAAGAAGAGAATTCCGTCAGCGCCGGGTTTCCACCGAACGTGTCGCCGGTATGGAAACAGATCGGCACGTTCAGGCGGCTCACCTCTTCATAAAGGGGAAAGAAGTATGGATCGCCGACGCCCCGGCCACCGCAGTCGAGGGCCCGCTTGTAGAGCCCACAGGCGCCATGGTCCACAGCGTAACGCAACTCCTTCACAGCCTCATCGATGCTCAGCAGGGGCAGGATTGCGACCCACCTCAGCCGACCTTGAGAGGCGGCGGTTCGGTCGGCCATCCAACGGTTGTAAGAGCGGCACAGGGCAAGTTCTACATCCGGGCGAGGGGTCAGCGCGCTGAGCATCAAGGTGGGGTATATAACCTGAATGTCGACCCCTATCTCGTCCATCCGGCTCATCCTCTCGTCGATATTAACCAACTCGCGGGTAGCCAGGGTTGTCCCCGTCCTTTGGTCGTTGCGGAAACGCCGAACCCGGAGCTGGCCGTCAATCAGCCATAGGCGATGAGGACGAGCGTCTCCCTCTACTAGCCCGCGCTGGCCAGGAGCATCCATCGCCAGAGGCCTGAATTGCTGCTCCCCTTCTGCTAGGTACTCCCAGGTCGCCTCGGTCTCATCGATGTGAGTATCCGCGTCCACTACTAACATGGCCGTTGATACCTCCTGCGCATAGGGATGGCGGCCCACCTAATTCCTCGGTGCACCACTGCTGGCGCAAACGACCGCGCGTCTCGTCCAGGCCGGCCACTTACAGGCTGTAAAACGCCACGGGATTGTCGTCGAGGATCTTATTTATTGTTACTGAGGACAGGCCCTCGTGCTTGCGGAACTCCTGGAGCGCATATATCTCGGTGGATGTGTCGGCGTGGCCGTAGTCAGTTCCCAGCATCAAATTGTCGTCGCCCACATAGCGCATGATCGTCTCGTGGTCGTCGTTCGTTTGGCAAGCAACCCACATGCGGTTCTTCCGTAAGGCGTCACCTGTCCACTCGCGGCCTCGTCTCTGAACCCTTCGTTCCAGATCGTGGAGCACGTAGGGAAGCCACTGCGAACTCAATTCCACGAACCCTATGCGTAGCTGGGGAAACTTGTCCGGGGTGGCCGTGTAGAGCAACTGATGGAAGGCGCTGACGCCGGGGAACTTGGCCCTGGCAAAGGTGGCATTAGGCGGAGCCCAGATGCGGTCTATGTCAAAGCTGCCGTTCCCGGCGTGAATGCACATGGGCATGTCCAACTCGCTCAAGCGGTCATACAAGGGGTAAAAGTATTCATCAATGAGCAGCCGGTCCCCAAGCTCAACACCCCGCATGAAGATGCCGCAAGCGCCATTGTCCTTGGCAAAGCTGAGTTCCTCCAGCGCTTCGTCCATGTCGTAGAGTGGCAGAACGGCGGCCCACCTCAACCTGCCTTTGCTTTCCGCCCATACATCGGCCAGCCAGCGGTTGTAGCTCCGACGCACGCCGTGCTCAACCTCCGGCTTTTCCGAAATGGGCGACAAGAAGATGGTTGGATAGAGAATCTGGACATCAGTTCCCAGTTCATCCATGTGACGGACCCGTGCCTGGACATCTAGCAGAAACTTGGAGTCGTCTGAAAGGGCCACATTATCTGAGTGAGGGCCCAACATGGAGAACTTGCCGCCGCCAGGGTATGGGGCGCTGAAGAGCCGGCCGTCTATGGCCCAGGACTTGCTAACCTCACCGCTGGCCAGGGTCTCGCTGACCAGTTGGGGACGGTACTGGCGCACCGAAGGGTCCATATAGTCCCACGTCTTGTCTATCTCCAAGACGTGAGCATCTGCATCAATGATGCGCATTCAACACCTCCCACTGAACTACGCACGCCTCCGCCCGCGCCCGAGGGCGCTGACGAAGGCGTGCGTCTTCGTTCATCTTAGGACCCATTACGGCCCTCCCATCAGCGGGCCTCAGCTATTCGTAGAGCGGCCGTATGATGGCCAATGCTTCATCGGACACCTGCATACCCGCCATGAGCGCTGCAATGAACTGGTCGTAAGGAAGAGGGTTGACCGGCCGGCCCACGCGCTCTGCGTCAGAGATAAAGTCCGGGTCGTTCATCGTCTTCCAGAACGCGTCCCGCAGCACCAGGACCCTGTCCTCCGGCGTTCCGGGCGGCGCACCGAAGGGCCGGAAGACCGCGTAGGGTATGGTCAATGCCCTGAACACTTCCATGTAGGCAGGGGTCGTCAAGTCCTCGAACTCGTCAAATACCGGCGTGTCGGGAATAATCTCGTCCGGCCCGGCTAACGAGAAGAGGATAAAGGGATTGACGTAGCCCGACGAAATCCATTCTGGCCGAGCGCCGACGATGGAGCTCGCTGGGTATCCACAGAATCCGTGGACCTCTCCCTGTTCGACGGCGATGAACATGTCCCCAGTGCCTCCATAGCCAGACACATTCTTGAGGTTCGTGCCAAAGGCCTCGTTCAAGAGGTCAACGAAGAAGGTGGTGCTGGCAAACGCCCCCATGGGGATCTCGGGGCCGCCTATCAGGTCCTCGAAGGAGGTGATGTTCCCTTCGGCTTCCGTCGTGATGGCACAGTTGGGCTTGGATTGCTGGATGTGCCCAAGGTATTCAAAGTTGGCGAAGTCGAGCTGCACGCCAGGGCCTTTAACCAGCGCCTGGCCCATGAGCTCCATATGTATAGGAGAAATGGTCAGGCCGTCAGGCTTGGCAGAGTTGTACAGGAAATTATTGCCGATAAGGCCGCCGGCCCCGGGCATGTTCTGGATGATCATGGACGGCTTGCCGGGGATGTACTGCGGCATGTGCTTAGCAACGATACGGGAGAAGAAGTCATAGCCTCCGCCAGGAACTGAGCCCACGATTATCCTGATAGTTTTGCCCTCGAAGAAGTCGGTCTCGGGAGGCGGCTGTGTGGGGGCAGAAGTGGCCGTGGGCCTGGGAGTGGCCGTGGGCGGACGCGAGGTGGCGGTCGGCTGTGGAGTCTCGCCTGGGGCCAGGGTTGGAGGCACCGCAGTAGCTGTGGGCGGAACAGCCGTGTTTGTCGGCGCGGCCGTAGGTCGCGTTGTGGCCGTTGGGTCCGAGTTGCAGGCAGCAGCTATCAACGCCAACGCCAGCACCATAACCCCAATGAGAACCTTCCAAGACTTCATCACTGACCTCCAATCGATTTGAATCAACTCGACGCCTTACCATCTATGCGGATCGACCCCGGGTCATAGTTCACCAGGGACTTCGATTCGTGGTGTCCTCACATGCTAGTGAGCCCTGTGTCCCACGGTATTACTTGAAGTTTTCCGTCCTCAACCATGACCGAGTTGCCACTGTATTCCATTCCCGCCTCTGCGCCAAGCACGAAAAGGTCGCCGACAGCGTCTGGGGCGTGCATGGTCGCCTGGGCTTCCTCGGGCGCCTCTTCCGTGGCAATGGCTACGAGTACATGCGTGGTCAGTACGCAAATGTTGCTTTCCCGCTCCTCCTGGGCCACAAAGCGGGTCAGGGCCTCAATTGCCGCCTTGGAAACCGAGTAGGCACAGAAACCGGTTCGGCTGGGAGTGCCACCACGGGGCGCTGTGCCAACGCTCAATATATGTCCCCCACCCTGCTTGACCATGTAAGGGATTGCGTGCTTCATGCAGGTGAACGTACCACCCAAGTTGGTCCCGATAACCTTGTCCCAGAAGGACTGTTCCATATCCCGAACCGGGGGCCAGATGGGAACCCCCCACTGGAAATGCGTCACAATTGCGGCGTTGTTCAGAAGAATGTCAACGCTCCCGAAGTGGGAAGATGCGCGCTCCATAAGCGCCTTCACTTGCGCTTCATCACGAACATCAGCATTCACGGCCAGGGCGTCGCTACCAAGTTCACGCACCTCGCTGACAACACGTTCCATTTTTGCTGGGTCTTCAATATCAGCAACAACGATCTTGGCTCCTGCTCTTGCAAGAGAATGAGCGGCATACCTGCCCACTCCCTTGGCTGACCCCGTTATGACCGCTACCTGTCCCGTCAGTGCCATACCTTTAACCTTCTCTTGCAGGCGACCCGAAAAGATGCCACAAAGATAGTCGGCGGCCTACCACGTGTCAATGACTAAAGAGGCCAACTAGAAGCCTGGTTTGCTCTTTGTCAGAGAACCCGGCTTGGGTGACAGCCCCTACAATGGACAGCCCTACAAGGCGAGGCTACAATCGTGCGGGCAAGCGGACAGTGCACCGTCTGAACCAAACACACAGGGATGATGAAAAAGTGAAGCTCCACGAGTTCCAATCCAAAGCCATGCTGCGTGACGCTGGCGTGCCTGTCCCCAATGGTGATGTTGCAGCGACACCTGACGACGCAGCCCGCATCCTGGGTGAGCTTGGCGGCAAGGCAGTCATCAAGGCCCAGGTTCATGCCGGGGGCCGGGGGAAGGCTGGCGGGGTCAAGGTGGTGTCTTCAGCGGAGGAAGCTCGCGAGGTAACCGCCAGGCTCATCGGCTCCAACCTCGTCACCCATCAGACAGGTCCTGAGGGTGCACCAGTGCACCAGGTCCTTGTTGAAGAGACCATCAACGTCGCCACGGAAATGTTCCTTGCGATCTTGGTCGACAGAGCAGTCGGCGGGCCGGTGGTCATAGCCAGTGAAGCCGGCGGCATGGAAATCGAAGAGGTAGCTGAATCAACGCCTGAAAAGATCATCCAAGAGGTCGTTGACCCAGCGCTGGGTCTCTTCCCTTTCCAGGGACGGCGCCTAGCCTACGGGATGGGAATAGACCCCAAGTTGGTAGGCGCGGCTTCTTCAATGTTTGTGAAGCTCTTCGAACTGTTTCAGGCGACTGACTGCTCAATGCTGGAGATCAACCCCCTTGTTATCACTGACGACGGCCGTCTCCTGTGCGTCGACGCCAAGATCACCCTGGAAGACGACGCCCTCTTCCGCCACGCTTCTCTCTACGAGCTCCGAGACCGGGACCAAGAGGACCCGCTTGAGGCGGAAGCCACCGAATATCAAGTTCAATACATACGCCTGGACGGAAACGTAGGCTGCTTGGTCAACGGGGCTGGCCTCGCCATGGCCACCATGGACACAGCGCTCATGGCTGGTGCTGCTCCTGCCAATTTCTTGGATGTAGGCGGCTCCGCTGATGAGACGAAGGTCTCCAACGCCATCAAGCTCATTCTCAAAGACCCCAGCGTCGAAGCCATCCTTATCAACATCTTCGGGGGCATCCTGCGCTGCGACATCGTGGCAAGGGGCGTCATCCAGGCTGATCAGGAATTTGGCGTTAAGGTGCCCTTGGTAGCCCGCATGCTGGGAACAAACGCTGAGGAAGGGCGGCGCATCCTGACAGAGTCCGACCTAAATGTATCGTTCGCAGATACCTTGGCCGATGCGGCCGACAGGGTTCGGGAAGTGGCGACTCGCTAGATAGCGGAGGCCTCGCATGAAGTTCGGCGCGTTCTTCTTGCTGCAGTCGCCACAAGCGCGGCCTACTGAAGAGGTCTACACCCAAGTCCTCGACCAAATAAGGTACGCCGACGACCTGGGCTTTGACTCAGTTTGGATCGCCGAGCACCACTTCTCCACATACGGCTACTGCCCCAACCCTCTCATGCTGGCCGTGAAGGCCGCCCAAATCACCAAGCGCGTTCGAGTTGGCACGGCAGTCATCGTCCTACCCTTCTGGCATCCCCTGCGGTTGGCTGAAGATATAGCGCTGGCAGACGTGCTTACCGAAGGACGCTTGGATGTGGGCGTCGCCAGAGGCTACCAGCCATACGAGTTCGAACGGCTAGGTCTGGACATTTCAGAGAGCCGCGCATTATCCGATGAGACGCTGGACGTGCTCCTCAAGGCCCTTACCACCGTAGGCTTTGAACACAAGGGCAAGTATTACAACTTCCCCGAAACGACGACCTATCCCCGCCCTCTGCAACAACCACACACGCCCATCTGGCTGGCTGCGACAAGCAAAGAAAGCGTCGAAAGTGCTGTCCGCCGACGCCTGAACCTGTTCACGACAAGCTCCACCAGGCCCATGGCGCCCCTCGCTGAGACGTGGGCGGTGCTGAAAAACGCCTGGCAGGAACACGGCGTCGCCCCAGAATCGATGGAGTTCGCCGTACAGCAGCATGTGCATGTCGCTCCGACAGACAGGAAGGCCAGAGACCGGCTGGAACATTCCCTGTGGCACCACCGCCACTCCAACCGCCTGCGCCTGGGTACGGTCGAGGTGACAAAGGGGGTGGCCCACGCTGCACCCATGGACGACGAGCCGTCTCTAGAGGAGTTGTACGACACGCATACCATCGCAGGCAGTCCAGAAAGGGTCAGGGAGAAGATTGAGGAGTATCAAGAGACCGCTGGTTTGACGCAGTTGAACTGTTATCTCAACCTGGGAAGCCTAGACCAAGACATCATCAAGGACTCCATGCGGCTGATGGCCGAGAAGGTCATACCTCACTTCAAATAGTGCTCTCCTGAGCCCCCCCACCCAATTCGCCCACGTCACCCCACTCTTGCACGTCACCGCCAGAATATTGTTCAAGGTATGCTGATTTCATGACCGACTCCAGAGCCACGGCCCTCGTCACCGACAGCACAGTTTCCCTGCCGATGGGTCTCGCCGAGGAACTCGGCATTCACGTGGTGCCCATGCACGTAACGATGGGCGGACAGTCCTATCGGGACGGGATCGACATCACTGCCGGAGAGTTGTACCGATTGTTGCGAGGCGGCGCCGAGCTACCCCGTACTTCGACGCCCGACCCCGGCAACTTCGTGGCCGCGTTTGAAGAGGCTGCCACAGCTTCCCCCGGCATCGTCTGCGTAGTTGTGTCGCGCCGCTACAGCGCCGTGCTCGATGCGGCAAACACTGCGGCGGATGTGTTCCGCGAACAACGACCGGAGATTGACCTGCGCATCGTCGACAGCGGCACGGCAGCGGGGGCGCAAGCAGCGCTGATGGTCGCCACGGCCCGCCGCATCGAAGCCAACACCAGCACCGACGAAGCGGAAGCCTTGGTCAACGCGTTGAAGGATAGGTCTTACATGCTGGCCGCCCTCGACACCCTGCACTATGTTGGCAAGGGAGGGCACGTTCCCCGCGTCGCTGCATGGGCTGGCGACCTGCTTCGCGTCAAGCCGATCCTTGAAATGGCGCCCGGAGGGGAGATCAACAGGCCGGAACGCCCGCGAACACGCCGCCGGGCCATCGAAAGGCTGGTCCACCTAGCCCACGAGAAAATTGGGGATGCGCCAGCACTCATGAACGTTATCCATGCAGACGCCCTAGACGAGGCGGAGAGGCTGAAGGGCCGCGTGGCGGCAGAGTTTCAATGCGAGGAAATCCTCGTGACCGAATTCTCGCCAGTCATCGGGGCACACACAGGGCCAGGGCTGCTGGGGCTAGCCTTCTGCATAGCCCCACGAGACTGACGAGGGCATAGCATTGGCAAGTCCAGCATGGGCAACAGCCGCAGGCTGAAGGCCAACCGCTAGGGGGCGATGCCCATCGCCTGCGCCACCATTTGGAACGAACGGGCTCTGTGCTCGAAGCTATAGCAGTTGGTCACGATGCCGATGTCTGTAGTGCCGAAGTCCTCAGCCGCCTTCAGTATCCCCTGCCGCACGACCTCAGGATCACCATCAATGCTGCGGTTGCTGAAACCTGCTACGTACTCCCGCTGTTGGTCTGTAAGCGGATAGACGGAAGCCTCTTCAGGCGGCATGAGTCCGGCGCCAATACCAAGCTGCAGGTAGCGATCCGCCCGAGTCAGCTGCCGGCTTGAGGCTACAAACAACGCCTCCTCAGTCGTCGGGGCGCACACAACCTGCAAGGTAACATTGAGCCTTGGCTCTGAAAGAAAGTTCGAGGGTTTGAAGTTGTCGTAGTACAGCTTGGCGACCGTGGGCCCTGTTGCCCCGGTCATGCCGAAAAACTCAGCGAAAGCGAAGGGAAGCCCGAGCATTGCCGCCAACCTTGCACTGTAGTCGCTGGAGCCGAGAAGCCATATTTCCGGCGCAGAGTCTGGAAGTGGCCCCGGAAAAGCCTTGATCCTCTCGAAGGGATTGCCGTCGTACCTGACGCCGCGGAGATAGACCAGTAGGTCGAGGATTTGCCCCGGAAACCCCTCAACGTCAACCAAGGGACGGGGGTCGGCCAGTGCCTGAGAAGTGAGGCGGTCGCCTCCCGGGGCGCGGCCAATGCCTAGGTCTATCCTGCCGGGATAGAAGCTATTCAGAATGCTGAATTGCTCGGCCACCTTCAGCGACGAGTAGTGGCTGAGCATTACGCCCCCGCTGCCAACCCGAATGCGGGACGTGTTGGCAGCGATTTGGCCTATCAGAATCTCAGGGCTTGTGCCTGCAAAAGCAGGGGTGTTGTGGTGCTCGGCTACCCAGTACCGGGAGTAACCTGCCTCCTCAGAAATCTGGGCCAGTTGAACTGTTTCACGCAGCGCCTCGGCTGCCGTCCCACCCCGGCGGAGAGGCGATTGATCCGCGACGCTGAGCGTTATCTGCTCGCTGACCGGTTTGCTGCTTTCTTGATTGGGGTCCATTGCTGTCAAACATCGCTCCTATAGGGGAGGTTGTGGCGCTTCTGGCAAGCCAAGGCAGGGCGTTCAATTGAGGCCATCTCCAAAGTCGGCCGGTCAATCTAAGGGTGCCGAAAGTCGTTAATGACAGGCGTAGGGGCGTTTAATTAAACGCCCCTACGATGCTCTGGCAACGAGAATCGCTGCCCACTATGACGGCCCCCTAATTCTGGGACAGCCTCGATTGAATGCCTCTACCCGTCAGATTAGATACTAGCCAAGTCCTTTGAACAACCCGCCTTGCATACTTTTTCAATTCTATTCCATCTAGCTTCTGGCGTTAGAGACATCGGCCACCAACAACTCTAAGACACCTTCGGGAGATGCAGCGCCGGTTTTGATTGCCGTGTCTGCGTCCAGAAGTTGCCTATACAGTGCTGTCAATTTCTGCATGGTGTATGCCTTCGATTGTTTTTGCGTCTTTTCCAGCACGAATGACGATGTGACACCCATTCTCCGGGAGAGCTCCTGTTCCGACAGCCCCTGTCCCTTCAGCGACAGCGCCAACAAGAGCAGCCGCACTTGCCTAACGATCATTGTCAGGATGTATAGCACCGCTGCGCCATCAGCAATCAGTCGTCGTAGTTCCCGCAAGGCCACCAACTGGCGGCCTTCCACCATTGCATCAACGGCAGCGAAGATGTTTGCCTCCCTGGCCCTAGAGACCAGCAATCCAACATCGTCTTCAGAGACCGGTCGGTCACCGGCGTAGAGTTGCAGTTTCTCCAACTCCCCGTCCAGCGACCACAGGTTGCCGCCGCCCAGCTCCGTGAGCAAGCGGAGAGCGCCGTCCGACATCACGCCTCCCTTGCGGGTCATCCTCTCTTTGATCCAAGAGCGCAACTGTTCTCTTTGCAAGGCCTGGAACCGGCGGGCAGTCGCCACTGGCTTCAGCAACTGGAGCAGGGGGTTCGTGTCCTTGAGAGACGCTTCCTTGAACACGAGGAGGGTCGTTGGGGGCAGTAAGGGAACCGCCTCCGCCGCTCCGGCCCAGGCCCCCAACTCTTTGACAGCGGCATCCTGGTTTTTCGTCGAGCGCCGACGACCGCTGCCGTCGAACGTAGCAAGGACGCCTTCTACCAAGACCATCCGAGCGGGAGTCATGAAGGGCACCGTGGAGCTTGTCGCTATGACCTCTTCGTAGGAGGTCGAACCCGCGATGAGGGTCGTGAAGTTCACGTCCCAAAGCTCTTTGGGGCCAAGGTTCTCTTTCAACTCATTGAGAGCCTCGGCCATCGAGAAGTCGTCGTCACCGTAGAAGATGTAGGCAGGAGACATAGCACCGTGGTTGTACAACAGCGACGAGGTGAGCGCAAGAGTCTGGGGTCAACAACCAGGTAGAAAAGGGGTTTCCACGAACTAGTCGCTGAACAACGCCCCGGCAATGGACACCAGCGAACCGAAGGTGTCGTCCGCCGGGCACTGCTCGTAGGTCAACACCTGGCCCGTTGCACCTTGGAGAATATGGGCCATGTAATGAATGGGGGCTGAGCCGCAGATGCGAGTGGGGTCCCGTCGGGACAAGATATGCGCCGTTAGGGCTGCGCTGTCACCAGTGCAGGCCGCCTCCAGCCACTCTCCGTCAAGGGCCTCAAGCTGCGCCTTATCAGCTTCTTCCAGCGGGGAGGCGTCGCCGAACACAGGCCCCATGTGACTTAAATCGCCTGCAGCCACCACCAAGGTTCGCCGCTGGCGCGCAGCCCTGGCCATGATATCCACAGCGTCCCATATCGATTGGCCGCTATCACTGCCAGCGCCCAATATGGCGTCGTGGGAACCGCACAGGACCGGCAGGACAAACTTCGGCTCACCGCCTGCGGCGTAGTGCACCCAGGTCGATGCCAGTTCGATGGAGTGTTCTCCCAGGTGGTGAGGCTCCTGAGCGAATGCCGCCTCGTCACCCAGGGCTGAGGCCAGCCTATCAACGAGGTCGACATCTGTGGGCAAGGGGCCCCAAGGAGTGCCGTAACTCTGGCGGGTTAAGGTCATGGTGCCCGGAAGCCCAGCGTGGTCGGTCCCTAGAATAATGATCAGTTCGGCAGCTTGGACGGCGCTGCGGGCCGCCTGCCACGTAGCGGCATAGGTCCGCCAGCCTCGGTGGTAGTCGATGTGCGGGCTGATGACTCCGGCCACTCCCTCCCAAGCTGCTGCGTCGGCTACCTCTGCCTGCTGGAGGTATCCGTCAAAGGCAGCCGAGAGTTGGACTGGGTCGCTGGGATAGCCAGCACCGGCCAGTCTTGGAGGCCGATGTGGAGCCGAGCGGTATCGGTCCATGGCCTGCGCCACGGCCTCCCGGTAGCGTCGATTCTGCAGAAGAAACGCCTTATCCAAACCATCCACGAAGGCCCTTATTTGGTCCTCTGGAATGGATTGACCGGTGCGCAGATTGAAGTCGGATTGCAGTTCGGGCAGGTTGCGGGTGCCGTCGCACAGGGCGAGAAGCGGAACCAGTGGGGGGGGGACCAAGATCGTCTGACCTCCCGACAGGCGCAACGAGTCCGTCAGGGCTAGGACTTGCCTGCCCTCGTAGACGATCCATTTCATGTCTATGCGACGGAGCCTAGCGTTCTCTTCCAATTGCACTCGCCGTCCGTTTGAATGACCAAATCCAGTCCATTCTACCGGAAGCTTTGTCCATTGAGCATTAGGCACAATCTCGATTGACAACCCACACCACCGCTGCTACAGTCTGGGCACTATGACGAGAAGCGTGGATATTTGTAGGTGTTGTCGCTAATGGCCAACGTTTGCTCGTAAGGTTAGAGAGCGTTGCGCCCCCTCGCATACAATGGTTCGAGGGGGCGTATCTTTATTACAGACGTTATTGCTAAGGGGGTGACGCGCAATGGTCAGCAAATGGGAAGAGGGCCTTCACGAGCCCACGATGGAAGAGAAGGCAGCGCTCGATTATTCCAAGGGAGTTATTCCTCACGTCCCCCAGGAAGTCGTGGACTTCGAGGCGGAGGTGCGCAAGTGGCGAAGCGGCGAATGGACTGAAGAGCAGTTCATTCCTTTCAGGTTGGTCCGGGGAGTATACGGTCAACGCCAACCGGACTCCCAAATGCACCGCATCAAGATCCCTTTTGGCGGGATGACGGCAGATGAGCTCGATGTGATTGGCGACATCGTTGATGAGTACGCCCCGATGAGAAAGGGCCACATCACGACTCGTGAGAACATCCAGATTCACTTCATCAAAGTTGAAAACAACATCGAAATCATCCGGCGCTTGGGCGAGGTTGGTCTTGGCAGCCGTGAGGCCTGTGGCAACACAGTGCGCAACGTCATCGGTTGCCCCATCTCCGGAGTCACGCCGGAAGAGCCCTTTTACGTCAGCCCGTATGTAGCCGCCTACGCCCGTTGGTGGGTTCGGCACCCGTTCTCCCAGAAATTGCCTCGCAAGATGAAGGTTTCGTTCTCCAGTTGCGCTCGGGACTGCGTAGTCAGCGCGATCCATGACATGGCGTTCATTCCCAAGATCCAAAGGGACGAGAATGGCGTCGATCGAAAGGGCTTTCAGATGCTGGTAGGCGGCGGCACCTCCATCATGCCTCGCCTGGCCCTGACCCTTTACGACTTTGTGCCGGTAGAAGAATACATCAAGGTCAGCGAAGCCGTTATTCGGATCTTCAATGTCAGCGAGGAGCTTCGGAAGAACCGGATGAAGGCCCGCATCAAGTTCCACATCGACCGGGTGGGCATCGAAGCCTTCCAAGCAGAGGTCAAAGAAGAATTGAAGAAGCCCTGGGCACAGAAGGACTACGACCCGACACCCCTTCTCGAGTTGCCGGACGAAGACCTAGACGCGCCTCACGCTCCAGTGGAGGTCACCGAAGGCCACCGCGAGCCCGAGTACCAACACTGGCTGGACACCAACGCGTTCCCCCAGAAACAGGAAGGCTACAACTACCTCTACGTTAAGGTGCCCCAGGGCGACCTCACGCCAGAGCAGTTCCACGGCCTCGCCACCATCGCACGCGACTACGCCGGAAGCCGGGCGCGAGTCACGGTGGAGCAGAACGTCGTTTTCCGATGGATCCCAGACGGCTACCTACACAACGTGTGGGAAGCCCTCAACGAGATCGGTCTGGGCGACGCCGGAGCCGGTGAGATCACCGATGTTGTGACCTGCCCCGGCACCGACAGCTGCAAACTGGGCATTACTTCATCAATGGGACTGGGCCGAGCGCTCATGGGCGTTCTGGAAGAGATGAACATCCAAGACCCGCTGGTCAAATCCATGAACGTGAAAGCCAGCGGCTGCCCCAATGGTTGCTCTCGTCACCACATAGCCAGCATTGGCTTCCACGGCGCGGCAACCAAGGGCGATGGGAATCAAGTCCCGGCCTACGAGACATTCCTAGGAGGCAACTTCGGCACCGGCATAGACGCCCGGTTCGGAGTGCGGGTTAAGAACAAGGTGCCCGCAAAGCGAGTACCGCAGCTCCTGCGCCACTACATTACGTACTACCAGGAACAACGCAAGAACGATGAGCCATTCAACGACTTCGTTGACAGGGTAGGAACCGACCCGTTCGAGGCCATCGCCTTGGAATACAAGGACGCGGGCCCGCTGAACAAGGACAATATCGACACGTACCTGGACTGGAGCAAGTCAGTCCTCTACAAGCTCGAAAGAGGCGAAGGCGAGTGCGCCGTATAGTTACTGCATGAAGCAAGAGCCGCCTCACATGAGGCGGCTCTTGCTTTGTCAGCTACACGCCAGCTAACCATGTCAATCAGCCGCACCAAGGCCCAAGACTACGCTGAGATCGTCCTTTCAAAGCCTCAGGGAACTATGAACGTCACCCTGAGTAACGGGGCGACTGGTGTATCCCTTCTCTTTAAACGCAAAGTCCTCACCCGCTGCCACTCCTCCTCAGTTGGACGCCTCCAGGCCTACTACATGGCAAGAATCCTTGGCGTAGACCTGCCCCAGCCCGGTTCATCCGTAGAAACGACCGTCCCTGGCGGTGTGCTCTATAGAGCGATTGCCGTCTCAGGCCTGGACCTGCGAAAGCCGTGGGCGAAAATGATCCTGGCCCAGCACCTCGATATCGCAGACATGCAGCGGGGCGGTGGGTCAACTCCCTAGCCCGTCTCCGCATCCGGCGTATCCGCACCCCATTTCTGTCAATCCCAACACGCCCTTTTTGTCATTCCGAACGAGCATAACGACTGAGGAATCTTGTTCGCCCACTCGGCCCATGCTTTTTTTCAGAAGGCGAGGGTTGTAGCTGGGTGGCGGGCGTCGGCCTGTAAAGCAACAAGATTTCTCTCTCCGCTCGAAATGACAAAGACGGTAAGAAGTGCACCTCTTCCCCGACAGACGGTAGCGTCAAAATATCCGGTGACGTAACATAAGGTGCTGATTGATGGCATCCCCGTGGGAGGCGCAAAATGGAAGTCAAAGAGTTGGGTCATATTGTGTTGTATGTGGAAAACCTTGAACGTTCCCGCAAATTTTACGGGGAAGTCCTAGGTTGGAATGAAGCTGCCCGCATAGGTACCAGAGGCGCAATGTTCACCTCTGGGCGGACCCACCATGAGTTGTTACTCCTGGAAGTCGGCGAGGGCGCGACTCCCATTCCGGAGGGTCGGCGCGTCGGCATGTACCACTTCGGGCTCAAGGTTGGCGAAAGCGACGACGAGCTGCGCCAAGCCCTCGACGAACTGAAGAAGGCCAATGTCACCATTGTTGGAGCTACGGACCACGGGGTAACGCACAGTCTCTATATTGAAGACCCTGACGGCAACGAGCTGGAGCTTTATATCGACGTGCAGCCGGCCATTTGGAAGGAAGACCCTTCCGCGGTGGTCGCTCCTAATCTGCCGCTCCGCCTGTAGACATCGGGGAAGGCTGGCGACAGACCCGCCCTAACCAACGCCGCGCCCCCCGCGGCGGGTGTGGATTTAGCAGCGCCGTTTTTGGGTCGCAGACCCTAGGGCGAGGGAACCTCGCCTCCGATAGGTTTAGAAGAGGAAGGAATATGAGCATAACGATGGGAGTAGGGCTTCCGGCGGCTCACGGTAACGCCTCCGGAGCAGATATCGTGGAATGGGCGCAGAAAGCAGACGCTGGCCCCTTCTCCAGCCTTCTTGTAGTGGACCGAATCGTCTATCAAAACATGGAGCCATTGATGGCTCTGGCAGCCGCAGCAGCCGTGACCAGTCGGGTACGGTTGGCCACCGGCATCCTCCTTTCTCCACTGCACAGCGCCGGGATCATCGCCAAGCAGTCTGCCACCCTTCACTCTCTGTCCGGTGGCCGCTTCACACTCGGCCTGGGTGTGGGTAGCCGCTCAGACGACTTCATGGCAACCGAGACTCCAATGAAGGGGCGCGGCAAGGTCATGGAAGACCAGATGGACCTCATGTTCCGCGTGTGGTCCGGAGACAAAGCCACGGACGATTCCGGCCCCGTAGGGCCCTCGCTTCCCAAGGGAGAAAGGCCCGAAGTGCTGATAGGCGCCCGATCGGATGCGGCATTGGCGCGGGTCGGGAAATGGTCCGACGGCTACGTCGCCACGCCCAGAAGCCCCGAGGCCCTGGCCGGCTACCTCAAGTTGGTAGAGCAGTCTTGGAAGGACAATAACCGCCAGGGCAAGCCAAGGCAGGTTGCCGTGGTGTTCTTCTCTCTTGGCCCCAACGCCAAGGAACACGGTCAGAGCTACGTTGGCAACTACTACAATTACCGAGCCGACATTGCGGAGCAGGCGTCTCAGGGAGTCCTGTCATCACCCGAGGCCATCAAGGCCGCCATGAAGGCTTACGGCAACCTGGGTATGGATGAACTGGTGGTGCTCCCCTGCAACCCTGCAATCGATCAACTGGACCGACTAGCCGACGTCGTTGGATAAGGTGGCCGCGTCTTCAAGGGGGCAATCATGAAGGTAGGCATTGGACTTCCCGCACATCTTCCAGGCACGCCTGGGAACATTACAATCGAATGGGCCAAGCGAGCTGAAGCAGGCCCCTTCTGGTCGCTTGCCGCAATAGACCGGGTAGTCTTCCCCAACTACGAGCCGATGATGGCGCTGGCGGCGGCGGCGGCAGTAACACAGAGAATCCGTCTCATCACCACGGTTCTCCTGGCGCCCCTGCGCAACGCCGGGGTGTTTGCCAAAGAGGCAGCTACAATCGATGCAATCAGCGGTGGCCGCCTCACACTTGGGCTTGGTGTCGGCGGAAGGGCCGATGACTTCTGGGCCGCCCCAGCCAATTACAACAGCCGGGGCAAAGATTTCGAAAGCCAACTCGATGTCATGACCACCGTCTGGTCGGGAAAGGCGGTAGAGGGCGCAGGACCAGTGGGACCGGTATCCGGTCAAGCCGGTGGACCCGAAGTCCTCATTGGAGGCGTCGCCCCTCGCGCCGTAGCACGGTTGGGAAAATGGGGAAGCGGCTATATTTCGGGACCATCTGCCCCCGATCAAGTGAGGCAACGCTTCGATGCCGCCGAGGATACGTGGAAAGAAGCAGGACGTTCAGGTAAGCCACGTTTGGTGGGGATGATCTATTATGCTCTCGGCCCTGATATAGACCGGGGTATCGATTTCGTGCGGCAATACTATTCCTTCAGTCCTGCGGCGGCAGAGAATTCCGTCAAGGCCCTGCAAACCACGACCGAGGACTTGAAGGACAGGATCAAAGCATACGAAGACATTGGCATGGATGAATGCGCTATCTTGCCTGCGCTTTCGTCTCTGGACCAGGTTGACCGCCTGGCTGACATTCTCGGATAGCATCAATACGGAGGTTCCCGTTATGAAGATCGGCATTGGTTTGCCAGCGATGATCCCCAGCGCCACTGGTTCGCTCATTTTGGAGTGGGCCAAGAAAGCGGACGCCAGTCCCTTTTCCTCACTTGCGGCATTGGACAGGATTGTTTTCCCGAACCACGAGGCGTTGACCACTCTAGCAGCAGCGGCGGCTGTGACCAACCGTATCCGGCTCATCACCACGGTTCTGATCGCGACGATTCGAAAGCCCGCCATTTTGGCGAAACAAGCAGCGACCATCGATGTACTGTCAAACGGACGGCTCACCTTGGGGCTAGGGGTGGGCAGCCGTGACTCCGACTTCACCGCCGCGCCGGCCAGCTACCACGACCGGGGCAAGCGCATGGACGCCCAACTAGACCTGATGAAGAAGATTTGGTCCGGCGAAGCAGTCTCCGACGAGATCGGACCCGTTGGTCCCAAACCAGTACAAAAAGGCGGGCCTGAGCTTCTTCTCGGCGGAAGGGCAGAAGCGGCTCTCAAGAGGGCCGGCAGAGCCTCCGACGGCTACATAGGCGGAGGAAGCGGTGACCCGGCAGCGGTCCAGGCCGCCTTTGAAATTGTGAAAAGCGCGCGAAAAGAGGCCGGCAAATCCGGCGAGCCGAGGCTTGTTGGCACCGCTTATTACGCCCTGGGACCCGACGCCTCAGCTGGAGCCGACTATATCAGGCAGTATTACCCCGCAGGCCCCTTTGGAGAGAGCGCGATCAAGGCAATCCTAGACACGCCCGAGAGAATAAAGGACACCATCAAGGCGTTCGAGGCTATTGGCATGGACGAGTTCATCCTGTGGCCAACCATATCGAACCTCGACCAGTTCGATCGTTTGGTAGACGTGGTCGCCTAGCGAATCGTCAGCAGTCTTAGACGAAAAGCAAAGGGGCGGCTCGGTGAGCCGCCCCTTTCTCGTTTACCAATGCGATCGTCTTAGCTAGTCAGCCGGGACAAGCACACGAAGTGCTTGTGGCATAACCTCAACCTTCGTGGGAGTCCGGGCGACAAACTCTCCGTCGGCCCACAAAGAGATAGGTTCCTTGGCGTCAATCTCCATATAGTGAACCTGCTTCATTTCCACGGCCCGGTGGTTGACATGCCCGCCGGTGAAGGCCCGGGGAAGCATACGCAGGACTTCAAAACGAGACACGCTATGGACCAAGCAGACGTCCAGGTGGCCATCGTCGATCACTGCAGGAGGCACGATCTTGATGCGACCGCCGTAGGTGTGCGTGTTGCCCGTGGCAACGAGGAAGGCCTTGCCCTCGAATTCGCCGAAGTCTCCCTTGATGGAAAGCCACACGCCGGAATACCGAAAGAGGTTGGCGAAGATTCCCCACACATAGGACATCGTGCCTTTGAGAAATGATGGCACGCCGCCGCCAGCGACGTATTCGTTCACAACGCTGTCGAAACCGAGAGCAACGACCGTGGAGAAATAACGATCGCCAACCCGGCCAAGGTCGATGGTGCGAGCCTTACCATTCAGGAACGTATCGATAGCGGCGGGGATGTTATGGGGAATCGAAAGTGCATTGACCAGATCATTGCATTGTCCAAGCGGCACAAGGCCCAAACTGACTTCATCATTGTTCTGAGCGGCCTTGACGCCGTTGACTACCTCATGGATGGTGCCGTCGCCTCCGCAAGCTACTATGCGACGATTCCCCTCTTCGACGGCAGTCCGCGCTATGACTTCGGCATCGCCCCGGGCCTTTGTCCAGTGGAGAGTGAAATCGACGCCCCGTTCGCTCAGAAGCTGAGCTACTTTGGTCGTGCCACGGTGTCCCTTGCCTCCATTGGAGACAGGGTTGGCGATAAGCACGAGTTTATCTTGTTCAGCCATACCTTAAGCCTAACGCATCGGAGAGAAATCGGCGGGCACCAGCAACTTGTTCTCCCTGCGAAGAAGGATGTGGCTGGTGCCGGAGGCGTATTTCGAGTCTTTGCTGACCGCCTTCATTTGCTCGTCACGCTGGTTGAAGCTCTCATAGGCCCAGAGAATCGCTATCTTATCCAGCTCACCCACATCGATGTACCAGGCGCCAGCCAAAGTGCCGAAATTCTCTCTGTAAGGCAGAACCTCTTCCCAACGCGTGATGGCCTCTGCGATGTCCTTTGGTGCGTAGGAGTAATACCTCAACTCATAAGCGTTGCCCAGGTGTCCCTGCTTCAAGTCGCCCATCGCTGAGAGTGGATGACCCATCTCAGATGCCTGGCGAAGCACCATACCATCGACGTCAGGAGGCCAGTAAGGATCAGTAAAGCGAGCCGTCCGGGCAGCCATTCGCTGGTCCAAATCATCGTAGGGCCAGATATGGACGACCTGATTCAATGGTCCAACATCAGTGCGCCAAAAGCCGCCCAGGGGACAGTACTTCTCGCTGAAAGGAAGGGCCTTGACCAACCTCCTTTCATATTCAGCGACCGTGCCAACCCGGATATCGTATGTGCGTATTTCATGAATCATCGTTGCCCTTTGCCTCCAGTGAGATGCCAGCCGCACCGCCTTGCCCTCTCTCTTGGGAACAAGCCATCGCTGCTGGCCGTGTAAACAGAGGGGTGTGGGGAAGCTCCCCACACCCCTCTTGGTCTCTCTCAAATCCCTTGCGATTCCGCCGATCGCAGTGGTCCGGCAGATCGTTAGACCGTGACGTACCTATACCTTGGCCATCCCTTGGCCATGGTCAACGAATCCATATCCTTGATCTGTATGTAGAGGCCACTGGGATCGAAGAAGTAGGTGTCTAACTCGCCCGGCCTACGCAGCCCCGGCACCATGTCGATCTGTTCCACCTTGTCGTCGTTGAGATGGCCCTCAAGTACATGGTAAGCATCAGCCTCGACGTAGTAGGCGCAGTGACGCCCAAAGTAGGGGCCGACCGTCGCTGGTGAAACCTCGTCGACGCGATGAACAAAGAGATGTTGTCCGCTGGGCATGCCCAGCGCCACAACTTCAGCTTCTTCATCTGCCCCTACAGCCTCAAGACCCAGATAGCGGCCGTAGAACTCGGATGTAGCAGCCAGATCCACCGCTTCCGTGTGCATGTGGCTGATGCCTGTGACCTTATAGTCGTCGTACCGTCCTCTGGGGTCGGAAACCAACTCAAGGCTGTTCCCATCCGGGTCCAGCAGAAACACGCTACGCATAGGAATGCCTGCGTGGCCCTCAGTCCGCACCTCACCCACAGGTACTGGGAAGTCCCGGGCTGCCTGGACCACGTCATCAAAGTCGTCTTCAGCGACCCAGAGCCCCCAACAGGGATAGCCACTACCCGGCTCTGCTGCCGGATACACGGGAACCTCGTACTGCAGAAAGAAGCCCAGATGGTGACGTCCGAATTTGATGAACGTGCCTGGCGGGTGGGTCTTACCGGTCGCTTCGCTGAACCCGGAAGGGTCGTGGTGAGTCATGCCAGGCTTGAGGAACATCGCCCCCCCCAACACTTCCGTATAGAAGCGCTCCTCTTTGAAGAGGTCCATGCAGGGAAGCACGGAGTGGTCGAAGTGCTGGACTGACGCTGATACTTGAGTCGTCATGATACCCCCCTTATTCGACGAATTTCGCTATGGCGGAGTAGCCTTCGGGATGATGGGAACGTATCACAAGGCCTGAAAGGTGTCAAAACCTCAACCTAAACCCGGTGACGCCTCTAGGTTACTGTAACCTCACCGCCACCTACGTGAAGGATCTGCCCCGTGACGTAGCTGCTGGTAGGGCTCATGAGATACATCATGGCGTCGGCGATCTCGCTGATGTGCCCTACTCTTTTCATGGGCACAGGCTGGCGCCTCTCCTCAATGAGATTGTCCAGGTCCTTGCCTTCCAAGCCTCGACGCCATAGAGGAGTGTCGATAGGACCGGGGGCGATGGAATTGACCCGAATACCGTGTTCGGCCATCTCGCGGGCAAGCGCCTTTGTGAGGCCCATAACCCCGGCCTTAGCCGCCGAGTAGTGCACCATGTTTGCTTGGCCCGTTTGCCCAAACATTGAAGAAATATTGACAATGGCCCCTCTGCCTCGGGCGATCATCGCGGGCAGCAACGTCCGGCAGGTGTAAAACGTTCCCGTGAGGCAGACCTCCACCATGCGGCTCCAGTCTTCGTTGGACATCTCCACCAGGGGGCCGTAGTGCCCAATACCTGCTGTGTTGAACAAGTAATCAAGCGGCCCTAGCTCTGCGGTCGCTTTTGCCATCACTTCCTGCACTTGAGCCGAGTCCCTTACGTCGAGCTGCATGGGCAGCGCCTTACCGCCCTTTTCAGCAACAAGCGCCGCCGTAGTTTCAGCAATCGACAGGTTCACGTCCGTCACAGCGACGGGGATGCCCTCCTCAGCAAAGGCAAGCGCTCCGGCACGTCCCATGCCACCAACGCCGGTTATGAATGCGGCCTCGCCATCGAGTCCCCAGCTTCCTGCCATAAGGGCCTCCTCTACAATTCTTAAGTTCAAGTTGATCTGTCGATATCAGCGTGCCCCGCCCATCCTGCAACCCCGACAACCCTGGGCTGGCCCGACGCTAGCGGGCGTTCGGCCCTATGGCTCAAGTGCCACGACTTCCATCACAAAGCGCGATGTGCCTCCCGGACTATTGCTGGCGTTGGCAACCCCAACCGCCACTCGAGCGGGCGGGTTCTCCGGAAAGTACTCCACCCACACCTTTTGGAGCTCAGAGCGGTAGGCCATGTCCTGGTAATACACGGTCACTCGGACGACGTCTTCGAGACCTGCACCTGCAGGAGCCAGCAGGGATTTTATGGTCTCGAACGCTGAACGGGCCTGCTCCTCGGTGGTTTCACCCGCGCCGCGGATCGCTCCCAGGAAAATGAATCCGCCTGCAATGACGCCGTCGGCGGAGGGAGCCGGATGAAATGATCCCTCCGGCCGGACCGGCAGCGGCCGTTTGCCCCTCTGTTGAGTCACCAGGCAACCTCCTGACCCGATCAATCCGTGTCTCTATCAAGCGCGGCACATCATACCACCGTCGCAAGCGGCGAACATAGTCTCGTGTGGTCAATCTGGGGACGGCAGACGTAGTGAATGGCAGGCGAGGGGCGTTGAACTGAACGCCCCTACGTGAAGGCGACACTCGATACCCGTTGTCGCTGTGGGACAACCCCAACGAGCGCCTCCATAGCGGCATGGATGCCAAGGCTTGACGCAAGAGAATGCGAAGTCGCCAAGGGCGGGTCTGGAACCCGCCCCTATAGGGCCCTAGCCTAGGCGTCGTGGCGGACGTAGTGACCTAGGAACGTACCGCCCAATACGTGCAAATGCCCGTGTGGTTGGCTTTGCATTGCGTTCCGGCCGAAGTTGGAGAGGAGCCTGAACCCTCTAGGGCAGTACTTCTCGCCCATTTCCACGGCAAGCCCACTGGCTCTCGGCATCAGGGGAGAACGCCACAGTTCTTCTTGTGTCATGTGCTGGCGAGGAATCACCATCAACATGACGGGAACCCAAGTTAGTTGGTTGTCTATAACAATGAGGTCGTCGTCTTCATAGCGGAAATTGGCCGGCGATCGTTTCGCTATGATCTCGCAGAACACGCAATCCATCTTTCCTCGTTCTCAAGGGGGAAGAATGCAGGGGAGCAAAAGAAGCCTAGCTCGGGGGGCGGGAGCGACGACCCTCGGGGGCGTTGCCGCGGGAGCGATAGCGGCCTGTGCCCTTTGGCCGATAGTCCGCTGCGGCAATGGGCTGAATGGCGACGAGGCTGCCATCTCGCAGTCTGGATGCAATCGAAGGCGGCAGGTCGTCCAACTTCTCGTTGCTCGTCGTGATGATCATGGGCAACCTTAGGTTGTAACGATGGGCGAAGATCTGGTAGAGCTTCTCCTGAGCCCAGGGCGTACCTTGCTCCATACCCAAGTCGTCAAGGATGAGCAACGGGGCGTTCTTGACCTGCTCAAACATCCGGTCATAGGAAACCTTGCTGTCTGGGCTGAAGGTGTGGCGTAGGTGGTCCAAGAGGTCAGGAACCATGACGAAGAATACAGGGTTCCCTCGCTTTACTTGCTCGCCAGCAATGGCCGCTGCCAGATGGGTCTTGCCGCAGCCGGGTACTCCGGTGAACACAACCCATCCATCAGGGTTCTCGGCAAAGTTCTGAGCGAAACGAAACGCCCCTTCCAAGGTACCCCGTCCCGTAGCATCGGTTTCTGGTCCTCCCCGCAGGTCGAACTGTTCGAAGCCCATGCGGCCCAGCATCTCTTGAGGAATGCTGCCAAGCTGTTGGAACGCAGGCCCCGACTCCCCATCAGCCAGGCGATGAACCTGGCTCACGCGGCGGTCTGCTAGGCGTATTTGAAGATGCTCATCAAGGTCCTGCACCTCACAAGCCAGGGCGATGACGGTAGGCAACTCGTTCTGATAACGATGGTTGAAGAGTTGGTAGAGTTTCTCCTGAGCCCATGGTGTAGCGCTATGGGTTCCCATGTCATCCAACACCAGCATGGGGATGTTCTTCAACTCTTCGAAAAGCTCGTCGTAGGCAACCTCGCTGTGAGGGCCGTAGGCGCCTCGCAGGTGGTCCAAGAGGTCGGGAACGGTCATGAACGAGGCTCGCAAACCCTTCGCGATGGCTTCATTGGCGATAGCGGCAACAATTGGGGTCTTACCTGAGCCACCTGAACCCGCAATAACAAACCAACCTTTGGGGGCCTCGGAATAAGCCCTGGCCGCGGCCACGACCTCTTCAAAGCGGCGTTGCGCATCCGGGGTTCCGTCCTGGGCTTTCAAGGAATCGAATGTGAAACGCTTGAGTGCGCCCAGATTGCTGAGCCTGACGAAGCGCTCGCGGCGTTCTTCCTCAAAATCATGAGACAGACAGGTACAAGGCTGGGCCTGCCCGAAGCGCGGGTCGTCCATACCCACATTCAGGGTGATCCATCCAACCCCACCACAAATAGGGCAGGCCGGCTCTCCCTCACGCACTTCAGTCGTCGGAGGACCGCCGCCACCCTCGAAGGTAGGCCTTTGGGTCACTCTTCGCAGAATGTCGCCCAGGCTCTCCATTACCTCTTCCCTCTTCCCGCCATCGTTCCAAGATTCGAGCAATGTAACGCCAACTCCGCTTGTTGCGCTCCACGGCCTCTAGAAATGCACTGCGAACCCAGGCCGGTGGATACCGCTGTTCAGCGTCCTTTAATTCATCGACAATGAGCGGCGTCAGTAGGCCAACGTGCTCCTGGTAGAGCGTAAATATGTCGGATATCGGAGGTTCTTCCGCTGCCTCATCCGCCAATGCCGCCGGTGCGTCAACCCTGGCCCTGTCGAGGCCAGCGAGAGCATGACGCTCGCTTTCGCTGTTGACTACATAAGCCGTCTGCAGAGAAGCACCGTGTCCCACCCTCGTGCGTAGCAGGACACCTGAATACACAGCCGCGTCCAACGCCTTTCCAATATCACCCTCCACGCTCGAGTGGCCCGAGAAGGACCTGCGCAGTACCGGGTCCGTATCTATTTCTGCTTGGGTCACCAGACGAGGCGAGCCCTTCTTTCGATGTATAAGGTAGAAGACCCTTAGGACCGTCTTCAACTCACCAAGGTCCTTCATCTCCTCTAACAATGGCCCAAGTAGCGCGTCGGGAACCGGCGTGTAGCTGCTCCCCGTTGGAAAGCCTGCGAAGCGACCCTTGCTACTCGTAGGGGTCTCGCTTGGCGAGGTTTTCGAAGCGGGCCAGCCGTTCATTAAAGTAGAGCTGCACGCTCCCAATGGGGCCATTCCGGTGCTTTTCCACAATGATCTCAGCAACATTGTGCGGGAAAGGACGGTCAGGGTACCGGCGTGACCATTCCTCTTCAGTGTAGGTCTTGTCCTCCCGATAAATGAAGGCAACCACGTCAGCGTCCTGCTCAATGCTCCCACTCTCTCTCAGGTCTGATAGCCTGGGGCGACGTCCGTCCCGTTCACGCCGCTCGATCTCACGGCTGAGCTGCGAGACAGCAATGAGGGGAACTTTCAAGTCACGGGCTATACCCTTCAGGGAACGGGATATTTCCCCCATCTCAAGGACGCGGTTCTCTGACTTGCCACTGCCCCCAGCGGCAAGTTGCATATAGTCCATGACCACGAGGTCCAGGCCGCCAACCTCAGCATGGAGACGCCTTATTTTGCTACGAATTTCCACAATATTCGAAAGGGGTGTGTCATCAATCCAGATGGGGAGGTCAGACAGTGCTCCGACTTTCTCATGGATGCGATGTTCCTCTTCAACCGTAAGGTAGTGGAGCCGCAATCGGTGGCCATCTACTTGGGCCTCAGATGACAGAAGTCGCATAGCAAGCTGCTCGCGACCCATTTCCAGACTGAAGATCGCCACCTTGAAGCCTTGCCCTGCGGCATACCTGCTGATATTCAGCGCTAGGGCGCTCTTTCCCAGACTGGGGCGTGCAGCGAGCACGATCATATCTGACCGCTCAAGTCCGCTGCCGAGAAGATGGTCTAGGTCACTGAAGCCAGTGGGAACAGGGAGTTCCTGCTGCTCAAGGCTCGTGCTCTGTTCAAGATAGGTATCGAGGACGTCCCGTAGTGGAACGAAATCGCGGCGCTCGCGCCCTGTTCGAATGCGGAACAGAACCTCTTCCGCCTGCGTCAGGGCATCATCGACATCCGCGGGCCCCTCATAACCGATGTCAGCGATTTCACCGGCAGCGTTGATGAGACGCCTCAGGGTTGAGGCGCGAGAAACAATGCGGGCGTAATGCTCTGCGTGAACGGAAGTGGGCACGACGCTAACGAGGTAGCTTAGGTAGGAAGGTCCACCAATCTCATCGAGCCTTCCGAGCCGATTGATCTCATGGGCTACGGACAGTTCGTTGATGGCCTCGCTGCGCTCGTAGAGGTTCTGGCAGGCTTCGTAGCACCACCGGTTCTTCTCACGGTAGAAATCGTTGGCGCTGAGCACAGGTTGTATACGGAGGATGGTCTCGCCATCGATGAGCAGCGACCCCACCACCGCCTCTTCCGCTTCCACACTGTGAGGAGGGAGCTTCTCTACGTACATGGCAATCTCTAGCTTAAGTTCAGACCATTTACTGCCAACGAGTAGCCGCGAGGCCTAGGCGCAGGAACCGACGAGCGATGCCGACGGAGCGGAACCCCTATTCTTTTCCCGTCTCCGCTTCGTCCTCATCGTCAGCTTGAACAGCTTCAGTGGGAGCCTCATCAACAGCGTCGGCTTCGTCGGCTTCGGAGGAGGCCGTTTCATCAGCCGACTCTGCTTCTATGTCGGCCAATGCGGCCTCTTCTTCCTCCACCTGTGCAATGGCTTCGTCAATGGTGGGAGACTCTTCGTCGATCGCGGCTGCGGCTTTGGCGGCACCCGGCCCGGCGCCTTCCACAACCACAGTAACTGTGGCAGACATCTGCTGCGGCAGCCGAATCTCAATGTCAAAACTGCCCGGTTCACGAATGGGATCACCAAGGCTAATGGTTCGGCGGTCTATCTCAACGCCCAGCATTTCAGAAAGTTTATCGGCAATGTGGATGTTCGTTACCGATCCAAAGAGGCGGCCCGACGAACTGGCCCGCATGGAGAATTCAACACGGGTGCCCTCAAGCAACTCCGCCAGGCTCTGCATGTCCTGCTGTTCACGAACGCGACGCCCTTCGGCTGCTTTGCGAATTTTTTCTATGCGCTGGAGCTGGTCGTTCGTAGCGGGAACAGCCATGCTCCGCGGCAAAAGGTAGTTGCGAGCGTAACCATTTGCTACCTCACGGACCTCTCCGGCTCTGCCGTGACGGCCCACATCTTCCAGAAACAGTACCTTGGTCTTACCCATTACAACGCTCCGTGACACTGGGGAAAGTAGAATCAGAACAACGCTTTCGGAACACAGTCCTCCGCAAATGATACCTCACTGAAGGCTCGCGAGCGAATTTCTTCTTGGCCTCATTTCGCCCAGTTTCGCGTCCGGCATTGGGAGACCTCGCAAATAGAGTCAGCCGCCCTCCGGCCGTTGCATTCGTCAGCTTCCCGGCGATCATCGTACCGGGGGGTTACGCCTGGCCTGACAAGGCCTGCTCCAGACCGCCGTTCCAGGCATCAGCAATATCTGACAAAGAGACATCAATCCATGTTCCAATGGTGAATCCGCTTCCGCCAACGACCCCAAGGTTGGTCAGGGGGACGCCAAGTCTCGCAGCCAACGCTTGCAACTGAGGCACCGCAGTGGCGGCAAGCGAAACGATAATCCTGGACGTGGCCTCCCCAAAGAAGGCTGCGTCCCACCTTCCCTCTAAGGGAAACCCACCGCCGAACCCTTGGCCTCCCTGAATCGCACTCTCGGCGATGGCAACGGCAAGGCCTCCGTCTGAGCAATCATGCGCTGAAGACAGCAATCGCTGTGCGACTGATTGTTGAACGCACTGCTGAAGGCGAGCTTCCAGATCAAGGTCGATGGCCGGAACACCCGCGACGACGCCATGAACCAATTCCAAGTACTCACTCCCACCGAGCGTCGCCTCATCTCCCGTTACAGAGCCGGCCCCAAGGAGTAGCACGATATCACCCTCGTTCTGGAAGGCAGATGACACTTGGAGGGAGGCATCGTCAAGCACCCCCACCGCTCCCACCACCGGAGTTGGGAAGATGGCCTGACCATCGGCCTCGTTGTAGAGGCTAACGTTGCCGCTCACCACCGGAACGCCCAGGGCGCGGCAGGCGTCTGCCATGCCCGTGATTGCCTGCTCAAGCTGAAAGTATATCTGCGGGTCCTCCGGATTCCCGAAGTTGAGGCAGTCAGTGATCGCTAAGGGCCGGGCGCCAACGCAGCTGACGTTCCGGCAAGCCTCAGCTACGGCTATCGCTCCGCCCTGGTAGGGGTCCAAGTAGGTGTAGCGCCCGTTCCCATCCGTAGAGAGAGCAATTGCCTTGTTGGTCTGACGAAGCCTGAGCACCGCGGCGTCTCCACCTGGGCCCTGCACAGTATTGGTCTGAACCTGATGATCGTATTGCCTAAAGACCGGCCGCTTGCTGGCGATGTTCGGCGAGGCGAGGAGTCGCAGGAGAATCTCTCCCGGCTTGTCCTCAGGTAGAGCCAATGTCGCAAGGTCGAAGCTACGAGTCTCGCTGTAATGGTCCGGAACCACGCCTTCCAATGTGTATAGAGGAGGGCTTGTTAGGGGAGAGACCGGCAGGTCTGCAACGGGCTGACCTTCGTCCTGAATACGAATCCTCCCGTCATCGGTGACGCGCCCAATAAGGGTAAAGGGCAGGTCCCACTTCTCTAAGATCGTGGTAACCGTGGCCTCTTGCCCGGCTTCAACGAAAAGCAGCATCCGCTCCTGCGATTCGGACAACATGACCTCATAGGGAGTCATGCCTTCCTCGCGGCGGAGCACCTGCCCCAGATCCACCTCCGCCCCACCCGCACCCTTGTCTGCGCTCTCTACAACGGAGCTAGTGAGACCAGCGGCTCCCAAGTCTTGCATGCCTACCAATGCGCCGCTGGCGGCAACCTCCAAGCATGCCTCGATGAGCACCTTTTCCAGGAAGGGGTTGCCCACCTGAACTGCTGACCTAAGCTCCCGCTCTTGCTCCAGCACCCTGGACGCCAGGCCGGAAGCACCATGGATGCCGTCACGCCCGGTATCGGCGCCCACGAGAAAGATCGGGTTACCTGGCCCAGTTGCCCCGGCGAACACCAGTTCATCACGCCGCGCCAAGCCCACACACATTGCGTTTACCAGAGGGTTCCCGGAGTAGGAGGGAGAGAAAAAGATCTCACCTCCAACATCTGGCACCCCAATGCAGTTGCCGTACCAGGAGATCCCTCCGACAACGCCCTGGAAGAGCGCCCGGTCACGCTCACCGGTCAGAGGACCAAAGCGCAGTGAGTTCAACAAGGCCACTGGCCTAGCGCCCATAGCCAGAATGTCTCTAACTATGCCGCCAACTCCGGTTGCTGCACCTTGGAATGGCTCCACAGCAGATGGATGGTTATGGGACTCGATCTTGAAGACAAGACAAAGATCATCGTCCAGCTCCAAGACGCCAGCATTTTCCTGGCCCGGCGGCACAAGGAGGTACGGACTATCTGAAGGAAAGTTCCTAAGCAATGGCTTGGAGTGCTTGTAGCCGCAGTGTTCACTCCACAACGACCCAAACATGCCCAACTCCAATAGGTTGGGCTCCCTTCCCAGCCGTTCAACTATGACCCCATACTCTTCTTCTGACAGGGCCAAGTCATCCAGTGTTTCCCTAAGGGACGCCATATCTCTCCCGGTTTTGGTGCCAACCAGCACTTCATTCAAATGAGCAATGGCAATGATAACCTATGGCCCCCGAGCCGAATCAATGCCGCAACCAAATGCAACCGAGCCTGGGCCGACGGCCGCAACTACCAGAGTCCGCAGACCATGCCACGCTCGACGCAAGCAGTGTTGACACGAACCCTCAAGAAATCCACCTTCTTACAGGCTAGCAGCCTTTGCTGAAGGCAGATTCCCTCGCGAAGCTAATCCTCTCAGACAAAGGCACGATTTCCTATAGCTGAGGGCTTGACACAGAACACCGGTCTGCATATGCTTAGGCAGGTGCTTTGCTAGCATCCGTCGTTGGGGTGCGCTCCGATGGCTGAAAACCGGCAACGACCCATTCAGTATTCTTGGTCTTATAGTAAGGAGGGCCGATGAGGCAATTTCTACGTGCGAGATTCTTGGCTCTTGTCGTCATCCTTTCGGTCGTTGCGCTAGTCGCATCGGCGTGTGCAGGGGACGCCGGCTCAACTGGGGCGACTGGCGCCACTGGTGCTGACGGTGAGCGCGGTTCGGTTGGTCCCCAAGGTGTGGCTGGCCCGTCCGGTTCCCAGGGTACTCCCGGAGTTAGAGGCGCTAACGGCGCCGCTGGTTCTGCTGGTTCTGCTGGTGTTGATGGCAAGACGATTGCTTCGCCTGCCACCGTCATTGGAGGCAGCACCCTGTTCGACTTCCCATTCGGGGTCGCAGTTTCCGGCGACACGCTCCAGGTGTGGGGCTCCGGCTTCAACGCTGGTGAGAGTGTCCTGATCAAGGTTGGAGACGCTTCCATACCCGGTGGCTCGGCTGAGGCTAACAGCAGCGGCGCATTTGCAGTCATGACTGGCGCTCTGCCTGGTAGCATTCTGCCAGGCGTTTACTCCCTCTGGGCAGTAGGTGACGAAGGGACAATGGTCTCCTACCCACTCAAGGTCGTAGACAAGATTAAGTAGCTTACCGGCTACTGATACGAAAAGGTAAAAGAGCGCCCAATCCTCAGGGATTGGGCGCTCTTTCTTTTGCTTAGGGCCCGCCAGAGCGAGGCTTTAGTTTGACCCTCTAAGATGGATCGGATCCCATTGGGATTCCCACCTCATCGTTCAAGATGGAGGTCCGGGGGCAGGCACTTCAAGGACTGCGTCATTCAGGCACGGATGGGACGCTCCACGCTCAGCGCCTCAAAGGCGAAGGCCCACCTCTTTCCCCCGGCGGGCAGCATTGACCCTGTTGGTGCGGAAACATGAGAGCCATGACTGCGAGGACCCCAACAAGCCATCCTTCGTTCCCCCTGGAACTCTGGGCGAAGGAGTTGGACTCTCTCTTAGCGAGACTGCCGACGCTACACCAATACTTCTCAACCGTGGGAAGGGCGCGTTCGTGTTAGCTTTGGGCTCCCTTCAGGTACGGAAAGAAAGGCCCGCCACATAGTGGCCAGGGTCAAAGCAAGCATTTGGGAAGACAAAGGGACAGTGGAGAGCCAAGAGAGCGGAACTACTTTGGTTACGGTTCCACAACCCTGGCCACATGAAGCTTCTTGATCCGGCGTCCTCTGGTAGCCAGTACCTTGATACGCAGGCCGTTGTACTCCAGAACGTCGTCCGGGTCGGGTATCTTGCCAAGCTCAGTGAGGACAAGGCCGCCAACAGTGTCGAAGCCCTCCCCCTGAACGTCCATATGAAAGCGCTGGTTTAGTTGATCAAGGGAGGCCCGAGCGTCCATTACAGCCTCGCCCTCCGCCACCTCTTCAATCTCGGGTTCCTCAGTATCGAACTCGTCGCTTATCTCTCCTACGATCTCTTCTAGAAGGTCTTCAATGGTCACGAGGCCCGCTGTTCCTCCGTACTCGTCCACAACGACCGCAATGTGTACCCTGCGATCCTGAAACTCGTCCAGCAACTGATCCAAGGCCTTAGACTCTGGAATGAACAGGGGCTGGCGCAGCAAAGTCGCCAGTGGAGGTGGCTGAGAATTCCTTACATAGGGAAGAAGGTCCCTTGCATGCAGCACACCGACTACATTATCAATCTGGCCTTCAAAAATGGGGATACGGCTGTGGCCGTGCTCTAGCATCAGGTCAACGATGTCAAGAACCGGGTCATTCATCTCAGCGGCGATGACATCGACCCTTGGAGTCATGATCTCCCGCGCCACCACCTCATCCATGCGCAGGATCCCGCGGATCATCCTCAGTTCCTCCGCGTCAACGCGCTGATCTTCGTCGTCTCCCCCACCATTGCCTTGAGCGCTGTTCCCGTGAAGCTCAGCCCACAGTTCAGACTCGTCCCGATGCTCCGCAGGGCCAAGACGACGCTGGACCTTTGCCAAGGGCGCTACCACCCTGTCCAAGGCTTCGATCAAGAATGCGGCAAGTGGCAGGAAACGGCCGCTCCAGGGTTGTGAAATGCGCTTGAGGAGTCTGTCCGCAATGGCGAGGAAGAAAGCCAGTCCCAAAAGTAGCGCTCCGGCCAGTGGCCAACTGCGCGGGTCTAAGGCCAAGAAAGCAAACCCAGCCGCCACGCCCGGGATAAACCTGAGGACGAGTTGCGCGGCTTTGCGCTGCCTAAGCTTGGGGTAGCGTTCCGATATAGCCCCTGAGTCATGGGCACCAACGTTCGGAGCGGGAGACTCGCGGCGGCCCGAGGTGACGGCCGCGGCCATAATCGAGGCGACGGTGAAGGCCCCCAACGAGAGGGCCAAGGCTAACCAACCAGTTATATTGCCAGTATCCAAGCGGTTCTAGGCTCCTATGGGCCCAGCGGCCCTGTCAGATTGGTAGTGGAGGGTTCAAGTTCGTGAGAGTCAGGGGGCAGAGTCCGCCGCCTAACCCTGGCGGGTATACCTACAGCCAAGCTATCGGCAGGGACATCGTGGTTGACCACGGCGCCTGCACCAGTAACAGACCTAGCGCCTATCCGCACCGGGGCCACGAGCAAGGTATCGCTGCCGATAAATGCGCCTTCTTCAACGATCGTTTTGTTCTTGCGCACGCCATCAAAGTTGCAGGTGATAGTACCTGCGCCAATATTCACTCTCTCTCCAATGTCCGCATCGCCTACGTAGCTAAAGTGGCCAATCTTAGCGCCCCGCTGGAGCCGCGATGCTTTGACCTCGGCTGAGGTCCCGATGTGCACCCCTTGCTCTAGGTAGGCCCCCTCCCGCAACCGGCAGAAGTGCCCAACGTCGACATCGTCCTCAAGCGTTGCGCCTTCAATCACAGAAGCACCTATGGAGCAACGATTGCCTACTACGGAATCGCCAATAATAGCATTGGGCCCTATTTCGCATTCCTCCCCGATGGTCGTGTTGCCGCGGAGCATTGTATTCGGCTGAATGACGGTGTCTCTGCCCAACGTTACGCCAGTATCAATGTAGCTGGTTGCAGGATCAACAAGTGTTACGCCTGCTTTTAGCCAGCGTGCGTTGATGCGTTGGCGAAGAGCAGCTTCAGCTCTGGCGAGGTGCGCCCGGGTATTGATGCCAAGGGCCTCAAGAGGGTCTTCAACCCACGTCCTCTCAACCTGCAGCCCTGCGTTGCTCGCCTTTTCGACAACCGCCGTGAGGTAGAGTTCGCCGCTGGGAGACAGCGCCAGGTCTTGGAGTGCATCCCATAGCCAAGAGCAGCGGAAGGCATAGATACCTACGTTGACTGCCAGCCCCTGTGCATCTGCATCTTGCAGGTCGGCTGCTTCAGCCACAGCCACAACGCTGCCGTCACGTTCCACGATCCGCCCCATGCCTTCTTCAGGAGCTTCCTCGGCAGCCACCAAGGACAAGCTGCTGCCCGTCCTTTCATGGGCTTCCACAAGTCTGTGGATGGTGTTGGAAAGGATCAGTGGGTGGTCGCCGTTGAGAACAAGGAGGTTCTCGGAATCGCCCACGACTTTGCGGGCGGCAGCAAGGGCGTCTCCGGTTCCCCCAGGCTTCTCTTGGACAGCGTACTCGACCTGGTCTCCGAAGGCATGACGAAACGCTTCGTGCTGGGAAGGGACGACAAGAACGATGGGGGAAACGCCAATTTCTTGAAGGGATTGCACAACCCAAGCAGCCATCTCCAGACCGCATAGGCGGTGGAGAACCTTAGGCGTACTGGAATTCATGCGCACGCCCCTGCCCGCCGCCATGACCACGGCCGACCAGCCCCTACGTGGAGGCGTCGACTCGTCTGTCATAACGAAGCCTGGGGACTGCTATCTGGGGGTTGTTCCATACTCACGGGAAAGCGAGCGCCCTATCTGGACGCTACGATCATCGTATAGGCCGCTCGGAAAGGGTGTCAAGATGCAAAGCAAGAGAGACAGCAGGCTTCCATGAGAAGTGTTTTCATTCAGGTCGTCCTCAGCGGAGTTCCTTGGGCAATGTGAACTTGACGTCCTCCTGAGGACCGGGAAGCACGACCACCCGGGCAGGCTTCAGTGCTTGTATCACCCTCTCCTCCAGGATTTCAGGTGTTGATGCTCCCGATGTGATGCCCACCCGCTCTATGCCTTCCAGCCACTGTGGGTCCAATTCTTCAGGGCCGTTGATCATATACGCTGGAAGGCCATAGCCCTCAGCCACCTCGCGAAGGCGATTGCAATTGGAACTGCTACGCGAGCCTATAACCAAAACCATATCGACGTGCTTGGCGAGCTGCTTAACTGCAGCCTGCCTATTCGTCGTGGCGTAACAGAGGTCGTTGCGAATGATGGCGTTTGGGAACCTCTCGCTGATGGCCTCTGACGCCTTTTGGGTATCATCAACTGAAAGGGTCGTTTGCGTGAGCACCGCCACCGGTGTTTCGTCTTTCCAGTCCGGCAACTCAAATTCTTCACGATCGTCAACCAACGCCATTGGAGCCTGGCCCATTGTGCCACGGACCTCGGCGTGATCCCTGTGGCCTACCAAGATCACCTTCCTACCTTGTTCGGAGTACTTCTTAGCCTCGTTGTGAACCTTGGTTACCAAGGGACATGTGGCATCAATAACGCGGAGACCACGTTCCTTGGCCTTGGCATAGTCCTCCGGAGGCGACCCATGCGCCGAGAAGACCACGACGGAGTCCCGCGGGACATCATCAAGGTCCTCCACAGTAACAGCGCCCTTATCTTCTAGGGACCGCACGACGTATGGATTATGCACAATCTGATGCCTTACATACACGGGAGCCCCTGCCTGCTTAAGCACCAACTCCACAACGTCGACGGCGCGAACCACTCCAGCGCAGAATCCTCTGGGGGAGGCGAGGTAAACCTCCATATGATCTCCTTTACCGGCAATTCACCACCGTTGCCTTGGTTCGAATTATACCGGGCTCCAGCGTTTGTGTCAGGTCGCCCGCAACGATAAGATATGGAGCGGCCCATTACAGGGCATTAGACCGCGCTATTCAGGAGGACTCGATGACCACCAACAAAACCACTCGTACCGAGAAAGACTCCATGGGCCCCATGGAAGTCCCTGCGGACGCCTTGTACGGTGCTTCCACGATGCGGGCAGTGCTCAACTTCCCCATTTCCGACCTTCGTTTCTCTCGCCAATTCATTCGGGCCTTGGGACTCATCAAGAAGGCTGCGGCAGAGGTGAACGCCGACCTAGGGCTGCTCGACCCAAGGCTCGCTGGAGCCGCCGCACAGGCCGGACAACAGGTGGCTGATGGCAGCTATGACGAACAGTTCGTCGTCGACATCTTTCAGACGGGCTCCGGCACTTCAACGAACATGAATGCAAATGAGGTCATCGCCACGATCGCCACAGAAATACTGGGCGGCGATCGCGGCTCCAAGCTGGTCCACCCCAACGACCATGTGAACACAGGCCAGTCCTCCAACGACGTCATCCCAACAGCCATTCACGTCGCTGCCCTCATCGGCCTCAAGGAGGAGTTGATACCAGCGCTGGAGGGGCTCCGGGAGGCGCTAGCCGCCAAGTCCCGCGAGTATTGGCCCATCATAAAGACGGGCCGCACTCACCTTCAGGACGCCACTCCAGTCAGGCTGGGCCAGGAATTCCTTGGCTTCGCTGGACAGATGGAACGCGGCTTGAAGCGAATGGCCCACGCCCAAGAAGAGCTTTCGGAGGTTGCGCTGGGCGGCACAGCAGTTGGCACGGGCGTTAACTGCCACCCCGAGTTCGCTGCCAGGGTATGCGAAAAGGTCTCCAGTGCTACTGGGGTCTCCATCAGAGAGACAGAGAACCACTTCCAGGCCCAGAACGCCATCGACGCCATCGTCGAGGCCAGCAGCAGCATTCGAACTGTCGCCCTCAGCCTTTACAAGATCGCCAATGACATAACTTGGATGGGTACGGGACCTCGGGCGGGCATTGGGGAATTGATACTACCGGAGGTTCAGCCGGGGAGCTCCATCATGCCGGGCAAAATCAACCCGGTCATTCCTGAGGCGCTATTGCAGGTTATAGCCCATGTGGTCGGCAATGACACCACCATCGTGATGTGCGCCCAGAGGAGTTTCTTCGAACTCAACACCATGCTCCCCGTAGCCGCTCACGAGTTGCTCGAATCGATCACCCTGCTTGCCTCAGCAACCAGCAACTTCACCACACAGTGCGTCACCGGCCTTGAGGCCACCAGCCACGGCCCCAGCATGGTTGAAAAGGGGTTGATGCTGGGAACCGCCCTTGCGCCAGTTATTGGCTACGACAAAGCCGCTGGGCTCGCCAAGGAAGCAGCCAAGAGCGGTCGCACAATCCGTGAAGTGGCCCTTGAACAGACTGAACTCACCGAGACAGAGCTGGATGTGATCCTAAAGCCAGAGAAGATGACCGAACCCGGCCTGGGCGGCGGTCCCTCCGGCGGGTAGGTTCAAAAGAACGACCAGAGGGCTGCCACGAGTGGCAGCCCTCTGAAATGATCGTCTTTAAGTAACTGTCTGAACTGGCTGTGTCTCACCCTACTGAGTAACAGTAGCCCCGAAGTTCCGAGCCACTGCTACCAAGTCCAGGATATTAACGTAGTCATTGGCATCCACGTCAGCCCTGGGATCAATGAAGGGTGGCGGCCCGAAATTGGCTACGACGACGAGCAAGTCCAGCAGATCTACAACCCCATCATCATTGACGTCCACTGCCTGGTCGTTGGCTTCTATGGTGACCACCGTTGCACTAGGGCTGCCCAGCACAGCACCGCCAGTGGGATTGCTCAGGCTAAATTCCACCGTTTCATCTCCTTCCACCAATGGATCGTCGACGATAGGCACGGAGAAACTCTTGTCGCCCGCTTCACCGTCCGCAAAGGCTATGGTGCCTGAGACCGGCGCATAGTCAGTTGCGGGATCAGCGCTGCCGCCCGTGATTCCGTAGTGGGCGGAGACCGCCCCTGTACTGCAACCTGTACGGGTGACGGTGATGTCGGCCTCTCCATCCCCTTCAGCGATACCGTAGACGCCGTTACCGAACTGGATGGAACCCGGCTGCACAGAAGGCGTGAACTCTACCATGAGTTCAGGGCGATTTGCGACGGTCGAGTTCTCCCTGAAGTCGAATCGCTTGGCGGTCGAGTTAGAAGCCTCGTCGCCCACGAGCAGCCACCCAAAGTTCGTAGATGGATCGTCAAGCCAGCATTGAATGTCATCCACCATTTGTGCCGTTGAACCCCAAGTGTAGCTGCCCAACCCGTCCACAGAGACGCTGGCGCTAGGTGCTAGAAGGAAGTCCCCACCAGCGTTATCCCAAAGCCCTGTGCTGAAGAAACTGTGGAGCCAAGTAGCGTCGCCAACAGACGCCGAGGTACCCCCTCCTTCGTTGGACGGCGCATCTGACGACCCTTCTCCCCAGTCCGCCTGGAGGCGGTGCAGTGTAGCCGCCTTGGCTCCAGCGCTGGTCTTGCTCATAAACAAAGTCAGGGTGACGCTAGCGACTGTGGAGCCGGCGGGAATTTGGCCAGCCAAGTCAAATGATAGGAGCCCCCTGCGAATGCTTCCGCCCGCGGTTTTACCCGCAAAGAAGTGAGAGCCCGCACCGTTGCTAAGGGCTCCGGTGGCGCTCTCGTAGAGAGTGTTGTCTTTGGCGGGTGAGAGGGTCACCGACTCAACAGCGCTTACGTCAGGAAACGGAATTTCCCCAGGGAACGACAGGGCGACCCCAGTGGGAGTCAATACCGCGGCCGCTACTGCCACATATGCGAATGGTCTGAATAGGAATTCAGCGAGCCTCACATAACCTCCTTCTCCGTCGAATCTCGCTGATAGCGGGAAGCCAGATTGGGCTTTGCTACAGCGGAGCGCGGATTCAGCGTCCCTTGGCCCTTGGGTGGGCAGCCAGGTAGACCTTCCGCTGCTGAGTTTGAGTCACGTGGGTGTAAACCTGCGTCGTTGCGGGGCTGGAATGGCCCAGCAACTCTTGAACGACACGAAGATCAGCTCCGCCCTCTAATAGATGCGTAGCAAAGGTGTGCCGGAGTGTATGGGTATGGACATTTTGAGCAAGTCCGGCTTGTAAGCCGGACTTCCGCACCATGGCCTGGATGCTCCGCCCGGTCAATCTTCCCCCTGTGCTATTGAGGAACAAAGCACCGCTGAACCTGCGCCCGGAAAGCTTGGGGCGCCCCTTCTTTACGTAGCGTTCCAAGGACTCAAGTGCGGGCTTGCCCATGAGCACCATTCGCTCCTTGTCCCCCTTGCCCACGACTCGAAGTTCTCGATCTCCCAAATGCAGGTGATCCAAGTCCAACGCCACTATTTCGGCGACACGCAGGCCCGAAGCATAGAGGAGTTCCAAAATAGCTCGGTCCCTCAAGCCCCGAGGGGTAGTGGCATCAGCAACATTCAAGAGCCGTAAGACTTCATGCTGGGATAGGAAATCCGGGAGGCGTTTCTCCTGCTGCATCCTGCCGCCCTGAGCAGTGGGGTCCACTTCCAGAACGGCTTGTTCAACCAGGAACCGGAAAAAGGAGCGCAGCACGCTGTATTGCCGGACGACAGTACCTCTGGCATGCCCGCGAAGGCGGCCGTTGGAGTGTGGCCGTACCCTAGCCAGCCATGCCAGGTAGGAGCGGACAACCTCGCGGTCAACCAGCGCAGGATCAGAGATGTCGCGTCCGCCGAGAAACTCCACGAAAGGTTGGAGGTCGTTTGAGTAGTTGCGAACGGTATAAGGGGAGAGCCTGCGCACTCCCTGCAAGTATCGATGATATCGAGCCAGGAGTCCCGGAAGGTCCCCCGCTTCACCCACTTTACGCTTCCACAGCCGCTGGTTCTGGCTCTTCCTCCGACGTCTGAACCTCCGCCAAAGGGGCCTTGAAAGCGCAGTTGGTGCACTTGACCCCATTGCGGCCTGCCATGATCAGCAGCCCCTCACATTCAGGACAGGGCTCCGGAATGGGCTTCTGGTTGGCAGCGAAGGTGCACGTCGGGTAATTGGCGCAGCCGTAGAACAGAGCCTTGGTCTTTCTGGACCGCCGTTCTACTAGGTCGCCACCGCACTTGGGGCAGTCAACCCCCACCCGAATCAGATAGGGTCGAGTAGTCTTGCACTCGGGATAGCCGGTGCAGGCCAGGAACCGTCCATAGCGGCCTGACTTGATCTCCATGGGCTTGCCGCATGTCTCACAGATCTCATCGCTGGGGATGGAGATTCTAGGAATGCTTTGAGCAGCAGCAAGCGCCGCCTGGAAGGGTCCGTAGAACTCAGTAAGTACCGTGTCCCAGCCGCGATTGCCCTGAGCAACCTCGTCCAGGTTCTCTTCCATTTGCGCCGTAAACCCGGGGTCGACCAGATCGGCGAAGTTTTGCACCAACAGATCGTTGACGATCTCCCCAAGCTGCGTTGGCTCCAGATGGCCGTTCTTCCGGACGTAGTTACGGTCCTGAATCGTAGAAATAGTCGGCGCGTAGGTGCTGGGCCTACCGATGCCCAACTCCTCCAAGGATTTGACTAGGGACGCCTCTGTATAGTGAGGTGGTGGCTGAGTAAAGTGCTGATCTGGATTTAATTCTTGCAGATCAAGGGTGTCTCCCTGGTTCAGCACTGGCAGCGGTGCGCGGGCGGGGTCCTGCTCTTCACCAGCGTCCCGGCCTTCGATGTACACGGCGCGGTATCCGGGGAATTTGAGTACGGAACCGGTGGCCCTAAAGACATAGGTAGTCGCGGACCGGCCCGGCGCTTCAATGTCGGCGGAAGTGGAATCGTAGACAGCGTCAGCCATCTGACAGGCGACCATGCGCTTCCAGATGAGGTCGTAAAGACGGTACTGGTCTGAGGTCAGGTGTGACTTAATGGTCTCTGGGTCGCGACTCGCTGAGGTAGGCCGAATAGCCTCGTGAGCCTCTTGAGCGGCCTTGGCCTTTGTCTTGTAGATGCGGGCTGTCTTGGGTACATATTCCTTTCCGTACCGCTGCCCGATGTATTGCCTCGCCTCTTGAATCGCGCTTTCTGACATATTGGTGGAGTCAGTCCTCATATACGTTATGAGGCCAACCTCTCCCTCAGCACCCACGCCAACCCCTTCATAGAGCTGTTGGGCAATCATCATGGTCTTCCTCACTGGGAAGCGAAGCTTCCGGCCCGCCTCTTGTTGCAGAGTGCTGGTGGTGAAGGGGCCTGCTGGTCGGCTCTTGGTCTCCTTTCGCCGGACCTCGGTGATGTCATAGGTTGCCCCTGCCAAGTCTCCAACGATGCCAGACGCTTCAGTCTCGTTGGATATGGTTAGCTTCTTCTTCTCGCCCTTCCGGCTGTGGAGGCTTGCCTTGAAAACAGCTGACTTTGCGCGAGAACCCTGTTTCGCCAACGTGGCATCGATGGACCAGTACTCCACCGCAACGAAGTCCCTAATGCTCCTGGCTCGCTCCACAATGATTCGCAGGGCAACAGACTGCACGCGCCCTGCGGATAGACCGGACCCCACCTTGCTCCACAGAAGAGGGCTGAGCTGGTACCCAAGCAGCCTATCCAGAATTCGACGGGCCTGCTGGGCATTGACCAAGTCCAGATCAAGTTCCCGGGGATGATCGAAGGCCTCTTTGATAGCTGCAGGGGTAATCTCGTGGAAGACGACCCGCCGCACGAGTTGATCCTTGAGATTAGCGGCCTGGAGCAGGTGCCAAGAAATGGCCTCGCCCTCCCGGTCAGGGTCAGTGGCAAGGTAAACGGTCTTGGCGTCCTTGAGCGCGGCCTTGAACTCCTTGATTACCTTTTTCTTTCCGGCTGGAATGACGTATGTGGGCTTGAACCCATCGTCAACCTCCACGCCCAGTTTGCTAGACGGTAGGTCGCGAACGTGACCCATTGATGCCATCACGATGTATTTCTTTCCTAGGAACCGTCCCACCGTCCGAGCTTTGGTCGGAGACTCCACAATAACCAACTCTTTTGCCATGCCTTTTCTTCTATCCGCCTTTTAAAAGTTGGGCGGCAGCCCAGGCCGCCTACCCGTTATCAACTGGAGCCATAGGTGGAAGCAGGCTCACGAATAACCACAAAGGAGCGACTGCCCACCTCTCTCACTATACCGCGCAATTCAAGTAACGTGAGCGCCGTGTTCACGCTGGACATCGGTAACCCTGAGTTCCGGGCGATATCGTCCACGTGAATTGGCTCATGAGATAGCAGCTTCAGAAGCTCGGTTTCAGTCTCGCTTGTACCTGTGAGCGCCAATCCTGGCAATTGCTGTTGGGCCTTCCCCTCCTCAGGGAGCCGCAACAGTTGTTGGCCAAGGACGGTGAAGTTGAGTTCCTGAAGGATCTCTTCAACCGACGTCACCAGCTTAGCACCCTCCTGTATCAGATGGTTGGTGCCCACGCTGGCCGGGGAGAAGATGCTACCCGGAACCGCAAAGACCTCACGGTCCTGCTCCAAAGCGTGACGCACTGTCCAAATCGTCCCGCTCTGCTTCGTGGCTTCAACCACCAAGGTCCCCAGGGATAACCCACTTAGGATGCGGTTTCGCCGGGGGAAGTTCTGAGCCACGGGCCTTGTGCCCAAAGGATACTCGCTGATCAGGGCGCCCCGTTCGGCTATTTCCTCAGAAAGCTTACGATGCTCGGAAGGGTAAACAAGATCTAGGCCGCTGGCGGTAACGGCTATTGTGCGGCCGTCCGCATCCAGCGACGCCCGATGGGCAATGGCGTCTATTCCCCTGGCAAGGCCGCTCACCACCGTCACGCCATTCCTAGCCAGGTCTTTGGAGAGGATCTCGGCCACTTCCCGGCCATACGTCGTAGCCTTGCGCGAACCCACGACCGTAACCGAATGGGCGTCTTGGGGCGTTATAGAACCAAGAACAAAGATAACGGGCGGCGGGTTGTAGATCTCTGCAAGCAAGGGCGGGTAAGTGGGGTCGTGCCAGGTGAGTGCGGTGACCCCTTTCCGTTCCAAAGCTTCCATCTCGCCATCTGGGTCAATCAGCGACCGCTTCGTTGCGATGGACTCGGATGCTTTCTGATCAAGGCCGGCTGCTCTCAGGTCCGAAACGGAGGCAGACCATGCAGCCCCAAGGGAATCAAAACGCGCTTCTATCAGCCGCATTCGCACGTGACCAATCTGCGGAACCCGTGCGAATGCTACCCAGAACTTCAGATCCGACGATTGGACATTCATGGACAGGGCTTGCGACTCCGTCGGTCGGTCAACGCGAAGCCAGGTCTCCAGTACTGCTCAGTGAATTTGTGGAGTGAGTGGCGGAGAGGGCGGGATTCGAACCCGCGAGAGGCTTTTGACCCCTACACGCTTTCCAGGCGTGCCTGTTCGGCCGCTCCAGCACCTCTCCGCGTGCCACTTCGCGCTCGCAAACTCCCCAAAGACGCACCGGTCACACCGGCGCCATCGGGGGTTCTTATATTGCTGGCGGAGAGGGTGGGATTCGAACCCACGGTCCAGTTTCCCGGACACCGCTTTTCGAGAGCGGCACCTTAAACCACTCGGCCACCTCTCCTAGCCAGCGTCTTGCGACGCCTCAACATAGTACAGCGCAATCCCTCTCTCAGGCTAGGGTCACGCAGGGACGATAGTCACAGGGGGCGTCATTCGAGGAAAACAAACCCAGGGGGATATCCGCCAATTTGCTCGCGCCGAACCCTTAGCTTGCCGGCTCAGCCGCAGGGCCACCGAGATCAACTTCGTCCTGGCCCTTGGCTGGAGAGGGAGGTTCGTGGCCTAGATCAGCCTCACGGGCCGCGTTCAGGGCGCAAATAGCTACTTCAATCTGGTCATCGTCCGGCTGGCGAGTAGTAAGGGCTTGAAGTGCCAGGCTGGGGTAGAGAAGGAACCGAACAATAGGATTCGTCCTGTGGAAGCCACTGAAACGAATAACCTCATAAGCGAATCCGGCGATGATCGGAATGAGAACGATCCTCGACGTGATCAGCCAGAACAGGCTTGGCCGGCCAAAGAATGTAAAGAAGACAATGGCAACGACGGCGACGACCAAGAGGAACGCAGTGCCGCAACGAGGGTGAGCAGTTGGGTATTTACGGATCTCTTCAATATTAAGCGGGTCTGACGCTTCATAGGCGTGGATGGTCATGTGCTCAGCGCCATGGTAGGCGAAGACCCTTTTTACATCCGGCATCATGCCTATGAGTTTGATATAACCGACAAAAATGACGAGCCGTAACACACCCTCACTTATGTTGACGAGAATGTGTGACTCGATCACGCGCTCCAAGGCCGAAGCGGCAAAGAGCGGAGCCACGAAGAAGATCGCTATGCCAAAGAAGAGGGATACAGCCACCATCCAGGCGATGCTGAAGCCAGATAGCTCCTCGCCCTCTTCTTCCCCGAGGGAAACGTTAGCGGAGTGAGTTAGAGCCCGTACGCCTAGGCCCAACGTCTCGATGAGGACGATGACGCCCCTGGCCAAGGGCAACTTGCGGAGGGAGCCGTTGTAGATGGCTCCGAGTGTCCAAGCGACGGTGGAAACCGTGCCATCTGGGCGGCGAACGGCGACCGAGGCAAACTTCTCGCCCCGGATCATCACCCCTTCTATAACGGCCTGACCGCCATAAGGAAAGCGCTTCTCAGCCACGGCTGCTCCCAATAAGGAATCGGGGCTTCAGTGGAAGCCCCGATTTCGGTGTCGAAGACTACTGTAGGTTGAACCGCCGCCTCATGCGCTCAACCCGTCCCTCTGTGTCGACGATGCGCTGCTCGCCGGTGAAGAAGGGGTGACACTTGCTGCAGAGTTCCACCTTCAACGCCTTCTTCGTGGAGCCGGTGGTGAAGGTGTTGCCGCAACCGCATACAACGACAGCGTCTTGGTAGTAAGTGGGATGGATGCTTGATTTCATAGTACATACCCCTCGTTGACGAATAAGGCGGGCCTGAGACCCGCCCTTCAACCGCTTAGATGCAGCAGACCCTAGCCTGGATACACGCTCACTCGCTTGCGCTGTCTGGTGGCGTGTTCAAACTTCACTTTGCCGTCCACAAGAGCGAAGAGGGTGAAGTCCCGCCCCAGACCCACGTTCGTGCCGGGGTGAATCCGGGTACCACGCTGCCTTACAATAATCGTGCCCGTACGCACGGCGTGACCGTCGTAACGCTTGACACCCAGGCGCTGCGAGTTGCTATCGCGCCCATTGCGGCTACTGCCCCCACCTTTCTTGTGTGCCATGATAGCTCCTAGAGAGGCAGGCTATTTCAGCCTGCGTGTATTTCTTTAATTCGGAGGGCAGTGTAAGGCTGGCGGTGGCCCGTTAGCTTGCGATACCGGTTCTTGTTCTTGTACTTAAGAACGTGGATCTTGTCTCGCTTACCTTGAGCTTCAACCTCTGTGACCACCCTAGCGCTATCCAGCAACGGAGAGCCAACCTGGATACCATCATCACCAGAAACCATGAGAACGTCCGTCAACTCCAAGGCTTCACCTGGGTTGACCTCAAGCTTTTCGACCTTGAGCAAGTCTCCAAGGCTTACCTTGTATTGCTTGCCTCCGGTCTTGACGATAGCGTAGTTGGGCATGGCTTTCTCCTGTCAGCCAGTGTATGGAATTCGTAGCTAGGTGTCAAGGAAGAAACGGGACTTCAAGAACGCTCATGTCCTGTAGTCTGATCGCATTTTCTGGGTCCAGTTCCCACCAAAATGGCAGGGCTGTAGCCAATCGAGGTCATCGTATTCCGCGCCCAGGAGGCCCGGCGCCGGGGTCGGCGCATCCTGAGCGTTCGTGAACACTATCCCAGGCAGCAAAGGTCTGTGAGGTGACTCCTAGCTCGGCTTTCCGCCGCCTAGATTTTGGTGGACGGGACACAACACACTCCAAAGACCGCATAGCTCAATTAGGCCCAGCGATAATCGCTCAAGGATGTAACGCACGCGCATTGGCAAAACAGTAGAAGAAGGAGGATAGGGGAAGCGAAGTGCCGAAAGACCTCATTCAGATGAGACGCCAGCCCTGTATGACTCGTCCAGCAGTTCCACGACATGGCAAACTCTGCCCGGCAGGTCGGCATTGTTCAGTGCCGTTTGCAATTGGATCAGGCAACCTGGATTGGCCGTTGCGACCACATCCGCGCCGGCCTCGGCCAGGTGGGCTGTCTTCCGCTTCATCAAACGCTGCGAGAACGCCTGCTGAGTGACAGAGTAGCTACCCGCCGCCCCGCAACAAACCGACGCTTCTTCCATCTCCACCAACTCGACACCCGGGATCGTCTTCAAGAGCTCGCGGGGCGCTTTGGTGATGCGCTGAGCGTGCGCCAGGTGACAGGGATCTTGATACGTTACGCGGGCCTTGATCTCGCCTAGGCCCTCTTGGAAGGGAAGCGTGACGAGGAACTCGTTGACGTCTTTGACCAAGGCCACGAAGCGCTCAGCTTTCTCAGCGTAGGGGGAGCCTTCTTCAATCAGAAGCGTGTATTCCTTCATCGTCGAGCCGCAGCCAGCGGAGTTGACGATGATGGCATCGGGTTCATAGGCCAAGAAGGCGTCGATGTTGCGTTTGGCCATAGCCCTGGCCTCATCCCGAACGCCGGCATGGGCGTTCAAGGCGCCGCAACACCCCTGCCCCATTGGTACCACAACGTCGTAGCCGTTGTGCTGAAGAACCCGGACGGTAGCGTTCATAGCGTCGGTGTAGATGAGGGGCATGATGCAGCCCGAAAGAAGGGCCACCCTACCCTTCCTTTCACCCAACGCCGGATAGACTGCCGAGGACGGACCGAATATCTCGGCAGGAATGGTCGGCTGGTTGTCGTGGAGCATGTCCACGTTGCCTGGCAGCAAGCGAAGTGCTTTGGACCGACTTACCAAGCTCTTCAGACCTGAGCGCTGGTAGATACGGGCAAGGCGAGCAAGCAAAACGAGCCTTCCCTGATGAGGAAGAAGCTGGCGAAAAGTGATCCAACGGAAGAGGCGCGTCGAAAAGGAGCCCGGCTGGCGGCGAAGCGCTTGTGTCCTGGTCAACTCCATCATGTGGCCGTAGGGAACGCCGGAGGGGCACGCTACCTCGCAGGCTCGGCATTCCAGACACAGCGACCAGTGCGAATTGACGGCCTCCGTGATTTTGACGCGCCCTTCATTGACAGCGCGCATGAGGTATATGCGGCCCCTCGGTGACTCTGTTTCCAGACCCGTTTCCAGGTAGGTGGGACAAACATTCAGGCAGAGGCCGCAATGAACGCATTTATAAAGGTCGTCCTCGCTTGGGGCCTCTGCGCCCATGAAGTCAGAGGCCGTTAGCATCCGTTCTTTCTGGGTCATATGCCCCCTACGAAACGGCCAGGGTTCAGCACTCCCGTGGGATCGAATTGCTGCTTCAGATTGCTCATGAGGGCCTGCCCGCCTCTGGCATCTCCCCAACTATCGACTAAGGCCCTTACGCCAGGCGGGGCGGATTCCAAGACAAGATACCCGCCCTCTGCCCTAGCGACGTCTCGAGCCTCTTCAATGAAAGTTGCCTGTCGCTGGGCTTCCATAAGGCCTTCCTTCCCCGTCCATCCACTGTGGACGATGCCGTGAGAGATGTGGGCAACAGCGCCAAAGTTGAAGCTGTATTTGTTTGAAAGTTCGGCCATGGACTGAATGAGCCCTGCTACCGACTCCGGCCGAACGCCCAAACGGGCCATGAGCGTAGTGGAGCCGCCACGGGGGGCCTCGGCGAGGACACGCCGGAGATTAGTCACCTCATTGGAAGACACAGTCGCAACCTCCGCCGCTCCGTTTCGGTTGCATATTGCGGTGGCGTCCCGCAAAACCCTTGCGATAGGGGCGGCCTGCCCAAAAGCGCCCACGGCCAGGGCGGCCGCGCCGTCTACACTTCGCCCGCCTGGAAGCTCGTGCACAGCCTCCCCAGCAACCAATGAAAGGAAAGCGGTGTCGAGCGATGTCCCCATCACGCCCAGAGCAGCCTCTCCAGCTGTTTCGATCGAAGGGAAAAAAGCCAGGAGGGCTCCTTCCGACGCCGGGAGCGGCATGACCTTCAAAGACGCCTCTACGATAATCCCAAGCGTGCCCAAGGACCCTATGTAAAGCTTATTCATATCGTAGCCGGTAACGTTCTTCACCACCTTGCCGCCCGCTTTTGTTATCGTGCCGTCGGCGTGGACAACCCTAATGCCAATGGTCTGATCCCTCGCCGTCCCATACCGGTGCCGCAACGGTCCACTTGCAGCGCTGGCCTGCACGCCCCCAAGAGTAGTCCGGTCGTAGCCAACGGGGTCCAAAGGAAGGAACTGCCCCTCCTTCCTCAACTCCGCATCCAGAGTCGCCAGAGTTAAGCCCGCTTGTACTGTCGTAGTAAGGTCCTCTGGCTGGTATTCCAGCACCCGGTTGAGGCCAGTAAGAAGCAGGGCAACGTCGTAACGGGCCGGCGCATTGCCTAGACCCATCCGAGTCCCACCACCCCAAGGAACAACCGCCAGCCCTTCAGCGTGACAAATGCTGAGGATCGAGGCGACCTGCTCTTCATCCTTGGGAGATAGAGCGACTTCAGGGATGAGCCCATCAAGTCGATAAGGCTCAAGGCCCTCGCCCGAATGAACGGAGTGCGACGGAAGACTGGACTGGAAGAGGGTTGGCAGGGTGCGAGGTTGTTGCATCGGCAGAGTTAGACGCCGCCCAGATCAATTAATAGCAAGAAGAAGGAAAACAATTAGATATACGACCCGGTTCCAGCATTAAGCACCGCCGCAGACTGGGGGATGTACTCTGCGACCTCGCCTTCCTTGGGAAAGACCTTGTCCGGGTTGAGGAGGCCGTCGTTACCGAAGGCTTCCCTCACCTTGAGCATTGCCTTCATATCCTCAGGAGTGAACATCAAGGGCATGTAGGCCAGCTTTTCCAGCCCAACCCCGTGCTCCCCAGACAGCACACCGCCCAGTTCAACACATTTCTTGAGAATATCCCCGCCAGCGCGCATGGCGAGTTCAAGTTTACCGGGCTGCCGCTCATCGAAAAGAATTATGGGGTGGAGGTTTCCGTCTCCGGCGTGGAATACATTGGCAAGCCCAAGCCCACGCTCTGCACAAAGGTCCGTCGCATAGCGGAGAGCTTCCAAGAGGCGGGTGCGGGGCACGACGCCGTCCAAGAGATAGTAGTTGGGTGCAATGCGGCCGAAAGCGCCAAAGGCGCCTTTTCTCCCGGCCCAGAGAAGCTGACGCTCCTCCTCCGTTTCCGCCCTGCGAACCTCACGAGCACCACTCTCAGCCAGCAGGTTGCCCACAAGGTCGGACTCAACCTTGACCGTTTCATCCATCCCGTCTAGCTCGACGAGTAGTACGGCGCCGGCGTCCAGGGGGTAACCCGCATGGACGTAGGGCTCCACCGCTTGGATCGTGAGGTTGTCCAGCATCTCTAGCGCGGCAGGCACCAAGCCTTTGCCAATGAGCATGGTTACGGCGCTGCAGGCCGTATCCATGTCGTCGTAAACAGCAAGAAATGTTTTGACCGCTTCAGGGAGCGGCATTAGACGCACCGTGATCTTCGTTGCTACGGCCAAGGTGCCTTCTGACCCAACAACTGTCCCGGTCAGATCATAACCTGGCGCATCTCTGACATCGCCGCCTACTTCGACAATCGTGCCATCCGCCAAGACCAATTCAAGACCCAAGACGTGGTTGGTGGTGACGCCGTACGCCAAGCAATGAGGGCCCCCGGCATTTTCGCCAACGTTGCCGCCAATAGTGCAGGCCTTCTGCGACGACGGGTCAGGCACATAGTGCAACCCGTATTTTTCGGTGTAATGGGAAAGGTCCAGGTTGACCACGCCGGGCTCTACCACGGCGGTGCGATTGGTGACATCTACGTCAAGGACGCGGCGCATGCGGGACAGGGGCATGAGAATCGAAACGCTCTGGGGCACGGCGCCGCCACTGAGGCCCGTGCCTGCTCCCCTAGGCACTACGGGAATGCCATTCTCATAGGCCAGGCGCATAACCTGGGAAACCTGGGCCGTGGTATCTGGGAGGACCACCAATCTAGGCACCTCGTTCTCCGGCGAGCCGTCACGCTCGAAAACGAGTAGGTCCTCCGGCAGGTGAACGACATATTCGTCGCCCACGATTGCCTTAAGCTGCTTTACCAGGTCCGAGGAGTTCTTCATGACGCCTTTTGTGCCTGCCTGTCGACACCATCTTAGGCGCTGGGCCGTCGGAGGCGCAACGACAGAATCAGACCTGCAAGGCAGCCTACCTCACCTGGTAGAAAAGCCAGCTCCAAGAACAGATGACGAGGCCGTGCCTACAAGCACGGCCTCGTCATCAACAAAAGAGACAGACGCCTTCGGACCCCTTAGCCAGACATTCCGAACATGGCAAGAAGTAGCACTAGAACTAGGACGCTGGCCACCGCTGTCAAAGCGAGAAACTTGGTCGATATCAATGAGGATAGGCCAGCGGGCACGCTACGCTCATAATCGCCATCTTTCCTTACCTTGTTAGCCCCGTATGCGATGATCCCGACGGCTAGAATAACGGGAAGAATGAGCCAATAGAGGAGCACGGCTATGAACAGGCTTCCAGTGATGATGAGAGTCATCCCTAGACTTGGCACGCTGGCAAGCACGCGAAATCCAGCAGCAATCGCGATGAGCCCCAAGGGCAGAAAGACGAGTGCAGTAATGCTCTGCTCAACCGAGAAGGCAACGTCAGCTTGCCGCCGAAACTCCATCTCCCCTATCACCTGGTTGATAGCCAGGCCCGCAACAAGTGCCAGCCCTATGATCCCCGTCACGACGGTCATCGTCCTGTAGTTACTTGTCTGAATCATTGCAGTACCCTCCCCTTTGTTTAGATCTTTCGCACCGATATGTGCCAGCCGCCACAGAGCGTCATCAGGCACGCCAAGAAGCCACCTCAAGAGAACCTGTCCCGCCAGCGCCCGATCCGTCCTGCCATCCTGGGCAGCCTCTTGAGCCTCCTCCCACAGATCAGCGTCGGTCTCATCCCTGCGTTCGTCCCTAAGCCTTCGAGGAAGGCCCTTCGTGTACAGATGCACCCAGCCCCGGACAAGACCCGCACTCCTTGACCAGCGAATGGCCGTGATCATGACATAGCCTGCCAAGGACGGAGATTGGGCCTAACCTGAGGCACAGTTTCCCGATGCTTAGCTAAGGCATTCTGGCCAGCCAGGGTCACGCTATAAAAACGGCGGCGAGGCCGGCCTTCGTCTGCAGCAATCTGGGGGTCCTCCCAATTACTTTCCAAGAAGCCCGCCTTATTCAATCGGCCAAGGGCCTTGTACAGCGTCCCGTACGCGGTGAGCAGCTTGGCGGCCGAACGATCTCGCATCTCCTTGGCCAAGAGAAAACCATGGGCCTCCTTAACGCCGTGCCGCCTCAGGTCCAAGGCAGCATCCAAAATCGAGGCCTCTAAGGGTACTAAGGAGTCCGCTTTTCTTCGCATGGCGGCATTATAGGAAGATATATTCCCTTTGTCAAGAAGGGCCCTTCAGCTACCCCATCAGCCCAAGATTCAGCCCAGAAGCACCAAGTTGACAACACCGCCAAGAGCCTTACTTCCAGCCTTCTAGCCCGACCCGCAGCCTTTACCCTCTGAAGGGGCTATGCTAGAATGCAGCCACTTGCCAGGCACGAATTCTCTGGTTCAAGCAGGAGGCCGATGGGCCTGCGAGTTGCAGGGGGCACAGCCAGGGGCGTTCCCTTGGCGGCGGTGAAAGACAAAGGAGTCCGTCCCACCTCCGAACGGACCCGCAGCGCCCTCTTCTCGATCTTGGCGGCCTATGGTTTAGAGGGCTGTACCGTCTTGGACCTCTATGCGGGCACGGGAGCCCTAGGCATTGAAGCCCTCAGCAGAGGAGCTACCTGGGCAGACTTCGTGGAGAAGTCCACGAACCAGTGCCGCATCATCCGCCAGAATCTCAAGGCGGCTAACCTAGATGAGCGAGCGCAAGTGGTTTGCTCTCCGGTTAAGCGAGCCTTGGGAAGACTACAAGGGCCCTATCGTTTCATCCTGGCGGACCCACCATACGAATCAGAGGAGATCGAAGCGCTGATGACGCGACTGTCGGAAGCATCCTGGCTTGAACCCGGTGGGCTTGTTGTGCTGGAACACAGCGTTCGCAAACAGCCTCGGGAGGCCTTCGCTTTGTTGAACCTAATGCAAACTCGGCGTTACGGGGACAGTTGCCTGTCTCTGTATGGAAGGGAAGCTTAATGGTTACCGCGGTCTACCCGGGGACATTCGATCCCGTCACCAATGGGCATGTGGACATCGCCATGCGCTCCTCTCGTCTCTTCGACAAGGTCATCGTTGGAGTGTACGACTCCCCACCCAAGACCCTTGTTTTCTCCACCGAAGAGCGCGTCGAACTGTTTCACCGCGCTATCGCCCACATTCCTAACGTTGAAGTGAGGCCCTACGCCGGCCTTACCGTGGATTTCGCTAAGGAAATGGGAGCGACGGTCGTTGTACGTGGGCTTCGGATGGGTTCCGACTTCGACTACGAATTCAATATGGCCCTCATGAACAAAAAGTTGTCTCCCGACGTGGAGCTTGTCTGCCTCATGACCAGACTGGAGTACCAGTTCGTCAGTTCCAGCATGCTTAAAGAGGCAACCCGCCTAGGTGGCGATGTAAGAGGCTTGGTCCCGGATCACGTTCTTTCCATGTTGGGAGACCGGCTGGGAGCAACCAAGGCCGCAAGCATATCTGGAAGCATCAGCGAAGGAGGTGCGTCATAGAACTCTTGGTACTGCTCAACGAACTGGAAGAAGCCATTGGTGGGGCAACTAGGGTGCCGCCCATGAGGCGGGGCCTTGTGGATCAAGAAAAACTTCTTGATCTGGTGGACCGGCTGCGCGTATCGGTCCCCCAGGGCATTAGAGAGGCCGACCAAATCCTGGAGAAGCGCGAAGCCATCATCAACCAAGCTTTGCTCGAAGCCCGAAAGATCCGTCAAACGGCGGAGGACGAGGCGAGCAAGCGGGTGCATGAAAGCAGCGTGATTCAGGAGGCCCAGGCAGAAGCCGCCGACTTGATGTCACGGACAGAGGAAGAGGCACAAAAGCTTGTGAACAGCGCCACAATTGAGGCCCAGAAGAGGCTCATGGGCGCAGACAAGTACGCACTCGAGGCGCTTGGCCAACTTGAGACAGACTTAGGAACCATGCTTACGTCTGTGCGGCAAGGCATCGACTGGCTGGCCGTACAGCGAAACGCCGAAGAGCAGGAAGCGGCCAAAACTGTGGCTCAGCCTCCTCAATAGGCTGCCGCGCGGGTTGGCCTCTATCCGAAAGCCCGAGTATTGAGATCCCTTTCACCTATTCGAGTTCGCTGCCTTCGTCCTCTGAGCCATCGCTATGTACGATGAGAGCATCCTCAGCCAGATGGCCACCGTCTTCGTCTTCTAGTTGGACGAGGGAGGTTGCGGCCCTTTCCTCGTCATAGGACCGGTCTAGTTCGGGGGCTGCCGAAGTATCGACCGCAGTGATGGTCGAGCCAGCCAGGTGCGCTGGGAAGGACGTTACGCTCCGCTGGCTTGGATCGCGGAACGTCTCCCGGACAAGCAACACTACCCCCCCTTGGCCAACGCTGGTCAAAACAGCCTCATAGGTATTTCCGCCATCGATAAGCCTGGTCAGGCGGGGACCCAACGGAGCCGCAGGACGGCCAATGGGCTCACCTTCAGTTGTCTTCACCCAAAGGAATCCCCCCTCTACAACCAACGTCACTGGATCGCCTGCAGCCAAGGTGGCCAAGGTTTGTTTCGGTGGCAATTCCTGAAGTCGCACAATCCCTGTCTTGCCGCTTTCTTCAATAAATCTAGGGCCGCGGATGCGCTGCTTCCGCTGAACCGGCCGCTCTTGGCCATCAAGCGCTTCAAACTTCTCTAGGTTCTTGCGGGCTATGGTGTTGAGGGGCGCAACGTCCAAGGCTCGCCGAAAGGCCTTCTTCGCCTCTTCATAGCGGCCCAACTCAAAGAAGGCTCTGCCTAGACGATTCAATACATCTTCGGTCTCAGCGAAATCGGCTAGTAACGCTTCGTTGACCTCAACAGCCTCATCCCAACGAGCCTGCATAGCCAAGCCAACTGCCTTCCTTGTCTTCTCACGAAAGAGACTTTCGCGTTCTTGGGCCGGGGAACTAGTCATTTGCAGTGACTCCAAAGGGATTACCGGAAAGGAGTTTAGGCACGAAAGAATCGTCAATGCAAGGGCTTTTCGAGGCTCTTTTGGAGAAGCTAACCAGACGGCTCACCAGGCGGGGTCTTAGCCTCCGTCAGGGAACCCTGTTTGAGCTGTACTTCCTTGACAGCCTCAGCTGAGGCAACCGCACCAAAGCCTCGACAACAATGTTCATCGAGATCTTGGAACTGCCCTTCTCCCTATCATGGAAAACGTAGGGGACCTCCTGAATGCGGAAGCCCTCCCGCCAGCAGTGATAGGCCATCTCGGCCTGGAACCCAAAACCTCGGCACTTGGGCCTGTCGATGAGCCCGTCCTTCTCCAGAACCTCGCTCCGAAAGCAACGGAACCCAGAGGTAGAGTCGTTGATCGGCATGCCTGTCACCAAACGGGCGTAGATGTTGCCGCCCTTGCTGAGGGCCTTTCTATGGAGGGGCCAGTCGGGGTCGGCGCTGCCGCCGCTGACGTAGCGGGAAGCAATCACCACATCAGCCTTGCCTTCGAGGATAGGAGCGATGAGCTTGACGACGTGCTCAGGGGGGTGGGACAGGTCAGCGTCGATTTGGGCAATGACCGTGGCCCCCAAACGAAGAGCCTCGCGGAAGCCATCCCGGTAGGCAGAGGCGAGCCCAAGTTTCCCTTTTCGATGGAGCACGTGGAATTGGCCTGGATGCTGCTGTGCCAAGGAATCCGCTAGGTCACCGGTGCCGTCTGGCGAGGCGTCATCAACGACCAGGATTTCCAGGCCGGGAATATCTTCATCAAACAGACGCCGGACCAGATCAGGAAGGTTCTGGGCCTCATTGTAGGTGGGAACAACGACGCAGATCTTCATGGACATAGCACGCCCACCGTAGATTGCATCAAGGAGTTAGGTTGTTCCGGGCCTGCGGATTCATGTGTCACAGCGTACACGCGTACAGCGCAGCGTCAACCCCGCGCGCACCTATTGAGATGATGACCGGGCCTGGGCGCCAACAGATGCCGTTTGGGGCTGCTCTCAATGGCGGAAATGCCGCACTTCTATGGCAGAGACAGCTTGCGACACCAGACCTTCGACATCCAGGTCTTCCTCGAAACGCTCCAGTTCTGAAGCCTTGCTTCGAATGACCGGGTGTGTGGGAGTGAAGAGGCTGCAGCAGTCCTGGTCGGGAATGATGGAAACGGCGTAAGTACCCAAGGCTCTGGCCTGGTCTATGATTTCCACCTTGTCCATGCCAATCAATGGGCGCAGGACAGGCATGGAAGCCACGGCATCGATGGCGGCGATGTTTTCAACGGTCTGTGAGCTGACCTGACCCACGCTTTCGCCAGTGACCAAGGCCAAGGCGCCCTCTCTCCTGGCTACCTGCTCAGCGATGCGAAACATGAAGCGGCGGTATAGCACCACTCGGTAAGCCGCAGGTACCGACAGAATGATTGTCTTTTGGATTTCAGCCAAAGGCGCCAGAAACAACGTCGACTCGTATTGATAGGTTGTCAGGGCCTGCACAAGCTCAGCCGCTTTTTCCATTGAGCTGGTGTCCACCAGGGGGTAGCTGTGAAAGTGGAGGAAGTATGTTGGACAGCCCCGCTTCATCATCCGCCAGGCAGAAACGGGGGAATCGATGCCTCCAGAGAGCAGGGTCAAGACCGGGGCACTGGCGCCTACCGGCAACCCACCTGAGGCCTGCACCTTATTAACATAGACGTAGGCATCTCTGGGCATGATGTCTACATAGAAGACTGCCTCAGGTTGTTTAAGGTCCACCCTGGCTCCCGTTGCCTCCCCTACCAAAGCCCCAAGCTCGCGGTTCAACTCCATTGAGGTGAGCGGAAACTTCTTGTCAGCACGATTCGCCGTGATCCGGAAGGAGGCGAATGGCTTCGAGTTCGCGAGCTTAGTGACCAGACTCTTGATTGATTCTAGATTTGGTTCAGCCCGGTTCACGATCGAGAAGTTGACAACGCCGAAGACCCTCTTGAGTTGGTGTTCTAGAGCCGGCCATTCCGCATCTGGGGCTAGTTTGAGGCCGACCATTGTCCGGCCATCCCAAACAGACTCTACGCCCAGTCCTCGGGTGGCCTCTCGCAGGTTTCCCACCAACTGGCGGGCGAAGAAGGGTCGGTTCTTGCCCTTGAGGGCAATCTCATGGAAGCGGGCTATAACAAATCGATTCATGCCTTCAGCCACCGCAGGTAGAGTTTGGAACACAGCGAACCGAGATCAGCCGCTGGCTGGAGGGCCTCCGGGCTTGCCCAACGCCAACTTGTGTATTGAGTTGTGCCGTCATGGGTGCTACCCAGCTTTAGTCCGGTTTCGCCCACGTCAAGATTAGCCCGATAGACCGTCATGGTTAGCACATAAGAATCGCGTTCCTGCTGACCAAATGCCAGAGCATCCTGCAGATCAAGTTCAACGCCCAGCTTGTCCCTGCCCGCCCTTACAGCAGCCTCCGCACACGTCTCTCCCGCCCTTATGGAAGCGGCTGGAAGGCCCCACATGCCGGGCAGCTCTTCGCCAGGCTCGTTGGGCCTCTGGACCATGAGAACCATTCCCGGCTCTGAGGACGTTGATATTGCCAAGGCAACTGCTTCCTTGACGGGGTTATGAGATATGTTCATATCGGTGGGAAAGAGCCCATTGGATAAGACACGCGGTGGAAACCTTGACGCTAACGCCTACGGAAAAGGCCTAGAAAGCGGTCCTCGTATTCGGGGAAGACATCCCACTGATCCAGTTCCCGCTTGAGGACAGCTGGGTCAAGATTGCCGCGGCGGGCCTCTTTGAACATCGCATCAATGCGGTCCCGAGCATCCCTGGGAATACCACTGGAGTCCATATCTAGGAGACCGTGGCTCTGCATCTCTTGCACATTGGTTGCCACCGACCGGGCTGTCAACTCATAAATGAACTTGAGCAGCGAAACATCCCAGAGATCGTCCACGCCCCTTATGACGGCTGCAAGATTCACTCCCCGATGATCCAGGTCCCCAATAATGTTGTTGGCAACTTTATGGAGATTACCCGAGGTTATGGTGGTGCCACCAGGCTCGTTCCGGTAGCCGTACATCAGACCAGGAAGGCTAGTGCCGTAGCGCTCCGCCTCCATCTGGAAGTAGCGCTTGGCCTCCGTACTGAAGCCCTCTAAGTTCGAGACGTAGTACGGGGTAACGACCTGAGGACGCTGTGCAGTCACCGTTCCTTCGCGGACAACCGAGTCCTCGGAGCTTTCCACCACCCCAGCGTAAGCCGGCTCGGTGACAACATAGTACTTGAGGATGGTAGTACCGAAGGTTGCCAGGGTTTGACGGGGCAGGCGGAGCACCTCAGTGCTCTTAATGGCGTGAGCTATGCGTTCGTCGGGGATCATGGCCCTCTGGGCATCGGCGGATCGAGGCCATTGTAGCAGCAACAGTTGCAGCCAACTAGGCTTGTCCATCGCCGAGGGGCTCCGGTAAGATAGCCTTAACAGTTACGAATTCGTTCACACCGCCGGACACCCACAGGAGGATAGACCCCTTGCTGACGACTACAGTTGGAAACTACCCCAAGATAGGGGGAAAGGCCCCAAATCTGAGGGCCGCCAAGAACCGCCTCGACAGAGGCGAGACTAGCCCCGAAGAAGTAGCCCGCATTGCAGATGAGGTAACGAAAGAAGTCCTTCAGGAGCAGATTGATGCGGGCGTTGACCTTGTGACAGACGGACAAATTCGTTGGGACGACGGCCAGACCTACTTCGCCCGAGGAATGACAGGCTTCTCCATCAAAGGGCTGACTAGATACTTCGACAACAACACCTACTATCGGCAGCCGGTTGTCGAAGGCAAGATCGGATGGTCCAGTCCCATATCCACGGACCACTTCACGTTCGCCAGCGGCAACAGCAGCAAGCCCGTCAAAGCAATCCTCACCGGGCCCTATTCACTGGGCCGGTTGTCAGTACTCGAAGCTGGCTATGAAGGCCTGGGTCCCTTGGTATTGGACCTTGCTGAGGCCTTGAACAATGAAGCGTTGGCCCTGCAGAAGGCCGGAGCCTCGATCATACAGTTCGACGAGCCGTGCATCTTGAGGCACCCCGAAGATATAGACCTCTTCCTGGAGGCTTCCGAACGAGTGGTGAGAGGGTTAACCGTGAAAACAGCGGTTTACACCTACTTTGCCGATGCTTCAAAGGTCGCTGACGGATTGTTGCGATCGCCCTTCCTAATCATAGGATTGGACTTCGCGTCGAGCGACGGCAACTGGCAAGTTGTGGAGAAATTCCCGGCTGATAAGGAACTGGGCTTCGGCATCGTGAACGGCCGCAACACTGGCCTAGAAACCGCCGACCAAATAGCCCAGGCGTGCCAAAGAGTCATGCAGCACGTGCCGCAGGACCGCCTCTACGTGAATCCAAACTCTGGTCTGGAATATCTACCAAGAGAGAAAGCCCAACAGAAGCTGGAACGACTCGTAGAGGGAGTTAATAAAGCCAGAGAGGTGGTACGTGCATAACAACCTGATCACCACTGCGGTCGGAAGCTATCCCAAGCCTCCTCATCTCATGGAGGCTCGCGCCAAGGCGGCGCGAGCGCAGATCAGCCGAGACGAGCTGATGGACCTTGAAAAAAAGGCCACTGAGCACTGGATCCGCCTCCAAGAAGACCTGGACATGGATATCCTTGTGGACGGCGAGATGTACCGGGGCGACATGGCCACATACTTTGCCGAAAATCTGGAGGGTATGGACATCAGCGGATTGGTCCGTTCCTACGGCAACCGCTACTACCGCAAGCCGGTGGCAACAGGCGCAATAAAGCGCCCAAAGGCAATTACCGTGGATTGGTGGAAGTACTCCCAGAGCCTGACCGACCGGCCCGTCAAAGGAATGCTCACCGGTCCCTACACCATTGCCGACTGGTCCTTCGACGAGCACTTCGGAAGCCGGGAAGCGTTCGTCCTCAACCTTGCCCGCGTCATCAATGAAGAAGCCCGCGACCTTCAGGCGGCGGGCTGCCGGTATATTCAAATCGACGAACCCGCTGCGTCGACGAGGCCTGAAGAAATGGCCCTCGTCGCCGAGGGCCTAAGGGTCTCCACTGAGGGTCTGGACGCGGTGACCATCACGCACATTTGCTACGGGGATTTCGCCACGGTCTTCGACGGCATTCTTACGCTCCCTGTGGACGTGTTGGACCTGGAGATGGCCAACTCCGACTACCACTTGCTTGAGTACTTCGAGGACAAGAAAACCGACAAGATCCTGGCCTTGGGCGTCTTCGATGTGCACCACCATGCCCCTGAGAGCATTGAGGCCATGGAGGCGGGCATTGAAAGGGCACTGAACGTGCTACCAGGGAAGCAAATATGGGTTACGCCCGACTGCGGCCTGAAGACCCGGACTGAGGAAGAGTCCATGGCCAAGCTGAAGAACATGATGCAGGCCACCAACAACGTACGAGCCAGGCGCGGACTGAGCTAAGGTATCGCCTGAAGTGATCTAGGGAATGAAATCGACACTGCGAGTGGAGGCTCACGATGGCTGAGGAAGACGGGGCTGCAATCAAGGTGCAGAAGAACGGATCTTACAGAGTCTCAGGAAACGTCAAGCTGATTGATGCAGACGGGAATGAGTTTGAGGTGACGGAGAATCCGTTCTTTCTCTGTCGCTGCGGGGGCTCCTCCGACAAGCCCTTCTGCGACTCTACCCACAAGACCAACGGCTTCGACAGTGTCTGCCCCGCCCGAACGGGCCCCTAGCAGAACGCGGCAACAAGCGAAAAAGAGAGAGGCGGCCAAATATGGCCGCCTCTCTCTTTTTCATCAATCTCAGTTCCCTTACGACTCGTCTATCGTCACCTTCGTGATGTTGACGTCCTTTGCGGGCACCGATCGTTCGCCTCTCTCGTTGGCCGTCACTGGCGTGGTGCCAATGGTGTCGAGAGTATCCAGGCCATCGGAAACCTTGCCAAATATCGTGTAGTTCTTCGGCAACCCCATGTCCCCATGCATGATGAAGAACTGGCTTCCGTTGGTATTGGGGCCTGAGTTGGCCATGGCAACGATGCCTTTGACGTAATCCTGAGTTACCGGCTCGTCATCGAAGCGGTATCCTGGGCCGCCTCTGCCTGTCCCCGTCGGGTCACCTGTCTGGATCATGAAACCTTCAATGATCCGGTGGAACGGTACACCGTCGTAGTAGCCTTCCCGGGCCAGGAACACGAAGTTGTTCACGGTCGCCGGCGCAACCTTGGGCAACAACTCAAGAACCAAGGTTCCCTCTGATGTTTCCAGGGTCGCAGTGTAGGTCTTCTCTGCATCGATAGTCATGGGCGGCGGACTGGAGTATTCCTTAGCCAATTTGGTTGCTCCTTCTGTTGATGTTGGCGAAACCGTTGCTGTGGCGGTGCAGCCCTGCCCTAGAGGGAGGTCCAGAAGCAGTGGGCATCTGGTCGCACGTCAAGGAAACAGGATGCGATAGCTAGCTTTCCGTGATCGTCACACTGGTAATCCTAATCTCCGTTAAAGGAGCCGAGACTTCTCCGTTGGCGTCGGCTACCACCACAGTACCGGCGATCTTGTCCAAAGTGCCGAGTCCGTCTGAGACGTTGCCGAATATCGTGTACAACTTTGGCAGGGACCTATCCCCGTGCATGATAAAGAATTGGCTGCCATTGGTATCGGCACCAGCATTGGCCATCGCGATTGTGCCTCTCGTGTACTCAAGGGTTACAGGTTCATCTTCGAAACTATAGCCAGGACCGCCCCGGCCGGTTCCTGTCGGATCGCCGGTTTGAACCATGAAGCCCTCAAGTATCCGGTGAAAAGGCACACCGTCGTAGTAACCCTCCCTAGCCAGGAACACAAAGTTGTTCACCGTCACCGGCGCCACCTTGGGCAACAACGCAAGAACCATGGTTCCCTCTGATGTTTCCAGAGTCGCGGTATAGATCTTCTCTGCGCTAATTGTCATCGGAGGGGGACTTGAATACTGCTTAGGCAATACGATCTCAGTCGCGGCTGAAGTTGGCGAGGCTGTTGGTGCAACAGTTGGGTCTCCCGAACCGTTGGAGCCGATTGGGATCAATGTCGCCGTTGGGGTGCCTTCTGGGGAGTTTCCGCCACAGGCGACCGCCAACGTTAGAATACCTGCAAGAGCGGAAACGATTAAAAACGTCCTCAACGCAACTCTTCCTTTCTCCCTAGGTTCAAGGCCGCTGGGTAGGATATCAGATGCTGCGCCGGTTGGGAACGTCTGCCCAGTTCATCTTCTTCATACCTAATATGCAGAGTTCGTCTTGAGTTTGGCCTATTGCTTTGCTATAGTAGCGCAGGCACGAAAGCACCCCAGCGCTGGGAGGGTCAATGTACGAGCATGATGTGGTAGTCGTCGGTGCGGGTCTGGCTGGCATGCGTGCCGCCCTCGCTGCCGCTCAGCAGGGAGCCGACACCGCTATTATCACAAAGGTTCACCCTGTGCGTAGCCACTCCAACGCTGCCCAGGGAGGCATCAACGCCGCTCTAACAGACCGAGGTGACGACTGGGAAGACCACGCCTACGCTACGGTAAAAGGTAGCGACTATCTAGGCGACCAGGATGCTATTGAGGTCATGGCCCAGGAGGCCGGAGCCGCGGTCATTGAGTTGGAGCACATGGGCGTCATCTTCAGCCGCGACGAAACGGGCCACCTTGGCACACGCCGTTTCGGAGGCCAGGAGCGCGCCCGAACGTTCTTCGTGGCGGACATCACCGGCCAGGCCATGCTCCATGTCCTCTACGAACAGGTCATGAAGGAAAACGTACGCGTGTATGAGGAATGGTTCGTAACCTCCCTCATCATGGTCGATGGAGAGTGCCGCGGGGTCGTGGCCATGGACATCATGTCGGGCAAAATAGAGGCCATCAGGGCCAAGTCCGTCATTTTGTGCACAGGAGGAGTTGGCCGGGCCTACGAGCCCAGCACCAACGGGCTCATTGTCACGGGCGACGGGATGGGCCTAGCCTACCCTGCCGGGGCAGCGCTCATGGACATGGAAATGATCCAGTACCACCCAACCACCCTCAAGGGCAACGGAGTGCTGATCACTGAAGCCGCCCGCGGTGAAGGAGCCTACCTCCTCAACTCGGAAGGCGACCGGTTCATGAAGACCTATGCACCGAACATGCTGGAACTGGCGTCAAGAGATGTCGTGTCCCGATCTGAGGCAACGGAGATCCAGGAAGGAAGAGGCGTCGACGGTTGCGTGTTCCTGGACCTTCGGCATCTTGGCCGAGAACTCATTGAAACCAAGCTGAGCTACATCAATGAAGTGGCTCTCGACTATATGAATATCAACCTGGCCGACGAACCCATTCCCATACAGCCAGGCATGCACTACATCATGGGCGGCATCAAGACTGATGTCTGGGGCGCTACTCCAATTCCAGGCCTGTACGCAGCCGGTGAATGCGCATGCGTCAGTGTTCACGGCGGGAACCGCCTGGGAGCCAACTCGCTGTTGGACACGGTGGTCTTCGGGCGGCGCTCAGGCGAAGCCGCTGCTGCCCGCGCTCTAGAGCGGCCCTTCGGCAGGGTATCCGAACACGCCGCTTATTTGGACGAGACCAGGATCATTTCGCTCCTTGATCGGAAGGACAACGGCGACAGCGTCGCCAAGGTCCGCCTGGCTATGGGCGAGACCCTCAACGAGCACCTGGCTGTGTTCCGCGAGGAACAGGGGATGCAGACAGCAGCGAAGGCCATTCAGCAATTGAAAGAGCGTTACCGGTACATGCCCGTCAAGGCCAAGGGCAAGGTCTTCAATACCGCTTTGGTATTCGCTCTTGAACTTGGCTTCATGCTGGACTGTGCTGAGACCATCTGTGCCAGCGGCCTAACCCGAAAAGAGAGCCGTGGCGCTCACTATCGAACAGACATGCCCACGCGGGATGACGAGAACTGGCTCAAGCACGTGACCTGCACTTGGTCACCAGATGGGCCGGTTGTGGACACGATCCCAGTAACCTTTACCCGATGGGAACCCGTGGAGAGAACCTACTAATGCAAGTCAAACTAGCCGTCAAGCGGTTCGATCCAGAAAGAGAGCAGGACCAGTCCTATGTTCAGGACTACACTCTTGACGTCCCCGACCATTACACCGTCCTTGATGCGTTAATCCAGACTCGAGAAGAAGTCGACGAGTCTCTGGCCGTGCGCTGCTCTTGCAGGGCGTCCATTTGCGGGTCCTGTGCTATGCGCGTTAATGGCCACGCAGGACTGGGATGCAAGACGAAGCTCCTCGACTCCATGGATAAAGACGGAGTGGTGCAGGTGGAGCCGATGGGCAACCAGCCCGTTGTCAAAGACCTCGTTGTGGATATGAGTGTCTTTTGGAACAAGATCCGAGCGGTGAAGCCCTACCTTCAACCGGAGGGTCCAGAGCCAGAGCGAGAGTACGTCGCCTCAAACGACTCCATGCTGAAGCTGCTGCAAACGATGGGCTGCATCATGTGCGGCGCTTGTGTCTCCGACTGCACGGTCTTAGAGGTCAACGAGAACTTCCTTGGGCCCGCAGCACTGGCCAAGGCCTATCGATTCGTGGGCGACCCCAGGGACGGCGCCACCAACCAGCGCTTCGGCGAGCTCGATGAGCCCGGTGGCATGTGGGACTGCACCCGCTGCTTTGAATGCGTCGAGGCTTGCCCCAAGGGCGTAGCCCCAATGGACCAGATTATGAACCTCAGAGAAGAAGCGGCAGCGGCTGGCTTCACCAGCACCATCGGTGCACGGCACGCCGAGATCTTCGCTGACACGGTCAAACACAGCGGGTGGCTTGATGAACTGCAGCTGGCAGTGAAGACGCCTGGCATGTTCAACATCGGCGCCCAGCTCCACAACATGCCGGTGGGTATCCGTGCATTCCTGCGGGGTAAGCTCCCGCCGATAGTTCACAAGGCAATCCCAAGCGTCCGTTTCGTCCGCCGCATCTTTGAAAAGATCGAGGAAGACTAATGAAGTACGCTTTCTTTCCTGGTTGTGTCTCTCGAGGCGGCTGCCCAGAACTCTACCCCGCAGCTTTGAAGGTCTGTGAGCGGCTGGGTATTGAGTTGGATGAGATGGTTGATGCTTCGTGCACTGGGGCCGGGGTGCTCCAGGAAAAGAACAAGAAGTTGGGCGACACGCTAAACGCCCGGACCATGGCCATCGCCGAGAGGATGGGCTATGACACCATCATGGTCATCTGCTCAACGTGCCAGGGTGTCATGAGCAGAGCGAAGTACACCCTGGACAATGACGATACCTACCGAGCCGAGATCAACGCCCTATTGGCTGAAGAGGAGTTGGTGTACACAGGCAACGTGCAACCCAAGCACCTCCTCTGGGTACTCATCGAAGATGTCGGCTTGGACAAGATTCGCGAGCAGGTCCAGCAACCTCTGTCCGGCGTTAAGCTAGCTCCGTTCTACGGGTGCTACATCGTGCGGCCCAGTGACTCGTTGGGGTTTGACGAGAACCCGGAACGGCAGACCTCGCTGGAAACGCTGATCGAGCTTGTAGGGGCAGAGACCATCGACTTCGCTGGAAAGACTCGATGCTGCGGCTTCCCCATCCTCACGATCAACGAAAAGGCTTCCGTGAATATGGTCGCAAACCACACTGGCGATGCTAAAGACCTAGGCGCTGACGCTATGGTCACCCCCTGCCCGCTCTGCCACCTCAACCTGGATGGCTATCAGCCCGCTGCTGCTAAGCAGCGGGGAAAGAGCATTTCGCTGCCGATCCTGCACTTCCCCCAGATGATGGGGCTAGCAATGGGTATGTCGGCCAAAGAGTTGGGGCTGCAGCGACACGTTATCGACACCAAGCCCGTTCAGAAGAAGGTTGGGCAAGTCTAACCTCCCGCTTGACAATTCCGTAATTCGGCATTAGGCTCTCTACGTCGTCACGAAATTCGTGGCGATACGAATAAAAACCCCAGGTCCCGGGGTTTTCGTTTTGCGCCCGTCCTGAAGCAGGACGGGCGCTTCGTTTTCTCAAGGGGGGCAACTTCCTCCCGCATCTCCCGCCAGGCTTGACGTGCCCATCCACCGAACCCTCGTCCTCAATGATGGTAATATCACCGGGGTGTTCGACAGCCCGGGCCCAAAGACCGGGAACTCGTGATTGAAATCGGCTGTGCTTCGTCTTTCCGGCCCTTCGGCCTGGCTCAGGACAGGCTCCAGTCGGAACCCAGGAAGCGTCCATCCATCACATGCGTGGGCCAATAGGCCAGATGTCTACTGGATTCCGGCCTTCGCCGGAAAGACGGTAACCGGGTGCACTCAATGACTCCCGCCCTCTGAACCTATCTTATGATGTCGATGGCTTGCTTAAAGGCGTCGAGCGTCCTATCCACGTCTTGCTGATCGTGGGCCAGAGATACATAGAACTTGTGACCAGCCCGCAGGATGCCCTGGTCGACAAGAGAAGAAACGAACTTCTTGTGCATCGTGCTGTCGGCCCTCATCGTAGCCCTGTAGTCGACGATCTCCTCCTCAGTGAAATAGACGTCGAACATGGGTGCCTCGCCGGAAACCTTGGCGGGTATCTCCGCCTCTCGGAGCAACTGCTCCAAGCCTCCCATGAGCTGGCGGCCTGTGGCGAAGAGGCGCTCATAGGCGCCCGGTTGCCGAAGTACTTCCAAGGTTGCCAGGCCCGCCGCCGCCGCAATGGGGTTCCCGTTGAGCGTGCCAACCTGGGGAACGTATTCGTCGGTGCCTTCCATTTCAGGGTCGAAGCTGTGCATGATGTCCCGCTTGCCCACGACACCAGCCAGCGGGAAGCCACCCCCGACAATCTTGCCTATAGCAGCAATGTCAGGCTCTACACCGTAGTATTCCTGCGCGCCACCGTAGGCGAATCGAAAGCCGGTGACAATCTCGTCAAAAATGAGCGGTATCTCGTACTGTTGCGTCACTTTGCGTAGGCCCTGAAGGAATCCAGGCATCGGTTCGATCACACGCTGTAGCGGCTCCACAATCACTGCGGCCAGGTCGTCATGGTTCTGCTCAATGAGTTCGGTCGCGTAATCAAGGTCATTGAAGGGTGCCACAAGCACCGTGTCCTGGACCGCCTTTGGCACCCCGGCAGAGTTGGCAACGGGCGTAGGGAACGGGGACAGCTTCGTTGGGGACAGGCTCATGATTGCGTAGTCATGCATGCCGTGGTAGCCACCCTCAAACTTGAGAATCTTGTCCCGCTTCCGGTAGGCCCTGGCAATCCTCAAGGCATAGAACGTCGCCTCTGTGCCGCTGGAGACATACCTGACCTGTTCGGCGCAGGGAACGGCCCTCACAATCTCCTCAGCAAGCTCAATGGCTAGCTCGTTGGTGATAAAGAACGTGCTGCCCCGGGCCATTTGCCGCTGCACGGCCTCGACGACAGCTGGGTGAGCGTGACCCAATATCATGGGGCCCGAGCCGATCATGTAGTCGAGGTATTCACGTCCATCGACGTCGTAGACCTTCGATCCCCTGCCCTCTCGAATGATGACGGGATGGTCCTTCGACATTGGGACGTTGCCGATAGTGCCGCCAGGCAAGGCCCGAATGGCTCGCTCAACGAGGTCTTGGCTGGAGGTAGAAGCCATACATTGCTCCGAGGTAGGGGAAATGAAAACTCACTGTGTCAAACAGCACGATCCGTGTCAACCGAGACCGTTTCAATCGGACGAAACAGGAGAGGGCGGGTCACCGACCCGCCCCTACAGGGTATTGGTTCGCAAATCGAAGTTGATCGGCTTCCAGAGGTTTCGGTAGGGGCCGTGTCTCAGACCGGCCCGCTCCAGGCGGAGGTTAACGGGGCGGGTCACCAACCCGCCCCTACCATAGCCCTTAGGGGGCTTGGTCTAGCAGGTAGAGAGCGGCAATACTTTTTGAATCCTTGATCTGACCGGATCTGACCAATGCCGGCATCTTCGACGCTGGATGTCGCTCTAGTTGAATGTCTTCATCTTCGTCGCCCTTCATAGGGCTGTGGTGGAGACCTCGGGCCAGGAAGACGTGCATGTACTCCGTTGCATAGCCAGGGACCATCCAGAAGCTTCCCAGGGGCACGATCTCATCAGCGGCGTAGCCCGTCTCCTCTCGCAGCTCCCGCTGGGCGCAGGTCTCAGGGTCCTCACCGGCGTCAATTCCGCCTGCGGGGAACTCCAACAGGAACTCCTCTGCCGCTTTCCGGTACTGACGGACCAGCAGCAGGTTACCCTCCTGGTCCACTGGAACGATGGTCACTGCCCCTGAATGTTCAACAATCTCCCGGGACGAAGTATTCCCGTCCGGCAGTCGCACGGTGTCAACGCGCACATTGAGGATGCGCCCCTCGTAGACGCGCCGGGTTTCTAAGGTGGGTTCCTGGTTCATTCGACGATCTCCGCGTAGGACTCCGCGGGCTCCATGAAGTCCGTAGGAGATTGGATGGTGACGGGCCGGTTATGGCTGAGCACTTGGTAGTCAAAAGACACGGACGTGTCGCCCGGTTGAATGTCCTTCGGAGCTCCCGCTATTCCCGCATGGTTGTGCGACGCTGGTACTCCTCCTCATCAACCGGCTGTGCGCCCCTCCTAAGACATCTGGTTGCCGGCATCCAAGCCAAGGCGCTCACGGACTGTGCTGTAAAAGAACTCAGGCGGGTGGAACCGGAGGAACTTCGCTCGGTGCTCGCTCCTACGGATGCGCACCAAGTCACCATCTTGGAGGTCTAGGTCCACATAGCCGTCGACACTGAGGACTGCCTGGTAGTCAGTGTGAACGGTGAGTTCAATAACGCAGGTAGCCGGGATAACCAGCGAGCCCGAGAAGCTGATGTGAGGGGCCACGGCCGTCACAACAAGATCAGAGGTTGAGGGGTGCAAAATGGGGCCACCCGCCGAAAAAGCGTAGCCGGTACTCCCTGTTGCGGTCGCTACGATCACAGCATCTGCCGTGTACCGCGTGAGCCGCACGCCGTCGATGCTGACCTCAACCCTTGCCAGGCGAGGAACAGCACCACGGCCTACCAGAGCGTCGTTCAAAGCATGAAAGGGTTGAGATGCCGATGGAGACGAGCGGTCAGGCACCGTTTCGACCGCAAGCATCGTCCGCTCTTCCATCCAAATTTCATCGCTTTCAAGAAGGGTAGGAAAGTTTGAGGCCGCCTGCGCCGGAGTCAGTTCGGCCATGAACCCCACCCGTCCCATGTTGACGCCCAGCAAAGGGACACCAAAGGGGGCAGCCACTCGAGCCGTGCTTAGAATGGTGCCGTCCCCGCCAACAGTTACAACGAGGTGGGTGCCCTCCACCTGGGCCTTCTTGGCCTCCAGTTCCGCCACGGCGCATATCCAGGTATTCCGGGCATTCCCGAGTTGTTCGGCAATACTACGAGCGAGCTCCCCGGCCTTACCAACGCGCCCGTTGTAGACGATACCGACGGTTCCGTAGGAAATGGGCATGACTCGTCCAAGGATAGGCGTAGGGAGACATTAAACCACAAAGAGGCGGCTGCGTACGAAGGGGCGCCTGCAAAGAGGCAGGAGCTAGCCGCCGACGATGACGCCTACAGCGGACTGGGCGACATCCAAGACGTAACCGGGAATGACACCCAGAACGACTATACCAACAGCGCTGATTGCCAAGGCCCCACGCGCCGCCAGAGAGAAAGGCACGGTCTCGCGCTCCGTTTCGTTGCCGGTGTACATCACACGGATTACCCGTAGGTAGTAGTAGGCGGAGATCACGCTATTGATTGCCCCAGCCACAACCAGCCATGCCAAGTCAGCACGAACGGCAGCATTAAAGAGGTAGATCTTGCCGATGAACCCCGCCGTCGGAGGGATTCCAATCAGTGAGATCAAGCTGATGGCAAGAACGGCGGCCAAAAGCGGCGCCTTGAACCCCATCCCTGCGAAGTCGTCTATTCGCTCGCTCTTGATCTTGTTGGCAATTGCGATGATAGCGAAGAATGCTGCCAGGTTCGTTGCACCATAGGCCACGAGATAGAACAGCACACCGCCAAGACCGAGGTCGGTCGGCCCGTCGCCTACTCGAGCAGCCACGGCTGCAACGCCCACCATCAGGTAACCCGCGTGGGCCACCGTGCTATAGGCCAACAGACGCTTAATGTTGGTTTGGGCTATCGCCATCAGGTTACCGACCGTCATCGACAAGACAGCCAAGACGGCGAAGCCGATGCTCCAGTCCAGGCTAAGTCCACCAAAGGCAAGGTAGAACACACGAATGAGGACAGCGAAAGCTGCTGCCTTGCTGGCGACGGACAGGTAAGCGGTAATGGGAGTTGGGGAACCCTCATACACGTCCGGAACCCACATTTGGAAGGGGGCCAACGCCATCTTGAAACCAAATCCCGCAACTATGAGCACCACGCCCAGCAAGAGTGGAGCGGCGCCGAAGGCAATACTCTCCACGGGCTGTTCCTGAATCCGCTCAGCAATAACGGAAAGCTGAGTGCTTCCCGTGAAGCCGTAGACCAAGACCATTCCGTAGAGCAGAAGCGCTGAACTGACCGCAGCAAGGACGAAGAACTTCATGGCCGCTTCTGTGGAACGGGCGTCCCGCAGGAAAGCGGACAAGACCACCAAGGGAATGGTGGCTAGTTCCAGAGATACGTAGATCGTGATCAACTCTGTCGTAGATGGCAAGAGCATCATGCCAACGGCAGAGAGAAGAATTAGTGCGTAGTACTCACCGCGGTATTTGGCGAAACGGCCCACATAGTCCTGAGACACCAACAACACCAAGCCTACAACCGCTATAACCAAGAACTTGAAGAACAGCGAGAAATGGTCGACAGCGAATGTGGTGGCCTGGCCTAGTTCGAGGAAGCGCTGCGAAGTCGCCTCGCCGTCGATGTCTATCCACAGAGCGATCGAGAATGCGACGGGCACCGCCAGACCAACGATGGCCAAGAACGCCACAACGCCCTTCTGGCGAAAAATCAGGTCAGCCAGAACCACCAGCACGGCCAACCCGACCATGCTGATTTCTGGCGATAGTAGATAAACGTCGCTAGCCGTCATCCTAACTCCGCAGGCTTTTTAAGGGCCTGACGATAACTTGTGCTGTTGAACTCAATGCCGGCCATGCTATGGCATCCTGAAGTTGATGAGGTTGGGCAAGGCGGTGTCCAACACGTCGGTAATCACGGCCGGGTACACACCAACCACAACTATCGCAATAATCAACGTTACTATTGGCAACCTCTCCATCCACGATGCGTCCGTGAGGCCCTCTTGGCGGTCTGATGGTGGACCAAACAGAATCCGCTGAAGGGTCCAGAGAATATACCCGGCTGCCAGAACGACTCCAAAAGCGGCGAAGGCTACCGGCCAGGGGTTCGCCTTGAAGGCTCCGAGGAAAATCATGATTTCCGCCACGAAACCGCTCAATCCGGGCAGACCGAGAGAGGCAAGCCCTGCGATAACGAAGCTCACCGCGACGAATGGCACCCGCACGGCCAGGCCCGTGATATCTGGAATGTGCCGGGTGTGCACCTTCTCGTACACCAAGCCAACCAGGACGAACAAAAGACCGGTTATCGTGCCATGGGTAAACATCTGGACCGAGGCGCCAGTTATGCCAACGGTGGCGAATCCACCTCCTACAGCGGAGACAGAGGTCACCCCCAGCAAAACAAAGCCCATATGGCTCACAGAGCTATAGGCCACAAGTCGTTTAAGGTCGGTCTGGCGCATTGTCACGACTGCGCCGTAGAGGATGGAGAAGGCCGCCAGAATAGCCAACGGCGTTCCATAATCCCTGGCCACGTCCGGGAAAATCGATAGACAGACCCGAAGGATGCCATAGCCACCCATCTTCAGCAGAACTCCGGCAAGCATAACGCTGACCGCGGTGGGAGCATCCGTGTGGGCGTCAGGCAGCCACGTGTGCACCGGCCATATCGGCAGCTTCACTGCGAACGCCGCAAAGAAGAAGAAGAAGGTGACCGCCGCAGGCATGATTAGCCGGGAGTAAGGGGTGTCGAATCCCAACTCCTGAGTGATGCGGATCATGTCAAACGTGCCAGTGGCGAAGTAGAGCGCCAGGATGGCAACCAACATGAAGGCAGAGCCCAGGAAGGTGAAGGCAACAAACTTCATTGCTGAGTATGTGGGCCTTCCGGTTCCCCACATAGAGATCAGCATGTACATCGGAATCAGTTCGATTTCCCAGAAGATGAAGAACAGGAGGAAGTCCAAAGCCACGAACACGCCCATGACAGCCGTCCAGAGGAGCAGCAGCCACATGAAGTATTCCTTGACCCGGTGCTCAACCCTCCAAGACACGAATATGGCGCAGGCGCCCAATAGGCCGGTGAGCAACACCATTGGAGCGTTCAGCCCATCAAGACCCAAGAAGTACTGTGCGTTGAGGGCAGGGATCCAATCGGAGATCCTGTCCACCAACTGCACGCCGCCTTCTGCTGTGTCATAGGAGGCAAAGGCGACAATACTGAGGACAAGTTCAGCCACAGCAACGATGCCAGCGAACACCCGGACTTGCCGCTTCTCCTTAAGGAAGAGCGCTATGATGAGCGCTGCCGCTGCCGGCAGGAATACCAAGGTGGTTAAGAGACCTACGAACACCCGGCTATCCTCCTGATACCTTTACGACTGTCATTCTCATTCCACTCGCCGCGAGGGGGATACTTCCCCCACCGCTAACCCCAGACAATGAACGCTGCCACAATCAAAATGATTCCTGCGGACAACCCCAAGCCATATACCTGAACCTGCCCCGTCTGAGCCTGAGCCATTGCCCGTCCCAGATTGCGGCTCGTCCAGCCAAACATGTTGACGATGCCATCCACGAAGCGGGAATCGAAGCCGGCTGCGAAGAAAGCCAAGCCACGGTAGAATACCCGGTTGACCAGACCGCCTTCGTACAGTTCATCAATGTAGTACTTGCGATAGAGCAACCGGTACAGACCCGGGAAGGCTCCAGCGATCCGGTCGGTCGAAATTCCCTTAGCCTGGTAAATCCAATAAGAAAGGAGAATTCCCGCCAGGGCCACGATGCTAGCGACGGTGGCCAAGCCAACCTCGATTCCAGCGGCTTTCTCCTCGAAATGGAGCAGAGGCTCTTGGGCCATCACAAGGTTGTGAGAGAACCAGTGGGCCTGAATGACGCCAAGATCGAAGGGAGGATTGGCGATGAACCCCGCCACGACCGCAGCCACGGCTAGAAGCGCCATAGGCAGAACCATAGTGACCGGGGACTCGCCAAGGTGGACATGCTCGCCACGCTTTGACTCCTCGTCGGCCGTTATTGTCACCACTGCGCCGTCTCTCACCACTCCGGCAGAGGCGTCAGCGATCTTCTTTTCAACACCGCCGCGGAATTCACCATGGAAAGTTAAGTGAACGACTCTGAAGATGTAGAACGCCGTCATAAAGGCCGCCACAATTCCGAGGCCATAAACGACGAGCCCTACGCCTCCTTGATTAAAGGCGTGTGCAAGAATCTCATCCTTGCTCCACCACCCTGCGAAGAACGGGAAGCCAGCCAGGCTCAATGAGCCCAGCAGGAAAGTCACATAGGTCCAGGGCATATGCTTGCGAAGCCCGCCCATATAGCGCATGTCGAAGGTACCGGCCGCGTGATTCACGCTGCCGGACCCAAGGAAGAGCAACGCCTTGAAGAATGCGTGAGTGAAGAGATGGAAAATGGCGGCATCGTAGGCGCCCACGCCAAGGGCAAGCATCATGAAGCCCAGCTGGCTGATCGTCGAATAGGCCAGCACTCGCTTTATGTCGTGCATGACGAGGCCTATGGTTGCCGCACCGAATGCCGTAATGCCTCCGACAAGGGCGACCAGCGTCATGGCAGCGGTCATTCCCGCATGTGGGTCTGGAGAGAAGACGGGGAAGAACCGAGCCACCAAGAACACGCCCGCTGCCACCATCGTGGCGGCATGGATGAGAGCGCTGACAGGCGTCGGGCCTTCCATCGCGTCGGGAAGCCACGTGTGAAGGGGCACCTGCGCCGACTTGCCAATGGCTCCGGCGAAGATGCCGCCAGCCAACCATGCCAGGGCCACCGTGCCTATCAGGCCCATTACTGCGGCTTGATGAATGTCGGGGATCTCAAGGGAGTTGAGGCCGGCAGCTGCGAACGTATCTTGATTGAAGAAGAAGTACAGAATAGCCAGCAGCAAACCAAAGTCGCCTATGCGGGTAACGATGAAGGCCTTCTTGGCAGCGGCAGCGGCTGAGGGCCGCTGGTACCAGAAGCCGATGAGCAGGTAGGAGCATACCCCCACCAACTCCCAGAAGACGAAGAGTTGAACGATGTTCCTAGCCATCACGAGCCCAATCATGGAAGCGGTAAACAAAGACATGATGGCGAAGTAGCGGGCATAGCCCGCGTCGTCCTTCATGTAGCCCATGGAATAGATCTGGACCATCAAGCTAACGCTTGTAGCCACGACGAGCATGATGGCCGTCAGGCTATCCATGTAAATGCCGATCGAGAACGTGAACGCCTCGCCGCCGCCAAGGCTAAACCATTCATGCGCCGCCCAGCCAATGGCTTCTTCATGGCCGAGGACGGACTTCAGGGCATAGCTGGAGAGAACCAGCGAGCCTCCAATGGCCAGGATGGCCAGGTAGGCGCTGATCTTAGAAAAGCGATTGAAAAAGGGCCGAACAACCAGCCCTATGATGAGGAAGCTGGCTATCGGGAGGAAGAATATAGCCCAGGCAGCGGATTCAGAGATCATCGACTACAGTTTCCTCAAGATTTCGTCTGCTACATGCTCGCGTCCATGGGGAACCATGACGCGGAAGGGCACCCGTTCACCCCAGTCAAGAATATCGCCCTCGGGAAGAATGCGCGTAGGCAGGCCCTCGCCTTCCAGGATGTTCTTCCACATCTCGGCGATCATAAGGTTAGGTACTTTTTTGTACTCGGCCCACATGGCCGTCTCCCTTAAGCAAATTGCGGCGGGCTTTGACCCTTTGCGCATCTCTCGTTGAGAGCACCTGCCCCTCAACCCCGTCGGCAAGTCTTACGTCGTCTCTCCCACCCACACCGCCCCGAGCGCTTTTAATACAGGAGGACACCCCCTGTATCCCCCGGCGGGGCTCCGCCCCTGCACCCGGAAGGAATTCCGCAGGCGCTTTAGTACCGCATCTCGCTTAACTCCGTCACATCCACTGACTTGCGGATGCGATAAGCGGCGATGACGATAGCCAATCCTACAGCGACTTCTGCCGCCGCCACGGTAATGATGAACAGCGCAAATGCCTGCCCCGTTAGCACCGAGTTCAAGATGATGCCCGTATCGTTGGGGTTGGCCAGGACCACTGCAGGAGCAATATAACGCGACATGCTCACCGCAGCGATGGTAACCCCGGTGAACATTAGTTCCACCGACATAAGTACGGTAATCATGTTCCGCTTGGACAGGGCCCCATAGAGCCCAATGCAAAACACAATCCCTGATAGTACGAGGTAGTGTTCTAATCCTGGCATCTATCGCTCCTTCACCAGGACAATCGCTCCGATGATGGCCGATACGAGCAACACAGCCGATATTTCAATCGCCAAGGCATAGTCATTAAGAAGAACAGTACCCAGATTGGCAGTGGTGTCGCCGAAAACCTTATGGATGGCGGAACCCGAGGTGAGTTCCGGCAACTTGGTCCAGTTTGCAGATGCCACAGCATAAACAATCGTGGCCAGCAGCAGGCTGGATACCGTCATTGCAGGCATGCGCAGACGGTTAAAGGGGTTGCCTTCATGAACGTCCCGCGTAAGCATCACAGCGAAAATAACAAGAATAGATATCGCCCCTACATAGATGAGAAGTTGGACCACTGCCAAGAACTCAGCCCTCAACAGGATGAACAACCCAACCACCGTCAGAAATGTGAGGGCCAAGAATAGCGCCGCCTTGAACAGGTCCTTGAGGTGAATAACCATCAAGGATGCCAGGACTACGCCAGCGGCCACGTTATACCAGACGATGACTTCAAAGGCGGGCATCTACTCCTCTTCCTCCCCGTATTCTTCATCGTGGCCGGACAATTCGGGAGACTGAGACGGCGTCTCAAGCGCGCCAGGAGTCTCAAGCTGATACTCATAGGTGGGGCCGGCGGGGCCGTGCATTGTCTGGCCCAGGTAGCGCCGCCCAACCTCTTGCCACTCAAGGGACTTGCCCTCAAACGGATCATAGCGGCGCTGCTCCAATTGCGGCCGGAACCACGTTGAGGGATGCTTCTCAGCAGCCTTCAACTCATCAATGGTAATTACCAGGCTATCCCTGCGGTAGCGGCCACGTTCAAAGCCAGATCCCATGAACAGAGCGTCATAGGGGCATGCCTCGACACAGAAGCCGCAGAACATGCATCGTCCGATGTCGATGTCGAAAGTATCAATCTTGTAACTGTCCCCTTCCTGCGGGAACTCCCCGCTGGGACTGGTCTCAATTTTGATAATGCCCAGGGGGCAGTATTTGGCGCACGAGGCGCAACCAGTGCAGCGCTCTTCGTACCAAACGAACTCCTCACCACGGAAGCGGCTGTGTTGAGGCATTCGTTCTTCAGGATAGTTGACGGTAACCGGCGTCCTGAAAAGGTTCCGCAACGTGACGCTCATCCCTTTTACGATCCCCATTCCATACATCTACTGAACCTCCACGGGCCGGCTACCCAGTGGGCCATCTCGATACATGCTGGCGATTCTGGGCGCTGGGTTATAGCGCCGGTGGCCCAAGACATTGGCCCATCCGACCAGGGCTACGATAGCCAAACCGAAGTTAATGCCAGACATAATCCACAACGTGTTCGTAGTCAAGCTCCCGTCAGGCTCTCGAAGGAAGAACACCTCCAAGGCAGTGGCGAACAGCGATACGACGCTAAGCGGCAAGAGAAACTTCCATGCGAAGGCCAGAATTTGGTCCACACGCAACCTCGGAATCGTCGCCCGAATCCAGAGGAAGAGGAAGACAAACATACCCATCTTCAACAGGAACCAAATCGCAGAAGGCAGGAACGGCCAGCGCCACCCCTGGAGGAAAATCGTAGTTGCTAGGCCGGATGCCACGATAACCGCGGCGAACTCCGCCAGCATAAACATGCCAAACTTCATGCCGCTGTACTCGGTGTGATACCCCGCAATAAGCTCAGACTCAGCTTCCACGATATCGAAGGGAGAACGGTTCATCTCCGCCGATATGGCCATCATGAAGATAACGAAGGCCAAGGGCTGAACCAAGAGGTAGGGCACGTTCTGTGTCGCTACTATGGTGCCCATTGCCAAGGATCCGGACAGCAGCGCAATCGAACCAAGCGTAATTATCAGAGGGATCTCGTAGCTAATGAGCATGGCCACTGCCCGGGCCGCTCCAAAGAGAGCGTAACGATTGCCGGAGGCCCACCCTGCCATAAAGATAGCCAGAGTGGAGAAGCCCGTAATCGCAACAACGAACAGCAGCCCGACGTTAATATCGGTGATCGCTACGTTCTTAGCGATGGGCAGTACAGCAACAATCATGGGAACGGGGAAGAACATAACAATCGGAGCAATGTTGAAAACCCATCGGTCGGCGCCGTGAGGGACAATGTCCTCTTTGCCCAAAATCTTTAAAGCATCGGCTATCGGTTGAAGTAGACCGAAGGGTCCCCAGCGGTTGGGGCCCTGCCTCACCTGGAACCTGCCCAGCGCGCGGCGTTCGAACCAGATGTAGAGGGTGGCCAACAGCATCATTGCGTTCACGATGGCAAACATCACCGCGAACCCTGCTATGAAGTAGGACATCCAACTTGGCAACACGTTATCAAGGGTCAGATAGAGACCCCTGTACCACGTATTTAGTTCGAAAAATCCTCGAGGATCCACTAGCGGTCAACCTCGCCCATGTTGATGTCAGTGCTACCGAACGTCACGATAAGGTCGGCCAATTTGTAACCGACCAAGATATCTGACAAGACAGAAAGATTGATCATTGACGGCGACCGTATCTTGCAGCGATACGGGGCAATAGTGCCGTCGCTCACAAGATAGAAACCCAACTCTCCCTTCGGAGCTTCCACTCTGCCGTATGCCTCAGCGCCAGCAGGGGGCCGAAAAACGAAGGGAACCTCGGCGCGGGCAGGTCCCTCGGGAATCTGGGCCACGCATTGTTCGACAATGCGCAGGCTCTGCCGCATCTCTTCCAGCCGCACCTTGTAGCGATCCCAGTTGTCGCCACGTGTCCCTATTGGGACATCGAACTCAATGCGGTCGTATATGTCATAGGGGTCAGCCTTCCGAATATCCCACCGAACGCCCGTGGAGCGAAGAATTGGCCCGGATACCGAACCATTGATAGCAATCTCAGGCTTGAGAACGCCGACGTCAAAGGTGCGCCCAACGATAATCTCATTCCCCGTCAGGAGCATGTCTAGCTCATCTAGGTAGCCGGGCATGTCCTCAAGAAAAGTAGTGAGCGCTGGCCAAAAGTCTTCAGGAGCGTCCTGGAAAACGCCTCCTGGGCGCATGTAGCTGACGGTTATGCGAGCGCCGCACAGCATCTCGAACATTTCAAGGATGCGCTCCCGCTCGCGGAAGCAGTACATGAGAGGGGTTGCGAAAGCGCCAAGGTCTTGAAGCAAGAACCCAGTAGCGACCAAGTGGCTGGCAATGCGCTGAAGCTCGGCGGCAATAACCCGAAGGTACATGCCTCGCTCGGTTGGCTGAATGCCAGCAAGCTTTTCGACTGCGATGCAGTAGGCCTGGTTGTTGGTTTGAGAGGCAACGTAGTCCAAGCGGTCAGTCAGCGTTATGACCTGGGTGTAGTTCCGCTCCTCAGCGAGCTTCTCGGAGCCCCTGTGGAGGTACCCAAACACGGGCTCAACGTTGAGGATATCCTCACCGTCGAACGTGACCCGCATCCTGAACACCCCATGAGTGCTGGGGTGCTGAGGCCCAATGTTTACCGTTATTGGCTCGGTCCTGGTAGCCATGCCTGTTCTATGTTCTCCGACGCAGCGATTTCCAACAGCACGGGACAGGAAACGTTCCTGTCCATTAGGGCCAAGCCCTCTAGCTACCCACCATGGGGCCAGGAGTAGGGCAACGGCTCCTCCAGATAATCCCGTCGGAGCGGGTGCCCTATGTAGCCTTCCCAGAGAAGGAGCCGTCTCAGGCTGGGATGCCCGGTGAAGACGACGCCCATAAGATCGTATATCTCTCGTTCTTGTAAATCAGCGCCCTGCCACAGGTCCACTACAGAAGGCAGGGACGGCTCATCCCGGCCCCAACACTTGACCTTAATAATGCAGGCCTGATTGATGCGCATCGAAGTGAGGTGGTAGATAACCTCAAAGTACTCAACGTAGTCGACGGCAGTAATCGCATTCAGGTATTCGAAGTCCCAAGCCTCGGCTTGCTTCAGGCGGGCGGCCACATCATGTAGACGTTCCGGCCGAACCCACACGGCAGTTGCGTTGGAGCTTTCCACAGAGCCAGGAACAGCTTCCTCAATGCCGCGGGCGAGTTCCACACCATCAAGCCAAGCGGTCATCTAGGCCCCTGCCCGATTCCCTACTAGACTGTACTGCTTGATTTTCTCATGGAGCTGCATGATGCCGTAAAGGAGCGCGTCTGGCCTTGGCGGGCATCCCGGCACGTAAACATCCACCGGGATAATGTGGTTCACGCCTGGTACAACGCTGTATGCCTGGTAGTAAGGACCGCCGCTGGTAGCGCAGACGCCCATCGATATGACCCACTTAGGCTCTGCCATCTGGTCGTAGATGCGCCTGATGGCCGGAGCCATTTTCCAGGTAACAGTTCCTGCGACAATCATGAGGTCTGCCTGTCTGGGCGTAGCCCTGAAAGCCTCCATGCCAAAGCGGGCTATATCAAACCTCGACATGGCCGTTGCCATCATTTCGAAGGCGCAGCATGCCAAACCGAAGGCCACCGGCCACACCGCCGACTTGCGGCTCCAATTAAGCAGCGCGTCGACTGTGGTGACCGCAATATTCCGGTCCAGGCCTTCCGGCACTTCGATAACGGGATCAGGAAATGGCTCGATGCATGAGGCCTTGAAGGCCGATACCGTCTTGCCCTCCTCGATGTCCATGGCCCGGACTGCATCATGGAGGCTGAGCCCAGGCTCGATCTCAATGGTCTTCATAAATTCGATTGTCATTAGGCTCCCGCTACTCCCATTCCAGAGCACCCTTGCGCCAGGCGTAAACCCAGCCCAAGAGCAAGATGGACATGAAAACAGCGATGGTGATGAGGGCGAACCCTCCCAAATTGCTGAACTGAGTAGCCCACGGATACAGGAACACTACTACTACATCGAAGGCTACGAAGAGCAGGCCAAAGATATAGTAGCGGAAGTTGAACTGTAGGTACTGCCGACCAATGGGCGTAACGCCGCACTCGTACAGGCTGGACTTCACGGGGCTTGGCTTGTGGGGGCGCACACCCACCAGCCGCAGGGCGAATGAGAGAATGAGCATGGTTGCGGGAATCATGATGGCAATCCCGCTGTAGATCATGATCAGGCCGTATTGGCGCAGGTAATCGTCGACCATGAACTGCCACTCCCGACGCTGTCGAATAGTCGGGTGGGACTATAGCACAGGGTTTTTGGTTATGCAAGTGAAATTCGCCACAAAGTCATCCCCCACACGACTGTGCCTAGACAACCCCGTCATCTCCTGAACGCTGCCGCCCACATGCGCCCTATGGCCTCGGCGAGGGTATCGGCCAAAGCCCCGCCTTGGGGAGGTGGGTTATAATGGACTGAACAAGGCGTCAAGGCACACCCACGGAGCACTATGTCTCTCAGCTTTGAAATCGGCTCTGCCGGTAGCCCCAAGGGGCATACCCTTCTCTACTTTCAAGATGGCTCTAACTCGGGTAGCTGGCTGGTCACCTATGTAGTGGTCCTGCCGGTAAAGGTGGATCTGTCTCGCTATCTGCCCCCGATGTTCCTGTCTCAGGTACAAATGGGAAATCTTGACGTTCAGGATATGTCAGCATTCGCCTTCCCCCCAGTCCCTGAACCGTTCGATAGCAAGTCAAGAATGGAGCAGTTGGCGGCGCTGAGAGGCGACGACCTCCTGTATGGAGGCGCCTTATCTGGCGAAGACCTCCAACACTCAATGCTCGTGGTGAATGAGCTTGTGCAGGAGTACGCACAGCTCTGCCTGCAGTACCAGGCGGCGGCGCCGGGTCCGGCGGACGAGCCGCCACAGGTAGGAGAGTTGTCTGTCTCGCGTTTTATGTACGAATTCATGTCGCCCGTTGAAAGGCTTGCGGAACTGTCCAAGCTCATGGGCAAGCTCCAGTTCGCTGTGGCTGGCCCAGACGAGCACATGGTGAAGGAGACCAAGGGAGAGCTCGAAGCCATAGCCTCCCACTTTGCCGAGCATTTCTGGATGAACCGGCTCCTCGAAGCCGCAGGCAGCTCAAGCAGTGAAGGCCGTCAACTAGCGCAACTTTATCTAGACCGCTGCTACCGGCTTGTGGATGAAGACTTCCTTAAGGCCAAGGCCATAGAAGAGGAGATCGGGAAGATCACCTCTTGAGGGCCGCACTTCACAGGTCGCCGACGGCTCCCTTATGGAACGAACGGTGTCGCATTTTGTAATTAAATCCGATATTATTCTGAATATATTCAGAATAATATCACTTTGCGGGAATGGAGGGATGAATGCAAAGCATAAAGACTCTCGGTCCATCGCGGAAGATTGTGCTTGAGAAACTACGAAAGAACCCAGGCGTGGGCTATGAACGGAGCGGGGAGGCCATTCGGCTGTTAGCCAAGGAACACGGCTTGAGCCCGCTGACGCTAGACGCCGCACTCTGGGAAGTTGCGAGTAAGGGCTTCATAGCAAGGGAACGAGTCGGACGGAGGGTTCAGTATTACTACCCTGCAGAGAGCCAGGCGCTCCCCGGACGCGCATCTCGCGACAACGGAGGAGCGTCCGCCCGGTATACAGTGACCTATGTCAGGGATGAAGACGGCTACATAGTGGCAAGCGTGGGTGCCTTGCAGGGATGCCACTCTCAAGGACGGACACTTGAAGAAGCCAAACGCAACATCCGAGAAGCCATGCGGGGCTATCTAGCTAGTATGCAATACCACGGCGAGCGAGTACCCACTGAGGAGGAGGCGGAGCCAGTCGAGGTTCTCTTCTAGTGCCCCCTCTGCCGGTCCTCTCTGGCGATGAGTTCGTGCGAGCGATGCAGCGAATTGGTTACCGAAAAGAGCGGACGGTGGGAAGCCATATGATCTTGGCCCACTTGACACGTTCTACGTTATCAGTACCACGTCATCCAGAGCTTGGCCGAGGGCTTCTTCGGCGCCTGGTTCGCGACGCTGATCTCACCGTGGACGAGCTCGTGTCACTGCTGAAGTAGGATACCAGCCCTCCCCCTATGGTCAATCACCCGACTCCAACGTAAGCAAGGGCCGTTACATGGCAGACGACTGCCCTCCCATAGGTTGGCCTGTAACATGGGCGGTCCCCCTGGACCCGCCTGGCCGCAAGCCAAGAAAGCTCTTAGATGGCCAAACCCAAGAACTGCTCCAGTAGGTGAATGGCGGCATCGGCCGCCCTTTCCTTGTTCGCCATGCGATCTGTGCTGTTCCAGCGGTGTTCCACCGCAAGATCCGAGCCGTCGCTGGATGAAACGGCAATCCAAAAGGTGCCAGGCGGCTTCTGCGGCGAGCCCCCTGTGGGACCGGCCACTCCCGACGCCGAAATGCCAACGTCGGTCCCGAAGAATGCCCTCGCTTGCTTTGCCATGGCTAGGGCCATCTCCTGACTGACCGCCCCATAGCGCGGATACACGTCAGGAGCGACCCCCAACACACGGCTCTTGGTCTCCCCGACGTATGCGATTACCCCACCGTGGAAGTATCTACTCGCTCCCGGCGGTGAGCACAACAAGTGCCCTATGTAGCCCGCCGTATCTGCCTCAGCCGTAGCGATCGTCATACCCCGGCGGATCATTTCTTCGGCGATTCGTTCCATCCTCTTAGGTTCCATGACAGTCCTCCTCTGCTTATTCAAGGCCGTTCACATTCTCATTGAGGGTAGAAGCTGCGGCCAGCCGAAGGTGAAGGACTTCGGCGCAAAAACATAGCTCAGCCAAATTCACAGCGCAGGAAGAGACTCAGAATTTTGGATTTGGCAACCTATTAACAACATCGTTTAACAACATCGTTACAGTTTCGTAACAATTCTGAAACATTCGTGCGCTAGGGTCGCGCTTGACATCTGTGCGCAATTCCCCAGAAGGAGGTTCCCATGGATTCAGGGCATACCGCTTGGATTCTAGTCGCTTCAGCGATGGTCTTGCTCATGACGCCGGGCCTAGCGTTCTTCTACAGCGGCTTGGTACGGGGCAAGAACGTCGTCAGCACGATCATGTACAGCTTCGCGGCCATGGGAGTCGTGAGCATTGTATGGGTGCTCTGGGGTTACAGCCTCGCCTTCGGACCGGACCAGGGCCACGTCATAGGGAACTTGCTCTACTTCGGCTTCGCTAACGTGGGGCAGGAGGCAGGGCCCTATTCGGACTTGATACCTCACAACGTCTTCGCGATCTTCCAGATGATGTTTGCCATCATCACGCCGGCGCTGATCACCGGGGCGATAGCTGAACGCTTCAAGTTCAGCACCTACCTAGTCTTTCTTGTATTGTGGCTCACCTTCGTTTACTCGCCAATAGCCCACTGGGTGTGGGGAGGCGGCTGGATTGGCGACATGGGCGCCCTGGACTTTGCAGGCGGCACCGTCGTTCACATCAACTCAGGCATAGCAGCGCTTGCAGCTGCAATCATGGTTGGTAAGAGAAAGGGGTTGGGACGAGACCCAATGGAACCCCATAACATTCCTTACGTTGTTCTTGGAGCGGGTCTGCTGTGGTTCGGCTGGTTCGGATTCAATGCTGGCAGCGCCCTAGCAGCCGATGGCCTGGCAGGAAACGCCTTCTTGGTCACCAACACAGCAGCGGCGGCAGCAGCACTCACATGGATGGTGCTGGCCTGGAGGGTTGGCGGCAAGCCAAGCGCCGTGGCGGCGGCTTCGGGAGCTGTGGCAGGACTGGTAGCCATTACTCCTGCGGCGGGGTTCGTCGGGCCACTGGCAGCGATCGCCATCGGTGTTGGAGCTGGCACATTCTGCTTCTTAGGATTACGACTGCGAACGAAGCTGGGCTACGACGACGCTCTGGACGTATTTGCGGTGCACGGCATTGGCGGCATATGGGGTGCGCTCGCCACGGGCATATTCGCCACCGTCGCTATCAATGCTGGCATCGAGCTTGAGGGGTTAGTTGCAGGAGAATTCGAGCTATTCTGGAAGCAGATCGTAGCGATAGCGGCCACAATGGGCTACTCCTTCGTAGTCACTGTCGTTATCCTGAAGGTCCTCGATCTTACGATGGGGTTGCGCGTCTCCGAAGCCCAAGAGGCGGAAGGTCTGGACATGTCGCAGCACGGCGAGAGAGGTTACTCAGATTAGCTATGACCGGCCAATTCGCTTAGAAAGCACAGGAGATTTATAGAGATGAACAAAATAGAGGCCATCATCCGGCCCGAGAAGCTGACAGACGTTAAAGACGCCCTGGCCGCAATCGGCGTTGTGGGAATGAACTCAGAGAACGTTATGGGTCGCGGTAGGCAGAAGGGCGTGGTAGTCCACGAAGGAAGAGGCTCTAACCCCGTCACCATAGACATGCTGCCGAAGGTACGGGTCAACGTGGTCGTTTCCGACGCCGACACCGAGAAGGTATGCCAAACGATCATCGACGCAGCGCGCACGGGAGAAATCGGGGACGGCAAAGTGTTCATCATCCCGGTGTCGCAGGTGATCCGGGTGCGCACGGGAGAGCAAGGGGACGAGGCCATATAGGCCCAACCCCCAACGAGCATGCTTGAAAGGGACGGCGCAATGCGCCGTCCCTTTCATTTTGTTGAGGAACGTTGACGACCATAAGAACCAGCCTTTCTCAAGCGGGTGGTTCGCTGTATGCTTTGGAGGGCTCTCCTGGGTAGGAGAGCCCTCTTGCTGACCGCTGGAACAATCAAAATGGAAACTCTTTTCGACAGCCTTTCAGGCCCCTTGGGCACTTTTCTTTCCGCAATGCTACCGGTGGGAGAGTTGCGCTTGGCCATCCCCCTTGGAATCATTCATTTTGATATGCCGTGGTACCAGGCATTGTTCTACGGCGTCCTGGGGAACCTGGTGCCGGTGATACCTTTGCTACTGGGCCTCAAGCTAGCTGCCAGAATACTGACCAGCTTCTCCAATCCATTGGGCAGGTTCCTTCTCTGGCGAGAGGGCAAAATCCGATCGTCCTATGGGGCCCGCTTTCAACGTTACGGAGCGCTGGCCCTTCTGCCTTTCGTGGCCATTCCTTTGCCCCTGACCGGCGCATGGACGGGTTGCCTGGCCGCCTGGGCTTTCGAGGTCCCACCCCGCAAGGCCTTTCCGGTGATCGCCGTCGGCGTCATTCTTGCCGGCGTAGTTGTCACGGCTCTGGTCCAATTGAGCGTTGACTTCCCCTTTCTCCGCAACTTCAACTAGCGCCCTAATAGGCACTTCCCTCCTTGCTACGATTGTTACGGCGTCGCTATCATTGATAGCAACGGAACAAGGGGCGTTTTTTATGGACTTGGGTCTCAGCGGCAAAGTGGCGATCGTGGGCGGCTCCAGCAAGGGCATGGGCAGAGCTACCGCGGGCCGCTTGGCCGAGGAAGGAGCTAGAGTAACCCTCGTAGCCAGAGGTGAAGCTGGCCTCGCCAAGGCCGCCGAAGAGATAGCCGCTGCCACTACTCCGGAACAAGTGTTATCCGTCTGTGCTGATTTGTCCCGCGCTGGGGATGTAGACCGGGTCATCAGCGAAACAGTCAGGGCGTTCGGGAAACTGGATATCCTCGTTAATAACGTGGGTGGGCCGCCGCCTGGACTGGCCGCAAGCGCTACCGAAGACCAGTGGCGAGCAGCCCTGGACCAGAACTTCTTCAGTGTTCAACGAATGTGCGTGCAGGCGCTCCCGTTAATGATCAAGCAAGGCGGTGGACGCATCGTTACGATCCTTTCCTACTCCCTGAAGGAGCCTGTAGCCAACTTGGTGTTATCCAACGCCGTCCGAATGGCCGCCCTTGGGTTCAGCAAGACCCTGGCTGACGAGGTCGGGCCGGACAACATCACCGTAAACGTCGTTGGGCCTGGCGCTGTGATGACGGAGCGGTACCTGAGTCTAGTCAACGTCTGGGCCAAGGACGCGGGTGTTACTCCCGAAGAAATGTTAGCCCAGAAGCAAGCGGCGATCCCGTTGCGCAGAATAGGAAAGCCCGAAGAGATGGCCGACCTGATAGCCTTTTTGGTATCCGAAAGAGCCAGCTACATCACCGGCGCCTTCATCCCCTTGGACGGTGGCCTGATTCGAGCGCCCCTCTAGCCCTAGTCCATACCAGCTCACCGCTTTAAGCCCAAGAGAGGAGTCACTGTGCGTTACCGGGCACCCAGAGGCACTACGGATATCCTGCCAGAAGAGCAGGTCTACTGGCGCTATGTCCAGGAATGCGCATCGTCCTTGGCGGAGACGTTCGGGTATGGCCGTATAGACACGCCCATATTCGAGGACACCGGCCTCTTCGTCCGAACTGTGGGTGAAGCCACCGACATCGTCGACAAGGAGATGTACACGTTCGAGGACCGGGGCAGCGACCAAGTTACGCTGCGCCCCGAGGGCACGGCGCCGGTTTGCAGAGCGTATCTAGAGCACGGGATGCACAACCTGCCGCAGCCCGTGCGTCTTTATTACCAGATATCCCTCTTCCGGTACGACCGGCCGCAGGCGGGACGCTACCGGCAGTTCCACCAATTCGGTGTAGAGGCCATTGGGGACAGCGACCCAGCCGTCGATGCAGAGGTCATTGAGCTTGCCTGGCGCTTCTACGAGCGGCTGGGCCTTCAGGGACTAACCCTAGCGCTGAACTCGATCGGGGACAAAACGTGCCGACCTCTCTATCTGGAACGCCTGGTGGAGTATTACACACCGCACGTTGAGCATTTGTGCCAGGACTGCCAGGCACGTATCCACCGCAACCCACTTAGGCTACTGGACTGCAAACAGCTATCATGCCAACCCTATATCGCCGAAGCGCCGGTTTCCACCGAGTCTCTGTGCGACGATTGCAGAGAACACTGGGGTAGACTGACGACGCACCTTGGTGACCTCGGCATCGCCTATTCCGTGGACCATAGGCTCGTGCGGGGCCTCGACTACTATAGCCGCACTGTCTTCGAGATCCTCCCTCCAGAGGAAGGTTCCCAAAGCACCTTGTGCGGCGGGGGGCGCTACGACGGCTTGATGGAGCAGTTGGGAGGTAAGCCAACGCCCGGAATCGGGTTTGCACTCGGCATTGAGCGGACCATTCTTAACCTGAAGCGCCAAGGCGTCACCGTACCCGATCAATCTACAACAGCGGTTGCTATCGCCCATATGGGTGAAGCAGGCGGGAGAGAGGCCGTGAAGCTAGCCGCCCAGCTGCGCTCCGCAAAAACAAGCACCATTCTCTTGCCAGGCCAAAAGAGTCTTAAGGGGCAAATGCGCCACGCCGGGTCTCTGGGCGCTCGGTATGTCGTCATCATTGGAGACAAGGAAGCGGCCAATGGTGTGGCCACGGTGCGGGACCTTGCTGCCGCGGAGCAGCGCGAGGTTCCTCTGGGAGAGGTCATTGCCGCGGTGTCGCAAGATCATTCACATGATTGAATCCCGAACGACATGGGAAGGCGTTGACTGCTTACCAGCTTCTCTGGCGACTGGGAGGCAATCCTCCTCTGTTACAAGGCCACGGTAGCTGAATGAAAGCGATTCCTGGACGTTTCCTCACTGGTTTCGCATGGTTCATGGGGCTGTCGATGATAGCCCTCGGGATGGTCCACATCGTATTCATCACCACCAATTTGGGCCCGGAGGTTACCGGCGACGAATGGTTCTCCCCAGTCTGGATGATTGCTGCCTGGGAGCTCCCTACCGCCGCCGCAATCCTTGGAGGCCTGATTTACGCTCGGCGATGGCCCTGGCCCGCAGCCCTAGCATTGGCGGTGGGGGCCATTTCTTACGGTGTTCATCTTTACTATTTCTGGCTGGTTGCTTTCCTCGCTGTGCTCGTCGCGGCCAGGGCATTGGCGATGGCGCGCCGCCTCTCGGCGGAATAGGACGCATAACACTGAGATGACTGAGGGTGATCCAATTAACTCCAAATCGATCAACAAGTAGCAGCAGGCCATGACAACTGTCCGCGAACAAACGATAGAGGCCAACGGCATCCCCACGCACGTTTACGTTGCTGGCTCAGGGCCTGCCGTAGTGTTGCTCCACGGGTTGGGAGGAGCGGCGGTCACGTGGCACCCCACCTGGGAGGGCCTAGCGGACCGGTTCACGGTCATCGTCCCGGATCTGCCAGGGCACGGCCGCAGCGAGGAGCCTCAGGGCAAATATGCCTTCGATGAAGCTCCGCTGTGGGTCATAGGCGTACTCGACGCCCTGGATATCCCTACGGCAGCCCTCGTCGGCAACTCCATGGGAGGACTCTGGGCGGCGGCAACAGCGCTTAGATACCCGGACCGCGTGACCCAACTCGTCCTGGAGGACAGCGCTGGCTTGGGCCAGGAGATCTCCATAATCCTTCGGGTTTTGTCGATCCCGTTCTTAGGGGAGCTTCTGGCAAGGCCTTCACGCAAAAGTCTTCACACTGTCCTGAACAGGCTGGTGTACGACCCCACCACCATTTCATCCGACTTTTTCGAGGAACTCTATTTGGAGCGCGCTCGGCCCAAGAACATGCGATCCTGGCTGAAAATGCTGCGGATCGGGGTTGGGCCGAGGGGAACCAGGCCCGAGATCCTTTTGCTCGACCGCTTGCCCAAGCTTGAGATGCCCACCCTTGTGATCTGGGGACAGCAAGACGCCGTGTTCCCAGTTCATCACGCGCAGCGTGCCATTGGCCTCATCCCCAACGGTCTTCTTCACATCTTCCCCATGTGCGGCCACTGGCCCCACATTGAGCACTCGGTGAAGTTCAATGGGTTGGTCGGCGACTTCTTGACCGAAGAGTTGACCCAAGCCTGAACCGGGCTCAATTACCTAGCAACGTCATCCCGATCCCGCTTCCTTTGGCCCCTGCCTATCGCGGTGAGAAGGAACTCGCCGACTGACCGTTTCCAGAGGCCGGAAACCCATGCGCTATACTAAATAGCAGCCAACAAACGATTCATGAACCCAAGGAACTACCCCCGATGACGATGCGAATCAATATCCCCGTGGCCAGGCTCGACAGCCTTCAAGCCCGCTACGAGGAAATCGAAGAACAAATGGCCCTGCCCGAGGTGGCCACGAACCCAGACGAGATACAGCGATTGGCCAAGGAACGTTCCTCTCTTGAAGTGGCCGTGTCCCTTTATCGCTCATACACGTCGGCGCTCAAGTCACTGGAAGACGCCAAAGAGATGCTCCGAGACCCCGAGATGGAAGACATGGCCAGGGCTGAGATAGATGGGATTGAACAGCGCCGTGCTGACATTGAAGGTCAGCTTCAACTTGCCCTGGTATCCAAAGACCCGAACGACGAAAAGAACGTCATCGTAGAGATTCGGTCGGGCACGGGCGGCGACGAAGCCGCACTATTCGCCGCGGACCTGTTTCGCATTTATGGCCGCTATGCGGAAGGCCGAAAGTGGCAGGTCGACGTAGTGGATACCAGTGGGACTGCCGGCGGGGGCTTCAAAGAGATTGTTTTCGAGATCAGAGGCCAGGGCGCTTACAGCCGCTTGAAGCACGAAAGCGGCGTACACCGGGTGCAACGAGTCCCCACAACGGAAGCCAATGGGCGAATCCACACCTCAACGGCCACCGTCGCAGTGCTGCCGGAAGCTGAAGAGGTTGAAGTCGGCATCAGCCCAGAAGACGTCCGTATCGACATCTTCCACGCCGGGGGCGCAGGCGGGCAGAACGTCAACAAAGTCGCCACCGCTGTCCGCATAACCCATCTGCCGACGGGCCTCGTAGTGGTCTGCCAGGATGAGCGGTCCCAGCACAGAAACCGAAGTAAGGCAATGGGCGTTCTTCGCGCCAGACTCCTGGATATAGAAACACGGCGGCAACACGAAGAGACGGCGGCCGACCGACGCTCCCAGGTTGGGTCGGGCGAGCGAGCCGAGAAGGTTCGAACCTACAACTTCCCTCAGAACCGAGTTACCGACCACCGTATAAATCTGACGACCTACAACCTAGACCGTGTGTTGGAAGGCGATCTTGGCGAGTTTATCGACGCCTTGAGCGCCGACGAACACGCCCGCAAGCTGGAAGAGGCGGCTGTGTGACCCCCTTCGAGGCTATTCGCCGGCTAGAGACGACGCTGGCGGCTGCCGGTTTAACAGAGTCCCGAATAGAAGCCGAAGCCCTTGTCATGCATGTCCTGGGTATGAACAGGACGGCCCTCTACATGGCCTGGCGTGACCCCATAGTTTCGGATGAGCAACGTGAAAGCCTCAATGCTCTGGGTAACAGAAGGCTCCGCCGGGAGCCCCTCGCCTACATTCTCGGTCATCGCGAGTTCTATGGCTTGGACTTCTTGGTCGATGAACGAGTCCTCATCCCCCGCCCTGAAACGGAACTGCTCGTCGATCTCGCCTTGGAAACCGCCCGCAGTATGGACATGGCAGGTGCGTTGACCGTGGCAGATATCTGCACGGGCTCCGGAGCGATTGCTATAAGTTTAGCCATCAATCTGCCACGGGCAGTTGTTTGGGCCACCGACATCTCCAGAGACGCGCTTGAGGTCGCTTCGGCCAACGCGCGTCTGCATGGTGTCGAGCAACGCATACACTTCGCCCATGGCGACCTGCTTGTACCCCTATCCACTCAGTTCGACATCCTGGTGAGCAATCCCCCCTACGTCCCGAAGGACATCCTTAAGGCGCTGGAACCAGAAGTCCTCCGCGAACCGTCGCTGGCACTGGACGGAGGCGAGCAGGGACTCTCTGTAATTCGCCGCCTCCTGACGCAGGCAGCGCGAGGCCTCACAGACAGCGGTGTTTTTTTGATGGAATTCAGCCCCGAACAGGCAGAAGGGATTGCAGGTTTGGCCGCGATTGAGTTCGTTGGCGCTCAAGTGGGTATCGTACGAGACCTAGCTGGGATGGACCGCTTTCTCATCGTTCGGACAGCGCACCGGGCACGGGGCTAGGTCAGACTAAGAGGGTGGCATCCTTAGTGGCAACGGGACGGCGGGCGGGTCTGGAATCCGCATCTACCAAGAGCGCTCGTGAGACGAGCCCAACTAGTCTAGGCATAGAGCAGGTAAAAGCCTACCTCTAGGACAGCATCTCCGTAGGAGTCTGGCGGGGGCCGTAACCCTGCCAGTACTTGTTAGTAGCTGGGTCGAAGCGGCCCTGGAGGAAGGCACCCTGCTTCTCGCTCCTAATGATCACGGCGACGCTTCGCACGCCCTTGTTGTTCTCGGCGTGGATTTCCCAAGGCCTGACGAGGTCGACGACACCAGGACCCACGAAGTCGTTGGCGCTCTGTTCTATGACCGCTACATCGGGGTCTGAACCATCGTCGGTGCGCTTGTAGCGCTCAATGTACTCTGTCCCATCCAACACGCCATAGAGAGTGTAGATATGGGCGTGGTCGTGGACTTGGCTGACGCCGTCGTAACGGCTGTTGGCAGCCTTGGTCAGTCCATTGATGACGAAATTGTAGTCGGGGTCTTCATAGAAAAGAAGGTTCTCAGCCCTGCCATCCTGGGGCACACAGTCAGGCCAATTCTTGGACGACTCCATCACCTGAGGGTCGCTTAGTAGCTCCAAGAGGACGGGCCTCATGGACTCCCAGCGCTTCTCGGGATCCGGCTCGCCAGCAAACAACTCGCGGGTTTGAGCGATGAACTTCGTTACTGCGTTTTCTGTCTTTACGACCATCTCTTGCCTCCTAGGGCAGACATCCAGCAATTCTCCCTGAACATACGCTCGGCGACGAAAGCTTGTCAAGCCGTTCGTGGAACCTTCAAATGGTGCCGAGGGTGGGAATCGAACCCACACCCCCGTTGCCAGGGAAAGGGTTTTAAGCCCCTCGCGTCTGCCGTTCCGCCACCTCGGCACGATCTTCGAAACCATACCTGCTCAAGCTCTAACTCCCCGCCTCCTCCCTGAAGCCCTCAATATGTCTAGTCCGAGGAAATGATAGCAGCAAGGCGACTAAGCTGATCGCAATGAAAGGAAAGGCCAGTTCCCACCTTGATCCCACCAGGCCGACAATCAAGCCAAATATGGCTGGGAGCTCATAGCATGCCGCCCGGATCAGAAACACCAACACAATTGCGTTTTCCGGCTTCTGGCTCTGCTTTACGCTAACCCTGGCCAGTATAGGGGGCAGGTAGAGGCCAGCGAGCATTAGAGCCGCGCCGAGCACACCCAATACCACGACCAAAGAGAACAGTACGGCGTCACCTATGGAAAACAGTTCTCCCGACGCCGAGAAAGACACTCTCAATACTATGAGGTATATCAGAGGCGATGCAGCAAAGGCGCTATGCAATATCCTAGCGGACGTTAGGGCGGATGCGGAGCCGTTTTCGTCCATGGTCACCCTGATCACCGAGGTATGAGCGTAGATTATACCACCGGGCCGTATTCCCTTAGCCGCAAACTAGGGGCAACCTATGCAGTGCGCTTCTCCCTTGACGGCCCCCAGCCTAGCTGGTCTAATCGCAGCGCCAATTGGGTCAACCATCTGGCTCCGCAACGAGTACGCTGCAGACAACTGCCGGCCAGCTTATGCCCAGGAGGCCAGATGACAGAACAACACATTTCGTCAGCATTCCCCTTCCAGTCCAACTACATAGAAGTGGCGGGCTCGAAGATTCACTATGTGGATGAGGGCCAGGGAGACCCAGTCCTTTTCCTCCATGGCAACCCCACGTCATCTTATTTATGGCGCAACATTATCCCCCATATCACGCCCACAGCCCGAGCTATCGCGCCGGATCTTATCGGTATGGGCAAGTCCGACAAGCCCGACATCGAGTACCGCTTCTTCGATCACTATCAATACGTAGAGGGCTTCATAGACGCCTTGGGCCTAAAGAACCTGACTTTGGTCATCCACGACTGGGGGTCGGCCCTGGGCTTCTGCTACGCCATGCGCCACGAGGACAACGTCAAAGGGCTTGTTTTCATGGAGGCCATCTGGCAGGAACGCCACTGGGCGGACTTCCCTGATCGCAGTAAAAGCCTGTTCGAATCGCTTCGGACGCCGGGCAAGGGCTGGGACATGATCCACAATGACAACTTTTTCGTGGAGAGGGTCCTGCCGGCTTCTATCGTCCGCAAACTGAGCGACGAAGAGATGGAGGCTTACCGGGAGCCCTTCAAGGAGCCTGCCAGCCGCCTACCAACGTGGCGCTGGCCCAATGAGATTCCTATCGAAGGCGAACCGGCTGACGTAGCCGAAGCGGTTCGAGAGATCAACTCTTGGATACAACAAACGCCTCTACCTAAACTGCTGGTCCATGTTGAGCCAGGCTCCATTACCGGGACGGCGGCCGTGGAGTGGGGTCAGGCCCACATGAAGGCCCTGGAAACAGTGAACGTGGGGGAAGGCATTCATTTCTTGCAGGAGGACCATCCCCACGCGATAGGACAGGCGCTGGCGTCGTGGTACCAGCGACTCAAGTGATATTGGGACTTGGAAGCGGAAAGCCGCTAGACCTCTGGCCTTTAATGCATCCCCGACACCGTTCCTCAGGGATGATGCCGCACTGACTAATCCAGCCAGCAGAAGCACTCCTTCCCCACACTGCCCCGCAAGCCCACTGATGGGGTATCATGTGGCGCGGCGGCTAGGTGGCCGCAATAAGGAGGCAGCATGAACATTCTCGTTACTGGGGGCCTGGGCGTGAACGGCTGCTGGGTCACCCGGCAGCTCCTAGAGATGGGCCACAACCCCGTGGTCTTCGACATCCGGCCCGATTTCTCCCTTGTATCCGACATCGCCAGCGACATAAATGTCGTCCAAGGAGATGTGGCGGACTACGCAGCGGTGCTGCGAGCGCTCAAAGAGCACCGCATCGAGCGAATATGCCACCTCGCAGCTATCTACCCCGACGCAGCGGATGCAAACCCGGTCCGGGGGTTCCACCTCAACGCCAGCGTAACAGTGCAGATCCTAGAAGCGGCCCGAGTTATGGACGTGGACCGGGTCGTATTCACCAGCTCTCTGGGAGCACTGTCGCCGATCGGTGAGGACTACCTGGCCTCAGAGCGCAAGCCGATCAACGAAGACCATCACGCATACCCAACCAACAGCGTCTATGGTGCAACCAAGGCGGCCAGCGAGCTAATGGGTATCAACTACGAGCGCCTTTACGGCCTAAAATTCGTCGCGCTCCGTTTCGCTCCCATCTACGGGCCGGGCAAACACGCTCCCCGGCATGGCAACATAAACGTGCTATGGAATCGCATCGTGGAACACGCGCTCATGGGCGAGCCTATGAAGTTCGACACCGGCGGTGACCAACCCTATGACATGACCTATTCCCAAGATGTTGCTCACAGTGTCGTATTGGGTTGCCTAGCCCCAAGGCCTGAGCACAGCGTCTTTCACATTGGCAGTGGCCGGAGCCACACACTTAGGGAATTCGTCGATGGCGTGAAAGCGGCCATTCCCAGCGCACCGATAGAGGTCGGTCCCGGCTTTGCGGAAGGCGTGGGGCCTGGCGGCGCTTGGATATTCGACACCAGCCGGGCCAAGGCAGAGTTGGGTTACGAGGCCCAATACCCGCCCAAAGAAGCGGTGCAGGACTGGTTGCACTGGCTCGAACGACTGGAACTGGAGATCATTCCCTCTAAGTAGCACCGGAGGCCTCGTGGCCCCTGGACAGCACAACAGATCAGAACTCAGCAAGGAGGAACGTCATGGCAGGTACCGCAAAGGCAGCCGTCTTCGTTGGAGCCGGCAAGCCGCTGGAGATTCAGGAGTTCCCCATTCCGCCGGTCGAGCCCGGGGCGGCGCTCATCAGCATGGACATGGCGGCCATCTGCGGCACTGATGCCCATGCCATCCACCTAGAATCAACGCCCCACCCCGTTATCTTTGGGCACGAGAACATCGGCATCATTGCCGGGTTGAGCTCCGAGGTGAAGGAAGACGTCCTAGGCCAGCCCTTAAAGGAAGGTGACCGGGCGCTCTTCCGTGCGGCTCCCTGCGGTCAATGCAAGGGTTGCGCCATGGGCGACCGTTGCCGGAACAGTCTGTCCTATGGATTCCTGCCGTCGGACGAGCCTCCGTACCTACGGGGAGGGTTCGGCCAGTATTTGTACCTTGACCCTGGCCCCTGGATACTAAGAGTCCCCGACGACATGTCGTCGGAAAGGGCTCTGTTGAGTGTAGTGGGCAACCACACCGCCCTTCACGGCATGGAGAAGATCGGCGGTCTCACGCTGTCGGACACCGTTGTTGTGCAAGGTTCTGGACCCATCGGCATCGGAGCAATGCTCCAGGCCAGGATGGCAGGCGCGGAAAGGGTCATCATGATTGGCGCCCCGGCGAATCGACTGGAACTTTCTACCGAAATGGGCGCAGATGAGACCATCGATATCACCAAGATGAAGGAGCCGGAAGCAAGAGTCGCCCGAATAATGGAGCTAACCAACGGCCAGGGCGCAGACATGGTTATCGAGTGCTCCGGAGCACCCTCGGCCTTCCAAGAAGGTCTGGAGATGGTAGCCCAAGGCGGCAAATACCTTGTCATCGGCCAATGGACCGACTATGGCCCCCGCCCCATTAACCCATCGATCATCACTAGGAAGGGCATCAGGGTTGAGGGTGTTATCTCAGCGAGGCCCAGCCACATCATCCGCTCGCTACAAGCGATGCACACCATGGTGAAATACCCGGTAGAGAAGCTGATAACCCACCAGTTCGCCTTGGAGGATATCAACAAGGGTTTCGACACGCACGAGAGCCTGGAGGCTATGGTGGCCGTTATCCGGCCGAACCAGTAGTCCAGACCGACCAATCAAACATTCAGACCGGAGGTAATGATGGCAGACACAGCCAAGGCCGCCGTCTTCGTTGGGGCGGGCAAGCCCCTTGAGATCCAGGAGTTCCCCGTCCCCACCCTGGCGCCGGGGGCGATCTTGGTCAGTATGGAAATGGCCGCGATCTGCGGCTCCGACGCCCACGCGCTACACCATGACAGCACGCCTGCGCCCATGATCTTCGGGCACGAGAACATTGGAACAATCGCCGACTTGGGAAGCGGGCCTAGGACCGATTGCATGGGCGATCCACTGAGGGAAGGCGACCGCATCTTGTTCAGAGCTTCACCATGTGGGCGCTGCCTCAACTGTGCAAGAGGCAACTTCTGCATGGTCCCTCCCCAGCCGGGCTTCATCAAGAGCGACGAGCCTCCCCACTTGCAAGGCGGCTTCGGCCAGTACCTCTACCTGAACCCCAACCCCTGGCTGCTCAAAGTGCCAGATGACATGTCGACGGAGCGAGCCTTGGTCAGCGTCGTTGGAACTCACACGCTGCTGAACGGCCTCGAGCGGATGGGCGGCATTTCTCTGGGTGACACCGTTGTCATTCAGGGTTCAGGCCCTATGGGTATCGGCGGTCTCATCATGGCGAAGCTCTTAGGCGCGGGGCGATGCATCGTCATTGGAGCGCCCGCAAACCGGTTGGACCTAGCGACGGAGATGGGCGCCGACGACACTGTCGATATCGGCTATTACAAGGACGCTGAATCCAGAGTGACCAAGATTCAGGAGATGACCGGCGGAAAGGGTGCGGACGTCGTGATCGAATGCTCAGGGGCTCCCGCAGCGACTGAGGAGGGCCTGGAAATGGTCCGTTTCGATGGCAAGTACCTGATCGTGGGACCCTGGACGGACTACGGACCGCAGCCCATCAACCCTTCATGGTTTCCCCGCAAGGCAATCAAAGCCACTGGCGTCCTGGCGTCGGAGCCGCGCCACATCATTCGCGCAATGAGAGCCATCCACAACATGGTAGAAGCGCCGGTGGAAAAACTGGTCACGCACCAGTTCCCCTTGGCTGAAGTGAATGAGGCCTTCGAGTCGCACGAAAAACTGACGGCGATGATCGCCGTCATCCGGCCCAACGCCTAAGCCATGAAAGTTGGACTGATGCTCGGCACCGAACTCCCAGCTCGAGAGCCTCTTGGGCCCCGGCTGGACTCCATCTTGCGGCAGGTAGCCGTCGCTCGCGATTACGGCTTCGACTGCATCAGCGTGGGCCAGCACTATCTGAGTTGGCCTCTCCAAATCATCCAGCCCTTGCCGCTTCTGGGCCGTCTGGCCGCAGAGGCCGGCGATATGTGGCTGGGCACCGGCATTCTATTGTTACCACTGCTTCACCCCGTCGACATCGCCGAGCAGGTTGCGACACTGGATCATATCTGCGGCGGCAAATTCATCTTCGGCATCGGGCTTGGCTATGAAGAAGAAGAGTTTCACGCCTTCGGTCTGCAGAGGCGGGACCGTGTTGCCAGATTTGAAGAGTCCTTGGAAGTCATCACACGGCTGTGGACGGAGGACCGGGTGACCTTCAAGGGCAAGCATTTCTCGCTGGATGATGTTGTTCCCAGCGCCAGGCCACTGCAGAGCCCGCACCCGCCCATCTGGATAGCGGCCAACAACCACCCAGGAGTGCAGCGGGCGGGCCGCCTAGGCCACGCCTGGTACGCCAACCCTCACGCTGTCCTAGCGACGCTGGCAGAGCAAATGGGACTTTATCGTGCGGCCCTGGCAGAGGGTGGCCACGAGGCTCCGGCAGACATGCCGTTCAGCCGGGAGATCTTCGTCGCCGGGAGCCGTGAGGAAGCCATTGAGCGCGCTCGGCCCTACCTTGAAAAGCGGTACCAAGTCTACGTCGAACAGGGCCAGGACGAAGCCTTGCCTCCGGGCGACCGCTTCAACAAACCCTTCGAGGAGTTGGCCAAGGACCGTTTCATCTTCGGCAACCCCGAGGAGTGCGCTCAAGAGTTAAAGCGCTACGAGGCCCTCGGCTTCAACTACGCCCTACTCGACTACCAGTGGGTAGACATGAACGAGGACCAGGCCATGGAGTGCCTTCACCTCATGGGGAGTGAGTTGCTGCCGCTGGTTAAGTAGGTCTGAACATAAGCTAGAAAGGGGGCAGCCCGTTGCGGGCTGCCCCCTCTCTCTTTCTGTCAATTTGAAGACCTAGGCCTTTAGGTGCTGGTCGAAAAAGGCGAAGGTCTTGCCCCAGGCGTCGACGGCGGCGTCTCGGCGGTAGCTGTCCCGGGTGTCGCAGTGGAAAGCGTGCCCGGCTCCAGGGTAGGTGTGGAACTCGAACGACTTCCCTAGCTTTGTCAGTTCGGCTGCAATGCCTGCAACATCAGCGGGCGACGGATTGCCGTCGTCCTCGCCAAAAAGGCCAAGGATGGGGCAGTTGATGCCGGCGCTCCGCTCCACGGGCGAAGGGCCTTCGCCGCGGGGCTGGAGCATGCCGCCGCCGTAGAAAACGGAGGCGGCTGAGATACCGGGCACTGAAGTAGCCGCTAGGTATGAAACCCTTCCGCCGAAGCAGAACCCGACGATGCCGATGCGGTTGGCATCAACGTTGGGTTGAGCCTGGAGGTAGCTCACGGCAGCGTTAATGTCGGCCAAGATACCGACGTCAGTGGATCGTCCCGCATATCCGATGGCGGTCTCGCGCTCCTCGTGAAGGGCCATGATCATGGGGCCCTCGCGGTGGAACATCGAAGGCGCAAGACCTACATAGCCTTTCGAGGGAAGACGATCGGTTACCGACTGAATATGGGAGTTCGCCCCCCAAATTTCTTGGATGACGATGACTGCCGGGTACTTCCCCTCGGCCTCCGGCTCGGCGACGTAGCTGTCCATGTTTTCGCCATCAACATCGATGTTTACCCACTTTGCTGGCATGTGGTACCTCCTCAGGGTGTGTCTTATGAAGCGCCGCCCATTCTAGCACGGCGAGGGGAGCGGAAGCCCCAGGAAAGGGAGTTCAGATCCATAATGGGCGCACGCAAGAACTGATCTTACCCCCTCTCCCCAGCCCTCTCCCTCAAGGGCGAGGGGGCAGAATGTCATTCCTCCATGGGGGAAGCTAGGGGACGGGGAAGCGCACGCCTAGCCGGCTCGCGGCGTCCACTTCACTGGCAGTGGGCGTCCTATTCAGATGAGGGTGCATCCCCTCGGCTGCCTTCGAGCAAGGGGCGGAAGAAGCTATGCAGCAGGTTGCGGTGATGGGCCCACTGATGGGCTTGCCGGATGACTTCCGGCGGGGCGACGCGGCCACCATAGGTGATCTTGATCGTTGAGAAGCGAGGGCCGGGGCTCTGTCTGGAATGGGCCGGATACTCGACTTCGCAGCCCAGTGCCTCAACAACCCTTTTCAGGTCAAGATAGCCCTTTACCTGTTTATTGGGAGGAATGAATATCTCGAACTCAGAACTGCCCACGACCTCGTGGAGATGGTCCTCCCCGGTACCGCGGCCGCCTCCCTTCCTAATTTCACTACGAGTGAGGTTCCTTTTCATACCTGGGACTCCGTAATAGCTTCCCCTCCCCCCCAGTTTTCAGCGGCGCTGATCTCTTCATCAGTTAGGCCGTAGACATCGCGAGCGGCCTCAGGCGACACATAACCGTCGAGTAAGTCGCCAACGACCTGCTCCCTGTCGCGCTCTTTCGGATTGCCGACCCCGCCGCCGCTTCCTGTCTGGAGGCGGACTAGGTAGCCAGTCTTGAGTTCCACGTTGGAAACATGTGACCAATAACGCTTCTCATTCCCCTCACCCGGATTGACCACAAGAGAGCCTACAACGCCGTTACCGCCGCCAGCCGCGCCCGGAGGCTCAACCATGTACCGCATCCCTCCGCCAGAATACGTCCCGTCTTGAAGAATGTCGTAGTCCCGGACATAAGCCAAGCCGCCTCGGTACTGCCCCACTCCTCCGGAGTCTTTCACCAAAGTAAATTGGTTCATCTGGATCGGATATTCAGTTTCCAAGACTTCAACGCAGGCGATCTTGGGTCCGGTGCCGCTGAAGCCACAGCCGGTCCAGCCGTCGCCACCCATGTAAGCGCCGCCGCCGCCGGGGGTAATTTCGTATTGCAGCGTAGTGCGAGCACCTAGTTTGCTACTTCCTATCGTAACGTTGCCACGTGCGCCATGGTGAGCCCTGGCTGGGCGACCGGAAGCTTCAACCAATGCGTCCATAACCATGTCTTCCAGCGTGGCCAGTACATAAGAATAAAGGCTGACCGGAGCTGGGTAGATGGGGTTGAACACGCTACCGGGCCGTAGCACGTAGTCTATGACCCGGCCTACGCCGTGGTTATTGGCTGGGGGGCTGTCCATCATGCTGAGGATGGCATAGAGACAACTGCCAGTGATGATGGGTGGACGGCAATTCACGGGGCCTCGGTTCTGGTCAGGGCTCCCGGAGAAATCCAGGGTGATATGGTCATCTTGCTTGATGAGTTTGACCTGGAAGAGGATGGGCGTGTCCATGTCCACCATGTCGTTGTCGAGGTAAGCCTCGGCTTCGTAGACGCCGTCCTTCCACTTGGATATCTCCGCCCTTAGGTACTGCTCTGTCTTGTCCCCGACCATCTCGAACACGCCCAGGACGGTTTCCTTGCCATACCTGGCCATCAATTCTTGGAGACGTCGCCCGCCAATGCTGCTCTCAGGCCCGGCTTGCGAATTGTAGTCGCCCAGAAGAAGTTCAGGGGTACGGGAGTTGGCCCGGATAAGAACGTCGGTCTCACGCACGACCTTACCTCGGCTTCGGTACTTGACCGGTGGTACGAGGGTGCCCTCGCCAAAGAGGTCCCGTGCGTCGACCTGACGGCTTCCCGGAGTCAGCCCGCCAATATCTCCCTTGTGGGTGATACCAATGCAGAAAGCGACAAGTTCGCCCTCGAAGAAGATGGGGGTGATGGCGGCGCTGTCGAGCGAGTGGGCGCACCCGCTGTAGTAGGGATGATTGACGAAGAAGCAGTCCCCGTCCTCTATCTGGTCGTAACTATAGAACTGAAGGAGACCCTGAATGCAGGCGGGATACGATCCCAGGTGAATGGGGATGCTGGCGTGCTGGGCAACGACGTTGCCCTCGCGGTCTACGAGGCCGCAGCTCATATCGTGGGTCTCACGAATGAGGGTGGAGTAGCCTGTGCGGTACATGGCAATCTGCATCTCCTGGACGATGCCGTCCAGTTGAGACCGCACGATCTCATAGGTTATGGGATCAACGTTGGTCATGTTGTCTGCCGGAATTACGAATGGATTGAACGTGCCTGTCGAGGTTGGTAGGGCTGCCCCCTCACCCTTGGATGACTGAACCATCCGCCCCCATCCTAACCTTCCCCCGAATACGGAGGAAGGGACTCGATGCTCTCCCTCAAGGGCAAGGGAACAAGAGGCAGAAACCCCCGCCTAGCCGGTTGCGCCGTGAGCGCCAGGGCCTTGAGCAACGGCCTGTATTTCATCATCGCTTAGGCCATATACATCGCGGGCATTGGTCGGCGTGACGTAACCATCCAGCAAGTCGCTGGCGACGCGCTGCCTATCCCGCTTCTTGGGGTCGCCTGCGCCGCCGCCGCTTCCGGTCTGAAGCCGGAGTATGTCGCCAGCTTTGAACTCAATGTTAGAGACGCGGGCGGTAAACTTGCGCTCCTCCGGCGTACCCGGGTTGATTACGGTGTAACCACAAGCTCCAGGACTGCCGCCCTCAACACCTTGAGGCTGAATCATGTAACGAGCGGCCCCACCGGAATAGGTCCCATCCAACAGAATCTCATAGTCACGAATGTATGCCAGACCGCCGCGGAACTGTCCAGGCCCGGCGGAGTCGGGGACCAGGCTGAACTGTTGCATCCTGATCGGATATTCGGTCTCAAGAACCTCGACACAGGCTATCTTTGGGCCGGTGCCACCAAAACCACAGCCTGTCCAGCCATCGCCTCCGGCAAAAGCGCCGCTTCCACCTGGAGTCAATTCATACTGGACGGTTGTGCGGGCGTTGGCACGCCTAGTGCCGATAATGATGTTGCCCGCTGCGCCATGATGCGCCCGGGATGGCCGACCCGATGCCTGGGTCAAGGCACTGATGACCATGTCTTCAAGGGTGAACAGTACCTGAGCGTACACGCTCACTGGCGCTGGATATGTGGGGTTGAAGACACTGCCCGGCCGCAACACGAAGTCAATAACGCGTGTGACACCGTGGTTGTTGGGCGGAGGCTCCTCCATCATGTCCAGCATGGCATAGAGGCAGCTTCCTGCAATGATCGGCGGACGGCAGTTGACGGGCCCACGGTTCTGGTCAGCCGTTTCAGAAAAGTCGAGGGTAAGGTGGTCGCCCTCTTTGATAACCTTGACGTGGAAGCGGACAGGCTTGTTCATGTCCACGAGGTCATTGTCCAAGAATGCCTCGGCCTCGTAGACGCCGTCCTTCCATTTTGAAATCTCAGCCCGCAGATGCTGCTCCGTCTTGTCCCCCGCCATGTCAAACACCGCCAGCACGGTGTCCTTGCCGTACTTGGCCATCAATGCCTTGAGGCGGCGCCCACCAATGCTGGACTCCGGGCCAGCCTGGGAATTGTAGTCGCCAAGCAAAAGCTCGGGAGTACGGGTGTTGGCCCGAATGAGTACATCGGTCTCTCTGACGAGCTTGCCCCGACTGCGGTACTTGACCGGCGGAACGAGCGTCCCTTCGCCGAAGAGGTCCCTGGCGTTCACCTGGCGGCTGCCAGGAGTCAATCCACCAATGTCGCCCTTATGGGTGATGCTGATGGCAAAAGCCACCAACTCGCTTTCAAAGAAAATCGGGGTAATGACCGCGCTGTCCAGGCTATGGGCGATACCGCTGTAATAGGGATGGTTGACGAAGAAGCAGTCGCCGTCTTCGATCTCTTCGTAGTTGTAGAACTGAAGGAGCCCTTCGATGCAGGCTGGGTAGCAGCCCAGGTGGATAGGGATGCTGGCGTGCTGAGCAACGACCCGTCCCTCCCGATCGACGAGGCCACAGCTCATGTCATGGGTCTCGCGGATGAGGGTTGAGTAGCCCGTCCGGTAGATGGCAATCTGCATCTCTTGGACGATGCCACCGAGTTGGGAACTAACGAGTTCGTACGTTATGGGGTCTACTTCTGTCATACAGCCTTCCTACGTTGATCTGGTATATCGGGAGGGCTGAGGTCGAAGAGATAAGGGACATCTCCCCCTCTCCCCTGCCCTCTCCCTCAAGGGCGAGGGTTCAAAAAAGCTTCATCTTGCTGGCGCTATGAGGCCCAGGCCTGCTGTAAAGCAGCCAGGCCTATGAGGGCAAGCTCTTCATCCTCTTCATTGCTGCGTCCGCTCACTCCGATGCCACCCATGATGGTCTCGCCCGAAGGGTGCATGACCACGAGGCCACCGGCACCACCCGTAAAGTTAGGGTTGCCGTAGTTTGCGACGCTACCGATGCCTTGGGCAACGGCCCTGGCTGCCATATCGCGAACATTGACTCGCATGCAGGCAGCGGTGTACGCCTTCTTAAATGCGTTCTGCCGAGCCAGCGCAGTATTGACCTCTCCCATCGAAGCGAAGCAAACCATGTCGCCGCGGTGGTCTAGGACTGTGGTAGCTATGGGACGGCCCGGTACCCGGTCGGCTTCGGCCATAATGGCCTTCACCGCAGCCATGGCTTCTTTAATGCCCAAGTATGCCCGTGAGTGCATGCCGCTCCCCTAAAGGCTCACGGCCTGAAGGCCGATGTTAGCCAACTCTTCGTCTTGGTCTGGGGTTGCCCCGCTAACCCCGACGCCGCCCACCACTATCCCTTGGCTAGTACGAATGGCCAGCCCGCCTCTGGCGGAGGCGACGAACCCAGAGTCACCGTAGTCCGATATGTTTCGGCTTTGGGCGCCTCTCTGAGCAGCGAAGTCCCTAAGGTCCAGCCGCATCCGGGACGCCGTGTAGGCCTTCCGGACGGCATAGTGCCGCCCAAAATGCGTACCGCCATCCATGAGGGCGAACGCCAGCAACTCGCCCCGGTCGTCGACGACGGCTAGGGCGAGTGGCTGATTGGTAATACCAGGCGCCGCCGCCATCATTGCATCAACGATGGCGAGGGCGTCTGTATGGTCGAGAATAGTCTTTTCGTACATAGGCTTTCCGGTTGCCTAGGATACCACATCGGCTAGCCGATCCAGTTCTTCACTGTCAGCTACACCGGGGAAAATAGCGAGTTCGTCCATGCCAATGTCAGCGTACCGCCGGATTCCGTCACGCACTTCTTTGGGGGAGCCGTAGATGGAGTTGGCAACCGCTTTAGCGACAGCGGGTCCATTGGGTGTGTAGTACTGATGTGCGGCTTCCACAGCCCGTTCTAGTGCGCCGGGGCCAAGAGCGAAATAGGCGGTGCCCACTAAGCGCGGTCTGCCCTCCCTCTCATGCTCGCGCCACGATTCAAGAACCAGAGCGTACTGTTCCTCCACGCGCGCAGGCTCCACAGGGCTAGCCAAATAGCCGTCCGCCCAGCGCCCTACGCGGCTGATTGCCGCAGGAGCGCGTCCACCGATAAGCACCTCTGGACCGCCCTCCTGCACCGGAGCGGGGCCTATCGGCCCAACTCCATCCGCCACGGCCTCCCCTGACCAGACGCGCCTCATGAGAGCAAGCTGCTCATCGAAGCGCTTGCCCCTGTCGTGAAAGTTGGATGGAGCAGCTAGGTAGTCGTCTTGCCGAATGCCGATACCCAGGCCAAGGGATAGCCGCCCTGCGCTCAACGCATCCAGCGTTGCAGCCTGCTTAGCCAACATCCCAGAGTTCCTCAGAGGCGCAAGCAAGACCGCGGGCATGAGCCTGACCCGGCTGGTTACCGAGGCAATGGCTCCTAGAAGTATCAGGGGCTCGTAGTTGGGATAAACCAAGCGATCGATGATGGCCAGGCTGGAGAATGGGCCAGCGTCAGCCTTCCTAGCCCAGTCAAGCAAATGGCCCGCATCGACGCCCGCATACGTGGAAGGAAGCCCTATGCCGATTTTCACGCTGATCCTCCCCAGAAATAGGGTGGGCCTCACTATTGCAGACAGTTGGCAGGGTAACAAGATGGGCAACCGGAGATAGCCTATTTTCGTGCTACAATAGCGCCAGCGACAGCACTGTTCATTCAGGCGACCAGGGACACGACCGCAACCCGCACCCGGAGCACACAGCAAAGGGAGAATGCCTGATGGAGAATCTTTCCGAAGGGCAAGTTCAAGGTGTTTCAGTAGTGACCGCTGAACTTCCCAAAGCCCGCATTATCGACCGCCGCCAATATGCTCGTGACCTCTTCGTTTTTCATTTAGAACCCCAAGCTCCCTTCTCCTTCAAAGCAGGCCAGTACGTCACCCTAGGCATCAACGGCATCGAGCGCCCGTACTCCATCGCCTCAGCGCCCTTTGAACCCCTCCTTGAAATTTTCATACGCCGGGTGGACCCAGAAAAGGGTGGCGTGCTCACTCCCCTGCTTTGGGAACTCGGAAAAGGCGATGAAGTAACCATGCGGCCCAGGGCCAAAGGGATATTCACCTTTGAACCGGATGTTCAAAATCACGTCATGGTGGCAACTACCACCGGCATAGCGCCGTTCATCAGCATCCTGCGACAACACTTCCAGGAAGGCCCTCACGGCCACCGATTCTTCTTGTTCGACGGGTCTAGCTTTCAGGACGAGTTTGTGTACGACGGCGAGCTCATCGAGTTGACGAGGCGCTACGTAGAGTGGGTGGAATTCCTGCCTGTGGTAAGCATGCCGGAGTCCGAGATCAACCTGGGTTGGAAGGGGCATACCGGCATGGTGCACGGGTTAATCAAAGAACACCTCGCCGTGTGGGGGCTGGACCGGGCCCATACATTGGTCTACGCCTGCGGGCACCCAGGTATGATCGCCGGAGTGAAGGAAGACCTTCAGCCTGAGGGCTGGCGGGTGAAGGAAGAGCGCTTTTGGAGGGACCCATAGGAAGCTTCAGCAAGTCGCTCGAATAGAAAAGGGCCGCCATATGGGGCGGCCCTTTTCTGTGCTAAATTTCGAGTGGATTCCTTCGAGTGGATTCCTTATGGTAATCCGTATTTCCAGAAGTCCGTAGTGCTCCCGCCACGTCATATCGCCAGGAGCTGTCCTGGTGGCAATCCGGTATCAGTACCGTTCCGAAGCGTTTTCAGGCGCTGGTCAATGGAACTCACTCTCGGAAGCATCAAAGAACCCAAGCTGGCCAGCTTGGGTTCTTTGATAAGCCTACCGCTCTCCTTGTAGCGTTAGGGGGCCGATCCCCCCTACGAAGGAAAGCCGCTGCCCATTGATGTCAAGGGTGTAAGTCACGTCATTATCGAACCCACTTCCGAGGGGAACGATCACTTCGCCGGTGCCGTATACCTGGGTGCACATGACATCCCCGGTGGGGACGCGGTTGTGAATCTGGACCGTTAGCATCGCATCTTCTCCGTCCACCGAATAGCCTTCGAATGTGTGGCAACCCGAGGGCAGGCCGTAGGTCACCGCAAGGTTGTATTCGTCCCCACTAGTATTCAATGACAGACTCTCAATGGGCGCCAAGACAAGTTTGTACCCATCGTCCAAGTCTCCCTTCCCTGTTTCGAAAGGGCCGGTGGCTCCGTCTCGAAACTTCAGGCTTCTTGAACCAACCTGCACGGTATAGGTGACTCCCGCATCGAAATCACTTCCCAGGTCGACGTTCGTCTCAACCATGCCATAGATTTCGGCACAGGCGATTGAGGTGTCCCCAATCCTGAAGTTGTAAAGGTCCACCAGGACGGTTGTCCCATCCAGCGTCACGTCAAAGCCACCAAAGGATTCGCAGGAATTCCGCAGGCCAGAAACAACCCGCAGGCGATACTGGACGGGGAAGCTTTCCAGAATAATCAGGTCTAACTCATCTATTGGCGCATCAACCCTTATGGTGTCCGGCGCATCGCCCCTTGGATCCTCCCATAAGAGGCGAGGATTTTGAGCCTTGTCGAAGAAGTCCGGAAGGCGGAAGTCACCTTGGCCGGTAATGCCCCCGTCTGGATGGCCCAGGATGTTTCCATCGGCGTCGTACACGGTGCCGAAGACATCGCAGCAGACGGGCGGTTGATAGTAGACCACCCGGCCCTCGTAGTCATATCGGACAATGGAAGAGGGAGGATTCGTCACCTCCTGGCTCTCTAACCCTTGGATCATGTCCGTTAGCCAAGAGGGCAACGCCGTCGGTGACGGCGTTTGGGTCGCGACGGGAGTTGGCGTTGGTGCGGGGAACGTGGGCGGGGTCGACCCTGCGACCGGCGAGGTAGGCTTAGGGGGAGTCGGGGAAGTCCCGGCTACTCCACAGGCCACCAATACAAGCATCAGGGAGGCCAACATGGCCAGGGTTGTGAGAAGAACTGTGCGTCTCATGATTCCTACCTCTGAGTGAGCTATCCACCATAACATTTAGACGAACTCGACCTGCTTTTTGTTCCCTGGCGGCCGAGCCCCCAGGTACCCCAAGGTTACCTACCCTTTAGCGTAACGATCAGAGTCGCCAATGCTGACGACACCCTACGAGCGACGGCTTGAAGCCACTGAACCCCTCGTTGACACCAATCTCAGGCCTGCCTAAGATGCAGCCCAACGGCCATCCTGGCGGGAGGAGAGCCATGCTGACAGCCCGTGAGAACGCTGAGCTTACCCAAGTGGGTCCCGGAACACCTATGGGAGCGCTACTGCGGCGCTATTGGCATCCGGTCGCCGCGGCGGTAGAACTCCACGATGATCCAGCCAAGGAAGTACGCCTCCTAGGAGAGGATCTCGTGCTGTATCAGGATCGTTCTGGAGGAATTGGCCTTATTGACCGCTTCTGCGCCCATCGCCGGGTCAACCTGGCCTATGGCATTCCCGAAGAGCATGGCCTCCGATGCATGTACCACGGTTGGCTCTACGATAAGACCGGGCAGTGCATAGAGCAGCCCTTCGAGGAGACGGTGCGGCCAGAGGCCCGTTTCAAAGACAAGATCAAGATGAAAGGCTACCCTGTCCAAGAATTGGGTGGACTGCTGTTTGCCTACCTGGGCCCGCAGCCCGCTCCCCTTCTCCCTCGATGGGACCTGTTGGTTAGAGAGAACGTTTACCGGCACATTGGTTCCGCGGTAGTGAAGGCCAACTGGCTGCAGACCATGGAAAACTCGCTTGACCCTATCCATTTGGAGCACCTCCACGGGACCTACATGGAGTACGTCCTCCGCCAGGCAGGTGGCGGTCAACTGACTCAGAACCAAGAAGGATTCCTGCGCTTCTTCAAGCGTCAGCACCTCAAAGTCGGCTTCGAAATCTTCGAACACGGTATCATCAAGCGCCGGGTGCTTGAGGGAGAAACAGAGAACGACGAGGGCTGGCGAACGGGGCACCCAATCCTTTTCCCAAACATCCTCCGTCTGGGAGGGGGGCTGCTGGAGTTCCAATTCCGGGTCCCTCTGGACGACCAACACACGCGGAATTTTTGGTACGGATGCTTCGACCCCGGACCGGATGTCGTTCTGCCGCCACAGACGGTAGTTTCGTTAACTGAAGTGCCCCACCAACGCGCAGACGGACGCTTCGTCACAGACTTTGTCGACGCGCAGGACATGCTGTCGTGGGCTGCCACTGGCCTCCCTACGGTTGACCGTCAGGAGGAATCATTGGGCGAGTCGGATGTGGGGATCATTCTGTACCGGAGGCTGCTTAAGGAGCAGATGGGCTTGGTGCAGGATGGCGCCGATCCCATGAACGTCTTCAGGGACCCGGCACGGAACCAGTACATCTCGGTTGTGGAGGAAAAGGACTTCTACTCGCGGACCGGAACGAAGGGAGCGGACGCTATCAAATACCCTGAAGCGGCCTGGTACGGCCCCGTTGTAGAAGCCCTTCGCAAGGTGCTGGCAGAGGTCTGACGACCAGATTAACGTCGTGGAGCAATCTGAGAAGAGAGCGCTACGCTGGCCCAGGGGCTCGCTTCTGAGCGAAAGATTTGCTGCCTTCCCATTCTTTACCCCAGAGACCACCAGGCCCCTCCGCCGAGCACGTTTAGAAACAGCCCGGAAAAGGTCGCGCCGATGAGGCCAAGTGTAGGAGCAGCCATTGGCTGGCCTTCTCGTGCCAGCCAATGGCTGCAGCGTTACCGGGGAAGACAGACTGGGGGTAGGAAGGATCGGGGCATGAAGTGGCGACTGCCAAGCGGTAGGGCGGGTTACGCAACGAATCCATAGGCGGCGCAGGGAAATACGCTCAATTAACGGCACACGGTTGACAGAACAGCTAGCGCCTTAGGATCGAGTCCCACAGTAAAGATTTGGTCCAAAGGCGAAGGGTTAGAGCAAGTTTAGAGGGGGTACTCAGGCCTACACGTTCGCTAAACACGTCGTAATTGCGTGCTTCAATACGATCAAGGATACGAGAGTAAAGACCTTCCAACACGCTGACACAGGCTCGTGAACGAATCGGCAACAAGGGCAGAAGTTTGCGGCCATTTAGGAAAAGGGAACGAGCGCGACCAGCCTGAAAGGCCATGAGATCCCGAAACCTATCGTTGGTCACTCCATTGATGAGGTCTTCATCTGAGTAGCCAAAGCGGGTCAACTCATCCTGCGGAAGATAAACCCTGTCCCGCTGAGCGTCCTCTTGGAGATCGCGAAGGATATTGGTCAGTTGCATGGCCAGGCCCAGATCGATTGCGTACTCTCTAGCGGCCGGGTCCTTGTAACCGAAGATCTGGATGCAAACTAAGCCAACAGTGGAAGCCACCCCATAGCAGTATTCCCGTAGCTCCTCAAACGTCTGGTAACGGCGCTTGATGAGGTCAACCTGAACGCCTCGGACAATGTCGTCCAGGTACTCGCGGGGAATATCGAATGTCCTGGCGGAGTCCATGACGGCGGGGAACACCGGCCCAGAAGAGTGGCCCTCGTAGGCAGCTCCCAAGTCTGAGCGCAACCCTTCGAGCGCGTGGGCCTGTTGCTCAATGGAGAGGTCGGAGCCATCCGTGATGTCGTCACACAGGCGACAAAAAGCGTAGGAAGCATAGATCGCAGACCTCTGCTTTGGGGGCAGAGTGATGAAAGCAAAGTAGAAGTTCTTGGCTTGCTCGCGTGTGAGGTTCCGGCAGTACCGGTAAGCTTCAACAATCGTTGGACTCGCAGAGGAACTCATCTTCACGATAATCCTGCCTCGCGGGCTCGGCGCACGCTAGACCAGCCTCCGCCTTGCTAGAAGCTTCGCCACTGTTACGGCCATCAAAGCAAGCTTGCTGCGAGAGGACACTGTAGGGCGGCTGGAAAAGACATCATATCCCTGTCGTTCAATAGCCTTCAGGATGCTCAGCCCGCCGACACTAAACAATGCGATGTCCAATTTTCCGCGTCCCTTCACTAGGGCCACCAGAGCGAGCCCTTCGTGGAAAAGCGTCTTGGCCCGGTCCACCTCGAACGCCATCAAACTGCGAAGGTTGTCGTTGACCACATGGTGAAGGAGCTCTTCTTCCGTGTAGCCAAACGTTGTCATGTCCTCTAATGGAATGTAGATGCGCCCAGCTGCGGCGTCCCTGGCCACGTCCTGCCAAAAATTGGCCAGTTGTAGGGCCATGCACGTGGCGTCAGACAGTTGCTGGCGCTTCGCGTCCCTGTGGCCCAGGAGGTAGAGGACCAGCCGGCCCACCGGAGTTGCCGAGTGCTCGCAATAGTGGAGAAGGTCGGCGTAAGTCTCAAAACGTCCGCTTCCCTGGTCGATCCGGTTCGCCTCAATGAGGCTCAGGAAGGGCTCGATCGGAATGTCGTGGGCCCGGATCGTTTGTTGAAGAGCAATGAGGAAGGGGTGGCGGGGAGTGCCCTCGTAGCAGCGACGGAGATCAGCTTCCCATTCGTCGAGTAAGACAAGACGGTCGCCAGACGCCTCGTCTCCGAGGTCATCAACGTGCCGACAGTAAGCGTAAACGGCGTGGAAGTGCTTTCGCACTGTACGAGGCAGCAGCCAAGAAACGACGGTGAAGTTCTCATAGTGGGTCTTGGTCAGCCGTTCACATTGCGCATAGGCATCCTCTGCCGAGACGCTCGCAGGGCCAGCCAAAAGCGGCTTCATGTCGCGACCCCTAGCATCCAATAATCTGGACCAGCACCTCTCGCGAGCGAGGCCGATCCAGCTCCACCAGGAAAATCCGCTGCCACTTGCCTAGCAGCAACTCTCCGTTCATCACGGGAATCGTCTCGCTGGTGCCCATAATGAGGTGCTGACAGTGAGCGTGGCCGTTCGGACACTCATCCTCTTCCATGTTGACAGTACGGATGGTGAAATCGTTGTGCCAGTAGTGGGCATCCCTGGGAGAGATGTTCTCCAAGAAGCGTTCCATGTCCTGGAGGAGAAGCGGCTCGTTCTCATTAAGCTTGATGGCGGCCGTGGTGTGCCGGGAGAACACGACGATAAATCCGGCGTTAATACCCGCCTTCTTAACAAAGCCACGCACTTCGTCAGTTATATCGAGGAACTCGGGTGCGCGGGTAGTCTCGACCTTGATAGTGTAGAGGCGAGCCTCCCACACAAGCTGTCGGTCACCCATTGCAGTAGAGAGAAGACGGGGTTCCATCATGTTGATCACCCTGGCACTTCAAGGATTAGGTCGCTTTGCATTCATCGGTGGGACTGGCGCTGGAGCCAGATTCCCTACCTCTAGAGCGTTGATTAATTATGTTTTTCTCACTAGCTCATTCAAACCGCGTTCGGCGCTTCTAGCTCCCCGAGGATTGAGCTGCCCGCCGATAGCGTCCCAAAGCCATCAAGGGAAAGTAGTTCCGGTACATATGATAGTTAATCATGAAACCTGCGGATAGCTCCTGCCCCTGGAAGTTTCGGTCCCCCTGTCGAGGCAGCTGGTCCGGCTGGTCGCCGATACCGTACCCTGGGAAGCCGCAACCGGTAAAGTATGGCTCTTCCCATGTCCCATCCTCTTGTTGCGAATCGGTCAGGAATGCCAAGCCTCGTTGGGCAGCCTCGTGTTGACTCAAGCCAGCGGCCAAGAGTCCCATAAGGGCCCAAGCCGTCTGCGACGCCGTGCTCTCCCCTACCCCTCTGAGACTCGGGTCTGCATACGAAGCGCAGCTTTCCCCCCACCCGCCATCAACGTTTTGATGTCCCACCAACCAGTCCACCGCCCGCTGGACCGCGGGCTGTGTCATGTCCTGGCCCAAGGCTTCCAGAGCGGGCAGGACGGCACCGCATCCATACACGCAGTTGACGCCCCAGCGCCCGAACCACGAGCCGTCAGGCTCTTGGTTCTCCATCATGAATTTCAAGCCTCGGCGGACAGCAGAGTGCTCCTTGGTGTAACCGAGACGCCCCAGAGCTTCAAGGACGTGGGCCGTAACATCAACGCTGGGTGGGTCCAGCACTTCGCCAAAGTCGGCGAAGGGTATCCTTGCCAACAGAGTTGTATTGTTGTCCTTGTCAAAAGCAGCCCAGCCACCATTGGAACTCTGCATCGCCAGAGTCCATACGACCCCACGGCGAACAGCAAGACGACGCTGCTCCTCTTCCTGCTCCGGTAGTCGGCACTGGTCCAAGCCGATAAGGATGATGGCCGTATCGTCGACGTCCGGATAGAGGTCGTTTTCGAACTCGAAGGCCCAGCCGCTGGGCTCAACGCCCTTCACCTTCTTGGCCCAGTCACCAGGCACGCGAATCTCTTCCTTCAGCAGATAGCGGCATGCCTCTTGGACCGCTGGGTGGTCAGGCGGGATGTCCGAATCCAACATAGCCATCAAAGCAAGACAAGTGTCCCAGACAGGCGAAAGACACGCCTGGACTCGCATGGCAGCCCCGTCCTGGTACTCAAGGCTCCACTTATCCTTGAAGCCTTCCAACCCCAGCTTCATGACGGGATGATCCAAGCTGTAGCCACGATGCTTGAGAGCCAAGAGCGCATAGACCCAGGGGGGCTGGATGCCACCCCAGCTGCCATCCGCCTCCTGGTGCTCAACTATCCATCGCTCGGCGCGATGCCGGGCCAATTCTCTCAATGGATTGAGAGGTATTCGGTTGTACAACTGGATGGCCTTATCGGCCACCAGGAACGCGGCCTCCAGGCTAAGCAGGCCGCCACGCCTCGGCAGGGAATATTTCACTCTCTCTCGAGACACTGGGTACAGATCGTCGATCGCAGCTCCAGCCGGAATGGGGCATACCGGATGATCCGTGAGGAGGATAAGCATCGGCACAATGGTCGCTCTCGCCCAGGATGAGAAGCGGTAGATGCTGAAAGGAGCCCAAGAGGGCAAGAGCATGATCTCAGGGGGCATGGCCGGCGTCCCTGCCCAGTCCCACTGGCCGAAGAGCGCCAGCCATATCTTGGTAAAGACGCGGACGTTCGGAACACCGCCCTTGGAGAGGATGAATTCTTTGGCCTTGGCCATGGACGGGTCATCTGCCGGAATGCCAGCCAACTTCAAGGCGAAGTAGCACTCAACAGAGGTAGAAAGATCTCCGGGCGCTCCGTAATACATGCCCCAAGAGCCGTCCTCCCTCTGGCGGTTCCGGATGTCCTGGGAAATCTTGCGCCAGCGATCTTCTTCCACGTATCCCAAAAAGTAGGAAAGGAGCAGATGCTCAGCTTCCATCGTTGGGTTGGACTCAAGCTCCGCCCACCAGTAACCTTCCGGATACTGCACACGCAGGAAGTAGTCCTGAGAGCGGCGGATAGTCGCACCAACCCGCTCTTTCAGGCCCTCAAAACTGAACTTGGATTTCGTTTCTGTGCTCATGATGTCTATAGCATCTGTGTGACGCTGCGGTTCTCCAGCCAAGGAAGATTCTCGACGTGGCCGTGGCTAGCAAACCAGGCGACGGCCTTCTTGAAGGCCTCTTCAACGGATGTCTGCGGCAGACCTAGCTCATTAATGGCCTTGGAACTGTCCACGTAGGCGTATTTCCTAGCCGCTTTGACTCCCTCCAACGGAATCTCTGGCGTCCTTCTCAGCAGATACCCTTCGATCCAAGTGTCTAGGTAGCTCATGGCCAAAGCCACAGGAATGGGGATTTTAAACTTAGGCGGCCTCATGCCAGCGATCTTCGCTAGCTGCTCCAGGGCAGCCTTCAGCGTCATGTTCTGATTGCCCAGTATGTATCGCTCTCCTGATCTGCCCTTCTTCCAGGCGAGCACATGTCCTTGCGCGACATCTTCAACGTCAACGACGTTGATTCCGGTATCGACGTAGGCTGGTAGCCGCCCACTTAGGAAATCGACGATGACCTTCCCTGTTGGGGTGGGCTTCACGTCGCCTTCGCCAATTGGGAATGACGGGTTGACGATAACCACATCTAGGCCTTGCTGGTGGAAGTCCCGGGCTACACCCTCCGCTTCCCACTTGGACCGTTTGTACGGACCAGACAAGTGTTTGGGCTCCGGAAGCCATGTCTCGTCAGCAACGTCACGGCCGTTGGTCTGAGCCACGGCGGCAACGCTAGAGGTATGGACAACTCGCTCCACGCCTTCATCCATGGCGGCCTTGAGCACATTACGGGTCCCTTCAACGTTGACCTGGCGAATGACCTTTGGCTTGACCCAGAGGGAGTACAAGGCAGCGACGTGAAACACGACATCGCAACCTTTCACGGCTCTCTCGACGGAGGCCGCATCAAGAATGTCTCCGGTGACCGCTTCAACCTCACCGTCCCCTATATTCAAGGCGCTTCCGTCACGCATAAGCGCGCGCACCTCAGTGCCTTCTTCAAGGAGCGCGCTTGCTACAGCGCCACCGATGAACCCGGTTGCCCCTGTGACTAGCGCTTTCACAGCGTCACCGGTAACTGGGTCAGGATGGCAGGAAGGATAGCCCCAACGCCCCGTTCAATGGAGGCCCTGGCTTTTCGAGATGCCAGCCCCAACCAAGCGAGATTTGGAATGCCAGCCGGCGTCGTCAAAATATACTTAAGGGCTGGTAGGACCCAGTCCCTAATGTTTTTCCCGTCTTTGCCTACCACAAACGGAGGCAGGGCTCTGTTAAGCGGATCGACAATGGCCCGTAAAGCCAGCCAAGGCACCCCAGCCGCTGCTGCCTCCCAGGCTATCCAGTAGCTTTCCATGTCCACGACCGCAGCGCCGGTCTTGCTGCCAAGAGCCGCTTTGCTCTCTGCATTTCCCGCCACCTGATCAACAGTCAGGCAGTTCCCAAGCTGAAACGGGACTCCCATGTTCTTTAAACTCTCCGTGGCTGCGGACAACAACGACGAATCGGCATCCAGCGAAGGTTGGCCCTCGACCTGAAGCCTAGGGCTTACAACCAGTGACCCAGCTTCCAATCCATCCCTGAGACCCCCACCGAACCCCAAGCTGAGAACCGCCGCCGGCCCATGTTCATCGAGGATACCCTTCGTTACCGAACGGGCTCCCTCGTGGCCAATACCAGTAGTCCCGGTCACCAAGGTATGACCATCCAATTGCATCTTGGGCAGTTCAGCCTCCAGGGCTGCTATGACAGCCAAAGTCGTCATTGGATGGCCTGCTCCGCCTTCTCTTCTTCCTTGCGACGCTTCCAGGCCTCGTAAGACTGACCGGCAGCAGTGTCCCGGCCGGTGAATTTGATGTTTTCGATCTCTTCAATGGCTATCTTGCTAGCTTCGCCCTCTTGATCAAGAAGCTGAACGAACGGTATGGAAACGTTAATGTTTCGATTAAAAAGGTACCCGACCAACTCGCCGCCATCCCTTCGTATCAGCGTTACGTTGCCGCGATAGTCGAAGGCGAACTCGACAACTTCGGTCAAGGTAACGCCGTTCTCAAGGTCAGGGACCCAACCCTGCAGGCTTTGTTCTTGGTCTTGAGTCATCCAGCCCTTCCTACAACTTTCCCTTGATGGTTGCCACGGCGGTATCTTTCAGAGCCCTGAGAGATGAGAAAGTATGATCGACAGCCGTAGCCTCGTAGCCACAATGAACCATGCAGTCCTGACACTTGGGGTTACCGCTGGCCTTTCCATAGCTCTTCCACTCGGTCTCTTCCATAAGCTCCTCGAAGGTCTCAGCGTAGCCCTCCTGAAGCAAATAGCATGGCTTTTGCCAGCCATACATGTTGTACGTTGGGTTACCCCACGGCGTGCACTCGTAGTCTCGCTTGCCCATGAGGAACTGGAGAAACAAGGGAGACTGATTAAAGTTCCACTCGGGCTTCTTATTCTCCAGGGCAGCGGCGAACAACTCCTGCGTTCTTGCCCGGCGTAGGAAGTGCTCTTGGTCTGGAGCCTTGGAATAGCTGTATCCCGGGGATATCATCATTCCCTCGACACCAAGGCCGCTCATCTCATCAAAGAATCCGCGCATTCGGTCTGGGTCGGCGCCTTCAAAGAAGGTTGTGTTGGTAGTAACTCTGAAGCCACGATCCCTGGCTTCGCGAATGGCTTCCACTGCTATGTCGAAAACGCCATCACGGCATACTGAATCATCGTGCTCTTCGCGGAGACCATCCATGTGAATGCTGAAGCTGAGGAACTTCGAAGGCTGAAAGAGGCCTGCCTCGAGCTTCTCTTTGAGCAAGATCGCATTGGTGCAGAGGTAGATGTACTTCTTGCGTTGGATGAGCGCTTCCACCAATTCGCCAATAAATGGGTACATCAGTGGTTCGCCGCCTGCGATGCTCACTATCGGTGCTCCACAATCGTCGACTGCCTGAAGGCAGTCCTCGAGCGAGACATGTTTCTTGATGACCTGGGATGGATATTGAATCTTTCCGCAGCCAGCACACGCCAGGTTGCAGCGGAACAGGGGCTCCAGCATGAGTACCAAGGGGTACCGCTTCCGACGCGAAACCTTTTGCTTGATTACGTAGCTAGCGACCGCATAGCTCTGGGATATTGGAACCGTCATGGTTAACCTTTTGCCTCAGCCACTGCTTCAGTTGTCATAGCTCTATGATTCCCGGCGGAGCAGGAAACCGGCGAGGTCTTCCAACTCTGTCCTCGCCCACGACTCAAGGGCAACCTGGTCAGCCTCCAGCAATGCCTTCTCACATTGCTCCTCAGCCAACTCCTGTGCTGCCTCTCTGGCCCCTACTGCATCCATGACCGACAGCACGTGATCCACATCTTCGTCGTTCATCTCTTCTGTCGAAGAATAGAGCCGCTGGAGGATGTCGGCTGCAGCGCCAGTGGCGTGCTCAAGTGCGTAAAGCGTAGGGAAAGCCTTCTTCCGACGCCGTATATCTGCTCCGATTGGCTTGCCCAGCTTGTTGCTATCACCCCAAACGCCCAGGACGTCATCCCTCAGCTGGAAGGTCAAGCCTAGATACCGCCCGCATTGCGCAAGGTGTTCAACAGCGGCGGCGTTAGGGTTGGCCGCCAGCGCCCCCATTTCCATTGCCGAACTGATGAGCGCGCCCGTCTTCCGGGAAATCATTATTAGGTATTCGTCTACGTTGACGTTTAGGCGGCGCTCGAACGTCACATCCATAACCTGACCCTCGATCATTTCCAAGCAACGCTCGGTCAAAATCCGCTCAATTTGCATTGCATTTCCAAGCCGAACGCCAGCATCGCGGAGGGAATGAGTGCATAAGTCTGACACGGCTTTCATCGCATCGCCCGCGGTCAAGGCTTCAGCCTCACCCCAGATGGCCCAGACGGTGGCCCGCTTCCGGCGCTCCCGGTCACCATCCTGAATATCGTCGTGAATAAGCGAGTAGTTGTGTATGAGTTCTAGAGCTACCGCAGCGGGGAGGGCTGCCTCCGGCCTCCCTCCAAGAGCAGTGGCGGTGAAGACGCAGAGAGCAGGTCGAAATGCCTTGCCTCTGTCGTATTTCGCCGCCTTCCCGTCCGGATCAACCCAGCCCAGGTGGTAGCGCAACATCCCAAAGAGCTTCGACTCCCGATCCCCTACGGCCTCTCGTAGCCCGTCTTCTATCAAGGAAAGATGACGGGTCAGCAGAGGCGGCGCCGAAGGCGGCGTCAATGGGGTCCTGCGAAGGCGGTTGCGCAGGGAAGTCATGAGCCTCCTGGAAGCTTGTCCCGAGAAGGATTTCCGTGCCCAAAACTACCTCGTAATCCGATGGTGAGACTAACAAACAGCACATATGGTGTCAAGCCAAGGATAGTGCGCTCAGTAAACCCTCAGCTATGGGCCGTAGGAACCCCATTCGATTGGCCTACCGTGTGGCCCCACCGTTACACTCTTGGCACCGGTGCTGACCACCATTCCTTTTGAACTGGCAGGGTCTCCAATAGGGCCATAAACTGATCGTGACGTGGAAAGGACAAATTAACCAGATTCGTTCGACGGTGAAAGAAAGCGGCCATACGCGGTGACGACGCCCCCAACCGGGAACGCCGTCATGCCGAACCAGGCAACCATCTCTCACTCTCTCCCGCTCAGAGGTAACACTCCCTCCGAATTCCCCTGCAGCCCACTGCATGCACCGATTCCCTCCTCTGTAAGACAACGGCTATAAGACAACGGCCCATTCGCGTCAATTGCGACAATCCGGTACCATAGCCACAGCACGCTGGAGGCAACAAACATGGGCATCCGAAAGCGTATCCTTCTCGCCGCTACCGCCGGCACAGCCCTTCTTGCGATGGCGACCCCCCTGGCCGTGGCGCTAACGAACGAGCAAACGGAACTTTATGAAGGCGAATTGGTAGTCTCCACTCCTGCCGACGCCAGAGGACCGGTGTCGCTATCGTCGGGAGACGTGGACGACGATGGCGACCTTGATATCCTCTCGGCGTCGTCAGAGGACGATCGCCTCGTGTGGTACGAGAACCTGGATGACAATGGGCGGAGTTGGGAGACTCACGTAGTAGCGGCAGACGCCGACGGGGCTTCCTCCGTCGCCACCGGTGACATCGACGGTGACGGTGACCTCGACGCCGTCTCTGCCTCGCGATTGGACGACCGCATAACGTGGTATGAAAACACGGCCTCCGGCACCGTGTGGACGACCCGCTCTATTGCTGATGACGCCCTGGGAGCTTCTTCCGTTGCCGTCGCCGATTTGGACGGTGATGGGGACATGGACGTATTGGCCGCCTCATTTGACGACGATACCGTTGCTTGGTACGAGAACAGGGCTGACGACGGAAGCCTCTGGGCCAAACGGATCATCTCCGTGGTGGCAGACGGAGTAATGGACGTCAAAGCCGCAGACTTCGATGGAGATGGCGACCTGGACGTGGTGTCGGCCTCTGCGACCGACGGCCGGGTCTTGTGGTTCCGCAACCGAAGAGGCGACGGGTCCGATTGGACCTCATTCACCATCTCCGCCGACGCAGCAGGCGCCCGATCGGTTGCCGTAGGCGATGTCGACGGAGACGATGACCTCGATGTAATGGCCGTTCTTGAAGACGGCGATCGGGTTCTTTGGTATGAAAACCAGGGTGGGTCCACCATTCAGTGGAGACCCGGATTCGTGTCGACGAGCCTCATAGATCCAACCTCGGTTTCTCTGGGAGACGTCGACAACGACGGCGACCTGGATGCCGTGACAACTTCTGCCGGTGATGACAAGGTGGCCTGGTTTCAAAACCGCGATGGAGACGGCACGTTCTGGGTGGAACAAATCGTCACCCGGTCCGCCAACGGTGCCCGGGCGCTCCTCATAGCCGACGTGGATGATGACCTCAGCCTTGATGTTGTGGCCGCATCATTCAACGACAACAAGATTACGTTGTACCGGAATCGCGCAGGTGACGGGTCCAACTGGGAAGCAGCCCAGGTGGCGCGAGTTCAGGACGTCAACGGCCCCCAATCAGCCTATGCTGCGGATGTAGATGGTGACGGCGACTTAGACGTTCTGGCCGCCTCCTCGAGGGACCACCAAACAGCTTGGTTTGAGAACCTGGATACCTTCGGTACGGAGTGGAGATTCCACGTCATCGGGGCAGGACTGTTCAGAGCCAATACCGTTGCTGCAGGAGACATTGACGGAGACGGAGATATAGATGTGCTGTCCGCATCCCAGCCCGCTGTTTCGTGGCACAAGAACGTGAAGGGAGACGGTTCGAAATGGGAAACTCAGTCACTTTCAACAAACACCCTCTGGGCCAGTGATGTGACGGCGGTTGATATGGACGGTGACGGCGACCTGGATGCCCTTTCAACATCCCGCCTCAGCCGCAGGATAGCCTGGCACGAGAACCGGAATGGCGACGGAACCCTGTGGACCGACAGACTTATCGCAACCGCTGACTGGGATCCTAGCGCGGTCGCTTATGGGGATATTGACGGTGACGGCGACCTGGACGTATTGAGCGCCTTCCAGGGCGGCGACCGGGTCCTGTGGTACGAGAATAGGAATGGCGACGCCTCAGCTTGGGGCCGAGGACCCACGATTTCGTCTCAGGTGGACGGAATACGGGCCCTCGCTGTGGGAGATATGGATGGCGATGGAAACCTAGACGTGCTTACCGCCTCATCCAATGGCCACAAGATCGTTTGGCACAGCAACACGAGGGGCGACGGCTCTCGATGGAGTAAGCAGTTTATCGGCACGCTCACCGAAGCGCGGGATGTCATGGTGGCCGACCCTGACAGGGATGGAGACCTTGATGTCATTGCCGCCTCCTTTGCCGACGGCCGCGTAGTCTGGTTTGAGAATGTTGATGGTGACGCTTCAACTTGGTCGGAGCACCCATTGGCCAGTGGCGTCGCCGAGATACAGGGATTGGCAATCGGAGACCTAGACGGCGACAAAGACTCCGACGTGCTGTCCGTTGGATTTGCCGATAACCGGATAACTTGGCACGAGAACTTGATCATCAGGCCAGGCGCTGTCGGCGGATCGATACAGCTACAGACTCGCCCGGACCCATCCGGGGCGACGGTGACCGTAGCAGGCGAGACAGCGGTCGTAGGGCCCAACGGACGTTTCTCGTTTCCGAGGGTTCGTCCTGGTACCTACACCGTAACGGTGGAGCACCCTGGCTTTCTTCCGGCGACCAGATCAATAGCAGTTGGCTCCTTCGAGACGGTAAACCTCTCGGAAGCCATACTGAGGGGAGGTGACGTCAACTCCGATGGCAGAGTTGACGTCCTGGACTTGCTCGTGACGTTGCGGAATATGGGAGAGTCACAAAGCCCTTGGGAATAGTCTTACCGCCAGTCAGTCAAGCGAAAAGAAGGGCCGCTGCCTTTAGAGGCAGCGGCCCTTTCGCCTAGGGTAAGGCGAAGGATCCACCTCTACCCAATTCGAAAGCAAGTAAGGGCGTCTGAGGGAGTAATGGATTCCCCTTCGTTGACCCTATCCCCCGTGCAAGTTAGCATGGCGACGCTCCGGCATGGAGGATTGGATGGACTCAAGGCCCGGCTTCCGGATAGGTAAGCACCGCATCTTTTATGGTTGGGCCATTGTCGGTACATCGTTTCTGGTTGTTTTCAGCGAAGCCCCTACACGCAGCTTTCTCCTATCGGTCTTTGTCGTCCCCATTACGGAGGAATTCGGCTGGAGCCGAACCGTCCTAACCGGGGCCGTCTCAATAGGCGCAGCCCTCAGTGCCCTCATGGCCCCAGCCGTGGGCCCACTCATCGATAGGTACGGCCCCCGCTTGGTTATCGCTGGGTCAGTGGCGATCACCGGCGCCTGCATCCTGGGCCTCGCTTTCATCAGCGAGGTCTGGCACTTCTATCTTCTACTCGTTTTTGCACGCGCCTTTTCGTCCTCTGCGGCCATGATGGCGGCCACCGTGGCGGTGGCCAATTGGTTCGTCAGAAAGCGCGGCCGGGCTATGGCCGTGAGCAACTCCGGGACGTGGATAGCAATTCCGTTGTTTGTCATGGGGTCCCAGTTCCTTATTGCCTCTTATGACTGGCGATGGGCGATGTTCGTAATGGGAGTGAGCTCCTTGGTGCTGGCTATCCCAGCAACCCTCATCTTCATGAAACGCAGGCCGGAAGATATCGGGCTGCTGCCGGACGGGGATAGCCTAACGCCCTCCCCTGAAGAGAAATCCGGACGGCGCCGCCAACAACCGATTGATGCGTCGTGGAGCCTACGGGAGGCCATGCACACAAAGGCCCTGTGGCTGATCATCCTAGCCACGGGCCTGCCAAGCATGGCGGCCCAAGCCGCCAACCTCCACGCCTTGGCATCGCTGACCGACCGGGGCATTCCTGCCGCCACGGCTGCAGGAACCGTAACCGTGACCCTGTTGGTGAGCGGCGTGGGCACGGTGTTCTGGGGGCTGCTGGCGGAACGCTTACACGTGCGGTTCACAGCAGCGCTGGCCTTCCTGATCAGCGGCCTTGGCTTGGCCATCCTCATTTATGCTGACACCGTAGCAATGGCATTCTTCTACGCCGCCGTTTATGGCCTAGGCTTCGGCGGCTTTCGGGTCCTAGAGAATATGCTATTCGCCGACTATTTCGGCCGCAGGCGGCTGGGCACCATCGCTGGGTTTGCCAAGCCCTTTCACCTGGCAACCAACGTGGCTGGGCCGCTGCTGGCCAGCCTCTCCTTCGACATACGCGGCAGTTACACGCCAGCCTTTGTGCTGTTCAGCCTGGCATACGTGACAGCTTCTATAGCCCTGCTGCTGGCCACGCCTCCAAAGAAGAAGCCAGCAGAAGGAACGACAGCCTGAAGGCCACAGTTGACCATTGTGAAGGCAAAACAGTGATGGGCCGTCGATTGATCGTGGCCCGTGGGGCGCCGACAGATGTGAGGAACGCTAGAGTTTAGAAGAGCGAGGGCTGGTCGGCAACCATCTCATCCGTGGCGGGGACGATGCAGTCGGGCGTATCAAACCTTGCTGAGTTGACGAGCTTGGACACTGGCCGAGCTGCCATTTCGGTGGATCGGTACGGTTCGCTGACCAATGCCGTCAGCGCCAGAGGGTCACGTTCGGTTGGGTCAAGCCAAGCCTCCTCAAGATCCGGGTGCAGGATGGCAGGCATTCGGTTGTGGATGGGTTCCATGAGAGCATTGGGCCGCGTGGTGATGATCGTGCACGAACGAGCCAAAGCCCCTGTGGCCGACCGGCGCTCTTCCCACAATCCGGCGAAGGCGAACGGCTCCTCGGACCTCAATGTGAAGTAGACCGGCACCCGGGCGTTCCCTTGACGCCACCATTCGTAGAAACCATTGGCAAGCACAAGGCAGCGACGGTTCACAAGGGCGTCCCGAAAGGCTGGCTTGACGGCCATCTCTTCGCCACGAGCGTTGATGATGCTCTGCCTTGGCGAAGCTCCCTCGGCCCAGGCGGGCACAAGCCCCCACCGCATTAGGGCTGCCGTACGGTCCCTCTCGCCGTTCCGTACGACCAACACTTCCTGAGTGGGTGCGATGTTGTAGTGGCGCTCTATAGGAGAACCTAGGCCGTTGAACTGGAATCGGGCCTGAAGAGTTTGAAGGTCGGTGTAGAGCGTAAAGCGTCCGCACATGGCAGGGGTCCAGTAGGTTGGGATCCAAAGAAATAGAGACTAGTCGGCTGTCGGCATCCCAAGACCAACCAACTCCTCCTCACTAATAAAGCCCCTTTGACGGCCCTCATGATCACGAAAAGCGGCATCAGCGGATTGGCAAAGCAGAACCTAGCCTTGCCGCCACGCCGGCCATCGCTTGGCAAGTCACCGGGAGCATGTTGCGTTAGGAGAGAGTCAAGGTACCGTCTGTAAGGGCCACGGGGCAAGGAGCAGTACCCCACATCAGCCCCGAATGCCCGCTTTTCTCATTGCGGAATACGAACGCATGTGCTATAGTAAGGGAGACGAGGTGGGCTTTCCCGGCCCGCCTCGTTCTTTTTTCCCCAGAACTGGGCAGGCGATTCTGAGGTCGCGTTTACGGGGGTCCATTGGCAAGGAAGGGGTCTGCTGAAACATCTTCAGATGAGACAAGTGAGCAGGAAGACGTTGCGCTGGCGGAACCGTCCCAGGGCCTGAATCGACGCGAGGCTGAGGGCGCACTTCGTCGCTATCACGCTTGGCCATTGATGTCCTGACCCAAGCTCTGGAACGGGGCGACGCTCGCGTGGCGCAATGGGTGCTTGAACACGCAGTCATTCGTTTGCGCAAAACCGATGACGCCGAAGAGAAGTCAGCCCGGATGAAAGATGAAGAAGCAAGAGCGGAACTCATACGTCGAATCGATAGCCTCGCAGCCCAAACCGGTGCGACGGAAACTGATAGCGGACCTGTCGCCGGGAGCGGCTGAGTCCCTTGAATGGGACTGGCAAATATGGGCCCGGCCGTCTCAGCTAGCTCCAGACAGCGACTGGTTGATCTGGCTGGTGCTCGCAGGGCGCGGGTGGGGCAAGACCCGGACCGGCGCTGAATGGGTGCGTGGCCAAGCCAACTCCAAAAGAGCCCGCCGCATCGCTTTGGTGGCCCCTACGGCGGCCGATGTCCGGGACGTTATGGTCGAAGGGCCTAGTGGCCTGCTGTCAGTCGGCCCGCCCGATGAGCGTCCCAATTATGAACCCTCAAAGCGTCGCTTAACCTGGCCCAACGGCGTGGTGGCGACTACCTTCTCTGCCGACGAGCCTGACCGGCTGAGGGGACCCCAGTTCCATGCAGCGTGGTGCGACGAACTAGCAGCTTGGCGTTATCCCGACGCATGGGACATGCTCCAGTTCGGTCTGCGGCTGGGGCCGCAGCCTCGCACAGTTGTTACGACAACGCCGAGGCCAATCCGGCTTATCCGCGAGATCCTTGCTTCTCCGGCTACGACGGTCACCCACGGCTCGACGTACGAGAACAAGTCCAACCTATCGAAGGCGTTCCTGCAGCGAATAGCAGCCCGGTACGAGGGGACGCGATTAGGCCGTCAAGAGATCCACGCCGAAGTCCTCGACGACGTTGAGGGCGCTCTCTGGCAGCGGGAGGCGTTTCGCAGGGTTCCCATTTCGCCGGACCTGAGGCGCGTCGTTGTCGCCATTGATCCTGCGGTCTCCTACAGCGAGGGCTCAGATGAAACGGGCATCGTCGTCGCCGGCCGGGGGGTCGATGGCAAGTTCTACGTCCTAGCGGACCGCTCTTGCAAGCTGTCGCCGGACGGATGGGCACGACGGGCTGTGCAGGCCTACCGAGACTTCGATGCAGACCGGATCATTGGCGAGGTCAACAATGGTGGCGAGCTAGTTGAGGCGGTGCTGCGAACAGTGGACAGCACAGTGCCCTTCAAAGCCGTCCACGCCAGCCGGGGCAAACTGGTCAGGGCTGAACCCATCGCCGCCCTCTACGAGCAAGGCAAGGTACTCCACGTCGGCAACGCACTAACTGACCTTGAAGACCAACTCTGCACCTGGACCCCGGAAAGCGGAGGAAGCCCCGATCGGATGGACGCCATGGTCTGGGCGCTCACGGAGTTGAGTCAACGCGGCGGGATGGGGGTTTGGCTATAGGTTCAGGTGTGCTCCAGCCCTCTGGAATTCTCCACGCGCTTCGAGGCGTGCAGAATCTCTATGCCTACGACGTTGCCGTCCCTGTCATAGTCGATAATGACGCCCGGCCTGTCCTGGTAACTTTCCTCAATGTCGGATTCGCTGAGGAGGATGGGGAGGATCTCTGTTTCAAAATCGTATGTAACCTTCACTATGTAGCCCTCCCCCTCAAAGCACGCTGCCACCGCCCCTGGCGGACCTTCCTGGAATGGTGGCCTGTATGCGGTCAATCAATCGCTGCTTTAGTTCATCAACGTCGTTCCACAAGATGTGATTGTATTGACGTGTATCGAAATGCGCTTTCTTCTCATCCCCCGAACGACAAGTCCATATGACCGGGATTCCCAAGCCTAAAGCGAATCCTGCCTCGAAGTAAACGCCATGTTTATGCTCCGTGAAGTCGGCGACGACCAGCCCACAGCGTCTGATCTCGGCTATGATGCGGTCATCTATCTTCTCATTGTGTTCGACTTGGTCCATGCGGATAGGCCTATATCCCGTAGCAACCAGCGCAGGCCTTATGCTGGCGTCCCAAGCCTCGCGAACGCTCTCATCGAACGACATGGCCACAAAGGCCTGATCAGAATCCGTCTGTGTCCTCCGAAGCTGGTCAAGCCGTTGCCATCCTTCAGGAGTAAGCCTGTAAGTAACCGGAGCAAGCTCAGCGGGAGGTATGAGTCCTCCCTCGTCCTCCAGCAAGCCCCGCTTCACCAGGGCCTCTAGTAGATACGCTAGTTCTCCACCATCTCGTCCGAAAACAAGTGGATAATTCCTGTCAACATCAAGGTCGACCCACTGGTCTGGTCGCAATTGCATCCCCTCGATCGCTCCAAGCGCCAAGTCCATTTGCTCCAGTGGCGTGGACGGCAGCGGAGATGTTTCCACCAATTCCAAAAGGTTTAAGCCAGTTATACACAGTGGATTCCCATGTTCGGAGGCTCTTCGGGCGACTCCCGACAGCAGGTGAAGTCTATTCCCAAGATTAGTTTGCATGTCAGCGCGTTCAACACCCACTGCCGTCGAGAAGGTTCCGCATCGGTCGCAAGAGTACCAACGAGTTCCACTCCGAAACTCATGGTTCGCCGGTTCGCCGCAAAGAATGCATTGTCGTGCCATCAATCCTATCCTTCCTTATTGGGCATGCGGTCTTAGGCATACGGTCATCCAACTCAATGCAAGCTAATTGTAGGCCTAGACTCCAAACTAGCAACGCCCTGCCACCCACCCCTTGTTAATATAGAACATATGTACTATTCTCCCACCTCAAGAGACTCTCCCTTCCGTCCGAACCGCACCAAGCGACAACACTTGATCGAGGCGGGCCTGTGACCTTTGAAACGCAAACTACCGGATCCCGTGTGGCTAGGGGCGCTAGGTCAGCCGCCACATTAACCGTGCTTTTCTTGGCAAGCATCGTGGCCCCTTGGGTTCCTGCTCTGGCGTCGACGTACTTCGGGGCACCTTGGCAATTGACTGCGGCCTCCGTCGGATGGGCTGCTGTGTGGTATGGCTGGCTGGCGGCCCAGGTGCGAACACCGCGATCTCAGGCTGTTTCTACTGAAGGAGGAAACGGATGATCAATGCGCTGAGGGATGTGCTCAACTCGCTTGTTCCCCAGGCCAATGCAGGTGTTCCGGCCATCAAGCGCGGCAACGAACCGCTGGCGCAATCCCTCCGGGGCCAGATGCATGACCTTCCTGTCGGGCAGGAGTGGGCGCCGGCTTCCTACGGCGACTACTATGCCGCCTCTGTACCTGTATACCGGGCCGTAAAGCTCAGGGCGGATGCAGTGGCGCAGGCCCCTATGAAGGTCTATAAGCGCGACAACTTAGGCGAGTTGTCATGGGTCGGCCCTCGCCATCCTGTCCAACAACTCTTGGAGCGGGTCAACCCTTGGTGGTCCCATTTCGAACTGTGGCGGGGCGTAGAGACGCACCTGAACTTGTGGGGCAGCTCGTTCCGCTGGGTCAACAGGCCCACTACGGACCCTTCGACCTGGGAGATATGGCTCCTACGTCCCGACAAGGTCGCTGTGGTGCGAGACCGGGAGCAGTATGTGAGGGGCTTCATCTATGACCCGCACGGAGCGCGCTTTCCAATGACCCCGGATGAAGTGTTGTGGGACCGCTACTTCAATCCCCTGGACGAATACGCAGGGCTGTCCCCGATTGCGCCGGGACGGCTGTCCATCGACATGCAGCGGGACATGCTCAAGGTGAACCGGTACCTGTTCAAGAATGGCGTGCTGTCGCAGAACTTGGCCTTCATGCTTAACGGCCCGCTTACCACAGAGCAGGTGGAGGAGTTTTACCTGCGGCTCGAAGAGCGCCACGGCGGCTCCGAGAAAGCCAACCGGCCAATAGTTGTTGATGTGGGCGTCGGAAAGGTGGAAAACCTTGGATTGTCCAACCGGGAGATGGAGTTCTTCCAGGGTCTGACGTTCACCCTTCAAGACGTAGCTCGCATTTATTCCGTGCCGCCGCCTCTCATGTATGACCAGACCCGCGCCACCTACAACAATGTGGCTGAGGCAAAGAAGGATTTCTACGAGAATGCTATCACCCAAGAGTGGCGTCTCTTGGAGGCGGGCATGCAAGAACGGTTTGTGCCCATGCTGCCTCCGCAGTACCGGGATTTGGAAGTGCGGTTCGACACCTCCGGGATTGAGGCGCTGCAAGAGGACGCTTCGCAGCGGGCGCAGCGAGACCAGGCGGATATAGAACGCGGCATCAGGACCATCAACGAAGTGCGTCAGGAGCGGGGACTCCCTCAGGTGCCTTGGGGCGACACATGGTGGGCGCCCCAAGGAATGACACCCGCACGAGATTCGATCGGCGGTTCATCTCGGCGCTAGAGAAAACAACTGGTCTGTAGTGAGCACAGGGGGGCATGATGAAACCAGAGCGAGAGGTATTGTTTTGCGATTGCTGCGGCACGGAGGGTCTAGCCTACCAAGAGAAAGAGCGGGTGGTTATCGTGACGCGGCGTCACGGCAAGAAGCACGTCCTCACGGTCGTGGTAGGACGGCCAAGTAAACCAGCCGAAGAGGTTGCGACCAGAGTCTGAGCAGTCGAGCAAAGTTTTCCGGGCCCATTTCGAGAAGAGGGGTGACATAGGCGGTCACCCCTCTTCCTTTGCCCCGCCTTTCCTTCGTTGGGCGGGTGTTGTATAACAGCCATGAGGCACTCCAGCTTTTGTTCAAGAGGCGCACATGTCCCTAGAAGACGACCTAAACCAGCCTCTCGAAAAAGCCATTGGCGCGGCGATGGCGGACAGCCGCATGGGGTTGCTGCTGACGGGGCGAATGTCCCATGCGGAGTTGCATGCCTTCTTCCGGCGGCTTATCGTCGCCCATCTGAACTCCGGCCACCTCGCGGGCTTCCTTTACTCGCTTGCGCCGCCGGGGGCCGATGACCTGTTGCGCCAAAAGATGGAGAAGGAGTTGGGAGCGGAAGGAGACCCGGCTCGCTCAGACTTACTTCTCGATCTCGCCAAGGGCCTGGGCTTCACCGACAGGGAACAGGAGCGGCTAATTGCAGAAGCCAATGAAGCTCGACGCAAGTTTGCAACGGAAGCCGCCCTCTACCCTACCCTCCGCCTAGCCGGGCTCTCCATCCTTATAGAAACCCTGGCATTTGAAACGTTCCTCACCCGGCTCAGCGGCCCCGTTGCCGAAGCGCTGACCAGCCAGTACGACGTTCCGTCTGAAGCTGTGCAGTGGTTTACCCTCTACGGCGGGGCTGAGGCTGGCCAAGCGGAGGAAGAGAGGCGAGTTGTTGAGCAATACATCTCCTTTTATCGATTGAGCGCCTCTGACGTTCAGGGCATTGTGCGGCGGGCGTTCACCCGTAACCCCATTCTGGAACGCTACTTCCCACCCGCAGCTCCAGGAACCGGGACATCCGCTCGTGGCCGCCTCGTCTCCATCGACATTATCCCGTTACAAATGCCGTTCACCCGAAGCATGGCCCAAGCAACGCCGAACAGGACGTTCAGCGAACCCATCGTCGTTAGGGTGCGCGACGCAGAGGGGGTGACCGGCTATGGCGAAGCCCTTCCCCGTCCACATGTTTCGGGCGAAGATGTTCAAAGCACCATAGAGCGCCTTCGTTACGTCCTTGCACCTCAGGTCCTTGCATCTGATTTTGCCTCTGGCGGAGCGGTCGGCGAGGAAATACGGTCGGCCGAGGCGAAATGGAGCCGTTCCCGGCGGCCGGAGGACACTGCCGTCGCCTGGAACACTGCCCAGTGCGCCATGGAATTGGCCATCTTCGACTGGGCTTTCAAGCGGTTTGGCGCTTCCATCTCAGAGCTACTCATTCCGGCGCGGCGGGATGTCGTTTACACAGGGGTTGCTAACGCTGAAGCACCGGAAGCCGCAGCTGCTTTGTGCAAGCGATACATGGACTCCGGGTTGGCCAGGGTAAAAATCAAGGTGGGTATCGGTGACGACGTTGCCCGCTTGGATGCTGTGAGGGGGGTGGTTGGCCCGGATGTGGCAATTCGCATTGATGCCAATGGCGCTTGGACCGCGGAGGAAGCCATCATGGCACTCACGGAACTGCAGCCCTTTGACATAGAGGCCGTCGAGCAACCGGTTGCCGCTTCCGACATCGAAGGGATGCTTCGAGTGCGCGAAGAGACGGGCATGCGCATCGTTGCCGACGAGTCGCTGGTGCGTGTGAAGGACGCTCAAGCGTTGATCAAGGCCAAGGCCTGCGATGTCTTCAACATCCAAGTGTCCAAGTGCGGCGGGCTCATCTCGTCGCGCAGGCTGGCCCTCGCAGCCCGCGAAGCCGGGCTCGGGGTCCAAATTGGGGCACATATCGGCGAAACATCCATCCTCTCAGCGGCGGGTCGCCATCTGGCTGCTCACCTGCCAGAGGTGGACAGCCTCGAGGGTTCCATGGGCACTCATCTGTTCACGGAGGATGTCGCCAGGGAGCCGGTGATGTTCGGCTACGGCGGGCAGACCGACCTTCTGATCGGCGACGGCCTCGGCGTGGAGATAGACGAGGCTGCGCTAGAACGACTGGCCTTGGAGATCATTACCGTCACGGCCTAGGCCGACCTATAGCGACGGCTTGCAAGCCCTTTGTAGTATTATCGGGCGAACTCTTCCCATTCCCTCAGCGTTGAGAGCCCTTCTATGCAAGACCCCAAGTTCATCGATGTGGGTGGTATCCAGACCCGGTACTTCGAGGCGGGCCAGGGTGAGCCTGTCGTCCTTGTCCACGGTGGCCAGTTCGGGTGGTTCAATTGCGCCACCGATTGGGACCTCAACTTCGACGATTTGGCCAGAGACTTCCACGTCTTCGCTCTGGACAGAATCGGCCAAGGCCACAGCGACAACCCGCGGGATCCTTCAGAGTACCTCTTGGGTACCGCTTCCCAGCACCTGTATGACTTCATCAAGGCTGTGGGGCTTACCCAGGCCCACCTCGTCGGGCACTCCCGCGGTGGCTATGGTGTGACCAGGGTCGCTTTGGAGCATCCGGAGGTTGTGAAATCGCTGGTCATTGTGGACAGCGGCTCTTTGATGCACCAGAGCGCTCCCTTCTACGACGAACTGGACAAGAAGGCCGCCCACATCACCGACACGCGAGAGATGATCGAGTTCAAGATGGTTAATAGCTCCTTCAGCGGCGACATTATGTCCCAGGGGTGGGTCGACGACATCATGACCTTCATCGAGACGCCAAAGCACAGGATTGCCCAGGAGACCAACGCTGAAACGAAAACAGTGTCGCGGGCCGACCATATCCAGCGGCAGAGCGAGTCTCAGGAAGCCATCAGAAATGGGGCGCTCAAGAACTTCCCCGTGTTGGTCATCTGGGCCTATGACGACCAAAGCGCATCAATGGAGGAGTGTGGCATTCCCGCCATGCACCTTATCTTGCCCAACGTGCCCAATTCCCGGATGCACGTATTCAATCAGGCCGGGCACTACGTCTTCCGGGAGCATCCAAAGGAGTTCAACGCGATTGTGCGGACGTTCCTCAATGGCTTGTAGCTAGAAGGCAATGACAAGCGCCCGATCACGACCATAGCAGGATGGCAGACTCAGATCCCGACACAAAGGAGACAGGCATGGAAAACCCAAAGTTCGTTGACGTAGAAGGCATAAGGACCAGGTATTTTGAAGCTGGACAAGGCGAACCGATGGTCTTGATTTCTGGAGGTCAATTCGGCAGCTTCAATTGCGCCACCGACTGGGACCTCAACTTCGACGACCTGGCCGGAGACTTTCACGTCTTCGCAGTGGACAAGATCGGCCAGGGCCATACGGACAACCCAAAGGACCCCTCGGATTACATCCTGGGCACGGCGGTCCAGCACCTCCATGACTTCTTGAAGGCGGTCGGGCTGGAGCAGGCGCACCTGGTGGGTCACTCCCGCGGCGGCTATGCCATCGTCAGACTCGCGTTGGAGCACCCGGAGGTGGTGAAGTCGCTCACCATCGTGGATAGCGGCTCCATCATGCACGAGGCAGCGCCGTTCTATGTCGAGCTAGCCGAGAAGGCGGCCCACATCACCGACCCCCGTGAGAAACACGAGTTCATGATGGTCAACAGCTCCTTCTCTGGAACGATAGTTTCCGATGGATGGCTGGATGACGTTATGAGCTTCGTGACCACGCCAAAGTACCGGATCGCTCAAGAAACCGACGTCGAAATGTGGCCCACTTGCCACGTCGACCACGTTGCCAGGCAGAAAGAGACCAAGGAGTGGATCGCAAAAGGGGGGTTGAGTGACCTGCCCGTCCTGGTCACCTGGGCCTACAATGATCAGGGTGCACCCATCGAAGAGTGTGGCATTCCGGCCATGCACCTGATCTTGCCCAGCGTCCCCAACTCCCGTATGCACATCTTCAACCAGTCCGGGCACTACGTCTTCCGGGAGCATCCAAAGGAATTCAACGCTACAGTCAGGACATTCATACAAGGACTCTAGGGCGTTGGCTAGCCCCGGCTCTTCAGCTGCGTTCGGCCCCCATCCCTTCGGCTTACTCAGGGACTGAGCGGGCACGGCCATCTACAAGGAGTAATCGCATGGAAGACGCCAAGTTCATAGATGTGAACGGCACTAGGACTCGCTATTTTGAGGCCGGCCAAGGTGAGCCCCTTCTGCTGATCCATGGCGGGCAGTTCGGTATGTACAACTCGGCGAGGGACTGGGATCGAAACTGGGAAGATTTTACAAAGGACTTCCACGTCTATGCGCTCGACAAGGTGGGCCAGGGGCACAGCGACAATCCCGCGAGAGCCGATGACTACCTTCTTGGGACGGCAACCCAGCATGTCTATGACTTCATGCAGGCCGTTGGATTGGAAAAGGCCCACGTTGCAGGCCATTCAAGGGGAGGTTACCTGGTCGCTCGCCTGGCCCTTGAGCACCCCGAGGTGGTGAAGTCGTTGATAATGATCGATAGCGGGTCATTGATGTGGTCCACTCCGGAATTCTACGAAGACCTCAACAAACGAGCGGAAGCCTACACGGATGTGCGAGAAAAACACCGGTTCATCCTGGAAGGAAGCTCCTTTGCCGGCACGATCGCCACTGACGAATGGCTGGACGACGTAACCACCTACGTCGATGCGCCGAAGAACCGGGAGGCAATGGCCACGATGGCGGAGATGTGGCCCACGCTGGACATTGACCACCAGAAGAACCGGGATGACACTCACGACTGGATCAGGGCTGGGGGCCTAAAGGACATGCCGACACTGGTGATCTGGGCCTATGACGACCAGGGGGCTCCGATAATCAAGAACGGCATCCCCTGTATGCACCTGATCCTACCCAATGTGCCCAACTCACAGATGCACATTCTGAATCAGTCCGGTCACTATGTGTTCAGGGAACACCCCCAAGAATTCAATGCTGTGATCAGGACATTCATTCATGGCTTGTAGCCAGAGAGCTCACGGATAAGACCCCCCAATCCCCTCACTCAGCACGGAGTGACTTTCAGCGATGACCCCTGCCTGGAGACCGGGTTTGACGGCGGGATCAACAACAATGCCCTGTTCCTCAGCGTTACAAGCGGGCTCATCGAACTGCCTGCCGGGACGCCGGGCGTAATCCTTGGTGTATCGGGCATTGGTGACCAAGAATTTTGGTTGAAGGCAACGGACGCCTCGGGGGCTTTTATAACGCAACCGCAAACTGCGGTCAGCTCCACTGTTGTCTATCTTGGGTTCACGTCGGGGTACGGCATCGAAACCGTGGAAGTATTTTCCGTTGACATCGGCAGCTTACTGCCCGTCTACACACTCCTCTTTGAAGCACCGTAGAGACGAACAGAGAAGCCGGTGATCAAGCGAACCACCCTAGCCGTGGCCGCCCTCCTCTTTGTTGGGCTGGTCGGTGGCCTCGTGTACGCCAACGCGACCATCGTTCGCGTGGACGTGCCGGCCTCTGTGCGCATTGTGAAGGGCGTTGAGGGCGACGCCGATAGGGACGGAGCCGTGGACATCGGTGACATGGAGTTCGTTGCCGCAAACCTAGGCCCAATCCCTCCCAGTGACCCCACCTCCGATCTCAACAGCGACGGGGTCGTAGACATTCGAGACATGGTGATTGTGGCCAAGAATTTTCAAGGCTGAGCATATCGCGCAGCGGCATCTGTCCTCACGAGAGTCATCCGCTCAAGACCTCGGTCCCAACGGACGTTTTAGCGACCTTGGATTGCCCTTGCCCTTACATGACCCTGCCCCTAGACTCCCTGTGAACACTATCCCGCTGGGAATAGTGGCCACCACTCTCCATGGCGCTTCCCTGGGGGGCTGACTGGTCCGGGGCCGAGAAGGACTCCCTTCGGAGGCGCAACTAGACCCAAGGCAGACATGACACAAGACCGACCGCGTGCTCCCTAAGCTGAATATCTACTACGGCTGGGTGGTTGTGGGCGTCATCGCTTTGAGCGGCCTTGCCACCAGCGTAGGCACACTCCCCGTCCTCAGCGTGTTCCTCAAGCCCATGACCGAGGAGTTCGGCTGGAACCGCACGGTGTTCACTGGCGCCATGTCGTTGGGCACGGTGTCCGCTGCCCTACTTGCGCCCCTAATAGGGCCCCAGTTTGATCGCTTTGGGGCTCGTTGGATATTGACCGCGTCGTTCATTGTCCTTGGAACCACCATCGTCTTGGTTGGGTCCGTCACATCACTTTGGCACCTCTATCTCCTCATGGTTATTGGCCGCTCAATCAACATAGGCGTCATATCGGTAGCCACGATGGGTGCCGTTGTACCCAAGTGGTTCATAGTTAAGCGAGGCCGCGCTGTCGCCCTAAGTGGCATGGGCCAGCGCGTCGGCCTCACCATTCACCCCCTCATAGTGCAAGCGGTAATAGGGCTGGCCAGTTGGCGCACCGCGGCCGTAACCATGGGCATCTTGATTTGGGCCATCGCAATCCTGCCCGTGGCGCTGTTTCTCCGCCGCAGACCTGAGGACTTGGGCCTCCTCCCTGACGGCGATACCCCAGAATCCCGTGACGCCCGGCTGGCAGGGCCTGTGACCCAGCGAAAAGGGCACAGCAGGGCCGAGATATCGTTCCGCTTGAGCGAGACACTGCGCCAACGTTCCTTCTACCTACTCACTTTGGCGTTTTCTCTGTCGACACTGGCCATCGCGGGAAGCTCCTTTCACTCGGTTGCCTATCTCACGGACCGGATGCTTTCGGCGCAGACCGCGGTGGTAGTCATAGCCGTTTGGGCAGCATCCGCTGTTGGCGGCATGCTCATCGCTGGGTTCCTGGTGGAGCGGGTGGGCGCCAGAAGGACCCTCGTTGTTACCTTCGGCTTCGCTGCCCTATCCTACGCGCTTATGCTGGCAATTCATTCCACCACCATTGCCATTGTCTGGGGGGTCTATTTCGGCTTGACCATTGGTGGCATGACCGTGTTACAGCAAGTCATCTTCGCCGACTATTTCGGACGGGAGTCTCTGGGTGCTATCAGAGGGACCTTTGCCATTTTTCAGAGCAGCTTCAACGCTTCTGGAACGCTCCTCGCCGCCATTGCCTTCGACACCCTCGGGAGCTACTCGTTGGTATTCACTGCCTTTGGTTTTGTCAGCGTGGTGAGTGCCATCTTGGTTATGTTTGCCAAACCTCCAATCCATCCGTCCACCCTAGCAAGCTCAGGCTCGGCGCCCGCAATCCCCTGAACAGGAGGCAAATCGCCCAGGCAATGGGCCGCTCGGCTCGTGAGTGCATACGTTCCTTACTGGATTCCGTCCTTGCAGGGAGGGACGGAAAGACGGTAACCAGGTGCGCCGAATAACTCACAACCTCTGAGGACGACGCTCTACAATGCGTCCGTCGCACCATCTCATCTACGGGAAGAGATCTGAATGCAAAGAAAGCAGGGGTTGTACTACGGATGGGTCATAGTCGTCGTGGCCGCTTTGGCCGGTTACGCGAGTACGGTCCAGATGCACTCGGTCGCCGGCGTGTTTCTCAAGCCAATCACCGAGGACATGGGATGGAGCCGCACGGCCTTCACCAGCGTCATAACCCTTGGCACCATCCTAGCGGCTTTCACGGCCCCCTTTGTGGGCTCCCTGGTAGACCGTCACGGAGCCCGTTGGGTGCTCACCATCGGCCTTGCAATGCTAGCCACTTCCATGATGTTTGTGGCCGGGGTGCAATCCTATTGGCAGTTTATTATCCCCATCGTGATAGCGCGGATAGCGCACCTCGGCGTGGTTTCGACGATTGTCATGGGGCCTTTGGTACCTATGTGGTTTATCGCCAAACGAGGCAGGGCCTTATCCATCGCGGGGCTAGGATCAAGGCTTGGGCTGATGCTTAATCCGGTCTTGGTCCAGCTACTGATTAACCTGTCGTCCTGGCGGTGGGCGATGCTGGGCACCGGCATCATGATTGCTGTGGTCTCCATCCTGCCTTCTGCCATTTTCGTGCGTAAATCCCCGGAATCCGTTGGACTACTTCCGGATGGAGAGGCGCAAGAAACGCGCGACGAACGCCTCCGGTTAGCCTCCGAGCAGTCAGAGGCGACCGCCAGCCAACTCGACATGTCCATTACGTTTCACCAGGCCGTGCGCCACCGGTCCTTCTATCTCCTCAGTATCGCCTTCTCTCTCGGCTTCATGATCGTCTCAGCGACCGGCTTCCACTTGGTTGCCTATTTGACCGACCTGGGGCTTTCTTCAGGCAATGGAGTAACGGCCCTCTTCATTTGGTCTGCCTCAGCGTTCGTTGGGATTGTCGCCAGCGGAATCATCATGGGGCGGATGAACATCAAGGGGATTGTGGTCTTCAACATGGCGGTGATGGGGCTCTCATTTGTGGTCCTGAACGCCGTACAGTCGGCCCCTCTGGCCTTCGCTTGGGCAGCGTTCTTCGGGCTGTTCGAAGGCGGAATGTTCGTCATGCAGCAGTACATCTTCGCTGACTACTACGGTCGAGAGTTCCTGGGCGCCATCAGAGGCACCATCTGGATGATGCAGATTGGTGGCAATGCCGTAGGCGCATTGCTTGGCTCCATAGTCTTTGACGCAACGGGCAGCTACACCTACGTTCTGGCGACGTTCGGCATCTGCTCAATCATTGGAGCCGCCTGCGTGTTCTTCGCCAAGCCCCCCAAGGTACGGCAGACTGTGGCGGCTTCCTCCTAAATCCGACCACAGCAAGACGCATCGTTCGAGTATAATGCACGGGTTGAAACAGCCGCCAGCCGAGTTCGGGGAGCGTGAATGCGCCGAAAGCCCAGGTTCTTCTACGGATGGACCATCGTTGGGGTAGCTGCCCTTACCGGCTATGCAACCAGCATGCAGATGCTCCCTGTGCAGGGAGTCTTCCTCAAACCCATCACCGACGAGTTCGGGTGGAGCCGCACCGCATTCACCTCGGCCATTACCGCAGGCACCGTCCTTGCCGCGCTAGCGGCCCCCATCGTTGGAACGCTCGTAGACCGATATGGTGGCAGGTGGGTCGTAACGTTCGGCCTGACCATGTTGGCCGCAAGCATGTTTGCGCTCTCTGTCGTCTCTACCTTTTGGCAGTTCTTCATCCCAATCGCCGCAGCCCGGATCATGCATCTGGGAGTTATCTCCACGGCTGTCATGGGCCCCATCGTTCCGATGTGGTTCAACGTCAAGCGAGGAAGGGCACTTGCCTTGGCAGGCCTGGGGCCGCGGTTCGGCGTTGCCGTCAATCCAGTCTTTGCCCAGTTACTTATAAGCTTGGCATCATGGAGGGTCGCAGCCTTCAGCATCGGAATTGTTATAGCTGCGGTCTCCATTCTGCCCACGGCAATATTCCTTCGCCGCTCTCCTGAAGATATGGGCCTGCTGCCTGATGGCGAAAGCCCAGAGGACAGGGAAGAGCGCATAAAGGAGGCCGCTACCCGAACGGATGCCACAGCCAGCGATCTCGATGTTTCCCTTCGGCTGGGCCAGGCCATGCGCCATCCCTCCTTCTACCTGCTCATGGCAGCATTTTCCGTGGCCTTCATGATCGTCTCCGGGGCCACCTTCCACTTGGTTCCTTTTTTGACGGACACTGGGTTGTCTGCAGGGACGGCGGTGGGAGCCTTGTTTACCTGGGCAGCAGCCGCCACATTGGGCATGGTCACCACGGGACTGGTCATAGAACGGGCGAACGTCAGGCTGGTGCTAGCGGTTGATCTCATTCTGTTGGCTTTGTCCTTCATCCTCCTTATGGCTACCACATCTGCTCTGCCGGCATACACGTGGGCCGTCTTCTTTGGGCTGGCTGAGGGCGGCTTGTTCGTTATGCAGCAGATGATTTTTGCTGATTACTACGGAAGGCAGTCACTGGGAGCCATCCGGGGTACCATCTGGATGATGCAGGTGGCTGGCAATGCAGTTGGTGCGCTGGCGGGGTCGGTTGTGTTTGACCTCACTGGAAGCTATCTCCCGGTGTTTGCAGCATTTGGAATTTGCTCGGCGGCTGGAGCAGTCTGCGTCTTCTTTGCCCGGCCTCCTAGCATGCAGGGACTATCAGCACCAACCCCCGCATGAAATTTTATCGAAGCCTGGGTCAGCCGGTACGAAGAAATGAAATCTCAAAGAGAAAAGTCGTCAAGCTAAATGAGCCCTAAACCCCGGATCTACTATGGCTGGGTCATCGTGGCCGTCGTCGCCATTGGCGGGATAGCTGCGTCCAGCCAGATGCTGCCGGTCCTCAGCGTTTTCCTCAAGCCCATGACCGACGAGTTTGGCTGGAGCCGAACCGAGTTCACCAGTGCCATTGCCGCCGGGACACTTGTAGGCGCGGCCATCGCTCCCTTCTCCGGCACGCTGGCCGATAGGTTCGGTGCTCGCTGGCTGGTTGCTGGCGCCTTCGCTGGCCTGGGTTCCGCCTTGCTGCTGATGTCGACCGTGTCCACGCTGTGGCAGTTCTTCATCTTCATTGTGATAGCCCGAATGCTACACATGGGCGTCATTTCAGCGGTATTGCAGGGACCTATCGTGCCCCAATGGTTCGTACTCCGCCGAGGACGAGCGGTAGCCATAAGCGCGCTGGGGCTCCGAAGCGGGCTTAGTATCCACCCCTCACTCACGCAATTCGTGGCGAATGCCACCAGTTGGCGTACAGCCCTGATCGCGCTGGGGGTCATGATCTGGGTCCTGGGCGTTATGCCCCTGATCCTATTCCTCCGGCGCAGGCCAGAGGATATCGGGCTGCTTCCAGACGGGGAGACCCAGGAAGAAAGGGACGAGCGCCTACGAAAAACCCAGGCAACAAGCGAAATCGCCATGGCCACGCTTGATGTTTCGCTCCCCTTGAGAAGAGTCCTCCATGAGCCTTCTTTTTATTTGCTAACCGGCGCCTTTTCGCTGGCCTTCCTTGTGGTCTCCGGCACGACATTCCATGGAATCCCCTACTTCATCGACCAGGGCCTATCGTCCGGCATGGCCGCCCTGGCGCTATCACTTTGGGCTGCCTCGGCCATCCCTGGAATGATGGTGGCGGGCTTCCTGTCCGAGAGGATCAACCCACGAAAAATGATCATGTTCACCCTGCCATTCATGGGTATGAGCTTCTGGCTGATGCTCATCGCTGACTCTGCGCCGATGGCCATGCTTTGGGGTGTTGCCTTCGGGTTGAGCGAGGGCGGAATTTTCACGACCCAACAAGTCATCTTCGCCAACTATTACGGGAGGGGGTCTCTAGGCTCCATCCGAGGGGTCCTTTGGATGGTCCAGGTAGTTGGAAACGCCTTGGGCGCCATCATTGGATCGATCTTCTACGACCTTCGGGGCGACTATCTGCTTACATTCGCGGTGTTTGGAGTGATTGCGGGAGTAGCCGCTGTCTTTGTGGGTCTTGCTAGACCTCCCAAGCTAACATCACCGTCTTCTAACAACCCTGCTCCAGAAGAGACACCGGAGCAGCCTGAGGCGGAATCCGACGCTTAGCGAAGTACTGCCCCACTTCCCGAGGAGCGCTAGGCCTTGTGATATGCTACCGACCTGCGCATGGGCGCGCGCTCCACGAGGCGGATGGCAAATGCTCGTTCAAACCCCAAGCCTGGCTTCACCAAATGAAAGCGGCACCGGCAACCGTCAGCTTGATACGACCAAAGTGATTCGTGGTTAGAAAATGGCCCTTTTACTACGGCTGGGTCATCGTAGGGGTCGTTGTTCTAGCCGGCCTGGCTGACACGATCCAGACGTTACCGGTCCTAAGCATCTTTCTCCTGCCCATTACTGAAGAGTTCGGCTGGAGTAGGACCACTTACACCTCGGCCATAACCATAGGGACCATCATGGGCGCCTTGATGGCCCCGTTCGTGGGTCGGCTGCTGGATCGGTATGGAGGCCGTTGGATGTTGGTGGGGGCTTTCGTAGTCTTGGGCGGCTCCATGATCCTCCTCAGCACTGTGTCCGTCCTCTGGCAGTTCTTTGCCCTCCAGATTCTTGCCCGCCTTATGCACATGGGGGTCATCACCGTGGCCCTCATGGGGAGCATCATTCCCCGATGGTTCGTCCTTAGGCGGGGCCGAGCCGTGGCGATCTCTGGAATGGGACTACGGGGAGGCCTCACGCTGAACCCCCTTTTCGTACAGTTCCTGGTAGCCAGGGGAACATGGCGGACCGCTGCCGTAGGAGTGGGCATACTTGTCTGGGTTCTATCGCTCCTCCCGATCGCAATCTTCTTGAGAAGGAAACCTGAGGACGTGGGCTTGCTCCCGGACGGAGAAACACCGGAACATCGGGAGGAGCGGCTTCGCCGGGCAGCGGCCTCAACTGATGCGACTTCCAGGGACCTGGATGCGTCGCTAACCCTGCACGAGGTCCTGCGCCTACCCTCCTTCTATCTGATGGCCATCTCTTTTTCCTTGGCCATGACGATCACATCCGGAATCTCATTTCACGCTATCCCCTACTTCACCGATCAGGGACTGGGGGGCGGGGCGGCGGTGGGCTTGGTATCGCTCTATGGGGCTGTAGCAGCCGGGGGAATGCTGGCTTCAGGGTTCGTGATCGAAAGGGTGAATGTCCGATTCACCTTGGTAGTAACCACTGCCATCATGGGCCTAGCGATGTTGTACATGATGGCGGCGGACACCGTCCCCTTGGGCTTGGTATGGAGCATCACGTTCGGTCTGGCGGAAGGCAGTGTTTTCGTTACACAGCAGGTCGCTTTCGCCGATTACTTCGGCCGCGAGTCCCTGGGCTCCATACGTGGAGTTCTGATGACGATGCAGATATTGGCCAACGCCGTGGGGGCCATGGCCGGGGCCATCGTCTTCGATGTGACCGATACCTACTGGCCCCTCTTGCTCGCCTTCGGGACCTGCGGCCTCGTTTCTGCGTTCCTTATGTTCCTAGCACGTCCGCCCAAGATGAAATCTATGAGAGCGGCCCCCCAGTAGCAAAACCCCGGTGGGTAGTCTGGTTTAAGGCTTCACCGTGCTATAGTTGCTTCCGACTTTCCTTGGAGGTTCTCAACATTGGCTACCTACGTCTTGCTCTTAACCCTGACTCCTGAGGGCCAGGAAAGAATGCTGGAGGATAGCGACCTCGTTCTAACTGCCGGCAATGAGGTCGCTGGCGATGGGGTTCAAATCCTGGGACTCTACGGCGTCCTTGGGGCTTACGATTTCGTAGGAATCGTGGGGGCGCCGGACAACGACGCCGTAGCCCGCTTCTCGATTCGGTGGGGAGCAAAGGCCCGAGTCCACGTTACAACCCTTCCAGCAATCCCCATATCCCGGTTCGAGGGGGGTATGCCACACGAGAGGCTACGAGATACCGTAGGGGCCTCTTTCGATCCCTCAACCCCACCGCCCGACGAATGGGAAATGCCCAAGCTGCCAACCTAGGCTGCTGTCCTATCAAAGCGAAACGGAAGGAGGCGCTTCATGGTCCTGATGCTCACCAACAAGGACATCGATTCGCTCATAGACATTGGCGATACCATCGAAGCGCTGGAAGGAGCCTTCGGCGAGTTGGGCCGAGGGGAGGCCACCAGCCGTCCCCGTACTCTTTCCTACAGCCCGCTAGGCCCGGACGATTACTACCTCTTCTCCTGCATGGACAGCTCTCTGCCAGGGCAGGGAGTCCATATGATCCGCATGACATCGGACCATGTGTTGCAGACCTCCCATGAAGGAATACCCCGGCGGGATAAGCTCGGTAAGGCCCCTGGCGGAAAGTTCTGCGGCCTCATCTTGATGTTTAGCCTTGAGACCCTGGAGCCATTGGCCATCTTCCAGGATGCCCTGTTAAATCGGCTGATGGTCGGCGCCACTACCGCTCTGGGAACGAAATACATGGCGAGGGCAGGCAGTACCAAGATGGGCCTTCTGGGGTCCGGGTGGCTGGCCCACACGCAGGTAACAGCTCACTGCGCCATCCTCCCAATTGAGACCATCAAAGTCTACAGCCCCCACAAAGAAAACCGGGAGGCTCTGTGCTCAAACTTGCAAGGACAAGTCGACGCTAAGCTCATTCCCGTCGACACCCGGGAAGAGGCGATGGAAGACTACGACATCCTAGCCACCGCAACCAACTCTTACGACCCTGTTTTCGATGGGAACCTCTTGAAGCCTGGGCATCACGTGGCGATGGCGGGAGCCAAGAGCGAGTGTGACGTCGCGACCTATGAGAGGTCCGCGGTCGTTGGCGCTCAGGCAACAGACTTGGCCACCTTCTGGCACCCGCCGGAGTCCGCGCCACTGGAGAAGGGATGGGGCCAGATCTGGCAGCCAGAGTGGAACCACAAACTACGAACGCTGGGCAAGATGGTGGCTGGGATTGAAAAAGGCAGGGACTCAGAAGAGGACATCACGTTCTTTGGGGGAGGCCCTAGTCACGGACTAGGCATCCAGTACGCCGCTGGCGTTACTGCCTACCGCCGCGCCAAGGAACAGGGCATTGGCTACGAAATCCCTACGGAACTGTTCCTGGAGGACTTCCACCCGTAGGCTACTGGCTCACGTAGACTCTGCCCTGCTCGTCGACTGCAATGCCTTGGGGGTCCCAGAAGCGGCCGTCTCCCGCACCTGAGGAGCCCCAGCGTTGCAGGAAGCGGCCTTCCGTGTCGAAAACATAGACCCTGGCCACCATGACCACGTAGACGCGGTCGTCGTGGACCGCTAGCCAGGTAGGCCGCAGGTATTTGTCCTCCTCCCCGGTAATAGTGGTCCACGAGCGTAGCTCGTTCCCGGAACTGTCGTAGACGACGATGCGTTTGTTGGCGTAATCGGCGGCATATAAGGCTCCGGCGGAGTCTAGCGCAAGCCCCACCGGACGCGGCGGCTCATCGATTTCCTCCAAGAACCAGCTGCTAACCCCTCCGTCCGCTTCGAACTTCTGTATTTTTTCAGCCCTTGAGTCAGCGACGTAGAGGGTTCCGTTACCGTCCACGGCTATGCCCAGGGGCTCTGTGAGATGGCCTTCTCCGATAATGCCTGCGAATGAGCCGTCAGGATCGAACACCTGAACCCGCTGATTGCCAGTATCTGAGATGTACAGCCTCTCCAACGGGCCAGCGGTCATGTTGGTTGGCGCGAGGAATTGGCCATCACCCGACCCCTTAGCTCCCCAACCCCGCACGAGCTGCCCGTCGCCATCGAACTGCTGAATGCGGTTGTTGTCCCGGTCAACAACGAAAGCACTTCCCCCGCCGAGAATAGCCACGCCGGAGGGGTTCTTAAAATGACCGGGCCCGGAGCCGAAGCTGCCCCAACTCCTCAACCAGACGGCGTCTGGTTGATAAACCTGCACCCGTTGGTGTTGCCGCGCCTTGAGATACGCCAAGGTGCCTCGGCCCTCGGGGTCCGCTTTAACGAGGCTGACAGGGAGGAAGGTTGCTAGTCCAATGAGAGCTAAGAGCGCCAGGGATAGGAGCACGGGCCCTGGCAAACTGCCGGGCTGGCGTCGCATCCCCCATAGGAATGTCGTCACGATAAGAGCCGACCCCAGGAACAAAAGAACCGCAGGTACCCCCAAGAACAGGGCGGAGAGTATCAAGGCTGCAATGTCGCCGTCCCAAATCCACAGGGCCAGCAGGCCAGCCGCTGCAGCGCCGGTCATGGTAGCCGCGGCGGGCAGCGGGTGGGCTATAGCCCTACGGGCTCCTGCCAAAGCAACGACTCCGGAACCTACCGTCACAATCAGGGGAAGCGCCAAGCTGATAGAGACCGAGCCACCCAAACTTCTGCCTAGTTCAGCGAGCACGTACACCGCGAGAAGCTGGGCCAAGGAAGCCACGATCGTGATCGTGGCCCCGGCGTGGCCCAAGACCCTCCCTAGGTAAGCAACGTAGTGGGCAGAGAACTCGGGCGCGGCTGACTCATTGTTGTGAAACCAGGCGAAGGGCATCAGCGGATAGATCCTCGGCTAGGCAGGTTCTCAGGGTTCGGGGCCTCCCAATACTAGCACCTGCCTCAATGGCCACTCAAACGCCGCCCCTTCTGGAGGAGGATTATCCGAGCTCGGATAATCCTGATTGGAGCCACGACAGTTGTTTCAGGGCTTCAGCAAGTGGATAATGACCAAGGCCTCGAGCACAGACCTCAAACCAGATCAGCGGGGAGACCTCATGACCAACCAACCGACGAGCAGCCGCGTTGTAATGCGGGAGTTGGCGCCCAAGCTGGCGGAGATCACCGACGAAACGCTCTTTGGGGACGTATGGGAACGGCCCCAACTCTCCAAGCGAGACCGGAGCATGATCACGGTTGCCGCGCTGATCGCAACGTATCGCACGGACCAGATCAGGCTGCATCTTCGCCGGGCGCTGCAAAACGGGGTAACCAAGGAAGAGATTGGCGAGATCATCACACACCTCGCCTTCTATTCAGGGTGGCCCACGGCAGCCAATGCAGTCATGGTGGCGCGAGAAGTCTTCAACGAGGCTTAGTCTGTGGACCCATAATCTGTTCGAGAATTTTTGAAGAGGAGTATCCGTGTACATACTACGTCGCATCTACAAGGCCAAGGCAGGACAGCAGAGGAAGGTCGCCGAACTGGTAGCGCAGGCATCGAAGGCATACGAAGAGGCAGGCCAACGCGCCCAGACGCAGGTCTACACCAGCGGCGGGACAGTGCCGGGGCCAGCCAACCTGGTATACCTTCAGTGGGTAGCCGAGAAGATCGAGTCACCCTACAGAGAGGGCAACAAGATACCTAGCGGTGCTTCAGATGTAGGGGCCCAGATCCGCGAACTCGTGGAAGAAAGTTCCATCGAATTCTATGAGATGTATCCCAAGCCCTAGTTCCAGCTAGCTGGCCTGCCGCTCGAAGAGGACGTGCTGGTTGCCTTCGGGGTCCGCGAACTTGGCGTAGCGGTACCCTGGGCCTTGCCGGATGTCCGACGAGAAGGCCACTCCCTTCGCGGAGAGTTCTGCGACCGTCCCTTCCAGACCCTCAACGCGGAAGTTAACAACCACAACGCTCTGATCAGGCTCGGGCGGATTGGCTGGGGCTATGCCTATGTCTTCGATAGCGAACCGGACGTCGCCGGTGAAGAACATGGCGTACTTGTGGGCCTCATCCACCAAGCGGACGGGAAGCCCAAGAGTGTCGCGGTAGAAGATGATCATGCCCTCCCAGTCCTTGCACTTAAGGGCTATGATGCCGATTCCGGTTATCATTTGAAGCCTCCGCCGAGTTGTGTCGCCCAGGATACACTATGGGGTAGCCCTGCGAACGGGCAAGGCCACCCTTGAAAGCCCGGTGCCAGACAGCCCATTATCACCAGGAGGCCGCATGCACGCTCAGCCAGGAATCTTCGAGAATCTGCAAGAGCACAGCGACATCTTGCTGCTCAATGCCTCAAGTGCTGCCGCAGACACCCGAAAAGGGGCCCTGCAGCGGCTTCAGGCAGCCATCGACAACGCCCACGCTCAGCACGTTGCCGCCGACCTAACAATTACTGTCGGGTTCGGGCCAACGTTCGTGACCGGGATGGCGCCGGGGCAGACGCCCAATGCACTGCACCCCATGCCTCACTTCCACGGCGATGAATTCAACCCGGCTGAAACTCAGACGGATGTCGTCATTCAGATTTGCAGCAACGTGAAGTATGCGAATTACGCTTGCGCAGATTCGCTCCTCAAGGCGCTGGCTCCAGCCTTCTCGCTGGCAGCGCACCACCAAGGATTCGGCTTTCCGGGTAGCCGCGGCGCCCTGGGGTTCATCGATGGCACCGGTAATCCCGGGGCCGAAGAAAAACCGCACGTGGCTCTTATCGGCGCTGAGGACCCTGCCTTTCAGGGCGGCAGCTACATGACCTTTCGCAAGATCGTTGAGGACGTGTCGCGTTGGGATGCGCTGAGCCTCTCCGATCAGGAAGACGCTATCGGCAGACGCAAGCGAGACAGTGAGGAATTCAACGCGCCCGGTACGTCACACCAGAAGAAGAGCAATGTGGTTCGCGATGGTGAAGAGGTACAAATTCTACGCCGCTCCATACCCTTCTGGGCCAATGGGGAAAGGGGCCTGTTGTTCGTCTGCTTTCAGCGGGACCTGGCCCAATACGAGACGATCAAAGGCAACATGGTCAGCGAGGATGACGGCGGCCATGACCGCTTGGAAGACACCTCCCACCCCGTCGCTGGCGGCTACTATTTCATGCCGCCCATACCTGCAGAGGGTGGATTCCTAGGTGATTTCTTGTTCTAACGCAGCGGCGTTCAATTGGGCCGTCCCAGAATTAGCGGGCGTCATAAAGGACAGCGATTGTCGTTGCTAGAGCACCGTAGCACCGTAGCGTAGGGGCGTTTAATTAAACGCCCCTACGCCTGTCATTAACGACTTTCGGCACCCTTAGATTGACCGATCGACTCTTGAGACAGCCTCCATTGAACCACCCTGTTCGCCAAATCCGCCACGGTGAGGGCAAACCTTCGGGCGGGTCACCGACACCGCCCCTACAAGAAGGGTGCAGGGCGAAGCCCGCCGGGGGCGTGGGGGAGCCAAACGTTCAAGGATGGGTGGGCGGGAATGCAGCGTCCGCCACGCCAATTAACTCACCAAGGTTGGCGAATCAGTCCACGTGAGGCAGGAAAATCGGGCGGGCCTGGGACCCGCCCCTAACGGGTGGGAACGCTGATGTTGTCGTAAAGCGTGACATCGTTCTTGCGCCGGGACTGCATGTCCAGCAAGACGCCGCAACCGGGGCCGGCGAACTGTCTCAATACGAAAATGCCCACCCAAGCGTAGCGGTTCCAGGGGCAATGAAAAGCAGCTACGCATCGATTAGTCGGCGCCCAATCAACGGGGCCCTTGACCTCCTCGGCGAACCGAGGCCACACGGGACCTACGTCACACTCGCTCCTGACACATCTCCCAACCTTCTCCCCTTTCCCGTTAACCTGTGTACAATTCCAAGGCGCATGGCTCATGTGCGTACACACCCAAGGACAGAGGAGCAAAATGAAGTACATGGTTCAGATCGAGATAGACCCGGAGACGGGAGCAGACATCGAGGAAAATCCTCAAGAGATCATGAAAGTCACCCAGATGTGGCAGGCCCTGAAGCCCATAGGCATGTACTTTCACTCCAGCCGCCGGGCCATCACCATCATCGTCGAAGCCCCGAACGAAGACCCTCTTTTCGAGGCGCTTCACGCCACCTGGGTTTTGACCAGAAGTTACCCGGAGATCTCACCCGTAGTGACCGCCGAAGAGTTCCCCGCCATGTTGAAGCGAGTTGGCATCGGCGGTTAGAAAGCTGCCAACTGCCTCTTGTTATTTAGTACATATGTTCGTATCATAGGCAACATAACAAGCGCACTCACCCTTCCCTAGCACAGGGCCCACCGGCCCAGCTTGGTTGCCCATCAGCCCGTCTCTGCGAGCCCGTCTCGCCGAGGCGGGCTTTTTTTATTGGGTCTGGGACTTGGCCGCAGGCGGGCGGGTCTGGGACCCGCCCCTACCGAACGTCATTTGCAGAAGACGGAGGACATGTGAGCAGCAATCCCCATGCAGCAGTTGCCCAATTGGATCGTTCAGTCCCAGAACCTACGCCCCAACGCAGCATGTTGTGGGTTGCCGAGAGCCGCAGGGTGGCGGAAGGGCGTTACCGGGTGGTAGTTGCCGCCAATGAGCGCCGCCGTAACCCAGTGTGGGACCTCGACCTACGGGGCATCGACTTCACCAACTACCGCCGTAACCCTGTCGTCCTTTACAACCACGACGACGGCCAGGTCCCCGTGGGCCGTACCGTGGAAATAGGCCAGGATGCCGCAGGCAGAATCGTCGCCACGTTTGAATTCCTACCTGGGGACCCCTTTGCAGAGCGGGTGAAGAACGCCTGGGATATGGGATTCCTACGGGCGGCCTCCATCCGTTGGCTGCCCCTGGAAACCGATCGCGCCCACGGCGATAACGGTCGACGGCGCAAGCGGGATTTGGTCATTCCCGTAGTCGAACGGGGTGGGCCATGGGCCGCCCTATGCGCCGCGCTGGTGTATATAGCGGGAAAAAAGTCTTCTTTAGGAGAGCGGCCCTCTCCCGTCCGCTATGGACAACCCTCTCTCCCCTGCATAGAATCCGAGCGATTCACCTGGGCGTTATGCACCTGCAATGCTGGGGGGTTCCTGTTGGAGATTAGCTTCGCTTTCCTTTGTGACTACGCCGACACCAGCGGCGGGAAACTCACCGCTGTGGGCATAGGGCTGGACACAATCTACGCAGCCCAACTTCCCGCCAATCATCCCCTTCTTTACGCGGTCATCGGCCTGCGGTTCAGCAGCGTGGAACCTGGCCAGAAAAAGATAGGCCTCCGAGTTATCGACGCCGACGGTAGAAGCGTCGTACCCCCCATCGACGGCACGGTCAATGTGGAGGCGCCGCCCTCCGGGTATTCTTACCGCACACAGCGGCTTGCTTTGGCCCTTCGCAATATCCAATTCCCAACGTACGGCGACTACGCCGTCGCTTGGCTGGTGGAGGGTCAGGAGGTACAGCGCGCCCTGTTCAAGGTGGCCATGCCACCCCCTACGACGCCCCAGGAGAAAGCGGCGAACCCCGCTTAGTCCTCCGTGCCGCCAGACCCTACCTTCCGAAATGCGAAAAGGCCCGCCGAATGGCGGGCCTTTCGTTTCCCTTGGGAGGGATGTTTAGTTTTCTAGTTGTTGGCGGTCTGCTCTGCTTGGAAGGGGAAGGTAACAACACGGTAGCGAACGAGCAGCCAAACACACATCGAGATGGGCTAAAGCACGCTGGCCAGGGCCCTTCTCAAGTCGCTGGGAGATACGGGCTTGCTCACTACCAAATCAATACCCGAAGCCTTTGCCTCGTCCGGAGGAATCAGAGAGGCATAGCCGGTCAATAGAATAACCGGCGTGCTTGGAGAAGCATCCTTAATCTTCCTAGCAAGTTGGTCTCCCAGCATTCTGGGCATCGACTTGTCAGAGATGACTGCGTCGAAGGTGCCTGCCTGGAACTTCTCCCACCCTTCCACCCCGTCTGAAGCAGTCTCGACAGAGCTGCCGTCCAAGGAAAGGAACGCCTTGACGACCTCAAGAATCGACGGCTCGTCATCGACAACCAAAATATTGATGGGACGCGGAGGGACCGCATGATCAAGCTCAATGGCGGCGTCCAAGACCTCTTCAACCGCCGCCGGGAGGCCCACGCTCACAGTTGTGCCCTTTCCAAATTCTGAGTCCACACGAAGGGTCCCTTCGTGGCGGCTCACCGTCCCGTACACCATGGCAAGCCCCAATCCAGTTCCTCGTTCCTTCGTCGTGAAGAAAGGCTCGAGGCACTTCTCTCGTGTCTCCTCGCTCATGCCGATGCCCTCGTCCTGAACTTCCAATACCACCTGATCGCCCTCTCGACGCGTTCTCAACCAGATAGCGCCCACGCCCTCAATCGCATCCACGGAGTTGAGAACAAGGTTGGTCAGCAGCTCTCGCAGCTCAGCATTGTCCCCCATGACAACCGAATCTTCGCTCAATTCAACATTAACGCTGACTATTTTCCCCTGCATACGAGCCTCGCCCTTCCACTGAGGACGAGTCAATTCCACGATGTCCCTAACCAAATCCTTAAGGTCAACCGGGACAAGTTGTCCGGTTGTCGGGTCGTTTCGATAAAAGCGTCGCAGCCGCTCCACAAAGGCCCGTGTGTCCTGTGCCCCGGCAAAGATGAGGCTTATATAGTGATTTCGCCTCTCTGGAGCAAGGTCCGGCGCATCCATAAGTAGTTCTGAAAACCCGATGACGGGAGTCAATGCGTTGTTCAGGTCATGAGCAATTCCACTGGCCATTTGTCCCAAAGCCCTTAGCCTTTCGGCGCGGACCACCTGCTGCTGGGTTTGCTCCAATTCTTGCAAGGTTTCGGTCAGGCGGTCGTTGACATGATGAAGTTTGGCGTTGGCCTCGCGGACCTGGCGCTCCGCCTCCTTCTGCCCTGACACATCCCGCAGCACCAGTACCTGCCCAGTAACCTCGTCGTTGTTCGAACCCCTCAGAGGCGATATCCGCAGGTCGTAATCACGCGGCGACCCGTTAAGCCCAAGCACAACCTCTGCGTGCTCCTGCCGTGAAAGAGGCAACTCACCCGCCTGCTCCAGAAGCGGGGAAAGCACGTCAGCGGCGGGACGGCCAACCATGGGAGAGCGGCCAATGCCAAACAAGGCAAGAGCGGCAGGGTTCAAGTAGGCAATTCGGCCCTCATCATCCACAACCACAAGGCTATCAGCCATATCCTCCACGAGGGCGTCTCTGGCCACCGGAACGATATCCAGCAAGCGGAAGCGGAAGAGACTCCAGGCCACCAGGACGCCCGTCAGCACAAAAGCGAAAGACGTTGGGTCAAAGACTACTATCCCCAGGCCAAAGGTCGCGTTGGCAACCAGAGGGGTAAGGGTAGCAACGGCCAGGCTGGCTACTTGTCTGAAGTCGAGGGCTCTTGATCTCAGCAATATGGCGTTGCCCAAGAGAATGGCGAGGTAGCTGTAGGCAGCGTGCAGCCAGAACATTACCTCGAAGTCAGATGAGATGACGGGGTAGGGTCCGCTGCTGTCGATGTGGTGATTGCTCCAGACGTGGTCGTGAAAAGGATCGGTCCATACAAGGGAAAGGATGACCAACGGCTCAACCGCAAGAAGAGCCAATGTCCTTCGAGAGACGGGTTTCCCCCCGTAAGCCACGGAGAAAATCAGCCAGAAAGCAGGCACCGCGCCGATGCCGAAGTACTTCAGCTTTGTAAGGAACAGCATCGCCTCGAACTCGGTGGCCATGATTTCCAGGCCATACGCCAGTGACCAAAAGGCGATTCCAGTTGCTAGGAACGCAAGCGGCCAAGTTCCCGGGCGCTTTCTTGGCCGCCTGATGAGGAAAACGACCAGGCTGGCCGCGATGATGGCAGAGCTTATTGGAAAAAGCACATATGGCGTGAATTGCCACATGGAAGATGATCCTTACTGCGCTAAGAAGCGGTGCTAGGTTCTAACACAAGGCACTCTAACGACGGAAGTGGGCAAGATTATTCACACTGTTATTATATGGCGCGCGAGCCAATGTCCACAGCAACGATCACCTAGTACCAAGGTACTAAGGAGAAGCTGTCAGGATTCTAGGGCCATACAACTTAATAGCATTGTCCCATAGAATCTTGCGTTTGGCGTCGTGAGTAATCGGTTGAGCGTCTAGGTCCGGGAGGGCCTCAGCGGGATTCGGAGCGTCAGGATGCGGGTAATCGGTATTCCAGGCGATGATGTCATCCCCAATATCCTCGATGGCGTATTTCAGCGCCCTTTCGTCACCATCGCAGGTCACGATGCATTGGTCCATGAAGTACTCAGAAGGCAGCTTGGGCAGAAGATCACCTTCCGCCATTACGCTGTTACGGCCATGAGAGTGCAGGTCCATCCTGCCTAGCCAGAAAGGAACCCATCCAACGTTGGACTCCAAGATGCCAAGGCGCAACTTCGGGAAACGCTCCAAGATGCGGGTGAAGATAAAGTGCCCAACCGTGGTCATGTTGTCGGCAGGAAACCCAATTGCGTGGTCAACCGCCTTCAGGGGCTTGTGGCGATCATCAGAACCCATGTCTTTGAAAGGCTGAAACCGGCGCTCTCGCCACTCTCCATGTACCGCTATGGGAAAGTCCAGTTCGCTGGCCAGGTCCCAGAGCGGATCGCATTCGGGATCATGGAGCCACTGGCCTTCGGGCAACACGAGATTGCGTACTGCCACGGCCCCCAACTCGGTCACCGCCCTACGCGCTTCTTTCACCGCTTCCTTAAGGTCGCCCCCGGGAAGCACGGCGACGAACTTCAGGCGGCTTGAGTCCTCGCTGCAATAATCGTGGGCCCAGTTGTTATAGGCGCGGCACATGGCCGCGCCTATCTGAGGGTCCTTGAGTGAAGCACGCCAAGCGAAGTTACCGTTATTGCCAGTGGGAAGAAGGACCTGGATGTCCCACCCATACCGGGTCATCTCCTTCAGTCTGGTAGCTGCTGACCACCACGTGCGGTAGGCCTCCCCGTACTTCTCTTCGATGTCCTTCCAGGCGCTGGGAGGGGGCACCCTCTGGGGCCTGCCTTTGGGTATGAGCACACCGTCTGGTTCATACACCATGAAGGTGCCTTCCATATAGGCCACCTTCGGAACGCGGTCCTTGAAGGCTGGCTCCACATACCGCTCCCATAAGTCTTGCGGTTCATGCATGTGGGCATCGGCGTCGATAACCTTCAAGCCATTCCACATCGTGGGCCTCCCTCCGAGGGTGCTATTGGATATCGCAGCTACTGCGGCGCGTCCACTTCATACACCAGCCGCGCCTTGATAGCCGCATCGATGTTTTGGGCCATGGGATTCCGTATCTCTTCTCCGATATGCGCCAGCGCTCCCAACGTCCGCCCTATGAGAGCGAAGGCTTTGGCCATCTGCCAGGGCAGGCCCAAGTCAAGAGCAATGGCCCCAATGGCTCCCGTGACGTTCACAGGAAGCGGTCTGCCGGCCCGGTCTCCAGCCAGCGTTGACACCCTGAGCAGCAGGTCGCAATAGCGACCGAAGACCTCCGTCTCCCTGGCTATCTGAAACAACCGGACTGCGCGAGGGTCCCCTTCCGCGTGGGTCCGGTGTCCAATACCGGCAACACGGGTCTTGGACGCCGCATATTTATCTACAATTTCTCCTGCGACCTTGTCCAAGTCCCCTTCCTTGGCATCCGCCGGGAGGGCGTCGACAAGCATCTTGGCGCAGTACTCTGATGAACCCAAGTGGACGCTCCCAGCGGTAAGAAGCGCTGCAGCCACGGCTCCTTGAATAGCCTCCGGAGCGGTGTGATAGGTTGAGCGCGAAGCAACCACGCTGGCCACCATGCCGTGCTCCACCAAGATCACGAGCAGGGCGTCGATCATTCGGCTCTGGTTGGCCGTTGGGATGCGGCCAGTTAACTCGAACAGGACCATTTCAGTGAACGTAATATTCCCCAGCAGGTCCTCCGTCAGGTCTCTTCCTCGCACCAGGATGCGATGGAGTTCTGCCAATCCCAATCCAGTTACTACCTTTGGTTCATCGGCCATTTCAGGCCTCCTTGTGGAAAATTCCCGCGCCTAGCCTGGGGCTATCGTCGGTTCCAAAACTGCCGTGGCAACTTCAATTAGCTACCCTGCCCTCTCAGCCTGGTAACTGCCTCAACAACTGAGCGCCCCAAACTTCGGAGCTGTTGATCCATGTCTGGGTCAATGGCCTTGCCCTCTTCGTCGAAGGCCTGGCCGGTCTTGGGTACGACTACGAACGGTGGCACAGACATGGCATGGAGGCTTCGAGCACAAGCCTCCATGGCGATGATTCCTTGGACAGCGTTCGTGCCCGATCCGGTCGCGATATGCCCCACAACCTTGCCCCGGAGCATCGGTGGGTCGTAGCTCCCCATTTCGTGGATATGGTCCAAAGCATTCTTGAATGCGCCGCTGAAGCTGCCTTCATAGACTGGGCTGCTCCATAGCATCGCTTCGGCTTCATAGACCGCTTCAACTAACGATCGGGTGGCGTCAATCACGCCGCCTCTTGGGATATACATCGGCAGGTCCATCTCCTTGAGATCGAAAAGGGATGTCTCCGCTCCCGCTTCCTGAGCACCCTCCAATGCGATCCGCAAGGCAGCGAGGCTGGTCGAGACGGGAGCAAGCGACCCACCCAAACCGGCAACCCTGATCTTCTCAGACAACGCTTCCCTCCAAGAGAATTATCGCGACGCAGTTGCTGTCATAAGTGACCAACGGCCCCATATCCATTGCCGATGGACTGGAGGCATGGAACCTCACACTGGAATGCGGGGACAAGAAGAAAGGCAAGCCAAAGCAAGAGGAGTCATGCTCTTTTTGACTTGCCTTTCATTCGCTAATCCATGCGAGCTCTTAGCTTGGCATGTAGGCTGCGAAGGTCATGGTCGTAATAAGGCCGTCGCGCACGACCAACGTATCTGTGCCCAGCGGGACCGCCGTTCCTGACTTCCACGTCTGATAGGCAACATCGCCAGCGGCGCCTTGCCGAGTTATTTCGAACGCCGCAATGAACTCAGGGGTCAGCAGTTGCGCGAACCCAGCAAAGAATTCCCTGATCGCCTCTTTTCCTTTGATAGGACCGTCCGGCCCCAGGATTACCGCATCTTCGGCAAAGTCAGAGAGGACGCTGTCTATATCCTTCGCTACCATGGCTTCATCGTGGTGGTTTAGAACCTCCAACGCACTCCTGCTTTCGGTCATCCGGCCTCCTCCTAGGGGGTCTTTCATGCTGGGCGCATTATACAGCCTCGCATCTCTGAGCAGCCATCGGACAGAGGTAAGGATCTGGACGGCCCTCGAGAGAACTTGGACATCTGACCTAGAGGCCACTCCAACACCCTCCTCTCACTGGAGTGCTTGGCCTTGTTCGCCCAAAGGCACAAGTCTAAGGTAGACGAGGCTCAAGGCGACATAAGTCAAAAAGCCCCGGCCAGGGAACCAGGAACCGTGAACAACGAGCGAAAGAAACCAGGAATTTACTACGGGTGGGTCATCGTTGGCGTCATCATGCTGGCGGGCTTCACCCAGAGCGCTGGGACATTCAACGTCCTCGGCGTTTTTATGAGTCCCATCACAGACGAGTTCAGTTGGAACCGCAGCACCTTCGCAGGAGCCATTGGGATCGGATCGATCCTGGGCGGGCTTATCTCTCCCCTCATCGGCCCTCTTGTCGACCGGTACGGATCGCGCTGGGCGTTGGTCATATCCTTCGCCATCATGGGCTTAGCCTTCGTGCTCATGGCCTGGATGACCACCCTTTGGCAGTTCTACGCTCTTCAGGTCATAGGCCGCATGCTCAACATTGGTGTTGTAGCCGTCGCCACCAGCGTCATCATCCCCAAGTGGTTCGTCGAGAGGCGCGGCCGGGCCGTATCAACGGGCATGATCGGCGTATGGCTTGGGGCCACCATCACGCCCTTGTATGTACAAGCTCTGATTAGTCAGTGGAGTTGGCGGGTGGGCGCCGCAGCAGTAGGCCTATCTCTGTGGGTCGTTTCCATGGCGCCCGCCGCCTTGTTCCTTCGCAGGCAGCCTGAAGACATGGGCCTCCTTCCGGATGGACGGTCTCCTGAAGAGGAATCTGATGGCTCGCCGGGATCCAGGCCACCACCACCCGATGAGATATCAATCACCCTCAACCAGGCCCGACGAACCCAGGCGTTCTACCTCCTGACATTAGCCATGTCAACTGGGTGGTTCGTAAGGACGGGCGTTATCCTGCACCTGATCTCCTTCCTCATAGACCGCGGTCTCTCCCCTAGCACCGCTGCGATGGTGATGTCCCTCAACGCTGCGAGCAGCATTGCAGGGACGATTGTCTTTGGGCAGCTGGTGGACAGGTTCAGCATTCGTAAGGTTATGGCAGCCAACTTCGTCGTCCTTGCCATCATTGTTTATTGGATGAATAGCGTGGATGCCATTCCAATTGCACTGGCGTGGGCTGTTGTCTGGGGCGTGACTCAGGGTGGGTTCACTTCTATGCAGCAAATTATTTACGCCAACTACTTTGGCCGGAGATACCTGGGCTCCATCCAGGGAACCGCCCGCGGCATACAAACGATAGCTCAAGCTTCAGGCCCCCTGGCCGCAGCGGCGGTTTTCGACGCATCGGGAGGATATTTCGGAATAATAGTCGCCTACAGCGTTGCCCTGATGATCTCGGCCGTTGCCGTCTTCCTCTCTCGCAAACCTCAACCTCTCAATCAAGAGACCGCTTAGCCCAGGCTGTGGCTATGCGGTCTTCACCCTCCCTGAAATCTTCACCGTGGGGTTGACGGCGTTCACGGCTCCTTCACGAAACCGCGATACTTTGAGTCCCTAGGCTAACCGGTCATACACACACCCCGGGACCTGAGAAGACGGCTCGCAATGAGCCGTCTTCTCCCTTTTCTGCTTGTTCTCCTTTAAATAGACCCTTGTCCTCACGCTGAGCGTGCCCTAAGGTGAATTCTGGGCGAGTTGGCTCGTCGAGACAGGAAGTGAGAGAGGGTTTCATGACCTATCAGCCCATTGAGAACTACGGCGTCATCGGTGATATGCACACGGTGGCCCTGGTCGGAATGAACGGATCCATCGATTGGTACTGTTACCCACGCTTCGACTCCCCCAGCATCTTTGCTTCTATCCTCGACCACGACAAGGGAGGCCACTTCCAGATCGTCGCCTCATGCGATGGAGTGACGGAGAAGCAGATCTATTGGCCTGAGACCAATGTGTTGGTCACCCGGTTCCTCTCCCCTTATGGGGTCGCCGAGGTTATCGACTTCATGCCCGTGAGCAATGGCGATACAGAGAATCATAGCCCTCGGATCATCCGTCAGGTCACCACCGTCAGAGGCTCAATGCCGTTCCATATGGAGTGCTTTCCGGCCTTCGATTACGCCCGCTCGCCCCATAAGACCACCCTCTACGAAGGGGGCGCCGTCTTTCAATCTGAGGATCTGAGCCTCAGGCTCTCCAGCACAATTCCACTGGCGACCAAGAGCTCCGGGGTTGTTTGCGACTTCATCATGGAAGAGGGACAAACGGCGACCTTCACGCTTGATCACTTGGAGATCGATTCCAACAAAGCATCTGAGTCCACGCTTGAAGAGGCCAACCGCTTGTTCAAGGCGACGGTAACGTACTGGGAGCGATGGATCTCCCGCTGCACCTACACCGGCCGTTGGCGGGAAATGGTCCATCGATCAGCCCTGATGCTCAAGCTCCTCACCTACGAGCCCACCGGCGCCATCGTGGCAGCGCCCACATGCAGCTTGCCCGAAGACCCAGGAGGTGAGCGCAATTGGGACTACCGCTATACCTGGGTCAGAGACGCCGCCTTCACTTTGTACGCCCTGCTGCGCATCGGCTTTACGGACGAGGCTGCCGCCTTTATGAAATGGATAGAGGCTCGCTGCTGTGAACTCAATCCGGATGGCTCGCTACAAATCATGTACAGCATCGATGGCACCCACGAGTTGAAAGAGGAGACTCTAGATCACCTGGAGGGATACCGGGGCGCGAAGCCTGTCAGGGTCGGCAACGGCGCATACAACCAACTCCAACTCGACATCTACGGCGAACTGATGGACGCCGTCTACCTCTACAACAAGTACGGCGCTCCTATTTCTTATGACTTTTGGAACCACCTGCGCAGACTGACAAATTGGGTATGCGATAACTGGAAGCGCCCCGATGAGGGCGTTTGGGAAGTGCGGGGAGGACCCCGTCAATTCGTCTACTCGAAAGTAATGTGTTGGGTGGCTGTCGACCGGGCGCTGCGACTGGCTGACAAGAGGTCATTCCCCGCCGACCGTGTTCGATGGCTTGCGGTACGGGATGAGATATTCGAAGACATCATGGAAAATGGATACAACGTCGACCGCGGGGCCTTCGTCCAGTCCTACGGAAGCGATTCACTCGATGCTGCGAACCTGATCATGCCCTTGGTCTTCATGATCTCACCCACAGACCCACGAATGCTAAGCACCCTCGAAGCAATAAACCGGTCGCCGGAGGCTGGCGGGCTAGTATCCAACAGCCTGGTCTATCGCTACAACGTTAAGCGGAGCCCCGATGGGCTGGCAGGCGACGACAGTACATTCAATATCTGCACCTTCTGGCTCGTCGAGGCCCTGACTCGCGCAGGCCGCTTCGACGACGACCGCCTGGATGAGGCCCGTCTGATCTTCGAGAAGATGCTGGGGTACGCCAACCACCTTGGCCTGTACGCAGAAGAGACAGGCCACAGTGGAGAGGCGCTGGGCAACTTCCCCCAGGCCTTCACACACCTGGCATTAATCAGCGCGGCCTTCAATCTTGACCGCGCCCTGGGCTCCAGCCGCTAGGGCCAACTCTACTTCAGGTTGATCCGCACGTCGGGCCGCTCAAGGGCCACTATGTCCGCGACCAGGCGTCGATGGCAAAATTCCCCCTCTCGTTCGTGGCACAGGAGCGTTGTGTCCTCATCAGGCGACAGCAACGCCAGCCACTCCGACACCTCAACCCTGCGCTGCTCCAGCAAGTGCCGGTACATCTCCGAAAAACCCTGTTGGGTTATGCCACCGGATCGCAGACCCTTCACCATCTCCCACGTTGGGATTAGGCAACGCACCACGCCCCAGTCATACACCGACTTCTTGAGACCCCTGCCCCGGCCAGCCGTCTGAGATATCCTGAACAACCTTCCCTGCCAGTTTTCAGACTGGTACCAACTAGCCATCGTTAACATTCCAGGCTCCCATGTGTCGGAGTCAGCGTAAAGCGCCATGCTATAGTGTAGCCATCCTGGTTCCAAAGGTCGGGCCCACGTCCGGCTCATGAAAATACCTCTCAATAGCCCCAGCGCAGGCCTCTTGCGCCTCCACGGCGTTGCCGATGATCGGATAAAGGCAACACGCATCTTCGTGTTCAACCGCCAGAAGGGCGGCGCCATCACCCTTCCCCTACCCTTTTTAGGCCCCACCATACTCATCAAAAGTCACTGGCTCGTCCGCGGTCCTGACGGGGAACTCGAGGACTGCGACAGCCTGGAACTCCTGTGCCACGAACTCTGCCACGTACGGCAAATACAGGAATGGGGCGCCTTTGCTTACCTAAGAAGACAACTTCTCGCCCGCATCAAAACCCGGAGCGTCTTCGCTAAATCAGCCCCTGAAGAAGCGGAATGCTACGAAATCCAACAGCGAGTACACCAGCGCTATCATGAGGCCTAGCGACCAATGAAGATGCTCAGAATCGCAATCTTGCTGACCTCCATGCTGGCGCTACTGGCCGGGATGGCTGGCGTCGTACGCGGGCAGAGTAATGGCGAAGTTTTCGTAGCTGAAGTCGACGGTATCATCTCCAGCGCTACGCAGAAATTCTTTACCCGGCTCTTTGATGTTGCGGAAAAAGACAGCGCTGCGTTGGTTGTCGTCATGCTGGACACCCCAGGTGGAGAGCTCAGTGCGACCAGAGAAATCGTCGAGGTGCTACTTGAGTCCAACGTGCCTTCCGCCGTTTATGTGTCGCCCCGCGGGGCACGGGCCGGGTCCGCAGGGACGTTCATTACGGCGGCGGCCAATTTCGCCGTCATGGCGCCCGGAACAAACATCGGAGCGGCCACTCCTATCTCTGGTACTGGCGATGACCTGCCGGAAACCCTTGCTCACAAGGTCACGAACGATGCCGCCGCCCTCATACGCTCCATTGCCGACGAGCGTGGCCGCAACGGCGAGAGGCTCGAAGAGACGGTTCGAGAAGCGTCCTCCTTCACCGCAGTAGAGGCCGTTGAGTTCCAGGTGGTGGACTTCATCGCAGAAGACCTAGACGACCTTCTGCAGCAACTGCATGGCCAGACCGCGTCCACCCCAGCAGGCGAAGTCATGGTGCTCACAGAAGAGCTTGATGTGCGGCATGTGGGCATGAACTTCCTGGAACGGCTGCTCAACTTTCTCGCCGACCCCAACGTCGCCTTCCTCCTGATTTCGCTGGGCGGTCTTGGCCTCACCGTGGAGATACTTAACCCAGGTCTCATTATCCCAGGCGTAGCCGGAGCGATCCTGCTCATACTCGCCTTTCTCTCCGTTGGCAGCCTGCCAGTAAACTGGGCCGGAGTGGTCTTCATCCTGCTGGCTTTCGCCTTGTTCGCCTTGGAGGTGATCGTCGCCGGCTTCGGCGCGTTGGGCGTGGGGGCAATCGTCAGCTTCATCCTGGGATCGTTCATTCTGTTCGCCCACTTTGGACCGGCATCGCCCACCGCGCCCTCCTTGAGGGTCAGCCTAGCTGTGCTCATCCCAGTAGTAATCGCTCTGGGCGGCGGAGCCATATTCGTGTGGCGCTCAATGAGTGACTCACGAGGCGAATTAACAATAGCTCCGTCAGAAGGATTGGCGGCCCGCCTTGTTGGCAAAATTGGGCACGCCGTAGGCGAAATCAATCCTGAGGGCGTCGCCTGGGTCGATGGCGAAGAATGGTCGGCGACAATGGAAGGTGCTAGCATAGCGAAAGCTGGAGCGGTCATACGAGTAGCCCGCGTAGAGGGCATGCGCATCTACGTTGTATCTGCCAGCGAGGGGCCCAGGGAATAAAGGAGAACCTCGCCCAAACAAAGATGGCTCCGGTGCGGGTACCGGAGTGAACTGCCCGAACCTGCTGAGCGAGTAATCACAAACGGACCCCTCTCTATTGAAAAAGCGAGACGGGGATGAGGCAAGGAGAAACCATGGCTATCAACATCGTGAACCAGTACCAGCGTCTTATCGTCCTGAGGTGGGGCCGTTACACCGGCACCAGAGGGGCGGGCATCCGTTGGACGTGGCCTTTCATGGAGCAGGTTCGGCGTGTGGACATCCGGGAACAGGTCATCGACGTGCCCCGCCAGACCTCCATCACCAAGGACAACGCTCCCATCGACATCGACTTCCTCTTGTACTTCAGAGTGATGGAGGACGAAGCGCAAAAGACGGTGTTGGAGGTCGCCAACGTCACCGCCGCCGCCCTGGGAATCGCCACCACAACCTTGAGATCCGTCATCGGCGACATGACCCTGGACGACGTGCTGTCCAAGCGGGAAACGATAAACGCAACGCTCCGCGTCAAGTTGGACGAGATTACCGAGCGGTGGGGCGTCAAGGTCACGGCCGTGGAGATCAAGGAGATCGAGCCGCCGCGCGAGGTGCAAGACGCCATGAACCGGCAGCTTTCGGCTGAACGTGTCCGCCGGGCGACCATCACAGAGTCGGAGGGTGAGCGGCAGGCAGCCATCAACCGGGCCGAAGGAGAGAAGCGAGGCGCCATTCTGACGGCCGAGGGTCTGCGGGAAGCCCAGGTTCTGGAAGCGGAAGGACAACGGCAGGCTGCCATCCTTCATGCCGAGGGTTTCGCTCTAGCTCTTGAGCGCATCAACGAGGTTGCCAGCCAGGCCGACACCCGGACCATGAGCCTGCAATACTTCGACACCCTCAAGAATCTGGGTGACAGCCCATCGACGAAGTGGGTGCTACCGATGGAGTTCACCAACATGCTGCGGCCGTTCCTCAACCTGGTCAACCCCGACCAGCAGGACGGGGACAACTAACCCAGCCAAACGCTCAGGCGACGGATCGCCGCCTGTCCAGTGGATGAGGTGTCGTACTTGAAAGGGAAGGGCCTGCCGCATGCGGCAGGCCCTTCCCTTTCCTCTGCAGCCCGACGACCCTGAAGCATGCAGACCATTGGCCCAGCGCACGCAAACGCTTGTTACACTATCAAAGTGGCCCAGCTGAGCGAGCTAGGATCGAGCAGGTAATGCCAGAACCGGAAGCAACGTATGTAGAAGTCGAGGGAAGGACCGTCCGGCTCACGCATCTGGACAAGGTGCTGTTTCCAGATGACGGCATTACCAAGGCTGAAATCCTTCAGTACTACGTCACGGTCGCTCCCTATCTGCTGCCCCATATCCGGGGCCGCCCGCTAACCTTGAAGGCCTTTCCTCACGGCATTAATGGCCGTCCCTACTACCGGCGCAAGCTCGCGGCCACCGCGCCAGCTTGGCTACCAAGAGCACCATTTGAAGACGGCTTTTCACCCTATATCGAAAACCTTCCTGACTTGATGTGGGTGGCGAACCAGGACTCGGTGGAACTGCACCCCTGGCTCTCCCGTCAGGAAAACCTGCTCCACCCCGACCTGCTCCTCTTCGACCTCGACCCGGGCCGCGGAGTGCCATTCAGTCGCATCTGTGAGGGGGCGGTGATAGTCCGGGACGCCCTAGCCCAGATTGATATTCAGTCCTGGGCCAAGACCAGCGGCGGTGCCGGTATGCACATCCTCTTTGGCATCAACCCAGACTACGACTTCCAGCAAACTCACGATTGGGTTCGTGCTGTGGCAACGGTACTGGCCCAAAGCCAACCCACGCTCTTTACGGTGAATTACTCAAAAGAGAAGCGGGTTGGAAAATTGCTGCTGGACTACAACCA
>QEVV01000004.1 GCA_003228115.1 Chloroflexota bacterium
AGGGGGATGAGGTTATCTGGGAACGGTCCAAGCTTGGGAAAATCCATAGAGGCACCAGTCAGGGGCGATTGCACTCTTAACTTTGCATCTGATGATGCCCTTCACTGATTGGCGGGGCCGTGTGCGTCTATCATCGCGACACAAGAGACCTCGCCATCCACGACTGAGCCCTACCTAAGATTTGATGCCAATTTTGATGCCAACACGGGAACACAGCGAATCCGCCACAGATACAACGAGGTACAACGGCCCAGGGCCGATTTAGCTTTGACGTGCCCACAATCGTGAGCTTCTAATCCTCAGGTTGTGGGTTCGATTCCCACCTGGGGCACCACTTTCTAAAGCTAGAATGGCGGTATGGCTGCGTCCTCAAGAACACCGCTGACATTCCCTTCACGTTCCGGCTTGTTTGATAAGCTATGCCCGCCATCGCGTTTGGTGCCACCAACGGCCCTCTTTATGCGCCTCTCTTTGCCACTCCCCGGCAACGGCCCCATGTCCCAGTTCTTGTATTTACCAACCGCTTCTGAGGTCCACCGCGTGGCATAATGGCAAGAAATTTGCCAACGTCCCATTTATAGGAGGTAGCAGCTATGACCACTCCAGAGCAAATGCGGAACGCATGGGACAAGTTCGCGGTTGGCTATGATGAGGCTGTCACACCATTTAGCATGCGTGTCGCAGAGGACGCACTCCGGCGAGTCGACATCCGTCCGGGTATGCGATTGCTGGACGTGGCCTCCGGCGGTGGCGCCCTGAGCATCCCCGCGGCGCGTCTCGGCGCACAGGTATTGGCCACGGACTTCTCCCCGGCTATGGTCGGGCGGCTCAATGCCCGTGCACTAGACGAAGGGCTGTCCAACTTAGAGAGTCAAGTCATGGACGGCCATTCTCTTCAGTTGGAGGATGACACCTTCGATATCTCAGCATCGCAATTGGGCATCATGCTCTTTCCGGATCGCCCCCGTGCACTAGGTGAACTGGCCCGCGTCACCAAGCCTGGGGGCCGAGCCTTGATGGTTGTGTTCGGCCCACCCCCCAACGTTGAAGCCTTCGCCTTCTTTTTGGGAGCCATGCGAGCCACCGTCCCTGGCTTCACTCCGCCACAGAACTCCCCGCTCTTCAGCCTCCAGGACCCCGTGGACCTAAGGCGGGAAATGGCCGCGGCAGAGCTGAAAGATATCCGCGTGGAGACGGTCGACCACAGCTTGGAGATTCAATCTGGTGCGCATCTTTGGGATATGCTAACGTCCGCCGCTCCTCCTATTGGAGCACTCGTTGCCGACTTGACGGAGGAGCAAAAGGTTGGAGTCATGCAAGCGCTGGACGGCATGCTCCGCCAGCGCTCTGCAGGAGACCCCACTGTGCTGAAAATGCAGGTCCACGTCGGAATCGGGACGAAGTGAAGGCACCGCTCCAAGAGGACCTGTAGCGGCGAGGCGCCAGGAATTCTAATCCTCAGGTTGTGGGTTCGATTCCCGCCTGGGGCACCACTTGCTAAAGCTACATCGAGGGTTTGGGTGCTTTCACAAGGACGCGGGTTACTGCCGGATCCCCAGGCGTTCTGCCAGGCGCCGCGCGTATGTATCCTTGTTCGTTGTTGGCGGCAAGGTGGCCTTGTCAATTGCCTGGCGTTGGCGCTGCAACCTATAGCGTGGCCGACGGACCATAGTCATGAGTTGGGCTTTGGATTCGGATTGCTCTTTGGGAGAGGCAGCAAAGTTGGCGCAATTAGACAGCCCAACTCCCATCGTTCTGCTTCCATCCACCATTCCCCTTCCTGGAGCACCCATCGGAACTTGTCCGCGGACGTGATCACATAATTGTCTAAAATAATATCAAAAGTCACCCCCGCTTCTACACCCTTTGTATCCTCAATCGCGATGAATACAACGTCCCAGATTGGCCCTTTAAGCTGGGGCCCCTCCTCCACTTGAGCACTCTCCGACAAGCCGGCAGCCAGACCATCTACCTGGCAGACGGTTCGAAATCTTGGGCTATACAGGGCGTAAAAGCCAGCAGAATCCTTGTTGGTAAGAAATTGTGCGGCAGCCTGGGCCCTGCTTCGGAGAGCAGCTCGCTTTTCATGCAATTCCCTCGTTGGGGTTGGACCAGGTGATGCATTGGGAGCACTCGTTGGCTTTGATGTGGCCGTTGGTACCGGCCCGATGGTGGCTGGCCCACTTACTGTGGAAGTTGGGTGCTGAGCCTCATAGGTAGCGACAAGAGCACTAGCGGGTGGGGGCGAAGCGGCGCTCTCAGGAGTCAGAGTAGGCGAAGCCACCCCTGCCTGCGTTCCTTCCGGCCCCGATTGCCCGCAAGCCGCTATCAGAAGAATCGCAAATGCCAGGGCGAACGCTTTCATTGTTCGTTCTTTTCGGATTGCGACACGTCCTTCGCTGCCTCAATCACTCGCAAGGGAACCCGTCCCCGTCGCCATCCAGCCCTTGTTGGTCTGTCTCAGGTCCGCCTTGCCCTTCGTAGCAGCCCTGCGCCTCACGCCATACTGGTCAACTTTTTGGGCGCTTCCTATTTGAGCGCTTCCTACACGTAGGTGTGCGTTATGACTTCCCAGCTGTGGCCGTTGGCGTCATGGAAGTAGAAGCCGCGCCCCTCGTACAGGTGGTTTATCTGCATATCATCTACCGACCTTGGCCCGCTGCCGTAGGGGATTCCTTCGTCCTTGACGCGTTGGAAGATGGCGTCAAACTCTTCATCGGTTACGAGGAAGGCGTAGTGGTTGTGATGGACTTCCGGGCGTTCCCCAAAGTCCATACTGAGCGTCTCGTTGAGCTTCACTGGCGCAAAAGGCCCCCATGGCCCTTTGTACTCCAAGCCGAAGATCTTGGCGATGAACCTCGCCGATGCTTCCTTATCGTGAGAGGGGACGATGGTGTGGTCGAGGTAGGCCATAGCACTCTCCTTTGCAGCTCGTTCGGCCCATTATACGAGCCTTGAGAAGAGTGCCGAGCATGGGACGCACCTAGGGCGCTCGTCAGTCGCCGTTTACCTGCATTTGGGCCAGAATGCCTTCCAGCGCCGCTTGGTCCGGCAAATCCAACGCCCCCTGCGCCGGCAGAGCGGCCAACGCCTTCAGGTGGGTTTCAACCTGAGTCCCAGTCGCCAGCGGAGAGTGACAACTACCGATGGCCGTAGGCTGCAATCGTCTCACCCTTTCTATGGACTCCTCAAACTTGCCTTGGTCCACTAGATGAAACCAGGGATGGTTGAGGCGGTTGAAAATGGAGAAACCCTCGTCATACGCCGATTTCGGCACATCTCCCACGTTCTCGGCCAGCTCGGGAATAATGGCGCCGAAAGAGTCAGCACTAAAAAGCACGCCTGACTTAACATCGAAGTAAGCGGAAGTAGCTGGAGAATCAAAGAGGGGTGGCCGCAAAACTGCCAACTCCCGACCGGAAATGGTGAGGGTGTCGCCTGGATTTCGAATCTCAAACCGGTCTACAGGCAGATGATGGGCAGTCTCCAATCGCGCCATGCCAACAAACTGAGTAACCACGCGCGCCTGGGGAGCAGCCTCTAGCACCTCTATCAAGGCACCGGTGTGGTCACCGTCATCGTGGGTCAACAGAATCCAGTTGAGGTCCTGCGGGTCGATGAGAGACCACAACGTTTCCAGGAATTCCTCTTTCACGATAGGCATTCCCGTGTCGATGAGTATTGGCTCCCTTCCCTTTATGAGGTAAGAGTTGACCACCAATAGGCCAAAACCAGGAACGGCCACATCCGGGACGCGCAGATAGGAAGGGAGAACGTAGACATCCTCGGAAGCTTTGTAGGGTGCTAGAGTCGGCATAATTACACTCCTCTTGGATCTTCCTCACCAAACTGTCCATTGGACAAGTGCCGTGGCAATTTCCGTGCCAAAAGCAATCGGATCTGCAACGCACGTCGGAACATTAACCCATCTGACATCCCCGGCCAAGCGGCCCAAGATGCCAGGGGTTACGAGCACCGGCGCGGCCAGGGCGAGCCATTTGCAGCTATGCCCGGTCCACTACCCCGAGAATGGCGACTCCGATGAAGAAGACCGCCACCATCGACAAGAGGGTATAGACCGGGGGCCTCGTGTTTTCGCCCCTTCTACCCCTGATCAGCAGCCATCCGAAACCCATTGGAACACCGAATATGCCGATGGTCGTCAAGACTATACCTACTGTCTCCATATCACCTCTCCGCAGCGCGGTCTATTTTCTCTGGGATTCTCCCCCCAGTGCAACAAAGCAGCATCTATCTTTAATCTTGTTAGGGCTTCCGGGGATATTCGATTCCTTTTCAATAGCAGACCCTACCGTTCCCACACCGTGGAACGTCCCGTGCCGAAGGTCGTCTCAGCTATGTGCTATCGGCCGAACCCCCGGTGCTCAACGGCAGAGGGCCCCTAATGACCGCCATCAAGAAGACGACGACACACACCCCGGATAACACTTCTGCAGTTTCGCCTCCCACGGGCCTCAGGCCCAGCAGTCCCATCAAGTCCCTGAAAGGCTCGCCGATCCCTGTTAAGGCCAGAATCATGAAAAACGGGGCAGCTAGCAGCACCGGCGGCAAAAGGAGATCCAAGGTCGTGACAACGCCCCTCCTATGCAGAGCTATCCGTGCCGCTATGCCCACGAGTCCCAGCAGGCTTGCCAAAGCAAAGGCCCCATTGACGGCCCTATCGAAAATGGGAATGTTATGCACGGTCGTCTCGTCCTGAAAATTAACCTCGGCAAGCGCCTCTGGCGTCTCCCAATCGAAGACCCTCTGTCCCCAGCTGATCTCTTCCAGCACAGCGGTAAGCAAGACGACGGCGATGGCGCAATAGAAAAGGGCCATCCGCCGGTGTCCTGATCGCCACAATCGGAGGCTGATAAAAGCAGCCAAGGGAACGCCAACCAGGTACATACCGACGGTCCCCCATTCGCTAAGCCCATCCTCTGCGGCCAGCCAATTGGTTTCCCAGTATGTGTTCAGCCCCCAGTACAACGCTCCAGTAAGGCCGGCCATTACTGCCAGCCCTAGCAACTGGAGCGGCCCAAACCTTGCCGGTGCTCTGGGAACTGCGGCGAAGCGGGAGGCGGCAAGCCTCTCAGCCGCTCCGGCGAACCGGTCCCAGAAGCGAGTTAGAAGATCGACCATTGGCATACGCCCGTCTGTTGATGTCGTGTGAGGCCTTTTTCAGGATGCTTCCCCTAGCACGCTTTGTCTACAAACGAAGAGCCCGTTTTATTCTAACGATAACTCTTGCCGGGCATACTTTATCCCTAGCTCCCAGCCCTGAGCTCCCATCCCTGCTTGTCCCCTTGGTTCGTTGCGCCTCATGGTTCGGTGCCCGTACCCTAGATACAGCGGTGATTGAGCACAGTCGCCGAAAGCGTGCCAGCCACACGGCTGGCTTGCGCTAACAATCCAACAGTAGTGGGAAGAAACATATGGTGGAAACCAAGTCGATCACCCCATCGGAGAACGGACCCTACTTTATAGAGGGCGCTATCGCTATCAGAGGCACCGACGGACAAAACCTTGCAGAGGGCAAGGAGCGAGTCCTGCTATGCCGATGCGGTGGCTCCGCCAACAAGCCCTTCTGTGACGGAACTCACCGCAACGGCTTCGAAGGCACTGAGGTTGCCGACCGTGGACCGATTGCCTCCCGAAGGGTGGCGTTCAAAGCGCCTGGGATCACCATCTTCGATGACCGATCGATCTGTGCCCACAGCGGGAACTGTACGGACAACCTGACCAAGGTGTTCAAGCTAGGTATTGAACCATGGATCGACCCGACAGGGGAGGCGCCCAGCGAGATAGCGAGGGTGGTCAATATGTGCCCCTCTGGAGCGTTGTCGTACGTACTCGACGATACGGCTGGCCCCGATGCCACGCCTACCGAGGTTGCGCGTCCGCAAGAGGTGACGCCACTTAAGAACGGACCATATGCGGTAACAGGTGGGATCTCCGCAACATCGCCGTCGGGTGAGCCATACGAGATTCGCGACCGGTGCACCCTTTGCAGGTGCGGAGCGTCAACCAACAAACCCTTCTGCTCAGGCGCCCACTGGGACAAGGGATTCGAGGCGGAGGGCGTCTAGACAAGGGCGAAGTGGGAGGACCTTAGAGCCTGGTCCTACCTGGCGCCGGTTGTGACATCAACTCCAACCGGGCGAGGGCCCTCAGAACTAGCCACTAAAACAACAATGGCTAGTGTGAAGGAAGTCGGCTTGGCTTCAGCCAAGGAGCGGGCCGCGTGGTTCGGGACCGTTCGATGCCATGTGAGGCAATGAGCCGTCGCGGCTCCACCGGCGTATTGCCTTCCGGGCCGTTGAAGAAGGATCCAGAACGAAAGCACTTCATTCCTCTTCCTTGGGGCTCGACGCTGTTGAAAAGACCCACTTTTTTTCACGAATACAACTCTGTCACTTAGTCTAGTAACATGGCTCAATAGCCCTAGCCAGTAGGCAAACCCTGGAACTATCCTCTAGGCTGTCGGAGCATCGATCCAGAAAACTATCGATACGCTTGAACATCCGAGAGGATAGGTGGAGCGAAGAAGGGCCTAGTGGGTACCGCACCGGGCAGACCTGATAATTCGTAGAGCAGCCGCAATCGCAGCCCGCCATCAAATTTTGCAAGAGTCCAAAGGGGGAGTCGTGGCCGATCAAACATTGAAGGGAAAGGTTGCCATAGTCACCGGAGCCGGCAGGGGTATGGGCAAAGCAATGAGCTTGGCCTTCGTGGCAGCAGGCGCCCGGGTTGCGATGAATGAAGTGGATGCAGATGTCTTGGCGGAGGCCGCCAACGAGGCAAAGGCGATCGGAGGAAATGACGCCGTACTGCCCCTGGCCGCGGACCTTACGAAAGAAGAGACGGCCGAAAGACTTGTGGCTGACACCATAGCCCAGTTCGGCGGGCTTCACATTGTGGTCAACAACGCCGGAATCGGTCCTGAAACGATCAGGGCCGACCACTTCATAAACCCAGTCAAGTTCTGGGAAATGGACATAAGCCATTGGCGTCGCGGCATCGCCGTGAATGGCACGGCCCAATTCCTCATGGCCCTTGCCTCAGTGAAGCATATGACTGCCCAGGGATGGGGAAGGATCATCAACGTCACCACGAGTCTGGACACAATGCTGCGGCCCGGCTTCTCTATATACGGACCGGGAAAGGCGGCGAATGAAGCCTTCGTCGCAATCATGGCCCAGGAGCTTGAGGGCACGGGCGTCACCGCCAACGTCCTCATTCCTGGTGGCCCTGTCAACACACGAATGTTCCCTCCCATTGGCAACATCAAGAGGGAAGAGTTGATCCAGCCAGACGTTATGGCCGTGCCTATCGTTTGGCTGGCTTCCGACGCCTCAGCGGGATGGACGGGACGACGGTTCATCGCCGGCTTCTGGGACGCAACGATCCCACCAGAGGAAGCCGCTGCAAAGGCAAGCAACCCCGCCGCCTGGCCGCAGCTAGGGGGCAACGCGATCATGCCCAAATCGGCCTCGTAGTTACTTCCAAGACAACACGAATCCAAAGCAGCCGTCCTGATGTTGCTCTGGCCATCGCCTTGGCCCGGGCGCTCAGGGCTATCTGGCCATCGTTTTCACCGCGCTCCGCCTCAGCTGAGCGTTCGGCTCTTCCACGATTCCCTTAGGATCATCGAGCGGCTCCGTTGCCAACGGGGAAGCGGGTTCGTTTAGTCCCGGGGGTGAGGGCGATGCAGCGGCGATTCAAACCGTTGGCGGTACCTGCTAACAGGGCTACCGCATCTGCACGACAACTGAGTTGGTGATATTAGTCGTGTGGACGTTCTCCAACTCCACCGTTGCCGATAGCAGCAACGCGAACTGTGAAGCCCAAGCAGTAACAGCTGAGAAGCATAATAAGCTGTATCCCCGCGCTCGCGTCCCATGCTGCCCTTTCGGTCGGCCTCCCCAGACTTTCCGTTTGTACCACTTTAAGTTTGAAGCCTTCCCGCTCTTGGCCTCTCTCGTTGCCAAGAGCGGGCGCCTGCACCTCATTGACACTGATTGCCGGTGCTGTAAGATACGAACAGCCAGCCATCCTCAGTAAGCACCTCGGCTTCTTAGCGCTCTTATGACACTGGCCAGTCCTCAGCACTCAAAGTCCGTGAACGCAGCCATAGTCCGCGTCGTTGGACGAGGACAGGTTGTTGAATTCACCGTGGACTCCAAAGTCTCCATGGACGAGGTCGAACGCGGGCTCAGGGACTACTTGGTCAGCGTCAAAGGCCGATTTGACGGAGGGCGCGTAACCCTCAACATGGGAAACCGGCACATGACGCCGGAGCAGGTTGGCCAGTTACGCACCATCCTGGAAAAAGAGAACAAGCTCTCTCTCTCAGGCCTCTCTGTGGGCGCTGATGCACTGAGGGACCTTCTGGAGACACCCGTCCCGCCCGCCTCAGCAACGGCCCAAGCAGCCACAGAGGCCTCGATTGAAACGGCTCCAGTTGCCGTGGAAGCGGCTGCACCAGCCCCTCCACCTCTGGAAATGGCGGCCGAAAGCCCAGACACGTTGCTAGTTAAGGGCACCTGCAGGTCAGGCACCATGATCCATAACGTTGGCAACGTCGTTATCTTGGGCGACGTCAATCCTGGCGCTGAGATCACCGCTACAGGCGACATTATCGTGTTGGGCCGGTTGGGCGGACTTGCTCATGCAGGAGTGGGTGGAGATGAAGACGTTGTGGTCCTAGCGAACAACATAGAGGCTACCCAAGTTCGGATAGCCTCTCATATCATGATGGATGTCCCATCCGGCCGCGGCAGCGGCTCCGGCCGGAATCCCAACATCGCCTTGGTTAAGGGAGGCACCATAGTCTTGGAGCCTTTCGTAGCAAGGTCTGTCTGGACACACGAGGAGTAGTCAATGGTAGCAAAGAAGGGTCTAGCCCTGGTCGTAACCTCGGGCAAGGGAGGCGTGGGCAAGACCACGACGACAGCCAACCTGGGAGCGGCTCTTGCTCTGCGTGGCAATAGCGTTGTGGTGATTGATGCCGACATCGGCCTCCGAAACCTGGATGTCGTTCTGGGATTGGAAAACCGGATTGTCTACGACCTTGTTCAGCTGATCGAAGGCCACTGCGAGCTTCACCAGGCAATGATTAGGGACAAGTCAGCGCCCAATCTCTACCTCATCCCGGCGGCCCAAACCCGGGACAAGACCGCAATAACGGCAGAACAACTTACTGAAGTCGTGGACAGGCTTAGACCGGATCACGACTACGTTCTCATCGACTCTCCCGCTGGGATCGAGCAAGGCTTCAAGAACTCCCTGGCGCCAGCCAACCTGGCGATCGTCGTCACAACGCCTGAGGTATCGGCAATACGCGACGCCGACAGGGTCATTGGGCTCATTGAGGCTTCCGGGTTGCCAACGCCCCGCTTGATCCTGAACCGGATGCGGGCATCGATGGTGCAGCAAAAGGACATGATGTCGACCGATGACATCCTAACCCTACTGTCAGTCCAACTCGTTGGCATCGTCCCTGAAGACGAGAGCATTATTATCTCCACCAACCGGGGCGTGCCCGCTGTACACGACCCCAAGTCCAACGCCGGACAGGCTTATCTCAGGGTTGCCGCCCGTATTGATGGCGAAGATATCCCGTTCGTCGACCTGAATGAACGTTCGGGACTCTTTCACCGCCTGAAGAAGTGGCTGGGCCCAACGGGGAGCGAAAAAAATGCTTGATGGAATTCGCAGAAGCCTACGACGTGTCCTAGCCCTCGAAAGCGGCAGTGGCCAATCAGCCGCCCAACGGCTGCAGCTTGTCCTTGTGCAAGACAGAACCACTTTCCCCACAGAGACGCTTGAGGCGCTGAAGAACGACATTGTGGCGGCCATATCCAAGTACGCCATGATCGACCAGAGCGCTATCGAAGTCGAAGTTCGCCGGTCAGGGTCTTCAGTCACGCTGGTTACCAACATACCGATTCGCGGCTCGCAGCGCGGCCCCGCTTAGCGGACCCGCTCCGCATCTAAGACGCCCCCGCCCCCCCACCTAACTGTGCCCTTCACGGCTTGTTCACTTCCTCCGTTGTGATTTTCACGCTCCAGCCATTAGAGTGTCATAACTTGTTGGCAGGAGGCGAAATCACAAGCAATGCAGGCAACGGGTTTCGTGGGATAAGCCAGACGCTCGAAGGAGTTCGACATGTTTTCCCGCATCTTGGTTCCACTGGACGGGTCTGAATTAGCAGAGCAAGTGCTGCCCTATGTCGCCTCCCTAGCGAAGGCGCTTCAGGCGGATGTTTCACTGATCACCGCCATGATTCCCGTTCGGCCGCTGCCGGAGTCCTTCATGGAGCAGGCCTCCGTAAACCTTCACCAATTGACCACCGAATACCTTGCCGCCAGGGCTGACACGCTCAGGGAGAGGGGACTCATCGTTGACTGGTCGGTGGAGGACGGGTATCCCTCGGAGGTCATAGCAACCGCTGCGCTGAAGCAGCCGAACACGCTCATAGCCATTTCAACCCACGGCCGGTCTGGACTCACTCGATGGACACTGGGTAGCGTCACCGACAGAGTGGTCCATTCCACCAAGGCCCCACTCCTGATCATTCGATCACGAGATGAGGACCAACCTGCCGAAGCCACGCTGACGACTGTAATAGTGCCACTGGACGGATCTGGCCTTGGTGAGCAGGCACTTGCGCCCGCCGCCGCATTGGCAAAGGCTCTTGGCCTCAACATCACCTTGGTCCGCGCCACTCCCAGCGCCGCCGACTATTACAAGTTCGCCACCTATCCCGTCCCGGTTTCTGAAGACTATTCCAAGGAAGTGGATGAGGACGCCGGGGCCTATCTCGCCGGTGTCAAAGAGACGCTTCAGAAGGAAGGCAGCGTATCCGTCGAAACAGCGTTGGAGCACGGCAGCCCAGCGGCGGTCATTGTGGATCTGGCCAAGAATACTCCTGACAGCCTGGTTGTCATGACCACGCACGGAAGGTCTGGGATGGGCCGCTGGATTCTTGGCAGCGTAACTGACCGAGTCGTGAGACATTCCGGAGACCCGGTACTGGTGATTCACGGCGAAGAGTAAGTGGGGATCCGGCTATTTGTTGAATCTAAACGCTAAGCCAACAGGAGGCCACCATGTACAGCAGAATCCTTGTTCCATTGGACGGCTCCAAGCTTGCGGAGCGCATCTTGCCCTACGCGACGCTGCTCAACCGAACGTTTGGGACTCGGATCGATTTGTTGCGCGCCGTAACTCCACCATCCGTGGCTGACAGCTCCTACGCAGAGATCGCCATCCTGCCTAGCCGAGCCTCCGCCAGTGACCTTGTGGAGTACGCCGCCAAGTACATGAAAGGAGTGGAAGACAATCTCAGGAGCTCCGGCATAGAGGCCACCTCCACTACTCAGCTCGGGAATCCTGCTGATGTCATAGCGGAGCACGCCGCCAAGGAGCCCAACACTCTAGTCGCCATGTCTACCCACGGTCGCACCGGCATGACCCGGTGGGTCATGGGAAGCGTCACCGACAGGGTGATCCAGATGGTCGATCAGCCTATGCTCGTGGTACGGCCTAACTTGGACGAGCCCGGTCCTGAAGAGTTCAAGTTCGAAACGATAATCGTCCCCTTGGACGGCTCCTCGGAGGCTGAACAGGGGATGGAGCAGACCCTGCCGCTGGCAAAGGCACTTGGCCTGCGTGTCGTCCTGGTTACCGCCAACCCGGACCCAAAAGACTACTATATGGTGGAGGACTACCCAGCCGGGGGAGTCTTCTACGACTTTACAAAGGATGTGGAGCAAGCGGACACGATGACCCAAACCTACCTGGAACGAATTGCGGTTCGCCTCAGGGGCGAAGGGTTTGATACCGTCGAGATACGGCTCTCCCACGGAGATGCAGGTGGGGCAATAGTGGACATCGCCAAAGAGACCCCAAACAGCCTGATCGGTATGGCAACGCACGGTCGGTCCGGCGTAGGCCGCTGGGTTATGGGCAGCGTTTCCAGCCGGGTCATACGACACTCAGGTGACCCGGTGCTGCTAACCAGAACAAAGGGCTAGCCCGCGGTGCCAGCGGCACAACAAGTGGAGAAGACACATGGCGCTGGGCAACTTCATTCGATGAAAGCGGCTTGAGGGAAAATTAGTCGCAATAACTGACGCAACGTTCACTCCCCAATCGCGGGCTCTGATCGTGAGCCTGCCTCACGTCAGCCTCGTTTGGAATCGCCCAGTCGCCATGAAGGTCGCTCAGGGCGGGCATGAGCAACGCATCCCCATTTCCGATGTCACGAGTAGAGTCTAGGTTGGCCTCGGATTCGCTTTGCTGGCTACATTGCTAACCGTACTCCTCCCCTAACCACGTTACTCCTCAGGCGATGAATTGCAGGTGCAGGGCGCAGCCCCGCCGGGGTTACAGGGGTGTCCCCTGTAACAAGACGTCCGCGGGTGGGACGACGGCGTCCGATCAGCCAACCTCCCATCTCTCTCAGCAAGGCACCCTGCATTGACGGAGCCCTAGGTTCGATTACAATCGAGAGGCCCCGTAGTCAGCACCAATTGGAGAAAGTCTGCCATCTTAATGCGCGTGCTCCGCAAACCCAGGGTCAACCGAGTCCTCCTCGCCATCCTCGGCGTCACCTTTGGCCTAGGCTTGGGTTGGACCGCCATCCGTGGAGCAGAGTGGCAACACATCAGCGAAGCCATCCGGGACTTCCCTCCCCTATTGTTGATCGCCGCCCTGGCAATCTTCATGGTCTCAAACTTCCTGCGGGCCTACCGGTGGCGGCTATGCTGGGTGGACGAACCCGTCACGACCTGGCGCCTGTTTATTGTTGAGAACGCTGCTCTCGGACTGAATAACGTCTCACCCGTCCGAGCCCTTGAAGAGGCTGTTGAACTGGGCATCCTCACCCTACGGGACAAGCTCCCTGGAGGACAGGTCATAGCCACCATGATGATGGCCCGCATCCAAGACCTCGCCTTTACACTTCTGTTCATCACCGTGGCCTTGGCGTTAGTTCCCGCGTTGCTGAAATTCACACCGGCCATCGCCTTCGTCTTCGTGTTCTTCGCCGCCTGGCTCTTCATATTGCTCAGGTTCGGAGCCATCCTGCGGCGCTTCCCTAGACTGCGGAGTCTCCCGGCCATATCGTCGTTCGAGGACGCATTGGCTCTGATCTACGCCCGCAAGCAGCGCATGGCTTACGCGTTCTCGATGACCTGCACCTACTGGCTACTGCTGGGACCCGTAGGGTGGCTTCTCGCTAGAGGGTTGGACATCGATATTGGTTTCCACTTGATTATGGTCACCGTCATTGGCTCAATCTTCTTCTCGACGACGGTACCCGGACTACCTGGCGCCGTGGGCACGTTTGAGTTTGCCGCAGTTGCCCTGATGGACCTCTGGGGCGTACCCAAGGAACCGGCACTCACTTTCGCTGTGCTCCTCCACGGCGTCCTGTTTATACCGCCGATCCTGATGACCATTGTCGTCTTTCCGCGAGAGGGCCTGGGTTCCTTCAGGGCCATCCGGGAAATCATGGGCCAGAGAGCCCAGGCTCGACAGGACGAGCCCAGTTCTCCTACGTAAAGCTAATGATGCTTCTACCCACTGTCTGGCCCTTGTTGAGGGTGTCGTAGGCTTCGTTGACATCGTCCAGAGTGTAGACCTTGCTGATAGCGGCATTGATGTCCACCAGGCCGCGCTCCACTAAGCGAATGACCGTCGGCATGTCCGTTCGTACACGCGCCCCATACGAGCCGATAATGCTAATGCCCCTGCGCACCGTCCGAGTAATCTCGATGGGAACTGTGGTCCCTGCGTCACTGATCCCCACAATTACGACCCGGCCGCCGTCAGCGACAGACTGGTAGGCCTGCAAGATCGTTTCGGGTCTCCCCAAGGCTTCGACGGCCACATCCACGCCGCGACCGTTAGTAATCTCTCGTATCCGGGCGGGCGCATCCTCGGTTGCAGCGTTAATAACCTCTGTTGCCCCCAATCGCTTGGCCATCTCCAGCTTGTCGTCCCTGATGTCCACCGCTATGACGTCGGTTGCACCAAATGCTTTGGCAATCTGCACCACGTTAATACCCACCCCTCCAATGGCGAAAACCGCCACCGACTCGCCGGCTGACACCTTGGCTTGGTTCTTGATAGCGCCGTAGGCCGTGAATACAGAGCACCCGATAATGCTCGCCCGGTCCAGCGGAATGTCCGACTGAAACTTGAAGACCCCGCCCGCTGGAACCACGGCACGCTCGGCTAGCCCGCCCATGCTGTACATCCACACGTCGGACCCATCGGCACGAGCCAGGCGGGTAGTACCGTCGTAGAGCGTGCCCTTGAGGCGGTTGTAATCGAAGAAGTTGACGCAGAGGTCGTCCCGGCCTTGGAAGCAGTAGTTGCAGCGCCCGCAAGGCATGATGAAACTGCAAACCACTGGGTCGCCGGTCGCTAGGCCCTCGACGCCAGGCCCAATCTCCTCCACAATGCCCGAGACTTCGTGGCCCAGAACCGCAGGCGTCGGAAAGCCCACCTCCCCCTTGATAACGTGCAGGTCTGTGTGGCATACCCCGCACCCAACGACACGGATCTGCACTTCGCCAGCGCGGGGCTCCGATAGGCGCAGGTCCTCAAGCGTCATTGGCGCGCCGACTTTGTTCAATACCGCTGCTTTCATGGATGGTTCACCTATAAGCGAAATTCGACATCGGTCGAAGTGTAGATTTGCCCACGAGCACCGTCAACCGACAACGCAGTTAACGCTTCAATAGTAGCCAAGGAGGGTGCAGGGAGCCTTCGGTTCCCACCGGGGGCAACATGGAACGCCCCCCTGTTCCAAGAAACGTTAGTGAGTCTGCCCTTAGCTTGGCAAAGGGGCGGATTGGGTGAGGCCTCGGCGTCAGTCCCATCTGAGGCATTCGTTCGTTGAAGCTATCCGACCATCGAACTAAGCATTCAGGCAAGAAGCGGGCCAACTCCCACTAGGATGGGTGCAGGGGCAGCGCCCCGCCGGGGTCTGGGGTGTCCCCAAAAGAAACATTCGTGGGCGGGCTGGGCGGGACAGCGGCGTCCGTCATAAAAAGCGACCGGGCAAGAGCCACACTGAGATCTACGCAACCGTCAGGAAGCGAAACCTGCCACCCGTCCCACCAACCTGCTACTATCCGCCCCAACCGACCCGCCCCTTAAGGGAGGAAACACATGGCAAGATTGCCCCTCACCCTAGCCTGCTGGGACTACGACCGCACCCGCGCCCTGAGGGACGGGTCCATTAAGCCCGAAGGCATCGACCTCACCATGCTAACGCTCAGGCCGTCCCAGACCTTCCCGCGCATGCTCAAACATAAAGAGTTTGACGTTTCCGAGATGTCTTTTTCTTCCTACTGTGCCCTCAAGGCCCAGGACGACTGCCCCTTTGTTGCTATCCCTGTGTTCCCGTCGAAGATCTTCCGTCACGATTGCATCTATGTGAACGTGGATGCAGGCATAGAGCGGCCGGAAGACCTGGCAGGCAAGCGGATCGGCTCTGCCCGGTACGACATGACCGCCGCCCTCTTCGCCAGGGGCATGCTGCATCACGAGTACGGGGTAACGCCCCAGTCGGTGGAATGGTTCTACGGCCCCCAGGAGGAGCTTGGCGGCTTCTCTGCGGCGCCGCACAAGACCCCGGTGAACATCAGCGTCAGCCACATTGCCAAAGGCAAAATACTGTCGCAAATGCTCGAAGAGGGTGAACTGGACGCCCTCATTGGAGTGGTCATTCCCGAACCCTTCCTCCGAGGATCAGCCAAAGTAAAACGGCTGTTCCCCAACTTCAAGGAGGCGGAGCAGGAATACTTCCGCCGTACCCGCATTTTCCCGATCATGCACACGGTGGTCATCCGGGAAGAAATCTTCAAGGAACATCCCTACGTCGCCCGCAGCCTCTATGACGCGTTCACGGCGGCAAAGGACCAAGCGGCAGAGCAGTACTACGACACCGACGCCTTGCGCGTCATGCTGCCATTCCTGTTGGCCGACTTAGAGGAGACATGGGAGCTGATGGGAAAGGATTTCTGGGCCTACGGAGTGGAACCAAACCGCCCGACCATTGAGGCCCTGCTTCAGTTCCTCCACGACCAAGAACTAGCAGACCGGGTGCTTTCTCCAGAGGAGCTGTTCGCACCATCGACGCTAGTCATCTAGGGATACTTGCCGTTCCGTTCTCCGCAGGACGCTCGGGCTGCTCTTATACCTGCCCAAACGGGGTGCAGGGGCAAAGCCCCGCCGGGGGCCTGGGGGTGTCCCCCAGTTCTGAAAACGTTCGTGGGTGGGTTGGGCGGGAACTCAGCGCCAGCTAAGCAAACCGCCCAGCTGTGCAGGCAGGTGTTTTCTCAGGCCGGTCACGCGTCCTCACGGAGGAGTTCCTTAGCCCGCTCGTTGGCGTCGGCGAAGGCCTTCATTGCGCCTTCAACGCTATATGGCTGCTCAGGAGCCTCAGGCGACGCCCACTCACTGCGAGACGTGGCAAAGAAGTCCCCGCCATAGACATGAATCGCTGCCGTATAGGCTCTACGGGGATTCGTCACGGAGTGAATAACCTGGTCGCCCAGAACTACAACGTCCTTTTCGCCGAGCGACTTGCCGTTGACCATCTCCAGCCCAACTCCCGCCGACCGGCGTTTATAGAAGGTATTGTCCTCCTGCCCGCCGTACACTCCGATGACGGCCCACATCCTGTGGTCATGCGGATAGAGCGACATATTCGGAGCCCAAACAACGTGGAGGATAGTGAGGTCGTCCGACCTGTGGATGGCTGTCAGCCCTCCGGCCTCAACTGGCCCGAACGGTTCAGATCCCAATTGACCACCCATCAGCCGCTCCAAGACCTCCTTGGCAGCCAACGAAGGGGCCTTTTCCTTTAGAGCTTCTTGGCACGCCTCAATAAGAACACCAGAGTCAAACAAAGCAGCACCTCTCAATCATGATTGTGGATCGTAGAATCGGTACGACGCCAAAGATGGTTGGCTCGGGCGGGTCTAAGACGCCGCCCCTACCGGTGCGCCTGTACTACAGGATGAAGCTGAGACTCTTCGATGGGAGCACGGCATGATCCAGGATAATGGTGCGCCGCGCAAGTTTGAACCCTTCTTCCCCTCGCCGAAGAACGTCCTGTCGAGTACCCACGAACATGTCCTGGTCGTTCTCTAAACGGGTTCGATAGGCGATGAAGTTGCAATGGACTTCAACCTCTCCAGCCTCCACGCCCTTGATGCGCACATTGCTGATCAGGTGGCGAGTACGCGAAGGGGGATATTCAGCCCAGGGCTTGGGCTCCATGTCGTATCTGCGAATACGGGTCTCCATCGACTGCTTGGTGTCGTCGAAGAAGCCCATCTGCCCTTCCCCGGTCAACTCCTTCGCCACGTCATAGCTGTCGACACTGTCACGGATCGGGACCCAGTAGCGGAAGTCATCAGTAAGGAGGTCCAGCCATTCCTGGAAACGGCGTTCGTCGTTGAGCTCCGCTTCGTAGAAGAGGAAGGCCTCCACTTGATGCTGAAGGTCGTGGTGTGAAGAGTTCCAAGTGCCGTTATTTGACATGCTGCGTGCCTCTTTCCGATGACCGGCGCTTGGTTAGGTCTAGGTTCGCTGCTGTATTGAGGCTTAGCTACGTCCTCGACTCGGGCTGCACCCTCTCCAGCCAATGCTTGTAGAACAACCTGGCGTTCTCCTCGCTGTAGAGAGCGCTAACGTGACCAGGCAAGTCCTCATGGACGCCGCCACGATCACCTATGTGCATCTGGTAATTCATGGCCACTTGCCGCGACGCCCAACCCCTAGCCGACTGAGTCATCTGCACCCAGTTATCCATATCGTCCTGGTCGAACATGCCCGCGGGGCCCCACTTGTAGACCCCAACGTGCCGCATCTCTTCCTTGGCCTCTGGGGTTAGGCCCTTGGGAACGATCGTCCACTCCCACGCCTCAATCTTGCCCGGCCCCCTTGGATGCCAGACGCGGGCGGTTGTTACGTCGATGAAGGAAAAGGACAAGTTTGGAAAGATATTCGCTGCTACCAGGGTTATGCCCTTAGTGCGGGTCTCACCCAAACGCTTGGTCGCCTCAGGCATTGTTTCTTCAAGGAAACGTTGGAAAGGCTCAATCTTGGTCTGGACATCCCAGATGGGCAGGCCGTCGGGGATATCCATGAGGGTGAACCCGTGGCCGTATTTGGTGTAGACCGTGAAGCCCTTGGCGTTGCGGGCCAACTGCTGCATGTGGTGGCTACGGCTCAGTCCAACCTTGACCGAGGCCCCATGCGTGTGGACGACGTGGGCCATATCGGTGGCAAAGTTCTCTGCAGCTGTCTTCCAGTTGCAATCGATGGTCCACTTTCGGGTGCCGCCAATGAACTCGGTGCCCTCGGCGGTCCAGTCCAGCAGGACATCGAGGTACCAAGCGGCCTCTCCGAGGTACTCTTCCAGAGGAGGAGCGTCGTTATCGAATGTGGCGAAAATGAGCCCTTTGTAGACATCGACCTTGGCAGCGGGGACCAGTCCCCACTTCTCGATATCCAACTCATTCATGAAGCCTTCCTTCATGTAAGGAACGCCGATCAGCTTTCCGTCGCTGTTGTAAACCCAACCGTGGTACGAGCACACGAAGCGGTTGGTATTACCACGGTCCAGGCGGCACACTCGGTTGCCGCGATGCCGGCACAGATTCAGGTACACCCCCAACTTGCCTTCAGCGTTGCGCCAGAGGATGACCGGGTCTTCGCCCATGTAGGTGGTTATGAAGTCGTTGGGGTTGGGAACAAGGCTCTCGTGACCCAGGCACAGCCAGCAACGAGCGAAGATGTGCTCCAACTCCAAATCGTAAATGGCGGGGTCGGAGTACAGAGACCGGTAGACGAGCCCGTGCTCTTGATCGATAAGTTTGGACAGATCCGGTCCGGTCGTGCTCATCCTCAACCTCTCCTATGAAGGCCCCTTAACCGAGGGCCTTCATCATACCACCGGTAGCCTGGCGCTAAGAGGCAGGGATGTGCGGGGGACGGGGCTTCCCGGCCAGGATGGTCCTTGGCAGCGACTCAACCAACTCGTCGACACTCCAAGGGCCCTCGCTCGCCGATTTGTAGATGCTGCGAGTGCGGGTGGGGTGCGTGTAGAGAGAGACCTCGCCGCCTCCAACATAGAACACCCAGCCGCTGATGCCATCTGCCATATCTGACGATAGGTACGCTGCCATCGGAGCGACGTGTTCGGCGCCCGGAACCCCGTAGATTGAGGCCACCCGCTCTTGGGGAAGAAGACCTGCATCCGAGAGGCGCTGGTAGAAATCGCCGGTATCCCTGTTGGAGCGGGTGTCGGCCCTGGGGGCAATCGAGTTCACAGAAATGCCGTTCTTGCGCAGTTCCCAAGCCAACGACCACGTTATGCTGACGATTGCGCCCTTGGCGGCGGCGTAGTGGGCCCGGCCGGTTGGGTGCGACCACTGATTGGACGTCATGTTGATGATGCGGCCGTAGCCCTGGGCCTTCATGTGGGGCACGGCATGTCGGCACGTGTTGAACGTCCCCTTGAGGTGAACGCCCAAAATGGCGTCCCACTCTTCCTCACTCATCTCGTCGAACATGGACTCGCGGAAGATGCCTGCGTTGTTGACCAGAATATCGACCTTGCCGAAGTTGTCGACTGCGGTCTCGATGATTCGGGAAGCACCCTGGAAGTCAGCCACCGACTCATAGCTGGGGACAGCGTTCCCGCCGTTCTCGCCGATCTCGGCTACCACCTGCTCGGCGGGGCTCCGGTCAGAGCCTTCCCCCGCTGCAGTACCGCCAACGTCATTTACGACAACGCTGGCCCCCTCGGCAGCCAGCCCAAGTGCAATGGCCCTTCCAATACCTCGGCCCGCCCCAGTAACGACCGCGGACCTACCTTCTAATAGTGTGCCCATGTGGTGCCTCCTGCCGCAGCGTTTGAAAACGCTTCACTAGTGTCGTGTTTCGATCCCTTCCTCCGTACTTGGGGGAAGGTTAGGATGGGGGCGAAGCGCTGATCTCAAAGGGATGGTTTCACCCCCACCTCAATCCTCCCCCGAGTACGGGGGAGCAGACTGACACCTCCCCCACCGCTCTGTTAGCAATATGCAGAAGCGCCCGCTAAGGAAGACGCCTCTTCTAGCAAGCCCCGCCTGAAACGCCAACCGCGCCTAACCTATCGCCTTCGTCACTGCCCAGGTGTCCCCGAACGACGGGCAGAAAACGGCATGATAGGGCTCTGGCCCGCCGGTGACCACGATAAGCAGGTCCTCCGCCTTTCGGGCAGTACACAGGTAGTCTCCGTCCCAGATGAAGGTGGGCTCCAAGTTCAGGTTCGTGGATTCGTCAGTCGGCAGTCGGGAACGGTGGATCTTCGAATGTTCGAACAAGTAATCCCTGACCTGTTCCTTGGACCAACCGGCATCGTGCATCATCTTGGCGTGGCCGGGGGTAAGCAGCACCACCGGGGTACCGCCCGCTAGGAGCACGTTGTTGCTGCCCCAATACGACATGCTATCGGCGATCATGTTGAGGACGTTTTCCGTTTTTTTGAAAGCCGTGAGGTTGTTCGTCGTGCCCTGGATTCCTACGGCCGTCACCGTACTGGCGTCGGCTGCAAAGCCGCGGTCGACGTGCAGTGGCGCCCAGACGCTCTCCTCCTCGTTCTCTCCGATGCACATGGTGAACTTGCCTGGCATGCCATGCGACGCCTGATCGATCTCTACCGGCCGTGCCCCTCCGATGTTCAACATCACCAGACGCACCGCTCGTCCAATGGTGGCATTGGCCCTCCAACCGGGGCCAAGCGTTCCCTTGCCGCTGTTGATCCCCAGCTTATCCCTAATCGGTCCGTTCACGATCAATAAGGGGGCCACGGGGTTGGTGGTGGTCTGCACGCCGTGGAGCAAAAAATCTTCGTCGGCAATGGCTTCCACAGCGGCGACTACGACAGGCATGTAGTCTGGTTGGCAACCGGCCATCACTGCGTTGATGGCGACCTTTTCGATGGTTGCCGCTCCACCCTCAGGGTCCAGGTAGCCAACCAGGTCTTTGGGTCCACGGCCGGAAGCGTCGACCATGCGGCGCACCCTATCCTCGGTGGGCGGAATCACGGGCAGGCCATCGCCCCACCCTTTTTCCATCACAAGGTCGTTGACAGCCTCCAACGCGTCGGAAGATTCAACGACTTCTGAAGTCAGTTTCACGTCAGCCACGGCGGCTCCTTTGCCCTAAAATGCGCCGAGGGCGGGCCACCGTGACCCGCCCTCGGACAAGCTTCAATATTTCTCGACGCTAGACCGGAGCGCCTTTCTTCGTCAGGTGGCCGATAACCCCGGACATCGCTTCTTCAAGGATGTTCTCTACGGCGGCCCTTTCGACGTACTCCGTCAGCTCAGACCTGGGCAGGATTACCATGGGGGCATCGGGCATTCCCCTGCCTCTCATGGTGGCCTTGGCCAGCTTCACAAAGCGCTCGGTAACCAGGACCGTGGAAGGCATTCCGTGCTGTTGGAGGAGCAAGCTGTCGTGGACACTCCACGCTGTACAAGCCCCTCAGTTGGCTAAGCCGACGACGGCAGCATCGGCAAAGGCCAGCACCTCCTCGAAAGTCTGTTTGGAGGCGGCCCGGGCAATGGGAATGTCCCAGTGCTGGACTTCCTTCACCCCGTACTCTTCCTTGAGGTGCCGTTCCAGGCTTGTGGCCAGCACGTCCATGCTGGTCCAGCCGTTGTTGAGAATGGCAACCTTCTTGCCCTCCAAGCCCTCCAGCGGCGACGCCAGTTGCTTGTCAGGCCTCCGGCTCTCTGCGACCGGACTGAGCAGCCTTACCATCGTAGTCATAGGCGTACCCCCTTTCCCGTTCTTGGCTTCATCCTAGACACGGAACGGGCTGGCGTCAATCGGCCAGCCGCAAACCATCGGTAGTGTTCAAGACAACATTCGCCCGGCTCTCTACGACGCCCACTGTGAGGCCGTAGTTGCCAACCGCATGTTCAGTGCGATGTGGTGCAAGCATCGAGTCTCCCAAAAGCCGCAAGGCCGGGGGCTACAGGGGGTGTCCCCCTGCAACAAAAACGTTCGAGGGCGGAGTGGGTGGGAGAGCCGACGCTAGTCCATTGCCAATCGTCCGTACTACTCCGCCGCTACATTGGCCGGCGGCACGCGGTTCTCCGGGTACCCGACCTCAGTTCTCCCCAAACCGATGCGTCAGACCCTTCTCCTTAATCTCCGCCTGGATGCGCTCCATGTCCCGCCTGATCAATGGCACCGACCCTGTCAGGCGCTCCTGCAGGGAGTCCATCTCCAAGAACCGCTGCTTGGTGCGGCGGCCCGCCCGCAATATGGCGATGAGAGCGTCGGACAGATCGCTGGGCTCATCCGGTACTTCCACCTCGCGGACCCAGCCTCCCTGGAGGCTCATCATGGAACGCGTGTAAGCCTCAAGAACGTCCTTGGACTCCTGCACGAGCTCCTGAGTAGTATCGTCAGTCAGCGGGTCAAGGATCGTCACCCGGCCCATGAGATAGGGTTCGTCGTAGCTGAGACTCAATACGCGGAAGCGTTGGATACCCTGGCCCACGACGTAGATACGCCCCTGCCCCAATGGCGCGCTTTCTACAACCTCAGCGACCGTGCCGACTTCATGTGGCGTTGCATACTGCCCGACCTCCCGACCCTCTCTGATGAGCACCACGCCGAAGCAGTGATCGTCCACGGCAATATCGCTCATCATCTTCTTATAGCGCTCTTCAAATATCTGGAGAGGAAGGTTGGCGCCGGGGAAGAGGACGGTATTCAGAGGAAACAGCGGAAGATCCCGCTCTTGTCCCATAGGTTTGCTCACAAAATCCAGATTGGGCTAACGTCGGCACATTGTAACGCGGGCCAATGGGAGCGGCAACGAGGAAACAACCGAGTGGACCTGGCGCCCTGCAGATGCAGGGTGCGCCCTCCTAGGAGCCGACGAGCGAAGGCCCATAGACCTCACTTAGCACGAGACCAACTCGCTACAACAAACGAACCCTTTGTTTAGACCATCGCCATTGCCCAAGCCAGTGCTGGTATTATTCGGCATAGGAAGGTTCCGATCCTACCCTTGGTCACCAGCAAGGAAACGTCGCGAATGACACTGCGTGGCATAAGTATCCTGACGGTTAGTTTGTGCCTCCTCTTCGCTATAGGTTGTGTAGGACCTGGAGAGGAGGACCGGGACTTTGAGAAAGCGGAACTCGTCAATGAAATAGATGCGCCTCTCGTCATAACCTTTTGGCGGCCTTTCAGGGCAGTTAGATCCGCCCAGCTTCCCCCCTGTGGGAGTACCCAGATTGCACTCGACGCAAAGCAGGTTGAAGACTTCGAGTGGTTCTTTCAGGCGCATGACGGCGAGGCCTCGGACGGTGAAGCCTTGCTTGGTCTTCAAATGACGGGGAAGGCGCTGTTAGAAGCAAACCTCACCGTCCATTTCAGCCCAGACATGGCCAGCGATAGCTCAGACGCAGGAAGGAAGCTCCGCAACCTACCCTGCCCTGACAAGTAACCCGCACGCCTATTCCGCCATCGTTCTCATTCCGCTAAAAACGACCCTTTGTTTACTTCCCTCCTCGCCCTAGTGAACCGCCTGCCTGGGAATTTCATCCCCTTTGTTTACCCCCTCTCTGGGGAAGCAAAGATGGTTTGCTTTTCCTTACCCGCCCAGATCCAGCGCCAGGTTCACTAGCGTCCGCACCGGCGTGCCCGTGGCCCCTTTGACCTTGTAGCCCTTCTCTTTGCTGGACATGAACGTCCCGGCAATGTCGAGGTGCACCCAGGGGGTGTCCTCGCTGAACTCGGCCAGGAACAGGGCGGCGGTGATTGATCCTGCCCCGCGGCCGCCGGTGTTTTTTACGTCGGCGATGTCGCTCTTGATCTGGTCCTTGTATTCCGGGTACATCGGCAGTTGCCAGATGCGCTCTCCCGCCTTGGCCCCCGCCTCCGCAACCTTTTCGTACAACGCCTGGTTGTTGGTGAAGCCGCCAATGGCCTGGTCGCCCAGCGCAATCGAAATCGCCCCGGTAAGCGTAGCCACATCAACGAGGCGCTTCAAGTTGAGAGAGCGAGCGTAGGACAGAGCGTCGGCCAGGATCAGGCGGCCCTCCGCGTCAGTGTTATCGACCTCTGCGGTCTTGCCGTTCATGGCCTTGATCACGTCTCCGGGGCGCTGGGCGCTGCCGCCCGGCATGTTCTCCGTGCACGGGGCGATGGCCGTCACGTTGAGGCGAGGCTTCAATTGGGCGATGGCCTGCATTGCGCCGATAACCGACGCCGCCCCGCTCATGTCGCCCTTCATCTCCCACATACCGCCCGCAGACTTCAGCGAGATGCCGCCGGAGTCGAAGGTGATGCCCTTGCCCACCAGGCCCAGGTTGTTGTCGGCGTTGTCGGGGTCGCCAAGGTAGCGCAGCACAATCATCTTGGGAGGTTGGTGGCTCCCCTTGGCCACAGCCAAGAGCATGCCCATGCCCAACTCTTCCATGCGCTGAGTGTCGAGGATCTCGACCTCCAGCCCATGTTGCTGGGCCACCTCCTGCGCCACCTCCGACATCTTCGTCGGCGTCATCACACTAGCCGGTTCGTTAACCAGGTCACGGGCCAGCAGCGCCGCCTCAGCGACAATCCGTCCCCTTTCAATGCCGGCCTGCAAGGCTGGCAGCTTGGCCGCATCCTGCTCAACGAGATGAAACTCGTCGAGGGTCTTGGCATCGTCGTCTTTCTTGGAAAAGTATTTCTTGAACGTGTACAGGCCTAGGTAGGCCCCTTCAGCCATTGCCTGTGCCGACGCCTCCGGGTCGAGGCCGCCAATGCCAGCGCCGTGGGTAATGGTGGCCCCCTTGGCAATGCCCAACTTCCGCAAGTAGCGCGACGAAGACGCCGTGACCTCTCTGACCACCTCAGCATTGAAGTCCGCCTGTTTGCCCAAACCAACGATGACGACCCTCGCCGATGGGAGCTTGCCCAGGGTGTGAATGAGGGTCAACTCGCCCTTCTTTCCCTTGATCTCGCCGTCGGCGATAAGCGAGGTAATGGCGCCATCAAGGGCCTCGTCGACAGCGCCCGTCGCGCCACCCGGCTCCTTGACCCCCTCAAACAGGTTGACGACAACAGCCCCAAAAGGGACCTCAGTTATGCTCGCAGCCACAGCCTTGATTTCCATCCGGACAACCTCTTCTCGTTTTGGTTAGTATCAGTTACAGGCGTGAAGCCTTATTAAGCGGGGCGTCGGGTCTTTCCTTCCGTGGGAATTATATGGCATCCCACGGACCTAGGCTCATCTGGTCGTTGGAACAAGAATTGCCTCGCACCTTTCGTCGTTGCGAGCCCTGGTACCCTGGGGCGTGGCAAACTGGTGGCGGGGCGGGGCCTCTTGGTAAGCACTAACGGTCCTGTGCTCCGTTATTCAGAAAGGCAATTCCGGCATGCTATCGCCAGCCTGCCGGTACAAATAGTTGGCCACGGCCACGTCCTCAATAGCGAGGCCCTGGCTCTCAAACAACGTGATTTCAGCAGCGTCCGACCTTCCTGCAGCGTCACCCGCCACCACCTGCCGTAGCTCTCGAACCCGCTCCCAGTTCAATGCCGCCCTGTCCACCGCCCAAATGAGTTCGCCGCATTCGACCTTGGCCGTGGCCATCGAGTCCACGACAATACGGTCTGAGCGCCGCACTGCCTTATCATCGAGTTCCCGGCGCATCCAGTGGTTGCTGCCGGCCGCGTTGATGTGCTGCCCGGCTTCCAGCCATTCGCCCTCAAGGACTGGGTCCCGCGAACTGGTAATAACGTTAATGATGTCCGCGGCCTGAACACATGCCTGTCCGCTTTCAGCGGGTTCAACGGGAATGCCAAGCCGCTCCGACATCCTCTGAGCGAAGGCCTCACGTCGCTCGGCGGAGCGGCTGTAGACCCTGGCGCTGGATATGGAGCGAACGGCGCAGACCGCAGCCAGCTGCGTCTCCGCCTGGAAACCGCTGCCAATGCATGCAACCGTTGAGGAGTCTGAGCGGGACATGAAACGGGTGGCCAAACCACTAGCGGCGCCCGTTCGTATCTGACCCAGGTTTCCGGCCTGAAGCAGCGCTAGCAATTCCCCGTTGGACGAATCGTAGAGGTTGACCAACGTAGAGCCGCCCACGGAATAGCTCTTGAACCCGTGGACTCCCTGGCCGTAGATAGCCGCCGTCATCATATGAAAGAAGCCACGGTCCAACCGGATGCGCCTGCGGGGGCTGTCAGTCGCCTCTCCCCTGCCCCATAGGCGGAAAGCTTCCTCCAAAACATCTATGGCTCGGTCGACCGGCAAGTGGGTGAGTACATCGGACTCGGTGAAGAATCTGGTCAATTCGCGCCCCCTCAAAGAATCGGCGTTAGTGTAGCATAGCGCCCTTTTCATTCGCCTCGATAACCAGCCTCGGTTGTTGGCTCTCGTTGGTGTCGGATATAATCGGGCTATCCCCACCCCAATGGATTCATACCCCTATGAGCCTTGAACGTATGAGCCTTGAACGTCGCGTCGTCATAACCGGCATCGGCATGGTCACCCCCTTGGGACTGGACACCAAGACCTCTTGGAAACGGCTTGTGGCCGGCGAGTCGGGGATCGGCCCCATCACCGCCTTCGATGCTGAGAAGTTTGAAACTCGCATCGCCGGGGAGATCAGCGACTTCGATGCGACTTCGTTCATGACCAAGAAGGAAGCTCGGCGCGCTGACCGCTTCACGCAACTGGCGGTGGCGGCAACGCGCGAAGCTCTTGCTTCCGCCGACTTCATTGTCACCGACGCCAATGCTGAGCGCGTGGCCTGCCTGATAGCCAGCGGCATAGGGGGCATCATCACCCTGTGCGAGCAACAGAACCTCCTTATGGAAAGGGGCCCAGACCGCATCAGCCCCTTCCTAGTGCCCATGATCCTGGTCAACATGGCCTCCGGGGTGGTATCGATGCGGGAGGGCCTCAAGGGCCTCAATTTCGCCCCTGTATCCGCCTGCGCCAGCAGCGGGGACGCGATCGGCCAAGGTCTACAGCTCATCCTGGCAGGTGACGCCGATGCTGTGGTGGCGGGCGGTGCGGAAGCGCCCATCTCTCCTCTCGCCGTGGCTGGGTTCAACTCAGCCGGCGCACTGTCTAAGAACAACGCCGATCCAAAGGGCGCCTCCCGTCCCTTCGACGCCACTCGGGACGGATTCGTTATGGGAGAGGGCGCAACAACCCTCCTATTGGAGCGAGCGGATCATGCAATCGCCCGCGGCGCGCCCATCATCGCCGAGTTAGCGGCCTGGGGCGCCGCTGCTGATGCCCACCATATAACCATGCCCGCTCCCGGCGGAGAGGGAGCCACCAGGGCCATGGGCATCGCCCTAAAGAAGGCTGGCCTCGAGCCCAAGGACATCAGCTACATCAACGCCCACGGCACATCCACACAAGCCAACGATAAATACGAAACTCAGGCCGTGAAGACGGTTTTCGGGCCGGAGGCCTACAAAACGCCCATCAGTTCAACGAAATCCATGACGGGCCACCTGCTTGGTGCCGCCGGAGCTGCTGAGGCGGCCGTCTGCGCCCTGGCTATCCGGGACGGTGTTGTGCCACCAACCATCAACCTGGAGACACCAGACCCTGACTGCGACCTTGAATACACGGCCAACTTGGCCCGCCGCGGGACCCTGAAAGCAGCAATGAGCAACTCGCTTGGGTTCGGCGGCCACAATACCTCGCTCGTGTTCAAAGCCTGGCAAGCCTAAGCGTGCCCCAGTCCTCCCCACTAGGGGTATCGTGAACCAGGCCCCACGCAAACGGTGGCGCATCCTGCCATCTCCGCCCGTCTCGTACACTCGACGGTTTCCCAAGTTGCCCTACCTCTGGGCCCGCCTTCTCTATCACCGGGGAGTCGAGTCTCCCGCCCAAGCAGATACCTGGCGCAACCCCGCCGACGGCGACATGGAAGACCCCTTCCTCCTCCCAGACATGGACCGGGCAGTGCGACGCCTCAATCAGGCCATCACTGCCGGTGAGACCATTGCCGTCTACGGAGACTTCGACGCCGACGGGGTCACTGGATGCGCCGTGGTCTCCATTGCCCTCGAGCGCTTGGGTGCTCGCGTTCTCCCCTACATCCCTCACCGAGTCGATGAAGGCCACGGGCTCAATGCCGATGCCATCATGGATCTCAGAGAGAGGGGAGCGAACCTCATCGTAACGGTGGACTGCGGCGTAACTGATGTGGCGGAAGTGGGACTGGCCCGAGAGTTGGGGATGGAAACCATCATCACCGACCACCATGTCCCTCCAGCAGTCCTTCCAGATGCAGTCGCCATCGTCGACCCACGGCACCCAAAAGCCACTATGGCGCCTTCGCCGCTGGCGGGTGTGGGCCTAGGGTTGAAACTGGTGCAAGCTCTTCACCAGCACCTCCAATCTCCGGTGCCTCAGCAGTTCCTCCAGCTAGCCGCCATTGGAACCATTGCGGACCTCGTGCCGTTGGAGGGAGAGAACCGCCAACTTGTGGCACAGGGCCTCGCCAGTCTCAGGTCCGATCCATTACCTGGCGTACAGGCCATCCTCGATGCCGCAGGCGTCGACGCAGCGACAGTCGATGCCGAGGTCGTGTCCTTCGTCCTTGCGCCCCGCATCAATGCCGCTGGTCGAGTCGAGCACGCCGCGCTCGCACTGAAGGCACTGCTGGCCCATGACGTTGATGAAGCCATGCCATCAGCGCAAGAGCTTGAGCAGCTCAACATCCAGAGGAGAGCATTGACGAAAGGGACTACGGATCAGATATGGCCGCAGGCTGAGGCACAGCGGAACCGATCCCTGCTCTTTGTAGCGGATGAAGATCTTCCGGCAGGCATAGTGGGGCTGGCCGCCAGCAGGCTCGTTGACGCTTATTACCGGCCTGCGGTTGTCGTAGCCAAACAGAAGGGCCTAAGCAAGGCAAGCTGCAGAAGCATCCAAGAGTTCAACATGATTGAGGCGCTGACGGAGTGCCGTGACCTCTTTACCCGTTTCGGGGGCCACTACATGGCTGCCGGTTTCGAAATAGAGACGACCCTCCTTCCAAGTTTGGGGGAGCGCCTCAATGCCATCGCAGATAATCGACTGGCAGGCCTCGACCTCACTCCAAGTATCGATATAGACGCTGAGGTATCTATGGGGGCTTTCACTCGCGATACCTTGCAGTTCATCGATTCGATGGCTCCCTTCGGAGCGAGCAACATGGCGCCTACCTTTCTCTCGCGAAACGTCGAGATAACCGAGGCTCGTACCATTGGGGCTACCGGGGACCACCTGCTCCTGAACGTGCGCCAGGACGGAAATCCGTGGAAGGCGATTGCCTTCGGAATGGGGGAGGGCTGGGTGGAAGGCACAGAGCGAGTGGACTTGGTCTACTCCCTTGGGGTGGACCGGTGGAAGGGCCAAGAAACCCTTCGCCTCATGGTCAAGGACTGGCGGCCGCACAACGGTTCATGATGACTCGGGGCAGAGAGCAAACTCACTTCTGCTGACAGCAGCTAACCTTTGTCGTTATAAGTAGCAGGCGGGCAACCCATGCCCCATCCACCAGCGACCAGTGGACTATGTACCAAAACGACTACTACCAACCTGCTTTGCAGCCTCCCGAGGTCAAGAAACGCCGCCGCATCGGCATCCCCTTTGGGGGAATCCGTTCGATTCTCCTCGCCATAGCCTTGTTCCTAATTGTACAGTTCGCCATTCAGAACACCCGGGTCTATGGGCTGAGCATGCAGCCCACCCTGCAAGACGGCCAATTGGTGATCGTCAACAAACTGGCATACAAGATTGGCAGCCCTGCCGTTGATGATGTGGTCGTACTGATATCGCCCCAGGGCGAAGTTCCCCTCGTAAAGCGCATAGTCGGAGTCCCTGGAGATACCGTGAACTTAGCCGGGTGCAATATGTGTCCGGTGACTCTAGGCCCGGGTCAATTCTTCGTCGCCGGCGACAACAGGCCCAACAGCCTTGACTCAAGAGTGTTCGGAGCAGTGCCGGAAGAGAACATCATCGGCAAGATCCAACTCCGCTACTGGCCGTTCGACAGCGTTGCGCTCTTCTAAAAGGTTAAGCGGCCGGTCTGTAAAGCCGAACGCAAGGGCGGGTCTGTGACCCGCCCCTACCAAACTGGGGTGCAGGGGCGCAGCCCCTCCGGGGGTGTGGGGGTGTCCCCCACAATCAAAACATTCGTGGGTGGGCCGGGTGGAAAAACGGTGCGTGTAGCGCCAACCGTTAGTCACAAAACAAGGACGCAAGTCAAAAAGCCTCAAGCGGGGTGCAGGGGCGTAGCCCCACCGGGGGATTCAGAGGGTGTCCCCCTGTGTCAAGCGGTTCGTGGGTGGGCTGGGTGGGTAGACGACGTCCGCCAAGCCAAGTCGATGGCAATGAAGCAAGGTCGCAGGCCAACCAACTCCGCACTCTGGCGAAGGACAAGAAGATGATTACAGCGCCGGTGAAATCCCCTAGGGCGCAAGCACCAGCTTGCCAAAGAAGCTCATCCCCTCCAACATTTCGTGTGCCTGCCGAGCCTGCTCCAGCGGAAACACCTTGTGCACCTTGCCCCGTATGATGCCCCGATTCGCCAGGTTCACAATCTCTCTCATGGATTCCTGGGACCCCATAGAGACGCCAAAGATGTGGACCTGCTTCGTAAACACTGCCCCCATCTGAAGCTCCGTCTTAAAGCCTGAAGTGACGCCACAAATGCCGTAGTAGCCACCCGGCGTAAGCGAAGCGAACCCATCCGGCCAGAAGCTAGCACCCACGTGGTCAACGACCGCATCGACACCCTCACCGTTCGTGATCTCCTTGACCCGCTCTGCCACGTTCTCTTTGGTGTAGTCGATGACATAGTCAGCCCCTTCGTCGTAGGCAAGCTGAATTTTTTCGGGGCTACTCGTCGTGGCGATGACCGTTGCTCCTACGGCATTCTTGCCTACCTGGATGGCGGCCGCCCCCACCCCTGCGGAAGCGGACGGAACAAGAACAGTGTGCCAAGGCCGCAGATGAGCGGTCTTGATCAGAATGGTCCAAACCGGCAGAAACGTCGTCGGCATCGCCGCGGCTTCCTCAAAGGAAAGGCTGTCGGAAATGGGGTATACATTGATGGAAGGCGCTACAACGTACTCGGCGTAGCCGCCGTTGAGCGTGCTTCCCAGCATCTGCCGCTTCTGGCAGACGTGCTCCTGACCAGCCTTGCAGAACCGGCACTGGCCACAGGGGACCGCCGGATAGAGCACGACCCGCTGCCCAACAACGGTGTTGGTCACCTCCGGCCCAACCTCCACAACCTCCCCGGCGATGTCTATGCCCAGAATGAACGGCTCGGTCAGGTCCCGGTTGCGGCCTCTGCCCCCGCTTCGCGTATAAACGTCCAGCCTGTTGAGAGCGCAGGCTCTCACTCGCACCTTGACGTCATAGAGCCCTATCTGGGGCTCTGGAAGATCCCCGTATTGGAGGACTTCCACTCCACCCTGACTCTCTATATAAACGGCCTTCATTCCTTCTCCTGTGCCTGGAGTCGTGAAAGTCTCAAACCCAACCTACACTCCCAACAATCTGCGAGAGTTGTGCTCCATGAGCGACTTCACGCGTGATGCATCTTTCTGAGCTTCGACAACCCCGATTGCTCTGTCCAACGGCCCCTTGCTGCCGCCGCAGTAGTCCGAGCCAAACACAACGCCGTCTTCCCCCATCTGGTCAACGAGAAACTCAAGGGTGCGGGGGTTGACGCTAGCGCAATCAGCCAGGAAATGTTCCAATAATATCTCCCGATACTCTCGCTCTCCGTCCGGCCCCTTGTGCTTCCACCAGAGCCTGTTCAACAACAAAGGAAGAACGCCGCCACCGCTGCGAATGACCACCTGCAAGTCCGGGTACCGGTCAAAGAGGCCCGCAGCTATCATCCGCACGACGCAATCCGAGACGGCGGCCTCGCTCAGGGCGCTGGCCAAGACGCCCCTACCCTCGTCTTCCAACAACTCAAGGCCCGGCGGTCTGAACACGCCAGCGCCGCCGCCGTGCAGGAAGATGGGCAAGCCCAACTCCGCAGTTGTCGAGAAGAAAGGCTCAGTCTCTGGGCGACCGATGGCGTCCGGTTGGGCGTACATCATCACAGCCCTGAACCCCTTACCTGCAAGCCGCCGAATCTCGGCAACCGATCCTGGCACGTCCTGCAACGTCGTCGCAATGGTGGCGAATAGCCGGTCAGGAAAAGGAGCGATGCGTTCGCCAATGAGGTCGTTGGAGAGGTGGACCATCAGCATTGCCTGCTCAGCGCCAAAGCCATCTGCATTCAGGCCAGCGCTTTGACTGACCAACTGCAACTCAACTCCACGACTGTCCATATCGGCGATGCGGCGGGAAAAGTCCGGAGAGTCTTCATCATCAATGGTCGGCGCTGACCGTCCCGCCTTAACGAAGCGTTCCACCAGTTCAGGCGCAGTGTGATGGGCGTGCCAGTCTATAAGGGTCGTCATCGTCCGCCTCCTCTATATGAGGTACCAAGCCCGGCTCTGTAGGGGCGTTCAACTGAGCACCCCGGCATCTGAACACCCCCGAAGCCCTAGACCTTGGGGTGTTCCGTCCTGTAGTGAGGCAGCCCTTCTACCATATCCACTTCGTAGTCGCCCAGAATGTTGCCGAACTTCGCGATGGCAATCTCCGCCACCTTCGCAAATACGAAGCGAATCTCTTCCTCAGAGCCTGGGTCGGTCCGCATCTCAATGACATGGCGAAGCGTGCGGATGTTGCACGACCATCCAATGTTGGTAGCCAGACCAATAGGCGCTAGCCGCCTGGCAGCCGATGTGTACTTCTTCTTTAAATGAAAGGGCAGCTCATCGAAGGGACGCCCCTCCATCTCAGCGGCGACTTCGATAAGCTCGCCGTACTTTTCTTCCAGCAAGCGCCAGGTCTCCTCAAAGAGTTCCTCAGCCCGCTTGTTGCCCTCGAAAGCAGGCGGCACCCACACGCCCATGTCCTCCAGCCGCACGAAGCGTAGGCTTTCTTGGGAAAATGCCGACCCAGCCCTGTGTCGCACAAGCTCGTGCGTGAATACCCGACTCACGTCACAGAACATGAAGTTGATAAAGCTATGTTCAAGCGTGGAACCGTGGCCAACCTTCACAATGTTACCCAGGTGAGACTTGTTGTCCGGGCGCACCCGAGTCACGTTCGGGTTCAGCCCTGGCCCAAAGGACTTGTAGCAGGCGCGGGCCATGACCTCGATGATCTCCTCGACGTCTGAAGGCGCATCTGTCTGCCAGTCCGGCGCACCGATGTGAGCCAAATACGCCCGCATCTGATCATCATTGGTCCGAGTCTCGCCAACGCAGAAAACTACCGGCTCTACCCTATGCATGCAAAAGTCTCCTCAAAGAAAGGCGTCCTTCCAGACTGGGCAATTATCTCCAAACCTGAGATAGCGAGTCTAACAGCCCTACATGTGCATGAGCGAAAACAGCGGACTGCCCTGCAAACGCTCGCGGCCATTCAGGCCGTCCAACTCTATCAGTACCGCCATGCCAACCACCGTAGCTCCCGCCTGTCTGACCAAGTCAGCGGTTGCCGCCAAGGTGCCTCCGGTAGCCAGGACGTCATCAACAATCAGGACGTTGTGGCGTGCTAAAAGGCCGTCTTTATGCATCTCTATCGCCGCCTCGCCATACTCAAGGGCATATTCCGCCCGGAGCGTGTCGAAAGGCAGCTTGCCGGCCTTCCTCACCGGCACAAATCCAGCGCCAAGCTCAACCGCCATTGGAGCCCCCAGCAAATAGCCACGGGCCTCAATGGCCAGTATCTGGTCGATTGCCTGCCCGCGAAACGACTCGCACATTTCCTGGATCACCTGCCGGTATGCCGCCCCATCCTGCAACAAGGGCGTGATGTCCTTGAACATGATGCCAGGCACCGGGAAGTCCGGAATGTTGCGTATCAGGCTAGTGTAATCAGATGGTATGGTGAAATTGCTCCCTGGCGGTGTCCGGCAACAATTCTATCACGCCGGTGCGGGTGGTTGGAGCAATTCGAAATTGAGCTAGTGCCCAAGAGTGAGACTACGAAGGCCTCGCCAGGCCTAGACCGATGTGGCCACCGGCTTCGACCCCGGCACGGGCTCCATCAGCGCTCCGCAACTCAACCACCTTTCCACCTACGCCTTGGTGAAGTCAGACGTCCCTGCCCTGTTGGCGCAACGGCTCCGAAGCCTCATGAACGAAAAGAAGGGCGGCACTTGGCGCCGCCCTTCTTTCTTCTTGCCAAAGGTGTTCCCTACCGCCCGGGTTCTTCCAAATAGCGCTGCGCTCGAATAGCCGCCATGCAGCCCATGCCAACAGAACTGGCGATCTGCTTGAACGCAGGGTCACCGACCTCACCAGCGATGAAAACCCCTGGGATCTCGGTGCCTGCCTGCCCGTCCGTCTTGAGGTAGTTGCTCTCGTCCATCTCCAACGCGCCAGCGAACATTTCGGTGTTTGGGTCGTGTCCAATGAAGATGAATACGCCATCCGTCTTAAGCGACGTTTCCTCACCGGTAACCAAGTCGCGAACGCTGACGGAGTTCACTTCTCCATTGCCGCTGATCCCGGTCAGCGCCGAGTTCAACACAAAGTCCATTTTCTCGCTGTCGTTGGCGCGCTGCTGGAGCAGAGGGCCAGCCCTGAACTGCTCACGGCGATGCACCACGCTCACCTTGCTGGCGTAGCGTGTGAGAAAATGGCCCTCCTCTAGGGCGCTGTCCCCCCCGCCAATCACCAGGACATCCTTGCCCCTGAAGAAGTAGCCGTCACACGTGGCGCAGTAAGAGACGCCTTTGCCGGTGAACTCAGCCTCGCCCGGAATCTCCAGCTTGCGAGGCGTAGCCCCACTGGCGATGATCACCGTCTTCGCCTCGTACTCTTCCTCGTTGAGGGTCCGTACTTTGAAGGGCTGGTGCGTAAGATCGACTTCTGAAGCGCTATCCAGAACGATACGGGCGCCGAACTTCTCAGCCTGGCGCTGCATGAGGTCTACCAACTCAGGGCCCTGAACTCCGTCAGGAAACCCTGGGTAGTTCTCTACCATGCCCGTGATGGCGATTTGCCCGCCAATTTGAGGGCCAGTCAGAACCAGCGGATTCAGTTCCGCTCTTGCAGCGTATAGAGCTGCCGTAAGTCCGGCAGGGCCGGACCCGATTATGATCACGTTTTCCATGGTTGCGCTAGGACCTCCTCCGTTCTTCGAACCTTAGGTGCGTTACTTGCTCAATCCACCATCGGGGCGCTCGTGTGGTCAAATGGCCTTCCTGGTCAGTGCAGGGCCAGGAATTCGCTTCGCCTGGCTGGCCGCAGTCGACCTGATTCATGGGCTTGCCATGACAATCTTCTTGTACCTCGGAAACGCGGAAGCAGGTACTACACATGGCAGGATGCGAGATTCTTCAGCCACGTCTGCACCTCCTGAGCTGCTTAGCCTAACGACTCGCTCCCTTGGATGCACCTCGCCTCACGAACGATTATTCACAACTCCCTGGCGACAACCTCCCGCTCCACCTTTTCCTGCAGGGCCCGCAAGGCTGGACTCAACTCAACCCTGTAAGGAGCCGGATCTGAAATGGACTTGTTCTCTGGCGCTAGTCTTGCGAATTCGTCCAGGAAGGTCTCCCGCCCGTCATTCAACGAAGGTTGGTGCTCAACCATTCTGCCGCCCTGCATGACCTTGCACAATAGCGGTTCGGCGTCAGCCACCCCTGGTTCGTCGCGGAGAGCAATCACATCATGCGACAAGACGCCTTGGGAGTCCACAAACCGGTACACCTGCTTATCGCCTGCCAGGGTGCGTTTCTCTGGGCTCAGCTTGAGAACCGGCCTGCCATTGTAGGACACGAGCTTGTAAGCCATGTCGGTCCACGGTGCATCTGCTGACACCCCCAACTTCGTCCCTACGCCGAAAGCGTCGACTTCGGCCCCGCGTTCCAAAAGGTCGGCAATTCCAAACTCGTCCAGACCGCCACTGGCAAAGATGTTCACATAGTCTAGACCAACCTTGCGAAACACGTGGCGCACTGCCTTGCTTAGCTCCGCAATGTCGCCGCTGTCCAGCCGGACACCCCGCAACCGCTCACCACGAGACTCCATTCGGCGGGCCACCTCCGCTGCCTTGTGCGCTCCGCCAACGGTATCATAGGTATCAATGAGAAGGACGGCGATCTTAGGGAAGCTCCTGACGAAGGCCTCAAAAGCGTCGCTCTCTTGTTCGAAGGCCGTGATAAATGAATGGGCCATGGTGCCGCTCAATGGAATCCCGTACCGCTTCCCTGCAGCGACGTTGCTGGTGCCCATGAACCCCGCTAGATAGGAAGAGCGGGCCACCTTCATAGCAGCGTCGATACCCTGAGTGCGTCGCAAGGCAAAGTCCATCAAGCCCCGCCCTTGGCCAGACGTCAGACAGCGGCTGGCCTTAGTAGCGATCAGGGTCTGGAGGTTGATCTGGTTGATGATGAAGGACTCTACAAACTGGGCCTCGATAATGGGGCCAGTGACCTCTAGCACCGGCTCGTCAGCAAAGAACAGCCTGCCTTCCGGTATGGCGTAAACGTCTCCGGTGAACCGCATATCCCGCAGGTATTCCAGAAAATCGTCGGCGAAGATGCCGGTGCTGCGCAGGTAGTCGATGTCGCTGGCGGTGACTTGGAACTCCTCGAGGTAACGGAGCACATCCTCCATTCCCGCAGAGACAAAGTAGCTCCTGTCCTTTGGATAATTACGAATGAACAGGCTGAACGTCGCCGGGGCAAACATGCTCTCGTGGAGGTATGCCTGGGCCATCGTCAACTCATAAAGGTCGGCGACTAGGGCCAAGCTATCGTCGGCGTCGCTGAAAAGCATCGAAAGCCTATCCTGGAGATTTCGAGCTCAGGAAAGAAATATTCTTAGGCTGGCCAAGTGTATCGAGGGTTGGCTGGAGGGTCAAAGCGGCCTTGACCCCTTCTGACCTGATTGAAGCCAATGAACCGGCATCTAGGTCAAAGAGAACGCTGAGAGAGGCCCCTCCGGCCTTGCCGGAACAGATAGCCTTGGCCAGTTCAGCGCCTATGGCACCGCAGCCAATGATGCCCACTGAGACGGTTGGTGACACGGCCTAACCCACACGCCTGGCGCGAATCCACCGGTGTTCCGGTTGACACTCTAGACCACCTGCCCCTATGGTTTCATCAGTCTTCCACAGGTGGTTCTTATGGCTATTGAATACTTTCACATCTACATCCCAGCAATTGAGATAGATGACGACAATGAAGAGTCCGAGCCGCCCTACCCTTTCGAAAGCATACAGCGGGAACTCAACCGTCTGGGAAGGGATGACTGGGAACTGGTTAACATGACGCCGAACTGGGTTTGGGGAGCGGAGAGCATAGACGTCCAATCGCGAAGCCACAACACGACCTTCGAAACTGAGGCGCCATACTCAGTGCCGGACTATATCACCGGATGGTACTGCACCTTCAAGCGAACCCCGTAAGCGCTTCTAGACCTGCACCACTTGAGCGTTCTCTACGCCTGAGATCTGGTTGATCTCATCGAGAAGGGCATCAGCAAGCGGGTCATCCAGTCCCAGGATCATGACGGCCCGTCCCCTGGGTTCTAGGCGGCCTACCTCCATGAAGCTGATGTTCACGTCGTTTCGGCCGCAGACAGTGCCCACTGCGCCAATCACGCCAGGCTGGTCCCTGTGTTCGGTGATCAGCAGATAGCCATCGACCGGAGCGAAGTCCAGCCAATATTCACCAATACGAACGATATGCGCCGTGTTGCGCAGTACTGTGCCGGAAACCTTTGAGGTGCCCTGCTCCGTCACCATCTCGACGGTGAGGAGGCTCACCAGGTCTCCAGCGCCGCCCCCCTTCTTCTCCAGTACCTCAAGGCCTCGCTGAGAGGCGATGAGTTGAGCATTCACAACGTTGACCCGCTGCTCTGACGTGCGTCCCATTATTCCGACCAGAACAGCAGCCTTGAGCATATTGGTATCGTGCTCGCCAATGTCTCCGTCGTACTGGATCTGGATAGATTGCACCCGGCCTTCAGCCAGCTGTGAGACCAGCCCACCAACCCGTACAGCGACATCCAAGAAGGGCGCCACGACAGCGTGGGTCTCAGGGGCCACGAAGGGTGCGTTAACAACGTGACGCGCCGGCTTGCCTTCCAAAGTCAGCCGCACCTGTTCTGCCACTTCTACCGACACTTCGTACTGGGCTTCTTGCGTCGACGCTCCCAGGTGGGGAGTGACAATGATCCGTTCATCACCGAAGAGGGGACTTTCCGTCATCGGCTCTTTGGAAAAGACATCAAGGGCCGCCCCAGCCAGGGTTCCGCCCTGAATAGCTTCCAATAGAGCTTGCTCGTCAATGAGTTCGCCCCGGGCGCAGTTAACGAGAATGGCCGTTGTCTTCGTCATGGCCAGTTCCGCCCCGCCTATCAGTCCACGGGTCTGTTCCGTAAGGGGCGTGTGCAGGGAGATGTAGTCTGCGGTCCTGAGCACCTCTTCGAAAGATGCCAACTCCACGTCCAAGGTACGGGCATGGGCGGCAGTGACAAAGGGGTCGTAGGCTAGGACGTGCATCTCCAAGCCATTGGCCCTCCGTGCGACCTCGGTGCCAACCCTTCCCAGGCCCACAAGACCCAGTGTCTTTTTTCGTATCTCTATGCCGGTAAACTCACTGCGACGCCACTGTCCGCTGGTGAGCGACGCGTGGGCTTGAGGAATCCTCCGGGCCGCCGCCATCATCAGAGCAATAGTGTGCTCAGCTGCGGCAACAATGTTGCCAGTGGGAGCATTGACCACGGCTATCCCTGAACGAGTCGCCGCTTCTAAATCAATGTTGTCTACGCCAACGCCAGCTCTGCCCACAACCTGCAGCTTGGCCCCGGTCTCCAGGACCCGCGCTGTCACCTTGGTCTGGCTGCGAACGACTAGGGCGTCATATTCGCCAATGACCTCACAGATTTCGTCCTCTGACAGGCCGGTGCGGACATCGACCTCCCCCAATTCCTTGAGTAGCTCTATGCCCTCTGCGGCTATGGAGTCGGCGACAAGAATGCGAGCCATCTAGGCGCTCCGGGTCGAACTTGGCTTGAAACCTAACGCTTGAAACCCAACTTGGGAAGCAGGTCTGCCAAGGCGTCCAGTAGGCCCTTGATATCCTCTTCCCTAGCGTAGCCCATGTGGCCGATGCGGAAGATGTCCGGCGTGAGCCGTCCCTGTCCCGGAGCAATGACCGTCTGGTATTCGGTACGCATCCTCCGCACGAGCTCGGCGCATTCAACACCTTCGGGGACTTTGATGGCGGTAACCGTGTTGGAGGCGTCTGCTGCGCTCGTAAACAACTCCAAACCCAGGGCCTTCATACCATCCCGAGTCATCTGAGCGATGCTCGCGTGGCGTTCGTATACGTTGGCCATGCCCTCGGCAAGGATCTTCTCAAGGGCGGCGTCCATGGCGTACATGACCGAAACCGCTGGAGTCCAAGGGTTCTGCCCATTCTTGAGGTACTGCTTGGCCTTCCCAAAGTCAAAGTAAAAGCGAGGCATCGTCGCCTTCTCATAAGCCTGCCATGCTTCCGGGCTCACCGAGTTGAACGCTAGTCCCGGCGGGGCCATCCAACCTTTTTGGGATCCGGTGGCCACCACATCGCAGTGCCACTTGTCAGTTAACAGGGGGATTGAGGACACGCTAGAGACGCCGTCCACCAGAAGCAGCTTGCCGAACTCACCCTTGACGACGGCCGCTATAGACTCCAGGTCGTTGGTGACGCCTGTGGAAGTCTCGTTGTGGGTCACAGAAACAGCGTAGATATCCGGGTTTTGATTCAGTACTTCCCGGACCTTGTCGGGGTCCGCTGAGGTTCCCCACTCAAACTCCAGGCGAGTCACCTTGGCGCCGTAGGCCTCAGAGATCTGGGCGAAACGGTCTCCAAAGACACCAATGCTGACGTTCAGCACATGGTCCCCAGGCGACAGCATGTTCACGACGGTAGCCTCCATCGCACCGGTGCCGGAGCAGGTCAGAATGAAGACGTCCTCTTCAGTGGCATAGACATGCTTCAGCCCGTCCGTCACCCGGCCTATCAACTCTTTGAATTCTGGCCCGCGGTGATTGATCATCTGCGCCGCGGAGGCCTGCAAAACATCTTCGGGAACGGGGGTAGGTCCTGGAATCCGTAGGTTCACGCTGCCTCCTGACCGGCAATTATCGCGGCTATTACGTTTGTGAATTTTAGCACAGACATGCATCGCCCACAATGCACATAAGCCCCTATTCAGAGGCCTGGGCGATCCTTATGTAGTCCCTTTTTCCAGCCTTGATAAGGCCGCCCGGGCGGACGGCACATACCATGCTCTCCACCTTACTTCCGTCTACCTCGATGCCGCCTTGGGCTAGGAGGCGCTTTACTTGGCCCTTGCTGGGCGCAATACCACCCTTCGTAAGAAGCTCACCCAAGTCGATCAAAAAGGAACCCTCGGCAACCTCAATACTGACCGACGGGCCACCGTTGCGTTGCTGGCTCATGTCTACGGCAAAGCTTTCACCGCCTGCCGTCTGTACTCGGAAGTCTGGCCAAAGTGCGCCCTCTGGAGAGCCGGAGGCCCAGACGGGCGTCGCGACCAACCCCGCTTCCTCGGGAGCTTCCTTGCGCTGGACAACTCGCTCAAAGTTCTCACGGGCCTGTCTAGCGGCCACCGAATCGTGAAAAATGGCGACCAGTTCCGCGCCTAGCCGCTTCTTCGCATCCATCGGATTGAAGGAAGGCGCACCTATCGACTGTCGTATCTCTTCGATGTCAGCGGCAGGAAGGTCCGTGAGCAGTTCCATGTAGGGCACAATCATCGTGTCCGGCAAGGACATCACCTTGCCGAACATCTCGCTGGGAGCTTCCTCCACAGCAATGTAGTTGTCCAACGACTTGCTCATCTTGCGGACGCCGTCGGTGCCAGGCAGGATCGGCATGATCAGGCACTGCTGTCGCCGCTGGCCCATCTTTTCTTGCAACTCCCGGCCAACCAGCAGATTGAACTTCTGGTCCGTCCCGCCAAATTCCACGTCTGATTCGATCGCCACAGAATCGTAGGCTTGCAGGAGGGGATACATAAGCTCAGTGATGGCTATGGGTCTTCCTTCCTTGAAACGGTTGTTGAAGTCCTCGCGCGCCAAGAACTGAGCGACCGTGAAGTAGGAGGTCAGCTTGATGATATTCGCCAGAGTGAAGTTGCCGAACCACTCCGACTGCCACACCACCTGGGTCTTATCGGGGTCCACAACCTTGAAAAACTGCCGCAGGTAGGACTGTGCGTTCTCCCGCACTGCCTCCGCGGTGAGCATGGGCCGGGTCACTGACTGGCCGGTAGGATCGCCGATCTGCGCGGTCCAGTCCCCTACGATGAGGATGACCTTGTGCCCCTCTTCCTGGAACTGGCGAAGCTTCCTGAGTCCAACGACGTGGCCCAAATGAATGTCGGCGCGGGACGGGTCAAAGCCCATTTTCAACCGGAGAGGCTTGCCCTCATCCAGCCGCTTGAGGAATTCCGACTCGACAATGACCTCAACCACCCCACGGTGGAGAAGGCGCTTCTTGGTTTGTTCATCCATAGCGTTTAACCCTGGACCGGCAAAATGGGTTGCCGGGCTTGGGAAGACTCCATTCCCTCGGCAATGAGCAGAGCCCTCGTCTCATCAACATCTCTGGACATCTGCTCCTTGAGAGCCTCAATCGACACGAAAGCAAGTTCATCCCTCAGCCGACGCACGAACTCTATTGTAATCGAGCGGCCATACAGGTCTTCATCGAAATCGAGGATGTATGTCTCCACAGTCCGGTCGTTATCCCCGAACGTTGGACGTACACCAATATTTGTCGCCGAAAGTAGTCTGACGCCATTTACGATTGCCCAGGTGGCATAAACACCATCTGGGGGTACCACCCGACCAGCGGAGATGCTGATGTTCGCCGTGGGGAAGCCCAATTCGCGCCCTCGGCTTTCGCCGTGGACTACCGCTCCATCCAAGCTGAAGTTCCTACCCAGCAACTCCCTAGCCTGGTCAACCGCCCCTTCTAGCAGGGCCTGCCGCACGGTCGTACTTCTTATCAACACATCGCCCAACGACTGCGGGGCCACCACCTCAAGGCGAAACCCCATTTCGTCGGCCAACTCTTGCAGACGGGTAACGCTGCCTTCTCGCCCGCGTCCCAAAGCAAAGTCAGGCCCAACGACCAGCCCGCGCATCCCTAGCCTTTTCATCAAAAGATCCAAAAAATCGTGCGCCGACAGCTGGGAAAGAGGCAAGTCAAAAGTAACCGGCGCCACAAGATCGAGGCCTGCGCCCTTTAAGAGGCGAAGCCTTTCTTCGACCGAAGTCAGGAACTGAGCTTGGAACGCAGGTTGCAAAACCTGCCGGGGGTGGTTGAGGAAGGTAACAGCACCGCTCAGGGCATTTGCCCCGCGGGCCTGAGCAATAACCTGTTCCAACAGATACTGGTGGCCGCGATGAACCCCATCGAAGACACCGATGGTGAGGTAGGTATCACTGGGCGGTGGGGCTGGAGGCAGCTCCTGGAGTATCTTCATCTTCGCGCCCCACGCTAGAAAGGGACTCTGCTCCGCAGGCCCAGGTTGGGGGTCGAAATCGGGGGCCTTCTCGGTCGATGGTAGCCAAAGGCCGGTTTTAGGTCAAGCTAAACTGGAAGCCCAAGGCCCCTAGCGAGCGCCTCCCCAACCTGACTGTTGCATCTGGAGCGAACGCTGTTACCCGCCGATGAGCCCGGTCACTCCCTTACAGAGGCTCCACACCTAGTGCTGCGGCTACGCGCATGGCGTGGTTCTGGTAGGCAATGGCAGTAGCCAGGGATAAGATGTCGGTATCGTTGAAGCCAGCGGCGCGCAGGACTTCAACATCGGAGGGGCCTGCCTCGTGGGGGCGCAACGTGCCTTTCTCGACATAGACCATTGCCGCCTGCTCCTTTGAAGATAGGCCAGCCTCGCGCCAGTCTTCGATCACCTTCACCGCCTCGACCGCAGGCAGAAGCCCCCTCACCGAATCCATGAACCGCGGACATCCCAAGAGCCCGGCAATAACAAGGCTCATGAGAGCGTAGTCCCGCTCCCCGAGCCCAAGACGTACCTGTTCACGCATCGCGGCGTCCGCCTCCTCAGCCCCAGGCGAAAGAGAAAAGGCATCTGCGTAGCCATCTCCAGAAACACCCTTTAGCCAGCTCATTGGATCGCCTCCTCAACCGCCGAGGTAGCAGTCTTACTGGGAAATACCTCCAGCAACTCCTTGGAGTACCCCTCATCCGGCAAATCTACGCCCAACAATTCGGCGATGCGGGACACAAAGTTGCGGTAGGCGGCAGCGGCAACAATGGCCAGTATCTGTGCTTCGTCGAAGCCCACTGCCCTCAGGCCGTCAAGGTCGTCGGGACTCATCAGGCCCGGAGTGAACGTTAGCCTCTCTGAGAACTCCAACATGGCCCGCTCCTTGGCATCCAACTCGGCTGTGCGCCAGTTGTTAGCGACCTTCGCCACTTCTGAGGCGTCGCTGTCGCCCTGCAGACGGAGGAACTCTCCGTGGCTCACCCCTCAGTACCTGCAGTTAAGCAACCCAGCCACCGACGTAGCTATCAACTCCTCGTTGCGAGCCCCAAGGCCGGAGCCCCCAAAGGACACGGCCCGCACAAATCCCAAGCGGGCCTTCAGCAGCTCAGGGCGCAGACTGAAGATTTCCATGATGCCCAGATTAGCGTTGGCGCCGGGAGCCAGATGCCGTCTTGCACCCTCGTATATCTCCTTAACGAGGCCGGTAGCGTCCGACTCTGCGACCGTCTGTATGTATGGCATGGCCCTCCTCACTAGCCGGTTTAGCGGCAATATACCCCCGCTCCAGAAGGCGTGTCGAGACCAAACAGGCGTGATTGACACTCCCAGGTAAGGTCGCTACTCTGCGCGAAGCCGCGGTTGACGCCTATGAGGCAAGCAGGAGTGCCTGATGACAGAACAGAACAGGATTCAATGGGTCTATTCCTCCACCAGCGAAGACGAGCTTGCTCAGCGCTACGACGTATGGGCGAAAGACTACGACTCTGACCTCAACCGAGACTTCGCTTGGCTAGGCCCGAAGAGCGCCGTCGACGTTTTCGTCAAATACGTCACGAACAAGCAGGGTTTCATCCTGGACGCCGGTGTGGGCACAGGCCAGGTTGGCGAACTCCTGGCTGAACTGGGCTACAAGAACTTGGAAGGAATGGACCTCTCCAACGGCATGCTGGCTGAAGCCCGCAAGAAGAAGATTTATCGACAGCTCCGCCTACTAAGGCTCGGAGGCCCTCTTTGCTACCCAGACGACGCCTTCGACGCCGTTATCAGCGTGGGTGTCATGACCGTTGGGCACGCACCCGCCAGTTCACTGGACGAATTAGTACGCGCCACCAAGCCCGGAGGGTACGTGGTATACACCCTCCGCCCCGATCTGCATCAGACCGGCGGCTTCAAAGAAAAGCACGCTGAACTGGAAGCGGCGGGCAAATGGAAGCTGGCCGAAGTAACCGACCCCATCCAATTCCTTCCCAAAGGCGAGCCCGAAATCACCCACCAAATCTGGGCCTTCGAAGTCACCAGTTGATGCAACTGAAGCAGCAGTCACTAATGAAGAGACGCCCTGAGGGCGTCTCTCTCGCGTAAACCCCAACCAGCCACGAATGCCCGGCAATCAACACCATCCCGTTCAATCTGATGTCCGACTGGGGTGCAGGGGCGAAGCCCCGCCGGGGGTTAAAAGGGGGTGACCCCCTTTCCTAAAAACGTTCGCGGGCGGGCTGGGTGGGACCTCGGCGCACGCCAAAGCCAGCCGCTGGCCGTGCAACACCGAACCAAGAGCCATAGCCAAACGAAACCCCTTTTCGCATTCGTCGATAGGGTCGACTGGGGTGCAGGGGCAAAGCCCCGCCGGGGTTCGGGGTGGCCCCGATATTAGAAACGTTTGTGGGCGGGCCGGGTGGGACAGCGGCGTACGCTAAGCCAACCGCTGCGCCGTGCAGCCACAATTATCAACAAGAAAGGTGCCACCAATCAGTCGTGGAGTAGAATATGCCGGAAGCAACAATGAGCGAAACCGCAGAGCTAATCCACGAACTTGAGAAGCGCACCTCCGGAGAAGTGCGCTTCGACGACTACTCCCGTGTCCTCTACAGCACGGACGCCTCCCTCTACCAAATGATGCCGGTCGGCGTCGTGGTGCCCAGAAATGCAGCGGATGTGCAGGCCACCGTCGAGACCTGCCACCGCTACGGCGTGCCCGTACTCCCCAGGGGTGGCGGCACCAGCCTGTCGGGACAGGCCGTGAATCACGCCGTTGTCATGGACTTCTCCAAATACATGAACGGTGTCCTAGAAGTGGACCCCGAAGGCCGGCAGGCCCGCGTCCAGCCCGGCATCGTCATCGACGAACTCAACCATCACCTCAGGCGTCATAAACTCAAGTTTGCTCCTGACCCGTCCACGACCAGCCGGGCCAACGTCGGCGGGGCCATCGGCAACAATTCATGCGGCTCCCACTCCATCATCTACGGTAAGACCATCGACCATGTGAAGGCGCTGCAAGTCGTCCTCTCCGACGGCTCCAAAGCAGCCCTGCACCCCCTTTCAGAACGAGAACTTGGAGCGGCCCTTGCCAAGCCCGGACTCGAAGGCCAGATATACCGTGAAGTGCGCCGTCTGGGAATCCAGCACAGCGATGAGGTGGAACGGCGCTTTCCTAAGATCATGCGCCGCGTCTCCGGTTACAACCTGGACGACTTCAACGGCGACGGCCCCTTTGACCTAACCAAGGTCGTTGTTGGGTCGGAGGGAACGCTCTGCGCTTTCACAGAGGCCACCGTCAACCTGGTGCCCTACCCCACCCGCACCGGCGTAGCGGTCCTACATTTCTCCGACCTCATTGCCGCCATGGAATCGACGGTTGCCATCCTGGGTCACGAGCCCTCTGCCGTCGAATTGATGGATGACCTCATAGTAAACAACGCCCGCATCAACCCTGGCTTCCAGGGACAGATGGGGTTCATTCAGGGCCACCCAAAGGCGATCCTCGCTGTTGAGGTCGTCGGCGAAACCGAGGCAGAGGTAAGGGGCCGATTAGAAGCCATCATCCGGGACACAGCCAGCATGAGTTACGGGTCCACACTCGCAATGACTGCCCAGGAGCAAGCTGCCGTATGGGCCCTGCGCTCGGCTGGTCAGGGGCTTCTCTTCAGCGTCCGGGGAGACTACCGGCCCATCACCTTTGTCGAGGACACAGCGGTGTCGCCGGAGAAGCTGCCGGACTACATCCGCCGCTTCAACCAGATCATCGACGATCATGACACCACGGCCAGTTTCTATGGACACGTCAGCGTGGGCTGCATCCACGTCCGGCCCCTCATCAACATGAAGCTCGATGAGGGCCTGCAGCGCATGGAGTCAATAGCCAACGCAGTGGCAGATCTGGTTCTTGAGTTCGGCGGGTCACTGAGCGGTGAGCACGGGGACGGCATAGTGCGTGGCGTTTTCACCGAGCGGATGTTCGGGCCCACCTTGTACCAAGCTTTCAAAGAGTTGAAGCACGCCTTCGACCCGACCAACATCATGAATCCGGGCAAGATCATCGACACGCCTCCCCTGACGGAGAATCTGCGCATCAGCCCTAAATACAAAACGCCGCAGATCCCAGCTCGGTTCGATTTCTCTTCGGATGTTAGCTTCGGCCATGCCTTGGAGTTGTGTACAGGCATCGGAGCATGCCGCAAGACCCTGGGCGGCACCATGTGCCCGTCCTTCATAGCGACCCGGGAGGAGGAGCATTCCACCCGGGGCCGGGCCAACGCCCTACGGGCCACCTTAACCGGCGAACTACCTGCCTCAGAAATCACCAGCAAGCGCATGTTCGAAGTCCTGGACCTGTGCCTTGAATGCAAGGGCTGCAAGAAGGAATGCCCCATTGGCGTGGACATGGCCAAGTTTAAGTTCGAGTTCCTTGGGAAATACTACGCCGAGCATGACATGCCCCTGCGGTCGCGCATCTTCGGCAACATCGCAGCCCTGAGCAGGCTGGGCTCTTGGACCGCCCCGCTGGCCAACTGGGGTAACCGCCTTCCCCCGACGCGCTGGTTCCTCGACAGCTTCCTGGGGATCGACAAGCGCCGCCCTCTCCCCGATTTTATCAGGCAGACCTTTCCTGCATGGTTCAAGAAACGGCGGAAAGGGCACTCGGCGCCAAAGGGCCAGGTCGTCCTGTTCCACGACACTTTCATGGACTACAACTATCCCCAAGTGGGCAAGGCAACCGTAGCGGTGCTGGAGGCGGCGGGTTATGAAGTGGTGCTGCCAAACAAGCGGTGCTGCGGCCGACCCATGATATCCAAGGGGCTTCTCGACCAAGCCGTAGCCAACGCCAGGTACAACGTCGATCTGCTTTATCCCTATGTGCAGCAGGGCCTCAAGATCGTGGGGACCGAGCCTTCCTGCCTACTGACCCTGCGAGACGAGTACCCAGACCTTCTTAAAGACGACAAGGCGAAGGCGGTGGCCGGGGCCAGCTATTTGCTCGAAGAGCTTCTCCAGGAGCTTCAGGAAAAGGGTGACCTCGTCATCGCATGGGTGGACCGGCCTCGCAAACTGCTCTTCCACGGCCACTGCCACCAGAAAGCCATAGTTGGCACTGGGCCAACTATGAAAGTCCTGCGAGGACTACCGGGGGTCGAAGTCGAAGAGGTCGCCTCTGGGTGCTGCGGCATGGCCGGGTCCTTCGGCTTTGAGAAGGAGCACTACGACGTTTCGATGGCCATCGGTGAGGATCGTCTCTTCCCCGCCGTAAGGAACGCCGCAGCCGACGCCGAAGTGGTCATTGCCGGGGTGTCGTGTAGGCAGCAGATCGCTCATGGCACTGGTGTGGAAGCCAAGCACATCGCTGAAGTTCTGGCTGAGGCTTTGCCCCCATCCTAGCCCAAGTCAGCATCGTGCCACATTCAGGATGGGGGCAAAGCCTCAGCCTAGTGGGAGGCGAACATCGTGGAAGCCAATCTCTGAGACAAAGCCCTAGCCGCCAGACGCTCCACCAACATCCCGTCGGCTGAAGCGCCACAGGGCCAAGGCACTCAACCCAACAATATATGCAGCCATCACCAGCGAGGCGTGAAGTTGGCCTGGAGGAGAGTCCAGCACCATACCCATGAGAAGTCCGTCCGTATTTCCTCCGCCACCCGACACCCACGCCGCTATGTTGGGACCCAGCAAATAGTCCCCGATCGTGTCGAACCAGTCAAACAAAGCAGACATAAGGCCTGACAGTATTTGCTCGCCTATGTAATACCCAATGGATAGCGATAGGCCCAAAGCAGAAGATCCAACGAGCACGGTGGCAAACCCAGCCAGTGCTATGTATGGGATCAATCCGTACCACGCCCTCCCCAAGCTCTCTAGCAGGCCCAGCCAGGTTGTCGAGGAAACGTAACCAACCGGAGTATCTGTCAGGCTGACAGCAATGAGACTACTTACGGCTGTTAGCGCCATTACCGTCAGAAGGCCACCCAGGGCCAAGAACACCAGCAACGTCGCCTTTCCGGCCATAAACTGCCAACGTCCCGTTCCTCGGGCAAGAACGTTGCGCAGCGTACCCCAGCTGTATTCAGTGCCCACTACCGAGGTAGTGAGCACTATCAGCAGAATCACTCCGAAGCCCACAGCAAATTGGAGCGCAAAGCCTAGACTCGCGGGAAAGGCGAAGGCATCGTACTCATCAGCCCTAATCTGATCATTCTGAACCGCGTCCCGGCGGCATTCCCTCTCGAAGTCATCCAGCACTTCAGGCGGAAACCCAGGCGGCAACTCCGGCACGTTGCCTGACAGGATATCGTCGCAATTGACGGAGACCGAGCCACCTGGAACGATCTGCCCGATACGCCCTCCCGATACACGTCCGTCGCCATGCGCTTCGATGGGCCGCTGACCAGCGCCGCTGACTCCAAAGACCATTTGCCTATCGCTATCGTTGCTTTGAAAATGGTAGGAGCCGAAACTTCCCCAAATCGCCGCTTGGGGGATCAGCGCCAGGATCGCCAATAGAACCCAGGGAAGCCACCTGCGTCGCTGCTTGAACCACTCCCAACGCGCTAACGAAAGGACATAGCCAATCACTGGCCGCCCTCCGTTTCCTCGTTCGCGTCACTACCGGTGACTTCAAGGAAGTAACGCTCAAGTGAGACCTCGACCGGGGCCATTTCGCGTATCCAGACATCGTGTTGGGCCAGCGCCGCAGTAAGCTCGTGTGATCTTTCCGCAGGGGCGGATGCCAGAAGGTATCCACCCTCCTCTCTGACTTCTTCGACCCAGTCCAATGCAGATACCACCAACCTAGCCTGATCGTCGTCCGTAGTTTTAAAGCGGATCGCCGCTTGCGCGCTGACTAAATCAGCAACCCGCCCCTGAGCGATCAACTCGCCACGAGAGAGAATGGCAACACTGTCGCAGACCAGTTCTACCTCGTGGAGCAGATGGCTCGAGAGAAGAACGGTGCGTCCTTCAGTTCCAAGCCCCTTGATCAGGTCCCGGACCTCGGCCATGCCCGCAGGGTCAAGGCCGTTGGTGGGTTCATCGAGGAATATGAGTTCCGGGTCTCCCAAAAGGGCATAAGCCACGCCAAGCCGTTGCTTCATGCCCAAGGAGTAGGTGGAAAACCTACTGTCGGCACGTTCCAAAAGCCCCACCGAATCCAGCAGCTGGTCCACCTGAGAGGGGCGGCCACCTAAAATGCCCTGGAAATAGCACAGGTTGGACCTTCCGGACAAGTGAGGATAGAACGCAGGCGACTCCACGATAGCGCCAATGCGGTGCAGCGCTTCCCTCGGTACGCCTTCCGGTTCATTGAACAGACGGATTGATCCCGCGGTGGGCCTTACAAGGCCCAGCAGCATCCCCATAGTCGTCGTCTTACCGGAGCCGTTGGGCCCAAGGAGGCCGAAGACTCCGCCCGTCTCAACGCTAAGAGACAGGTCTTTCACCGCCACAACATCGCCATAGCGTTTAGAAAGCCCTCGGGTTTCAATAACGGGTTTGTCCACTACCGCCTGCCTCACTGCTATTCCTGTTGACTCGTCGGTGGGGAGAATAGCACAGCACGAGTCTTATCGCTCCTGGTTTGGCAGGCTCATAAGTCCGCCAACTTTACGTCCGTCGAATGGCTATGCCAAGAGCAGGCGCTCTTTACCATGCAAAGGGAAAGTCGGCCCTTTGTCGGTTGCCTCTCTGGGCCGCCTGCCCGTATAATCGGCCTGCTCCCCGCTCGACCTCGCTTATGGACTATTCATCCCTGACTCCAGGTTACCGCTTTCCAAGCCGCGCAATGGCCATGGATGATGCTGCCGTGGAACAGTACCGGCAGGCCGTTGGCGATTCCACCCTTCCAGGCTACGTGCCTCCTACCGCCCTCGCAGCCTGGGCACTAGGCGCAGTCCTGAAGCACCTTGAGTTGGTGCCCGGCACCGTGCACGCCAGCCAGGAGCTTAGCTTTTCCAGGGCCGTCAGGGTCGGCGATGGTGTAGTGCAATCTGCGACGGTTTCCCAGAATAGCGTGCGAGGCGGCTGGAGGTGGCTGGTCGTAGACTTGACCACTGACGACGACCAAGGCAACTCTCTGTTAACTGGACGCAGCACCGTCCTGTTCCCAGAGTCCTAGATACAAATGCTGAACCCAGGCGACTCACTACCAACCCTGACCAAACCGGTCACACGGGAGAACGTGCGCCTCTACGCAGAGGCTTCCGGGGACTTCAACCCTGCCCACCTTGACGACGATTTCGCTGCCAATACCCAGTTCGGCGGGGTCATTGCCCACGGCATGCTCCTTTTGGCGCACGTATCAGAGATGCTGACCCAGGCATTCGGTTCAGCGTGGCCGGAAAGCGGCCGTCTGAAGGTGCGTTTCAGGGCGCCGGCATATCTGGGGGATATTGTTACCACTGTTGGGTCTGTGAGCCGCGTTGTTGAGAAAGAGGGCGTATCCTATTTAGAGTGCCGCGTTGGGTGTCAAAACCAGCGGGGCGAGGACCTCATCACCGGAGAGGCCAATATCCCAGCCTCCCTCATCGAAAAGGAGAGCGAATGACCAGCGAACAGGCTCCAGCCGGGATGGTGCGAGTTGCCATTGACGCCATGGGCGGTGACAACGCGCCGGCCGCTATGGTGCAAGGAGCGCTTGAGGCCATCGCCGGCGGCGGTATCGTTGCCCTCTTGGTTGGAGATCAAACGGCCTTGGAGCAGCAGGTCGCTCATCTGGACCTAAGCAAGCTTCCGATAAAAATCATCCCTTCGGACGGAGTCATCAAAGAAGGGGAAAACCCTGTGTCCGCGCTGCGGGAAAAACCCAAGGCTTCCATCTCCGTAGCAACGCAGTTGGTGAAGCTGGGCCACGCTGACGCAGCGGTAACTATGGGTTCTACCGGCGCAGCTATGGCAGTATCCATGTTCGCTCTGGGAACGCTTGAAGGAGTGGAGCGGCCCTCTCTGGGCGGCCCCATTTTTAGCATTGCTCCCAAGACCGTGGTCATTGACCTAGGTACCAACGTCGACTGCCGCCCGGCCCAACTCTTGAGCTTCGGTGTAATTGGCTCCGTACTCGCCAACAAGCTGTTCGATGTCGAGAACCCGCGAGTCGCCCTGCTCAGCGTTGGTGCGGAGGAAGGCAAGGGCAATCGCCAAGTGAAAGAGGCCTACGACCTGCTGAAGCAATCCGGCCTCAACTTCATCGGCAACATCGAGGGCTTCGACGTCGTCGCCGGCAACGCTGAGGTAGTGGTCTGCGATGGGTTCGTGGGGAACATCCTGATGAAATTCTCGGAAGGCATGGGCGTCGTCTTGGAAGGCTGGCTCCTCCAGTCCTTGGAAGCCCACCTGTCCGAAGAAGCAGCTGCTGACGTCGCCAGGGAGATCCGCAGCCTGACCAACGTAGTCGAAGGCGCGGGAGGCGGACCGCTGCTGGGAGTGGACGGAGCGGTTATCGTAGGTCATGGCAGGGCTCAAGCTACCGAGGTCGCCAAAGCTATTCGTATGGCCAAGTACGTTGTGGATATCGGCTTCGTTGCCTCATTAAAAGAGGAGTTGAAGCGCGTCCATGAACGCGTTTCAGCCTGACCCCCACTAGGGAGCACAGATGCAGGGGGCACTGAGCACCCAAACTGCAAAGAGAGATATGAAATGTGGAAGTTTGATCTAACGGGCAAGGTAGCAGTCATCACCGGAGCGTCTGGCGGCATAGGCAGCGCGGTGGGCCTGCGTCTCGCAGAAGCCGGAGCGCACATAGTTGCCAACTACAACACCCGGGCAGACAGTGCCAAAGAGTTGGTAGACCAAATCAAGAGCGCTGGCGGCGAAGCCATTGCCGTTCAAGCCGACGTATCCAAGGGGCCCGACGTCAAGGCTATGTTCGAGGAGACAATATCCACCTTCAAAAAGGTGGATATCCTGATCAACAACGCCGGGATCATACGGGACAACCTCTTGATGCGCATGACCGATGAGCAGTGGGACGAGGTGGTGAACACCAACCTGCGTAGCGCCTTCCTTTGCACCCGCGAAGCCATCAGGCCAATGATACGTAGCCGCTGGGGACGAATCGTCAACGTATCTTCTGCAATCGCCCTTACCGGGAACGTTGGTCAGTCGAACTATGCAGCATCCAAGGCGGGGCTCTTGGGCTTCACCGTGGCCATCGCCCGCGAAGTCGCTACCCGGAACATCACCGCCAACACCATCCTGCCTGGTTACGTGCAAACCGAGATCGTGGCGAACCTGAACCAGGAAGTTAAAGACTTGGTCCTCTCCCACATTCCCCTTGGCTACTTTGCCGTCCCCGACGACATAGCCCCCATGATCGCCTTCCTGTGTACTGAAGAGGCGCGCTATATCACCGGGCAAGCCATACCGGTAGACGGCGGCATCACCCTCTAAGCCATGAGCGACACTACATTCGCTGGTCAAGTGGTCGTTGTAACGGGGGGAAGCCGGGGAATCGGCCGCACCATTGCCTTGGAGTTCGCCAAGCGAGGTGCTGACATCGCCTTCGGCTATTTACGGAGCCACCGTGTAGCCAGAGAGACGACAGCGGAAATAGAGGCGCTCGGTGTCAAATGCTTTGCCGCCCAAGCCAACGTGGGCGACCCCAAAAGCATCACTCGTTTCTTCCAGCAGATTTCTGACTTGTACGGCCGCGTCGATGTGTTGGTCAACAATGCAGCCTCTGGAATTCAGCGCCCAGCGCTAGAGCTTGAAGCCAAGCACTGGGACTGGACCATGAACATCAACGCCCGAGGCCCCTTCCTATGCGCTAAAGAAGCGGCGCCGCTGATGATCGATGGAGGAAGCGTCGTCAGCATCAGCAGCCTGGGCTCTCAACGGGTGCTGCCCTTTTACCTGTCGGTTGGGGTGTCCAAGGGGGCACTGGAAACGCTGACTCGCTACCTGGCCGTTGAACTTGCGCCGCTTGGCATCCGGGTCAACGCTGTTTCTGGGGGCTATGTGGAAACCAACGCCCTCGAGCACTTCCCCAACAAGGACGATATGCTCGCCTCAGCGCGGCAAAAGACGCCGGCAGGCCGCATGGTTACTCAGCTAGACATCGCCCTGGCCACGATATTTCTCTGCTCGCCTGCAGCAGAAATGGTTAGGGGACAGGTGCTTGCCGTTGACGGCGGGGTCTCGTTGCTGCCCTAGCAAAGTTCGCAGCTCCTACTTCACTCTCACTGTGGCCCTCACTGTGGCCCTCACCGCCCCGTCATCCTTACCCACCATGAGTACCTTATTGGGCTCAATATGAGCCTTCCGGACATAGGCCAAAGCGGAGGAATGGGTCTCACCAGGCAGCCGGGCGACGGAGGTGACGGTGCCAACCTCGCTTCCCTCCCAAAACACCCCTGACCCCGCAGCGGGAGAAGCTTTCTCTTCGAAGGCCAGCGTAACCAAAGCCCGCTGCACTTTATCGTATGTATTCAGCCGGGCAACGACTTCCTGCCCAACGTAGCAGCCCTTGTTGAAGCTAACCATGTCGATGAGACCCGCTTCAAGGGGGTTATAGGCCTCGGTGTATTCCTGCCCGGTTTCACCAATGCCATTGCTCACCCGCAGCATTTCCCAAGCCTCAGTGCCCAGAGGGGTCATACCGTAGCGACGGCCCCGCTGCAGCAACGCCCGCCATACGCCCTTGGCGCGCTGCCGGGACACCAACAGGTCGTACCCAGGCAAACCCACAGCATCCGTTCGGACCACGACAACGTCCGTACGACCGACGGTAAGTGTCTTGCTATGGCCCAGCTCCATACCAGCCACGCTTGTGCCCGATATGTTCCCCAGCAGTCGGGACGCCTTGGGACCCACCACGCCGATTAGTGCCGTCTTGCGGGTGACGTCTTCGGCTTCAGCTTCCTCCCGAAAAGTGAACATATCGATCCATTCTGCAACCCGTCGCTGCATGGCCGGGCCGGTCAGAACAAGATATCCGTCTTCCAAAGCGGTGACCGTGATAACGTCCACAATGCGGCCCTTATTCGTGGTCAGCACGGTGGATGCGCCTTCACCAGTCTCCAGCGGATCAACGTGGTTCGTGGAAAGCCGTTCCAGCAGGTCGGTAACATCCTTGCCTCGGAACATCAGCCTACCAACACCGGAACGATCGACCAGAGCACCGGTCTTCAGGGCCGTCGCGTATTCCTCGTTTGGGGAAGTGAACCGGGAGGGCAGCAAACAGCCCTTGCGCTCCTCAAGAACAGCGCCAAGCCTACGGTGGGATTCGGCCAGCGGGGTTCGCCTCATACTGCCTCCCTAAAAAGAAGCGCCGCCACACTGCAGAGCATGGCGGCGCTGAATTTCCCGAGTTACTAACCTAAACGGAGAACGATGTCCCGCAGCCACATTGCGTCTTGGCGTTGGGGTTGTTGAACGTGAAGCCCTTGCCATTCAGGCCGCCGGAGTAGTCCAACTCTGTGCCCGCCAAGAACACGTAGCTCTTCTTGTCCACCATAAGCCGGATGCCGTGCTCCTCAACAACCTTGTCAGCCTCTGTCGCTGCGTCACCGAGCGAAAGCTCATACGTCAGGCCCGAGCAACCGCCGCCCTTCACGCCTACTCGCAGAGTAAGAAAGTCATCCTCTGTGAGCTCCACGCCAGAGAACTGTCGGACGTGCTTAGCTGCGTTGGGAGAAATGCGAATCGTTAGGGGTGTTTGCTGCCGTGGCTTGCGGGTCGTGACCATATGGAAATGCTCCCTTAGGTACTTCTGCTCTATCTCCCATTGTACGTAGCTGCTCGGAACGTCGTCAAGCCAGCATGACGACGCATCTCACGCGGTCTCCCACCAAGGGCGCAGGAGCCGAATAACGCCAGCAACACCATCGGGGGTGCAGGGCGCAGCCCGCCGGGGCTCCAGGGTGTCCCCGGAAAAGAAACGTCCGAGGGTGGGCGGGGCGGGACAGCGGCATATGCCAAGCCAATCGTCGGTATGCCAGCGGCACTTCTTGATTCAAATGACGCAATGGGCGACGCCACGACACCTCCCAGCCCAGAAGAGCATCTCAGAAGCTAATGACTGCCATAACAGCTCTCATCCATCACACCAAAAAGCGTTGGTTCTTCGCCGTGCCAAGCCTCTTGCTGGCCATCCTTGCTGCCTGCTCGGCTAGCCCTGCTCCCTCCCCAACGACACAACCAACTGATCCGCCCCCAACCGTAGAGGGCAGCCTGATTCCCAACCCGGTTCCCACTCCAGGTCCTAGCCCCACTCCGCTTCCCCCTGAGATCAACCTTCCCCTGATCTTGCCAACTCCCACACCAGTAGCGCCCCTGCCCGACCTATCCAAGCACAGCGTCGCGTTGAGCGAGATCATCTTCGACACATTCGACGGAGGGTCTCTCCCTTTGTCGGAAGCTGAGGACGGCCGGATCTTGGCGCTTCAGGACGCCATTCGCCCCATCTACGACCCAGCATATGGGCCCGCCAGCGCCGGCGACTGGCTGGACGATAGCTTCGTCGTGCTTGGATACGTTTCAGAGCGGGGCACTCCCTACGCCTACCCCGTCAACATCCTCAACCTGCACGAAATCGTCAACGACACCATCGAAGGGGTGCCCGTCCTGGTCTCGTACTGTCCTCTGTGCGCCAGCGGCATCATCTATGACCGGCGATTGGACGAAATGGAGCTAGTTTTCGGCAACACAAGCGCCCTCTATGAATCCGATATGGTCATGTTCGATCAGCAGACGGGGTCGTACTGGTTCCAGGTGGGCGGGGAAGCCCTGGTTGGTGAGCTGACGGGGCAACGCCTCACCCCTCTGCCTTCGGTAATGATGCCCTGGGGCGACTGGAAACGCCTGCACCCAGACACGCTTGTCCTCTCAACCGAGACCAAAATTTATCCCGTGGCCTTCTATGAACGAAACCCCTTCGTCGGATACCAGGAGATCGTCAACGAAGGAAGGTTCGCTTTTCCTGTCAGTGACAAGGTCACGGCGGACAAGCGTCTCCGGCCAGGGGACCGAGTGCTCGCCGTCCGTTCCAGCAGCGAAGAACGAGCCTATCTCTTGGAGGGATCGGGACTGACCGTTATCAACGACCGCTTGAACGGAGAGCCGATCGTCGTCCTGATCGACGAAGGACCCGCCGGCGCAGCCTTCAGCGCAGAGGTCTTGGGCCGCGCGCTGATCTTCCAAGTAGCCGGGGAAACCTACGTCGACAACGAAACGGGATCGACATGGGACATAGCCGGCCGGGCCGTGGACGGACCGCTTCAGGGTCACCAACTTCAGGGGCTGCCTACCCGCACAACTTTCTGGTTCGCTCTCGTCGCCTCGATGCCGAATATTGAACTATATCAAGGCTAGTGCCGCTGTCCGGCCTCCCTAGCTAAATTATCAGGCGATGATCCCTCACCTGACCCAGTGCTCCTTAACCAAGAAAGCTAGTTCGATGCTCTCTGTCCCGATAAATGGCAGCAGTGGAGAGAACGCCTGCGATCCGAATGGGGTGCAGGGGCGCAGCCCCGGCGGGGCACAGGGGTGTCCCCTGTATTAAAGCGTAGGAGGGTGGGCTGGGTGGGACAACAACGTACGCTTAGCCAAACCGTTTGAGCTACTCCCCTAACGAGTTAGCTGGGCAAGGCACCGACAACCGAGCAGTTAAACTCAGCGCAAAGAAAAGCGCCGTCTAAGCGCCAGGTGCCTGCAGGCCGTAAAGCCGCATCACGTTCCCACGCACCACTTTAGCCCTCGTCTCCTCAGAAAGATGCGCCAATTGCCGCCCAATTACGTCCCTAGAGTTCGGCCACGTCGAGTTGGGGTGAGGGTAGTCGTTTGACCACATGCAGTTCTCTTCCCCCCAGTACGACAATAGAAAGCCACCGGACGGGTCGTTGAAAAAGGTTGAGTAGACCTGCCGCCGAACATACTCGCTGGGCAGCATGGAAAGATTGAGATCCAATCGTTCCTGGAACCGCTTGTAGTAGCGGTCCCACTGTTCAACAGCGAAGGGCATCCAACCGACTTCATTCTCGACAAACACAATCTTCAGCCGCGGGAACCGGTCCAAAACGCCAGAAAAGATCAGGTCGTAGAGAGCGTTGGACGCCTCGTAGATCTTCGTGTTGACGCTGTGCCTGATGAGGTCCAAGCCTTTGAGGCTGGCCAGGTTCTTGCTGTACCCAAAGCCCGTCAATATGTGAAGACTGATCGCAACATCTGCCTCCTGAGCGGCCGCCCATAGACGGTCATAGTGGTCCGACGTGAAAGGCAAGTCAGCTGGCGGCACCTGCCACACCAAGGCCCCTTTCAAACCACCCTTCGCCGTGCGCTCGACCTCCTTGATGGCCTCATCAATGTCATAGGTTGAGATCATCGACACGCCTACCAGACGGTCGGGAGCAACCTTGCAATACTCCATGACCCAGTCGTTGTAGACCCGGAAGCATGCCTCCTGCAGCTTGGCATCCTGAATGCCGAACAGGCGCAGGCCAAGCGTTGGGTAGAGCACCTCGGCAGAGACACCGTCCTCGCCCATTTCCTTGATGCGTTCACTGGGGTCGTTGCCACCGGGATGGGCAGCAAAACCGCTTACTTCATTTGCTGTGAATTGCGGCGCTTGACCCCGGAACCGGAGCTCCAGCCGCTCCTTCCATAGGTCAGGGTGCTCCATTGTGTGCGAGTCTGCGGAGATCAAGACCTCCTGCATTGCGGTAGATGTCCTCTCCCCAGCAATTTCCGTGGTCATTCAATCCCTCCGTAGCGTCGAGTTTCGTAAGGTCGGAGGCAACGCTAGCATTGGGGCCCTACCCTGTCAATTAACCGTTGAAACGACCGCGCGTCAAGCCCGGCCCAGAGGCCTTCGCTGACTAGGACCGCTCCTCCAACAAATGAACCTGCCCCGACAACTGGTCGAAGTCGAAGCCCGCTCCTGCCTTGTTGCGCCCCTCAAACAATACGAAGGCTGCGGCTGCCAGAGACGAGACACCCACCGCAATCGAGAAGCTCGCCAGCGTATTTCCCGAAGCTAGGACGTGCCAAAAATCAGTAAGCGAGGTGAACGTCCACCATCCACCAAGATCAGGATTCGGAAAGAAGAGCGCGCCTGCCCCGATTCCAAGAAGGGAGCTGATCATAGCCGCCGAGCCCTTCAGCCTTCGTGAGTACATGCCCAAGAAAACCGGCACCACCGCCCCAGCGCAGACCAAATCGGCAATGAAGAAGAGGTAGAGAACACTGTCGAAGAAGTAACCGACGATCATGGCCGGGATAATGAGCACCGCAGTGATGACGCGAGAGGAGGTCAACAGGCTCCCGCTCCGAATGGAGGGGTTCAGGCGGCGCAAGTCGCTCGCAAAGATGCTGGCAATGCCGTTCAGCAGGGTGTCCATACTACTCATGACCAGCACCAACGCCAGCACCAGAAGGATAACGAGCACTACATCCGGCAGGACCTCCGTGGCCACTTTGAATAGAGCAATGGGGTCATAGGGGCCGGCCACCCCCTGCCCGATCGCCCATAGCCCAAAGAAGCCGCCAGCGATAATCAGGGGGATCACCAGCAGGCCCGCCAGCAGAAACCCCTTACGCAGCTCGCCATCGCTGCGACAGGCGTAGACCCGCTGCCAGAAGCCCTGATGAAACAGGTTCGCCGCAGTGATGGCGACGATCAGGGTGATCCCAAGCTCAACGCCGGGAACGTGCGTGGCCGAAAGCAAGGCGGGGTTGACGTCTCGAACGGCGTCGAAGGCAACATTCCATCCACCCAGTTCCACCAACGCCACAACAAGGACGACGATGATGAGTGGAAAGATAAGCAGAAATTGAAGGTTGTCCGTGAACATCGAGGCGCGAAGGCCTCCGTACACCGTGTAGGCCAACGTTGCCCCCGCCACGACCACCAACGTCAGGAGTAACGGGGTATCTGCGACGAAGCGGACGGCGCGGGCAATTGCTCCCATCTCCGCTGAGAGAAACACGAACATGTAGAAAACAATAATGACCAGGACCAGGCCGTACATGGCTCGCCCGAACCGGAACCAAACGAACTCAGTGAGGGAGTGGCCTTGAGGCATCAGCCTTCGCATCCGAGGGCCCAAGACAATGAAGGCCAGGATTGGCACTGCCTGCCCGACGCCGTACCCAACCACAGCGATGATGCCGCCCCAGGTAGCTGACTCAGCAGGACTGAAGAGGATCCAAGCGCCCATGACGGACGCCACCAAGGTCGCCATTGCAGCAAGTCCGCCCGTCGATCTGCCACCAGCGACATACTCCTCGACCGTTATGCGGACCCGGCGGGCGTAGACGATGCCCAGTGCGGCGAATCCCACCGCCGTCAGAATCGTCACCAGTACAACCACAGTGCCGAAGGACATGGCGTCTCCTCACAAAAAGAATCGAGGCCGCCAGCATTGGTAGCTGACGGCCCCGATTACATGTCGGCACCGAAACTGCTTCCCTCCGCTGGCATTACCCAGATCAGGTTCTCAGGGTCGGCGACATCCCAAGGTCGCCCTCTCAGCCCGGCTCCACCGAGCTCCCCCCTGCCCATCTCCATCTTCAATTTGGCGACATTATAGAAACGGCGATGAGGCAGGTCAACCAATCATTGCCGGTGTCTGGTAAGTCCCCGGAAGAGCCGTCGGAGACCGGGTGTGCCATTCAGGTTGCAAGGAATAGCCAAAAAGGAGGAGGGTGCAGGGAACCCTAGGTTCCAGCCGGGGTCCTAGGGGTGTCCCCTAGATTCAAAAAACGTTGGAGGGCGGGCTGAGTGGCAGCGCGGCGTTGGACCGCGCCAATCTTCTGCTCTAAGTCGCCTGTTGCTTCACAGGTTGGCATAGCTCGTGGCACCCGTCACCGTCTTTCCGTCCTTCCGAAAGGATGGAACCCAGCAAGCGTCTACCTGACAGGGCACAAGCCCCAATCCCCGAAAACCGCCGGAGGCCGGGGGTGAAAGGGGGCGTGCCCCCTGCACCAAAAAACATTCGAGGGCGGAGTGGGTGGGAAAGCGGCGTTAGACTACGCCAATCCTATGCCCTAATTCGCTTCCGCTTGCTCAAACCGACGTACCAACTTGCCCCTTGCCGGGCCATGCCGGACAATCAGCTTGGAAAACCCAAGGAGGCCCCATGACCAATCTAACCGGCGAGCGATGTGTCGCCTGCCGCGCCGACTCCCCTCACGTCACCGACGAGGAAATCAAACTCCTGAGCCCCATCATCCCCGAATGGGAACTCATAGAAGAGGACGGCATCCGCAAGCTCCAACGCACCTTCCGCTTTTCAGGGTTCGTTCAAGCCCTCGCCTTCACCAACCAGATCGGCGCAATCGCTGAGGACGAAGGGCATCACCCCAAGCTCGTCACCGAATGGGGCCGCGTAGGCGTGACCTGGTGGTCCCACAAGATCCGCGACCTCCATCGCAACGACTTCATCATGTCATCCAAGACCGACATGGCATTTGCTGCTGCGGAGGCCTAGGCGCGAGGATCCTTGTCATTTCGACCGGAGCGAAAGCGCAGCGGAGAAATCCTACCCGCCAAGACGAGCCCACAATCCAAGATGAAAAAGAAAGGGGCGGCTCTCTGAGCCGCCCCTTATCATCGTCAATTCGAAACGCTGCCCCGACTAGTTGCGTTCCTTGATGTCCTTCATAACCTTGTTGACTGCGACATCCGCCATCGCCGCGTACTGCTTCCCCCTCGGTGAGCCTTTGAACTTATCCATAGGGCTCTGCGGGCCACTGGTGCGGCCTCCAAAGGAAAACACCGAGTACACCTGCAGGGTCTCTGCCTGACAATTGGGACAGGGCACCGGGCCGCCCTCGGAGAACGAGCGCCGGATCTCAAAAGCATGCTCACATTGAGGACATCGGAAGTCATAGAGCGGCATAGCTGTCTCGCTTCAATTGGTTTGTCTGTCTTTTATTGTTTTCGACACTTCTAGCCTACCATAGCCATGGCCAGTCCTAGGCGACGCGGGCCTCAGCAGTAGCCCGGGCAATGGCGACAAATTGGTCGGGCTTCAAGCTGGCCCCGCCCACCAGTGCGCCATCGACGTTCGGCTGACCGACGTACTGGCTGATGTTGTCGGGGTTGACGCTGCCACCATAGAGGATGGGCGTGTACTTGGCAGCCCCTTCTCCCTGGGCCTCAGCGACAAGCTGTCGCGCGAGGCCGCACATCTCTTCTGCAGCGGCACCGTCCGCAGCCAGTCCAGTGCCGATGGCCCACACGGGTTCGTAGGCAACGACCACCCGATCAGTCGAAGCCACGCCTTCCAGAGCAGCTCTGACCTGAGTTGTGACAACCTCAATGGCCCTGCCCTGTTCACGCTCTTCCAGAACCTCGCCGACACAGAGGATGGGAATGAGGTCGGCGGCCAGCGCGGCCTTGACCTTGCGGCTGACCATCTCGTCAGTCTCACCAAAGAGTTGACGCCGTTCCGAATGGCCAACAATGACGTACTTACACAGATGCCTGAGCATATCGGCGGATACTTCCCCTGTGAAAGCTCCCTCGTTCTCCCAATGGAGGTTCTGGGCCCCAACGTGCAGCCGTGTCCCTTTCACCAAGCCTGCCACTCGCCCAAGGGACACAAAGGGTGGGCAGAGTACGACATCAAGGCCGTCAAGAGCCCCTAGCTCCGCCATTTCGGCGCGGACCAAGGCCTCTGCCTCAGTAAGGGTGGTGTTCATCTTCCAGTTGGCAGCTACCAAGGGGTGTGCCATTGTTCGCCTCGTTCTCCTACGGCCCGAATTTAATCAGCTTGTCGGCGTGGGCCAGCGCCTGGAACATCAGGTGCTTAGCATAAAAGGTGCCCAAGGCGCCGGTTGCACATTCGCGCTCACTGAAGGCCCGGCTGCCCGTCCCATGTGTCCATTTGGAATTGATGAGCACCGGTACCGGGTGCCAACTATGCGCGGCCAAGACTGCTGGCGTCGAGTGGTCTCCGGCTACCACAAGGACATCCGGAGCTAGTTCCAGCAGTGGCGGCAAAGACTGGTCTAGTGCCTCCAGTGCCCTCGCCTTGCCCAGAAAGTCGCCGTCTTCACCAGCGGCGTCGGCCGGCTTGTAATGGATGTAGAAGAAGTTGTGCTCCTCATAGTGCTCCCGCAGGGTCTGGACCTCTTCATCAAAGGTTCGCCCCGTGGGAATGATCTTCAAGCCAATGGTGCTGGCGAGCCCCCGATACATAGGATAGGCAGCAATCGCCGCAGGGTTGAGCTGGAACTGTTCTCCAAAGGACGGCAGTTCTGGCATCAATGAGAAGCCCCTGAGCATGACCATGTTGGCCCTATCCCGGCCTCCCAGTATTTCGGCAGCCTTAGCGACGAACTCGTTTATAACCTGCGCCGTCCGCTTGGATGCAGCGTCGCCATCAATCGATTGGCTCTTCAGCGGAGCGACCCCCGTGCGCTGTGGATCGGTCTCCGAAACGTTGTCGCTCAGACCCTCGCCCTTGATTACCAAAGCGAAGCGGTACCCCTCAACCGGGTACACCGATATCTGTGCTCCGTCCACCTCGATTTGGTCCAACATTTCAGCCAGGGGAGTGCTCTCAGAAGTCGGTATCCGTCCAGCCCGGCGATCGGTCAGAATGCCTTGGTCATCGACGGTGCAAAGGTTCCCACGGGCAGCGATCTCGCCCTCTCCCAACGTCAAGCCAATTCCCAAAGCCTCCAAAACGCCCCTGCCCATGAGGTACTTGACGGGGTCGTAGCCAAACAGGCCAAGGTGGCCAGGGCCGCTGCCTGGGGCTACGCCAGGTAGCACCGGTATGGTCAACCCGCAGGATGATTCAGACGCCAGCTTGTCCAGGTTGGGCAGGTCGGCTTCCTCCAATTCGGATCGCCCGTGATCCGGATGGGGCATGCCTCCAAGTCCGTCCACCACCAGCATCACGATCTTGGAGTCTGTCGGCTGCACAATGTCGGATAGATATTCGAAATCAATCATGAACGCCCCCTCGCCATAGTTCTTCCCTACTTATCCGGCAAGGCAGCTAAGCCTGGCAAGACCTTGCCCTCAAGAAATTCCAGTGAAGCGCCGCCGCCTAGCGATACATGAGAAAGCGCCCTATCGACCCCGAAGGCTTGCACGGCCTCCGCCGTAGAGCCCCCACCGACAATGGTGGTGGCTTTGCCCTGGAGGTCCGCCAAGGCCTGGGCCACGCGGCGAGTTCCCCAAGCGAACGCCTCCCACTCGAAGACCCCCATAGGCCCGTTCCATACTACGGTTCGACATCCGGCCAACTCGCTGGCGTAAGCCTCCGCCGACTCAGGCCCAATGTCGAGAATGAGCCAGCCGTCTGGTATCTGATCCACTGGCACTGCGCGGAAATCCGCATCCTTGGCAAAAGATTCCGCGGCCACAACATCAGTGGGCAGAAGCAGCTTTAGGCTACCCGATTGACTCCTAGCGATAAGGCGTCGAGACACTTCCAAGTAGTCCTCTTCGACCGGCGACCCTCCAACATTAGCCCCCCCTGCCTTAAGGAGCGTCGCCACCATTCCGCCGCCGACAGCTAGGACTTCCACTTGGTCGGCCAGGTGCTCCAAGACCGCGATTTTATCGCTGACCTTTGCACCGCCAATGACAGCGGCCAGGGGCCGCGCAGGACTGCCAAGGGCCCCGCCCAACATTTCAAGCTCTTTCTCCAAGGCCAACCCGACCACTGAGGGGAGCACATGAGCCACCCCTTCGGTGGAAGCATGGGCTCTGTGGGCAGCACTGAAAGCGTCGTTAACGTAAACGTCGGCCAAGGAAGCTAATTCACGAGCGAAGGCCGGATCGTTCTTCTCCTCCCCGGCGTGGAAGCGGACGTTTTCCAAAAGTATGACTTGGCCCGGCCTCAGGCTGTCGACAGCCTGGGCCACCTCTGCACCGATACAGTCCATAAGGTAGGTTACTCCAAGCCCTAGATGCCTGGACAGAGGCTGAACGATGGGCTTCAGCCGCATATCCTCAACCACCTCGCCCTTGGGACGCCCGAAGTGGGAGCAAAGGATTACCGAGGCCCCCTCGTCGAGCAGATAACGAATGGTAGGCACGCTGGCCCGAATGCGAATATCGTCGGATATCGCGCCAGTGTCCTTGTCCAAAGGGACGTTATAGTCCACGCGCACCAAGACGCGCTTGCCCTTAACGTCGATATCTCTAACCGTTTTTTTTCCCAAAGAGCCATTCCTCATAGGTCAGTCCTGCCGTGCTGCCGTGGCCGAAGCAAGCCTGGGCAAGTTTAAAAGCCCTCGGCCCCGCAGAACCGGGCCAACTTCTTCAATCCCTCGAGCCCTTCGGCCGGTAGAAGCGTTTCATCCAGCAGAGCTAGCGCTTCGTCCACCAGCCGCTGCGTCATTTCTTCTGCATATTGACGAGCCCCCAAACGCTCCAGCACCTCAGCCACTTCCTTGGCGTCCTGAGGCTCCAAGACGCGCTTGAGGTAGTAGTTGCCTAGCTCCCGCTTTTTGGAAGGCTCTAACGCCGCAAAGCCGTGGATCACAGGCAGGCTCTTCTTTTTGTTCAGTACATCGCTGGAAAAGGCCTGCGCATGGTCGTCCACTGGCCAAAGGTCAAGCAGGTCACGTCGGACTTGAAACGCCATGCCCAGCTTCCGCCCGGCCTCATCAAAAGCACTGACGATGTTCGCCTCGGCTCCGCCCAGAAAGGCGCCGAGAGCCAGCGTGCAGCCCAGTAGCGCTCCAGCCTTGTCGTCAACCATCTTGAGGTACGTGTCCTCGCTAACCGTGAGGCGCTCCTGGTAGGTCAGGTCTTGATGCTGCCCTTCACAGAATCGGAGAGTGGCCCTATCCAACATTGCTAAAGCTTCCAAGACCTTCTCATCAGCGACGTCATTATCTTGAAGCTTCATTAGGGACAGCCTGGCGAGGGCATGGATCGCATCCCCAGCATTGATAGCCTGAGCCGGGCCCCATTGCCACCAGACGGTCGGCCTACCTCCACGATTGGGAGTCCCTGCTTGAACGTCCCCGTGAACCTGAACGAAGCTGTTTATGAACTCCACAGCGGCAGCGCCGGGAAGTGCTCCCTGATGGGCGCCAGCAACGGCCTGACAGGCCAGCAGACAAAAGGCGGCTGAGGTCCGCAACCCCGCAGCGTGGTACGCCGGCTCTCCGGTCTCATCCTGCCAACCCATTTCGAAGGCCACCAGCCGGTAAAGCGGCGCAGCGCAGCGCTCGGCGACTGAACGCAACTGCTCTTCAACCAATTCACTCAGATCTTCAACTATTTGGGGGACGGTCATGGGCTCCCTTGAATACGTCTCTTTAGGCCGGTTTCAAGCCCACCTATGATAACCCGCAGCCGAGGCGCGGAATCAAGGGCCTTCGATCAGATCCCCACAGACATAGCGGAGAGAGGCGAGGGATACCGGCCCTGGCCTCAGGATTCTGGGAATGCCTCCGGTAAGATCGAGCACAGTGGAACCCACGCCCTCTGGACATGGCCCGCAGTCTATAACCAAGTCAACCTGCTCCCCAACAGTAGCCCAAACCGCCTCCGCCGTAGTAGCGCCGGCAGCGCCACTGATATTGGCGCTGGTTCCCGTGATAGGCGCACCAAGCCGGCGAGCGATCTCCCGGGGCACCGGGTGGTCCGGAATTCGTACGGCGACGGTCCCGCCTCCTGCGGTCACTGAGTCAGGCACAGCGGGGCCTTTGGGCACGATAAGGGTCAAAGGGCCGGGCCAAAAACGCCGGGCAAGAACCCAAACAAGCGGGGCCACATCCACAGCTACTCTGAGAATGTCAGACACTTCTCCCAATAGCAGGGGTACGGGGCTGCCGTCCTGACGGCCCTTGATACGGAACACCTGTCGGACTGCGCCGTCGTTGAGACCGTGTGCGCCAAGCCCATAGAGGGTGTCCGTTGGATAGGCCACAACGCCACCCTTCCGCAAACTGGCAACCGCCATGTCGACAGCATGCTCCAGGGCGGGGTGCAGTCCCTCAGTCCTGTTGCCACTTTGGAGTGGTCCCAATGTCCTAGAAACCATGCGAGAATCCTCGGTTTTCTTTATTGACCGTATCTACTACATATGCTACCGTTGGTCACCTCCGCCACAATATGGCAGAGTCCACCGGGCAGTTTTTGAGGTTACAGACTCACCCCATTTCTAGGCCTACGCGGCCTTGTTGGCAGCCTCAGCCAGCTCCTCATTCATTATAGAAGGGACATCATGGTTAATACAGACAAAGCTTCGGAGTCCCGGCGGGTCGCCTCCAGCGATGACTTGGAAGTCTCAGCCTATCTAGAAATCGCACAAGAAAAAGGCAGCGCCACATCGGGGCCAGAAGGGTCTCTTGATGCGACTCGGGAGGCAGTTCTTGTCGTCGATTTCGGGTCCCAATACAGCCTGCTGATAGCGCGGCGCGTTCGTGAGTGCAACGTCTACAGCGAGATCGTGCCCTACGATGCGCCCTGGGAAAAGGTAGCCCATCTCAAGCCGAAGGGCATCATCCTTTCCGGGGGACCAGCCTCCGTTTACGACGCCGATGCCCCCCTAGCTCCCCCCTGGGTGTATGAACAAGGGATCCCCGTGCTTGGAATCTGTTATGGCATGCAGGTCTTGTCCCACCAGTTAGGGGGTCAGGTCGCCCCAACGAAAACGAGGGAGTATGGGCACGCGGTCCTTTATCAGAACGTCGCCGAGCATCCCCTCCTTGAGGGTCTGCCTCCTTCCATGCCAGTTTGGATGAGCCACGGCGACCAGATTACTAGCCTGCCGCCCGGCTTTCAAAGCCTGGCATACACCGACAGTTCGCCTGTCGCCGCCATGGGAAGCGACTCAGGGTTCTACGGGCTCCAGTTCCACCCGGAAGTGGTCCATACGCCTCAGGGGACCGCCCTAGTAAGGAACTTCCTATTCAACGTTTGTGGCTGCACAGGGTCTTGGACCCCTGGTAACTTCGTGGCAGAAAGCCTCCAGCGAATTAGGGAACAGGTCGGCACAGGCCAGGTTATCTGCGCTCTCTCTGGGGGCGTCGACTCCGCCGTTGCGGCAACACTGGTCCACCAGGCTATCGGCGACCAGCTAACCTGCATATTCGTTAACAATGGCCTGATGCGCAGGGAAGAACCGGAACGGGTCGACAGGACATTCCGCCAGCACCTCAAAATGAACCTCATCCATGTTGACGCAGCTGACCGCTTCGTTGACCAGCTAGAGGGCGTAAGCGACCCAGAGGAAAAGCGCAAGGTCATTGGAGAGACCTTCATTCGAGTGTTCGAAGATGAGGCCAAGCCCCTGGGGCAAGTCGACTTTCTAGCCCAGGGAACCCTGTACCCAGATGTAATCGAAAGCCAGACCCCTGACAATAAGGCTTCCGCCAAGATCAAAACGCACCACAATGTCGGCGGCCTTCCCAAACACATGTCCCTGCAACTCGTGGAGCCGCTTCGTTACCTATTTAAGGATGAGGTGCGCCAGGTTGGTCTTGAGCTTGGCTTGCCAGAAGAGATGGTGAACAGGCAGCCTTTCCCAGGACCCGGGCTGGCCATCCGCATCATCGGCGACGTAACCCGGGAAAAGCTCGAAGTGCTGCGTTCCTGTGACTGGATTGTCATGGACGAAATAAAGTACTCCAACCTGTACCACGATGTGTGGCAGAGTTTCGCCGTCCTGACCGACACCCGCAGCGTTGGTGTTATGGGCGACTTCCGCACATACGGGCACGTCGTAGCGATTAGAGCGGTGACAAGCGAGGATGCTATGACCGCCGACTGGGCGCGCCTTCCCTACGATGTCTTGGCCAAGATCAGCAGCCGCATAGTCAACGAGGTTCCCCAAGTCAATCGCATTGTCTACGACATTACAAGCAAGCCCCCCGGCACCATTGAGTGGGAGTAGCTCAGCAACTGTCACGCGCGCCTTGACAATAGCCCAAAGGGCGGAGTAGCATGCAACAACACTCACGCCTCGCTCCAGTTGGGAGGACCCATGTCTGAGGACCTAGAGGGCTACGTTACGGTACCGGAAGCGGCGCATGCCCTTGGGCGGTCCGCCGAGCAGGTTCGCCGGTATTTACGGGAGGGCAAGCTAGAGGGTCGCCGCATTGGGGGGCAGTGGTTTATCAGAGAGGCGGCGGTCACCTATGGAACACGGGGAGCTGACATGGACACGAAAGATAATACGGACTATCCAGCTACCGCCGGGGAAGGCGGCACAGACAGATCCGCTCTTTTTGCCAGGGTGAGTGCCCGCAGAGAGGCAATAGGCACCCGCTGGGAGAGGCAGGGAGTTGCCGTAGACGTCGTGCAGTTGATCCACCACATCAGGGAGGATAACTAGCCTTGGCAGTGCGCTGCGTAGACGCCAGCTTTGTCGTCGCTTGGCTGCTGCCGGACACGCGGACTCCGGCGGTGATGGAGGCTTGGCAGGCTTTTGAAGAAGGGAGGGACGATTTCGTCGCTCCTCCCTTACTTTATCCTGAGACGATCTCGGCCATCCGCCAGGTTGTACACCGGGGGAACCTCACGTTAGATGAGGGACAAGCCATCGTTGATGACTTTCTCGCTCTAGCCATTCCAACCCCCGTTCCGACCAGGCTTTATCAACACGCCTACATCCTGGCCACCAGGTTTCGCCAGCCAAAGGCCTATGACGCAACGTACTTGGCCCTCGCCAACATCCTCTCCTGTGAGCTTCTCACCTTGGACGCTCGCCTTTTCAACGCCGTCGCAGACGACTTCCCTTTCATTAGGCTGGTGCGCGTGTGAGAGTCCTCATCGTTGGAGAGGGAGGCCGTGAGCATGCTCTAGCCTGGAAGGTGCGGCAAAGTTCCCACTTGGAAGAGCTGTTCATAGCGCCAGGAAATGCAGGCACGGCATTGCTGGGCACTAACCTCGACGTCCCGTCCGCAGACACCAAGGCCATCACAGCAAAGGCGCAGGAGATCAAAGCAGACCTCGTGATTGTTGGCCCCGAGACCCCGCTGGCCGCCGGGCTGGCCGATCGCCTTCAGAGCGCCGGGATCGCAACCCTGGGTCCATCGGCAGCGGCGGCCCGCATCGAGTCAAGCAAGGTTTTCTCTAAGGAACTCATGCTCGGAAGCGGCATCCCAACCGCCGCCGCCGAGTCATTCGACAACGCTGACGCGGCTATTGCATACCTAGAGCGCCAAACGTTCCCTGTGGTTGTTAAGGCAGATGGTCTCGCTGCAGGAAAGGGCGTAACAATAGCCAACTCCAAGCAAGAAGCCATTGATGCAGTGCTCGCCAGCCTGGAACAGCGGGCCTTCGGTGAGGCTGGGGCCAGGGTCCTGGTTGAGGAGTGCCTCATCGGCCCAGAAGTAAGCGTCTTCGCATTTGTCGATGGCGAGTATGTCTCGCCCCTCACTGCCGCCTGCGACTATAAAAGAGTCTTTGATGGCGACAAGGGTCCCAACACCGGCGGGATGGGCAGCTTCACGCCACCAGTCTTCTGGAACGATGCTTTAGCGTCGGAGATTCGGCAGGTCGTCATGGAGCCAACCGTACGTGCCATGGTGAAAGCAGGATGCCCCTTCAGAGGGGTTCTCTATGCCGGCCTCATGCTCACCGCAAACGGACCGAAGGTCTTGGAATTCAACTGCCGCCTGGGCGATCCTGAGACTCAGGTCATCGTGCCCAACTTGGAATCGGACTTCCTGGAAGTTGCCCAGGCGGTCGCCACTGGGCGTCTTTCACAGCAAGAGGTGCGATGGGGTCGCGGAGCTGGCGTCGGCGTCGTAGTAGCCTCCGGTGGCTACCCCGGCAGCTACAAAACGGGCCTCCCGATTTCCGGCATTGAAGCGGCCGCGGCAGCAGGAGCATTGGTCTTTCAAGCCGGGACGCAAACGTCGGCGGAAGGCCAGGGCAAACCGAAGACCAGCGGGGGACGCGTACTCACGGTGGTGGGCCGCGGAAAATCTCTGTCCGAGGCCAGGAAGCTCGCCTACAAAGCCATCAACCATATCAAGTTTGAAGGGGCCTTCCACCGCACTGACGTGGCCGCCAACCTGGACTAGACCGATCACAGAGACCTACGGGAAAGGAATGTAGCCGTGGAAGCGACCCCGTTCCTCTTGAGCATCATCGCCGCACTCTTGTTGGGTCTGGCAGTGGCATTGTTTCTCGTGCTCCGCCAAAAATCCGCGGGGAACTCTGGAGAGGCTCTAAGAGCGCTCCAGGTTCAAATGAAGGGCATACAGGAACAAGTCGCCTCTGGACTCGGTAACATGCAACGTAGCGTGGACACCCAGGTCAACCTTTTGGGGAACGTGCAGCGTGGGCTCGGAGAACTTTCCAAAGCAACTGACGCTGTCCAAGCCGTCGGCAAGGACATCTCTGGCCTGGGCGACTTGCTGCGTCCCCCGAAGTTCCGTGGCGAAATGGGCGAGTTCCTTTTGGAACAGCTGCTTGAGCAGGCCATCCCAAAGGGACGGTACCGAATGCAGCACACCTTCGCTGATGGCAAGACCGTCGACGCGATGATATTCTTGGGCGATAAAGCGGTCCCCATCGACTCCAAGTTCCCTTTGGATAGTTTCTCGAGGCTCATTTCCTCGCAGGATCAGGCAGATGCAAAGCGCAGCAGACGGGAGTTTGACCGAGCGATCAAAGGCCACATCGACGCCGTCGCTGAATACATCCGGCCCAGAGAGGGCACGCTCGAGTTCGGCCTCATGTACATCCCCGCTGAGAATGTGTTCTACGAGACCGTAATCCGCCGCACAAGTGGCGATTTCGACCTCTTTAGTTATGCACAGTCGAAGAGAGTCATCCCTGTCTCGCCCAACACGATGTATCTCTACCTCCAGAGTGTGGCCTTGGGACTGACAGGTCTGGAACTGCAGGAACGGGTTGAAGAAGTCTGGGCAGCCCTGAGCACTCTGGAGCACGGCCTGCGCGATGTTGTCAATGGTGAGTTTTCCGTTTTGGGAAGGCATTTGAGCAACGCTCAAAGCAAGTATGACGACACACGCCGCAAGTTGGAGAGGTTCGGCAGAGAGCTAACCGCAACCCGCCGCCCTTCTCAGGCAGTTGGAAACCAAACCTACGATGACCACCAGATCATCGAATCTCTGCTTCCTGATGATGCACCTCTATTCAGCTATGGAGAAAAAGACTAATGCCCCTTGTAGGAATCGTTATCGGCAGCACCTCTGATGAACCCGTTATGAAAGAAACGACGACTACCCTGGACTCACTCGGTGTTTCCTGGGAGTTGAACATCCTGTCGGCACATCGCACACCCCACAAGGTCATGGAGTACGGGGCGGGCGCCAGAGACCGCGGAGTGGAAGTCATCATCGCGGGGGCTGGCGGCGCCGCCGCTTTGCCGGGCGCTTTGGCCTCTTGGACCACCCTGCCCGTCATCGGCGTTCCTTTGGCGACAAGCGAACTCAAGGGCGTTGACTCGCTGTACGCCATTGCCCAGATGCCGCCCGGAATACCTGTGGCCTGTGTAGCGGTCGGCCCCTGGGGAGCCCGCAATGCAGCGTTCCTCGCCGCTCAGATCCTGGGCTTGAAGCACGATGACATCCGACAGGCTCATGACGCCTATCGCGAGAAGCTGAATAATGGTTGAGAACGAACAACGTCGAATAAGTGCGGGGGAGCGACCTAGCGGGGCCTCCTTGCTTCAGCCAAGCCTCAACTCCATATTCTCTGTGGATAACCTTCGATGATTGATCGCTACATACGAGACGCTATGCGGGCCGTGTGGTCCGAGAAACAGAAGTACGACAACTGGCTTGCCGTTGAATTGGCCGTCTGCGAGGCCTGGACCGACGAGGGCGTGGTCCCCGCAGAGGATATGGTGAAGCTGCGGGACGCCATGTACGACGTTGATCGCCTGAATGAGATCTTTGCACGAACCCATCACGACATGACGGCGTTCACGCGGTCGATCACGGAAAGGCTGGGGCCGGAGGGTCGTTGGATCCACCTGGGCCTCACCTCCAGCGATGTCATCGACACTGCCCAAGCCATTCAGCTTACGCAGGCCGCCACCGTCCTGATCGCCGATGTGGACGAGGTACTCGACGTCCTTGCTCAGCGAGCCTTGGAGCACAAAGCCACCTTGATGATGGGCCGCACCCACGGCATCCACGCCGAGCCAATGACCTTCGGCCTAAAGTTGGCCCTTTGGTGGGATGAAATGCGCCGCAACCGGCGTCGATTGGAAGACGCCCGGAGCATCATGTCGGTCGGCAAGATCTCGGGGGCCGTGGGGACACACGCCACTGTCTCGCCTGCGATTGAGGAGCAAGTGTGCTCCAAGCTGGGTCTGGAAGCGGCTCCTGTCAGCAACCAGGTCATTCAGCGGGACAGACACGCCCAGTTCGTCACCACCCTGGCTATCGTCGCCGCATCCCTGGAAAAGTTTGCCACTGAGATCCGTAGCCTCCAACGCACCGAGGTCTCAGAGGTCCAGGAGCCTTTTGAAGAGGGCCAGACCGGGTCGTCGGCCATGCCTCACAAACGGAACCCAGAGCTGAGCGAACGTATTTGCGGGCTGGCTCGCCTTATTCGTGGCCACGCCGTCACTGCCTTGGAGAATGTTGCACTCTGGCACGAGCGGGACATCAGCCATTCCTCCGCTGAGCGCCTCATTCTCCCTGATTCTTGCTATGCTCTCGACTATATCTTGACCCTCTTCGCCCAGGTAATGCGGGGGCTGAAAGTGATGCCTGACCGCATGATGGGCAACGTAGAGTTGACTCGCGGGATTGTGTTCTCCCAGCGGGTTCTGCTGGCGCTTGTGGAGAAGGGCATGAGCCGCGAAGAAGCTTACGACCTAACGCAGCACTATGGACATCAAGCCTGGGATGAAGGTCTAGACTTCCGCGACCTTCTCAAGACGGACGCCTCAGTAAGCGAACGCTTGACCGCAACCGAACTCGCTTCCCTCTTCGACTACGGTTACTACACGAGGTATGTGGACGACGTTCTCCACCGCCTAGGCCTCTCGTGAACGGGGGGCGACAAGGGTTCACGACATTAGCTATAATGGGGCCGGTTGGCGACGCTAACCGAGTTCCCATGTGACGCTCACACCTTAGGGGGACACGCTGTGCCTACGACTATCACTGGAGTCGACTACCTTCCCAACCTGCTGCATCGCGGCAAGGTACGGGACATCTACGCCTTCTCCGCAGAACACTTGCTGTTCATCACCACCGACCGCCTCTCGGCGTTCGATGTTGTTCTGCCCTCTGCGATTCCAGACAAGGGGCTGGTGCTGAACCGCATCTCTGCCTTTTGGTTCAACGAAACCGCTCATATCGTCCCGAACCACTTCGTCGCTCTGGGTGATGGCGACAACATACCCCCTGAATTCGAAGTACACCCGTTGCTGAACACCATGGATGCCCCGGCTCGCGGACGGTCGATGATCGTTAGAAAGGCCCAGCGCATCGATGTGGAATGTGTTGTCAGAGGCTATTTGACTGGCTCCGCCTACGCCGAATACTCGAAGAGCGGTACCGTCCACGGACAGGCTCTTCCTTCAGGACTGCGGGACGGCGACCAGCTCCCTGAGCCCCTCTTCACCCCTACCACCAAAGCCGATGAGGGCCATGACGAGCCTATGTCTATGGAAGAGGTCTCTGCTCTCGTAGGAGAGGACGTGGCAAACCGGCTGCGGGACGCGACCATCAAGCTATACGAGTACGCTCGCACATTCGCACGGAAGCGCGGCATCATAATCGCCGATACCAAGCTGGAATTTGGCTGGATTGACGGCGAGTTGACCCTGATAGATGAGTTGTTCACGCCTGACTCAAGCCGCTTTTGGGACCTCGGTTCCTATCGGCCCGGGCAGTCGATGCCAAACTTCGATAAGCAATTCGTTCGCGACTGGCTGGTGCGCTCCGGTTGGTCCAAAGAGCCCCCTGCGCCGGCGCTTCCTGCAAGCATTATCAAGCAGACCCGCCAGCGCTATGTTGAGGCCTACCATCACCTGACGGGCCAGCGGCTTGAACCCTCTTTGATAAGGAAGTTGTTGTCACTGTGAGCAGCGAAAACAAGAAAGCCAAAGACCGAAGAGTTGAGCAACGAGAGGCCCGCAGGGCCCGTAGGGACAAAAAGCAGCGCTTCCGCAGGACCATACTTCTTGTAGTAGCCGGAGTTCTGGGCGGAGCCCTCATCATTGGCCTATTCCTTCCCAGCTTCACTGGCGGCCGCAATCCAGGCGACGGCAGCTCAGGTGGGGACATTGGACAGTCCATCCCCATTTTGCCCTTCAGCCCGCATCTGTCCCCAGGCACTGTTAACAATGACTACAACACGAATCCGCCCACTTCTGGAAGGCACGTTGGGCAGACGGCCCTCTATGGTATACACGCTTCGCCGGTGGTGAGGGAACAAGTAGTCCACAACATGGAACATGGCTCCATGGTCATCTGGTACGACACCGAGGACGCAGAAGAGATCAAACAAATTGAAGATTTCGCCAAGGGGCTGTCCAGCTACCCCGACTGCGTGATCGTGACCCCGTGGAACATGGATAGCACCATAGCCCTGACTGCTTGGGGCAAGCTGTTGACCCTGGACACCTTCGATGCAGACCTGATGCAGCAGTTCACCAACGCCTATAGGGGCAACGTGGGACCGGAAGCTGGTGTATGTCAGCAGGGCGGTTAGGCAGAGACCAACCGTGTTCCTCGCTCACATCAACGTCAGCCTCAAGCCCACGGTCAACGACCCCCAAGGCATTGCCATCCAGCAGGGGCTTCGTTCGCTGGGATTTCAGACCGTTGAGAAGGTTCGGGCTGGCAAGCGTTTGGAAGTCCACCTGCAAGAATCGGACAGAGCCAAGGCCGAGGCCCAGGTAGACGAAATGTGCCAACGCCTCTTGGCCAACACCGTTATAGAACGTTACGAATTCGAGTTGGAAGAGATCAACGCTACTGCATAGCCCATCCCCCTCTAAATGCCGTTCTCCAAGCGTTAGGAGGCTCTGTTCCCTCTCCCTGAGGGAGAGGGTTAGGGTGAGGGCGAAGCCATTTGACCAATTATGCGTCGGCACATGCGCAGATATTCCCTCTCCCTGAGGGAGAGGGCTAGGGAGAGGGGAAAACACCACCCCAGCCCAACGACCCTCAGGCCACAGGCGGCGATCAACATGCCCATCTACGAGTACCGCTGCAACGACTGCTCTCGTAGGTCGTCGTTATTCATCCGCTCCATCGGTACCGCTCTTGTGCCAGCCTGCACCCACTGCGGCAGCGGCGACCTAGCTCGACTCATGTCCACCTTCTCTCGCAGCCGCTCCGCTCAAGATGTCCACAACAGCGGAAGCTCTTCGGCACCCTACGATGATCCCCGCAACATCGGCCGCAACGTGGAAAGTCACTTCGAAAAGCAGGGAATGGAACTCCCCGGCGAACTGCGAGAGCGCATCGATGCGGCCCGCGACGGAGAGTCTCCCAAGAGCCTGCAGGACTGACCCTCCAAGGAAACCATTTTGTGGTAGGCGGCGCATCGATGCTCCTGAGACAGCGGCGTTAGTGCTAATCTCACCATGAACAAAAGCCTACGACCGCTGTAGCCAAACACGTTCAGCGCAATGGCATGGGGTACAGGGGCAAAGCCCCGCCGGGGGTTCGGGGGCGTCCCCCGATTCCAAAAACATTCGTGGGTGGAGTGGGTGGGACAACGGCGTCAGTGTTAATCTCACCATCAACAAGAGCCAACGACCGCTGTAGTTAAGCAGCGCCCAGCGCAATGCCATGGGGTGCAGGGCTCTGCCCCTGCAGGGGGTCACAGGGGGGTTACCCCCTGTCCAGAAACGTTCGTGGGCAGGTTGGGTGGGACAACAACGTCGCTGTCAGCCAATCGCCCGCCCACCCCATATTTTTTAAAATCAAAGAAGCGCTTCCCACAACTGGGTACAGAGGATATGGTCCAACAACCTTTCAACCACCATCGCGATTATCTCCTCCACGAACTCACTGCCCTGGCCGACATCGCTGGCCGCCACTTTCACCGGGACGGCCTGACGGCCCGTCTGCATGACCTTGCTCAAGCCCTCTTAGTATCCAATCCGGAACCCAGGCCCCCGCTATCGAACCGGACTCATGTAGACACGACCTTCTCATTAGACCTAGTTTCAGGAATAGTCCTGACAGCTCAGTCGGTGATCCGGGGTTACCCGCAGATGACTGAAGAAGACTGGGCGGACAAAGCCACCATCGCGCTTGCTGAGCTTTCCGCCTTGCTGAGAAAAGAGCACGCCGCACGCCTGAGAGGACTCTATGTCATCGCTGATCCAGAAATTGCCGGATCAAGCGACCTGGCTGGACTCATTGCCGCTGCCCTGCAAGGGGGCGCAAAGGCTGTCCAATTGAGAGACAAGCATTCTGACAAGGGTGACCAGCTTCCCCTGGCGAAAACACTGGCCCAGATGTGCCGCCACCACGATGCCCTCCTCTTCATAAACGACCACGCCGACCTGGCGGTAGCCGCCAACGCCGATGGCATTCATGTGGGCCAGCACGACCTGCCTGTAGAAGAGGCCCGCAAGAGTCTATTGCCGCACCAGCTCGTGGGTACCTCTAACGCCCTCGTTGACGAGGCGCACGCTTCCATCGGCATCGGTGCTGACTACCTAGCAGTAGGCGCAATGTTTCCCACGAAAACCAAGCTGAATACCCGTCCTGCCGGTGTGGAAACGCTGCGCATGGTCAGGCATATCACGGACCTGCCCATCGTGGCCATTGGCGGCATCAACGCAACGAACGTCGCTGAGGTCGTTCAGGCCGGAGCCGACGCAATCTGCGTAACGTCCGCCATCCTCGCAGCTGAAGACCCAGAAGCCGCTTCCGCCGAGTTGGTAGAGATTATTGAAAAGGGCCTAGCTACTCGACGAGAAGCCTAGCCAAGGAGAATTCGTGGCCACCTCCAGCAAGAACCAGCGTCACCCTGAAATAGCCCGCATAGGCCGATCCGCTCACAAGGCATTCGGGCAAAGAGACAAGTTTCGCGAAGGCGCCTACTACAGCTCCCGAGAGACCATCCGGTTCTCCGCCACTGCTATCCGTGCCGTCCACCGTCATGAAATGGCCGAAGGGCGCAAGCTGGTCGCTCAGGCTGGCGAAGCCGTGCACAATCAGCGCGAGCTGCTCAAGAAACAGCCCGGCCTCTACAACGCCGGGTTCGTGCAGGACGCTCAGAAGGAATTCGCCGAGGCCAGTTGCCTCGTGGCGATCATCGCTGGAGAACCAGTACCAACGCCGGAGCAACTCAAGGTTGAGTACGCCCCGTTCCTCAACGGCATCGGCGAGACGGTAGGCGAGCTCCGAAGGTACGTCCTCGACTCGCTCCGCCGGGATGACTTCTCTCGCTGCGAAGAGTTGATGGAGGCCATGGACGAGGTCTATAACATGCTGGTTACAATCGACTATCCCGACGCCATAACCGGCGGCCTGCGGCGCACCACCGACATGGTGCGGGGCGTCCTTGAACGGACCCGCGGCGACCTGACCCTGACGCTCCGCCAAAGGGCATTGGAACAAAGGCTAGCCAACCTTTAGCCCTGGCCCAAGTACAAACGGAACCGTAGGGCGGGTCGGTGGCCCGCCCAAAGCATTCGCCTTTGCCAAGCCGCCTTCCGCCAACGAAGTTCTCAGATAATTTGTCATGCTGAGGAGTCGGTTGAACCCTTGCTACCAACAACTTTCCGCCGACGAAGCATCTGGGGGTGGAGGGCACCCGCTACCCGCCAGGTCACTTCCGGCTAGTTCTCTCGGAAAGTTCACCGGTGAGCACACCAAGCCCGCAAAGAGCATCTACTCTCATCCTTCCCCTCCGCACTCTCTGCGCCCTCCCCGGTGAGTTCCCTTCTAGCCCTCTCGCCTTGAACCGCTCTGGAGGCGGTGCTACACTACCGCCTGTTCGTGCCCCAGACACCCGGTTAAGGAGCCCTCGTGGATTTCGGCGTTTACCTTCGTTCCTTTCTTACTGACCGCACCCGTCCCCTCTATGAACAGATCGACGACCTCATAGAAATCTGTCACGTCATAAGGGACGGCGGCTACGCCTCCGTAGCCATGCCCCAACATTGGTTCTCCCACCCCACCATCTGGCCCCACCCGTACGCCATCCTTGCCCGGCTCGCCCCTGAGACCGGTGACATGCGCATGATGACGGGAATTTTGCTTCTTCCGCTTCACAACCCCGTAGACATCGCAGAAGTGTCAGCCACCCTCGACCATGTCACCAAGGGACGCTTCACCCTTGGCCTCGGCCTTGGCTATCGAGAGGCGGAACTGGATGCGGCAGGCATCACCCGAAAGGACAGAGTGCCCCGCATGACCGAAGGCATCGAACTGATGAAGAAGTTGTGGTCCGGTGAGGAAGTGGATCACGAAGGCCGATACTGGAAAGTGAAGGGTCAGATGGGCTTCACGCCCGTCCAAAAGCCCCACCCACCCATTTGGATCGCCTGCCAAAGCGAGGGTGCCGTCCGCAGGGCGGCACGCATCGCTGACGCCTGTTTCCTGGCCCCTCAAATCGGCTTCGAAGACCTCAAGCCTCTGATCGCCGCCTACCACGATGAGCGAGCCCAGCAGGGTCTGCCCAGGGGCACGGTGGCCCTGACCAGAGGCGTGAGCTTCGCCGATAGTCGCGAGCAAGCCATCGCTCAGGCCAAAGAGGCGGCGGAGTCTTCCTACCGAACCTACAGCACCTGGAACATGCAAGAAGACACCATGGTGCAAATCCACATCTCATCGGACTCCGACATAGCGGAGTGGGCCGTAGTCGGCACCCTGGACGAATGCCGTGAGCGCTTCCAGCAGGTCCAGGATGAGCTTGGCGTGGACATGGTAAGCATGACCCTGCTCAACCTCCCGAAGGGCCAACAGGAACGCACGGACTACCTGCAGGCCTTCTCAGAAAACATCGTCCAAAAGATGAACTAGGCAGGGACCACTGCCGCTTGAAGAAGCGACCATTTCTGTCGTCTTGGAGCGCAGCGAAAGACCTTGTTCGGCCGCGATTACTCCTCAATGGGAGATCGGACACTAAGAAATGCGCCGCTTCGAATACATCAAACCCACCTCCGTCCAGGAAGCCGTCAAATTCCTAGCGGACCACCCCGACGAGGCCATGGTCATGGCTGGCGGCACCGCCCTCGTGGTCATGATCGACCAAGGCGTCCTGCGTCCCGACTACGTTGTCGACCTAGGCGGCCTCAGCGACCTCCAGGGCCAAGACTCATCCAATGAAACCCTGCACCTTGGCGCACTAACAACAGTTCGCACTTTAGAGCGAGACCCGCAGATCAAGGAGCGCTTCGGTGTACTGGCGGAGGCGGCATCTCAAGTGGCCAGCGTTCGTATACGGAACGTGGCTACCATAGGCGGCACGGTCAGCTACGGAGAACCCCAAACCGACATCCCAGCAGCCCTCATCGCCCTGAACGCCACCGCCACTGTTGTGGGTACCGAGGGCAGCAGAGACGTTGCAGTCGAAGACTTCTTCCTCGGCCCCTATGAGACTGTCCTAGAGCCCGGTGAGATCGTCACCAGGGTCGGTGTTCCCGCTCCCTCTCCCCGCACTGGCGGCTGCCACATGAAATTCACCATAGGCTCACCGGAGAACAAGCCGGTAGCCAACGCATCCGTTGTCCTCCGCTTGGATTCCTCAGGCCGCTGCGAAGAGGCGCGCATCGTGATGGGCGCGGTAGGCCCCATTCCGCTGCTGGCAACCAAGGCAGCCGCCATTCTTAAGGGCGAGGTCCTGAACGAAACAGCTTTCGCCGCAGCCGCAGCCAAGGCCGCTGAGGAGTCTGACCCCGTGGATGACCTGCGGGGTCCGGCATGGTACAAGCGCCGCATAATCCGAGTTCTCGTAGAGCGAGGTCTCACATGGGCCCTGAGCAGAGCGGCAGCACAAAGCCAGTAGGGGGCGTCGGCGCCTCCCCGGCTATGTTGGACGCCGAGGATAAGGTTACTGGCCGTACCGTCTACCTGGCTGACATAGAGATGGAAGGCATGGCGCATGCCCGCGTGCTGCGCAGCCCCTTTCCCCACGCTCGCATAGTCTCCATTGACGCTTCTGAGGCGCGCGCCCATCCCGGCGTCGTTTGCGTGCTCACGCGGGACGAAGTCCTTGCCGACCCCGAAATCGACCCCTACTTCGGCTACGTCATGCGTGATGCCCCCGTTTTGGCGCTGGACAAAGTACGGCACCAAGGTGACATCGTGGCTGTGGTTGTCGCTGAGGACGAGACGACCGCCGGAGAAGCCCTGGAGATGGTGGACGTGGAATACGAGGAGCTTCCAGCGGTCATTGATGCCGTTGAAGCCATGGCCGAGGGCGCGCCCATCGTTCATGAGGAAATGAAGCCAATCGCCTGGGATATGAAGCCGATCTATGGCTCCAATATCGCCCATCACGCCACGCTCATGCGGGGCGACATTGAGCGGGGCTTCGCCGAGTCCGACTACATCTTTGAAGACAGCTACTCTGTCCCTCCGGTGCAGCACTGCGCCCTCGAACTCCACGGGGTCATCGCCAACTATACGGAAGACGGCATTACGGTCTGGACCAACTGCCAGTCGCCCTACCCTCTCCGCAAGGAGTTGGAGCGGATGTACAAACGGAAGGTGCGCGTTATCGTGCCCTTCGTCGGAGGCGGCTTCGGCAGCAAGAGCCGCGACCGGATTGAAGCGACCACGGTTGCCGCCGCTAAGCTGGCGGGCAGGCCGGTCCGTTTGCTTCTGAACCAAGAAGAGACCTTCCAGACCTTCATCCGCCCCGCCCTTACCTGCACGACGAAGACCGGCGTGAAAGCAGACGGCACAATCGTCGCCCGTCACCACAAGTTTGTGTCGGACGTAGGCGGCTACGGCATTAGCGGCCCCCGCAACGCCAACAACACATTAAAGATCGCCACCGGCCCTTATCGCATCCCTCACGTGCTCGTGGACTGCTACGCCGTCTACACCAACAAGCCCCCCTCTGCCCCCTACCGCGGCCTGCCAACGACCCAACACACCATGGCCTATGAGTCGCAGATGGACCGCATGGCAAAGACCCTGGGCATAGACCCGGTGGAAATGCGTCTGAAGAACTTCCTCAGGGAAGGCGACGTCCACGTCCCCGGCGACCTGTTGCGCTCCGTCCACGCCGACGAATGCCTCGAGAAGGTTGTTGAAGCCATAGGCTACAAGAACAGGAAAAGTGGGCCGGGTGCTGACGGCAAGCTGCACGGGAAGGGCCTGTCCTGCACCATCAAGTACACCATCACGCCGCCAGTACCCACCGCTGCCACCCAGGCTGAGGTAGTTCTGAGAGACGACGGCCTCTTCGAGGCGCTTGTAGGTACGGTGAACATGGGACAGGGGTCGGACACCATCTTGGCCCAGATCACCGCTGAAGCCCTGGGTGTCAATCTAGACCTTATAAGAGTCACCCACAGCGACACTGACGTAACACCGGAGGACAACGGAACCACGGCCAGCCGGGGCACCTTCCACAGCGGCAACGCCGTTCTGGACGCTGCCAACAAGGTGCGCACCAACCTAGCGGCCATCGGGAGCCAGCTTCTTGAAGTTGAGCAAAGCCAGGTACAGGTCACCAGCCAGGGTGTAGGTGTCAGTGGTGAGCCGGGCCGGAACATCGGCTTCAAAGAATTGGTTCAGCGCCACGGCGAGCCCGTTGCAGAAAAGGGGGCCTGCGTGGTTGGTGGCCTCTATACAGACGAAACAGGCCGCCAGTACCCAATCACCTCCACCTTTTGGAGCTTCGCTTCCGCTGCGGCCGAAGTTGAGGTCTCACCAGAGACAGGGGAAATTCGCATCGTGAAGATGGCCGCTGCCGCCAACCTGGGCAAGGCCATCAACCCTCGCAGCGCCAAAGCGCAGCTTGAGGGCGGGATCGCCATGGACATGGGCCCGACCCTATTCGAAAAGCTCGTCTGGGACGACAGCGGTCAGCTTCTTAACACCCACCTAATGGACTACCCCCTTCCCTCCATGGAACTGGTCCCTGAATACGCACCCATTCTCGTAGAGCATCCCCTGGAAGGCGCACCATTCGGGGCCAAGGGCATCGGCGAGGTCGGCACTGTCATAACGCCAGCAGCCATCGTGAACGCCGTCTACGATGCCACGGGTATCCTTTTCCACGAGCTGCCGCTAACACCGGATGTGGTACTAGCAGCACTGGAAAACCCACCGCAAGAAAACCCACCGGTGAGGCCAAAGGCCACCCAGGCCTAGAGAAAGAGGGTGCAGGGAACCCAGGTTCCCGCCGGGGGTTCGGGGGTGTCCCCCGATTCTAAGAACGTTTTGGGTTGGGCTGGGCGGGACAGCAGCGCCCCGCTAAACCCAACCGTCAGTGCGCATCGGGACATTGAAAATTTATTCATGGATAGCGGAGACCGCCAACAAAATTGTTAGCGCCCAGCGTAATGCTGAACCACGCGATCGCTACGAGGCACAGAGGAAAGGGAGGGTGCAGGGAACCCTCGGTTCCCGCCGGGGGCTACAGGGGGTGCCCCCCTGTCATCAAAACGTTGGAGGGCGGGCTGGGTGGGACAGCAGCGCTAGCCAAGCCAACCGTTTGTAATCCGACAGGAATGTGGTGCCAGAGACCCCAAACGCAAGCTCGCTAGTCCCAAAGAAGCCTTACTTCCTCGCTTTGAGGTAGAATCAGCAAACCATCCTTAGCCAAAAGGAGACCAACATGACCAGTCCCGCGGAAGAACCACAAACTACTCTATTCAACTTCGCACAGCCAGACTCCATCAACGGCAAAGCCGCAATCAGGCTCGGCACCGGAGGTATGGTTACGGCCAGCGTTCAATTCCTCGCCGCCGGTGGCGACAACAACCTGCACTCGCACAGCGCAGAAGACGAGGTGTTCCTCGTCCTGGGTGGGCGAGTCCGGTTCTATGGCAAGGACGGCGACGTCGTCGCCGAACTGGGACAGAACGAAGGTATCGTTGTTCCTCGTCTGTTTCCCTACTGGTTTGAGTCGGCTTCGGAAGAAGTACTCACTATCTACAAGGTGGGCGCAAAAGACCCCAGGTACGAAAACGAACGCCTGAACTACCAAGGCCTCAACGCATCCCAGATCGCTCGCGGCGACAACCATCCACTAACAGGAAGAGCACCCACAGAAGCGGAAAAGGTCTAACGGCGAGGCCTTTCCATCCACGGGCTCGCAGCTTGGCAGCACCACCGAAGGGTGCAGGGGCTAAGCCCCGCCGGGGTACAGGGGTTGCCCCCTGTACCAAGGACGTAGGAGGGCGGGTCGGGCGGGACAGCGGCGTCCATCAAGGTGAACCATCAGGCCCAGGCTAGGATCAACGTGCAAATCCAACTCAACATTAACGGCAAGAAGGAAACCAAGGAGATCCCACCTTGGCACACGCTCCTGCACGCCCTGCGGGACGGCTTCAAGCTCAAAGGGACCAAAACCTACTGCAACAGCGGTATCTGTGGAGCCTGTACCGTCCTTGTTGACGGTGAGCCAGTCAGTTCCTGCATCATGTTGGCCGCTCAAGTGGACGGAAAAGAAATAACAACCATTGAAGGAGTGGCCACCGAACAAGGGCTCCATCCAATCCAGCAGGCATTCGTCGACAACCAGGGCCTCCAGTGCGGCTACTGCACACCAGGCATGGTCCTGCTCACCAAAACCCTGTTGGAAGAGAACCCTCGGCCCTCAAGAGAGGAGATCGCCCGCTACCTGGGAGGCAACATCTGCCGTTGCACCGGGTACGCCCGCATTGTTGAATCCGTCATAGCAGCCGCAGAGGCCATGACACCGGAGCAAAAGTAGTCAATGGACCTCAAAGACACCTTCACCGTAGAAGCGCCCAGCGAGCAGGTCTGGGCTCTCTTCTGGGACTTCCCCAAATTGGCTGCCTGCCTGCCCGGCTGCGAGTCTATCGAGCGAATCGACGACTCCAACTTCAAAGCGCAGGTCGCCCAAAAGGTAGGGCCTTTCAAGATTGCCTTGGACTTGAAGCTGACCCTGGACGAAGTCCAAGAAAACAAGAGCGTAGCCTTCTCTGGGGGCGGCAGCGACAAACGAGGCAACAACCTCAAAATCGGCAGAGCGGCGCTGGAGTTGAACCCAGTCTCGGCCAACGAGACCTCAGTCTCCTACGACATGGACTTCACTCTGTTCGGCAAGCTCGGCACGCTGGGCAACTCCATCGTCAAACGCAAGGTGGAAGAGATGCGCGGCGAGTTCACCCGCCGCATCAAAGAAGCGGTAGCGGCCGGGTAGCATCCTCTGGTAACCCGCCCTACATCAGCAACACTCGGCCTGGCGTCACAAACCAACCAAAAGCGAACTATCTCGCCCCCTCTCTAACTCTCCCCCTCAAAGGGGGAGAGAACAAGTCCCTTCCCCCTCAGGGGGAAGGCTAGGATGGGGGCAGGAAGGGTCTCACGCACCAACAACCCTCCTCGGAGCAAATAAATGGTCCTTCCCAACGGCCCCGAGTCCAAATACATCGAAACCCACGGCCTTCGGCTCCACTACCTCGACTGGGGCAGCAGCCATCTCCCGCCAATGCTTCTCCTCCACGGCCTCCAAGACTGCGCCCACCTCTGGGACCACTTCGCTGCTGCGATGCGCAACCAATATCACGTCATGGCTCTCGACCACCGCGGACACGGGGACAGCCCCTGGACCGACCCCGAGGCCTACAAGCTCGCTGATTATGTGGCGGAATTAAAGGGCCTAATCGAGGCGCTCGACCTAAAGGGCCTGTTCCTCATGGGACACTCCGCAGGCAGCAAGAACGCCTGGATCTATATCGCTGAGAACCCTGGCCGGGTCGCCCGTCTGGTCATCACAGACATGGACCCAGACTCCGTCAACCCCGGCTCCAAAGAAATGATCAGCCGCTACAAAGACGAGTCCGACGAGTACGATAGCCTTGACGTCGTCGTAGAACGCCTGCGAGACCGGGCACGCCTCGCCTCAGACGACATCCTGCGGCATCACGCCGAACACATGACACGAGCCCTGCCAAACGGGAAGCTGGTCTGGAAGCGTGACCGCCACGTCGTCACCCACTACGACCGGCCGGACGCCTGGCACTACCTTCCCAAAGTGAACGTGCCCACCCTCATAGTCCGGGGCTCCATCAGCACACTGCTGACTGGCCCGGTCGCCCGGCGCATGAACGAAGAAATCCCTGACTGCCGCCTAGTAGAACTAGAGGGCGGCCACCACTGGGCCCACCACGAATTCCCAGACCAGTACGAGCAAGCTGTACGGGAGTTCTTGGACAACTGAGTTCCCTCACCCTGTGGCAGAGGGCTAGGGAGAGGGGGAAAGGCCTGACCAACTCAAGCCACGGTAAAAGCAACCATCCCATCTCTCCTGGATCGAGGTGCCGGGGCGGAGCCCCGCCGGGGTGACAGGGGTGTCCCCTGTAGCAAAAACATTAGTGGGCGGGCTGGGTGGGACAGCGGCGCTAGCCAGTGCAAGCCAGCCGCCTGCTCCAACGCTCCAATCGTGCACAACGCCGAACACCAACCACAGAGGAGGCCAGCATGCCAAAGACCCTTGTTGACGAGACCCTGCCCATAAACACCGGCAAGGCCTACGAACTCAAACAAGGCCAGCTTCTACGCGTCTACGGCCAGACCACCGCCGACTTCGTCGCCTTCAACCTCCACGACCTCAAAGAGCGATTCGACCAGGCCAGGACCAAGAGCAACCAGTCCAAGATATTCATCTCCACCGGCGACGTCCTCTACTCCCAGCGCAACAACGTCCTGCTCACCGTCACCGACGACCAGTTCCCCGGCCACCACGACATGCAAAAGGGTATGTGTAGCCGGAAACGCATTGAGATGGTCTTCATGGGCAAGTCACGACGCGACAAGTGGGGAGGAGGCCAACAGGTGGAGCAGCGTTGGGAGGACCTTCCCAGCCACGGCTGCTGGGAGAACCTATCGCGAGCCACAGAGGCCTGGGGCATAGACCCCGACGACCTGCCAGGCCCATTCAACCTCTTCCAAAACACCCGCATCGATGGCGACACAGGCATCATGTACTGGGACCTCGTCGACTTGGACGGGGACGTTTACGTGGAGATGCGGGCGGAGACGGACTGCCTGGTAGCTGTGAGCAACTGTCCCGGCGGCCGCGGCCCGCTGACCCGCATCGTCGTCAGCGAGCCTTAGGCCCATGCGAGAGCTTGTGGTTCAGGAGACTCGCTGTCCCTCAACCACACCGTTCAGAGTCCAGAACGAACCCTCTGCCGGAACCCCGGTGATGCTCCCATAATTGACCACCAGCGACGACCCATCGCCCTGCAGGTAGTGGTCCCAGGAATCGGCCGTCGTGCCCCCGACCCTAAGTACCACAGCCGGGCCCTCGCCCGATTGGTGGAACCGGTACAGGGTGCCTGCCGGCATAATCATGCCTTCGCCCCGGCTCACAACAGTGGCTTCATCGCCCTCGTTGTAGAACGTGGCCTCGCCATCGAGCACCAGGTAGGTCTGGTCCTCGTACGTGTGGCTGTGCAACATCACCTCGCCACCCTCAACCAAGAACTTCAACGACAGTCTTGTCCTATCAGTGCCGGGTAGTTCTTCGTTGCTCCTGCCCTCACTTAGCAACTGCGTCTTCAACTCAAACTTTTGGGGTTCCATTGGACTCCTCCATCCTCGTCTTGTCATCTCAACGCCAGTTACGCAAATTTAACCCCGAGGGTGCCCCAGAGCAATACCCAACGCAGGGGTCAGTAACTAGATTGCCGCATTTACCTAGTTTCTATGCCAAAGCGGCACTCGAACCAACTTACGCGAGCGAGGGGGCCTATGGCAACACAACGTTGTGTTGCCATAGGCCCCTCGTGTCTACTGTTAGGCTGATTTGACCCAGCCCCTCTGAAGTCCCACCCGTGCAGCCTGTTATTCCTGGATGGTCAGTTGGGAGGAGAAATCGACGGCCCTCAGAGAGTGCCGAGTGGGGGAAAGGTCTTCTGCCATCTTGGCGACCTGCTCCAATTGCTCTCGGGGCGCGCTGCTTTTGACGTAATAACTGGCCCGGATTTCTTGAAACCCTGGGGGTACAGCACCGAGAACCGGTAGGGCCAGCATACCCTGGAGATCGATATCGCCTTCAACCTCTATCCTCAATCCCTCAATGGAGACACCCATGGTCGCCCCGTAGGTCGCCCAGCCTGAAGCCAAGCAGTGACCCAGGGCAGCCAGTAGCACTTCCACCGAGGACGGGCCTTTGTCCGTTCCCAGAAGCTCCTGGGGATGGTCACCTACTATAGTGAAGGCTTTCTGGCGGGAAGTATCGTTCCTAGCACCGCCCATGGAAAACGGCTTGACTACGGCCTCGTTATGGAAGCCGCCTCTCCATATGGTAGTCGCTGAGAAAACAGCTTTGGCGACCTCGGGCTGCGCCGTCACCATCTCCACCATGCCTTGAATCCCCTCCACACTCAGCCCATTGACGCTCGTTGTCGTTGTCATTGCGAGACCTCCCTGTAAAGACTGTCCCCATTGTCCAGGGAATACAGGCTCGCTTCATCTGACAAACGTCGGATTTTAGTGGGCCGAATCTTTCTAAAAGAAAGTAGGCGACACGGCGCTGGGTGGAATTTGGGAGGACACAGGTCTAGACGCTAGCGCCTCCTTAAGGGACGCTCGCTTAGGCCAGAAGGCCGTGTTCCACAGCGAAGAGTGTTGCGGTGGCCCGGCTGGAAACGCCGATCTTGCTGTAGACATGCTCCAAGTGTGACCGGACAGTTCCTTCGGCTATAAAGAGGGCATTTGCAACCTGCCGACGATTGAGACCCTTGGCTATCAGACGGAGCACCTCCACCTCGCGATCGGTGAGCCCGGCTGGCCACTCTTGCTGGCGAGTCCTCTGTCTGTGGGAACGGTCCACGCCACTCAGTTCGTCCGTAAGAGCCTGGAAAACATCCGTAGAGAACCTTGCCCCTACTTCTTGGCGCATTACTTCGACCGCCTGATCGATCTCGCGGGCAGGACTGCCAGGTGAGTCGTGCGTAAGCTCGTCGAATCGATCAGCTAAAGCTATTATCCGTGCGCCCACCGGTATCTGGGAGCCCTGAACCCCACGATAATAACCGCTACCGTCCATTCGTTCATGGTGTGCCGCCACCAGGGGAATAATCGCCACTAGGGCTGGTACTTTGGACAGAATTCGCTCCGAATGGTACGGGTGGAGCCGCACTTGCTCCCGCTCGGCCTCCGTGAGGGTTTCCGGGAACTTGTTCAGCACGAAGGAGGGTACTGCCACAATCCCAATATCATGCACCAAGGCAGCTTGGTAGATGGTGGTTACCTGCGATTCGTTAAGCCCCATCCTCCGAGCGATGCGGTCAGCCAGATCGGCTATTCGGCGCGAACGACCGGCCAGAAACGGCGATTTCAGGTCGGCGTAGTCGGCCAAGGCCAGCGTCACATCAGTCAGCTTCTCCTCCCCCATGTACTGATAGGGAGACTGCTCTGGCTCCATGGAAAGGACGCTGTCCCAGACCCTTTCCTCTTCCAGTCCTCGCCAGAAGCTTTCCTTCCGCGCCACGGAGAGGAAGGCATCAACCACCGACGGATCAAAGGCTTTGTTGCGTCTGGCCTGTGCCACATGCATTGCGGCATCACGGCCCTCCACTCGATGGAAGACCTCCAGAAAGCTCGTCACCAATACGATACGAGAGATGACAGGGATGGCGCCTTTCTTATTGCCGTATGGCATCCCGTGGCCATCCCACTGCTCAAAGACCTGCATCAACGCATCCTGGACTGACTGTGGCATTCCCAGCCGCTGGGCAATGCGTGAAGCCACAAGGCAGGTGTTTTCAAAACCCTCCTTCATAAACGCCCGGCCCTTTACCAGGAAGTCCAGAATATGGTTTGCACGGGTTGGCAAGGATGCTCCAGCCGCCACGTACTTCATCAGCCATGAAGCAATATCCAAGGGGTTCCGAGCATTGCGAAAGAACTGAAGGTCCCGCTTGGCAACAAGCTCGTCGACAAGCCAAGAACTGGCTAACTGACTGGTGTACGTAGTGCAGCCGGCGTCCTTTAACAGCTCAGCGTAGAACAGGTCGGTGCGCTGGTCTAAAGGAAGCTCCATCTCCTGAGCAATGTGCATGCCAATATAGCAAGAGCGCGCCCCGTGCTCCGTGTGCATCCCCAACGCGAGGTCGCTCGCCAGCGAGAAGGCCCCCAACAGGTCAGCAGTACGAAGGGCGTTCCCTTCTCGGCTCGCCGATGGTAGCTCTGCCATTAGCCCACTCCTTGCTCAAGGTAGTGTGCGCCCGCTCATGATTGCCGCCATCTCCCTCTTCCATAGCAACAAACATGTAAGCGGCAACAAACATGTAGGCGCTCGAGAGTCTTAGCGGCCGGAGGCCGAGCTGCCCGTTGGCATCCCCGGAATCCATTCGACCTTGGGGGTCAACGGGGCTCGCAGGTGTCCTATGAAACTCCGGCACGTTGCTTGAGCCACCGCCCCCGGCGCAGAGACGGAGCCTTCTTGCTCCTTGAGCATATGCGCAGGGAGGCGCAGGGAAGGGCCAGGCTAGAACCGTACGAGGGCAGTGTAGATGGGAAAGCGTCGTAGACCAAACCGACGGCGTGCCCCTCAAGGGGAACCCGGTGAGCCCCTATCTCTTCCCCGCTGCCTCCGGCTGAGCCAACAGCCGCCCAAAGCCCGGCACCGGCCGCTGAATACCCAGCTGGTTCATAGCCCACCAAGAGATCGCTTGGAACTGGGTGACCACTGGCTTTCCGGTCGCCTGCTCAATGCGGTCGATGTTGCGCACAACCGGCCATTGCGGGCAGGAAAAGAAAATGCCGTCCGTGTCGGGATGCTCATTGAACGCTTCCATCGCCATCTCGAAAGGCTGGTCGAACGTTCCCTCGCTGAGCTGCTGAGCCAACGACAGGTGCAGGCCCTTCGAGGCTACGACCTCGAACCCGGCTGTCTCAAAGGCGCCGATCGCCCTTCGCAATATGGCGTCTTGGTAGTTGCTGATAATGGTGATCCGCTGCATGCCAAGCTCTCGAAGCGCAGCCATGACCGCAGCGATGTCCGTCGTCACGGGAACCGCGCCGCCAGCGTATCGGCTCATGTCCTCGGCAAGCTGAAGGTAGTACTCCGGCCCTTGAGAGGTAATCACAGGGATGCCGCCAAAAGCGATGGCGCTAGCCTTGCGCTCCACCAACTCCTTGACGCATGTCTCCACCATTGCCAGCGCCTTCTTGTACTCTTCGGCGCTGTGGTCAGCCATGCCTAGCACGGAGAGACACCAGCTCACGCCCTCCGGCACGACCTGCATCGCCTCATACATTGCGGTCTCATTAGTCCGCGGCGGTGAGATCAGCCCAATGGTGCCCAGTGGCCCGTAGATGCCCATGAGTAACCTCCCGCCCTAGTCTTCAACAGCGCTACCGAGAGCCTTTGGCGGAGGTTATTCGGTATACTGCTGAACTGCAACCCTCCACCGCAATTGTTTCCAAGGCTCGATACTCACAGGGCGCGCGGACGCCGCAGGAGGCGAAGTGACCGACTCAGTGCAGCCCAGCCGTAGCCGCGACGTAGCCGATATCATCGAGGGCGACCGCGATGAACTGGTCGCTCTGGCTCTGGATTTGGCTGGCATCCACAGCCCGGCTGGCCACGAGCGCCCGGCAGCAGAGTTCGTCGCCAACTGGCTCAACCAGGCAGGCATCCAGTCCCGGGTCCAGCCCCTCACAGCGGACAGCGCCAACGCTATCGGCCTAATTCGTGGCAACGACAGCGGCAGGAGTCTCATCTTCGACGCCCACCTCGACAACGAGCCTCCCGCTGGGGGCGCACCCGCCACAGAGATGGAGCAACGCCTAGAGCGAGGTTTCGTTGAAGACGGCCTCCTCGTCGGGCCCACAATCATCAACTGCAAGGGCCAGGTAGCCGCCTTCCTCATCGCCGCCCGCGCCATCCACAAATCTGGAATTCAGCTTGGTGGCGACCTGACCGTCGCCGCCGTGGCCTCCGAAACAGGCCAGCCGTCGGTCGGCAACCACCAGGGCATCGACTATCCCGGCGAAGGCTTCGGCACTCGGTGGATGATCGACCGCGGCGTCATTGCCGACTACGCCCTCATCGGCGAAACGTCAGGCTTCGGTATTGTTGCCGCCGAATGTGGCGTGGCCCAAATTCAGGTCAGCGTTCCTGGGCGCGTGGTCTACACACCCCGCCTCACGCGGCCCGCCGACTGGCAGTCCCACCCCAACCCTTTCGTGAAGGCCAGCCATATCGTTCAGGCCCTTGAGGTATGGGCAGAGGGCTACGAACACCAAGCCACCGTCGAGTTTTATGGCGGTACGATTGTCCCCAAAGCCCAAGTGGTCGGCATCGACGGCGGCCCTAACGGATCCCATTTTGGCAGCCCTGAATGCGTCATCTATCTCGATGTCCGGCTGGCCCCAGGCGCTGACCCGAAAGCGGTGCGCCGGGAGGTGTCCGACGCGGTGAAGGCGCTGGGCGTGTCCGCCGAGGTGTCGCTTTATCAGTGGTCGAGAGGCTTTATAGCCCAAAACGTAGAGCCCCTTATCGAAGCCATCGAAACAGCCCACCACTCCCTGCACGGTGAAGCCCCACCTCCGCCGCCGGCAGCCGAGATGAGCATGTGGCGGGACATCAACCCCTTCAACGAGGTGGGCATACCGGCGGTGTGCTACGGACCTCCCCGCCTCCAGGACCCCTACTCGAAAGTCGGCAACCGCGCCATGAAAATCGATGACCTCGTCGCAGCAACCAAGGTCTACGCGATGACGGCATTACAGATCTGCGGCGTCAGCAACCAAACGGATCGTCCTCCCTCCTTAGGAGAGGGAGGGAGTTAAAGGGAGGGGGAAACATCAGCAAATGCCGCCTCCGAATAATCAGACCGTTTCACCTCTCTCACAGGGAGAGGGCATTCTGTGTCCTCCCTCCCTTGATGGGAGGGAGCTAGAGGGAGGGTGACCCTCCCTTTTAACGCAGGCCTCAACCGAACGCATCCAAACTCCAAGAGAACACCCTCATGACTGAAAACAACCTCAACCTAGAAACCCTGAAAAAGGCCGCAGTTATCCTCGGCCTTTTTGGCGTGGGGCTATGGCTCAGCATCCAAATAGGCTGGATAGGGTGGATGATTTCTCTGGGAGCCCTAATCCTCTTCGGCTTCTGGGCCTCCGTCGCTCTTGGCGGGCTCGTGACCGGCATCTTCTTCGGCGGCTTGACCATCTGGGGTGCAGTCTTCGGCCTCGGCAATGAAGGCGGCGGCGAGAGCGCCGGATGGGTGCTCCTCGTCGGCCTTGGCAGCCTGGCCGTCCTCGCCGGAGTCGGCCTGTGGAGCAAGAGCCGCATCCCTGGGGCCGCCGTCATGGCCGGCGGCCTCGCCAGCATAGGCGTCGGCTTCCCGCCAGTCCTGCCCCTACTCGCTGGCCTAGCCGTGACCTGGCTCGGCGTCTCCATCGTCCGCAGGTTCGCCGAACAGGAATAGCCTGCAATCAGCTATCCCTCTCCCCCGCTCTGCGCCAAATTCAGCAATGTGCTGTAGGAATGCCAAGTCCCGATAGGCCACTTCAAATTGGGGTGCAGGAGCAAAGCCCCGCCGGGGGCGTGGGGGAGTCCCCCACAAACAAAACATTTGAGGGCGGGACCACAGCGTCCGCTACACCCAACCCTCGGGCCGAAGCCAAGGCCCCAACCTTGCATCCCTCCAAATGTGCCACCAGTCCCATGTCCCCTCACAAGCAAAAAAGAGGAAGGCCCTTCACAGACGTGAAGGGCCTTCCTCTCTCTATGCATTGAGCGACTGACCGCCTTACGGCATCACCTCATTGACCTGGATGATTGGCTGGAGGTCGGTGTAGTTGGGAATGTCCTCCATGGTGTTGAACGTCAGCAGCCCAATGACGAGGTACGGCGGCTCAGACCCCGGCTCCCCTCCGCCGATGCCCTTGAGGTTCCTCAGCTCCACCAGCCCCGCAGGCTCCAACGTCCTCCGCACCAGATCCACATGCGGTCCGTTGTAGTAATCGAAATCGAACCTGGCGCCGGGCGTGTTGGCATACATAACGCTGACCTGAATCATAATTTCCTCCCCTTGGCTTGGTCAGCCGATGCTACTAGTGGGGAGGGGCGAGGTCAAATGAACGGAAGAATCAGCCCACCAAGCCTTAAAACAAACTTCCCCATAACTAGAGCCATTTCCTACTCCTCGTTTGTTATGTCTGCCAAATCCAGGCTGGAGATGCTCCAACTGACGCCCTGGGCACTCGTTCCGAGACTGGCAGGCTTCCGTAGCGCGCTGCCAGGATTAGTGGGAGACGCAAGCACAACGCCGACCTACCTAGGTACTGATATTATTCCATGATCGGAAGGGTTCCAGACCAGGCGCTAACCAGCGGGAGGCATTGTGGAGTTTGAACAGGTCAGAACACTCACGCATGAAGTTCTCAAGGAGATGCTGCGCGGGGTTAAGAAGAACCCCAACACGGTCACGAACTTCACGGGGAACATGCAACGAACCAACATTGTTGGACAGGTGGAGCAGATCGCTAGACAGCGTGGACATCTTACGAACCAAGATCTTTCCCACGAGGAGCGCCGCTTTGTAGTGGAAGCACTCTGGCAGCTAGTCATACAAGGGATCCTCATTCCCGGAACATTTGACGGCGATCAGGGCTGGCCGTTTGTGTCATTCACCGAACACGGCGAACGAACAATCCAGGAAGAAGGCCCTACACCCTACGACCCTGACCGATACCTGGAACAGTTTCGGGGTGGGAACGTCGACCCGGTGGTGTCCTTCTACGTCGAGGAGGCCTTGGGGTCCTTCACGGCAAACCGACACACGTCATGTGTCGTAATGCTGGGAGTTGCATCCGAGAGAGTGCTTGACCTTTTACACTCTGCGTTCTTGGCTGCTCTCGCGAGCCAAAATGAGCGGGAGAAGTTGATGCAAAAGGCCAACGGGAAAATGTTGGTAGTGCGGTACGGCGAATTGAAGAAGCGCCTCGAGCCCAAGAAAGATCAACTTCCCCAGGCCATGCGCGACAACCTTGATACTACTTTAACCAGCATTTTCAACATCATTCGGCAGCTGAGGAACGACGCTGGACATCCGACCGGTAGGCAGATGACCCGTGATGAGGCTTACGCCCTTCTTTACCTCTTCCCCTACTACCACGCACAAATGTCCGCTCTTATTGAGCACCTAGAGGCAAACCCTGACTCCTTGACCTAGGTTGATGGGTTGTCCCCTTCCAACCCTATGCTATAGTGCACCCAAAACCTCGCGGAGGAGGCCCCACAATGGTAAGCAGCTTTGAGGATCATGCTTGGCAGGACGTGGTAAGCGCAGAAGACCTTGAACTCTATAAACACTATGAACGGCCTACCTTCCTTGGGGAGCGCCCCGCCCTGCTCCTTATCGACCTCTACAACATGGCCTACGACGGTGGCCGCGGCCCCGTCCATGAGATCACCAAGACCTACCCCAGCGCCTGCGGCGAGTACGCCTACGACGCCATCGAGCCCACCAAGGAACTGCTGGCGTTGGCCCGATCTCGGGGCTTCCCGGTCATCTACTCCACGGCCGACACCCGGCACGCCGGAAAGCGGGGCAACGTCCGCGCCACCTATCGCCACTCCGGCGACAGCGGCGACGACCCCTTCGGCATTTATGAGGCCTTCAAGCCGGAGCCCAATGACCTCATCATCTACAAGGAGAGGGCCAGCACCTTCTTCGGCACCCCACTGTCGGCCTACCTAACGCAGAACAAGGTGGACACCCTCATCGTCTGCGGCGAGAGCACCAGCGGATGCGTGCGGGCCAGCGTCGTCGACGCCTACTCCAGCGGCTACCACACAGCCCTCGTCGAAGAGTGCACCTACGACCGCGCCCTGTTGTCGCACAAGATCAGCCTGTTCGATCTGCACCACAAATACGCCGACGTGATGCACATGGACGAGGTCAAAGAACACCTCCAAGCCTTCAGTGAGGTGTAGCGATGGACCCCAGGGCAACCGGCCCTTACCCCTACTCGCCCATCGTCGACCGGCCCAAGCTGACCTGGCCCAATAACGCCAAGGTCGCCCTGTGGGTCATACCCAACATTGAGTTCTACGCCCTCAATCAGCGGATAGGCCCCAACTTCGCCGACCCGCCCGACGTTCCCGCCTTCGCCGTTCGAGACTACGGAGCGAGGGTCGGCATCTGGCGCATCATGGACGTTATGAGCCGCTTCGGCGTGCGAGGCACCGTGGCCCTCAACTCCGATGTCTGCGACCAGTACCCCCAGATCATCGAGAAGTGTGTGGCGCTGGACTGGGAGCTTATGGGCCACAACTACGCCAACACCCGCCGCCTGAGCGTGATGGAGCCGGCCGAGGAAAGAGAGACCGTCCTTGGCACTATCGACCGCATCGAAAGGGCCTCCGGCAGGCGGCCCGCGGGTTGGATGGGGGCAGGCGGTCAAGAGTCGTGGAACTCCCTGGACTTCTTCGTGGAAGCAGGCCTCAAGTACGTGGGTGAATGGGTCGCCGACGACCAGCCCTTCCTGATGGACCCCATCAAGGGGCGTCAGCTGGTGGCCCTGCCCTACACCATGGAAATCAACGACATCCCCATCTTCGAGTACAAGCACCACACCCCCCAGGAATTCGAGGGCATGGTCAAGCGCCAATTCGACGTCCTCTACCGCGAAGGCGCCGAATCAGGGCGCGTCATGGCCATCGCCCTGCACCCCTACCTCATAGGTCTGCCCCACCGCATCGACTCCCTCACCGCAGTCCTCGAGTACATCACCGGCCACAAGGACGTCTGGCTTGCAACGGGAGAAGAAATCACAGACCACTACCTATCACAACTGGGCGGCTAGAAAGGCTGATACCGACAGCCCTGCGTCGAGCCGGTTGAGGTCTTTAAGCCACGCCACTGGCAGTCTAACCGACTTGGCCACCGCCGCAGGCGTGGGGTGCAGGGGCAAGGCCCCGCCGGGGGCCACAGGGGGCGTCCCCCTGTATCCCTGAACGTTCGAGGGTGGGCTGGGCGGGACAACAGCGTGAGCCAAAACAAGCCGTTAGAAGACAATAACCCTACTCAACGAGAGGCCCCGGCCAAGCGCACTGCCTGGCCGGGGCCTCTTCATGCAACAATCGCCCTAGCCCAACCTAGTTGGCAGCCCAGCGAATCCACGTCGCCGGAGTGGTGCCGGACTCGTTCAACTCACCATCTTCCACAAAGCTCTGGGCGGGACTGTACGTGTACAGGTCGTCCGTCGTTCCGCCGTACTCGCCTCGGTAGACTTCCACCGTCGCATCACCGTCGGGATTGTGCTGCGTCGCAGTGCCAACCACTACCATCTCTGCCGGATCGACCGGCGTTCCACAGCAAACGACCGCATTAATCTCGCCTTCAACACTCGTGGAGCCAAAAATCTCCACTCCCGTGTATGCGCCCCCTTCAAAGGTCAGCCGTAGATCCGGGGCAATCATCCCAGTGACCGGCAAGGGTACGGCCCCTCCGCCGCCTTCATGCTCATCCCCTTCGTAGAGGTCCTCTAGGTCTTCATCGATTGCATCGAGAAAATCGTCGCAATCGGGGTCGAGCTCCACGCACATGGGCAGGGGTTCAGGGCCGCTGCCATTGCCTTCGGGCGGGGCTGGCGTCGCCGAGATGGGCTGCGGCACCGATCCGCTATCGCCCTTGGGCTCGTCATCTTCGTAGAGACCCCCCGGGTTATCATCGCCTAGAACGGGAGTATCGTCGCAATCGGCTCCAGCCGCCACGTTGAGAACCTCTCCCTCTTCCACCGCGCACCCGGCCAGGGCTGCAAGGTCGCCGCCAATGCCCTCCGTTTGCTTATCGGAATCGTTGGCAGCCAGCCCGGAACTGCAACCAATGGCCGCCGTCAGCATCAGACCCAAACCCACTATGGATACCAGCCGCTTGTTCATGATCCTTCCTCCTGTCAGTCCACCTCGATGTATTACCGTCCTGTACATTCAAGACGGAGGACAGGAGGAAAAGGTTCCCGGGGCTCAGGGCAAGGGGGCATTTACCAGGCAGGCACCCTCATCGTCCGCTGAGACAAGCATCCAACACAACGGCATCGCCTGATGGAGCGACGATGCACGTTCCAGAGTCAGCCAAGGGTGCTGTTACAATAATAGAGCAGCTAGACGGCGGGGGCGAAGCTTTTTTAGGTACAACCGAAGACTCGTCTCCTACCCCTCTGCCACCGCCTTGATCCGCTCCAACGTCCGCCCGGCCCCTGCTTCCAGCTCCGCCCGGCGCCGCTCTTGCGTGCCGAACACCACCCTTGCGAAACCCGGAATCGTCCAGCGCACCTGGAAGGACTCGGTCACCAGCGTGCCGCCCTCGACAGGCTCGAGATCGTAGCGCCATCGGGTCTGTACAGCCTTTAGGAAGGGAATGGGCATCGCCTCGAACGCGAAGACGCGATCGGGCTCCAGGTCTGTAACGCGGACGCTCGTGAACCACCAGAACCACTTGTGACGATTGTACCCACGGAACTGCGCACCCACCGCGGGGCCAGATGCCCCTTTTAGCCAGGAACAGCGATAGGTCTCCGGGCTCCACTCTCCCATCCGCGTCACGTCCGTAATGAGGGAGAATATTGCTTCAGAAGTCGCGTTAATCTTGAGCTGGGTACTTCCAGTGAAAATGGGTTCGGTCAATGCTCTTCAGCCTCTCATGTATTTTTTCGCAGTCCAGTGGCCGTTGGCTCCCACACATGCTCTTCTCGTGCCTATCACCCCTCAAGTGGGAGTCGTATCTCTCTGCGGGTCTTCGCCGATTCAACGATCGCCAAGCATACCTCAACTGAGGCCCGGCCCCAACGCCCGTCATGCACAGGCGGTTCAGCTCCGATGACAGCGTTGTACACTTCCTCAACGAACCCCCCCCATCCCGGCGGCCGATGTACGGGCGGCAGCGGTACCTCATATTTGCCAGCGTCGGCATACACCATCACCCCATCACCGGATGGCCGCAGGTCTCCCTTCTCACAGCTGGCGACAATCACGCCGAAATGAGGCTGACTAAGTTGTTCACTTTCGTGATGTGTTGGGTCCAATGCCCGGCGGTACATTGAAGATCGACCCTCAGCGCGGAGGCGCAACTCTTCCGAATAGTCCTTGACCTGCCCCAGCGCCTTTCGAGTCTCTCCGTGAGCCGGGGGCTTTACTTCGCCGGTCTCGCCTATCGAGAAATGAAACTCGTCGGTGTCGAAGTGGTCGTAGCCGCTGAACGCTATCGACGCCACGACACCGTTGTCGAACTCCACAAAGGCGAGGCTGCTTCCCACGGCAGGCCGGCCCGTGTCCCACGCTCCCGTTGAAGCCCGTACGCTCGTGACTGGCCCCCCGGCCAAGGTCCTCACCATTTCTATTTGATGCACCACTTGATTGAATACGGCGCCCCCGCCAAGGGCAACATCCAAGTCGTGTGGGGGCCTCAAACGGTACAGCCAATTGTTGTAGTTCCAGGCATTGATCATCCGGACTGGACCCAGCTCCCCACCGTCGATTATTTCCCGCATCTTCTGGACGGCGGGACTCTGTCCATAGGTATAGCCCACCAGCAGTTGCACATTGTTCCTGGCTGCCGCAGCAATCATGAGGTCGCAGTCTTCCAGGGACAGCGCCATCGGCTTTTCCACCATGACGTGCTTGCCGTGCTCCGCTGCCATGACCGCGTGCGGCCCATGAAGGCTATGCGGCGTGGCCACGTACACCACGTCGACATCTGGGTCAGCACAGAGTTCTTCCAGCCTACCGTACGGCTTCGCCCGAAACTCGCGGACGAAAACTTCCAGTGCTTCCCCATCGGTATCGCACGCTGCCACGACACTTACTCTGGGGTCCTGCACAAGGGCTGGCATCATCAAAGCTGACGCTGTCCCCAAACCGACAACGCCCAAGCGAAGCTGCTTGTCTCCAGAAGAGGTCATGCGGTCACCTTTCAATGCAAATATCAGAACAAATATCAGATCTCACGAAGGGGGCGGCGTCAGAGGCCAAAACGCATTTGGCGTCCCCGAACTGAATAGTTCGTGGACGCCAATTTGCCGACACCTCTCTTGGAGCTGCCTACTCTACGAACGTGAACTCAAGCAGCTGCCGGGGAGCCTTGTGATAGGCCTCCCTTATCTCTTCGTCGGAAGCGCCCACCATCGGCGCCATCTCCCTGCCTCTCACCATCACCTTGAGTGGTGAAAGGTCAAATGGGAACGGGTCGATCTTCAGGATGCCGCCATCCAGAGGCGTGATGTTGAACGTCGCTTCGTCCTTGGTCTCGTAGGACATGGGTATCGGTCCGATAAAGTGCTCAATCAGGCTGCCATCAGTCCATCCCTCGCAGCAGAAATAGATGGAGAGCAGATCGTAGAGCTGGAGAATCCTGTAGTTCGTCCACAGCTCCCCTTCGAACTTGGCATCGCCGTTACCTAATGCATTCCTGTCTTCTTTTTGACCAGCCTCGAGCCTTTCGATGATGGCGGGAACCTCGGGGTTGGGCGCTTTCGCTCCAATGTAGGCCCTGGTTGAACTCGTTACGGTCTCGTAGCGCTCCTGCCAGAGCCCCGTCCGATGCATCGACACGATGAGGCCCGCGTACGGGTCGCGGGAGCGGACCCAATCGATATTGCGGACGTAGCAGTCCAGCTGCCCCGGGTATCCAAGAGGCTCACCCAGTCCCGCCGGCCTACCCTTTTCCGAGTTGATAGGAGGCAAGCGTTCCCACTCGCGATATCCGTCATCGTGGTGCCCCGTCCCGAACACCATCGAGTCGTAAGGCCGCAGCCTCTCGAACTTGTCGTTTCCCCAGTGGGCTGCAAACTGCCCCGACAGCTCCGTGTGGTCTGACTGATCGACCAGGAAAAAGTTACCCTCGGCGGTCTCTCGTATCATCACGATGCACCCTCCCAAATACCACGTTGGTGTCCAAAAATACTGATATCAGTCCCCGTCCTTACAAGCAGGCGCTCCTATATCCCGTATAGGGCCTGTGGGTTGTCGCTCAAGATCTTGTCGACGACATGGCTCGGAATCACGCTGTCTTGCTGCAGCTTCCGAATGGCGTCGATCTCTGCTGAGGTATCGGCGTGGCCATAGTCTGAGCCCAACACCAGATTATCCTCCCCACTGAACTTGAGCACATAGGGAAGGTCGTCGCGGGTCAGACATTCAACGTAGAGCCTGTTTTCCTTCATGATGTCAGGCGACACATGACCGCCAGTCTTGGCAAGTCTGTTATCAAGATCGTTTATTACCCAGGGTACCCAGGATGCGCTCGACTCCATAAAACCCCATCTGAGGTCAGGAAATTTGTCGGGCAGTCTTTGATCCAGGAGGTCATGGAAACATGCTGCCATGGTCATTTTGAACTTGAAGAGTCCGCTGCCCCGGGAGAAAAGATCTCTCATAGCCAGGTTGCCCTCGCCGTCATGGACGGTTATTGGCATGTCCAGCTTGCTGGCCTCTTCGTAGATGGGGTAAAAGTAAGGATCCGTGAGCAGCCGGTCACGCTCGGTGGTCCTCATGTAAACACCACAAGCGCCGTTCTCCTTCCCAAAGTGAAGCTCCTCAAGGGCCTTATCCATCGTCAGCAGAGGCGGCACTACAGCCCACCGCAGCCGATTCTCACTTTGCTTCCAAATCTCAGCCAGCCAGCGGTTATAGCTCCGGCAGGTCGCCAGGTCTATATCATCCTTATTGGTCATGATGTGGACGAAGAAGGAGGGGTAGAGCATTTGAATGTCCACACCCAGTTCATCCATGTGCGAAAGGCGCTGTCCCAGGTTGGTCAGTTCCCTTGACTCTCGAGAGGTCTGTGAAACCTGTCCTCTACCTGATGCCCCCACGGTGTCCGGAACCCCGAAGAGGTTGTCTTGGTGTTGGTGAAGATATCTCCCGTCCACATGCCAGTATGCAACCCCGCGTTCCTCTTCGTTCTTGGGAATGAAGAGCTGTGGCCGCAGATGCCGCTCGGACTCTTCCATGTACTCCCAGGTCCGTTCCGTTTCTATGACATGACAGTCAGCGTCAATTACAGGCACTGTTCAGACCTCCTCGGTGGTAATCCCAAGTCTTTTGTGCCGCCCTCGCAAATGGAGAGCCCTGTGATGTCAGTTGCAGGAGGCTCGTAGCCCAGAGGGAGCCGCATCACTTCACGAACGTGAACTCCAGCATGGTGCGTGGCGCCTTGTGATAGGCCGCCCTGATCTCCTCATCGGAAGCGCCCACCATTGGCGCCATCTCCCTTCCCCTCAAGGTCACCGTGAAAGGAGACACGTCGAACGGAAACGGCTCAATCTTCAACGTGGTGTCGTTGACGGGGGTTATGTTGAAGTTTGCGTCGTCCTTGGTCTCGTACGACGTGGGCACTGGCCCAATGGAGTGCTCCGTAAGCCGGCCCTCAGCAAACCCATCGCAACAAAAATAAATGGACAGCAGATCGTAGAGCTGAAGGATGCGGTAGTTCGTCCACAACTCTTGTTCGAACTTTGCATCGCCGTTTGCCAGAGCCGCCCTATTTGCGTCCTGCTCAGCTTCCAGCCGCTCCGTGATGGCGACTATCTCGGGGCTTGCGGCCCTCGCCCCTCCTGAAGCTCTGGTGGAACTCGTCACGGTCTCATAACGTTGCTGCCACAGACCCGTCCGGTGCATCGAGACCACCAGGCCCGCATACGCGTCGTGATTGCGGACCCAATCGATGTTACGGACGTAGCAGTCTAGTTGCCCCTCGATTCCCAGAGGCTCCCCCAGTCCCGCCGGTCTCCCCTTTTCTGAATTGACTGGCGGCAGGTACTCCCACTCCCGGTACCCGTCGTCATGATGCAACGTCCCGAATACCATCGAATCGTAAGGCCGCAGCCTTTCGAACTTGTCGTTTCCCCAGTGAGCCGCAAACTGCCCCGACAACTCAGTGTGATCCTGCTGATCGACTAAGAAGAAGTTACCGTCAGCCGTCTCACGTACCATCATGATGACCCTCCCAATAAATCGGTCTGGTGTAGAACCCTCTGGCGTCAGTTCGGTTGAAAACTACAGCCCATACAGAGCAGTCGGATTGTCGTCCAAGATTTTGTTCACAACGTTCTTCGGGATAGCGCTGTCACCCTGCAGACGCCGGATGGCATCAATCTCTGCAGCGGTGTCGGCGTGGCCGTAGTCAGAGCCCAACACAAGGTTATCCTCGCCGCTGAAGCTCAGCACATAGTTGAGGTCGTCGCGGGTCAGGCACTCCACATAGAACCTGTTCTCCTTCAACATGTCCGCCGACGCGTGCTCGCCGACCTTGGCGAGCCGGTTGTCTAGGTCATTCAGCATCCACGGCACCCAGGACGCGCTAGCCTCCATGAAGCCCCACCTGAGGTCAGGAAACTTGTCAGGGGTCTTCTTGATCAAAAGGTCGTGGACACACCCTGCCATCGTCATCTTGAACTTGAGGAAACCGCTGCCGCGGACGAACAGATCCCTCATGGTCGTGTTGCCCTCGCCATCATGGACGGTGATGGGCATATTAAGCTTGCTAGCCTCTTCATATATTGGATAGAAGTAGGGTTCGGACAGTAGCCTGTCCCGCTCCACCGTCCTCATATAGACACCGCAAGCCCCGTTTTCCTTGCCGAAATGGATCTCCTCCAGTGCCTTGTCCATGCTCAACAAGGGCGGCACGACCGCCCACCGCAAGCGATTGTTGCTCTGCCTCCAGATCTCCGCCAGCCAGCGGTTGTAGCTCCGGCAGGTCGCCAGGTCGGTGTCGTCTTTGTTGGACATGACGTGGATGAAGTAGCTGGGATACAGCATTTGGATGTCTACGCCCAGCTCATCCATGTGGCCGAGGCGGGTGTCAAGGTTGGTTAGCTCCCTGGCCTCGCGGGCAGTGTGCGACACCACCCCCCTTCCGCCCGACTCCTCTTCGTCGCGTACGCCATAGAGGTTGTCTTGGTGCTGCTGCAGGTATCTCCCATCGCTCAACCAGAAGGCAGGCCCGCGAGCCTCCTCATTCTTGGGAATCACCAGTAGCGGCATCAGGTGCCGGTCAGACTCGTCCGCGTAGGACCAAGTGCGCTCAGTCTCGATAACGTGGCAGTCGGCATCGATAATCGGCATTGCATGCACCTCTTTGCGTCCGTCGGTGTCCTTCTGCCGCTCTTGTAGTCGAAACAATGCCTGCTGTCAACCGCTATGAGCGGATATCTGATCAATCACTAACGGCCAATACCCACATCGGCTGAGGCTCCCTTTCCCGTGCTAAACTAGGGTCACAGTAAACGTGCCTGCCACCTACAAGCTCACTCCACACCCACGTGCCCTACAACACTAGTTTGACCCACTCAATTCCAGCCTTTCTCGGAAGGACAAAGAGCCTTTTGTCCCTGGGACTCGTAACGTTATTCATTGTGCTCGTCGTCGCCGGTTGCGGAGACGGCAAGGGCGCTGACCAGCGCATACGGGAGGTTGTGGAAGCCTGGACAGGAACAGGATTGGCCGAATTCAACACATCCGCCGCAGTAGCGGTCGCTGAGGATTTGCCCGCCAGCATTTCAGTCATTGAGGCAGCCCTGGCCGAAGGAATCACCCGCAACCTCAACTGGGCCATCGTAGACACCCAGGAAGTCGAGGGAGGAAAGATCCGGGCAGAAGTCCAGCTAGAAGCGCCTTTCAATATCCAGATCGGCGACATTGCCGCCAGCTACAATCTGCGCTTCAAGTACAACCTGCTGGTCCGCGGAGATGTTGTTGAGGAAGCTGTCTTGGTGCTCGACTCCCTGAACCTCATCAGCGCTTCTCCCCTACTTCCGACACCGACCCTACCGGCGCCAACTCCACGCCCAACACCGACGGAGACCGCCCCGCCGCCGACCCCATCGCCGCGGCCGTCCATCACCCCGTTCCCCACGCGCCAGCCTACGGCAACCACGCGGCCAGCGCCCACACCAACACAAATGCCCCCGGCGCCGACGCTAACGCCAGTGTTGGTCCACGAGGGTAAGCCCAACGTCGTCAGTTTCCCTGACGCTCAGGGCCAACTCGCCCTTACTGCGCACTGGGAAATCGTCATTGAAGGTCCCTCCGTCATCGCCGTTGACTACCCGTTCGTGGAAAGCGATGACCTGGAAGTGTTTGTCACCTTCAAAGCCGCAGACCCTCAGGCAAAACTCACAAGCGTTGTCATAAAGGGGCCTGGCAAACAGGAGCTTGCGTCAACCAAGGACGTCGACCTCTTGTGGCGTTCTGCCTTCACCATCCAGGAAACCGGCGTTCACCGAATCCTCCTGAACCCTCCCGTGGCCACCGGGGACATGACGGTTAACTTGCTGATCACCTTCCACCTAACCGCACCAACCCAGTAGCGCCATTCCTCACCACCGCAGTGTTGCCCTCTCGCCCCGCAACCCATGACATAAGGGAACAACGCTGCAGAGCGGCCACCGCCCCCCTCCGTGGCGTGCCAAACCTCTCTTGACACTTCCCGCACACATGTGCTACTTCTATGAAGGGCGAACATGCGTTCCCCCCCAAGCACTTACCAAGAGGGGTTCAGCGTGAAAAAGCTTTCCACCAGGCAACAGGGCATCCTGGAGTTTCTTGAATCCTTCATCGACGAGCACGGCTACCCCCCAACAGTCAGGGACATTCAACACGGATGCAGCATCAGCTCCACATCCGTTGTCGACTACAACCTGCGCCACCTAGAGCGGGAGGGTTACATCAACCGGGACCCGGATGTGTCCCGGGGCATTGGCCTGACAGAGGGCAGCTACGGCCGCAGGGATAACGTGGTCAGCCTTCCTCTCCTTGGCTACATTGCCGCCGGTACACCAATTCCCGTCCCCACCGCGGAAGGTTGGGCCTCCACAGAGCCCCTGGACAGCGTTGACGTGCCCACGTATTTGACCGGCGGTCGCCGCGATGTCTACGCCCTGAAAGTGAAGGGCTTCTCGATGATCGACGCCCTCATCGACGAAGGGGATGTGGTAGTTCTTGAGCCCATACGGCAGGCCCAAAACAACGATATGGTGGCCGCCGTTCTCACCGACACCAACGAGGTCACACTCAAGCGTTTCTACGCAGAGGGCTCTCGCGTTCGCCTTCAGCCGGCCAACAGCCAAATGGAACCCATCTACGTTGACGCCGACAAAGTGGAAGTCCACGGCCGCGTGGTAGCCGTCCTCCGCATAATGTAGGGCCCGGCTTCACTCCCACAACACGAAGGTTCTCCCCTTCTGGCTACATCCCTCCTTACAGGGGCCCCCAAGCCCCTTCCCCCTGAGGGGGAAGGGGCTTGGGGGCGAAGCTTCCCGACAGGCACGCCGCAGCGCCAGCCCTTCCCCACTACCCCCCAAACGCGCTACCATCCTTCCCATAGACACGAACCAGGGAGAAGGCATGGCAACCCAGCAACCCATGACCCACGGGCACGCCCACCGTCACTACCACGCCGACATGCTTAGCGTGGAGGAGGCGAGGGAGCGTATTCTAGCCAATTTCAGCGTCCTCGAACCGGAGGAGCGCCCACTTCTTGAGTGCTTGGGCCAGGTGTTGGCAGAGGACGCCCGCTGCGACATCAACATTCCCCCAGCTGACAACTCCGCCATGGACGGCTACGCCGTCCAGTTCGACAGCATCAAAGGCGCTGAAGACGGAACGCCCGTTACTTTGAAGGTGGTGGGCTACGTAGCAGCAGGGCAAGTGCCCGAAGGCGCAGTAACGCCTGGCACCGCGTTCAGGATCATGACCGGTGCTGCCACCCCCATCGGCGCAGACACGGTGATCCCCTTCGAGGACACAGACGAAATGCAGCGCAAGGCCGACGGCCTCACGCTGGACGAAATCGCTATTCAATACGAACACCCCAAAGGCACGAACGTCCGCCCCACCGGTGACGACTTCAGCAAGGGTGATCTGGCCGTCGAGCGGGGCACCGTCCTGCGCCCCGCCGAGTTGGGAGTCCTTGCCGCCATCGGTAAGCCAACGGTGAAGGTGTACCGGCGGCCTGTCATTGCGGTGCTTGCAACCGGCGACGAGCTCCAGGAGCCGGGAGAGCCACCCCAACCAGGCAAGATCTACAACACCAACAACTACAGCATCGCCGCTTCCGTGACCCGTTACGGCGGCATAGTGAAGCTGCTTGGCATTGCCCGTGACAACCTTGAGGACCTTGAAGCCAAGGTTGAGGAGGCCCTTTCCTGCGACCTTCTTCTTACCTCTGCGGGCGTCTCCAAAGGCGACTACGACATCGTCAAAGACGTTCTGGGGCGCAAGGGCAAGGTGGAGTTGTGGTCGGTGCGCATGCGACCAGCCAAGCCGTTGGCCTTTGGGCTTCTCGATGGCCCCGATGGGCGAAAGGTCCCCCACCTGGGTCTACCCGGCAACCCCGTCTCTGCCCTCGTCGCCTTCGAACAGGTGGCCCGTCCGGCCATCTTGAAGATGCTGGGGAAGACCCGCCTGGACAAGCCCTCCATTACCGCCATCCTTGAAGACGACATCACCAACAGCGACAGCCGCAGGGTCTACGCCAGGGTGATAGTGACCAAACGCGAGGGGACGTACTACGCCAAGCTAGCAGGGGGCCAAGGCTCCCACGTTCTCTCAGCCGTCGCCCGTGGCAACGGCCTAGCCGTCTGCCCAGAGGAACAAGCCGCCGTCCGCGCCGGTGAGGAAGTCAAAGTAGAAATGCTGGACTGGCCGGAAGAGTACGAATAGCTAGGCGAATGTAGGGGTGCCCCGACGGGTCGCCCTCCGGCTAATGCCAGCGTCCCCTTACCGCCGCGGCCTATGCCCGCATCCAAGCCTCAGCAGACAAAGGCAATTTCCAATGTCCTCTACACCCCCCTGCCCCCTCTCTTCAACCCACCACATCGGCGTTGCGGTACGAAGTCTAGATGAGCACATTCCTCTGTACAGAGACCTGTTCGGGCTGGACCCCGGCCCGGTGCTAGAGGCCCCAGCCTACGGCGTGCGGGGCGTGTTCATCTCAACCGGCAACACCAACATCGAGCTTGTGGAGCCTACGTCGCCGGACAGCCCCATCGCCCGCTTCCTGGAAACCCGCGGCGAGGGCCTACATCACGTCTGCTTTGAGGTTGAGGACATCAACGGCAAGCTGGCAGCGCTCAAGGAACAAGGCATTAGGCTTGTGGACCAAGAGCCGCGGCCTGGCCTTGCCGGGGGCGTGGTCGCATTCCTCCACCCAAGCGCAGGCAAGGGCGTCCTCATAGAGCTGGCTGAGCACCCGCATTAACGAGCCGGGAAATTCACCGCGGAGTTCGCCGAGAACGCGGAGAATGAACTTCCAAGACGAACTACTCTCCGCGCCCTCTGCGCCCTCTGCGCCCTCTGCGCCCTCCGCGGTGAACTCCCTTCCCTGAAGCCCCAATCGGTGTGAGGCCGCTGGCAACATCGTCCCCCACCAATGCTCCACTCGGCCCGGCCGCACGCATAGTATAATGACGGCCAGAGGCGGCCTCCGGGGGTGACCCATGGCTCTCACTAAACGCTCGCTGATCTTCTCTCCCTCCTTTCTTGCCATCGCGTCTCATCGCGTTCTTTCTCCTAGCCCATCGTTACCCAAACCGAAGCCTGGCAGCCCAGGCGCTAAAGCTGAGTGGCAGGATGGGCGGGACGGGAGGGCTAGGCCCTATCAACTGCGGGGAAAGAGAACGGCGTGCCAACGGGGACGGACCTCTGACGACAACGTTAGCTTGGGATGCAATCTCGATCACGCTTAAAGGAGAGTGAACATGTTAGTGCCAATCATTGTTCTCGTTGTACTGGCGGTATTCGCCGTGGCCTTGGTGCCGGCGGGGGTGCGCATCATCAAGCAGTATGAGGGAGGCGTATTGCTGCGCCTTGGGCGTTTCGTCAGCGTCCGGGGCCCTGGCCTCAACTTCATCCTCCCCTACATCGACACGGTCATTCGCGTCGACTTTCGCATTCGCACCCTCGACGTTCCCAGCCAGGAGATGATCACGTCCGACACCGTGACTGTGAAGGTCAATGCGGTCGTCTACTTCAAAGTAGTCGACGCCGAGAAGGCCGTTATTCAAGTGCAGGAGTACGCCAACGCCACCTGGCAGATAGCCCAGACTTCCCTCAGGGCCGTCATCGGCGCCACGGACCTGGAGTCGCTGCTCAGCCGCCGGGAAGAAGTCAACAGCCGGCTTCAGCAGATCATCGGCGAGCAAACCGAACCCTGGGGCGTCACGGTCTCCGTGGTGGAGGTCAAGGACGTGGAACTGCCATCTGGCATGCAACGTGCCATGGCCCGCCAGGCCGAGTCAGAACGGGAACGACGCGCCAAGGTTGTCCACGCTGAGGGCGAGTTTGAAGCTGCCGAGCGACTGGTGGAGGCGGCAACGGTCATGGATCGGTCTCCAGCGGCGCTCCAGTTGCGCTATCTTCAGACCCTTGCTGATATCACCACGGACCGCTCCAGCATCGTTGTGTTTCCCTTGCCCATGGACATTTTGCGGGGCTTCCTGCCAAACGCCTTGTTCGGCAATGCCACCACTCAACACGGGGACCAAGAAGCCAGCGACGACTGAGTACCCGTTCAGGATTCCTAACACCGGGCCCACAAAGCAAACGGGGGCGGCCAAATGGCCGCCCCCGTTTGCTTGCCCCTCCCCAATGCGTCCTCTAGCATGGTGTTAAATGTAGTGCCTGATGCGAGAGGATGCGGTGGAGTTTGAGGGCGGCTTCTTTGCGGACATTGTAGCGGTCTTCCTGGCGGCCTTTGCTGGAGGATTGGCTGCGCGGCTCCTACGGCTTCCCGTCATCCTAGGCTACCTCGCCGTAGGTATGGCGGTGGGGCCCCACGCCCTCGGCCTTGTAGAGAACGCCGATACCATCCGGACCCTTGCGGAGTTCGGCGTCGTTCTCCTGCTCTTCGCTGTAGGCGTCGAGGTCTCTTTTCGCGACCTCCGCAAGCTGGGCAGGGTTGTTATTGCCGGTGCCCTAGCGCAGGTCATCCTGACGTCAGGGATAGCCTTCCTCATCCTTCTGGCGTTCGGCCGGGTCCCGCGAGAAGCGGTGGTGCTGGGCCTCGTCATTTCGCTCAGCAGCACCATGGTCGTGCTCAAGACCCTTTCAGATCGCGGCGAACTACATTCTCTTCACGGCCGGATCATCACCGGGATCTTGTTGCTCCAGGACCTTGCCTTTGTTCCCATGATTGCCCTACTGCCGGCCCTTGGCGCAGAAGGCGCGTCAACCGTCCTTGCCGACCTTGGCCTCGGTCTGCTCAAAGCTGGAGTAGTGCTTACTCTGGCAGTCGTTCTCGGCACAAGGGTCGTGCCTGTGCTTATGAGCCGGATTTCAGGCCTCGGCTCGCGGGAGGTCTTCCTCCTGACGGTCATGGCCGTCGTCTTCGCTTCCGCGAGCCTCACCCGGTCCGTCGGTCTTTCGGCGGCGCTGGGGGCTTTCGTCGCCGGTCTCGTCCTCAGCGAGTCTGATTTTGGACATCGGGCTTTGGCGGAAGTCGTGCCACTGCGGGACGCCTTCGCCTCCCTCTTCTTCGTCTCCTTAGGCATGCTTACAGACCCTGTCTTCCTTTCTAACCACATTTTCGAAGTCCTGCTGGTCATGGCCCTTGTCGTATTCCTCAAGTCAGCCGTCTCGGCGGCCTTGACTAGGTCATTTGGATACATGCCGCATACCGCTGTGCTCACTGGCGCCGGCCTCGCACAGATTGGGGAGTTCAGCTTCATCCTCGCGGCCACCGCTAGCACACAGGGAATCGTCGGTGGTGACCTATTGACCCTGACCGTGGTCTCAGCCGTGCTCACTATGGCGTTGACACCATCCATCCTCGCCGCGGCGTCCAAGGCGTTGGATGCCGCAAGCCTCCGATTCCAACCGCTTCGCCCATTCCACAGACCCGACATCGAGTATGAAGGACGACTCCCCGCCCTGAGGGACCACGTCATCGTATGTGGCTTGGGGAGAGTGGGTTCGCTGGTCGCCCAGGCCTTGGCAGACCACGAGGTACCCTTCATCGGCATCGATCCCGACCCGTACGTCGTGGCCCGCTGGAAGCAGGCTGGGCATCATGCGTTACAGGGGGCCAGCCAGAACAGCACCATTCTTGAAGCCTGTCGTGTCAAACAGGCCCGAATGATGGTGATATCGACTGGCGACCCCGTATCGACCCAGGTGACAGCCCAAGGCGCCCTTCAGGCCAACGCCAAGCTGGATATTGTGGCTCGCGTTCGGTGGCGTGACGAAGGCGAACGCCTCCAACGAATGGGCGTAACCGAAGTTGTATGGCCGGAGATGGAGGCCGGGTTGGAAATCTTGCGCCACTCACTCCACCGCTACCACACGAAGCGCGTGGAGGTTGATCTGCTGGTAAGACGCCTGCGCAACCATCTCAGCTTCGGGGAAGCTGCTGGTGAAGATGTCCTGCCACCAGAAGAGGGACTGGGGGAAGAACTCGCGCCGCCGCACCATTTGGCCGATGAAACGCCAGGGGATGGGAAAAACTAGGAACAAAGCCGTGGCAAGGAAGGCGCTTATGGTAGTAGGGGCGACTCGGTGAGTCGCCCAAGTCTGGGCGAAACCTGGTGGGGACTAACTAGCCTCCCACTCTGCGCCCCTTAGGTACCCACCTTCAGCGAAGCGGTTATCTCTCTGACAGTCCGTATGATCGACAGCGCCGTGAGTTTACCAGTGCGCGGGTTCTCTGTAGGCACGTTTTCTATATGCACCGCAAGCCGTCCGAACTCCCCTTCCACTTCTATGTCATGGCAATTGCGTGTCAGACCCGGCACCGCAATAATGCGCACCCTAGTCCTATCGGGGCCTATGCCCGCCAGGCTCACCGCGGCGGAGACGTTGACGTTGGCAGGAAAACCCTTGCACGCCTCCCGGGCACTGCCCTCGAACAACAGTCGCTCTTCCTCAAGCCCCTCCAACGACATGCCCTTGTCAACCAAAAAGGGCGCTCCCTGGAGGGCCTCCGGTGGCTTTCGTGAAGTCATGGTCACATGGTCGATGCGGCCCTCCGCCGCCGATTTGATGCCGTCCAGCCCGGCGATCGCCCCGGATGGCACGAACAAACGGCAACTCCGCTCCACTGCCACCGCCACCAGTTCCGGATGGTCGAGCAAGGCGCCAACGCTAATAACCATGAGGTCTTTGCCAGCCCCAAAGGTCAGCCTTGCCAGGTCCGGAACAACATCAGCGCCCGCAGCCTCAATAACAAGGTCCGCCCTTTCCACCAAATCCTGTGGACTCAAGTAATCCACAGGATTGCCAAGCGTAGCAAGAAAGGCCTTGGCCCGTTCCTCTCCGCGACTAGCGACGCCAACAACCTTAACCGGAAGGTGCCCATCATCGACGGCCCTGAGAAGTGCCCGTCCTATGGCCCCGCATCCAACCACTGCGATAGAAAGCATCCGGTGCCCCTCCGTAATCGTCTGCCAATCCTAGCCCGGCCAGTCACACCCGTCCAGCGATGTTCGAGGATCAAACCACCAAGCTGGAGAAAAGACTTCCTGAGCCGGTGCCGCGGGGTGCAGGGGCGCAGCCCCGCGGGCGTTACAGAGGCGCCCCCTGTATCTAAAAACGTTCGCGGGCGGGCTGACTGGGCACTCAATGCTAGCAACTGGCAAGGAACACCGCCGCTAGTACCCACGAAGCACGTCTAGGCCAAATGCCGGGGTGCAGGGGCAACGCCCCACCGGGGTCGCAGGGGTGTCCCCTGTATTTAAAAAGGTTCGCGGGCGGGCTGACTGGGCACTCAGGCTAGCCACTGGCAAAGAACAGCGCCGCTAGTACCCACGAAGCACGTCTAGGCCAAATGCCGGGGTGCAGCCCCGCCGGGGCCACAGGGGTGTCCCCTGTATTAAAAACGTTTGTGGGCGGGCTGGGTGGGACCTCAACGCTAGCCCCAAAATAACCGTCAGCCTTCAATCAAGGGTCGCCACATCCATCCCTGCCAAGCCCGCCGACGTGCCTATGCTACAATTCCTCCATCCACTCCCTCGGGGAATCCGCCCCTTGACCTCCGACTACCGCAATCTTCCCAGCGTTGACCGGCTTCTGGCTCATCAGGAAATTGGCCGTCTGCTGCAAGACTACTCTCGCAACTCCGTCCTAACCCTGGTGCGCCGGAGCTTGGAACAAGCGCGGTCATCCATCTCAAATGGCGCAACCGCCCCTTCCAGCGACCAGATAGTCGAAGGCCTGGTGGCTCAGGCAAAAGCGCTGTGGAGTCCCTCGCCTAGGCCCGTCATCAACGCCACTGGCGTCGTACTCCACACCAACCTGGGCCGAGCGCCCCTCAGCAACGAGGCAGTGGAAGCCATGCGGCAAGCAGCCCTGACCTATACAGACCTAGAACTGGACTTGGAGGACGGCAAGCGTGGATCCCGGCAAGCACAGGTCCAGCAACTCCTTTGCCAGCTCACCGGCGCCGAGGCAGCACTGGTCGTCAACAACAATGCCGCCGCCGTCTTGCTTGGACTGGTTGCCTTGGCGGAAGGGCGGGAAGTCATCGTCTCCAGAGGGGAAGCAGTAGAGATCGGCGGCGGGTTTCGCGTGCCGGACGTGCTCCGCCAGTCTGGAGCGACCCTCGTCGAAGTGGGCACCACCAACCGCACCTATGCGCGGGACTATGCGGCCGCCGTAAGCGACCACACCGCCGCCTTCCTACGAGTGCACCCGTCCAATTTCCAGGTGACCGGCTTCACACATGCGGCAACGACACCGGAGCTTGCTGAACTAGGCCGAACTCACGGTACCCCTGTCCTCTACGACCTAGGCTCTGGCTGCCTCCTGAACACGGAACGTTTCGGCCTTTCACACGAGCCCACGCCCCAGGAAGCTGTGGAAGACGGGGCCGACCTAGTTTTCTTCTCCGGCGACAAACTGCTGGGCGGGCCGCAGGCAGGCATTGTTGTGGGCAAGGAAAAGCTCGTGCAGCAATTGGCCCGGCATCCGCTGGCCCGCGCTGTCCGCATCGACAAGATGAGCCTGGCGGCCCTCAGCGCCACGTTGCTCCATTACGTCAAAGGGGACGTTCTCGAAGCGGTCCCCATCTGGCGCATGATTTCGTCAACGGTTGACGAAATCATGCAGCGGGCGGACGTCTGGCGAGACCGCCTAGGAGCCGACGCCATCGTCGTTGAGGGAGAATCAACCGTCGGAGGAGGCAGCCTACCCGGCGAGACCCTGCCGACACGCCTCGTTGCTTTGCCCAGCGCCCACGTCGACCAGTTGGCCCTATCACTGCGGCAACAAAGCCCGCCGGTGATTGGCCGGATCGAAAGCGGCAGCCTCCACCTGGACCCTCGCACGGTGCTGCCTGAGCAAGACGAACCCCTCATCCAGGCCGTTCTGGCAGCCTCTGTAGGGGCGTTCAATTGAACGCCCGACGCCTGCCATCAGCTACTTTGGTCGTTAACGCATGGGATTGCCGACTGTAGAACAGACTCCTGACTCCTCAACGAGCAAGCTAGCCTCCTGCGTAGCCCACCAACTCAACGAAGCCTCGGCCTTCCACTGGCCGACCTTCCCGTAAACCCCGCACCACCACCTCGCCCTCCCAATAGATAGGCGTAATGGGGTCGGGAGGGATAAATTCGGAGTCCTCCACAAGCGGCTCGAGTGACAAGCTCATCCCCAAAGCCTCGATGTCGATTTGCCAATTGGAAGGATATTGGCCACCCGTCTTGGGACTCGTCCAGGTCGTGTTGGAGCGCAGCACAATGTCATCGCCATCGATCGTCACAGCGCTTCCATCCTCGTTGACGAAGGTCGCCAATCTTCCAAGAATCCGGCCGTCTGGCGCCCAAACGCTGAAAAACACAAGCTCCGTGTCATCATTCAACTGCAAACTAAACCAGTCCCAGCCAACCTCAAACGCCCGGAAGTCTCCCCACTGGTGGTCTAGCCACCCAGAGCCGATGACCTCTTGGCTAACATCCCCAACGGTCAGCATGCCAGTGACTTCAAGCCTCGGATACGTGTAGTAGTAGGTCTTGCCGGCCTCGTGAAAATCGAGCAAGCCGTCGCCGCCGTGAAGGACTGGCGGCTTGACCGCAGAGAAACTCAAATCAAGGTCGTATCCCTCCACCGACCCCGCTAGCGCATACTCCCCATCGAATCCTGCAACCCGCCAGCCTTTGACGGTGGCGGCGAAGCCCTCCAGAGGATCCTCGCCGAGCTTTTGCCCAAGGACCTGTCCAAAGGTGAATGTCTCCGTTTGGTGGTCTGTAATCGCCAGATGCCCCATCAAGATCTCGATGGGCACGATATTTCCGCCGAGCTCAAACATCGCAGCATGAAACCCATATTCGGAGCCGTCAGCCGCTTCCAGATACCCGTTGTAGTACCACCACTCCACGTCCGAAGCATGGGACGCGTCGTCAGCAGGTAGCGCAATGGTCGTCGGAGCGGACGGCATCGCCGTCGGAATGGCCGAGGCAGTCGGCTTTGGCGTAGGCGTGGGGACGGGGGCGGGAACTACCGTGGCTGAAGGCTGTGGAGACGGTAAAGGCGTTGGAGTTGAAGGCTGGCAGGCTATGAGGGCCAGCAAAAGGCTCAGGATGAGTGCGAGAAAAAGAATGCGGATCAAGCGCTGCGGAAACCCAGTCAAGAAGCCGCAACTCCCCATGAAGACACCACCGCTAGCCTCGTCTTCCTGCAAATAGCCCGTTACGGAACGCGTATGACACCGCCTCGACCCGCGTATGGACATCGAGCTTAGCCAGAATGGGCTGCACGTGGTTGCGCACTGTGGTCTTACTGAGGAAGAGGCGGTCTGCAATGTTGTCGGTCCCATAGCCCTGAGCGAGGAGGGAAAGTACCTCAAGCTCTCGGGGTGATAGATCGCTGTAGGAGCCGTTGGTCACGTATTCCGTGTTGGATTCAGGGCTGGGAGGTGACAACTCTACGAAGCGGCTAAGGCTTTGAAGGAGCTGTTTCGCCTCTACCTCCGTGGTGGCGTCCCGCATGATGTGAACCAGCACAGAGAGTTCCGGGCGTTCAGAAGGGGCAATGATATGAGCATGAAGATCCATCTCGCGGCCCCACTCTTGTCACGCGTGAAGACGGTCTGGCCCGCCGGCACCTGCGACCTCCGGGCCTTCAAAATCACCGGACAATTGGGCGCACAATCGCTATCATGCTCAGTTTGGCCCTGCAATACCTCGAAGCATCGCTTGCCCAAGACTTCCTCGGCCGTCCAACCAAGCAGGCGCTGCATCGTTCCACAGAACCACTCGGTGTTCCATATCGACGCCGTATATGCCGTCCTCACTGTCTGCGAGCAGCGTTAGCAGGTCCGTCGGCAAGGCCTACCTCCACGCAACTGGGATGCCCCAAATCGAAAGTACACCCGCCACTACGGGGAAGTCAAAGTCTATGTCACCCTAAGGGCAACTGCCGTGATGTTATCTATGCCGCCTCTCGCGTTCGCCATGTCCACAAGTTCTTCGCATGCCTGCTGGGGCCCTGTAGAGGCGACGGCATGTTCGACCTCTGCATCATTGACCAGTCGATAGAGACCATCAGAGCAAAGGAACAGAGCGTCTCCTGACTCCAACGTGCCAGCAAAGGTGTCGACCCGGACATTTGGAGAGGGGCCAATACACCTCGTCAGCATATTGCGATAGGCGTGCCGTTCAGCCTGCTCCCGGGTCATAGCCGCAGTCGACACCTGCTCCTCAACCCAGCTGTGGTCAACGGAGATATGGCGAATCCGGCCCTCTGAGACCCCGTAGGCTCTACTATCACCTACGTTCCCCACAACGAAGGCAGCCCCGGCCACAACAGCGACCGTGAGCGTTGTACCCATGCCGCGCCGCCCGGACTCCTGCGATGCCTGATAAACATTGGCGTTGATGTTCCCCAATACTCCCGAAAGGGCCTCCTCCAACTCGTCCGCCGTGGGTGAACCCGGCCCCTTCAACGCCAGCGCCACACCTTCGATCAATCCCTCAATGGCAAGAGCGCTAGCCACGTCACCGGCTGGGCCACCCCCCATACCATCAGCCACCGCCACCAAGGCGTCGATGCCTACAGGGACATCATCTCCAACCAGAGCACAATAGGTGTCCTGGTTGCTCTTCCGCACCTTACCAATGTCAGTGACGGCTCCAAGACTAATGACTGTCGTCACGGTTACTCCAAAGGGCCATCTGAGGCCAAACTCCCACATGTCGTCACGGGGTCCACTGCTCGCATACGCAAAGATATGACCGTCGGAGTGAGGACTCTTTGCCAGCTTCCTCTTCCCTAATCGACGCCGAGACCCGCTGGATACGCTTATACCTTAGTCAAGCGAAACATTGTCCGATCCTTCGGGGTGCGGAGCATAGCGTGTCCCAACGGTCAAAGCGTTTGAGAGTCTGCCCTAACCCAGCCGAAGGGCGGGCTGGGTCGGGCAGCGGCGTCAGCCAGCATAGCTAACCCTCCAGGCAACAAAACGGACCCACCCTTTCGTAGCCAAGCGGCGCACCCGGGGTGCAGGGGCGCAGCCCCGCCGGGGGTTACAGGGGGTGCCCCCCTGTATAAAAGCGTTTGTGGGTGGGCCGGGCGGGACAACAGCATTAGCCACCAATGACCGTCCCTCAAACTCAACGCACCTCAAAACCACAACCAGTCTCTTCTCCCTGAAACACCCAACTCGTAACTGATCCAGGCCCCACAGTAGGCCGCTAGCCCACCACCGTCCCCGCCGCCTCAGATACCGGCCGCCGAGGAGGCTTTGCGAAAAACATAGCGATTATGACGGCGCCGAACAGAGCAGCGAAAGCCCCAAACGCGATCTCGTAGCTCCCCGTGCTGTCACGGATGGCAGCCGCCAAGATGGGGCCCAGGGGATTGATGATCCCCATAACAGGCATGGCAACGCCACGAATGGCGCCCAGGTGCATCCGGCCAAAGTAGTCTGCAAACATAAGGCTGAAGAGCACAGTCCATCCCCCCGTACCAATCCCGTAGACAACCGCAAAAAGGACCGCTGTGGGATAGTCGTCAGCCACCGTGAGGATCAGCATGGCAACCACTTGGATCGAAGAAGCAACAATGGCCCCCCGGCGAACGTGCATGCGCTCGAACAAGAAGCCCCATCCCATCATTGTCACCGCCGAAGTCCCGGCGAAGATGGTGCTCACAGTGACTGCCAGCGCTGTACTGACACCTTTGTCCTGGAAGTTGGCCACGGCGTGAAAGTTCACCGCAGTCTGAATAAATGCAGCGCCGGCCGTCGCCAGGACGATCAGCCAAAAGGCACGCGTCCGCAGCGCCGCCCGCAACGTGAAGGAATAGTCGCTCACCGTCTTCCGCGCCCATCGTCCCGTCTGAGGTGCGTTGGCGGCCTCAACATTTTCCGCCGTGTCGCCATCAGGTCTAAGACCAAAGTCCTCCGGCCGGCGTCGCAAATACATGAAGGCCGGCACAACGATAAACACAAGAGTGATGCCTGCCAAAGCCACGTAGGCATGCCGCCAACTGTAGGCGACCATAATTGGAAGGATAATGAGCGGCATGACGGCCTGCCCGGCCCTCAACCCAATGGAGTAGATAGCCATAGCTCTGCCACGCCGCCGGACGAACCAGTTGGCCACTGCCACCCCGGTCGCCAGATTGACCCCGGCCATCGCCGCGGCACGACCACCGCCCAGGAAGACCCACATATGCCACGGCTCCGACATGGAGGCCAGCCCCAGAATCATGCCCGCCATGACCACTCCCGATATCATGACGATGCCTCGGGCGCCATGCTTATCCAGGAACCGGCCCACAACAGCCGAGAGCATAGACCCGACCAGCGAGCCGAGCGTGAATCCCAGCGTAACCTCAAATCTGGACCAGCCCATATCGTCGCCAATCGGTTTGACGAAGACAGCCACCACCGGCCCGTACATGGCTACATGGAAGAAGCTAACGACAACGGAGGAGTAGACAATTCCCCATCCGTAAAAAACGTTGCGAAAAGGCCAAAAGATTGGAAGGGACTGAGGGGGCTTGCTGGGAGGAGAATCGCTCATGCAGGCGCGACCGTTCGGGAACCTTCATCCACCAATCTTCCGCCGCGAAGACAGAGCTTGCACACGCGATAGCCCTCAGCGAGCGCCTCGCCAGCATCGCGAAAGGCCACGCGGTTCTGAATGGCTATCCTCCGGGCCGCCGAGCAGTCCGGGGCACAATAAATCCGGGTCGTGCGGCTCCCAACAAGACCCGCGATAATTTGCGTCATGTCGCTAACCTCAAGTGATACAACATCCGGCCTGAGACGTCTCCGACCGGAGCACACGCCCCCCTTCGTCATTTCGACCGGAGCGCAGCGAAGCGGAGATTTTTGTTAGGTGGCCCGAGCGCCGACGTTACACTTCCATCCGCATCACAGCCACCACCCCGGCCACCGCCACACACTATACTACAGCCCGCTTGCCTCGTTCGGGCCTCCCTTTCCGTTTGCGCCCCTACTAGCCCGCTCCCTATACTGATGCCGATTTCAACAACCACGGAGGAAACATGACCACGAACCAAAACCGGGGCGTTCTCGGTGACTACGCGCCGGAGATGACACAGCAGCTAGCAGAAGTTGGCGTGCGAGCAGCCCAACAAAGAGCAAAGGAGGCGGGAGGAACCACCAGCGTTGTCGTCGTTGATGCAGCGGGCCACCTGGTCATGTTTGTCCGCGCAGACAAGCGAGGCGTCTACAGCTTCGAGATGACCTTCGGCCGGGCCAGCGCTGCAGCAGCCCTACGCCGCCGCACCGTGGAACTGGAAGGCCTGGCTACGCCAATCAACCCGCGTTGGGTCTACTACCAAAACCTAATTCAAACCTTCGTCCCCGTGCCCGGTGGATGCCCTGTTGCCCACGACGGCAAGATCATAGGAGCAATCGGTTGCGGCGGAGACACCGCCGAGCAAGACCAAGCCAGCGCCGACTTTGCGGCCGCTGAGATGGAAAAGGCTTACGCAAAGATCGTCAGCGGATAAAGTCATGGACACAAAAAGCGGGGGAGGCTTCATGAAGCCTCCCCCGCTTTAAGATTTCATTGCGGTCAGGAAATCCCCTTAGGCCCCCAAGCCCGCCTCCTGCAGCTCTCGCTGCGACATTCCGTACAGATCGATGGCGTTTTGAGACGACACGATACCATCTTCCACGTCATGGATGACCCGCTCCCGCTCCCGCTCCTTGGGGTCTCCGACCCCGCCGCCAGCTGGCGCTTCTATACGGACCACGTCACCGGGCGCCAACTCCACGCTCGAGACCATAGTCTCGTGGCGCTGCTCTTGTGGAGTGCCTGGGTTGATGACAACAGCCCCAACGACTCCATCCATACCACCCTCGGTCCCCTGGGCCACACGCCTGTCTGCACCGCCCGTGAACTTGGCTGAGCCCTTGAGGAGATAGTCCCGCCGGTAGGATGACCCGCCTCGGAACTTGCCCGCGCCCCCTGTATCAGGTGTAACAGCGAATTGCAGCAGCCTCACATCGAACTCGGCCTCGAGTATCTCAATGCTGGTGAATCGCGAGGACCCGCTGAACCCGTGGCCCGTGCCTGGCCAACCGTCCCCGCCCTCGAAGGCGTAACTGCCCGGGTTGAAGATCTCGTATTGAACATAAGGCCTGGCGCTGGCTCCCCGGCTGCCAAGCACCATGGAGCTTTGCGTCCCACCGAAGGAGACAGCGGGCCTGCCTGACGCCTTAGTCATTGCCCTGTTGACAATGCCTTCAATGGCTCGCAAGTTTTTCGAATAGAAACCAGTGGGTCCGGGATAGATGGGGTCAACAAGGCTTCCTGACCGGAAGCGGTAGTCGATGACGCCTTGAGATCCCCAATTGTTCGGGATCGAAGGGTCCACCATGGCGGTCAGCGATGATGTAGAAATGCCTCGGAGGAAGGGAGGCCGGATGTTTACCGGACCTTCGCTCTGATCGCCTGTGGCGCTGAAGTCCATGATCAGACGATCGCCTTCCTTGATTGCGGCGACATGCAAGCGAATGGTGCGGCTTGAGTCCACAACATCCCGTATGAACGTTTCGCCCTCGAAAACGCCGTCAGGCCATTCCTCCAGTTCGCGTCGAAGCCTCTGCTCAGTCCGTTTTCCCAGAAGATCGAAGGTGGATTCCACCACCTCTTTGCCAAACTGGTCCATGAGTGCAATGAGGCGCTCCCCGCCGATGCTCCAGAGAGCCCCTGCCTGCGCCGTCAGGTCACCAAGCACCAGATGAGGCGACCTGCTGTTCCCTCTGAAGAACTGCTCCGTCTCTTTGATAATTTGATAGTCACGTTGGAACCGTACCGGGAGGATTTGAAGCCCCTCACCATAGACATCGCGTGCAAGAGTGACCCGGCTCCCCGGTGCAAGTCCCCCAATGTCGCTCTTGTGGCCAATGCTAGCGCAGAAAGCAACCAGGCTTCCTTCGTAGAAAATGGGCGTCACCACGACAATGTCCATAGGATGGGGAACGCCGCTGTGGTAAGCGCTATTGATAACGAAGCTGTCCCCTTCCTTCATGTCCTCGTAGTCGTAGAACTCCAGAACCCCGGCGACACAATAGGGATAGGCCCCGTTGTGACCCACAACGCTGGAATGAGAGCCAACCAACCTGCCTTGCCAGTCCAGAAGGGCACAACTGAAGTCGTGCGTCTCCCGAATAATGGTGGAGAAGCCGGTGCGGAAGATGGCGACCTGCATCTCGCTGACAATACCGTTCAGCCGAGCGCCGATCACTTCTTGGGTTATGACGTCGACGTCTACCATGAAGCCCTCCCAGCCGAACCCTTAGCTACCAAAACGGAGCGAAGCCTGCACACCCTAGTTCACCGTGATAATGATATTGCCAAAGCCATCAATCTCAGCCAACTGGCCTGGGTAGATGACCGTCGTTGAGTCCGACTGGTCAACAATGACCGGCCCTTCCAGGCGATGGCCCGGCCGTAATAGCGCACGGTTGTAGACGGGGCAGGAAATCATGCCCTGAGCACTGCTGAAGCAGGCATCTCGATCACCGGCCCTGGCCGTCTCAACGCCCCCTTCACCAGCCACCCCAGGGTTGATCGTTGCATGCCGAACCTGTGCGACGGCCACCACCCGGTAGTTGACGACCTCAACCGGTTCCTCCGGCGCTCCGTGACCGAATTGCTGGGCATGCAGTTGGTCGAAGTTCGCCCTCGATGCCTTGAGATCATCTTCAGTCAGCTGGGCTGCCCCGCTCACGGCCACGGTCAATTCATAACCCTGGCCCTGATAGCGCAGGTCCAAGAAGCGGGACAGTTGGATTTGTTCACGCGGAAAGCCATCGCTTTGGAATCCTTCCAGTGCCTGGGACTCAAGCCCCGAGAAAACGGTCATAGCGGCCTCGCCAGTCAAGCCAGCCAACGGCGCCAACCGGGAGGTCATATAGTCACGCCGTGGGTCTGCCATCAATAGCCCAAGCGCCGAGGTCACGCCCGGAGCGGGCGGCACAATGACCTTTTGCATGTTCAGGTCGGCCGCCAGTCTGCCGGAGGGAATTGGGCCTGCGCCGCCAAACGCCACCATGCTGAAGTCGCGTAGGTCGTAGCCTCGCTCGGTGGAAACGGCGCGGACGCCCTCCTCCATCTTGGCGTTGATGATACGGATGATGCCTTCAGCAGTCTGAAGCGGGCTCAACCCAAGGGTGGCCCCCATTTCCTTAATAGCCTCATAGGCCTTGTCGTAATGGAGGGACACCTTCCCGCCACCAAGGTTGTTCGGGTTCAGATAACCGAGCACAACGTTCGCATCGGTGACAGTGGGATTAGTGCCGCCCTTACCGTAGCAAACGGGGCCTGGATCGGCTCCTGCGCTCTGGGGACCGACCTGAAGACCACCCCCCTTGTCGAGCCATGCGATAGTGCCGCCGCCCGCCCCAATCGTGTGAATCATCAGCATGGGCACGCCAAGCTCCCAGTCGCCTAGGCGCCCAGATGTCTCTTCAAGAATCTTGCCCTTCTCACCCAGAGCCAAATCGGTGCTGGTCCCCCCAACATCCAGGGTCACGACATTGTCGAACCCAGCAGCTGAGGCAATCTCAACCCCGGCCAATGCTCCGGCGCAAGGGCCGGAAAGGATCGTGGTTACAGGCACCACACTTTCGACCTTATTGACGCCGCCATTGCTCTGCATGATGTAGAGCTGGCGAGTCTTGACCCCTTCGTCGCGCAGTTGCTTGCTGAGGTTGGTAAGGTAGGCAGTCATCGCCGGGTCCAGCCTCGCGTTGGCCACGGTAGTGCTATAACGGGGATGCTCCCGGATCTGAGGCAGTATCTCCGAAGACAGCGACACCCAGGCCTCTGGGTACTCCTGTTTAATCAACTCCCCTACCCTCTTTTCGTGGGCGGGGTTTAGAAAAGAGAACAGCAAGACCACCGCAATCGACTCGACGCCCTTCTCCTTAAGCCTACGAATAGCTTGGATCGTCGCCTCTTCGTCGAGGGCCTTCAACACGTTGCCTTCGTTATCAATGCGCTCGGGGACCTCGAGGCGGAAGCGGGGCGGAACCAGCGGCTTCTTCTCGATGAACAGGTTCCCCAACTCAGCCCCGAACCGAGGGAGGTGCCAGATGTCGTTGATACCTGTGAAGCCCTCCGTGATCAGTAGCCCAACCTTGGCGCCCCTGTTCTGCACCAAAATGTTCGTGCCCACCGTCGTCCCGTGGGAAAGGGTGCCAATGTTGTCCAAATCACCCTTGTTAGGGAACATCTCAAGGACGCCCTGAACAATCGACTGGCTTGGGTCGGAAGGTGTGGATGGCACCTTCAGAATTTCAATCTCGCCGGTTTCTTGGTCCATTACCACCATGTCGGTGAACGTCCCTCCGGTGTCTACTGCTACCGTCTTCACAAGCAACTCCTCAGTTAGTTCTGGATGTGTCAAACTAATCAACGCGGCCCCTTAGGCCACGCCTACCGACTATAGATTGCGCCCCTAGTAGCGTCAATCCCCGATGTGCCTAAACGGCCCCTTTACCGCTTCGGCAACCAGTTCATGCTGCCCCAACCTCGCTCCCGCCTCATAGCCCTTGTGCCATCAGACAACGAATAAAGCTGCCCAGCCCTGATCGCCGACAGCTCGCTTGTCGCGGGTGCAGGAGCGCAGCCCCGCCGGGGTTACAGGGGTGTCCCCTGAAACAAGACGTTCGCGGGCGGACTGGGCGGGATAACCGAGTCAGCCACTTCAAGCCACTCGTACTCAAAGCGTAGCCTGCCCAAAGAAAACTACCCGACAACGATTAGCCCCAGCCCCGGGGCAGCACTGCCCAGTTTCACGCGGGTGCAGGGGCGAAGCCCCGCCGGGGTCACAGGGGTGTCCCCTGAAACAAGACGTTCGCGGGGCGGGCTGGGTGGGACAGCAGCGTCCGGCCAAACCAAGCCGTTACACCGCCAATAGCCATGTGCAGACCTTGAACACCTAATGTCCATTGAGAGCGCGAAGCCCCGAAGCCCCAGACTCGCTTGCCACTGCCAAGCGACCCAGCTAGCATAGCCACCATCTCATCCCCTGCTACCCGCAAAACGGCTTCGTAGCTGGCGGAGAAACCCAAAAGGAGGCACCCATGTACGGATGGCGCGGCCGCATAGGCCACATCTGCCCCTCTATACCCATAGACATGATCATGAACGAGTTCCAATTGATGCTCCCCGATGGCGTTCAGATGGTGTACAGCTCGCTGCACGTCCAGAACATCCAGAACTCAGACTTCGATCGTGCCTTGGAACGCTTGACCGAAGCGACCGAGCAGATAGCAGACGGGGAAGTCGACTGCATCATCGCTGGCGGTGGGCCTTTGGTAGCCATGCGTGGCACCGACGCCGACATTGTTGAGCACATCACCAGCATTGCCAAAGTGCCATCCTCAACAACAACAGGGGCCATGATCTCAGCTCTTCGCCACCTGGAAGCCAAACGGGTGGCTATAGCCTCACCCTATTCGGATGAGCGAAACGTGTTGCTTGGGAAGTACCTGGAAAGCCAGGGATTCGAGGTCGTGGGGCAAAAAGGCCTCGGCCTAACCCGCGCAATGGATATAGCCAAGCTTCCGTGGCACGCCTCTTACGAACTAGCACGGAAAGCCGCCGCCGATGCCCCTGGCGCAGACGCCATCTATATGCCCTGCGCCCGCTTCCCCATCATTGGCAACATAGACATCATAGAACAGGACACAGGCATACCGATTGTCACCAGCGTTCAGTCCATGACCTGGTGGGGCCTCAATGCCATTGGCATAGGTGAAGAAATCCTAGGGTTCGGGCTGTTACTGGAAGATCGGTAGTCAAAGGGGGCCGACACGCCCTTTTCGTCGTTGCGAGCAAGGCACGTGGCGGGTGTCGCGCTGTGCCTGGGGTATGAACCCCTCGGTGGGGACACCAGACTGGCAGTAACGGTCAGGTCTTGGTAGGGGCGGGTCTTAGACCCGCCCGCGCGCTTGCTGCTGACGGCGAGACCTAGACAGGGAAGTACCCCTTGACTATGAGCTTGGTCTGAGCGGGGTTCATGCGGAGTCTCCGGGGTACCGGGACTCTGCAACTTGGTGGGGCCGAGTGGATGCTCTCTAGTAGAGCGGCCCGAAGTGTTGCTCGTACCGGGTCTTGAATTCTTCTTCGGTGTAGCTGTATGTCTGCGTTCCATACACTTCCACAGCATAGGCAGCCGCAACCGTCCCCATCTCAGCACAAGCCACCAAGTCCTTACTCTCGATCAGGCCCTTGATGAGTCCAGCTCGGAAGGCGTCTCCGGCCCCCGTGGGATCTACCGCTTCGGCCAGAGGTAGCGCCGGAATCGAATTCTCTCCATCCGGCTCGGAAATGACCGCGCCGTGTTCGCCACGAGTCGTGATAATCGACTCAGTGAGTTCCAACAGGTCTGCCGTTTCTGTTTCCACCTTTCTCAATATCATTTCTATCTCGTAATCATTGGCAATGAGGAGGCGGGAGCCTCGAATGCCGCTCAGGAGTTGCTCCGCCGACAACCCTGGAATCGACTGGCCCGGATCAAAAATGAAGGGCAGGCCCATGTTTCGGTAGGCTTCAGCGTATCCAACCATGTCATCCCCATTGCCAGGAGAAATGATGGCTATCGCATCCCTGGCATCCACCCCTGCAAGGTCATCCCCAGCGGAGAACTTCATTGCACCGGGATTGAACCCAGTGATCTGGTTGTCCGCCTGATCTGTCGTAATGAAAGCGGAGGCAGTCAATTCGTCCTCGACCACCAAAATCGATGAGGTGGAGATGCCGTGCTTTTCCAACCACCGGAAGTAGAGGTCGTGGTCCCGACCAATCGTGGCCCGAATGCGAGACTGCTCCCCAAGCATCGCCAACGCAAACGCAATGTTGCCAGCGGTGCCGCCGAAATTCTCCACCATCCGGTCCACCATGAAGGAAATGTTAATTACGTGGGTCTTCTCCGGCATGATGTGATCGGAGAAGTTGCCGCCAAAGCTCATGATGCGGTCGTATGCAAGGGAACCGGAAACCAGGATGTCCACGCAGAGCCTCCGTGATTATGCGGGAATGAGACCGTCGCATTCCCTGCGACGCCTCCACTACCTTAGGCAACCTCCATCCCACGGTCAACCAAGCCCATGTTGTTCCTGCTGCACTCCCAACGTACAATCCGGCCGAGGAAAAGCATGGACAAACCCACAGAACTACTCAGCAGCTACGCAGCCAGCCTTACCTATGATGAGCTAACCGAGGATGCCGTCCATGGCATCAAGCGATGCCTCGTGGATAGCCTCGCCTGCGCCCTAGGAGGCTTCACTGGCGAGCCGTCACGCATCGCCATAGCTATGGCCCGCCAGGTCTCAGGCGCCTCACCGGCCCGTGTTTTCTTCACCAACGACGCCACATCGCCAGAGTTAGCCGCCTTCGCCAATACCACCATGATTCGCTACCTGGACTGCAACGACATCTATCGCGCCAAGGAAGGCGGTCATCCCAGCGACACCATCGGAGCGGTCCTGGCCGCAGCCGACAGCACCGGAGCCAGCGGCAAGCGAACTGTTCTGGGCCTCGCCGTGTCCTATGAGGTCTTTTGCACCCTTGGTGAGATGGAGAACCTCGGCCTGCACAGCCTCGACCACGTCCTCAATACCGCCATCGCCTCCGCGCTTGGGGCGGGAAGTGTCCTGGGCCTGACTCCTGAGCAGATGGCCCATGCCCTGTCGATAGCTCTCGTTCCCAACCTGGCATTGCGGGTCAGTCGCTCCGGGCACCTCTCCATGTGGAAGGGCGCAGCTGCCGGCAACGCCGCCCGCAACGGCCTATTCGCCGCTCAATTGGCCGCCCTAGGCATGACCGGCCCGGCCGAACCATTCCATGGAGAAAAGGGGCTGGGTGATCTTTTGGGCGCGCCTCCGGTGCTGCCGCCACTGGGCGGACGGGACGGCGACTTCCACGCCAACATCATCAACATGAAATACTTCCCCAGCGACTATCATGCGCAGGGCCACATCTGGGCGGCTATTGAGCTGCGCCAGCAGCTTGCCGCAACGGACATAGCCGAACTCCACGCCTACATCCACGACTTCGGCTACCACGAGATTGGGGAAGGCCAAGCGAAATGGGATGTTCAAGGCAGGGAGACTGCAGACCACAGTCTCCCCTACCTCTTAGCCGCTAGCTTCTTGGATGGCGATATGGGTCCGGCCCAGTTCACTCCGGAACGAATAGCCGACCCCGCGGTCCATGATCTCATCGCCAAAGTGAGCGTCCACAACGACCCCGAACTGACGAGCCTCTACGAGAAAAACGCTGTCGCCACCCGACTCGAGGCCGTTACCACTGGCGGCGAACGCGTCGTGGTAGAAATCGAGTCGCCCAAGGGCCACTTCCGCAACCCCCTCACCGACTCTGAACTTGAAGAAAAGTTCCATCGCTTCGCCGACGGCCTGCTGCCCCGACCGACCCAGGAAGCCGCCCTCCACGAACTGTGGCAGCTGGAGCAGGCCCCCAACCTTGGAAGCGCGCTGGCCAGTCTCCAGGTGTAAGACCACATCGCCCAAAACCGACCACAGCCGCTTTGTCATCGCTTTGCAAATCGAGAGGGCCGGGGGGCGCAGGTAATGTTAAAGCGAACAAGGCCCTTCGCTCCGCTCTAGGACGACAAGGGGCGCGGGGCAGGGGCGGGTTTGTCTTGCTGAGGAGTCGGTTGAACCAGTTCGCCTTCAACCTCGACCCGCCGACGAAGCATCTCAGCATTGGAGATTCTTGTCGTTTGTGGTGCCGCAGTGGTCTCCTACCCTTGTCATTTCGACCGGAGCGCAGCGGAGCGGAGAAATCTTGTTACTGGTCGAGCGTGCCCTTCGTCTTTCCGGCGTAGGCCGGAATCCAGTCGACCCTGGCCATTCACCACTTCTCAGGCTTGTTTCCCACCGCCACCTTCAATCTTCGCCCAGGAATCACGAAGCGTCGCGGTGCGGTTGAAAACCAACGCCCCTGGCCTGGAATCGCTGCTGTCGACACAAAAATAGCCAACCCGCTCGAACTGATAGTGCTGTCCAGGCGCTGCATCAACGAGGCTTGATTCAACCCGGCAAGAGGTCAACACAGTGAGGGACTCCGGGTTCAGGACGGTGCGATAGTCCTCGACCTCGTCTGGCCTCTCCACCGTGAAAAGGTTGTCGTAGAGACGCACCTCGGCTTCCAAGGCGTGCGCTGCTGAGACCCAATGGATGGTCCCGCGGACCTTGCGGCCATCTGGCGCCTGGCCCCCTTTGGTCTCGGGATCGTAGGTGCAGTGGACGGTTACCACCTCGCCAGTCGATTCGTCCTTATCGAAACCCGCGCAAGTTATGAAGTACCCGTACCGCAACCGCACTTCGCGGCCCGGAGCGAGACGAAAGAACTTCCCCGGCGGGTCCTCTCTAAAATCGTCCGATTCAATGTAGAGTTCCCGCGAGAAGGGCACCTTGTGCGTCCCCATCGCAGGGTCTTCAGGGTTATTGACTGCCTCCAGTTCCTCAACCTGCCCTTCCGGAAAGTTGTCGATGACGACCTTGAGGGGGTGCAGAACGGCCATGGCCCGCCGCGCCCTCTGGTTCAGGTCCTCACGGACACAGTGCTCAAGCAAGGCGACCTCCACAGCCGTCTGGCGCTTTGCCACCCCTATACGGTCGCAGAACGTCTTGATCGACTCTGGTGAATACCCGCGCCTCCGAAGCCCTGACAGGGTCGGCATTCGAGGATCATCCCATCCAGAAACATAGCCATCTTCCACCAGGTGCAAGAGCTTGCGTTTGCTCAGCACCGTGTACGTCAAGTTGAGTCTGGCGAACTCGATCTGTTGAGGGTGATGGATCTCTAGGCCGTTTAGGATCCAGTCGTAGAGGGGGCGGTGGTCCTCGAATTCCATGGTGCAGAGGGAGTGCGTGACCTCTTCAATCGAGTCGGATTGGCCGTGAGCAAAGTCGTACATCGGGTAGATGCACCACGCGTCTCCGGTGCGGTGGTGTGTTGCCTTCAAGACCCGGTAGAGGACCGGATCTCTCATGTTGAGATTGGGCGATCCCATATCGATCTTGGCTCGGAGCACTCGAGCCCCTTCCTCGAACTCGCAGGCGCGCATCCGCCTAAAGAGGTCGAGGTTTTCCCCCACCGGCCGGTTCCGATGAGGACTCTCCTTGCCGGGCTCGGTCAGCGTGCCGCGGCCCTCTCGTATTTGCTCTTGGTTGAGATCGTCGACGTAGGCTTTGCCCTTCTGAATCAGATCGATTGCGAACTCATACAGCGCCTCGAAGTAGTCTGACGCGTAGTGGAGATGTGCCCCCCAGTCCCAACCCAGCCAGCGAACATCCTCCTTGATGGAGGTCACATATTCCTCTTCTTCCTTCGTTGGGTTGGTGTCGTCGAATCTGAGATGACATTCCCCACCTGTCTCCTCAGCGACTCCAAAGTTGAGGCACATCGACTTGGCATGCCCAATGTGCAGGTGGCCATTCGGCTCCGGCGGAAACCGGGTAACAACGCGGCCGCCCCATTTGTTCGTCCGGATATCATCCAGGATGATATCCCTGATGAAGTCGGAACCCTTGCTATCATTTGCACTAATCACTTCAAAACTCCTTCGCTCCGATCATATCAATTCATACCTGCGATGGCCCGGTTCCCGGTTGGAGTACAATGCCGTCGCGCTCTCGTCCGGCGCCGCGCCCCTAAATAGTATCTCGCAATCCCCAATGGCGATCAGAGCTGGGGTGCGGGGGCAAAGCCCCGCCGGGGGTTGCAGGGGGAGTCCCCCTGCAACCGAAACGTTCGAGGGCGGGCTGGGCGGGACAGCGGCGTCCGCCACACCAAGTCGGCCGCCAAGAAAGAAATCCCACACGCCAGATGCGTTGTCGGCAAATGCCGGTGGTGCCCCAAATGGGGCACGAAACTCAACATAGACATAGGGAGGTCTTCATGATAGATGATGCCTTTGTTATCGATGCCATCAAACACTCGCACAATCTGCACCCATCTAACTACGCCTACGCCGAGCATGCCGCGCCCATAGCCGAAGCCGTAGCCAAGGGCTTGTACTTAACAAGCCCCCTGGGAACCAAAATACCCCAAGAACGATATCAGAGGGACTGGCGTATTGAGGATACCGCTTCCACAACGTTCCTGGAGAGCGACGTCGATATGGCAGTCCATCAGGTTCTGCCCATAGCGGCATTCAAAGACGGGCTGGACTCCTTCGAAAAGAACGTTGAGGCGCAGCGGCGCTGGCCGGACCGCTTCATCATCTATGCGGGCGTTGACCCCATGCAAGGTCAGAAAGCCATGGAGGAACTGGAACGCCAGGTCGAGGAGCTTCACCCCGTGGGGCTGAAGCTCTATCCGCACACCTGGGTATCGGGTCAGCCCAAGGGGTGGTTCATGGACGATCCGGAGATTGCCTTCCCCTTCTTCGAACGAGCCCAGAAGCTCGGCCTCAAGGTTGTGGCCATTCACAAAGCGGTACCCATGGGTCCGGTGCCCCTCCAGTACTACCATGTGGAAGATGTGGACCGAGCGGCCCTGGCCTTCCCTGACCTCATCTTCGAAGTCATCCACACCGGCGTAGCGTTTATCGAGGAAACAGCTTGGCTGCTGGCCCGTTTCCCCAACGTCTACGGCAACCTTGAGACAACCAGTACATTCGTTGACTTTCGGCCAATGGCCTTCACCCAGGCGATGGCAGGCCTGCTAGCGCAAGGCGGCGCCGCAGTCCTGGACAGGCTCCTCTGGGCGACCGGGTCCATGCACCCGCAGGCAAGCCTCGAAAAATTCTGGCACGATTGGGACTTCCCCCCGGAGATGCAAGAAGGGCTGGGGCTCCCCTCAATAACCAAGGACTTGAAGAAGAAGATTCTGGGAGAGAACTACGCCCGGATGCTGGGTTTGGACATTCCGGCCATGAAGGAAAAGCTAGATCAGGACGAGTTCGGCATCAAGAAGAAGCAGCAGGGGAAAGTTCCCCCATACTCCTCCGTTGAGTTCGCTAGCGAGGCCGTGTGATGCCTACAGAGGAAGGTGTACGCGCTTGTCTCAGTGAAATAATCGACCCCTGCAGTGTCGGGACAGGTCTGCCCCTCAACATATTGGAAATGGGCCTGCTGCGGGACATCGATATCCAGGACGGCCACGTCGCACTGCGTCTGCGGCTAACAACGCCCATGTGCATGCTGTTCCCCCATTTCCTGGATGAAGTCCAGAATAGGGTGGGCGCCCTCCCCGACGTTGAGTCGGTAACCTGCGAGACCGACGCCGGGATGGACTGGGGACCCGAAATGATGACCGTAGTAGCGAAGAGCCGGCTGCAACAACTTCGCGAAAGTTGGGACCGAAAAATCGGGTACGTCCCAGAAGGAAACCCAAAGGGGTTAGGCCGATAAGGCCCTTAAGCCATTCATTGAAATAACGGAGGCCCAAATGAATAAGACAACAGGAAGTTCGAGTTTCCGGCTGCAGGAAGCCACAATCGCCGACATTCATGCCGCGTTCAGTTCAGGAGCGCTGACATCTCGGCAATTGGTGGACCTCTATCTCAACCGTATCGAGGCCTACGACCGCGGTGGGCCCAAGATCAACTCCATCATTACCGTCAACCCCAACGCCTTTGAAGACGCCGACCGCCTGGACAAAACGTTTGCGAAGAGCGGGATTTCTGGCCCTCTGCATGGAATACCCATAATCCTCAAGGACCAAATGGATGCCGTGGGCATGCCAACCACGCTCGGTTCAGTGGTCCTCAAGGACTACTTCCCAGAGAGAGACTCGTTTGTCGCAGTGAAGCTGAAGCAGGCTGGCGCAATCATTCTTGCCAAGGCCACCCTGGGAGAAATGGGGGGAGGCGACACCCACGGCTCTCTCTTCGGCTCCACGGGGAACGCCTATGACCCAGAGAGGACAGCGGGAGGCTCCTCCGGTGGGCCGGGCGCTAGCATCTCATCGAATTTCGGGGCGGTCGCCATTGGACAGGAAGGTTTCGCCTCGATCAGACGACCAGCGGCTTGGAATGGGATTGTAGGCATGAGACCCACCGCCGGCCTTGTAAGCCGGGGCGGCGTCTTCGATGGCTGGCCTGGACTGGCCGGCTCGCTGGGGCCAATGGCAAGGTCCGTAACCGACGTAGCCAAGCTCATGGATGTGATCGTGGGCTTTGACGCGGAAGACCCAATAACCTCGCTGGGCGTCGGCAATGCGCCGCCAAGCTTCTCCGATCTTCTGGACCGTGACGCCCTCCGGGGAGCCCGCATCGGCGTCATCAACCAGTCGATGGGTTTTCACTCTGACCCAACCTCTGAGGACTTCAGGCTGGTTGCCAGTGTTTTTGATAGCGCAATAACAGACCTTGGCGAAGCCGGGGCTGAGATGATCAACCTCCCAGAAATCCCCGGAATCATCGAGACTCTGGGAAAGAGGGCATTGGACAGCAGTGAAGAAGAGGCTTGGAACCAGTACTTCCTCCGTGGCGACAACCCGCCCTACCCTTCGCGCGACGCCATGATGCAATCGCCTGACTACTCCAAGGTGTACCGATCGAGGAACTCTGGCGTCATAAAGTCGGGACCCGAAGAGTACGGTGAATACCTAAGGGCCAGAGAGGGGCTCATGTTCACCATTTCGCAGATGATGGCCGAGTCCCAATTGGACGCTATTGTTCACAAAACCGTGGAGCATCAGCCAACGCTCATCAGCGAAGGCACTGGTCCCCCTTATTACAACATGAGAGGCGTCACCCACATCAATACGTTCCTGGTGAATGTGCCCTCAATTTCGATCCCAGCTGGGTTCACGGCGGATAACCTTCCGGTGGGGATAACCCTCCTCGGCAGGCCCTTCAGCGACGGCCTATTGATCAAGCTGGCCTACGCCTATGAGCGAGCCACCGGCCATCGAAGGCCCCCCGCAATAACACCTCCATTGTCGGGCGAGCCCTCATAAGAGCAGGCCAACGTGTAAGATATGGTCGCCGCGCACCACATTCACAGCTAGCAGGAGAACAATTGCGACGGTAACACCACTAGATGTCATCCCGGCCTTCCACCAAGCACTACGCAATGGCATGAAATCGATCGACGACGCAGCCTACGGGGCAGCAGCCGGTGACGGCAATTTGGCGCCGGCCGTGGAGCAGCTCCGCTTTTTCAACGAAATTCTGAAGTGGCATGCAGACGGCGAGGACGAACTGGTGTTCCCGGCCATAGAAAAAGTAGCCCCGCTTGCGGCAAAGACCTACGTTCACGACCATCATGAATTCGACGCGATGACGGCGGGCCTAGCCAAGATCGCCTCCACATCAGACGCTCTGGTCGCGGCCCGTGAGACCGCTGCGCTGACTGCAGTGCTGAGGATTCACCTCGATAAGGAAGACCAGCTTCTCTATCCACTTCTGCGCGAGCGTACTTCCTTGGAAGAGCAAACAGCGATAGTTGGTGGCATGGCCGCACATGTGCCACCCGAACGCACCCCGGACTTCATCAACTGGTTCTTCCCCCTGTTGGGACACGACGACCGGGCGATGTGGACAAGGGTCGTCATGGGGCTAATGCCTGAGCAGGTGTTCGCCGGCGTGAAGGGCCTCATCCAGGCAACTGTAGCTGGCGATTGGGCAGAATTGACGCGGCGAATCCCCGAACTGGACTCCTAACCCCGCGGCATCGCACTGGCCCGAGCAAGACCCCGCGGGCAAGCTGGGACTGGGCGATCGGCAGCCTACAACAGAGGGTCCAACATGCCTGAGATCGAAAATCAGGTTGCTATCATCACCGGGGCAGGCCGCATGCGGGGCATTGGCCGTGCCGCAGCCTTGGCCCTTGCTGACGCTGGATGCGACATCGTGCTCACCGGGACCGGCCGCGACCCTTCAGCCTTTCCTGATGACGAGAAACAGGCAGGATGGAGCGACATCGAAAGCGTAGCTGATGAGGTGCGGGCCCTGGGCAGACGAGCACTGCCCCTGGTGGTCAACGTCGCTGACGCAGATCAGGTGGAAAACATGGTCAAGCAGGCCGTGAGTTCCCTGGGCCGCGTCGACATCCTTGTGAACAACGCTGCCTTCCTCCGCGGCGTAGATCGCGTTCCCGTCGTCGATCTGCCGGAGGAGTTGTTCCGCAAGGTGATGGAGATCAAGATGGTCGGCACCTTCCTATGTTCCCAGGCTGTGGCTCGTCACCTCATCGACCAAGGCCAGGGCGGCTCCATCGTCAACGTCTCTTCCACTGCTGGCCGCCGAGGCCTTGCGAACACGGCAGCCTACTGCGCCGCCAACTTCGCCGTGCACGGATTCACTCAGTCGTTGGCCTTGGAGCTTGCCACACACCAGATACGGGTCAACGCCGTGTGCCCCGGCCTCATCGACACCGAGCGCAACGAGCTCCTCAAGGAAGATGACCGCTGGGACAGGCAACTCCACAGCATCCCCCTGGGCCACGCAGGCACTGCCGACGACATCGGCCAAGCCATACGCTTCCTCTGCTCGCCCGGCGCCGCCTACATAACCGGCGAGTACATCAACATCAACGGTGGCTCCGTTATGCAGTAGCAGTTCCTCCACAAGCCACACATCGGTGACAGCAGTTCGGCCTCCAAGCCCGCCAGATCCACACAACCCTTGACGTGCTGAAAGAGTCCGAATGCGCAATTTGCTTCCCACCGTCATTCCGGCGAAAGCCGGAACCCAGGAACGTCCGTTCAGCGAGACATGGGCCGAACAACCCCAATCCTACCGCCCCACCCCCTTCACCAAGCCAACCTGCGATCCCAGCGGGGTGCAGAACACACCGAGAACCATCCTCAGCACCTTGCTCCCTCAGCGCCCTCGGGTGATTACCTCGTTCCAACATCCCGTATCACCCCCTGCCCACACCATTGTTTGGCAACCTGTAACAAAACGTTAACAACGTCGCAACATGCCGGAAACTCACCCCTCGTACATTGGAAACAACGTTCTAACAGGGGAGGTTCCGGCATGTTCAAACTCATTCGGAGCAGGAAGGGCAAGATATCGATTCTCGCCTTGTGGGGCATGGCCATCTTCTTGATGTCCGGCGGTCTGGCCCTGGCCCAAGACCCAAGCGGCGCAGCCACGCTAGCTGCCGACTCCACCGCGGCCGTGAACTTCACGTGGACATTGATGGCCGCGTTCTTAGTGTTCTTCATGCAGGCGGGCTTCGCCTTCTTGGGAGCGGGCCTAATCCGCTCCAAGAACACGGTCAACTATATGACCAAGAGCTTCATGGACTTTGCTGTCGCAGCCCTCAGCTTCTGGGCCTTCGGCTTCGCTTTGATGTTCGGTGGTTCAGCGGTTGCCTCCGGCCTCATGGATGGTAACGCCTGGATCGGCTACTCAGGCTTCTTCCTCAGCGGCCAGGCCTATGACGTCTCCACCGCTGAGTTGTGGATTTTCCAGATGGTCTTCGCCGGTACCGCTGCAACCATTGTGGCCGGAGCCGTCGCTGAGCGTATGAAGATCAACGCCTACCTCGCCTACGCATTCATCGTCGGCGCTATCATCTACCCCTTGTACGGCCACCAGATCTGGGGCGGCGGCTGGCTCTCCACCCTCGATTTGGGTGCTGGAGCTGTCGACTTCGCCGGCTCCGGTGTCGTCCACGCCGTCGGTGGGTTCGTTGGGCTGGCCGGGGCCATTATGGTCGGCGCCCGCATTGGCAAGTTCAACGCCGACGGAACATCCAACGACATCAGGGGTCACAATATCCCCTACATCCCAATAGGCGTCTTTATACTGTTCTTTGGATGGTTCGGCTTCAACGCCGGTTCCACCCTGGCGGCGACAGAGCTTCGCATTTCCATCATAGCTGTGAACACGCTACTGGCAGGGGCAGCGGGCGCTATTGTCGGCCTGTACTACTCCATCGCCCGTACCGGCAAGGCCGACATTGGCTCCGCCGCCAACGGCACCCTGGCTGGCCTCGTAGGCATCACCGCCTCCTGCGCTTGGGTCGCGCCATGGGCCGCAGTGGTCATCGGCATAATCGCCGCACTGGTCATGAAGGGCAGCAGCTACGCCGTTGAGCGTTGGCTCAAGGTGGACGACCCGGTCGGCGCTGTCTCGGTTCACGGTGCTGCTGGCATCTGGGGGCTCCTCTCAGTCGGCTTCTTCGCCGACGGCACCTATGGCAACTACACAACCGACGGCCCCTTTGTCACCGGCCTGTTCTACGGTGAATGGGAGCAACTGGCGGCCCAGCTCATCAGCGCCGTTATGGTTGTAGCTTGGTCCCTGGGCACCGGCCTGCTCCTCTTCTGGGTGCTCAAGAAGACCATGGGAATCCGTGCGTCCCGAGAGGAAGAACTAGAAGGGCTGGACATGCCAGAGCATGGGCTCGCCGCCTACCCAGAGTTCGTAAGTCCACAAAAGTGAGGCTTCTAGGCGCCGCTTCGGCCAGAATGGTCGCAAGCAGCTAGATGTCATTCCCAGCGGACAAGAGAAGGAGCGCCCCGACGACATCGGGGCGCTCCTTCTTTTGTCTGCGCTGTTCGCTGGAAGCTTGCGGGACCCCATCTAGCCCGACTCCCAGGCGCCAGGCTCGCGAAAATGAAACACAAACGTAACATCCCCGCAATTGGCTTGTAATAAAAGCCTGGCATTCTAGTGGCAACGAAAACAATTTCCCTATGAGGTGTTGAACCATGGAAATCATTATTGCAGGAGTCGCCTTCGTAGCACTGTTCGGCCTTTGGGTCATCGTACCGAGCAAGCTGCTCCGCAAGCGCTAAACACAAGACCTTGGTAGAGAAGAGCGCTCCGGCAATGTCGGAGCGCTCTTTCTTTTTGTCCCGCCACTGGCGGACTCAGCGTAGGCTGTGCTATCGTGCCGCTCTCACTCAACCGCAACGCAAACGTAACATGCCTGCAATTGGCCTGTAATACTGGCGTGGCATTCTGTTACTAACGAAAGTAATTCTTCTTCCAGGGGTGTCAGACATGGAAATCATTATAGCAGGAGTCGCCTTCGTCGCACTGTTCGGCCTCTGGGTCATCGTACCAAGCAAGCTCCTTCGCAAACGCTAAACACCCGGGACCTTGGGGATATGAAACGCTCCTGCAATGCGGGAGCGTTTCTTTTTTGCCCTGTGCTAGGATGTTCCTACGCCCAGGCAGGAGAAGTAACAACATGAAAGTCCGCATAGGTATGGCGCCCACCACTCTCCCCGCGGGAAAGGAGGGAGCCGACCTTTTCTGGCGCACCATGGACCTCTGCGACTCCCTAGACTTTGACTCCGTTTGGCTCAGTGATAGGCCTGTAGGCCCCCGCATTAGCATGGAACCCATGGTTGGCATGGCGGCCGTGGCCGGCCGATACCCCAAGCTCAAGTTTGGCACCAGCGTGCTCATCCTCTCAATAAGGCAACCCGTCCTCCTGGCCAAAGAACTAGCGACCTTCGACTATCTTTCGGGGGGGCGTATCTTCCCCGCCATCGGCTTGGGGCAAGACGACCCAAGAGAATACGAGGCCATGGGAACTCGCAAAGAAGACCGAGGACGCCGCGTTGATGAAGCCATCCCCCTGCTGCGCCGCCTCTGGACGGAAGACAACGTTACCCACCATGGGGAGTTCTACACACTCAACGATGTGACGGTTGAGCCTAAGCCTCTTCAAAAGCCCTGCATCCCCCTATGGATTGGGGGCCGCAGCAAGGCCGCCCAACGCCGCATTGGCCGGTTGGGCGACGGATGGCTCTGCTCCAGCGCGACGGCCGCTGAGATGGAGGAAGGCATCACCGTCATCAATTCGACCGCAGGTGAGGCTGGGCGGTCCGTGCCTGAGGACCACATGGGGGCGAACATAGGCTTCCGCATCGACGCCAGCAAGGAAGCTGGTGTAGAGAACGCAGCTCCCTTCGCCATCCGGCTCCGGCCGGACGCCGATTTCGCTTCCTACGCCGCTCTGGGCACAGCAGAGGATGTTGTCTCCACACTTCGCGACTACGTCGCCGCCGGAGTCACCAAATTCGTGCTGCGGCCCATGTGCCACCCGGAGGAAATGGAAGACCAACTCCGTCGCGCCGGCGAGGATGTAATCCCAGCGTTTCACTCAGATAGGGCCGGAACGAAGATCACAGCTTGACCGGCCCAGCTTCAACAGAGCCCTTCGTATGCCGGAAAGGGGTAGGGCGTGAACATAGCCGAGCTTCTCACAAGGTCCGCGCGCAGTCATGGTGAGGCCCCAGCGATCTCCTTCTCAGGAGACACGTGGAGCTACAAGGAGATGGACCGCCGGGTATCAGGGATAGCGGGCGGACTCCTCAGCCTGGGAATGCGCCGCGGGGACCGGGTGCTCCTGTTTCAACGCAACCAGCCCCAGCTTCTGGAAAGCATGTTCGCCTGCTGGCGAGCGGGCCTCATCGCCGTACCTGTTAACAACCGCCTTCTCCCTGCAGAGGCGGCCTACATCGCCGAGAACTCAGGGGCCCAGGCGCTGATTGTGTCCCCGGAGTTCAAAGACGTCGCATCGGCCTGCGCTGGGGCGACGCCCGGCTTGCTGGAGGTATCGACCGATGACAGCGGCCCCCTTTCGCTCAATGGGCTGATGAGCGGCGGAAAAGAGTGTGAGGACGCCGAGGTAGACGAGGACGATATCGCCTGGCTCTTCTACACCTCCGGCACTACCGGACGGCCCAAGGGAGCGATGCTCACCCACCGCAACCTGTTGACGATGACTCTGAACTACCTGGCGGAGGTAGCGCCGGTACGGCCCGGCGATGTGTTCCTCCACGCTGCGCCGCTGACACATGGGTCCGGCTTATATGCGTTACCCGCCGTAGCAATGGCGGCAAAGCAGGTCATCCAACACACGGCATCCTTTGACCCTGCAACATTCTTTGAGCTCATTGAACGCCACAGCGTCACTCAGGTGGCATTCCTGGCGCCCACTATGATCATCGCGCTGCTCAACCATCCGGCTCTGGGACAACACGACCTATCGAGCTTAAGGAGCATGGCATATGGCGGCGCCCCGATGTATGTGGAGACCCTGAAACGTGCGGTCACGGCCTTCGGCCCTACCCTCGTCCAGATATACGGCATGGGAGAAGTCCCCATGTCCATCTCCGTGCTCCCAAGGTGGGAGCACCTGATTGACGGGGAACCCGAGCATGAGCGCCGCCTGTCCTCAGCGGGAATCCCCCGCCTGGGCATGGAGGTAGCCATCCTGGACAGCGCAGATGAAAAGCTTCCTTCAGGACAAATAGGCGAAATCGCCGTTCGGGGGCCGGTAGTGATGAAGGGCTATTGGGCGGACTCCGCGGCCACCGAGGAGTCGTTACGGGGGGGCTGGCTGCACACAGGTGATATTGGAAGAATGGACCCCGATGGCTTCCTGTACATCCTCGACAGAGCGAAGGACATGATCATCAGCGGAGGAGCCAATATCTATCCTCGAGAAGTGGAAGACGTCCTGGCCACGCACCCTGAGGTTCTGGAAGCCCTCGTCGTTGGTGTTCCAGACCCCTATTGGGGCGAGGCGGTGGTCGTATTGCGTTCAGGCGCGGGAGCGACCGAGGAGGAGATCATAGCGTTCTGCCGCAGCCGCCTGGCTGGCCACAAGAAGCCTCGCTCAATCGACTTTGCGGACACCCTCCCCAAGAACGCCTATGGAAAAGTGCTTAAGCGTGAGGTCCGCGACCGCTACTGGCAAGGCAGTGACCGGAAAGTCTAGGCACGCTGGTTCTTAGCCCTCCCGCACCCGAATGCGGGAAGCCGCTTCATACCCCAATGCGATCTCTGTCCCGCCCTCGGTTCGCAGCACCATAACTCCCCGGTAGGGTGCTGCCTCTACCACATGCAAGGATTGCCCGGGCAACACGCCCTGAGCAATCAAATAGCCCAACAATTCCACCCCATGCTCTGGTACCCACGTCACGATGTAGCGACTCCCAGATTCTGCCCCAGCAAGCGACATCTCGCCAGATCGGTCCGCTTGGTCTGCTCCGGGGATCGGATGACCAAAGGGGCAAACTGAGGGATATCCCAGCCGCTGAGCAATTTTTTGCTCTGTAAGGCGGGACAGCCCGTGTTCCAGCCGGTGGGCCTCTTGATGCGCCCGCTCCAGAGGGACGCCAAGCTCCGTGACCGCAAGGCATTCCGCCAGCCGGTGCCGTCTCACAACGTCCCTCGCCATCTCCCGGCCTTCCTCCGTCAGCCGCACTTCTTTACCGGGAGTAATGTGCACCAGTCCCTGCCGGGCCATGCGCCGCACCATCCCCGTTACCGAAGGCAGCGACGTCCCCTGATGTTCGGAGGGAGCAAGGCCCCGAAGGTAGTCGGCTACATGGCCTGGGGTCGGAGCGACATCATCCTCTTCAAGTATGAAGATGGCCTGAAGGTAGTTCTCAGCCGCAGGCGAAAGCCGCGGATGGCCTTCGCTGGGTGCAGACCGGGCGTACTCTTGTATAGATGCGGTGGCAACCATGCTTAGGAAGGACGCTCCTTGCGCTCGATCTCCCGCTCCTCAGCCTTGGCTCGCAGTACTCTTCCCTTCTCTGGCGTGGGGTCTTTAACCACGCCGTACATCTGTCGCCCTTCGTGGTCCTCCGGCAAATGCTCGGTGATTGGCAACCCTTCCTTTGTCACGAACAGAAGACAGTGGCAATACTTGTAGATCTGCATGTCATCGCAGGCGCATATCCATGTGCGGTTCTTGATCTCTTCATTCTTATCGGGATAAAACCGGCAAGGACACAGCGGTCGGCCAATTGAATCTACGTTGGCCGCCAGCCCCAGGATCACCCCCTCCGCACACTCAGGATCCGGATGCGTCGTCGTACCCGACTTCTCGCAGTACTTCTGCACGAAATTTCGCATCTTTTGCATCGCTGCTTCGCTGGGTTGTTCCGGCACCTCGACCTCCATCAAACGGATTATTGGACTTGGATATAAGTCATCCGAGGCGGGTTCCCTTGCCGGGCCATCCTAGCGGGCGCTCTCTGTCCTTGGCAAGGCCTATGACACGCTGACAGGATCGATATCAACCACCCACCCAGCGGTCAGCTCGACTTGGCTGAGAAAGCCTGCTGGGTCGGGGCTCCGCAACACAACGTGCCAACGGTACTTGCCTCGCAAGCGCGCCGGATAACCAGGCGCTGGCCCTATCACAGCGCTCTCCGTATCCCCAATGGCGCGCTGGTGCCGCAGCAGCACGCGGCACAACCTCTCTGCCTCGCCCTCGCTCAACGCGGCATCTGTATGGCTATAGGTAAGTTTGGCCAAGCGGGAGAAGGGCGGATACCGGAACGACCGCCTGAAGGCGATCTCTTGTTCAAAGAAGGCCTCATAGTCCTGTGAAGCCGCTGCCTGGACAGCGTAGTTGTCGGGCTGGTAGGTCTGAATGATGCCCTCCCCCGCCAACGCTCCTCGTCCAGCCCTACCGGCAACCTGGCACAGAAGTTGAAAGACCCTTTCCTGGGCCCGAAAGTCGGGAATGTACAAACCCAGGTCGGCAAGCATTACGCCTACGAGCATGACGTTGGGGATATGCAACCCCTTGGTCACCATTTGCGTGCCTACCAAGATGTGCGCCTCGCCCCGAATGAACTTGTTCAACACCAAGTCCCGCTGTCCCGAAATGGTGGAGACATCTCTGTCCCATCGCACAGCCTCCGCGTCCGGGAAAAGTTCCTGCGCTTCCTGAAGCACCCGCTGCGTGCCGACGCCAAGGTAGCGAATGCGGCGGCTCTGACAGACGGGACAAGCGGAGGGTTCCTGCTGCATTCGACCACAATGGTGGCACAGCAACCGTTGGCGGTCGCCGTGATAGGTCATCGGAGTGGCGCAGCTCCGGCACTCCACTGAATGCCCACAATCGCGGCATTGAACGTGGGTTGAACTGCCCCGGCGGTTGAGAAACAGGATAACCTGGCCACCCACATCCAAGGCCCGTCTCACCGCCTCCTGGAGCGGCTCGCTGAACATCGAACGATTGCCAGCCCTAAGCTCGGATCGCATATCCACGATCCGCACGTCCGCCATACTTCCAATGCCCTCAAGCTCAGTGATAGGCCTGATACGGTTCGGCAACTTGAGCGACCGATGCTTCTCGCGTTGCGCCTGGTAATAGGTCACCACATCAGGTGTGGCGCTACCCAAAACCGTCACTGCACCCGTCAACCTCGCTAGCTCCAAAGCAGCCTCTCGGGCGTGATAGCGAGGCGTCCCCTCTGCCTGCTTGTAGGTCCATTCGTGCTCTTCGTCCAGCACGATTAAGCCAGGGTTGGACAACGGAGCAAAGAGAGCACTGCGTGACCCCACGACAATGTCGGCCTCACCTCGATATAGACGCCACCACGCCTCACGGCGCTGTGCGGGCGTCAGTTCGCTGTGAACGACTACAACCCGCCCAGGGAAGCGCCTGTTGAACCGGTCCAGCGTCTGAGGCGTAAGCGAAATCTCAGGCACCAGAATGATGCCTTGCTTCCCCTTGCCAAGCGTTTGCGCTAGAGCTTGGAGGTATACTTCTGTCTTGCCACTGCCAGTAACCCCGTGCAAAAGAAACGAACGCGGCTCTACAGCAACGGACTCCAAAGCCGCCGAGATCTGCGCCAAAGCGCGCTGCTGATGCCCCGTCAACTTCGGCGGCGCCTCGGCCTCGTTGTGCTCTTGCACCTGGATGCCGCTCTGGACAGGGATCCGCTCCTCGAGTATGAGTCCCTTCTCCAATAGGCCTGCCACCGCTGAGGCCCCGAAGCGCCGACGCGCCTCCGTGGCTTTTATTGGTGGGCCAGCGGTCAACACCGTGTCCATCAGCGCCGCCTGCCTCCTGGCGCGTCCCTTCTTCAAGTCGGCGACGCTGTCCTCCGACAGACCGGGCGCAGTTACCAAGAAGGAAACAAAACGCTCCCGCTGACCGGGCCGCTTCCAAGTCGTTTGCCGTTCCAGCAGGCCGGACCGCTCCAATCGAGGCAGTTGCCTTTCTGCTGCCCCGCCGATGTCCCGGCGCAAGGCTGATTGCAAACTCTGAGGATGTTCTTGAAGGTAGGCCAACACAGGCCGTTGGCCCACGGGCACGGACTCGACCTGGGTCCCTACCCCCTTGGCAGTCAACGACACCATCGTGATGTGCTGACCCCGAATGGCGGGAGGGAGCATCAGGGAAGCGGCCTCGTACAGCGAGGCCATGTAGGTATCAGTAAGCCAGTGGGCCAGCGCCAATTGATGGGGACGCAGCAGGATGTCGGCATGAAGCAGGTCCACAATGTCGCGGGTGCGCTCAACCTGAGCAACCTCCGCCACACTGAACACAATGCCAGCGACATTCCTGGGCCCGAAGGGCACCGAGACAGCATGCCCCGGCTCCACCGACAAGGAAGGAGGGACACTATAGGAAAAGGTGCGGTTCCCAGCGGGGGCGTCCACCGCCACTTCTGCAAAGCTCATATCCGTATCCTCGCGCTGGCAGCGGCTAAGCGCCACCAGCAAAAGTCATCGGGCATTCCCATACCCCCTCTGAACAACTTCCGGCATGGCTCCGTCAGCACGGGGTGCAGCGGCAGAGCCCCGCCGGGGTGGGGGGTGTCCCCACAAACCAAAAACGTTCGGGGCGGCCGGTTGGGAGCAACGACATCACCAAGCACCAATCGTCCGCCAACGATAGCGCATCAACTTCCCATTCGCCTCAGTGAGACGGCGCGCATGAGATCACAGCCTCAGCCAACAAGGCCTGTGGGGTGCAGGGGCAAAGCCCTGCCGGGGTTACAGGGGTGTCCCCTGTACTAAAAACATTCGTGGGTGGGTTGGGTGGGAATGCAGCCTCAGTCACGCCAATCGTTGGTCACACAGCCGTGGCAGGGGCCTAGCGGGACCACATTCTCCAACCCGCCAAAGCCACGCCCAGTGCCGCAATGCCAGGCCGCCTAAAAGAAGAAGGGGAGCGCTTTGGCGCTCCCCTTCTTCAAACTTCCTATGTTGACCACACCCGGTATGAACCAAGCCTAGCGACGCCCGCGCTCCCTGATGCGAGCCTTCTTACCTCGGAGGCCCCGCAGGTAGTACAAGCGTGCCCGCCGTACGCGGCCCAGCCGAATCACCTTCACACCGTCGATGCGAGGCGAGTAAAGCGGGAAAGTACGCTCCACGCCAATCCCATGGGCAATTCGCCGAACAGTGAACGTGGCATTGACGCCGCCGCCACGGTTGCGAATGACCACACCCTGGAACGCCTGAATGCGCTCTCGCTGGCCCTCTACGACCTTGAAATCCACCTCTACGGTGTCCCCAGGCCGGAATATTCCGGTCTTGGGGTTGGGAACTACGGGAATGACTGCCTGAAGGTCCATGCTGTCCTCGGGGAACGAGTCGTACGATATTCGTCAGCAACCGATTGTACTACGGGCCCATGCCCCTGTCCATAAGCACCGAGGCTTCAGCACATTGCCGAAACCTCGTCGCCTCCCATACCTAGCACAATGAAAGGGCGACACCTGGATAAATGAGTTCGATGACGTGCCCGCGGGCTTCCGCTGGGGTGCAGGGGCGCAGCCCCCCCCGGGGCGTGGGGTGTCCCCACAAACCAAAAACGTTCGGGGTGGGCCGGGTGGGAGCAACGTCGCTAGCCAGTGCAAATCGTCCGCCCATCTCACTGCTCTCCTTAGATCAAAGAAACGAGATCAAAGAAACGGTGCGGTTCAACCCTCCCCAATACTCAAGCAGGGGCGTTCGAATGAACGCCCCTACTCCTCTTGTAACCAACGCGAGAGCAGACCCCGTCACCCCTTACCCGTTAGGCAGCAACACCGGAATCATCGCCTCCATGGCGTCATGCGCCCGAAACGCCTCGTTCACATCCTCCAGAGGATAATGATGGGTGATCAGCTTCTCAACGGGATACTTCACCGCTGTACTCATCGACTCCAAAGACCTTATGGCAGTCTGCGGCGTCGATGCGACGACGCCAGTCACATAGAGAGACTTCCGCACGATGAGCGCCGGGTTGACCGGCAACGGCCCGTAGTCCGTGTACTGGCCCACGACGACGTACTTGCCGCTCATCCGCACCATCTCCAAGCCCTCTTGGAAGGCTGTTTTCCCGCCCGACGCCTCAATAACAACATCTGCTCCCTTGTCACCAACCAGCTCCAACACTCGCTGGACCCTGGCCTCTGGCTCTGGGAAGTCGGCTATATCAACGGTCAGGTCGGCGCCCATCTCCTTGGCCAAATCTAACCGGTTCGCAGGAGCACCAACGACAACGACCAACGAAGCGCCGGACAGCTTTGCCTGGTTCAGGGCCCCCATGCCTACCGGCCCGGAACCCTGCACCACAACCGTCTCACCGACCCGGATACCCCCGGCGCGCTCGATCGCGTTCATTGTTGTTTGGTTCCCAATGAGGGACATCAGGGCGCGCTCACTAGAAACATCGTCAGGAACCCTCAGGAGCCACGGCGTAGGCTTCAAATAAACGTATTGGGCAAAGCCACCGTTCAGGACCGGCGGATCGCTCAAGGGCTCCAGTCCGTACTTGCCATAGGTTTCGCAGAACAGCGGCATGCTAATGGTGCAGTAGTAGCAATGGCCGCAGGGCGTCCCGGAGAACAGCACGCGGTCTCCCTCTTTGACTGGCCGGCCCAGGGCATCTGAAATCACGCCACGACCCATCTGGGCAATGATCCCAATGTTCTCGTGACCAAAGATGGCCGGAAACGGAGCATCGGGATTGTGCCAAGCGTGTACGTCGGTGCCACAGACCGCAGCCATCTGGATCTGAAGCAGCACGGCGCCGGGTTCAACCTCCGGGACCGGAAACTCCTGTATCTCTAGGGGCTTCTGCGGCCCCATGAAAACGGCTGCCTTACAGGTATTGGGCATGACTTTCTCCTTGGAACATATTGGGCGAGCAGCCCCCGCTGGGATTGTTGGTAACTAGTCCTTGCGAGTTCCCAAGGACGGGAACGTGGCTTTTGGAGGGGCGGTCATGTCTTCGCTGCTAGGCAGGTCGAAACACCGGTACGTCCGCGTCCCCGAACGTAACCTGCAGCGGCATACCGATGTGAACATCCTCAGGGGCGCAGCCAACTACGTTGCTCATGAGAACCGGCCCCTCATCGAGTTCAACAAGGGCCACAACATAGGGAACAGGCCACTCGTCTGGCACGGGACGCATACGGAGAGGCACAATCGTGTAGCTGTATACCTGAGCCTTGCCACTCACCTCCTGCCAGTCCGGGTCCGAAGCGCCGCAGAAAGGGCAAAACAGCCGGGGATAGTGAAAGAACTCACTACAACTGCGGCACCGGGGAAGGACAAAACGACCCGTCCGGGCCGCCTCCCAGAAAGGGGCGGTGGCTTCAGTCTCTGGCGGAGCAAAAACGTTATCGGTCATGACCCTCAGTCCTTTGCCAGGACCATTGTGTGGTGATTTGATATCCATCCGGCAATCGACGTCGTAACAGCCAACTTTGCGTTGGCGACCTGGCGATCACCGGCCTCTCCTCTGAGTTGCAGGCAGGCCTCAATCACTCTCCTCATGCCGGCGAGATGGGCATAGGCCAGCAGACCCCCGTCAGTGTTGACTGGGCACCGGGCCTTACCCAACTCCAGATTGCCGTCAATGGCAAACTGGCCGGCCTCTCCCTCCCCGCACAAACCGAGCCCCTCCAGCTGGAGCAGCAGAGCGATACTGAAACAGTCGTACAACTCCGCAACATCAATGTCTTGGATCGTGACCCCAGCCATGCCCAACGCCTGCGCCGCCGAATCCTTCACTCCGAAGTTCTGAAGGCGGGGCGCCTGGGCCACCATCCAATGGGTCGATTTGCTTCCTACACCCAGCACCCGGATGGGAGGCTGCCGCAGGCTTTTCGCCCGCTCCAATGATGTGACGATGAAAGCAGCGCCACCATCCGTAATCACCGAGCAATCCGGGACCCTTAGAGGTTCGGCCACCATGCGCGTTTCGGGGTAGCTTTCCCAGGTCAAGGCGTCCTGCCTGAAGGCCCCCGGCGTCATAGCCGCGTGCTTCCGCTCTGAGATGCCCACAGCAGCAAACGACTCTTTGGGAGCGTTGTAGTCATGGAGGTACCGCTGGGCCAGCAGCGCATAGTGGATCGGGGCCGGAATGCCGCCGTAGGGCGACTCGTACTCGTCACCCAGCGCCGAGAAGCTGGCAGGAAGGCCGGTGACGCCCCTGGACGCCGTGTTGGCGCTTTCGCCGAACACGCATATCGCCACCTCAGAGAGCCCGGACTCAACCAGGCTCACAGCCTGCGTCAGCAACGTTCCCGCCACCGTGCCCCCAGCCACCGTAGTAGCCACAGACGGATCGACACCCATGTATTCAGCCAGGGATTCAGCGTTGAAAAAGGTGGGGCGGGTAAACGGGGTCTGGCACAGCCAAGCATCCACATCCCCAGGAGCAAGGCCCGCGTCGTCCAAGGCCAGTCGTGCAGCCTTCGCCTGGAGTTCTAGTGTGGAGAACTGAGGCAGTCTGCCAACCTCAGTATTGCCGATTCCAGCAATGGCCAGCGGCTTCGTGAAGGCTTTCCTAGGATTGAACGTCATCGAGAATGAATCCTCCCCTGACTAAGGGCGTCATTATACCGGCCCCCGTAGCGAAATCAAACTCGTTCGAGAGCCGCGGAACGAAGGAAACCGCTCGTAGGCCCCAAGAGGGTCAAGAAGGTTGCAACATGCGTGAAGCAGGCAAAGACTTCCAAAAATAAACTGTAATGCTGGGCACAGCCCGCCGTAGTAACAGGGGACTAGAAACATCCGTGGGCGGGTCGGATGGGTGGGACCGCGGCGCCAGCCTAACCAAACGCCCGACCGCCACGAGCCCCTGGGTCCGACAACACCATCCTTAAAACGCCTCCAATGCGACTGATCGGGGTGCAGGGGCAAAGCCCCACCGGGGTGACAGGGGTGTCCCCTGTACCAAAAACATTCGTGGGCGGCTGGGTGGGAGGAACCGGGTCAGCGCAACCAAATGCCCACCCGCCACGAGTCTCGGATGGTCCAACACATGCCTCGTCCGAGGACGGGTAGCCTGTATTACGGGGTGCAGGGGCGAAGCCCCGCCGAGGTGACTGGGCTGTCCCCTGTACCAAAAACATTCGTGGGGGGGCTGGGTGGGAGGAAGAACTTCAGCCCTAGCCAAAGCGTCCGCCCATGAGCCCTGCGAGTCCAGCCCTCCATTGATGCTGAGACGAGGTTGCCGCATTGCGGGGTGCAGGGGCGCAGCCACGCCGGGGGCACAGGGGGTGTCCCCCTGTATCAAAAACATTCGCGGGCGGGTTGGGTGGGACCTCACCGTCAGCTAAAACCAGCCGTCCGCCAACCCCAGCGCCTCAACCCTACTAACTCACCCCAGCCGAAACACCAAGTACAAACCCAAGACATACACGGCCACAATCGACCCACTGCTCAGCTGAGTCGCCAACGCCGACCGCGCCCCTTTACGAAGCATCAGAATCTGCGCTGTTCCCATGATAATCAGCCCGCAAGCAATAAGCCCCGCCACCATGTGGCTGCTGTCCAGCGCCGCAAACAACGACCCCTTGGGGTACGCAATATCAGCGATACCAAGGGCCATTACATTGAAGGCGTTGCTGCCATAGATGCCAGCCAGCGCAAGATCGGGCGCCCCCATCCGCAACGCCATCGCCGTTGCCGTCATCTCCGGCAGCGTGGTGACGATGGAAACCATCAAAACGCCGACAAAGCTCTGTGACAGACCCGACTCCGCAGCGATCCCATTGGCTGCGTTGGCCAAAAGCGGCGCTGCAAGAAAGATGGCCGCCGCGCAGGCCGCGAATACCAGCACTCCCCAACGCAGGGTGTGCTCACCCTCCCCCGCTTCCTCCTGATAGGCATCCCCTTCCCCGGAAGAAACCTTTTTCAGGACCCATGAAGCCACTATATAGAGAAAGATAAGCAACGGCCCGGCAATGCTGATCCCTGTGACCACGTCTAAACGAACGATGGTGAACGCCGTGGCCGCTCCGGTCATAGCAATGGCCAGAAAGGCAACGAACACCTGCTGGGGCACGATCGATTGAAAGAGGTAGCGCCCTCCCAGCAACAGGGCCATAGCGGAGAGGGTGGCCATGTTTAACATGTTGGCCCCGAATATGTTCCCCGCAGCCAAGGAGGGAGCGTCAATGCGAACGGCCGTTACGTTAGTCACCAACTCGGGGAGCGACGTCGCTCCAGCCAGGAGAAGGGAACCTGCCCAAAGCCGCCCCATCGGCGTCCTCAGTGCGATTACGTCCCCAGACTTCGCTAGGAACGCCGCTGCGCCAACGACAACTGCGGCTGCAACGGCAAACAGGCCAATGTAGCCGCCCAGCGACAGGTTCAGTGAGAGGTCCATATCCGGTCCTTCTGCCTAACGCACAAGCCCACGTTTCTAATTGAATTCCCCCTCGTCGTTTACGGAGAGGGGGCAAGGGGGTGAGGTTAACGCACAGCAGGCGGGCTGATGACCCGCCTGCTGTTGCGAAACAGTCTCGGAAGCGTACTAGAAAAACAGCCGGAGCGGAAGAAAGATGGACCGCTGCCCGATGATTCTCATCGGAGCGAAGTTCTCAATATTTGATGGCTCGAACCGTCTCAACCGACAACAATCCGATAGGCGATCGATTCACCGGACCAGAACCCGGTGGCCGCTATCCCAATCTGGAAGCAACGACGGCCGCCAACCCTGTTATTTCCTGTAGGGAAGCCAAAGGCTCCTGATCCCCTGTTATGTTGGTGAATAACAGAATGACCTTGTCCCCCTGAACTGCGGCGAAAATACTTCCTATCCCTTGAATGTTGAGCTCAACTCCCACCGAAGCTTCGCCAACGATGGGGGCGGTGGGAACCAGTCCGGGAGCCTCTGTGCTAACCCGGTCATAGTGGGCCTTGGCTGCCGAGTCCGAATCAAAATCCATCACGGCGAAGGAAGCCTGAGACCCTGATTGCTGGCCATTTATTGTTAGACCGTACCAACTCTCAATGTGCTCAACCTGGGCGGGGTCCGCCCCTTCAGCAAGCGCCCTGAAATCCATGATCTCCGTACTAATGGTAGCGCCCGCCAGGCCCGAAATGTCCTCCGCCGTTAGCAACGCCACGAAGAGCTGCTCCGAGAGGCCCGAGCCCGGATCACCCAATGGCACTATGGTTGGCACGGCGGTGGGGCTCTGTGTATGCTCCGGTGTAGAGGTAGCTGGCGCCACTGTTGGGCTTGGCGTCGGTTCAGCGGTAGCAGTGGCGGTTGGTTCCACAGTTGGGCTTGGAGTGTCCCCGGCGTCAGATCCGCATGCGGCGCCCACAAGTAGTACCACGCTTAGAATCGCCAGCCATTTCTTCATAGTCCCTGTCCTCCGAGGCAGCGGTGATATTGAAACGGTTCCATAGGTAAAGACGAACACCCTCAAGGAAAAGTTCCAACGGGAAACCTTGTCGAGGCCAGGCTTCGCCTGCGGATAGGCTACTGCGTTTAGACCCCGAAGCAAGTCCTGCTACCGCTCTGTGCCATCGAGTCCGCTATAACCGTGCTCCGCCAGAAACTTCACGTCATCCTTGCTAAGGGTCGCCCGGGCCAGCAAATCAGGGCGTCGTTGCAATGTTCGCAAGAGGGACTGCTGCCGCCGCCAACGCTCCACGTCTGCATGGTTCCCGGACAGCAGTACATCTGGGACATCCCAGCCCTGGAAAGACCGCGGGCGAGTGTATTGCGGGTGCTGCAAGAGACCCGAGCTGTGGCTATCAAGGGCCACACTCTGCGGGTCGCCAACGACGCCCGCCTGGAGACGGGACACAGCGTCAACCATGACCACTGCCGCCGCCTCGCCCCCAGTCACCACAAAATCGCCCAGGCTGATCTCGTCTGTGGCCAGATGCTCCCGGACCCGCTGGTCCACACCTTCGTAGTGGCCGCAGATCAAGACAATGTCCTCCTGGACGGCCAGCTCCTCAGCAATGGCCTGGCTAAACACGCGGCCTTGGGGACTGAGAAGAATCACCGGCGCTCTCTGTGATGCCTCCACTGAGGATTCCTGGGCAACATTTTCCCGAACAGCCTCAATGCTCCTGGCCAAAGGCTCCACTTTCATCAGCATTCCGCTGCCCCCACCGAAGAGGTAATCATCAGCAGTGCGATGCCGGTCAAGAGTGTAATCCCGGATGTCGTACAAACGGATATCAACCAAGCCGTTGGTGACGGCGCGGCCGAGGATGCTGGACTGGAAGGGACTGTCGAAAAAGCTGGGGAAAAGGGTAAGAATATGAAAGCGCATCAGCCGCCCTAGTGACGGTGATGCTTGGGGTTGGCTTCGCCTGCAATGATTTCAGCAGCGTGAGCAAGCACCGGCTTCACGATGGCCAGGCACTGGCGCACTCCGTTCGGGCTTCCCGGCAAGTTGACGATCAAGGTCCGCCCTCTTACTCCAGCGACAGCCCTGCTGATCATGGCCATGCGGGTGTGCTTCAGCGACTCCATCCGCATCACCTCAGCAATGCCGGGCACCTCGCGCTCAATGACCCCCAGGGTCGCTTCCGGAGTCAGGTCGTAGGGGCTCAGGCCGGTGCCGCCGGTAGTGACGATGACGTTGAGCTTGTCTTCATCCGACCAACGCACCAGTCGGTCTTGGATGGCCGCTACGTCATCCGACACAATTTCGTAGCGTTGCACCTCAAACTCTTGGCCAGCAAGGTCTTCCTTAATAGCATCGCCGCTCGTGTCCGGCTGTTCTCCTCTGAAACCACGAGTGCTAATGGTCAATACCCCTACACTGATGGTCACCTCAACCTCCTCTCAAAGTTCCCCAGTTCTTCCAACGTCTCGCTCAATTCTGCAGGAGTTCCCCATAGACAGAGGAATTGCTACCTAGCAAGAAACATGCGTGCGAAACAATTGTTCTATAACGAAACACTTGTTCTGCATCTTCTGAGTTTTGGAGCATTTAAACTGGACGAAAAGGACGCGTTTTACGCAAGAAAAGGCCTTGACGACCCCACCGTCACCTGCTATCTTCAGGGGATATTAGGAGAAACTAGACGCAGAAAGGGTAGTTCAGGGGAATGTTCTCGGGGAACCAGTCTTACAAGGTCGATACACAGGGAAGACTTCCTGTCCCCCCTCGCTGGCGTTCTAGTTTCGCTGGTGTTGTCAAGGTAACTCACGGTGAAGATAAGCGCTGTCTCTATGTTTATACGGCCCCTGACTGGGAACGCCGCGGCAGCAGCATTAACAACAGAGACGACTCGCCTGACAAGTCCAAGGCCATGTATCGATTCTTCGGCTTCACCGAGGAGTTGGACATCGACAAACAGGGGCGCGTCCAACTACCACAAGATTACCGAAATTACGCTCATCTTAGCACAGACGCCGTAGTTGTTGGGATGCTTGACCACCTGGAGATATGGTCTCCAGATGGCTGGCGGGAATTGGTGGAGGGCTTGGAGCCCGAAGACTCAAAGGAAGAGGGAGGGGAGGAAGAGGAACCGCCTTGACGGCCGATAACCTAGTGATCTATCACACGCCGGTAATGGTGACGGAAGTCATTCACTACCTTGGGGTTAGGCTTGGAGGCTTATACGGCGACCTTACCTGTGGCGAGGGCGGACATTCCCTGGCCATATTGGAGGCGGCAGCTCCGGGCGGCCGGATCCTTTCTCTAGATGCCGATCCAGACATGCTGGTGGTGGCCGCCAGGAGACTGCAGCACTACAAAGACTCAGTAACATTTATTAACAACAACTTCTCCCAGGTTGCCAAGGTAGCCGAAGAGCAAAGGTTTACGTCCTTCGACGGCCTGCTCATGGACCTAGGGATTAGCAGCAGACAATTGGAACTGGAATCCAAGGGAATCTCGTTCTTGAGAGGCCCGCTCGATATGAGACTCGATCCTGAACAGGAGCTAACAGCGGAAGAGATTGTGAACACTTACGACGAAAAAGAATTGGCCCACATCTTCTCCACCTACGGAGAAGAGCCCCGGGCGCGCCGCATAGCAGCCGCGGTGGTTCGAAGCCGGCCTCTTTCATCGTCTCCAGAGCTTGCAGAGGTGATCGTTAAGGCGGTAGGCGGCAGGCACAGTCGGTCACATCTTCACCCAGCAACTCGGGCCTTCCAAGCCCTGAGGTACGAGGTTAACGACGAACTCAACAGTGTGCGGACAGGGCTTGAGCAGGCAGTAGACCTCCTCAGCCCCACCGGTCGGCTGGTTGTGCTGGCATACGAATCACTTACGGACAGGGAAGTTAAGACTTACTTCAAACGAGAATCGACCAACTGCATTTGCCCACCACACGTCGTGGAATGCCAATGCGGCCATAAGGCAAGGGTGCGGCTCGTTAGTCGCAAGATCGTAAGTCCATCCGAGGAGGAGGTAAGAACCAACCCCCGCTCAAGGAGTGCACGGCTCAGGGTCGTGGAAGGCCTTCAAGCGGACAATTGAATATGTTCCCGGTGCGCGCAGGACGACGCGGGCGAGAAACCAAGGCACTATGTTTTGTACTGCCTTGGATACGGTAAAACGATATCACCCACATTTACCTGGTGCGGTCGAACCCCCCCCTGCGACATTGCACCTCCTCGCGTCGGCCTGCGGGCATCGGGAGCATTCATGGTTCTTCATCCTCTAAGACTTCATAACCGGAGGCGCCTGAATTGATGACGCGGAAGTCCCAGCCAGTCATGGCAATTGATGTCGGCACGCACAAAGTGTGTGTTGTCATCGGTTCCGTTGGTCTCGCAGGGGGCGTCGAGGTTCTAGGCGTCGGCTACCAAGCGTCCAGTGGCCTCCGCAAGGGCTCGGTAGTCAATATCCATGAAGCCTTCCCTGTCATCCGTCGGGCTGTTCGCCAGGCCGAGGAAATGGCCGAAACACATATTGACGAGGCCATGGTGGGAGTCACCGGCCGCCACGTTAAATCCCAGAACCTCATGACCGTTTGGGAGCATCGCGACCCCGACGTCCCTGTGTCCGCCCTGGGCCTGGAAGAAGTCCTAGAACAAAGCTATATGATTCCCATTGAGACCGGGCAAACTCTGCTGCATGCAATCCCGCGCAGCTACGTATTGGACGACCAGCCAAGAATCCGATACCCCGTGGGTATGTTTGCCCAGACTATGCAGGTGGAGACACACCTCATCACCGGCAACCAGTCCCAGGTAAGCAACCTGGTTGATGCGGTGGAGAGAGCCGGGGTCAAGGTACAGAGCCTCGTGTTGGAACCAATTGCCTCAAGTGAAGCAGTGACCACCGCAGACGAACGCGAACTAGGCTGCGTGCTGGTTGACGTCGGGGGAGGCACTTCCGATCTGGCGATCTTCAAGGACGGGTCCATTTGGCACACCGCCGTCATTCCAATCGGCGGCGATAACTTCACAACCGACCTTTCCATCGGATTGAAAACTCCCGTCCAAAATGCTGAGACCTTCAAGGTAACGCTGGGCCACGCCCTACCCGACCAAGTCCGTGAAGACGACACCTACCAACTTCCCTACAGCGGCTCAGACGACATGCACCAGGTGTCGCGGCGGCACGCCGCCCAGTTGCTCTATGAACGCGCTGCGGAGTTGGTTAGATACACGGCGCTGCACATAAAGCAAGCAAACCTCCCTGCGCCTCCCGCTGCTGGCGTCATCCTCACCGGAGGAGCCTCAACGTTGTCGGGGCTTCTGGATGTTGCTTCTGAGCGACTGCCGGGTCCGGTGCGCATCGGATATCCGCAAGGCTTGTCTGGCCGGACTGAGGCCCTCCGTGGCCCACAGTTCGCCACCGTTACCGGGATACTCATGTGGGCCGCCCGGCATCGCAAGCCCAAACAATGGCACGAAGAAGGGTTAACTGGCCTGAGGAAGCTCTTCAAGAGACTCGCCGCCTCTAAGGAACCTGAGTTCATATTGCGGCATCCTCAGGAATTTTCCCACAACGGTTTCCATGGGGAAGCCGTAAAAGCCAATACTTAGGGAGTATCACATGTCTGCACAAGAGATCGACGGTCTGGCCAAGATTATCGTTGTGGGAGTGGGTGGCGGCGGCTCCAATGCCGTGTCCCGGATGTTTCATGGGGCCGTGCATGGCATCGAATGCTATGTGGTTAATACCGACGCCCAAGCGATTATTCGGTCTGATGTCCCGCACAAGATCCGCATCGGCGACCAGCTAACCCGCGGCCTTGGCGTTGGCGGTGACCCAGTGCGAGGACGTAGCGCTGCTGAAGAGAGCGACGAGGAACTCCGGGAGGCCCTTTCCGGCGCTGACATGGTGTTCGTCGCGGCCGGCATGGGTGGTGGCACTGGCACTGGTGCGGCCCCTCACGTTGCCCAGATCGCCAAGGAGTCCGGTGCGCTGACAATCGCTGTCGTTACCAAGCCCTTCCGCTTCGAAGGCGCAAAGCGGGCGAAAGTCGCAGAGCAGGGCATCGAGGAGCTTAAGGGCAACGTAGACACGCTCATCGTCATCCCAAACGAGCGCCTATTGGCTCTTTCCGGCGAAGAAGTCACCGTACAAGCAGCCTTCTCAATGGCAGACGATGTCCTCCGGCAGGGAGTGCAAGCCATTGCCGAGTTGGTGACAGTCCCAGGCGAGATCAACCTGGACTTTGCAGACATCAAGGCCGTTATGTCCGATGCCGGCCCTGCCTGGATGGCCATTGGGCACGCCTCCGGGGAAAACCGGGCCATCGAAGCGGCTCGCGCCGCCGCCGACAGTCCCCTGCTCGATTCCTCTATTGAAGGCGCAAAGGCTGTCCTACTAAACGTGACCGGCGGAACGGACCTGAAACTCCACGAAGTTGAACAGGCCGCCAACCACATCCGCGACCTGGCCCACCCCGACGCTGAAGTCATCTTCGGCATGGTTACGGACCCCAAGATGGAAGATGAAGTCAGGGTTACCCTCGTAGCCACCGGATTCCCCTTGGTTTCTGAGCTGTCAGACGAGGACCAGCGTGTGGAGCAACTTCTCCACCAAGCCCTTGACGACGACGCTCAATTGGATCTGCCTCCGTTCTTGCGCCGAGCGGGCGCCTACAACACCACGCACAACGTCCGCTAGCAAGAGGCCATAGCCAAAAGGCAGCGTCAAAACAACCTAGTTAAACCTCCTCAAGTTCCTCCCCTTGGTGTGCAAAAATCCCCCGGCTAGGCCGGGGGATTTTTGCGTCACTTCGCTTTCAACAGCAACTCCGTCCACTTACACCTCAGTCATGGCGCTTCCACACCGTGTTCTTTCCCGAAGGTCATTTGGCGATCCGATACCTGTCTCTGACAACGACCCAGGTCCCAGGCCAGGGAAAATCCAGGCGCACGACAATCGTCATTGATTCACGACAGTCGTCCATCGATTGCGGTACAGCCTAGCCGAAGCTTCGACAAACATCTCCTGCCGCGATCCCTCCCAACGGGGTGCAGGGGCGAAGCCCCGCCGGGGGCAAGGGGGGTGTCCCCCCAAAAAACGTTTGCGGGCGGGCTGGGCGGGACAGCGGCGCTCGCTTTCGCAAAACGCATGTGAGAGGCCAAGGCAGCAATGAGCGAGCCGCTACTGCAGAGTCTTAATGTACGCAATAATGGCGTCGATCTCCTGGCTGGAAAAGCTGCCAAACCCTTGGGGCATAATGTTGGGAAGAAAGCCCTGCACAATCCTAGCATTTGGGTCAACAATCGACTCTCGAAGATAGTCTGTCCCCACGGAAACTGTTGAACCATCCTCTAGCGTCTCCGTCTTCCCGAACAGCCCTTTCCACGTAGGCCCTCGCCGGGGAGAACCATCCGTGCTATGGCATCCTGAACAATTTTGACTCGCCAAGGCCATCCCCTGAGCAGCTGACGGCGTCGCCGTCGGTGCCACTGTTGGTGTGGCAGTCGGCGCAGGCGTCGGTATGACAGTTGGAGTAGCTGTCGGCGCAGGCGTTGACGTAGGGATCGGAGTTGCCGTGGGTACCATCGTTGGCGTTGCCGTTGGTACCGCGGTAGGCGCTGGCATCCTAGTAGGAGTCGGGCTTGGTGTCCTGGTAGGCGTTGGCCTTGGTGTGGGAGTCCTAGTTGGCACAGGCGTCGCTGTGGGCGCAGGTGTAGAGGTTGGCGCCGCAGTGGGCGTCGGCGCTGGAGTCGCCGCTGGTTCAGGCGTAGGAGTCGGCGTCAGCGGCAGTGCGGTCAGTGTGGGAGTCGCTACGGGACTTAAAGTCGGCTCGGCAAGGAGTGTGGGCGTAACCAACACCGTCGGCGGCAGCGTCATGGTCGGCACGAGAGATGGTGCTGGCATTTCAGTTCGAAGTGCTAGGGTTGGAGATGGATTTGGCGAAGGACTCGCAGTGGCGGCTATCGTCGTTGCCGTGGGCGTAACCGCCGCTGGCGCCAACGTTGGCTCAATGGTTGCGCTGGGAACCACCGTGACCCCACAGCCAGCCACCAACGCCACGAGAAGGGTGGCCATTAAAGGCACTGGGTGAAGGGGAAAGCCTCGTATCTTCACAAGCCTAACTGCCGGTCACCCTCGATTGCACCAGCCAAGTCTCTTACGAAGGCGAAGCCCCCATTCCCGCTTCCCTGAAAACTCACGAACCCTCTCCCATAGATGCGTTCCCAAACCAGTGCGAACGCAAAGGACAGCGGGCTCACATAGGAAAGCGCCGCCAAGAGGTAGCGGGCTCCCTAGGAAAGCACCAAGGAACTTGTAGTAGCCAGTGATACAGCAACCTTGATCGCCTCCACCATGCTCTGGTGATCAGCTATTCCCTTGCCCGCGATATCAAAGGCGGTACCGTGATCTACGGACGTTCGTACGATAGGCAGGCCCACGTTCACACTCACGCTTTCCTCGAAACCATGTGTCTTTACTGGAATGTGGCCTTGGTCGTGATACATCACCAGGACCACGTCATAACGACCGTCGATCGCCTGGTGGAAGATGGCATCCGCGGGGACTGGGCCGCTCGCATCAATGCCCTCCTCTCTTGCTGCTCGCACCGCTGGCTCGATCTCTTCGATCTCTTCCTTGCCCAGCAGGCCGGCATCCCCACCGTGGGGGTTGAGCGCCGCTACACCAATCCGAGGGCTTGCAAAGCCCCACCGGCGGAAGTCCTTGTCAGTCAAGCGAAGTCTAGCAAGTATCGTCTCGTATCGAACGGCCTCGCAGGCTTCCCGCAAAGAATGGTGCGTCGTCAGATGGACGCATCGCAGGCCCCCTGATACCAGCATCGTTGCTACTTCGCTGGCGCCAGTGAGGCGCTTGAGTACGGTCTGATGGTCTATCTCGTCATAGCCCGCCAAATGCCAAGCTCCTTTGTTGATCGGCGCGGTGGCCATCGCCGCCACTTCCCCTGCCTTCGTTAGCTCGATAGCCCGAACCACTGCCTCCATAGACGCCTGCCCTGCCTGGACCGTGATTTGGCCCAGCGGCGCCTGATCGCGCGTTACATCGCGGGCCTGCAGGACCTCTATGACCCCTGCCCTATTCCCAACATCAGCCACGTCCTCAACGACCCGGAGTTCCCAACCCTCTCCGGCGAAATGCATTGCCTCCCGCAGGATCGAGGGGCTGCCCACAACGACTGGACGGCAAAGCCTTTGCACCTCTTCTTCGGCCACCGCCTTGACCACAACCTCTGGACCGACCCCCGCAGGGTCACCCATCGTCACTGCGATCACAGGCCGTTGCTCACTCACGCCGTCCTCCTATCGCTCAGCTTGTCACCTCACCTAGGCCTGTTTATGATAGCAGGCAATACGGGTGGCAGCCCTGCCGCCCATTTCTTGGAGGAGCAGTGCCCAATCGATCCGATGAACGCTGGGCCAACCGCAATGACGACCTCCGGTACTGTGTATTTTGCAAGCAGTACATGGGCATGAAAGACTGGGCCATTCACCCTCACAACCCTGATCAGCCTCGAAGCGGCCCACTCAGTTCGCTCAAGCGCATTCTTGGGAACAAGAAAAAGAAGCGGAAGTGAATGGTCGACTAGTCGTATTTGTTCTCTTAGTAGGCGCTTTGCTGCTGCTGGCATGTGGTTCGCCCACCAACTACGTCCAAAAAGGTGATGATTTCGTTGAGCAGGGCGCTTTCCAGCAAGGGATAGAGCAATATGCAGAGGCAATTCGCCATAACCCTCTGGAGTTTGCTGCCTTTCACCAACGTGGGATCGCCTACTCCAGCCTTGGCATGTACGAGTTGGCTCTACAGGATTTCGACGAGGCCATCCGTCTCAACCCCAAACACTCTTGCTGGCCTTCGCCTTCCTGCGACTGGCCCTCGGCGCCGTCTGTCAGTTTGTGGAAGGGGGGGCCTGAACGTCTTGCTGCTTCACACCACGTCAGGGGCCTTGCCTACAGCGGCCTAGGCCTGTACGACCTAGCGCTAACGGACTTCGACGAAGCTATCCGCCTGAACCCCACACTTGCCGAGGCCTACTCCGGCAGGAGCGCCGTATACAATGCTATCGGAAAATCGATAGAGGCAGATCTGGACATCGCCATGGCTGAGCAACTGCGAACAGGAAGCCCATAGCCCACATCGCCGCCCAATATCAAGACGGTGTGAGGGATTCTCAGCCTCCGCTGCCAAAAGACAAGCACAAAAGCGCATTGCCCGGGAGACTCTTATGATCAACCGCGACCGAGCAGTCCAGACCTTTATCGACCTAGCCCGTATCGACAGCCCCTCCGGGAAGGAGGACGATGTCGCTCGTTGGACCGTAGCTCGTCTCCAGGCCCTGGGCTTCACCGTTCAAGAGGACGCCTTCGGCAATCTGGTGGCCCGCCAGGAGGATAGTGGCCCTTCACCTCTGGTGCTGTCCGCGCACATGGACACTGTCCAGCCGTGCATCGGCATCCAACCCAGCATTGAAGGCAACCTCATAGTCTCTGATGGCGCCACCATCGTGGGTGGCGACTGCAAGGCTGGCATGACGGCCATCTTGGAAGCTCTGGCATCACTCCAAGAGGAGGGCGTTGCCAGCATTCCCGTCGAGGTCTTCTTTTCCCGGCAGGAAGAGATGGGCCTCGTTGGAGCCAAGAACCTCGACTTCCCTCTTTTGACCGGCAAACAGGCCATCATATTCGACACCAATGGCCCTGTGGAGACAATCGTTTCCGGCGCGCCCACCCACTACGCCTTCAATGTAGAGGTAGTAGGCCGTGCGGCACATGCCGGCGCAGAGCCGGAGAAGGGGCTGTCGGCCATTCTCCTGGCATCCGAAATAATTACCCGCCTTTCCCAAGGCCGCATCGACTCCGAAACCACAGCCAATGTTGGCCTGATCGAGGGTGGCTCAGTGCGCAACTCCGTCCCTGCACGCGCCATTTTCAAAGGTGAGTTCCGCAGCCGAAACCCAGAGACCCTGGCCAAGGTAAAAAGCATGGTTCAGGACTCAGTGGATGAGGTCCGAAACCTCCACAGCGCTGCCACCATCGAACTTGAGTTCATCAAAGAGTTCGATGGCTACAACCTGACTGGAGACGAACCCCTTTTGGCCAAGGTCACCAGCGCCCTGGGCTCCCTCGGCCTAGAACCGCAACTTGGACCAACAGGCGGCGGCACAGACGCCAACATCCTCCGCCAACATGGCATCGAGTCCCTCGTCGTCGGCATGGCCTGCAGAGAAATCCACACCGTTAAAGAAGTGGTCGATATCACATGGCTGGTCAACGCGGCCCGCTTCTGTGAGACCATGATCACCAACCACGGATCGTAGTCCCTATGCAGCTTTGACCCACCCACATGTTTCCCTGGGAACCCATCCCTAACAGCTAATGGTGCCCCAATTCGAGACCGTCGTAGGGACTCTGTCCCCGTAGCGACAATATCCATCGCCGACTCTCTACGGGGTGCAGGGCAAAGCCCCGCCGGGGCGTGGGGTGTCCCCACAAACCAAAACGTTCGGGGGTGGGCTAGGTGGAACCTCGCCATCAGAAACGCCCTGCCTAGGCTAGCGAAACCCCTGTCCAACCCTTCCCTAGACACGCTGCCGACGCAAGCTGTGGCCGAGGCAGGGGCCGCTTCACGCTCCTTAGAGCATAGGGGTCAAAGGGCGCAGCGCCGACCCGAATAGCCTCCTGTCCCGCGCACCTTATATGCCGGACTCCATCGCTTTGACCATGCCCATCGCCAAACTCAGTGCGGGGTGCAGGGGCAAAGCCCCGCCGGGGCGTGGGGTGTCCCCACAAACCAAAACGTTCGGGGGGTGGGCTGGGTGGGACCTCAACATCAGAAACGCCAAGCGCAAGTCAGTGCCAAGGTTTCAGCCTCTCTACGTCCCAATGCACTCCCAATCGCATGGCATTCTGAGAAGGGAACCCACCCCCGCCCCTGCGGACACGAAAGCCTTTGGCTAAAAAAAGACCCCGACCCAGGGTGATACCCTGGGCCGGGGTGCCTCGGGGGGGAGGCAGGAGGCGGTTGTGAAGGGCGAGGGGGGGCACGCCCTTCGGGTACATCGTTAGTTAGCGGCTTCGCTCGCCTCTCTTCTACTCACACTTCGAATAGCCACAACTTATGCAGTTGCTGCATCCCTCCTGGAACACAAGCGACTCCGAGCAGTCGGGACACAAGCCACCGCCATAGCCCTGTCTTTGCGTCGTTCCTGAAGCGCCCACGGGCGCCAGGTTGATGGTCGTCTGTCTCTGACTGCTGGCTGGTTCTTCAGACGCCCTGTCGGCCAGCATATTGAGTTGCGTAGCGTGAGTGTGGCGCGCCGGCCCCGTTCCCTTGATTGCACGCTCCAACGCCAGGGCCACGGCGTCTGGAGCAGAGCGCACTAGAACACCCTGATCCCATGTTGGGCAGCACGTGATGCCTCTAATCTGCGTCACGATATCGTCAGCCGATATGCCACTACGCAACGCCAGCGACACCAACCGTGAGATCGCCTCAAGCTGAGCTGAATCACAGCCGCCGGCCTTACCCAGGTTTGAGAACAACTCGAACGGGTCGTTGCTACCCTCATCGAAGTTGGTCGTGATGTACATGTTGCCGTGGCCGGTCCTGATCCGCTCCGTCCTTCCTACCATTGCGGTAGGGCGCTGCCGGGGCGCAGGGTGCTCGCCAATCCCAGACAGAAGCCGCTCCAAATCAGCCTCCACCGGAGCACTCTGCTCCTTCGAGGGTCCCGTCTCCAGAACCTGCATCGACTTGGAGCCATCTCGGTACACAGTCACTGCCTTGCAGCCCGTTTCCCAGGCCAAGAAGAAGGCCTCGCTAATGTCTTCCGTCGTTGCCTCATTGGGCATGTTGATGGTCTTGGACACCGAGTTACTGGTGTACTTCTGCCATGCCGCCTGCATCTTCACGTGGGCCTGCGCAGAAATCGTCATCGACGTCCGTAGCAGGGTGGGGTCGACTCCGTGGGCTCGCAGAACATTGTCGGCCTCCAAGGGGCCAGCGCTCTCCGCGATCTCCCGCAAGATGGCCTCACCCTCCTGGTCTCCAACCTTCTCCGCCAGGATTCGCCGTACGGCCGTGGGGGCTTCAATCATCGTGATGCTGGTGCCCTCTTGGTCCTTCCACAAAGCCTTCCGAGTCCATGCCAGGGCGAAGTGAGGCTCAATGCCACTTGAGCATCCCGCCAAGAGCGAAATGGTGCCGGTGGGAGCAATGGTCAGCACGCTGGAGTTGCGCACCGGCGGCATGCCGCGTTCCTTGAGCCCGGACTTCTCGTACTCAGGGAAGGGGCCTCGTTCCTCGGCAAGCTTCGCTGACTCATCCCAGGCCGTGTCCCAAAGGAACTTGCCGACCCGCTCGGCCATCGCCTCACCCGCTTCCGAGTCGTAGGCAGTCTTGAGCAGGATCAAGGCATCAGCCCAACCCATAACTCCTAAGCCCACCCGCCGAGTGGCCAGGTTTACTTCCCTAAGCTTGGGCAGCGGGAAGGAGTTGACCTCAATAATGTCGTCTAGGAACCGCAGGCCCGTGCGGATCGTGTCTTCCAGAGCGGCCCAATCGAAGTCTCCCGTCTCCGGGTCGATGTGCTTGCTTAGGTCGATGGAACCCAGGCAGCAGTTGCCGTAGTTCTCCAGGAACTCTTCGCCGCATGGGTTGCTCGTCTGAATCGGGCCCAGTTGCGGGTTCGGCGCAGTCTCCCAGACCCTGTCCATAAAGACGACCCCTGGGTCGCCTGTCTTCCAGGCTGACTTGCAAATGTCTTGCCAGAGATCTCGAGCCCTCACGGTCTCTATCGTCTCGCCGGTCCGTGTATTGATGAGGTTCCAATCAGCGTCCTGCTTCACCGCCTCCATGAAGACGTCCGTGATCTGGACCGAAATGTTGAAATTGGAAAGCGTGTCGTCGTCATCCTTGCAGTGGATGAACTCCTTAACATCGGCGTGCCAAATGCCCAGTTGTCCCATATGGGCTCCCAGACGGAAAGCCCCTTGAGTCAACGTCTCTCCAACCTTGGAGTACAGCTTCATGACCGCCACGGGCCCGCAAGCGACGCCGTGCGTGGTGCTGATCTTGTCGTTCCTGGGCCTTAGGCCGGTGAACCCGAACCCAATGCCGCCGCCCCACTTCTCAATCATCGCCGCGTCGTAAGCGACACTCATGATGGAGTCCATGGAGTCGTCAGGGCTAACGCAGAAGCAGGCGCTTAGGCAGCCCTGGTCCGTGCCGGCGTTGCGGATGGCCGGTGAGTTGGGCAGAAACTTCAGAGAAGTCAACACCTCGTAGTACTTCTCCTCCCAATGCGCCCGCACCGCATCCTTCTCCGACGATGCCACCGAGCCGGCAATGCGATGGAACAGACCCTCAGGGGTCTCATCGTTGTGTAGGTACCGGGCGGTCAGCACCTTCAGCGCGTTGTCGTTCATCTTGAGTTCAGCCATGATTACCTCTCCATATCGAAGGTCGCCTTAGCGGGAAATGTCCCTCGGCTCCTTCTGTTGCTTGTGTTCGCTGCCGTTTGATTGTCGCCAATTTCGCCCCTCTCCCTGTGGGAGAAGGCTAGGAAGAGGGGAAAACCCTACCTCTATCCTGTAGTAATCTTCAAATGTCTATCGCTTCTCAGCCCCTGGTCTGGCCGGGCTCCCCGGCCTCCGTCCACGACGGGGCTTCTTCTCTGCATCTAGCGCCAGTGCGTCCTTGAACAGCGCTAGCTGCGCCTTGCTGGCCGGGTCCTCTCCCTTGCTCAGCGTCTCCAACATCTCCTGAAAACTCTCGAGATCCTCGAAGTCCCGGTACACGCTGGCGAAGCGGATGTAGGCTACTCGGTCCACTTCCTTGAGCCGGTCCATCGCCGCCTCGCCAATCACATGAGAGGGAATCTCGCTCTTGCCGGACGCCACCACCTGGCTTTCAATGTCGTCCACTATCTTCTCGATAACTCCGGTCGGCAAGGGGCGTCTGGCACATGCCAGACGGATACCCGCCATCAACTTATCTCTACTAAATTCCTCCCGCCGACCATCCCGCTTCACCAGCATCAAGCTGCTGGCGTAGATGCGCTCATAGGTGGTGAACCGGGCGCCACAACTCAAACACTCGCGGCGGCGGCGAATGCCTTCGTCACTGTCCCGAGAGTCCGTCACCCGGGAGTCGGAATTGCCGCAGAAGGGGCAGTGCATCGTTTTCGGTCTATATCGGGGCGCTCCCCGAACCAATTCTCCTAGATGTTGTGTTTCGGCTCCCCCAAACCACTCAGTGTTGAGGGTAGCGAAGCCATATAGTGCCAGGCCAGCCCAGCCGTGTCAATAGAAAAATTGTACCAAAACAGCGCGTTTTCCCACAAGATATAGCGGGATTAGTAAGCATACCCACAACATGGAGGCATCGGCCCCTTTGAGACCTGCACCCTCTCCTCCTCTCTCGCCCGCCACAGCTTGGCGTGCTATAGTTAAGGCATCCCAGGCACTGAAATAGGAGCCCGCTCCAGCATGCGCGCAGGTTTTATTGGAGGCGGCATCATGGCGGAAGCCATGATCGCCGGAGCCATCCGTGGAAACGTCCTGCTTCCCGAGGAAATCATTGCTAGCGATGTCCTCGCTGATAGACGCGCCCAGTTGGAACAGACCTACGGCGTCACTACTACCGCCGACAACATTGAGGCCTGCCTGAATGCAGACCTCATAGTCTTTGCCGTAAAGCCGCAAACCTTCCCAGATGTGGCTCGGGGCCTGGCGGGGCACTTGAAGAAAGGCCAGACCGTCCTATCCATCATGGCCGGCGTCACGATGCCCGCCCTGACCGAGTCCCTAAAGCACGATGCCATCATCCGCGTTATGCCCAACACTCCGGCACAGGAAGGCCTTGGCATGAGCGCTTGGATCGCTTCAGCGTCGGTGCCGGAGGCGACGAAGGAAGCCGCCAAAACCCTCCTCAACACCCTTGGCGAGGAGATTGAGTTCAAAGACGAGCACTACCTCGACATGGCGACCGCTGTCAGCGGCAGCGGACCGGCCTATGTCTTCACATTCGCCGAGGCCCTCATCGACGCTGGCGTCGCCATAGGACTGCCCCGAGATGTGGCAACCAAAATGGCGGTTCAGACCATCTTGGGGAGCATCGTGCTGATGCAGCGCCGTCCTCAACACCCTGCTGAGTTGCGGGCCATGGTCACATCGCCTGGCGGCACCACCGCGGCAGCGCTCCAGGAGTTGGAACGGGGCGCTTTTCGTTCGACCATTGCAGAAGCCGTACGAGCGGCCTATGAGAGGTCCATAGCATTAGGCCAAAAGGAGTCCTGAATTAATGAAGGACCTACTACTCACAATCATAGATATCCTTACATATGTCATCTTCGCCCAGGTTCTCATCTCCTGGTTGCTGGCCTTTGGCGTTCGCCACCCAATGATCCTCACCCTAAACCGGGCCGTCATGACCATAACCGACCCTCTCATGAGGCCCCTTCGCAGGGTTATTCCCAACCTAGGCATGATCGACATCACGCCCATGGTGACTATTATCGCACTGGTCTTCCTGCGAAAGGCAGTCAGGGAATTACTCTAACCGCCGCCGCGCCTCCACCTCTCCCAGCCTTCTATCTCCACAACCTTGTGCCTTGATGCGCACGGATTTCCCTCGTTTGCCTTGCCGTCCACTGGCGCCGCCGACAGCCGCACCCGCAGGACGCCATCAACGAACCCTAAGATTTGGTTCTGACGAGCCTTGGGCTGAACATGGACAGCAATCGTGGCTGACATAACCAACACCTACAAGATGTCGCGGATACAAGGGTTGAAGGGCGGGTTGGGAAAGGCGCCGCCAGCCTCTCTACCAGAATCGACTGCTCGTAATGATCCCAAACGGCGAACCCCGCCGCATTGGCTCATATAGGTTGACCGGGGCTTCAACCAACGCGCATAATGACCCAAACCTGCCCCATAGGCGGCACTCATGCACCGAAAAGAACTGCTGAAGGGTAGCACGGAATCACTCCTCCTGGCGGTGCTGGAAGGGGGCCCTCATTATGGGTACCAGCTTGCCAAGGAAATGGAGAAGCGCAGCTCCGGGTACTTCCGCTTTAAGGAAGGCACCCTCTACCCCGCGCTGCACCGGCTTGAAAAGGCAAACCTTCTTGAGGGCAAGTGGGAAACGGCTGCCAGCGGACAGCAACGCCGCTACTATCATGTCACTGCGCAAGGCCTTGAGGCCCTGGCTAACATGATGGACGAATGGCGCAGCTTCTCCCGAGCCGTCAACTTGGTTATCCAACCAGAATTGGCCTGAGGCTTCATGCTCTCAGAGTTTGAACTCTACCTGGGCTCCGTGGAACGCCGCCTGCATCTCAGGCCGGAGCAGGAACGCGACATCCTTGTTGAGCTCCGCGACCACCTGCAGGAGCGAGCGGACGACTATCGCCAACAGGGAATGAACCCCAAGCTTGCCTTCAAACAGGCCGTTGAAGACATGGGCGTCCCCGATGACGTCGCCCGCCGCATGTACGACATTCACAGCGGCAATTCGTGGCGGGACGCCATTCTCGCAGCCACCCCTCACCTAACCTTGGCACTGCTTTTCGCGATGCACCTCTGGACCCGTACCGCTTGGGTAGTGGTCATCGTTGGAATGTTGGCCCTCGTCAGCCTGCAGGGCTGGCGCCGCACCAAATCCATGTGGCTCTACCCTTGGTTAAGCTACACCCTAGCGATCCCCATCCTATCCAGCCTCGCTGCCATGGGGGCGGTCGCCTACGGTGTGTGGAGCCTTGTACAGAATGGCCATGCTCCGCTTGGTATCCCCTACTACATTCTGTTTGGCCTCTACGCGCCTTTCGCGCTGTACATCACCGCATCCATGGCCTCCAAAGTCGTGCGGAGAGACTGGCTGCTGGCCTCGCTCACAGCAACGCCGCTGCCGGTACTGATGGGTTGGCTGCTTTACATCCAGGACGAGGGCCGGGGCTTTGGTGAGAGCCCACAGCAGATCGGCCAGACCGACGGCTCCACGGCACTCGTGTTCCTAGCACTGGCGATCACGACTGCTGTGTTCCTGAGAGTGAGCCAACGCCTCTTCCGCATACTCCTCCTCATCACCGCCACCCCTATTCTTTCATTCTTTGCCTACCTCACCTTCATCGGAAGCCCAGGGTTGCTGACCCTCATCGTCATCATCGCCCTGTGCGCCGTCCTCCTCCTTGGCCCAGCCCTGCTTGACGCTCGTGCCAGCCAGTCATCTCCCACCGGCCCACCCGCCTTCAGCCGCCAATAGTTACCACTCTCTGATCTCGTCCGGGTCCAGAAGGAGATCCTGCAGCCGGCACTGGCTGCAGGGATTACACCCCGCCGACGCTGCAGTTTTCGCCGCAAGGATTCCTAGCAACGGGGGTGCAGGGGCAAAGCCCCGCCGGGGGTTCGGGGGAGTCCCCCGACTCCTCAAACGTTCGTAGGGCGGGATCGGGTGGGACCACAACGTTAGCCCTTAGAAGACCGTCCGACACTAGCCTCCACCCTTATTGGCGGGCTAGCCCTGCTAAGAGGGCCCTCTCCCTTGCAGCGCCCGCCGGGATACACTAACGTAGCTTCACTACTAACAAGTTGGAGGTCGGCCATGGTAGAAGCAGCCAAGAAAACACTCCGTATCGACGCTGACAGTCACTTTCAACCCCTCCTAGACCACGACTCTCTGTCCGTCCTGCTGCCAGACTTCGAGCCAAGGCTCGTGGACATGATCGCACGGGACGCCGCCGTCTTCTCTGACCCCAATGCACGTGGCGGGGGCTTCAGTGGCTCGGCAGCAGGCCAGCAGGTGGGAGCCTTGGTGGGCGGCATCGCTGCCCCAAAGAGTTCTGGGCCCATAGGCCACGCTGAGTTCGAAGAGCGCGCCAAGCTGCTTCCTGCGACCGGATTCGACATGCAGGTGCTCATCCCTGATGGCGTTTTCTTGGAGAAGCCCTTCAAGTCGCCGATTGAGGTGGCCGAGTCAGGGATCGACCCTCTCATCCGCTACGCGCTGTGCGTCGGTTATAACAACGCCGTATCCCAGGCGCAGACCACCTTGGCCAACACCTTCATCGGCGGGGCGCTGGTCCCCTTCGGCGGTGGCACCGTGCAACAGTGCTGCGACGAAGCCATCAGAGGCGTCAAGGAACTGGGCCTCAAGGCCATCGTCATCAACGACAACTGGGCGGGCCGCAACTACGATTCGCTTGACCTGTACCCCTTCTGGCAAACCGTCAACGACCTGAACGTGCCGATCATCGTGCACCCTGCCCCCTTTGCCTGCCAGGTCACAGACCATGTGCCTCGCACCTATCGTCTGGGCTGGGAACGCATGCGGCGTCTACACATCAGCAACTACTTGGGCTTCGCCTTTGAGTATATGGTGGCCCTCGCCAGCCTCACCCTGGGCGGCGTATTCAAAGAGTTCCCCAACCTCCGCTTCTGTTTCTACGAGGCTGGCGGCTCCTGGCTTCCTTGGGTCATGTTCACTCTTGACCACACCTACAATGTGGAGCGCCAGTGTGCTCGCTGCGACATACCCCCCAGCGAGCAGATCATGAAGTCTTGCTTCATCGCCGTGGAGCCCTACGAAGAACCCATCGTCGGGACCATTGCACAGGTGGGAAGCAAGAATTTCCTCGTGGGCAGCGACTACCCCCACCCACCCTCCACCTTCCCCAACACCGCCGTAGGAATCGAACGGCTGGAGGGCCTGACGCAGCAAGACAAGGACAACATCCTGGGCATCAACGCTCGGGCCGTTTTCCAGGTTCCCTAACGCATCTCGAAACAAAGAAACAGGCCCATCCAATGTTGGATGGGCCTGTTTCTTTTGGACATCCGAGTCTAATTTTACCTATTGAGCCTCAATGGAAGGCCCTATAAGCTTCCCGGAAAAGGCGGCTATGGCAGGGCTCCCAAGGTACATCATTGCCAAAACCGTCCTCCTGGCGCAGCATAACAACATCGCTATCTGACAAAGGCCAATCCCTTGATCAAAAAACGCAACATGTTCGGTCAGGTCCTGTGGTTCGTAAGTACGCTTGGCCTCTACGGCATTTATTGGGTGTACACCAGCTTCTCAGAGATGAACGACTACCTGCAGTTGGGAGAGAATCCAGCCCTTCTGACCGTCCTCTCGTTTATCCCGTTTCTCAACTACTACGCCCTCTATAAGCACGCTGAGGCCGTGGAGTCCCTCTCGGAAGGAAGCGTCAACAAGGTACTCATGTTCGTTGTGTGGGTAGTCTTCTCACCAGCAGCGTGGTTCATCACTCAAATGGAACTGAACAAACGAGCGACGGCCTAGACTCGGCGTGTAACATCGCCTAGTTGAGCAAGGCCGCTGTTTTGTTTGCGCCCCTCCCGTGTCTTCGTTACAATGCGTTCCACCTTGCGCCCCTAGCCACAGATGGTAGGGGCGTTTCCAGAGAGGAATCGTGGCCCAAGCCCCGGACGTCAAACGCAGCCGACGTCGCAGAATTATCTTCATAGCCGCTCAGGCCATCTTCCTTTACGCCTTCTGGCTAGGCCTCTCCGGACGAACTAGGCCGTTGGAATTGGTAATGGGGCTCTTCGCCGTGGCCTTGGTCGTCACCATGACCAGCCATGTCGCTGAGTCTCATCACCCCGAAGGATCGGCGCTCCCCGGCACCCACCCGGAGCAGTTTCGGCCCTTTCGCCTACTCATGTATTTCCCATGGTTGCTCCTGCAGATTGTCAAAGCCAACCTAGAAGTGGCCTACCTGGTGCTGCACCCGGGGCACTTGAATCCTGTGCTGGTGGAGTTTCGCACGACCCTCCACAGCGAAGCGTCGCAGGTCCTGTTGGCGCACTCCATTACCCTCACACCAGGGACCATTACCATAGATGTCCATGATGGCCGTTACCTGGTGCACGCCATCACACCCGAATCTGCGGAATCGCTCTTCCAAGGGCACATGCAGCAGCGAGTGCAGCAGATCTTCGGCCTCGACCCAGAGCCGCCCACGGAGTTCACGATCACACGTGACCCTCATGAGGTGCACGTGTGACGACCCTGGTGTTGTACCTCGCCGTCCTTCTGGCGTTGCTTATGGCCGCTTCCATGTACCGGCTCATCAAGGGCCCCACCATCTTCGACCGCATGGTGGCAGCGGGAGCCATGGGAACCAAATCCCTACTGTTACTGGCGTTCGTCGGTTTCCTGTATGGACGCACGGATGTCTTCGTCGATCTAGCCATCGCTTACGGCTTGCTCAACTTCATTAGCGCCATCGTCGTTGCCAAGTACTTCGAACGGCGCAGGGAAGAAGCGCCATAACCAACATCGCCGGATCCATTTTGCTACTCTTAGGCGCAGCCTTCCTAGTCCTTGCCACTCTCGGCATTGTGCGGCTGCCCGACTTCTTTACGCGGGCTCACGCCATGGGCAAATCGGAGACCCTCGGAGCGATCCTTATTCTGGTTGGCCTTGCCGTCCTCAACGGCCTCAGCCTGGCCAGCTTCAAACTTGTCCTAATCCTGATTCTCATCGCCGTCGCTAACCCTGTGGCTACCCATGCATTGGTGCGGGCTGCGCTCCGGTCCGGTTTAGCCCCCTGGGTGCGAAAGACCCATGACCAAGCCCCTGATTCGCGCGGCCAGGGCTAGGAGTCGCCGTGGCCTGGCAACTCGACATCATTCTTTTCGTGCTCATCATCGTAGCCGCCATTTTCGCCTTGCAAATCAGGGACCTCCTGGCTGCAGTCATCGCTTTGGGGGCCTATAGCTTCTTCGCAGCGGTACTCCTTGCAGAGATGGGGGCAGTCGACGTGGCTTTCACCGAAGCTGCCCTTGGCGCAGGAGTCACGACAGTGCTATTCGTTGTTGCAATATTCGTCACCCGGCGGAGGTCAGAGGATTGAGGCGTCTACCTGTTCTTCTTGTGCTCGCTGCCTTCGCCGCCCTCCTTATCTACGCCGAGGGTGACCTTCCTGATCGTGGAGACGTGCAGGCGCCAGCAAACCAGCACGTGTCGGCTTACTACATACAACATGCTGAGGAGGAGGTTGAGACCCCCAACATCGTGAGCGGGGTACTGGCCGACTATCGGGGGTACGACACGCTGGGCGAGACGGTGGTTATCTTTGCCGCCGGAATGGCCAGCCTCCTGATTCTGACACGCGGGGGCCACCGTTGATTGACCGTTACGACAGCCTCATCGTCACCTTCACGACGCGCCTGCTAGTGCCCTTCATCCAGATCTTCGCGCTCTACGTCATTGCCCACGGGCATTTCAGCCCAGGCGGTGGTTTCCAGGGCGGAGCGATCCTCGCGGCCAGCGGACTGCTCGTCAGGATCTCGCTCGGCCAGCCCGTCGTACGGTGGTTCACTCACAGCCGCATGCGATGGCTTGGGGCTGCGGGTCTTCTCATCTTCGCTGGCACCGGCATAGTGCCGCTTTTCTTTGGCAGCGCCTACCTCGACTACAGCGGTCTGCCAATACCCTTCCTATCCGGCGCAGCCCTTCGAGCCACAGGGATTCTCATCGTTGAAATCGGCATAGCAATGGCAGTGCTGGGCATTTTGCTCACCATCTTCGACCATCTATCAGGCTGGGACCGGTGAGTCAGCCAGCCACAGAAAGACCGATAACAAGCGACGAGGCGGCGTCAAATAACAATCAGCCCTCTGCCATTGCAGGGGTGCAGGGGCGCAGCCCCGCCGGGGGTCACAGGGGGTGTCCCCCTGTACCAAAGACGTTAGAGGGTGGGCCGGACGGGACAACAGCGTTAGCCCATCCAAGCCGCTAGCAAACCGATACGCAAATGGAAAAAGCCCCTTAGGGGCTACAGAATTACCACGCCAGGGGGAAAAGGACGATCCATGTTTGACGACTTTCTAGCACGATACGCCTACTGGCTGACCACCGTCCTTATGGTGATCGGCCTTTACGGCATGCTAGGCAAACGCAACCTCATGAAGAAACTCATCGGCATGAACATTTTCCAGTCCGCCATCATCCTCTTCTTCATCGCCGGCAGCGTAAAGGAAGGGGCAACCGTGCCCATCATTCAGGGCGGACACCACGAAGCCATAGACGTCGCCGCTTATGCCAATCCCCTTCCCCACGTGCTGATGCTGACGGCCATTGTCGTCAGCGTGGCGATAACGGGCGTCGCGTTGGCCTTCCTCATCGCCATGTACAAGCGTCATGGCAGCTTGGAAGAACCGACCATCCTTGGAGACATGCAATAGGCTTCCCCGACCAGCTACCCATCCTTATTCCCATGGTCCCACTCTTAGGGGCCTTTCTTGCCTCCGTCCTCGGCTGGTACAGGGCAAAGTTAGCCTACACCGTGACGCTGGCGTCGGTCGGCTTTTCCCTCGCGGCCTCGGTGACAGTCCTGGTCGATGTCCTGCGAAACGGGGACGTCCAGTACCGCCTGGGCGGTTGGGCGCCCCCCATCGGCATCGAGGTCGCCATCGATCCCCTATCGGCATTCGTGGCGGTGGTTGTTACCGCTGTGGCCCTGATTGTCCTCGTGCCTTCCCGCCAGCTCATGGCCAACGAGTTGCCCGCTGGCGGAGGCGGCCCCTACGCCAGCGTGGTACTGCTCTTGATGGCCGGCCTGACCGGCATCATCATCACCGGCGACCTCTTCAACCTCTTTGTATTCCTGGAGATTGCCTCGCTGGCGGCCTACGCCCTCGTCGCCGTCGGCGGAGGAAAGGCGACCGTCTCAGGCTTCAGATACCTGATCCTGGGAACAATAGGCGGCTCCTTCTATCTGCTGGGGGTCGGTCTCATCTATTTCATGACCGGGACCCTCAACATGGCAGACGCCGCTCGCCTGCTCCCAGAGGTCCAAAACACCACGACCATTGTTGCCGCGGTTGTGCTCATCACCACGGGCCTTGGCCTGAAGATGGCCCTCTTTCCCTTACACCAATGGCTCCCTGACGCCTACGCCTACGCACCATCGGCAGTATCCGCTCTTATCGCTCCGATCGTGACCAAGGTCTACGCGTACGCGCTGATTCGCATGTACCTCTCCGTTTTTCCTCCCAGCTATATCACTGACGTCCTGCCCATCTCCACCGTACTGGTGATCCTAGGCATGACCGGGATAGTCTTCGGCTCCGTTATGGCCTTTGCTCAACAGGATATCCGGCGCATGTTGGCTTATAGCAGCATCAGCCAGCTTGCCTTCATTGCCCTGGGAATCGGCCTGGCCAATTCCCTCGCCCTCATTGGCGCCGTACTCCACATCATGAACCACGCGGTGATGAAGGCATGCCTGTTCTTAGCAGTAGGTTCCATTCGCCGCCAGGCCGGCACGGCGTCAATACCCCAACTTGCAGGTCTGGGCCGGCGGATGCCGCTGACCATGGGCGCATTCACCGTAGGCGCACTATCCATGATTGGCGTACCTCCCAGCAGCGGCTTCTTCAGCAAGTGGTACCTCATCCAGGGAGGAATAGACGCTTCTAATTGGGCTGCCGTCGCAGTCATCCTCATCAGCAGCCTTCTTACCGCCGTCTATTTCTTCAAGGTGCTGGAGAAAATCTATTTCGGCATACCTGAGCACTCCCAGAACGAGGCCGTGAATGAAGCGCCGGCAATCCTCGTGATACCTACATGGGTATTCGCCATTGCCATGGTCGCACTTGGAGTCGTGAACGCTTTCGTCGTGAGCGGGATACTGGACAAAGCCATCGGACCGAATTGGGGTATTTAGGGTAGGCCCCCTTCCCTATCAAAAACGACATGCCTTATACATCCTGGATACCCTTCGCGGCAGTGGCCGTTCCCTTCTTGGTGACGGTTCCCATTGTGCTGTCATCACGCCGGCCCAACCTGCGGGAAACGTGGACAATAGCAGCCGCCTTTGCCACAGTCGGCCTAGTGGTTTCTATGCTGCCGGGGGTTTTGGACGGCAATATCCCGGAACTCAAGCTGTTCCAGATTTCCCCGGCGATTCCATTCACCCTGCGGGCGGACCCTCTTGGCTTGTTCTTTGCCCTGATTTCCTCATCGCTCTGGCTTCTGACCTCGTTCTACTCCATCGGCTACATGCGAGGCCACCACGAGCACAAGCAAACCCGCTACTACGCCAGCTTCGCCATAACAATGGCGGCGGCCGTCGGCCTGGCGTTTTCAGCCAACCTTCTAACCTTCCTGATCTTTTTCGAAATCATGACCTTCGCTACCTATCCTCTCGTCATCCACAGAGAAACGCCCGAGGCCATAGCGGGAGGCCGTAAGTATCTTGCCTACACGATGGTCGGGGGCCTGGCACTGCTCGGAGCCACGGCCTGGACGTACTCGCTCGTCGGCACGCTGGACTTCCGTCCCGGCGGCATACTCACCCTCGACATACCCGCGGCCCAGCACTGGGGCCTGTTTCTTCTCTTCTGCCTGGGCGTAGGAGTGAAAGCTGGCGTCATGCCTTTCCATAGCTGGCTACCGACGGCCATGGTGGCGCCGACTCCCGTCAGCGCACTGCTCCACGCTGTCGCCGTTGTGAAGGCCGGTGTATTCGGCTTCCTCAGGGTTATCGGCTTCGTCTTCGGCACAAGCGTCCTCCTGGATTCCGGCGCTTGGCAGGTACTAGCGATACTGGCCAGCATCACCATCGTCGTAGGCTCCCTGCTCGCCCTTGGACAGGACCACCTGAAACGGCGCCTTGCCTATTCCACCATCAGCCACCTGTCCTATATCGTGCTAGGCGCAGCCCTCCTGGGGACAACCGCCTGGATGGGTGCCGTGCTCCATCTCGCGGCGCACGCCATAATGAAAATAACGCTGTTCTTTTGTGCGGGCGCCATCAACGTCAAGACTCATCGCACCCTGGTCAGCGAAATGGACGGCGTGGGACGGCAGATGCCCATCACGATGGGCGCTTTCGCCTTGGCATCCATTGGCATGGCCGGTCTGCCACCCATCATCGGCTTCACAAGCAAGTGGCACCTGGCGTTGGGCGTTACGGAAGCTGGCTACCCCATCTTCATGGCCTTTCTGCTGATTAGCGGCCTGCTGAACATGGCTTACTTATTCCCCATCGTCTATCGTGCCTTCATGATCCGCTCTCCGCACTTCACACGGTTCGACGAGGCGTCTTGGTTCATGGTGATCCCCCTGGCATTAACCGGTATATTCTCTCTGGTTCTTGGGATCGTGCCCAACGTGCCTTTGCAGCTCTTTCGCCTGGCAGCAACCATCGCAGCCAGCGTCACGGGAGGCGGAGGGTGACGTTGAGCCGCACCGTACTAACGCTGGCCGCCCTTTCCCTTTTGGCCGTCGCCTTGGAAGTGTTCCTCGTCGGTGAGGGCGACCACGGAGCAGAGCCGTCCTTTTACTTCACAGGGCTTTACGCACTAATCAGCATTGGCGCCGCTATCGTGATGACGGTGGGCGTCAAACTCGTAGGCCGCCTCTGGCTGGAGCGCCACGAGGACTACTATGACTAGTATCCCGCCGGGTATGATCCTGGTTGGTGGAGCTGTCCTGCTCCCCTTGGTGCCGCCTCGGCTGCGCTCTTCCTTCTGCCTGCTCTTACCAGCCCTAGCGTTATTCCTCTTGCTGTTCTATGGGCGCGAGCTGGGAGCGGAGCTTTCGTTCCTTCAGTATCAACTTCAACCCGTCATTGCCGGGAACGGGTTGAGCATTCCCTTCGGTTATGTGATGGTCATCATGGCCTTCATTGGTGGCCTCTTTGCCTTCCATTCGAAGGACCTCGGTCAGCAGATAGCCGCACTTCTCTATGCAGGTTCATCCTTGGGTGTCGTCTTCGCCGGTGACCTGTTCACCCTGTTCGTGTTCTGGGAAGGGATGGCCTTGGCCTCGGCGTACCTGATCTTCGCCCGCCGCACCGAAAGGTCTCGCGGCGCAGGTTGGCGCTACCTGTGGGTTCACCTTGCAGGCAGCGCCGTTCTCATGGCCGGCATCATGCTCCACATAGCTGACACCGGTTCCCTGGCCTTCGGCCTGTTCGACCCAGCGGCCAAGACCGCGGGCGCTTGGCTAATCTTGATAGGATTTGCCGTCAATGCGGCTATTCCCCCCCTGCATGCCTGGCTCTCAGATGCCTACCCCGAAGCCACTGTTACGGGGTCGGTGTTCCTGAGCGCCTTCACCACCAAGACCGCTGTCTACGTGCTAGCGGTCGGCTTCGCTGGCTGGGACCTTCTCATCTGGGCTGGCGTGACTATGGCCCTCTATGGCGTCGTTTACGCCATCCTGGCAAACGACATCAGACGCCTGCTCGCCTACCACATCATCAGCCAAGTTGGTTACATGGTCGCTGCCGTGGGAATCGGCACGGAACTCGCAGTGAACGGAGCTACCGCCCATGCCTTCGCCCACATTATTTACAAGGGACTCATGTTCATGGGGGTGGGTGTCGTCTTGCATACCGTCGGCACTGCCAAGGCATCGGAGTTGGGCGGCTTTGCGAAGGCCATGCCGGTTGTCATGGTGCTCTACATGGTGGGAGCTGTCTCCATCTCTGGCTTTCCGTTGTTCAGCGGCTTCGTCAGCAAATCGATGGTCATAGCTGCCGCCTTCGAAGACCACCGAGACATCGTCGGTGTCCTACTCAGCGTTGCTTCGGTGGGGACATTCCTAAGCACTGGGCTAAAGTTGCCCTACTTCACCTGGTTCGGACGCAATCGGGGCGCCACCATGACCAGGGGTGTTCCCGTCAGCATGTATGTGGGCATGGCGGCGGCCGCAGTGCTTTGCCTCGTCATCGGGGTATATCCTCACATCCTCTATAAGCTGCTCCCCTATGCAGTCCACTACGAGGCCTACACCTCGGCGCATTTGATGGAGACGGCCCAGATCCTTGTGGGAACGGCGCTCGTCTTCTACTTACTGATTAAGGTGCTCCAGCCCCACGACACCATAGCCCTGGATGTCGACTGGCTCTATAGAAAGGGGGCCAGGCCAGCCTACGTCCTTTTGGTCGAGGGCCCGGCATGGGTCTTCACTCGGATTGAAGAGAAGGCCGTCGCAGCCATCAATGTTCTCACCAGGCTGGCCACAAACCCCGTGGCGTTCTTTCCAGCGGCGGCACGACGGCTCGGCATCGAGAGATCAGCGCTCCAAGGAGACGGCTCAAGCCCGCCACCCTTTAACCCAGACCGGTACCGGCTGTCGGTGGGCCTAGGATTGGGCCTGGTTGTCATGACCTTCGTTGTGGTCATAGCCTGGGCATTGCTAGTGCAATAGCCGTAATCGAAGTGAGTTGGGCAGCAGCCGGTGGGGCGTTAGAGAAGCCGGTGTTGCGTCGTAGCGCCCATGCCGTTCTTTACGCCTGGCCGAGTCCTGCGCTATAGTCTCAGAGTACGCCCCCGTAGCTCAGGGGATAGAGTGCTGGCCTCCGGAGCCAGAGACGGGAGTTCGAATCTCCCCGGGGGTACCACCTTTCTCCTGTAGGGTTGGATCAAACTCCCGCGGGGTTTGGGATGGTTTACCCGAGCGCAGGAGCCTCAGTGGAGAGAACTCCTCAAGCTCCCCTAAAAGATCGTACTGCACGTATCGATCCGTTACACCCCCAGAGGCGTGTCCGAGCAACCTTTGGGCTACGTCCAACCGTCTTGAGAAGCGAAATACCCACGTAGCGAACGTATCTCTAACGTCGTATGCGGCAGCCTCCACGCTAGCCTGCCTCAACATGGCCCTGAGGACATCCCCAATGCCACGAGAACTCAGCGGAAGTCCGTTCTTTACGGCCCGAAAGACAGTTTCGTCGTCAGCAAGGACTCCCCCCAGGCCACCAAGTAACGCCATGGTCTCCGGCAGCACCGGCGAGGGCGTCCGCCTGGGCTGGCCACTCCGCCTCTTCTGTCGCCGGTTAATAAGACGATCGTCTCCGACCCTTCGCACATCACCTGCGGTAAGCCTTGATTGCTCTATCGGACGCCATCCGTGCCCAAAGGCCAAATGCCAAATTGCTTGATCCCTCGGGGATTTTTCGAGGGCGTCAACAGCCGCTGCCTCTCTGCCTCCCAGAGGATTCGGTCCCGCCGAATCTACGCTGTCCTTAGACGGAGGGGCAACCGGGTTTCTCTCTAGCAGCCGCATAGAATCAATGGCATGCTGGTAGAGCCGTCGAAGGCTTGATTGTCGATTGAACCGCGTACGCCCGGTCGAGCCAGTCCAATGAAATTCCAAGAACTCTCGGATAGGCTGCCACTCCACCGGTAGAAAACGGAATTCTCGCGCAAAAGGACCCCAGGCCTTCTGCCCCTCAGTAACGGCAGGCCTATGATCATTAAAGAGCAACTCCCTAACTAGGTCGTCAACGACATCGTTCGTCGGTATCGGGTGGTGGGCATTACTGACTGGCGGTGGCTGGGCAGGACGAACAAGTCCAAGGCACTCCCAGGTCGCTTTATGTAGCCGACCTCCTTCGTAACAATAGCCGAATGACGCCTGGGGCCAAGGCATTCCGAGAAGGGGATGAGGAGGAACACCCCAAAGCGGGGATTGCGTTGCAAACGTTGAAGATGAAATTGGCCGACCTCCTCTACCAGTGAAATCCCCAAGTGGGCCGTTCGCAAAGTAACGACCCATTTAATTCTAATGGATCCCTGCCGCCACCCACCAACGCGGAAAAACCCTCACCTTCAAAAGCCTCCATGAACATCGGGACTTAGCGTTGTTGATCCCCCATCTTGACCTCTGCAATGCTGATTGCCGTAGCCTTTGCTGAATTTGGGTTGCCCGCGAAGCCCGCCGCCGCATCGCTGTCACCGAACCGATGGGGGGGGTCCTGGACGGGGAGATCGACTCTCCCCCGTCTCCACCATGAACACAACAGGCTCGCGCTAGGTGGCTAGCGCCTTGAGTTTTTCTTTCGTAGACCGCCTTTCGAGCCAGCCGTTTCTCAGAGGGGTATAGTATTATCCCATGAGGCTTTTGTGGGTAATTCCTCTAGGAGCCGCCTCGGCCACTGCCGCCAACGCGGTTTTCTACTACTTAGTTACCGCTGGCTTTGGCGAAGAATTTCTTTTTCCGAATCAGTTCCCTCCGCCGGACCTGGCAGCCATGCCCGTGAACGACGTGATCATCTTCAGCGTGATTTTCTCTCTTGGCGCTGGGATCGTATTTGCCCAGGTCTCCAACCTAGCTAGAAAGCCCATTCGGATCTACCTAGTAATCGCCATTGTGACGCTCTTCCTCTCATTCGCTGTTCCCCTGAGTATCTCCTCACCCCCAGTAGCCATGTCACACAAGCTCGTCCTCGTTGCTCTGCATGTTTTGGGTGCCATGGGTGTCGTCGGCACTCTCGTAGCCCTTGGTAGAGGAAATAATCGTGGCAATCCTGGCCAGGCGGATGCAGAATTACGGGCATAGCTCAGTAGATGGCTGGAAGCTAACGGAAAGGCCTGCAGGCACAACACGACGGTCGAATCAAAAGGGCAGTAATGGGTGGCTCAGTAATCCTCAGGTTGTGAATATCAGGGGGTTCTAGGTCTTACCTAGCTATCCCCTGATGCAAGTCGGAACGCCACGGTCTTGCCACTCCCATCACGCGACAGATCTCCGCCTTCGAATCACCTTGGAACTTTAGCGCCTTGGCCCTGGCTTTTCGGGCCTCCGATGATGTGCCGTCCCAGGGTACTTGTGTGTGGTCTCGCCTTTGCCGCTTCTTTCGAGCCACTACAGGCCGACTGTTTCTGGAACTTTCAGAGACCCCTGTCCGTCTGGAGAAAGTTGAACTGGTTTAGCAGCGCTCCTATTGGAGGACACTTCATGAAAAGGTGTCTGTTAGTGCTTTTAGGACTTGCACCCTTGCTGGTGGCGGCTGTGGGTTGTGCCGGCGTCCTGAGCACTCCCACCCGGACGCCAATTCCATCGCCCACACCAGCCCCGCTCAAGGAATGGGTGTGGAAGGCGTTGGTGTGGAGGATACCACCGTTACGGTGCTGCTGCGGGTATACGCAGGTGTTGATGTCCAAGTGACCTTGGATGGCCAAGATGCTGACCAGGTCGAGGGTCCTCCGCCTATCCTTCGATACGTTTTTGAAAACGTGGCCCCTGGAACATATGAGGCGCAGGTAAGGGACGTGGTAGGCCACCATGAGAACCTTGAAGTTGTGGTGCCCCAGGTCGCTGAGCCCGCCGTCAGCTTCAATGACTTGTTTGCCAGCCCGGACACATACAGGGGAACCGAGATCTTGCTTGAGGGATTCTTCTTCATGGGGACTGAGACCATTGTATTGAGCGAGCTGCTTGAGCCCTCCGGTCAGGCCGCCGGACACGTATGGCCCAAGGGACGCATGGTATGGGTGGAAGGCTCAATTCCATCTGATATCTATGGACGGCCTCTACCAACAAATAGTAATTGGGCCATTGGAGCGCTATGGAAGCGTGCTGGTGAGAGGCCGCTTTGAGCACGGGGGTCGGTATGGGCATACGGGAGCCTTCGAGTCCCAGGTCGTTCTCACCGAGATGGAGTTGTTGCCGTGGTCGCCGCCACCGGGGCAAGGTTAGTCCCTAGGAAGCCCCTATTTTTAGAACTGGCAAAGAACAAAGCTTAGGTGAGAGGCGATGTGGGTGGTGGAGCTGGAGGTCGAATGTGGTCGCCTAGTCGACTGGTTGAACGGCTCGCAGAGTTGCTGGGAGCGTAGATTGAGCATCGCACCAACCTAGTACTGCTCCGCCAGACCCGTGAGCCAACAGTCGGTTAGGCAGCGTGCGAGCCTATTGGACCAACTTGGTAGGAAGCGGCCCTCATTGAGCCCCATCGCGATTCGGGCCTCCCAGACTGGCTTCAACTCAGCGAATCCTGTGGCTGCATATGTGACTACTTCCGCCAGGGCCGTGGGCTAGTCTGGCTTGGTGGCCTGCCTACAAAGCCACGTTCAAAGACCTTTTCTTGCGAATGTTTTCATGCTACAGTCCACTCAAAAGAGGCTCGCTTATTGGATAAATGCGTCATGGAGGAGAGAGCATGCTGAAGAAGCTACAGTTAGAGACCACGTACCCGTTCCAGGGCCTCCCGGAGCTTGTCGCCTTCGACGAAGGCCTGTTCAAGGCTGAAGGGCTGGACATAGAGTGGACTCCCCGTCAGGAAGCCACCTACATCGTCAAGGCTGACCGTAACGTCACCGACTGGAATGAGGTGAGCGCCTTCGCAAGCCACGGAAGCGCAGCCGAGGGTGGCCACGCTTGCCTGTACAACGCCTGCGAGTGGGGCAACTATCGCCGCGTCGACGACTCCAACAACAGCAGCAGGCAGATCGGTAGGCGGGCCATAATGACATACGGCGCCATTGCCGTGCCCCCGCACTCCGAGATTTACACCCTTCAGCAGCTTGCTAACATTCCGGTAGGTGTGCCCTACCACGCGGGCACCCACTATTTGGCGATTCTGCTGCTTGAGGGCTTTCTGCCCCGAGAGGCTATCAAGACCTGTCTGGCGCCAAACGGCGGCCGTAGACGGTTCGAGGCCCTCATGAGCGGGGAACTCGAGGCGACCACGCTCACCGAGCCTTATGTGACTGTAGCTGAGCGAGCGGGATGCCGCATCGTAGCGTCTGCCTTCTACCACGGCACCGAGGTGGCCACCCCCGAGGTGGACGGCCTCACCTACCTGGCATTCAACCGTGCGGTACGGGAAGCCGTCGTCCGTATCAACGCTGACAAGCTCAAGTATCTGCAGTATTTCATCGACTACCACAAGAGCGACCCTCTTGTGGCGGAATTGACGGTCAACGACCTGCAGCCCGGCAGGCTCCAGGTCGCCAACCCGTCCCCGATCCCGGAGGACGAGCTTCGGCGCACCTACGAATGGATGAAGAGTTGGGACATGCTTCAGGACGTTACCTTGGAAGAACTCGTCGATGTAGAAGCGCAGCGGCTCGCTCACGCGACTTTGTAGGATGGGGAAAGCACTGGGTTTGGGACCGCCGAAAGAAGAGCGGGGGATCCAGCCTGGAGTTTTTCAGCAGCCTGCTAGTGAAGGGCCTGATGCTACAGGCCAGAGCTACGAGTGGCAGAGTGAGGCCAACAGTAAAGGGAGCGGAGCGCTCGTGCCGGCCCCGCTGTCAGCAAGATTGGAGCGAAGGCCCCTCATAACGAGGGGCTTTCTTTTTAATAACGAGAACGTTCTCTGCCAGCATAAGCTCGACAACAGGCTGTGGTAGACTGCCGTATCAGCACAGCGGGTCAAGTCAAACCTACTAGGTTCAGCACCAAGCGCCAGTGTGTGTAGCCAGCGCTAGGAGGCGGACCGCTCGGTTACTAACGCAAGGAGGGAAAGATGCCGAACTTTTACGACGAGTGGCTGGGCCTCTGGGATAAGGCAACGAAAGAGAAGCAGGAGGCCCGCAGAGTCATTCATGCGGAAGAGATAGAGTGGGTCAGCACCCCCCAGGATGCGAGCGTGGGTCTGCTAGCGGCTCCGGAGACGGGCTTCCGTACCTGGGGTACGGTTACCATGATCGCCGAAATCCCGGTGGGCTGGAACACGGGGAAGCACGCCCACGGCGAAGAGGGCATCCACATCGTGGAGGGCGAGGGATTCAGCGTTGTCAACGGCGTTCGTTACGACTGGGACAAGGGAACCACAATCTGGATTCCCTTTGGGGCCACGCACCAGCACTTCAACACGGGTTCGGAACCCGCCCTGTACTACTCGGCTATGGCGGTGCATCTGGAGCACTTCGTGGGACTGCACAAGATGGAGCAGATTGAGGAGTGTGGCTATACCGAATACCTCCCTGAAACGGAGGCATCCCCCGACGGATTGGACGAACTCGGACGCCGGATCTCCCTGCGATGGGACGACGCTCCCCGGCGAGAAGGTGGGGAGGACACGAAAAAGAACGAAGCTGCCCACTTTTCCGGCGACACCAACGAGGCGACCAAGGCGGCCCATCACGCCTTTATGCTGGGCTTTATGGGTTCCCCCCGGGCTGGCCAAGGCTTTCACAACAAGGAGATCGAGATCAGCGGCGTCTTAGGGGACGCTCCTCACACCCACGGAGGCAGACACGCTCATATGGAGGCGATCCTTTACGTTCTTCAAGGCGAGGGGTACACAATTATGGACGACGAGAGGGTGGAGTGGAAGAAGGGTTCGTGTTTCCACGTGCAGGGACCCCAAACAATGCACCAGCACTTCGTGACCAGCGACGTGGCCTCCCATCTGCTGCGGACGGCGCCTGGGATCCGCTCGCAGTTCTTCCAGGACCTCGCCAAGGAGCGCTTCCCCTATCAGGTGTTCGAGGGTGCAGGACCAAACAAGTAGAGAATAAACGACGCCAGAGAAAAACTCGCTCAAGGCAATGGGCAGCGTGTGTGCACTCTGCTCAGGGCCCTTGCGGCAATGCGTCGGCGCTAGTCCCGGTACTCAGGGACGTTGCCGGGATACCTGCTCCCACGTCACGCCGCCCTACAACAGGCCGACGCACTTCGGTTCAAGGAAGGCCTGATCATTGACAAGACACCACGGCGAGAGGCAATTCCAGGCCTATTGGCACAAGAATTGGCCTAGTGCGGACAAGGAAAGGCCCCCGGAACCTTCCGGGGGCCTTATTTCGTGCCTAAGAGGTGGTGGAGCTGGAGGGACTCGAATCACTGGCCCCCCCTGCCCGCATACGCGGCATGCGGATTGAAGCTTTTGAGATCCCATTTGGGAGTCCTCCCTGTCACGGCACGCCGTGGCATTGCCACGTCTAGCTAGAAAATTCTTCGACGACTACCGCTTCAAGCCGGAGTCGGCTGTCTTGTGTCGGTTGGGATCGGACTTCGTCGTCGCTAAACGCGGATCCACAAATTGGTGTGTCTCGTAGGATCTGTTGAACCGTTCAAGGCACATGAGGAACCAGCCAATCCCACCCTCCATCCAGCCGAATCGCACGTTGGGATACTTGTCCAAAACACCGTTGAAGACAATGCTGGCAAAAGAAGTCATCAGGGTAACTGGGTGCCCCAACGCATGCGCTGAGGCCAGATACTCGAAGGTGTCGAAGCCCAGGCCAGAGTGGCCCCCGGCATGAGCGGCCATCATGCAGCCCAAACGGTTGGCCTCTTCATAAACGGGCCAATATTCCTTCGCTCCGTGATGCCTCCCAAGGTTCGGGGACGGGAGGATAGCGCCACAAAAGCCAAGGTCCGTCACAGCATGGTTCAGTTCTTCAACCGCCGCTTGAGGCTCGATCATCGGGATTATGCCCAGCCCCTTGAAGCGAGGGCTGCGTTGAACGTAGGTCTGGTGCAGCCAGTCGTTGTAGCCTCGGGTCACCGCAATGGCCCATTCTCGGTTCGTTATCATACCGCTCGTCAGGGCCCTCGTGGCAAAGAGAACGGCGGTATCGATGCCGACATCGTCCAGAAAGTCGACCCACCCATCGGCGTCAGCTTGTACAAAGGAACCCTTGGGGTGGCGCACCGGTTGCGCAGCGTGCAGGTGGTCGGCCGCTGGAAACAGGCCCAAGCTGTTGTTCCAGCCCCTAGCCTGCCTGGCGACCAAGTCCTTGGGGATCAGGTCCTCCGGCATGAACTCGCCGATGGCATCCATGTCCTCGACCAAATGCCCGTCCCCATCGATAACAAGTTCCAGGTTCGTGTCCGCCATGTTATGCCTCCTAGGCTGATCACCTCGACTACCAACGCAATCCCACCGAAGCATGCCAAGCGCCACTCGTCACTGCTCAAAAACCAAGACGCCCACTCGCGCCCTTCAACCCTCTTTGTCGTCCTTGAGCGAAGCGAAGGACCTAGCCAGCCTAACCAACCACCAACTTGTCATTTCGACCGAAGCAAAGCGGAGCGGAGAAATCTTCTCTGCCCCGCAAACCGAAACGCTTCTCACTATTCGCTCAGTCCGGCATCGCTAGCGCACGCCGCGGATTCTCAACCATGATCGTTTTGATCGTGTCATCACCCACCCCCGCCTTCCGCAGCATCGGCATGAAGTCGGTTATGAGCTGGTCGGCGGTAAACTCCTGCGCACCGCCCCCCGACAGGAAGTGCATGATGCGGTCGGTGGCGAAGATCATCTGCCGCTCGTACCCATGCTCTAACAGATTCAGAATCCACGGGATCCGCATCTCGTTGGCAAAGGCATAGGGCGCACCCACTTCATCGCTAATGTGGTCAAAGGCCACGAATGCCCCCGCTTTGGCGACTTCCAAATGATAGTCAGGTAGGCGGGTGGCGTCGCAGTGGCCGATGATTACCCGGCTTGGCTCAACCCCCTCTTCCTCTATGAGCACTTTCAACTGCTCCCGGCCTGAAATAACGCCCACAGGGCTCGGAAGATGACTGGAAATGTGGGTCGTTATGCACGCGCCGGTACGTTTGCTGGCTCGTGCCGCAGCTCTGAACAAACCTTCTTCCATAGGCGTCATGTGCTCGCCCTTGGTGCCGATCTTAATAATGCCTGCCAGCACGTCGGTCGTCCCCATGCCCTTGGTCAGTTCCCGAACGAATATCTCCTCAAGGTCGTCTACGCCCTTTAGCGGCGGGTGAAAATGAGGCGGCATGCCCCGCTCGCTCCAGAACCCCGTGCAAGCAACGATCCGCATATCTGAAGCGGTGGCAGCCTCCACCATAAAATTCACGTCCCGCCCCGAGGCAATGGGAGACAGATCCACCAGTAGATCGGCCCCTGCTTTCTTCAGCGCCCGCAACTCCTGAACCACGCCGTCCATCACCACTTGACGATCAAAGGCCATGGCAGGATCCAAATCCCACCCAGGCATCCCAAAGAGCAGGTGCTCGTGCATGAACGAGATATCTATGGATTCGGGTGCGACGTTTCCCGTGACGGTTTGAATCTTTGACATGATCTGCGCCTCTTAAAAGAAGACTTGGGGCACTAGCTGGCTTGAACCGGCACGACCGCCAGTTCCTCAGAGAAATCGGCGATACCATCCGCTAGGTCAACAAACTGTGGGTCGTAGCCAAGCTCATTCCTTGAATGGGTCAGGTCAAGCGGCTGGTCCCGGTGCGTGACCTGCGTGGTCCCCGGCACGTCCATGACCCGAACGTCAACCGAAGGGAAAGCCTTCTTGAAGGCTTCAGCGACATCCTCCGGCGTGGCGAGGACGCCAGTACCCAAGTTGAACGTTTGGTTCGTCCCCTTCTGCTCAGCCGCCAAGGCCACCCCGCGAACAGCATCCTTTATATAGACGTACTCTGTGAGGTCCGTCAGCCGCCGCGGGTCTACGCTGACATCGCCGCCTTTCCTGGCAATATCAACAAGCTCATGAATCGCAGAGGCCCCCAACCCACCACCGGCCCCGCCGGCATAATGGCCCGCCCCGTAGACATTGGCGAACCGGGTCACTGCGGTGGAAATGCCATACCTATTCCCATACGCCCTCACAATGCGCTCCGCAGCAATCTTGCTTCCGGAGTAAAGAACATTGCCGGCCAGCACGTATTCTTCGGTTACCGGCTCAGTGGGCGGCAGGTTCCAGTGATAGACACCAAACGTGCTGGTATAGACCAGGCGCTCGACTCCCGTGAGCCGTGCTGCCTCCACCACGTTGATGGTGCCTCCGATGTTAATGTTCATACCTCTGTAGGGCTGGTCATCAAGCTTCTGCCCCATCAGTGCCACCGTGTGCACCACGACCTCTATCTGATTGCCCTTCATAGTCTCCACGAGATCTGGCATTTCCCGAACATCGCCCGCAACTACCTGAACGTCCCCAGCCACCCATTTGATGTAATCCCTATACGGGGCCAACTCATACAAAACAACGTTGTGGCCGCGCTCAATCAAATCGCGGGCCAGGTAACAACCGACCAAGCCAGCGCCGGTAATCAGGATATTCACGGAGTCCTCCGCACGTTTTCGGAAGGTTATGGCTATCGCATGGCGAATCTAATGCTTAGGAGGCGGCTGGTCAATAAGCAACCCGTCGAGCCTCTGCCAGGCGCTTCCCTTGACGACGTCCCATCCCCGCTGTGGCCTAGATTGCCGTCGCACAAGTAGGGGGGACTCGTTGAGGCCGCCTCAGAAGTCGAGACGGCAGTCGAAGGGCACCGAAAGTCGTTAACGACAGTCGTAGGGGCATTTAATTGAGGCTGTCTCAAAAGTCGACCGGTCAATCTAAGGGCGCCGAAAGTCGTTAATGACAGTCGTAGGGGCGTTCAATTGAACGCCCCTACGACGCTGGTTTAGCAACGAGAATCGCTGTCCACTATCGCGACCCGATAAATCTGGGACGGCCTCCATTAAGTCGCCCCTCTTGGTCAGGAACCACCACATGCCTCTTTGCTATACGGGCCCGTACTTCCCCGACGCCCTCAGTGACATGTAGTTAGGCAGCGCCCTGTCCTTGAACCGGTCCCGCGAGAATACGGTCATCCACTCATCGAGAGGCCGTAGCGTACTTTCTGTCCCTGGCACGAAACCCTGCCAGTTCCTTGCGTGCTCTTCCGACCGGAAGAGGTTCATGCTCGCTCACTTCATTGCCCAGTCCATCTGAGTCGACAACTCCACCGGAGAATAGCCCACTACGGTACCGGGGTCCGACGACACTAGCACACCATTCCGTACCTCCACGGCAACAGGGTCGCCGCAGTCCAGACAGAGCGCGTCTATGCGAATCGTCTTTCCTGGGAAAAGCCAGCACACGGCCAGCGATTCCAACCCTCACTGACCGTACCAGCGTTTCTGCCTGCCGATAGTGATGCGATAGTGGGTCGGCAGACTGCTGAAGGGCGCAATGGACACAATGGTGTCCGTGCCGGGGTGAAGCCACATGGGAATCCCCGAGGCCGCTAGATCATGGACAGCCTGTCTTCCCTCCTCCACCGGCAAAGCCAACTCCCTGGCCACCTCAGTGAAGTGGGGAGCCCTGCCCGTCTCAACAAATGAGCGGGTAATGAAATGGTATGTCCTGTCCAACAGTTCAATATCAGCCATGTACCTTCCTTCAAAATTCACCCAGACACAAAGAAATAGAAACCTTCTGGGACCTTATCATGCTACCCATTGAGTAGGCCCGTGGCCTTGGTCGTCCGCTTCCTCGGAATCGTACGGTAACCCTTCCTAGCGACCTATCTCTCTATGATCCCCTCGGCATTGCTCCAATAAATATCCGGAATGGCGCGAGCTTGCCCCAACTCTTGCCATACCCCTGCAAACACCTCTATACCTTGCATCCTTCACACGGAGCCCGCATTTGCCGAAATGGGGTGCAGGGGCGAAGCCCCGCCGGGGTCCGGGGTGTCCCCGGAAAGAACGTTCGAGGGCGGGCTGGTTGGGACAGCGGCGTCGGCTAAACCAACACCTTCGTCTTCATTCGCCCAGGTGCGCCGAAGGCCTGCTATCCCCGTCGCGTAAGTGCCTCGCGACCCCCTCGTGGCGCAGGGCGCAGCCCCGCCGGGGGTCTGGGGGTGCCCCCCAGATCTAGAAACGTTCGAGGGCGGGCTGGGCGGGACCGCGGCGTCAGCTATTCATGGCCGTCAGATAACCCAGCGTCCCATTCTATGACCTGTCGTCAGCACGGCCAGTGGAAGAGTAACTCTTCGCCCAAGTTGTGACTTGGAAGGCAGCTCCGCAAACACCTCTCAAGCCAGGTAGGCCGACGCTACGGAACCAAACCAGCCTCGACGCCCATGCACTTCCGAGCTAACATCGTGGAGGCATTTCACCCATGCCGGTCCTTCCAGAAGGCCCAGCATCGCCATACTTACGAAAAAGAGCACCAGTGGGTAGTTCAAAACGAACCTCCATCCTCCAGGTCTTTCTACCATCGACCCTCATGAGCTTCGGCCTGGGGATCATCGTCCCTGCCATCCCCCACATGGCCAAGCAGTTTGGCGTCTCGGAAGCGTTCGCCGCGCAGGTCATCACCGCCCAGGGCCTGGGAAGAGTCCTTGCCCTCATGCCCGCTGGTATTTTCGTCGACCGCATTGGCAGACGGGCCACAATGGCCGCCGGGAGCGGGCTCGTAGCCGTGGGTGGAATCCTCGCTGCATCGACCGACAGTTTCTTCGTCCTCCTGTTCACGCAATTTCTCTGGGGAGTGGGAAACAGCGTCTACATGGTCGGACGCGAGCTGGCCGCCGTAGATCTCATAGAGCCCCATCAGCGCGGGCGCTTCCTCAGCATCCTCTTCGGGCTTCATTCGGCGGGCATGGCCTTCGGGCCGGTACTGGGCGGGGTCCTTACCGACCGCTCCGGACTGGATATCCTGTTCCTCGTGTACGGAGGGGCGGGGTTTGTTGCAATGTTGCTAGCCTTGTCTATGAAGGAAACTAAGGGAACGGTCACCGCAGTCAAGGCCTCATTTCTCGGCTTCGGCAAACTTAGCGGAATCGATTCTTATTACCGGCTGACCTACATAATCCTGATGGTCGTGGCGGTCAGCGCCATCATGCGCATGGCGGTCGTCAACAGCATGCTGCCGCTCCACAGCGACGAGCTAGGTTATTCGGCCACCGAAGTCGGCTCCATCTTTCTCGTCTTCTCAGCGATGAGCCTCTTGATCATGTTCCCCGGAGGGTGGATCTCTGACAAGATGGGCCGCAAGGCCGCGGTGGTGCCCGCCGCCTTCATATCAGCGGCCGTCTTCGCCGCCCTGCCGTTTACTTCCACGCTGAGCCAGATCATGGTCCTCGTCGCATTCATGGGTATAGCCAACGGCATGTCCCTGGGTTCCCTCACATCCTATACGTACGACATCGCCCCAGAGGGAGGCAAGGGCCGGTATCAGGCCCAACGGCGTCTCTTCGGCGAGTTCGGCGGGTTCGCCAGCCCCATCATTGCCGGGGGTTTGTTGGCCTATATGAATCCGGGGCTGACCTTCGCCTTCTTCGCGCCCGTCCATCTCCTAGCTGGGGTGCTGGTCCTCTTCCTGGCCAAAGAATCGGTTGGCCCCCGTAGAAAGGCCCCCATGTAGCGACGCGCATTGCGCGGGCCCGCTGTAAGGCCCATCATTTAAAGGCATCCGTCGAAACCAATCGATTCATGAGAACACCTTCATGCTGCAAAGACTCTTCTACATCGCATCCCTAGCAGGCCTCATACTCCTTGCCGGGGCCTGCAGTTCCTCTGATTCCCCACCAACGTCCATTTTCGATGGTCCAACGACCACGCCGCGGCCCATCTCATCAGGGACCCTTGCCGATTTAGAGGAAGTGCTTGCCGATATTTACGATAATGTGAATGCCTCTGTGGTCAACATCCAGTTCTCTGGTGGGACCTCATCGGGTGGATTCCAAGACTTCAACTCCCAGGGTCTGGCCTCCGGGTTCGTTTGGGACAAAAAGGGCCATATCGTAACCAACGAACACGTGGTGATTGTCGGCGACTCCCTTGTCGTCACATTCCATGATGGATTCTCCGCCCCTGCCAAGATCATTGGCACGGATCGGGATAGTGACCTAGCCGTTATTAAGGTAGATGTTCCGGAGGAAAGACTTTTCCCCATCGAAGTCGCCGACTCCACCCGGCTCAATGTTGGCCGGTTGGTGGCAGCCATCGGCAACCCATTCGGCCTGGCAGGCACCATGACGGTCGGTTTCGTCAGTGCCTTGGGACGGGTGCTTCCCGTGAGAACGGACAGCCCGCAGGGAGGCATTTACAGCATCCCTGATGTCATCCAGACCGACGCCTCCATCAACCCCGGCAACTCAGGCGGCGTCCTTGTGGACTCGGACGGCCTGCTCGTCGGCGTGCCCTCAGCAATCATCTCTCCCTTGCAGGTTTCGGCTGGTTTGGGCTTCGCCATACCCTCCGTTATCGTAGGTAAGGTCGTCCCCGCCCTCATTGACGACGGCGAGTACAGGCATTCTTGGCTGGGCATCCGCGTGCTCACAGTCAACCCGGGTATCGCCGAGGCCCTGGATCTGGATGGCGGCACAAGAGGAGCAATGATCCTGGAGCTTACTCCGGGCAGCCCTGCAGAAAGAGCTGGCCTTGTGGGAAGCCAAAGGCTTGCCACGATCAACGGCACCGAAATTCGCGTCGGTGGCGACGTTGTAATAGCAATCGACGGTCAGACCATTAACAGCACCGATGACCTCATCACGCATCTGGCCCGCTACACAAGCGTGAACCAGACCATCACGATCCTGATCCTCAGGGACCGCCAGGAGCAGACGATTGAGGTCACCCTAGGAGCCCGCCCCTCTTTCTAAAACAACCCTGCGTCCTTTTCAGGAGACAATCCCACATCCCCGTCAGGCCAACCCCGCATCCCCGTCAGAACAACCCCGCATTCTTGCTAAGGCCAAGCCCGCATTCTTGTCGTTCTGAGCCGCGCGAAGAACCACAACGCCACCTCAAAAACTGCCTCCGCCATCAATGAATCTGCTATCCCCCTTCATCGTCGTGGCCCAGGTGCCTCTCTTCGTCGTTGCGAGTTTTGGTACTCCCGATCGTGGCAAACTGGCGGGGGGCCATCCAAAAAAGCATGACCCCAACACCGGACAGCGATTCTCGTTGCTAAACCACCGTAGGGGCGTTCAATTGAACGCCCCTACGCCCGACATCCAACGACGTCCCACTCCCTACCCTAGCGGCCACTCCAACCTGTTCACCGCGGGTGCAGGGGCACAGCCCCGCCGGGGGAGTGGGGGTGTCCCCCACACAACTAAACGTTCGAGGGCGGCGGGTGGGAAAGCAGCCTCAGCCACACCGAACCTTCAGGCAAACAGCGGCCACTCCAACCTGTTCACCGCGGGTGAAGGGGCACAGCCCTGCCAGGGGAGTGGGGGTGTCCCCCACACACAACTAAACGTTCGAGGGCGGGTGGGACAACAGCCTCAGCCACACCCAACCGCTCGCCCTCAGCCCGGTCACTCCAAGGCCCAACCTCCCTCGCGGCTCCTTGACGAATTCCTGCGTCCAGTGATACAGTTCCAGACGGTATCGCGCAGTCAGGTAGTCCTAAAATCAGGGCGTTCTGACTCGCCTCCCCTGAGCTCCGGCCAAACCCGGCGACCCTTGGCGCCGGAGAAATGAGAGCCCTTAAGTCCACTCTGAAGGTTGAGGTTCCTCAATGACCTGGATCATTATCGCAATCGCCCTTGGCATCGTATCGCTCGCTTTCGCGGGGTTTAAGACCCTTCGGGTACTCCGCGAAGATCAGGGCGATGACACGATCAAAAGCATTACGCTGGCCATCAAAGAGGGATCCAACGCTTTCCTTTATAGGGAATACCAGTACCTCATCGCCTTTGTGGCCATCATCTACGTGATAGTCACGTTCCTAATCGACTGGGAAACCGGTCTGGCTTACCTCGTTGGCGCTATAGCTTCCGGGGTCGCTGGCTGGGCAGGTATGAACGTCGCCGTCCGGGCCAATGGGCGCACAACAGCAGCAGCGATACGGGGCCTTAACCCTGCACTACGGGTTGCCTTCTCCGGCGGCACCGTCATGGGCCACACGGTTGTAGGCCTAGGGCTGGTGGCGCTCACCGCGACGTACCTCATATTCCAGGACATCACCATTGTCACAGGGCTGGGCTTCGGAGCATCCAGCATTGCCCTGTTTGCCAGGGTCGGAGGGGGGATATTCACCAAGGCAGCCGACGTGGGAGCTGACCTGGTGGGCAAGGTGGAGCAAGGCATCCCGGAGGACGACCCTCGCAACCCAGCCACCATCGCTGACAACGTCGGCGACAACGTTGGTGACGTTGCGGGCATGGGCGCCGACCTATTCGAGTCTTACGTCGGTTCAATCATCGCCGCAATAACCATTGCCGCCGGCACCGCCATCGGAATCGGCTATGACAGCCCCTACGCAGTGCTGCCGCTCGCCATAGCCGCAGCCGGCATCTTCGCCGGCATCATCGGCACCTTCTTTGTAAGCGCCAGCGAGAACGCTGGTTTCAGCACGCTCCTTTGGGCATTGCGCCGGGGTGTTTTCGTGGCGGGAGCCTTGGTCATAGCACTGTCACTCGGCATTGTTCTCTATATGGACGTGTCCTTCAACGTGTTCTGGATCATCATGACCGGCCTCGTGTCGGGAATCCTTATCGGCCTTGCCACGGAGTACTACACCTCCTACGAATACAAGCCAACCAGGAACGTGGCGGAGCAGAGCCTGTCTGGCCCAGCAACCACCATCATTAGTGGTTTCGCCACAGGCATGCAGAGCACCGTCATCCCGGTGATCGTCGTCGGCACGGCCATCATCATCTCCTTTAAGCTTGCAGAGGCAATTCTGCCCGGTTTGGGCTTTTATGGAGTCGCCCTAGCCGCCGTCGGCATGCTATCCACACTGGGCATCACGCTTTCAACCGATGCCTACGGCCCAATTGCTGACAACGCCGGTGGCATAGCAGAGCAGGCCCACCTTGACCCTTCAATCCGCCAGCGCACCGACGCCCTTGACTCCTTGGGCAACACGACTGCAGCAACCGGCAAGGGATTCGCCATTGGCTCTGCGGCCTTGACCGCCCTCGCCCTAATGGCCGCCTACGCCAACGCAGTTGGCCTGAATGACGGCATTGATATTCTCAACTTCCGCACCCTGGCTGGGGCGCTCGTTGGGGGCATGTTGCCCTTCATCTTCAGCGCCCTGACTATGAACGCCGTTGGCCGCGCCGCCCACGAGATCGTTAATGAGGTGCGGCGTCAGTTCAGGGAGATCCCCGGAATCATGGATGGCACTGGCCGTCCTGACTACGCCCGGTGCGTGGACATGAGCACCAAATCGGCCCTGCGGGAGATGGTGATCCCGGGCCTCATTGCAGTCCTTGTTCCGCTTGCCGTTGGCTTCGTCCTTGGCCCTGAGGCTTTGGGAGGCCTACTGGTGGGAGCCATTATCAGTGGTTTCATGATGGCCCTTACCATGTCTACCGCAGGCGGCGCATGGGACAACGCCAAGAAATGGGTGGAAGCTGGCAACCTCGGCGGCAAGGGCTCTGACGCCCACAAGGCAGCCGTCGTCGGCGACACTGTTGGAGATCCCTTCAAGGACACATCTGGCCCGTCTCTGAACATCCTACTGAAGCTCATGGCCATTGTTGCCCTGGTATTCGCACCCGTCTTCCTCGAGGTAACGCCACTAATCGGCGGGTAAGGTTCTACACAGAAAACCAGAGACCCCAGGTAGCCGCATGTGGCTTCCTGGGGTCTCTTCCTTTTACGAGCGCTCTTGGGAAAAATGCGTTTCTGCCTGGGCGTCATTCAACACCCGTCCATTACGCCCAGCCTGTGGCAAACCGCATCCATAGCGCAATGCCTGTCCACATCCTATGGCCCCACGCCTACAACCCATCAAGGCCTAGTCTGCCAGGACTACGTCGCTACGGCTGTCCACCCTGCCTAAAATCACCACGCCCTCCAAATGGGCCCTGAGCCAACCCCTCGCCACCGATCGTAATGGTCCGGGCCACTACCACGCCGTCCTCATTTCGGGCGCCGACAACTGTAACGGTAATTCCCTCTCCGAGATCGGCCGCTGTGCCAGAGGAGAATAGCTGAATCAACGTGTTCTCATCGATAGCCGCCTGCAACACGCCCTGCGGAGTATCAACCGAGACCATGTTGCCATCTATAGCCTCAACTACCCCCTGGAGTAGGCCCCCGTCTCCCAGGGTCCCACCTCCTCCAAAGCCACCGGCGCCACCTCCTCCTTGAGCAAAGCCACCACCATCCTGGCCCGCCAGCCCCTGAAACTGAGAGCGAATCTGTTCGATCTCTTCTTGGCTAACATCTCCGGACTGGATCCGCTCCCTCAGGGTCGCCAGATCGTTGATGCTAAGCTGGTCAGCGCCTTCCTGCGACTGGGGCGTTGGAAGGACCTGACCAGAAGATAGCTGCACCGTCGCGTCCGGGGTCTTCGCTTCCCCCACCGCAACGCCTCCCAAGAAGGACCCGCCAAGGGCCCCGCCAATGACCAAGGCCGCCACAACCAGCATCAGAAACGGTTTTGTGTTGCTCATATTACTTCCCCCCTCCTCCGATTCGTTCCGAGTTACCACAGACCTGCGGTGCGATTACTCGTGCCGCAGAGCCTCAATTGGATGCAGGCGGGCTGCCCGCATGGCCGGGTAGATTCCGAAGAACAACCCAATTGCGGCCGACACCACCAATGCCAACACAGCTATGTCACCGCTGAAAGTGGTATTGAAGGTCTGGGTACCCAGGGTCCAACCGTCCGCTAGGCGGGACAAGAGAATACCCAATAACACTCCAATACCGCCCCCTCCAATGCTTAGCAGGGTCGCCTCCGTAACGAAGTGGAACAGAATGTCCCGCCGTTTCGCCCCCATTGCTTTGCGGATCCCGATTTCCCGCGTCCTCTCTGTCACCGACACCAGCATGATGTTCATGATGCCAATGCCGCCAACCAGCAGCGATATCCCGGCAATGGCCCCTAGAAAGAGCACGAATGTGTCCGTGGTCTCTTCCAAGGTCTCCAGAGTTTCCTGTTGGCTGGAAATGCTAAAGTCGTCCTCTCCGTTGATACGATGCCTCAATCGGAGCAAAGTAGAGATCTGTGCGGTAGCAGCATCCATTTCATCTGCACTTGCCACCTGCACATTGATAGTCTGAACACTGACGCCGCCCTGCGCCGTCCGCTCCGAGGCCAGGCGGTAGTACACCGTTGTAATCGGCACCAAGATTTGGTCGTCCAATAGGCCCTGAAGACCACTTCCCTGGCTTTCCAGAACGCCGATTACCGTGAACTGCCTGCCATTGATCCGGACGAATTGCCCCACCGGGTCCCGGAGGTCAAACAGTTTGTCCGCCACCTGCGACCCCAGCACCGCCACCAAGGAGCGGTTCTCCACATGTATGTCGGAAATGAACTGGCCAGACTCAACAGGGAAGTTTCTCACCGTCTCATACTCCGGCGTCACTCCTACGATCTGCGTGGAAGCGTTCTCCCTACCAGCCACCACCTGCCCTCCGGTCCGTAGCTCTGGAGCCACTGCCAGCACCGATGGAGCGAAAATCGGGTCCACAAGGGCTTCCGCATCTTCAAGCGTCAATGTCGCGGCAGAGCCCTGAGCACCGGCTATGCCACCTTGTGTCGTCGCACCCGGCCTGACGAAAAGCAAATTGGTGCCCAGAGATTCGATGCTGGAGGTAATGGCCTCCTGTGCTCCCCTGCCCACGGACATAAGGGAAATGACGGCAGACACCCCGATAACAATACCCAAGAGGGTAAGGCTCGCACGAAGCTTGTTCGACCCTAGGGAAGAAAGCGCCGTAGCTACGACCATGAGGGGCGTCATGACCCATCCTCCCCCAGCCGCTCAGCTTCTGTCGCATCCAATGGTGAAAGCACGGGCTCGTCCGTGATAATGGCCCCGTCACTAAGGGTCACAATCCGCCGTGTGTGAGCCGCAATATCGCGCTCGTGGGTGACCACAATGATGGTAATTCCCTCGTCCCGATTGAGCCGCTGAAGCGTGCCCATGATCGAAGCGCTGGCCCCGCTGTCCAGATTCCCTGTTGGCTCGTCAGCCAGCAAAAGGGCCGGCTGCTTCACCAACGCTCTGGCAATTCCCACCCGCTGCTGCTCACCGCCAGACAGCTCCACCGGGCGATGGCGAGCCCTGTGTGCCAGGCCCACTCGGTCCAGGGCCGCCATCGAACGCTTCCTGCCCTGCCGCCCGTTGCCATAGAGCAACGGCAACTCCACGTTGGCGATCGCCGTCAACCTTGGAAGAAGGTTGTACGTCTGAAACACGAAGCCGACCTTCCGGTTGCGAATCTCTGCAAGCCGGTCGTCTTTGAGATGTGTCACCTCTTCGCCATCTAAAAGGTAGCTCCCGGCCGTGGGGATGTCCAAGCACCCCAAAATGTTCATCATGGTGGACTTGCCTGACCCCGATCGTCCCACCAGGGCCATCATCTCCCCCTGCTCCACAGCAAGAGAGACATCTTGCAATGCCCGCACCTCTACACTGCCCATCCGGTATGTTTTGCTAACGTTTTCTAGCTTAATCATCGGCATCGCCCCTATCTTTGCTGGTTCGCGCCGCCACCACCACCACCAGGGGCGGCGCCATTCGGCCTGAACTGACCTCCGCCTCCCTGTACGGCTCCGCCAAAGCCTCCGCCTCCAAAGCCACCCCCGCCACGAAGTGCAGCGAAGTTAAGGCCTCCTACCGACGCCGCCTCGGTCTCAATAACCACCTGTTCGCCCGGAACAAGACCCGCCTCGATGACCACCCAGAAGTCGTCGTTGCTACCCAGAGTTACGGGGCGGTCCACCAGGTTGCCATCCTCAAGTACCAGCACCGTTGGCTGGGCCACGGACCCACGGATCGATTGGAGAGGCACCAACAGCACGTTCTGCTCCTCCCGGATGATGACAGCAGCTACGGCTGTCAGGCCCTCTCTTAACGACACTCCCTGTGGCACTTCCACCCGAATGCTTATCGGATAGGTAACCACTCCATTTTGGTTATTGCCCGTGGCAGCGACGCTCGAGACCGAGCCGGCCAACGTCTGGCCGGGCAGAGCGTCCAGCGTCACCGCCGCCTGAGCTCCCACCTGAACGAACAGCACATCAATCTCGTCGACTATGCCATCCACTTCCAGGACCGTGGGGTCCACCACCTCGAATGCAGCAGTATTACCATTGACTGCCTGCCCCTCTTCCACATTCACCAGCGAGACCATGCCGTCCATCGGCGAACGTAAAACAGCGTCGTCGAGCCGTTCTTGGGCCTGTTCAAGAGACGCCTGAGCGGAGGCCGCCTCCGCCTCACGAAGGGCAATATCCAGGGAATCGCCCCCCGCATTGATCTCTGCCAGGACTTCCTCAGCAGTGTCTAGGCTTGCTACCGCCAACAAGAGCTTGCTCTCTTTGATCTGAACGTCCAGCAAGTCAACATCTTCCTGGAGATCGGCAAGGGTCTCGCGATCAGCCTCAAGGCGCCTCTCGGCGTTTTCCACCGATGCCTCGGATGCGGCAAGGGCTTTAGCTCCCGCCACCTGTAACTGCTCAAGGTCATTCTTCGCTATTTGATAGGCATCCCACCTGTCCTCCATCTCCTGAGCAATGCACAGGCTCTGGGGAGGCATCAACCCGTCCTCGCAAGACACGAGAATCTGGCCGGGGAACAGGTTCACCCATGCGAACACCACCGGTTCGCTCCACACTGTGGCAGGATCATCAAACGGAAAGTTAGCCGTCGTCCGCCCCCCACTAGAACGAGCCTCCTCGCCGAAGAGCGTCTCGAGTTCTATGGCTAGGGAGGCCAACAGTTCGTCGGGGTCCAAGCTCGCTGCATCATCCGCCACCTCGATGCCCAGCCATCGCTCGAAAACCGAGCGGTAGTTACTGAGAGCTTCGGTGCTAACGGCAGGAGCATCCTCAAGCGTCTGGTCCCATTCGGCAATCGTCAGACGCTGCTCTGCTTGGATGTTGGACAGCGACTCCTCAGCCGCAGCAACATCTGTCTCGGCGTTGGCTACTTCGGCCGTAGAAGGTCCGGCCTTTAGCTCTTCCAAAGAGTCTTCGGCATCCTGAAGCGCCTTGCGAGCGTTGGCCACAACAAGTTCCGACTGGGCCTTTTGCTCTTCGGAGTAAGGCGACTGGGCCTCTTCCAGCGATGTCTCGGCCCTGTCCAGGTCTACCCGCGCTTGGGCCACAGCCCTTTCAAGCCCAGTCACAGTCGCCGCATCAAAGGACGCCAATGGCTGGCCATCTTCTACCAACTGGCCCTCAACCACCGCCACCTGGCCTATTGTCCCTTGTGACCCAAAGGTGAGCGTCTCGCGAGTAGCAAAGAGAAGGCCGCCGCTAACGGACACCTGGTTTACCAGGTCATTGATCTGGGCCGGAATCGTCTGCTGGTTGTCGGCCAGGGCAGTGGACGGGGACTTGTTGACCAGAGAATAGATGCCGTAGACAGCACCTCCGGTCCCCAACACCACAGCCAGGAGGACCAAGACCTGCCACGGCCGCAAAGTTTTAAGTGCGTCGATCAACGATTGCATAATGCCCACCCTTACTGTTCAAAAGTATCCGTCGCGTCAGAAATATGGAGATCAAAAGAGAACGTTGTGCCCACCCCTACGGTGCTTTCAACTCGAATGTCAGAGCCGTGGGCCATTACGAGCTGGCGGGCGATGGTCAGCCCAAGCCCTGCGCCTCCCGTGCTCCGGGTCCGCGACTGGTCCACCCTGTAGAAACGCTCAAACACCATCGCCAGGTTTTCCGGAGAAATCCCCTCGCCGGTGTCAGCCACGGAGACCGTCACCAGCCCTTCACCAACTTCCGCTGAAGCTGTTACCTGGCCTCCCGCCAAGGTATGGACAATCCCGTTATCCAGCAGGTTACCCACAACCTGGGAAAGCCTCGTCCTATCCATGCTGACCAGCGGCAAGTCCTCAGGCAATTCCAAAGAGAGAGCCACGCCCTTGGCGTCGGCTCTGGCCCGGAACGCCTCCACAGACCGCTGCAGAGCATTCCCTAGCGAGTCTGGCTCAATCTGAAGCCGTAGGTCCCCAGCCTCTAGGTGCACCAGAAGGCGTAGGTCTTCCAGCAGGTCGGCAAGGTGCAGCACTTGCTGATGAATAACGTCGATTGTGGTCCCGTCCGGTTGCAGCAGGCCGTCCTTCATCGCCTCCAGATAGCCCTGAATATTAGAGAGGGGCGTACGTAGCTCATGCGCCACGTCGGCAATGAGGTTGCGGCGATGTTGCTCCGCTCTTTGCAGGTTTTCGGCCATCCCATTGAAAACCTGTGCCATCTCTTTGACCTCGCGCGGGCCTCCCTCAGCTATGCGCTGGGAGAGGTCGCCCTGCCCCAGGGCCCTCGCCGCCGATGTCAGGGATTGCACCGGCGAAAGCACCCGTCGCGATGTGAAGGACACCAGCACTACGCCCGCAGCGCCTGCGATCAAACCCGTCCACAGAATGGAGCGGTTCAGCCGAGAAACTAGCCCGCTAACCACGGGTTCAGGAGGCAGCCCAGGAGCAATACTTTCGGCGACTGAAAAGGAGCCCACCTGCTGTCCCTGGCTCTCCAAAGCGAGTTGCTCGAATATATATCGAGGCTCGAAGGGGGGCCGGCCAAACAGGCGATGCGAGTCCCCAATGACGTTTCCTTCTCTGTCCCTGACCAATATCCTCCAACCGTAGAGCGACCCAGCCTGTTCCAGGGCTTCCTGAAGGCCGGATTCTGGTCGGCGCTGAACATAGAACTGGTTGACTAGGTTCTCCAGTCTCCGAGCGCGGGCCTCTTCCACTTCCTCCTGGAACCGGTCGGCCTCCCTCTGGGCTGCGTACCCCGTGTAGAGGCTGAGACTAGTCAGCGCCACGACCAAAACGGCAGTGAAGCCAAGCAGCAAGCGAAATTGAAGGCCAGTGAACCATTTACGCATCGCCGAACCTATAACCTACGCCGTAGACCGTGTGAATATACCGGGCACCGTTGGCGGCTCGCTCCACCTTCCGGCGCAGGTTGGAGACGTGAGCGTCCACGGTGCGGTCAAATCCTTCGAAATCAGCGCCAAGGACTCGATCGATGATGCGATCTCTGGAGACCGGAACGCCGGGATGGCGCATCATGATCACCAAGATGTGGAACTCAGTTGGAGTGAGACGCAGGTGCGTCTCACCCGCCCAGACCGCCCGCCTGAGCATGTCCACCTTCACGTCCCCATACGACAATTCGGACGGGCCGGGGTCTGGAGCGATCCGCGAGGTGCGCCGCAACACAGCCCGGACCCTGGCGCTCAGTTCCTTGGGGCTGAAGGGCTTGGTCACATAGTCGTCTGCACCCAGTTCAAGCCCTTCAAGTCGGTCTTCCTCTTCCACACGAGCCGTAAGCATAATGATAGGTACCGCCGACTCTTCGCGAAGCTGGCGACACACCTCCAGGCCATCGATGGAGGGAAGCATCAGGTCTAGAACTACTAGGTCCGGCTTCATCTCCCTAGCGAGCCGGAGCCCTTCTCCACCGTCCCCTGCGGAAAGCACCTTGTAGCCATCACGCCTAAGGTAAAGAGTCACAATCTCAACAGCGTTGGGGTCGTCTTCAACGATGAGTACCGTGCCTGCCATGAGATCGCTCCTCTTCTTCCCATCTGCATTACGTGAGGTGCCGGGCCTATCGTCCCTCAGAGCTAGTGAATGAATCGCCGCACCCTGTTACCGCCTTTCCGGCGAAGGCCGAAAGCCATCGACACCCGGCCCATTCCAGTATGCGCATTTGATAAACGAAGCGCCCTCCTGGGTTCAGCCCTCCCCGCAGTCGCCTCAGAACCGCCTTCCCAGGGTGCAGGGGGCTTGCCCCCGCCGGGGTCTGGGGTGTCCCCAGAACAAGAAACGTTCGTGGGCGGTGGGGGGGGAAGACGGCGTCTGCGCTGCCACCCCTCAGCCAACACGAAGCTCCAACCTTTTGTACCCGACCACCCGTCCTACCGGGGTGCGGCGGCGCAGCCCCGCCGGGGGTCACAGGGAGGGAACAAGGGGGAATATTCGTTTGGTAAAGTATGCTCTTGTGCACGTAATAGAGAGACCAGCCTAAGAAACTGGCAGACCAGTGATGGAGGCCGGGTCCACTGCCGGCTCCTCTTCACCACCATCGCTGTCCAAGCGATCGTGCCACTTCTCCAGGAAATCGCCGAACATGCCATCCATCTCAGGACCGCGTGGGCCGGAGAATCCGCCGTGGAAGCGCATCCTGAAGCCCTCATCCCCAATCTGGAAATCGATGCCGTCTTCCAGAAGCCCGTCCAGCGGAGAGTTCTCCAAGAATTCCCGGAGCTGCCCACCCAAAGGCATACCGCCCCCACCGAATGGCATTCCTCCATGTCCTATCCTTGGTCCACGCCCGGGACCCCTAGGACCGTGATTACCGAAAGGCAGCCCTTCAGGTAGCCCCTCTGGACGAGCCTCAAACCAGGCCAACGCCTCGTCTGCTTCCTCTTGGGTTAGGCGGCCGGCGGCGACCAACTTGTCCAGGATACCCGCTGCCCTTTCACTGCCTATCTGAAGCTTGGCCTGGGCAAACGCATCCTCAACCTCTGAAGCCGGCAGGCCAAGAATCTCAGCCACCCTTTCAGCGAAGGCCTTCTTTTGCGATTCCTCGCCTGCCGGCTCCGTTTGGACCTGCGGGGGTGCATCTTCTGCGCCACCGCCATCCTGGGCCAGGATCACGCCACTCGTAACACCCAGAGCCAGTAGAGCCGATCCGACAATGGTAACCGCAAACCGTCGCTTTCTCATGACAACTCCTTTCTGCGGGAAGTTTGTTTGCACACCTAACAACCCCACAATAACCAAGGAGTTTGAACAAATTATGAAGACAAGGGAAAAAACCATTCCCTCGCCCTGAGGGAGAGGGGATGGGATAGGGGGAAACGCCCTTAGCCTGTTGCCGCCGCGGGGTCAAGGACCGGCGTCCGTTGACGTCTATTCAACGACGAAGAGCTCGCGTTCACTGGGGAGCGCCCCGCGCCACAGGGAATGTCCCTGTTCCAGAAAGCGCCTAAGGGCAAAACGGGCAGGGCAGCGGCGGGGAGCCAGCTCTTATACGTGGGGTAAGATGCTGCGCTACGAGATCTCGTCGTGGATGGTGTACCCACAATCGGCCAGGCTCGGGACATCGTCAATATTGACGATGTCCCATGCAATTCGGCTGAGCGTGTCGTAAGTCATGCAGACCGTCATCACCTGGCCCTCAATTTCCTGCCCATTCGAATCTGGGAGCTCTATCCACCAGCCAATTTCGACTTGGACGGGCGATGAGCTTACCCCATCAAGAATGGCCTGCATCACTTTCAAGGTGTCCCGGTGCAGAACACTCTGCGTCGAAATGAAGAAGCCCACGTCGCCGGACAAGTCCACGGCGTAGGTGGTATCCGACAAACGAACGTCCCTTACGCGAAGCAGGCCCTCTGCACTCCTGACGCCAAGTTCGTCGGCAAGGAGTCGGTGGATTTGCTCGCTCATGGTAGCAGTGGAGGTGGGAGCGGGCGTTGGTGTAGAAGACGATGACTGCCAACGGAAAATCAGCACCTCCTCATTCGAAGCGGCCACGAGACCGATGCCCGCAAGAAACAAGGCGGCCAGCGCAACCAACATGAATACGGGCGCTCTCAATGCCCTTTCCCGTCGTCCTCTGCTGATAAGCCAGATGATCATCGACGGAACGCCGACCATCCCAATGGCCACAAGGACAAGGCCGACAGCTACCATTGCCTAATCCTCCTCCCCTTCCACACCCAGCTTGTGATCCGGCCCATCCTCGCGCTCGAACCGGACGACGGCGGAGAGCTGCCATCCTGCTTCCGGATCTTCAAGCCCATACAGAAAAGGTGTCGTTTCCTCCCCTGAGGGGGAGGACTAAGGTGGGGGCAGACCTCCCTAGGAAGCTCCCACCACCTCGGCAATTACCTCTGCTTCCAGCCCATAGATTTCCGCCGCTGCCTGCGCCGTAATAAACCCCGACTCAAGGTCCTCAATGACCCGCTCCCGGTCGCGCTCCTTGGGAGAGCCAACGCCACCGCCACCGCCTGGCTCCAAGCGAAGTACATCACCACCGCCCACAACCAAACCTGAGACCGGCTTGTCGTACTTCTGTTCCTCAGAAGTGCCGGGGTTCACGAACACGAAGCCCAGCTTGCCCTCGCCACCGCCAACAACTCCCGACGAGGGACGCCTGGCCGACCCACCGGTAAACTTGGAGTTGCCGTGAATCAAATAGTCCCTGCGGTAACCAAGTCCTCCCCGGAACTTACCTGCGCCGCCGGAGTCTGGCACCACCTCAAAGCTTTGAATCTGAATATCGAATTCTGATTCCACGATCTCAACGCTTGTGAACTTAGCGCCGCCGCTCCAGCCGTGGCCCGCCCCAGACCAGCCATCGCCGCCGTCAAAAGCTGGTCCACCGGGCGACAGCAGCTCGTACTGAACGTAGGGTGGGCTGTCGTCCGACACATGGCTGATGATTGTTGAGCATTGCTGGCCCGAGTACGCCATGATTGGACGCCCCGCAGCCTGGCTAACCGCCGAGTAGACCATCGTAGAAACGCCGGGCATCGTCTGAGAGTAGTAGCCCACTGGCGCCGGGAACTCCGGGTCCAGAATGCTCCCCTTGCGGAAGCGGCACTCAACGGTATCGGCCAGCGCGTAGTTGTTCGGCATGGATGGGTCGATAACGGCCAGGACAGCATGGTAGGCAATGCCTCGTGCGAAGGGGGGACGGATGTTGATGGGGCCAGCGCTCTGGTCACCAGACGCTGAGAAGTCCAACACCACCTTATCGCCCTCCTTTATTACGGCCACGTGGAGCTTGATATAGACGCCCGGGTTCACAATATCCTCAATGGAGCCTTCCATTTCCGTAACCCCATCGGGCCACAAAGCCACGTCATGGCGAATGCGGTCCGCGGTCCGAGAGGCAATCTGTTCGAACGCTGACAACACCACGTCCTTGCCGTAGGTGTCCATCAAGTCCTGCATCCGCTGGATTCCCATGGTCTGTAGCGCCCCCGCTTGGGCGCTAAGGTCGCCAAGTACAAGGTGCGGCGTTCGGCTATTGGCCGTAATAAAGTGCTCGGTTTCTTTTATTCTCTTGCCCTGGCTCAAGAACTTCACCGGCAAGATGTGAAGGCCCTCACCGTAGATGTCCCTAGCTTGTGAATTGCGGCTCCCCGGAGAAATCCCGCCGATGTCGCTCTTGTGCCCCATGCTGGCGAAGAAGGCCACGACCTCGCCGTCGTAGAAGGCCGGAGCTACCACCACCATGTCCATGGGATGAGGAACCCCGCTGTAGTAAGGGTGGTTGCTCAGAAAACAGTCGCCCTCCTCCATCTCTTCAATATCGTAGAACTGGAGCACGCCCTTAACGCAGTCGGGGTAGGCCCCCAGGTGGGGGGGAAGACCGGAGTACTGGCCGATCACACGCCCTTCTTGGTCCAAAATCCCGCAGCTGAAATCATGCGACTCACGAATAATGGTGGAAAATCCTGTGCGCAGCACAGCAACTTCCATCTCACGCACAATGCCATCCAAGCGCGCCTGGATGACCTCCTGAGTTATAACGTCAACGTCAACCATCGATTTCCTCCATCTCTTTCTTTGGTAGGGGCGGGTCGGTGACCCGCCCGAAGCGTCTGCCTACTCCATCGTCCGCCATTCCAGAAGAAACCCCTCACCGCCGCCCGTCCACCCTCGTCCTTGCGAGCGGAGCGCAGCAAGCTGGCGGGACGAGAGCCAATCCTTTGTAAAAGTTCTTGTTTCCAGATCCAACGTAGGGGCGTTCAACTGAACGCCCATCGCTCGCCACCCAACGACGTTCGCCAATGCCGTAGTCGAGGCCCCCCCCCAAACCTCCCCTCGCCGTTCACGGAGAGGGGCCGGGGGTGAGGTCTCCACAAGCGCCCCGATTGTACCAGAACGCCTCAGGAACGTCCGCTAGACACACCCAACCCTGCTTACTATGATGGCGCTGAACTCCGCAAGTACTCAGGGGAGACGCAAAGCATGATCATAGACTGCGACACCCACTACCTGCCCCGCACATGGCTCGACCGCGTCGATCCCGCCCTCGTTGGCGATGCCATCGCTATCGAATGGAATGGCGCTGACGGTGTGTTCTATCGCAATGGACGCCGCGTCATGGACCTAGCGGAACCAGTGTGGAATCTTGAGCAGCGAGTGCCAGGCATGCAGCAGGATGGGTTCGACCTTCAGGTGCTTATCCCGGAGAACCGGCCACTGCTCTATGAGACGGACCGCGACCTGGGGTGCGCCCTCGCCCGAGCCTACAACGATGCAGCAGCCGATGACTTGAAAGCAGGCGGTCCCTTTTTCGGCGTCGCTTGGGTCTACCTGCCCGATATCGAAGAGGCCATCGTTGAGATGGAGCGGGCTGTAAAGGTCCTCGGACTTAAGGCCGTAAAACTCATGGGGAACTTCGGTTCAGTTCACCTGGGCGGCCCGGAGCTGCAGCCCTTCTACGCCAAGGCTGCCGAGCTTGATGTTCCCATTATCCTCCACCCACCAGCCCGCACCTACGACGACCAGCCGATCAACCCCTTGTTGGTTGGGGCACCCAGCTTCGAGCACGAATATTGGTTCCTCTCGTCGGCGTATGGCTTTCCCTTCACCTACATGGTCACCATTGCCAACCTCATTTTCAGCGGCACCATGGACCGCTTCCCAGACCTCCGCTTCGGTTTCTTCGAGGCTGGCGGCGAATGGGTCCCCTACGCTATGGATAGGCTGGACGTTTACTACGACGAACACTACCGCCGCGGGACAGAAGTCGTTACCAAGCTCCAGCACAGACCCTCTGAGTACTTCACTAGGTTCTATGTTGCCATCCTCTCTCGCGAGCGCCACCTCCCTGCCCTATTGCAGCAAATCCCAGACCATCGCCTCATTGTGGGCAGCGACTTCCCGCACCAAGACCCTAGTGGCACTTGGCCCGACACCCTCTCCGAGTTGCGAGGCATAGAAGGCTTCGCCCCCGGTGACCTTAACGCCATGCTCGACACCAACGCCCGTTCCTTCCTGGGCCTCTAGCAGCAAGCAGGAGGGCGCTCGGGGGGTGCAGGGGCGGCGCCCCGCCGGGGGCTCGGGGGTGTCCCCCGAAACCAAAAACATTAGCGGGTGGGCTGGGAGGGACAGCCAGCGCCAGCCACCCCCAGCCCTATGCGGCTGCCAAGGGCTCTCCACCCGCTCGGCTGACCACCAATCGCTACAAAGAGAAAGGCCCCGGAGACACTCCGGGGCCTTTCTTATTCCAACACAACGTCAGTCTGTGTCTAAAGCCCGTACAAGCGGCGAGGGTTGTCATCCATAATCTTGTCCACTGCCTGCATCGGAATAACGCCCGACGTCCGCAGCTTGCGCAACGCCTCCAGCTCACTGGACGTGTCAGCGTGGCCGTAGTCGGAGCCGATCAACAAATTGTCCTCCCCTGCGTACCCTAAGATATAGGGAAGGTCGTCATCTGTCTGGCAAGCCACAAACATCTGGTAGTCCTTCATCAAGCTTCCTACCGTCCGGTCGGGAAAGGCCCACGACATCCTCTGGAACCGGGCCGATAGATCGTGCATAACGTAGGGCACCCAGGACGCACTGACCTCTACGAAACCCCAGCGCAGGTCAGGGAACTTCTCCGGGAGTTGGGCCACCACGATGCAATGGAAGGCCGCTATCGCCGGCACCTTGGCAAGCCACAACAATGCCAGGTTGGACGTCATCACCGCGTCGAAGAAGGGACTCGCTGATCCAGCGTGAAAGCAAATAGCCAAGTCCAGCTTGCTTGCTTCTTCATACAAGGGGAAGAAGTAAGGGTCGATCGGGATTCTGCTTTGCTCCATGCCCCGCATGAACACCCCTGAAGCCCCGTTTTCCTTCCCAAAGTGGAGTTCAGCCAGTGCCTGGTTCATATCCATGGTCGGCGCCATGACCACCCATCCTAGACGGCCCTTGGCCGCCTTCCAAATGTCGGCCATCCAGCGGTTGTAGCCGCGGCACATGGCCGCTTCCACCTCCGGCCGGTTGAACGACAAATTTAGAAAGATGGTCGGGTATAACACCTGAACATCTACGCCCAACTCGTCCATGTGACTAAGGCGAGCGCTAACATCCACCATGTCCGAGCTTTCGACAGCCGTACCAGTCCTTGCCGGGTCGAAGGTCCTACGGGTCTGTAACCGGCCTTCAATGTTCCAGTAGGCACGTTCTTGTCCTTGCCCATCCGGAGCCATCACCGTAGTAGGCTGATACTTCTCGTCCGCATCAACCATGTACGACCAAGTGTGTTCGTTCTCGATAACGTGGCAGTCAGAATCAATGATCGGCATTTGTTTACCCCTTTGGCTTCAAGACCCTGCGCCATGACCTGATGATTTCAGGTAGCTGTGGTATGGATAACAGAAAAAGCGCCCCGTGAAAAGGGGCGACAGCGAAGGTAGTTGGCTCCCGGAGCAGGATTCGAACCTGCGGCCAACCGGTTAACAGCCGGTTGCTCTACCGCTGAGCTATCCGGGAGCGTGGATACACCCTGTAGCGGCGCACGGGTCTAATCCTAGCAGAGGGATGCAGACCGGACAAGGTGGAGACAGCCTTGGCTGTTGGCAGAACGCTGGCGCTCCTCAATCTCGGTCAAGTGCCCGCAGGCGCCGCCCCAAAGAGAACGCCCAGAGCGGATAGCCGAAATACAGCCCCGCCAGGACTGTCAGAGCGACACTCCTTGGCACGATCTCTGTGGACTGATGCAAGTTACGGACTACAAGAAACCATCCCAAGACCACCATGAATCCGGCAGTCACCAGTCCAATGTATTGTGAGTACGGCAACACCCCAGTCATGAAAAGCAACTGAAGGACTATTACCACCAACATGCCCACCAGTCCCAGCAGCAATCCAACCTGGCTGAGGCTCGGCCTCGAAGGCCTCAAGATTTTGTGGAGCCCCAGAGCGATCGGAATCATAAGGAAGTGCTGAATCACCACTGCAATGTCGTTGAGAACCCCAAGCATGCCGACAAAGCTTGAGAAGAACGCCACCAAGAACACAATGCCGAAGATGGACACGATCCCGCTGGTGTAGGCGCACCATATGGTCACACGCGTCAGCCCGTCCCGTGTCGACGTAGGGTAAAGCGTTGTGGGCATTGGACCACCTCCTTCGCACTGGTGGTATACTTTACGCATGTAAAGTATGGCGATTATTGCAGCGGGAGTTTATACGTGTCAAGTGCCAAGCAAGATACTCATGCCCGTCTCCTTACAGTTGCCCTAAGACTGTTCAAGAAGCATGGCAGTGGCGTGCGGATAGAGGACGTCGCAAGGGAGGCAGGCGTTACGCGTCAGAGTGTTTACCTGCACTTTGGCTCCAGGGCCGGCCTGCTGGTGGCCCTGGCAGAGCACGTAGATGCTACTGGGAGTCTCGCCCAGCTTATCGATCGGATCGTGACCGCACCAAACGCGCTGGCGGCCCTGGATGCGTTCGTCGCACTTGAGGCTGACTACAATCCGGAAGTCTACCCATTGGCAATGTGGCTGATGCGCGACCGGTACACTGACGAAGCCGCAAGAGCAGCCTGGGAAAACCGCATGGAGGCGCGGCGTAGTGGGACCAGGCAACTAGTCCAGTGGCTGGAGCGGGATGGCCTGCTAAAACCCGAATGGGATATCGACACAGCTACCGATGCGATCTGGGCCTTGGCGTCCCTACAGGTATGGGAGCAACTTGTCATTGACCGAGGCTGGTCCAAGGAGCGTTACCAGCAACATCTCGGTCAACTGTTGAGGGCAACGTTCGTCAAGTAACGGAGGAAGCAGGAACAAGTGAGCACCACTAGATCGAATCAGCTACGCCCCAGGTATCTCGCTGATCTCGAAAAGGTGGCCGTCTGGGTCGCGGAAGAAGGCCCTGACCTCGTACTCGCTCCGCACGGGCGGCGTTAGGAACTCCCCTCCTCTGGACCGCAACGTCTCATACAACCCATCGCAGTCCTTCACCCTGATGGTGAATGAGGCACTGACCCTGTCCACATCCTCGGGAGGCGTAAAGGTCACCATCGGCTTGTCCTCGGTAGGTCCTCCGCCCGTCACCAGCAGGAGCCAGTCGCCCAGGAACTTCATGATCACCGAAGTTCCGCCGTACTCCCCTACGATCGTCGCTCCCAGCACATCCCGATAGAACGGCAGCGACTTGCTCATGTCGCTCACCACCAAGATCCGGGTCATCTCCATATCGTCGGTGGGAAAAACTGCGTTTGCCACGTTATCTCCTTTGACTTACCTTTTGCGATTCGCCCAATGTACGAGGGAAGTAAAAAGCCTTCCCTCGTACCCGGGGGAAGGTTGGATGGGGGTTCCCAGCTTAATCCTCCCCAGAGTACGGGGGAGGGGGGCCCGGCACACCCGGCCTCGTCATGGTCCAACCCGGCGGCCCATCCTTGCCAATCTGTATCTGCTCCGTTACCTCGAAGCCATACCTGCGGTAAATGGCGACGTTGCCTTCTTTGCTGGAATCCAGATAGCAGGGCATCCCTTCCGCATCCGCCCGAGGCAGCATAGGCCTGATGAGCCGACTGGCGATACCTTCACCCTGCTTCTCTGGGAGAACGCCTATGGCCGATAAGAACCAGTGCGGAGCCTTCATATGCCGATCCTTAGACCGCTCCAGGACGGCAAACCCGCTCAACCTCATCATGCCGCTGAGTCCCAAAACAAACGGTGCGCTCCACCACCCTGTTCTGATGGACTGCTTTAGCCCCACTTTTGGATATCCAGGGGCCAACCACACAGCCACCCCATCCATAGCCTCAGTCGCATGGACCTCGCCATAGAGGAATCCCATGCGCACAATGCCGGTCATTAACCACACCAGCCCCTTTGAGCGCTTCGCCTCTTCAGGAAAGAGATAACGAACGTGGGGATCGTCGTCAAAAGCACGGCACAGCACAGCAACGGCCTCGGGAAGCCGTTGCCTGTCCAAGTGTATCAGCCCCTCAGCGTTCATCAACTTCCCGCCCGACGTGTCTTGGTCTGGGCAAAACTATCGCGCCAGCGAACCAAGCCTATGCCCAATCCTTCGTCTCGGTCTTCCACCTGCGCAGCCCCAACTTGTTCCAGAGCAACCTTGCTCAATTACTCGTTCCTAAATACAAGGAAGGCCCGGCTCATAGAGCCGGGCCTTCCTACAAGCTTCACAATTGAAAGCGTCTAACTTCCTCCGACCTTGGCCTGAAGGTTCTTTGCGAATTCCTTCATCTGGCCGTCGGCCTTGCGCCGGATGATCGGCTGGCCGAACTCGCCCAACTTGCCCATGAAGGTCGTCTCAGTTTCGATGACTAGGTCGGTGGTCTCGGCGTCCTGCGGTACAAGCTGCATGGCCATACGTACGCGCACGCCGCCAGCCACCCGCCGGTCGGTGGCCTCAGCCACCATGGTCCCGCTGTGAGCCGCCTCATTAATGTCTTCCATCGTTAGCTTGCCAGATAGGCTGAGACCAATGGGCCCAACCTTCACCCGCATAACTCCCTTGTAGTTGCCCTCGCCCAAGTCCTCTACTTCCTGAACCCCCGGTATGCAACTACCAACAGCAGGCACATCCATGAGGAATGCCCACAGCTTTTCAGGTGTTGCCTTCACTGATACGGTTTGTTCGAACTTCATACTTCAATCCTCCTGCTAAAATGCCGCCCCTATCCAGCAAGCGTCTCCCCCCATCCTGGCCTTCCCCTGCGGGGGAGAGTCAGTGAGGGGGGAGACGTAGATCAGTCAGTTGAGCTTGGAAGCTCTAAGGGTCCTAGCTTCGGGCGTTGGCGAAAGCCTGCTCAAGTGCCCGGCGTGTGAACACCACGGACATGTCAGTCTTGTACTCTTTGGAGCCCCTGATATCTGCCGTCGGGTCCACCGCAGCCCGGACCGTCTCGGCGGCCTCGCGGATGGCCTCAGGTGTTACCTGCTGGCCCTGGAGCACTGCCTCAGCATCAGTGGCCCTAATCGGAGTGGGCCCTGCGGCGCCCAGAGCAATGCCAACCGACTGGCACTTGCCACTCGCATCGACATCAAGAACGGCCGCCACGCAGACCGTAGCGTAATCGTCCGCAGTACGGGGAAGGAACTTCAGGAAGGCCGCACCAGCGCTGGCAGACTGCTTAGGCACAATCACTTCCGTCAGCACTTCGTCCGGCTCGGTGACGGTGGTGTAGTAGTCCTCGAAGAAGTCGGCAAGGTCGACCGTGCGCTCACCCTTACCATTCGCCAGCTTGACCGATGCACCAAGGGCCAGAAGGGCCGGCGGCGAGTCCTGGGCCGGGTCGGCGTGTGTTAGCGCCCCACCAACCGTCGCCACTTCACGGATTCGGATGGTAGCAACATGCTTGTAGGTGTCGTGTAGCAATGAAGCGCCCTGAAGCGCAACATCTGACATCTCCAACGTCCGGTGCGTGGTCAACGCCCCAATGCGCAGGCTGCCGTTCTCGCTGGCGATGCCACTGAGTTCGGCAACATTCGCAAGGCTGATGACGTGATCAGGCACCACGAGCTGCTGCTTCATCATGAGCACGAGTCCCGTGCCTCCGGCAATCAGCTTGGCGTTCTCGCCGTGCTGCGCCAGTAGGTTGTGAACCTCTTTTAGAGTGCTGGGAGCGTGAAACTCAAATCCTCTCATCGACTAGCCCCCTTCGGCTTCGTTTATCTTCATTCTAGCAAGCGTGTGTTTTAGTCGGAAGCGCCGGGAATCGGCTCTACTTCCTGACCGGATGCAGCCTTGATAGCCCGGATAATGCCGTAGTAACCGGTGCAGCGGCACAGGTTGCCCATCATCCATTCCTTAATCTCTTGCTCGTTCGGCTTGGAGTTGAAGTCCAGCAGCGCCTTAGCCGCCGTTACCTGTCCAGGCGTGCAAATTCCACATTGGAACCCGCCCTGGTCGATGAACGCCTGCTGAATCGGCAGCAACTCACCGTCTGCCTTGGCAATCCCCTCAATCGTCGTGATATCCGTCCCGTTCGCCATGGGCGTCAGGGTCAGGCAAGAACTAACCATCTTGCCGTCAACCAGTACAGTGCAAGCGCCGCAGACGCCAACGCTGCAACCTTCCTTGGTTCCCGTCAAGCCAACGTCATATCGGATGAAGTCAACCAGAAGCCGGTTGGGCTTCACTTCCTTCTCGTACGTTTGCCCGTTGATGGTCAGCTTTACGGCTACCTTATTTGTGTCACTCATTCGTTATCCTCTTTCCTACAAAATCTGCGCCATGATAAACTACCGCCCACTCACATGCAAGCAGAGTCGGCAGGCGGAGGGAGACCAAATCTATCAGCATCTACGGCTACATTCTAAGGCCCAAGCGAACCGCCACGCTAGTGCTACGAGACCCGTCCCTTCATCACACCCAGGGTACCTTCGCTAGCCGCGCTCAATAGCCGCTCGAAAGGGCGTTCCGGGTTGAAAGCAACGTAGCCAACGCAAGCCACTAGAGAACGAACACACCCCGCGGCTAGACGACAACACCACTCCCTGTGCCGCGGGCTGGGGTGCAGGGGCAAAGCCCCTCCGGGGGGCAAGGGGGACGTCCCCCTCTTTACCAAAACGTTCGATGGTGGGCCCTAAGCCTGCCGAAGGGATGGGCCGGGCAGAAAGCAGCGTAGGCCAAGGCAGGAGAAACACACCCGTCTGGTAGACAATAACGCCACCCTCCACGCCTCCACCTGGGGTGCAGGGCGCAGCCCGCCGGGGGCAAGGGGGGTGTCCCCCCTCTACCAAAACATTTGAGGGTGGGCCGGGCGGGACAGCAGCGTCACTGACGCAAGACCGTCCATCCCTAACGCAGGCCTTTAAACCAATACGTAACACCTGGAGACCCCATGACAACCCTTCGCGTCGTTGGCACCCGTACTCCTCGAAAAGAGGGCGGCCAAAAAGTCCAAGGCCAAAGCAAATTCGCCGCAGACTTCACACTCCCTGGCGTGCTCTGGGGCAAAACGCTCCGCAGCCCCTATCCCCACGCCCGGATCCTCAGCATGGACGCCTCCAAGGCCCGCCAACTTCCCGGGGTCGCCGCAGTTATCACGGGGCTCGATATTCCGGCGCACCAATTGGTTGGCCGAAGAGTGCGAGACCAGCACCTGCTTGCTCGCGACAGAGTCCGCTTCGTCGGCGAGCGAGTGGCGGTAGTAGCGGCTGAGGACCCCAACGTCGCAGAAGAAGCCCTGGCCTTGATCGAAGTCGAATACGAGCAGCTTCCCGCTGTATTCGATTCTCTGGAAGCCGTGAGACCTGACGCCCCTCGGCTCCATGACGACCCCCGAGCTTACCCCGGCGCTAACCCGGCAGATGGCGCGCCCGACTATCCCAACATCTGCTCGTATAACCGCTGGGGGGAGGGCGACCTTGACGACGCCTTCGCCAAGGCCGACCGGGTGTTTGAGGGCGTCTATCACACGCCCCTGGAGCACCACGGTTACATTGAACCCAACGCCTGCCTGGTCTCGGTCGACCCCGTCAGCGGCCACGCCGACGTCTGGACCTCGGTCAAGGCCCCGGTCCCCATGCGTAAGAACGCCGCCGAAGCCCTGGAAGTGGACCAGTCCAGCCTTACCCTTCATCCGCTGGCCATTGGTGGCGACTTCGGAGGCAAGGGGCATCCCCTCGACGTGACCTCCGCCTATCTTCTTTCCAAAGAAACGGGCCGCCCCGTCAAGATGGTCATGTCCTACACAGAGGACCTGATGGCGGCCAACGCCCGCCACCCCTCCACGATCTTCGTGAAGTCCGCTGTTTCCAACGAAGGCATACTCCTGGGAATGCGCGTGGAAGCCTACTTCAACAGTGGCGGCTACGGCGGCTTCAAGCCCATTCCAACCGTGCAGGTCCACGGCATCCACCAGGCTGCCAGTTGTTACCGGGTGCCCGCCATCGATGTCCAGAGCTTTGTGATCTACACCAACATAGTTCCGTCCGGCCACATGCGAGCCCCGGGCGCGCCGCAGACCTCTTTGGCTATTGAGGCCCACTTCGACGAGATTGCTAACGCTTTGGGTATTGACCGCGGTGAGTTCCGCCTGCAGAACGTCCTCAAAGAGGGGGACCCCAACCCAATGGGCGAGTTATGGACGGACAACCGCGCAAAGGAGACGTTGGCTAAGGCAATGGATGCCGCCGGCTGGCACGATGCCAAGGCCCCCTACGTCGGCCGCGGCATCGGCATGTACGAGCGCTCGGCAGGCGGCGGCGATGCCAACGTGAAAATCTCCGTCAACGCCAAGGGCAACGTCTCTGTCATCACCCCGGCGCCTGACCCTGGCCAGGGCGGCTACACCGTGATGGCCCAGATCGCCAGCGAGAAGCTCGGCGTGCCCATTGAGGACATTAGCATTCAGACCATCACCACCGATAACTTTGAGTCCGACTCAGGAGTCGGCGGAAGCAGGGTCACTTATGTGGGCGGGCAAGCGACCTTCCGGGGATGCGAGCAAGTCCAGGAACAAATGCTCCACGTCGCCGCCGAGCGCTTCGGAGAGAACGTGGACACCCTTCGTTGGGAGAACGGCTCGGTCGTAGGCGGCAAACGTGTGGTTTCCTTCCAGGAAATGGCCTCGGTGGCCGTAGAAACGCTGGGGGGACCGGTTGAGTCCGCCATCCGCTTCGTTGGAGAGGCGCAGGAAGTCACGTCCTTCGCAGCCCAGGTCGCTGAAGTTGAAGTCGACCCCGAGACCGGCCAGGTCACACTCCGCCGCCTGACCACGTCCCACGACATCGGCACAATCGTCAACCCCGTTGGTCACCAAAGCCAAATCGAGGGCGGCGCAATCCAGGGCATCGGCTTCGGCCTCATGGAGGAGCATGTCCTCGACGACGGACGGCCTATTGCCCTGCATTTGGGCGACTACAAGATACCCAACATCCAGGACATCCCTGAGCTAACAACCGTGCTCCTAGAGCCAGCGAAGGGGCCTGCCCCCTACAGCGCCAAAGCGATCGGCGAACACTCCAACGTTCCCACGGCTGGCGCAATCGCCAACGCCGTCGCCGACGCCATCGGCATGCCCGTCACGGAAATCCCCGTCACCGCAGAGCGGATTTACAACCTCTTAAAGCAAAAAGCCAAGACCCGGTAGGGGCGGTGTCTCAGACCCGCCCAAAACGTCCGCCTTGCGCATCCAGCCATCATCCAGGAGCTGCCTCCAATGTCGTTTCGAGCGGAGCCAAGAAACCTTGTCAACCAACCCGAAACACATTCTTTTTACTGTCGTCCTTCTTGCTGTCGTCCTAGAGCGTAGCGAAGGACCTTGTCAGCCAGCGCGAGCGTCAGCATGTGATCATCACCATCGTCGGCTCGGCGTCCCTCAGCAAGCTCAGGACAGGCTCGGCGAAGGACATTCGTCAACCCAGCCAACAGCATTAGCCAACGGCCTCCAACACAGTCGCCGACGCCCTTCAGAATCCCCATCACCACAGAGCGGGTGTACAATCTATTCGCACAACAGGGAGGGACAGTCTAAGGGACCATGATTCCCCAAAAGCGCCCCAGACTGGGGTGCAGGGGCAAAGCCCCGCCGGGGGTAAAAAAGGGGGTGTCCCCCTTTCTGAAAACGTTAGAGGGCGGGCCGGGAGGGACCTCAACGTCAGCCAAACCAACCCTCCGCGCACCCATCTTGCTTGTAGCTGGAGACCGAAGACAACAGCCAATCCAATCCCACGGAGGTACAGACCCATGACAACCCAGAGCGACCGCGACCAGCGCCTTGAGAGAAACGCCAAAGTGATTGAAGAGTTCCGAAGCAACGGCGGCCAGATGAGCGGCAGCTTTGCCACCATGCCACTGGTCCTTCTCCACACCACCAGCGCCAAAACCGGACAGGAGCGCACTATCCCCCTGGCCCACATGCGCGATGGCGACTGCGTCCTTATCTTTGCTTCCAAGGGCGGAAACCCCAAGCATCCTGACTGGTACCACACCATCCTGGCCAACCCCAACGTCACCGTGGAAGTGGGCACGGAGACCTTCGAAGCAGAGGCCGTAGTGCTTACGGGCGAAGAGAGGGACCAACTCTTCGCAAAGCAGGCGGAGAGCCACCCAGTCTTTGCTGAATACCAAACACGAACGGAAAGGCAGATCCCCGTCATAGCCCTGAACCGAAAGAGCTAAACCACTCAAGGCAAGGTTCAGCCACGATGCAGCCTGCACGTAGGGGCGTTCAATTGAACGCCCCTACGTTTGTTAGCAACGGCCCCGCTTGCAAAGTAAGCCCACCAGCACCAGAGTCGACGGGCGGGTAGACGGAAATCGACAGCCGGACTATGATAGCCCGACCCTCCCTTCTGCCAGTTCCCATCCCAGCTAGCAAGGTTAGGTGCCCACTTTATGTCAATGGAAAACCTGGATCAGCACCCAGCGCTCAAGGGGCCAACCATTGACCCCAACTTCGAAAGGGAACTGAACCAGCTGGTCTCCCTGGCGAAGAAAGGCCAGAAAGCTGACAGCCCCTTCTACAACCCCCCCAACGAATGGCTGATCTCCCGTATGCGCATTCTCCAGGACCTGCCCCCCAGCGAGCAGCAGGCTGTCCTAGAGGAAGCCGCACGTCTCGCTACAGAAATTGCGGCGGCCAACTCCCAGGGAAAGGCCGCCACCCGCGCCTGGCCAGAGGTCGTTTTCAGGCTGGAAACCGGCGGCCTGGACTTCTTCAGCCAACTGGGCGTAGCCCGCAGGCCCGACCTAACCCAGTACTTTGTCGATGGATTCGCCAAGAACCGCGACGCCCATTCCTTCAACGAAGCCAACCAGGCACTATTCGCTGAGGTCCTGCCCTACATCAATCGCCGTATGGAACAGCATTTCGCCGCGGGTGACGGTGTCATCCAGCTCGACCGCCAGATTGGCGACGAGCCCTCACGGGCCTTTCACGCCCGTCAATTGGTCTTCGGCGACCGTTATTTGCAGATGCCTTACATGTGGCGTCAGCTCACCTTCGACCTCCCCCCAGAGAAAATGACCGGCGCACCCGACATTCTCGAGGTCTCGCTACCCCGTTGGCTTGATGACCTGGGACTTCCGGATGAGCTTAAGGGCCGCGTCCGCGAGAGCGGCCTTACGCAACTTGTATTCAAGGCCCCTACCAAGGGGCTATCGCTCCATTTGGGCTTCGACTACGTGGGGGAGCACAAGATGGGCCCCCTCTCCATAGCTATGTTCTTGGTTAAAGAACAACAGGGCCTGGCCGTTCAGGCCGCTCTCAGCGTGGCCAGGATCAGGGCGCTCGACGGCTCGCTGAGGAGTTCGGCCCTGGTTACCGTTGGCCCCTCGCTTCACGGGAAGAGCACCCTGACCGTCATGATCGAGCCAAAGGGCAGCGAGCTCGGAGGCCTCCTTGGTTTGTCGGATGACCCGGAAGAAGGCGTCTACCCCATGAACGACGACATCGTGCTCCTTCGTCCTATGCAGAAGCCGGTAGAGGTCAAGCGAAACGGGCGGACCGTCAAAATCACACACGCCATCGACGGCACGGAGAACAACCTCTACGCCGTACCCTCTGGCCTCACCTATCAAGACGACCCCGTCACCCATGACGTGCTGAGAGGCACGCCGGGGAGCCCCAACCCCCAAGAGACCCTGGAAAACGTCCCCGTAAACGTCCAGGGCGGCTCGCCCAACTTCCTGGAGAACCCCGTCCGCAATATGCGAATGGCGCTTTCCCGTCCCCGCCTGCTTGCCCGCAAGGGCGCGGACCACCTGCTGGAGTCCATCACCCAAGGCCACGCCAAGGAAGGCGTTCACGTTCCTATGGAGTGGATAGACCGGGTCCTCTGGCAGGCCGTCATGCGTCAGAACACGGTCATCCCCGCTCTGAGGCGTCTCACCCTCGAACAGTACATTCGAGTGCTCATGTACGGGGAGGCTGTTCAGATGGGGGCCGCCGCAGGGGCCATTGGAAGGCCCTACGTGGAATACTTCTCAGACCCTTTCATCATCGGCCTGGAAGATGAGAACGCCAATGTTCTGCATGACATCCTGACCCGCATGGCTGAGGGAGGGTTGCCGCAGGAGTATTACGTCTTCAACACCGGCGGACTGGGTGCCGACACCAATGACGAGGCCAGCGGGAAGCGTTACAAGAAAATCCCAAGGGAGCTGACCCTCATGCTCCAAGAAGCCCTGCTCCGTGAGGCCGTCAAGTTCGAGCACGATTCCATCCTCGGCTCGGACATCGCCGTCGCCATCGTCGACAGCCAGGGCAAAGAGATAGTCGATCTCCGGGGCGAGTGGTCCCCCCGGGCCATTTACGGAGATGACGAGTACAGGGCAAGGGTGGAAGAGGTGAAGCGGCGGCGCTACTACGGCCGCGATTCCAGCGATAAGGCGGGCATTCTCAGGTACACCAAGGTCTCCAATCCGCTCATTAACCTCGCCGACATCCCGCCGCCTGCAAACGAGCGAGAGTTGTCCTGGCTCCTCTCCTTCTACTGGAGCGTAGACCAGGCCTGCGACACCCTTGCCGCCTTGATTGAGCACCTCTCAGAGGGCCAGGCCCCAAAGGCTGACTTCTTGAAGGCGCTCGTTCCAATCACCAAGGCAGCCATCGGCTTGCCGCCGGAGAGCCAAGCTCTGCTCGCGGCATTGGGTCTTACCTCCACCGGATAGCCCCCCTGTCCCTACGGAGCATGGCCTAGGACATCGAAGAGCCGGGCGTCGGGGGGACTGGTGATGTTCCCTTGAAGGTGTTGCTCAAGCTTCGGCCTTATGACCGAGGCGGCAGCATCGGCGTTCTCTTGGGTATCCCACACAACGAATAGACCATACTCACCCTCGTCGTCGTCGCCAAAGCAAATGACGCTCTGACATCCAGGGCGAGCGGCTATGGCTGGCACCAAGTCACCCGCCAGGCCCTTTGCAACCTCTCCCTTGCCCTCGCCAAGACCGAACCTAACTAAGCGGACCATCATGTTGTCACCTCAGTTCCCTTTACTATTTTGATGCCCACAGGCATGGTAGGGGCGGTGTCTCAGACCCGCCCTCTGCGTTCGCTACGCACCCCCCTCTACTCCCCGCTGCCGCTCATCGACAGCGACATATCGCCCTTTTGAACAACAACATGCGTGAAACCACTCTTCTTGGACAGCTGTTCTACCAACGCAACCAGTGGTTGCCGAGCGCTTAAAAAGTCCTCAGGCGTACTGGCTACGCCCATGGCATTGAACCCTTCATCGCCCCCGAACACACGTAGGATCAACTCTTCGTCGGAAATGTTCTCGCCGTACTGGTGGCGAAGCTCCTTTAGCGACGGATCCGGCGGCTCCCAGTTGGCCCATTCCCTACCCCGCGGCCGGTCGAGTATCTTGGCCCGCACGTCCTGGTTCATACCGGTGACGGGTTCCCTACCCCACAGGCCCAGGCTGTACTGGATAACTTCGTCGCTGACCTGCTTGTACCGCTCGCCGGTGATCACGTTCATCGCCGCCTGGCTGCCCACAAACTGCGATAGCGGCGTCACCATAATGGGGTACCCGAACTCCTCCCGCACCTTGACCGCTTCCTCCAACGTCTCCTGGAGCTTGTCTCCCATTCCCACGATCTTCAACTGATACGCCAGGTTGGAAATCATCCCGCCCGGCACCTGATGCGTGTAGACCGCCTGGTCGAACACGCGCGGCTCGCCAATCGGCAGATGCTCCCGCTTGGCGATGATATTCAATTTTTCCTCAGCGGCCCGCAGCGGCTCTTCGTCGATAACGGCATCAAAGCCCAACGCTCGCAGGTTCTGCGCCACGTTGAAAATCGACGGTTGAGAGGTGCCGTTTGCCAGCGGTGGCACTGACGTGTGGATGTACTTGATCCCACCCTTGGCCACTTCCAAGGCGTTGAGTGGCGACAGCCCGTTGTTGGAATGGGCGTGGAACTCCAGTTCGATGTCGCCAACGTTCTCGGTGTAGATGGGGGTTAGCTCCCGTACCCGCTCGGGCGTCAGTAACCCCCCAACGTCCTTGAAGCAAATGCGGTACGGCTTGATCTCAGCAGCCTTCTTGATGCGCTCCAGCCAATACTCGTTCGTGTGCTTGGGCGACTCCGAATAGATAACGTTGAGGACCGTCTTCATCCCCAGAGCTTTGAGGTCGTCCAGTTCTTCCTTGAACTCGTCGAAGTCGTTCCAAGGGTTGGACGTCCGGTTGACGTGAATGCCGTGGTCGAAAACCATCTGCGCCAGAAGCCGGCACGCCGACAGCGGAACCTTGCTCAACCCCCCTCGGATGCCTCCGTGCAGCCGGAGTTCGGTCTTGGTATTGAGGGCCGTGCCCCGCTTCAGCCACTCAAGCGCGTCCTCGCCCAGGTCCTTGCCCATCTTCCTGATCTGAGCCGTCAGCACCGTGAACTCAATGGCATCGAATCCCGCTTTGTCCAAGTCGGGAAGAACGGACAACATCATGCCCGTCTTCATGTTCAGCGCCCAAAGACTCTGGTGGCCGTCTCGAATAGTAGTGTCAACGAACTTGATCTCTGTAGCCATGCCTTCTCCACGTTAAGGGGTTGTCGTCGTTTGCCCCGACACAGTACCACGCAGGGCAAAAAGCGCCAATCAGGTTGCCGTGGTGGGGCATTGTCATGCTGGAGCGACCAGAAGAGAACGGCCTAGATCTTGCACCCGTAAACTTGTCGTTTCGACCGGAGCACAGCCCTTCGAGGATACTCAGGACAGGCTCCGCGGAGAAACCTTGCTAGTGAAGAACCACGTTCCGGTAGGGGCGGTGTCTCAGACCCGCCCAAAACGTCGGTCATCACCGGCCCAGGCCATCTGGCACCCCGGGCCGGTCTGGTACCAGTATTCGGGACTATAATACTCCAGCGAAAGGAATACATGCCCAACCCCACCCAACCGACCCCCCAACAAGCGGCCATCCTGCACAGCGCCCGCGTCGCCCGCCTAGCCACCGCCGACGCCAAGGGCCAACCCTATACCTTGTGCCCCTCTGCTTCGCGTACGACGGCGCCCACATCTACACCACCACCGACGCCAAGCCAAAGTCGACCCAGGGGCGCCTGCTCAAAAGGGTGCGCAACATCCTAGAGAACCCGCAGGTCTCCGTCCTCATCGACCACTACGAAGAAGACTGGGACAAGCTCTACTACGTCCTGGTGTTGGGGAAAGCCGTCGTGCTGGAAAAGGGCAATGAGCGAGGCCGAGCATTGACCCTGTTGAGTGACAAGTACCCTCAGTACAAACACATGGACCTTGCCGAGGAGGCCGTCCTCCGCATCACGCCTCGCCGTGTTCGCAGCTGGGGCAGGCTGCCGGACGCCTAGGGTGCATCGGTGGCCAGCCCGAAACATCTGCCGTCGCCGGCCCACGCCCCCTCTGACAGGCATCATTTGAACCGTCCATGACATGAGCGCCTTCTCGGCTGCAGTTGGCAAGCCAGAGGGTAGCGCGCCCCAACATGCTCCCGATCCCACTCCTGAGCAGGCATCGGACCTACGCCTTCCCCGAGTCCCCCCGTCCCGTTATCGCAACTGTAAGGGCCATCCCCATCATTGGGCATAACAGTGTCGTCAGGCTAAGTGCTAGCCACTCGTTAATAATCATGTCAGTGCCAAGGTCAGGGAAAGAGCGCAATTCAACCCAACTCTGGATTAAGGGGTGTCCGGTTTTCTGGCCCCCAAGCATTACAGTTAGTGAGGCGGTAAGAAAAGGAGCTTGGAATTGGACGATTCGCTCGTTATAGAACAGGTACGGGGTGGCAGGACGGACGCGTTCAGCCATGTCGTGGAGCGCTACCAGGCTCCCATCGCACGATACCTATCGCGCATGACCGGGAACCATGACGTCGCCCAAGACTTGGCGCAGGACACGTTCATTCAGGCCTACCGCGGAATCCTGAAAACGACGTCCGAACTGAGCTTCAAGGCCTGGCTATACAAGATCGCCACCAACAACGCCCGCCAGTACCACCGAAGACGGCAACTTCTGTCGTTCCTTCCCTTCACGGGGTCGGAGAACTTCAGCGTTGGGGGTGACGACCCCGTGTCCGACTCCGTGGGCGACCGTCTGATGGTGCAGCAGGCAATGTTGAAGGTGTCGCATGACCGCCGCACGTGCATGGTCCTCCATTTCGTGGAAGGGCTGAAGTACAGAGAGATAGCGGAGGTCATCGGCACAACGGAGGAAGCAGTGCGGAAGCAAGTTGCGAGAGGAAGCAAGGACTTTCGCGAGGCGTACGGGAAACTATCGGGAGAGAGCCAATGATGGAACACAACAACATCCAAGAACTCTTGTCGGCCTATGCCAATGACGAACTGGCCCGTACCCAACGGGAATTTGTCGAACAGCACCTCCCCAGCTGCCCAAGCTGCCAGGCGGAGCTGAACGATTACCGGTGGGTGCGGAGCAGGGTTGGCCTTTTGGCTACGGTCCCGGCGGAGTCAGACATTAAGGGGAAAACAATGGCTTCCATTAGAACCATCGCCGCTCAGAATGAAGGTGTCTATGCAGGAAACGCCAAAGCTGATTGGCGTAGGAGACTCGGCATCCATCGGCTGCCGCGCCCTGCTCTGGTCATCGCTGCCGTCGCAGCAGTGATCATCACTCCACTAGCACTGCAACTGACAGGTGGAGGACCAGGAGGAGGAATTGCCTCGGCCTATGCAGCAACTGAGGCGCTTGGGTCGTTCAGGATGTCGGGGACGACGGTGTCTTCCTTCGGCGGCTCAACATCAGAGGTGGCCTTCAATTGGGACTTCGTGGCGCCGGACAGGTACAAGGGTGCCCTGGCAACTCCAGCCGGGTTGCAGGAATTCGTCATCGTTGGTGATGAGCAGTATTCCCGCCTGCCGGAAAACGCCGGGAATGGTGTCACGGTCATTGAAATGGACGGCTACAGCGTCTTCAGTCCAGTCCCCACCCGGGCTGGCACGCTGCTGATCCTCGACTCCCTCACCGGCGTGGAGACCCTGCCCGACGTGACGGTTGATGGCATCCCCACACTGCATTATCAAGGAGCGGTCGATGTCGATCGAATAATCGACGAGCAGGCGGCGCTTCTCAACCCTGGCGCATCGGACTACCTGGAGCAGGTCGCAGCGCTGGACTATCAGCGCTCGGTGAAGATCGATGTCGAACTGTGGATTAATGCCGATGATTCGACGCTGCGGCAAATGACCCTGAACACGGAAGCTCCAACGTTCGTCAGCGACGAAAACGGCAGCCGCTTTGAAGGGGTGTCGACCTTCAGCACCGCTGTGAAGTTCTCCGACCTGAATGCGCCATTCTCCATTGACCCTCCAATGGATGAGAACGGCGAGCTGCAATCCGGCTGGCAGGCTTCGGGCAGTGCCCCAGCGCCAGCAGTGCAGAAAGAAGTCAGATAGCGTTCTGCCTGAGATAGTGAATTCGAACAAAAAAGGAGACATATCATGGACTGGGGATGGATCATACTATTCGGTTTGGCGATAGTCGGAGCGGCGTTGATAGTCGGTGGAGTCGTCGCCTACCGTGGCATGGCAGATGGCGCCCCGAAGGGCATGGCGGCAGCAGGAATCGCAGCAGGGATAGTCATGTGGGCAATCGTCCTCATGGCGGCGCCACTCTCAATGTCCTCCAGCGAGTCGCCTCCGCCGGACATCACCATGCAAACGACGGCGCAATAGCTTCTCAGCGCAACGTCGTTCAAGGAACCGGCCGCGCTAACGAACCAATAGGGCTAGGAACTAGGGAGCGAAGTCATCCTTCGCTCCCTAGTTGTTTGTCGACTCCCCGCTCGGTTGCCTCCGCACCACACCGCACCACATCCGAAGCTGGGGGACTCTGCCGGAGGGGTGAAAGACTAGAGAGTACTAATTCAGCACCAGAATTGCCCAAGGGAGGACGGCAATCCGTCCCCTCTCCCTCGAGGGAGAGGGCTAGGGAGAGGGGGGAACTTGCGCCCCCCACAGGTCATGCCACGCTGGACCCCCCATCAGCTTGCGGAGAGGGCCGGGGGTGAGCCTGCCCCCCTACCCGCCCCCCACCGGCCGCACTATCTCAAGATCGTCGCCCTGCTTGAGCACAATGCCGCCGAAGTCGGCCCGGTCAACTACCTGCCCGTTGTAAGCCACCGCCACAAACTGCAAGTTGACCCCCAACGACTCCAGGTACCCCTGAAGCGTAAAGTCGTCCTCTAGCTCTCGCGTCTTGCCGTTGACAGTCAGAGTTGCCATGAATTTGCTCATCTCCTCCCCTGTAGACGGGGGAGGATTAAGGTGGGGGTGTTACTCGTTCCTCTTCCGCCACTCAGCTTCGATCACGCGCTTTAGCGTAGCCGAAGCCGCCTCCGGCTCCTCAGACGCCAGAATTGCCCGCACCACCGCCACTCCCGACGCTCCTCCCTCGATGACCTCTCTGGCGTTTCCCCCGGTGATGCCACCAATCCCGACGACCGGCGCCGAGACGCATGACGCCAGCACAGTGACCAACCCAACTCCCGACGCTTCAAGCTCTGGATGCGTTTGGGACGGAAAGACGGTGCCAACCTGCACCAGGTCCGCCCCCTGCTCGGCGGCTTCGATGGCTGTCTGGAGGCTGTGTACCGACCGGCCAATGAGCAAACGGTCCCCGGCTATTCTCCGGGCCTCGGCCACCGGAAGACCGGCCTCCGGCAACTGCACGCCGTCCGCCTCGGATGCCAAAGCGACGTCAATTCGGTCATTCACAAAGAGGAGGGCTCGGCCCTGAGTCACGATCCGCAACTCGCAGGCCAAAGCTAGCAATTCACGGGCGGGAAGGCTTCTGTCTCGAAGCTGAACGAGGTTCACCCCACCGGCCACCGCCTTGTCGACGGCTTCCACGAGCGGCCGGGCTCCCAACACCGATGCGTCGGTTACCAGGCAGAGGATGGGTCTCGGTAGGTCCATCGTGTAGCTAGCCCTTGCTGCCCACGACGCCCTCAATCGGGCTGCTGGCGGTAGCGTAGGCCTTCCGTGGAATGCGGCCCGCCAAGAACGCCTTGCGCCCCGCTTCAACGCCAAGCTTGAAAGCCTCGCCCATCAGCGCCGGGTCCTGTGCCTGAGCGATGGCCGTGTTCACCAGCACCGCGTCGGCCCCCAACTCCATTGCCATCGAGGCGTCGGAGGGAACACCCAGCCCGGCGTCGACAACTACAGGAATCGACGCCTGTTCAATGATGATCTTGATCTGCTCAAAGGAGACCATGCCCTGCCCCGACCCGATGGGAGCGGCCAGCGGCATGACCGTGGCGCAGCCCGCCTCTTCTAAGTGCCGGGCCAGCACGGGGTCGTAGTTGATGTAGGGCAAAACGGTGAACCCTTCTTCGACCATCTGCCGCGCCGCCTCCAATGTGCCGATGGGGTCCGGCAGCAGGTACTTGGCGTCCGGAATCACCTCAAGCTTGATGAGGTCGCCCAAACCCATCGCCCTGGCCAGCCGTGCGACCGTTAGCGCTTCCTCTGCGGTCTGGCACCCGGCCGTATTGGGGAGAATCGTGTAGCGGTTCCAGTCGATCTCGTCCAGGATGGTGCGCTTGTTGGGGTCGTCCAAGTCCAAGCGGCGCAGCGCGACCGTGACCATTTCCGCCCCCGACGCCTCAATGGAAGCAATCATTTCTTCCGTAGACCGGTGCTTCCCCGTGCCCACGATCAGGCGAGACCGAAAAGTCTTGCCACCGATAACCAAGTCATCCGCCATCAAGCACCTCCTAGCCCAAAAGAAACGCCGCTGGCTATGATCGCCAGCGGCGGAATACGTTCGACACGTCACTCCCTGTCTGGCATTACCCAGTTAGGTCAGGCGGTCGGCGACGTGCTGGTCGCCCTCTCAGCCCGGCCAACCCCGAGCTCCCGACTGTCTCTCTGCGATTTTCGTCACCTTAGCAAAGGGGCAGAAGCCCCGTCAATTACAACACATCGTTGCGAGTCTCGGTACTCCGAAACGTGGCAACCTAGTGGGGCGGGACATGCACCGAAGATACCGCCGACGGCGCGGAGAGCACCCGGAGTATATATACCCGGGACAACGGATCTCTCCCTGCCTGCACACCCTCCGCATTCAACATTTCCCCAGCGCCGCAGGCTCGGGTGCAGGGGCAAAGCCCCGCCGGGGATTACAGGGGGCGTCCCCCTGTAACTAAAACATTCGAGGGCGGGCTGGGTGGGACAGCGGCCTCCGCCACACCAAACCGCCCGCCCTGGCAGCCCCCCAGATGCTTCGTCGGCAAAAGTCAGTCTAGAGCCAGCGCGTCCAACCGACTCCTCAGCGTGACAATTTTCCTCCATGCGCCGCAGGCTCGGGTGCAGGGGCGGAAGCCCTGCCGGGGTTACAGGGGGTGTCCCCCTGTAACTAAAACATTCGAGGGCGGGATGGGTGGGACCTCAGCGTCCGTTTTACGAAACCCTCAGCCCACAACGCGCCAATGCACAAAAGCCAATCGTGTCTACGGCAAGCCCTCGGGCGGGTCTGAGACCCGCCCCCTACCAACCGCCCATCCGGCGACTGCCCCGCCGCTACTTCTCGTAAGCTGAGCGATAGCTGGGGCTCACCACCTTGCCCCCGTCCACAATCAAGAAGTCCGGGTCCAGCGCCTGCCCTTTGAAGAACCGCTCCAAACAGTCGCCAACGCCGTCGGCGTAGCGCTTCTGCGCCTCCAACGTCGTGCCCGACACATGGGGCGTCATCGCATGGTTCGGCATAGAACGCCAAGGGTGGTCGGCAGGCGCAGGCTGGGGATACCACACGTCGCCGGCGTACCCGGCAAGCTGCCCCGACTTCAGCGCCTCAACCAGCGATTCTGCATGCACGATGCGTCCCCGCGCCGTATTGACAACATTCACCCCGCGCTTCATTTTGGCGAACATCTCCCGGTTGAACATCTCCTGGGTCGCCGGCGTCAGTGGAGCGTTGATGCTCAACACATCGCAGATGGGCAGCATCTTTTCCAGGGGCAGGTAGCGGCAACCCAGCACCTGCTCCTCCGTCGTCGTCATGCGGCGCTGGTCGTGGTAGTAGACCGTTACGTCGAAGGGCTTCAGCCGCGCGGCAACCCGCTGACCGATGCGGCCCATGCCAAAGATGCCAACCGTCTTGTCCTCTAAGTCATGCGACCTCGCAGCGACGGTGCCGATGTCCCACAGCCCGTCCACCACCTGCTGGTAAGAGGGAATGTAGTTGCGAACCAGCGCCAGAGTCATCATGACAACGTGCTCAGCCACGCTGACCACGTTGCTGCCGGTGACCTCTGCCACCGTCACGTTGTGGTCCGCCGCCGCCGCCAAGTCGAAGTGGTCCGACCCCACGCCCGCCGTCAGCAACAGTTTCAAGTTCGGCGCCTTTTCGATGCGGTCACGCATGACATAAGCAGGCCAGAAAGGTGTGGCGATGATGACGTCAGCCGTAGGGACATGGGCGTCCAGCCCTGCCCCGGCATCGGTGATCGATACCAACTCATGGCCCGCCGCCTCCACCATCTCTCGCAGGCCCAGCGCATTCTCGGCGCAACCCAGCAACTCAGGCGTAGTCTTCGCAGCCTCGCCCCCCGGATACAACACAGCAACGATCTTCATAACGAGTTCTCCTTACTGGAGCCGGGTAAGGGCCCCTATTCGCGGATAAGTATTTGGATGCCCAACGCCTTTGTATACCTGCCCTGAGGCTGCCTCGTCAAGCGAAAGCTACCCTGAGAGGCGATCTCAACGCAGGAAGCAGTCTGAAGGAACGGGATTGCGCCGCAGGCGGGGTGCAGGGCGAAGCCCGCCGGGGTCGCAGGGGTGTCCCCTGCTTCTTAAAACGTTCGAGGGCGGGATGGGTGGGAGCGCGGCGTTCGCCGCGCCAATCCGTCCATACAAGCCGAGCTCGCTCCCTCATCTTCCTTGGCGCAACCTCAGCCCCCCTGACCCCACCTGCACAAGCAGGACAACCTCTTCCCTGGCCTTCCAGGGAGCCGTGTTCTGGCAGGTGGCAGCGGAGTGCGGAAGAACCCATCCTTTTGCTGCTACAGACCACCAGCTGGAATACTCACCCTACTTACCGCTCCTCATCCACTGCTCGTGCGACGGGACCTCTTCACCTATTACATGAAGGAAGTAGTAGGCCCCCATGTTGCCTAGGAAGTTGAACTCCTTACGCAAGTTTTTAACCAGCGTCTCGAAGTCAGGAAAGGAGCGCAAATAGGTCTGGAAGGAACCGTGCTTCGCCTGTAGATCTATCAGCTTCTCGGCATTGCTGACCACCGCCTCCAGTTTCTTGCGGTTGCGGATTACCCTGGTGTCGACGACAAGCTCGTCGATCTCTGGTGGCGACATAGAAGCCACAGCCTCGATATCAAAGTTGTGAAAGGCCTCCCGGGTGCCCGGCCACTTGGACTCCACAACCTTCCAGGAAATGCCTGCCTGGAAGGCGGCCTTGCTCATGACGTCCAGGTAATCGCCCAGCGCCCGCGGAACAACCTGGTCTGGGGCTTGCATATCAGGCATGAGTTGCTCCTCCGTAAGTCGAATCTACCAGCAGGCTACCCCTTCCCAGAGGGTCGCCGCAATATCCGGGCGGCAACTCGCACCGCCTTGGCATCGAGAAGCATCCAAGGGGTGAGTCCAGCAATGGGCGCTAGCCCGCTTCCGGGGTGCCGGGGCAGAGCCCCGCCGGGGTTCGGGGTGTCCCCGATACCTAAAACGTTTGCGGGCGGGTCGGGCGGGTCCGCGGCGCTAGCTACCAAAGACCGTTAGCCCAAAAGAGCCACGGTATCCTAGACCTCACAACGGAACAAAAGGAGCCAACATGCCAAGAGTTGTATTGAACGGCGCGGTACTCGCCGAAAGCACTGAAACCGTCAAGGTCGAGGGAAACCACTACTTTCCCCCGTCGTCCATTAACAAGGAGTACTTCCAGGAGAACGACAGGCACACCAGTTGTTTCTGGAAGGGACTCGCCAGCTACTACGACGTTCAGGTTGACGGCCAGGTTTACCCCAGCAAAGCCTGGACCTACCACGACCCGTCCAACAAGGCGGAAAGCATCAGGGACTACGTTGCCTTCTACCTGCCGGTCGAGAAGGACCCCAAGCCAGAAGGAGAAGCAGGCGGCGATAGCGCCGGAGGAGTCAAAGGGGCCATCTCCAGGCTTTTCGGGGGCTAAAGACAGGGCGGCTAACACGGGAGAAAACGTGCGCCAGCTTGGAGCTTGTAGTGGTTACGAGAAGGGAATGAAAGACACGGCGAATGTAGCGCCGCATGTCTAAAACCCTCACGGGGTGCCGGGGCAAAGCCCCACCGGGGTGTGGGGTGTCCCCACAACCTAGAACATTCGCGGGCCGGCTGGGTGGGACCTCGGCGTCCGCACATTAAGCCTCAAGCCCTGGCCCGCTTCTGCCCCATCCCAGATGCTCCGTCGACAGAACTCGGCCTAAGCCCAGCGCGCCAACCGACTCCGCAGCATGACAATTTCCCCAGCGCCGCAGGCTCGGGTGCAGGGGCGAAGCCCTGCCGGGGGTCACAGGGGGAGTCCCCCTGTATGGAAAACATTCGAGGGCGGGCTGGGTGGGACCTCGGCGTCCGCTAAACAAGCCGTTAGCAGATGACGGCGCTACCAAAGAGAGGAACGCCGGGCCCTGAGGAGTTAGGAGTGAGGCGCACCCCAACTATCCGAAACCCAACCCTCGGCGAAAAAGCAACGCAATGAATCGGCAAGCCTTAGCCTGCCTCCATCCGGTCAAACGACAGGCGTACCGGCTACCAGCGGCGGTCGGACGAGTCACCTCGGTCGGACGA
>QEVV01000005.1 GCA_003228115.1 Chloroflexota bacterium
CGAAGAGTTGGAGCGAGACTCCGACGATCTGTTTGGAGGCCGTTGAATAACCACGCCACGCGTCGTTCTAAGCAACCTCGCACTTACACGAATGGATCTCGTCCTACGGCATGGCCTTCGCTGCGACCGATAGTTCCTCGGAGACCTCATGCTAGGCTCCGCGCGAGCAAGGTGGACAAGGGTAGCCTATGGCTTGTGAGCGTTCCCCGCCTTACAGACCCTTCCCTACCTCTGCCAGCAAGCTCACGGTCCGGTCCCAAGTATCTTCTGGGTTCGAGCCAACCGGAATGATGTCGGCAATGACTTCGCCCATGCCGTAGTCGAAGATTTCCTTGATCCGCAGTGCCACGTCCTCCTCACCACCTGAGACGACCAATGCATCGAGCATGGCGTCAGTCCATTTACCCGTCTGCTCTGCCTCCGGGAAGCCAGCCTCCGCCAGCATGCGGGCGTAGAAGGGCCGGGTGGGATAATGGTTGAGGTACTGTCGCACAACCTCTCGGACTTCTTCCCTGTTCTCGTGAACCACGACCGGCATGTGCGCTACCAATGGCGGCGCTTCCCTACCCCCCTTTTCTGCGCCTCGCTGCATAGCGGGGAGGCCACTGTCTCGGAGGTAGGCATAGGGACTCACCCAGCTAATGGCGCCGTCGGTCAGTTCTCCCGACAATTCGTAAGAGCCAGGCCGAAGCGCAGAAATCATGATTCCAATGTCCGTGACCGGCCTTTCAAGGTCGCCATGCGCGTGATAGAACTCCCCTGAGAAATCGACTGTCCCTTCCATGATGGCTGTGCGGAATATCTGAACGTACTCCCGCAATCGTGAAAGCGGCTTTACCCATTCATAGTGGTAGACCGACTCCACACTGGGCTGATGACTCGGTCCAAGGCCGATTCGAAATCTGCCCGGAGCCAGGTTGGCTATGGCAATCGACTGCTGCACGGCTACCAACGGGTGCCTAGGATAAATGGGAATAATGGCTGTACCCAGCATGATCGATTCGGTTCTGGCCGCGGCCGCCGCCAGAATGGTAAGCCCGTCCGGCCGCATTCCTCCGGTTGTCACCCACGCGGCCTGAATGCCCGCCTGTTCAAGACTCTCAACCCTCGAAACAATTTCCTTGGTGTCCCCTCGCATCGCGGCGACGCCAATGCGCTTTTGATTCATGGATTCCTCCTGAACATTCGTGCTGGCGGTAGTGTAGCAGGAAGGTTCTGACCCATCCAGAACTTTGTGTAGACCTTCACGCGCAGCTATGGTAAGCTCTCCCCGGCTTGAGCAGATGCTCAGACTTTGTAGACTTTGGAGATTTTCGAGTTGGTTCTTTGACCCAAGTCGTCGTCGCCACTCCTTCCTGGCTCTCATTGCAAGAAGCATGCAGGCTTCTCGATGTCAGTGAATCAGCGTTGCGCCTATGGGCAGACAGGGGAAGCATCCGGGCCTACCGGACGCCCGGCGGACACCGACGCTTCTCCCGGGACGACATTATGGCTCTTCTTCGCCAGGAAACAAGACGCTCTGATGATGGCGCGTCCTGGGACCAGGCAGCCCTTCAGCGCATCAGGCGTCGCCTTCGCGGCAGCAAGACATCTCCCCCTGCTTGGTTCGAGGAAATGGACGAGCAGGAGCGGCTGCGGCTAAGGATGTTCGGCCACCGGCTTCTCGCTCTGGCCTCAGAATACGCAAGCCAACCCCGGCACAGGAGCCAGCTTCTTGATGAGGCTGGCCGAATCGGGGAAGAATATGGGGAAGAGTTAGGCCGCCGGGGAACTACGTTATCCCAGGTGATCGAAGCCTTCATGTTCTTCCGGAATGCCATGATGGAAGTCCAACCGGAAGGCAACAGCCCTCACGCTGCCCAGCCCCAATCAAACGCTGTCGCAGATGCGGTGCTTATGGGAATCGCAAAATCGTATGAACAAACTCTCGTTGGTGGAGGCTCCTAGTATGGCCCAAGGCATGGACGACCTGGACCGCCAGATCCTCAATGTTATTCAGTCGTCCTTTCCCCTGGTCGATGAACCCTACAGCGTCATCGGGGATCAAGTCGGCCTTTCGTCTGAAGAAATCGTAGACCGTATCCACGCCCTCAAGAAAATCCACGTAGTCCGCCAGATCAGCGCTATTTTCGACACCCGCCGTCTTGGGTACAAGACGAGCCTCGTCGCCATGCGATTCCCACAGGAACGGCTTCATAAGGCCGCGCTTCACATCAACAGGCACCCCGGCGTTTCCCACAACTACGAGCGGACAGGACACTTTAATCTCTGGTTCACCATTGCGGTGCCACCCAACGACGACCTTGCGGCCGTTATAGAACGCATGGGAGTCGATGAGGGCGCCGAAGCGGTTCGGATGATGCCAACCATCCGGTTCTTCAAGATTGGCGTCAATTTCGATATGGTCACCCGCAGGGGAGCCTCCAAGGAGTACTACAGCCCTGACGGCTACGGCAAGAAGGGTGAGGGCGAGGCTCTCAAGAACTGGAACAAAGTGGAGCCGGTAACCGACTTCGAGATCGATGTCATTCGAGAGCTTCAAGAGGACGTGCCGTTGGAACCGCGCCCTTTCGATGAAATGAGCGCTCGATTGGGCATAACGAATGTAGCGTTGTTCGGCTACGCCGCAGACTTTGTCGAGCGAGGCATCATGCGGCGTTTCAGTGCTGTCCTTCACCACCGTCGAGCCGGCTTCCGATCGAACGCTATGGCAGTATGGCGAGTGGATAATGAAAGGTCAGAGGAAGTTGGGCTCAAGATGGCCCAGCACCCAGCCGTCAGCCACTGTTACGAACGGCCCACGTTCCCCGATTGGCCGTACACCCACTTTTCCATGATTCATGCCGTCAGCCAGACCGAGTGCGAAGAGATAGCCGCAGAGATATCCGAAATGACGGGTATCGATGATTTCCAGCTTCTCTACAGCACTCGTGAATACAAAAAGACTCGTGTCCGTTACTTCGTGGAGCACGAATTCGAGCGGGCTACCGCGTCGGCTTCGAGCAAATAACCAGGAATCTATGTCGGCGTATTACCCCGTCTTCTTGAACCTGCATGACCGCGCTTGCATCGTAGTAGGCGGCGGCGTCATAGCTGAACGCAAGGTCCGCTACCTCTTGGAATGTGGTGGGAAGGTAACAGTCGTATCTCCGGCTGTCACGGCCGAAGTGGAGGCCCTCGCTCAGCAAGGCCTCCTCGTCTGGGAGCCCCGCCGGTATCGTGAAGGAGACCTGACTGGCGCATTCCTTGCGGTGGCAGGGACTGATGACACTTCGGTCAACCAAGAGGTAGCCGCCGAAGCGAATCGCGAGAAGGTGTTGCTCAACGTGGTAGATGTACCGGCTCTCTGCGATTTCATCGCACCAGCAATCGTCGAAAGAGGGCCTGTAACAGTGGCCATTTCCACAAGTGGGACCAGTCCTGCTCTGGCGCGTCGTTTACGAGAGGAGATGGAGAATCAGGAACAGTGTACCTGCCTTTCTTGGGCTGATGCCGCCGAGTTGCTCAAGGAAGTACGGCTCGACCTGCGAAGTAGAAACATCCGGGCCGCGCCCGACCACTGGCAGGCCTGTATGACGGATGACGTTCTCGATTTGGTACATAGTGGCCACGCTGAAGAAGCGCGCCGAAAGCTGATTCAATCGCTGGAGTTAGGCGCCACGCCATTGGTAGCGGGGGAAGCATGAAGGTCTTCGCCCTAGGCCTAAACCACCGGACAGCGCCTCTGGACGTTCGAGAGCAGGTCGCTGTTACTCTCACTCAGTTGCCTGAGGCCACCACGGTCTTGCAGGGGCACCTGGGGCAAGGGTTGATACTGTCCACATGCAATCGGACTGAGGTCTATACCCTAGTAGACGGCCACGGCTCCCCTGTCGACGAGATGGGCCAACTCTTCACCGACCTCTTCGAAGCTCCCTGGGACGAAGTTCGCCCTTATGTTTACGCTCTGGACCATCGTGAAGCAGTCCACCATTTGTTTCGGGTCTCCGCTGGCCTCGACTCAATGATTATTGGAGAGTCTCAAATCTTGGGGCAGGTGCGGGACGCCTATAGCACCACCATTGCTGCTGGCGCTGCCAGCGGCCCGTTTTCGAAGCTATTCCACGAAGCACTCCGCGTAGGCAAGCGGGCGCGACGGGAAACCGGCATCGGCCTGAACGCCCTGTCGGTAAGCTATGCTGCCGTTGGTCTGGCAAGGAGCGTCCTTGGCGACCTATCTGGACGGAGTGTGCTGGTTATAGGCCTTGGTGAAGCTGGAAAACTTGTAGCGCAGGCCCTAGGGAACAGCGGGGTTGGCAGCATCACGGTCACCAATCGGACGTATGAACGCGCGCAAAGCCTAGCGACAGACCTTTCCGGCCATGCGCTCCCGTTCGAGCACTTGGAAGAGGCCTTGCCGGACGCTGACATAGTCATAAGCTGCACAGGAGCACCCGGCTATATTCTCGACTACGCAACACTTGAGCGGGCAGTAGGGAAGCGCACAAATGCCCCGCTTTGCATCATCGACATCGCTGTTCCTAGAGACGTGGACCCGGCGGCGGCGGACCTTCAGGGCCTTCGCCTATATGACATCGAAGACCTCGACAGCGTATCGGAGGCCAACCGGGAAGAGCGCATGCGAGAGGCAGAAAAAGTAGAAGTATTGGTGGAAGAGGCCGTAGACCATTTCGTGGAATGGTGGGATGGGCTTTCATCCCTCGCAACCATCGGCGCGCTGGGACAGAAGGCGGAAAGCCTCAGAGGACAGGAAGTCGCCAAAGCTTTACAACAGTTGCCCGGACTCACTCCAGACCAACAGCGCCGAATTGAAGCCATGAGCCGTTCGTTGGTGAAAAAGCTCCTGCACGACCCCTTTGAGGTCCTTCGAAGCAAAGAGAGCCCCGCCGACCTCGCATCTGTACATCGTCTGTTTCGCCTAGACAGCCCGGACGGTAGTGGTGCCCTCTAAGCCGGTCATCATTGGCACCCGAGGCAGCAAGTTGGCCCTTCGGCAAGCCGAAGAGGTCCAAGTCCAGTTGCAAGCTCTTCACCCGACCATTTCCTTCGATCTCCGAATTATCACATCCACTGGGGACCGGAACCTCACGACGCCTCTTTCGTCTCTGGGCCTAGGCGTCTTCGTCAAGGAACTGGAAGAGGCCCTGCTCTCCAGGGAGATCGACCTAGCCGTGCATAGCCTCAAGGACCTGCCAACACAACTGGCAGGGGAACTCAGCATTGCCGCCATAATGGCCAGAAGAGATGCACGAGACGCTCTGGTCAGCAATTCAGGAACCACCCTTTCAAGTTTGCCTGCCGGATCTCGCGTGGGCACCGGCAGCCCACGGCGTGCCTGCCTAGTCAGAGCGACCAGACCTGACCTAGAAGTTATACCCATCCGTGGCAACGTCCCTACCCGCCTTTCGAAATTGGATAGCAGTGAATACGACGCCTTGGTGCTGGCGGCCGCTGGGCTGGACCGACTTGGTCTCCTAGAAAGGGTCAGCGAGTTCCTTGACCTCGAAGAATTCCCACCTGCCCCTGGCCAGGGTGCCCTTGCCGTAGAGGTACGGTCGAAAGATAAGGAAACCACCTCGATAGCAGCGACACTTGATCACGAACCGTCCCGAATCTCTGTTACCGCAGAGCGGGCCTTTCTGTTGGCTCTTGGCGGCGGATGCGCAGTGCCGATTGGAGCCTACGGGAAGCTTGAGGAAGGAACCTTAGGCCTCACTGGCTTCATAGGCACTGAAGATGGCCTGAGACTTTACCGCGGTGCCGTATCAGGTCCCGCTTCAAACGCCGAGTCACTTGGGGAGGACTTGGCTCGATTGTTGTTGGAAGATGGCGCTGGGGAATTGACGCAGGTGCTCCCTCAATGAGTGGCATCGTTTATCTCGTCGGCGCGGGCCCGGGCGATCCTGGGCTGATCACAGTGAAGGCACTCCGCCTCCTACAGAGGGCCGACGTAGTCGTATACGACCGCCTGGCCAACCCAGAACTCCTTGCCGAAGCTCGCTCTGGCGCCGAACTCATTGACGCCGGCAAGGCTCCTGGCGATCAGCGCCTAACGCAAGATGAGACCAACGCCCTGCTCGTGGAGTTGGGCAAGCAGGGAAAGACGGTTGTCAGGTTGAAGGGCGGCGATCCCTTTGTTTTTGGCCGTGGTGGGGAAGAGGCATTGGCCTTAGCCGAGGCTGGTGTTCCCTTCGAAGTTGTGCCCGGAGTCACCTCAGCAGTTGCTGTGCCAGCTCATGCAGGAATCCCCGTCACTCACCGAGGAGCTAGCACCTCGGTCGCCTTTGTCACGGGCAATGAGGATCCCACCAAAGAAGAAAGCCAAGTAAATTGGAAGGCATTGGCAACGGCGGCTGAAACCCTTGTTGTCCTGATGGGGCTTGGCAACCTGCCCCAGATAGCCGAGGAACTCAATATTGGGGGATTGCCGCTGGACTGTCCGGTAGCCCTGATTCAGCAGGGCGCTGGTCCAAAGCAGAGGACTGTAGTGGGCAATCTGGGCAACATCGCAGACCTGGCTCACAGCGAAGGCTTGAAGCCTCCGGTGATCGCCGTCTTTGGCAACGTGGTGAAACTACGCGAGCGCATAGCCTGGTATGACACACGTCCGCTCTTCGGTAAGCGGGTGCTGGTGACCCGCACTCGCCAACAGGCAAGTACTCTCGCTGAGCAGTTGGCTGAGCGTGGAGCGGAAGCAATCGAGCTTCCCTCTATCGCCATACAGGCTATCCAAAACAACAACTCGCTGGAAGAGGCTTTCAGTGATCTGTCCTCATATCACTGGCTGGTCTTCACCAGCACAAACGGCGTTGACATCTTTTTCGACCATTTGCGCTCCTCTGGCATGGATACCCGATCCTTAGCCGGAGTTCGTGTGTGCGCCATAGGACCAGCGACTGCCTCCGCGATAAGCGCGCATGGCATCGTCGCGGACCTTGTTCCAGAACGGTTTGTCTCAGAGGCCTTGGTGGAAGCATTGGCGCAAAAGGGGATTAAGGACAAGAATATCCTTGTGGCTCGCGCCGAAGCAGGAAGAGAGGAGCTCCGTCACGGCCTTGAGGCCGCCGGGGCAAACGTTAATGACATAGCGCTCTACCGTACCGTGATACCATCCGAGTCTCAGGGGCGTGCGCGCGATGTATTCGACGCTGGTGTCGATATTGTTACTTTCGCTAGTTCTTCAACCGTGAGGAACCTCATAGAGCTTTTGGGCGGAGATATTTCGCTTCTGAAAACAGCCACTGTTGCCTGCATTGGCCCCGTTACTGCCGCCACGGCCAGAGACATGGGCCTCACGGTCCACGTCGAAGCGCAGGAGTATACGATTCCGGGCCTCGTACAGGCGCTTATAGACCATCTCGAATCGGGAGGTGGGTAGGATGGCCGGCTTTCCCCAAGTACGGTTACGCCGCCTCCGTTCTTCGGAGGCCATGAGAAGAATGGTCAGCGAAACGTCGGTATCAGTCGACGATTTCATCTACCCCCTGTTCCTGGCTCATGGCCGCGATGTAAAGGAACCTATCCCTCCTATGCCCGGCATTTTCCAGCTTTCCCTGGACATGCTCCTGCCCGAAATCGATGAGATAACGGCCCTTGGTATACCGGCAGTGCTTTTATTCGGGCTGCCCTCCTCCAAAGATGCTCTCGGTTCAGAAGCCTACGACGAGCACGGCATTATCCAGGAAGGCATCCGTGTCATTAAGCAGGCCGCGCCAGACCTCATGGTTATCACGGATGTTTGTCTTTGCGAGTACACGGACCACGGACACTGTGGGGTCCTGTTCGAGGATGGGCGCGTGGACAACGATGCCACACTGGAACTGCTGGCCCGTACAGCCGTATCCCACGTAGAAGCTGGGGCAGATATGGTGGCCCCCTCGGCAATGATGGACGGCCAGATCGCCGCTCTGCGCCGCGCCCTGGACAGTTCCGGCTACAGCGACACACCCATCATGGCCTATGCCGCCAAATACTCTTCTGCGTTCTACGGTCCGTTCCGCATCGCTGCGGGTTCCTCCCCTCAGCAGGGAGACCGAAAGGCATATCAAATGGACCCGGGCTCCACGCGGCAAGCGATGCGCGAAATGGAACTTGACCATGAGGAAGGCGCCGACATCCTCATGGTCAAGCCTGCCTTGGCCTACCTAGACGTACTATCGCGGGCCCGCCAGCGCTTCGATGTGCCATTGGCGGCATATAACGTGAGCGGTGAGTATAGTATGGTGAAAGCTGCAGCCCAGGCTGGCTGGCTGGACGAAAGGCAGGTCGTCATTGAGACCATGACCTCGTTGAAGCGGGCCGGCGCCGACCTGATCATCACCTACCATGCGAAAGATGCGGCAGCGTGGCTGAACGAGTGACCTTTGGCAGGCAGTAGCGACGCTCCCAGGCGCTTCACTGAGCATGCGCTGAGACGGATGCAACTTCGCAATGTCTCAGCCCAGATGGCGCTTGAGACGATCCCGAGACCTAGCAGTACCGGCCGGGGATACTCCGGCAAATCCTTGAGTTACAGGGCGTACCCAAGCCAAGGCGTTCTGAAGGTCGTCTTTCGGGAAGAGAAAGACGAGATAGTAGTGATCACCGTCATGTGGGATTAGAGGTCACAATGAAGATTACCTACGATACCGAGGCGGACGCGATCTATATTCAGTTCATGGAAGCGCCCTTCTCCACCAACAAAGAAGTCGCGGACGGGGTCATCTTGGACATTGGGAAGGATAACGAAGTCTTAGGCATTGAGGTGTTGGATGCTAGCCTGCGCTTTCCTCCAGAAACCTTAGCGCACGTCGACATCCAAATGCCCCTACACCTAGCAGGTGCTGCCGGGCCGTAGGATGCTCTTACAACCTAGCGTCGCTACTTAAGGAGAACGGTAATGTCTTTTAAAGCAATCGACCCTAAGCGAACTGGCCTGGTGTTCTTCGACTTCTTGAATGCCTATTTCCGTGGGGCTGATGAAGCGACCCAACGGAAGATGGAACCCATCGTCGAGAGGTGCGTCCGGATGAAGAACGCCGCAAAAGCGGTAGGCATTCCTTCCTTCTTCCCCAAAGCGGACCACCGCCAAGATGGCATGGACTCCGCCCGGCTCTATTCAGACACCGACATGCAACTGAAGGCCTGGGACGACCCGGAGAAGCAACAGTTCACTGCCTTTCATTTGGTCGCACAGAATGACTGGTCGGGAGACCCCATCGACGAACTGTTCACGCCTGGCGAGGACTACCTCATCAACAAACATCGCTGGAACTCCTTCCACCAGACCCATTTGGACCTCAGCCTCAGGTCCAGGGGCATTGATACCATCATCCTCTGTGGCGGGTCCATTGAAGTCGGTATTGTGAGCACGGCCTTTTCGGCGAGGGATAGAGACTTCAACCAGATTATCGTCCGCGACTGCTGCACCTCTATGACTGGCTCCGCCGAGAAGGCGTTCATGGAAGAGGTGTTTCCCCGCTTTGCCCGCATCCGCAATGCGGATCAAGTCATCGAAATGATAAGAGCAGGGGCAAACTAGGAAGCCGATGTACGAGCTCTACTGTCTGATGTCCCGCATCTTGGGAACCGCTTACGGTCTCACGCTAAGGCTGGCTTCTAAAAAAGGAAGCCAGCCTTCTTCTAAGGACGTCAATGAAGAGTGATTATTCGGAGTCTGTATTCCGGAGGTCTCAGAAGGTTATCCCGGGTGGCGTGAACAGTCCCGTCCGCTCCTTCAGGGGCGTCGGTGGCGCGCCTGTCGTAATTACACGAGGCCGGGGTCCAAGAGTATGGGATGTCGATGGAAATGAGTACCTCGACTACTTGGCTTCATGGGGTCCGTTGATCGCTGGGCATGCACACCCTCGCGTCGTACTTGCAGTCGGTCAGACGGCGGCTAAAGGGACCAGTTTCGGGGCGCCTACCCTTGGAGAACTTGAACTTGCGGAGTTGATAACCCAGGCAATGCCGTCCCTAGAGATGATCCGGCTGGTCAACTCAGGCACAGAAGCAGCTATGAGTGCTATCCGCCTAGCCAGGGCGTTCACAGGGCGTTCGAAAATAGTGAAATTCGCTGGGTGCTACCACGGCCATTCGGACCCTTTGCTGGTCAAGGCAGGCTCCGGTGCGGCAACCCACGGCGTGCCCGATAGCGCCGGAGTCCCAGCGGCCTACGCACAAGAAACCCTGGTAGCCGACTACAACGACCTTTCTTCCGTAGAGGTATATTTCGATGAATGGCCCGGACAAATAGCTGCGTTGATTGTTGAACCGGTGGCAGGAAACATGGGAGTCGTGCCTCCTACGAACAGCTTTCTTCAAGGCCTGCGGAAAGTCACGGAGGACAATGGGGCTCTCCTCATTTTCGATGAGGTCATTACCGGTTTCCGCGTCGCCTACGGTGGCGCACAAGCCCTTTACGGGGTATCGCCGGATCTCACTTGCCTAGGCAAGATTATAGGAGGCGGCCTGCCTGTCGGCGCATATGGTGGTAGGCGGGATGTTATGGAGCAGGTGTCCCCCCTTGGGCCGATGTACCAAGCTGGCACCCTGTCAGGGAACCCAATTGCAGTCGCTGCAGGGATCGAGACCATCAAGCTATTGCAGGAACCCAACGTGTATGAGCAGCTTGAGGCTTACAGTGCCACGCTGGCGACCGGCTTACACGAAGCAGCGTCGGCCGCGGGGCTACCTACCACGCTCAACCGAGTAGGTTCCGTTATGACCCTGTTCTTTCATCCCGGCCCCATTCAGACCTGGGGCGACGTGGCGGCATCGGACACCAAGCGGTACGCTAAGTATTTCCACGGCATGCTTGAGCGGGGAGTATATCTGGCCCCATCGGCGTTCGAGGCATCTTTCGTATCCACGCAACATACGCAAGACGACATCAAACAAACCATCGAAACTGCAGCCGAGGTCATGCGGGGTCTGTCCTAGGACAGACCTGCCGAAGGCCCCCTCGCTCGAGAGCTGGCGGTATGCCTTATGCCCTCTTTGTCCTATCCCTGTCGTCCTTGAGCGTAGCGAAGGACCCTGCTGGTTTAGCAACGACTCTCGAAGCGACATTGCCTCCCCACACCCCTACCCGCTCACGATACCCCGCAGCCGCTCCAAGATTGCGGCATTCTCCTCCAGCGAGAACGTGTCCACGGTAGGTTGTTGCTTCCCCAACACCCCATCGACAGCCCCTAATTCAACCAACCGGTTTATCAAGAGACTTTCTTCTTCAACCGTCGGTAACAGATTACGTCCCGTTTCCTGGGACAAAGCTGCCACCAGCCCGTATGCCCCCCAATTGGAAACGCTTGCCATGATCAGGTGCTCAACAGTTGTAATGCAGGGCGTGTCCAAGAGCTTCCCCACCGCCGGAATGTGTTCCGCTAGGTTCCCCATACCAATTTCGTTGCCACCGTCCCCGATACCGATGGTGCGGGCATGGGCCATCACCAAATAGTCCAGCTTCGCCGAGTACTGTGAGATATCGACGCCCCGCATGTTCCGGTACGTACCGTCGCCCGTAAAACCAGGGCGCTCAATAGAAATAACCAACGTCGGAGCGTAGCTCTCCAGCAAGTCAGCGGCAAAGGCCTCGCTTTCAGCAGAGCCAGCCACTGGGAACTCGATCACTCGTTCCGGGTCGGTGCTCTGCCGCAAGAGTGAAGCTGCATGTCCGTCCGACACGTAGTGGGTTTTAAATCCGAGGGCGTCCAAGGAGCGTCCTATAGCAAGAGCGCCCGCTGGGCCGTCCGTCTCTGCAGCGTCGCAGGCAGGAATGTACCAACCAGTGAGGATGAAGACCGAACCAGGCTCCTTCAAAACGAAGCGAGCAGCCTGGGCGCAAAAATCTGATGGCAAGTGCGAACGAAGGCCGGAGATGCCCCGGCGATCGTGGTCCAGGATGATATGTTCAATGGTGCTCAGGGCCTCACCTCCGTTTTGTGTTCTACAGCCACCCTAGATGACGGCCAAGTCCGCGTCTCTAGCGTCTGTTATGAACATGTGCCCGGGACTGTGGGTCACCATGAACGGAGGGCGGCAGGTCTGGGCTACCGCCTGGGGAGTCACCCCGCAAGCCCAAAACACTGGTACCTCGTCATTCCTGATCTCAACTGGATCCCCGAAGTCCGGCTTTCCCAGATTCTTGATCCCAATGGCGGCAGGGTCCCCCAAGTGAATCGGGGCACCGTGTGCCCCTGGAAAACGGGACGTGACCTGCACAGCCCGCACCACCTGGTCCATGTGAATCGGCCTCATGGAGACCACCATCGGCCCAGAGAAGGCGCCCGCGGCGTTGGTTGGGATGTTGGTGACATACATGGATACGTTGCTTCCCTCCGATACGTGCCGAAGAGAAATCCCAGATTCGAGCAGCGCCTGTTCAAAGGTGAAGCTGCACCCCAAGAGGAACGTCACCAAGTTGTCCTGCCAATGATCCCGGATGTTGGTGACTTCTTCAGTCCACTCGCCTTCGCGGTAAATCCGGTAACGAGGCAGGTCCGAACGTATGTCTGAGCCAGGGGCCAGAGAAGGCTCGGTCTTGCCCGCTTCAAGAACCTCAAGCAACGGGCACGGTTTGGGATTCCTCTGGCAAAACAACAAGAAATCGAAGGCCATGTCCTCAGGCAGCACTACGAGGTTCGCTTGGACATAGCCGGGAGCCAGACCGGCCGTAGGGCTGTCCAATGCGCCGACACGGCACAAAGCGCGAAGTTCGGAGGGGTTTGTCGGTAAAGCTTGGGTCGCCATAAGGCGTCACGGCTCCTTCCGGCCATCGTAGACGGGCAGTCAAAAAGCGTCAATGAAACGGTAGGAGGTCCCAAGCCCTAGGGGACACAAGCCATCGATCCGAAAAAGCCCCGTCGAAAGCTGTCTCAGTATTGGGTTCTGTTGTAAGATTGTGTCTGTTATGAGCCTCAAAACCGACATCGCTGAAGCCATCATCGCAGGGGTAAGCGCCGCTCAGGCAAAGGGCAGCCTCCCCGCTGGCGAGCTACCTCCCATTGTCGTAGACCGGCCGCAAAGCGAAGACAACGGTGATTTCGCCACCAACCTTCCTCTTCGCCTTGCCCGGGCCTTCCGGCTTGAACCATTTGAGATAGCGCAACGCATCGCCGAAAGCATTCCCACCTCCACCTTCATTGAACGCGTCTGGGCGGCCAAGCCTGGGTTCGTCAACTTTGCCCTGAACGAAGCCTGGCTTACTGGTCAAGTTGAAGCGATTCTCCAGGCCAAAGACTCCTACGGGAACAGCCAGGTTGGAGCCGGTCGCAAGGTCCAAGTTGAATTTGTTTCGGTGAACCCCACAGGGCCGATCCACGTTGGGCATACCAGAGGCGCAGTCCTTGGCAGCACACTGGCCAGTGTGCTTTCAGCCGCCGGATACGACGTCACCAGGGAATACTACGTAAACGACCACGGCACCCAGATGGAGTTGTTCTACCGCTCCGTCTACGTTCGGTATCTTCAGGCCCAGGGTCAGGATGTGGAACTGCCTGCGCAGGGGTACAAGGGCGACTACATAACCGAACTGGCGAAACTGATCCAGCAGGAGGAAGGAGACCGCTTCCTCAACATGCCGGAAGACGAGGCCGTGACAGACATTGGGGAGATCGGCCTCGACAAAATGCTAACCAACATTGGGGCGGACTTGGAGCAGGTGGGCGTCACCTTTGACGTGTGGTACAAGGAACATGACCTATTCGATGGCGGTCGTTATGGCGAGGCTATGGGCCTCATCGCCAAGAATGGGTATGTCTCTGATCGTGAAGGAGCCCGTTGGTTCACTTCTACAAGCCTGGGCGAAGACAAGGACAATGTTCTTGTCCGGTCGTCGGGTCAGCCCACCTACTTCGCCTCTGACGTGGCTTACCACCTGGACAAGTTCGCCTATCGAGGCTTCGATCACGTCATAGACATATGGGGCGCGGACCATCAGGGCCACGTATCCCGTATGAAGGCGGTGCTCCAAGCACTGGGCATCGACCCCAACCGCCTTACCGTGATGATCTCTCAAATGGTGACCCTCAGGCGCGGCGACGAACAACTCAAAATTTCTAAGCGCTCCGGCGATTTGATTACGCTCCGGGATTTGGTTGAAGACGTGGGCGCTGACGCCTGCCGGTACTTCTTCCTTTCCCGCTCTCCTGAAAGCCAGATGGAGTTTGATCTTGACCTGGCAAAGGAACAGTCCTCCAACAACCCCGTTTACTACGTCCAGTATGGCCACGCCCGCATAGCTAGCATTTCCCGGCTGGCAGCAGAACGCGGAATTGACTATGTCGACGGTGATGTATCGGTGCTGAAGCATCCGGCGGAACTGGCCCTCATTCGCAAGATGATCCAGCTCCCGGGCCTAGTCGAGAGCATGGCGGAGGACCTTGAACCGCACCATCTCGCCCGTTATTCGCTTGACCTAGCCAGCGCCTTCCACTGGTTCTACCAACAGTGCCGCGTAGTCTCCAGCGAGCCGAGCGATCTGCCAATGACCAAAGCCCGGTTGAGGCTAGTGGATGCTGCCCGGATTGTGTTGGCCCGCAGTTTGAGTCTCATGGGCATGGCGGCGCCCGAGCAAATGTAGGTGTTCTTCCAGACGATCCTCTAAGGAGTCCAAATGCGAACCAATCAAGTCAAAGAAAAGCTGCGTCGTGGTGAGCCGGTCATCGGCCTGTTCTGCAACTTCTCGGCCCCGGGTGAGATCGAGGTGCTCGGTTGGCTGGGCTACGATTTCGTCATCATCGACGCTGAACACTCCACAGTCGATTACCAGACTATGGAGAACATGATCAGGGCGGCCGAGGTGAGTGGCGCCGCCCCCTTCGCCAGAATCGGCCTGGGCTTATCGCAGAACATTCTCCGGTTCATGGACGCAGGTGTCATCGGGGCTCAGATTCCCCTAGTCAACACCGGAGAGCAGGCGCAAGCGGTGGTCGACGCGGTCAAGTACCCACCCGTAGGCAAGCGCGGTCTTGCCGGTGTGCGAGCAGGCACATTCGGTATCCTTGAATCCATGGGCGACTACGTGGTCAGTGCAAACAAAGAGACCCTTGTCACTGTGCAGGTCGAGACCACGCAAGCCCTCGACAACCTGGACGACATCGTTGCCGTGGATGGCGTGGACGTCGTCTTTCTCGGTCCGTCGGACTTGTCCTCCTCGATGGGCTATGCCGGCCAGCCGACGCACCCTGAGGTGATCAAGGCCATCACAGAAGCAGGCCAGAGGATTGTGGCTGCCGGCAAGTACGCGGGCACAATCGCCCGCGATGCAACAGCTTATGCCCAATGGAGGCAGGCAGGCTTCCAATACCTCTGTACAGGGGTCAGCGCCCTCCTAATTCAGTCGACGCGGGCTTACCTAGAGGGTTGCCGTCAAACCGACGGCTAGGAGAGCACTCCCGCCGCACGGTCGTCATGAAGACGCTGTAGGGCCGGAAGGCCCTACCTCTGGCGGTCGGTCTAGCATGCTGAAAGTCGTTGAATGACAGACGTAGGGGCGTTCAATTGAACGCCCCTACGTTGCTTAAGCGACGAGGCTTGCCTCTTGAGATCGTGGTCGGTCGCTCTGAGGCAACATTGATTGCTTCTTCGCATTTGGCGGACAACCCAAAGGGGTGAACTAAGGCAAGAGCGGGCTTGGCATTTGAAGGAAGGTCCCCGGAAGCTGCTGCCAGCAGAGATACCGCAGGTTCTCACTGCCTGTGCTCTTCGTCTCGTGGCGGGAATTGGCAGGCACGTGCAGGAAATCCCCCTTGTTGACCTGAACCCGCCGGTCCCCAACCAGTTCGTCGGCTTGCCCCGCCAGACAGTACTTCACCAGATCGCCGCCTGACAAAGACACCCCCTGCTCCTCTCCCGGCGAGAGGCAGTCCAACAGGATTTGGAAAGAGTAGAGGTCAAACCCAATCTCTGGCGACATGATGATGTGCCTGCCCGGACCCCATTCCATAAGGGGAGCATCCTCAGCGGCAACAAAGAGACGCTTCTGCTCTCTACGCCTGTGAATTTCCAGGGCAACCTTCCCAAATTCGACCTGCTGCCGGAGGTAAAGGCGGTACATTGCCCAGGGGTCCAGCTTGGCCATAACATCTTCGGTTAGCTCAACGTCCGGAAGCTCATAAGGCGGACGCTCGTGCAAGAATGGCGTGGGTACTTGGCGGAATGTCCCTACGAACTGCTGGACCGCCAAGAAGACAAGCGGTTCATTGGCTGGGTTTTCGGTGCCGTGCCAGATATTGCCAGGAACGTGCATAAAGTCGCCAACCTTCACTTCATAGCGTTGGTCCCCAACGACCTCGTAGCCTCCGCCAGCGACATAGAACTTGATGGCGTCCCCATGGGAATGGAACCGGTCAGAACCTGCTGCCCGCCCCGACGTGAAAATGTGGAAGTTGTAAACATCGAATCCCAGTTCCGGGCCTATAAGCATTCTCTGGTCTGGGCCTGCCTCTGGCCCCACAGGAGCGTCCTTGGCCAGTAGATGAATACGCTTCTGTTGGCGCCTGCGTTGCAACTCCAGCGTTACCTTGCCGAAGGCAATCTGGTTCTCCATGTAGAGGCGGCTCAGTTCTTCTGTACTGAGTTCGATGAGATGCCCGCCGATGGATACGGGAAGGGTCGTGGTCATGGAGGCCTCCAGAGCGTTGAATGCGAGGATTATACAGCGAGGTCAGGCAACTTACTTGCTAGCAGAAACTGGTGAGGAAGGTTCAACAGTTTCCTCAGGGTCAAGGTTGTTGGAGGTCCGCAGCGGGATCTCCCGCAAGAACAGGCAAGCAACGACCGTGATACCCATGAAAACGGTTCCCAAGAGGAAGGAATCACTTATTGCAGCAGCCAGACTCACACGCATAGTTTCCAGGATTGCCGGCAGGTGTTGGACTCCCCCTACACCAATGAGGGCGCTCTCGATGCTAGTCACAGTATCAACGTCGAGGAGAGCCTGAGGATTGGTTGGCAATGCAACCTGGGCCCTTTCCATAGCGGCCCTAGCGGGACCCGAGATGTCTGAATTGAACACGGACGTAAAACGGGCTCCGACCATCGTGCCCATCACAGCGACCCCAATGGTTCCACCAAAGTTCCGCATAAAGGCCGCTGACGACGTAGCAACACCCAGCATTCGTTGAGGAACGGCATTGGTGGCAATGACCATGAACAGCGGAAACGCTATGCCCATTCCCATGCCCATGATCACCACGTTGATGGTAATGATCGTACGGGTAGCGTTGGCGTCCATGGCAGACAGCAGGTAGAGCCCAAGGGTCGCCGTAGCCGTGCTGAATATAGCGACAAGCTTGTAGCGCCCCCACCGAGATAGCAACTGACCGGCGAGCATCCCAGCAATAAAACTACTGATCGTCATGGGCATGAGGAAAAGCCCCGACTCTGTCGCTGACCTCCCTGCCACCCCTTGCACGAAAAGAGGCAGGTTCAGCATGGTGCCGAACAATCCGAGCCCAATCAGAAGATAGGCGAGGTTGGATATCGCGAATGGACCGTTCTTGAACGCGGCCAGAGGCAGGATGGGCTCTGGGGCCCGCTTCTCCTGGGCAAAGAACGCCACCATCATGACACCGGAGAAGAACAGCAGGCTCAGGACCTGCCATGACCCCCATGGGAACTGCCGCCCTCCAAGAGAGACCCCAATCAAGAGTGGCAGAACAAACGCCAAGAGCAGACCTGCTCCCAGGAAATCGATCTGATGTCGCCGTCGACCGGAGCGGAACGGAGGTAATACAGCCATGGCGTAGGTAAGGGCGATGGCCGCTACCGGAATGTTCATGAAGAAGACCCATCGCCAGGATAGGTGGTCCGTCAGCAGACCCCCGACCAGCGGACCGCTGATATTGGCGATGGCGAACACACCCTGGTTGAGAGCGCGCCACTTTGGTTGCTCGATCGGCGTGAACAACTCCCCAACAATCGCCATGGAGTTCGCGATGAGAGCCCCGGCCCCTATGCCCGCGAAGGCCCGGTATATCGAAAGTTGAAAGATGTCCTGAGCGCTGCCGGCCAGCACAGACCCAACCATGAGGATGACCAGCCCAACGCAGAAGAACAGCTTGCGCCCGTACATATCCGACAGCTTGCCAAAAATCGGCAAGCTGGCTGCCGCCATGACGATGTAGCCAGTGAAAACCCAATGGAAGTAGTCCAGCCCCTCCAAGTCTGCCGCGATGCGAGGAAGGGCGGCGCTGACCACCGTCATATTGAGGGCCGCCACCATCATGCCAATGGATACAGACCCGTAAGCGATAACGCGTTTCACGCCTTTGGGCGTGGGCCTATCTTCAAAGGCTCTTCTGAGGAAAGGGGGGGTGATCCGTTGAGCGAGAGGTTGGTGCGACGAAGCCATAGGCACAGTTTACCAGACTGTGCCTATGGAACGGCGATGAAAAACATCCAAGGTTGAACGGCTAAGGTGACTCATCCCAACCGCTATTGGTGGCCCCGAAGTTCCCGGCGACACCAACCAAATCAAGCAAGTCGATAGTGCCATCTCCGTTGAAGTCTCCCCTCAAAAGGATAGTTTGCACTATGGTAGGCCGGCCTTCCCTCACCACAACGGTGGCAACCGCTGGGACAGAGTGGAAGTATTCAGCGGTCAGCGAGTAGGTACCGGGGGCCAGGGAAACAATGAAGATCCCCGAGGCGTCAGTGGTGACGACGTAAAATTCTGGCCCATCAATGGTCACAACGGCTCCATCGTGCTCAGATTGCCCTTGTAACACCACGGTCACGTTGATCGAGCCCTGAGTGAGGGTGGTGGTGAGTTCAGAGCGACCACGGTTGCCTATGGGGTCACTCCCCTCAGCTACCACCGTGAACTCAGCCAGCGACCCGCCGACGATCGCCGGGTCAAATATCCTCTCCCAAATGCGTGGCGCTGGGTTCGACATTCCAGGCAGAACCACATTTCCGGCCCCGGAAATAAGTCGAATTGAGGGCGAACCGATGATATCTTCATCTGAGGTCAGGGTAATCCTGCCCTGTACGGACTCAGGCGGCCTATCAACCCAGATTGTGATTGAAGGTGCGATCCCATCAGCGGCCGTGACCTCGGGACCGGCAGCGAGCGTGTTACCCGCACGGTCCGCTACTGTTCCCACCAACTCGACCAAGGGTTCGGCGTTGGGAGCCATCGGGTTCACGGTAAGGAAAACGCTAGAACCGAATGTTTCAGCTGCTGCCGGTGTGGTCCCCGCCACCTTAAAGTCGCTGGCGACAACACTGGCAACATCAATTGTCTCATCGAAAACCACCCTAACACTAGTCCAGCTATCAAGTTCGAAGTCTACATCCCCAATGACGGAGCTAGTGGTGGCGTCCCATGTGTGCCCAGTGAAGGCCTCCACCATTCGGGGTTCCACGTTGTCGATACTGAGAGCGGCCCAGTTCACATCTATATCCACCGCGTCAACATCGCTTGTGCCCCCATTCCCGGCCACGTCGTTCGCAAGCGCTCGCCAGGCCAAGTCAATCACTGGAGGCTGAGCCGGCAAGGTCACTTGAGCACGAAAGCCACCGCTTATTACTGTTGTACTAGCTTATTACTGTTGTACTAAGGGAAAACCCGCCCTGTTCAATTGGAGAGCCAGCAATCGCAGGACCCACCTCACCATCCTGGGCCTTGCCGTCGTCGTTAGTGTCAGCCCAGCTATGCACCTCGATAGAGATGGAGGTCTCTGATACCCCTGATCCTGCATCAGTCACATCGGATTGAAGCTTCGGCACAATACTGGTCGTGGCGGCGCCTGCGACCGGACTGAGACCGGTGAAGCCCGGAGCAAGCGATTCGATGCTGACGATGTCAATGGACGTTGTGCCGGTCCGTTGCAGGCTACTGTTCAAGTCACTATAGGTAACGGTGACCTGGTCGTCGGCAGCTGGAGCTACCCGAATGAATGGCCGTTTGCCGTCAAGGAACAGAGCGGCGTTGTACTGAGAGACCGCATCTAGGGCGTCTCCGTCCCCGTTGAGGTCCGTCGCGTAGGCTGCTTCATGAAACACTCCAGCGTTGACAGCAACGTCCACAGCGTCTCCGTCCCCGTTGATGTCGGTTCCCGTGACAGTCTCATCAACAGTACCTGCTGCAACAAAGACGGCCGCATCGCCGCTGAGGTCAGCACCGCCGTAGGCGGCCTCGTAGAGACCCACTGCAACAGCCTTGTCTGTCACATCTCCGTCAGCATTTAGGTCAATACCGACGCCATTCTCGTCAAAGGTGTCATAGAGGTTGGTATTAGTGGGATCTAGGTCCGCAACCAAGGTAGCGTCATCTATGAGAATAAAGGAGGCCCGGTAAAGGCCGCTTGTAGCGTTCGTCTCACGCAGCCTCAGCCCAAATCCCGTTAGGTCTTGGTTGGAGGCCACGACAACTGGCTGAGCACCCGCGGCATCCGTGGTGTCGTTAACTACGGCCGCGTTGTAGTTCAATTGGAAGGTTATGCCGCCTAGAGCTCCCCACCCACCAACATCCCTGATCAGGAGTGTTATGACACCATCATCTTCCTCTACCTGCAGGATCAAGACGTCGATTTCCGAATCGCCGTCGATATCGATGGGCAAGTCGGTGCCCGTGCTCAGTACGTCCACATCTAGTGAGTTGACAACGCCGTCGCCGTTCCTATCCTGGATAGGGAAGCTTTCGACGAAGATGTTGATCTGGTCGTTAAGATCAGCTACGGAATCATCAATTGTAAATGCTTGGTCGAATCTATCTGGGCCTTGATCTTCGATAAGCGTCGACTGATTAAGGTGAGGGTCGTTTACCGTGACTGTGATGGTGCGGGCTGCTTGGGAAACCGCATGGTCGCCGGTGGCCCAGGTCTTATTGACGGCAACTTGGTTGGCGCTCTGGGCTGAGAGGCCAGCGGATGCCAAGAGCAGCAACAGCAAGGTCGGAAGCGCTATTAGAAGTTTCGCCTTCATGGTGTGGGTACTCCTTAAGCGCTTTCTTATCTGGCTTCGCGTCCGCCAGTAATCCGAGTTAACGTACCACTATTTTGATTACACTAGTTGCGGCAAAACCTGCTCTCCCAACAACCGGATGACGTTCAGCGTTTTTTCATGGGGCATTCCGGGCCATTGCAGCCGGGCAATCATGGTGGTAACACCCAACTCGTCCCTATAGCGCCGGAGTTCCTCAACACAGTCCTCCGGGGTTCCAATGATGAACCTATCCTGGGCAAGCTGTTGGAATGGCACGGTAAAGTCTTCATCGCCGGGGAGCGCTTTGTCCTGACCCCAACTAGCGTAGGCCTGGTATTTCGCGTAGAGGAAGGGCTGCGCTTCCCGCCAGGCCGTTTCTCTGTCCTCATGAAGGTACAACTCTCGCATCATGGGAAGCTCTTCCGGTGGCTGGTGGCCGCCTTCGTCAAGGCCGTTACGAAAGAGTTCCAATTGCTTCCTCACAGTTGAGACCGTTGCGTGCGGATTTATGAGCCATGGATGCCCCATCCGGCCAGATCGCTCTACCGCCTTGTCGGCATTGCATGCAATCCAAACGGGGGGATGGGGCTTCTGAATCGGCTTAGTGGTCACCTCAACGCGTGGTATCTGCCAGAACCGGCCGTTGTAATCGACGGTGTCCTGTGTCCAGACCAGCTTCATGATTTCAAGCGCCTCCAAGAAACGGGCCAGTCTTCCCCCCCTTTGGACGCCGAAGGCAGCGAACTCCTCTTCTCGATAACCGATGCCCACACCGCAGACGAACCGGCCTCCGGTTATGGCGTCCATGGTCATGACCTGTTCTGCCACATCCACGGGGTTGTGCATTGACGACAGCACCACGCCGCTGGCCAGGCGCATGTCTCCCGCCTCGGCAGCCAGGCGGCCTAGGTATGGCCACATCGAGGGCATGACAAAGGGATTAACCAAGTGGTGCTGACCCATCGTTATGATGTCGAAGCCAGCGTCTCTTGCTGCTCTGATTTCCGCCAGCGAATCCTGGACTTTCCCGACGAAAGACTGGTCCTTAGTGAACTGCAGCGCCGCCATCATCCCAATACGCATGTTCCCTCCGGTGACTCAGAATGCCCGGCGATGCTACCATACCCCCGCTTGTTGAAAGCCTTGGCCCCATAGCGGCATCGGAGAGGGAGTGACGCGTGACTCTGTACTTTGAAGACGTTGTTGAAGGCATGGATTTACCTCCTTTGGTAAAGCAGCCCACGACGCGGCAACTCGCCCAGTACGCGGGAGCCTCCCGTGACTTCTACGAAATCCATTACGACAAGGATTTCGCCCAGAGCAACGGATTGGATGGTGTGATCCTTCACGGCGCGCTGAAAAACGCCTTTCTCGGCCAGCTCGTCACAGATTGGATCGGGGAAGAAGGGACGCTAAAAAAGCTGTCCGTCACATACCGAGGCATGGACATTCCTGGCGTCCCCGCGACGTGTAAGGGTCGCGTCACTCGCAAGTACGAAAAGGACGGAGAGAACCTTTTGGACTGCCTGATCTGGGTAGAGAACGCTTCAGGAGAGGTCACGACGCCCGGTTCGGCGACCGTCTCATTGCCGTCCCGTAGCTGAAGCAGCCCTTGACTCGCATCAAGGGCCAATATATTAGCTTTGCCTTTATTGCTTCTTAGCAGTGAAGTAGTTGTGCAGCGGGTCGCCTTCTACCTGCTTTACTTCCACGTCGGTGAACCCTGCTTCTTGAAGGTATTCCCGCGCTGTTTGCTCTCCCCACATCGTACCCACGCCGTCGCCGCCGATAGCAAGGGATGTGGTCATGCAATAAAAGAGCGAGAAACCATACAGCATTGAGGCCATCGGGTTGTCCAGATTCTCTTCAAGGTTGCTGGAGGCCGCGAACTCGCCCATGAAGAGCAACCCGCCAGGCCGCAAGGCCTCGGCTATGCTCCTCAACGCTTTACCAGGCTGGGCCAGGTCGTGGATCGTATCAAACGCCGTTATTAAGTCGTAGCTACCGTCCGCTCCAAGGTCGGCGACATCCCGGATTTCGAAGCTCGCGTTCCTCAGTCCTAACGCCGTAGCCTCTTGTCTGGCGGCGGCTATACCCTCCTCTGAAAGGTCATATCCAACGAAATGGCTGTTGGGAAAGGCTTTTGCTAGGAGATTCAGAGCATGGCCCTGGCCGCATCCGATGTCGGCCACCCGTATACCCGCCACCAGGGCATCAACGCCTCCGGGCAACAGTGGCATCATCGATCCGACAAGCGCGGTGTCGAAGAGCATGGCGCTCTCCTCGGCCTGGACCGTCTGAAACCGGGGGTATGCCGAGTACGGTACCCCGCCACCGTTCCGAAAACTGTCAACGACCTGCTGCTCAATTTCTCCAATGATGGAGAGATAGCTGGCGTAGAAGGCCATGTTGTCGGGTCCTGAAGCGCGGGTGAGCACCTGAGCGTGCTCTTGCGGGAGCGTGTAGGCCGCTGCGCCAGGGTCGTATTCCACGATGCCGCCGGCGACCATGCCACCAAGCCATTCCCGGACGTAACGCTCATTGAGGCCCGTGGCATCGGCAATCCCCTCGCTCGTTGTTGCTGCGAGGCCACTCATGGTGTCGAACAAACCTGTCTGATGACCAATGCTGCACATGTAACCGAGGAAAGAATAATTGAGAATGTCCGTCATCTTCCCGCCAAAGGCTTCAGCCTTACCATCATCAAACGCCTGGGTGTTCATGGTCGTTTCTTCCATTGATCTGGTCTTCTCCAAGTGCAAGTGTCTGGCTCAATCGTCAATGACCTTACGCCTGCGAGCAAGTCTAACAAGTCAGCAGACGCCAGTGGCAATCATGGCCTGATGAGGCGCCACTGCGTTAGGCCCGTTTCATAGGCTTCGAAGCCTACAGTCCTGAACTGAGCGCGACTGGCGCCTGCTGCAAAGAGCGGGATTCCTTCTCCGAGCACGAGTGGAAAGGCGGTCAGGATTATGTCGTCGATAAGGTCTTCATTCAGCATGATGGTGTTGATCTGCCCGCCGCCTAGGAGCCATATGTCTTCTCCCGGTTGCTCTTTCAAGTCACGAACGAACCCAGCAATATCGTCTGACACGAATTGAACGTGGCTTGTATCAGGGGGAAGCGGCCCTCTGGTGAACACGTAGTTGGTCTTTCCAGCGTAAGGGTACTCTTCCACTGTCAGCGTTAGTTCATAGGTCGCCCTTCCCATCACGGTGGTGTCGATGGAGGCGTAGAACTCCTCGTACCCATAGTCGAGGTCACCCGCCACGTCCAGCCAGTCAATCTCACCGTTGGGCCCGGCGATATAGCCGTCAAGGCTTGCGGCGATGTAGAGCTTCAGTCTTCTCATAGGTCTCCCTCTCGGCGTCACTTCGAATCGGACGGATGGCGGCACGAACGCTGATTGCCGCGGCATTGGCTCTTTGTGGCCGATGCATTATCATCCAGGCCAAATCAAGCCACTTTCCCTCCCACCTCTTCTAGGTGGAAAGAAAGCTAAGCGAAAGGATAGACCATGCCCAACGCGTTGCAAGGCAAAGTTGCGGTTGTTACGGGTGCCGGTGGCGGTATCGGCAAAGGGATCGCCCTTCTCATGGCCCAGGAGGGAGCAAAGGTCGTCGTGAACGACATTGGCTCTGCGGCCGACGGAACAGGCGGCAACACTACCGTGGCGGACCGGGTGGTGCAACAGATACGGGAAGACGGCGGCTCAGCCGTGGCCAACCATGACTCGGTGGCGACCATGGAAGGCGGCGCAAGGATCGTTGATGCCGCCATGAGCAACTTCGGCAAGCTGGACATCGTGGTCACGCCTGCGGGCATCATTCAAGAAGCCTTAATCCACGAAATGACCGAAGAAGAATGGGACGCCGTTATAGCGGTGCACTTAAAGGGAACATTCTCAATCGTCCGCCGCGCCGCTCCGATCTTCAGGCAACAGAAGAGCGGCAGAATCATCACCTTCACGTCGCGTCGAGGACTCCAAGGAGGCGCAGGAAACGCAAACTACGCCGCGGCCAAGGCAGGGATTTTGGGCTTCACCAGAGTAGTGGCTAGGGATTTGGGAAGGTACGGCATCACAGCCAACTGCATTGCTCCCAGGGCCCGGACCAGGCTAGCGGGTTTCGATCCGGATGGCGCTCAGAACCGCCAATTCCCTGGCTCCGCGGTGTCATTTCCGGACGCAGAGGACGTAGCGCCAATGGTCTGTTACCTGGCGACAGACCGCGCCAGCGAGGTCAATGGGCAAGTCTTCTGGGTGCACGGCGGAAACATTGAGTTGATACGCCAGCCCCGCCCTACCCGTTCGATCTTCAAGCCGGACTTTCGCTGGACCCTGGACGAACTGGACGATGTGGCGCCTAGAATCATTACAGGTAGCCTCGTCAATCCAGCCCCGCCGCAAACCGCGTAGCAGAACATTCACTAGCGCCGTGAAGTATTCGGCCCTTGCTATCGTCTTTCGGGCGGAGGCCGGGATTCAGAACCGTTGCCTACCCTGCCTGCCTTCAGCCACAAGCTCTCAGGGGGAAGCGTGCAAACCTTGCCCCCGCTGGCTCTCCCCCCTAGGTTCTCTACCGAGAAGCAACAGGAACGCCGTGCTGCCCAGGGCCACCATTGCTGTGGCGCCCCATGCGAGGGCATAGGATTCTGTGTTGTCCACTATCAACCCAAAGATGGGCGTCCCCACCAGGGATCCTATGCTGGCTATGGTGCTGGTTGTGCCCATGACCACACCCATCCGTTGGGGGCTGGCCAGCTCCCCAATCAGCACTACCTGAACCGTGCGCCAAGAAAGGGCGGTCAGGCCGAGGGCAAAGGATAACAAGCCGATGAGCCAAATAGGGGTGCCTTCGTGGATGAAAGCTATCCCGATGAATGCCAGGCCGCAACTGATGCCCACAATGCCCAACACGATGATGCGCCGTGAGCGCAATAGCAAATCGCTGATGGCCCCCCACAAAACCCGGCCCACAACGCTCCCCACCCTAGCGACGGCTATGATGCCTCCCGCTGCCACCGGCGACAAAAGTGGTTCCTCAACGAGAAACAACACCAAATAGGAGCTCACTACGACGCTAGCGATGGAGAATAACGTCGACCAAGTGGTTACCAGGAGTAATGTGCGGTTGGCAATCACGTCCCCGAGCCCGCCGAACAAGGACTCACGCCGACCATGTCCCTCGGAAGGCTTATCTCGATAGATCAAAAGAAACCCTACGCCCGCAGTGAACATAGCGCCGGCAACCATGAACACCGCGCTCCGCCACCCAAGGGTCACGGCCAGTGCTGGAAGCGCGAGGGCCGCCAGTACGCCGACGACAGGGGTGCCCGTTTGCTTGATACCCATAGCAAAGGCGCGCCCCCTGGGTGGCAACCAGTCCATGATGGCCCGGGAGGTTGACAAGAATCCCGGTGATTGAATCATGCCTATGACTACCGCCAACAGAAGCAAGAGCCAGTACGCGCTGCTCATACCCAGGGCTACCATCGCTGGAAGGAGGGCTAACAAAAGGAAGCCCGTGACCTTCCGAACGCCCCAAATATCGGTCAACCAGCCTCCTATCAAAATGGTGCTCGTACCCCCGGCGACCATCAGCGATATGAACATGCCGAGCTGCGTCCGCGTGAGTCCCAAGTCTTCCTGCATGAAGGGGAACAGTACCGGGATGGCTTGGAAAGGAGAGTTCGAACCGCCTTGGCCCAGGGTCGCAGCGATCACGACCACCCAGGTATAGGGCATAGAAAAGAGAGACTTCACGGCAGTGCCGATTGAGCCAAGGAAGGCCATGAAGTCATTCTACCTTCCATCCCTGAATTGTTGCTGCCGGTTATCGAGGCAAAAAGCCCTATATGCTACAATGCTCCCATCTTGGGCAGGCACGAAGGCCATGCGTGCAGCGGTCGACAGCTTCCTGAACCACCTCACGGTTGAGCGCAACCTCTCGCCTCACACCGTCACCGCCTACCGCAATGATCTGGACCAGCTCACCGCCTACCTCGAAGAGTCAAAACAGGCGAAAGGTTGGGCTCAGATAGACTTGGAGATCCTGGCGCTCTACGTTACAGAGCTTCGTGAACGCGGATACGTCTCCGCCACGCTTAATCGCAAGGTTGCTGCAGTGAAATCCTTCTTCCGGTATCTGGCAGAGGAAGGCAGCGTCCCCGTAGACCCCACCGACCCACTGACATCCTCCCACAACAGCCGCAGGCTTCCCAAGGCCCTCTCCGAAGAGGACGTTGACAGGCTGCTTGCCGTCGTTAGCCCAGCTACCACTCCCGAAAGAATGCGGGACAGAGCAATGCTGGAACTGCTTTACGCAAGTGGTATGCGGGTCACCGAATTGGTGTCGCTGGACATTGGTGACGTTGATGTCGCAGGCATCCAACTTGAGGGCGAACTGGCCGACGTGTTCTACGACGAAGCCTTGATCTCAATTGACCAACCAATCAAGCAACGGGTCGCGGAACAACTGGGCTCGTTGAAGGCCGTGAAGGACGCTACACCCGCTGTCCTCATGGAGACAGGACTCTCGGAAGGTGAAGCTCAAGAGGTACATGCCACGTTGAACACTGGCGTGGTCCGTTGCCAGGGCAAGGGCGGCAAGGAACGTATGGTAACAGTCAATGCCGTGGCTGTCGGTGCACTTAAGGAGTACCTTGCTAAGGGTAGGCAGCGCCTCTCCAAAAGGCCGGGAGAGATGGCGCTACTCCTCAACCGCCGTGGGAAGCGTCTTACGAGGCAGGGCGTTTGGCTTTTGCTGAAGGCCTACGCCGGTCACGCCGGTTTGGACATGAACGTAACGCCACACACTCTGCGCCACAGCTTCGCTACGCATCTTCTCCAAGGCGGGGCCAGTCTCAGGCACGTGCAAGAGATGTTGGGCCACGCCTCCATTGCCACTACCCAAATCTACACTCACCTGACGGGCGAGCACGTCCGCCAGGAATATGCCCGCGCCCACCCTAGGTCTTAAGAATGCCCATTTTGACCATTGCTGTAGAAGCCGATGACCACCATCATCTCAGTCACTTTGTGGTAGAGCATTTGAAAGCCCAGGGGATTGAGTTAGAGTTATACGGAGCACTTGACCCGGCAGCCGATTCGGCGTGGCCCCTGGTAGCAGAAGCAGTGGGCCTTAGAGTAGCCTCTGGACAATGCAGCCAGGGCATCGTGATGTGCTGGACGGGTACCGGAGTAAGTATTGCCGCCAACAAGGTTCCCGGCGTTCGGGCTGCTCTCTGTGGCGATGCTGAGACAGCACTAGGAGCGAGGGCTTACAACGATGCCAATGTGCTCTGCCTCAGCCTTCGGGCGACCTCTGAGGCAGTGGCGAAGGAAATCCTGGACGCCTGGTTTGCGGCAGAGATAGACGAAAGGAAAGGGCGAATATTCAGCGCGTAAAAGATATGGACCGTTTGAAAGCGTCTTAAAGAAAGTACCCCCGTCATGGAGGTGTGCGATGCCAGTGGTCACGATAAATGGAGAGATAGGAAGCCGAGCTGGCGAAGTCGGCCACAAGGTCGCTGAGGCCATGGGGTCAAACTACGTTGACCGCCTCATCTTGGCGGAGGCTGCAAGGCGGATAGGAGCCACAGTCGAAGCGCTGGAGGGAAAAGAGGAAAAGCCAGAGACCTTCGGAGAAGGCGTGGCCCGTTTCCTCCAGAGAATGCTGGAACGGTCAGCAGTCGCTGGCACGGGTGGAGAGCCCTACTTCGGTCCCGGTCTGGACATCCTCCTAGGCCGCCAATACGAGGAGATGGAACGGGAGCCGATTACCCGTCCCCAAGAGTTGGATAACGATAGCCTGATGAAGGCTACAAGCCAGGTCATCAAAGACGTGGCCCAAAATGGTAACGTCGTCATAGCAGGGCGGGCTAGCAATATGATTTTGAGCGATATGCCGGACGTACTGCATGTCAGATTTACGGCCCCTTTGGAGTGTCGCATCCTTGCGATCATGGAAGACGAAGGGGTTCCCCGGCCCGAGGCGGAGCGAATACTGCAAGTAAGGGAGCGGGCTCGCATCTGGTTCTACAGGAAGTTCTTCAAGGTAGAGCCTGCGAACTCATTGATCTACCATTTAACGATAAACACCGGCAGCACACCCATAGATGTAGCCACGGCAGTCGTAGTCACGGCTGCTGAAAAGCTGGTGAAGTCTGGAGCCTAACGCTAGGCTACCTACCGTTTAAGCAACAAAGTAGACGAAGGAGATCGTTATGCCCAAGAGAGACACCAAGCGACGCAAGGGGCCTTCCGCCCCCGAACAGCTGGCTATGAAGCAGGCCCGGGAGTACGGTGAGGATCAGCCGGTCCAGACTCCCCCGCCACCTGAGAACGCTATCGCCGCCGCTGGCACATCTGAAGCCACTGAGCCTGCGACCCAAGACAATGAGTCACAGGCGGCGGCCAGCCCGGCTGCCTCAGTGCCCGCCTTCACTGCACCAACCAGGGCCGCGCGTCCTAGTCAACCGGCCTCTGCCTTCAGGACATCCAGGCAGGGTCGGCAACAGATAGATCGGCTATCGATACCTACGGTCGTCCAGGCCCGATTCAAGGGAGACCTGTTTCGCATCGCAGCGATCGCCGTGGTAATGGCCGCCATACTAGGAGCACTCACGGTCGTTCTGGGTTAAGGGGCCCGTTGCCTCCCGAAGCAATGTACTGGTAAGTCGCTTTCGTCTTTCCGGCGAAGGCCGGAACCCAGAAGCCTCGGATGAAGTCAATCTAGGCCACATAGCTAGGCCATTCGGCAAAGACGGGCACTCTCTTCCGACTATTTACCAGGACTCTCCCCCTCAGCGAGAGCCGCCCGAGAATCAAGACCGGTGCTACAATGGATCCTATGGCGCAGGCTCCTCCGGCCCCTCATTCATCCCCTTACGACCGCATGCATCGCCGTGTGGGCTCTGTGCCCACGGGCCCTGGCGTCTACCACTTCAAAGGCTCTCAAGGTGAGTCCCTTTACGTGGGCAAGGCCGCCAATCTCCGGAACCGCCTCCGCTCCTATTTTGGCCATACTCTAGGTTTGGAGCCCAAGATCAGGCGGCTCATGGAACGCGCAGCAGACTTCGAGTTAACCGTCACGGAGTCAGAGTCCGAGGCGCTACTCCTTGAAAACCTCTTCATCAAGAAGCACAAGCCCCGCTACAATGCCAGACTCAAAGACGACAAGACCTATCCCTATATCAAGATAGACCTCAAGGAAGACTTCCCACAGGTCTACATTACTCGGCGGGTTAGGCAAGACGGAGCGCGTTACTTTGGCCCTTTTGCCAGCGCAGGGTCGGTGCGGAAAACCCTGGACATCTTAAAGAAACTGTTCCCCTACCGGTCCTGCACGAAAGTGATCACGGGCACCGACGACCGCCCTTGCCTTGAGTACTACATCAACCGGTGCGTCGCGCCTTGCGTGAGCTATTCCACCAAAGAGCAGTATCACGAAGTCATTGGGGAAGTGATCTCATTCATGGACGGACGCACGGAAACCGTTGTACGGGACCTCAAGCGCCGTATGCGCGGGGCATCCGACGACCTCGAGTTTGAGCGAGCCGGACGCTTGCGGGACCAAATCCAAGCTATCGAACGAGTTAATGAGGGCCAGAAGGTTGCCTCACTCGGAATGGAGAATGAGGACGCCATCGCCCTGGCCCGTGGGGCCCGCGACGAAGCGTGGGTGGAGGTGTTCACCATCCGCCACGGCAAGCTGGTAGGTCGTGACCACTTCATCATGGAAGGCACTAGGGATACGACTGAGGCACGGCTCCTCGCCGATTTCGTCAAACAGTACTACGACTCTGCCCCATTCATCCCGCCAAGGGTGCTCCTTCAGACGGCCTTGGACGAAGAGGAGGCCCCCGCCATCCGCGAATGGCTAAGTGAGCGCAGAGGACGGCCGGTCCGATTCTTCGTCCCCCAACGAGGCGAGAAGCACCGTTTGGTGCAAATGGTGGAGGAAAACGCGCGCCAGGGCCTTGAACAGCTCATGACAAGCTGGGCCACCGATCAGAACGCCCTCAATCAAGCGATGGCTATTCTGGCAGAAGAGTTGAGCCTCCCTGCCCTGCCCCGCCGTATGGAGTGCTACGACATCTCCAACACTCAGGGAACGAACCCTGTGGGCAGCATGGTAGTGTTCCAGGACGGCCAGCCCAAGAAGGCGCACTACCGGCGCTTTCAGATCAAGGGCGTTGAGGGCCCCAACGACTACGCCATGATGCAGGAAATGCTCCGTCGCCGGTTCAAGCATCTGGCCAAAGTGGCGGCATCCGAGGAACGACCTGCCATCGTAGACGTGAAGGACGGTGAAACCGAAGGCTCCCCTGACGCCGCTTGGACCACCGTCCCAGACCTCGTCATCATCGACGGTGGAAAGGGGCATCTATCAGCTGCTCAGGAAGTATTTCTGGAATTGGGTGTCAACTTCATTCCCCTGTCTTCTTTGGCGAAGGAGCGGGAAGAGTTGTTCATGCCGGACATTCCTGAACCCATCGTCCTCCCCAGGACGTCGCCGGCCTTATTCCTGGTGCAACGTATTCGCGACGAAGCGCACCGATTTGCCATTGGCTATCACCAAAGGATTCGTTCCCGCAAAGCAACGCAGTCTTTGCTTGATGTGGTGCCTGGCATAGGCCCGCGCCGTAAGCGCATGCTGTTGGGCAAATTTGGGGGCCTGGGCGGCATTAGAGAGGCGTCAGTGACCGACCTGGCTGCCGTCCCCGGCATGACAATGCGCTTGGCCCAAAAAATCAAAGAATATCTGTAGCCACCAGCAGGCATCAAAGAAACTGGCTCCAATGATCCAGAGCCAAAGCAGGAACGTACCAACTCAAGATGGGAACCTCAAATACAAAAGCTAAAGGGGGTGCGGCTCGGCGGCCTTCCCTTCGTCGTCTGGCCCTGCTCCTGCCTGCATCGGTGCTGCTGCTGTTGGCAGCCGCTGCTTGCGGCGGAACAGACGCCTCACCAGCGATTCAGGAGCCCACAGCGGAGGGCCCGACGTCTGCTCCGTCCCTAACCAGTCCAACAGCCGCCCAGAGCGGCTCCACTGTTACCCCCAGCCCACAGGTGGCCGGAGCGACGCAACTGCCTACAAATGGAGAAACGCCCCCAACGGAAACCCCTGCCGGTACTCCTAGCGCGCCGGGCGCCACCGATGCCGTTAAGCCCGACCCGACCTCCCTGCCCGACCCCACCCGAGTCCCAGTGCCCGGCGTGAAGGAGGGATTCAAGGAAGGAAATCTTGCCCCAGACTTCAGAGTTACGAGCACCGATGGTGTGGAAGTCAGCCTCGATACACTTCTTTCGAAGGAGAAGCCCTTCCTTTTAGTTTTCTTTGCATCGTGGTGATCGACCTGTCGCGCCGAGTTACGGACGCTAAGAGATGTTTACCCAGCCTACGAAGGGCAGGTTGAGGTTCTCGCGGTCGGAATGGACCCGTTTGAGTTCAACAAGCCAGCCATCTTGAACGATTTCAAGACTAGCTTGGAGTTGCCCTTCCCTGTCTACATGGGCAACCGCGAGATGTTCGTGGCATACAACGTAACGGTCAGGTCGACAAAGCTCGCTGTAGGAAGCAACGGGGTCATTACCTTCCGGGAGGGCTACGGCCTTATGAGCACCCAGGACTGGGACCAGGTCTTAGCGGACTTGGTGCAGTCCTAGGCCTATGCTTGACGTTCGTCAAGAGTCTTTGACGAACGTGTCCCCCCCTCTAGCTCCCTCCCTTGAGGGAGGATATACAAACACCCTCTCCCTGGAGGGTGAGGGCTGGGGAGAGGGGGAAGCCATCGCTATATAGGCATCGGCGCTTTAGCCTGACGCCCGATCAGATTATGCCCGCTATTCGTCCAAGAACTCCCTTAACGCGTTATATGACGGCGGCATCTGCGGCTGAAACCGGAGATAGGACGGGGTTGGAAAGCGCTGCAGGCCTCCCTTGTGGCTCGCAATGACGCCATCTAGGATGCGCTCCACATGTGACCACGGTGTCGTGAATGCCATCTCGTGGTCCTGGGCCATACCGAAGATTCGGTCCCCGTTGCAGGGAAGCACATACCAGGGTTCCCCGGTGATGTAAGCCTGAGCAATAATCTCGGCGCAATCCCGGGTGCCCACGGAAGCTGACCTCACCGGCATGCCGTTCTTCCAGACTGCCCCCTGCACCATGCGCATCACCATAGCCGAGTTGCCATAGACACAAAGCACGTCGGGCTCGAAGTCGGCCCTGTGCAGCGGCGCAACTACGAGATAGGGGAACTTCCCGTACTCGAGATAGGGCACCTGATGCGCCGATGTGGACCACATTTCCCGGTTGTGAGGGTCCAGTTCTTCGAACACCGAACCATCGTTGAACTGTTGTTTTCGTGGAAGGTGTCCCATCATTAGCATGCCGTACGGGCAAATTTGGTCTTCTTTGCCCACTGCGATCACCCAACCATAGCGGCGCGCCATCCCATAGGATTGGCACACTGTGATCCGCTCGCCCATGTCCTTTAGCGGACGCCGTGCCCGTTCGGGAATCTCCGACTCGTCGCGGCAGAGCTTGATAGCCACCGGATAGGTGTCAACTCGAACGTACTCAGAGAGGATTTGGTCGACGGCCTTGGTGTCCATAAGTCTCCTCTTGATAGGCGTAGCTCAAACTCTAGCGCGCCGGGATTCCATGGTCGTTCGGGCGCTTCAGATCTTGCCGACCAGCGACGCGAGCAAAGCCCGTGTCCTGGTCTCCGCGCCTTCCTCAACGGGCATGACGCAAGCCATGATCTCTGTAGCGCCAGCCTCTCCCAGTCTCCTCAGTCCCCGCTCTACCTCAGCCTCGTCGCCCAGAATAGCGACGTCAGCGGGACCAGCCGCACCCTCCATTTCCAGCATACGAGCGTAGTGGGGAGACCGCGGATAGCGTTCCAGCAACCTGCCCACGGTCTCCTTGGCCTTTTCGACGTCTGCAGTGACAGCGACCGGAACCCCGGCGCATACTCGAGGTGATGGGCGGCTCGCAGCCTGCGCCGCGGCGTTTATGCTGGGGACAATATGCGAGCCCAGCGTCTTGGGCCCCACCATCCACGTGATCGTCCCATCAGCCAACTCACCGGCTACTCGGAGCATCACAGGCCTTAGTGCTGAAAGCATGATGGGAAACGGTTGAGCACCAGGGACGTTGAGGGTGCCAGCTACCTGAAAGGCCTCGCCTTTGTGATCCACCTGCCCTTCCTCAGCCAAAGCCCTCAGCACGGCTAGGAACTCTCGCATATATTGCTCCGGGCTGGTGCTGATGGTCCCCGGAAACACAGGGCCAAGCCCCAAAGTAAGCCTGCCGCCGGCGGCGGCCTGAGTTGTTAGCGCCTGTTGAGCAAGCACAAACGGTTGCCGCGGCACTCGCAGGGGCACAACGGCAGTGCCCAACTCAATGGTGCTGGTCGCCAGCCCCCCGGCAGCCAGCGACGTCAACGTGTCGTTGGCCATAGCTTGCGTGAACCATATGCTCTCGAAGCCCTCTTGCTCCGCTGCAACGCACTGCGCAACCTGTTCGCTCAACGTTGCCCCGAATGACAATACGCCCGTGAAGAGCCCAATTCGCATGCTTGCCGTCCTTGTTCACGAAGTCTTGCGTACGAACTAGAGTCCACTGTAGCACCCAGAGGCATGGTGGTCACTCGGCCGCCGCTGCCTAGACGGTGCTCTAAGAGCCAAGCCGTTTGACACCCTCTTGCGGCAGTGATGATAATCAAAGCATCCACGGTTTCCAGGAGTGTCGATGCACACGGCGAAAGAGGTCACACTGGCGGAGGATGGCATCCACCTTCGCTGGGACGACGGTCACCAAGGCTTCTACCCCCACCGCCACCTGCGGGCAGAATGCCGATGCGCCGCCTGTATCAATGAGTTCACCGGCGAACGAATGGTTGGCTACGACAACATCCAGGAAGATGTAGAAGCCATTGAGTGGATGGAGGTGGGCCGCTATGCGCTCCGTTTCCTCTGGAGCGATTTCCACGACACCGGCATCTACCCCTTCGATCTTCTGCGTTCTGTGTGCCTATGCCCTGAACATGCAGCTGAGCAGGCAGCCAGCGCCCCAGAAGGGAGCTAGGGCCATCCATGAAAGTAATCATCAGGAATCCCAAGCGACGCGAGGTCGAACTGGAAGGCAAGGGTTGGCGCGTACAGGACGTGTTGAAGCACCTGGACCTCAACCCCGAATCTGTGCTCGTGATGCGAGCCGGAGAGCTGCTGACCCGCGACGAACACGTCAAGACTGAGGACACTATCGAAGTGCTCTCCGCCATATCGGGAGGCTAGCATGCGCTGCGTAAAGTGTCCGGACAAGGCCGTCATTGAACTCAGACGGCACCATTCCCCGTTCTGCAAACCACATTTCATCGAATACTTCGAGAACCAGGTGGAGCGCGCCGTGCGCCGCCAAGGAATGCTCAGCCCAGATGACCGCATTATGGTGGCCGTGTCCGGTGGCAAGGACAGCCTAACCCTCTGGTACGTACTCAACCGCATGGGCTACAACACCACCGGCCTGCACATCCACTTGGGCATTGGTGAATATTCAGACGCCTCCTATGACGCAACCCTTGCATTCGCCAAGCAGCACGACCTTGAGGTCACCACCGTAGATCTGTCGAAGACCTACGGGATGAATGTTCCAGACCTATCGAAGGCTCTGAGAAGGGTTGCCTGCTCGGGTTGTGGCCTCAGTAAGCGTTACATCATGAACAAGGAAGCCCACGAGCGAGGCTTCGACGTAGTAGCTACTGGCCACAACCTGGACGATGAGGCTGCGACCCTGATGGGCAACGTGCTCCACTGGCAGATGGGCTACCTGGCGCGCCAAGCGCCAGTGCTGGAGGCGACGACGGAGAAGCTCGTTAAGAAGGTCAAGCCTCTGTACACGGTCACGGAGCGGGAAACAGCGGCCTACGCGCTGCTGCACGGCATTGACTACGTGGAGGAAGAGTGCCCTAACGCGTTCGGAGCCAAATCACTACTCTACAAAGACGCTCTGAACCGCATCGAATTGGAGTCACCCGGCGCAAAGCACCAATTCCTACTGCAATTCTTCGAAAACGCCAGGCCCCGCCTCGAAGTCGGTGCGGACGAACACGAGCTTCGTGACTGTGCAATCTGCGGCCAGGCCACCACTACGGAGGTCTGTGCATTTTGCCGTATGTGGCAACAAGCGAAGCGTCGCGTCGAACAAAAGGAAGAGCGTCGTCAGCTACGAGAGGCAGAGGCCGCAGCGCCAACTACCTAGCGAGAGATCGCCGGACGGCTCGCAACATTCCTGCTTGGTTGTAGCAGCACTACAACTCCGGCCAGAAGCGCCATCCCAGCCCCGAATACTAACGCGTAGCTGAGGTTGATCTCTCCGGCTAGCCCGGCGAAGACCGCCCCTAAACCTCCGACCCCTTCCCCAACCGCCAGTGCTATCCCTAGAACGGTGGTCTCCCATCGGCCCACGATCTCCAAAGCAGTCGCAGTAATGGCTGCACGAGTGCCGAGCAGGAAAACGCCAGCAGCCGTCGTGGCAACGAAGAGGGCAACGGTCCCTGTAGCCAGGGACAAAATGAGCAGAGATGCGCTACCCAACACCAGCCCCGCCAAAATGACTGGTCGACGGCCCACCGCATCAGATATACGCCCAAACCACAACGCCGCGATCGTGCTAGCAACGATCATGACGGAGAAAGTCACAGCCGTGAAGATTGAGGACAGCCCTCTCGCCTCTTCAAGGTACAGGCCAATCATGCTATACAGCGCCATGACGGCCATGTTGTAGAGGGCAAAGAGGATGAGAACCGACAACCCGTCACGGCGGCTCCATATGCGAAGCATTTCCACGAACTCGGAGCGTGACGGTCGCTTCCGTTCGGGTGGGGCCACCCTGGAAGCCAGTCGCACAAAGATGAGGCCCATAACAACCGCGGGAAGAACCGTCAGCTGTAGAGTCTCGCGCCAGTCCAGATGAACCAACATGAACCCGACGCTGAGGGGAGCCAACACCTCACTGACCGTGCCCCCTAGCCCATGTACTGCTATAACAAATGCCCTACGGCGAGGCATCTTCTGCACCATGGTCCCCATGGCCACTGGGTGCCAAGAAGCCGCGCCAGCGGATGCGATGGCCATGAACAAAACGAGCGCCCAGAAACTGTTCATGAGGGAAGAGATTAGATAGGCGACGGCAACCCACCAAAACGTGCTCAGCAAGAAGATCCCGCGCCGTTTGGTGGAATCGCCGATGATCCCCGCAGGGACGTACGCCAGCCCGGCGCCAAGCATCTTCATGGTGAACAGCAACCCAACCTGCGTCGGGCTTAGGTCCAGCGCCAGTGCAATAGCCGGAGCAAGGAGCCACATGGCGCCACTTCCCCAATCCACTGCGCCGTGCCCAATGGGGAAAGCGCCCAGGTAGAGCCGACGATCACTTCGGCTCAACCCCGGCTCATTCATCCGATGAGGCTTGGCCTTGCTGATTGCTGTTTTGCATAGTATCGAGCGGAACGTTCCAGCTAGCTACTCGGCTCGTGTAGATCAGCGCTGGCAGGGCAATCAGCATCTTGTGGGAAGGATCTGGAAGATCAAGGTGCCGCTCCATGACAATCGGTGTGAAGCGCTTGAAAAAGGTGCAACGTTCGCGAAAGGCCTGGACCAGTAAACGGTCTCCACCAAGCATGAAATGATGGATCGGCTTTTCATAGGGTTCCAGGCGTTGCCGGACGACCTCACAGGTCTTATCTATCAGAGACTGGGTCTGCTCTTCCCTACGTCTGGCAAAGCGGCCTGACGAACTCCCTCCCTTGCGATTGCGTCCATGTACATACCGGCTGCCCACCTTGGAGAGGACAACTTTGTCACCCTCATAGACGGCCACCCCGTATCCGCCTCGCCGGAGAAGCAGAACACCAACGGTCCTGTCTCGAAGTAATAGGGAAAGGAGGGGATCGGAGTCCCAACCGGATGAACTTGCCTCTCCTTCCGTCGCAAACGGAGGCAGCACCATATGCCTATCAGGCCGGTCTATGAAGAGGACACCACCGGTCGTGGAGCGGGCCAACATAGTCTGAAGGGATTCAGGAAGGGAGGCTGAGGCCGGCGCTTCAACACCAGGAGGCAGGACAACCATCCTGCCTAGTCCTTTGGGGTCGTGCCATTCCTCAGCCAATCGGAGCATCACTCGTATGGGTACTTGCCTGAATTCTGGAACTGGAGATGTCAAACCAGCCCCCTATTTTTCATTCTGATCCTCTGACCGCTCAGTCCTGCCCTCAATGGGAAACGAAGGATCGTTGCCCCATTCCCCCCAGGAGCCGTCATAGTTGCGGACGTTATCGTAGCCAAGGAGCATCAGGGTCAGCATTGCGTTCGACGAACGCACCGCTCCTTGTCAGTAGGGAGCGATGAGCCGCTTATCCTCCGTGACGCCGGCTGTGCGGTACATCTGCCGCAGCTCATCCGCCGGCTTGAACACATGGGTAACGTCGTCCACAAGGTTGTTCAGCCACTCTAGATGAACCGCACCTTCCATGTGCCCGCCAAAACGGTTGGTGCGCAGATTGGCGCCGTCGTACTCGGCCTGGCTGCGAGTATCCAAAGCAACGAAGGTGGAATCCGTCAGGCATGTCCGCATCTCGTCGCTGGAAACGACCCAGTCTTGCTGGGGCCGGGGCGTGAACACGCCCCCCTCACGTTTGGTTGCCGTGATGCTCACCGGGCGGCCCTCTAGAACCCACTTGTTCCAACCACCGTTGAGGACCTTTACCTGATGATGTCCGTAGTAGTTCAGGACCCACCACAAGCGGGAGGCGAACAAGCTGCGGTTGTCATCGTAGGCAATAACCATGTCGTCGTCGCCAATGCCAAGTTCTGCCATTAGCGCAGTGAATTGGCTCGGGCTCATGACGAAGGCCGGGTTGTCGGGATCCTTCAGGCGGTCGCTGTAATTGGGCGAACTAACGGCGCCGGGAATGTGGCCCCGGTTGTACAGCCGCCACTCCTGGCAGTCCACGACCACCACGTTGGGGTCTCCAAGGTGTTCCGCAAGCCAGCCAGTCTCTGCGAGAAGCTCAGGCCGTGCGTAGTCCGCCATTCCGCCTCCCAGAACGAATATGCCCCAATTGTCAGCGGGCCCCCAAGGGGTGTCAAGGCAAGCATGCGGTGCCTTACCCTGCCCAATCTCATCTCTAGCTCCCAAATGGCAATGCACACACCCGAGAACCGCGCTATGATGGGCGACGATTCCGTTACACAACAAGGAGCGGTCATGCACTTTGGAGTTATGCTGCCGCATTTCCGTCAGGCAGCTTCAGCCGATGGAATCGTTAGGGTCGCTCAGGAGGCTGAGGCGATGGGCTTCGGTTCTGTCTGGGTCAGCGAGCACCTGGCCATACCGACCGAGCACCTTGAGCGCAGAGGGCCCGTTTGGTACGAAGCCACCACGGTCCTTGCTTTCGCAGCGGCTGTTACCAAGACCATCCGTCTGGGTACCAGCGTACTCGTCATGCCATTCCGCAGCCCTGTACTCACGGCAAAGGCCGTCGCTACAATTGATGTGCTATCGGGCGGCCGGGTGATCTTTGGGGCAGGGGTCGGGGGCTTCGAGGGCGAATTCGATGTCACAGCCTCCGATTACGCCAACCGGGGCGAAATGACGACCGAAGCGTTAGCCCTGATCAAGCAAATCTGGGGCGATGGCCCAGCCAATTTCGAAGGCAAATACTGGCAGGTCTCGGATGTGATTATCGAGCCAAAGCCGCTGCAGCAGCCCCGGCCGCCCATATGGATAGGCGGCAGCACCGGGAGGGCACTGCGCAGGGTCGCGGAGCACGGCGACGTTTGGCACCCTACCCGCCCCACTATAGCCCTCATAGAGGAGGGCAAGAAAAAACTTGGTGAGCTTTGCGAGGGCACCGGCCGTGATGCTTCCGCAATCCCGATTGCCCTGCGCCATTGCCTGCTCTTCACCGACACCCCAGCCGCCGCGGACACCAAGGAACCCCTTATCGGTACGGAGGATGACATCCTCCGCTCGCTGGAATCATTCGAGAAGGCAGGGGTGAAGGCCGCTGTATTGGACATGTTCTACGGGACTCCTGAAGTCAACAATGAAACCCCCGACACAATGCTGAAGACCATGGAACGACTTATGACGAAGATCGCGCCGAGGTTTTCCTAACCACACCAGTGGCGGGTCCATTCAAACTTCCAACCAGCCATTCGACCGGCGAACGCAACGAACACTCTTAGGAGAACGAAATGGGACAGAACAAAACCAAAGAGAAACTAGCCAAGGGCGAGGCCGTTTACGGCGTTCCCATGACTATCAATGCCCCTTCGCTGGTGGAACTACTAGCGTTGGCGGGTATGGACTTCGTCATGCTGGACGCCGAAGGCGGCCCTCTCGACCCAAGTGAAGTTGAGAACCTTGCCAGAGCCTCGGAGCTAACCGGCATCACTCCGCTAGTGCGGGTCCCGGTCAACCGGCCAGAGGTTATCGGCATCTTTCTGGACAGAGGCGCTCACGGAGTTGTCGTCCCCAAGGTGTCCAGCGCCGAAGAAGCTGCTGCTGTGGTGCGTGCGGCGAAGTTCCCCCCCGAGGGCAACCGCGGCTTTGCACCTGCCCGCTGGACGATCACCTATCGCGGGGAAACCGACCTCTACGCTGCCGCCAACCGGGAAACGCTAGTCATCTGCATGGTGGAGGATCCAGTCGGCATGGCCGCCATCGGCGACATCGCTTCGGTACCCGGCGTGGACGCCGTACACATTGGTCCCAATGACCTGGCGCTATCCCTAGGCCACGGAGCGAACACCTGGCACGAAGAGGTCCTCGAGTTGGTGGACAAAGCTGTCGCCACGGTAACGGCCTTGGGCAGCCCCTTCCCGGTCATGGGCGTCGGAGCCATTCCGCCGTCTCAGACCGATCGTTACCGGGCCTATCAGGAACAAGGCGTGCGGTACTTCCAAGTCGCCCTACCCGGTCTCATCAATGGTGCTACAAGACGTTTCTTCGAGGCCGTGCGCGCCTGATCCGAAGTGGCAGTCGCGAGCAACCTCGTCCAAGCAACCTCGTCGTAAAACGAATGTAGGGGCGTTCAATTGAACGCCCCTACGTCTTACCCCTCACAACGTCGGCATATTCAATACTAGGCTCGCTCCCAGCCCTTCAACCCGCGAGCAACTCGTCGATTCTACGCAGCATCTGTCTGACAGTGGTCGCGTCTTGCACGCCTGCGCCAAGGTCCAAGTATCGGTTCAGGTCGTCCCGGGCCGCTTGATAATGTCCTTGGCGATAGTTGAGGAGCCCCCTATCTCGGACTTCCTCTCCCGCCTCTGGGTACAGCGCCAGCAGCCAATTCACAGTACGGATTGCCTTCCCGTCTTCGCCCTGCTCAGCGTAGATGTATTTCAGGTTTCGCAGCATTCTGCCCAGAAACTCCTTGTGACGAACGGGCGCTAAATACTCCGCTCTCCAAGAGTTTGCCAGGCCGCGTTGGCGAAAACCTTCGGCGCACTCTTCAGAAGATAAGAGCACGCCACCGGAAAAGGTGTCCACATAGAGGTCTTGTTCGTCCCTGTGGCGGACCAGGAAGTGACCGGGCATGCCGATCCCGAGCAATGGAACTCCCAATCTTCTTCCAACCTCGATGTAAATCAGGGCCAACGTAATCGGGATTCCCAAGCGCCGCTTCAAAACATCGTTGAGATAGCTATTCTGGGGGTTGTAGTAATCGTCACTGTTGCCTTGAAAGCCTAGGTCGTCAAAGAGAAAACGGCTTAGATCATTAAGAGTACGCAGGGTGTCAGACCGATCACCCAGCCTAGGTTCGATAGCTGACGCCAGGTCGTCTAGAAGCCGTATCTCCCGTTGGACATCTAGGTCCTCGTATTCAGATGCCGCGATAAGCGCAGCGCCCAGACCCAGGTCTATCCCTTCATCGGGTTCCTTGACCAGCTCAGCAAAGCGTTCCAGCGGCGAAACATTAAACATCCATCAATACCTTGTAGGTCATCAACTCTTGATCGCGAACTTTCCTTCAAGCCTTCTGCGCTTCAACAATTCTTTGGCTTTGACCGCCGAGAACCAAACCATCTTGCCAGTTATGCTGTCCTCTGAATGCAGGTGTATTTCGGTGAACAGCTTGAGGAAGAACAAGCCGGCCGCCCTTGGTGTCATTGCTGTCTCCTGGACGACCGCCAGGGGAGCAACTGCATTATCACCCTTGAGGACATCCTGACTTGCATCAGTGTCCGGGACCCCCAAAGAACACGTCGAGAGGAGCACAGGCGTCGACAGGTTTCCTTTGAGCCAGGCCCAGTACGCCCCTATGCCGGTCGCTGCCGCTGGCAGGCCGTTGCCACCATAAGCCAGGAGAAACAAGCTATTGATAGGGCCCAGCGAATCCATTGCCAAGCCCAGGCTTTCTGGGGGCCCAAGGTGGACCGGCGCAGACCCAGCCATATGGATGCCACGCTTCTGCAACGCGAAGAAGAGCCGTTGACAGAGCTCGGCCCCCTCTCCTAAGGTTTCCCCAGACCCGTCCGCTATCAGCATCCTCGGTCGCCCTTCAACGCTCTTTTGGCTCCACATTCAGCGCTACTCCGGTTAGCAAGGAAAGAACATGTATCAATGGGTCGGCTAGACCGTAGCCACCGAAACGGGCATCCGTCAAGCGGAACGCCGATTCGTCATGACGCCTTTTGGGAAGAACTGTCTGTGGTAAGCTCAAAAGTGGAAAGCCCCTCCAAGGAACGGTCGGCATGCGGAGTCCTGAAGAAGTCGATCGGATTCGAAAACAGCTCCAGCAACTCCTCGAAGAGGCTGCGTCGCTCCCCGAAATGGACAGCCGGGCCCAGGATGACGTCGCCTATTTGAACAACGTCATTGAGACTATGGACTGGATCCTGGGGGACTGCACCACCGAAGAGTTACTAGGGCAGTGCCTTGTTCAGCTAAAAAGTGCCGGCATTGGTCTGGACCCTGCATCGGCCCCTTCCTTCGATCGGGATCAGTGGTACCCCTACTCACCGGAAGAGCCTGTCGAATTTCCCTGGGCCGAATCAAAACCGGCAGCTAGCGCAGAAGCGCCCCGCCCAGGCCGTTTTGGCAGAATGTTCGATTGGTTGAATGCTGTCGACTGGCGCTACAAGGCACAGGCAACCCTCTTCTTCGCCCTCGCCATTACCATCCCTTTCTACCTACTGCGCGACGAGATACTGGCTCTCGGCGACTGGGGGTATCTGGGCGCCTTTCTAGTCAATGGCCTCAGCAGCGCTTCCATTGTCCTACCCGCTCCCGGCGGAGTCCTCATCGCCATTATGGGCCAGGATTTCAATCCGCTCCTCATCGGCATCTCAGCTGGGATAGGAGGAAGTCTGGGCGGAGCGACGGCCTACATCTTAGGGGCGGCCACTACACAGCAAGTTCAGAAAGGGCGCTGGTTCCCTTGGATCGCCCGCCGGTTTCATCGCTTTGGGGCCATCATCGTCTTCGTCTTTGCTTTGACGCCTTTTCTTCCCGGCGACTTCGCAAGCCTCATAGCGGGAGCGGTGCGCTACCCGTTGCGGAAATACTTCCTGTACAACGGAATCGGCAGCATCATCAAAATGACAGCAATTGCCTACATGGGTGCAGAACTCCTGGACTTGGGGGAACGAATCGTCAACAGGCTCGTGGGAAGTTGGTTCTAGTCCAGTAGCGCTAAGAGCCCGGTTAACGTAACCAAGCTGGCCAGGGTGCCACCAACCACTCCCGCCGTAACAAACTGAGGGTTGGCTCGGAACTGCGTGGCCACGATTGTCGTGAAAATGGCTGTGGGCATGGCCGCCATGACAATGACCACACGTTGCTCCACTCCATCCAACCCGAAAGCAAGCGTCATCCCGTAGGCCAACCCCGCTGCGCCGATCAGCCGCACTCCTATCGCCACGACCAAAGACGGCAGGTCGGTGACTGTCAGCCCCCTCCCTATTTGGAATCCCAGCACCAGCAACATCATGGGTATCGCCGCATTACCGAGGAGCTCCAAGGGACTCTCCACGGCCACGGGTAGCGTCCACCCGCTTGCCTTAACCAGGAATGCGAAGGCCACGGCGTAGACGTGCGGCATCTTGAATACCTGCCGCAACGAAGCAAGGCCTCCCATCTCACTGCTTGAGGCAATGAACACGCCAACAGACCAGGCATACAGTGCTAAGACAACGAAAATGATGACGGCGAAGGAAAGGGCCGCATCCCCATAGGCGAGGAGGATGACCGGGAGGGCAAGATTGCCTGAGTTGGGAAACGCCGAAACGAGTACGAAGGCGCTGCGAGTGGCGCGGGGCTGCCTTAGCAACTTGCCCAAGAGAAGCGTGCCAGCGACAATCGCCGCCGAGGTAATCAGGGACGCGCCTGCAACCTTTATGGATGCCTGCGCCGGAACGTTGGTGCTAAGGAGAGAGTTGAATATCAGAGCAGGCGTGAGGAGATAGACGGTGATCTGAGCCGGCACCTGGGCCGAAACGTCACGCCAGCGATGGTAGCCGGCCCCGATGCCGACAACCACGAAAACAGGAAGAATGACCTTCAGAAAGATGTCTAACACTGGTCGATATCATAGCTCAGTGCTGGACGCCGTTTCCACGTCATGGGGCGCTCAATACGAATACAGCCCTCGGTTGTTGCCAACCGAGGGCTGTCCAAGGGGAGGCGGAAAGGGCTGGAGCCGCCAAACCTTTTCCTTATCCTCCATCGGATCGTATCACTGAGAACCGTTTCATGGACCGTTACCTTGTTTGATTTCGGTTAGTCGTCCGTTGGAAGTTCACAAGGAAGCGGCTTTGGCCTCCGCCAGTGGTCCAACGTCCTGCCAGAGAGTGTCAATGTGAAAGGGCAAATCGAGAACGGGATTCAGCATTAACATTTGGGCCCCGGCCTTAATCAGCAGCGCCAGTTCGCTCGCCACCTCCTCTGCGCTACCCCACACGGCGACCTTCCGGGCTAAGTTCCCATTTCCGTAGAAGTGCCCAAACCACTCCACCAACCGGCGCTCCGCCCGCTCCTTGTCATCGTCTACGGCGAGGTAGACCCGCTTGGCGATGGCGAACGTGGCGGGGTCTCGACCTGAATCTTTCAGGAGCTGCCGCACCCTTTCGGCGCCCTCAGCGAAACTCTCCGAAGACGATGAGCCAGCACCCATCCATCCGTCACCCATACGCACTGCTCGGTGCAGCGCCGCTGGCGCTCTGCCTCCAAACCATAGGGGAATCCTCGTCACGGGTTTCGGTTGCATGGGTTGACCCTCTAGCTTCCAGAATTCGCCAGAAAAGGAGGCATCTTTCTCGGTCCAAAGGGACTCCATCACCCGGAGTGACTCCTCGAACCTCCGAGCCAGGCCTTCTCTGGGCACATTGAGCGAGCCATAGGTGTCACGCCAGCCACCGAAACCTACGCCAAGAATGAGCCTTCCTCCTGATATTTGGTCCAACGATGACAAGCTCTTGGCGAGGCGTATAGGGTCGTGGAACGCAGGAAGCATCACGGATGTCCCCAGCTTGACCCGGGAAGTGACGGCGCTCACATAGCCCAGTAGGGAGATGGCCTCAAGGACCGGCGCCCCTCCAAAGAGTTGTTCTTGCACCCATAGGCTGTCGTAGCCCTTCTCCTCGGCTTGAATGACGCACTCTCGCACCAGCCCCAAGTCAATTACGCCATCGGTGAAAGCCTGGGGAATGCTGATACCCCACGTGATCTTCTTGTCAGCCATGAAGTCTCCTCGCAGACATGTTATGAAGTGATTATATCCCTGGCGGCCCTCTGCTACACTAGATTCACTTCTTACAAAGCGAGCATTCTCTCATGCACCCAGTAGAGCCATACGACGATGTGTCCGGCGAAGAGATAGAGCGCCTTCATACGGCACTAGCAGAACTCGACAAAAAGATACTAGCGAATGCTGAGGACGCGGCGGCCCATCGCCAACGCGGGGTTCTCCAGGGCCAGCTCGGAGATCACATCGCGGCCATCAAAGATTTTGATGCTGCTGTCAGAATAGACCCATCAGATGCCGAGTCTTTTTACAACCGAGGAATGGCCTACATCTACCTTCGCCAACACGCTGCAGCTGTGGACGACTTCACTCACGCCATTGAGAGGAACCCAACCCACATTGACGCCTACAACAACCGTGCAGGCGCCTTCTATGAAATGGGTCGATCCCAAGAGGCCATGGACGATGCCAACAGCATCCTGTCTATGGAAAACACCAGGGCCTCCGCCTTTGCCATTCGCGCCCTTGCCTACGCCCAGCTCGGTGATGACGACAGCGCCAAGAGCGATAAGGACCAAGCTCAGGCACTGGGCTTCGACGGCCGAGTGCTGGAGTTCTTGATTCGCCAAGAGAAAAGGCAGCGCCAGGCCCAGTGAATCTTGTCCTCCATCCCTTAAGGGAGTTACAGGGCGGAGCGAGCATCCGCCCAGGCCAACGCTGGCGGTTAATCTCGTTTCCCAGACGCCTTTCTTTGAGGCAAATGGGAAAGAAGGGAACCGCAGCCCCGAGGACCCACCGTCCCTGCGGCCTCCCTTTCTAGAATTGCCAGACCGCCACCTCCATGCGCTACACTAACGGCATCATGGAGAAGACTGCCGCTCCTCCCATTTCCAAAGTGACTCTCGCCCGTACCAATCGTTTGGCTGGCACCGTCGTCCTGCCTGGCGACAAGTCCATTTCTCACAGGGCGGCGCTGTTCAACGCCATCGCTACAGGCAGCGCCACCGTTTCCAACTTGTCCCCTGGCGCCGACGTTGTATCCACCCTCCGATGCTTGCAGCAGCTTGGGGTGACAATCGAGCCAGGCAATCGGCAAGGAACGTACGAAATAACGGGGCTTGGAACCCGTGGACTGACTGAGCCGAACGATGTCCTTGATGCCGGGAATAGCGGAACCACCCTGAGGTTGCTCTCAGGCGTGCTGGCGCACCACCCATTCTTCTCCGTCCTCACCGGGGACGCCTCCCTCCGGTCTAGACCTGTCTATCGAGTGGTCGAACCGTTGCGGCTTATGGGCGCTAGCCTCACGGCCCGCGATGATGACCGCCGGCCACCGCTGGCCATTCGTGGCACAGAGCTCTACGGCATCGAGTACACGCTGCCTGTAGCCAGCGCCCAGGTAAAAACGGCCATCACTTTAGCAGCCTTGGTGGCAGACGCTCCAACAACCATCCACCAACCAGCCCTCTCCCGCGACCACACCGAGTTGATGCTCAGGGCCATGGGCGCCGTCGTCGAAGAAGATGGGCTTTCCCTGACCATTCATCCATCAGATCTGAAGGCCATCAATGTAGAGGTACCAGGCGACATCAGCAGTGCCGCCTTCTGGTTGGTTGCTGCCGTTTGCCATCCCAATGCTGAAGTACGAGTGCTCAATGTCGGCGTGAACCCTACCCGTACCGGTGTCCTAGAAGTCCTGAAAGCCATGGGCGCCGATGTACAGCTAGAGAACCCTCGCACATCCGGGGGTGAGCCAGTCGCTGATCTGGTTGCCAGGTCCTCCCAACTCAAGGCCACAGAAATTGCTGGAGACCTGTTGGTCAACGCCATTGACGAAATCCCGATTTTAGCCGTCGCCGCTTGCTTTGCTGAGGGCGCCACGGTTGTCAGGGATGCCCAGGAACTTCGGGTCAAGGAGTCGGACCGCATCAAATCGATCGTCCAGGAGTTGGGCAGGTTGGGGGCATCGGTTGAGGAGCGGGAAGACGGTCTGGTTATCCACGGAGGCCAGCCACTCCACGGCGCCACTGTAGAAAGTCACGGCGATCATAGGATGGCCATGTCCATGGCCGTGGCAGGAAGCCTAGCGAAAGGTGAAACGACTGTCCTGGACACGACGGCGGCCGACATTTCTTATCCAACGTTCTGGGAGACTCTTGCATCCCTCAGCGGTAAGGAGGCAAGGGCGTGACTTCCCTAGAAACCTCACGGCTTCACCGTGAGACGCGGCCATTGTTCCTGATCTTGTCTGGCCCTTCCGGTGTGGGCAAGGACGCCGTCCTACAACGCATGCGGCTAGACAACTGTCCTCACCACTTCGTGGTTACCGCTACCACGCGGCCTCGCAGGGATGGCGAGGAAGATGGCGTCGACTACTTGTTCGTTACAGAGCAAGCCTTTTTGGAAATGAAGGACAACGGAGGCCTCCTGGAGCACGCCAAAGTCTACGGGAACTGGTACGGAGTGCCCAAGCGACCTATTGAGCAAGCACTTGATGACGGCCGGGATGTCGTTATCAAAACCGACGTCCAGGGCGTCCGCAACCTACGGCGTGTGGTCAGCGACACGATAGCGGTTTTTCTTGCGCCACCCAGCATGGAGGAACTAGAATACCGGCTGCGCTCTCGCCAAACAGAGTCTGAGGAGCGTCTCAAGGTGAGGCTGGCTACGGCTCACGAGGAAATGGAAGCCCTGCTGGAATTCGACTATCTAGTCGTCAACGAAAACAACGCGCTAGACGACGCCGTAGCATCGATCGATGCGATTATGGCTGCTGAGCGCTGCCGCATTCCACAACGCCAAGTTAGCTTATAGCACGGCGCTAACGAAATAGCCGCCACACCCATAGTAGAAATCCCTCACAGAAACAACACGTCCTTAGTACCTTTCCTCCACAGGTCTTTCACCAACGTCGCAGACGATGGGGCTGACGGAGATCAGATGCCCAGGTCCCATCGATAGACGAGGAGGCCTGATGATGTGGTGGTTCCACGACGGTAGTGATTGGTGGATGGCGTTTGGCGCTCTTTGGATGGTGGTCTTCTGGGGCGTTGTCGCCGCTGTTGCCATCTGGGCCTTCAGAGTGTTAGCTGGCGGGCGCCAGGAAACCGACTCCCCCACGGAAATAGCAAAGAAGCGCTTAGCAAGGGGAGAGATTACCTTGGAGCAGTTCGAGGAAATCAAGAAGGCTTTGTAAGACCCTAACCCTGGAAAGCGCCATGACGCACCGGACCCAGCATCGCACTAGCGGCCAAGCCTGCTAGTTTGGGTGTTCCTTGAGCCTGAGAAGACAGGGGCGTAAAGCGGATCACATTGAGGAGGATTGGCGCATGCCATCGAATAACTGGGCTAGGCAAGCCCTACGATGAGTACGAATGGATTGGGAACGTCCCTAGGGTCATGGCGCAAGATTGGGCGTAAAGAGTTGCTAGCAATGGTCGCTCCGGTTGCGGTGTTACTTCTTTTGGTTGCCTGTTCAAACGCTCCTTCAGGTACCCCTGGCGCCCTAGGAGCCGGAGCCCAGTTGTACGAAGCCAACTGCCAGAGTTGCCATGGCGACGTAGCTACGGGAGAGGGACGGATAAACAGCGCGCCGCCTCACGGGCCCTCAGGCCACACGTGGCACCATGCAGACGGCCTGCTGGCGGATATCGTGCTGGGCCGATTCGACTATCCAGGAAAGACCATGCCTTCCTTTGCGGGCCAGTTGTCAGAAGGGGACGTGCAGGAAATCCTGGCCTACGTGAAGACCGGCTGGAACGAAGAAATCCTGGGTTATCAGGCAGAAAACAGCCGGGCGTGGGAGGAGCAGAACAATAGGTGAGGCACTAGCCTTACCGTAGCCAGCACTTGTCAAGGCATTACTCTTCACCGGCAACGAAACGCCGCCCGCGCGGGTTGGATACACCGCGCCTACCCCAAGTACGCTACTGCTTCTATTTCCACCAGGTACTCAGGCGCCGCCAGCCCCGTGATGAACACGAAGGTGCTCGCAGGCATGTTGTCGGTCCCCATGTACTTGGCCCTGGCCTCGCGGACCCGGTCGGCTTGTTCCGGCGCCGTCAGGTAAATATTCACGTTTACTAGGTTATCCAGGGTCGCCCCGACCGATGCCAGGCAAGAGACGATGTTCTTCATGATCTGTTCGGTCTGCGCGCCTGCGTCGCCCTCGCCCACGAGGTTGCCATCGGCATCTCGCGCTGTTTGGCCGGCGATGTAGACAGTGTCGCCAGCCTTAACGACGTGGCTGTAACGGTTCGTGGGGGCGACGCCCTTTGGTTGTATTCGCTCTATGGCCATGTTTGTACTCCCCTGCCCTAGATAGGCAATTGCCTCAACTTCAATGAGAAACGCCGGGTCCACCAGTCCCTCGATGAAAAGCGAGGTGCTGGCCGGCAAATGGCCCTGCAACAAATACTTGTCCCTGGCTTCCCTCACCCGGGCCATTTGCGAATAGTCTGTTTGATAGACCTTGGTCCTCACCACCTGTTCCCATGACGCGCCAACCGAAGCGAGGCACGCGCCAATGTTTTCCATGACCTGCTCGGCCTGTGCTCCAGCGTCGCCCGCGCCCACGGCGCTGCCATCCGCGGCCCGAGCCGTCTGGCCTGAAATGTAGACGAGGTCGCCAATCCTCACCACGTGACTAAAGCGAGGCGATGGATAGACGCCCCCTGGTTTAATTCTTTCGATTGCCATTAACTCCTCCTATGTAAGAAAGGGCCGGCCCATCGAGCCAGCCCTTTCAACGATGCCTTCGTCGGCCTACTTGATCCGGCCCCAACTAGCCTGCTGGCACCTGTTCCGGTTTCAGCGGCTCACTGGCGCCAATCATGCTGTCACGGGTCACCAGTTTGACCAGCTCATCCTCAGACCAACCCTCGGTCCCCTCCGGGCGTTGGGGAACAACCAGATAGCGGATATCCGCAGTGCTGTCCAGAACGCGCACCTCAACGGAATCGGGAACATGCTGGCCAAACTCCTTCATTACGCCGCGTGGGTCGTCCACGGCCCGGGACCGATAGGCCAGACTCTTGTACCAGTCTGGCGGCCGCCCAAGCAGGGCCCGCGGGTAACAGGAACACAGGGTGCACACCACGAGGTGCCGCACGTCATCGTTGTTCTCAACGACGACAATAACGGGGTCTTCCGGCAGTTCTCCGTACCCTGACTCTTCCAGGGTCTTCTTGGGCTCCGAAAGAAGACGGGCTTTGTATTCGGGGTCGACCCAAGCCCTGGCAACGACTTTCGCCCCGTTCTTGGGAGAAACTGAGTCAGTCTGATCAATCAGTTGCTGGATTTCATCTTTGGTGAGAATACCCTTCTCTTCGAGGAGTGCCTCAAGGGCCATCACCCGCTTGCCGTAGTAGGGCAACCCACCCTTGTGAATACCCTCGTGTTCCGCCTCGTCGTGGTCGTGAAGCTCTTCGGGATCGCTCATTGCTCTTCCTCCTCGGTTAAGCAGGCTCCAGCCAATGTTCGTAAATGTCCAGGAGCAGCGTGTCAGCGGGAGATCCGTCGTATTCAGCCCAGACCTCTCGTTGGGGAAATCCAACGCTGTAAAGGACCTTCTTAGGTAAGCCGTCCTTGCCCTGTGCCAAAAGCTCAGGATTGCGAAAGGCGCCGAATACCCGTTGAACCGTACCGGTTTTCCCTTGGATGTACTCCGGTGTCCGATAGTGACCCGGTGGGTTGCCCACAAGGACGCGTACACGGTCGCCCGCCTTGTATTTGGCTTCTGTGTTGGTCTGCGTACTCATGGCGTTGTAAGCCGCAGACTACACAGAGGCAACTAGATGCGTCAACAGCAAGTCCCCTTTTTGGTTTGACACCATTGAGCCGCCTTTCTATAGTGCCGCTGAGCCGCCTTGAGGAGTCTATGCCCAGTTCTTGGCGAGCAGCGCTGTTCCCGACCACTGTGATCGTGATGGTGGCTGTTGCCCTTGCTGGTATCGGCCTCCTGGCGACACGGAGCGATAGACCTCCCGGAATCGAAATATTCCTGCCGACCCCGACAGCAACCCCTGAACTAGCGGCCTACATTACCGGCGCCGTAGTGAGCCCCGGTGTCTACACAATAGACATTGAGTCCAGAATCGCTGATCTGATTAGGGCAGCAGGTGGCGAAACAACCGACGCCGACCTCAACAGCATCAACCTTTCATAGCGCATTGGCGACGGCGTTCACATCCACGTACCAGCCATCGGAGAATCACTCTCGCCCTCTGTCCCGAAAGCACCAGCCACGATCAACGTAAACATTGCCAGCGGCGAGGATCTGCAGATGTTGAAAGGCATTGGGCCAGCGCTTGCGCTAGGGATCGTTGAACACCGGGAAGCTAGCGGCCCTTACCTTCGACTTGAAGATCTGCTGCTGGTCTCCGGGATTGGTCCCACCACGCTGGAAGGGTTTAGGAACCAGGCAACGGTCCGCTGATCCCATGAGACTCGCAGCGTTATGCGCCTCCTTCACCCTCGGCCTAGCTCTATGGAACGTTATACGGCTTCCCTGGGAGATAGCAGCCCTCCTCACTGCGGCTGCAGCCGGGACTGCGGCGCTACTCGCTTTGAAAAGAGCACCACTCCTCCTACCGTTGGCGGCTCTCTTTCTAATGTTGGGCCTCTTGCGCTTTGCCTTCGTCTCCGATGGCCTTGTCGATTTCTCTCAGTACTATCTCACGCCAGCAAACCTTAGCGGCATCATCGACTCTGAACCCACAGTGACAGGTGTCGGTGTCAGTTTTCGCCTGAAAGTCCGTACGATTGAGATCAATGAGGATGTCCGCCCGTTGAAGGGTCTCGTCCAAGTCATAGCCGCAAGGTCTCCAGCGGCCGTTGGCGCCCATTTGGAGCCGTTGCGTTATGGCGACCTAACCACTCTGCGCGGAACCTTACAGGCTCCAGATCCTTTCGATGATTTCGACTACCCTGCCTACCTTGCCAATCAGGGCGTTTCATCTGTCCTTCGATTCCCTGCACTCATTGAGGTGGAGCCGGGCCGCATTGACCTGATTCGACGCACCCTATCAGCTTGGCGGTTGAGGTTGGCGGACGGCTTGAAGGAGGCGGTACCTGAACCTCAGTCGTCGATGGACCGAGCGCTGTTGCTGGGCCTCCGCACTGACATTCCCCCGGAAGTAACTGAGGCCTTTCGGCGGACCGGAACATCGCACCTGCTGGCGATCTCCGGCCTTCATGTGGGCGTAGTGATGCTTTTCCTCATGGGCGCAGTGCGGCTGCTCTTTGGACGACGTTGGCATCTATATCTGCTACTGCCCTTGCTGGGGATATGGCTCTATGCGGCAATGTCGGGCATGGCGCCACCCGTCTGGCGCGCCGCCGTGATGGGCAGCATCTACCTTTGGGGCATGTATCTGGGCCGGTCCAGGAGCGCCCTACCCGCCATCGGAGCCGCGGCGGTCCTTATGTTGGCCGTCGATCCTCATCTCCTAAAGGATGTGTCTTTCCAGCTCAGCTTTGCTGCCGTTTTGGGACTGGCGGCGCTGCACCAACCCATCCAAGATAAATTGGATCAATGGCTTCCAACTCCAGAGTCTGGTCCCGCCCGCCTTGTGCGACCAATGAAGGCCAGCATAGCGATGAGTCTGGCAGCAGTTATCGCAACGCTTCCGTTGGTCGCCTTCCACTTTGAGCAAGTGTCCACCCTCGGCATTCCTGCAACCCTCGTAACGCTTCCGGCCATTCCAGCGATCCTTGGCGCCTCCCTACTCGCATCCGTGGGCCAATTGATCTTCCCGCCATTTGGGACCTTCTTCGGCTGGGGTGCATGGCTGGCGACGACCTACATCATCATGGTGATTGAGTTCTTTGCCCGGCTTCCAGGCGCTTCCTTCGGTACGGGGCCGCTAGGTTGGCCGTTGGTCGTTGCCTACTACAGCGGGTTATTCGGAATTCTTCGTCTGTACCGCTTTCGCCAACACCGATCCTCGGATGAGGAGGTGCCGCGTAATACGCAGGTGCAGAGAAAACCCATTGGCAATGGGAAAGCCCGCTGGCTGCTCGTCCCTCTGATCTTGGGTACAGTGGCGATCTGGACAGCTGTGCTCAACCAGCCCCCCGCCCTGTTCAAGGTGACGGTGCTGGATGTCGGCCAGGGCGATGCGATCTTCATCCAATCGCCGGAGGGCCACCAGATGCTGGTGGACGGCGGGCCCGATCCACTCTCAGCCATTAGAGCAATCGGCGACCGCATGCCTTTCTGGGATCGTTCGCTCGATGCAGTGGTGCTCACCCATCCAGATGCAGACCACCTTACGGGGCTGATCGAGGTGTTGCTTCGTTATCAGGTCGGAACAGTGCTGATTGGTCCCCAGGTCAAAGAAAACTTTCCCGACTCCCTTTGGCAAAGCGCCGTCGCCGAAAGTGGAGCGGCGCTGGCCACAGTCAGCGCTGGCCAATCGTTCCGCCTCGGCCAAGCCGGGGTACAAGTGCTCAATCCTCAGGATCGCCCCATCCTGGGAACCGGAGCCGATGTCAACAACGCCGGAGTAGTCCTACGATTGAGCTATGGCAACATCGACTTTCTGCTCTTGGGCGACCTGGAAGAGTTTGGCGAAAGGTATCTTGGCAGCCAAGGCCTGCTGATCCCATCTGAAGTCCTCAAAGTAGGCCACCACGGGAGCGCCACGTCCTCTACCGCCAAGTTGCTTGAGATGGTCGCACCCTCAGTTGCTGCTAATTCGGTTGGCCAAGACAATCGCTATGGCCATCCTTCACCAGAAGTAATTGAGCGCCTTTCCAATACGGTCGGCATAGATAACGTTTACACGACATCTCAGCAAGGGGACATAACCGTCTCAACAGACGGCCTTAGGTTATGGGTGGAAACGGAGGGTTGATCAAAGCCATGCCCAACACACCAGGGGAACACCTTCAATTCCACGCAGTCATTCACGGCTGGGTTCAGGGCGTAGGCTTCCGCGACTTTACCCGGCGAAGTGCGCTATTGCTCAGCCTGGTGGGGTGGGTTCGCAACCTCCCGGATGGCACCGTTGAAGTCGACGCCGAAGGTGAGCGGAAGGCATTAGATCGGCTAAGTGATCTGCTACGCCAGGGTTTCCCGAGCGCTTCGGTTTCAGAGGTTGTTGTTGAATGGAGGGAGAAGGATGGCGGACTTGAAGGCTTCGAAATCAGATAATCGGATCAGCCAAAGAACAACTGATTCCCTCCCAGAAGAATAGCCGAGTAGACCAGCAGGCTCAGCAACATTGTCCCTAGAATCCTGATTCTCGAAACGCCCACCGCCTCTAGGGTTGCAGTCACAGCCCATGTCCCGAGCAATGGCGTGAGTACCAATACGCCCGGCAGCCCGTAGCGCCCGACTACTCTAGCGACGCGGTCCTTACGGAACCTGGTAAGCCAACGAAGCGGCCCCTGACTGCCTTCAGCGCGGGAAAACATAAAGCTAATGGCAAGCACCGGGAGCATGTTGAAAACAATCGCCGTGAGGGCAACCCAAAAGGGGGACAGGCTTAAGGCCAGACCCACGGGTATCGCTATCACCAATTCCCCAATGGGGGACGCAGCAGTAGCAGCCACGATCAGGTACTGGTACACAGACTGGGTCTACGTGTAGCGGAAGCTCAGAATGCCCAACAGGACGAAGAGAACGCCGAGCAGGATAGTGAAGCGGAACAGAGTCCGTTCCATGCCACGGCGAGTCCTAAATCCGCCCTCGGCACTCCCGAAGAGACCGGAGCCGACACCACGGACTTGAAGCAGCACCACCGCAACAATGAGAACGGCAATCAGAATCTGCGATATGTGTAGGTAAGTATCCATAGCCAGCCTAAGAAGGGAGTAACGCTCACACATTGTAGAACACATACCGGACACGGGCAAACACCCGCGTTGCCCATGCCTCCAGCCCGTTGCTATACTGACCTCAGACCCCCAACCTCACATTGGTGCAATTCGTGACTACAAGTATGGTGGAGACGGAATTCGAGCCGGTCATTGGGCTAGAGGTTCATGTCCAGCTCCAGACCCGCAGCAAAATGTTTTGCGGGTGCGACTCTGACTATCAGAACGCTTCACCCAACGAACACGTCTGCCCTGTCTGCCTGGGGCTTCCCGGTGCCCTTCCCGTCATCAACAAGGCCGCCGTGGAAATGGTGATCAAGGCAGGGCTGGCCCTGCACTCCGACATTGCCGAATACACCAAGTTCGACCGAAAGAACTACCCCTACCCTGACCTCATGAAGGGGTACCAGATATCCCAATTCGACCTTCCTATCTGTGTTGGCGGCTATCTGGATATCCAAACCGACGGCGAGCCCCGCCGCATACACATGACCCGCGTTCACCTTGAAGAAGACGCAGCCAAGCTCCTGCACCGCCCGAACGATGCTTCCGGCGGCCACACGCTGGTGGACGTGAACCGAGCTGGGTCTGCGTTGATGGAAATGGTTGGAGAGCCGGACATTCGCACGCCTGACGAAGCCCGGGCCTTCTTGGTACAACTCCGAGCGATCCTCCGCTACATTGGCGTCTCGGCGGCCAACATGGAGGAGGGCAACCTCCGGTGCGACGCCAACGTCAGTGTTCGCCCGAAGGGTTCAGACCAAATGAACTCCAAGGTGGAAGTCAAAAACATGAACAGCTTCCGCGCTGTGCAGCGGGCGCTGGTATATGAGATTGATCGGCAGACTCGCCTGATGAAAGAGGGACAGCCCATCGCTCAGGAAACCCGCGGTTGGGTCGAGGACAGAGGGGTCACGGTCTCACAGCGTTCCAAGGAGCAAGCTCACGACTACCGCTACTTCCCGGAGCCAGACCTGCCGCCACTGATAATCGGCCGGGACTGGGTCGAGCAACTTCGTTCACAGCTCCCAGAACTGCCCGAGGCCAAGCAACAACGTTTCGCCCAGCAATACGGTCTTTCTCCCTACGACTCCGACCTTTTGACCACTAGCAAGGAAATTGCTGACTGGTTCGAAGCCGTGGTGGCAACGAAAGCCGCCGATGGGGAAGCCCTGGGCCAGCGGGCCAAAGCGGCCAGCAACTGGATACTTGGAGAGCTAACCAGGCTGCTCAACGCCACCGGCAAGGAGTTGTCGGACATCCCCATGCAGCCGCAGCATCTCAGCGAACTGCTCGATCTCTTGGACGACCGGACGCTCAGCACATCTATGGCCAAGGACGTCTTCGAAGACGTCTTCAATACGGGACGCACCCCCTCCGAGGTCGTCAAGGAAAAAGGATTCACTCAGGTAGCCGACGCGGACTCGCTATCCCCGATGGCTGCGGAAGCCATCGCTTCCAACCCTAAGGCGGTGGAGGACTACATGGCCGGCAGGGACACAGCCGTGAAGTTCCTGGTCGGCCAGGTTATGAAGCTCAGCCGTGGCCAGGCCAACCCATCATTGGCTGAAGAACTACTGAGGGCGCGCCTAGAGGAAAGGAAAGGAGGGGCGTGAGCGTATCGCCATTTGGCGGTGAACGAACCCCGAACCCTGGGATCAGGCGTTTCTCGCTGCGCGACCTCTTTGACGTGGGCACGGGCATCAAGCGATGGATATTCCTTGGTGCGCTGGGCGCCACCCTCATAGCCGCCGGCGCCGGTTACGCCATCAGCCGCTTGGTCCACGCGACCCCAACCTGGCTTCTGATACCCGCCTGGGGACTAGCAGCCCTCATCTTTGCCGTTGGCATTCTCCTGGGACTCATCGGTTGGTGGGGTGTAACCAGCGCTCTAGCACAGTCTATGAGCCGTCGTGGTTCTGGTTCCCTTTCCTTCCATCAACTCCGAGCGTTGGAGCGTGGCCCGCGGATCGTAGCTATTGGCGGTGGCACCGGGCTGTCAACGCTGCTGCGGGGCCTCAAGCATTATTCCAATAACATTACAGCGGTTGTAACCGTAGCCGACGACGGTGGAAGCTCCGGCGTGCTCCGCAGAGAAATGGGCGTCCTGCCACCCGGCGACATTCGCAACTGCCTGGTAGCCCTTTCGGACGCTGAGCCCACCCTGACCCGGCTGTTTCAGCATCGATTTGCCCAGGGAACGGGCCTTGAGGGCCACAGCTTCGGCAACCTCTTCCTCGTGGCGATGACCGACGTTAGTGGCGACTTCGAGTCGGCCATCCACGAGGCCAGCAGAGTCCTTGCTGTCAGAGGCCAGATACTGCCGTCCACCTTGGACAACGTGAACTTGGTAGCCAGCATGGAAGATGGGACCGTGGTGAGAGGAGAAAGCGCCATTCCAAAGTACGGAGGGCGCATTGCCCAGCTTTCGCTGAACCCGGAAGAGCCCCTGGCCTACTCTGAGGCCGTCAAGGCCATCCTCGAGGCCCAGCTGCTGGTCGTGGGACCGGGAAGCCTCTACACAAGCGTATTGCCCAACTTGATGGTCAGAGGCATCCGCCAGGCCATGGAAGCATCCCCCGCCCTGAAGGTCTACGTTTGCAACGTAGCGACACAGCCAGGGGAAACAACCGAGTATTCAGTGGAAGAACACGTGCAGGCCCTCGTCGATCACATAGGGCCAACCGTTGTCGACTGGGTGCTGGCGGATTCAGGAGAAGTGTCCTCGGTGGAGGAGCTCCGCATCCCACCCCCTACCTCGGATGACGATCTTGCTGGCCTGCCTCTTTTCCGAACGTCGGTGATTAACCCCGACTTCCCCCACCATCACGACCCCGACCTGTTGGCTCAGGCCCTCTTGAAGCTCTACGGCAGGGAATCACACAAGGGCAACGGGAAATCCCTCAACGGACGCTAGACCATAGAACATGCGAAGACCAGACGGCACACCAGCCCAGGCTCCACGAATGAAGCGGAGGACTCAGGTCTCCTCCCCCTTGAGGGGGAGGATTAAGGTGGGGGCCTAACCTTGCTCAAAAGCGGGGCCAGAACCCCCATCCCAACCTTCCCCCAAGTACGGGGGAAGGGATTGCAACCTATCCCCGCTGGTAGATCGTTACGACGCAGGTTCCCCCGGTGCCGCCCACGTTGTGGCTCAGGCCCAACTCAAGGCTATCGTTGGGCACCTGCCGTTCTCCGGCCTCTTGTCGCAACTGGTGGAATATCTCAACGGCCATGCCCACGCCTGAAGCGCCGACGGGATGCCCCTTGGCCTTCAGCCCACCAGACGTGTTCACCGGCTTATCACCCTGGATGGTAGTGCGGCCTTCATCGAGCGCTCGTGCGCCCTCTCCAGGCTCAAAGAATCCCAGGTCTTCTGTCGCCACAATCTCTGCGGGGGTGAAGCAGTCGTGGACTTCTGCTACTTGAATGTCGCCAGGGCCGACGCCTGCCATGAGGTAGGCCTCTTCAGCCGCAGCCTTCGCCGACGATAGCGAGGTCAGTGATTCGCTGTCGTGCAGGGGCCTGCCGCTAGCCTGGCCGATGCCAATCACCTTGATCGGCGCTTCGGTGAAGCTGGACGCCAACTCGTCAGCAACCAGCAGCACGCAGGCGGCGCCGTCAGTAATCGGAGCGCAGTCATAGAGCCGCAACGGCCAAGCGACCAGCGGGTTGGCTCGGTCATCGTGGAGGAAGTCCAGCTCATCTTCCCACTCGGGCACAGGCTCGCCCCGTTCCTTCGCTCGGGCGATGCGGCGGTCCATGATGTCCCGCAGAGGCTTGTTGAACTGCGCCTTGGGATTCAGCGCGCCATTGGCGTGGTTCTTGATGGCGACCTTTGCCAAATGGTCGGTGCTGGCCTCGTACTGGTGGATGTAGGCGGTGGCAATGGTGGCGAAGATGCCAGGAAAGGTCAGACCGGCGGGTATCTCGTAGAGGGCGTCGGCGGCCATTGCCAGGGTATCGGTGACCCGCTCCGTAGCCAGGTTGCTCATCTTCTCCACGCCCCCAACCAAGACCACGTCATACATGCCGGAGGCGATGGCCATCATGCCCTCGCGCAGGGCGCTGCCGCCGCTGGCGCAGGCGTTCTCGATGCGGGTGGCAGGCTTGGGCGTCAGCCCAAGCCAGTCCGACATAATCGGCGCGACGTGGGCCTGCCCCTCAAAGAGGTCGCTGGAGAAGTTGCCAACGTACATCGTCTCGATGTCAGAGGTGTCAAAGCCCTTGTCCATCAAGGTGGTCATATCGTCGTAGGCTTCGACGAACAGGTCACGGCTGGAGAGATCGGCAAAAGCCCCAAACCGGGACATCCCCGCCCCAACCATGGACACGCCCCGCCCCAACCGACGTTTCTTAACAACGTTCATGCCGCCTCCCACCAACGAGGGTTGACGCGATTATCCGGCGGGCGTGGAGGGGTGTCAAACCTTGCGAGAGGGAGGAGGCGAGCTCCCCCGGTTGCCTGACTTACCGACATCGAACGCGGGGCAAGCGATGTGCAAGTACCCTTACCAGTCTAGGGGCCCGATCTTGAACCAGTTGGGCAGCATGAACGCGGAGCACAAAGTACTAGTCTTCTAACTTTTTCTAATTTGGGTGAGCGCAAGTACCGCCCTATCAGCCATAATGAATGATCGTCGGACCGATTCACTCCTATCTGTCCATTTTCCTCGTTCTTCCGCCCTCTCGGTCTCAAGGTAATCCCTGTAAACGTCCCTCCATTGAACAGCGCCTCCCCAAATCCCATATCCCGATGCAACTAACGTATCCAACCTAGCCCGGTGCAAGTCATTATTAGGATCGGTCATGGGATCATACATTGTCGCAACTATGGCTCTTCTTAGCTCGTCAATGCTCTGCTTCAAAAGCGCCTGCTCAGAAATGGGCTCGCCACTATATGTCCACAGATTAAGAAATGCCCGCAAGAAATGCCCGCAGAGCTCAGGGTAAGCATCAGGCCTCACCAACAAACTCGGTCGGTCATCGGCGTGAATGCCCGGCACAAAGACTTCGCAGAGAATCCACATGTCCTCTGGCATAGGGGAATGTTCATCCGGAGGATTTCATATGGTAAGGAGGCTATACGCCATGTTGTTACACCATTTGACCTGCGTACCCCTCTGTTGGGCGTTCTCGGTAAGCTGCAGCACGACACGTCGTTGCTGTTCTGCTGGATTCATGATCCCTTCGCCCACATTGGAAAGCCCTTCAATTACTGGACTGTGCGGATGCAGCAGAATCAATCGCTCAATGTTTCCAGTTCCAATGACATTTCCCGCATCTACGGCACCCCCGACGAGCCAACAGGCCCAAATCCTTCTGGCCAAGTGAATCTGGGCTCTGAACCAATCAAGTTCGCGACGACGTTCAGCAAAATCGATGCTAGCGGCCTCCAGCCCCGCAAACTTAGATCGCTGTTGGACAGCCATCTCATGGATATTTCCACGAAACGTCGCGTTTTCAAGTCCTCCCTGGGCATCAACAAAGTCTATGTCACCCGTAACTCGATTCCCGATCATCTGAAGACCCTGAATTTTTTTGGCGGCTCTCACTAGTACAGGTCTACGCGCAGGAAGTGTTCCTTCCTCCTCCTCTACATTGGTCGGCGGCTTCAAACCGATGGCATCGTGCTCGGTGACATTCGACCGCTTTCGCCAAGATACGGCTATTAACATCACCAATACCCACATAAGAGCCAATATGCTAAACGCGATCACTAGGAACCAACCAGAGCCCAGAAATTCTACGAACCAACCTGCTGCCCCTGGCGTTCGCTCGTTTATTTCCTTGTTAGCCCAGTCTTCTGCCCTCGCAATAACGAGGCCACCGGCAACATAAAGGAACAGACTCGGTACGCCCCAACGAACGACTCCAGGCCAATCTTTAACCCTAAAGGCGCGTTTGAGATGCTCATTCGGATGCCACATGTATTTTATCCACTCGCAGGTTCCGAGCTTAGCCCTAGAGACAATAGACCTACCACATTATACCCGGAGCACCTGGGGGCTCGTCCGTCGTTTGACCCCCTACCTCACCCCTCCTACACTGAGCGGGGCCACCGCCCCGAGGTCCTGCCACCCGTGCAACAGTCTCAAGCCAAGCTCCCCATTAACCCACCTTTCTTCTACGGCTGGGTCATCGTTGGTTGCGCCATTTCTGTGGGCATGCCGCGGGCCATCCTAGGGGCATCTATTCTGGGCGCGCTCATCGGACCCATGTCCGACGACCTAGGGTGGAACCGGCTGACCCTTTCCGGCGTCCTCACCACCGGAGCGCTGGTGGCCACATTCACCGCCCCCTTCGCCGGACGCATCGTCGACCGCTATGGCTCGCGGGTCATCCTCAGCGGGTCGTCGCTGCTCATGGGGATCTTCGCCATCATGCTTTCCTTCACTGTCACGCCCCTGATGTTCTACATCCCCTTCACCCTGGGCCGGGCGCTGTTCGTGGGGCCGCTGGAAGTGGGGATGAGCACGTCGGTCAGCAACTGGTTCATTCGCAAGCGTCCGCAGGCCCTGGCATTCGTTTCAGCGACCTCTCCCATCGGCCTCGCCATTTTCCCGCCAATGGCTGGGGCAATCGCCGCCGCTGCCGACTGGCGGACGGCCTGGCTGGCGCTGGGGCTATGCATGCTGGCCATCGGCGTCATCCCCTCTGCCATCCTCATGCGACGCCGCCCCGAAGATCACGGCCTCCTTCCCGACGGCGACGCCGCGCTCCCAGCCTCATCCGGCTCGGCAGAAGGCGATCAAGCGCCACCCCCTGTAGAAATCAATTTCACCCTGCGACAGGCGATGAGAACGCCGGCGCTGTGGTTGATCATGGGCTCCACGGCAACCACCTTCATGTTCCACGGCGGCATCAGCCTGCACCACATTCCCCACTTTATTGAGCAGGGCTTCAACCCACTGATCGCTGCTTCGATGGCCAGCGCCTACGCCATCTCGTTGGGCCTGAGCAGCTTCCTATGGGGTGCCATCGCCAGGCGAGTCCCATTGCAGGCGTCGATGGCGTTCTCCTCCTTGGCCCTAACCGCCAGCGGCCTCATCATGGTCCAGGCAAGCAGCGTTCCCATCGCCCTCGTAAGCGTCAGTTTGTTCGGCTTGGGCCTGTCCGGGATGTTCGTATTAGTACCCTCCGCTTGGGCCGACTACTACGGCCGGAAGAGCCTGGGCACGATACGGGGCGTGACCTTGACGGCACAAACGGGCGGAGCGGCCATAGGCCCGGTCCTCACCGGCGCCCTGTACGACATTCAAGGCGATTACCGGGTAGCGTTCACTGTGCTGGCCCTGGCCTGCTTCGCCGGGGCGATCATGGCAGCCAACGCCAGACGGCCCCGGCTGCCCGGCTAGGGGATTTGGTGGAACGGTTCGCTACTGGTCGAAATAGCGTGCCCGCCCCATCGCCTGGGGACACGCGGCGAGCGTGCTCTGGGAGCCCCTCTGGCTTTCTAGGAGCGTGATGTTTCCACGCACAGCATCAGTGCCCATTCCCTGAACTACGCTGTGGTTTCCTTATTCCCGCCCGGATAGCCCATGTGTACCATCCACCAGCCGAAGGATTAGGCCGAAAGGGTGTGACGCTAGGCCTCGTCGACGACGTACGATATCGGCGTTCCTGCGTCGAAGTCCCAAAACCATGACAATGCGTATCCAAAGGAGGCTAGCATGAAGACAAAGCTACTATTCGCCACGGCGGTTGCGTTGATCGCCCTCTTGGCCGCCGCCGTCCCGGCGCTGGCGTCCCAGCACAATGGCAGAGGCACCCAGCCTGGAGGCGTTGTTGTGGGAGGCCACATAGAGACCAGTGACCCCAGCTCTACGGGCAGGCTCTGCGTCAGAATAGGTGCATCCCCTGAGGACTGCCTGGCATTCGGCGTGCAGTCAGGGCAGATGCACATTGTCGTCCCTGCGAACAGGGTCGATGTCACTGTGGTGCGGGTGGAGTTTGACGGAGGCTCGGGCATAGCCGAGGAATTGGACGGTACAGTCTGCAACAGGGCGCTGTTGGCCTACACAGACGTGATGAGCTTCTGTTACCGGTCCCCTGCTCAAGACAACCAGCCACAGACGAGCCCTGACAACCGTATAGACCGGTTCAACCTGGTGATTGCGCAGCAGTCACCCCAGGACCGCTGTGAACCCAGTCGGACAGGAACTGACGACCGGTTCCTCAAGTGCGCCGAGGGCCCTGACGGCCAGCCCCAATAAGGGGATTCGGCCAGCCAACTGGGCGATACTGTAACAAGTCGAACCTGACCAACGTAAAGACCGGCACTCCTAAGGGGTGCCGGTCTTTACGTTCATGGGCAGGGTCTAGAGTTTAGCCCTCGACAGCGACGGGGGACTCCCTCACTTCCACAGTAAGCTGCCGCGCCTTCTTGCTCTCCGCCTTGGGGATCGCAACGGCCAGCACTCCCTTCTCGTAGTAGGCCGTGGCCTGGGACGCGTCGACGGTGTCCGGCAAACGCACCGCCCGGTGGAAAGAACCGCTCCTGCGCTCGCGTAGCAGGTACTTCCCTCCTTCCTCCTCCGTCTCCTTCTGGCTTTGGCTGCGGATCGTCAGCACCCCGTCCTCAATCGACACCTCAACTTCCTTGGGGTCCACCGTCGGCAGCGACGCTCGCACCTCAATCCCATCGTCCCGTTCTACGACATCCAAAGGAATCGCCCAGGCCCGGGGCTCCCGGTCTATGCTGTGACCATTGCCCCAGAAGCCACTCCGCAGCCGGTTTATCTGCTCTTCCACCCGCCGTAGCTCCGAATAGGGTTGCCATCGCTGAAGCACCATCGTCCACCTCCGTCGCTTGTAATGTTTGGCGGCACATCCGCCTTTATCGCTCACAACATATCCTATCAGTGCATTCTATTCTTATCAATAGAGTTGCGTCCTATCGTATCAACTCGTGAGCATTGCCTCTGTGCCCTTGCGCCGATACAGTGGCTACAACCTGAGCGAAAGGCGGTGCTCGATGAAGTTCGGCGTGAGCATTCCCAACATGAACCTCCTGACCAACGGCGAGGACACCTTCGCCTTCGCCCGCGAGATCGAGGCGCTGGGCTTCGACTCAGTCTGGGTAAGCGACCACGTCACCATTCCCCGGGATATCAAGTCCCAGTACCCCTATAGGACCAACGGCACATTCAGCATGGGGGCGGACAACGCCCTGTTGGAGCCCCTCGCTGTCATGGCAGCCCTGGCCGCGGCCACCACCCGCACGCGCATTGGGGTAAGCGTCTTGGTCATCCCCTATCGCAACCCAGTGCTCACGGCCAAGATGCTCTCCACCATCGACGTTCTCTCAGGCGGCCGAGTGATTCTGGGGGCAGGTGTTGGCTGGATGGCGGAGGAATTCGACCTGCTGCAGAGTCCGCCTTTCGAAGACCGCGGACCGGTGACCGATTCCTACATCAAGCTGTTTCGAGAGCTGTGGACCTCACCGTCGCCCACCTTCGAGGACGCCTTCTATAGCGTTTCCAACGTCGGGTTTGAGCCCAAGCCCGTGCAGAACCCATTGCCCATCTGGATCGGAGGCATTACCGGCCCGGCGCTACGCCGCGCCGCCAAGCTGGGCGACGGCTGGCAAGGCATTCGGCATCGCCCGGCAGATATCCCCGCTGCCATGCAAAAGCTGCATCAACTCTTGGAAGAAGAGGAACGCAGCGCTGACGGCTTTACCTTTGGCATGCGTACGCCCTTCGCCATCAACCAGGACTCCGCCCCTGAGGAGGCCATCCCACTTGAGGGCACATCTCAACATGTCCGTGACGACGTCCGGCGTTATGAAGAGGCGGGCATCGAATATTTGGTCGTCAACCCGCGTGGCCAGACCCTTGAAGAGCAACGCACCCAGGTGCGCCTCTTCGCCGAGGAAGTAGTGGGCAAGCTCTAGACCAATGCGGACTGCGTCTGACATGAGTATTCACGGAATCCACATCGCTGCCCTAATATGTCTTCACGCTCCGCTCATACACGCCCGATAGTCTGAACTCTGGAAGGAATGCACAAGGAGGCAACCAAAATGCTCTGGTTTCTACGCCGACACGGACCCTGGATCTCGAGTGTAGCCATTGGCCTGCTCCTGGTAGCGGCTGGTACGTTCTTCATCGTCAAGGGCGCCAGCACGCGGAACGAGCTAAGAAATCAGCTTGCCGCCGAACAAATCATCACCAGCAGCACCGCCAGCATACCCGGCGTCCTTGTGCAGGATGCCGCCACTGCGCAATCGCAGGCGGATTTGATTAAGGAACACACGTTGGGCACATGGGGCCCCTACTCCTCCTTGGACAGGGATGACCCCCGCAGGGCCAGCTTCATTGACGGTGTAACGCTCCGCACCTCGCTGAACTTGGCCGTCATGGGATTTGGGCTGACCGACATGGCGATAGGCGCCGGGATTCTGGTGCTAATCGCAGGCGCCGCCACCGTGCTTCTAGCCGCCCCAGGGCTCTACCTCCTGGCTGGAATGGTGGTCCCCAAACGCCAGCGTGAATCCTCGGCCTAGCCGTGAATCCTCGGCCTAGCAAGGAGTTCCCTCTCCGCCTAGTACTAGCAAAGGAACCCCCCGCATGCGGGGGTTTCCTTTGCTGTCACGGATGCTGGGCCAAACCCTGATCCCACACCATCAACTTTCGGCTATAGCTACGGTCGTCGTCCTGCAGGAAGGTGCAGGGACCCTACGGTTCCCGCCGGGGTCACAGGGGTGTCCCCTGTAACTAAAACGTTCGCGGGCGGAGTGGGTGGGACCGCGGCGTTTCTTCGCCAAGACCATCGGCAATCCCACACCCCTCGCAGCCAAGAGGCGCAGGCACTCGCCTTGTCCACCCTCCAGCCTTCCCCCTATACTTGAACCCACACTACTCTCAGGAATCAGCATGAAAGTCGGCATCATCAACGTCACTGGCTACGCAGGGGTCGAACTGGCCCGCATCCTCCATCGCCACCCCGACGCCGAGGTCACCTCCGTCACCGGGCGCAGTCAGGTGGGGCAGAACCTGAAGGATGTCTTTCCGCACCTAGCCGCCGCCGACCTTCCAATCGAAGAAGAGTTGTCAGGGAGTTTCGACGTCGTGTTCTCGGCCCTGCCCCACAAGGCCAGCGCCGAGGGCGTGGAGCCTCTGGTGCGGGACGGCGTTCGAGTTGTCGATATTTCAGCCGACTTTCGGCTGAAGGAGGTCGCCGAGTACGAATCTTGGTACGGGGTCACGCACCCCTGCCCCGACCTCATCGAGGACTCGGTCTTTGGCCTGACCGAGTTGCATCGGGCAGAACTCCAGACCGCCAACCTTGTCGCCAATCCCGGCTGCTACTCCACCTGCGCCATCCTGGCCCTTGCCCCAGCAGTCAAGGCCGGGATCATTGGGCCGGACATCATTGTCGACGGCAAGTCCGGTGTGTCTGGGGCCGGGCGAGGCCTGGCTCTGGGAACTCACTTCTCCGAGGTCAACGAGGCCGTTTCCGCCTACAGCCTTCAGGGCCACCGGCACATGCCGGAGATGGTCCAAGACCTCGACCTGCTGACCAGCGACAAGGTGCGGCTTACGTTCATTCCGCACCTGATACCCATGACCCGGGGCATCCTCGACGCCTGCTACGCCAACCTTAAGGATGGCGCTCTGCCCACCGGCGACGGAGCCCAAGCCGCCCTGCTCGACCTCTACCGCGACTTCTACGCCAATGACCCATTCGTCCGGGTGGTCGACAAGGCCCCCAGCACCAAGCACACCCTGGGCAACAACGACTGCATCATTTACCCAACCCTGGACGCTCGCACGGGGCGGCTGGTGGTGATTGGGTGCCTGGACAACCTCGTGAAGGGCGCTGCGGGGCAGGCCGTGCAGAACATGAACGTCATGTTTGGCCTGGAAGAGACCGCCGGACTGCAGGCGCTAGCCCTGTATCCGTGACCTCAGGTATACTGGATACGAAAATCGACGCGCCGCCGGAGCGCGCCGTCTGCCGTGCCCCCATCGTCTAGCCGGCCCAGGACACCACCCTTTCAAGGTGAAGATCGCGGGTTCGAATCCCGCTGGGGGCACCAAACCACTCTTTCACGAATCCGATTCCGGCCATGGGTTAACACACCCCAAGAGCCCCCACCTGAAAGCCCTCACCAAACTCCGCTCTATCCGGTCGCTTTGACCAGGTCCCCTCTTATCCGGGGGCCAGTCCAACTCAATCGTCATGGCCGTATTCGGTAACCCGTTTCTCGGTCTCGAATCAACGATGTGCTACACTCACCCCGATTCCGGGCACGCCCATTTTGGAGATCAGGATGCCTGTGAAGATTTGCAAAACTTAGAGCGAGATCCATCGGAAGTCGATGAATCGGACCTTGAACTTTCGGAAGGGACCGCCTCTATCACAACCGCTGACTGGACCGTGGAGACCCTCCTCAGTCAACTCCGCCAGCGCCGCATTGACCTCACCGCCCCGTTCCAGCGCAGAGAGGCATGGACCCACCTGCGACAGAGCAAGTTCATAGAGTCCTTATTCTTGGGCCTCCCGGTTCCCCAACTCGTGCTGGCGGAAAGGCGGGAGCAGCGAGGCACCTTTCTGGTCATTGACGGCAAACAGCGCCTGCTTGCCCTCCAGAAGTTTGGCGGTATCGACGGCAACGATGCTCAGCCCCTTAGACTAGCGGGTCTCGAAATCAGATCAGATTTGAATGCTTGCTCCCTGGAAGACCTGCGAGGCAATCCCGCTCATTCCCAGGATTTATCCTCTTTTGACAATCAAACCATTCGCACTGTAGTGGTTCGCGATTGGCCCACTGAGGAGTATCTGTATTTGGTCTTCCTGCGCCTGAATACTGGGAGTGTTCCCCTCTCAACACAGGAGCTTAGGCAGGCCCTACATCCCGGACCCTTCCTGACTTTCGCTGATAACTACTCCACGGCCTCTGAGCCGATACGCAGGATGTTGAATCTGGAGGGTCCAGACTTCCGAATGCGGGATGTCGAGATGCTCGTGCGCTATTTCGGCTTTGCCAAATATCTGAACCTCTATGACGGAAATCTTAAGAGGTTCCTGGACACTACTTGCGGCCTCCTAAATGAAGCATGGGGGGATCAAGAGGAAGACCTTCGACAAGTGGCAGCCAGTTGCGACCGAGCGATCATAGCGACTTTGGATGTATTCGACACTCACGCGTTCAGAAGATGGGGCGGGGAAAGGTTTGAGAGGTCATTCAACAGGGCGGTATTTGATATCATGACCTACTACTTCCGCCAAGATACCATAGCAGCAGCTGCAAGAGCATCTCGAGAAAGAGTAGTAGCCGCTTACCAGAATTTGACACTGACAACGCAGGAGTTTGATGTGTCTCTGCGGAGCACAACCAAGACCGTAGATGCGACGTTCATCAGGCTTGAAAGATGGGGTCAGGAGCTTTCGCAGGCATTGCAAATGCAAATTTCTTTGCCCCGTCTGCAAGCGGGACGGATTCTTCCTCCGGAAGGAAATGACCAACTCGATTAGGTTCTCGCAAGCGGCAAGGCGTCTGGGAGAACTTAGGCGCCGTTTCCTCCCTAGGAAGTTCAGCCCAACAGGCGCATACACCGCCAGACAGCACGACTTAGCGCGAGCCTTCAGGCTATTGGCGCATGCTGAAATCGAATCGTTTCTGGAGGATCGTTGCTTGGAGGCCGTCAACCATGCCCATGATCTGTGGGTAAACGAGAATAGAATCACGTCGGTACTGATTGCGCTACTGGCATTTAGGGAACAGAGCCTCGGCAGCATTCCCCATGAACTAGATCCCACGGGCCCTTCTTCGTTGCGAGTAAGACTTTGGGAAGCAAAGAACGATTATGGGCTAAGGCTGAGGCACAACCACGGCATTAAAGAGCGAAACGTCTTGGCTATGCTGATGCCTATTGGAGTGAGGGAGGTGGACTTCGACGCAATCTGGGTCGGAGAAATGAATTCCTTCGGGACAGCAAGGGGCGAAGTTGCTCACCAAACTGTGACGACCCTGAAAAACATGGACCCATTAACCGAGTGGCAGACGGTGGGCCGGCTACTAGGGGGCTTGAAAGGAATAGACGCTCTGATTGGCCGCATGAGGTAGCGACGATTTCCTTCAATAGGGATTCTTATCCGGCCGCAAGAACGAGTCATAGGGCACCCGCAACTCCACGCTAACAATCCGCTTGCTCTCAACAACGAACCTCACCACCACCGCCTCCAGCAACTCCCGCCTCCCCTCCTCATCAGCCTGAGCCCATAAACTGGGTAGTTGATTCGCTAGCCATAGGCCCTGTTCAAGGTCGACCCTTTCACGTTGACCAAATGAACCAAGAGGTCTAGGCTCTTGGCTGCACAGAAATAGCCACGGCCCGCCGTCACCGGACGGCTAGACTGAATCCGCAAATGCAAGAAGGGCAAGGAGGAGGAGCGATGGCCAGGAACAGTTCAGAGAGAGTCGTTGTTGACGCAGATGGACACATTTTTGAGGACTCTCAGGCAATCGTGCAGCGCATGCCTGAGCCCTACCGGGAAACTGCGCTCATCCATCCCTTTGAGCCCTTTCCCCCCTTCGACCATCTTCACTCCGCGCGCCTCGTGGAGATGCCGGAGGGCGCATTCAATTCCAAGGTCGGCCCGGAGGAGTGGCTAGACTTCCTGGATGAGGTTGGCGTGGAAGCCACGGTGCTCTACCCCACCGCTGGAGTCGCTGCCTCGAACATCGTCAACCCGGACTGGGCCATCGACGCCACGCGAGCCTACAACGACTGGCTCCACGACACCTACCTCAAGCGCAGTCCTCGCTTTCAAGGCGTGGCCCTGCTGCCCATGACGGAGCCTGAGGCCGCAGCCGAGGAGCTTCGCCGGGTGGTGGAAGAGCTGGGCATGTGCGGCGCAGCGTTGCCGTCCAACAGCCTCCACGGCCAGCCGCTGGGCTCGCCCTTCTACAAGAAGCTCTACGAGACCGCCAACGAACTGGGGTGCTGCATCGCAGTGCACGGCGGGGTGCATGGTGGCATGGGCATGGACGGCCTGGACCCCTATGCCGGCGTGCACGGCATCGCCCACCCGCTTGGCCAGATTATTTCGATGGCGTCCATTGTGCTCAACGGCGTTCTGGAGAAGTACCCAAACATCAACTTTGGCTTTCTCGAAGGCGGCGTGGCCTGGTTCCTGCTCTGCATGGAGCGGTTCGATAGCTCGTACTCAACGCACAAGATGAAAGACATGCGGGGCCGCTACCTCACCCTAAATCCGGGCGAGAACATCAGCGACTACATGATTCGTTACGCCAAGGCCGGCAGAATCTTTGTGGGATGCGAGGGTGGCGAGCCCCTTCTCGGCACGGCGGTGCGAATGGTCGGCAGCGAGCCTTTCATGTACTCCACGGACTTCCCTCACGAGGTCAACAGCACGACCTGCAGGGAGGAGATGGACGAGTTGATCGAGAGCGAGGAGCTTTCAGTTCAAGACAAAGAGGCCATTCTCCACCTGAACGCCGAGGCCTTCTACCGCCTGAAACCATCTGCGTAGTCGTCTTTCCGGCGAAAGCCGGAATCCAGGGAGCATACATCCAGCAAATGCGTAGGCCGGGCATGGCTCCGGCGTGGGTGCGGAAATAGCGGAGTTGGGGGAAATTTGTCATGCTGAGAAGTCGGTTAACCGCCTCGGTTTACTACCGCCTTTCCGCCGACGAAGCATCTCAGCGCCTGCCATTTTCAGTCGCTGTGCCTAAAGAACGACCCCCGTCCTGGCCGATTCGGGTGGGGTTCCGGCAGAGACCCTTATCTGCCGCCTGTCATGAGCGTCCCCAACCGAACCTACAGAACAGCCTCAACCTTCTGAAGCCGCACCCGTCGCGCCGCCGCCAGAACCAGCAGACCGGCGGCAATCGTGACCACGAAGCCAGCCCCGGCAAGCACAACGAAGGCCCAGTCAGTGCTGTAGTGCTGCACCACCCATCCAGTCAGCACCCCGGACGCGGACCCAACAACGTAGAAAGCAAGGATGAGGAACCCAAAGAGTCTCCCTTGAATTCGGCGTGGGGTGTAGTCGGCCAGAAGCGTCATGTAGGAAGGCTGGGCCATGAAGTAGAAGAAGATGAACAGGCCAGCGGCGGCTAGCAAAAGGACGCCATTGGCGGATGCCGTGAGGAGTAGCGTCGGGGCTAGCACCAAGGTCAGCACCAGGGTCAGTTTTTCTCTCGCAAACCGCTCCCCAAGGTGGCCGCCGATGAACTGGCCGAAGGAAGCGAAGATGAGGACGGCAGCCGTCAGGGTCCCCGCCATAGCTTCGGTGTTGGAACCCAGGAATGTGTCAGAAACGTTAGCCTGGATATGGGTCGGCAGGAAGACCGCAATCCCCCGGTAGATGAAGCCATACATCGTGTTGATGAAGAAGATGAGCCCAATGAGCAGGAGGAATGGCTTGATAGAGGCCAGCACTCCCCCACCCTTGTCGCCTGCAACCGCCTCCTCAGTATCATCCGTCTGAGGTTCTTCGAGCTTCGCCTTCGCCAAGATAAAGGCGACCGCCAAAAACATCACCCCGAATGCCACCAGCGACGCGCGCCAACTGATTAGGGCGGCCAGACCTCCGCCGATCGCTGGGGCCAAGACAATGCCGAAGCTCCCGGCCACGCCGTGGTAGCCCATTGCCTTGGTTCGCGCTCGCACCGAGCGCGTGATGAATGAAATGCCCACGGGGTGATACATACCGGCCGCTAGGCCAAGCATGGTCATCGTGACGGCAAACATAACCGTGTTCTGCGAGAACGCCATCGCTATGCACATGACCCCGGACCCAGCCGTAGACAGCGCCAGCGTGCGTCGAGAACCGGTTTTATCGGCGAGCCATCCCGCTGGAACGGCACTGATCCCGTAGCCCACGGCATAGGCAGTGCCAATGCTCCCCAGCACCAGCTCTCCCACTCCGAAGGTGAGGCCCACCTGGATCAGGACTGCGGCGTATGCCCATTCCGGCGTGTGGCTAAGGGCGTGGGCCAGCCCGGTGTAGGCGATCACCGTGCGTTCCTGCCGGTTCATGCGTTGCGGGCTGGCTTTGTCGGCCAAGAAGGTCTCCGGTGAATTGTTCGCCGAGGGCGTTAGCGGGAGAATGCAAGCGATGTGGTTGAAAACAGCCTAGCTAAGGCGAAGACACGGCTAGCTGAGGCCCTCAATTGATACTAAGCAAAGTCAAAAGACAACCCTTACATCAGACAGAGTCGGATCAGTTCTGATCGATGATCATCTGGCGGACATGGGCGTCCATCATCTGCTGCATCTGCTGTATTGCCTCAGGACTCTTGCCCTCGAAGAGGCCCGAGTGGACCGTTTCGCCATGCGCCATCATCGCGGCAAGGAGCACTTCAGTGGTTTCTTCCTCAAGTACGGCATCGCAACCCTCACATGCCAACTTCATATGCCTTCCCTTCCGAATACTGGATTAGTAGTGCGACAATGAGTCTACATGAGGGTGACCAAGGTGAATACCGCGGGAAGTTTGGAGTGCCCTCGGGAAAGATAGTGCTGGGTCGGCGCAACCAAGGCCAGATAGCAAGGTTGCGCGTCAGCGCCTGCTAGGCACTTCTCCGCTTCCATTCCTGCTCCACTCCTGACACGCTCCTTAGTTGATCGTTATCTCATCAAAGCAACGTATCCCTTGTCGAAGGGATCGTGCCCAACCAATTGGGGAAAAGAGATTCATTGAACGCTCAAGAACAGCCACGTATCGAAGGGAAAGCAGCCATATGAAGTGGTTGCTGTCCAGCATCGCTCTTGCTCTATTGACCGTAGCCTGCGGCGGCGCGGCCAACGAAAACGGAGCGTCGAGCCCCGATGGGCCGTCGGTTGGCGCGCCAGCAGCGAGCCCAACACAGATGGACGAGCAACCCCAGAGCACCGGTTTCCCGTTTCCCGTCGCTGAAACGACCCCCCTACCTACGTCGCCGCTCTCCCAGTCGACAATGGAACCCACTGCGACGCTGGCGGCGTCAGGGGTGGTCGTCAACATCTCAACGTCGTTCGAAACCGTGTACTACACCGTCAATGGCCAGACCACGGAGGAAATATTCGACTCAGTGAGAACCAACGGGCCTGAGGCTGAAGTCGCAGACGGTCACTTCGCCGCCGGTCTTACTGAGAACGCCGTTTCCTTCCAGTATGCCTTCCAGGATGGTCCCGGTTACTGCCAAATCGAGTCAGTGAACATTTCGCTTGATCTGACAGTGACACTGCCTAGGCACGCAGCGGAGTCGTCTCTATCAGCCATCCAATCGGGACATTGGCGGGACTTCGAGGCCAGGATCGCTGTCCACGAGCAGCGGCATGTAGACATCCATCTCCAACGAATCGCCATCTTCAAGACTCATGTGGAAAGCCTTCCCGTAAGGGCCGCCGACTGCAATACGTTGGAAAACACCTTAACCCTGGCCTGGAGAGACGAGAAGGTCATCAATGACCAGGCTCAAGACGCCTTCCATCAGGAGGAGGCGCTGGAGTCAGAAGCCGTTCGCACCCCACTCCTTAACCAAATCAGCCAGCACCTCGCCGAAAGGGACCGGCTTCAGGTTGAAATCGATTCCGTGTCTCTGGAGCTTGAACGCCTTAGGAGCGAAATAACTAACCTTGGCCAACAAACGCAGCCCTTGACGGAACGCATTGCCGACATTCAGGCGGCCTATCCCGACCTAACGCTCCCGCCCGACGTCTTCACCGAATATTCCGCACTTCAAGACAGCTACAACGCCATCAACGACCAGCGCGATTTCTTGGTCGACAGGCTTAATAGCCTCGTCAACCAGCACAATAAAAACGTCGCGGAGTTCAACCGGCTGACGGCTTTAGCGAACACTCTTACCGAAGACCTGAACTGGCTTCCCTGACTGCTGATCGCACCCACATCCAGCCGCCTGGATAAGCAAGCGCAGAGTGCACGGCTCGATCCTCGTCACCGAGCCATGTAGGGGCGTTTAATTAAACGCCCCTACGCTTGCCGTTTGCGACTTTTGGCGTTTCCAGATGGGCCAACCCACTTTTAAAACATCCTCAACTGAGCGCCCCACGCCTGGTATCCGACATCCTCAATTCTTGAGCTAGCGCGCCGTTGCCCCGGTCCGGCCCCCACCCCTGCCCTCATCCGTCGCCAACCCGCTATAATCTCCGCATCACGACCCCGTCGTCCACGGTGTCAGCATCTCTTCCCGACCGAGGTAAGTGTTTATGGCGCAGCAGCAAAAGCCGATAGGGGTTCATCTGACGGGTGGAGTGAATCTGCCCGATGCGGAAACCGTTTTCCGCACGCTGAGCGATATTCTCGGCACGCGTCTCCGGCGCGTTCCCGATGGCGAGACTGGCATCAGACGCCGCTGGCTGGGGTGGCAGAGCGATCTCCTTGCCCCTCACCCCCAGTTGCAGAGAGTGCCCCGCTCCGAAGAGGGTCACGCTAGGGACGAACTCCTTGAACTGAGACCAGGAGTCCGACCAGAAGATTTGGTCATATCCGACATAGGCTATGCTCGCGTTGCCATTGAGTCCTACGGCATCTTCTCATCGCTGAAAGCCCAAGGGATCCTGCCTGCGCAATGGCGTTTCCAGGTCAGCATTCCTTCCGCCTTTGGTTTCACGATGATGTACGTTCGACCCGACATGCAGGCTGCCTTCGAGCCCGCCTATGCCAAACGTCAGTTGGAAGAGGTTGAGGAGATCTGCGCTGCCATCCCGCACGACCAGCTAGCCGTTCAGTGGGACATTGCATCAGAGTTTGGCCTTCTCGAAGGCCTCTACCCGGCCTATATCGGCAACGACTTTGAAGCAGTCATTGCCCGGCTGGTCACACTTGGTAACGCCGTGCCGGAAGATGTTCAGATGGGCTTTCACCTATGCTACGGAGACCACGGCCACGAGCATTTCAAGCAGCCTGACGACATTGGCCTTCTTGTACGCGTCGCCAACGGCATTGTGGCGGGCCTAGCGCGTCAGCTCACCTGGATTCATATGCCTGTACCGCACGACCGCAACGACGACGCTTATTTCGGTCCACTAAAGACCCTGAAGCTCAACCCGGACACCGAGCTCTATCTTGGGCTGGTGGCCTATGGAAATCACAACGATGGTCCTGAAGGCGCACTGCGCAGGGTTGCAGCCGCCAGGACTTCGGCTCAGATCAGCTTCGGAATCTCCACGGAATGTGGTTTGGCCCGGGAGCCTAGAGAGACTGTCACTGACGTGCTGCGGGTATTGGCCCAAGCAGCGGAACCCGTCGCCTAACGTTCACGCTAGACCCTTAATAGAATCAACCAAAAGCGAATACCCATAGCCAGCCAAGGAGCCCCCCAATGGCAACCCGCGCCTACATTCTCATCGAAACCGCTGTGGGCAAAACCCGCGAAGTCGTCGACGCCCTGACCGCATGGCCCGAACTCGTTCAGGTTGACCCGGTCACCGGACCCTATGACATCATCGCCGTCGTAGACGTCGACAACCTCAGCACCGTTGGAGAGTTGGTCACCGGGAAGATCCACACCGTCGCTGGCATCGTGCGAACGGTTACCTGCCTGTCGGTTGCTGGTTAGGAGCAGGGTATGGATCTAGGCCTAAGCCAGCTCCAGCAGATGCTCAAGGCAAGTGCGCGGGGCGTCCTAGAACGGGAATGCCCAACAACTCTTGTCCGCGAGATGGAGCGGGACGAACGAGGTTACCCAGACTCCCTTTGGTCGCTTATCACTGAACAGGGTTGGCTGGGCTTGGTAGTCCCAGAAAGCGAGGGAGGTGAGGGAGGCGACTTCGTCGACCTCTGCGTCCTGTTGGAGGAGATGGGCCGCTACCTGTTGCCCGGGCCCTTCTGTTCCAACGTGACCGAAGGCATCTTGCCACTCCTGGAGTTCGGATCTGAGTCACAGCGGCAATCGCTGCTGCCCCTGGCGCTTCGCGGCGAGTGCATCGTCGCTTTAGCCCAGCTTGAGCCTTCTGCTATGCACGACGCTGACGGTATTCAGATGACCGCTACTCCGGCAGGTGGCGATTACATCCTTTCCGGCACCAAGCTGTTTGTGCGCTCCGCTAACGTGGCGAACTACTTCATTGTCCCCGCTCGAACCTCTGCCATCGCCGGTCGCCCAGAGTCCGGCATCACATGCTTCCTGCTTCCGGCTAGCGCCGATGGCCTCACGATCCATTCGCTCGACACAATGGGCGACGACAGGCAAGGAGAGGTCTCCTTCGACGGTGTCCGGGTCTCGCAGGGCGCCATCCTTGGCAGCCCTGAACAGGGATGGGAAGTTGTGAAGAGAGTCGGCCAATACGCCTCTGTCGCTGAATGTGCTTGGATGGCGGGCGGTGCTGAGGCAGTCCTGGACATGACTGTCCAATTCGTCACCCAGCGAGTCCAGTTCGACAAGCCGGTAGGCAGCTTTCAGGCCGTCCAACACCACTGCGCCAACATGGCAATCGACCTTGATGCCTCACGGAACATTACCTACCGAGCCGCATGGCAGTTGGCCAAGGGCGATGATGCTGAGTACGAAACCGCCTTGGCCAAAGGGTTCGTCAGTAGTGCTTATCAGCGGATTTGCGAACTCGCCCATCAGTGTCACGGAGCGATAGGCTTCTCCATGGAGCACGACCTGCAACTCTATACGCGTCGGGCCAAGGTATCGGAACTTGCCTTCGGCAACTCCGACGTCCAACGCGAAGCCCTTGCCAGGACATTCGAGCGCTAGGCGCCTCGCCCGTCCGGATGAACCACTCCTCGTTCAGCTATATCCCATAGGAGCCCATCGTGAACGACTGCGTCTTCTGCAAGATTGGCGCCGGTGATATCCCGAGCACCATGCTCCATAAAGATGAAGATGTTTACGTCATCGCAGACATCAATCCGAAGGCCCCTACCCACCTCCTCATCATCCCATTGGAGCACGTGGGTGCGCTCACTGATGATGCCCCTGGACGCACTGCCGTTTTGGGAAGAATGGTGGAGGTGGCCTCAGAAATGGCGAAGCAAGAAGGTATCGCTTCCAGCGGATACCGCCTGATCATCAATCAGGGTCCCGATTCAGGGCAAGAAGTACCCCATCTCCACCTTCACCTGCTTGCGGGGCGGCGTCTCGGGGCGATGGGGTAATGGCCTCAGCCAAGACCCACGACGAAATAGAAGCTTACGTTAGAAGCCTACACCCCTCGCTGGTTGAACATATTCAACGTGTGAGGCTTGAAGCCCAAACGCTCGCAAAGCGATTCCAGTTGGATGAAGACCGCGTCGACCTTGCAACAACCGCCCATGACATAGCCAGGCTCACAGCCGCTTCAGAACTTCTCCGCTTAGCCCAGGAATACCACCTGCAGGTTCATCCGGTGGAAGAGGACCTGCCGGTCTTGCTCCACGGTCCCGTTGGTGCCGAGTGGCTGCGAAGACGTTTCGCCTTGGACGACCACGAAGTACTGGAAGCGATCCGCTGGCACTCAACAGCAACCCGCGGACTGAGCCCATTGGGAAAGGCTGTCTTCCTTGCTGACAAGCTAGATCTAGAAAAGGCGGGACGCTATCCCTTCCAGCCTAAGGTCAGAGCCCTAGCCCATGAAGACCTAGACGCTGCTGTCCTTTACTTCTTGAACCAAGACCTGATGTCGTTCTTATCGAAGGATGGCATTGCCCACCCAGCATCCCTCGAAGCCCGCAACGAGCTGATCAGGAAGTTCCGGAAAACCCCAGACCATCGGTAGGCAAGTCAGGTCTTGGTTGGCAATTTCCCTTGTCTTTCTGAGGAGCTACCGCGACGAAGAACCATAGCGGCGGTGCCATACCCCCTACCCATTTAAATGAGTCGGTACGGAGCACTCCAGCACTCGCCGTGGTTCTTCACTCCGCTCAGAACGACAAATTTCTCTTTTGTCGCCTTGGGCAACAAGCGCAACAAGTACAGAGGGCCGGCCCCCCCACTAGCGCTCCTGCAGAACTACGTTTCGCAGGTCCAGCATCCCGAACGGTGTGAAAGATAGGCCATCAACGTAAGGCTTGACCAATTGCTGAGACCGGTCGAAGTAGAGAGGGATAGCTGCGGCATCTCCAACAAGCATCCTCTCCACCTGTTGATAGATCTTCTCCCGCTCTTCGATGTCCCCTTCGACGCCGGCCTGATCAAGCAAGGCATCCACCTCAGCGTTGAGGTAGCGGCCCACATTGTTGGTTGCCCCTCCCCGGAACAGGACGTCCAAGAAATTATGGGGGTCCGGATAGTCGGCAATCCAACCGTAGGTAAAGAAGCTACCCTCCGGTACGCGGTCAAGGACGTAGTAGTAAAGCTCTGGGTCAATCAATTGGATCTCTACATCAACGCCCAGGTTCTGCCGCCACATATTGACCAGGGTTGAAATGTCCTGACTCGGCTGTGAGGTGCCAGGGGCAACAAAGAACATGTCTGGCAATCCCGATTCACCGTAAGTCGAGGCCGCCAGCAATCGTTTGGCCTCGTCAGGGTCAAAAGGAATGTCTTCAAGGTCTGACGTGAAACCGGGCAGTCCGGGCGGCACGAAGCCTTGGGCCAGTTCAACTCCGCCACCGAAAACAGACTCCACCAGTGTCTTTCGGTCGGTTGCCAAAAGAAAGGCCCGGCGTACCAGGGGGTCGTCGAAGGGCGGACGGTCAGCATTGAGGCCCACATAACGAATGCTGAGGTCCGCGATCTCGATGAGTTCCTTGGATAGTGGGTTACTGGCGTCTTGGATTCTCTCCAATTCGTCGGGAATCACGATCGCGGCATCAATGTCTCCGGCTTCGTACATCAGAGAGGGGATGCCGCCGTGAAGGTGAAACACAACATTGGGTACCGTAGGAACGGTCCCGTAGTACAGATCGTTCGCCTCCAAGACAATGAGCTTCTGAGCCATCCACTCACGAAGACTAAAGGGCCCGGTGCCATTCGGCGTCACCCACCAAGGATCACCTTCCGCCGGCGCAGCATCAATCTGGGCCTGGTCAACAATGAAGGCAACAGGATGGGCCAATTTGGACAAGAAGTAGGCCTTTGGCGCATCAATGGTCACCTGCAGGGTCTTCTCGGCAAGAACTTCCAGCCCACTGATTTCCTCAGCATCCCCGGCCATAACCTCGGCAACGCCAATAATGTCGTTCAGGTATGTACCGACAGTTGAAGAGATCCCAGCCAGCGAAGCTGCCCTAGTCCAGGAGGCTTTAACGTCTTCCGCCGTCACCTTCTTCCCATCGTGGAAAACGGCGTTGTCCCGCAGGGTGAAGGTATAGACCAAGCCGTCTTCAGATCGTTCCCACGACTCAGCGAGGTCGGGCTGTAACTGAAGCGACTGATCGAACGACACCAGCCCAGAGAAGATCTGGACAATGTACTGAATGGAACCGCTCTCTTGAGCTATGGCCGGGTCCAGGATAAGCGGCTCCGTTTCGTAAAGGGTTAGGGCCTCATCCCGTGGGATGCCCAGGGGCTCAGGATCAGTAATCTGGAGGCTGGAGATAATTGACCGAATGTCGTCCAGGTTATTGTCGAACGCCTCTTTGGGACCCTCCGCAAAAACAACGTAGTTCCGGGCTCTTTCGACGGTTGCGAAAACGAGGCCTCGTCCTTCCCCGCTCTCGTCCCGCCATTGGTAGCCCGATTGAAAACCCTTGCGGCCGTCCAGGAGAGTCACTTCTTCCTCTTCGAGCGTGCGGAACCCCGTACGGTCAAAGAGCCCAACAACCAAGAGGTCTACTGCATCAGCGGGCGTGAGGAGGTTCGTATTGTAGAAAAGGGAGATACCGACGAAAGGTTCTCCTCCGTCCGGTCCCAGCAGCGCAATGCTAGAAGGGGGACCCACCTGGGGCACACTTTCCCACTCAGGGGGATACCTGACCTCAATGCCAAACACATCGTCGGCGTGGGTCAAGAAATCATCAGGAACCGAAATAGCATCAGATATAGGTGTGCTGGCCGGAGCGGTGGTCGGGCCTGCCAGGGGAGTCGCCGTTGGATTAGTTTCTGAGGGCTCTGGGCTCTGCGTTGCCGTCGGCGCTGCTCCATTGGCTTCAGTGGCCACAGGAGCAAACGTTGAGGTTGCCTGAGCCCCCGCGGCGGTGGGCGCTGCAGTAGAAGTGGACGGCTCGCCAGACCCGCTGGAACAGGCAACTATAGCGAGCGCAAAAACGGCAACAAGCATAAGAACTTTCAACAGAACCTCCGTTGTTGGAGCCGAGCGTGCAGTAAGTACTATCGTTCTTTTAGAATTGCGTCAATGAATGGTGATACATCTCACCAGCGTGCCCTCGGCTTGGGCAATGGTATATTGCATAGCGCCTGTGATCTAAATACTAAGACAGGCCCGAATACAAGTTGGGGCTTCGCCCATTTTCCTACCCCGGCAAGGGCTTAGCGCCTGTGGGCCTGGGGCGACCGCCAAACAACCAGTGAGGAAATACTTGCACATTAGCCGCCGCTTCATCTTGCCATTTCTTGCTCTCCTAGCGCTGATACCAGCAACCCTGTGGGCGGATGAGGGTGATGCCGACCTCAGCCAGATTAGACCAATTGACCTGGTTTCTCCCTCAGAATCTTGGAGCGATTTCCTTTCTGGCCGAGTGTGGATGATCGCCAATGGTCTGGACCCGGTGCTGAGCATCGGCCTGGGTAGCGTCAAGGATGCTCCTGCAAACTCGGGTATTTTGTCACCGGCCGCACAGGCCGGAGGCGGTGCCGCCGCCTTGGTGCCCTATCGCGACCCCTCCACGAAGTTCAGCCGGAACGTCCTTGTTTCAGAAGACGTTTCACCCTTCCCCTTCCAGACCGAGCCAAGTCTTGCGGTCGATCCGAAGGACCCGGACCACCTCCTCTTGGGGCTCATCGATTACGGATTCCCCAACATGATCACCTACTCCAGCATAGATGGCGGCGCAAGCTGGGACGGCCCCAACGGGGCCAAGTACCCCAGGCAAGACCTTGCCTCCGCTGGCGATCCCATCGTCGCATTTGACCGGAACGGGGGTGCCTATCTTGCCTACATCTCCCTGGACGTTGAGGAATTCACCATTGGGCCCTTCCTAGCCCAGGCCATAATTTCCGGCATCGCTGTGGCTCGTTCCTCCGATGGAGGGTTCAATTGGGAGGAGTCGATCGATTCGACGCGTAGCACGGTAGCGACCCAACTCCTTCCAAGCACGGACGGCCGCCTCAGAGGCGAGATCAAGACCGGCTTTCTCGACAAACCTTGGATGGCCATCGGCCCGCACCCGACCGAACCAGAGAAAGATGTCATCTACATTGCCTATACCAAGTTCGTGGATACAGCAAACATCTTCTGGATAGACGAACTTCCCGTGCTCAGCGGCGTTAGTCTCGAAACGGTCATTGAGCTCGTCAAATCTGAGGACGGTGGCATAACCTGGACTCAACCCATAGAAGTGAGCCCCAGGGCCTCCTACAACATTCTGCTTAATGCAGAAGAAACGGGCCCTGCCGAGCAACAAGAATTGGGCCCAGCAACGGGCGCACGGCAAATCGTGCAAGGGCCTGATGTCGATGTCGCTGACGATGGCGCCGTTTACGTCGCATGGATGGACTCAACGAATGACGACTCATTTGAAGGGCGCGCCGAGATCCGAATTGCCCGCTCCGACAACGCAGGGGCCACCTTCCAGTCACCGGTCGTGGCCGCGGCCTTCCTGGAACCTTCCTTCCGCGCCCGCAACCTGCCCTTCCGCTCTTGGTCTTCGGCGTTTCCCAAGCTTGGCATCACCCCCAACGGAAACGTTACGGTGCTGTGGATGGGGCTGCCGACCGACGACCCTCAGGACGACGGCGATGTCTTTTCAGCAACCTCAACCGACCAAGGCAGAACTTGGTCTCGCCGAATCAAGGTAAATGACGACGAAACCTCAGCGTTCCAGTTCTTCCCCGAACTAACTTCAGACCCTGACGGGAACCTGCACGCCATGTGGGGTGATTTCCGCGACGACCGCGACCATGTGAGCTATCACATCTACTATTCGACATCGGAGGACAACGGTCAGACCTGGAGCCAGAACAGCCGGGTCACAGACTTCCCTTCCAACCCCAATAGGGCCTTCCCCGGTGGCCGCTTCATCGGCGATTACTTCGCCATAACCGCCAATGAAAAAGATGTCTACATGGTGTGGTCGGATAGCCGCCTCGGGGAGTTCGGCCCCGCCAACCAGAAGATCGCCTTCGCTCGGACGCGCTTGATGCCTCAGCCCTCAATATTCATCTCGCCTCCGTCTGGCCCGGCTGGCGAGGACGTCATAATCCAGGGGTTTAACTTCCAAGCGCAGCAAGACATCTTCGTCCAGGTGGACGGGGTCATCCTTTCCACAGCCCGGACCCAAGCGGATGGCGGATTCAGCACGCAGATCTTCATGCCGATTTCCGGTGAGGGGCCTCACGATGTCCGGGTCATAGAGTCATCCGGTAACGTAGCTAGTACTTCCTTCTTCATGGACTTCGGCTTTGATAACGTTCAGGAAACGACCGACAAACTGGACGTGCTCATCGAAACCGTCGCCGACCTCGATGTCGGTGCAGGTGGCGAAAGCGCCACGACCGAACAAATGGCCGCGGAAATCCAGGAACTCGTTGCAGCCGTGAACGCGTTGAACGCACGGCCCGTCCTTGAGCCCCATAACGATGGACTGTCTCGGATAGCCTTGGGGCTCGGCTCTGGAGCGGCCCTTCTAGCACTGGCCGCCGTGGCTTGGGCCATCACCGTTGCTCGTCGTTCTCCGCCCCCTGCTCCAGCACCCGCGGCGCCGCCAGTAATCGAACCCACGATCCCAGAGCGCCGGGAAGGGGCTGACAGTACCGATGAGTAAGCGCTTGTTGATGGTCATTATGGTCTCGGCTCTTGTCCTAGGCATAAATTTCGTGCCCTATGCCTCAGCCCAGGGAGACACCTACTCCCCACCGCACCAAAACCCTGGCCCGGCCTCAGACCGCATCAGGTTCAGGTCGGTCCATGTTGACTTGGCGGGAGCTTCCCTTGAAGCCGGGGACATCGACTACTACATGTTCAGTCTCAAAACGGAGGCCGCCCGTCAGGCCGCCAACAACGAAGACATTACCCTCTACCGGGCTCCGGCCTCCTCGATCTCGCTGTTGTTGAATCCAGCGCCCGCTCCCGAGGGCGAACTCAATCCCTTCTCGATCAAGGACGTTCGATACGCCCTCCAGTACGCCGTCAACCGCCAGTTCATCGCACAGGAAATCTATAAGGGCCTTGCCGAGCCGATGCTCGCCCATGTTGGCCCGTTTGACTACGACTACCAGACCACATACCAGTTGCTCAAAGAGCAGGACATCACCTACGACCCTGAATTCGCCGCTCAGCTTGTGGCACAGGCCATGAACGGCGCTGGTGCGACGCTCGTGGGTGGACGGTGGGAATACGAAGGGAAGCCCATCCGGCTCAATTTCATCATCCGAGTTGAGGACGAACGCCGGGACGTTGGTGACCTCATTCGGGCCGAACTAGAGGATCTCGGCTTCACGATCAGCACTTCCTATCTGAACTTCGCCCCGGCCATTCTCAGCGTCTACAGTTCAGACCCTCAGCTCATGCAGTGGCATCTCTATACCGAGGGTTGGGGACGAGGCTCAGCAGAACGGTATGACTACGCCACCGTCAACAGCATGGCCGCCCCCTGGCTTGGCAACATGCCTGGCTGGCAAGAGGTCGGCTTCTGGCAGTATGAGAACCAGCGCCTCGACGACCTTGGCAAACAGCTTTTCCAGGGCGTCTTCCAAAACGCGGCGGAGCGCGATGCCATCTACCAAGAGATGACGGGCATCGCCATCGACGAATCAGTTCGTATCTGGCTGGCCACGGTCGTGAATAGCCTTCCAGCCGCCAACAACCTCCAAGGCGTGACAGAAGACGTCACCGCCGGCCCGAAGTCCATCTGGACACTCCGAGAGGCGTACATCCCAGGCCGTGACACCCTGGAAGTAGGCAACCTTTGGGTCGCTACGCCCCGCACGACCTGGAACCCCATAGGCGGCTTCGGCGATGTCTACAGCGTGGACATCTGGCGCACCATTAACGACCCACCTCTGTGGCGAGACCCGTTCTCTGGCGACCCCGTTCCGTTCCGAGCCACCTACGATGTCACGACAGCAGGCCCCGCCGGAAAGCTGGACGTCCCTGCTGGCACCGTCCAATGGGACGCAGTTGGCGACAGATTCGCTCCGGTAGCGCCAGGGGCCAGAGCTACCAGCAAGGTCGTCTTTGATTACTCCAAGTACTTTCAATCCAAGTGGCATCACGGCCAGTCAATCACGATGGCGGATGTCCTGTACTCCATCGCCCAGCGTTTCGAACTGGCTCTGGACGAAGACAAGTCCCGCATTGAGGTCGCCCTGGCGGTCACGAGCTTGCCGTTCTTGGAGACGGTGCGAGGCATCCGTGTCCTCGATGACGACAGATTGGAAGTCTACGTCGATTACTGGCACTTTGCGGAAGACTACATAGCTGACTACGCAAGCATCAGCGGGCTCTCCATGCCCTGGGAAGTGTTGGCCGCGATGGACGAGGTTGTGTTCGAGGACCGGCGCGCCGCTTACAGCGCAACCTCTGCGCAGCGCTTCAGCGTTCCTTGGATCAACCTGGTCTTGGACAACGACAGCCGTTTGGTACGACGCGCTCTGCTCAGCATGCAGGATGAGGACCGGTTCCCCAGCGGCGTCTTTGAGGTCGGCGGCAAGTCCTACGTCTCCAACCAAGATGCCCAGCAGCGTTACGAAGCCGCCCTGGCCTGGATCGCCGAGTACGGCATGGCGGTGATCAGCAACGGGCCATTCCAACTCGTGCGCTACGACCCACCGGCCCAGTTCGCAGAGGTTGAAGCATTCCGCGACCCGACCTACCCCTTCAAACCCGGTGATTGGTACCACGGAAGTCCACCGGCGGTGACCCTCCGGTCGGTGGAGACAACCAGCGTGGGTATTGGTTCCTCCGCTTCCTTCGACTTCCAGATCCTGGGGCCGGGCGAAAAGGGCGCTCGCTATGTACTTCGCAACCCAGCCACCGGCGCAGTCCTGGGCAGCGGTACCGCCAGCACTGCAAACAATGAAGACTATTCCATCGACCTTCCATCATCATTGACTGGCGGGCTTGCTCCCGGCCTTTATCATCTGTTCGTCCTGGGCTTCAGCGACCAGGTGTCCACCCCTGTAGAGCGCCGCGTTGATCTGGATGTCGTCGTTGGACAACCCGACGCACCAACATCGGCGCCTACGGATGTGTCGTCCACCCCGACGCCAGCCGCCACAGCCGTACCGAGAAGCAGCGGTGGCTTCTGCTCCGGCCCGTCAAGGATGTACGAAGAGACAAGATAGACTCAGGGCAACCTTGCCCGATTACCTTGTCTCTCACCGCCAAAGGACGTCTCTGAGGATGGGCCGCAGTTAAGGGAATCGTCATGCAGAGGAGTCGGTTGAACCCGCCTGCCATTAGCCGCCTCCCGCCGACGAAGCATCTCGCGTCGGTCATCCTCATCCTTTGCAGTACCATGACACCCTGGACATTGTCGTTGGCCACTGAGTTAAGTGTCAGTTCATAGCCAACAAGATTTCTCTCTCCGCTCGAAATGACAAGATCTTATGGTCCACTCCGCAACGGCTGCTTTAGAACATTGCGCTCATAGACTGGCCAACCAGGAGACTCCATGTCTCTAGCCATGACGCTCGCAATGAGAGGGCTCTCTCTACTAGGCGTCCTGCTGGCCGTCCTTGTCTTGCTGGTGGTTGTTCTGGGCGCAACCGGCTTTTCCGACGGCATCCTCAAAGCGGTCGTCAATGAAGACATCCGAGCGATGCGGACGGGCCTGGCCCAAACAATCCGCGATCCCGACGACCTCGAATTTGCCTTGGACGCCCAACGAGCAGAGCTGGAACGCTTCTATGGGCTCGACGAACCCTGGTACCAACGACTTCCAGACATGGTGCGCCGGGTAATAACCCTCGACCTGGGAGAAGCGCGAACCCTACGCACTTTTGAAGGCAGCGCCCATGTATTGAGCCTGGTCATGGAGCGCCTTCCCTACACTGTCCTGCTTCTCACGTCGTCCATGGCCATCACTGCCGTACTGGGTCTCCTGATAGGCGTGAAACTGGCAACCATGGTCGGAAGCAAGCTTGACCGCATCGTGTCGTACGCTTCGGCGGTGTCCTATGCCCTCCCTGCCTGGTGGGCGGGCATTCTCCTGATCTTGCTGTTGGCGTTCCAGCTACGTTGGCTGCCCGCGGGCGGCCTCTACAGTTCACCACCACCGGAAGCCGGGCTTGAGCGCTTCCTTGACCTATTGTGGCACGCCGTCCTGCCGGTGCTCACGCTGGTAATAGTGTCGTTGGGCTCCTGGACGTACACCGTGCGGACAATGGTGCTGAACACGGCCCAGGAATTCTTCGTAACCGTAGCAAGGGCGAAGGGCTTGCCGGAAGGCCAGGTCATGAGGCGGTACATCCTCCGCGTGGCTGCACCACCAATTGCCACGAATCTTGTCCTGGGCCTCGCTGCCTCCTTAGGCGGCGCAATCCTGACAGAAACCGTATTCAATTGGCCTGGCATGGGCCGCCTGTATTACGAAGCAATTCTAGGGGCCGATGAGTCGGTCATCGTTGCTTTGACCTTCATGTTCACCTTGCTGTACGTCGCCGCCAGGTTCCTCCTGGAAGTCCTGTATATCGTGCTCGACCCCCGAATCCGGTACTCGGAGCGATAGCACATCTCATGAGTGGCCGAGAAATCCTGCGAGTGCTCCTGGGGAGCTGGTCTGGAAGGACCGGGGTCCTGTTTTTGGCTGTGCTTGTATTCGTTTCGCTTGCCGTCGTTATCGTGCTGCCTCTGAACTTCGGCTCCCAGCGCTGGAACAACCCCGCTGAATGGGCCGACAATCCCAAGGCGGCGGCACCGGGCTGGACAACGCTTTGGCCTGGTAACGACGCAGCCTCCCATCGGATATTCGATTCATCGATTCCCAGAGAAATTACTCAAGTAGGACCATCGCAGCAGCGGACCTACGCCTTTGATCTCGATTACGATGGCGGCGCCCTACCCACCTTCATGTCCTTTGCTCTGTCGGATGTCCGTTTCGCCTCACAGCCCCCTCAAATATCCGTGGAAGTGTTGCGTCCGGACGGGCGCTCCATCCAGCTGTACCGGGATGTCGTGCGCGGCCCAAGGCCTGGGGAACAGCCTCCTTACGCCCGCCACTTCGACGAGCCCCTGCGAATCAACCTGTCCGGCTCTCGGGAAACACTGGAGTCTGCCGCCAGGTTCCTGGGCAGAGAATTCGACGTGCAATCGACGGCAAAGGAGTTGGCCGGCAAGGCAGAGCAAGTTGTCTTCGGCACGCCAACGAGCGCCAACCTGGATGGTTTCACTCCCCTTGCCGGGAGGTACCGCTTCGAAGTTCAGGTCTTGGCAGCATCTCCCGGCGACACTATCGGGGGCGTCAAGTTGGTGCTGGCAGGCACGACCTTTGGCTTCATGGGCACCGACGCCACAGGCCGCGACCTCGCCCTTGGTCTCTTGTTCGGTTTTCCCGTGGCCCTGACGATTGGGCTGGTCACCTCGCTCCTTGTCACGACCATCGGCACATTCATGGGTATCGTAAGCGGCTTTCTGGGAGGCAAGACCGACCTAGGCATCCAGCGTTTCTCCGACATTTGGAGCAACATCCCGCTGCTACCCGTCCTCATCTTCCTGATCTTCGTCCTTGGCCAGCGATTGTGGCTGGTGGTTGTCATCATGATTCTGTTCGGCTGGCCTGGGCTGGCCATCGTGGTACGCTCGATGGTGCTGCAAATCCGGTCCGGCCAACTCGTAGAAGCAACCCGTGCGCTGGGGGCATCCCGACTCCGCATCATGTTCCGCCATATCCTCTTTCAGATTGCCCCGTTCGTCTTCGCCCAGATGATCTTCTTCACTCCAGCCGCCATACTGGCCGAGGCAGGCCTGAGCTTCCTGGGGCTTGGCGATCCGTCGATTCCAACCTGGGGTCAGATATTGGAAAGCGGCTTCAGGACCAGTGCCGTGTACCTGGGGTATTGGTGGTGGATACTGCCGCCAGGAATCCTCATAGTGATCACGGCCATGACCTTCGTGCTTTTGACTCTGGGCCTAGAGCCCGTGATCAACCCGCGCCTCAGGCGCGCCCGATAAGGCCGGCACAATGACATCCACCCCTCTACTAGACGTCACCGACCTCCGCCTGTCCTACGCCACTGAGGCAGGAGAGCTTCCGGCCGTTGACGGCATTTCATTCTCGATTCAAGAGGGCGAGGCGCTGGGGCTGGTTGGTGAGTCTGGAGCCGGAAAGAGCAGCGTTGCCCTAACCCTCCTGCGCCTATGGCCCCGCAATGGCCGCCTGGTGTCAGGTCAGATGAAACTGAGCGGCAACAATCTCTTCGCCCTGAGCGATGACGCCTTTCGACGTCAGGTGCGTTGGCAACAGATCGCAATGGTGTTCCAGGGGGCCTCAGAGTCGCTCAACCCTGTCCTGCGCGTCGGCACGCAGATCATGGAGCCGTTGCGCGTGCATAGAGGGGCCTCTAAACAAGAGGCGATCCAAGAGGCGCGCCGGGCGCTCAGTCTTGTCTACCTGCCGCCCGAAATTCTAGACCGCTATCCCCACGAGCTTAGTGGTGGCATGAAACAACGAGCGGTCATCGCGATGGCTCTAGTACTGCAGCCGAAAGTGCTCATCTTGGACGAGCCCACTTCGGCGCTGGATGTGACAACCCAGGCCCAGATCATGGATCAGTTGAAGGACCTCAAGGAGCAACTGAACCTAGGCATCATTTTCATCACTCACGACATCGCCCTTGCCAGCGACATTTGCGACACGATTGGCGTTATGTACGCTGGCAAGATGGCAGAGATGGGCCCCGCAGAGGCCGTCCTCAACACGCCCCAGCATCCCTACGCCCAGCTCTTGTTGGCCAGCGTTGCCCGGATCCAACAGGAAGAGCAACCGGTATCGATTCCCGGCGTCCCACCCAATCTGGCGTCTCTGCCCTCGGGCTGCCGCTTTCATCCCCGCTGCCCCAAGGCATTCGACCGCTGTTCCACCGAATTGCCTAACCTCATTGCAAGCCCCACGGGCAGCCTTGGTGCTTGCTGGCTGCTAGAGGAGAAATCGTGAGCCCCTTGCTGGAAATCGAAGGTGTCTCCATGGAGTTCCGGGCTCGGAAGGGCCTCTTTACTTCAGTACCCGTACGAGCGCTCGACAACGTCTCGCTCCATCTCAACAAGGGCGAGACCGTGGCTATTGTTGGGGAGTCAGGCAGCGGGAAAACAACCCTAGGTCGGGTATGCCTGCGTCTATTGGCGCCGACCGGTGGGACAGCTCGCTTTGACGGGGAGGACATCGGCAGGGCGGGCTCCCGAAACACGAGAGCTTTTTACCACCGGGTGCAGGGAATCTTCCAAGACCCGTTCTCAAGCCTGGACCCGAACATGACCGTTGGGCAGATCGTGGAGGAGCCCCTCATCATCCACAAGGAAGGAACTTCAACCGAACGGAAGGCAGCCGTTCGTCAGGCACTGGAGGAAGTCAGACTCCTCCCGGCCGAAGACTTTATCAGCAGATTCCCGCACCGCCTTTCTGGCGGCCAACGTCAGCGGGTCGCCATTGCCAGGGCTCTTGTACTACAACCAGAACTGGTCATAGCCGACGAGCCCGTATCCATGGTCGACGCTTCCAACCGGGCGGAGATTCTCTACTTGCTCCGTGGCCTGCAGGAGCGCCACGGTACGGCGTTTCTGTACATAACCCATGACATTGCCACCGCCTACCACTTCTCCCAACGCATCGCCGTCATGTACCTGGGCCGGATAGTCGAGACGGGTCCCACCCATGAGGTCGTGAACAACCCCCTGCATCCCTATACGCAGGCGCTGCTGAAGGCGGTACCAGAACCCGATCCCGCCAACCGCTTCCGGCGCAGGGCAACAGCAAAGGGCGAGCCGCCGAGCCCGGCTGCCCCGCCGCCAGGCTGCCACTTTCACCCTCGCTGTCCTCACGCCTTCGAGCGTTGCCGGATCGACGTACCGTCCCTCCTGGAGGTTCGACCGGCCCACAGTGCTGCGTGCCACCTCTGGCCTGAGGCCAACCCCAGCGCTCTCCTTCCGGAGACGCCTCCCGCATCCTGACCCCCAACGCCAAACAGGAAGTCTGTTCCCCTCGTCGTTGCGAGCGAGTACCCGAGCGAAGCAATCCGGTGGGGCGAGGTTAATTTGTCATGCTGAGGACTCGGTTGAACCCCTCAGCCAACAGCCCCGTCCCGCCGACGAAGCATCTCAGCGGCAGCCTACCCCGACGCCGCTTCACAGCAGATCATCAAGTGCACCGCCCACCTCGTCTTCCCAGCCCTCGTCCCCAATAAGCGGGACGAACCGGCACGGCCCAAGGCTGCGCGTTGAGTAGCCCTCCAAAGTCCGTTGCACCTTAAGAAGGTCTTGCTCATAACGGCCTCCTACGGGGATCACCATCCTTCCGCCAAAGCCCAATTGGCCCAACAGGCTCTGGGGAATCTTGGGTGGCGCTCCAGCCGTAACGATGATGGCATCGTAGGGGGCTTTTTCCGGGAAGCCCAAGACCTCGCCCGCCTCCCTAACATCGGCGTTGGTCAACCCCAGGTCGCCGAGTCTTCGGCGGGCCTCTTGGGCCAACAAAGGAAGGCGCTCCACGGTGATGATGGTTCCCGCCAAGCGCGCCAGGATTGCAGCCTGGTAGCCGCTGCCTGTCCCCACCTCCAGAACCTTGTCCGTTTGCCTCAACTCAAGGGCGCTGGTCATCAGCGCAACGATGTACGGCTGCGAGATGGTCTGCCCTTGACCAATGCTCATCGCCTCGTCTTCGTAGGCCAAATGATGGTCTTCCGATGGAACGAAGAATTCTCGCGGCACCGCCCGCATCGCCTCGATGACCCGAGGGTCGCGAATCACGCCGGCCAACTTCGCAAACAAAGCGTTCTTAGCTGTGTCTAAACTCATGGATGCTCGACAATAAAGTAAGGGCGGCTTTGAAGCCGCCCTTATTTAACCAAAGGTTTGGAGCAAGCCAATCGGCCGCTCCTAGGCTTGCCTTGCTGCCACGTCGGCAAGGAGATCGATGGTGCGATTCCAGCTAACCTTTGGGTCTTCCCCGGCTGGCTGTATATCGCAAATAAGCTCGTCGATGCCCCAGTCGAACAGTTCCTGAATCCGGTCGGCCACCTGCGTTTCCGTCCCGGAGATGACCTGGGAATCGATCATCCGGTCGCTCCAGGTTCCCGTCTCTGCTGCCTCGGGATACCCTGCCTCAACGAACATGGCCTGATAGTTAGGCCTGGTGGGATACGGCTTCAGGTAGCTGCGTACCGCCGCCTTCACTTCAGCCCTATCCTCATGAACTACTACAGGGGCGTGAGCTATGAGGGGCGGCGTATCCCGGCCGGCCCGTTGAGCTCCGGCCTTCATTGCAGGCAAGGCAACGTCTCGCAGGTACTCATATGGGCTGACCCAGCTAATGGCGCCATCTGCTTCCGCTCCGGCGAATTCGTAGGACTTCGGCCGTAACGCTGAGATCATCACCCCAACCTCGCTCATGGCATCAGCGATGTCGTCGTGAACCTTCTCGTTGAGCCTGGCATGTACCTGATAATGTTCGCCCTCGTAGTCGATCGTGCGGTCGTGAAGAAGCCCTTTCACGATACGAACATATTCTTGAAGGTGGCCAAAGGGGGAAGAGAACTTAAGCCCCAGCATGTTCTCAACGCCCTCTTTGCCACTGGGACCCAGTCCGATCCGGAACCGTCCCGGCGCTAAGCTGGCAATGACCTGAATTTGCTGGACGGTAGCCATTGGATGCCGCGGGAAAGTGGGCGTGATGCAGGTTCCCATCATGATGTTGGAGGTCCGAGCGGCGGCGGCGGCAAACAACGTGAGCCCGTCCAGACGGACCCCTCCTGTCGAGAGCCAGGACACCGGGATTTTCTTCTCTTCCAATTCCTCAATCCGGTTCAAGATCGTTGGAGCGTCACCGTACATGGAGGCGACGCCAATTCGCTTTGGGTTCATGAACTATCCCTCCTAAGCCTCTTCGAATTCTACTATGGTGCTGTGGGCCAAAAGCCTTCTGTCGATGCGCGCAGGCATCTTAGCATCCCCCACTATATCTGGATACGATGTGCCGCATCGGGCCTTGGACAGGCAAATTTAGGACTGCGAAGGTAGAATATCCAGAGGGAACCCCGAACTAGGTCGAGACAAGCAAAGGGGCCGAGACCTAAGACATGGCCACGGACGGGTCTTCAGAGTTCCCATCGCAACAGGATGTGATGAGCAGCAGACAAGTGGTCCTTGCCAGTAGGGAGGAAGTCCGGTACTTGATAGAAGATGTTGTCCGGGTCATACGCAACCACTCTCCGGAACAGCATCTTCAAATCTACCTTTTCGGCTCGTGGGCAGAGGGTACGGCCCTCTCAACATCTGACCTCGATATTGGCCTTGACCTCGGCCACCCTGTAAAGCCTACTGCATTCCAGGGGATTGTCGAAGGAGTGGCCGAGCTGCCTACGCTTCGCAAGGTGGATATCCTGGATCTACAACTAGTCGGCCCGGATTTCCGGGAGCGAGTCAGAAATCAAGGTGAGTTAATCCATGGCTGATGACCCGCGGCTGATCTCCTTTCGCGCTGCAGTCGAGCGTCTAGAGGAGGCGTTGTGTCTGCCACAAAGCCCGGTCGTGAGAGACTCGGGAATCAAGAGATTCGAACTCTGCTTTGAGCTGTCCTGGAAAGTCATCCAGAGCTTCCTCCGGGATCGCGGACTGGACTGCCGCTCACCAAGAGACTGCTTCCGAGAAGCCTTCTCCTACGGCCTCATCACTAATGAAGAGGTGTGGCTTCAGATGATTAGCGACCGGAATCTCAGTGTTCACACGTACAATGAAGCACTTGCCGACCAAATGCACTCCAGGCTGGCCCAATACTTACCGGCCCTAAGCCATCTTCTGGAACAACTTCAGCCTTCCGAGAACACGCTGTAGGAAGCGAAGCGGCCTCGGACTCTATCTAACAATCCTTGCGAACATCCAAACAACCAAAATGAACATCACTGAACATATGGAAACCTTCGGACACGAACAACTTAGCGTGTTCGTGGATAAGAACGTCGGCCTCAAAGCCTATGTCGCCATCCATGACACAACCTTGGGCCCTGCCCTCGGGGGCATTCGAATCTGGCCCCACGAGACCGAGCAGCAAGCCATAGAGGACGTCCTGCGTTTGGCGCGGGCCATGACCTACAAGTCATCTGCCGCTGGGCTCTACCTGGGCGGGGGCAAGGCGCTCATTGTCGCCGATCCCCGCACCGACAAGACCGAGGCGTTGTTTCGGGCCTTCGGCCGTTTCCTGGACACGCTCGGCGGGCGCTGCATAGCAACCGAGGATGTCGGGATGACCGTGGCGGACCTCCTCCATGTGGCCCAGGAGACGAAGCATGTTACAGGCATTCCCGTTTCCCACGGCGGTAGCGGTGACCCTTCGATCATGACCGGCCTAGGCGTTTATCAGGGCATGCGGGCATGCGCCAAGGAGGTCCTTGGCGTTGATAGTCTGCGAGGTGTAATTGTTGCGGTCCAGGGATACGGCAAGGTCGCTAGCCACCTGGTTCCCCACCTCAAGAAGGACGGGGCCCGGATCATTGCCACCGACCTATTTCCTGAGGCCAGGGCTAGGGCCGCCGCAGATGGCCTAGAGGTACTGAACGACCCAGAAGCAATCTACGACATCCAATGTGACGTTTTCGCCCCTTGCGCTCTGGGCGGGGTTCTCAACGGAGAGACTGTGCCAAGGCTGCAATCGCGCATCGTTTGCGGGAGCGCCAACAACCAACTGCTCGACATCAACGCCGCCAAGGCCCTGAAAGAGCGGGGCATCCTCTATGCTCCCGACTATGTAGTGAACGCCGGTGGCGTGATCAACATTTCATTCGAAATCGGTCGACCCTATGAGGAGGCCGCCGCCCGCGAGAAGACCCTGGCGATCTACAACACCATGCGGAGCGTCATTGCTACAGCCAAGGATAGGGACATCACGACGGCGGAGGCAGCAGATCGGCTGGCAGAGGAACGAATTGAGCAGATGCGCCGAATACGCCGCATGCACACAGGGGCCTAGGGGCTGACAGCGGTGCGCCAAAGGCCAGCCTTCGGCGCACCGCTGTACACGGTTGCCGCCCCTATCCCGCCGAGGCAATCAGCACCAACCCCGCCACAATTAGCAGCGACCCCACGATCCTGCCCCGCCCAAACCGCTCCTTCAGCACAATCACTCCCAACAGCACACCCACGACAATGCCCACCTCTCTCGCTGGCACCAGGTAGCTGATACGAGTGACCTGAAGGGCAGTTAGTATCGCTCCGTAGGCCCCAAAGTACATCAGGCCCGCCAAGGCCGCCTTTGCACCACTCGTACGCCACTCCACCCCTATTGCCGGACGCCCGAATAGCCTAACGACATAGGGTGTGTATGCCGCCGCTCCGCCAATAGTCAAGATGTACAGATACAAGAACGGGCTGACGTGATCGACGATCTCTTTGTCCAAAGAAAGAGCGACCGTGACAGCTAGGCCGGTGAGCAGAGCGAACCGAGTCCCAGGCTGTTTGAGGAATTGGAGGGGGTCGCTGAGAATTCGACGGAACTGGCCCCACCAGTAGGTGACGAAAATCCCGCCCACAATGGCGGCTATCCCCAGTGCCGCTTGCGCAGTTACCACCTCCCCGAAAACAACGATCCCCACGATTGGCACCAACGCCGGGCCAGTCCCTCGCACGATCGGATAGGCCAACGACAGGTCGGTCCGGGCATAGCTCCGTCCCAAGAAGAGGAAGTACGCTGCATCCACCGCAATACGAGCCATCAATAGCCACGCCACCGAAAGAAAGGACTCACTGTTCCAAAGCAGGTATGCGGCAGCAGGCAGTGCTATTACGCTGGCGGCGACGCGCATCCACCAGGTGAATATCTCCTGGTTGACGGCACCCTTCAAAAGTAGGTTCCATGACGGGTGCAAGACAGCGGAGAGCAAGACAATAACCAACGAAAGTGCAGGCACGGCGCTAGCTTACACCACGGCAAGAACCACCCAAGACCCCCGAGCATTTGCGCCCCACGTTCCATCAAGGTGCTTTGAAAGCCCGCCCAAGCAGGCAATTGACACCTCATGGGCAAAAGGCTAGGCTCGACCATTAGCAGCCGGGGCACGAATACCGCTCTCGCTCCGCTGAGTGCTGACTACCTCGAAGCCCCTCGAAAACGGAGGACCTATGGCTGATTCCACAAAGGTAATCCCCCACGCTGACCTTGAAACCACCCCTTACTGGGAGGCCGCGCGGGAACACAAGCTCAAGCTGCCCAAGTGCTCTCAGGACGGCACCTTCGTCTTCCCCCCGCGTCCAATCTGTCCTAAGTGCCACTCCGACAAACTGGAGTGGACGGAACTCAGCGGCCGCGGCGCCGTTTATACCTTCACCATCATGCATGACAAAATGGTCGCTGGGTTTGACCCGCCATATGTGGTCGCTCAGGTTGAGCTTGAAGAACAAGCCGGCCTGCGTCTACAAAGCAATATCCTGGAATGCCCCGTCCCTGACGTCTATATAGGGATGCCCGTAGAAGTGACCTTCGAGGACCGGAGTGAGGAAATATCAGTACCACAGTTCCGCCCCCGCAGCAGTTAGCGACTCACCCTCTCACAATCAGCGCCCACAACAATGAGAACTAGGAGCTAGACATGGATAAGTCCATGAGGAACAAGACGGCCATCGTCGGCGTCGGATACTCCGACATGGTGCGCAAGACGGACCGCAGCCTGGGATCGTTCGCCATCGAGGCTGCCATGCAGGCCATTACAGACGCGGGCCTCAAGCCCAAAGACATCGATGGCTACGCTGGGACGCCGGTTGCATTCGGTGGCGGCGCTATGCACCTAGACGGCGTGGACGAAATATCCGATCGGTACATCATCAGCTCCCTTGGTCTTCCCAACATACGTTGGGCCCTGGACATCAACGGCCTGACCTCCATCTCGCTTGTCCAGGCGATGCAAGCCCTTGCCGTCGGCGCCTGCGATTACGCCCTGGTTGTCCGTGCGATGTACAACCCCGTGGGCGTGCGCTACAACCAGAGCCGCTCGCCCGAAGCGGGTGGGCCTGGCCAGTTCACGGACCCATACGGACTCGTGCCTATGGGCCGCCACGCTCAGTGGCTGCAACGCTACATGCACGACAGTGGAGCGACCAAGGAAGACCTGTTCAACGTGGTCAAGGCACTGCGCGACCATGCCCAACTCAACCCTTACGCCTACTGGAGAGGCAAGGACATCACCCTTGAGGACTACCTTGCCTCCCGATGGATCTATGAACCCCTCTGCCTCTTCGATTGCGATATGCCGCTGACAGGAGCAGGCGCCGTGGTGCTGACAACCGCAGAAAGGGCAAAGGACCTGCCCAACCCACCAGCTTATATTTCAGGCTTCGCCAGCACCTACGAACCTGGGGAGGCCGTCTTCGAGGCGTCTGGAATCGGCCGGGACGAGGTTCAGGCGGCTCAGCTCTACGACGGCTATATTCACATGATTTGGTTCTGGCTGGAAAAGCTGGGCCTCTGCGGCAAGGGCGAGGCCTACAAGTTCACAAGGGACGGCGGCATCTCCTTGGGAGGTACTCTGCCCGTGACCACCTTCGGTGGAAGTCAGGGCGAAGGCCGCTTACATGGCATGGGACACATCAGGGAAGGCGCTATGCAGGTCATGGGACGGGCCGGAGAGCGGCAGGTGCCAGACTTGGAAAACTGCATCGTCGCCTGTGGGTTTGAATCCGTCCCTGGACACGCATTCATGTTCAGCCGCGGCTCCTAGAAGCAAGCCCGGCAGCAGTCAACAAAACAACAGGAGGGCACATGGCCGGCGCGTTAGAGGGTGTCAAAGTAATTGAGTTTTCCAGCTACATCACAGGTCCCTTTGCCGGGATGCTCCTGGCTGACATGGGAGCGGAGGTCATCAAGGTCGAGGCCCCGCCGCATGGGGACCCGTTCCGCGGGACCGGAAAGGCCCTTACTCCAATCTTCTGCTCCATCAATAGAAGCAAGAAAAGCGTCGCCCTAAACCTCAAGACGCCAGAAGGAAGGGATGCCTTCCTCCGCCTGGCCGACGACGCAGCCGTGGTCATTCAGAACCACCGGCCAGGATACGTTGACCACCTGGGCATTGGCTACGAGGCGGTGAGCGCCAGAAACCCCAGCATCGTGTACTGCTCCATCTCCGGCTTCGGCGAAGATGGCCCTTACCGAGACCTTCCTGGCTATGATGTCATCGGCATGTCCATGGGCGGTCTGCAGAGCGTACTCACCGACGTCACAAACCCCAAGCCTGCGGAGATATCCTTTGGCGACCATTTGACCGGCGTCTTCGCCAATTACGGCATCCTCTCCGCCCTCTACCGCCGGGCCACGACAGGTCAAGGCCAGCGGGTGGACACGTCTTTGCTGCAGTCGATGGTGGCCTTCATGGGAGACACCGTGGCTGGATATTCGGCGACGGGCAAGCTGCCGGAGGTCGATGGCCGTGGAGGTCGAACGCGCCAGGCCCACTGTTTCCTGGGCAACGACGGTCTTCCCTTCTCGATCCATCTTTCGTCTCCCCTGAAGTTCTTCACGGGGCTGATGGAAGCCATCGGCAAGCCGGAACTTGCTGACGACCCTCGCTTCCTTGACCGGGAGCCACGCGCACAAAACTACGACCTCCTCCACGACATCTGCCAAGAGGTCTTCGCCACGGACACGCGCGACCATTGGGTACAGCGTCTGCGGGAGTGCGGTGTGCCTTCAGGGCCGCTGAACACGATCCCCGAAGTGCTGGAGGACCCGCAGGTGAAGAACTGGGGCCTGCCCATCAAGATCAATCGCCCCGGCGGAGACACAGTCAGCATCACGGGCAGCACCGTGCAGCTATCGGAGACGCCGCCCACCTTCGGAGACCCACCGCTGCTGGGTGAGCACAACGAAGAGGTCTTTAAATCCCTCGGCTACAGCGACACCGAGATTGCCGCCTTGGCTGGACAACTTACGGTTTAGGAAGGGTACTCCGCGCTGTTGGGACCTCCTCCTCTCCGTGCGGGGGAGGAGATGAGGCCTTCCCTTGTACTCGGGGGAAGGTTTGGATGGGGGTTCCCACGCCGCCCTCTGCGGAGGGGTACTTACTCCCACCATTTCCTCCCCCAAGTACGGGGGAGGAAATGGATCGAATTCCCTCTTAGTCCGGCGTCCCCCCATCAGAAACCAACGCCTCTTCAACCTCTAGGTCAGTCATGCCATACACTCGAACCGCCGACTCCGGGCTGACGTAGCCGTTCCGCAGATCGCGTATGAGCCGATCCCTGTCCCGCTCCCGTGGGTCGCCGACGCCACCGCCGCTGCCAATCTCTACCCGCACGACCTCACCAGGCTTGAGGATCAAGTTGGATACCAGGCCTTTGTGCTCGTGTTCATTGTCGGTGCCGGGATTCAGCACCACCCGCCCCTGTCTTCCATTGGCTCCGCCTGCCGCCCCTTTTGCGATGGACCGCACCCGGCCACTGCCGCCAGCAAAGCTGGTGTCGGTCAGGACTCTGTAGTCTCTGCGCAAAGAAAGGCCACCCCGCCACTGCCCTGCCCCACCCGAATCAGGCACCAGCCTGAACTGCTCCATCTCAACATCGAACTCGGATTCAATGATCTCGGCGCTGGTATAACGGAACCCCCCGGACCAAGCATGCCCTGTGCCCGTGAAACCGTCGCCGCCCCAGTGCGCTCCGCCTCCTCCCATGACGCCCTCAAACTGAACATAGCGCCGCGCCTGTCCACCAACGTTTCCCATGACCACGAGCCCTTGTGAGCCGTTGTGACCCCTCATGGGCCGTCCGGAAAGCTGGGCTAGGGCGTCGAACACAGCGCCTTCAAGAATCGAAACCGTCGACGAATAGAATCCTGTTGGGCTGGGAAATGAGGGGTCAAGGATCGACCCCTCGCGAAAGCGGCATTCGATTGCCTCTGGCAGGCCAAAGTCGTGCGGGATGTCTGGGTCAATCATCGACACGACTGCGTAGTGCACCAGGCCGCGCACAAAGGACGGGCGTACGTTAATGGGGCCTGCGCTCTGGTCTCCACACCCGGAGAAGTCCATGACCAGCCGGTCCCCCTCTTTGATGGCAGCAACGTGCAAGCGGATGACCTCACCGGGTTCGGCCAGGTCGTCGACGAAGGTCTCTGCCTCGAACGCGCCGTCCTTCCACGAAGTGACGGCACCCCTCACTCGCTGCGCCGTACTTCGACCCATCATCTCGAAGGCTTCCAACACGATGTCCTTGCCATAGGTGTCGAGAAGGTTCTTCGTCCTCCGCACGCCCACGCTCCATAGGGCTCCGGCCTGCGCCTCGAGGTCTCCCAGCACCAGTTCGGGGGTGCGGCTGTTGGAGCGGAGAAACTGAACCGTCTCTTTAACGCGCTTGCGTTGCCGGTGGTACCTCACGGGGATGATATTCAAGCCTTCGCCATAGATATCCCGCACACTCACGTTGCGACTACCCGGCGTCTGCCCACCTATATCGCTCTTGTGACCCATGCTGCTGCAAAACGCCACGACATCGCCGTCGTAGATCAGGGGCGTCAGCACCACCATGTCGTTGGGATGGGGGCAGCCGCTCAGATAGGGATGGCTGATGAGAAAGCAGTCACCTTCTTCCATATCGGCGTAGTCGTAGTACTTGAGCAACCCCTCAACGCAGTCAGGGTAGATGCCCAAGTGGGCAGGAAACGGAGAGTATTGGCCGATGGTCCTGCCCCACCGGTCCATAATTGCCGCGCTGAAGTCGTGGGACTCACGGATGATGGTGGAAAACCCGGTTCGCACCACGGACGCTTGTAGTTCCCGAACGATCCCGTCCATCCGGGCCCGGATCACCTGCTGGGTTATGACATCTATTTCCGTCATGGCATCGCTCCTCGACACTTGCGGTAAGCACTCATTAGGGTGAATCCCTCTCTTCCTCGTCGCTGCGAATCTCAGTATTCGGGGATGTTGCAACCTAGTAGCGACTGGTGGCCTTCCCCAGCGCTCCCCTGCCCCACCAGATTGCTTCGCTCCGCTCGCAACGACGAAATACAACGTCGTCGGGGGCATGCGTCAAGCTACATGCCGTAGCACGCTTTTGGGTTGTCGTACAGGATCTTGCGCGCCGCCGTGCCGCCTATCTCGCCGCGGTCCGCCCAACCCTGGATAATGTCCGGGAAGCGCCCCTCCTGGGAAGGATCCGAATGGGAATAATCCGAGCCAACCATGAGGTTGTCTTCTCCGGCGTAGCGGAGAATGTATGGCAAGTCCTCATCCACTTGGCAGGTGACGTAGAAGTTGTTCTCCTGCAAGAGGTTCGCGCCCAGAGCATAGTCCGGCCCCTGAATGCCACCACCCGCAGCCGTTAGACGTTCTTTGTTCCGCTTCAATGTGTACACAATATGCGGCACCCACGATGCGCCATTCTCTACGAAGGCAAATCGGAGCTTCGGGAACAGGGCGGGTACACTAAAGGCGATGAGGCTCAGAAACGCATTTTGTATTGGGGCCTTGGTCTGCATGAAATTAACATGGGGGAAGCGTCTGGCAGGAGTGAAGTCAGGGACGCCGCCGCCCGTGTGAAAACAAACGGCCATGTCCAATCGCTCAGCCTCTTCATACATCGGGAAGAAGTATTCTTCAGCAGGCCAGTATCCCGCTTCCCTATCGCCCTTCTTCAATATGCCGCAGGCGCCGTTTTCCTTGGCCCGCCGCATCTCATCAATGACCTTGTCCATGCTTTGGACCGGAGGCAGCATCACCCACCGCAGCCTCTCTCGAGCTTCCCTCGATTGCCCTGTCCTATCCCCTAGCCACTGGTTGTAACTTCGCCTGAGTGCAAACTCAACTTCCGGTTTATCGGTGAATTCGGTGATGAAAAGCGTGGGATATATGACATGGACATCCACACCAAGCTCGTCCATGTGCCGGAGCCTGACATCCACATCCAGCAACTCGCGAGAATCGCGAGTGGTGCGGGTAGCTTCATCGCTACGCACCCGGCGGCGTTGCCGCTTCCCATCGACCATCCAGTAGTGGCCGCCGGTGCTGGTGGCCGGATCCCGATTCTCTGACTGAGCATAATAGGGCCTGAGAGAGGCTTCCTCGCCAACCATGTACTCCCACGTCGCCTCGGTCTCATCGATGTGGGTATCAGCGTCGATAACAGGCACATTGGTCGTCATTGTCGCCTCCTTGGGCTCATGCCCGGGCGAACTAAAACCCTGCTACTTCCTTGAAACGGCTCAATGCGTCTATGTGCTGGCTCAGATTGGTGAACTCGGCGCGTAGCGTGTTGGCGGTGATGTGAGTGGCGCCGATCTCCTCCCAGCCCTTGATCTCCGACGCCCAGCCCTCTGGGTCCGTCCCGTGGAGCGGCACCCTAGCGTCAATGCCAATGGATGAAGGATCGCGACCAGCCTCTCTCGCATACGTGTGCAACTGCTCTATCAGCTCCTTGGCTCCAGATCCGAGACGAGCCCGGGGCATCCATCCGTCGGCTATACGGGCGGCGCGTTGGATGACCGGGGGAGCTTCGCCGCCCAGCCAGATGGGAATGGAACCGCTGGCTGGGCGGGGATTAATGCCTGCATAGCGAACCCGGTGCCACCGGCCCTCGAAGTTGACTACCTCTTGGGACCATAGCGCCCTCATCACAGCAATCTGTTCCTCGCTGCGAGCGCCTCGGTTATGGAAGTCCTGGCCAAGCCCCTCGTACTCCACCGCATTCCAGCCTGTCCCAACGCCCAGCCTCAGCCTTCCGCCGGACAGGACATCCACTTCCGCCGCCTGCTTGGCGACCAGCACCGTCTGCCGCTGTCCCAACACAAGAACGCCTGTAACCAATTCAATAGTCTTCGTCAGGCCTGCCAGGTACCCAAACAGCACCATTGGCTCGTGGAAGAGGTCTTTGTATGTGTATGGGCCGTCCCAGCCGGGATAGCCCAGAGGGTCGGCGCCCATGACGTGGTCGTACACCAAGAAATGGGTATAGCCCAAATCCTCGGCGGCCTGAGCGAAGTCCCTGACAACAGCCGGGTCCGATCCCAACTCCGTCTGCGGATATACGACACCAAACTTCATGATGCCCCCTAAAGGTCGAATGCGGCATCAGTTTACCAGAGCAACAACGCTTCCGCCGTGAACGTTCTAACGTCGATGCTCTTTCGATTCCGCCGTGCTAACATGATGCGGAAAATAAGCTCGTCGCCTCACCGAGAGCGGCACCCATTAGGAAATACTGGAGGCGTTAATGGCCTACGACTTACTCATCAAAGGCGGCCGAATTATCGATGGATCGGGCATGCCGTCGTTCCACGGAGACCTCGGGGTGAAGAACGGCAAGATCGTTGAGGCCGGGAAGCTTACAGGCGCCGCCGACCGAACCATCGACGTTGGCGGCCTTGTGGTTGCCCCTGGCTTCATCGATAACCACTGTCATTACGACGCCCAGGCTTTTTGGGACCCAATGTGCAGCTTCTCCAGCTATCACGGTTCCACCTCAGCAGTCATAGGCAACTGCTCTTTGGCTCTCGCCCCGGCACACGAAGGCGATCGCGCCTTCCTCTCGCAAATGCTGGCCAGAGTTGAATCAATTCCCTTGGAAGTCCTAGAGGCAGGTGTCCCCTGGAACTGGGAAACCTACCCAGAGTACATGGACGCATTGGGCGAGAACCTGGGCATCAACCTGGGATGCCTGATGGGCCACTCCGCCATTCGACGTTACGTCATGGGCGAAGCTGCCCAAGAGCGGCAGGCGAGCGTGGATGAAATCAACGCAATGAAGGCTATCGTGCGTTCCGGCCTTGAAGCCGGCGCCCTTGGCCTCTCCTCCGAGTACAACACCCGCCACTTTGACATGCAGGGCAAGCAATTGCCGGCAAGCGTCGCTTCAACCGAGGAGCTTTTCTCCTTGGCATCGGTGCTTGGGGAACTTGGCACCGGATCCATCCAGTACGGCGACTCCCACAACCGCGAACTCAGCGAGCAGCTGTGCAGCCGCCTCAGTGAGGAGATCGGACGGCCGGTCGTCTACATCGCCATCGTGGAGCGGGCCATTGCCCCAGGACACTGGAAGCAACAACTGGACCACGCTGGAGCCAAGATCAGGGAAGGCATTCGGGCCTACCCACTGGTGAACCCTCGGCCCGGAGACCAACGCTTCACCATGAAGACAGCCCAGCATTTCGACTCCATGCCCACATGGAAGCGCGTGATGCTGCTCCCGCTGGAAGAGAGGAAGGCGGCCTTCCGTGACTCAGAGGTGCGGCGCCAACTTCACATCGAGGGAGTGGAGACCGTCCCCAACCTTGAGGAGGCGGGTGTATTCACTAGGCGCTGGGACCTCGCCTTCGTCCACAAGCCAGCGCTGGAGAAGAACGCAAGCCTCAAGGGCAAGACCATTGAGCAAATGGCCAGCGACCAAGGCAAAGGCGTCATCGACGCCCTCCTCGACCTAGTCCTGGAAGAAGACTTGGAAACGGAGTTCGAACGCCGCGAGGTCAACAGCGACACAGTTGCCATGACCGAGATATTGAACAGCCCCTATGCCATTATCGGCCTCTCCGACGGCGGCGCGCACCTGGCATTCCGAACCGACTACAGTTTCACCACGTACTTTCTCAGCCACTATGTACGGGAGCTGGGCATCATGCCCCTGGAAAAGGCCGTCCGCAAACTGACCCTGGACTCGGCGACCGTCTACGGCATCACCGACAGAGGCATGCTACGGCCAGGCTTGGCCGCCGACATAGTTGTCTTCGACCCGGACACCATCGACTCGCTGGAGCCGGAAGAAGCCTTCGACCTGCCGGGCGGGGCGAAGCGCCGCAAGCAGCTTGCTAAGGGAATCGAGTACACCATCGTCAATGGCCAGGTGGTCCTTGAGCGCAACCAGCCGACCGGCGCCTTGCCAGGCCGCGTGCTGCGCAACTCTCTCGCTATGGCATGACCATCCTGGATTCCGCCAGCGTTCGCTCTCGCTTGAACACTAAGACGCTAGGGCGAAAGATCGTCAGCGTTGAAGTCACATCCTCCACCATGGAGGACAGCCAGAGGGAAGCGGCGGCCGGGGCGGAAGAGGGCCTGGTAATCGTCGCTGAAGAGCAACGAGGAGGCCACGGGAGGATGGGACGTCCCTGGCGCTCTCCGCCAGGCAACCTCTACCTCTCAGTAGTGTTCCGCCCTTCCGAATGGGAGCTTCGCCGCCTGGGTATGGCGGCCTGCCTTGCTGTGGCGGAAGCTATCCAAGATGCTGCTCCGCTTTCCCCTGCCCTTAAGTGGCCCAACGATGTGCTCATCAACAAACGCAAGGTGGCCGGCCTCATCATCGAAGTTGCCTGGCGAGGGCAACAACTTGACCACGCCGTCCTCGGTATCGGCATCAATGTTGCCTTGAATCCCGACGACTACGCCGAGATCTCTGGCGTAGCCACCAGCGTGAACAGGGAAGCAGGTATGGTTGTATCGCGTGAGGACCTGCTCTTGAGGCTGCTGGAGCGCTTGGACACTCGGTACGACGCCTTGAAAAGCGGCCAGTCCCCTCTTCACGAATGGTCCGCCCGGTTGGATACACTGGGCCGCTGGGTCAAAGTCACCGACGCGGGCGAACCGATTGAAGGTCAAGCGATTGAGGTCGATGAGAATGGCGGCCTGGTGTTGGCGCTGGCAGACGGAAGCCTTCGCGTCGTAACTGCGGGGCAGATCGGAACAGACTAGTCTTCAGGTTCCGGCGAACGCAGGGAAACAACCGGCCCGCCATCTTCCGGAAGGTCAATCCGAGCGATAAGAGTCCTCACCAGCCGTTGACGCTCTTCGAACTCGATGGCTTCCCATCCAGCCCCCAAGGCCGCAAGTAAGGCTGCCCTATCCATTCTTTGACCTTGAGGGGCATCTTCTCCAGGGGTCGGCACCCCGCCCGGATCTCCCAGTCCCTCCAAGGCCCGCCTCACCCGACCAATACCACCGATTCCCCGTGCGTACTGGCCTACCTGTTCTTGGAAGCGATGTTCGGCCTCCCGTTGCGATTTGTTCGCTGTGACGTCAGGCCGAAAGAAGAGGCCGAAGGCTGCATCCGTTTCATCCACCAACCTCACCGCCTGACCGCGAACGGCCCCCTCCAGGTCTGCAGACCGGCGTGTGTTATAAGAGCAGGTGCTTCGGTTAGCCCGCGACTGGCACTGGTAGTATCGATAAGCGGCGCTCTCTTGGGAGCCGTCCCGCCGTTTCCACGATCGGTGCCTCGTGACACCGATCATCACCTCGCCGCAGCCGCCGCAATGAGCCAGCCCTGCCAGAAGGAACGGCTCCTCCACCCTCTTTGCGCCCCGCCGGGGCCGCCGCTGCGCCATCCGCTCTTGAACTTGATGAAAAGTCTCCACATCCACCAGCGCCGGGTGATTCCTTGCGACGGTAATGCCGAAGCGGATGTAGGTCCCTATGTAGGCGCGGTTGCGGAGGATGTCCCGAATGGTGACCATGTTCCAGGGTGCCCCGCTACGGCCCCTCGAACCTCTTTCATTGAGCCTTCCGGTAATAGCGCGTATCCCCAGCCCTTCAGACACGTACCAGCGATAGATATCGCGTACGCCCCCTTCTTCTTCCGGCAACGGCGCCAGACGTCCGTCGTCCCCTATCCGATACCCGTAGGGAGGCTTCCCAAGGCCCTCACCTCGCACTGCCTTCGCCCGAAGAGCCTCTCTGATTCGTTCAGCCCTGGGTGAGGACTTATCGTTGCCTTCAATCCTCTTCGCAGCGGCCTTGATGATGTCGGGCTGTTCCGTATCAACAGAGCGAACCTCGCTGCCTAGGTCATCTATTGATAGGACCCGCGTAACAATGTCTTGAAGGTCATTTCCAAAGCATTCCGGACCAGAGACGACGACGAGAAAAGCCGTACCGGAGTCGGTGACGTAGGAAAGGAGACTCTGAAAACCCAGCCTGTCTTCGGTGGTCGCTACATCATCGATGAAAGTCTCATAGGAACGATGAGAGCCCGTGCTGCAGAACCGGTCGTAGGCAGTCTGCTGCTCGTCCAGCGACGGAGTATCAGAAGAAATGAAGAAATAACCAAGGGTGCGCATAGCGCCCTATTCCACGTACAAAATGCGTCCGCAGCTGTTGCACTGGACGGGCTCAATCGAGGAGCGCACCCTCGAAATCTCCCCGGTCGGAAGCACTAGCCTGCATCCCTGACAGGCGCCTCTTTCGAGGAGCACCACCGCCTGTCCACCCCGGGAGAGCCTGAGGCGATCGTACTGAGACAGGAGGCGCGCATCAATCGCGGAAGCCGCAGGTTCACGTTGATCTTTGCCGGCGCCCAGTTCACCCAACAGACGACCGCGCTCTTCCTCAAGGGTTCCCACCAGACGGCTCCACGCAGTCTCGATCCTTTGAAGGTAGTTCTCAGCGGAGGACAGTACTTGCTCGGCCTCTTCCAACTGGCTCATCAGTTCAAGCTGCTTGTCTTCCGCGGTGCCTTGAGTTCTACGCAACTGCTTGAGGTCGTCTTCTAGGCTCTGAAGCTCGCGAGGATTGCGCACGTTTCCGCTATACAACCGCTTCTCAGCCTCAGCGACTTTGGACGAGCTCTCCTGCGCCAGTAGTTCAGCCTGACGGTATTGAGGACGAATGCCTTTTACGCCCTCCTGAAGCCTCGCAACTTCGCTCGTTGCTCCCACCAACTCGTGGTCGTCCTTTAGGCGGGCCTCAACTTCTGCGATCTGCTTATTGAAGGCATCAATATGCAGATCGATGACCTGAAGTTCGTAGAGTTGAGCAGAGGCGGTCATAAACGATTACTACCGTACCGGCAAGAGAACTTTGGTGGGGGGCCATTGTATGTTGCCCACCTGCAGGCTTGTCAACAGGGCTTACTAAAACAAAAAGAGAGGGCAAGCTTTTGCGACCACCCTCTCTTCGATCAACTCCTTGTCTTGCCGGCGAAACCACCCTAGCCAGGCTCTGAGCAACACAGCTACCTTCGCCATCCAGACAGAGCAGACGGCCAACAGCTAGAACAGAAACGTCCCTCCCAAGGGGAAAGGAAAGGCCCGCCAAATGGCGGGCCTTTCCTTTTTAGTCATGAGGGTACGAAGTCAGCCCAACGCAATGGCGACAACACCCAGTATCACCAGCGCTATCGAAACAGACTTCAGCAATACAGCCCCGCCCGTAACCGTCTCACCTAGAAATCCCTTGAATTTGAGAGCAAGGACAGTGCTATAGAGTAAGAGAAACGCCGACCTAGTCGCCGTGAGGGCGGTGACCGGGCCAACCGAACCCAGCGAAAGAGCCCACAGGCCCAACACGAGACTCGTGGTTGCCAGGAGAAACTCGTTCGTACCGACGAAGGCAAATGCGGCCCTACCGTCCCGCAGCAAGGCAGTCACGTCTCGAACGGTGCTGGGCCGAAGCGCTGCGATGAGGAAGATGCCCCCCAGGCCCAAGCTGCGCAGCCCGTGCGTGTAAAGAACGGGCATCTCCGTCACAGCCACCTTGCTTGTAACGTGAGCGGTGGCCGCTATCATGCTCGCAACCATGAGGATGAAGAAGGACTTGTGAAGGAAGAACCGCCGATACTCTTGGTCGTATCTCATCGCCAGCAAGACCGCCCCGCCTACCGTGGCAACGATGCCGAACCAATGGATAGCGCTGAGTTGTTCGTCCAGGAACACAACACCCATGATAGCGGCGAAGATAGGAAAGGTCTGAACGATGGGAACCGTACGAGTGGCCTCCTGTGAGTACATCACCCGCAGCATGATCAAGCCTCCCAAACCCCAGAGTGCCCCGGACCCGATGGCCCAGCCGACGCTGCTCCCGGTTGCCTCATCGGGAGTGCTCAGTGCCAATATGATCGCCACTCCAACGGCAGTTTGAGCGATCCCAACAAGAAGCGGCAACGTCAATGGCGACCGCGCATAGCGGTACATAACTGTTTTGTCCAGAATATTGATGGCCCCCGCCAAGGCAGCGCTTGCTAGGCCAATCAGGATCCAAGACAAAGCAGGGCTCTCCTCTCAGTAGTTAAACGGGGTGCGAAAACTGGGTCGTGTCATGGACAAGGAAGCGTTGGAAGACTTCGTTGCCAAGCAACTGCCCTTCCTGAGTCAAACGGATCACATCGCCAGACCTCTCCAGCAACCCAAACTCCACCATTTCCTCAATGACGGGGCCAAAGGCATCCTCTAGGTCTACGCCAAAACGAGTGGCGAAGGTCCTCGCCGATACCCCCTCCGAAAGGCGTAGGCCCATCATCATCGTTTCGCCCATCTCGCTGGACTGATCTATAGCCTCCGCCTCGGAAACGGGGCCAAGGGCCAGCAACGCTTGCGCATCCAGTGCTTGGCGGCGCGCCCCGCGCTCACGCCAAGCCTGAACCAGCCGTATGTACTCTCTTGGCGACTTAATATCAGCGAACCTGTGCCCTTCCAGGTAGGAATGAGCCCCTGGGCCGACCCCCAAATAAGGTTCGTTGCGCCAGTAGATGAGGTTGTGCTTGCTCGATAGCCCTGGCAAGGCCCAATTTGATATCTCGTAGTGCTCATAGCCCGCTTGCCGCAACATGTCTCGAGCCAATTCAAACTGGTCGGCCCCTAGATCAGGGTCTGGGTCTGGAGTCTTCCCGGTCCTGACCCATTGCTCCATCGGCGTACCAGGTTCCAACGTTAGGCCGTAGAGCGACAGGTGCTCTGGGCGCAGTTCACAAGCCTTTTCGACCGTATCCCGCCACTCGCCAAGAGTCTGTCCCGGCAGACCGAACATGAAATCCAGATTGACGTTCTCGAACCCAGCCTCTCGGACTGCCCCGAACGCCCTCACAGCTTCGGCGGATGTGTGCCTGCGTCCCAAGAGAGCAAGGTGGTGGTCTTGAAAGGCCTGCACACCGATACTCAGGCGATCAACGTAGGGCAGTGAAGCCAACCCTTGAGCCCTCTCCAGGGTTAGGTCTCCAGGGTTACATTCAATGGTGACTTCTTCCACGGCTCCCAGATCAAAGGCAGTGGCGGCAGCCTCAATGATGCTCCTCAGCGCTTCTGGGCCCAAATACGACGGCGTCCCTCCGCCAAAGAACACCGTCCTCACTGCAGGGTGTCCCAGCGTTTCACCCCACAAAGCCAATTCCCGACAAACCCCGGTCACATAGGGCTTCATCAGCGGTTCTATACGGGCATAGGTATTGAAATCACAATAGGGGCATTTCGTTTCGCAGAAGGGAACGTGGATATACAGAGCAAGCGGGGTGCTCGAGGCGGGATTGTCAGATTGTGAGGGTGAATTCATAGACGATTGGGTGGCGGCCGAAGCCCACTGCCGACGAGGCCCTTCGCCAGGCCCATTCATTACCTAGGTGCGATCAGACGTTGAACAGGACGTTCATGACGTCTCCGTCCCTAACTGTGTAGGTCTTGCCTTCTCGCCGCAATAGGCCCAGCTTCTTCAATTCGTTGAAGTTCTGGTACTTGTCCAGTTCCTCAAAGGAACAGACTTCTGCCCGAATGAACCCTCGTTCCAGGTCGGAGTGGATCTTGCCCGCGGCCTTGACTGCCGGCAGGTCTCGCTCAATCGTCCACGCCCGCACTTCGTCGTCGCCGGCCGTAAGAAAGGAAATGTAGCCCAAGGTGTGGTAGCAACGTTCCACTACCGTATCGCGGGCCGCCTGTGTTAAGCCCATCGACCGGCGAAACTCGGTTTCGTCGTCAAGCTCCATGCGCCCCAACTCCATCTCCAGCTTGCCGCACAGGGCCATGAAATCCGCTTCATCGCCTGAGTGACCGGACTCCACGCTGGCAATGGTATCCAAGCCCTCTTCCCCAACGTTCCAGAGAATGACTACTGGCTTAGCCGTAAGGAGTTGGTAGTCGGCAAGCAGCTTGCGCTCGTCGTCATTCAAAGGCTGCTTGGCGAGAGCGACCTCGTCTTCAAGACCCTTCTTCACCTTCTCAAGGATGGCCTGTTTCTCTACGATCTTCGCCCGTTCAGGAGGCTTAGCCCCTTTGAACTCATTGGCCAGGCGCTCTACCCGGCGTTCAAGGATGCCCAGGTCAGCGAAGGCCAACTCCATCTGCATCGTCTGGAGGTCACGATCGGGGTCGATCGAGCCCTCAGGATGGGAAACCGTTGGGTCGTCGAAGACCCTAACAACCAAAAGCAGGGCGTCAACTTTTTGAAGAAGGTTCAGGTACCGCCCAGCGATCCCCTGCGTCTTGCCAAGATCCCCAGGCATCGCGGCCATGTCCACGTATTGGACTTCCGCATAGACCTTCTTCGCAGTTGGAAACAATTCGGACATCCGCTCGATGCGCGGGTCCCTGACCTTGGCCACACCAACGCGCGGCCCCTCAATCCCGTGCTCGCCACGGGTCTCAGCTTGACCTCGGGTTAGGGCGTTGAAAACGGTGGATTTACCGCTCTGGGGCAGACCAATGATTCCCAATTCCATGTGCCCAAGGATAACAGATGCCAACAAGCATGTGGCGGATTCCGCAACGGGAGAGGCCTGCAGAGCTGGGCAAGACGGCCTAGGCGGTGCCGTTTTCCTCAGTCGGCGATCCGGGGCGCTTTATGATCTCTCTAAGCGAGATGTTCTGAAGCCACAGAAAAAGCAGCCCCAACAACGTCACCGGAACCAGCAAGGCTACATGCAGGGCAAGGGCATATGCTGCCGCTTGCTCCCCAGCCACGTTCAATGCCTCCAGCGTTAAACGCGTCGCATATTCAAAGGGGCCAACCGCCCCCGCCGTAGACGGCAGACTGGTGGCAAGGTTGGATGTCGATGTGGTGAGGAGCAGCCCATGGAACGGCAACTCCAGGCGGAATCCCAGGCTAATGAGGTAATACATGGTGGCTTCGCCAAGCCATACCGGAGCCGTCAGGAGCACAGTAATCAACACCCGGCGCGGGCTTCGCAAGACCGACAAACCCGCAATCAGCCCACCCATAAGACTCGAGGCCTGCACCTTGAACCGCCCAGGCGCCAAGCGCAGGGTGATCCTCGTAACCAGGCGGCCAGCTCGGGCCGAAAGCGCAACGGCAAAGAAGACCATAAGCGCCAGAATAAAGGGCGCCGAGGCAAGGAATATAACCAAGCCTTGGGGAACGTTAATGTTGTCCGAAAAGTCCTTGAGCAGGTCCGCCACCGGAAGGAACGGCCAGATGACCAACGCCATAAACAAAAGAAACACGCCGTCGAAAACACGCTCGATCAGGATGGTCACGAGGGCTGAACTCTTGTTGACGCCTTCCTTGCGCCAGATGAAGAAGGCCCTTACCAACTCTCCCAAGCGTATGGGCAACAGGTTATTGGCCATGTACCCAACCACGACAATGGGGTAAAGGCGGGACACAGGCACACTCTTCATGGGAGCCAGAAGGAAATGCCAGCGTAGGGCGCGGAAGAAGACAGCTATGAAGTAGACAGCGATTGCCGGGAAGAGCCACCAGTAGTTGGCGTCTCTTAGGGCATCAGCTGTCTGACGGAGGTCGATCTGCCCGAAGAAGAGAATAAGAAAAATGGCGCTGACGACAACGCCCAGCCAAAACCTGCGGCTCATGAGCAATCGCGACTCCTCGCTCTTTGTCAGCCAGGCGGAGAGCCAGCCGGTTCAGAGAGGGCTTTCAATCTAAAGTACAGGCCACCCCAAAGGGGGTCAAGCGACAACGTTACCCGTCATTCCCTGGGAAGCTCCCGCCATTTGTCATTCCGAATAAGCGTATCGACTGAGGAATCTTGTCCGCCTTTCGCCCCGATCGCCAGGCGACCCCGCTCTGCATCAGTCCGGCCTTCACGGCACCCGCCCTGAATACCAGAGACAAGGCTCCTATGTAACATCGCACATGAAGATTGGCGGCCAGTGGTATGTGGTTATTTGCGGGCTTTGGCCCACGGTGTCCCCGGCCATCTCCAGAGCCGCCTGCAGATTGGGTGCAATCTCGTAGCCCAGGGTGGCCGCCACCTGGCGGTCCTTGGCCCCCACCACAATCACCTTACCTAGATGCGCCTGCCCGTAGCAGGCCCAGTACCACATGTACATCGGGTGGACTCCGTGATAGGCGTTGCCCCGCCGGTATTGCTCAATGTAACGAGGGTTGGTGGCATAGCTTTCTTCGAATCGGCTCTCAATCTCACCGGCGTCTCGGGTCTCCGGCAGCACCTCATTGAAAAAGTCGATGTAGGAAGGGTGGTGCGTGGCGTTGAAGCGCTTCTCAAGCGGGTGCATGAGGATCATCACCCCGCCCTTCCTCACCACCGGTTTGCCCCGGTACAGATTGAACAGGTATCCCAGGGTCAACACATGCACCAGGATTGGGTTCAAGGTCGAGTTCACGTTGTACGGGCCTAGATAAGGGACACCGGCAATCATAATGTCCGCCTGCCCTTGGACGGGCACCACCTGCTGGCGGAACACGTTCTCAAGGGTCTTTTTGTGGACGGGGTCTGTGGCGCCCGCGTAAATACCGGTTAGCCCGTAGGGCGCCTTCATCGACTGGAAGACTCGGCGGCGCATCTCGAAGGGCATGAGTCCAGAGCCGAGTCGATTGCCATGGAAAATGGCGCTGTCCAGCGGATTCCAGTCCCACTCGGGCCTTTGGAGGTGGCGCAGCACCGATGGAAACGTGTTGCTATTGAGCGTCGTTTCAATTTTGAATACATTGACCGCTTCTTCGACGACACCGCCCATGCGGGCGCATGAGTCGTGGAGGGCCGAATGGTCCGGGTCCATGTACGACGTGCTGTGCATCAACGTATGGACGTTATGGTGCCCCTTGATGGTCTTGTACGTGACAAGGCCGGTACTGATGGACTTGTGCCCACCGTCCATCGAAACGAGGTTGATGTTGACGTAAATCAGCAGGTCGGACTCAGCGACCCGGCGGTTGATGACCACCTCTTCGCCTGCTGATGTCGTTCCCAGCGTGACGACGTTGTCGGGGTCCTCGGCATCATGGTTGTAGAGGCGGTCTGGATGGAACTCCTTGAAGGCCCGCTTCCCAACAGCGTGACGCAGCTCACTGGGAGTCATGCGCCGGTGCAGACCCAAGGCCGCAATGAGGTGAATATCGTCGATGCCATGGGCGGCCAGCTTGTCGAGCACCTTCTCGATAATGCGTCCCCTAATATCCGGGCTCTTCATCGGAGGCAACGGCAACGATATGTCATCGAAGGCGATGGTCACCTTCATGCCCGGCTTTAGCTGGGCTGACAGGGGCGGCTGATCCAATGGATTCTCCAACGCCTCTTCTATAGCGGCATCCGGGTCCGCGAACCCAGGAAACGAAGGCGGGGGATAGATCACCCGGCTACCTACCGGAAGGCGCTCGTGGCGGAAACCCTCGCCGTAGTAGAAGACGTATCGTTGCTTGGGGTCCTCTACAAGGCGGACCAAGCTTGCGTTGTCCATCTCCGGCATGGGTGCAGAGGGGCTCATGAAGCCTCCATTTCTTTAGTGAGATCGAAGACGGTCTTCACCGCCTTTCGTCGTCCAACGCTGAGGGCTGTGGCTATCGCCTCTCGATATTGGGCAAGGGGATAACTGTGCGTGACCAATGGGGCCAGCCGGTCGGCCCAGCCATTCGCCATCATTTCGATCGCCAAGTCGAACGTTTTGACAGAGCGGCCCTGCCAGATCTCGTCGCCGTAGGCATAGGCCCCCGCCAATTTGATCTCCTTCTGCCACAGTGCCGCCAAATCTACTTTGACCGGTCCCGGCATACCAACGAGCATCGCCGTGCCTTGGGGACGGGTCCAATTGACGGCATCCTCAATGCTGCTTGAGGAACCAACGCAGTCGAACGTGGCGTCGAAGCCACCTACAACTGCTGGTTTGCCGATGGTCAGCTTGTGAAGGCAAGCGCCAGACAATTGCGCTAAGTCTTTGTAGGCCTCACGACCGCTGGAAACTACATGTTCAGCGCCCAAAGCCTCTGCAAGCTCCCGCTGGTGCGCATGCCGGGCCAAAGCGACAACCGTCAGCGACGGCCTAAGGTGCTTAAGTGCAGCGATGGTCATGAGCCCTACAGAGCCGCAGCCTATGACCAGCACCCGGGCACCGTCAGTAACCTTGGCCTGCGCCACAGCGTGAACACAACAACTCAACGGCTCAATGAGTACCGCGGCAGCGTCAGAAATGCCCCCCGCCACTGCGTGCACCTGGCTTTCGTGAGCAACCACCTCTGCGCCCCAGCCCCCACCGGTGTCTCGGCAGTAACCGGTTTGAAGCCCTTCCGAGATATCACCCAATGTGGCCCGTTCGCAGTTGGCGTAGCGGCCCCTAGCGCATGTTGCACAGGGCTCTCGAAAACCGCGGACGATACAACCCAAGGCAGGCTCTAGCACGACCCGATCGCCCACGTGGCAAGTCGTAACGGCGGTACCCACATCGGACACGATCCCCACCAGTTCATGTCCTGGGACAAAGGGGAACGAAGTGAAGGCAGAGGGGTAGAGTGACGCATGAGTATTGAGAACGGCTAGGTCTGACCCGCAAATGCCGGCCAGCGTCGGCTTGATGCGCAACCAGGATGGACCTGGCAGTCTTGGCTCCGGAACGTCGGTCAGAGAGAGGGATGAGCCTGGCCCGGTCACGCCCTTGGCCGTGCGGCCGCCAACAAGCTTGGTCCAAGCGTACCGGGGAATGCTGCGCTGGTAGAGCAAAGCTCGCATGGTCAGATTGTACAACGAAAGCCAGGGTCTGGCCGAGCGATCTTCAACTCGAGTCTAAGTTGCCCGCCGTGTTCTTGGGGACAATACGGCTCGGCGAGGCCGTGCGAGTGCGAACTCCCAAAGCCCTCGTACCCACCTGACCTAAGTCCTACGGGAAACCGTTCTCCCCGACTATTGCGGTTTCCGGCGCTCTCCCCTACCCTTTTCACGACCGTAGACACTCACAAAGCGAAGCTCCAGCCGCAACGCTGCCTCCGCGCGGCAAGGCAATGGCCCGAGTTCAAAACTACTTCTCTGACAAGGTCGTGCTGATAACCGGGGCTACCGGCCTCGTAGGCAAGGTCTTGGTCGAGAAAATATTGCGCGACCTGCCTGACGTCCAGCAGCTCTACGTCCTCATACGCTCCCGTACCACGCCCAATGGCGCCCTCGTTTCAGTCCAAGAGCGGCTCTGGCAGGATGTCCTTGGCTCCACCGCCTTTGACCCACTGAGAGAACGCCTCGGCAAGGACGGCTTCAAGGATCTAGCCGACAGCAAGATCACCGCCGTGAAAGGTGACCTCTCCGAAGAGAAATTGGGCCTGGACACTGACACCTACACCCGCCTTCAACAAGAAGTGCAGATTGTTATCAACTGCGCTGCTGTAGTTACATTCGATGCCCCGTTGGACGCCTCCCTGCGGCTCAACACAATGGGTCCAATACGCATCTTGGATTTCGCCCGCGGTTGTAAAGACCCAATGGTGGTGCACACCTCCACCTGCTACGTCAACGGGACCCGGCAGGGGCCAATTCCGGAAGAACCCCTGGACCCGAACACCACGGTTGGCCACCTGCGAGGCGTTGACCGTAAACCCTACGATGTTGACGAGGAACTGAAGGCTCTATGGCAGGCCGTGGCTGACGCCCGCGCCAGCGTCACTGCACCGCACCGCCGACTGCTCCTCCGCCTCAAGTCGTTGCGTAAACGCCTTGCTCAAAGAGCGCTTGGTAAACCTGGAGAAGGGACCGACCTGGACTCGCTAAGGAACGATTGGGTCCAGGAACGATTGGTGCAGGTAGGCATGAACTGGGCGCTTCAGCGGGGCTGGAGCGACACCTACACATTCACCAAGGCGATGGGCGAGCAGATGGTGGTTCGCTATCGAGGCGACCTCCCAGTGCTCATTCTGAGGCCGTCGATTATTGAAAGCGGCCTGGAGGCCCCTCAGCCCGGCTGGCTCGATGGTTTTCGGATGCTGGACCCGCTTATCGTGGCCTACGGACGCGAGAGCTTGCCTGACTTCCCCGGCGTAGCTGACAGCGTGCTGGACATAGTTCCCGCCGACACGGTTGTGAACGGCCTGCTCGCTTCAGCGCCTTGGGCGAACGACCTCGGCGGGCTCCACGTGGTTCATATCGCCTCGGGGATGGAAAACCCCCTCACCCTGCGCCGTTTCGCCGACATTGTTCGGGACTACTTCAAGCGAGAATCACTGACCGGCCGACGCCGAGACATACGGGAACTGCCCAGAATTACCTTCCCGACTCGCGAGGCTTTCCTCCGCCGTCTCAAACTCCGTATGCTCTGGCCCCTCAGGGTTGCTGAGGAGTTGACCCTACTGGCATCGATCACACCTTGGGGACGGCGCAAACACCGCTCTATCCTTTCAAAGCGGAGAGCACTAGATCGGCTGGTCTACTACATCAGAATTTACGGCCCTTACGCCCAGATCCTGTGCCAGTACCAGACTCACAACCGCACAGCAGCCTGGGACGCTCTATCGAGCGAAGATCAGGCATCCTTCAACTTCGATGTTCAGCGCATAGACTGGCCGCACTACATCCAGCAGGTCCACATTCCAGGGATCCGGCGCTTTCTGTTCGGCCAAACGCCACGAACCCCGGCCCAACAAGACGCTGAAGTCGTGGGCGTGGATGACTCTATTTCCTCAGCTAGTCAGAACATAGAAGAGCAGGAGGTCCCGCTCCACGGTGCTCCAACTCCATCCATCGATTTGGAAGACAGCGCTGAAGGCTCGGCGTCTGTCTCTGAGGAGAGGCCCCCATCGATGAGCACGGCTCAAGCAGCAAGGGCGCTCCTCACTGATGCCCTGGACCGAACAAACTCCCCGGGCCACGAGCCCTCCCCCGTCGGCACAAACGCGGCTACCGCCTGGGTCAAGACCTCGTGGCCCGGTCGGATATCTCGCGGGCTGGCGCGGAGAGCGATGGGCATAGGGTTTCGTTTCTACCTTGGATTCCGCGTTGAAGGCCGTGACAACCTGCCCAAGAACGGCTCATTCATCATCGTTTCAAACCATGCCAGTCACCTGGACACTGCCGCCATATTGGTCGCGTTGGGACACCGGTCGCTGGGCGTACACCCCATGGCAGCCACCGACTACTGGTTTACCAATGCCACTCGCAAATGGTTTGTCACCTCCTGCCTTGGAGCAATCCCTTTCGACCGTGAATTGCACGTTGCGGAGAGCCTTGCACTAGCGGCCGCCGTTTTGGAACAGGAGCAGGCATTACTCTTCTTCCCTGAAGGAGGGCGTACCACCACCGGTAAGATGCAGCCTTTCAAACGAGGCATAGGACTTCTGGTGCTGGCAGCAGGCGTTCCGGTGGTGCCGGTCCGAGTCGAAGGGACATTTGCTGCCCTGCCCAAGGGACGGACCTTCCTGCGACGGCACCCCGTCCTTGTGCGGTTTGGGCCTCCGATATCGCCTGACGGCTACCTTCAGGGCGCCACCAAGGCCAGTGCAATGGAAGCATCTCGCCGGGTCTCGACTGATCTGGAAAAGGCTGTCGAGGCCCTTGCTTAAATGACTACTAAGAGGGCTGACCTAGTGGGCCGACCAGCCGCCTTCTTCGACGTGGACGGCACGTTGGCGTCCTCGAACGTTATCTCTACCTACGTCGACTTCCGGGTCTCCGGTATGAGTAAACTGCGCCGGTGGGCGTTCTTCGCTCGGTTTTTGCCTATGGTCGCCTACTATGCCTTCCTCGACACACGCAGCCGCACCCGCTTTTTGCAGACCTTCCTTCGCAACTACACCGGGACGTCCGCTGGCGCCCTCCAAACCTGGGCAGAGGCGGCGGTCCATGGTTACTGGAATCGAAAGCTGTTTGCTGCCGCACGGGCCAGCATTCAGGACCACAGGGACCAGGGCCACTACGTGGTCATCCTGAGTGGCGGACTAAGGGATACCCTGGAACCCATTGCCAAACATCTCGGCGTAGATCACCTCTTGGCTACCCGTATGGCATCCACCTATGGACGCTACTCCGGCCGGCTGATTAATATGCCCCTAAGCGACAGCGCCAAAGCTCATGCCTCCAGAGCCTTGGCCGAGGAGCTAGGGCTGGACCTTTCCGCAAGCTACGCCTACGCAGATAGCTTTAGTGACCGGGCCCTCTTGGAGAGCGTAGGCCACCCCGTAGCGGTCAATCCTGACCGTCAATTGGAAGCCTTGGCCTCCGACCGGCGGTGGCCTGTCCAAGCGTGGAAACATGAGGCGCCGGAGCATTAGGTGACAACGGACTATCAGGTGGCAGTCATTGGCGGCGGCATTCTCGGCCTAGCGACCGCGCTGGAGTTGCTGAGGCGATACCCCGGAACGGGTCTCGCGGTTATCGAGAAGGAACCCGCCCTGGCGAGTCACCAAACGGGCCACAACAGCGGCGTTATCCACTCAGGCATCTATTACCGCCCCGGTTCTCTCAAAGCACGCCTATGCCTGGAAGGCAGCCGACAACTCATTCAATTTTGCAGAGAGCGGGGCATCCCTTTCGATCTGCCTGGGAAGGTCATTGTCGCCACCAACAGCGCGGAATCCGAGAGGCTGCCCGGCCTCCTCCAGAGGGCGCAGGACAACGGACTGGAGGGCGTAGAAATGATTGGGCCTGAACGGCTCAGGGAGTTGGAGCCCTTCGTCAGTGGCGTTAGAGCCCTCCACGTACCCAGCACAGGAGTGGTCGACTACAAGGTCGTCGCCGAAGCCTACGCCGACGAGGTCCGACGCTTCGGCGGGGACATTATCACCAGCGCCGCATTGACCAAAGTGGAACGCACGAACGGCGTTCTGCGCCTACACACAATCAAAGCAAACATAAAAATCAAAAACCTCATCAATTGCGCCGGGCTTCACTCCGACGAAGTTGCGCGGCTGGCTGGCACCCATCCGTCGGTGCGCATCATCCCCTTCCGCGGCGAGTACTACACCCTGCAGCCCGAGCGAGGCCACTTGGTGAAAACCCTCATCTACCCGGTCCCCGATCCTCGCTTCCCCTTCCTGGGTGTCCACTTCACTCGTCGCGTCGGCGGGGAGATTGAGGCCGGGCCCAACGCAGTCCTCGCCATGTCGAGAGAGGGGTACCGCAAGGCCGATATCAATGTTCAGGACATCCTGGGCAACCTTGCCTATCCCGGTTTCTGGAATATGGGGCTCAGGTATTGGAATATCGGTCTCGCCGAAGCCTACCGCTCATTCAACAAGAGAGCCTTTCTCCGGGACCTGCAACGGTTGATCCCCGACGTGAAGGAAGACGACCTTGCTCCCGGTGGATCAGGTGTCCGGGCCCAAGCGGTGGATCGCAGCGGCAACCTGCTTGACGACTTCAGCATCTCCGAGTCCGAGAACGCCATCCACGTCCTGAACGCGCCTTCCCCTGCTGCCACGGCGTCCCTGGCCATCGGAGGCCACATCGCCGATCTGGCGGGCCAGCGGTTCGGCCTGTAGGCCGCGGTTGCCCCGCTCCCTGCAAGCAACAATCTTCCAGCCATCCCACCACCGTCCCTTCTTGTAGCGCCTGCAATAGCAGCCCGTGAAACTGACAGACAGACAGTTCCGGACGGCGATAGGCGTGGCCTGCAAGGCATCTCCTAGATTCATCGCCCCCGGTAATAGGCAGCAATCGTCGGTGCGCCACGACCGTAGGGGCGTTCAATTGAACGCCCCTACCCCTGTCATGAATGGCAATGGTCGCTTCACTGATCAGCCGACTATCGAGCCGGACTCGTTGCTGGGCGACCCCAACCTGCAGTCGGACTTAGCCCTCCAAAGGCGGCCTACGCTCGTGCCAGTCGGTGCGTTGTTGATAGGCGTGGCCTACCTGGAACAACATGGCCTCATCAAAGGGGCGTCCCGCAAGCTGCATTCCCACCGGCAATCCCCCGGAAGTGAAGCCGCAGGGCACCGACATGGCGGGTAGCCCCGACAGGTTGAAAGGGCTGCGATGGCTCCGGGAACCGAAGAACTGGCTGACTACGGCCTCTTTCGTAGTCAGTCCCGTGTCCTCGCGGATCTTCCCCGGTGGTACTGCCTGAGTCGGCGAGAACAGTATGTCTACATCCTCAAGGGTTGCCATCAACTGACGGCGCATGAGAACCCGGAAACGCTGTGCCTTCTGGTACAGCCCAGCTGGGATCAAACTGGTCGCCAACAGACGGCGTCTATTGGCGAAATCGTAATCCTCAGGACGAGTCCGCAGCCATTCGCGGTGCAGGAAGGCGCTTTCGGCATCGGCGATGGCGTTGGATATCAGGCCAGCTACCGGATGAAGCGGCACTGACACCTCCTCTATGGAGGCGCCCGCCTTCTCGAGGTCTCGCAGCGCTTCATCCAGAGGCCCCTTCACCTCGGTATCAAGAACATCAGCCGTGACGCTCTCCCTTATCACGCCGACCCTAACCCCGCGTAGGTCTTCAATTGGACTGAACTCCGGTGACGGCCTTTTTGAGGTGTACTGGTCATTAGCGTCGTGTCCGGCAATCACTTTGAGAATCATGGAGCAGTCTTCGACGGTCTTGGCCATTGGCCCAGCAGTATCCATGGACCAGGCCGAAGGCAGCAAACCGTACCGGCTCACCCGGCCCCATGTCGGCCGGATTCCCGTGATGCCGCACCAAGCCGACGGACTGCGGATCGATCCTCCCGTGTCCTCCCCTATGGCGGCTGCACAGAGAGACGCAGACACGGCAATCCCTGATCCGCTGCTGGACCCGCCCGGCTGGCGTTCGTTATCCCAGGGGTTGCGGGGAGTGCCAAAGGCATGCTGAACACTGCCGCCCAGGGCAAACTCGCTCATATTCAGCTTGCCTAGGATGATGGCCCCCGCTTCTTTCAGCCGAGCGACCACCGTTGAGTCCTCATCGGCAACCACGTCCAGAATCTTCGATCCCGCGGTGGTGCGCACGCCCTTGGCGTGGAGCTGGTCCTTGAGGGCGATGGGCAGACCATGCAGTGGTCCCAGAGAACCCCCTGCAGCCAACTCAGCCTCGGCCACTCTGGCCGCCGCTAGCGCCTCGTCAGCACAAATGGTGATGTAGGAGTGCAGGACGCCGTCAAACCGTTCAATCCTCTCGAGATAGCCCTGTACCAACTCCACGGGAGAAAGTTGGCCGTCGTGCAATAGACGAGACAGTTCAGCGGCAGGCCTGGTGATTACATCTGCTATGGCCATAACCTATTTCTCCTCCGCAAGCCAGAAGATCGGCAAAGGCTCAATGCTGTCTATTTCCGGGTCATCTAGGTTCACCAGAGCCTCATGCAGGGCGTTCACGCGGTGGGTGATCTCCGGCAGGTCCTCGTCGAAAACTGCGAAGCCTAGGGACTCCAATTGGGCTCGTATCTGATCCTGGCTGAGGTCAGGCATGTTTGCTCCCATCGCCGGTTTATCCACTTTGGGCCGAACGATCCAGATGGTAGGCGCTGCCCAATGTTCCACGGGGCCCGCACCTTGTCAAGAAGCGCAGGTCCGACTTGGCTCCCGCTCGTTCGTTGACACCCCCTACCCTCGCATCTACCATGAGCCACACACCCACGGGAGCCTCATATTTGACCGACCACGATACACAGGACAGCGCAGTCCGCTTCAAGGAGCAGACCTATGCCGTCGAGAGCCAAACACCGGAAATAACCGATGCCGCCTTGGCAGCCGAACGCGAGCGGTTCGGCATCGAATACCGGGGCGCTCAGGCAACCATCGAAGTTACCCAGGACGCCATCCGCGACTACTGCAACTATATGGGCAGCAGTCATCCCCTATTCCTCGACCCAAACGTTGCTCAACAGAGTCGCTGGGGAGGCATCATTGCCCCTCCGGTCATGGTAGGCAACGCCATCATTGCTCCTGGCTTGCGTGGAGTTCAGTGGATCTACGCAGGCACCTCATGGGAGTTTCTTGGAGTCATGCGGCCTGGCGATCTCATAACCCAGCGGGGTTGGTACACAGACGCCCAAGAGAAAAAAGGCCGAGTCGTTGCCCGCATGGTGCTCCAGATCGGGGAAACGGAATGCACCAACCAGAAAGGTGAGGTCGTCGCCCGCTCCAAGGTGTACTGCATGCGGACGCCCCGACGAAAGGCCGGAGGCGGCATGGGCTACCAGCCTAGGCGACGTCACTGGACTGCAGAGGAAGTCGCCCAACTTGAGGAATCGATCCTTTCGGAGCCCGCACCGCGCGTAGAGCCTCGCCATTGGGAAGACGTGGCCGAGGGCGAGGAAATGCCCACGCTTACCTACGGCCCATTGCGGGATGTCGACATCGCCTTCACGGGCTCCTATACGGACTCTGGCGCTTTCTCTGCCGAGGCCGTAGCGCACGCCGGTGCACACGTTTACCAACTCCTAAACCGCCGCCGCCACCCGGCCGACACCTATTTCGACCCAGAGCGCGGCATCCAGGATCATCCCCACCGCGGCCACTGGGAACAGTTCATGGCCCAGGAAGTGGGCATGCCGGGCGTGTACGACATCGGCCCACATCGCCTGTCATGGCTCTGTCGTTACGCAACCGACTGGATGGGCTGCGACGGCTTCCTCAAGCACCTCGAGGGCAACCTGCGACGCCCCAACGTAGTATCGGATGTGACCAGGATCACAGGCCGGATCACCAAGAAGTGGATGGACGGAGCAGAAGCCCTCGTCGAATGCGAAATGAGCGCTGTAAACCAGGAAGGCGAGGAGACCATGCCCGGACGAGCCGTGCTGTCTCTGCCTCGCCGGAACTAGGCCCCACTCCTCATGACCACCTCTGCCATCTCTCCTCAATCCCTCGACGAATGCCGCGATCTCTTGGGCGTGTGGCTGCGACGCCGCGGCCACAACACCGTGGTGGCCGAAGGGGCAATACATAGATGGACCAAGGCCATCGGCGACAGGAACCCACTATTCCTCGATCCTAACCACGCCCCAAATAGCTCCGTTGGCGCTCCTGTCGCCCCACCCTGCTGGCTCTATACCGTTGACGATACCATCGTCGCCTTGAAGTTCCCCGAACTCCACGTCGTCTACGGCGGCACGGACTGGGAGTTTTTCCGGTGGGCCCGCGTTGGTAAGGAAATCACCACCAGGGCCCGGCTCATCGACATCCAGGTCAAGGATGGCCGGTTCAGCGGCGCCATGATCCAGCAGACCGGCGAGGTAGAGTACCTCGGCAGCACTGGTGAAGTAGTAGCGAGAGCTACAAGTACCGTGCTGCGCACATCCCGCGAAGAGGCTGTGAAGCTCGGCAAGTACAACAATCTCGAAGCCTACCGCTATTCACAAGAAGAACTGTTCGGCGTCGAGGATGCCTATGACGCCGAGGAATACCGTGGCCCTGACCCCCGGTATTGGGAAGATGTCGAAGTTGGAGACCACATCCAGCCCGTGGTCAAGGGGCCGTTGACCTCAGAGGACGTGCTCCAGTTCATCTGCGCTACCCGGCCAGCCCCCGGCTTCAGCCGCTTTGTTCGGGAACGCCAGAGGCACCCCAGCATCGCTTTTCAGGATGCCAACACGGGAACGTGGAACAGTTGGGAGGCAGGCATGCTGGACAACCCAGTCGCCCGCATGATGGGCTTTCCCGGCGCGCACGACTGTGGCCTCGACCGTATATCCTGGGTTTCTCAACTCCTCACCAACTGGATGGGCGACGCCGGGTTCCTCAGCAAGCTGAGCGTGCGCCTGACCCGGCCCAACCTCTACGGAGACGTCACCTGGTGCGAAGGCAGCGTCTCTTCCAAGGGGTCGCAGGGAGTTGTGGAACTTAATCTCCAATGCCGGGACCAGCGAGGCGAAACAACAGCCGCTGGAACCGCTGAAGTTATCCTGCCCTCCCGCGTACAGCCAACCCAAGGCTCAGGAGCCGCCGGGTGAGAGTACTCGAAGGCGTTCGGGTCGTGGAGTGGGGCGAGTTCGTGTCCGCCCCCTATTGCGGGCGGATATTGGCGGGACTGGGAGCCGAGGTCGTCAAGGTTGAGACCCCGGGCTCAGGCGACGAAGCGAGGCTTCATGGCCCGTTCCCAAACGATCAACCAAACCCAGAGGCCAGCGGCCTCTTCCTGCATCTGAACGTTGGCAAGCGAGGCGTAACCCTAGACCCTGCCAAACCCGAAGGCCTCGCGCTTTTTCGTCGCCTGCTCTCCGAGACTGACATCTTGGTCACCAACTATCGCCCTTCGCAGGTTGAAGCATTGGGCCTCGGTCCCGAAGACTTGCTCGCCCTTAACCCGCGAATCATCGCCGCCACCGTGACGCCCTACGGATGGACCGGCCCCTACCGCAACCTCCCAGGCTGTGACCTAACAGTTCTCGCTCTAGCAGGTGTGTCTTTCAGCGTCGGAGAGCCAGATCGCGAGCCCCTAACGCCGCCTTACTTCATGAGCGACTACCAGGCTGGCCTCACAGCCGCCTCGGCCATCATGACAGCGCTCTTCGCCCGCGAAGACACGGGCAGAGGACAGCATGTCGACATCGCGGCCTTCGAACCTTGGGCCACCTACCACGCTGGAGCAACGGTCACAACCTTCGTCTACCAAGGAGTCACGGGCCACCGGGATGGCCGCCGCAGGCCGGACTTGTACCCATACACTCTTCTCCCTTGCAAGGACGGGCTGCTTTGCCTCATCGCAAGGGAGGGCCGGCAGTGGAAACGCTTCCTTGTCGATGTTATGCAAAGGGAAGACCTGGCCGACCACGAACGATATAGAAACCGGAGAGTCGTTGCTGAGGAGTATCCAGAGGAGATGGACGCCCTCCTCTCGCCCTGGCTCATGGAGCGGACACGGGAAGAGATCTTTGAACTCTGCCGCAAGCACCGAGTGCCGTTCGCCCCGGTCCGACGCATCGACGAGGTTCTGAACGATCCGCACCTGGCTGAACGAGGGTTCTTCCGGACCATCGACCACCCAGTGGCCGGGTCTCTCCCATACACCGGAGCCCCGTTCCAAATGTCGGAGACACCGTGGAGCATGCATAGCGCCGCCCCAACTCTGGGCGAGGCAAACGAAGAAGTATTCGGCGTCCGGCTGGGCTGCAGCAAAGAAGCGCTGAACGCTCTGCAACTTAGCAGCGTTATCTAGTCCTTTGAGATAATAATGCTTCCTCTTCAAGGTATACGGGTTCTGGACTTTGGCTGGGTGATGGCCGCGCCCATCACTGCCCACCTCATGGCCGACATGGGCGCCGAGGTCATCAAGGTTGAGTCGCGTACGCATCTTGACGCTGCCCGCCGTGGCCGACCCCTTGTATCAGGAGAGACTTCAGATGGCGACCTCGGAAACGAGCCGGATCTCGTGCCCCTCTTCCACAGCCTCAACAGGGGAAAGCTCAGCATCACCGTCGACTTGACTCACCCTCGGGCGTGGGAAGCAATAAGGCCCCTTGTAGCAAAAACCGACGTCATAGTCCACAACCTGACACCCAGAGCATCGCGCAACCTTGGACTCACTTATGAACGCTTGGCCGCGCTCCGGGAGGACATAATCGTCGTGTCGCTGACTGCAGCAGGGCAGTACGGCCCCCTCAGCGACATCAGTGGCTATGCCCCTAGCGTCTCGTCCCTGGCCGGTCTGGAAGGGCTGGTGGGCTATGACGGCGAGGACCCGATCGGCATGCTCGGCCTCAACTTTTCCGATCCCAATGCGGGGATGCTGGGCTATTTGGCCGCAGTAGCTGCCTTGTGGCACCGCAAGCGGACCGGGCAAGGCCAGCACGTCGATTTGTCCCAAATGGAAGGCGTAGCCCAATACCTTGGCGAGCCTTTCATGGAATATTCGATGAATGGCTCCGTGCCGTCGCCAAAAGGGCCTTACCACCCTCGCATGTCGCCCTACGGAAACTTCCCCACATCAGAACCCGACCGTTGGGTAGCCATAGCCATCGATGACGACCTGGATTGGCAAGCCTTCGGTAAGGTGATCGGTGAAAGCTGGGTCGAGGACGAACGATTCGCCTCCAGGGAGGGGCGAATGGCGCATCGAGGAGAGTTGAACCAATTCGTGGCTGCCTGGACCGGCCCGAGGACAGTGGACGAAATCGTGCTCCCGCTTCAACACGCCAACGTCGCCGCCATGCCAGTCATGAGCATTGAGGACCAGTTCGCCGATCCACAGCACCAAGCGAGAGAAGTCTACGTCAACGTGGAGCATCCGAAGGTGGGATCAGAACCCATCCACGGTCTGGCCTGGAAAATGAGCGATACGCCCGGCCAAGTCGACCGCCCGGCCCCCCTCCTCGGCGAACACAATCGTTACGTTCTGGAGGACCTGCTGGGCTTTACCACGCATCAGGTACAGGATTTTCAAGACGCCGGGGTGCTTGAGTAAGAACCACAGCTGAATCTAAAGAATCACCCTCGTCGCGAAACCAATGTAGGGGCGTTCAATTGAACGCCCCTACATCCGTTATCAATGAAGCCCCGTTATCACAACCGCCTACGCCGAATTCCTCGCCGTTTCAACAGCGTCACCCCATTTTGGACGCCGGCGGATGCCTAGACGCCCAGGCCATCGTAACGGTCGTCACGCTCGTGGAAACCGGCGCGCACACCCTTATCCCGCCGTGCCTTGAAGAAGTTGTGCTCTCCTTCCTCAAAGCGGAGGTTGGTGAACAGTGTGTGAGTCAGGTAGCCCTGGGTCAGCCCTTGCGTCACTCCCAAGATGTCGAGAATCCATTGGTGAGATGCCTTGCCGATGGCGATGCCGTCGGCGGGAAGCAGCGAGGCCTCCTGTGCATAACGATTCACTTCCTCTTCGAGCTTGTCGGCAGGAACAGCCTTCGAGACTAGCCCCATATCTGCCGCCTCGATACCACTCAGCGTGCGTCCAGTCAGCAGCAATTCCCTTGCTCGTTTCAGCCCCACGCTGTGGTACAAGGGCAACATGTTGAGGCCCCCGCCAGCGAAGCCAAGCCGCTGCTCTGCGTGGGATATCTGAGCGTCCTCAGCGGCAACGGCGATGTCGCAGAACTCGGCCATAATCGTGCCCTCGCCGATGCAGTGACCCTGTACCTGGGCTATCGTTATCTTGGGATGAAGCATCAGCTTCATGTGCCGTTCCATCCACTCGCGGTCGACCTTCAAGCGCACACGCTGACTGGGGCGGCGCTCTCCACTCTCGCCTGTGCCATAGCCGTAGATGAACCCAACCGTCGACAGGTCATGCCCGGAGCAGAAGCTGGAACCTGCCCCCCTGAGTATGACAACCTTGATGTCGTCATCATCGGCGGCCTCAGCCAAAGCGGCATAGAGATCGTCGTTGATCCCACCCTGGCCGGGGAAGTCAATCGAGTTAAGCTTCTCCGGCCTGTTTAGCGTGATTCGGGCGATAGCATCTTGCTTCTCATAAAGAACATACTGGTAGCTCAATACTGGCTCCTGATCTTCCCTAACTTTGCATTCACATTCGCGAGAGCGTCCTATCGAGAGAACGACCCGCCTTGGCCACCCGCGGATGGGATAGCGGTCGGCTGGATTCCCAAACGGTCCATCCACATGACCCAGTCCTTGATCGCCTCTTCCAGCGTGAACTGGGGCTCATAGCCCAGCTCTTTCGTCGCCCGAGAGATGTCCATCACATAGTAGGCACGCGGCCCCATGTTCCGCGGGTCACGGCCGTCCCCGATCTCGATCTGCGCTCCGGGTATGGCCGCTCTAACGGCATCTGCAAACTGCTTCACCGTGTAGCGCCTACCACTGCCAATGTGGAACACATGATGCTCCGGGGTAGGCTCGGCAAGAACGCCACAGACGACGCTGTGGGCAACGTCTCTGGCGTAGGTCATGTCCATGATCTCGTCCCCACCATGCTCCAGCACCGTGGGAATACCGAGCAAGGCGTTTTCAACCATCTGAATCCAGAGAATGTTGTGCAGGCCGTGACGAGGATCCTTCTTGCCCATGCCAAAGATAGCGGCGTACCGAAGGGCCACGAACCCTATGCCGTACAGGTTCTTGTAGTTCAGCCCCATCAGTTCGCTAGCGACCTTCGAGGCGCTGTAGACGGCCTTCATTGGGTAAGCCGGGACATCCTCGCCTACGGGTTTCAGCGTCGGGTACAGGTACTCATCGGTCAGGGGACCCAAAGCGCCAACCGAGCTGGTGAACACCACACGGTCGCAGTCCATAATGCGGGCCGCTTCCAGCATATAAACCGTGCTCATTGCATTGATTTGAAAACCCTGAAGAGGGTTGGCATCGGCGGCGTCAGGGTACACGGCAGCTAGATGGCAAATGCAGTCGATGTTGTTTTCCTTCACCGCCCGAATCACATTGGCGAAGTCCAAGACATCGCCAACCACGAGATTCAACTCGCCCGAGAGGTCTGGCAGCAGGCTGAAATCAGACCGGTTGTCATAGATGACTGGCGTGTGGCCCTTCTCAATAAGCTCCCGCACGACCCAACACCCGTTTACGCCCAGTCCGCCTGTAACGAGGATTCTCATACTTCCCCCTCAATAAATTCTTTCTCAATGCCGCGCCCGATTGTACATCAGCGGCAGCGTTGTTAGGAAACGAGGCTGAATCTGCGCCACCGGCGTTCCCGCCCCACCAAAAGCCACGCCACAGAGTACCGGGACTCGCAACGACCAACGGGTTGAATTGTCATGCTGAGGAGTCGGCTGAACCCCCCCTGCCCCGTCCCGCCGACGAAGGATCTCAGCGCTGGATCGTCACAACGTCAGGCACCATTCAAAGAAGAATGCAGAAGTGGGAGGCATGAGACCGATGGTCATGTGGGCAGCGCCAGACCCTACCCCGTTCCCCTCAGCGCGGCCGCAATCAGATCATCGCTGAGGCCGTAGGTTGCCTTGGCAACTTCGGCGGTAATAAAGCCGTTCTGAAGGTCTAGGATCACCCGTTCCCTGTCCCGCTCTTTTGGCAGGCCCACGCCGCCCGCGCTGCCCGTCTCGACACGGAGGACATCCCCTTCTTCTATCGCTATGTTGGAGATCAGCCCCTTAAAGTACTGCTCGTTTTCGGCGCCTGGGTTAATGATGACACAACCCGCCACGCCGTCCAGTCCGCCATCGACGCCATGCGACGGCCTTAGCACGCGGTCGCTGCCCCCCGAGAAACGGCTCTCGCTGCGGACCACGTAGTCCCGACGGTACCCGAGGCCGCCTCGGTACTGGCCCGCGCCGCCTGAATCCGGGATAACGCTGAATTGCTGCAACTCAACGTCGAACTCTGATTCAAGGATCTCAACGCTGGCGAACTTTGCTCCTCCCGTCCAGGAGTGGCCGGTGCCCGTGAATCCGTCGCCGCCGCCAAATGCGCCGTTGCCTGAAATAAGAAGTTCGTATTGGACGTAAGGCCGACCCTTGCCACTGACGTTGCCGATCACCACCATGTTGCCGCTGGCATTGTGGGCAACCGGCGGACGGCCAGCAGCTTTGCTCAAGGCCGTGAAGATGATGTCCTCAACAAGGCCAAGCGTCATTGAGTAGAAACCCACCGGAGCGGGGAAAATGGGATCCACAACACTCCCAGGCCTGAACCGGCACTCGACGGCTCGGGCCAGGCCAAAGTTGTTGGGCACACTAGGGTCAATCATGGCCACAGCGGCGAAGCATGCCATGCCCCGGATGAAGGGTGGACGTACGTTAACCGGGCCTGCGCTCTGGTCATCTGAGCCGGAGAAGTCCAAGACGAGCCGGTCGCCCTCTTTAATCGCCGCAACATGGAGCCTAATAGGCTTGCTGGCATCGGCAATATCGTCGATGTAGGCCTCTGCCTCATAAACGCCGTCAGGCCAACTGGCGATCTCTTGACGCACCCTTGCCTCAGTGCGCAGCCCGATTTGCTCGAAGGCAGCAAGGGTAGTCTCCTTGCCGTATACGTCCATCAATTCCTTGATTCGGGTTGCCCCAATGCTCCAAAGCGCCCCCGCCTGCGCTCCCAGGTCACCCAGCACTAGGGTCGGCGTCCTGCTGTTGGCCGTTAGAAATTGGACAGTCTCTTTGACGAGTTTTCTCCGGCTCTGGAACTTCGCCGGAATGATTTGCAGGCCCTCGCCGAACACGTCTCTGGCGAGGACGTTTCTGCTCCCAGGCGACTGACCGCCAATGTCGCTCTTGTGACCCATGCTGCAGCAGAAGGCGACAACATCGCCGTCGTACATCACCGGCATGACCACGACCATATCGTTGGGGTGCGGGCATCCGCTGTAGTAGGGATTGTTGATGAGGAAGCAGTCGCCGTCCTCCATCTCCTCATAGGTATACAGCTTCAGAATCCCTATAACGCATTCAGGGTAAGCGCCCAGATGAGGCGGCAGCGGCGAGTGTTGTCCCACCACCTTGCCCTCGCGGTCGACTATACCCGCACTGAAGTCGTGGGACTCTCTGATAATCGTGGAAAATCCCGTGCGGAGCACGGCGGCCTGCATTTCTCGCACGATACCGTCCAGCCGAGCTCGAACAACTTCTTGGAGTATGACGTCAACATCTGGCACTTCCCCTGTGGCTCGGAATGACAATAGGAGGGATTCTGCGGTCATACGATACGGCGAGAGCCAGGGGATGTAAACGACAGGAGAGGGTGGGAGTCCTAGCCGCCCATTCTCTCGTCTAGGAGGTCATCAGACAGATGATAGATATTCTTAGCGGCCTCTCGCGTTATATAGCCATCAAGGACATCACCGACGATGCGATCAGGGTCGCGCTCTGTTGGCGCCCCTACTCCGCCAGACCCGCCCGTCTCTACGCGCACGAGGTCGCCAGGAGCGATGGCTAGATTGGAAACAAGACCGTCAAAGGTGCGCGCTCTGTCTGTTCCAGGATTAAGTTCCACATGGCCGGAGGTACCGTTCAGGCCGCCCTCCATTCCTTGAGGCGGCGCAATGGTGCGAACGCTGCCGCCTGCATACCGGCTCTCAGGGCCGACCCTGTAGTCGCGGCGGTAGCCAAGACCCCCGCGGAACCGTCCTGCCCCACCCGAGTCGGGTATCAGACGGAACTGCTCCATCTCCACATCAAACTCGGACTCTAGTATCTCCACGTTGGCCAATTTAGCGCCGCCGCTCCATGAGTGCCCCACACCCGACCAACCGTCGCCGCCGTCATAAGCGCCGTTACCTGACAGCAGTAACTCGTACTGGACGTAAGGACGGCCCTTGCCGCTCACGTTGCCCAGCACCACCATGCCTGCCGGAGAGTTGTGGGCAACTGCTGGACGCCCAGCTGCCTGGCTCATCGCTGCGAAGATAATGTCTTCTACGCCAGAAAGGCTCATTGAATAAAAGCCAACCGGCCCAGGGAAAGCAGGGTCAACGATACTCCCGTGGCGGAACTTGCACTCCACCACCCTTGCCAGTCCAAAGTTATTGGGAAGTGTGGGGTCCACCATCGCAACCAATGCGAAATAGGCCATGCCTCTGATAAAGGGCGGACGCATGTTGATCGGCCCTGCGCTCTGATCGCCAGAGCTCGAAAAATCAAGGATCAGGCTCTCGCCTTCTTTAATTGCGGCGACATGCATCCGAATAGCGGTGCCGGGGTTCACAATATCGTCAACGAAGGCTTCCGCCTCATAGACGCCATCCTTCCATGTTGCGACCTCTTGCCGGACGCGCGCCTCCGTGCTCGCTCCCATGTGTTCGAACGAAGTGACAACAACGTCCTTGCCGTACTCATCCATGAGCCTCTTCAGGCGTTCGCCGCCAATGCTCCAGAGCGCCCCAGCTTGCGCGCCAAGGTCCCCCAGCACCAATCGAGGAGTTCGGCTATTGGCCACCAAGAATTGTTCCACTTCCTTCACGGGTTTACGGCGGCTCAGGAACTTCACGGGGAGGATATGCAAACCCTCGCCAAAGACATCCCTGGCCATTCCGTTTCGGCTGCCCGGAGATTGCCCGCCGATGTCGCTCTTGTGGCCCATGCTGCAGCAGAAAGCTACAACCTCGCCCTCATAGAACACCGGCATGACAACAACCATGTCGTTAGGGTGAGGGCAGCCGCTGTAATACGGGTGATTGGTAAGAAAGCAGTCCCCGTCTTCCATTTCGTCATAGGAATAGAACTGGAGCACGCCCTTGACGCACTCAGGATAGGCGCCTAGATGCGGGGGAACCGGCGAAAACTGGCCCACCGTATTTCCTTCGCGGTCAGCTATGCCGGCGCTGAAGTCGTGGGATTCTCGGATGATGGTCGAAAAGCCGGTGCGAAGGACGGCGGCCTGCATCTCCCGGACGACGCCGTCCAGCCGTGCCCGGATGATCTCTCGGGTAATAACGTCAACATTGGTCATAGAGGGAACTTCCTAATTCAGAGGGTCAAAGGAGGGGAATACCGACTCGAGGGCTACAACAGCCCAAGAAGTTGCTGCCGCGCTTCCTCACCACCGAGGTCAGCGGGGGTCCCGGAGAAGACCACTTGGCCATGTTCCAACATGTTCACTCGGTCAGCGACCTTCAGCCCCATGTCCACGTTCTGCTCGACAATGAGAACGCCCATGCCTTTATCGTCGACAAGGGATCGAATGGTCTCCGTTATCTGCTGCACTAGGTTGCCGGCCAGTGCCCCGGAAGGCTCATCCAACAACAGCAGTTGCGGCCTTATCATCAGCACCATGCCCATGGCGAGCATCTGGCGCTCCCCTCCGCTCAGGGCGTCAGCCGCAATCGTGCGACGCTGCGAGATTGCGGGGAACATATCAAAGATCGCTGTCATACGGTCGTCAATCTCGTTGGCCGGGGCCGAATAGCCCCCCAGTCTCAAATTGTCATCTATAGTGAGGTCCGGGAAGACCTGTCCGCCCTGAGCCATATATGCGATGCCACTTTTAATATTTTCAAAGGGCTGGTGATTAGTAATGTCCTCTCCATTGAGGACTACCTTTCCACCAGTGGCCTTGGCAACGCCAAAAATGCCCTTCAGGAAGGTGGACTTGCCGGCCCCGTTGTGCCCAATGATGGCAACGGCCTCACCACTATCAACAGTGAGGGTCACGCCGTTCAGCACTTGTTTGGAACCGTAAGAGACCAGAAGGTCTTGTATCTCAAGCAGTGGCATCGGTCACTCCCAGGAAAGCGCCCGCAAGTCTTTCATCCTTGGAAACAGCGTCAGGTGTACCGGAGAGCAGTACGCTGTTCCGAATTACCGTTACGTAGTCTGACATCTCCATCACTACCTTCAGGTTGTGTTCAACCAGAATGACTGCCTTGTTGTGCTCCTTGGCCATAGCGACAATCAGAGCCTTGAGACCATCAACAAGGTCGGGGTGAATACCTGCCATTGGCTCATCGAGAAGGAAGACGTTGGCCCTTGAGTTCAACATACGTGCGAACTCAAGCAGCTTTTGCTGACCGTAGGACAAGGCTTGTGCCATGCTGCGGGCCTTGTCGGTAATATTGACCTGCGCTAGGTGAGCCATAGCTTCTTCGCGCTTCTGTTTCTCTTCCCGTGCGACAGCGAAAGGCCTGGCGAGAACGTTGTACTCCTGCACACCAATGCCCCATGGCGCCGACACCATCACGTTTTCAAGCCCCGTCATGTAGCCGAACACTTGAGAGTCTTGAAACGTCCGCGCGATGCCAGATTTGAAAACACGATAGGGAGCCTTTCCAGTGATGTCCTTACCATTGATCTTGACGGTACCGGTATCCGGCTTGAGGAAACCGGAGATGATGTTGATCAATGTGCTCTTACCAGCTCCATTTGGACCGATGACACCCATGATGGACCCGGCATCAAGAGACAGCCCAATATCTTCAAGGGCGGTATATCCCCCAAAGCTTTTTCCAACCCCCTGTACCTCTAGCGTTGCCATGGTAGGTGTATTACTCCAGCTTGTAGGCGCCTATGAGCCCCTGGGGGCGTAGCATCATAACAGCGAAGAGTACTCCAGAATAGGCCATGATCTGCACCGGGCCAACCATGTTCGCGGGCAAGGCCGGGATGAACCGCACTGACTCCTGGATGGTTATGAGCCCCACTACGCCTAGAACAGACCCCATCCAGCGGCCCGTACCACCAAGGATAACCATAATCAAGATGAAGGTGCTAAAGACCACGTCAAAGGCGGAGGGATGAACATAACGGGTGTAGCTCGCATAGAGGCCCCCGGCCACACCAGCCATCATCGCAGTAATTACGAAGACACGGAGGCGGTACAGATCCACATTGATGCCTATGCTTTCCGCCACAGATGGGTTTGCCCTGATAGTCTTCAATACCCTACCGAAAGGTGAGTTAACCAGCCGTGCCGCAAGCAAAACAACGATAATCATGACGGGGACGCTAAGGAGAAGAAAGGTTGGAGGTGTATTGAGCTTGAGGCCAAAAATCACGGGTGACGGAACTCCTGGTATGCCAAAGGGCCCCTTGGTCAAGGATATCCAGTTGAATAGGACCTGCGTCAGCATGAGCTGAACGGCGACAGTGCCCAGAATGAAGAAGTGGCCTTTGAGCCTGAGTATGGGAGAAACCATGGCAGCAACCACACCGGCCGCCGGCATAGCAAGGAGAAGTGCGAAAAAGAAATTTACGTTGTATTCAACAGTTAGGATCCCTACCGCGTAGGCTCCTACGCCGTAGAACGCCGCGTGGGCCAAGGTCAGCAAACCGGTATAGCCCACCGATATGTTCAGGGACACCGCAAGGATTGAGTAGATCGTCCCAAGCACTACAAGATGCAGGAAGTAGTCCATACGCCTACAGCAGCCTCCGCAGTTCTTTGTGCTCCCGGGTGCCTAGGAGGCCATAGGGTCTGAAAACAATAAACGCCAGCATGATAATGATGGCGACAGGCTGGCTCCACTGTCCAGAGAGCAAAAAGGCCACCAGCGTTTGCGCCAGGCCCAAGGTCAGCCCTCCCAGGGCCGCGCCTGGAAGGCTTCCGATCCCTCCGATGATCACGCCGATGGACGCGATAATAGCGAGTTGTAAACCGACTACCGGTTCAAGGCCCACGTCGTAGGCCCGGAATATGCCCGCGATGCCCGCCAGACTAGAACCAAGGGCGAACACCATTAAGAAGACTTGGTTGGAGTTAATTCCCACCGACAAGGCCAACTCGGGGTTGCTGGCCACAGCTCGGATCATCCGGCCCCATTGGGTGGACCTCAGGAAGAGGGTAACGGCGGTAAACAAAAGCACCACAACAACAATGATGATGATGTGGAAATAGGCGATTACCACATCGCCAAGGTGAAAAACGGAAAGGGGTCCTTGCTTGAGGACCTTTAGGTCGGTGGACGACACGGCGACCAAGAAGCCCTCGATAAAGAACATCCCGGCCAGAGATGCAAGGAAAGCGGTCAGGAATCCCGCCGCCTTTTTCCTCAGCGGCCGGTAGACCCCAAGCTCAATGAGCATACCGGCGCCAGTGGCTCCAGCGACGCCGATGATTCCTGCCGCATACAGGGGAAGCCCCGTATGCTCCACGAAGACCCATGTAATATAGCCGGCCGTAATGAAGACAGCGCCGTGAAGCACATGGAAAATCCGGACGGTGTTATAGATCACACCGAATCCCAAGGAGAGCAGGGCGTAAACGCCCCCGAGGGCAAATCCATTCACCAAAAACTGAGCTAGTGTCTCCAAAGTGCCCTCATTCTCCCCTGCAGATAAGAGTCCGATCTCTTGGATTCAAGGACCAATAGCATCTCTGCTGCTCCGGCAGTTTACCCCCGTCGGCCCTGTCGGTTCCCGGACTGACTTCGCGGCGTAGACACCTGATCTCCAGAACGACCCCTTGGATCCCCGTTCTCACCTACTTCGATACACCAACCAGCAGGGACGTGACCCCATAGCGACCCGAGAGGTGCCTGGGGTCACGTCCCTTGCATGGTCTTACTGCGCGATGTCGTAAGGCGCAATCAGCGGCACAACGGTCTTGTATTGTTGATCCACCACTGACTTGATCTGGAAGCTCTGCCAACCATCGCCCGTTGCAGGATCAAACGTGTAGTCACCGCCGATCCCCTCGAAGGTTAGGATGGAGCGCATCCCATCAGCTATCTCTTGTGAACTCGCCCCACCGGACCGCTTGACGGCTTCCACGATCATCTTTGCACCGTCGTAGTAGGCCGCTGCAAAGCCATCAGCATCCTTTCCGATGCGCGCCTTGTATTCACGCAAGAAGTCCTGCAACTCGGGGTCGGGGTTTTCCGGGTTGAAAGCAGGGGAGGCGTAGATGAGCCCCTCTGCGGCAGAACCCGCCACCTTGATGACCTCAGCTCCCTCGGCCGTAATCGTCATGAAGTACTTGGGTGTAAGGCCGATTTCAGCGGCCTGGTTCAGCATGAGAGCAGTTTCCGTGCCAAGGGTTATCAGGTGCACCACATCAGGGTTAGCCGACTTGAGCTTGGTCAAGAGGGAGCGGAAGTCCTTCTCCTCTGGGATGTAGGCCTCCTCAGCCACCATCTCGCCGCCAAAGGTCGCGAGGAGCGTCTTGTCTCGCTCCAAAAGAATCCGCACCGCGTCATTGCCACCATGGTAGATGGCGGCGTATCTCGGATTCTCCAGCCCTAGGTTCTCGGTCACATGGCGGTACAGCACATCAGCGTTGTGGGCCGAATTTGAGGCGTTCCTAAACGTCCACTGGCTCAGCTTGCCAAAATCCGGGTGCTGTACACCGGAACTCACCAACACGACTCCAAGGTCGTCCGCCACAGGCACCTGGGCCAAAGCGATTTGGGTGAAGATAGTGGAAACCACCGGTACTTTGTCCACCGTCACCAACTTACGCAGCGCCGATATGCCAACAGGCGCTGAGCCTTGGTGGTCTTCAGTAACCAGTTCGAAGGTGAAGCCAGGAGCCCAGTTCTCGCTGTTGGCCCTTTCAAAAGCCAACTCCATTGAGACGTTCACAAGGTCACCCCAGTTGGCCAGGCTTCCCGACAAGGGAACCGTGGTGCCAACCTTAACGACCTGAGGTGGGCTGGTGGGCACCGGCGCGTCCGTGGCGGGTACAGAAGTAGCTGTGGGGTCGCTACCGCATGCCGCAATCAGTATCGATACAATTCCTATCACCAATGCCAATAGCGGGAGCCGGAACCTCAAGCCTTTCTTACCCATGTATCCCTCACAATCGAAGATTTTGAACCGCCCAGCTAGCACTGATACGCCGTCCATAGCTAGGACTTAGGTTGTGGGAAAGTAGCATCGGCGCGGGTGGGTGTCAAGGCTTCGCGTAGCTTGGCGGGTAGGTGTGGCGCTCGGCACCGCGGCAAGCGCAGTTAGCACGGACCTGCCCTTTGGCCGGTTCTAGGACTCGGCCTCCACCATTTTCTCCTCAGAAAGGCCATATGTGTGCCGCGCCGCATCCGGCGTCACGTAGCCGTTCAAAAGGTCTGAGACCACCCGAACCGGGTCTCTGTCTTCAGGACGCCCGACCCCACCTCCGCTGGCAGTCTCAACCCGAAGCATGTCCCCTGGCTTAATTTGGACGTTGGAAACCAAGCCGACATAGCGGTGTTCGTCCGCCGCGCCAGGGTTCAAGGTGACAGAACCCGACCTGCCGTCCATGCCACCGTCCGCGCCATGAGGCGGACGAAAGATCCTATCTGCGCCGCCTGCGAACTGGCTCTCGGCCTGGAGAATATAGTCCCGGCGTATTGAAGGGCCGCCTCTAAACTTCCCGGCTCCGCCGGAGTCCGGAATAAGCCTGAACTGCCCCAGTTCCACTGGAAACTCAGACTCAAGTATCTCCACGCTTGTGAACTTGGACCCCCCACCGAAGTCATGGCCCGTGCCCGTGAATCCGTCGCCTCCATCCCAGCCTCGACTCCCCGCCAACAATAGCTCGTACTGAACGTAGGGCCTAGCCCGTTCTCCAGAGGCTCCAATAACGACGAGGTGCGAACTTGCAGAGTGGGCTACCATTGGCCGCCGGGCGGCCTTGGCCAGGGCTGTGAAGAGAGCGTCTTCGACAATGGGCAGCGTCACCGAGTAGAAGCCGACAGGCCCCGGAAAGGCCGGATCGACGATGCTACCCTTCCTGAACTTGCACTCGACTGCCTCTGCCAGTCCAAAGTTATTGGGCAATCGAGGGTCAATCATGGCAACTACTGCGTAGTAGGCGCTGCCCCGAAGGAACGGCGGCCTGACGTTGATTGGCCCGATGCTTTGATCACCACAGCCCGAGAAATCAATCAACAGGTGCTCGCCTTCCTTGACGACGGCAACATGTAAGCGAATTGGGTGTCCGGGATTCGCGATGTCGTCGATAAACCCTTCGGCCTCAAAAACGCCATCTTGCCAGGTACTGACCTCCTGGCGAACTCGCTCCGCCGTCCGTTGTCCTATCTGCTCAAAGGCCCCAAGTACCACCTCTTTACTGTACTCATCCATGAGCCCCTTCAATCGAGAGGAGCCAATACTCCAGAGCGCCCCTGACTGCGCGCCTAGGTCGCCAAGAACCAGATCAGAGGTGCGGCTGTTGGCTCGGATGAACTGCTCCGTCTCTTTAACCGGATGCCGGCGGCTCAGAAACTTCACCGGCATGATCTGAAGCCCTTCGCCAAAAATGTCCCGGGCTCCGGCGTTCCGGCTTCCTGGTGACTGGCCGCCAATGTCGCTCTTGTGACCCATGCTGGCGCAGAAGGCAACCACTTCCTCGTGGTAGAAGACGGGCATTACGACGACCATGTCATTCGGGTGAGGGCAGCCGCTGTAATAGGGGTGGTTGATCAAGAAGCAGTCGCCATCCTCCATTTCATCGTAGCCGTAGAACTGGAGAATACCGTTGACGCAGGCTGGGTACGCCCCAAGGTGCGGCGGAAGACCGGAATACTGGCCGATGGACTTTCCCTCGCGGTCCAGAATCCCTGCGCTGAAGTCGTGGGTCTCACGAATGATCGTCGAAAAGCCTGTTCGGAGAACAGACGCCTGCATCTCCCGAACAATGCCGTCCAGGCGAGCGCGAATCACTTCTTGCGTTATGACATCGACGTCTACCATGGCAACCTCGCTTCCAAAGGCTCCATTACCTCTCCTACCCCTTACCAGGGGGAGGATTAAGGTGGGGGCAAAACGCCCACAGAAAACAGCCCATTGCCGCCATCCCTGCCTTCCCCCTTGAGGGGGAAGGCGTATGAGGTCTAGACGATGCTGATAATTATATTCCCGTAGTCGTCAACCTCAGCCGTTTGGCCGGGGAAAAGCACGGTGGTCGAGTCTAGCTGATCGACAATGGCAGGCCCTGCCAAGCGATGACCCGGCGCCAGAAGGGAGCGCTCGTAGATGGGCGTCGGCGTAGTCCCTTTGGAACTGTCGTAGCAAACATCCCTTTGCCCCACGATGGCCGCCTCCGGCCCCCCGGTGCCCCCTGGGTGGCGGCGCATGGAAAACTTGGGCACCATGACCGTGGCCCGCAGGCGATAGTTGACCGCCTCCGCAGGCTCGCCAGCAGCGCTGTGACCGAAGAGTTGCTCATGTTGTTGGTCAAAACGTATCCGGAGTTCAGCCCGGTCCTCATCCGTAAGGACATTGCTTGTACCCACCGGCACCGTTAGCTCATATCCCTGACCCTGATACCGCAAATCTATGGCAAAGTCGAAACGAATGGCGTCCTCATCGAAACCATCGCTCTTGATTTCCTGAACAGCCTGAGCCTTCAACTCACCAAAAATTCCGTTGAGTTCAGAAAGGTCCATCTCCGTCAAAGACCGCAAGCGAGACCTCACGAAGTCTCTGCGTGGGTCGGCCATTACCAAGCCCAGCGCAGAGGAGACGCCGGGGAGCGGCGGGATCACTACCTTCTTCATTCCAAGGTCTGCGGCCACTTGGGCAGCGTGCACCGGGCCCGCGCCGCCAAAGGCAACAAGCACGAAGTCTCGTAGGTCATAGCCACGTTCGGTGGAAACTTCTCGAATGCCCTCTTCCATCTTGGCATTGATAATCCTGATGATCCCCTCCGCCGTGCGCAAGGGCTCCAGACCCAACTTGCTGCCCATGTCTGCTATAGCCTCATAGGCCTTGTCCCGGTTGATCTTCACCTTACCGGCAAGCAAATGCTCCGGGTGAAGGATGCCAAGGACAACATTGGCGTCGGTAATAGTGGGGTCGGTGCCTCCCTTTTCGTAGCAAACCGGGCCCGGATCAGCGCCAGCACTATGGGGGCCAACCTGCAGAGTGCCGCCCTTATCAAGCCAGGCGATGGTGCCGCCACCGGCGCCAATGGTGTTAATCATCAGCATCGGGACAGCGATCTCCCAGTCCCCAATCATGACAGAGGTCTGCTCCAGCACCTTGCCGGACTCGCCGAGAGCAATATCAGTGCTGGTACCGCCAATATCCAGGGACACCATGTTGGTGAAGCCGGCCGCCGCGGCAATCTGCATGCCCGCTTCTGAACCAGCGCATGGTCCAGACAGCAAGGTAGTAATGGGAACAACGCTGCCAATCTTGGCCACGCCACCGTTGCTTTGCATGATGTACAGCTGCTCGGTCATCACCTTCTGGTCCCGGAGGCTGCGCTCAAGGTTGGCAAGGTAACGTCCCATGATGGGCGACATGCGAGCGTTGGCAACGGTTGTGCTCAAACGGGGAAACTCTCGAATCTGCGGCAGTATCTCCGAAGAAAGCGAGATGGCCACATCCGGGAGTTCCTCCCGGATAATCTCAGCCAATTGCTTTTCATGGTCTGCATTGAGGAAAGAGAAAAGAAGAACAACCGCCAAAGACTCGAGGCCCTTGGCCCCCAATTCGCGGATGACCTTGCGGGCCTGATCCTTGTCCAGTGCCTTCTTGACGTTGCCCTGAAAGTCGACTCGCTCTGTCACTTCCGCCCGGAAGCGAGGCTGCACCGGGGGATTCTTCTCCACGTAGATGTCGCAAAGGTCGCTGCCGAAACGGGGAATGTGCCAAACGTCATTGATGCCACTGAAGCCTTCGGTCACGAGAAGACCCACTCGGGCTCCACGGTCCTGCACCAATAGGTTGGTACCGACCGTCGTGCCGTGAGTGAGTGAGGCCACATCTTCCGGAGTTAGCCCGGCGCCCAACAGTTCCCGCAGGCCATTGAGAATAGCCTCGCTGGGCTCGGCAGGGGTGGATGGAGTCTTGAGAACGTCTACTTCACCGGTGTCGTGGTCAAGGACCACCATGTCAGTGAAAGTACCGCCGGTGTCTACGGCTACCGTCTTCACAGGGACAACCTCCTGGGAACAATTCTGGATTCGTGGCCACTGTACGCCGCCCAACATAATACCCTCGGCGGCAGGCTATTCATAGCGCAACGCCTCCGCCGGATAAATCTCCGATGCTTGCCGAGCAGGCAAGAACGTCGTCACAAGAGAAAAGACATAGGCAATGGCAATGATGATGCCAATCTGAAGCCAGGGCACCGTGAAGCGGATGCTGGCAACATCCTTCTGTATATCAGTAACCAGGTTGTAGGACAGGATGGTACCTAACCCCACTCCGATGCCAATGCCCAAAAGCGCAACGAACGACGACTCCAGCAGAAAGCTAAGCTGCACCATTCGCTTTCTATACCCAATGGCCCGCAGCACGCCGATCTGTTGCCGCCGTTCCACCACCGCCCTTAGGCTGATAACTCCCAATGAAGCAATACCCACCATCAGCCCCAAGCCCATGAAGCCGGTGAGCAGCCGGTTGAATGCACGCTGAGCATCGGCTTGCTCTTGCAAAAGCTCCGTCAACACCGTTGTTTCCATGCCGTTCTCTTGGAAGCTAGCTTCCAGAGTCTTCGCGGCCTGAGCCACATCCACTCCCTCCGCAACGCGGAACCGATATGTGGTGATGGGCAAAGCAAAGGGCAGGGCCTCATCCAGCACCGTCTTCGAGCCGATCATGCCGCCGCCGATCTCTCCGAATGCATCCGTCAGTTGGTCTAGCACCCCAATGACCGTGAATGTGCGTATCTCGCCCGTCCGCGGCTCCCGGATCTCAATGTCCACAGCCTTGAACGTCTCGTCGTCGTAATAAAAGCCCTCAAGCTTAAAGCCGCCTTCCTCATCGAATCCGCCTCCGGATCTGCTGGGGACCACAAAGGCATCCACAACCACAAGAGTGGGGTCACTTCGCAGCCAATCAAAGGCTTCCCTACTCGTCTCCCCATATCCGTCGGCGATGAGCTTGAGCTTGTGCTTTGTTGAAGCCAAAAAGGCATCGTCGGCAGCCCGCACGCCGTATCCTTCCCACCGCTGCTCTTCGACGCCAACCTGGCGGGCATCCACCCCAAAGCCAGTAAAGCCTCCCATGGCCTGGAAGTCCCCAATCGCTAATCCTGGATTGGCAGCGACGGCTTCCTCTATGTCTTCAATAGGAGTGTTGAAATTTATCGAAGCGTCTATATCCCATTCACCGGTGACCGTGTCCTCATCAGCAATGGCCGTGCCAAAGGAGCCGGTCAAAACAGACATAACAATCAGGGTAAAGATGACAAGGCCGAACATCGCCAACGTTAGGCCCGTACGGAACTTGGCGCTCATGGGATAGGCGACCGCCGTAACCATCACAGGCCTAAGCTTTCCGAACCGGCTGGTCGCCAAGGTCAGAGCCCGCAGGATGAGGTCCGCGTTGTAGATAACGGTCCAAACCGCCGCCCCCACCATCGATATCCCCGATATGAAAAACATCTCAATGTTGGAGTCCAACTCTCCAGTCAAAGACTCCAAGGCATCGAAGGGCAGGAGCCAGAAGACCAGAAGGAAGACCCCCATGAAAGAGAAGGCTATGCGGTCCCGCCTGTCTTCCCTAAGCGAGGTTCGCCGGAGCAGCGTCTGCAGAATGAGCCCAAGACCGATCACCGCCAGCGAGACCCCAATGGAAAAGGGGGCGGTGTGTTCCCATCTGCCTACTCCCATCACAATGAGAAATACGCCGGCGATTAAGACAAGCCAACCTTGTTTCAACGGAAGTAAGACCAGACGGGCCAGTAGCGCAAGAACGGCGAATGGCAAAGCTAGAATGGATCTAAAAGTCCGTAACAGGTTGGCCAGCGCCCCGGCTTGGCCGACCAAATTGAAGTGCCGCAAACCCAGCAACATGCGCCAACCGAATCGGAACGGGTTCTTCACCCGTGGTAGAAATGTCTGCACGGCGTAACGCCAACCCCTCGATGTGGCTGTAGAAGGCGACGGCAGGCCACGCACGGCCGCCACGATATTCAGGCGGCTCACTCGAAACGCTGAGAAGGCAATTGTGGCGAACGTAATCACCATGCCCAAGCAGTATGCGACGATGGCACTTCGCAACTCGAAATGCCGAACAAAACTGAAGTCCTCCGCCACACTCTCAAAGATCCTGTTGGCGATGAAAATGATGAGGGAGCTGACCAAGAGCCCGACGGCCACCCCAACAGCAGCCGAAACAACGGCATATGCAGTGCCCTCGAAGACGAACATCTGGACTAGATGCGAACGCTTGGCCCCTATTGCCCTAGCCATGCCCATCTCAGATCTTCTCGATGCCGCCAACATGACGAATATGAGAAAGATGAGCAGGATGCCGACCATAATGGAAAACATACCCATAATGATGAAGAAGGATGTGACAAAGCTGCCGGCTTCGTCTGCCTGCCCAAGGAGAAAGCGCTTAATCTCCAGGACGGAGAATTCCCCAATGTCATCGAAGAGGGTGCTCGCTTCTACCTCAATATCGCTGAACTCCTCCCCTCCTAGAGCGTCCAGGACATTGCCAGACACTTCGGGATCCGAAAGCAGGGCAATAAGCTCGTCACTGGTTCCGGTCCGCTGAAGCTGGCCAATGAGCGCTCCGAGGTCATCCCTCGCGTCGCCGTCAATTCTGTCCTTGTCCTTCTCCAGCTCTTGCAGCTGAGCCAGCACGCTATCCTGAGCGAGCAGCACCTTTAACTGACCCACGACTTCCCTGTCAGCGAAGAAGATGCGAAGCTCCCGTGCCACTTCCTTGCTTAGGTCGGCGCCTGATCGCTCATCACCCTTATTCGAAACGACGATGACGTTCAATTCGCCGGGTCGGTCGAACAGCGCCTGAGCCCGTTCCATCGGCATGATGATCGTTGGATCACGACCCGCCAGCCCTCCATCTTCAACGATGCCCCGGACAGTGAAGAACTGTGGCCCTTCCTCCAGAACTACCCGCACCTCGTCCTGGGCGACGGCCTCCAGCTCCTTGGCCGCCTTTTCATTGATGAAGACTTCATTAGAAGCCAGGTCCAGCAGGCTGACTTCCTGACTAGAGGAAGCCAGCGCGAGCGGCTTGAACCCGGCAAGGCGGCTCGTGTCAAGGCCAACAACCCTCATCTGTCCTTCGCTCAGGGATGTCCTTGGGTTCTGAGCCGGAACGGTCTCAGCCACCTGGGGCGTCATGCCGTCAATGATGTCCAAGCCCGAGAGGTCCGCCTCAAGGGCGGCGAAGCGGCCCATGGGCACATAGGCGGGGCTGCCAAAACTGTCGCTGGCGTCGACCCTCGTGGAGAGCATGATCTCGTCAATGTTTCTTAGGGAATCGATCGTTGCTTTGCGGATAGAGAAGCTAATCGTGTCGCCCGTACCAAAAGCGGCAGCGATGATGACGGTGCTCAACATGACCCCAACGATGATCAGGACAGTTTGAGCGCGCCGGCGCGGAATGTTCCGCAATCCCAGCTTGACCATGACGCGGTTCCGCCAGCCCATGACCACGACAGCGGCCATACCAGCCAAAAAGATGGCCGAAAGGGCCACCATGATGGAGTTCATAGAAATGCCGAAAAGCTCTTCCATCTCAGTGCTTGCTCCGGATTCTAGCTTGCGCTCCTTGCGCCCGCGACTAATGCTTTCTGTCGCAAATCAGTGACGCATGGTCTGCCCCCATCCTAGCCTTTCCCCGTTGGGGGAAGGGACAGATCCTCTCCCCCTGTGGGGGAGAGCTAGAGTGGGGGCTGGACACTACTCTAGCAAAGTAATTCTCCGCATTCTAAAGCCAAGTTCCAAGGCCAATACCTAGCTCGCCCTCGCGGCTTGATTGCCTGTCCCGTTGCCAAGCCCATCATCCTCAATCTGCCCGTCCCGCATGAGGACGATGCGATGGGCGCTCTCGCCAACTTCCCGAGAATGGGTCACAATTACGAAGGTCTGGCCATTGGCCTTGTTCAAAGAGGTCATTAGGTCAATGATTTCCTGGGCGGTCTCGCTGTCCAAGTCGCCTGTTGGCTCATCAGCCCAAACAATGGCTGGCTCACTCACCAAGGCTCGGGCAATAGTGACCCGTTGGCGCTGACCGCCAGAAAGTTCTGTGGGCAAGTGGTGCGCCCGGTCCACCAGCCCTACGACATCAAGCATTTCCATCGACGCCTTCCGAGCTTGTGCAGGTTTAACCCCGGCCACAAGGAGCGGCATCTCCACGTTCTCGACCGAACTCAATACAGGAAGAAGGTTGTACAGTTGAAACACAAACCCCATGCGCTTAGCTCGATAGTCGCTGCGGTCGTCGTCGGGGAGGTCATGCAAGACCGTGTTCTCAATAAGTACCTCGCCGGAGTCGATCTCATCCAACCCGGACAGGCAATTCAAGAGCGTCGTCTTGCCACACCCGCTCGGGCCCATGATCGCCACCATTTCCCCACGGGGCACCAAAAGGTCCACTCCCTTTAGGGCGTGGACCTGGACCTTGCCGGTGTCGTAGGTCTTCTCTACATTCCTAGCCGCAATTATCAAATCGCTCAAGACCGTTTCCTCCTTCCAGCCAACTCCGGACATAGAGAAGCCCCATCCTCAACGCCACGCATAGTGTGGCCCTAGGATGGAGCTCATTCCCCAGAATCCGCCCTCTGAATGCCGCGTAACTTCAAGCCTGCACCGCCGCTAGTGCGCCATGTGCTCAGACAGGTGGGCTTCAAGTTCTCTCATATCGAGGTAGGACCGCTCGCAAACGACAAAACGTCCAAACCCGCAGTAGCACTTGCTATAGGGGTACATCTTCCCCACCACCGGCGCCTCACCCGGAGCAAAGCCCATATCCTTGGCCTTCATAAGCCACGGAATAGGCTGGTTGCAAAGGGTGCAGCGGTAGCCAAAGGAATGGGAAATGCTGCGGTTGGAGTCGTTGGGGTCCTCAGGTTCTATGTGGAGATGTTGGGAATCTCCATGAAGGTGCTCGCCACCCATTTTGGCCTCCTAAACAAATGGCGCCTCCCTAGCCTAGCCAGGCCCTTGGGAGACGCCATTCTCTTTCTCTCTGAAGCGTACCTCTAGCAGGTAATGTTGTCCATTGGTTGCCCTGGCTGCAGCAACTCTTCCGGGTCGCCGATCTGCCGTGCGAAGTTGATAATGTCCGGGTCCTCCAGCAACAACAGCTTCCGGTTGTCGACCATGCGTTCACCGTCGAACCACATGGTGGGCGATTGGATATACGTGTCGACGTGGGAAACCCAGACCGACCGACCTCCGTCAGGAGCGTTGGGGTCCATCTCTTTGGACCCGCCAAAGTCGGCGGCGTAGGTAGCGACACCAAGGTGAAGAACGCCGGCGTGCCGTTCCTTCTCAACGAAGGTTGAGTTAGCCCCGGTCAACCGGGCCTTGGGGTTGAGACCCCACATGCATTCCACCAACCGCTTGGGGGCGGGGTCGCGGCCTGGGCCGTTGATGAACCGCCGCACCGCCTCGGCTTCCCACTCACCTTCAATGTTGGTGATGTATCCGCCCTCTACCGTGAATCGAATGGGGTGCGTGGTCTCGCCGGTGATAACCGTCGCATCCGGCACGAAAATGCCGTCCGCCTCGACAGGCACAAACCCACAGGTGCTGGGCGGGAAGTGAGCCCTGACCCCCCTCTTCAATGGGCCAATCTCATCCATTCCAGCGCCAATGCCACCGAACAGGTGGTCCATCCCCGGGGCCTTCACAACGAGGTCAGTGCCGGATTCGCTAGTGATGCGAATCTGCTTGTTCTCCGTCTCTTTCCTCATCTTCCGCATGATTTCGTACATCAAGGGAAGCGGGAAGGTGGCCGCTGGCGAGGACAGGACCTCGAACGTGGCAAGCTGATACATGGAGACGGGCTTGTTGTTGTAGATCTTGCAGGCGTTGGCAGGGAGCTTCTTGGAGTGAATGTCCGGGAACCACGACATGATGACCACATCGTCGGCTGCCGAGAAAGCCTGCACTACCATGTCATTCGGGTTGTCAGGATCAATACCTGCTGGTGAGAAGGGACGCGTCCACAGCGTGCTAACGTCCGCTCCCGCCGTGTTCGCCACCATCTCAAAGGCCGACACCACGACGGGGTCGACGGTGCGCTCGGCGATGATGAGGAACTTCTCTCCGGGCTGGGTTTCCATGAGGTTGATGACGCAGTTCTCTACGCCAGGAATCAGCAAGGGCAATTGCCCATAAGATGCCTTGGGCAAGCTGCCGTATCCAAACTGGTGTCCACCTGACATGGGTGTCCTCCTGTGAAAAACTTGTTTTCTGAAAGCCGCGCCATTAGAGCAATATCCCTTACCAAAGTCAAGGCATTCCGTGGCTGAAACGGCCCTGTGCTACCCAGGCATCTGGGACGCCGGGGCGATCCGTCCAAAGCCAGTCTTTAGAAACCTGCTTCGGTGCTGTGGCATCGGCAGATGCTAGGATGGCCGAAATTGAACTCCCTCCCGAGGCGCCCGGTAGCCATCTACAGTGAGGCCGAGGTGATCAATGAGGTCAACAATCTCCCAGCAAACGCAGAGCCGCTTGTCCTGGATCCACATGGGAATCACGGCGCTCACCTTGGTGTTCGGCATGCAGGTCGTCCGAGTGCTGGCAACTTCAGCATTTTGGGTGCTGCGTGACCGCATGCACTGGCATGCCACAGAGGTGGCGGTCTTGGGCCTTGCGGTCTTTGCCACTGCTTTCCTCGCAGGCCCGCTAAGCCGATTGCTGGGTCCGCGCGTCACGCTCATAGTCACGGCGGGTGGCTTGGGCGCCGTCCGCCTCGCAATGCAGATATGGACCGGCGACCCGGTGGGAGAACTGAGCCTTGCTATCACAGGCGTGATTCTCTTTGTCCTATTCCTTGCAACCTACCTTGACCGCGTAAGGAGCGAGGGACCCAGCGCCACGCGCAGTCTTGCGTTAGGACTATTGCTGGGGCTGTCCCTGGACGTTTTTCTTCACGGAGGCTTCAGCACCTACGACATGGGTTGGCACAGCGGGGCCGGTGCACTGACGGTGGTCATTGTCCTGGCTGCCGCCCAATGGGCGCTTCTGACGCCCCTCCTTATCCGAGCGAAAAGCTTTCAGCAAGGCGGACCTGCCATGGAAGCCGGAGAAGGACACTGGCGCATCGTGCTGCCCTGGTTGGCGGTAGGGCCCTTTCTGCTCCTTGAATTGCTTGTCTTCCAGAACCTGGGCCGCTTGACGACGCTGACAGGGTGGGCTTTTCCTTTAGCCTTTGCCTGGATGGCCTTCAGCCATGCCTTAGGGATAGCAGCCGCGCTATGGATACTTCACCGCGGCCCGCGGCCGCTGTGGCCCTTCGCTGTCGTTGGTGGGTCGGTTCTAGTGGCGGTGCTTGCCATGCCCGGCGTCGATGGACTCTCCGGCGCCCTCCTTCTTCTGGTGGGGCAGGTCTCCGCCGCCGTGCTCATTGTAGTCATCATTCAGGGAGTGACCAAAGCATCCCCTGGTCAAGGCATGACCCGGACTACCGTCACCCACGGCCTGGGCATGCTCCTGTTGGTAATCCTATTGTTCGGATTCTACGCGGTCTATGACATCAACCTGGGGTTTAGCAATAATCTGCTGCCACCTCTCGCGGGCCTGATCCTGGGAATCTCTGCCCTTGCTGCAGTGCGTTCCTTACGGCTGGAGAGGCCTTCAGGCCGCATAAGCTGGTTGCCACTGCAGCTAGCATTCGTTTTCCTGGCCGTGGCTCTGGTGTGGTCCATCGCCTGGGATACGCCCGGGACCACAGCCGGCGATGGGTATCCGGTTCGGATTATGACCTACAACTTGCACAACGGAGTCGACATCCAAGGTCACCTCGGCATGGAGGCCCAAGCCCGGGTCATCGAGGCCCAGCGGCCGGACGTTGTGGCCCTCCAAGAGGTCTCGCGGGGCTGGGTAGTCAATGGGTCCATCGATATGCTCGCCTGGCTTTCTCAGCGGCTGGACATGCCTTACGTCTATGGCGCTACTGCTGGGCCTTTGTGGGGCAACGCGTTGCTGTCCCGCTATCCCATTTTAGAATCGGGGGCTGAGGAACTCCTACCACAAGACCTGTTGATCACGCGGGGCTTCGTGTGGGCCCGGCTGGACGTCGGCGATGGCCAAGATATTTGGGTCATCAACACCCACTATCACCACCCCGAAGAAGACAACGCCATTCGTGTGGAGCAGACAAGGGAAGTGCTTGGCTTCTTGGAGGGCAAGGATCGGGCGGTCTTTGTAGGCGATCTCAACACGCGTCTTGGCGAGGAACCCCTCGAAATTCTCAGGCAGGCAGGGCTATCCGACGCGATGGATATGGTCGGGCTGAAGCCAGGCTTCACCACGCCTCCGGCGAACCCACAGCACCGCATTGACTACATCTGGGTGTCCAGCGACCTGCGCGTCCTTGATGTCGAAATCCCCCGGACCCTGGCCTCAGACCACCTGCCTGTGGTTGCTACTATCGCCCAATAGTCCCGATCACTACCTGTGCGCGGGGCTTCCTGTTTAAGGCTTGGCCCTTAAAAGCCCTGTGCTATACTTTGACGGAAAACGTAAACCTATCCGAGAGGGCACACGTGAGCAACGAACGAACCTTGGTTTTGGTAAAGCCTGACGGCGTCCAGCGGGGCCTTACCGGAGAGATCATCTCCCGGCTGGAACGGCGGGGCTTAAGAGTGCTGGCCGCCAAGATGCTGCAGCCAGATGAGGCGCTAACTCGCCTGCACTATGCCGCACACGTGGACAAGGGATTCTTCCCAGGCCTCATGGCTTTCTTTACTTCCAGCCCCATCATGGCTCTCGTTTTCGAGGGTCAGCGCGCCGTGGAGGTTGCACGACAGGTGTCCGGGGCAACCGATCCAGTGGAAGCAGCGCCGGGCACTATCCGCGGAGATCTCGCCCTGGACAAGGGGCAAAACCTAATCCACGCGTCGGACGGCGTTGAAGCGGCTGTTGAAGAGATAGCCCTGTACTTTCGGGCTGACGAAGTACTTTCCTACGAAAGGGACGTGGACCGCTGGATTACAGGATCCTAACGAGAGGAATAGCTGTAGACCACACGCGCTCTAGCTTGTAGCGCTCACGCTCTTCAGTGCTGAATAGGTGCACAACGACGTCAACGTAATCAAGGAGCACCCAGCCGGAGTCAGAAGTCCCCTCACGGTGGAGCAGCTCGGCCCCAGACTCCTTCATGGCCTGCTCTGTCTCGTCGGTAAGCGCGTCCAGGTGACGCTTGGTCTCTCCGGAGCAGATGACGAAGAAATCGGTGAATGCGCCTGCGGGCCTGAGGTCCAGCAACACCAAATCAATGCCCTGCACGTCCTCAAGGGCGGTCACAAGCTTTCGGGCCAAGTCAATCGGCGCTGGCAATGTCTTTTGTACTGTAGTCACCAACAAATTATACCCTTTCCGGCACTGCGAGGCATATGAGTAAAGTCTTGGTAGCAATGAGTGGCGGCGTCGATTCTTCAGTCGCCGCTGTCCTACTTGCCGAAGCGGGCGCCGATGTCGTCGGTGTGACCATGCGCCTGTCCGGCGACTACGACACCGACCGCCTCGACGGCCAGAAGGGTTGCTGCACCCTTGACGACGCCGACGACGCTCGCAGGGTGTGCCAGCTCATCGGCGTACCCCATTACGTGATGAACCTTGAACGGGAGTTCGAGGAGCACGTTATTTCCTATTTCGTCTCGGAGTATCAGCGAGGCCGCACTCCCCACCCCTGCCTGGCCTGCAACGACCTGATCAAATTCGATTTCCTTCTAAAGCGGGCCGAGGCTATGGGCTTCGACCAAATCGCCACCGGCCACTATGCCCGCCTGGACCACACCGGCGATAGCTGGCGTCTACGGAAGGCAGTCACCTCGGCCAAGGACCAGTCCTATGTTCTCTTCGGGCTAAGCCAGCGGGAAATGGAACGAGTCTTGTTTCCTGTGGGCCACTACGAAAAGGAAGAGATCCGGGCAATTGCATCGCGCAGCGGCCTTCCCGTTGCTGACAAGCCGGATAGTCAGGAGATTTGCTTCATTCCAGGGGACTACCGGGACTTCCTGCGCACCCGCGTGGAGCCGACGCCAGGAAACATCGTAGACACGTCAGGCGCAGTCCTCGGCAGTCACGAAGGCGTCGAGTTCTTCACGATCGGACAGCGGCGAGGCCTGGGCATAGCCACAAGCGAGCCGAAGTACGTTGTATCCGTACTCCCATCTACAGCGACTGTGGTCGTCGGCTCGCGAGACGAGCTCCTACAGAAACAGCTATGGGCTTCACGAGTCAACTGGATTTCCGGGGAACCCCCGATAGGCCCAATAGAACTGTCGGCCAAGATACGCTACAAGGCCTCCGAAGCGCCGGCCACCATCACGCCCTTACCCGGCAACACCGCCCAGATTTGTTTTCAGGAGCCCCAGCGGGCAGTCACCCCAGGCCAGGCCGTCGTCTTCTACCACGGCGAAGAGGTCATGGGCGGCGGCTATATCGAACTAGAACCCGTGAACTAGAACCAGTGGGAACCTAGGTCGAGTACGCCCAAGCCGTGCCGATCATGGGATTCCCTAGGGCTCCTCGATCTCTACAAGCGTCGGGAAGTCCCCTTCCTGCTTGGTCTTGAACTTCACAGTTTCACCAACCCTGAGTTGGTTGAAGACCTCCCTGCTGGTTATGTAAGGCTGGGTACCGCCATCCCCCGAGGACTCAAGTCTGATATTGACGACGTATTTCACTTCGTCGAACCTGCTCTCGATTTGAAACGCCAGGGAATCGCTGATGAAGGCGTGTTCTTCGCCAACTGCGAACAGGCTCTTCAGGTCAGCATCTTCAACATCGATCAGTGGCGTTCCATTATCACTGGGCCGGTTGGTCAACACCGTCTGAGACGATCCTTCCCGGCTCCCCGTGATTGACTTATGAGCCACCACTCCTTCGCTCGAAGGAGTCCCGCAGGCAAGGCCTGCTACAAGCAAAAGAAAAGCCAAGACCAACATCGTGACCCAAGGCTTGTGCATAAACACCTCCCGGTAATTTGACGATCCAAGACCCCATCGCGTGCCCATGTGCCAATAGAGACGTTGGGAAGTGAACAAAAGTTCCTCCGCCAACAATCTCAAAGAGCAAAAGTACGGCACGCACCAAATCGGATTGGCCTGCGGACTGATTGCTCTCCCCAGCCACCCGACTCTTCCCTAGCTCCTCCTTGGCCGGTACAATCGACATCGCGGGCACTCGATATCAAGAGCACCTTCAAGGATTCGCCTTGGCGACCTCCCTCTTCTACGGCGTTCCCATCCTCCTTGGCGCACTAGCCCTATCCGCCGGGCTGGTGCTTGCAAGCATCCCTTCGCTAGGGGGCTTCAACAGCCCGACCCCCGGCGCCGTCATGTTCATGGCGGGGCTTCTTGTCGCCACCTTCTTCCTAGCCTTATCACTCCGCCCCCACCGAATGCGCCGCCGTCGTGGAGCGCGCCGAGACGAGGCCTCTCGAGACCAGGAACCCACCCTCTCTGACGAAATCGAGGAAGATCAGCCGTGGGACGAGCAACCGGAACAATAGCCCGCAAACGCCGCTCTCCAGTTCCCACCCGCTCGGAAGAGCGTTTATTGGCTGCGCAGGGTTACATTGCTATTGCGGGCGTCGATGAGGTAGGTCGTGGGCCTCTGGCGGGCCCAGTAGTAGCCGGAGCCGTCATCCTCTCATGGCGCAAACGCTCGCCCTGGATGCGGCGCCTCCGAGACAGCAAGGCCCTCACAGCGCTCCAGCGCGCCGATCTCGCCACCATACTCCGTGAGGAATCCGACTGGGGCATCGGCGTTGTCTCCAGCGAGCAGATAGACCGGGTAGGCATCGTGGAAGGCACCCGCCAAGCAATGCTTCAAGCCCTCGCCTCACTCTCGACCTCCCCTGACCATGTGCTGCTTGACGGACGTCCCGTCTATCTCAACGGTCGCCCCACCCGCTCCATCATCCGGGGCGACGCCCTTTGCATTTCCATCTCAGCCGCATCCATTGTCGCAAAGGTCGCCAGGGACGCCATGATGGAGCAAGAGGAAAATAGCTTTCCAGGCTACGGGTTCGCCAAACACAAGGGCTACGGCACACGCGCCCACATGGAGGCTCTTAGCAGGCTGGGCCCCTGCCCTATCCACCGCCGCTCCTTTGCGCCGGTCCGCGAATCGTTACCCATCGCCCCGAACCGGGGCTTCCTTGCCTGACGGTCGCCGTCACCTCGGTCAACAGGGCGAAGCCGTGGCCCGCCGGTACCTTGAACGCCAAGGTTACACGTTTCGCCAGGCCAACTACCGCTGCCCCCACGGCGAAATCGACCTCATCTTCCAAGATGGCGACACGTTGGTATTCGTCGAAGTGAAGACGCGCAGAGGCAAAGCGCTGGGGATACCCGAGGAATCGGTCACAGCGAGAAAACGCCAAAAACTCCAAGAGGTGGCAGAAACCCACCTTCAGGAGCACGAAAACCTACCCCCCAATGGCGCATCGACGTTGTTGCCGTTGAGGCAACGCCTGGCGGGGAATTTATGGTGCGACACATAAAGAACGCGGTGGAGGAGGGGTAGGCGAAAGAAACGAGAGAAGTCCGCCCTACCTCGCTCGCAGCGCCGGTGCGACCTCTTCCATGAAGAGTTGCATACCTTCAAGTGTGTGAGCGTCGGGGAACATAAACATGAGGGTGTCGAGTCCTAGGTCCAGCAACTCGTTGCAGCGTTCTATGCACTGGTCTGCCGTGCCGACGATGTTGTTGACTCTGTAAGCCTCAGAGAAACTGTCAGGGTCGTACTTGGCGACCTTGGCCTTGAGGTCTGCTTCGTTGCGGCCAATGAGGACCAGGCCAAGCTTCGTCTTCTCGATGGTCGCTGGATCGCGTCCCACGTCCTCGCAGTGCCTCTCGAGGACTTCCAATTTGTGCTTGACCATTTCTGGGTAGCTGATGATGTTCCAGGCGTCGGCGTACTTGGCGACGATCTTGAGCGTGCGTTTCTCGCCACCACCGCCAATGAGGATTGGCGGACGTGGCTTCTGGATGGGACGGGGTTCGCAGATCGGTTCGTTAATGGAGTGGTAGCGGCCCGCGAACGAAGGATGATCCTCCGTCCACATCTTGTGGATGATCTGCACGGCATCTTCCAGTTCGTCCAGGCGCTGACGGGCAGCAGGAAAGCCCCAACCGTAGGCCTCAAACTCCCGCTCATACCATCCTGCACCAATGCCCATGATCAACCGGCCGTTGCTAATGACGTCTAGTGTCGCTCCCATCTTGGCGAGCATGGCCGGGTTGCGATAGGGAATGCCCGTGACCATGGTCCCGAACCGAATGCGGGACGTTACCGCCGCCATTGCCGCCAACGAGGTGTACGACTCAAGGACCGGGGCCTCTACGGGGTCAACTTGGGGAATCTGAATGAAGTGGTCTTCCACCCAAAGCGAATCGAACCCCAAGCGCTCTGCCTCGACAACCATGCGATGGGTGTTTTGCCAGATGGCGTGACCGGAACGCTCCCGGAACGCGTTCAGCATGAACCCGAACTTCACTGGCATCGGCAATCCTGTTCTCTCATGGATGAAGAGACAAGCCCCTACCTCTTCTGCAGTGCCGGAGCGACCTCTTCCATGAACAGTTGTGGGCTCTCTAAGGTGTGGGCGTCCGGGAAGTTGAACATCAGCGTATCCAGACCCAGATCAATCAGCTCGGCGCACCGTTCGATGCAGTAGTCGGCCGTGCCGACGATGTGGTCCCTGCGCCGCTCCTCAGCAATGCCGTCGGGATAGTACCTTTCCATCTTGGCGGTTAGGTCTGCCTCGTTACGGGCCACAATAATGGAGCCCAGCCGCGTCTTCTCGATGGTTGCCGGGTCCCTACCCTCTTTCTCGCAGTGCCGTTCTAGGACTTCCATCTTGCGCTTGATCAGTTCCGGTGTCCCGATGATGTTCCAAGCATCCGCATACCTCGCCACAATCTGAAGCGTCCGCTGCTCGCCCCCGCCGCCGACCATGATGGGAGGACGCGGATTCTGAACGGGTGGCGGCTCGCAGATTGGCTCGGTTATGGAGTAGAAGCGCCCCTCGTAGGACGGCTTCTTCTCAGTCCACATCTTGTGGATGATTTGCACGGCGTCTTCCAGCCGGGCCATGCGCTCCCCTACAGGGGGAAAGACAAAGCCGTACGCCTCGAACTCCTGTTTGTACCACCCAGCGCCGATGCCCAAGATGAAACGCCCGTTGCTGATGACATCTATGGTGGCGCCCATCTTGGCAAGCATAGCGGGGTTGCGATACGGCGTTCCTGTAACCATGGCCCCCAGCCGGATACGGGATGTTCGGGCAGCGACAGCCGCCATGGTCATGTAGCTCTCCATCATCGGCGATTCCACAGGGTCGACCTGAGGAATCTGCATGAAATGGTCCATCAGCCAATAGGAATCAAACCCCAAACGCTCAGCCTCCACAGCGATGCGCTCTGTGTTCTGCCAGATCGCATGTCCAGAGCGCTCTCGAAATGCGGGCTGCTGAAGGCCAAATTTCACTGTCATAGAAGTTCTCCTCTGCTAGTGGTTTGCGCGTTCTGGATGGGACGATCTGCCCCCACCTCAATCCCCCCCGCCTACGAGGGAGGAGGCTCTACCCTGAGTAAGTCGACTGGATGGGGGCAAAGCGCCTGCCATCCAGTCGGCAGCTTAAGCGCTGATCGTGCCTTTGGTGCTTGGCACATCCCCCGCGCGGCGTGGGTCGATGCGTAGTGCGACGTTCAAGGCTCTAGCTAGAGCCTTGAACGTCGCCTCCGCCTTGTGGTGCGGGTTGACGCCCTGAATGATCTTGGCGTGCAGGCTCATGCGAGACTCAAAGGCGAGGCTTTCCAGAAAGTGGCGTAGGAGATCGCCCGGCAAGTCGCCAACCAGTTCGTTCGAAAGGCCAATGTCGACAACGGCATAACCACGGCCACCCAAGTCGAGGGCCACTTGCACCAGGGTTTCGTCGAGGGGAACCACGGCATGCCCCATTCGCACAATGCCCTTTCCCTCCCCAACGGCTTGGCGCAACGCCTGCCCCAGGGTAATTCCAACGTCCTCCACCAAGTGGTGCCAGCCAGGGCCTAAGTCGCCCTTGGCCTCAACCTTGAGGTCCAGGAGGCCATGACGGGCTAGCTGCGCCAGCATGTGGTCCAGCATGCCATTGCCAGTCTTCACCTCATACTGACCGGTGCCGTCCAGGTTGATCTCAACCTTAACGGTCGTTTCACTTGTTTCTCTGGAATGCCGTGCTATGCGGTCCACTTGTCCTCCTTAGCCATCCTAGAGCAGTTCCCTAAGCGCCGATATGAGAGCGTCGGTATGTTCAGGCAGGCCGACGGATATGCGGAAGCTGTCTTCCAGCCCCGGCTGATTGAAATATCGCAAGAAAATCCCACGCTCGGCCAGACCAGTGTATACCTCGTGGCCCTTGCCTGATGGGGCATGGCAGAGCAGGAAGTTACCCCGAGATGGTCTGACTTTCAAAGCTGGAAACTCACCCAAAGCCGCTGCCATCCGCCCCCTCTCCAGAACGATGTCTGCACACCGGCGCAGCAGCAGTTCTTTGTCTTCCAGGGATATCAGCAGGCCAGCCTCCCCGGCAGCGCTCAGGTTGTACGGTGGCTTGATCGCCATCAGGAAGTCGATCAGGCCCGACGACATCAACCCATACCCGACCCTCAACCCGGCTAATCCACCCCACTTGCTCAAGCTGCGAAGAACCACCAGATTCCAGTGCTCCGGCACCAAGGGCGCAAGCGTTTCCCCACTGAACTCGGCGTATGTCTCATCGACGACAACCAGAACGTCTTGCTCCAGCAGACGTTGGATGTCACCGGCAGGTGTGGTATTACCACTGGGGTTGTTCGGAGAGCAAATGAAGACGACCTTGGCGCCGTCTTTAATGGCAAGCAGACAACCATCGATGTCTACTTCAAAGTCCTCGCTCCGGGGCACAGAGATGGTCTTCCCCCCTTGCACTTGAGCGCTAAAGGAGTACATCCCAAACGTAGGCACGCAATTGACGATCCTATCGCCCGGCTCTAGGGTCGCCCGTATGAGCAAATCAATGATCTCATCAGCGCCGGCCCCAGCAAGGATGTGCTTAGGGTCCAGTCCAACATACTCGCCAAGTGCTGCCCTGGCTCGACGCTGCAAGGGGTCGGGGTAGATGTGATACCCAGGCCAATTGGCCAACCCTTCAGTCAAACGCGGGGAAGGTCCAAAAGGGTTCTCGTTTCCGTTGAGCTTGATGACCTTGTCTTCAGGTATGCCGGCCCGTTGGGCCAGCACTTCGGGCGGGTCGACGGCGTCGTAGGCCTGAAACACCCGGAGGTCCGACCGGAGCAATTGAGTTAGACGATCATTGTCTGCGGATGTCATGCTACGGGCCCGCTTAGTCTTCTATTTTGCACTTTGTGTAGCATCAGTTTAGCTTTACTTTCCCAATCTGATCGTCATGGCCCTGGCGTGTCCGGTAAAGCCCTCCGCCAATGCGATGGTCTTGCCCGCATCAACCAAGCCTTCAAATGTCCCCGCGCTCAGGCCGACTATGGAGGTCACCTTCAAAAAGTGGTGTACACCCAGGACCGACGAAAATCTGGCCGTTCCACTTGTCGGCATTTGATGGCTGGGGCCCGCGATGTAGTCGCCAACAACCTCCGGCGACATCTCCCCTATGAAGACACCCCCGGCATTGCGCACCTTATCCAGGTATGACCAAGGCTGGTCAACCAGGAGGCAAAGGTGTTCCGGCGCGTAGGCGTTGGCAACCTGCAAAGCCTCATCAATGGAGCCCAGAACAACAAAGGCCCCATTGCTCTCCAGCGCCTCCCGGGCAATTTCCGCCCTCTCCATCGTTGAAAGCTGTCGCTCAACTTCATCAAGCACTCGTTGAAGAAGCGCCTCTGAAGTTGTAACAAAAATTGGGCTAGCTAAGGGGTCGTGCTCGGCTTGGGCCAACAGATCAGCGGCGCAATAGGCAGGGTTTGCCGTGTCGTCCGCAATCAGAACGGTCTCTGTGGGACCGTACAGCCCATCAACATCCACTTCTCCGTAGACCAGTGCCTTGGCCAACGTAACGAACAAATTGCCCGGCCCGCATATCTTGTCGACTCTGGGCACCGACTCCGTTCCGTAGGCCATTGCGGCAATCGCCTGAGCGCCTCCAACCTGAAACACTCGATCAACCCCGGCGATCTCAGCAGCCGCCAGAATCGATGGAGCCGGCCCGCCATCACCACGCGCAGGTGTAGCTATGATGACTTCGTCCACACCCGCCACCTTGGCGGGAATAGCGGTCATCAAGACTGAGGATGGGTAGATGGCTCTGCCACCGGGTATGTACGCCCCTACCCGCTCCAACGGCGTCACCAACTCCCCCCAACCCTTCGTCTCATCCACCCAAGTGCGCCGCATACAGGCTTCATGAAACTCACGAACCCTGCTGGCCGCCACTTCGAGGGCAGCCCATAACTCAGGTGAAACTTTCTTAGTCGCGTCCCGGCGGACCTGAGCAGACACCTCGATGGTCTCGGCTTCAAACCCGTCTAGCTTTTTGACGTAGTGCCGTAACGCTTCGTCTCCTCTGCCGCGAACATCAGAGAGAATGCGTTCTACGACCTGACGCGGCGTCAGGGCCTCTCCAAAGGCCTCCTTGATCCGCAAGGCAACTCCGGGGGCAACGTCGTCCAGACCCAACGAGGGCGACCGCCGTAAAGCCTTAAGGGCGTCGTCAAGACCGGATATCACACGCAAAGTCGACCCTCTTTGGGAAACATCATTACAGGAGGCCTGGCCTAGACCAGGGATGGTTCAGCTTTGGCCTTGGAACTCACAGCAGCCACAAGCTGCTGGTAGGCCTCGCAGTCGCGTTCGAATAGGTAGTTGGGCTGGGAAATGCTCACCCCGTTGCCTCCCATCTCACGAAGGTGGTCCACGGCTTCTTGCAACCGCGCCCTCCTAACTACGATGGTGGCGGCGTACCAGCGGCCCGGCCCGGTTCCGTACACCCTGGCTATCGTAGGACCCTGAATGCCCGCTAGATCGGGGCGTTTGAGCAAGTGCTGGGCCACGTCTTCCTCAGATTCGCCCGCCAGGTTGGCGGTGACCTGATAAAACTCCCGCGCCCGCATATTGGCCTCGATGCGTTCAAGGAGAATCCGAGTCTTTTCCATCTTGGTTGGGCTGGCTGCCAGAGACTGTCCATTGCCAATCAGCGCAGCCTGGGAGGTGAAGATGACCCCATCTTCCAGGGTCTTCAACTGGTTTTCCCTGAGCGTGACCCCAGTTGAGACGATATCGGCAATAACATCGGCAAAGCCCATGACCGGCGCAGCCTCCAACGTCCCACTGGAATGGACGATGGAAAAGTAAGTAATGCCCTTGCTATGGAAGAAGCTGCGCACGAGCCTTGGATACTTTGTGGCGATGCGCAACTCTCGGGAGGCTTCCCTAAACTCAACGGCAAGGTCGGCAAGGTCAGCCATGGTTGTCACATCCACCCAGCCGCCAGGCACAGCCACCAGGAGCTGGCTCTGTCCGTAAGCTAAGTTGTCCACAATCACCAGCGACGCCGCGCCCTCCAACCGGAACTCGTGGAACCGGTCAAGGCCCACAATGCCCAAGTCGGCGCTGCCCTCTTCGACCTTCGCCGGTATGTCGGCTGAACGTTGAAGAAGCACCGTTACGCCAGGAATCCCGTCCAGCTCACCCGTGTAGCGTCGCAGGCTGGCCCTCTTAACCGGAGTTCCACAGGCGCGCAAGAAGCCCAGGCTGGGCTCATGAAGCTCGCCATCGCTAGGGATTGCCAAGCGCAGAGGGCCTTGGCTACTTTCCTGAGAAGCTATAAATTTGGTCGCCATTTCCGTACACCGTTGCGATCATTGCTAGGCCCCGTCTTTCAACGTGGGCGTTCTAGGTACTCGAATGTCGTTGGTCGAAATATTTGAGCGGCGGACTCGTTGCCTACCCGCCCTCCAAAGCTGAAACCAGTGGTTCGAGCCCGAAAGCGAAACCGAGCGCCGGAATGTCCTTAGCACCACCCAACGCTCTCACGAGTCCATCGTATCGACCGCCGCCACATAAGATTAGGCCCGTGGGTAAGGCAGGGTGCTCCACCTCGAAGACCATGCCAGTGTAGTAGGCGATACTACGAACACGGGAAAAGTCCAACGTTATGCCAACACCAGCCAAGTCACTGGCATCAATGGCATCGATAAGCAAGCTGCATTCGTCCAGGGCTGCGTTATCCAGCCCTGCCGCCGCGGCCAGCGCTCCCGCTTCTTTGAGGGCATCTCGAGGTGGACCCGCCACCTTCGCTAGTCCAGCCGCCAAAGCTATGCCCCGTTGTATATTGCTTGGATCGTCAGCCCCCGCCAGTTTGCGGAGAAACCGGTGCACGACTTCTTCCGGGCTTCTGGAGCCGACAAATCCATTGCTGACATCCTGGATCATGGCCTCTGCAAGACCATCTTGCTCATTGCCCGCTGACCTCATCGCCTTGCCGGACGAGAACGGAGCCCCCTTGCTGTTGAGCAGACCCAACTCCTCGGCCTCTTGCAAGACCTTGTCCTGGGCGTCTCCGCCCTGGCTGAGAACCCGAAGCCGTGAGATGACAAATGCCCGGGCGCGCTCCGAAAGGCCATAGGCTTCAAGGAGCCCCGATACGGCCCCAACGTGCCCCATAACAAGCCGGGCGCCTGAAAGGCCCACCGCTGCCATGCCGCGGCACACCAAAGAAAGGATCTCAGCATCAGCCTCGGGCGCCGCTGAACCAAGAAACTCTGCGCCCACTTGGGTGAATTGTCTGTTCACCTGCAAAGTGTCAGGCTCGTGTCGAAACACTGGTCCGGCGTATTGGACACGGTGCGGCAGAGCTTCTTCGTCTTGCCGACCCAGGAATGCACGGATGACCGATGCGGTAAACTCAGGCCGCAAACTGACCTGACGCCCACCGGGATCTACAAAGGAGTACATTCTGGCCGCCAGTTCCCCGCCCGACTTCCTCAGAAACAGGTCTGTTTCCTCAAGAATCGGGGTATCAACATAGCGGTAGCCATCAAGGCGGAGCATGTCCTGCAGGGCGGTCTGAGCGCTACGAAGGGCCAAATAGGCGTCTTCAGCGACATCACTGCTGATGGATATTTGGCGGAAGGCATCCAAAACTTTAATCCAGGCCGAATCGGGCTAACTGTATTCTACTCGACCCAACGCTTTCCCTACAACGCGACCGCGTTTACGGCGCTTTCGCACCGTGCTAGAGTGAAGCAGCGCCAGGGAGACTGGGTGGTCGCTCTTCGGCTTAGGCCGGGGAGAGGAAAGTCCGGGCTCCACCGGACAGGGTGCTGGGGAAATCCCAGGCGGGGCAACCCGACGGAAAGTGGCACAGAAACAAACCGCCTCGACTTGTCGGGGTAAGGGTGAAATCGCGGGGTAAGAGCCCACGGCTGCCCGTGGCGACGCGGGTGGCGGCCAAACCCCACCCGGAGCAAGGCCGAATAGAGGGAGTCTGGAAGGCAACTTGCCAGAACCGGCGTCCGGCCGGTCCCCGGGTTGGCTGCACGAGGGTCCGAGCAATCGGGCTCCCAGATGGATGGTCACCGTCCCGGCACTAGCCGGGATACAGAACCCGGCTTATAGGTGTCCCTGGCGCTTCTTGAGGCCCGGAGAGCGCAATCTCTCCGGGCCTTCCTTCTTCCCTACAAGCAAAATAGCCAGGTCCATGAACTCCAATGTGATGTCGCAGCCGGTTGCAATGGTTTCCACGGCGCATCCCGCTAGGCCATCCCCAAACACTTACTCCATACCTACTCGCGGGTCTATCCCATCGTCTGGCTTGGCGTCCTCGTTAGCGTTGCGCCTCCGACCGAAGCACTCGCCTCGGCCTACCATGACCGAGGCTTTGCCTTCCATAGCCTCCGCTCCCCTCATGTCAGCCGCTTCTATTTGCAATCTGACCCTCACAACCACATCGCCAACCGGCCGGACGAGCGTTTATGGGACGAATCGCACTCGCGCTTCGAGACCAATGCGGAGTGGACGTTGCAAGAGGGCCCGATTATTGAAAAGGGCATGGGATAGCCCTTGGACTAACTGCGGCCGTCCATCAAGCATCAAAGGAGAGGGAACAGCGGGAAGTACGGGAGGGCGGGACTGCAGGAGGGCGATGGGAGACCAAGGCTTCAAGCCCTAGTGCAGTAGGGAAAACGACTCGATTACTCGGGTGCCTGGTCCGCCGGTACATATCGATACCCGAGGCTTCTGATGTTCAGAATCAACTGAGGGTGCTGTGTGTCGATTTCAATCTTTTTGCGCAGCGATGAAACATACCACTTGAGGCTATCAGGAGAGCCAGCATCAGGGGCCCAGACTCTGTCCAGAAGCTCTGCGTAGCCCACCATGCGATCCCTATGGCGTACGAGGTAGGCCAGCAGGCCGAACTCCAGCGGCCGCAGCCCAACGATATGGCCGTTGGCGGTTACCTCATGCCGTCGGAGATCCAACGTCAACGCGGCGTCGGCATAGTCGAAAGGCGTTTCCACCTGCTGATTCGTCCGCCACAACCGCAAGATCGCCTGCACTCTAGCAATGAAGCTCTTCGGGGAAACAGGCTTGACCAAGAACTCGTCGGCCCCCAGGGTCAACCCACGCACCACAGTGTCTTCGTCATCCAGTGCGCTCAAGATCATAATTGGGGCATCCGACATCTCACGCATGCGTGAGATCACATGAAATCCATCCATTCCGCGCATGCGCAGATCTACGATGCTGAGAGCGGGGTGATTGTCGAAAAACAGGCGGAGCGCCTGTTCGCCACTATTGGCGGCCACCACGCGATAGCTGGCCTTCTCAAGCCACAACGTCAGCAGTTCCAAGATGCCAGGGTCGTCGTCAACGACCATAATGCAAGGCTTGGACTGAGCGTCTCCCTCATTCGTCCAAGCTTGAGGTGACTCTTCCATTGTGTAAATGTAACTGTTGAAAGATTCCTTGACCAGTGTCAATGTAAAACTCCGCCCTTTCGTTTGTCCTCAGGCCGCCTGAGCCGTCACTGCATTGCGAATCCCGGCCATTTGGCCATCCACTTGCGATCCGGCTTTAGCGCCCCGCCCAGCGGAACGCAGAAGCACTGTCAGGTAACTCTTGAGTGGCTTCCTCAGGAATTGTTTCCTCAAGAGATATCCAGCCACACCTAAGGGCCTTGAGAACCGCCTGAGTGCGGTCGTCAACATCAAGCTTCCGCAGAATGGACGTCACATGGTTCTTTACAGTCTGGGCTGTGATAAAAAGTACGTCCCCAATTTCCTTATTGCTGCGCCCACGCCCCAGCTCCCGAAGAAGCTCCATCTCCCTCTTGGATAAAGGCGCGGGACCATGAGCAGCTGGGCCGACGGGTGTTTGAGGGGCTGTGCTGCTGGTCACAGGGCCAACGACCGCCTCCAGCCTCGTTGGAGAACTGTGGCCGTTCGACTCAATCCCCCGCTGAGCCGATCCTTCCAAAAAGGGCTTGGGCTCACTTACCGCTCCAGGCGCAGCCAACTCGGATAGCCGTTGGAAAAGACTGCCCGTCAACTTCGAGTCCAGGGGTATCTCCCCCTGAGCCGCCAACATAACGGCCTCAACCAGCCTGGCTTGTGAAGCACTCTTGAGTATGTAGCCCTTCGCTCCCGCCTTGATGGCGTCATGCAGATACTCGCCCTCGAACGAACTCAGGATGATGATCTTCAGGTCAGGCCTTTCGACAAGCAGCCTCCGCGTTGCCTCTATGCCATCTATTCCGGGCAGCTGAATGTCCATAAGTACCACTTCGGGCAATGAAGATGCCCGGGCGATCGCTTCTTCGGCACTTCCTGCCTCTCCCACCACTCGTATCCTTGGGTCTAGTTCCAGGAGGTCCTTCACACCCTCTCGCACAAGAGGATGGTCGTCCACAGCAAATACGCGGATCATCTTGTATCCCCTCGCCATCATGGGCCTTTCCATGTTGACGCTCGTTGTGCTGATGACGGTCGCCCTTCCACCGTTGCTCAAAGTTTTCAAACAGCTCGACACGGATATTCCCGCCATGACGCAAATCGCTTTGACGGGCGTAAGTTGGGTCCAGGGGAACTTTCTCACGGCCGTCGTTGGAACGGCATCGTTCTTCTTCATATTTACCCTCTTGAGGCGCGTCCCCACCGTGCGTTACTGGATGGATGCCGTCCAGACCCGGTTGCCGCTGATTGGCTCATTCACCATCATGGGAGAGATAGCAAGTTTCTCAAGGACCACCAGTCTTCTGCTCAACGCCGGAGTCACCCTATCCCCTGCTCTCCAACAGGGAATAAAGGGAACCAAGAACCTGCATATCAAAAAAGCGCTTATGGACTCAGACCAACGACTCCATAGCGGCCAGCCCTTTGGCGAAGCTCTAAAGCTACACAAGATACTGCCCATGATGTTCGTTCAGTTTGTGGTCATTGGAGAGGAGACCAACTCCCTTGCCAAAACACTGCGGGACGCTGGAGAGGACTACCAGCGGCAACTGGAGCAAAAGCTGGATAGTTTCTTGGGCATGTTGGAGCCAGCCTCCACTGTTCTGGTTGGAGGCATTGTCGGGTTCATCGCCTTTTCCATGTTTGTGCCCATCTATTCCGGAATGAAGGCCCTTGGCTGACACCGGATTATAGGGAGACACTAGGTGTCCAAATCCTTCGCATCAATACAACAGCGTCTGCCGAACGTGAAGCCCTGGGTGCTCATAGCACTGGTTTTGGGCCTGTTGCTCATGGCCTATTACCTATCGACGGGGTTCAGATACATCAGCATGTCTGGTCAGCTAACGTCGCTACGCGAGGACGTTGCGCGGGTGTCAGCCTCGTTGAACCGGGTTAGGGCAGCCAAAGAGCCCGATGGTTCCGGCTCCCTGTTGGAAGAGGTTGTCCAGCCCGTGGTTGGCCTACGTCGTCTGGAAGACGACCAGCTTATGGCAATCCTTTACGCAACGGCCCAGGACAGCGGCGTCTCGATTTCATTGCTGTCGTGGGGAGCAAGGGCAACGGACGCGGACGCTGAGGCTGCCTTTGTGGTGCAGCCGATCACAACAACCCTCCAGGGCAGCTATGCAGACGTTCTTCAATTCCTCTCCCAGCTAGGCGAGGAATTCCCGGGCCTGCAGGTTGCAGACATTGGAATGTCGGGTCTCCAAGGAACCGCAGGGGCACAGGCACGGCTCCAGTTTTTCCTTGCCCCGTAACGCGTACAAAGGGTAGCGCCATATGAGCTTGGAACTAGCTGAAGATCACCTGGGGAAAGACCCCTCCGCCCAAACCGGCCTTGATGGCGGTTCGTTGGAGCCGTCGACCCCTGAATCAGTCGGTCTGAGAAAGCATTGGCGCAGCCTGCAGGATGCAAGTCGAAGGTCGGCGCAAGCCTTGTCAGATGGCCTGGTCCGGTTGTCCCGGAGGATGGCCAAAGCTGGAAGGTCCAGCCTCGAACGCAGGCACATCACCCTGATAGTCGACAATGACGCCATCCGGATTGTCGTATTCCGAGGGCGCAGGGTCACGGCATGGGGCACCGCAAACCACCACAGTGGAGTCAATGAGGAATGGCCGGAGGCTGAGCAAGATGACCAGTCGCTCCCTCTTCTCATGCGACGCATGGGCATACAACGGGGTAAAACAATTAGCGGCCTTTCCCTGCACCTTTCTCTGGTCCGGAATCTGGAACTTCCCAAAATAGGAAGGCGCTACCTCCCCCAGGTCATCGCATCAGAGATAGAAGAACAAATACCCTTCATGCTTGGCGAAGTCGACTTGGTCTGGAGGGCACACAAGAAAACCAGCCACACCAGTCAGGTCGTTGCCATAGCCACCCCTCGGCAAGGCATGAACCAACATGTCCAGTGGCTAAAGACGGCCGGCGTCAAAGTCCGCGGCATCTATGCAAAATCCACCGCTCTGGCCTCAACTTCAGGGCTAGAAGACGGAATCCTGGCCTATCTCCAAGAGGGAAGCGCCGAGTTGGTGGCAGTGAGACGCGGCGTACCAGTGGCGGTCCACGGAGTGAAGGTCTCGATCGATGGTCAACAGGCCGAAGAAACGGCGCATGAGATCTTCCGGGCTGTAGAGCAAGTGGCTGGATATCAGGCCTCGCTGGATATAGAAGAAGAGCGGGACCTCCTGCCGGTGGTCCTCATGGGTCAGATGGCCAACCCAATTGAGTTTTCGGAGCGCCTTGGCCAGCTTTCTGGAAGAACTGTTTCTTCGATGCCCCTGACAGTGGCATACCCTCCGCATTTCCCAGCCAGCGAATACGCAGCGAACATAGGCCTGGCCGCGGCCCATGCGGCATCGGCGCCAACGTGGTGGAAGGTCGGGGCAAAACGTCCTAGAACCCTCAATCTGCTCCCAGAGCGAGACGCGCCGAGGCCGTTCCCGTTGAAGTTCCTGGCCACTTCGGCGGCTCTTCTGGCCTTGGGCTTCCTGGCCTTCAATTCACTCGCCCCAGCGCATCGAGCCGTGTCGTCGGAGGTCAGCCTCCTTTCCGCGCATCTATCAACGTTACAGAACCAGGAGAGGCAAGAACGTTTGCTCCTTGCTAGCGCGCAGGCTAGAGCGGAGGACCTCCAGGCTGGCAACCTAGCGGCTCAAAGCCTAGGGATAACCCTTGAAACTCTAAACGTTGATAGGCAACTTCTCCTTGAGAGGCTTGTAGCCGCCACCAGCGAAGCCGTTCCGTCAGGGATAACGTTGACCGGGATCTCGCTACAAGGCACGAGCCTAGGCATGTCAGGCTCTGGTAGTTCTCTAGATTCCCTGATCACGTTCTCAACCGCCCTCCGAGAATCGGGGCTCTTTAAAGAAGTACGCGTGGTTCAGGTGTCAGGGACAGAAACAACTGCCGCCTCCAACCTTGGTCTCGCTGGACCATCCGCCGGGGGCATCGTCTTCCAAATGAAAGCTACCATGGCGCTGGATACACCCGCCGGCACCCCGTAGCCTAGAAACTCTTCCGGCCTTCAATTCCGGATACTGCAGGTCTCCCCCCTGGCTCGCCGATTACCCCCGCAACCTCCGCTCCTCAGAACGACAAGGGTATTTGTCTTTCTGAGCGTTAGCGAAGAATCAAAGCGTCCACCCCGCTGACCAGCATCGCGCCCTCACGCTAATCCGTATGCCGTCGCCCTTAGTTCATCAGCAGCAGGATATTTGGCCCATGACCTAGGTCATGGGCCAAATATGACTTTAGACGCATGTCAAGCCTTCATACCTAGCGCAAACTCATTTGCACAGGGAGGTCGCCACAAACGACCCGCCGAACACACACCCAGGAGGAAACCGTTATGAAGCGTTTTATCAAGAGTCTTGTCAACCGGTTGCGCAGGAGTCAGGCAGGCTTCACGCTCGTTGAATTGCTAGTCGTCGTGGGCATCATCGTAGCCCTGGCGGCCGTCGTTGTACCCGCCGTGACCCTCTTCGCTGGAAAAGGAGAGGAAGGAGCCAAGTCAGCTGAGCGGGACAATGTGCAGGCAGCGATGGACTCTCTTATGGCTGACAACAGCCTCATCGCAGTAACCGCGCAGAACCTTGTTGGCGACAGCAGCCTTGCCGACTGGTCGACCGTTGACCTGGACCCCGGCGCTGGCACGCTGAACCTGAACACATACCTGCGGGAAAACCCCACCAACTACTTCTACTGCTGGGACGGGACGGGCCTCGTCACAAACCAGGATGAAATCCTTACGGTGGACTGCACTCGTACGAACTAGGCAGGGCCACATGTAACATAGCCAGCGGATAACAGCACTCGCATCCATCTCTAATCTTAGAGGGCTGTAGCCGCCAACAGAAGCCCGGCAGGACAAGTTCCCCCCCCTTTTAGTCCTGCCGGGCTTCTGTTGTTTCCACACTTCATAGGGGGACGCTCCCTTGGCAGCTGTAAACACGCTCTACGTTTTCTACGCCGTGCTCATTGGCGGGGCAGTGGGAAGCTTCCTCAACCTCAGCATCGACCGACTTCCAGCGGGGTTGTCTTTAATAACCCCCGCTTCCAAGTGCGATGGGTGCCAGCGTCAGATTCCTTTCAGGCACCTTGTCCCAGTCGCGAGCTTCCTCTGGCTTCGGGGCCAATGCCAAAACTGCCACGCACGAATTCCGCTCAGGACGGCTCTGATTGAGGGCGCCACCATGGGCCTCTTTGGCCTGGTCGTATGGCACTACGGGTTGTCCATGACCTCAGTCGTTCTCGTATCATTTGCGGCGTTGTTTCTCGTTGTTGCCTTCATAGATCTTGAGCGGGGCCTCATTCTCAATAACATCGTCCTCTTGGGTACTTTGGCCTCATTCCTGCTCTTCCCATTCGGCCCCGTCGGGGAAACTCACGGCATTGGTCAGGCTTATTTGTGGTCCCTGGCTGGTGGTTTGACTGGCTTTGCAGCGCTGCTCATCCTTTACGTTTCCTTTCCAGGTGGCATCGGCGCTGGAGACGTCAAGTTGGCCGGCCTCATTGGGACAGCCTTGGGCCTCCAGCTCTTGCTCACGGGCTTGCTGATCGCCTTTGCTGCGGGAAGCCTTATCGCTGTTTTCTTACTCACATCCCGGCTGAGGACCAGAAAAGACGCGCTACCTTTCGGTCCGTTTCTCGTGGGCGGGGCGTTGGTGGTGAACCTAGGATTATGTGACTACAATAAAGCCCATGGCCTTCCTTCCCAGCCGCCACGAGCTCCCCGCTTCGCTCCTTGGTATTCCCTACCCCTGGGTCGCCGTAATCATGGCGACCCTGATGAACACCGCCGATACCTGGATCTTCAGCACGGCCTTCATGCTCTACCCCTTTATTCAGGATGAGCTTGCCCTTTCCCAAGCACAGATGGGGCTGATCAGCGCTGCACTTCTTGGTGGCGGCATCTCAAACCTCCCCGGCGGCTGGCTCTCTGATCTCTGGGGCGCCAAGCGCATCGTCATCATCAGCCTCTTATTGATGACCTTGCCGGCCATTGGTTTTGCTGCCTCCGAATCCCTGTGGATGCTCATCGTCATGGGAGCGTTCATAGGAGTCATCTCCGGCCCTGTGTTCCCCGCTTCCACCCGTGTGGTCATGGACTGGCTTCCCCGCAGGAAACTGGGCATTGCCATGGGTCTCAAGCAAGCATCACCCTCTATGTCGGGCATGATGGCAGCGGCGATCATCCCTACGGTGGCCGTCGCCCTTGGCTGGAGATGGACCGTTGTCGCTGCCCTAAGCCTAGTTGCGGTTATCGTAGTGCTACTCATCTCTTTCTATAGGGACAAGCCCACAACAGGCACGCAAAACGCCCGCACCAGCCTGAAAGGAATCGGCGAACTAGCCCGCGACCGGCGTCTGCTCATTCCCGTATTGTGGGCGACTATTTTCGCTGGCATCCAGTTCGTGTTTTACACCTACTTCATCCTATTTCTCGTCCAAAAGGTGGAGCTTTCGCCTGTGCAAGCCGGAGCGCTCATGGGCCTGGCGCAGGGCACGAGCATCGTTGGCCGTATTCTCTGGGGCGCCGCCAGCGACACCATTTTCCAAGGCAGACGTCTGGTTGTATTGGGCATCATGGGCATCACCGCCTGCGTCTCATACGCGCTGCTGTCATTGCTGACGCCTACCTCCCCCTTCTACGTTATTGCCATCATGGCGGCAGGCCACGGAATAGCATCTCTGGCATGGTCTGGCCTCTATGCGGTCTTCATCGGCGAGGCGGCAGGACCCGGCAGAGTCGGCGTGGCCATAGGGCTCACCCAAATCATCATGCGTCTCGGCATGGTCCTCCTACCCCCGCTTTTCGGCCTGCTCATCGATATCACAGATTCTTATTCACTGGCATGGAGACTGGCCAGCGTCATCATCCTCGTCATGACCTTGGGCCTATTCATCTTGGGAAGAGAGCCCAAACGGGTTGACCCTCCCGTAGCGGCAGAGGCCAGTCGCTAAGTCCTCTGCCGCCCCTTACAATAGCCTCATGTCCCTTCCGCTCCTTGAAAAAGGCCATGCCTCTGGGCTCGCCAACGCCCATAATTACCCCTGGATAGCCGTAGTCCTTGCCACGCTGATGCAGGCCGCCGAGGCGTGGACGGCGACCGGCGTTTTCACCCTTTACCCTTTTATTCAGCCGGAACTGAACCTGTCGCAGACGCAGGTAGGCTTCATCACCGCCGCGTTCATGGCCAGTGGTGTGTTTACAGCTTTCCCTGGCGGCTGGCTCACGGATTTCTGGGGCGTCAGGCGGCTCGTCATCATCTGTCTGGCCGGTGCAGTCCTGCCATCCCTTGGGTTCTCTCTGATGAACTCCCTATGGATGGGGGTCGTGCTTGCCCTCCTTGTTGGAACGGCGACTGGGCCTATCTTTCCGGCTACATCTCGCGCTGTGATGGAATGGCTGCCGCAGAAACGCCGAGGGCTCGGCATGGGCATAAAACAGGTGGGACCCCCACTATCCAGCGGCGTGGCTGCGCTTCTCTTTCCCGCCATCGCCGTGGCCACAAGCTGGCGCATCTCTGTTCTAGCGGTTGGGGGATTCGTGGCCTTCGTGGCCATACTCACCGTGGCCTTTTACCGGGATAAGCCCTCATCCGGCATCAAGGCGCCACGCGTCAATGCCAAGGAGCTTCTGGGCATGGCCCGAGACCGGGCTCTCATGGTGCCTGCCCTGTGGGCGACCATCTTCGTAGGAATTCAGTTCGCGGTCATCAGCTATTTCATTCTCTTCTTGGTGAATCAGGTCGGACTCTCGAAGGTGGGAGCCGGAAGCTACCTGACCATTATCATGGCGGTGAGTATCGTCGGGAGAGTGGCCTGGGGAGCCATAAGCGACACCCTCCTTGGTGGCCGCCGGTTGATGGTGTTAGGAATCCTTGGGGCCTCCACAGTGTTTGTGCTAATTGCACTGGCTTTCGTCGACGAAGGGGTTTCCACGGTCTTCCTCGTTGCGGTTGCGGTTGGCGTTGGCCTCACAGTGGTGGCATGGATGGGCATCTACACCGTTCTCATCGGCGAGCTTGCGGGGGTCCGTCGTTCCGGCAGTGCCATCGGGGGAGCACAGGTGTTCATGCGAGCAGGAATGACAGCCTTTCCGCCAGCGTTCGGCTACATGGCCGACGCGAGCGGCTCTTACGCTCTGGGTTGGCTCGTCATGGCCGGCCTAGGTTCCGTTGCCACTCTGGGCCTGCTGGTTTTCGGAAAGGAGCAACCCCGAGCCACAACGTAGGCCGTCGGCCTGAGCTACAATAAGCAGGCAATGACAGAACCCTCCCCTCGTCGCCGCATTCCCCTTCCGGCTTTCCTTGCTTCCATTCCCTACCCTTTCGTCGCCGTCGCACTGGCCACAGCCATGCAGACAGGGGATGCCTGGGTATTCAATTCGATCTCCGTACTCTATCCCTTCATCCAAGACGACATGGGCCTATCGGTCATCCTCCCCGGGCTGACCACCGGAGCCCTGCTTCTGGGAGGCATGGGAACGGCCCTCTTCGGCGGCTATCTTGCCGACCTCTGGGGCGTCAAACGGGTGGTCGTTCTCAGCCTCATCGCTGTCATCTTGCCTGTTTTGGGCTTCGCAATCAGCGTAAACATCTGGATGCTGCTGGCCATGGCTATGCTTATTGGAGCCGTGAGCAGCCCTGTATACCCGGCATCCTCGCGGGCCGTGATGGACTGGCTATCTCCCAGGGCACGCGGTTTGGGCATGGGCATCAAGCAGACCGGCCCATCTATTGCAGGAACGCTTGCCGCCGTCTCCCTTCCTGCCCTCGCTACGGCCTTCAGCTGGCGCTGGGCCATGATCGTCGCTATCGGCTACGTCGTTTTGATCATAGTGGTGGTGCAGGCCTTCTATAGAGACAGGTCTGTGACAAGGACACGCACCAGCATGATTCCGCTGCGGGCCCTTTTGGAACTCATGCAGGACAGAGCGATGGCCGTAACGGTGACATGGGCGGCCATCTTTGTGGGGCTCCAGCTCATCATCTTCAGTTACTTCATCGTATTTCTGGTGCAGGGGCCGGGGCTTTCGCCGGTGTCCGCCGGCTGGTACATGGCAGTGGCCCTGGTCGCCAGCCTCGTTGGAAGGGTCATGTGGGGCTTGATAAGCGATGCCGTCTTCGGCGGTAGGCGAGTCGTCGTTCTGGTCATAGTGGGCGCCGGTGCAGCCGGAATGATGCTGGCGACCAGCTTCATTGAACCCGGCACTGGCGGGTGGTACATCGCCCTCGTTGCGGCGGGTCACGGTATCTCATCCCTTTCGGCAGCGGGGGTACTGACCGTTCTCATCAGCGAGATTGCAGGCCAAGAACGTGTCGGCATCGCCTTGGGCGGCACGCAGATATTCATTCGGATCGGGATGATAACCATTCCCCCGCTTTTCGGCGTCATTGTCGCCACGTGGGGGTACCCGACGGCATGGATAGTTGCCTCAGCGGCGGCCGTTCTGGTTACTACCGGCTTGGCCGTGCTCAGCCGCAGTCCCCGCTCCGCTTGACGGTTCAGCCGCGGCCGACTCTACAATAGCCCCAACATGGCCCTTCTCGATTCTTCCAATCCCAAACGTTCATTCTTTTCGAACATTCCTTATTACTGGGTTGCGCTGGCACTGGCAACCATCATGCAGACTGGGGATTCCTGGGTCAGCGTCGGCATATCGACCCTCTATCCCTTCATCAAAGTGGATCTCGCGCTCAGCCAGGCCCAGGTAGGCCTCATAACCTCCTCCTTCCTCATCGGGGGAGTGCTCACTGTCCTGCCCGGAGGCTGGCTCACCGACGTCTGGGGCGTACGAAAGCCCGTCGCTGGCGCACTGGTGTTCATCGCCATAGCCGGATTGGGCATTTCAACCGTCCACTCACTGGTCCCTTTCCTTGTACTCGCTTTCCTCGTGGGCGTGGGAACTGGCCCCGTGTATCCGGCTACTTCCAGGGCGGTCATGGACTGGCTCCCGCCCCGCCGTCGAGGCATGGCGATGGGGATCAAACAGACTGGGCCACCCATAACCGGAGCCATCGCCGCTGCCACGCTTCCGCTGATCGCCACGGCCTATGGCTGGAGGCTTGGCCCGGTGTTCATGGCCGCCATGGTCGGGCTCGTTGTTGTAGTTACACTCACGCTGTACAAGGACAAACCCTCCACGAGCACCAAGGCAACCCGCATGTCTTGGAGGGGCTTTGCCGAATTGGTGAGCGACAAGGCAATCCTGGTAGTCGTTCTCTGGGCCACGGTGTTCGTAGGCTTCCAGTTCGTTGTTTACACCTTCTTCATACTCTTCCTTGTCGACCACGTTGGCCTCTCTCCCGTCGCAGCCGGGGGCTATATGGGGCTCACGCAAATCTGCACAATCGTGGGCCGCATCACCTGGGGCACCATCAGCGACACGCTTTTCAAGGGCCGGAGGATCATCGTGCTGGGCATCCTCGGGATGTCCGGGGGCGGGATCATGTTGGCCATGCGATTCGTTGAGCCTGGTATCCCCGGCCCTTTGATAGCCCTGATCGCCATCGTCCTAGGGCTGACCATGCTTTCCTGGATGGGCATGTACACCGTGGTCGTCAGCGAGCTAGCCGGAGCCGAGCGCACAGGCACCGCCTTAGGGGCTGCCCAACTTCTCATGCGCGTCGGCATGTCTGTCATGCCTCCCCTCTTTGGCCTCTTGATCGATGTTACGGGGGGCTACTCACTTCCTTTGACCCTCGTGGCTGGGCTGGCGTTCGTGGTCACTGCAGGACTCCTCTTATTCGGGAGTGACCCCAAAAGAGAGCCGCAGCCGCAGGCGTAAACCAGAAATGCAAGACATCATCCTCGCCACTACAAACCCTGCGAAATTGGCGCGCCTGCGCTGGCTCGTTGAGGACCTGCCGCTGACCCCTCTGTCCCCTGCCGAGACTGCGGTCAATGTGACGGTCATAGAAAGCGGAGCAACTCACGAAGAGAACGCCAACCTCAAGGCAGCGGCATGGTCTAAGGCCGTGGACGGATTGGCGCTATCCAGCGACGGTGGCCTTGTAATCCCAGCCCTAGGGGACGGCTGGGACAGCGTACACACCGCCCGCTTCGCCGGTCCCGAAGCCGACGATCGCCAAAGAACGGACGCACTTCTGGAATTGATGAAGGGTCTTTCCGGTAAAGAGCGACGGGCCCACTGGACGGAAGCAATCTCCTTGGCGGACCGAGGCCAAGTGCTGAAGACTTGGACGCGCCAGAGCCGCGATGGGGCAATAGCGGAGACATTCGAGCCAGAACAGCTTGTTCAGGGATTCTGGGTGTTCACCCTATGGTGGTTCCCGGAGTTAGGCAAACGATACGTGGATCTAACGCCAAACGAACTGGAGCGGGTGGAGGACCACTGGACATGGCTGCGGAACGACGTGCGGGAGTTCTGGAAACGCTGAACGGCATAGCCACTGAATAAATGCCGAACGACATCGATGGCAAACGTAGGGGCGTTCAATTGAACGCCCCTACAGTCGGCACGCAACAACCCCCGTTTCCTAATAATCTGGCTAACTTATTCCCACGATTTGAAAAAATGATGTAGCGGGCCATGCCCTTGGCCCACGGCAAACGCCTTCCGCATCGCCTCCGCCACAAAGGCCTTCGCCTGACCCACCGCTTCCTCTAAGGACAGCCCCTTTGCCAGCCCCGCTGCAATCGCCGAGGCGAAAGTACAACCAGTACCGTGGGTGCTGGTCGTGTCGATGCGAGGGCCGGTGAACTCCCTGAAATCGGATCCGTCGTAGAGCAGGTCAATAGGCAGCCCTTCCAGGTGTCCTCCCTTGACGACAACCGCTCTGGCTCCCATGCCCACAATATCTCGCGCCGCAGCGCGAGCATCCTCCGCCGACACGATCACTCTTCCAGTCAGAGCTTCCGCTTCGGGAATGTTCGGCGTGACAACGGTCGCCAGTGGCAGCAAGCGCATTCTCAACGCCTCTATGGCATCTTCCCGCAATAGACGGTCGCCGCTCTTGGCCACCATGACGGGATCGACGACCAGCAGGCTCAAGCCTCTGGCCGCTATTTCGTCCGCCACCGCCTCAATGATCTCGGAACTAGATAGCATGCCGGTCTTCACGGCGTCGGCCCCAATGTCAGAAACGACAGCCCCAATCTGAGCACGAATCAGTTCGACGGGGATTTCGTGTACCCCACTGACCTTGAGGGTGTTCTGGGCGGTGATAGCGGTGATGACCGATGTGCCGTACACCCCCAGCGCAGCAAACGTCTTAAGGTCGGCCTGGATACCAGCCCCACCTCCGGAATCGGAACCGGCAATGGTCATAGCTCTGGGCACACGCCGCAACGTCATGACGTCTCACCGTCGTAAGCCATGTCCCAAAAGCGCACCTCGTAATAAAGCACTGTGCGTAAAACCTCTTGGAGCTTGGGTGCCTGAGCAGCGGCCAATGGCGAAGCATCCAGAGCCTGTTGGAGCCAATCCACGAAAGACCCCAGATCTTCGGAGGCGTGGATATCAATCCATTCTTGATAGAAAGCGTTGCCTGGCGCCGCTCCCCCTCCCGCCAGGCGTCGTGCCCAGTCGACGTAGGTTCCCTCCGTGACGAGCAAGCAGGCTAGAATCTCTTCGTAGCTGCCCTCGTAAGCAACTGACGTTATGAAGGAGCCGAAAGCAGTGGTCGTTGGCAGCGGTTCTGCAAAGCGTCCGGCGTCAGATGGCTCCCCCAAAGATTTGAAGGCGCGGTGAAACAATTCTTCCTCACCGTTCAACACCGGTGAGAGAAAGCCGTCCAGGTGGCGAGCCGCAGCCAGGTCCGGGGCTTTGGCTATCCCCAAGGCCACCAGCTTCACTAGCGCCTTCAAGAACACGTAGTCCTGGAGCATGTAGCGGCGAAATTTCGCCGTCGGCAGCGACCCTTCGCCCAATTCCTGAACAAAGCGATGGCTCACCATTCGTTCCCAGAGTTCGGCATTGGCCGTTCGCAAGTCCAGGCTCAGCCCCATCCTGCTACACCCATACGCCAGAGCCTTGGAGGATCAGCCGAATGCCGCCGAGCATGAGAGCGAGGGCCAACAGCTGGAGAATTCTTTGGTTCTTGAGTTTCTGGGACACCCTGGAGCCGATCTGTGCCCCGATCACAATCCCAGCGCCGATGGCCAACACCAGCCGCCACTCTTCAAGGTTGAAGTCTCCTTGAACCATATGGGTCGCGGTGCTGGCGATAGTCATAAAAATAACGGCGAACAATATCGTCGAGGTAGCGATTCGAGCGGGAAAGCCCAAAACCTTTACGAAAATGGGCACGAGAATGATGCCGCCTCCCACCCCCATCACACCTGCGGCGATTCCTGCCGCGAAGCTCACAAGGGCCGTGGGAATCAAATTGAACGCGTAGGCATACTCGGTGCCCTCGCCGTCGACAAAATGCCTGACAATGTTGCCCGTCAACTCTCCTTCCTGACGCAAGGACGGACGGAAGATGATATAGAGAGACAGAGCCACCAGGGCGACTCCAAAACCAATATCAAACGGCCCACGTTCAGCAAACCGGGTAATCCAGGCCCCTATGATGGCCCCTGGAAAAATGGCCATCGCCACGATGAATCCCGTGGTGTAGTCGATGCGTTTATAGCGGGCGTAGTTGATGGAACCGGACGTGGAGTTCAGGCCAGCCACTGCCAACGCAACGGCCGTGATAACGGCGGGGGTCTTGTCAGGGAAGAGGAGCAGGAGGACCGGCGTGACAATGAAACCGCCCCCCGCCCCGATTATGGTAGCGTAGGTGCCCGCCCCTATTCCCAACAACGACAAGCCGAAGAGACCGAGCGCGCTCATGAGGCTCCTGTAGTCGGCAGGATGGTGGCGGAACGATACAATGGCCTATGCGCCGAGACCAGCCAGGTTGCGGCCACGGCAAGATTACATCAACCACACTCACCAGGCCAACAACCATCCACCCGATGCCACCCCCCGCCCCAAGAACAGTCCAACAAAAGGTCTTGCGCAAGGCCCAAATCACGTTGCTGGATTGGTACAGCCAACATGCCAGGGACCTACCCTGGCGTCGCACCAAGGACCCGTACGCAATCCTGGTATCAGAGGTCATGCTGCAGCAGACCCAGGTTGACCGCGTCATTCCCAAATACGATGAGTTTTTGAGGCTCTTCCCGACGTTTCAAGCCTTGGCCGCTGCCCCTACCGCCGATGTCATCCGGGCCTGGTCGCCTTTGGGATACAACCGCCGCGCGGTTCGACTACAGGCCATCGCAGCCCAGATTGCGGAGTGCCACGGTGGAGAGCTACCAGAGGACATGAAGACCCTTCTATCCTTACCAGGCGTTGGCGAATACACAGCCTCGGCGCTTGCCTGCTTTATTCACGGGCAAAACGTGCCGGTAATCGACACAAACGTACGAAGGGTCCTAAGCAGAGTATTCCGGGGCACAGCCAGCGTTGCCCCAATGGAAGTTCGAACTATCGCGCAATGGGCGCTGCCGTTAGGACGCGGCCCGCAGTGGAGCCAAGCTCTGATGGATATCGGGGCAACCCTCTGCACAAGCCAACGACCTGTCTGTCCTCAATGTCCGTTGGAGCTTTACTGCCAGGCGGCAGCGACGTTCAGAAAGCACCCCGCCGTGGCGGAACGTCGAGCGGCTTATGGGAAGCGCCAGCAGCCATTCGCGGGTTCGTCGCGTTTCTATCGAGGCCGCATCGTAGATTGCCTTCGACGCCTGCCAGCGGGCGATTCCATTGCCGTAACAGACCTTGGCACTACGGTACGCGATGATTATGAAGAGACTCACTCGGAATGGCTCATTGCCTTGGTACGCGGGCTGGAGACAGATGGGTTAGCAAGGGTACAAGAGACCTCCGCCACCAATGCATCCACCGCAGTGCTGCGGATCAGCCTCCCCTAAAGCCTCGCGTCTCAACCCAGGAGGAGCTATAATGGTACGCAGCCTCCCCTGAGTCCATAAAGCTGTAATGCTGTTCCGTAACCTCGACCTACTCTTCTCCAATCCCACCGCCTTTTTCATCCTGATAGCTTCCCTAGCTGCCGCCCTGGTAGTGGCTATCACGATCCATGAATTCAGCCACGCATTGGCGGCCCGTACCCTAGGCGACACTACGGCCGAGCGGCTGGGCAGGCTGTCGCTCAACCCTGCGCGGCACCTAGACCCTGCGGGGACGTTGCTCCTCCTTGTAGCAGGCTTCGGATGGGGCAAGCCGGTTCCGGTCGATCCCCGGCTCATGCGTGGCAACCCCAGGACATCAATGTCGCTGGTATCGCTTGCCGGCCCTGCATCCAATATTCTCACGGCCGTGGTGCTCGGCTCCCTATTCCGCTTCGCTGTGCTCCCGGAGCCCAACGGCAGCGCCGCCGTGTTTGGTCGCGATCCTTTGTCGATGGTCGCCTATGTCGTATCACTTGCCGTGTTGTTCAGCGTCATCCTCGCCGTGTTCAACATGATTCCGCTGTGGCCCTTGGACGGATTCAAGGTGCTGCTCGGCATTCTTCCAGAAGAACAGGCTCAGTCTCTGGCCAAGGTCCAGATGCACGGCCCACTTATCCTCATGGGGGTTGTCTTCGCCGATATAGCGCTCGGGCTTGGAATCCTGAATACTATCTTGGGCCCGCCAATCGACATCCTCATCTCCGCTTTCATGGGTTAGCGGACCCGATAATTCTCGTCGTCGAACCCTGTGTTGTCCTTAGTCATCTGGCCCCGCACAACGCCGTCCTAGCTTTGACAGGTAAGCACGGGCGTGCTAAACTAAACACAAAGTTGTGCAAATTTTGGATTAGTTCGCGCGCTACTCACCTTGAATGCAATCGCCCAGGATTCGGCATCTCCGCCTGGGCACCTTGGAACACCATAGGTGCACCTTATTGGGGAACGCTGATGCCCTTCAGCTAAGATTGCTGGACAGGAGGTAGCGCGTATGCATTTCAATAGGTTCGAAGCGGTTGGTCGTGCCGCTGGTACAGCGGGACTCGCCGTCGCAGGATGGGCCATTGGGACGTCGCTCACCGACGGGTTTGATGGCAACACAACTGACGCAGTAGTTACAACAGCCCTCATAGCCGCTGGCGCCCTCCTTGGGGCTCTCCTCACCCCCTATCTAACGAACCGCCCCTTGGTCGCCCTCGCCGACTACCTGGCCAGCCTCCCTTACCCCACCCTCGCTTCAATACTGGCGGGACTAGCCTCCGGCCTCGGTCTCGCGGCCTTGCTTGCTTATCCCATGAGCCAGCTCCCCGGCGCCGCGGGAATCGTTGTTCCCATAGTCCTCGTTTTCGCTCTAGGGTTCGTTGGGGTGTACGTCTTCGTGCAGCGCCGCGACGAATTGGCCCAGATCCTCCCGGAACCTAGAAGGGGCCAGTACGGACAGAATGGCAGGGAGTACCAGGTGTTGCTTGATACCTCTGCCATCATTGATGGCCGCATCGCCGACGTAAGCGATGCAGGCTTCATCATTGGGACGCTAGTCATTCCACGCTTTATCCTTGATGAGTTGCGCCACATAGCTGATTCGTCCGATTCCCTCCGTCGCAATCGAGGTCGCAGGGGCCTCGAGATATTGAACAAGCTCCGCAAAGAAGGCACAGTCCCCCTTCGCATCCTGGACGTAGACATACGGGATGGACAGGAAGCGGACGAGAAGCTTGTGTCGCTGGCGAGTTCCATGAAAGCGCCCATTGCCACTACTGACTACAACCTGAACCGCGTCGCTGAGTTTCAGGGCGTAAAGGTCCTTAACGTTAATGAACTTGCCAACCTCTTGAAGCCTGTGGTCCTTCCGGGCGAGAACATGCGTGTGCGGGTCATTCAGGAAGGCAAGGAACCAGGGCAAGGGGTCGGGTTCCTGGACGACGGCACCATGGTCGTCATTGAGGGGGGCCGGCGCTACATCAATGCCCATGTGGAAGTCCAAGTGACCCGTGCGCTCCAGACGGCGGCGGGGCGCATCATATTCGCCCAACCCAAGGACGAACCATAACGCCTGAGTTCTCCTAACACCCTTCACCAGACTCTCGCCAAGTAGAAAGCTCCCCATCTGCCCCAACTAGGCTATACTTGGTCATCAATCTTCGTGCGAGTGCACCTTCATGACTTGGACTCCAGACGTCTCTACGAACGGGACCGCTCATCGGGTTGGCGCCATCATTGTCGCCGCGGGCTCCAGCACACGCATGGGCGGCCTTGACAAGATTTTCCACCCAGTCCTCGGCCTCCCCTTGGTCGGCTACTCCTTGCGCGTCCTGCAGGACAGCCCCGAGGTTGATGACATCGTCCTCGTCGTTGCGCCAGGATCCATCGAGACGGCTCAGCGCCTTGTAGAGGCCTTGGACTGCACCAAGGTAGTCGCGGTCTGCCCAGGGGGAGACCGCCGCCAGGACTCCGTAAACAACGGCCTCGCCCTCCTGCCCGGTGTTGAGTGGGTGCTGGTTCAGGACGGAGCCCGCCCCTGCATCACCCAGCATATGGTGAGGCTCAGTCTTGAGACCGCCGCCATAACGGGCGCAGCAGTAGCAGCGGTGCCAGTTAAGGACACCATCAAGGTGGTTGATGACGATGGTGGCGTTGTCCACACGGTGCCTCGCGACTCACTACGGGCCATTCAGTCCCCCCAGACCTTCACCGCCGACATCCTTCGCCGGGCGCACAAAGAGGTCGACAGTTCGGTCACAGACGACGCCACTCTCGTTGAGCTCCTGGGATACCAGGTCCGCTCATATCCCGGCTCCTATGCCAACATCAAGGTCACGACACCCGAGGACATTGCCTTGGTGGAAACGCTTCTGTCGAGCTTGCGGCAAGAAGTGAAAAGCTAGCGTGTTCCGCATTGGCCAAGGCTTCGACGCTCACCCCCTAGTCCCTGGACGTTCCCTCATCCTCGGCGGCGTTCATGTCCCCCACGACCAAGGCCCCGACGGCCATAGTGACGGCGATCCCCTGATACACGCCATCATCGACGCCTTGTTGGGCGCCGCCGCCCTTGGTGACATCGGCGCCCACTTCCCTTCTTCGGATCCTCAGTACAAGGACGTTGATAGCACGACCCTCCTGGCTGCGACGGTTGCTTTGTTGCGAGAGGCCCGATGGAACATAGCTAATGTGGATGCTACAATCGCAGCCGAGAAACCTAGGCTCGCTCCATACATTGCCGCAATGCGCGATGCCGTGGCCAAGGCCGCCGGAATCGCCACTCAACAGGTCAGTATCAAAGCTACTACTACAGACGGTCTCGGCTTCATTGGCCGCCAAGAGGGAATTGCCGCCTCCGCGGTCTGCCTTATTCAGGAGGCCGAGTGAAGCTGTATAGCACCCTCTCCGGCACAAAGGATGAGTTTCAGCCACAAGGCGACGTCGTGAAGATGTACGTCTGCGGCGTAACGCCCTATTCCGACGCCCACGTTGGGCACGCCATGAGCTACGTGGTCTTTGACGTGCTCCGCCGCTACCTGGAATACATCGGCTTCAACGTTCAACACGTCCAGAACGTGACCGACGTGGACGACAAGATCATCCAGCGAGGCAAGCAAAGGGGTGTTGATCCCCTGAAGCTGGCCCAGGAATTTACGGATGAGTTCCTGGAGGACATGGACGCTCTCAATGTTCAAAGGGCCCACCAGTACCCAAGGGCCACGCAGGAAATCCCCGACATCCTCAAAATAATTCAGGCCCTGGTCGACAAGGGATGCGCCTACCCGATCGACGGCGATGTGTACTTCCGCGTTACATGTGATGAGGACTACGGAAAGCTTGGCCATCGGACGTTGGAAGGGATGCAGGCAGGGGCCCGCATTGAACCAGACCCACGCAAAGAACACCCGATGGACTTCGCATTGTGGAAGGCGGCCAAAGAGGGCGAGCCCTCATGGGAAAGCCCCTGGGGCCCCGGACGGCCCGGCTGGCACATCGAATGCACCGCCATGTCACTGGCCTACCTTGGCGAGACTCTGGACATCCACGGCGGCGGCCACGACCTGGTCTTCCCCCACCACGAGAACGAAATCGCCCAGTCAGAGGCTTACACCGGCATCAAGCCCTTCGCCCGGTGGTGGGTTCACAACGGCCTCCTCCAACTTGGCGAGACCAAGATGAGCAAGTCGATAGGCAACCTCATCACAATTCGGGACGCCCTGGCAACCTGCTCAGCCGACGCCCTGCGCTTGTTCTTCCTGAGCTCCCACTACCGGGGACCCCTGGCCTACGGCGAGGACGCCCTAGCGGCCCAAGAACGTGGCGCTGACCGGTTAAGACGGGCCTATCACACCAACGACACCAGCAACGCCCCTTCCGACCTAGACATCGGGGCCTACAAGACCCGCTTCAGTGAGGCAATGGACGATGATCTGAACACTCCCCAAGCGGTTGCCGTCCTCTTTGACATGGTCAGGGACATCAACCGGGCCCGGGAGGACGGTCAAACCACAGCCGACGCCCGATCTCTTCTGGGCGAACTCGGCGGAGTGCTTGGCCTCAGCCTGACCAATCCAACGCACGAAGGGGCAACCGCCCTCGAGCCGCTGATTGACCTTCTCTTGGAAACGAGGACTGGCCTGCGGGAAGCTCGTCAATTTGAATTGGCCGACCGCATCCGCCAGCGCCTAACGGAATTGGGCATTGCCCTTGAGGACACCCCCCGGGGCACAGAGTGGCATTTCACCGGTGCCAGTTGAGCCCAGCCGGGGGTCTACAGGGGGTGCGCCCCCCTGTTCTGAAAAAAACGTTGGCGGGCGGAGCAGGTAGGAGCCCGGCGTCGCCTAAAGCAATGACCCCTAGGGTGCAGGGGCCCAGCCCCGCCGGGGTCACAGGGGTGTCCCCTGTCCTGAAAAACGTCCGCGGGTGGAGTGGGTGGGACAACGGCATCCGCTAAACTCAGCCATCTGCCAACGCCAAGGTCCGCTCTCGCGGGCGCCTCTGCAGCAAAAGCCGTTCCGCCAGCAAAAGCCTCATGGAGGATAGGTAGCTCACGACGCCGAGAAACGCTATGCCCAAAGACACAAAACCCACCCTCACCCCGCAAATCACAGCACGGCTTGTCGAAGTCGTGGGGACCAAGGCCGTCAGCACAAGCCTGAGCGACCTTGATTTCTATTCGGCTGACGCGCTGGATCGGATCCGGGCCTTCTCAGCCGCACACCTCCTTGAAACGATGCCTGATGTCGTCGTGACGCCGGAGAGCACCGACCAGGTGGCGGCTGTGGTGCGGATCGCCAATGAAGAGAAGATACCCATTGTTCCCTATGGCGCTGGCACCGGGGTGATGGGGGCGGCCGTTTCTATCAACGGCGGCATCGTGCTGAACATGGCTCGCATGAACCGGATACTGGATGTCAGCCCCGACAACATGACTGCAACGGTTCAGGCAGGAGTCATCCTTGGCGACCTTGACCGAGAATTGCAGAGGCAAGGCCTCATGTTGGGCCACGACCCTTGGAGCGTCCCCATAGCAAGCGTCGGAGGGGCCATTGGCACAAACGGCGTGGGTTACCGGGCTCGAAAATACGGCCCAATGGGAAAACAAGTAGTGGCTCTTGAGGTGGTACTACCGAATGGCTCAGTCATTCGCACGCTTCCGGTTGCCAAGGTTGCCGGGCCATCCTTGAAGGACCTATTCCCCGGAGCAGAGGGCGTCTTTGGCGTGGTCACTGAAGCGACGCTGAGAGTCTTCGCCCAGCCGGAGGAACGGCAATTCCGCTCGTACTCCTTTCCATCTTTCGAGGACGGTTTCGCCGCCGTTCAAGAGTTAACGCGGCTTGGCATCAGGCCTGCCCTCATGGACCTTTCTGAGGAATGGGGCCGCGGCACCGATCAAAATAGCAACGAGGCTCACGAAATATCCCTGACCCTCGTCTTTGAAGGCTTCTCGGAAGGCGTGGCCGCCGAGTCGAGTCGCACCCAGCAAGTCTGCATAGCCAACAACGGCGAGGATCAGGGGGAGCACCCGGCCCAACAGCACTGGGAGTTCCGCCATCAAATGGCCTACCGCTACAAAGAGCGTCTCCAGCGTCAGTCTGGCCGGTACCGTCGGGAGCGGGGCTGGGGACAACTCATGGACTATCTCCATGTATCCCTGCCAGCATCCCAAGTCGTGGACTTCTACCGTTGGAGCAAGGACATCATCGCCGAGCGGGGCCTGGGCCTCTACGAGGCTTCCATCTGGGGTGACTCTGAGTTGTTCTCCCTCATGTTCGGCGATCCGAGTGAAAATGATCCCACGGGACAACTCCCCCGCACCTCTGATGAGATACTCATGAAAGCTCAGGACTTGGGAGGCAGCATGGAATACTGTCACGGCGTAGGCGTGAAACTGCTACACCTGATGGAGCGGGAGTGGGGCGCGGGGGGCCAGGTCATGCAGGCACTCAAAGGGTCGTTGGACCCCGCCAATATTATGAATCCGGGAAAGCTAGGACTCTAATTATGAAGCGACACCTACGGCCACTCACTAACGTTCTCATGTTAGCCCTGGCTGCTTTTGCCTTAGTGGCAATTGGCGCATGCAGCAGTTCCCCAACTCCCACACAGACACCAAGTCCCACCCTGACACCAACACCGGAGCCAGTGGATGTCCTAGCCCTACTGGCGGCTTCAGCAGACCAAATGGCACGGTTACAAAGTTTCACCTTCCGCGTTACCCACAATACCGGCGGCACCGACCTTGGCGGAGACATTGGAATCGTCATTGAGGAGATTTCGGGCACAGTGGCCCGCCCTGACAAAATGCGGGTTCAAATGCTGGGCAAGGTGCGCGGGCTCGCGGTCGACCTAGAGGTCATTTCCGTGGCCGGAGAGACCTACGTTTCCAATCCCTTCACGGGAACCTGGTCTTCTGTAGGCGCATCCATCAACCCGTTCGCCTTCTTCGATCCCCAGGGCGGCATCGTAGATATCATGGCCACAGTTGAAGGGGCAGCCTACCTAGGAGACGGCACATTGGAAGGCGAGCCCGTTCACATCATCAGTGGCTCCATTTCCGCGCAGCTCCTTTCAAGCTTCTTGGGCGAAGCGGTAGGAACAGGCACATTGGAAGCTGATGTATGAATTGGAACCGATCATTCCTATCTTCGGAAAGTCGAATTGCGAGGCCTGCTCACTCCTGGTGAGGAACCTGGAATCATACGAACTATCGAATTGGCCGGCTATAACGAGACGTTCAATATAGAGCCACCCATCTAGCTCCTTCGCTCCTGGCTGACTCTGCTATCATCTCGATGCCATGCCTGGCCTCTCCCATCTTCGAGCCTCCACCCCCTATGTCGTCCTAGCCGCCGCCTGTGCAGGCGTGTTCAACGCCGCGCTTGATCAGACCACGATTGTTACGGCCCTGCCGGAGATCATGGCGGATCTGCGTTTGTCCGTCTCCGACCTGGACCAGGTCATGTGGACCGTCTCCGGGTACCTGCTGGGCTACACAGTGGCTATGCCCCTCATGGGCCGTCTGTCTGACGCCTATGGACGCCGCCGCATCTACCTCTGGGCTCTGGTCGTGTTTTGCCTGGGGTCAGCCTTCGTCGCTGTGTCTACAAGCTTGGCCTGGCTCGTGGCAGCGCGTGTTGTCATGGCGGTAGGAGGCGGCGCCGTCGTGCCCGTCACCATTGCCTTGGCAGGCGACCTGCTGGAACCCAAGCGCCGCATCATGGCTTTGGCCCTCATTGGAGCAGCCGCTGAGGCGGGAGCTGTCCTGGGGCCCTTGTGGGCCGGCCTGATAATCAACTTTCTCGACTGGCGCTGGATCTTTTGGCTGAACCTGCCATTCTCGGGGCTTATAGCCCTCCTGATCCTTGCCTTCGTCACCTCCCATCGCCCCGAGGGGAAGCCTGTCCCTGTCGATTATCGGGCGGGTCTTCTGCTGGCAATGACCCTGGCGGTGACAACCATCGGGATGTCCCGTTGGAGGGACATCCCTTCAATGGCGATTCCCCTGCTGGCCTTGGGCGGCGTTTTGCTTTTCGCCTACGTTTGGAGCCAGCGGCGCGCTCCTCACCCATTGATTCCGCTTCACTTCTTCCGAATCGGCCCCTTCCTAGGCGCTAACGTCACGCACCTGTTCGTGGGAGCAGCCTTCATCATTGCGCTGATCAACGTCCCCTTGCTTACCAACACCGTTATGGCTGAGTCCGCCGTAGAAGGGGGGCTACGCCTGGTGAGACTCACCGCCGCCATCCCAATTGGAGCAATCCTGGGAGGCTTGCTGGCTAGCAAGCTAGGCTATCGTTTTCCCACTATGCTCGGTCTAGGTACGGCCGCCGTCGCATTCTTCCTGATGAGTGGGTGGGAGGTGGACGTAGGACTGTCCACTATGACAGTCCACCTGGTGCTGGCTGGCTTGGGGTTCGGCCTGGTTATCGCCCCGATTGCCTCGGCGGCAATAAATTCCGTTCCAGCCACCGACAGGGGAGCAGCGGCGGCGCTGGTTACAGTGATGCGAATGCTGGGCATGACCATAGGGCTGGCTGCAATCGCCTCCTACGGAACAACGCGGTTCGATCTTCTGGTGGGCGCCATCGACCTAACGCTGCTGGACCCAGGGTACGGCCAGGAAATCAGTGAAGCAGGCATGAGGGTCTTCAGCGAGTTCTTCCTAGCGGCAATGGTGCTGTGCCTCATGGCCCTCCTCCCAGCACTTCTCATGCGCACCGAAAGGCAGAGTCCGACCCAAACGTAGGGGCGAACCCGGCGGGTCGCCCTAGCTTCGAAAATGATTGTGGCTGTGCACAAACGTAGGGGCGTTCAACTGAACGCCCCAGGGCACCACGTAGTAACGAGCTCAAACAACCCAACCCTACACCGCATGAAATGCCAACGCAGGGTGATCCCCCGTTGCTTCAGAGAAATCCACTTGCAGGGCCATCCCGACCTGAATCATCTCAGGCCTGGCGGCATCCACGCCTAGGACAAGGGCGCTGATTGTTGGCCCCTCATCGGTCTCAACAAGACCTGTGCAGTAAGGAGTGTTCCGGCCGTATCCCCTCGCTTCCATTGCCGAAGGAGCAACGCGGATGCAGGTGAACGTGCTGAGCCTGCCGTTGCCCTGAAACGGGTGCCAAGTCATATCCTTGCCACCACACGACACGCAAATGGGCCGGGGCGGCAGGTAAAGCTCCCCACAGCTCACGCAGCGAGAACCCATCAGGCGTTGCTCCTTCAAATGAGCGTAAAACGCTTCTGCAGTGAAAAGCACGCGTTCATTAGTCATGATCCCTCTTTGGCCTGCATACAGGACACCATCAGTCTTTAAACGAGGAGACTCCGAGAGGGGAAGGGGCATTGAGTGCTATGGGGGAATGTTCGAAGCAGCGAGCAAACGCCTATTCTTCGTCCGCGGCGGCGCTCAATTGGGTTGCCTCCCACTCGGACCGAAGCATCTCCATGTAGAGGAACTTCTTTCCGGCGCGTTGCACGGTCTTTACCGCCAAGAAGCCGCATTTCTCAAAGCAGCGCTGGGCTCGGGCGTTCCAGTCGAGGGTATGCAGATAAACCCGCTCCAGGTTGGTGGTCGTAAAGATGTGGTTTAGGAGGACTGTTACCGCCTCAACACCATACCCCTTGTCCCAATAACCCCTGTCGCCGATCATGATGCCCATTTCGGCCTGTTTGTTCTTGAAGTTGATGTCGTAGTACATACAGTTCCCGATGTGCCTGCCAGACAGCGTGTCGATGGCTAGGCGACGGGAGCCAGGAATGGGCGACTGAATCTCCTCAGCGTAGAACTGAGCGTATTCCGGGTAAGGCATGTGTAGCGGCGGCGCGGCGTCCAATCGGGCGAGTTCCTCGTCGGACCGCCATTGGTAGTCGTTCCATGAGTCGACTAGGCTCTTTTCCCGCAGGCGGAGCCTCGCGCTCCGCAGTTTGGCCCTCGTTGTCATTTCCCCTGATCCAAGACCATCTGCCTGGCCTTCGACAAAATGTTCCGCTCGTTTTGATAGCTTAGGGTCGCCAGGGCATCTTCCGAGTCGAACCAACGCACCAGGTCAAACTCTGGGTCGTGGTCATCCATGGACCCGCCATTCGACGACATCAAGTAGAAGTGCACAGTCTTGAAGCAACGCACCCGATCCGGCCCGGCAAACCGATACTCAATCTTGTCGATCGTATCTTCAAGGCTCACCTGGAGGCCCGTCTCCTCGTTAACTTCACGAAGGGCGGTCTCTTCCAATGTTTCCCCTGCGTCTGGCGTCCCCTTGGGAAGAGCCCATAGCTTTGGCCGTATCCTGCCGCAGAGCGCCACATCTATTCGTTCGCCATGCCTGCGATAAACGACTCCCCCAGCCGAAACCAACTCCACTACTTTGCCGTTTTCCTTCACAATAACCTGCCTTTCGAGTCATTCTAGAAGCGGCCCCTGAGAGCGTCAAGGTGAATGTCACACGAGATGAGACCACGACGATGCGCGGCGTCTTTGCCAGGCAAGATGCTAAGGTGCTAGATTCCCATCAAAGCTGCTGACTTTGGGAGGGTTCATGCCGGACGTTTTGGAAGGTTTGAAGGTTCTTGACCTTTCTCAGATGTGGGCTACGCCTGGTGCTGCGGCCTACCTCGCCGACTTCGGGGCCGACGTCATCAAAGTCGAGCCTCTTTGGGGTGACGACGCTCGAAGGACTTTCACCCAACCCCCCATGCCAAACGGTGAGAGTAGGGCCTACTTGGTCGTCAATCGCAACAAGAGGGGCCTGGCCATCGATCTGACCAAGCCGGATGGGAAAGAGGTCATCAACGCCCTGGCCGACCGGTCCGACGTGATCTTGCACAACTTTCGCCCAGGCGTCGTTGAGCGAATCGGGCTCGACTACCCTACCCTTTCGGCCCGCAACCCCGGCCTCGTTTACGCCGCCGTAACGGCCTATGGCAAGAAGGGGCCCTTTGCCCTCCGCCGCGGTTATGACCGCCTGTTCCAGGCCCTGTCGGGACTCATGGGACGCCGCCGCTTGCCCGATGGCAGCCCAATGGGAGCGGGCGTCTGGGCTTCCGATATGTCGGCTCCCTTGGCCATCGCCTACGGAGTCCTCCTGGCACTGCTGCATCGGGAGCGAACGGGCCGCGGACAGCAGGTCGAAACATCCCTGCTGCACATGGCCATCGCCATGCAGGCCGTGGACATCGTTCGCCTCGACGACACACCCAAACCCTCTGGAGCGTTTCGAGACCCCGCAGCACAGGCAATGTTCGGTAGCTACCGATGTGCCGACGACGCCTGGTTGACCATCGTCGTCGTGTCGGAACGAGACTGGCAAGCCCTCTGCGACTGCCTCGAGTTGCCGCACCTCATCAGTGACCCCGACTTCGACACCTCAGCAAAGCGTTTGGAACGGAGCGACGACCTGTTCCACCTCCTGACAGGCGTCTTCGAGACCCAGCCGCGTGCCCACTGGATGGAGCGTTTCGCCGCCCACGACGTGCCCGGCGCGCCCGTCCTATCGCCTGACGAAGTCTTCGACTCGCCCCAAGTTCTGGCCAACGACATGCTGGTGTCTATGCAGCAAGCGCCCGTAGGCAAGGTGCGCTACATGAACGTCCCCATCCAACTATCGGAGACCCCCGGCAGCGTCCGCTCCTCCGCTCCGGTGGAGATAGGCCGGGACACGGAGTCTATCCTTGAAGAGTTGGGCTACAGTCCTGAAAAAGTGAAGGAAATTCGGGACGCAGGCGTCATCAAGTAACCGGTCGCTGTTGACCGTGCATCCGGCCCCTTGCTAGACTCTAGACGGCGAGCCCCAGTAGCTCAACGGACAGAGCGGTGGACTTCTAATCCTCAGGTTGTGGGTTCGATTCCCACCTGGGGCACCACTTTCTAAAGCTAGAATGGCAGATAACAAGGCCCCGGCGATAAGTTGTCGGGGCCTTTGATGCCAATATTGATGCCAATTGGCCTAGGTTCCGAACAATTCATTTCCTATAACGTCGGCTGCCTCACGGGCGTATTGCGGAGCAACATGGGAGTAAATGTTCATGGTCACGCTAATCTGGCTGTGGCCTAGCAACTCCATCGCTACCCGGGGTGCGATTCCCAAGGCAGCCATCAGCGACCCCGCCCCATGACGAAGTCCGTGTATTGGCATCGGATCTACGCCTGCCTTCCGTAGGAGAGCCTGAAAGTGTTTGTTGAGCCAGTCCCCGGACAACGGCCCGCCCTTCTCGTTCGTGAAGACCATTGCGCCCCAAAGATCGCCCTGCCAGGCCAGGCCCAAACGTAGGCGCTCCTGCATCTGGCGCGCCCTATGCTGCTTAAGTGCCTGCACTATCGGCCCTGCCAGCGGGACGACCCGCCTACTGCGGATTGTTTTGGGTTCAGGGAAGTGCCAGGCACCGCTCACTCGCTGCAACGTCCGCTGAATAGATATTGTGCCCCCTTCCGAGTCCAGGTCCGACCAGCGCAAGCCGAGTGCTTCCCCCTCCCTC
>QEVV01000006.1 GCA_003228115.1 Chloroflexota bacterium
CGCTCCAACTCTTCGGCAAGGTCCCGCTGGTGGCCAAAGCCCTGTAGCTGGGCGTAGGAGTCTGCGGAACCATACTCTCGGGTCTGCACTACGAGCGGCAAGGGCAGTGCGTGCCCAAAGATGAGCGCCTGCTGCTTGCTTTCCAGCCTCGCCAGGACGTGCCGCAGTTCGCGGCCGCCGGAGACACCATTCAGGACCGCGTCTACGTCGCGCTCGTTGTCCAAAAGGCAGCAGATCTTGGTGCCTATCTGACTCATGACCTCATCGTCTATGCCGCTGGGACGCTGGTCGACAACCAGCAAGGTCACGTTGTATTTACGCATCTCACGGGCGATGTTGCCGAATATGGTCTGCTCAGCGATCCCTGGGTTGAGGAAGCGGTGCGCTTCTTCGATGACGATGACCAAGGGCTGGGGCATTTTGCCGTTCTGTCCCATGAACTCTTCCGTCCGTCGTACATACATGTTGTGAATGCGGCGCGAGAGCAGGTTGGCCACCAAGACGTAGGCTGTGATGTCGCTGCCATAACGCCCAAACTCCAGCACCACGTGCATGCCGCGGTCTAGGTACTCCAAGACGCGCCGCATAGCCTCCTGTCCACCCGAATCCGACGACGTAAGGAACTGCATACGCTCCAGAGTCGCAAGCTTCCTGTGCAGCGCCCCTAGAGTCCCTTCGTGCGCGTTTAGTTCCTTGGACAGCTCCGCCAGCCCCGCGTGGTCAAGGTCAAGAAAGCTCCGCAACCAATTGCGGTCGAAGCGCCGTGCAATTAGTGGGACCACCTGGGTCTGGATCGCTGTGAGGTTCAGCGTTCCCGCCAGAAGCTCAATGTCCTCAGCCTCGATCTCGTTGTAGCCAATGCGGACGATGTGGTCCGGCGATAGGTTTCGACGTCTGGCGTTTTCTTCGTCCAGGGAGAAGACGGCAACCTTGGATGGGAAGAGTTGTTTGAGGCCTTTCACTGTCCGCCCACGTTCCGGGTCGCGCGCTTCCCAGCCGTACTCACCATGCATATCAAAAACAAGGGTTGAGGCAACGCCGCTTTGCATGAGGCCCATGAGGATGAGGCGGGTGAGAAAGCTCTTGCCTGTGCCGCTCTTGCCGAAGATGCCATTGCTTCGCTGGGAGAAGGCCTCCAGATCCAGACAGACCTTGGTTTCCATATCCAGAGGGGTGCCGATGTGGAAGTGCTTTTCGTCCTCCTCCCCGAATACCAGGCCGATGTCTTGCTCCGAAGCTGTGAACACTCGGGAGAAGTGGGAGGGGACAGACTTGGCAGGCTGGGGACCCTCCAACATGGAAGTGGCGTCGCCGGTGATGGTGACTTCCGGCCTCACAGACATGACACCGAAGAACCCAGTGCCCTGCATCACCTGGGCGATGAGGGGGTTGGAGACGTCCGGCGGCGACATCTGCATGCGCTGGTCCAGGGCCTGCAACGTAACGTCGGTGACTAGCCCGAAGTAGCGGTACTGCGCGCCCTGAATGGTGACGAAGGTGCCAGCCTTGATCGCCTCGACAGAGGTATCAGAGTCAAGCTTGACCTCAACGCCTTTGGAAAGCGACCCGCTGACCACCATTCCCAAGGGGCGAGCCCCACTCGGGCCTGAGGGTAATAGTTCCATTATCCTAGCCTCCTGAGGACTCCGTTTAGGCGCATGCCTTGGCCCTGCAGCAACATAGCTAGCTCTTTGCCTGCCCGGACTAGGAAAATCTGGGAGTCTTCGTGGCAAAGCGCGGCTTGGCGCACCAGGGCACTCGTGGCGTCGTCTGAGGCGTTACGGGAGTTCAACAGCAACTCCAAGAATCCTAGGTCTTGCGTAAACTTCCGTACCTCTTCGTCGGTGCATTGGTGAACGAAGGCATGAATGCGGGGGGGGCCTGGGGGCAAGTAGTGCCGCACCGATCCGCTTTCCTCATGACCTATGATCACCACGTTGAACTCGGTTTTTAGAAGGAGTTCCAACTGAGGATTCTCCTGGTAAACGGAGGCCTCGTCGGCCAGGTGCTCACCTCTGGCGATGGGACGTCGATTGGGATCGACGCCTCGCGTTGTGGTGTAGCAGATAACCCCAAAGGTAGGAGTGTCGCTTCCGGTGCGTACCAATGCGCCCAAGGGAGGCGCTTCATACAGCCGGTACGCCTGCGCCACGAAAGAATCCGTTGATGCTTCGACGACCTCTCCGACGCGTGCGCCAGTGTCTACAGCCACTTCAACCTCTTTGAAAGGTCTTTTTCAGATGTCGATGCGGTGAGCTGCCGCCGTTCCAACGATTCCTCCACAAGCCTGGCAAACTCTTGCCGGTCTCGTCCGCTGACCACGGCCTGTTCATGGGCCTCAGAAAGGGCAACAGGATAACCATGGCCCCGTCGGCTCTGGTCAACGATAAGTGAGTGGGTCAGTGAAAGCAGGCCATCATTTTGGGCCACCCATGCTGGGACCTCTACGCGGCCTATCTCGTCGCCGAGGTTGACGTAGAAGAAGCGCACCTCGTGTTCTCCGTACCAGTCCCTTACGACCGATGACTGGCTGGAGAAGACCCCTGACCGCTCACCTTCTTGCAGGTGTCGCAGCAGAACGTCCCGGTCTCTCAGACCATCAACTTCGTCACAGGGGCGTTCGCCCGGCTGGATGACCCGGCAATGGGCGTCGCAATCAGGTGGGTCGTAGGGGCATAGCGACACTCGCAAGGCGTTGACGACTTCCGTGCTGCCCGGCAGGCTGATGTAGCCGGCTACAGCCAAGGGCCGTTTCTCAGAAAGAATGCGCAGGCGGGTTAGTGCAGCCAAGAACTCATCCTGCAACAACTGGCGCTTCACGTAATCGGGAAAAGTTTGCCCAAGGAAGCTGAGCAAGATAAGGGTGCCGTCCACCAAGGCCAGGGCTGGCATGTCCTCCGGCAGGCTTTCGGCGAAATCGGCGAGAGCCTGCAACTCTTGAATCCCCCGCACGATCCCAAGCAGTTGGCCTTCGATCAGCTGGGGTCGTAGCCTGTCCTGCGGGTCGACGACGGCCATTTCCTCCGGATCAGAGTAGAGCCGGGGATAGCTCTCCAGCCGCGCTCCCGGAGCGGCGCCGTACCGCAGCTCCACCAGGCCAATGTTAATGAGGAAGCAACGAGCTGCAGCGTGCCGACTGACGTCGATGTGCGAGCCGTCAGAGGCAAGAACGGCGAAGTCGGGTGGCGTAGAAGGACAGGGGACCTGAAGGGACAACGGGCCAGTTATGCCTGGCACTAGGAACGTAGTCTTGGCCCGGTGACGCTTGTCCTCTAGGGCCAGTGGGTCTGCTTCGTGGAGTTCTCGTACAGCACGATCAAGTTTCACGGCGCGTTCAGGCCCACGAGCCTCAACCTGGCCTGCCATAGCCTCGATCTGTGAAGAGACTTTGAGGAAATCTAGGGCCACTGCTACCTCAACACTCGCTCGTCGCCGTTGCGACGGGTGATGCGCTGCTCGTCCAAATATTCCATGAGGGCCAGGACGTACTTGCGGCTGGTGCCCAGCAAGTCCCTTACCTGGGCCACGGTGATGCTTCCTTGTTCCTTGGTCTGCTGCACCACTTTGTCGACCATTTCTTTAAAGGCGGCACTGTCAAAGACAACTTGGTCAGAAACGCGAACGATCCGGCCTTCACCTATCAAGAGATTTAAGAGATCAACATCTAGGGTGACTTGCGGCGCCGGAGCGTAGGGCTCAACTTGCAGTTCCTTGACGAACTGCTCCATGCGTTGCCGTTCCTCTGCCTTGACCTGCACTTCATGAGAGGACAACTTTACCAGCGCTCCATCCTCAGCGACCTGCCCCTCAGCAACCAGTCGGGCAAGCGCTAGGGCGAAGACTGGGGAGGTGAGTCCCAGGCGGCTCCGCAGTTCCTCTTTGGGGAACCCCTTTCGGATCGGATATTGATTGTGGAATTCGCCAAGAGCCTGGTCCACTTTCGCTTTGAGAGACTGCCACCCTGGGGCCGTGAAGTATGCGGCGTTGGCCCCTTCGCCCAGGGCCACGACTGAACTATCGACCAAAAGGCCAGCGATCTCACGTTGGGCGTCTTCAAGTGCGAGATTGGTGGCAGCAGACAAGGCTTTGAGGTCGCCTGGCTGGCTCGCCTCCAAGGCTTGGACTATCAAGTCTTGCGGCGTCCCTTCTGACAACACTTCCAAACGGCGGAGGGTAGGGGCATCGAAGCGCCGGTGCCGCTTGGCATGGGGCTCCGTTACGGTGCCGCCGCCCAGCGTGGCGTCGGCAGAGCGCACGACAAAAAAGTCGCCCCGCAGGACGGCAGTGGGGTGCTCCAGCTTGATCTGGGCCCAGGTTTCTTCGCCTGGCTCAACGGCTTCGCGTTCTAACAGTCTCACGCGTGCCAGACTCTCACTACTGCCAGTGTGGAACGTTACGCCAACATTGTGCCGCACACCGTACGGCGCGCCGGGGATGACCCGCAGGCGCACGTCAATAGCGGTGGATGGCTTGAGTTGGCGGGGAAGTGCAAGGACGTCGCCCCTTTCGAGTTCTTCGTGAGACACCCCTGAGAGATTGACGGCGACCCTGTTTCCCGGCTGAATGGTGTCGACCTTCTTCTTATGGCTTTGGAGGCCCCTGACGCGGCCTTTCAAGCCCTTCGGCACTACTTCTATCTCTTGGCCTACGGACAGGGAGCCATCGATCAATGTCCCCGTGACCACTGCGCCAAACCCGGTCATGGTGAAGGACCGGTCCACCGGGAGCCTGGGGCGACTGCGGTCGGTCCGTGGTGGCGTTTCCTCCAGTAAATCGTCAAGTGTCTTCAACAGTTCAGGTATGCCTTCTCCGGTTACTGCTGAAACAGCAACGATAGGAATGCCTTCCAAGGCTGTGCCCTTCAGGACATCGGCCACCTCTTCCTTGACGAGGTCCCGGATTTCCTCATCGACCAAGTCCTGCTTGGTGACGACGGCTAGCCCTCGCCTTACCTGAAGGAGGTCAAGAATGGCGAGGTGTTCACGAGTTTGCGGCATGACGGACTCATCGGCGGCAACAACCAGGAGGGCGAGGTCGATACCGCCGACCCCGGCGAGCATGTTTTTGATGAAACGCTCATGGCCCGGAACATCCACCAGGCTGATCTCCCGGCCGGAGGGGAGTTCCAGCCAGGCGAAACCGAGATCTATGGTGAGACCTCGTTGTTTCTCTTCTTGAAGGCGATCGGGGTCTATCCCAGTAAGGGCTTTGACGAGCGTGGATTTTCCGTGATCTACGTGGCCTGCGGTGCCAACGACGTACATGGGCACTCTCTAGCGATGCGAGGGGCTGGAAACCTCAGGATAGCACACCGGACAGCAGGCACGATGCAGGCTTATGTCAGTTGCCACAGAAACCCGGCAGCCGTCATTTTCCGGTCTGCTACAATGCCGTCTCAATGGCTATCAAATCGAACAAGAATTGATCGAAGGACTCGCGCATGCTCAGTGCAGAAGAAAATAAGCTACTCACTCAGGTCGGTCCCGGGACCCCTATGGGCGATCTCATGCGCCGCTATTGGTTTCCCATCGCTGCTTACGGCGAGATACTGGCAAGAGAGTCTGGGACGCTCCCAGTGCGTCACCTCGGAGAGGAGTTCGTCTTGTTCCGCGAGCCTTCCGGCAAGCTGGGGCTGCTCGGTCGCTTTTGCACTCACCGAGGCATGGACCTCGTACGAGGTTTTGTTGAGGACGGCGGCATACGGTGCGTCATCGACGGATGGAAGTTCACTCCTGAGGGCCGTTGCGTGGACCGGCCCATGGAGAACGACGAAGGGCTTCCCAGCCATGAATATGACACCAACGGGCATCCGGTACAGGAGTTCGGTGGTCTTGTCTGGGCATACATCGGGCCGGAGCCGGTGCCCCTGTTGCCACATTGGAGGCCTCTGGTTGGGACCAACGATGTCAGGGATATCGGGATTACCGACGTCCCATGCAATTGGTTGCAGCTTATGGAAAACTCCATGGACCCCGTTCATGTGGAGTGGCTTCATGGCTACTATGGCAGTCAGATCAAGGACGACCGGTTCGTTCCCAGGCGGCACGAGAGGATCGGATTTGATGTCTTCAAGCACGGCGTCATCAAGCGACGTTTGCTTGAGGGTCAGACCGAAGATGACGACGAGTGGAAGACCGGCCACCCAGTGCTCTTCCCCAACACGCTCTACATTGGCGACCAGATCAAGGAAGGCCTTCAGATCAGAGTGCCGGTGGACGATACCCACACACGCCACTACTGGTACAGCATTTTCAAGCCCGCTCCGGGCGCCACGGCTCCGAAACAGGACGTGGTGCCGTACCGCTATGTGCCGCTGCATGACGAAGACGGCAAGTTCATCACTGGTTACACCACCAGCCAGGACTTTATCTGCGCCATTCTCCAAGGGCCTATAGCAGACCGGACGCTGGAGAACCTTGGGGAGTCGGACAGAGGCATCATCATGTTCCGCCGCCTTCTTAAGGAACAGATGGCCATTGCAGACGACGGCGGCGACCCCATGAACGTCATTCGCGATGCCATCGAGAACGAGTCATTGGACGTGAGCGTGGAGACAGTGTTTTGGGGCGAATGGGACCGGATACTCCGAAGCCCCTTCTCGGAGCCAGGCGAGAGCCCTGGCATAGCGGAGATCAGGACGGTCTTGGAAACGTGGCGGGGTTCGTCTTCCGAGGGGTAATACCGATCAACCCTCCCTAGAGGGAGGGAGCTAGAGGGAGGGGGAAACGCTCGACAAGCTAAGACGTGGCCTAGCTGGATTCCTCTTGTCGGCCTAGCATTGCTAGGCCCTCCACTGCCAGGCCATAGCCGAGCATGTCCTGCATCAGGCGCTTCAGGTGGAGTGTGAGCACTATTCGGCTGTAACGTAGGGCCAGCGTCGACTGTCGCGCCAGTTGTTCTGCCAGTTCCCACGCTCTTGGTAGCAATTGTTCCCTGGGAAGCACTTCTCCCACGACACCTAGGTTCAAAGCTTCCTGCGCTGACAGTTTTTGCCCCGTGAGCAGGAAGTACCTGCCTCTGTTGGGTCCCAGTAGAAGCGGCCAGACCACATGAACGCCATCGCCAGGAACGAGGCCGCTTGGGAAGTGGGGCGCGTCTTGGAACTCCGTATGCTCCGCTGGAAGGACGATGTCGCTGAGCAGGGGGATCTCGGCGTGGATGAGGGCGGGGCCATTCACGGCGGCGATGATGGGGACCTCAATTTCCAGAAGGTTCATGAGCAGCCGCTTGCCCTCCCAGTAGGTCTTGTCCCAGGTCCGTGGTGACCTCTTTCCACCTCGCAAAGCCATCTGGGTGCAATAATCTTCGCCGGCGCCGGTCATGATGATGACGCGGTTCTCGGGGTCGCTGCCAATGTCGGCGAATGCGTAACCGAATTCCATGTGGGGCGACGGGTCGCCGCCCCATACTAGGCTGCCGCCATCGGTGTGGAAGGTAAGTTGGAGGATGCCATCATGGCGCTCCATCCGAATAGTCGTGTACTTTTCGGCGTATTCCTCAAAGCGGGTCATGGTATGCCTCTATTGTCAACGCTGGACGCCAATGCCCGCTGCTTCGGCGTTGGGCTGGCGACATGCACTAGCCCATGTCGTTCTGAGTGGAACGAAGAACCTTGTTTGTCCCAGCCAGCGCCACAAGAGGCTGAATGGGTGCGCACAGAACCTAGTCGGGGTAAACGAACAAGATCCTTCGGTCGCTGCACTCTCTCAGGATGACAAAGGGTGGGGCGCTCTATCCGAATGACAAAGGCGAAGGGGAGCGCCGCCTCCCTAGTCTGTGATTGCCGCTAAGATGTCGCTGTCAGGTGGCATGCCCTGTTTTGCGAAGGCGATCTTGCCTTGCTTATCAACGACGTAGACCGTCCGCTGAATGCTTTTTCCGTTTTCCTTAAGAGCATCATATGCCTGGGCCGCGGTGCGGTCTTGGTCTACAAGCAGGGCAAAGGGAAAGCCGTACTTGGCTGAGAATTTGTCATGGGAGGCCAGGGAACCTGGGTTCATCCCGAAAACGATGGCGTCTGCTGCGTCAAGCTGGGCCTTGTCATCACGCAAGGCCGAAAGTTGGCGCGTTCAACCAGGTGTACTGTCGCCTGTATAGAACACCAGGACAACGTGTTTGCTGTCCCGATAGCTGGAAAGCGTGAACTCCCCGCCGCCGGTTCCGACAAGTGTGAAGTCCGGTGCCTCGTCGCCTACGTTCAGGGACATGCTGGTTCCTCCGATATGCATAGGTTGTCGCGAGCCGGAGTGTACCCCCGTCAAAAGGCGGTAGCAATTCCCCTATGGCCTCGAGAGAAAGCCGTGATAGCATCCCTGGTCTACAGCGACTTCTACGGCCAAGGCGGTGAACGCTTGATCCACATAGGTACATCAGGCTACAACTACCCTGAGTGGCGCGGCAGCTTCTACCCTGAAGGCTTTTCGACCACGAAGATGTTGGCCTACTACGCGGAGCGGTTCGGTACCGTGGAGATCAACTATTCTTTCTACCGTTTGCCCAGCGAAAAGGCGTTGGATGGATGGGCTGAGGGGGTACGCCTGCTAATTTCATCTTCACGTTAAAGGCTCCCCGTCGGATCACTCATGATGCCCGTCTGGACCTCGAGCGGTGCGGTGACCTGCTAGCCACGTTCCTGGAACGGGCGAGGCGATTGGGCCCCAAGCAAGGCGTATTGCTGTTCCAGCTCGCCCCGTACTTCCGCAAGGACCTAACAAAGCTCGATGAGTTCCTGACCGCTATTCCGGACGGGCCACGGATTGGCTTCGAGTTCAGGCACACTTCATGGCACAGCGATGATGTGTTCGAAACACTCCGCAAGCACAACGCTGCGCTCTGCATCACCGATAGTGAGAACCTGACAACGCCCGTAGAGGCGACCGCCAGCCACGGCTACTTCCGACTTCGGGACGAGGGCTATGACGAGAGCGATATCGAGCGATGGGCCAACACAATCCTGGAACGCCAGAGCGACTGGCAAGATATCTTCATCTACTTCAAGCACGAAGAACAGGGCAAGGGACCGGAGTTCGCCCGGCTGTTGGAAGACAAGCTTGGAGGCGGGGCACGATAAGGCTAGAAGGACCTTGGAATGGAAAAGGGGCGTTCAGTTGAACGCCCCTTCTCTTGCTTGGCAGCGGTAGCACCGCGTTTCCGGCGGTTGGCTTCTGGGAGAAGCTACACGGCAGCGGCAGCCGCAGGCTCCACGTCGTAGGGACCGGGTAGGTCTAGTTCCTTGGCGATGTCTCGCATGGCCGGCATGACTTCCTCGCCCATGAGCTTCAACGTCCTCATCTGGTCTTCATGTTTCATAGCGCCATCTCCCGTGCGGAAGATGATAATGCCCGGCCTGAGAGTTTCCATGATGCGTCGTATCTGGGCTATGCAACTCTCGGGTGTGCCCACGACCATGCCGTTGGTGGCAACCTGATCCTCGAAAGAGGCCAGTGCTCCTGCTCTGGAACGACCGGTAGAGTCGAAGGCCAGCATCTGACGCTGCATAGCCTTGGCGCCCTTGCTGTTCATCCCAGGAGGGCTGAGGATCCAAGGGATCGGCTTCGACACGCCAGGGTCGAATGGACTTCGGACGCCCTGGGTCAGGGTCCGGCCAACTTCCATCGCCTTCTCGGTGGTCTCCTCTACGTGCAGGAAGAACATGTAGCCCAGGTTCTGAGGGCCAGCCTCGTAGCCCTCTTCCTTGGCGGTGTCGTAGTAGACCTGGTACATCTGCTTCGTGATCTCTTCCTGAGTGGAAAGCATGATGTAGGGGTACCGGTGCCTGGCCGCCCATTCCACCGTTTCCTTGCTGGCCGTCCCAGGCACCCACATGGGAGGATGGGGCTTCTGCATGGGGACTGCCCAGGGGTTCACGTACCTGTACTGGTAGTGCTTGCCTTCCCATCGGAAAGGGCCGGGCGTTGTCCACGTCTTGATCAGGAAGTCGTGGGCCTCTTCAAAGCGCTCCCGATTGTAGTGGGGAGGGGCGTTGTGGGCGATGCTCTCACTGCCAGCGCCGCGCACGATGCCGGGGATGAGGCGGCCGTTCGAAATGACATCGATCATAGCCAATTGCTCGGCTAGCCAAAGAGGGTCGTCATGGATCGGCAGAATGTTGCCCAATAGAAGGATCTTGGCCTTCTTGGTCACTCGGGCCAAAATGGCCGCTTGAACGTTGGCGACTCCGTTGAGGCAGAAAGGCGCGCTGTGATGCTCGTTCAGCATCAACCCGTCGAAGCCCATTTCCTCTGCGTAGATCTTCTCGTCGATATAGCGGTTGTAGAGGTCATGAGCGAGCCTGGGATCGTACTCGCTGTTGCTGACCTTGATGATCCCCGGACCCCACTCCTCGGGCCAGTTCTCTACCTGCCAGGGCTCTTCGGTGAAGTGGCCTATAAACATTTGCTACCTCGCTTTTGCATCAATGATCGGCAAATCCAACGCCAACTCACCAGCGGTCGTCCTCTGTTGGCAATGCGAAGCCACCGCGCCAATCGCCGCAAGCGCTGCGGTTCTTCGGCCGTTAGGGCTACTCAGAACGACAGGCGAGGTTTATGCCTAAGAAGCAACAGCGGCGTAGGCCTCGTTTGTCGTGGGGTCAACCTCATAAGGTCCCGGGAGGTCCAATTCCTTAGCGATCTCTCTGATTCTTGGCAGGACCTCTGCCCCCATGAGCTTCAACGTCCGCATCTGGGTCTCGTGGGTCATTGCTCCATCACCCGTACGGAAGAGGATAGTGCCCGGCCGCAGGGTCTCCAGAATGTAACGAATCTTGGGAATAACGCTGTCCGGCGTGCCTACGATCATGCCATTGGTGGCTACTTGGTCCTCGAATGAGGCCCTGGCCCCAGCATGCGTGTGACCGGTGGAGTCGACAGCCAGCATTTGACGCTGCAAGGCACGGGCGCTCTTACTGCTTATTCCTGGGGGGCTCATGATCCAGGGACGTGGCCTTTCCACACCGGGATCGAAGGGGCTGCGAACGCCCATGGTGAGCGTTCTGCCGTATTCCATGGCTTTCTCTTCGGTTTCCTCCACATGGAAGAAGAACATGAAGCCCAGGTGTTGAGGGCCCGCTTCGTAACCTTCTTCCCTAGCGGTGTCGTAATAAACCTTGTACATCTGCTGCGTGAGTTCGATCTGGGTGGCCAGCATGATGTAGGGGTAGCGGTGTTGTGCCGCCCACTCGACCGTTTCCTTGCTAGCTGTGCCTGGGACCCACATGGGTGGGTGTGGCTTCTGGTAGGGCACGGCCCAGGGGTTCACGTACCGGTATTGGTAATGCTTTCCTTCCCATCGGAAGGGGCCAGGCGTCGTCCAAGTTTTGATGAGGAAGTCGTGGGCCTCTTCGAAACGCTCCCGGTTGAAGTGTGGCGGAGTGTTGTGGGCGATGCTTTCACTGCCGCCGCCCCGTACAACTCCCGGGATGAGCCTGCCTTTCGAGATCACGTCGATCATGGCCAGTTGCTCAGCCAACCAGAGCGGATCATCGTGGATGGGCAAGATATTGCCTAGGAGCAATATCTTCGCCTTGGTGGTGATTCGAGCGAGAATCGCCGCCTGAACATTGGCGACGCTATTCAGGCAGAAGGGAGCACTGTGGTGCTCATTCAGCATGATGCCATCGAAGCCTACTTCTTCAGCGTAGACCTTCTCATCGAGGTAGCGGTTATACAGATGGGCAGCGAGCCTCGGGTCGTATTCGCTGTTGCTCACCTGCATGACGCCGGACCCCCATTCCAAAGGCCAGTCCTCTTTTTGCCAGGGCTCCTCGGTGAAATGTCCTATGAACATGGTGCTTCACTTCCTGTTGCCTTCCGTTCAGAAGGAATGATCTCGTGCTCGTCGATGACAACCAAGGTATCGGCCTTGGCAACGATCCCTGTTTCCTAACTACCCAAGAAGTCGAGGACAGCCTTGGCGAATTCCTCAGGCTTTTCCATTTCCGGCATGTGGCCGCAATCTTCAATGATCTTCGCCTGGGCGCCAGCTATGCCGTTTTGGTAGAGTTCGCAGCTGCTGATCGGAACCACGGCATCTTCCCGTCCCCAGACAAGGAGTGTGGGGGTGGCAATAGCTGGCAGCAGGCCCGGAAGCGTTACGCTGTGCATATAGGGCCGCCAGAGCAACCGGATGGCGCCTTCGCGGTTCGTCTCGATCTGATCTCCCTCTTCTGGGCTCCAGTCCCTGCCGTAGTACTTCAGGTATTCCTCAGAATCGCGGCCGAGGAAGGACTGCTCGAAGGCCTCCCGGCTGGAGTTCATGAAGTAGTCCCAAATCTCGCCCTGGGCAGGTTTGATTCCACCAGCCCCAACCAACACCATTTTCTTGAAGAGCGCGCTGTTGACGGTAGCGATCTCTGTAGCGAGCCAGCCGCCAAGGGAGAAACCGATAACATTAAGTGGGCTTGAAATGCCGTATTCGCGAATGAACCAGTTGGTCCAAGCGGAAAGGTCCCTCACCGACATTAACCAGTCCGGAACCGAGGATTCGCCGAAGCCGGGGAGGGAAGGGACGTAGACCGTGTACTTCTCTGCGAGCAGCTCATAGGCCTTCAGCCAGCCAGGCACGCCGAGTTCGCCATGAAGGATGAGTAGGGGCTCGCCAGCGCCACCGCGCCGCATTTGCAGCGAAACGTCGGCTATTTGCAGTGTCTCTTCTGTGAAAGCAGCGGGCGTGGTGGTCACGTACTCCTCCGGGATGAAAGCTGGCGTGGTTGCGCTAGGACAGTCTGCATAATAAGGAGAGTGCGCTGGGGCGTCAACACGCCTTAGGGGGACTTTCTTCCTGCGATGGCGTCTCGGTACATAGGTAACGTGGCGGGATTATCTGACTAGGCGAGCTTCCGCATGAGGGGCAGAGGGATGCTACTACTCTCTGGCTGGGGCGGGGTTGAACAACTCGAGGCCTATGGTGTGAGGGAAGGCTGTAGCGATCTCGTCCACCTCCCAACGGCCTTCCTTATGAAGCACCTTGGCGGTGTCTTCGGGGTTCATAAGGCTGACCAACCCGCCTCTGACATAGAAGACTTGGCCGCTCACGTTTTTAGCGGCGTCTGTCGCCAGCCATACAGCGAACGGTGCTATGTCGTCGGGGGAAGCATTGACGTAGTCTGAGGCGTCCATAGCGCCTTTTATGCCTTGTTGCTCCCGTATCTGAACGGCTTTATTCGGCACGCTCTGGGTCATGCGGGTCCCAGCGCTGGGGCAGACGCAGTTTGAACGAATGCCCAGTGGACCCAGTTCCAACGCCATAGTCCTGGTCAGCCCCACTATCCCTGCCTTGGCCGCGCCGTAGTTGGCCTGACCGCTATTGCCCACTAGGCCAGTTGTCGATGTGAAGGTGACGAAGCAGCCGGAGCCCTGTCCTTTAAACACGCGGCTCGCTTGGCTCACCATGTTGAATGTCCCTCGCAAATGCACGGCGATGACCGCGTCCCACTCCTCTTCCGTCATGTTAAAAATCATGCGGTCTCTGAGGATGCCGGCCGGGGTCATCACTATGTCGAGGCGGCCGAAGCTGTTCAATGCCGTTGCGATGATGCTCTCAGCGCCGCGGGTCGTCGTCACCGAATTATGGTTGGCGACCGCTGCGCCTCCCAAAGCCACTATTTCCTGGACAACCTCATCTGCGGGCGTCGCCGAAACGCCTGAGCCGTCCACGGCAGCGCCCACGTCATTAACAACGACGCGTGCACCCTCACCGGCCAAGAGCAGCGCGAGCCCGCGGCCTATGCCCCTGCCGCCTCCGGTGACGATTGCAACCTTATCTCTTAGCCGCTCACCCATTAATGAATGTCCTGGCGCCTACAGGGCGTAGAGCTTGGCAGGGTTATCCGAAGTGATCTTCCGGGCCGTCTCCGCGGTGATAATGCCGCCCGAAGCCATCTTATGCATGGCTTCAATGTCATTGGAGTAATCAGCGTGGCCGTAGTCCGTGCCAATCACTAGGTTGTCGTCTCCAGCGCAGGCCAGGACGTAGGGGAAGTCATCTGACGTTTGGCAAGCGACGTAGATGTTGTTGTCGCCCAACATGGTCTGGGTGCCGCCCATCGCCTTGGGAGCAAAGCCGATCTGAGCGAAAATGGGGTGGTCTGGGATTTCCTTCGCCAGTGCCACCTCAGCTTCGGCTCTAATTACCAGGTCGCCCAAAATGAAAGGAAGCCAAGCAGACGTAAACTCGATGAACCCCCAACGGAGCTTCGGAAAGTTCTTAGGGATACCTGAGTAAATGAGGTTGCCGCACACCCCAATGGCGGACAGGCGAAACCTTGTGAATACGTCTGAAGCAAAGTAATCGTAGACCTGAAGGCTGCCGGTGCCTGCATGGATGCAAACCGGCATGTCCAGCTTTTCAGCGACTTCGTAGAGCGGGAAGAAGTAAGAGTCGGTGGGGAGACGGAAGTTCTCCGTGCCGTGCATCATGAAGGCGCAGGCTCCGTGGTCCTTGGCCCACTTCAACTCCTCAATTGCGGCGTCGAGGGTCATATAAGGAAGCACGGCGGCCCAACGAAGGCGGCCCTTGCCTCTCTCATAAATGTCAGCCAACCAGCGGTTGTAGCCTCTGGTAATTGCAAGCTCAACCTCTGCCCGATCCGTAAGAGCGCGTAGAAGCAGGGTTGGGTAGAGGATCTGAGTGTCTACGTTTAGCTGATCCATGTGTGCCAGCCGACCTTCAATATCGGTCATCTCCCGAGCCTCTTTGGTCGTGTTATACCCGATGTTTTGGAGCTGGTATGTCCTATCCTCGATGCGCCAGAAGGAACCGGGCCCGCCGCGTTGGTCAACGGCTATGGGTGAGAATTTCTTATCCTCTGGCAGGATATGCGTCCATGTTTCTTCTGTTTCAATTACGTGGGCGTCAGCGTCGATAGTACCCATAGGAACAGCCTCCTTGGCCTTGTAGGGAGCTCACTGCTCCGCTGCTGTGGGAAATGTAGCCCCGCGGGCGTTTCTCGTCAATGATGGGTAGGAGAGTAAAGCACCTTAGGTTTGGGCTTGGAGATGCGGGGACGCACTGCGAGGGCTACCTGCAGGTGGAGGCAGGCAACGAGTGACGAGATTTTTGGTGAGCAAGATTTCTCGTCGCTGCGCTCTGTCGAAATGACAAGGGAGGGCCGCTCCGGCGAAAAGACAAAGGGAGGAGCGACTACCCGATGTGCCATAAGGGCGTTTAATCAGGACAGGGCTGGCATCACCTTGCTAGCGAACAACTCGGCTGAAGCCAATATCTCTTGCTGGGTCAGATCACCGAAGGCGAACTGCCCAACCACATAATTGGCCCCCGTCTGAGCGATCTGAACGCCCAGCGCCTTCGCCACGGTCTCGGGCGAGCCTGCAATTCCCTGACCTACCTCGCAAACGGTGTCGAAGTCCCGGGGGCGCGGATGCGTTGCTGGCTTGTTGTAGGCCACGGACAACCGCGTGAAGCTGTCGTGCCACTTGAGATAGGCGCGGCGGGCGATCACCATTGCTGCCTCGTCGGTATCTGCCACCACAACGAAGCGGGCGATACCCAGCAAAGGCAGTTCCGCGTCGCCGTTTTCTTGTTGCCACACCTCACGGTACTTATCGAAGCAGAGGGTGGCATCCGCTGGAGCGTCGAGGCTGATGCAGTTGAAGCCTTGGCGCGCCACCCGGTCCGCGCTCTCTGGCGAGTGAACGCCGTACCAGAGCGCTGGATGGGGCTTTTGTATTGGCTCAAGCTCCATGGGGACTTTGTCGAAATTGTAGTGCTCTCCGTGAAAATCAAGGGTCTTTTCCGTCAGCCCCATAAGAAGCACCTCAAGATTTTCCGCATATGTCTTCTGCGCTGAGGCCGGGTCCGAACCATAGAAGCTCATTTCAACTGGCGACGAACCGCGCCCCAAGCCAACGTCAAGCCGCCCCCCACTCATCTGGTCGAGCATGCAGATCTCTTCAATGAGCCTCAGCGGGTGATAGAGCGGCAGGATGTAGATCATGGGGCCGAAGCGAAGCCGCGTGGTGCGTTGGGCGATGGCGGAGAGGAAGACGCTGGGCGATGGCGCCATGCCGATCGGCGTCGAGTGATGCTCGGCGACATGGTAGGAATAAAACCCCAGTTTGTCGTACGCCTCAATGATCCGGAGGCGCGCTTCGTAGTAGTCCCTGGGGGACGGGTTGTTCCGGTCAAGATGGTCGAAGATACCGAATTTCATAGTCTGCTCATGTGCTTCGGTCGGTGTAGGCTTCATGGAATTCTACACGTTCGGGGGAAATTGGTCTCCAGCGCGACGAAGGCCCCGGAGATTTCCGGGGCCTTCGTTGTCTCAAGCGCCGTTCCAGCAAGGAAATGCTGACTAATCGTCCTTTTCTTGCGCTAAGAAGCTGGTACAGCCTCTCCCGCTGGGGTGAGGACGAACCAGACTCCACCCACGTTTTGACCTACGGTGTCGCCGGGCTTGGCGTCGATGGCGAAGTAGTAGAGGGGCAGGTCGTTGTAAGTCACCTGCACCGTGCCGTCATCGCGAGTGATTGTGCCCAGGAGCGCGCCGTCGGCGGCATCCATGGCCGTTGGATCGCCATTGGTCAGAAGCGGCGGCCAGGCCAGGGCGCATCCGCCTGAGCAATTGGAGGTGTTAGCCGCATCGTTGGTGAAGAGATACAGAGATCGGCCGGAACGGTCCGCGAGGATAGTGCCCAGCCCGGCATCATCCACCGTCTTCACCGCGGCGTTGTTTTGGACTGGACCGCCGTATGTCGACACTCCAAACCAGACATTGTTGGCGTCTTGTCCATTTGCGTCGCCGGGCTTGGTGTCCAAGAAAAAGTAGTACAGAGGCCAACCGTTATACGTCACCTGAGTCGAGCCGTCGGCTCGTGCTGTCGTTCCAAGCCGTGCTGCCGTGACCCCTTCTCCCGCGACGGGGTCGCCAGCTGTCAGGAGGGGAGGCCATGCCCGGGCACAACCATCGTTGCAATTGCTTGTGTTGCTCTGGTCCACGGTGAACAGGTACTGGGTGCGTCCCGATTGGTCAACGAGGATGTTGCCCAAGTCAGCGTGCTCGGCAATATTAACGACTGCGTTGGTCTGGATGGGCCCACCAGCAATTGAAACCACGTACCACACATCGCCAACATCCTGGCCGGCAACGTCTCCAGGCGCCTCGTCATTGACGAAGTAGTAAAGGGGCCATCCGTTATAGGTAACCTGTGTTGTGCCATCGTCACGCGTGATGGTCCCCAGGCTGTTCGTCAGTGCGCCTGCAATGACGGCCGGGTCACCAACGGTCAACAGGGGTGGCCATGCGCCTGCACAGCCTCCAGAGCAGTTGGACTTGCCAAGCTCGTCCCTAGTAAACAGATAGAGTGACTGGCCCAGACTGTCGACCAGCATTGTGCCCAGGTCTGGATGCATTACCGTCGATATGATCGCGTTGCTGTGAATGAGCATACCGGCTGCACCAGCCGGGCCGGTCTCACCCTGCGCCCCAGTGGCTCCCGGGCCACCCACTTGACCTCGGGGACCCTCCAGACCTGCCCGGCCGTCATCGCCGGCCGGGCCTTCCGGGCCTGCAAGGCCCGCTGGACCACGATCGCCAGACGCCCCGGCGGGGCCGGCTTGGCCTTCAGCTCCCCTAGAGCCGGTGTCCCCGGCACAACCTGCCAAAAACAAGGCCAGTGCTCCAATAATAACTAGTGACAACATGCCTTTGCGTGCCATCGAGTCTTTCCTCCTGCGCATCGTCTGAAATATGCGTGAAATATGCGTTCTGTTGCTACAGACGCAATGCCTGATGCGGGGAAATTGGGACATTGGATCAACAAGTGTCTGTAAGGCACATCGAAACCTCGCGAAGATCACACCATCCCTGGTGAAGCGCACACCAGCTCCCCTCAACAATGAACCCTGCCATGGCGGTTGGACTCCATCGAACGCGTGGGAAGTAAACGGTGAGGGGCCGGAGAGACTCGCCCCTAGGCGCAGTCGCGGCTATAATCGCAAACCAATCGGAGGGGCCACTTCTTAGGCCCCTGGCGAACACAGCAGGAAGAGCCACATGACGGTTACGTTTTCGGTTCCAATTATCTGACCTGAGACTAGAGTGCAAATGGACGTGGTAGGGAAATCGATACGCCGCCCGGACGCGGCTGAGAAGGTAACGGGCCAGGCCACCTACACCGGAGACCTTGAGGTTGCGGGTATGGCGCACGCCAAAGTGTTGCCGTCGCCGTACCCGCATGCCCGCATCGTGCGCATCGACGCTAGTCGCGCTCGTGCCCTCTCCGGCGTCTTCGGCGTTGTCACGCGTCACGAGTTGACCGACATAGAGCCGTACTACGGGTCCGACGTCAAGGACCGGCCAATCGTCGCTATCGACAGGGCTCGTTATGAGGGTGAACCGGTGGCCGCCGTAGCTGCTGTGGATCTGGCCACCGCCGAGGCGGCGCTGGAACTCATCGACGTGGATTACGACGTGCTGCCCATCGTGGCCGCCATCGACGACGCCCTCAACCCGATGTCTATATCGCTCCATGAGTCGAACCTGTGCCACGAGGCCCACTACGAGTGGGGCGATGCCGAGCAGGGTTTCGCCGAGGCGGACCACGTCTTTGAGGACACCTTCACCTTTCCCATGGTCTACCACTATGCGATGGAGCCTCACACGGTTATCGCACATTACGACGAGACGGGCATCAGGGTGTGGACCGCGGCGCAGCACCCCTTCCTGATACGCAACGAACTGGCTCGCCTCTATGGGCTGCCGCTGAGCAAGGTCCAGGTCACCATCCCCTACGTCGGCGGTGGCTTCGGCTCCAAGTCCTACATCCAGCTTGAACCGCTCGCCGTCGCTTTGAGCCGAGAGGCGCGGCGTCCCGTGAGGCTTGCCTTTTCCGTGGAGCAATCCGCCAGGACAGTACGCAGGCACTCGGCACGGCTTACCTTGAAAACGGGAGTGCGCAAGGACGGCAGCTTCGTGGCGCGCGACTGCAAGATTTACATGGACGCAGGCGCCTACACGGACAACAGCAAGCGGGTGACTGCCCGCTGCGCCGACCGGATCCCAGGGCCATACAAGTGGCCCCACATCACCGTTACGTCGCAGGGCCTGTTCACCAATACGGGCCCGGCGGGTTCCTTCCGGGCACTCGGTGGCCCGCAGGCCGCCTGGGCCAGCGAGTCCCAGATCGACATCATTGCTGCCGGTCTCAACATGGATCCATTGGAGCTACGCCTCAAAAATGTCGCCGCGCCTGGCGAGATGATCCGCCATGACAAGAATCCCCTGGACGCCGATGTGGCTACGGGGCTGCAGAAGGCCGCCGAGTTTGTCGGCTGGGAATGGCCGAGGCCAAAGGAGCAACCTACTCAGGACGGCAAGAGACGGGGCGTCGGGCTTGCCTGCTCGGTGCTTAACTCCGGCGCTTCCCCGACCTCGACGGCTCTGGTACGGCTCCACGCCGACGGAAGCGCCACTGCTATGGTGAGCACTGTCGAGATCGGTCAGGGATCGCGAGGAGTCATGGCCCAGATCGCGGCCGAGGAGTTGGGCATCGACCTCGACAAAGTGGCGGTGGTGGCCTCCGATACCTCAACTGTCCCCTACGACCGGTCCACGGGCTCAAGCCGGTCCACAACCCTCGTGGGCCTGGCCGTGCAATTGGGGGCCAAAGAGGTGAAGCAACAACTTTTGGACCTGGCGGCGAAGCACTTCGAAGCGCCTGTCGATAAACTATCGACCAAGGAAGGGAGCGTCGTGTTCGGCGAAGAGGGCGTGACCTACGCGGCCCTCATCAGGCAGATGTTCGGCGGCCCGGCAGGGGAACTGATGGGGAGAGGGTACGTGACTCCGCAGGCACAGGGCCGCCTCAGCGGACTGCCGGTGTTCTGGGAGATGTCCGTCTTCGCCGCGGAAGTTGAGGTGGACGAGCGCGTCGGCACCATCCGGGTTCTGCGACTGGTTTCAGTTGCAGATGTTGGCAAGGCCATTAACCCCAAACAGGTCGAAGGCCAGGATGAAGGCGCCGCCATGCAAGGCATTGGCCACACGCTCTTTGAAGAGCAGGTCTATGAGGACGGCAGGCTTCTCAATCCCAACCTCATCGACTACCGTGTGCCCACGTTTGAGGAGTTACCGGAGGACTTCGAGACCATTCTTATCGAAAACGAGGATGGCCCCGGTCCCTTCGGAGCCAAGGGTGCGGGCGAGGGCGGAATCGTTGCCGTGGCCGCGGCCATTGGGAACGCCGTCTATCAGGCTACGGGAGTCCGCATCAAGGACTTGCCGCTGACCCCAGAGCGGGTTTGGCGTACGCTGCAGCGAGACGGGAAGGGGTAAGCCCGTGCCTGGTGTAACACATTTCCAATTCAGCGGAGGGGAGGGCCCTTATGAACCAACCAGCTAGGCAGATAGTTGATGGACTAGATAAGACGAAGCTGCATTTCATAGACATTGATGGCGTCCGCACCCGCTACTACGACGATGGAGACGGAGAGCCGCTGGTGCTGTTCAGCGGCGGGCAATTCGGCTTTCCGTTTATCTACTCGTTGGACCACTGGAGCCTGAACCTTCCAGGGCTAGCAAAGGATTTCCGGGTCATTGCTGTAGACAAGCTGGGGCAGGGCCACACAGCGAACCCCCTGTCCAACGAGGACTACACCTTTGACGCCGTTGTGGACCATGCGTACGGGTTTATTAGGGCTCTTGGTTTGGAGAAGGTCAGTATTGCCGGCCACTCTCGGGGAGCATTGTTGGTGGCCCGGCTGGCGCTGGACCACCCGGAACTGGTGAAGAAGCTGGTACTCGTTGATACCTCAACGCTGTCACCTGAAACCAGCATGTTTCCTTCCCTTGATTGGTACAACAGGTTGCCGTTGCCTGACGGTCCGCCCTCCAGGGAGAACGTTCAGACGGAGGTGTGGAATCAGGCTTACAACAAAGAGACGGTTACTGAATCGCTGGTCGACCGTTTGTTAGACATCGCCCGGTTGCCTACGTTTCAGGAAGGGATCGACCGGATGACAGAGGTGGGGCCAACAGTCTACGCACCAAACATAGACAAGCTGCGCAGACAGACAGTCAAGGACATAGACGAGCGAGGCTTTTCCATGCCCACCATGCTCATCTGGGGCTACAACGACCGGTCAGCGCCGCTCCCGCTTGGCCAACGCCTCTTCGAGCGCCTGGTGGAGAAGACGGCGGAGACGGAGATGCACATCCTTAACCATGCAGGGCACAACTCCTATCGGGAGCAACCGGAGGCGTTCAACCGGCTGGTGCGGGGGTTCTGTCTGGAGTAGGGGCCGGCGGATTGGGCCACGCAACGACCGGCAAAGACGCTGCCGCCAATCCCTTGCCAAGCAATTGAAATGTGTTTACTATGAAAGTACACACTTACGGAGCAAGGAGGAACAGCTATGCCGAACTATGTCGTGATCTACCACGCCAATGAATCAGCGATGGAGCAGATGAGCGGCGCCACCCCAGAGCAGATGGCGGAAGGTATGAAGCCCTGGATGGATTGGGCAGCCAAATGTGGCGATGGGTTGGTCGACATGGGCACGCCGCTGGGAGGCGGCCAGAGGCTCAGCCAATCGGGAAGCGCAGCGAGCGATAAGGGAGTGGTGGGATACTCGATTCTCCAGGCAGAGAACATGGACGCCGCCAAGGCGCTGCTTGCCGGACACCCTCACCTAGGGTGGAACGTCGGCTGCGACATAGAGGTTCACGAGTCCTTTGCCATACCTATGTAGGTGGCGCTACCAACACGGGCCCTGAAAGCCGGGTATCGATGCTCCGCCCTAGCTAAACAAGTAGCACAACGAAGAAGGCCCCGCCTTGATAGGCGGGGCCTTCTTTTATTCTCAAGTAGTGGTCGGGGTGAGAGGATTTGAACCTCCGACCTCCGCATCCCGAACGCGGCGCGCTACCCCTGCGCTACACCCCGACAACCCTTCAACCTTACGGAACGGCCCCGCCCTCGTCAAGACTGCAATGCCATGCTGCTGCTTTACAGGAGGCCAAGGCTAGGCTACTTTGGCGTCGCTCCACAAAACAGGGGGAGGTGTCGCATGGCGCTATTGGACGGTAAGGTCGCCATTGTTACGGGGACGGGGCCTAACATTGGAGGGGAGATCGCCAGGGCACTGGCCGCCAAGGGCGCCAAGGTCGTCTGCGTTGACCGTGATTTGGACCGGGCAGAGGCAGCGGCAATTCAGGTAAGAGAGGAAGGGGGCGAAGCGCTAGGTGTCGGGTGCGACATTACTGACCCGGACGAGGCTAAACGGGCTGTGCAGGAAGCGGTTGCAACGTACGGCCGTGTAGACATTTTGGTGAATAATGCCGCCATCACGCACCGAGAAACCATCCTGGACTCCCCCTTCGAGACCTGGCAGCGGGTTATCGCCGTCATATTGAACGGTTCGTTTCTCATGAGTCAGAACGCTGCCAATCAGATGGTAAGCCAAGGTGAAGGCGGTGCTGTCGTCAACATTGCCTCCACATCAGGCCACATGGGGACGAAGGCGGGCATCGCCTACGCTACGGCCAAGGCTGGCATCCTGAACTTCACCCGCTCCATGGCCCTCCAACTTGCCGAACACAACATTAGGGTGAACTCAGTAACGCCTACCCAGACCGGGATTCCAGTGGCCGGCGGGAAGTCCCGTTGGGAGGGACCGCCCCCAGACAACATCCCTCGCGGCCGTTGGGGCAAGCCCAGCGACCAGGCCCAAGCAGTCTTGTTCCTCGTTTCGTCGAACGCCGACTTCATCACGGGAACCGACTTGAAGGTGGATGGCGGGGTGACCGCTGGCCTGGCAGGGGGTTAGGGGATAAACCAAACAGGAAAAGGCCTGGGTTTTCGAACCCAGGCCTTTTCTTTTGACACGTCGTTTGATGCGTTCGTTCGAAAGAATTCGCTACAGCGGAGCGACCAGGATCTCCTCCCGTGGGAAGTGGTCGATGATTTCAGCGCCGTCCTTTGTTATGACCAGCATGTTCTCAAGGCGCACGCCGCCGACCCGGTGTTCGCCTTCGCGACTCTCCACCGCCAGGCACATACCTTCCTCAAAGACCTGCGGGAAGTCGAATGACCAGGCCCTGTTGATGATGGGGTAGTCGTAGGAACCGCCCTGGGCCAAACCGATGCCGTGCCCGACCTCGCTAGCGAGAACCTCCATCTCATCCTTGTAACCCCACTTGCTGGCAGGTGGGAAGTGCTTGGCCGCATCAGCAGTCGTCTTGCCCGGCTTGATCTCGTCGATGATGGCGTCGAGGCGGTCCCTTAGTTCCTTGTACCAGTCCTTCTCTTTCTGTGTCGGTTCGGCCGCTACCTTGAAAGTGCGGTACGTGCAGGTCCGGTAGCCCTGGTAAGTGACCCCGCACAAGGAACCGTAGACAAGATCACCACTTTGGATGATGCGCCCAGTGTTGGCGAAACCCCGGTCAAAGCCCAAGGGGCCACTGCGCCAGCCACCGGTGACAGGATTGTCGGCGCCTGCCATCAAACCCTGGTAGGAGGCGATGGCGCCAATTTCGACATCGGTTACGCCCGGCTTGAGGCTTTCCCAGACTTTGAACCACATACTTTCGACGATCGCGGCGACGTGCTTCATGCATTTGATCTCGTCAGGGCCCTTCACAGCGCGCGCTTCGAGCATGAGCGAGTGGCTGGTCATGAGGTTCGTGATGCCGGCCTCACGGAGCGCCTCATTGGCAAAACCGTCAAAGCCGTTGATGCCGATCTTCTCTCCCAACAAGCCCCTGGCTTCCAACTCGCTCTTGATGCCGGCGGCGAAGATTTTGGCTTGGTAGCGTGAGGCATCAACTCCAGGCGCCGCAACCAGCCAGGCTTGTGCAGGCCGCCACTCTTTGATCCACGGGGCCTGATCCGGCATCTGGTGGTACCAGCCATCGTGCTCGAAAAGGATCGGGTCGTGTTCGGCGAAGAAAAGGGTGTAGCGGACCATGGGGTGGGGGTAGCCGATTGTGCCGGTCAGGTAACGAATGTAGTTGGGGCTGGCTTCAAGAAGCGCCGCTACCCCGTGCTTCCTCATCGTCTGGCGGGCTCGCTCGACGCGGTACTCGCGCATTCGTTCGACGTTGAACCGTTCTTGCCAGTCTGCAGTCAAATCACCGTGAGTCAGTCCGGAGCTTGTAATGGGCATCGCTTATCTCCTAAGTACGGGGTTCGGGTTCGACTAGCCGACCTGGTATACAAAGATCATGTTGGTGCCTTCCGGCTGGTTGCTGCCTGGCACCGAGACATACGGCTCCGTCGACTCGACGAGCCGCCATGCCCCTGATCCCTCCAATTCCTCCTGCTTTTCTTTGAAGCCGCCGCCATGATACACGTCAGTACGCACCGTAAAAACGATGTGTCCTCCTGAACGAGTTATGCGTAGCAGTTCGTCGAAGGAGCTAGGAGGGGCGTGCCCGCCCACAAGCGTCCCAACGCAGACCACCGAGCCGAAATGGCCGCTCGGGAAGTCTAGTGGTTCGCCCAAGGCCGCTTGCTTGAGGCCAGAGTAAACGCCTTTCCGTTCCGCTACATCGAGCATACCCTGCGAGATGTCCAGCGCCGTGATGTCCTGGTATCCCAGAACTGAAAGGACTTCACCCATAATGCCTGTGCCTGCGCCAGCGTCCAACAGGGGTGAGCCGTCTTTGGCGACGTAGCGGCCAACCATGCCTGCGACGATGCCTGGAGAGCGGTAGCCGTACGATTGCAGGTCAGCGTCGTAAGCCTCGGCCCACAGATCATAGCGAGAGGTTACTTCTTCGTTGTTTTTGGACGAGATTACCCAGTTCACCCGGGCATCTTTAGCCGGTAGCGTCATGTGCTTCTCCGAGGGTTTCCCAATGCGGGTGCAACATACCGAGGATAAGGGGGTATGTCAAACCGCAAGAAGGCTTCGCAACTCGGCATAATCGAGCCCGCAGCAAGGGGTTGGTATGGCGCTCGATTGTGGGGCATTCGCCTAACCGGGTCGGCAGATGTCGATGTCGTTGGATGGCTGCGGGGGGCGTTCAGTTGAACGCCCCTACGATGGTGCCCGTTGAGGGAGGCAAAACTATTCAGCCACCCAGGAAGCGAGGACAGCTTCAATGTCATCGTGGGCCGGACTTCGGCCGCTTTCCATGGGAATCCACTCCGCGGACTTGGCCTTGCCGGAAGCGTAAATGTTTCTTTCCGTCATGACCTCGATGATTTCATTCTTGGCGGGGTCGCGGACCGTGCCCAGAGGATCGCCTCCGTCTTCCACAACTTTCATCTGCTCTTCCAACAGTTTCCGGTACATGATGATCCCTCGGTCGGATTCGCCGAGGTGCTCCAGGTGCCTAGGGCTGACATCTCCCTGAACAATCCACACCAGCTTGTCCTGGTCAATGACGTGTTTATTCGGCGGGTCAAGCTCACCCAATTGGTTATACATCGACACGTAGCGGTAGGGCACCTGCTCTTGTTGGGGTGCTTTGTGACCTGCTGCCGGTCTATAGATGTATATGGTCAAGTGGAGCGTCGTGATGTCGTCAACGGGGACGCGATACTGAAGGTCAAGCCAGGAGTCAACATTTCCAGGGCCGAGCAGAATCTGTGGGAACAACACGGGATGCCCATGAGTCCAGCTGCTGTCCTGCTCTGTTTGGCCCTCTATCAGCCGCCGCTTGAAAACGCCGTACTCGAAGAGGTCAAACCCTATCTTCGTGTGTTTGATACCTGGAGGAAACGACTGCCCTAGCTTTCCCTCCATTCGCTCTTGGAGATAGTTAGTGTAGTGGTAGTGAAGCCACTCTGTGTGGACAGGGTCCAGAGAGTTCTCCATGCATTGAAGCCAGTTGCAGGGCAGCTCCGAGACAACAATCTCTCTCACCGCATTGTCCCAGACCAAGGGTGCCCACCGGGGAAGGAGTGGGGCGGGGTCGGGTCCCATGTAGACAAAGACCATACCCGCAAGTTCCTGTGCGGCGTACGCCTTCAACTTGATCTTATCCTTGAAACGGCTCTCCGGCCGCACCGTTTCCTCAAAGGGCTGCTCAACGCACTGCCCAGTTTCGTCGTAGAGCCAGCCGTGATACATGCAACGCAGGCCGTTATGCTCAGGAATGCCGTAGGCCAAATTGACGCGACGATGTGCGCAGTAACGGTCAATGACACCTAGAGTGCCACTCCTGTCCTTGTAAAGGACGAGGTCCTCACCGAGCAGGCGGATTTCCTTCGTAGGGTTCTCATCCAACTCAGCTGCTGCTGCAATGGGGTGCCAATAACGCCGCATCAGCGATCCCATCGGAGTGCCCGGCCCCACTTGTGTCAGGGTTTGATTATCTTCTTTGGTTAGCATCGAATAACACGCCTCCATAGAGTCGCTTGGGCCGTTGTCTGAGAGAGATGGTTCCTAAGCGTCGCTCCTTAGCGTCGCTCCTTTTGGGATTTTGCCACGGGAGCGCTCCCCTCTGTCAAGCGACATCTGAACCTACATCTACTAATGCAGGCCATCGCTTGACGCCTTTTGACCCGCGTGCCAGAATCGCGCCACTAGCAATCACGAGCGGAGGAGGAGGACGTATGGCTACGGACCTGGTTATCGACGCCGACGGCCACTGTATGGAACCGATTGATGACCTTACGCCGTGGATGCCCAAAGAGTTTCATGACAGAGCGCCCGTAGTTTTTAAGGACAGAACCGGGGCAAGTGCAACCTACATAGAGGGCCGTTTGAGTTCCAAACATGGACCTCTCGGACCCGGTGTTACCGGTCCCTTCGCCCCTCACATCAAGGGCGGTAGGCCAGGGGAACACGATGCCGTACAACGCCTGCCCGACATGGACCAAGAAGGCGTGGACGTCGCCATTGTGTTTGGTACGCCGATGGCGCTTGGCGTGAACGGTCTGGCCGACAAAGAGTTGGCTGCTGTCCTATGCCACGCGGTCAATCGCTGGCTCACGGAGGAGTACCTCAGCGTGGACCCCATTCGGTTGAAGGGAGTCGGCTTGATCCCTGCCCAAGACCCCTCTGCCGCAGTCAAAGAACTGGAATGGCTTGCCCAAAGCCGCAAGAGCGGCATCGTCACGGCCATGCTTCCGGTGAACGTCTATGGCATCAACCTTGGAGACCGAAGATTCGACCCCATTTACGAGGCCGCTCAGGACGCCGGGATTCCGTTGTCCGTCCATCCTCAAACGGGCCACGACGGGCAGTATGGGGTATGGGGCACGATGGGGGCGGGCAGCGAACGCATGGAAAAGTACAGTTACGTTCACATGACAGCGTTTCCCTTCGAGCCCATGATCGCCATGATGCACATGATCGGGGAAGGGGTATTTGACCGCTTCCCACGCTTGAAGGTCGCTTATATGGAAGGGGCCTGCGGCTGGCTGCCGTTCTGGGCGGAAAGGCTGGACGAGCATTTCCACAAGCTGCGGCCCCAATGGCCAGACTGCCAGAGGCTACCTTCAGAGATCATCAAGGGCGGCCAGATTTCCCTTACATGCGAGCCTGAAGAGGGAACCCTCCCCTACGTTCTGGACAACATCGGGCAGGAGGTAGTCATGTATGCCTCTGACTACGCGCACTGGGACAGCGAGTTTCCCCACTCGGTGGACAACCTTGTTGCTATCAAGGGGCTAAGGGAAGACCAGAAGAAACGAGTTCTAGGCGCTAACGCTGCCAAATGGTTTGGCCTCGGCGATGGCGAGCTACCAGCTTCCTCGGTCTACTTCGGAAAGGCGGAGGTCGCCGCGGGCTAAATGCAATTTTGCCCGGCTTTGAACATTGGAGTAGACTGTCCGCGACCTTGATGTAGGATCGCACAAACCATTGCTGCTGCATGCCCAAACCTCATGTAGGCCGCCTGTGAGAGCGTTCCCGTTGAGGAATTTGAGCACGAGGAGTGCTGCATGAGGATCTACGTAGGAAATCTCGCATACGGCATCACGGACCAGGAGCTCGAGGAGGCTTTCGCCCCCTTCGGCCAAGTGGAGTCTGCCCAAGTTGTGACCGACCGCTACTCTGGAAGGTCAAAGGGCTTCGGGTTCGTCGAGATGGCGGACAAGGAGCAGGCTGAGGCGGCCATTGCTTCGCTCAACGCCAAGGAGTTGAGCGGACGGGCGCTGACTGTTAATGAGGCTCGTCCCCGGCCGGAGCGGTCCTTCGGCGGCGGCGGTGGTGGTGGCGGTGACTCTCGCTGGTAGGCCACAACTGGACATCCGGCTTTGATACAACAGAAAAGCGATTGGCAAGTACCCCAGGGATTGACCCTGGGGTACTTGCTTTCCCAATGAAGGCGAGTGTCTTGATTAGTTCAATAGTAGTAGTATGTCGCAACTGTTCATGGAAGGGACGCCGATTAAGCCCAATGTGGACGGAAGGCCTACAAGCCAAAGGCTGCAGGTGCGTATACCGGAACGCCGTAGCTGCACTGGTATGTTTATCGTAGCGCGGCAACGTAGCGTGATGAGGCCTGGGCCCTTGACCGGGGCCCTCGGCGCTGAATGGAGGAGTCATGGGCTGGATTGACGCGGACGCTCACGTCGTTGAAGGACAGCACACATGGGATTACCTTGACCCCTCGGAGCAGAAGTATCGGCCTACTCTCTTTGATATCAACCCAGGCTCCAGCAAGGGTGGTTGGTACATTGACGGAAAAATCAGAGGCCTGTTCTTCGGTGACCCCAATGAGGAGCAATTCAAGGAGATTGAGGGGTTCTGGGGCAGGAATATGGCAACCCCTAAGGCGAGCCGTGAAGCCCGCGACCTTGAGGCGCGCCTCCGCCATATGGACGAATTGGGAATAGACACCCAAATAGTCTATCCATCAATATTTCTTGACCAGTGTGCCGACCGGACTGCCGTTGATGTAGCACTGTGCGGAGCTTACAACCGCTGGCTCGCCGACGTCTGGAAAGAGACCAAGGGCAGAATTCGATGGATGGCCGTGCTGCCTTTCTCTAGCATCCCCGATGCTCTCGACCAGATGGATTTCGCCAAGGCCCATGGGGCCTGCGGCGTTTTCATGCGTCCAATTGAAGGGACCAAGCTGGTCAACCACCCGGACTTCTTCCCCGTCTATGAGAAGGCCGCAGGCTGGAACTGGCCCATCGGCCTGCACCAGGCCAACGGCAATGCCAACATCGTGGACTTCTTCTCAACGCCTGATGGTAACCGTGAGTTTTTCAATCAATACCGGATTTTCAATGTTGGGGCCTTTTTCCTGGTCATCCAGGCTGGGCTCACCAAGGTGTTCCCTGGCCTCAAGATAGGATTCATTGAAACGGCGGCATCATGGGTGCCATGGGTCACTATGGAGCTAGAATCGAGAAGGAAGATGGTGACTACAGGGTTCTCCGATAACCTTCTCCGAGAATACGACCTCTTTGTTACCTGTCAGAGCGGCGACGATGTTCCCTACCTAGTAAGCCGCGGTTACGGCGACAACCTTATGATCGGGACCGACTACGGCCACGTGGACGCATCTACAGAGTTGGATGCCCTCAAGGTCATGGCAGAGGGGCAGGCCCTGACCGAGGAGCAAGTCCGCAAGATCGCTGAGGACAACGCGAGGGTCTTTTACGGCATCGCTTAGCTGTTATTTGTGATTTGGTTAGCATAAGAGACTTGGGAGGTTTCCCATGCTGCTCGAAGATAAAGTTGCCATCGTGACAGGAAGCGCCCAAGGAATAGGGCGCATTTACGCACTACGCCTAGCCGAAGAGGGCGCCAAGGTCGTCGTTACCGACGTGGACGACCCAGAACCGGTCGCTACTGAAATCGCGGAGAACGGCGGAGAAGCCCTTGCGGTGCGTTCCGATGTCAGTGACTTCGATAGCGTCAAGAACCTTGTCGCCCGCACCATCGACCGCTTTGGCCGCGTCGATATCTTGGTCAACAACGCGGCGATGTTCGGGAAGATACCCCCGCGCTCCTTTATGGATATACCCCCGGACGAATGGGATAGGGTCATGGAGGTAAACGTCAAAGGGCTGTGGTTGTGCGTAAAGGCGGTTTTCCCCCAGATGAAGGAACAGATGTCAGGGAGCATCATCAACATCGCGTCAACGATGGTATTGAAGGGTGGATCCCATCTGCTTCACTATGTGTCTTCAAAGGGAGCAGTGGTAGCCTTCACCCGGGCCCTGGCCCGGGAAGTTGGCGACTACGGAATCAGGGTTAACACAATTGCCCCAAGCCATACGCTCAGTGAAGCGGTTGTGAGGCTGGGCGGCCCTGATGTCGATAAGGGAACCATCCCCACGCGTGCCCTCAAGCGGAGTTCCTATCCAGAAGATATGGCAGGCACGCTGGTCTACCTCTCATCGCAACAGAGCGAATTCGTGACAGGCCAAATGCTCGTTGTGGACGGGGGAAGTTTCATGCACTAAGCCCTTCTTAACACACTGCTCCAGGCGTGCGATATAGGACAGGGGTTCTCAAGTTGGCGTCAGTCTGCTATCATAGAGGCTGTGACGTGCAGGACTGACATTGAGTGCAAATTCAGGGGACGCGGTACAAACGGCGTCTCCTTTTTTTATGTCTGGCCCTGCTTATGCCACTAATTCATAAGGAAGGTCCAGACCCATCGTTATTGCATCTAGAAACTCAGATCGTTTTTTCCGTGGCAACCGCGGCCGGTCAAATGGCTACTCCGGCCGACCATCCAACGACAGACCCCAAGCGCCTCGAATTCCTCCCACCGGCCCACTGACCCGGGACGTTCCCTTCGGAGACCTCTTCGTTTCCGCTCCCGTCGCGGAAGCCATTGAAGCCATGGGTTACACCGAGCCGACAGGAATCCAGGCCGAGGTTATTCCCTCGATGCTAGAGGGCAAGGACTTGGTAGGGCAGGCTCAGACAGGCACAGGCAAGACAGCGGCCTTCGGCATTCCGCTCTCAGAAATGATTGACACCCGCGAGCGAGGCGTCCAAGCCCTTGTCATGGTACCCACCCGGGAACTTGCACAGCAGGTCTCCAACGAGTTGCTGAAGTTGGGGCGCAGCCGGGGCATTCGAATATGCACCGTTTATGGCGGCCAGCCCATTGATCGTCAGATCAGGGAGTTGGACAGGGGAGTCAACATCGTTGTAGGGACGCCTGGACGTATGTTGGATCACCTGCGCCGAGGAACCTTGGACCTTGGCGAAGTGAAAATAGCAGTCCTCGACGAGGCTGACGAAATGTTGGACATCGGCTTCGCTCCGGACATTGAGTCCATCCTGGGCCAGACTCCCAGGGAGCGGCAGACGGTACTGTTCTCCGCCACCATGCCCAACACCATTCGCCGAATGGTCAGTAAGCACCTCAGGAACCCACTATGGGTTCGGGTTGGCGGTGACGCTCAGACCGTAGCGGCAGTGAAACAGATCTACTATGAGGTGGCTGTCCGCGACCGGAACGCCAGCCTTGAGGAAATCATTCGAGCAAAAGAGGAGGGGCAGACCCTCATCTTCTGCCGCACGCAACGAGGCGTGGAAAAACTAGCAACCTACTTGGACCAGCGGGGCTACCCGGTGCAGGCTATCCACGGGGGGCTCAACCAGTCCCAACGCAACCGTGCGATGCAGGCATTCAGGTCAGGGAGTTGCGACCTGCTCGTGGCGACCAATGTGGCGGCTCGCGGGCTGGACATTCCAGCGGTGTCGCAGGTAGTTAACTACGACTCCCCCCAGAACATTGAGGAGTACCTGCACCGCATCGGCCGGACGGCCCGCATGGGGCGTGAGGGAGCTGCGGTGACGTTCGTTAGCGAATGGGACTACGAGGCGTTTGAGCCCATTCGGCGACATCTCGGGAAATTGCTGGAACGGGGTAAGCTCTCGATTTACTACCGCTAGAAACTCCAAATTGGAATAGTTGAGGAAGCCTCCAGGACACTAGGTGTCCTGGAGGCTTCTTGCTTGTTTTGCGTTTCGTATGGACCGGGGAAAGAGACAAGGGACCACTAGGGTTTGGAAGTGTACCCCCCCCCCGGCTGCTTAGAGAGGGGCCATGGACCGGGATTCAGGGACTAAACTTGACCCTCTATTGACAACTGACTGAATGTCATTCATGATATCTGCATCGCTTGTACAGGTGATCGCCATGACTAAAACACGCAGGACAGAGAGCGAGACGGTCCGTAGAGAACAAATACTCAACGCGGCCAGGAAAGTGCTCGACACGAAGGGCTATGACGCCACAACCGTCTCCGATATTGTGAAAGAGGCTGGCGTTGCCCAAGGCACCTTCTACCTCTACTTCGAGTCCAAGAAAGACGCTGTGATGGAACTGGGCCGGCAGGTGATGGGGGAAATGACACGCCGGCTGACTGCTGCCCAGAGATCCGACGCAACGTTTGAAGAGCAACTGCGGCTCGTCCTTAGGACTGGCTTTCAGGTAGCCGATCAAAACGCCGACCTCTGCCGGTTGATGCACGTCGGCGAAGAGTCGGCGGGCCGAAAGATCAAGCAGGCAGTGGGAGTGGCAGAGAATCCCTTTATGCTCAGCATGGTGGCAATGTTCAGGTCGGCCATAGAGCGGGGGGAGACTTTCATGTGCGACCCAGAGGTTGCAGTCAGGCTGCTACATCGGATGGTCGGGGGGGCGCTTCAGGAGGCCCACCTCTACGGAGACAAGGAAGATACCAAGTGCATCGCAGAGACCATGGAAGAACTCGTAGTTCGGGCCTTCGTAAAGCGCTAAACGGCGGGGTACGGCAGGCCGGTAGGCATCAAGCACTTATTTGGAGCATTGTTTCATGAACAAACCTACCTCGATTCTCTTCGATCGCTGGCCGCGTTTCGCTTTTAGGCACCCAAAGGTTTGCGAAGTGATGACTGATAATCAGTCATGCAGGGCGGTGAGGATGCGAAGGGCATCCAAGCGGCACATGCAGGAGGCAGTAATGAATGTCCACGAGGGTTGGTACGGACGCTGTAGAAACGGCAGAGCGAGTCTAGTTTTACATTGACATGACTGAGGGTCAGTCATCGTCGCATAATCTAATCAGAGAGACCAGGGAGGTCATCGTGAGCAGCAATGGCGTAGTCGTATCGCAGGAAATAGCAAAGTCTCGAAAGTATCGCCTTCGGTGGTGGACGCTTCTCGTCCTTTCAATCAGCTTGGTGCTGATCGCGGTGGACACCACGATTCTTAACGTGGCCATTCCCACTATACAAAGAGACCTTGGCGCCTCAGCGTCAGGGCTCCAGTGGATTGTTTCGTCGTACATATTGGTGTTCGCAGGGCTCCTCTTAACCTTCGGCTTCCTTGGCGATCGATATGGCAGAAAGCGCATGCTCCAAACGGGCATCGTCTTGTTTGCCCTGGCTAGCCTGGGAGCGGCCTACGCGCAAAGTACGGGCCAGCTCATAGCAGCAAGGGCGGCCATGGGAATAGCAGGGGCCATGATCATGCCGGCGACGCTCTCGGTGATCATAGACGTGTTTCCCCGGTCTGAGAGGGCCAAAGCGATAGGAATATGGAGCGCTGTTGCTGGCGTAGGCGTTCCGCTGGGGATGATCATCGGAGGCTGGCTGCTGGAAAGCTTTTGGTGGGGATCGGTATTCTTGATAAACCTGCCGATTGGCGGCGTGGTCGTGGCGGCAGGGGTGATGTTGGTGCCTGACAGCAAGGACCCCAAGCCTCGCCGGATCGACATCCCTGGTGCTGTGCTGTCGACCGGAGCTCTGTCCGCTTTGCTCTATGCGATCATCGAAGCGCCCAGCCGGGGTTGGACGGAACCATTGGTGCTGGCCACGTTTGCCGTAGCTGGTGTTTTGAGCGCTGCGTTCCTGATTGTGGAGAAGCGTGCTGACCAACCCATGTTGGATATCTCCCTGTTCAAGAACCTTCGACTGTCATCTGGAGCGGTGGCCATCAGCTTCTCCTTCCTCGTGATGATGGGGATGATCTTCCTGTTCACCCAGTATGTGCAGTTCGTACAGGGATACGGGCCTCTTCAGGCCGGGCTTCGCACCGTGCCCCTTGCCATAGGCTTCATGATCGGTGGTGGGTCCAGCGGGGCACTGGTGGGTAGGTTGGGCACCAAGAGCACGGTCACTGCGGGGCTGATTGTAATCAGTGTAGCCCTTGCTTCAGCGGCTCTATGGGATGTGTCAACGGCATTCCCGATCATCGCAGCCGAGCTAATCTTGTTGGGCTTTGGCATGGGCATCACAATGGCCCCAGCCACCGATGCGGTCATGGGAGCGGTGCCTGAAGAACACGCCGGAATCGGCTCAGCCCTAAACGATGTGACTCGTAACGTCGGTGGGGCGCTGGGCATCGGCGTCCTTGGATCGCTGTTTGGGTCCGTTTACTCTTCCAACGTGTCTGACGCCGCTGCCGTCCTGACCGGGGACCTAGCGGCTGCAGCCCGGAACTCGATAGGCGCTGCCACCTCCGCCGCGGCAGACCTTGGAACTGAAGCTGGACTCACGCTTACAACGGCGGCCAACAATGCCTTCATGGACGGATTTGGCATCACCATGCTGGCGTCGGCAGCTCTGACCTTAGGGGGCGCCTTGTTCACCCTCAGGTACATGCCGACGAGGGATGTCCCTGAGGCCAAGGATATCCGCGCTCAGTTTGAACCGGAAACCGTCCGGACGGGCAACCTCGCACCCGTTCCCGTGCGGGTGAGGGTGGACCATATCGGGCGATAGTGTTCGCTTGAGGCAAGGCGGGAGAGAAGGGGCCGGTCTAACTGAGACCGGCCCCTTCTTGTGGGTGCGTCTCCATTCTGGCCGACCCATTGATCCCGGTTGCGACAGGGACATGGAGGTGATACAAGGAACCGGTTGGAGGTGGCTTCTGCCCGACCACCTGGAGGCGCATACCGACCAAGGAGATTGGCCTGAACAGCCTCGCCGAAGTTAAGCCCACCCGGGGTCCCGTTGCTATTTTCTCCGCCGTGGTCATAGGGATGACGGTCGGGGCCTTGAACCAGACCGTGGTAACAACGGCGCTACCGCGTATCGCCTCTGATCTTGGGGGCCTGGAAAACATGTCCTGGGTATTCACCTCGTTCATGGTCACCTCAGCTGCTACGCTCCCTATTTTCGGAAAGCTGTCCGATACCCACGGGAGAAAGCGCTTCTTTGTGGGCGGGATTGTCGTACTACTCATCGGTTCGGTGTTGGCCGGCATGTCCCAAAGCGTGACTCAGCTCGCAATCTATCGAGGCGTGCAGGGAGTTGGCTCCGCGGCATTGCTGGCGAACTCAATGGCAATCGTTGGGGAGCTGTTCCCACCCTCTCAGCTTGGAAAGTGGCGGGCGATAAATCAGGCGGTAATGACGCTTGCTGCAGCAGCAGGGCCCTTGGCCGGAGGCTTCATCAGCGACCACCTTTCTTGGCAGTGGGTTTTCTACCTAAACGTTCCTGTGGGCATAGTCGCTATTGTCGTCGCGGTGCTCGTCATGCCTCCATTTCGGAACCGGAATATTCAGCATCGCGTGGATTATTTGGGTTCAGCGATGTTACTTGCCACCATTTCGCCACTTTTGGTTGGCTTCGCTTGGGCGGGACAACAATACGATTGGCTGTCTTGGCAGGTACTAGGCGCATTCGGGACCTCCGCCATATCCCTGGTCGTGTTCATCCTGGTAGAACGACGCGCTGAGGAACCGATTCTTCCGATGACCATGTTCCGGAATTCTATTTTCTCGGTCTCCAGCATGGCCTTCTTCTTGATAGGGATGGGACTTTTCGGATCCCTTGTCTACTTACCCTTGTTTGCCCAGGCAGTCCAAGGTAAGTCTGCAACGATTTCAGGTCTCCTTCTGACTCCTATGATGCTGGCCAGTTTCGCCACTGGATTTATAGGTGGTCACATACTCACTAAGTGGGGCCGGTACCGTTTGCTGGCCTTTTTCTGTACGGGCACGGCCTCTCTAGGGATGTTTCTCCTCTCTCGTCTGGGCATCGACTCAACCAGCCAGGCGATGGCATTGGATATGGCCATCGTTGGCATTGGCATCGGCATCGCGATGCCTCTATTCGTCATAGTCGTTCAAAACGCGTTCCCTCAAAAGATGGTCGGGGTGGCAGTAACCAGTACGGCCTTTGTACGAAGCCTTGGCGCTTCGATAGGCGTTGCTTTGATGGGGACTGTTGTGAATAAGCAATTCGTCTCTGGGCTCCAAAGCGGGGTACCAGACTCAGCTCGCCAAGCTGTAGCCCAGGCAGGCGTCGTGCTACCAACCACTCCCCAGCCGCTATTGGATCCTGCCGTTATGTCGTCGCTTGAGGCTGCACTAGCCCCCAGCGGACCCGAGGTCTTTGAACAAGTCGCAACCGCCATGCAGATGAGTCTGGTAAGTGCGATCGACGCAGCATTCCTCCTCAGCGCGGTGGCCCTGGCATTCGCGTGTTTCTTCACTTTGTTCTTGAAGGAAATCCCACTGCGCTCGACCAGGTAGAAAGGCAGGCATCATCGAGGGCTTGCATCAACACAGTCTTCGACGGAAAGGGGCGCTGCTGACGTGATCGATAGACTCTGCCGTGTGCAGGCCTACGTCTGGCTGAACTCCTTAAATAGAGCAGCGCACTCTTCCCGGAGGATGTGGGGCACCACTTTCACCTGCCGTCCCGAGCGACGGATGACCTCTTCACAGGAAAGGTCCACCTGACGGGGATAGTCAAATGGCCCGTCGTTGCGGTCGGCTCCAAAGGCGACCATAGACAGGTTGGCCCAGGCAATGGCTGATGAGCACATCGCGCAGGGTTCAGCGTCCGTGTACATGGCATAGTCGCTGAGGTCGGTTATTCGGTTTTCGGAGCAGAATGACCGCACGATATTCAGCTCAGCGTGAGAGGTCGGGTCTTGGTCTTCCACAACCCGATTGTAAGAACGGGCAACTACCTGACCATCCTTGATCAACACGCAGGCAAAGGGGCGGTTGCCGCTTTCGAGCGCCGTGCGCCCTTCCTTGATGGCCTCTCGCATGAAGTCTTCGTGCGCCATAGGTGTACACCTTCCCTGTGAAGATCGATCCCTCGGCTATTTATCATAGTCGGAGGGCGCATTATACACAGGAAGAGTCCTTAGCCGACCTAGAGGGCCATGCTAGAATGACGACCCAGCAGGAGGTGCGCATGGACGAGCAAGACAGAGTCAAGTGGATAGATGGCTCAACAAGCCTAGCCGACCTGGAACAGCGGTACGACGAATGGCTAATGGCTATGACTCAGACTTGACGGAGAAGTACCACTACCAAGGCGCCCGCCTAGTCGCCGAATGCCTGGAACAGTACGTCGACAAGCACGCCAGCATCCTGAATGCCGGCGCTGGCGGCGGCCTCTCCGGCGTGGCACTGGCTGCGAAAGGGTACGCAGATCTGGTTGCTATCGACCTATCAGAGGGTATGCTCCAATCGGCGCGAGAGAAGGGCGTCTACCGGGATGTCCACCGCATGGTGCTCGGCGAGGTCTTGGACTTCGAAGATGGAACATTTGATGCAGTGACTAGCGTGGGTATCTTCACGATGGCCCATGCACCAGCCAGTTCCTTCGACGAGCTGATCCGCGTTACCAAGCCGGGAGGGTACATCGTCTTCACGCTATCCGAAGAGGCCTACGAGAAGGCCGGCTTCAAGGAAAAGCTGGCAAGCCTTGAATCGGATTGGAAGTGGAGCAGGGTGGAGATGCAGCCAGGGCAGGAGCTCAGTCAGGGCTCAGGCGTCTTGCATCAGCTCTGGGTGTTCCAGACCAGCATCTGAGCGCCATGCTGCATTTCTCTCAGTAACGCTGTGACAGAGGGCCCTTCACCTTGATTGGGTGACGGAACGGGGACTGCCATCGCCCGGTTTGATCACCGACAGCCTGCGACGGACATGACTGCCCTTCCTGATCGGAGTCCGTGGTACCATGTGCGCTGCCTTCAGCGCACCAGCCATTGCATGGCCGCAAACGACAAACCAAAGGGAGAATAGCGCCGGATGATTATCGACTGCCACGGACACTACACGACCGCCCCCCCTGGGATTCATGTCTACAGGGCGTTCCAGCTTGCCTTTATGAACAAGCCCAACAGAACGCAGATCAAGATAAGCGACGATGAGATTCAAACATCCCTGGAGAACGGGCAACTGAAGCTCCAAATGGAGCGTGGCACCGATATGATGCTGTTCTCGCCCAGGGCGTCGCACATGGGCCATCATGTCGGGGACGAAGTAATCAGTCGCCAATGGACGGAGGTCAACAACGACCTCATAAAGCGCGTCTGCGGAATCTTCCCAGACCGCTTCATCGGGGTATGCCAGTTGCCTCAATCTCCGGGCGTCAGCCCCAAGAACTGCGTCGAAGAGTTGGAGCGCTGCATCACTGAATTAGACTTCGTCGGATGCAACTTGAACCCGGACCCTTCTGGTGGTTGGTGGACCGATCCTCCGCTGGGCGACGAGTGGTGGTACCCACTCTACGAAAAGATGGTGGAGTTGGACGTGCCGGCCATGATTCATGGCTCGTCCACCTGCAACCCGGCCTTCCACACGACGGGCTCCCACTACATGAACATCGACAACACCGGCATCATGCAGTTGCTGGAATCCAGGGTGTTCCAGGACTTTCCGACGCTAAGGATCATCATGCCCCACGGCGGCGGCGTAATCCCGTACCAGATCGCTAGATACCGGGCCCTGAGCATCATGAACAAGTGGGAACCCTTCGAGGAGTTCATGCGGCGCTTCTACTTCGACACTGCCGTGTACAGCCCTGAGGCTATGGAGCTACTGATCAAGATCGTGGGGGTGGACCGCCTCATCTTCGCATCGGAGATGCTGGGCGGCGTCACAACCATCGACCCCAACACGGGCCGCTGGTTTGACGACAACAAGCCCCTCCTGGATGAGATCACCTGGCTGTCCGAAGAAGACCGTCAAAAGATCTTCGAGGACAACGTCAAAGCGGCTTACCCGCGGTTGGGCCCGGTAATGGAGAAGCAGATGAAGGCGGCAAAGGGGTAGAAGAAGCGCAAACGGGGCTGGCAGACCAGCGGGAGGGCTACTCAGCAGAAGACAAGAAAAGGGGGACGCTGGCCAGATGCCAGCGTCCCCCTTTTCATTGGTTGTTGGGAGGCCGATGTTTACCCGGCCATCACTATCGCCACCTTACCCATGACGCGCCGTTCTTCTATGAAGCGCTGGGCCTCTCCGACTTCCGCGATGGGCCATGTTCGTTCAACGGTAGGCTTCAAGCGGCCGTCGGCGAGCATTTGCAAGAGTGCTGCAAAGTCGCTATGCGACGTGCCGGTGCCGCCGGAGCCAAGGACGGCTACCCGAAGACGGAAAATGTTGCTGAGGTTCAGCGTTACCTCTCGTCCTCCGGCCGTACCGTATATGGCAATGCGGCCATTGGGCTTGATGCAATTGAGCGACTCAAGGAATGCGTTGCCGCCTACGCCGTCCACCACTGCGTCCACCCCAGCGCCGCCTGTTAGCTCCTTAACCTTGTCGGCGTAGGTGCCGCTGGAGTAGTTGACTCCATGGTCCATACCCTGGGCGCTTGCATAGGCCAGCTTCTCGTCGCTGCTCGCTGTGCCGATGACGGTCGCTCCTAGGAGCTTGGCGATCTGAATGGCGGCTACGCTCACGCCGCCCGCTGCCCCTTGGACCAGCACCGTCTGGCCTGCCTGGACCTGGCACTTGTTGACCAGGGCATCCCATGCCGTCGAGCATGTTATTACACACGTGGAGGCTTCAAGCATGCCCAGGCCCTTCGGCAGCTTGTAGAGATTCTCTGCCGGTGACTTCACAAGCTCCGCGTAGCTATAGCTCGCGTTCCGCAACGCTACTTCGTCCCCCACGGCAATGTTCGTCACTCCATCTCCGATGGACTCAACGATGCCCGCGCCCTCTCTACCAAGCAAGGAGGGAAAAACGAAGCCGCCCGCTGGAGCCGGGGCCCGGCCAGAGCGGGTTGTTATGTCGGTGGGGTTGACGCCGGCGCTGTGCATTCGTAGCACTGCCTCGCCGGGACCCGGTTGAGGGTCCGCGACTTCTTCTAGTTTGAGGACTTCCGGGCCGCCGAATTCATGGAATTGGATTGCTTTCATGATGCTCCTTCTGAACATTCGCACAAATAGTTGGCTGGGGTCCTAGCTAAGATTCACCGTCACGCTCTTGCGCTGGGTGAAGCTCTCCAGCATGCCTTCCAAAGAAAACTCTCGACCGATGCCGCTCATCTTGAAGCCGCCGTAGGAGTGCCCCGGGACCTGCCCGAGGCCTCGATTAACCTGAACCCAGCCCGATTCTATCGCGTGAGCCGTGCGCAGGGCCTTGCTAAGGTCCTTGCACCAGACGTAGGCGGCAAGCCCGTAGTGGCTGTCGTTGGCCATCTGAATGACTTCTTCTTCTTCCGACCAGGGAATGGCCACGACGACAGGGCCGAAGATCTCTTCGCGTGCGATACGCCAGTCATTGCCAACGTCCGCGATGATGGTTGGCTGGACGAAGAAACCGTCGGCAAGGGGGCCATCAGTGGGGGGAAGGCCACCCATCAGCACGCGCGCCCCCTGTTGCTCAATTCCCTCCGTGATGTAACTGCAAACCCGGTCGTACTGCTTGCGATTGATGATGGCGCCCATATCCACAGTCTCGTCCATGGGATCACCGATCTTCAAGGTCGATAGCTTGGCCATCATTTTCTCTAGGAAGGAGTCGTAGATGGACTCGTGGAGGAAGAGCCGGGAACCGGCGGTGCAAGACTGTCCCTGACGAGTGAACCGCATACCGGCGATAACGCCATCGACGGTCTTGTCGTCGATGGAATCAGGGAACACGACGGCTGGGCTCTTGCCGCCTAGCTCCAGTGAGACCGGCAGGATGCGCTCCGCTGCGGCGTGCATGACAAGTTTCCCGACCTCAGTCGAACCGGTGAAAGAGAGTTTCCCGATAAGCGGGTGGACTGCCAAAGCTGCGCCAGCTTCCTCGCCGTAACCGGTGATGATGTTCAGGACGCCCGGAGGAAGGATCTCGCTGCAGATCTGACCCATCTTCAGAACGGCGATCGGCGCATCTTCCGCTGCCTTCATCACCAGTGTATTCCCTGCGGTGATGGCCATAGCAATCTTTAGCGCACCCAGCATTACGGGGGCATTCCAGGGAATGATTCCACCTACGACGCCTATGGGCTCCCGACGGTTGTAGACCAGCATGTCCTCGCTGATGGGTACAACCTCCCCCTTCAGCTCCGTAGCTACGCCCCCGAAATAACGAAAAATGTCAGCAGTCGTCTTCGCCTCGGGCCGTGCCTGGGTGCGGATGGCATTGCCCGTCTCCAAGGCGATGGTATGGGCAATATCCTCAATTGCTGCTTCCATGGCATCGGCGATCCGCATCATCATGCGGCCTCGATCCCTCGGCGCGGCCACTCGCCACGTCTTGAATGCCGCCGCTGCTACTCGGACGGCGTGGTCGACGTCCGCCTCAGTGGCGCGCGGCACTCGGGCGATGGCTTCGCCATGCCGCGCAGGGTTTTCTACCAAAATCGTCCGGCCGTCGATGGCCTGGATTTCCTTGCCATCAACAAGCATCGACAACACTTCCACCTGACCTGCTACTTCAACCATTCGTCCTCCTCCTCTGTTGTCATGGAAATACTGGGGGCCGCTTGGAAACTGCGAACGCTGAGGGTGGGTCTGAGACACCGCCCCTACCTGACGCTTGATCGCTTCGTGAGGGCTCCTGGCTTACACACCTACTTGCTGGTCTAAGCGCCGGGCTCCAGCAGCTTTGCTACAGCGGAGAAATCGAGCCTGCCATAGCCCTGTCGACTGGCTGCTGCGTACATTTCCCGGGCCACGGCGGCCATGGTCATCGGTAGCTTCACTTCTGAGCCGGCTGCCAGAGCCAGGCCCAGGTCTTTATACATAAGGTCCGTCATGAACCCTGGTGCAAAGCCGTGGCTGGCGGGGCTGTCAGCAACGACCCCCGGCACAGGGCAACGAGTCTCCAGCGGCCAACAGTTGCCTGAACTCTTGCTCATAACGTCGAACATTACCTGGGGATCGGCGCCCTTGGCCACCCCCAGAGCGAACGCCTCAGCCACGCCTACCATGGCCACTGCCGCCACAAGGTTGTTGGCCAGCTTGACCGTTTCGCCCATGCCAATGGAACCACAATGGATGATGTTGGTTCCCATTGCCGATAGCAGGTCGTATTGAGCTTCCAGAAGATCAGCATCGCCGCCGACCATAATGGTGAGCGTGGCGGAGATGGCGCCGGCTGAGCCTCCGCTGACAGGGCCGTCCAACATCCGTGCTCCGGCAGCGGTCACTGCTTCGGCGACCTTGCGCGTGGTGTCGGGATCAATGGTGCTCATGTCGATGACCGTAGTCCCGCTCCGCAGGCCCGCTATGAAACCATCAGGCCCATTGGCGGCGGCAACGACGTGCTGTGAGGCCGGCAGCATGCAAATGACGACCTCCACACCTTCAGTGGCTTCCCGAGCCGAACCAGCGACCTTCGCTCCAAGCGACGCTATGGCCTCAACGGCCTCCCCGTTGATGTCGTAGATGGTGAGATCATGTCCTGCCTTGATTAAGTTTGTGGCCATGGGCCCGCCCATCGTTCCCAGGCCAATGAAACCTACCTTCTTGCTCATTTGTGCTACCTCCCTCTATGCGTGGTGAACGTTATCATGCCGGGTATGGGTCTACAACGAGCGGGACAGTAGAGGGGCAAGGGAGCCCGAAGGTCCTCAGGTGGCCGGTCATTCCCCCGTGCGCAGAACTGGAACATAGGCACGCTGGCTCTACTAACAACGACTTCGGGGTTAAGGCCATGGGACTCATGCCGAGGGGCCGATGTTGCGCCATATCGAAGGGCCGCGAGGGCGCGGTCAGTCCTTCAGGGCGGGCCACTCCTTGTACAGCCTTCCGCCCCCTTTACCGTCCACCGGATGCCTTTGGCCCAATAGCGACAGAATGTGCCACAGCATAGAAGATGCGCTGGCGACAATGGGCAACTTGAAATCGGCTTCCATACGCTCTAGGACCGGCAGAGGGTCAAGGATGGCTGCTTGAAAGTAGATGGCGTCAACCTCACCCGCCTGAGCCAAACCCTCCGTGACGAGCTTGTAGATGTCATCTGGGCCAACGTTGGCGGCTGTCCGGAAGTCGGCTGTGGGTGGGGAGCCTATGACTGATTCAATGCCTCTTTCGGAAAGGAAGCCGCGTACCATTTCGTTCAGAGGCCCGTCGAACGGAGTCATAAGCATTACCCGGCGCGCGCCCAAAGCCTTCAATCCTGCGATGGATGACTCAAGGGCAGTGGTAACAGGTATTGAAGCGTTCTTTCGAATGCTGCCTGGCAGCCCAGGGGCGTAGAGCTGAACCGGGGCACCAACGAGCACAGCGCCCTGCCAGGCAGGATGGCGCTCAAAGATGGCTTGGGCCCTCTCCACGCCAAGCTCCTCCTTCCCCACTAGTGATGTGAGCGTTCCCTCGACCAAGTCCAAAGCCTCTATCTCCAAGGTTATGTTGCCTGGGATAAGGGGTTTGACATTGTCGAAGAACGCTCCGTTTCCGCTGTAAGGGGCAAGGTAGCCAACAGTGATGTGCTGGTCCTGGGTCATGGCAATCTCCTCTGAGCGAAATCGTTAGGCCTGAAGTCTTCGGAAGAAACACTGGGTCGCCGGAAAGCATATTGACGTCTATGGATTGTAATTGGCATCAGTGGCCTTAGACAGGGATGGTTGCTAAGAAACCCAGGATCGCCCGATTGAACTCTTCCGGCTTCTCTACGTTGCACATGTGGCCCGCTCCCTTGATGACCTTCAGAGAGCAGTTAGGGATATGCCGGTTCATGTACTCACCCTCTTCGACGGGCGTGCGGCCGTCCTCTTCGCCATCAATGATGGCAGTGGGCACGTGAATGTCTCTAAGACGATCCCTAATATCAACGCCAAACGACGCTCTCGAATAGGCAACGGCGGAGTGCACGGCGATCTTGTAGGACTCTGCCGTGTATTTGCGAACTAGGGCTGGATCGTAGCTAGGGGAAAACCAGTACTTGGCGTACTGGTCAAGGAAGGCCTTCATGCCCAAGGTGGCAATTTCTTCGCCGATGGCCATGTTGGGAGCGTCGCCGGCCTTATCAGGGGGGAAACCCTTCAATGGGCCCTTGGCGGGAAAGCCTGCTAGTGCCCCGACCAAGGTCAGGCTCCTCACCCTTTCCGGAGCCAGGTGGTAGAGGAATTGGCCCACGAGAGTGCCCATGGACAAGCCTACGAAGTGGACGCTATCGAAGCCTAGCTCATTCATCATCGCCAGCACATCGCTGGCCACAAGGGCAGGGGAGTAATGCTCATCGCCTTCGGGCTTGGCCGAGTCCCCGTGACCTCGCATGTCGATAGCGATGACGCGGTAATTGGGCGTAAGCACCGGGAGCTGGAGGTCCCAAACGTTCTTGTGACCTCCGAAGCCGTGCACCATGACGACAACATCGCCGAACCCTTCATCCAGATAGGCGATCTCCAGTCCGTTGACCTTGATTGCAGGCATAGCTACTCCCGATCACACGTAAGTTTCATCAAATGTTAGGCATTATCGATGAGTCTGCCCCAGCCGAGGCTACGAGGCTTGGCCTTCATTGCCCGAAGCGTGGCCCAGAACATGGCAAGGTCTCCTCCCACCACTGGCAACCCCGTGTCCTCCTCAAGCTCTTTTGCCAGACCAATGAGACGCAAGCCACCACCGAGAACCACTATAGCTTCGGTGGAATCCGGGGCCCGCCTCGCTGTCTCCCGCACGGCTGCACAGGTCGGGGCAGGGTCATGGTCCCAGGCAAGCCGGTCCTGTTCCTCGATTGAGCCCACGATTCCTTGTTGAATCCAGCCTTCTTGATAAACAACTTCGAACCCGTTCGACTCGAGTCCAGAGCGGGCCATTTTCGCCCAATCGGCTGCCGTGTAGTAACCACCGGCAACCGCCACACGGCGCGCGCCAAATTCTGCAAGGGCCTCCAACATGGCAACACCCATCAGCACCACGGGCACGCCCGCTGCGCTGGCAACGCACGCCTGAATGGCGTGTGCATCCGGACCGTGGGTAAGAGAGAATGGAACGCCAAACTGAGCCACGATATCGGCTCCGGCGTCAGCAAGGTCGCGGGCCGCATCGTTCATCCCAGGCACCGCAGCCTTGATGACATCAAGCGAGAAGCCAGCCATCGTCTTGCCAAGAAGCGTTGCGGGTATGAAGGCGCCTGCTACTTCCGTGCCTTCGGGCGCTAAGCGGAGGAAGTCAGTGGGGGCGCTGTTGAACCAGCGCTTGGGGCCGAGAAACCCTATCTTGGCCATTGCATCGAGTCCGGTGGGCCGGACTCTACCTCTCCATAAGTAGCTGGCCGCCGTAGGTCTCAACCTTGTCCACCTCGACGATGACAGCAACGCCCTTCTTCTCTGGATCCCTACCTTGCTCGAATTCGACGACCCGATCCCACACCTGCTCGCGAAGGTCTCCGCTTTCGATGACCGTTGCCCGACCGTAAAACTTCCATCCGATTCTGGCGTCCCTGTTCATGAACATCACGGCTATCTTCGGATTCTTGCTGACGTTGGCAAGGCCGTCTCGTTTGGATCTCTCCCAGTAGGCTAGGCGATCGGCGTCGAAGACCATGGTGCTGCCCCGGTAGCCGATGCTAGGCCACCCGTCCGGATCAGAGGCAGTCATGATGCAGGGGAAGCCGCTGGCCAGTGCAGCGTTCACGTTCTCAGCCATCTCTTCGGTTAGCTCAATTGCCATCGATAGTTCTCCCAGGTCTAGACTAGCTTGGAATTGCTTCTTTTTGGGTTATCACGGACACCCTTCCCGCGGGCGTGCTCGGATCGGGTTGATAAAGGTGCTCACGCCCTGGAGCCAGCTGCTCCATATACAAGACTTCTTCAAAGCCCTGGAATCTGATGGCTACTGCGTAGTAATAGTCTAGGGGCAGGTGGAGCTTAGCCACGCCCTTAGCGTTGGTGACGAAGCGGCCATGACCCGCAACTACAACTACCGCGCCAGGAACTGGAACGCCCTCTTGGTCAAGGATTTGCAACCTTGCGGCCCTCCTTGGAAACAGCATACCGCTGGCCCACCGTCTGAGCTGCACAAAAGGCCCAGGCGTTGGCCCTGGTCCAATATTGTCGACTACGTCTTTCTCATACCCTATGTGCTTCGGTGTCCGCCAGTCAGGTCCGTACTTGAGCTGCAGATACTCTTCCGGCGGATTGGGAACCCTGAACTTCGTGCCTAGGAAGTCTATCTCCTTGAGCTGGTCGAAGAGCCGGACCGGAAGCACAACGCCCGGATAAATATGAACCTGTCCCTTTATGGGACGGAAGAAGGTCAGGGACATCATGTGCCTGTTCTTCAACATACCCAGGTAGACGTGCGTATCGAATTCGTCCCTCTTTACGTAATAGTCCGCTTCCCGGAAAGCCGCGATGATGGGCTCAATCATTGCCTCTGAGAAGCCATGCAGACCGAAGGTCGTCCCAAGGTCAATGTCATCATCCCAGGGAATGATCCCGCCTTCTCTTATGGCGCCGAGGCATATCCCATCGCGCAGATAGAAAGTTACCCCAAGCTCATCAAGGATGCCCTTTGCCTCTAGTAGAATCGCACCGGCAATAGCGGGATCCATAGCAGGGAGTGTTTTGATCAGCTCTTCAAGGATTGCTTCGTTTTCGACGTCGCTTAACGCCATCGGTACTGCCTTATAACTGAACGGTGGTGAATAAATCCTCTGCATTCGCTAGGTCTTCCTTCGTGTCGACCTCTATCCAGCGGCGATTCCCCGTCTGGTGCACACCCAGTTGAATCTTGCCCTCGCTGATGAGGCCTGCGAGAACCGCTTCATAAAACTGTTCGGTGAGCCCCTCGGTCACAAACCAGTCAAGCTTCGGAAGAAAGTGCTCCCGCATGGTGCCTTGCGAGATCTTGTAGATGTTCACGGTCTTCAGGGCATCGTTGTAGCGAAAACCCGCTGACTGATTGGCCCCCAGCACCAGGGAAGTTGCTACACCGTGCTCGGAAAGTATTACCGTTCCATTCATGAACGGCTGGAACGCCTCAACCACGGCGGCATCGGCGTGGGGCTGACCCATAAGGTCAGTGATAAGCTCTGGTTCAAAGAGAAGGTCCCCGTCGAGCAACAGAATGTCGTCTGCCAATAGGTGCCGGGCCAGCCACAACGAGTAGATGTTATTGGTTTTCAGGTGCTCTTCGTTGGTAACGTAGGTAAGCCGCATGTCTCCGAACATGGCGCCGAACCGTTCCCGGACCAACTCGCAGAGATAGCCGACGACAATGACACAGTGATCAACGCCAACTTGCTGTAGAGATGCCAGCTCGTGTTCCAGAATCGGCTTCCCAAGCACTTCTACCAAGCACTTGGGCACCCGGTTAGTTAGTGGCCGCAGCCTGGTTCCGCCACCTGCCGCTAGGATGACTGCCTTCATTTCTCCGCTCTCCTGCCCAGACGAGCCTCTTCCCCAGCCATGCCCGAGCTTAGCGATAGGAGAGCATCGATTAGCTCTGCGTTCTCTTCCTTGGTGCGGGAAGCCATCCTGACATACTGACCATCAAGGCCACTCTTGCCGCCGCAGTCGTTAATCAATATGTTGCATTCATCGAATAGGCGTGCAGTCAAATCTGAGCCCGTTGAGCCCCCGACGACTCGGCTAAGGACGTAATTGCCCTCGCTTGCGTAGGGGTGAAGGTAGGGAACGGTTTGTAACCCGGCGAACAAGGCGTCGGTCGCCTGTCTCACCAGTTCGCAGGACTCGACGAACTCTGATCGATACGCTTCTAGCTCCTCCAAGAACGCCTGAGCCAGAGAGTTGATGCTCCAAATGGGAATGGCGCTACGGAGTTCGGCCACGACTTCTTCTTTGCCAGAAACGGCATATCCCAATCGCAGTCCCGGAATGCCATAGGCCTTGGAGAGGCTCTTCAGGATAACGAGGTTAGGAAACTCGAAGATCGCATCCATCACAGACGGCGAAAGACCCTGGCTGGAGAAGTCGAGAAAGGACTCGTCCACCAAAACGAGATCGAGATGGCGGAGGGACTCAAGGAGATGCAGGACCTCTTGCCGGGAGACGAGCTTGCCGGAGGGGTTATTGGGGTTAATCACCAACGCAGCATTGGCATGAGTGTCTTGTACATGCCTAACGAACGCCGGCACGTCCAACTCGAAGTCTCCGTCGAGCTGGTACGGACTTACCCGCTTGCCTTCGATCACTGCTCTGTTCACGAACTCATCGAAGGTGGGCACTGCCACTGCCAGGTGCTCTACGAAACGACTGGCGATAGCCGTAATTAGTTCGCTCGCTCCGTTGGCCACCACGACTTGCTCATGTGTCAAACCCAGGGGTTCGGCGGCCAAGGAGGAAATGTGCCCGTTGGTAGAAGGGTAGGAGGAGACAAGCTCCTTTAGCCGCAGTCCGAGGGAATCGAACATTCCCTGCGGGGGAAAGTAGCGGTTGGTCATGTAGCAGAAGTCTTTGACCTCGTAGTTCCAGAAACCTCCGTATCGGGAGGCTACGTCTTTCACATTCAGTCGACTCATAGGTTTGCACTCCGAATCACGCCCCGTTTGGGGGGCACAGGAGCACTCTATCACGTTCGCGATGTGACCATTCCCAGGTTCCAGGCGTGGTCGTGAGGCGAATTGATGAATTGGAACACGTGGCTGAATTACCCCGGCTATTGCGGAGTTAGCCAAAAGTCCTGATATGGCTCGTCTGACTCCGCAATGGCAGGGCAGACCACGTCGCTTTGCAGTAAGACCCCGCACCCAGGGCAATAGAACCTGTGGAACTCGCCAATGTAAGGCTCACCCGAAGGCATCCTTTGCCCCGCCAGGTCCTCAAGGCTTTCAACCACCCTGGAGCTGTAGGACTTATAGTTCTCGTCAGCTCCGCAGAATAGGTGTCCACAGTCCGAACAGCGAATGGCAAGGTCATTGCCGGAGGCCGCTACTTCCAAGGTCTCGTGGAACTGGAGGAAGGGCTCCCAAATAGCGGACTTTCGTTCCAGCGATAGAGACGATGTTTGACCCGAATGAGAAGCTGCGGCCGACCGCTCCTTGCGTATACGCGCCCGAAGGGCCTCCGTCGCCTTTTCTTCCAGTGCAAATGATTCAGAGCCAACAATAACGCCAAACAACTTCTCAGCCATCCGTACCGAAACGATTCCATCGCGGACATCTTTGACCACACGCCAAGACTCCCTTTGGACGGGGTCCCCATAGCCTGCGCCACCGGCAGCAAAGTCAGTGACGATGGAGTACTCCGGTAGCGGAGATCGTCCGAGCATTTCGGGCGAGTGTTTAACCGTGCCCCATCCCTCCTTCTCCAACTGTTCGGGCCTGATGGGGTAGGGCTCCTTCTTTAAGCGTTCGATTATGGAAGAGCCCTCCGTGTGGAACACACCTCGAGTGCCGCCAACACCCGATGGTAGACCGCCGAAAAGCCCGGCCCCTTCAGGAATGCCGCCGTAGGGCATGTAGTTCACCGTCGTGTCCTGAGAGCCGTAGATCATATACATGCGGTAGCTTCCGGCCCCACCGATGAACTTTCCCGCTCCGCCGCCGTCCCGGTGGAAGTTCCGAGTGAAGTACAAGAACGGGTACTGCATTTCAATGCGCTCGACGTCGCTGATCCCGCCGGAAGGAATGTTCATGTTCCCCCCGCAAGGAACGCCGTCACGGTCCGGGGTTGCCCCCAGGCCGGAGCCGTGACCGTCGTAGAGCCCCTGAGCCGTCACCATCCCTGCACGATTGTGGCCGCCGTAGAAGGACAGGGGGCCGCCGCTGTACCAAATGCCCTGCCAGGGAGCGTTGATGTCGTCGGATTGACCTCCGGCGTAGAGCATCTTAGCTATGCACTCGCTAGCCGCCATTTTTGCGGTGACACCTACGCCCGGAGCACCGCCGCAAGCAGCAGGGAATGTGCAGTTCAGGATGCTCCCTTCCGGCGCCGATGATTTCACAGGGGCAAACTTCCCATCGCTCCAAGGGACGTCCCAGAACAAAAAGTCCGTCAGAACCACCGCCAATTGGGCCATCGTCCCTGCCCACGATGAGTTGGTGGTGTCAGTCATTTGGCCACTGGAGCCCGTGAAGTCGAACGACAACTCGTCATCCTGCTTGGTCATGGTGCAGGCGACGAGATAGGGCTGAACCCCGCCGTTGACCCGGTCCCAAGCGGTCCCGTAGGCGTGCGAGGCCCAGGTGCCATTTGGCAAGCCCCGGAGCTTGGCCCTGGCCATCCGTTCAGAGTCCTCGATGATCTTTTCACCAGCCATTTGGATGAAGTCGACCCCGAACTTGCCTACTAGCTCAAGGTAGCGCTTGGAGCAGACGTTGTTGGACGTAATCATCGACTTCATATCCAGACCAACATAGCCCGGGTCCCGGCACTGCTCCGTGATGCAACGAAACACGTCTTCGCGAAACTCGCCCTTCTCGACCAGCTTCAGGCCCTGAATCCGTATGCCCTCGTGGAAGATCTCAGTGGCCAGTCCCCGCATGACGCCGCCGGTGTCGGCCGTATGGATGCTGGAAGCCAGCCAGCCTATAAGCTCCCCGGCGTGGAACATGGGCTTGACGATCATCATGTCGTAGGTGTGAGCGCCGGCGATGTACGGGTCGTTGAAGAACAGTTGGTCTCCCTCGAAGAAACCAGGGCTGTCCGCATACCATTCGATCAGCTTCTTGATGGCGTCTGAGGTGGCCGCGGCAAAGCGGAGGTGGCCGGAACAAGCCAGCACCATGACGCCGTCTTTGTTATAAAACGAACTCATGCATTCGCCGCCCTGGGACACGATGGGGGACGCGGTGACCTGCTGGAGCGATGTCCGTCCCTCCTCACCGATGGCCCATAGGCGGTGCAGAAACATCTCATATTTAACTGGGTCCAGTTGAGCAGTTACAGCGGTTACCATATTCCCTCCATGATGATTGTTGAGGCGCTCATATGAGCCCTCCAGCAACTTCTAAGCATCGAACCAGCTTCGCGCTTCCTTGCCTTGGAACAGCTTGCCTGTGATGTTGGCAGGCTGCGTTACGAGAAACAGGGCGGCTGCGGCCGAGGTCCTGGGGTCGCCGGGGGCGTCTGGGGCCATGTCTGTCCGGACCCAGCCTGGCGATAGAACGTTAACCGCCACCCTTCCCCGGAGCTCCTCAGCCACCGCAAGGCTCATTCCATGCAATGCGAGCTTTGTGACGCCATACGTGCCATGCAAAGTTGGTGACATGATTCCTGCGCGGGAACCAAGGTTCAAGACTCTGGGGTCGTCCGACTTTAGTAATAGGCTCAGCATGCGTTTCGTGCACAGGTACGGGCCGAGCACATTCACAGCCATCGCAATGGATAGCAATTCATCCGGCCCGTCGGTCAATTCACGGCTCTCTTCGGAAAATACAGCGGCGTTGTTGACTAGGATGTCCAGCTTGTCCCACTGGTTCCCAACGTATTCGACGACGCGGTCAACATCTTGTGCCTGGGAGACGTCGGCCTGAAGTATTTGGAGGCCCGGTAACGCGCCGAGCGCTTGGGCGAGCTTCGAAGAGTCTCTGGACACCGCTAGGACGGCAGCGCCTTCTTCGAGAAGTATCTTGCATATTTCGAAGCCTATACCCCGGCTTCCTCCGGTTACCACCGCGGTCTTGCCGACCAATTGCATGCCTCAACTCCATATCAGGCGAGTGGCGACAAGTTACCAGCCGCGCTAGGATGAGGCAACCGGAAAAGCGCAGCCTTTCGCACTTGGTAACGAACCCTATGCCGTTAAGGAGGCTCCAACATTATGGACAATTCAACTTACAACCAACTAACGAATGAAGAACGCTACGTCATCGAATCAAAGGGGACTGAGAGGCCGTTCTCAGGGGAGTACGACAACTTCTACAAAGAGGGCGTCTACATTTGCCGCAGATGCAACGCAGAGCTATACAAGTCGGACGACAAGTTCGACGCTCACTGTGGCTGGCCAGCCTTCGACCAGGAGATAGAAGGGGCAGTTACTCGTCTGCCTGACCCCGATGGTCACCGAATTGAGATCGAATGCGCCAACTGCAGTGGCCACCTGGGCCACGTCTTCTTAGGGGAACGCCTAACACCGGCGAACACGCGTCACTGCGTCAACTCACTGTCGATGAAGTTCGTTCCTGCAGGGGAGAGTAAGGCCACGGCTTCTGGCTAGGGCTCCTCGTTGGTGGAGTGGGCTGGCGCATGGCATTCAGTGTGGTAGGGAGACTGCGATTGCCATTTCCTCAAGCACGCTTACGCAGGATCAACAAGATTCCGCAAATAGCGGAGATAGGGGAAACAGGGTCGAATCAGTGGCCCTTCTACGATAGTCCCAGTTAGGAAGATGCAACGGGCAACCAACGGAAGGGCCCGGATTTCTCCGAGCCCTTCCGTTGGTTACGATCTTCGCGTGTAGAACCCGAACCCCTTCGGCTGCTAGAACCCGAATCCCTTCGACTGGTTGAAGAACTTCACAGTGCCGTTCGCCATGTATTGCGGGCCGGTTCCATCGCCAGGATCGATTGTTGCGCGCACCGCTGCCAGCGCAGTGGTCAACGCCCTAGGGTCGGTTGGGTCGGTCAGCGTGCCTCGTAGTGACAAGGAAACCATCTCGATTGGTATTTTGGAGAACTCTATGTCATATGTAACATCAAAGAAAGAATCGACGTTGAAGCTAGAGGCCCTAACGCCGTCCAAACCGCTTGACCCGATGTTCGCCACTCCGTACGTGATGTCGAAGAATGAGTCCACGATAAAGCCGGACTCCGCGGGGTCGAGCTCGATAATACGTGCCATTACCTGGTCAGGCGTTGTACTGAAGACAGCTAGTTCTATCCGCACTTCGCCTTTTACGTTAGTGGCAGCCTGAGCTTCGGGCTGATACATGGCGAATAGTGCCGCCGCCGCGACAGCGACGAGCATCGAAACCGACAGCGCCCAGGCCCTCTTGCGTATGAATTGCATACTGACTCCTCCTCCGAATAATCACTGACCCAACTAAGGTTGTCACAGCGCGGGGCGCATCGCAATGAGTCATATTTCCTAATTGCAGTCCATTCCGCTGGACCTAGTAGCCCCTTGCCCGATCCACCTCGTTTAGTAGGGGGTCACCTGCCAGGTATCGGCGCAAGTTCTCCTTCATGAGTTCCCGCATCGCTTGGTCTGGGCCGGAGCCACGTTGCGCCGAAATGTGGGGAGTGAGCAACACTTGAGGCCATTCAAGAAACTCGCTGCGAGGCGGCTGGCCCTCCAGCTCTCCGGCGTAGACATCCAGTACGGCCCCTCGAATACTCCCCTGTCTCAGGGCCGCCACTAGGTCATCCTCGTTGACGACTTCGCCTCGGGCTACGTTGATGAAAACAGCGGTGGGCTTCATAGCTTCGAACAGCCGCCGATCAATCAATCCTTGGGTTTCCCTGGTGAGTTGCGCGCAGAAGACCATGAAGTCGCTCTGCTGGGCCATGTTCAGAAGTCCGGCCGCAGGCATCACTACGTCAGCATTGTCTGTGTCGCGGAGTTCCTCATGGAGGGACCGGCGAGTGGCTAGCACCCTCATTCCGAGAGCCTTGCCCAAACGGGCCACTTCTTTCCCGATGCCACCAAGCCCAATGATGCCCAACGTAGCGCCCTTAACGGTCGCCATCCGATCCCGGGTTGTGTGATCCATCTGACCCTGCTGCTTGGCCACGACGCTTTCGTGAAAGCCCCGACTAAAGTACAGCACGCCAGACATGACGTATTCGGCGATGGAGGTGGTGCCCACGCTGCCCCGCCCCGTTGTGAGCATAACATCCGATTCCCACAGGTCCGAAGCCCAAAGGTTGGATACGCCGGCTTGGACGTGGTGCATCCACTTGACCCGCGGAGCTCTGCGGCTAAGATCTGGCAACACCGGGTGGCTGGTCACGATGATGTCAGCGTCCGACAGCATTTTCTCCCGCACAGCAGGGGAGGGAGCGATAACTCCGGCCGCCAACTTCCTGCGAGATGGCAGGCCCCGTTCCTCCAATTCAGCCAAATAGGCCGCGTTGCCATCAACGACCTTCATACGTGGATCAAGGGCTTCAATGAAAGCCAAATCAGAACCCAGGGGCGGCGCCATAATAAGCACCGTTACTTGATCAGAAGTGGGCACTGTCGACCCTCCAGGTGGAGTGCGGCCTCCTACGGATGCAGCCGTTACCGTATCCACGGTAAGATGCTGCGTCAACGGTGGTCCCGCCAGACACAGCGGGCAAGCCACCACCTGCAACAAAAGTACGGCGTTTGAAATGACCAGCAAGATTTCTCCCTCTGGTCGAAATGACAAAGTAAGCTAGCGAGGCAATCGAAACCCCAACAACGGTGGCAATGGGAAAAAGCATGACAAACCAGGCCGATGTTCAAACGCTCAAGCAAAAGGTCGCGGAGAGTTCGCAGATATTGGACCACGAGGGGCTGGTGGACTATCACGGCCACGTCAGTGCTCGGATCCCCGGTACTCACCTCTTGCTGATTAAGCCGGTAGCCCGCCCGCACTATTCGATCAAGCCGGAAGATATCCTGACGGTCGATATTGAGGAGTACGCGGCCGCGGACATGAGCCAGTGGGACCCAAGCAAGCAAAAAGGACGGACGATTGATTCACCGGTGCCGCCGCGGGAAACAATGCTTCACGTGTCCATCTACCAAGCCCGCCTTGATGTAATGAGCGTAGTCCACACGCACCAACTGATCGCTACGGCGATGGGGGTGGGCAACACGCCTATCAAGGCTCTCTACAACCAAGCCCTCCCCTTTGCGCCGGAAACCCCGATCTTCCCGAAGCCCAATCTCATCGCAAACATTGCTCTAGGCCGTGAGGCCGCCGCCTGCCTGGCTGACCGCAACGCTATGCTGATGCGGGGCCATGGGGTCGTAGTGGTGGGAGAATCTGTGGAACATGCTGTCAGCAACACCATCTATCTTGAAAGGACGGCGCTCATGCAAGTGATTGCTAGCATCGTAGGGTCTCCCACCGCTCTTTCCCCCGAATATATTGCGGAGTTTGGCCCGGACTGGAACCGACGCGCCTCTCATGCATACGAATACTTCAGGTCGTTGGTCCCAAGCCTCGGCGGAAAACGAGGGTAGACCACCACTATTCAGCACTAGCCGCAGAGCAGTTGGAACAGCGACGAAGAGGAGAGCGGCAGCCCAGGCCAATCGTTGGTGCCCACCATCAAACGGGGATGAAGCCCATTAATTCCCAGGTCTGGCGCATGGTGCAACGTGATAAGCGGGAGGTCTGGGAATCGTTCTCTAAGAAAGGTTACATTCTCTAACTGAACGTCGGTAAGCACGAAATCGATACCATTCAAAACAATGAATTCTACTGAGAGCCCATGCGCCTTTGCGGCCTCCAAGGTCAAGAGGGTGTGGTTTAAAGTCCCCAACCCGGGCCGGGCCACGAGAATTATGGACGCATTGGCCATCTCGGCGAGGTGTCTGAAATCATGACCATCAGCGTCGATTGGGACGAGCAATCCCCCCGAGCCCTCAATGAGGGTGACGTCGTGCCTTTCGGCCAGCTTCCGACAGTTCTGAGCCAATTCTACGATGTCGATGTCGCGTCCGGCTCTGCGAGCCGCGATCGCTGGGGCCAGCGGATCGGGCAGGGATATCAACGTTTCAAGGGTCATATGTCGACCCGCCGTTAGCTTGGCGTATACGGTCTGGTCCGCTTGAGCCCCGTCCGCCACACCCGTTTGGATCCCTTTTATGAGGGCGACACTGCAATGCGAGGCAAGCTCAAAGGCCATCCAGCCAGACACCACAGTTTTACCGACATCCGTGTCCGTGCCAGTTACGAGATAGGTGCGCACCGGTTCGCTCAAGACGGCTTCCGGAAGACCAAGCAGGCGTTGTGACCGCCGAAGCCAAAGGAATTGGACGCTACGATGTCCATGTTAGCTTTCCGTGCGACACCAGTAACGTAGTCCAAATCGCATGCAGGGTCGGGGTTGGTTAGATTGATCGTGGGTGGAAGCTGACCGGAGCCCAGTGCTTTGATCGCCGCAACCGCCTGTACCGCCCCTGAGGCGCCCAAAAGGTGCCCGGTCATGGACTTGATGGCGGTGACTGGAACCCGCCCTGACCATTCAGCGAATGCAGCCTTGATGGCTGCCGTTTCCGCCAAGTCGCCAACCGGTGTACTCGCCGCGTGGGCGAAAATTGCGTTCACCTCGTCAGCAGATACGCTTGCCTTCTTAAGCGCCCCCGTAATCGCCCGGGCTGCGCTGGTGCCGTCGGGAATGGGACGGGTCTCGTGATAACCGTCGCTAGTTGCGCCGTAACCAGCGACCTCAGCGTAGATCTTCGCCCCTCTCGTCTGCGCCCGTTCCCATTCTTCTAAAACGAGCACGCCGGCGCCCTCGCCCAAAACGAAACCATCGCGGCCTGCGTCAAAAGGGCGGCTGGCCTCTGAAGGCGCATCATTACGCCTGGACAGAGCCCCAAGGGCGTCATCGCCGGCGAGAGTCAAGGGAGTGATACAGGCTTCAGAGGCACCGCAAAGCATAACCTCGGCATCTCCTCGACGGATGATTTCCGCCGCTTCACCGATGGCGTGGGCACCGGTAGCACAAGCAGAGGAGACTCCAAAGCTGGGGCCTCTTAAGCCCAGGATGATAGCGGTTTGGGCTGCGGCCATATTGCTCAACATCTTTGGAGAGAGAAGGGGAGACACTCCACCAGGGTCTGCTCCCATGACTTTCCTTGCTTCGCTTAAGGCGGTCTCTTCTCCTCCGTGGCTTGATCCTATGATCACGCCGACGTCGTAAGGGTCGATGGACTCGGCGCCACATCCCGAATCAGTCCAGGCTTCCAGTGCGGCGGACACACCGAATACAGAGAACCTGTCGAGCCTTCTGAGCTTGCGGCCCTCCAGCTCAGCAGGGACGGTAAAGTCCCGCACCTCGGCGGCAATGTGGGTGCGGAAGTTCGATGGGTCGAAGAGGCTTATATGATCGACTCCAGAGCGGCCCGCTAGGAGGCCGTTCCAGAATGATTCAACGTTGTGACCCAGTGGCGTGACCACGCCAAGGCCGGTAACAGCGATCCGTCTGCTCATGATGAATCCGTGTCCTGCCGATATTCCCTACGGAAGGATACCATCATGACTGAGGATCAGAGTATGCCCAATTCCTTTCCGGCCTCTTCGAAGACGGTAAGGGCCCAATGCAGGTCGGCGGCCTCATGGGTGGCCATGACGCTCAAACGGACACGGGAAGCGCCCGGTGGAACGGTTGGGGGCCGGACGGCGACGGTGAAAAGTCCCTTCTCCCTCAACTTGAGCGCGAACTCCAGTGTCTTTCCCGGACTGCCCACGACTATGGGGATGATCTGAGTGGAGGACGCTAGGATGTTGAATCCCTGCGCCCTGAGGCCATCACGCATGAGCGTCGAGTTCTCGGCCAGCCTGGTCACCAACTCAGGTTCTTGTTGTAGCACTCCGAGCGCCGCCTCTGAGGCAGCCACGACCGGGGCCGGAAGTGCCGTGGTGTAAATGAAGCTGCGTGAAGAGTTGACGAGGTAGCTTCGTATGGACTCAGTCGACGCCGCGATGCCGCCCAGGCTCCCCAGCGCTTTGCTCAATGTACTCATGGACACCGTAACTCTGCTAGCGAGGCCTTCCAGCGCCAACGCCCCCTTTCCTTCAGGCCCTACGCACCCCGTAGCATGGGCCTCATCCACCAAGAGCATCGCGTTGTGACGTTCGCATATCTCAACGATGTCTGCTAAGGGAGCAACATCTCCATCCATGCTGAACACGGTCTCAGTGACGACCAACCGCTTCCCCTTCGCGGTGCTCTTGTCGACTTGGCTGAGCACACCATCAAGGGCATTGGCATCAAGGTGAGCGTAGGTCCGGTAATCAGCGCCGCTTAACCGAGCGCCATCTATGATGCTGGCGTGATTGAGCGCGTCGCCCACGACGTAGTCGCCACTCCCAACCAGCGATTGAATTATTCCAAGGTTGGCCGCATAGCCCGTCGTGTATAGGAGGGACGCTCCGAATCCCTTGAACTCAGCAAACCGCGCTTCAAAGGCTTCATGGACATCGGTTGTACCGGAGATGAGCCTAGACGCTCCGGCGCCCCAACCGTGGGTTTCTGACGCCTGATGCGCTGCAACGCGTAGTTCTGGTCGGTTGGCCAAGCCTAGATAGTTGTTGGAGCTGAAATTGAGGAGCCTGACCCCATCAACAATCACCCAGGGCTCAGACCCACCGAGGACAGGCCTCGTCCCGCGGAGCAGGTTGCGCCCCCTAAGAGCATCCAGCCGACGGGCGATAAATTGAGGGTCGGAAGTCAAAGGAGTGTCACCAAAGGTTTCTGGGAGAGGGCGGAGGCTTTAGACAGCGGTACTTCCTGTGGCGTAATCCCAAGAGCCCTCAGTGACCACTCTTTGGGCCACCAAGCTCCTTGGCCACTTTGTCGAGGCCATAGCCGATGGAATCAACGATTTGTATGAGCTGGTCCTCTTCGATCGAGAGAGGAGGCATGACAACGAGGACATCGCCCAGAGGGCGGAGCAGCACGCCACGGTCGCGAGCAGCAAGGGAAACCCGAGCGCCTATCCCTTCGCTGGAGTCGAACGGAGTCTTGTTGGAAGCATCCCGGACGAGTTCGATGCCAGCCATCAGCCCCTGCTGCCTAATATCCCCTACGAGTGGGTGACCGCCAAAGTTTTCCTGGAGGAGTGTGCGGAGGAACGAGGACCTCTCCAGAACTCGCTCTAGGACCGGAGATTCCTCGAAGACGTCAAGATTGGCGATAGCGGCAGCGGCACAAATGGGATTACCGGCGAAGGTATGCCCGTGGTACAGCGTACTGGCGCTGCCGTAGGTCTGATCGTAGAACGCCTGATATATCTCGTCCTTGGCGATGGTTGCAGACATCGGAAGGTAGCCACCGGTCATGCCCTTGCCAATCGTCATGATGTCAGGTGTAACCCATTCAAGGTCGCAGGCGAACATGGCTCCAGTCTTGCCGAAGCCGGTGGCGATTTCGTCAGCTATTAGCAGCACACCATGACGGGCGCAACTCTGTGCGACACGAGCCAAGTGCCCTTCTGGAGCGACGATCATGCCCGCTGCCGCTTGGACTCTGGGCTCGACGATGACGGCCGCAATTTCATGGCCTCGAGTTTTGAGCAGTTCTTCAATTGGGTCAAGACAGGCAAGTGTGCATTCGGAAGCGCAGAGGTCACATCGATAGGCGTAGGGATTGGGAATTCGAAGGGGCTCGAACAGCAGGGGCCCGTAGGAATCTCGAAACCGGCCCACACCCCCAACACTGACCGCTCCCGCCGTATCTCCGTGGTAGGCCATATCAAGCGACACAATCAGTTGTTTTTCGGGCTGGCCTTTGTTGGCCCAATACTGGATCGCCATTTTCAGAGCGACCTCAACAGCGCTTGCGCCATCGCCGCTGAAGAAGAAACGGGACAGCTCAGGGGGCAAGTGCTTGGAAAGGCGGTTCGCCAATTCCTCAGCAACGGAATGAGTAGCGCCGAGGAGGGTGCTGTGTTGCAGCGTAGCGGCCTGACGTTGGATGGCTTCGACGATGTGCGGGTGGCTGTGACCGTGGACTATCGCCCACATGGAGGAAACGGCGTCGACGTAGCGTTTGCCGTCCGTTCCTATCAGATGGTTACCCTCACCACTAGCAACGACCACTTGCGGGTCGGCATCGAAGCGGGCCATCTGGGTGAACGGGTGCCATATCTTCTGTTCGCTGCTGGACGGCTCGCCCACATCGCCACCTTGAGCCAGGTTCGGACCTGAGTATTAATCGATCTCGATCTCGAACCCAAGGTCTTTGATCATGGCCCAGGCTTCGTCGGTATTCTGGCCGGGCGTCGTTAGATAGCCATCCACAAAGAGGGAGTTGGCAGCATAGAGAGAGAGGGGCTGCAACGACCTCAGGTTCACTTCCCGCCCACCGGCTACACGAATCTCCTGGCGGGGATTGAGCAGACGGGCAAGACAGAGAATCCGCAGGCAGTCCTGCGGCGAGAGCTCGTCCTTCCCTTCCAGCGGGGTTCCGTCGATTGCGTGAAGAAAGTTCACCGGTATGGATTGGGGCTCCAGCTTGCGGAGCTCGACCAGGACATCGATTACGTCGTCCTGCGCTTCTCCCATCCCAAATATAGCGCCGCTACACAGCTCCAACCCGGCAGACCGGGCTGCCTGTAGTGTCTCCATGCGGTCTGCGTAGGTGTGGCTGCTGACGATTGATGGGGAAAAGTTCTCGCTGGTATTGAGGTTGTGGTTGAGTTGGTCTACGCCTGCTTCCTTGAACGCCCGCGCCTTTTCTTCGTCAATCAGCCCCACACACGCGCAGACTTTGATCCCTACCTCTTGGATAATCTCAGTAACGGCGTCGCATAGGTAGTTGACGTCGCGCCATGAAGCAGCTCGACCACTAGTGACAATACAGAAGCGCTTGGCCTGAGCGTCCTTGGCGGCCTGGGCACCCTCCAGCAGCTTCTGCTTGGCAACCAGGGGGTACTTTTCAATCATTGCTGTGGATACCGCAGACTGGGAGCAATAGCCACAGTCTTCGGGGCAAATGCCGCTCTTGGCGTTCATGAGAACGTGAATGTGAACCTTGTTACCGCAGAACTCTCGCCGTACCGTGTACGTCGCAGCCAAGAGGTCCAGCATGGCCTCGTCGGGAGAGTTCAGGACCTCAAGGCACTGGGCCCTGCTAAGCTCCTCGCCCCGTATAGACATGCCTGCATATTCAGCGAACTTCGAGGCGTAGCTCTCACCGCGGGCAAGTTCCGTATCTATTATTTGCGTCAAGCGAGAAACCTCCTACAAACGGTAAATGAACCAGCATCTCATGGGTTGCTGTTCTCAGGAAACTGAGGCCAGACAATTACTGGACGCTTTGCCCGTAATGCAAAGCCAAGCACAATCTGGGAAGTATTCTCAGGGCGGGGGTATCCCTTGTCAATCCTAGATACGCATAGCGGGAACTCAGCAGGAGAGCACTCAACGGGATGAACCTCACAAAGTATGTGATATCTTACGGATAGACTGCCAGTAGTAACCCGGTGCCTATTCGACCACACCAGGCGCTGATGGATCGGTTGGCGCTTGCTGCGTGAAAACCCATGACTGAGACAAATCTAACCGCGACTCTATTGGTTTCTTGCCCCGACCAGCGGGGTCTCGTTGCCACTGTTGCCGAATTCGTTTTCAGGAACGGCGGCAACATTATCCACGCTGACCAGCACACGGACACCGGCGAGCAAGTCTTTGTCCAACGCGTGGAGTGGGAAATGGCCGACTTCGGGATACCCAGGGAGAGTCTGCCAGCCGCTTTTCAACCCATTGCCGATTCGTACGGCATGAACTGGAGTCTTCACTTTTCGGATGAAATCCCCCGCATCGCCGTCCTAGTGTCCCGCGAGGGCCACTGCCTCTACGACCTCCTTGCCAGACGGCGCATGGGTGAACTCAGCGCAGATATTCCCATCGTCATCAGCAACCATCAAAATCTTGAAAAAGCCGCCACGGACTTCGGCGCCGAGTTCTTCCATTTGCCAGTTGATGCCGCGACCAAGCCCCACCAAGAGGCACGGATCCTCGAGAAGCTCCGCGAATGGCGCATCGACCTCGTGGTGCTAGCGCGGTACATGCAGATTCTGAGTCCAGAGTTCGTCCAGGGCTACCCGCACTCCATTATCAATATCCACCACTCGTTCCTACCGGCCTTTGCCGGCGCCCGCCCTTACCGGCAAGCCTATCAGCGCGGGGTCAAGCTCATAGGGGCTACCGCTCACTACGCCACTGCTGAGCTGGACGGCGGCCCAATCATCGCTCAGGACACGGTCAGGGTAAGCCATCGCGACACTGAGGCCACTATGGTCCACAAGGGACGGGACTTGGAAATGGTGACTCTGGCCAGGGCAGTTGAACTGCATCTGGAGCACCGCACAATCGTCTACGGCAATAAGACTGCAGTCTTTGACTAGCTGGGCCCTAGCAAGGCTTGAGAAAGCCCGCTGGTTTGGTAGCGACGCTCCGTTGATCGCCCATAGTGGCCCCAGCAGTACAAAGACCGAACTCACGGACCGAACTCACGCTGATGCGGCAAGTGAGCGAAGTAGTCTGCTAGAAGCCAGAGCAATCTCCTCGACCGCCCCGTCGAAGGCCTCCTGATTCAGGCGAGACGGCTTTCTGTAACCGCTTACCTTGCGCACGAACTGGAGCGCCGCTGCTCGTACATCCTCATCCGTCGCCACTTCTTCCAGGCCACGCAAGGTCTTGATGCTTCTACACATGTCCAACCCCTCCGGTTCATGAATCACTGGTTGCAACCGATCTTGCTCAGCGGAAAGCCTAGCTATCCAGAATCCCCTCTGCGAAAAAGTCTTTGAAGGGCAGCTTGTGCGGGGTGATTCCTTGCTCCACCCCGAAGGTCTGTACTAGGTCTACCACGGCGGCGTTGGCCTTGACTCCGTATTTATAGGGGTCGTCTCCAAACACAGAACGTTGGTGCTCCATCTGGGACCGGGAGAAGATGAGGACCGTTGGCGGTTCTTCTGCACTCCGCTCCATGACCAAGCGCTGGGCTTCGGTGAACGCCTCCAGGAGGCTCTCGGCGATCCAGGGGTGCTCCTGCAACAAACTGTGACGGACGATGGTGGCGTGGTGAGCAGGAAAGATGCCCGTGTTCGTGAAGTACCGCTCCGCCTCCGCTTGCCCATCCGGAAATAGGGGAGAGAACCGAGCACGGTCGGCCAGTGTGCCTTCCCTCACGGGGAAGATGCTGTAGATGGCGTCCAACGAACCGGCGGCAAGCATGGCGTTGATATCGTTCGGCGGGGAGTTCACCACCAGTCCGTTTATTGGCGCAAGGGGCTCGCTTTGGCCGGGGATACTTGGAAAGGCCCGTCCCTGAAACCACTCAACATCCTGCGGTGTCACGCCGAACTCGTGGTGCAAAACGCCACGGGCCCATACGGCCCCCGTCATGGTGTAGTCCACCACGCCAACCCGTTTGCCCTTGAGGTCTTCTGGGTGGCCGGGCCGAATTCCAGAGTCCAACCGGACCAGCGTATTGACGTAGGAGAATGTCCGATTGTGGAAGACAGGCAACACTCGGTAGTCCCATCCCAATGGAATGGCTTGGAGGGTGAAGGAAAACGACATCTCAGAGACGTCGTAGGTTTGCTCGCGTAGTTGTGTTTCCCAAAGCTTTCCGGTAGGTACCTGAACATACTCCAATGAGATGTCCCTTGGGGACACTTCGCCGGATATCAGTGGCTGTACTCGGTCCCATGGATTGGTCAGGGCGAAGGTAAGGGTAAGTTCAGCCATAGCTCCCTTGGAAGTCTTACTAGGGGATGTCGATCATGATGAAGGAGGCTGTCCCCGTGGTCAACACGGGTGAAGCTCTCCGTTGCTGGAGAGCTTCACCTCCTCCCCCCCTTCCCCCGAAGACCAGGACATTGACGAGCACCAAAGCTGGGCAATAAGCTCGTCACAACCCTGGGACTCATGCTTGGCAATGGTTGTCTGCTTAGGGAACCCCTTTTGGAGGTGGTGCAGTGCCGGAAAAGTCTCTCGCTGCCTTGAAGGTAGGCCCATCGACGATGGAGCTGCGGGAGGTGAACCTCCCTGACATCCCCGACGACGGCGCTCTGCTCAAAATGGAAGTCGCCGGAGTCTGTGGAACCGACACGACCCAGTACACCAAGCCCTTGCGGGGCGGCCCCATCATCATGGGCCATGAAAACGTCGGCTATCTGAGCAACGTAGGCAAGAGGTTCGCCGAGCGCAAGGGCTTCAAGGAAGGGGACCTAGTGTTCCTGGAGCACTACCTCCCTTGCGGCAAGTGCGAATGGGACCACATGGGCGAGTATCGTCACTGTCCGGCCACGGACTGGTTCTATGACCCGGAGGCTATCCGCTATGGCTATACCCCCATGGACATCGCTCCGGCCCTGTGGGGGGGCTTCAGCCACTATGTGTATTTGCCCCACAACGCCGTTCTCCACACCGTACCGGAAGGAATGACCCCCGAGATCGCAGGTGTGGCCACTCCGATGTCCAATGGCGTCCAGTGGAGCCTGATTGATGGGGGCGTAGGCTACGGCACGACAGTGCTGATACAAGGCCCGGGCCAGCAGGGTCTCTGTTGCACCATGGCATGCAAACAGGCGGGAGCTGATCTCATCATTATCACCGGGACCGGAAAAGACGCCCACCGTCTGGAAGTCGCCAAGGCTCTGGGTGCTGATGTAACTATTGACATAGAAGCTGAAGACGCCCTGACCCGCATCAACGAGATCACTGGCGGAAAGGGCGTAGACGTGGTGCTTGACTGCACGGTGGGGGCCGGGAATGGACCAGTTTTCTTGGGAATCGAGGCCGCCAAGCGCCGTGGAGCCACGATGGTGGTTCAAGCTGAGGGGGAGTACAAGTTTGCTGACTTTCCAATGGGCCGTATGACTAGAAAGGCCATTACCCTAAAAAGCGCTCGGGGCCATTCGTACCGTGCGGTGGAGATGGGATTGCAGTTGCTGGCCTCGGGCCGGTTCCCGCTGGACCTGATGACCACCCACTCCTTCGGGTTGTCGGAGGTCGATTACGCCATAATGTCCGTCGCTGGCAAGGGGGCGCCTGGCGCCATCCACGTCTCGGTGTATCCCTGGAAATAATTGACACGACTGGGCGCTGACACACCTCAGCCACTGGGGAAGGTCATGACGCTCTTTCTTGTAGGCCAAACTCGTCAGCCAGGCGTGCAAGACGTTGCGTGGATAATCTACAATGACGACGTTGAATGGTCGTGCGGTCCTTCCGGCCCACAAGGGCTCCGAGAAAGGCGCACGCGTAAGAGAACGCTTGACCCCTTTCATGGGTACAACTGACGACAGAGGGAGGTCCGCATGGTAGAGCAGTCGATGGTGCAAGACGTTCGCATGACCGCGGAGGAGAATGAAGCGCTCACCCGCGTGGGGCAGGGAACGCCCATGGGGACGCTGTTGCGCCGATACTGGCATCCGGTACTGCTGTCACGAGAACTTCCAGCGCCAGACTGCCCCCCAGTGCGCGTGCGGATCCTGGGCGAGGACCTCGTAGCCTTCCGCGACACCAGCGGGCGCTTGGGATTAATGCGCCAGTGGTGTGCCCACCGTCGGACATCTCTATGGCTCGGCCGGAATGAAGAGAACGGCCTTCGCTGTGTGTTCCACGGTTGGAAATATGACGTTACGGGTCAGTGCGTGGAAATGCCCAACGTACTTCCTGAGTATGATTTCAAACATCGAGTAAAGATCCCGGCACACGCGACCTACGAGATGGGGGGCGTGATCTGGGCCTATCTTGGGCCAAAGGATCAGCAGCCACCAGTGCCAAGCTTCGAGTGGACACGCCAACCGGAGAGCCACCTTCACGTATCGAAGGGGATTCAGGAATCGAACTGGTTGCAAGGAGTGGAAGGAGGCATCGACTCCATCCATACCTCGTTCTTGCACCGCCTTCTTAGCGGGGACCGCGCTGGTTTGGGCGGCTTACGCGCCTCCGCTACAGCGACTTCCCTGGAAGTACGCCAGGCTCCTTATGGCTTCACCTACGCCTCCAAGCGACCTCTGGGCGAAGGAAAGGGCAACTACGTTCGCACGTACCACTACGTCATGCCCCACCATCAGATCCGGGCCATCCAAGGGAACACGAACGACGGCGGCGACTCGAAGTTTAAGATCGCGGGCCATGTGTGGGTTCCAATAGACGATGAAAACACCACCGTCTGGAATTGGTACTACAGCCTGGACGTCCCCTTGGGCGAAAGCGAGCGAGACGAGTCGTTCTGGGGTAACGGGCCTACCTATTACGATGAGGAGAACGGGTTCAAGGCTTATCTAAACAAGACCAACGACTGGGGCATTGACCGCCAGGTTCAGAAGACTGAAACGTTCTCTGGGATTGAGGGAGTCAACCAACAGGACAGGGCGGTCCAGGAAATCATGGGCCCCATTGTTGACCGCAGCAGGGAGCATTTGAGCCACACTGACATGGCCGTGCTGGCGGCACGCCGACTCCTCTTGGAGGCCGCCAAGACCGTAGCAGATGGGGGCACGCCAGCGGGCGCCGACGATTCCTACTATGACATCCGAGCCATTGAGCGGATCCTCCCAGAGGATGCAAACTGGTCCGAGGCGCTCAAAGACGAGATGTTCCCAACAGGCGGCCCGGACCTCTCCAAGGCGCAGGAACTCGGAAAGACGGTTTAGCCCAAAGACCCGATTTCAACAACACTGTCGTCCTGGAGGAGCCGGTACTCCGGCGGCGAATGACCTTGTTGGTAGGGCCAACGGCCTTCCGTTCTGCGCAAGCACGAACAAGGTCATTCGCTCCGCTCAGAACGACGAGATGAAGAATTGACAGCCGTCCTTGATTGATGCCGCGGCGCAAGTGCCTGCGATCACATAACAACCGGAGGAGCATGGCGGACAAGGTCACACTTCCAGCGCTTCAGCAAATGAAGCGCGATGGGCAAAAGATTGTTGGGGTGGTCGCCTATGACTACCAGATGGCGCTGATTGTTGACCGCGCTGGAGTGGACATTGTGTCGGTTGGCGATTCGGTTGGCCCCAACCTGTGGGGCCAGTCCAGCGATCTTGAAGTAACTCTTGACCAGATGATATTGGCATGCGTTGCCGTCAGGCGCGGGGTCAAGCGAGCATTGGTCAGTTGCGACTTTCCCTTCGGGCCGTTGCAAGAGGGCACTGAGGCGGCGGTGCGGGCCGCCATCCGCATCGTCAAAGAGGGCGGCGCGGACATGGTCAAGCTTGATGGCGCTGCGGACTTTCCCGAAGCCGTTCAGGCCATCACTCGCGCTGGCATCCCGGTCTGGGGGCAGTTCGGCATCACTCCACAAACAGCTCTGCAATACGGCGGCATGGGAAAGGCCGGACCGGAGATGGCCGCGGGGATGAAGGAGCGGCTCCTGCAGGAAGCAAAGGTCATGGAAGAAGCCGGAGCCTTGTTGCTGGATTTCACGAACTCAGGGCCAGTCGCCGGCCCATATGTCACGCAAGAAATCTCCATTCCGGTCATCGGCGGCCTGGGCGGTGGCCCTTGGCTGGACGGCCGCATCAGAGCCACGTTTGCGGCCGTTGGCTATATGGCCAGCTCTATTGATAACGACGGTGACCGCTACGCCAACGTCGCTCGGATAGTTTTGGATGCCATCGGGACCTACGCCGATGACGTCCGGAGCGGAAGGCAGATCCGAGGGCACTAGCTCCTTCGTTCGGGACCCGCAGGTTTCTCCCCCCCAACGGGGTTCCTAGGCTCATCTGCAAACATTACCCAGGTCATGGAGGTCCGAGTGGCCACCGCATTGATTGACGGGATCACCACCCACTATGAACTAATCGGCTCCGGCCCACCGTTGCTCATGTTCTCACCCGGCGGCTTCGATGCCACACTGGAGAAATGGAAGACGCTGGGTGTCTACGGAAGAACCAATCTCCTTGATCACCTGTCGCAGAGCTATACATGCATCACCTTTGATCGGCGCGAGGCGGGAGAGTCCGCGGGCCGGGTGGAACGGGTTTCCTGGGCTCACTACGTCGAGCAGGGCAGGGCGCTGCTGGAGCACCTCAATATTGAAAGGGCCCATATCATGGGCGGCTGCATGGGTTGCAGTCCGGTGTTGGCCTTTGGAGTTGCTCACCCTGAAGCAACACGGAGCCTTGTGTTGTATTGGCCGGTTGGCGGCGCGAAGTACCGGGTCAACGGCAACCTTCGCTTTGCTGAACACTTGGCCTATGTGCATCGAGAAGGCCTGGAAGGCGTGGTTGCACTGGTGAAAGCCGAGGGCAAGACATTTGGGTCTGACGCACGCGTTGGACCCTGGGGTTCTGTCATAGGAAGGGACCCGGCCTTCGCCAAGACGTATGCCGCACAGGACGCGGACAGGTACAAGTTGCTAGTGACCGCGATGGGCCGCGACTTGATGGACAGAGACACTGCCCCAGGCGCTGAGCCCGAAGACCTCCTTCGGCTCGACCTGCCCGCACTCGTCGTGCCAGGCCATGACGACAACCATGCTACCTCCGCGGCCCGTTATTTAGAAGAGTGCCTGCCCGGTTCTGAGTACTGGGACGCCACCGTGGCCGAACAAACAGGGGAGACAGCGCCAGCCAAGGTGCTCGAGTTCTTAGACAGGGTGACGGCGACCACGAAAGCCTAGAGAGCATCTCTGGGAAGGGACCCAAGCGGAGGTTTATTCAGGAAGCACGGCCCTAGCCTCAAATGCTGTTGAATGACGCGCGTAGGGGCGTTCAATTGAACGCCCCTACGCTGATCCTGCAACGAGAATCGCCGCCCATCACGATGGCCCGTCAAGGGACCACGTTCAACCTTCACTCTTTGTTACGCGCTCAGTCTGTGGGTTCCCGCGGCGAACAGTTCTTCAACACTGAAGGGCTTAGTAAGGATTCCCTGTTCCATGCAGTACTGAAGGATCGCCTCAAGCACCACCCGATTCGACTCAACACCGTAGGGCAGGGGGTCGCCGCTGATCTCCATCACGCGCTCGTTTATCTTGTCCTGTTCGGACGGCTCTTCGATCTGACCGGCCTTGAGGCGTTGGACGTAGAGGTCCTTCGCAGCCGCGAACGTGTTGAAGATGTCCACTGCGAGTTCCGGGTGAGCCTCAAGAACCTCGTTCTTGACTACCAGGGTGTGGTTGATCGGGTAGAGCCCGCGTTGTCGAACGGCTTCAAGGCCCGCTTCTAAGGCGTTGGGAATGAGAGGTGTTACGTTGGGAGCATCTAACTGGACTCCGGTGGCGGCAGGAATCTCCCCCGATACCAGCATTTCGTCCAGCTTCTTGCCTTCTTCGATTGGCACCACATTGGCAGGGGCTTTGTACTCAGCAACATGCTCGTCTCCGGAGAGGACCCAAGTAATGCTTTTCAGATCCACGTCATGTTCATGCTGGAGGATGCTTCTGGCCCAAAGTCCTGCCGTCACTGTGTAACCTCGGTTTATCCCGACTCGCTTGCCTTCTAGATCTTTGGGCGTTCGGATGCCAACGTCAGTGTTGTGAAGGATGCCTCCGTGGTGAAACTGTCTCATCAAGAAAACGGGGATGGCAGTAATCGGCTTGTCGTGAGCGCGGGCGCAAATGTAGGTGGTTATGGCCATCTCGGTAATGTCGAATTCCAGCCCACGCACCATTCGCCGAAAAGCCTGAATAATGGCGGGAACTTCCTCGTATTCGAATTCGAATGTCCGGGGGCTGAGGGTTCCATCCTTCAGGGCTTCCGTATGTCCCCTGGTCACGAGCGCTGTCTTGAGCTTGAGGTCAGCCATAGATTCTTCTCTCCAAAATAATGTAGTGCAGCCTTTGGGCCATGAACGTAGTTTACGTCAAAGGCGCCCAAGAGTTCCCCAACGGCGCTTAGATATCTCGGCCCGCCAGGCTTGTCACCTGCCCTCGACCGAAGTACCGTTGCCTCACCCCCGGTCTCACGCACCCGGCAGCCATGGGCATCGTGATAAGCCACCGTCAGGAAATAATATTGAGCTTTCCTATCAGCCATAGGTCTGATTCGGCACCGAGCCGAGGTTCAGACCTATGAGATCCAAGAACAAGACTGCTCCTGGTTTTTTGTTCCTGGTGGCCACAGCCGGATCGGGGATATTCATCATTCAATTGGTCATATTCATGATGGGTCCACTGCTGGTGGATATCGCGGACGACCTTGGGGTAGAAGTGCCGGTTGCTGGCCAATTGAACACCGTGACCGCGGGCGTTTGGTTGTTCGTGGCCGGATCCGCCGGGTACTTCTCCGATCGGTACGGACGCAAGCCAATCTTGCTCATTGGGCTGGTGGCGACCATCGTGGGAGTCCTTGGCATGGGAGTTGCGTGGACATTCCCTGTCGCTATGTTATTCCGGGCGGTCAGCGGACTGGGAGGGCTCATTCCTCCCACCTTCTCCGCCTTCCTTGCCGACTATGTCCCAGCATCAAGCCGTGGGAAAGCCTTTGGATGGATGAGTGCGACGGGCGGGTTGGCCATTGTTGTGGGCGTGCCACTAACGACTCTCGTTGGTGAATTGGTGGGCTGGCGCTGGAGCTTCGTTGCTGCGGCTGCAGCTACAGCGCTTGTGGGCCTTTTTGTTTTTCTAAGGCTCCCGAATCCCGCCCCCGTTGGGAATTCCGGTGGCATCCTTACGAGATTCGCGCCTCTTGCCCGTGTGGGGCTGATATGGGACATGAGCTTGGTCAACATGACCCATAGAATCGCCTACTTCGGGTTCTCCACTTATTTCGCTGCTTACCTCATAGTCAGCCACGATCTCTCCACCGGCCAGACCGCTATTCCTGTTGCCATAATCGGCGTTGGAACCGTGGTTTCTCCGGCAGTGGTGGGGTACATGGCCGATAGCCGGCATCGGTCCAAAGTGATGCCGGTTGGGCTGGCGATCAGCGGGGTGATAGCGTACTTGATTTTTGGAGTGGACCTGCCCCTGCTGCTGGTCGTGGCGTTGGGTTTGCTCTTCACGGTTGCCATCTTCGCCCCTTTCACCATGTTCCACACCTTTCTGTCCCTTATTGGCGGCCGGCGGCTCCAAGGCACGGCAATGAATGTACCCGCATTCAGCAATCAGAGCGGGGCAATGTTTGGTCCAGCCTTGGGCGGCTTGGCGCTGGCGATAGGGGGATATGGCGCGATCGGTCTTCTCTGCATGGTAGTGGCAGTATTTGGCTCGGTGGTAGCGGCAGCCCGCGTGCGTGACGACCGAATCAGGGCAGCAACTGAACGTATTGCCCGATTGGACCCTCAGGGCAACACTGACAACCGATGAGCCCCGAGTCTCGCTGACACTACCCCATTGAACGGTGCGCCTATGCGGACTAGCTACACTGAACGGTGCGCCTGAGCGGACCGGCTACACCGCCGTACCATAAATGCTCTCAGGTACCACAACAATCACGGCACGGCGTTCATCCCTCATCGCTTGGTCAAACTCCTCCCAGTCCGGATGCTCAGCGTCTGCAGTAGCTCGATAAACGTCACGTAAGGCGGACGAAAGGGCGGCGGGTTCCGTGTTGCTGGCGTCCATCACCCTAGCCTGGCCCTCAAGTACCACATATCCACTAAACCAGTCACGGGTTGATACCAGCAACGAGCACTTAGGATTGCGCAGGAGATTCTTGTATTTGGCCCGATCACCTGGCGTTGAGAAGGCGGCACCCTCCTGAAACGGCCCCGCCAGCACCAGGCTCAGCTGCATCCCTCCATTTCCCCGCAGGGTAGAGAAACTGGCTAGGTGATTCTTCGTGACAAACTCTTGGACATTGGTGGGCAACATAGAAACTCCTTCAGGCACAGGAATACTGCGCGTCTCGATTCACTAAAGACCGGCTCGTTTCAAGTGAGGGGTTGCAGGTGCGCTGGGTTAGACGGTCGTGCCGCCGTCCACGGCTAAGACTTGCCCGGTGACGTAGTCGGCGTCCTTGGAGGCAAAGAAGACGAAGGCCCCAGCGCAGTCTTCCGGTTGTCCAAACCAGCCCAGAGGCACACGGCTATGTCTCTGCTCCAGGGTGGTGTGGTCAGCTTCCATCAACGCGGCCGTCATGCGGGTGTAGACCGCGGGGCTGATGCAGTTGACGTTGATGCGATAGGGCGCCAATTCCCTGGCCGCGTTCTTGGTGAAAGCGACAATGCCTCCCTTAGCTGACGCGTAGTCGGAAACGCCTGAAGATGACGCCCGAATTGCCGCCGGAGCTGACACGTTGATGATCTTCCCGCCACCTTGGTCTTTCATGTGTTTGGCCACGGCTTGGGTACCATTGAAAGTGCCCTTGAGGTGCACGGCAATAGTCCGGTCCCACTGGTCCTCCGGCATTTCCAGCAAGGGAACTGGATTAATGATGCCTGCGTTATTGACCAGAATGTCTATTTTGCCAAACCTTTTCAGGGTAGCATCGACAAGAGCGTCTATTTCCACTCGCTGCGACACATCTGTCATAACCATGAGCGCCTCACCGCCCAGCGCCTTGACCTCGTCGGCCACTTCCTGGGCTGCCGCGGCATCAACCCCTCCTACCACGACCACCTTTGCTCCCTCGCGAGCGAACTCAAGAGCTACGGCCCTGCCGATGCCTCGGCTAGCCCCTGTAACGATTGCGACCTTGTCCTGTAATCTATTCATTGCTTGCTGTGAACTCCATTGGGATAGAACTGCTGGACAGACACCTCGAACGTCAACCTAAGCCCTGGCCGAGACAGAGTATATCAGGATGGACGCTGGCGACCGGGGCAGCCATTTCGGATGGAACCTAACCCAGTGTCTTGACCGGCCAGTCCACAGCCTCATCGACCTTATCCTGGGAGAGTCCGTACACTTCCTTGGCAGACTCTGACGTAACGTACCCGTCAACGACGTCTTGGATCACCTTCGCCGAGCCTCGCTCTTTCGGGTTGCCTACACCAGCACCGCTGCCGGTTGCCATTCGCACGAGGTCGCCCTCGTTGAGTTGGATGTTGGACACTAGATTCCTGTGTCGCTGCTCATTGGGTTGGCCGGGGTTGATGACAATATAACCGACGGCTCCCTCCCTCCCCTCCAGCATGCCCTTGGGTGGAACGCGGTACCGGCTTCCGCCGCCGGAGAAACGGCTCTCCGTAAGAATGCGATAGTCCCTGAAGTGGGCGTTGCCGCCCCTGAACCGGCCAGCGCCGCCGGAGTCAGGAATGACCCTGAATTGTTCTATCCTCACCGGAAATTCAGTTTCGATGACCTCCACACAGGTGATCTTGGGGCCGGTACCGCCATAGCCACACCCGGTCCAGCCATCGCCGCCGTCATACGACCCGCTGCCGCCGGCGATGAGTTCATAGTGAACGATAGGACGCCCGGTTGGGCCCATGCTACCTATGGTGAAGAGGCCGTTGGCTCCGTGATTGGCTCTTGCCGGGCGGCCGGAGGCTTTGGATAAGGCTTCTATAACCATATCCTCGATAATCCAGAGGACGTTGGCGTAGAACCCAACTGGGGCAGGGTAGGTTGGGTTCATGATGCTGCCAGGCCTGAATTTGTAGTCGATGACGTTGGTTACGCCGTGGTTGTTGTCCGGCGGCGACTCCATCATGGATACGATGGCGTACAAACAACTGCCTTGGATTATGGGCGGCCGGACATTCAACGGCCCGCGGTTTTGATCGGAGGATTCAGAGAAGTCCAACAGCAGATTGGAACCGTCCTTTGTGATCCTGACATGAATACGGACAGGCGTCTCCAAATCTACGAGATCGTTGTCCAAGAAGGCTTCGGCTTCGTAAACACCGTCCTTCCAGCGGGAGATCTCTGCTCGCAAATGCTGTTCCGTCTTGCGGCCGACCTCCTCGAACACCTCCAATACCGTGTCCTTGCCGTACCGGTCCATCAGTTCTACGAGCCTTTTTGCCCCCACGGTCCACATGGGGCCTGCCTGCGAGTTGTAGTCGCCGAGCAGTAACTCAGGGGTACGAGTATTCGCCCAGATTAGATTCTCGGTTTCCTTGACCACCTTGTAGCGAGACTTGTACTTCACCGGAGGAACCAACATTCCTTCTCCGAACAAGTCTCTAGCGTTGGCTGCTCGGCTGCCGGGGGCAAGACCGCCAATGTCGCCCTTGTGAGTGATACCGATGCCGAAGGCAACAAGTTCGCCCTGATAGAAGATCGGGACCATGACGGCAGAATCCAGGGAGTGGGCGGAGCCTGACTCATAGGGGTGGCTGACAAAGAAGCAATCGCCATCTTCAATTTCTTCGTAGGAGTAGTAGCGGAGGAGGCCGGAAACGCATTCAGGGTAGGACCCCATGTGGATGGGTATCCCTGCGAACTGGGCAACCACCCGGCCCTCCCTGTCCACGAGGCCGCAGCTCAGGTCGTAGGTCTCGCGTATGAGCGTGGAGTAGCCAGTGCGGAACGTGTCGATCTGCATCTCGCGCACAATGCCCTGAAGCCTGGAGCGGATGACCTCATAAATAATGGGATCGACGGACACGGCGCCTCCTCATCAGACGGTTGGCAGTAATGGCCGAATGCCGAGAGGGTACCGGATTATGCCGTGCCCTGGAAGGATGAAAGGGTAGGGCGTCGCCGCGCAGAATGATCGGGGAGGTTGTAGAGCAGGGGACAACGCTCTTAGCCAAGTGACAAAAAGAGAGGGGCCCTGATAGGGCCCCTCTCTGCATTCTCAGAAAAGACTGAGGACTACCAGCGCCGCTCGTTGCGCGGGCCGCCTCCTCCTCCGCCAGAGTCGTTGCGAGGTCCGCTGAAGCTCCGCTGTTCACGAGGCTTGGCCTCGTTCACTGTAAGCGTGCGGCCAGCAAGGTCCTGGCCGTTCAAGCCCGTAATGGCGTTCTGAGCCTCCGTCAGGTCAGGCATCTCCACAAACCCGAATCCCTTGGACCGGCCGGAGTCACGGTCAGTGACTACCTGGGCAGACTCAACAGACCCATAAGCCAGGAAGGCTCGCTCTAGGTCAGAGTCTCGGGACTCGTACGACAGGTTCCCCACATAGATACGCATATGGCACTCCTTGCCAAAAGATACCGAGCCTTCCTGTGCAAGGACGCCTGTGCCGGAGAGCTTAGCGGGGCTAAAACGCAGGGCAGGAACGAACAGTACAAGAGAAGTCTTCGGTCGCGACAGTTTACCACAGCCCCTTAGCAAAATACTCCTAATCAATAGGGCGTGAACAGGGAGGGTAGGGAGTAGAAAAGAAGTGGCAAACGCCGAAGGTTCCACGAGGAAAAACATTGCCTCCGTCGAACAGCGTCGGGGTCGACACACATTGCTATCTGTAACCTGCGTGTGCTGTTCCGGTCCGCCCGCTTCGAAAGAACGGGAGACCGCTCAGTAAACGCAGGTTACGTCCCGCCAAACCTAGTGGGAAGGTGTCCGAATGGCCCCGGGTCAATCAGCGACGGCGGCAATCGTCTGCCTGGTTTCCTGCGGCAGGCGGTGCCGAAGGGCAACCTTGACGCCGGAGGCTTTCGTTTGGAGAGCCCGCTTCAAGTCCTGCGCATCCAGGGTGTACACGTCGCGGATGAGTCGCACTTCCTGCAAGGCGCAGATCACGACCCAACTCAGGTCGAAATGCCACCAACGAAGTCCGTGGCGGGCCGATCGGGGTGACGCATGATGGGTATTGTGCCCCCCCTCACCAAGCGCAAGCAGGCCGACAAGCCAGTGGTTCCGGCTTTGATCCTTCGGAGAGAATGCACGGCTGCCAAAAACATGGCATACAGAATTAACAGACCAAGTCGCATGATGCGTTAGGGAAATCCGCACCAAACCACCCCATAGGAGACCGCTCCAGCCACCGATGGCAAAGGGTATGACGAGTGCAGCCAAGAACCATACAGGCGCCAACCGGTTGATGAACACAACGTCCGGGTCGTTCAAGAGGTCGCGGGCCCAGCGGCCTTCGTCAGCGGCCTGGCCACGCTGAAAGAGCCATCCAAGGTGGGCGTGAGCAAATCCCACAATCGCATTGCGGTTCAGATTGGGACTGTGGGGGTCCCCCTCCCTGTCAGAGCGCGCGTGATGCAAGCGATGATTGGCGGCCCAAGAAATAGGCCTGCCCTGTATCGACATGGTCCCCAGTATCAACAAGGCAATCTTTACGGGGCGTCTGGCATTCAAACTCCCGTGGGTTAAGAGGCGGTGATAGCCGATGGTCACTCCAAGGCCAACCAATAGGTAAATCGTGGTTAGCAGGGCAATGTCCTGCCAGCCGACCATCCGGTTCCACAACGCGAAAATCGCGTACCCCACGGCTACCAGTGGTCCTGCGACCACAAGGCCCATAACGGGCTTCCGAAGCGCCCTGCCCGCCGACCAACCTCCATCCATACTTTGCCTATCTTTCATACTTTGCCTATCTTTCATTTGGACCAATCTCTTCTCCCCATATAATCGGCACCCCCTGGACACGAGTCCCAGGGGGTGTTTTCTCAGTTCATACCTATAGGATCACAAGCCAACCATGCCCCATCCGACCACGGATCAGTGCCCAGCACGGATAATGAACCAGCCTCACAGGTGTACGGTGGCATTCTCAGCGGCTGCGCCCCATTTGCTCCGGACCCATCAGCGTCTTCACGAACTGTTCCACGGGAATGGCCGGCAGCGTCGTTATCGTTACTGTTCCTCTGGATCCCAGGTCTACGGACATGTGGGCCACGGTCTCGTTGTCGGGAGCTTCCACCACATTGACGAAGTCAAAGCCGCCAAGGGTGGCGTACTGAGCGATCAGCGTGCAACCGAACTCAGCAATCTCTTCGTTGACTTCGTTGAGACGGCTTGGGTTGTCATGCAAAGTCTGCAGGCCTAGCGGCGTGAGCGTTGTGAGCAGAATGTAGGTTGCCATGCAGACCTCCCCTTCTTCGACCCTCGGTATTCAGAACACACTACAAAGAGTGTAACCAGTTTGCCTACTCCCCTCAAGTTCAGAGGGACTTCTCCAGAGGTACTCCGTTAGTATGATCGGCCTATCTAAGGCGTGCGACTAGGGCGTGGCTCTACAATCACCGCTGAATGCACAAAACTCAAGGTGCTTATGGGGAGGCCCAAAGGCGCTACATGATATATGATTAACCGTAAAGGCCCGTGAGGCCATTGTCCTTTAGGGAGTCCTTGAAACCATGACGTCAGACCCCGCTGTCCGCTACTGGCTCAAGTGCATAAACGATGACTGTGGAGCAACCTATGCACCAGAGAAGTTCATGGACACCTGCCCGCGATGCGGTGGCCTCTTTCTTCTCGAGAGAGATGAGGACCTCATTGATAACGAGGTGGGCATCGGCCAGCAGGCTCGGGACTACTTCGACAACATCCGCTTTGGGCGGGGCCGTGACACCTACCCTTACGGAAGTGGCGTGTTCATGTGGCTTGCTCACATACTGCCAGGCTTTCCGGAAGAGTCGGTCATCTCTCTTCAAGAGGGCTTCACAGACCTGTTCAAAACGCCTGAATGGCTACAGCGGAGGGTTGGATTAAAGAACCTGTTTATCAAGATGGAGGGCCAGCTTCCGTCCCATAGCTTCAAGGACCGGGGGCTTTCCGTAGCGGTATCTGAGGCTCACCGGCTTCAGAAGACCTACCCGGAGCAAAACATCCGCTTCGTTGCCTGCGCCAGCACTGGGGATACTTCGGCTTCCGCTGCGATCTACAGCGCCTACGAAGAGAGCCTCCACTGTTTGGTGCTCCTTCCCGATGAACGGGTCTCGGAGGAGCAGCTGTACCAGGCCATGGCTCACGGGGCGACCGTCCTTTCCATTAAGCATCCCGATGGGTTCGATGCCTGCATGAACCTTGTTGAGGAATTTTGTTCCCGGCACTCGGAAATCGTGTTGGTGAACTCCAAGAACGCCTTCCGGATCGTGGGGCAAGAGACAATAGCTTTAGAGATATGCCAGGACCTGCGGTGGAAGGCGCCCGATTGGATTTCCATTCCTTGCGGCAATGGGGGCAACCTGACGGCCCTCCTGACTTCCCTTCGGCGAATGGAGCGGCGGGGTCTGATCGACAAAGTGCCAGGAATCATCGTGGCGCAGGCGAAGAGTGCCAACACCCTGGTACGCTGGGGACGTAGCGGTTTCAAAGACTACGCACCGGGATCTTCCCGTGGTGAAACTGTTGCCACCGCCATGGACATCCAGAACCCTGTTAGCTTTCCACGAATCAAGAAGCTGGTCCCTGGTTTCAAGATGGCCTTTTACGATGTATCCGAGGAAGACATCCAGCAAACTCGGGCGATATTCATGAGTGCCGGAGCCAATATCTGCCCGCAGTCAGCGGTTGCTTTGGACGCCGTGCTCCAAGCCCGCCGGGACGGCGTTGTAAAGGAAGACGACGTAGTCACTTCCATCAGCACAGCTAGCGGCGTCAAGTTCTTTCGTTCTGGCCTAGCCTACGTTAGTAAGGAGGGCAACCCCCACGCCAACCCGCCCAGAGTGGTTAACGGTTCGGTGGAGGACATTGAGAACGCTGTGCGCCATCTGGCCGGCGTCAACTTTTAGGCAACCGCTCCGCTCTCTCGCAGCACCTGGAGGCGCCTGGCCCACTAGCCCAGGCAGAGCTTCTACAATTCCCAGCGTCTGACACGCCCCGCTCTTTGCTCTGTGGGCACCCCGTCATCCACGGCAACCTGCCCATTGACGACAACCAAGTGGACACCGGGGGGTTGTCGGCGGACCTCTTCTACATCAATGACCTCCGGCGGGATGTCTCCCATCCCATCGTCAATGGTGTCGGGGTCAAAAAGGACCAAATCGGCAGGTCTTCCAGCTTCCAACACGCCGCGAGAGGTGCCAAGGATCTGGGCTGGAAAGCCAGTGAGTTTGTGAACAGCCTGTTCCAAGGAAAGAAGCTGCCGTTCTCGCGACCAATAGCCCAGCAGTTTGGCGGGAGCCCCGTGGAAGAAGAAGCGGTCCAGGTGAGCCCCAGCGTCGGTGCCGATAACCCCGCAGGGATGGGTAATCATCTGTTCCAGCAGTTTCAGGCTGGAGTTTCGCCCGCCGCCCCAGAGTACGAACCTGGCGTCCATTGCGTTCCGAGCCAGGAAACTCAAAACAAACTCCATTGGCGTTGTGCCGCTTTCCCTAGCCGCCGTTCCAAGGCTGCGCCCGATCCAACGGTCGTCCGAGGGGTTGGAAACAGCGCGGACGTGAATGTCCTCTAGGTACTGTGCGGGAGCATGGTCCTTTGCAGCTGCAGCAATCCGGGCCCGCGTGTCCGGGTCGGCGAGCGAGGTAGCTAGGTTCTCCGGCTCTTTGGAAATGGCGTCCCACTCAGGAAGGCCAGCGAACGCATAAAAGTCCGCCACCCGGAACTTCTCAATGTGCCGGTACGGAATCACCACCCCGTACACTCCCTGGCCCTGTTGACGTTGGCCTTCCATAAAGTCCCCCATCCGAAGGGCCATCTCTGGGTCGTCCGCGGGCTGTGCCCATTCGTTGAGGATGTGCCTTCCTTTTATGGAGGTAGTCAGTTCATTGACCAGTGTTTCGGGATCGAGCGCCAGCCGAGCGCCATTGGTCTGCCAAATGCCGCCCTGGCCAACAATCAGGTCAGCGAATGCCATCATTTCGTCACGGTCGGCGAAGGTGCTGGGGGTGTCGCTGTGAATGGCGGGCCCGCCCTTTGGACTGGTCGAGAAACCTATCGCACCGTCGTCCCAAGCCTGTTGGGCCATCTCCAGCATCGCCTTTAGCTCGCCTGGCGTCGCCACCCGCTCCATAGCCGCGTCCTTCATCGCCACCAGGCGAACGGGCGAATGCGGAATGAATGCCCCAACGTTTATTCCGACCCGGCCTTCCAGATAATTCAGGTAGTCGCCGAAGGTCTTCCATTCGAACTGATCAGGGTCGACATATTTGTCCATGACCCGGCGCAGGTAGCTGACAAGAATGTCCAGCGTGGCCGGGGTCTGCGGGACCGGGGCGCACGAAGCTCCACAATCGCCAATAACGACCGTCGTCACTCCATAATTAACGACCGGAGCACCATCGGGGTACAGCTTCAGGAAAAGGTCCATGTGCGTGTGAGGGTCAATGAAACCAGGCGAAACTACTCGCCCGCCAGCATCAATGGTGCGCTTGGCGGAACCTGAGACCTCTCCCACCTCACTGATTATCCCGTCCTGGACGGCAACGGACCCATGGTATGCGGGGCTCCCAGTACCATCGACAATCTTCGCATTCCGGATGACGAGGTCGTTCATCGCTCCCCCTTAACTTCCGACAATCCTTCCATCTGAGGGGGAAATTATGCTTCCATCTACGGATTGTCAACTTCCTTCTTGAGCCTGCTACATGAAGCGGGGAAAGGCAGGCACGGCACCATGAAACACTCCATCGATGTCATTTGGTAGACTGGTCGCTGGTTCTGCGCTGAGGCCTCGTTAGTAGCCATTCCGCCTCAGCGCCTTTCGCTACTATGTGGGGCGCATCCCGGCCGGCCCAACCTTGACAATTTACATTTACAGATGAGGAGCACGCTAATGGTCGAATCAAGATGGTCTAGGATCCCGATCGAGCGCAACATTGCAATGGAGCTCGTGCGGGTAACAGAGGCCGCTGCCATGTCTGCCACCCGTTACATGGGTACGGGCGATAAAGAATTGGTGGACCAAGCTGCAGTGGACGCCATGCGCTTCACTTTGGGCTCCATAGCCATGGATGGCGTCGTTGTCATCGGGGAGGGGGAAAAGGATGAAGCCCCCAGGCTCTACAACGGGGAGGTCATTGGCAACGGCTCGCCGCCTCCGGTGGACATCGCCGTCGACCCTATTGACGGCACAACACTGCTGTCCAAGGGGCTACCCGGCGCAATCGCTGTCGTGGCGTTAGCTGCTCGAGGCGCAATGAGTTGCCCCAAAGAAGTCTTTTACATGAACAAGATCGCCGTGGGCCCAGAAGCCCAGGGGGCCATCGACATCAACGCCACAGTAGGGGACAACCTGAAGAGCATCGCCAAGGGGATGCGCCGCAAGGTCAATGAGCTAACGGTCGTTGTTCTTGACCGGCCTCGCCACGCCGAACTATTGGAAGACATCCGCTCGGCTGGCGCTAGGGTCAAACTCATCTCCGACGGCGATGTTGCCGCTGGAATCGCGGCAGCCCTGCCGGATACTGGAGTAGACGTACTAATGGGGGTCGGTGGGACCCCTGAGGGTGTGATCACGGCGGCGGCCATCCGTTGCACGGGTGGAGAGATCCAATGCAAGGCCTGGCCCCGCGATGAGGCGGAGCGATCGGGTGCGATAGCAGCGGGCCTCGACTTGGACAAGGTCTACGGCACGCTGGACCTAGTGAGCGGTGACGACGTCTTCTTCGCTGCGACCGGGGCTAGCGACGGTGAGCTACTGAGGGGTGTGCGCTACTTCGGGGGAGGGGCGAGGACCCAATCGCTGGTAATGCGGTCTCGTTCGGGCACCATCCGCTGGATCGACAGCACCCACGACTTCACGAGACTAGACAAGGTGCGATTGGGCGACTAATGGCGTTGCCCGCTGGCCCTGGACGGGACCAGCGGGCAACCTGGCATCCCAAGGTATAGCGCCAGCGTTGGCGACTTCCGAGTGCTTACTTTCGACCGAAGGTCACGGCATGTACCGGCGTGATATCAAAAGCCTCTACGTCCCGGAAACCGTGTCCGTTTAGCAGATCCACGAACGCCTGAGTCGGCATCAGCTGATCCCCGATGAGCGCCTCAAAGAACTGTATTCCTGACATGACACGGGCAGGGACTGTTCGGCTGGCTTCCACTGACGCTGGGAAAGGGAAGTCGGAGATCACAAAATAGCCATCTGGTTTGAGAGCTTTGTGGACATTCAAGGTCACTTTGTCTATATCCCGGCATTCATGCATCGAGATGTTGATCAAGACCATGTCATATGCCCCGCTGGCATCGAAATCCTCAAGGGTGCTCTGCGTTAGAGTAATCCTATCCTGAAGCCCTTCACCGGCGAGCCTCTCTTTCGTTAGGCTCAATGAGTAGGCATCTCCGTCCACGCCTTCGAAAGAGCAATTGGGATAGGTTCTGGCCATAGCGGACAAGCCGTTGCCCGCCCCGCAGGCGAGTTCCAGGACGCTAGCGCCCTCCTCCAAACGTTGCTGTAGGCCCGGCACTTTCGATAAGCCGCCAGGAATCATCCGGTTGTAGAACGGCCGGCCAGTGTCACTGACTGCCGTGATGAAGTCCGGACTGCACTGGTCCCACCACAGACGGTCGCCAGAAGGTAATTTTTCTTCAAAGTGTTCAAAGAACTCCGGCTGCACCATCACTTGCGGTACGCCGCCAATGTGGCCTGGGAAGTTCACATCCAGTAGCAACTTGTCCATATGCGGCGCAAGCCGGTAACGCTCCTGCTCCCCGAGGTCGAGGACTTCAGCTGCGTAGGCTGACCGGCACCAGACCCCTACATAGAAAGGGTCTAGGGACAATTGCTGCGCCAAGCTTTCCGTTGTGATCCCGTCTTGATGCTTGCCAATCTCTTCCAATAGCCCGAGGCGCAGTCCTATGACGATGGTCCGAACTCCGACATAGCCTGCGATCTGCGTCAGGAGCTTTCCAGCCTGCTGAGGGACCTCAGGTTCAGGTGATGCCTGTCGGGTCATACGATATCCTCCTCTTCCTGCCTTTTAAAGAATGAGGCCGAACAGGGGTTCGTCCGAGCCCCTGTTCGGCCTATGTACACGAAGCCTAGAAGCTACTGGTATTTTTTGGCGATCTCTTCCAGCCCAGAAGCCATGAGGTCTTCCGGCGTCATTGCTACGCGGAATTTCACGGAAGCGTTGAGGGTCAAAAAGAAGGGCTCAGCCACGGCGGGTACCCCGGACGGACTGGCGATGTCCACAACCATAATGGCCCCACGCTTGCCATCTTGCTCCGAGAAGTAGATGACTTCTGGCTTGACGTCTTCCAGTATCTTTCCGCTAGCAGCACCTGCGGTGCCGTTCCTCACCATTGTGCTAAATGGCTCCAAGGGAAACTCAACATTAACCAGGTATCTCCTAGTTCCATCTCCTAAGGTGGGTCTAGCCCGAGTGTTCAAATAGACTATGCCCAAGCCCGAACACCGTCAATATATGTTGGGGATGGATCATTCTTTGTTGGGGCCAGTCAAACAAGAAGAGGGGGCCCTGGTTAGGGCCCCCTCTTCTAAACTGTGAACAGTTGAAAGTTACCAGCTGCGCTCGTTGCGCTGTCCGCCGCTAGCACGCTGCTCACGAGGCTTGGCCTCGTTCACGGTAAGCGTCCGTCCACCAACTTCCGTTCCATTCAGACCAGTGATGGCGTTCTGCGCCTCTGACATCTCTGGCATCTCCACGAACCCGAAGCCCTTGGATCTGCCTGAGTAACGGTCACTGACCACCTGAGCCGACTCAACAGCTCCGAAAGCCAGGAAGGCTTTTTCCAACTCGGCGTCCTGGGTCTCGTACGAAAGGTTTCCTACATAGATACGCATATGGCACTCCTTGCCAACAATATTCCGAGCCTTCCTGTGCAAGGGCGCCAGTGCCGGAGAGCTTAGCGGGGCTAAAACGCGGGCAGAAACGACAGTACAAGAGAGAGGTCTGCGGTTACACTAGTATACCACACACCATTTAGCGTAGGCCAAGCCTTCGATGGCGCACGCTTCAAGTCTTCGATGGCGCACCCCTGGGGAGACAGCTGAACAGGGGCTGGAGCTTGGAGTTTGGATTGCCTAGACTTGAATCTTGGCGCAGTAGAGGAAATTGAGCAGCGCCGCTGGCGCCCATACCTAGTGAGAGGAATCAAATGATGAATTACGAAGTCAACGACTTTGAGACGGACGTCCTTGAGCGGAGCCACACGCTGCCGGTCCTTGTAGACTTTTGGGCGGACTGGTGCGGGCCCTGCAGGGTGCTTGGCCCCGTCTTGGAAAAACTGGCCGGGGAAAGTGACGGGCGTTGGGAGCTTGCCAAGCTCGATACGGAGAGGTTCCAGTCTGTCGCCGCTGAATACGGTATCCGCAGCATCCCCAACGTGAAGTTGTTCGTTGATGGGAAGGTCCAGGATGAGTTCGTTGGGGCCTTGCCGGAGCCCAAGGTCGCGGAATGGCTATCCAAGGCACTACCCAGCAAACACGCTGGGCAACTTGAGACGGCCCTGGCGCTCTTGGGGGAAGGGAAGACGGTAGAGGCTCAGGAGCTACTCGACGGCATCCTTGCCGCCGATCCTGGTCAAGCCCAAGCTGCTGTGCTCTTGGCGCAAACGTACTTCAGCACGGACCCCCAGCGCGCCGCCGAAACCGTCAAAGGCCTCACGGCTGGAGAAGACGGTTTCGAACTGGCCGAGGCCATCAGGACGTTGGTTGCACTCTTCGTTCGTGCAGAGGACGCGGAGGCGCTTCCGACGGAGCCCGCCAAAGACCTCTATCTTGCTGCCATAGGCGAGGCGCGCTCCAACAGCTTCGAGGCGGCGTTGACCGGTTTCATTGATGTGATCCGCAAGAATCGCTCTTACGATAACGATGGAGCCAGAAAGGCTTCCCTGGCCATCTTCAAGTTGCTTGGCGATAACCACCCGACCACGAAGCAGTTCCGGCCGGCCTTGAGCAACGCCCTGTTCTAGCCTCGTCTGACATACGGACTGCCCACGCCTGGCAAACATGCCGCCTGTGCGTGCCCGATGAAGAGGGCCCCATGACCGAGACCGAGAGCGTATTTACCGCAATTGCCGTAGTGCTGAGTTTTGCAGCCACGGCAAGTTATGTGAACAACCGCTATCTCCGCTTTCCTCCCACCATTGCCCTCATGGCTGTTTCTCTGGCCCTGTCCCTGGTGATTGTTGCGCTGGGGGTTGTTGGGGTCTTGGACCAGCAGGAAACGAAGGACTTCGTCGAATCTCTCCATTTCGACGAAGTCTTGCTACACGGCCTGCTCGGCTACCTCTTGTTTGCTGGCGCCCTACACATTGACCTCAAGGCTTTGCGGGGCGTGCTCATACAAACAGCGTCCCTGGCCTCCTTCAGCGTAGTCGCTAGCGGGGCGATCGGCGGGACACTGTTCTGGATTGTCGCAACTCTCGCAGGGTTCGAGATTGGCCTTATTCATGGGCTGTTGTTCGGTGCACTCATCGCCCCCACAGACCCGGTCGCCGTGCTAGGCATTCTCAAAAGCGCCGGAGCGCCAAAACCCCTGGAAACGACTATGGCGGGGGAATCGCTCTTCAACGATGGGATAGGGGTCGTCATCTTCCTAACCATCGCCAGCATCGCTTTTGCTGGACAGGAACCGGTGTTCAGCGAGGTAGGCACATTCTTGCTTCTTGAGGCGGGTGGGGGAGCACTCTTGGGACTGGCGATCGGCTGGATCGGCTTCCGCCTGATGCGCACGATAGACGACTACTCGGTTGAAGTGCTGTTGAGTTTGGCAATGGTATCCGGCGGCTACGCGCTGGCGACGGTCCTGCACATTTCCGGGCCGATAGTGGTAGTGGTGGCAGGGATCATCATCGGCAATCAGGCCCGATCAATGGCGATGTCCGCCCTCACCCGCCGTTACCTGGACAACTTCTGGGAGCTTCTGGACGATATTCTCAATGCGGTGCTGTTTGCCCTGGTGGGATTGGAGGTCGTGGCGGTGCACCTTGACTGGAGCTACGCCGTTGTGGGCGTTATTGCCGTGCCTACTGTACTAGCTGCCCGGCTCATCAGCATTGCTGTTCCGGGCGCAATGTTCCATGTGGTGGGCCTTGTGCCGTTCCGGCGCAACGTGCTGGGCGCGCTGACCTGGGGAGGGCTCCGTGGCGGCATTTCCATAGCCCTGGCATTGTCACTGCCGCACTCACCCGAGCGCGACCTTTTGGTCACTGCCGCCTATTTCGTCGTAGCCTTTTCTGTCCTGGTCCAGGGCCTCACCTTTGGGCGTTTCATCAAGCGTCTGTTCCCCACAAGCCCTGGGCAGTCAGAGGGCCAAACTAAGAGTCATTAGAAAGCCCTCTGCACCTCCTACCGACCTGGCCGCTCACTCCACGCTCACCCCCCATCTATCCGCAACCCTCTTTTGTGCCCAAGAAAGATTGATTTCCCACACCACCGTGGCATGATTCCTACGGCGCTTTGCGCGCGTCCGTACTTGATTTGTCTAGGCCCTCAAAACACCGCCCCAGGAGCACTTCTTTATGAAGTCCGTTGCAGCACGCCGCACAGTTCTCAGCCTTGCCGTCCTTTCATCCCTGGCAATCATGGCCGCCCTCTGGGCCTTCTACCTCATACCAACGACCCAGGCCCAGCCTCAAGTCGGCCCTTCGGCCGCGCCCCTGGCAGTCGGTGCCACCCTTACCGTCAACACCACCAACGACGAGGAAAACGCGGATGGGGACTGCTCCCTGCGCGAGGCCATCACGGCCGCAAACACCAACGCGCAGGTGGACCAGTGCGACGCCAGCGGCTCAGACGCAACGGACACCATTGTGTTTGCTCCGTCCGCCGATGAAGGCACCATTACGCTGGCTAGCGTCCTGACCATCAGTTCCAATGTCAATATCCAGGGTCCGGGCGCTGACCAGCTCCGCATCAGCGGCAACAACACGGTCCAGGTATTCTCCATCACCTCCGACGCAAACGCGCTCAACAAGACCTTCCAGGTGCGCGTCCGTCAGCGTGAAGAAGACTGCACCATCGGCCGTAGTCCGAATGGGCATATGCTCCGGTGCATCACCGTTGATCTGTTCGATACCGATGCCTCTGCGTTGGAGGACGCCCAACTGTTCTTCAACGCCACGCTGGCGGTGATCCTGACCGACGCTGAAATTGAGTTGCTGGGCGGCCCAGACGCGGCGTTCGCAGCCTGGAGAAGCGGTGAGTTGCGGTTCCAGCGCCACAACCCCGGCAACCTTGCACGCCCCTGGACGGATGTAACGACAAGCCTGGGCGACAACGGTGAGATATCGGCTCCGGCCTTGAGCCACTTCTCAACATTTGCCTTGGTGTACTCGCCAGGCGTACCCGCACTACCGCCCCCGCCGCCCAACACCAAGCCAGGCCCGATCCTACCGGATGTAGGTGACGCGTCACTCGGTGGCAACTGGTCACTCCTGTTGACCATCGGCGGGGCCTTGAGCCTCCTAGCTGGAGGCATCCTCTTGAGAAGACGGGGCAGGTGGACAAAGGCTTAGTTAGCAAAAGAGGAGGCCCGCTCATGGAGCGGGCCTCTTCTTTTGCTAACGTAGACGGGACCCCAACGTGGGACGCCTTCTTCCGTCCACCCGAAACTGGCCCTGAAACGAGCCCCATGCCTCCAATGCCTTAGGGTAACGCTATTTCGATACTCCATTGTCTTTCGCAATTGGCGAAGGCTCCGTCGTTGCCCTCGCCTCCGAACGAGCGATAACGCAAATCGACGCCTCAGATGAGAACGCGCAGTTGTGGCGGTATCATGCTTTGGGAAGCCACTGAGCCTGAGGGCGCGATTGCGACAGGAAAACCGATTTATGGCTGAAGATCACCAGGGATTTTTCGGTAGAGCGAACCAGATACTGCCGGTATCTATGCGTTACGGCCAGTATCGCTATTACTGGTTGGCTCTCTTCGCCGGCGTCACCGGCCACCAGATGCTGCTCCAGTTCACCATGGGCTGGACGATGTTCGAATTGACTGGGGAGAAGCTTGACCTAACCTATCTTGGTATGGCCATAGCGCTGCCGGCAATCTTTTTCAACCTTGCTGGGGGCATGCTGGCGGACCGGCTTGAACCCAAGTACTTGGTGGCTGGGGCTCAGGCTGTGTCTGCAACCGTGGTTGCCTGGCTTGCCACTATGGTACTGACCGGTGGGGTGGACGTGTGGCACCTCTTGGTCACGGCAGCCGTTATAGGGTCGGTTCAAGCCCTTGACCAGCCCAGCCGAGCCAGCGTGTTCGCTCGTTTGGTACGGTCTGAGCACATCGTTAACGCAGTTGCCATGGAATCGATAATTTGGAATGCCGTGCGCATTCTGGGCCCCCTCATCGCTGGGGTACTGGTTCAACGCGTGAGCATCGAGGCCTCAATGTTCACCACGGCTGCAACGTTTTATGTACTGGGATCGGTCGTATCGATCTTGCGCCTCCGCCAACGGCCCCCTGCGCAGGGACAGGTCTTGCGACAGGTTGTTGCTGGCATCGCTTATGTCAGAGGTCATTCGATTTTCTCACTCATCATGCTGCTGACGTTTTGTAACAGCATGTTCGGCATGGCGTATGTCTACCTCATGCCGGTGTTTGCCAAAGAGGTTCTGGACGTGGGAGCGGAGAAGATTGGATGGCTTTTCGGGGCCACAGGCTTCGGCGCTATCTTGGGTACTCTCGTCATCGGCAAGCTGAAGGCCCACCATCCACTAGGGCTGATCATGCTGGGCGGCGCGATTCTTTATGGGGTTGGACTTCTACTCTTCGCACTGGCCACCAGTAAACAGATGTATCTGGCGTCCATGGGGATATTGGTTGCCACTGGGGCCGTACATTCTCTCTACATTACCGGAGGAATTGCCGCGCTCCAGAACTTAGTGCCTGATCAGATACGGGGTCGGGTAATGGGTCTGTACGCCATAACTTGGAGCTTGGGGCCCCTGAGCATGGCGTATGGAGGACCGGTGGCCGATGCGTTTGGGGCGCCTCAGGCTGTAGCCACGGGGGCGGCTGTGGTCATAGTAGTGGCCGTAGCGATCCTCGTCGCTAGTCCCCAACTGCGCTCTCTTCCCGTTCGGGTTTCCGACGCGGTGCGAGACTCCTATCAACTGATGCCTACGAGCCAACCGGGGCGTGGGGATGCCCCTCACTAGCCATAGAACCGCCGCGGAAGTTCTAGCGCTTGGGGGTCAGGCGGAGGTTAGGGGCTGCACATCTTCTTCGATAGAAATTCCTCGGTCGCTGATGAACAGGTCCCAGGGCGTAAATGAGGCAACGAACTCCTTAGCCTCTTCAAGCGTTTCGATGTCCCGCTGGGCGCGTTCTGGGTTGTAGCCAAAGGTAACGGCAAACGCATCGAACCCGCGTTTCGTTGCTCGGATGCCGCCGATCCTCTCCTCTTTCTCTCCGTTGGCCAACACAAGGCGTAACCCCTGCTTGGCGGTTTGCCAGTAGACTCTCACCGATGCCTGTTCGGCCAAGGGACACCTCATGTATAAAGAAAAGTTTTAGTCACTACGAGTATATCTACATCCAGGTAAACCGCCATCCCTAATGGGGGTCAGAGGAATCCGCCAACTGTAGTATCTTGGATTCATGATGTCTGGAGGAATAATGCGCACCCTGGACCTGCACGGCCTGACCTGGCCTGAGGCTCAGGCCGCCTTCGTAGAGTTCTACAACCAAGCGCTGCGTAGGACGGGGGCGAACGCTTCCGGCCGGCTGGACGTTGTGCATGGCTACGGCTCCACTGGTACGGGCGGAGTGTTGCGCACCCGCCTCAGAGGCTTCCTTGAGCGCCAGCAGACCTTCCTTGAATTCCAGGCGGGAGAAAGCTGGGACGGCAACCCCGGCCACACGCTCGTTGTTCCCTTGAAACCTCTGCCCGTTGTAGCCGAGGGGTTGGAAGAGGAAATCTGGGCCTACTGTGCGACACCTCGTACGCTGAGCAAGATTGCGGGCAAGTTCCGGCGGCATGGAGATTCGGAGGTTGCCCGTGTGATCAAGGTTCTGGAGAGGCAGCAAAGGCTTGGCTCTGTTAGCAAGGGCGCCATCAAGTTGTATCAAGCCGTCAGCCCGGGATAGAGCCACTCCACTGAGCATCCGCGAGCCCGCCAGCCCGCTCAAATGCCAACAGTGGCGCCGTCCTGCTTGAGCTGCTTGCGGCGGAGCTTGAAGTCAGTCAACGTCCCTGCCACCGATTCCCAGAAAAGAGGCGAATGGTTCGGCACGCGGAGATGGGCCAGCTCGTGAACCACCACGTAGTCGATGAGGCTTAGCGTCAACTGCACCAGTCGCCAATTGAATCTCAAAGTGCCGTCAAGACTGCAACTGCCCCAGCGCCTCTTCTGGCCGCGAATAAGAACCCTTGTGGGCTTCAGGGCCATTCTCAGCGACCAGTAGCTCACCCGCTCTTCCAGACATTCCTCTGCACGCTTCCGGTACCACCGCTCCAAGGCCTTGGCAATGGCCGCTCTACGGTTTTCGCCTTCCAAACTCTGTTGAACCGCTACCTCGAAGGTTGAGTTGGTGAACCGGACTGTGGCTCCGACGACATTGGTCGCCACTACGGCAAGGGGCCCCCTGTGTCCAAGGTAGGGTAGGGACTCCCCACTGACCAACTGCTGTCTTTCGGGAGATGAGGCCGCGGCCTGCGAGGTTCTCATGATCCAGTTGGCCCGCGCACGCACAACATCGGCGATTATTTTGGCAGAGGTCCTTAGGGGACTGGCAACGAGGACACCGTGTTCACGGTCAATCGTGATCTGAATGGTCTTCTTGCGGCGCCAGCTTCGAACCACCGCATAGGCGATCTGGGTATCACCGAACTGAATGGCTCCACGTTCTGAAGCCGTCACCTCGCTCGTCCCCGCCGAAGTGCTTTTGGCGCCATCCCTGTTACTCAAAGAAGCTTCTTTTACGTTGAACGGCAACCTGCGAATGGTTCCGGCAAGTGCTCCAATTGTAGCTGGCCCTTGGGCTGGAATCGTGCATCGGCGTTTTGCTTAGAGTAAAACGGTCACGAAACCTCGACCCCACCGGCCCAATAGCAAGCCGGGCCATCCGCATCCACTCCAACGGCACTCTGAAGGAGACTCGCAGACCGCATATGTGTCGCCGTTGTAGAACTAGCCTTGGTTTTCCAAGCCCAATTCTACTTGGTCGTTTAGGCAGAGAGGCGGCTCCTCGCTATCGGCGATTACTGAACGACCCTCTATACGGAGCCTGTTATTGGCGAGCGCTTTGAGAGTTTCCAGTAGCAGAGGCCGTTCCCTCCGCACGCCTTCCTGGCGGATGCGATTGAACAATGCCAGTTGTTCGCCTGGATCCTGCTGAAGCTGTTCCACAGTCTTGCTCTCCACCTCGTCCCATTCGGCGTTGAACTCGTTACCCTGGATAGGGAAGCGGACGTAGGACAGAGGTGGGCCGTCATCGACGATCTCAGTGACCAAGTGAACCATTGCGCCTGAGGCGGGGGCACGCTGTGCGATGAGATCCCAGATAACCTGTTGCCAGGTACCGGCGGGGCCATCGGGTAGGGCAGGATGGAGGTTGATCAAGGAGAACCGGTTACATAGCAACGGACTGAGGATCAGCATGTAGCCCGCCATCACGCAAAGGTCGGGCTGGAACTCCTCAAGCAAAGCCACTACTTCCCGGTCGAAAGCCTCCCTGTCTTCGGAGACTCGCGTCCCGTGCTCCTTCCGGAAACGCCGCGATGAGCAACATACCAAGGGAATGCCGTAGTCACGGACCTGCTGGAAGTAGCGGTCGCTGCCTTCAGCCTCTCCTAGTTCCCGATTACTGAAGACGAATTCGATCTGCGCGTCGAGGTCTCCGGCCCGCATGGCCTCAACCGTGGTTCGCAGCATACCCATCGAACCTTCGCCTCTTCCGGTGGAGAACCAGCCGAGTCGTAGCATGACGCCTCAGGGTGGAGTGTGGAAAGAGAGCCGGGCTAGACCCGCTCTAGGTAGGAGCCAGTACGCGTGTCAACCTTGACTTTGTCGCCTTCGTTGACGAAAAGGGGCACCTGCAAAACGAGCCCTGTCTCCAGAGTAGCTGGCTTGGTCCCGCCTTGAGCGGTGTCGCCCTTGTAACCAGGGTTAGTCTCGGTAACTGCCAGTTCGACGCTGGTTGGCAACTCTATAGCTATGGGATTGTCGTTGAAAAAGACAACGCCCACGACAGCGCCCTCGATCAGGTAGTTTTTGGCATCACCAATCTGCTCGTCGCCCACCGGATATTGATCAAAGGTCTCTTGGTCCATGAAGTTGTAGAGGCCGTCTTCACCATAGAGATACTGAGCTTCCCTATGATCCACCTGCGCAAGTTGCAGAGGCCGGTGCCCCGGTAGCTTGCGCTCCAAGACCTGTCCCGTTTTCAGGTGCTTGATCCTCAGCGTAAGGGTAGGGGCCTGCTGCTGCATCTTCGTGTGTTGGTATTCAATAACCTGCCACGGCTCGCCGTCCAACTCCAGGACTATGCCTCGCTTCAGGTCGCTATAGCTAATCATGAGATGTTCACCTTGCCCACGTTTTCGCGGGGCGATATTTCCGTTTCGTTCTGATTGGCCGGCCCAAGTGCTCGTGGACTTGCGCCGCTCTCTCGTTCAGCCCGCCATGCGAGGGCAGTAATAATGGGTACCATATACCCGAGTTACACCCGTTTTGGCCTAGGCGGCGTCAACCGCCTGTTTTCTAGCGTGGCTAAGGCAGCGGGCCTTGCCGTTCTCCAGAATGACGATGTCCTCAATCCGAACGCCACCCCAACCCGAGATATAGATGCCGGGCTCGATGGTGAAAACCATGCCTTCTGTGAGTACATCAGAGGAGCGCTGCCCCACGCTGGGGAACTCGTGTATGGCCAGACCGACACCGTGACCCAGTCCATGGCCGAACTTGTCGCCATATCCCGCTTCCTCAATCACCGTCCGAGCAAGGCCGTCTGCCGCGTTGGCCTGCATCCCATCGGTGACCTCGGCCATCGCGTACTGCTGAGCTCGCAACACCGTGCTGTAGACTTCCCTAAAGGTGTCATCCACGGGGCCCAGGCAAAGTGTGCGAGTCAGGTCGCTGCAATACCCTTGGTAACGAGCGCCCATGTCTATGACGATGGGCTCAGTAGCTCTCAGTTCGCGGTCACTGGGACGATGGTGAGGCAGGGCTGAATTGGGCCCTGATGCGATGATGATGTCGAAAGAAGTGCTCTCAGCGCCCAACTCCCTCATGCTGCGCTCCAACTCCCAGGCGACGTAACGCTCCGTCATGCCCGGTTGAAGGGTTGCGCTCACCTTCTCGAATGCTGCATCCCCAATGTCGATGGCCCGTTGCGTGGCCTCCATTTCAATCGAGTCCTTAATGGCCCGCAGTGCCACCAATAGACCTTTCGTCGGCACCAGCTCCGGGCGCTCTCCTGCGGATATTCCCTCCAAGACCTCAGCCAAGGCTGCGTGCTGGGAGAAGGTAACACTTGTCGCCTCGAACCCGATGCGCTTCAGCTTCATGGACACCGCGACGTTAGGAAGCCAGTCCGTGTCTCCCGCAATGCGTTCCACCCGGAACGCGGGGGCTTGCCTGCCTGCCTGCTCCACATAACGAAAGTCAGTGGCAAGAACTGCGTCATCCTTAGAAATGAGCAAGTACCCAGCCGATCCCGTGAAGCCGGAAAGATAGCGCCTGTTTTCGGGACTGGACACCAGCATGGCATCGACCGACAGCTCCCCCAGGAGCTGTCGTAGCCGTTCTAGACGGGCAGTCATGCGGCACCTTCTTTGTTGGTAATATCCACCAGATAGTCGACTGCTGCCAGGTACCCTCGCCATCCCATGCCGGTAACCTGGGCCACGCAGACCGGTGCGATTACCGACTCGCGACGCCAAGGCTCGCGAGCATGGATGTGTGAAAGGTGGACCTCTACTGTGGGCACGCCCATATCCAACAGGCAATCTCTCAAAGACAGCCCGTAGGTAGTGAGCGCAGCTGGATTGATCACGATACCGGTGGCGCTTGGGCCGTTGGCTTGCAGCCAGTCCACCAACACGCCTTCATGGTTGGACTGAAAGTAGCTTGTCTCAGCGCCGAGTTCGGCGGCGCGTGCGCCGATACGCTGCTCCAACTCGGCAAGGGTCATGGTTCCGTAGATGGCCGGGTCGCGCTCGCCTAGGCGATTCAAGTTTGGGCCGTTGATAATGAGTAGCTTCACGATGATTTCTGCTCAAGTCGGTGAGGCTGAGGAAGCCTGCCTTGGCTAGCCCCATCCTACCAGCTTGGCTTTGGGAGGGGAAGGTTCACCCCTTCCCTACGCCTTTCGCTTGCCCACTAGTTCAGACGAAGTTGCGTTCCTACGAGGTTCAGTCGGTTCCGCTCCAGCCAGTCTGTGATAGGTCAACTGTCACGCCATCTGGGCCCACGAACTTGACCTCAACGTTGGCACTGTGCTCGGCACGCTGTCCCGGCTTGTCGCCTTCAGAGCGGTAACTAGCGCCAGCCTGGATAATCTGGCCTTCTGCCGATGTCATGTCATCGACTTGGAAACCAATATGATGGACGCCAGTGTACCGGGGCGCGCCCTCCGTAGCAGCGGCAAAGTCATCCTTGAACTTCAGGATCGCCAGGTTGATGTAGCCGTCGGTTAGGTAGTAGCCCTCGGCGAGGTCATTGGCGACCCTTCCGGCATCCTGCAGGCCCAGGCCATCCTTATAGAATTGAGCCGTTGCCTCAGGGTCATGGGTTGCGATGGCGATGTGTCTTATCTTGGCCACGGTCCCTCCCGTTTTTCCTGTCACGTCCGGTGCGATAGTACGACGACTCTGCCCCCGTCGCAATCGGAGCTATTGCAGCCTTGACATGCCTAAAGATGGAGGGCTATGGTCGGCGGGCTGACTGTTGCTCAAATACTACAAAGCGAGATGTTGGAGGCACTCAATGGCACTCACAGTTGAGAAGATGTATGCCGGCATTCAGGCAGGAATGGCCAAGGCCGCGGGGATGGGTCAGAAGATGAGTTTTTGCATCATGGATGAGGGCGGCCACGTCAAAATAGTGGTCCAAGGCGACGGTGCTCGATGGAACACGGTGGATATCGCTATTGGAAAGGCGTACACGGCGGTGTCCTTCCGAAGAGGCACCGACGCCCTTTTTGAGTTGGCCCAAAAGGTGCCTGGCTTCTCCGGTCTGGAGACCCTCTTTGGAGGAAAGGTCATCATGCTTCCGGGCGGCCTTGTGCTGATGGACGGCGATCAACTGGTATGCGGCGTCTCTGCCAGTGGTGGCAGCGGCGAACAGGACGTGGAATGCGCTCAAGCCGTGGTGGACGCGCTGAAAGCTTCTCTGTAGGTAGGCCTCTGAGCGAGTCTGAGGGCCGTGCCACGGCATAACGTAGGTCGACAACGGCGGAACAGAACATTGTCATGCTGAGGAGTCGGTTGAAATCTTTTGTAGTCGACTTCGCCTGGCCGACGAAGCATCTCAGCTTAGGAACTTGACGGCCTTTGAAGATGACTCGGTAGACGGATGCGTTCCCGAAGATGCGTTGTGGTTCTTCGCTGCGCTCAGAAGGACAAATCCCTCCGTCCCGTCAAGGAAACCTAGGGGCCATCTATTACCCAAGAAGAGGGCGGGCCAATGGCCCTCTTCTTTACGTCCGTTTCCCTGAGCGTTGTCCCTTACGAGGCCCTGACGCTAGCTATGTAGTCCTTCACAGCCTCGGGAATAAAGTAGGATGGCTTGTACCCCAGCTGTTCTCCGGCCTTCACCAAGTCGAAGGGGTACCGGGTGGAACTGGCCTGCACCGGGCCGTTCGGCTCGTTGATCGTGATCTGGGCGTCCGGTATTTCCTCTTTGACCGAGGCCACAATATCGGCAAGGTCTTTCAACACTCCCGTACCAATGTTGAAAATATGGTCGGTCAGACCTTCAGCCCGGACAGCCAGGGCAGCGGCTCGGGCCATGTCCTTGGCGTAGACGAATTCGTTGTAGCCCATCCAGAGAGGCGACCGTTCCACCGTGACGGCCCGGCCTTCAGCCGGCCCGGCGACGACTTCATATATGACGCTACCGAAGGGCGTTCCCGCCGCCGAGAATGTGTACCCGTAGCCCACCGGGTATCGCAGTGCAATAACCTCGACTCCGTAGTGAGCGCCGTACTGCAATGCCAAGCGCTCCGCGGCCAGCTTCGTCGCACCATAGAGCGAGTTTGGGGCCGTCATCTGGTCTTCGTTCATGGGACCAGAGGCGGTGACGTCGTAGACGCCCATCGTGCTGGCAAAGACCATGCGTTTTACTCCGGTGAGTCGTGCAGCCTCAATGGCATTCACCGTGCCCCCGGTGTTGACCTTCACTGCCGTGTATGGCGCAGCGGCGACCGCTGCACCCAGCAGGCCGACCGTGTGCACCAAGCAGTCGGCGCCTGACTTCTGAAGGGCAGCAACCAGGTCGCCCAGGTTGGTAACGTCGCCACGGATGACCTCGACCCGCTCCGCTCCAGCCACCTTGTTGATGTACCACATGACCGGATTGAGTTCGAACAGAACTACCCGTTCGCCCTGGTCTGCGAGGTCCTTCGCCAGATGGACTCCAAGCATGCCTGCGCCGGTGATGAGAGTAGTCATAGGGTCTCCTTTGTGTTTCGAATAGCTTTCTCGTAACGGCTAGTGGGGTTATGGACCCTAGTTTTGCGTGGCTATCCCCAGCTAGTCCAAGCCGTACAAACGTGCACAGTTGTCCCAGAGGTACTTGCGTTTGGACTCATCCGGGATGGGGAGGTCCAACAAGGTCTCAACCGCATGCGGGTACTTCACGTCCAGGTGCGGGTAGTCCGTGGAAAACACGACGTTGTTCTCCAGACCGTACTCTGGCATGTGCCCCGCCGTGACCTCATCGCATTCGATGGCGGTGAAGCACTGGCGCTTGAAGTACTCGTCGGGCATCAGCTTCAGTTCCGGGATTTCGGCGTAGCCAGTGACTTCCATGTATTCGTTCATCCGCCAGAGAAGCCAGGGCATCCAGGAGCAGTTGCCTTCCAGATAGGCGACCTTGAGGGTCGGAAACCGCTCGAAGACGCCGCCGAAGATCATATCGGTGACAGCGGTCATGTTCTCCAAGGGAAACGTCAGCGTGTTCATCATCGAGAACGTTGGCACGAACCGGTCGATAACGGGCTGCGGTAGGTCGACAAAACCGGCGGCATGAAAGCCCACAGGGATGCCTAGACGTTGGCACTCGGCCCAAAGGGGATCGTAGTAGGGGTCGCTCCACATGTGGTCGTTGACATAGGTAGGCCGCATATAAATGGACTTGAATCCATACTCTTCGACACAACGCCTAGCTTCTGCCACCGCGCCGTCGACATCGTGGGGCGCCACCATGGCTGCACCGTACATGCGGGTAGGGGCAACCTCGCAAAAGTCATGCATCCAGTCGTTGTAAGCTTTGGCGATGGCCCCGGCGTAGCCAGGGTCTAGTTGGTCGATGCCAAGTACAAAGAGGCCCCTGGTCGGAAACAGAACAGCGGTGTCCAATCCCTCATTGTCCATCGCCTGGATTTGAGATGTGGCGTCGAAACCTCTGCCCAAAGGTTCCCTATACAGGTCCCACATCTTCTGCTCGATAACATCATAGAAGCCCTTTGGGAAGCGGTTATTGGCGCCGCCCATGACCTTGCCGTCCACTTCCACCCGAAGGTCCCTGGTGAATTCATTGAGGCCAATGGGAGCACGTGCCGCGTAGGCGGGATCAATGTAACGTTGCCAAAGGTCAGGCGGTTCCATAATGTGCATATCAGAGTCCATTGCTTTGAAGCCGTTCTTCACTGTACTCACCTCCTGTGAGGATGCACCGACGGCAACCGAGATTCAGGGTTCAATTGAGACGGCTCATTGTAGGCTCGGTGGCGCGACAGGGTCAATCATAATCCCTACATCTCGAAGCCCCGTGGCCCTGCTGCTACGAAGAACGTGACACACCTTGGTTGTAGGGCTCCGATGTCGTCTCCACCCGTGGCCATAAATGGATCGGCCAGGCTTGATGGGCAGTGAGGCGTATGCTAATCTCTGGGCAGTCGGGGTGTGGCGCAGTGGGAGCGCACCTGCATGGGGTGCAGGGGGTCGGAGGTTCAAATCCTCTCACCCCGACCAGTCAGAACCCCCTTCGGGGACAGCGGCGAGCATACACTTGATTCGTATACCAGCAGACCCCAATATCGGAAGCCTCGGGCCGTTGCTAGTAAGCTGGCACGGCTTTTTTACTTTTCTTGGGGTCGCGGCGGCCATCTTTCTCATCGCCCGCTGGGCAAGACGGGAAGGGCTTGGGTCCGAAGCGGTCTACAACGTAGCTATTTGGGCCGTCCTGGCAGGCATTGTTGGCGCCCGATTGGTCCATGTAGTCGATAACTGGGAGTTCTACCAAAACGACCTTCCTCAGATACTCGCTATCAATGTGGGGGGCGTGGGACTCTGGGGCGGCTTGCTGGGTGGCCTGGCGGGAGGAATCATCGCTGCCTGGCGAATGGGCTATCCCATCCTCAAGATGATGGATCTTTCCGCTCCTGCTCTCATCTTCTCGCAGGGCATCGGGCGCATCGGGGATGTCATCAATGGCGAGCATTGCTCCAAAGCGACTGACCTGCCCTGGGGTTTCGTCTACACCAACCCGGAGAGCCCCGCATTCTCGTGCACCCCTCTGGGTGGCGCGGGGCTAACTGAGACACATGCCATGCATCCGGCCGTTGGCTACGAACTGATCTACGACATACTGGCCTTCGGCTTCCTCTACAAGTTCGTCCGCGGTCGCATCAAGCCTGATGGCATGCTTTTCGTGCTGTACCTGGCTATGTACGCCACTGGCCGCCTACTGATCCAGACATTCTTCCGCCTTGACCCCAAGTTCATTGGATCTCTCCAAGAAGCGCAGGTAATCGCCATTTCCGTTCTGGTAGTAACTGGGGTGGTGCTCTTGTGGAAAGCAAGGCCTAAGACGGCGTCTGACACAGGTAGCGCTGCAACGTTCCCGCAGGGGCCTAAGCTCAAGGGAACCCGGGCAGAACGGCGCCGCAAAGACCGCTAGGGTTCTTAGAGGTGTGTGAGCAACGGTTGCCTCTTCGCCCCTGTGCCTTCTCCTCCATCCGTCGCCACGCGACCGATCCCTCATTGACACCCAACAGCGGGGGTAGACATGATCTCCGGAGCCCATCTGCTGGTTCGAGCCCTCAAGGCTGAGGGCATAGACACCGTTTTCACACTCGTAGGCGACCACATTCTTCCCCTCATCGATGCGCTGGAGGATGAAGGCGTCCATCTCGTCGACACCCGCCACGAGGCTGCCGCCCTCCACATGGCAGACGCCTACACGCGGGTTACGGGTCTCCCGGCCGTGGCCATTACCACTGGCGGTCCCGGCCATGCCAACGCCGTCGCTGGGTTGCCTATGGCGTGGATGGCGGAAACTCCGCTGGTTTTCATCAGCGGCACTCCAGAGTCCTATCTTCAAGGTATGTGGAATGCCCAGGAGATCCCGCAGGTAGAGATGGCTAGGCCCACAACAAAGGGCGCTTGGCAGATTCCAGACGCCCACCGCATTCCAGAGTTCGTGAGTAGGGCATTCCGTACTGCGACCGAGGGCAGACCTGGCCCGGTCTATTTGGCCGTCCCCGTTGACGTGCAGGAACAGAAAGTCGAAGAGGGTGAGGCCAAGTCGTACCAGCCGCAGCAGGTTTCTCGCTCTCTTGCCCCGATGGGGGACGTCGATCGCGTCCTTGACCTCTTGGAGAAAGCCGAACGACCCGTTGTCATTGCTGGCGGACCGGCATGGTTTTCCGCGTCGCGAGATGAACTGACCAAGTTTATCGAGACCGTCAAAATTCCCATCTTCACCGTTGAGCTAAGCCGGGGCCTCGTCTCCGACGATCACCCGCTCTGCTTCGGCTACGCCGATCGAGCTCTGAACGAGACCTATCGCCTCGTATCTCAGGCCGACGTGGTGCTTTTGCTGGGAAAGAAACTGGACGCCCGGATAGGTTTTGGGCGGCCCCCCTCCATTGCTGCATCGGCCAAGGTTATCCAGGTCGAGCCTTCAGCCGACGCCGTGGGAGTGAACCGAACGGCCGACGCCGCGTTGGTGGGGGACATCGGGGCCATTGTGGCGCAGCTTACAGAGCGGGCGGCGAGCCGCGATTGGCGGGAACTGCCCTGGGCCGGGGAACTGCGGACTAGTGCCGAAGCCACCCGAAAGAAATGGGACGCCGTTGCTTCGGAAGCCGAGGCGATTCACCCCTTGCATGTCGCCAAAGACGTTGAGGCGCTTCTGGAAGACGATGCAATGGTCATCATCGACGGTGGCGACTACGTTCAGTGGCCTCGTCTCTATCTGAGAGCGCGGCGTCCTGGAGGGTGGCTAAGATTGGGGCCGTTGGGACAGCTTGGCGCAGGGCTTCCATTCGCTCTGGCCTGCCGCTACGCAGACCCCAATGCTCAGGTTGTTTTGTTCATGGGAGACGGCTCACTGGGCTTCTATCTAGCCGAGTTCGATACGGCGATCCGCCACAACCTCCCAATTGTGGTCGTGCTGGGCAACGATGCACTCTGGAGCATAGACCGCAATTTCCAGCTTGCTTACTACGGCCGCGCTGTAGCCACCGATCTGCGGTCAATCCGATACGACAAGGTCGTGGAGGCGATGGGCGGACATGGAGAACTGGTGGAGCGTCGAGATGACCTGCCTGCCGCCCTGGATAGAGCGTTCAAAAGCGGCAAGCCGGCGTTAGTCAACATTGTTATCAATCCCGCCCAGAGCCCACTGGCCGACGCCATGATTGCCCGCAAGCGTTCTCAGCCCTAAGGACGGAAATGCTTTAACCGTGCGCCAGGAACCCAGCACACGGGGTGGCCTCAATACTATTAACCCTCTCGGAAGGATTACCGCTCCTTCACTAAGACCGCCGCCAAAAGCGTCAACCTCTCCTCCCCTTCAGAAAGCGATCTCCGCAGCCTGTGCAGAAGGAAGCATCTATCCGGTTGCGGACACCGCAGTGGCTGCAGTACAAGGCTTCTAGGCCCGAGGGGAGCACTGAGCCGCAATACTCGCATTGGTTGCCACCAACGTTGGTCATTGTTCCGCAGGCGCGGCAGCGTACTTGAGGAGAATTGCGGCTCATACGGTATGGGGAGATGCGCTGGCCCCATTTGAACCGAGTAAAGAGCCAAATGCCGCCTACGATTACGTAGGCCACCGACGCCCAAGGCATCACGAAGACGGTTAGGTTGAACAGGCCGTGCGCCGCCGCCGCTAATGCGATGCCGACAACTAGAACTCTCTTTCGCTTGCGTCCTGAACGGTGATGGAGACCCAGGGTGTAGCCCCACAGTCCGCCAAAGATCACGTGGGCCAGCGTACTCAGGGGGGCCCGGACAATCATCACTTCTGGCCCGAATACCAACACGTATCCCAGATTCTCCAGGGTGGCGAAACCAAGGCTTGCGGCGGCCCCGTACACCATGCCATCCAGCGGCTCGTCGAAATAGAGAGAGTGGAAGGCGTGGAAACGGACAGCCGCGAACTTGCAGACCTCTTCCACCGGACCCACTACCAGAAGCATGGCTACTGCTGTGGAAGCCAGGGTAGCCCCCACAGCGTCTAGTTCAACTCCATTCAGGAAAATTGCCTCGAGGACGGCTGCGGGTATAACCGACAGGCCGCCCAACAGAAACGTCGAGACAATCAAACTCCGCGGGCCGGGGCGGTAAACATCCATGCGGCTGAATACCCAGAGCCAGAACAGGCCGGGGGCAAGGGCAACAAGGAGCACGCCGATCGCGGTCAAGGGCTACGGCATGTCGGAGCGGGGTCTGGGTTTTCTGATCACCACCACGGTATCGCAAATGAGGTCGTGGAGACCTCGTTTGTCCTTTCGCAAGCCAATCATGATGAAGCCAATAAGCAGAACTAGAATGGAAAGATAGTAGGCGAGTGATCGGGCAAAGGCTCTGCCAGGTCCAACGCGTGACCCATCGGTTCGCACGATATACATGTCGAAGGGGCGTTTTCCGAGCGTTGTGCCCCAGGCCGAGACAATCAGGGTGTAGTAGGCAAGATTGGTTCCCACTCCTACAAGGTCCACTACAGAGAGGGTTTCGGTGTTTTCGAAAAACCCTCGTCCTGAGGCGGCGAGAAGGACGAGGAGGCCTATGCTGAGCACTAACCCATCGATGAAGTAGGCCACCAACCGAATAAAGAAACCTGCGGGCCTTCCATCCTGGTAGGCGGGTATGTGAGGGAATTCTGCACCCGGCGCATGGGCCTCCTCCAGCGGAAAGCCGCAGCGGTAGCAGTAGGTAGCGCCCGATTCATTGGTCGTCGCACACCGCGGGCATTGGATGGCACCGGGGACTTGATAGGCTACGGGGTCGCGTCCAGGTTCTTCTTCGCGCATCGGTTCAGTTTGGGTGCCAAGATTAGCACCGCAGCTGTGGCAGAAGGAGCTTCCCACTGGGCTGACGGCGTCGCAACTGTGGCAGCGCGCCTGGACCTGGTGACCGCACCAGTGGCAATAAGCGGCCTGGGGTAGGGTATCGTGCCCACACTGGTCACAGCGCATTCGGCATCCTGGAGCTCGTCTTATTCGCTTTCGCTCACCATCCACCCCGACGCTACATCAATCTGCCCCATAGGCACAAGGCCGCCAAGCCGCCCCACTGTCGGATAGTTCAAGTCCTTATTGTTCCCGCTCCCTCCCCTCGCTTTGTGAAGCATCCCCATGTGCTTTTCATATGGGTAACTCAAACCTGTGTCCTTCACAGCGGTTCGTCGCTGTGAAAAGCATGGTGCGCCTCCACCGAGAACATCTCGATTCACCCTCTAGGTGGAGAAGTTCACACAATCCCTATCCGGCCGGGAGCCCACTGAACGAAAAGAGGGACAACTTCCAACATCGCTGGCCGGATCGTCCAGATCGAAGGCTAGTCGTGACTGGGAAGGGCACATTGGATCGTAGTGTTACCTTTCCGAATAATGAGTGGGAAGCAAACCAGACACAAAAACGACGGGCCCCTTGGCGTTATCGCACGATTCGTGGTATGGTTGAGGCAAGCAATTATCAACCCTTGGGGGGGTACTGCACCGAAACGGGGGAGCGCTAACGTGCTCCCCCGTTTTCTTTTGTCGAATTATCGGGCTTCAATGATCGTGATTGCGTCCACTGTTTGTAGGACGGACAAGGGGCTTTCTGAGCGGACATGGCAACGTTGGACAGCACCTCAGCGGTGTGAGTATTCCATTGGCCTTCACACCCCCAAGCAGGCTTACACAGGGCAAAGAAAAAGGCGGCTCAGCCGCCTTTTTTCTCCATGATTCACTGGGAACGCTACCCTGCGGCTCGGAGAGCCTCCGCCAGCTGGTCTGGTTTGTAACCGACAATTCGTTGCTCTCCAACTACTGTTACGGGCGTTGCTCTGTGGCCCAAGCTTATGAGATGTTCCCGGGCTGCGACATCAGTGGAGACGTTCTTCTCTTCGAAGGCAACACCTTCTTTGAGAAGGTAACCCTTGACCATCTCACAGGGCCCGCAACCATTTGAAGTAAAAACCGTAACTGCCATATTTCGCTCCTGGCCCAGATGACCTTTCAGTAGGGCGAGTGTACGAGACCGGTCTGTGCCTTTTCAAGCTCTTGATCATAGGATGCGAATAGCTTGGGTGCGGATGTATGCGATGGCCATTCAGGGAAGTTGGGGTGCTTAGACTCCACCGCAGACCCGTTTATATGGTCAAAGTGCGTCCAACGCTATAAGATTGCATTCGACGTGAGGCCGCAGGGCCCCATGTTACAATGCGCGCTAATACTCTGGGCCGCATAGCTACGCGGCCCCACATACTGGACATGCAAAATGGCCAATCCCAGGGACAATAGGAAAGAGGGCAAGAAGCCAAGGAATTATTGGCTGGTTGTTCTACCTTCCGCCGATTACAAAGTGACCAAAGAGCATGGCCTCTCCGTGCAGGGCGTCAGAAGCAAGGAGAGAAAAAAGGCTCAGAGGATGCTACCGGGTGACCGGATGGTGTTCTATCTGCCGGATGTTTTGGGAGTGCCGGCAGCCGCCACGGTAACGTCCGAATACTTTGAAGGGAAAGACCTTATCTGGAGAGATAGTGAGGGTAACGACCCTTACCCATTCCGAGTCAACATCAATGCCGACGTGAGCCTTGAGGAAAAGGACTGGCTGGACCTGCGAGAAATTGGGCCGAGGCTTCTCTATGTGCGTCGCTGGACCCCAGAGGAGTGGGCGCTAGCCTTCTTTCAGGGGCAGCTTCACCTTCTGCCGCAGCAGGACTTCAAGTTGCTGGAAGACGAGATGAGGAAGCTGGTGACGAGGCGTCCTCGGTCACGCCGCGGCGACTATCAAGCATCTGACCGGCGGAGTTACGAACAGGACGTCGCCGAGCGACGGAGTTCGAGTCCAGAGAGAGAAGATCAACCGACCGGCGGGCAACAGACCTACGATCAGCAATTTGCGCAGCAACCCGCCACCGACCAACAATACACAGAACAGCCCGCTGCAGGGCAACAGGCCGACGAGCAATACACAGACGGTCAACAAATTGACGAGCAACCCGCCGCCGATCAGCAATTTGACGAACAGCCCGTCGCCGAGCAACAGGGCGACGAGCAGCAAATCGCAGAACAACCCGCGGCAGAACAGCAGGCCGACGATCAGCCGTTAGCAGAGCAACCAAACGCTGAACAACAGGCTGACGAACAACCTGGCTCTGAGCCACAGGACTCTGAGGGGCAAAGCGCTGGGCCGATTGTCTTGGGAGGGTAGCCTGCCCTTGGCTTGTAGGCCCCGAGGTTCGACAATCTTAATGAGAGGTGCGTGTTGGAGCTTCGCTTTGTAGGAAACTCCGGGCTTCAAGTCTCAGCTATAGGCTTGGGTACGAACAACTTTGGCGGACGCACGGACGAGGCCGGTAGTATTCGGGTCGTGAAAGCGGCTATTGAACACGGCATTACGGCCATTGATACCGCCAATGTCTACGGCGGGGGCTTGTCAGAAGGGATAATCGGCAAGGCTATCAAGGGAGAGCGCCACAAGCTCGTCATCATGACCAAGGCCGGGATGCGCTACGGCCAAGGCCCTCATGAGGGGGGGGCTTCGCGGCTTCACTTGATCCAGGCTGTCGAGACGAGCCTCAAAAAACTAGGCACTGACTACATTGATCTGTTCCAGATTCATTTCCCTGACTCTCTTACCCCCATCGAAGAAACGCTCCGGGCCCTTGATGACATGGTTCACCAGGGCAAAATTCGATACATCGGTTCTTCCAACTACCTCGGCTGGCAGTCCTGCGAGGCCGCCTGGACTTCGCGGTCGCTTGGGCTCAACTCTTTCATTAGCATTCAGCCTCATTACAGCCTTTACCACCGGGTGCCCGAGCGCGAACTCGTGGGCTTTTGCAAGGCTTACAACGTTGGCATCATTCCGTACTACCCGTTGGCCAAGGGCTTGCTCACCGGAAAGTACCGGTCGGGAGAGGAGCCTGCGGAGGGCACCCGCCTCCACGATGTCCGTTTCCAGGGCATCCTCAACGACGCGAACTATGAAGTTCTGGGCAAGCTGGAGAAGTTCGCCGGGGACAGGGATCACACGGTCCTGGAGTTGGCGTTCGCCTGGCTGCTCGCACGGCCTCAAGTGAGTACGGTGATCGCGGGAGCAACCAAGCCAGAGCAGGTACAAGCCAACGCTGCGGCAGCCGACTGGCGGTTGACTCAGGAAGAGGTGGCAGAGCTTGACCTGATCACTGAGCGCTACATCGCCGACCCAATAGAGTGAAGAAGCGTTGGTTCTCAACTTTTCAAGGGAGAACTGACCTTGGCCTCAGAGCGTGATCCAGTAATTGTTGTCGAGGGCTTGATCAAGCGGTTCGATGACCTTACCGCTATTGATGGTGTTTCCTTCAATGTTCCCAGGGGTGAGGTCTTCGGTATCCTTGGTCCCAACGGCGCTGGCAAGACAACAACACTGGAATGCATAGAAGGCCTCCTGAACCCAACGCAGGGGAGCATCCGCGTATTGGGCATGGATGTGCCTCGGCAGGCAAGAGAGGTCAAGGAGCGCATTGGTATCCAGTTGCAGGCTTCCTCCTACTTCGACTACCTCACCCTCCGAGAGATTCTGCAGCTGTTCCAGCATTTTTACCCCCGCCACATTGCTGTTGACGACCTGCTGGAGCGCATGGACCTCACCGACAAAGCAGGGACCACCGTCAAGAAACTCTCCGGTGGCCAGAAACAACGCTTCTCCATCGCTGCAACCTTGCTGAATGATCCTGAGTTGGTGTTTTTGGACGAGCCCACCACCGGCCTCGACCCTCAAGCACGGCGCAATCTCTGGGACCTTATCCAAGAGATCCACTCAGAAGGACGGACGGTCGTGTTGACGACCCACTACATGGAAGAGGCTGAAAGACTCTGTGACCGCGTTGCCATTATGGATCAAGGCAAAATCGTGGCCATGGACACCCCGCAAAATCTAGTGCGGTCGCTGCCGACGCCATACGAAATCAAGGTGGTAGTCAAGGGGAGCCTGTCTCAGGATGGGCTTGAGACTCTTGACAGCGTTGTGAACGTTCGCGCCGGTCAGGACGGAGGATTCGCTATAGGTTCTACAAATGCTGCCAGGACCCTTCCGGCGCTCCTCGCCTGGGCGGGACGCGAGGGAAGCGAACTGGAGCACCTAGAGGTGCAGCCGTCCAACCTGGAGGACGTGTTCCTGTCCTTAACGGGTAGGGGGCTACGGGACTAGATCCTCCGTTCCCAGTACGCACACCTTTGACCAGGACGGCCACATTCATGGTCGCCTATGATTTTCGACCAAGCGTGTGCTTGGCGCCATGACAGGTAATCAGAGCACATAAAAAGAGTGAGACCACTTGATGGCGTTTCCTAGCCTATTCATAGCTAACCTAAGAATCATTTTTCGCAACCGCCAGGCCATTTTTTGGGCACTGGCGTTTCCACTGCTGTTCGTTGTCGTCTTCGGTTTCTTCATTGGCAACGGCGTTCCCACGACAACAATTGCAGTGGTGGACCATGCCCAGGACCAACTATCCCAGAACTTAATGACTGGCCTCGCCGGTGTGGAGACTCTGGAATTGGAGATCCGTGCTGACGAGGCCGAAGCGCGTCAGGAAGTCACGGATGGCGACTTGGGCTTTCTTCTTATCTTGCCGGCGGGGCTTGAAGAGCGGGTGGCATCCGATCCACCAGCCATAGTGACGCTTCTGTTCGACGAAGGCAGCCCAACCTCGGGGCTCATAGTTGGCGTTGTCCGAAGATTCCTGGATGACGCCAACCTCACCCTCGCTGGAGCGCCGACGTTGCTTGTCCTTGATGCGTCTGGGATCTATTCGGACGACGTTGACTACTTCGATTTCCTCCTACCTGGGATACTGGGCATGGGCATCATGGTCTACTCGATCGTGGGTTTGGCATCTTCTATCACGGTGTTCAGAGAGCAGCGAATCCTCAAGCGGATACAGGCCACGCCTCTTCGCATTACGACCTTCTTTACGGCTCAAGTTTTGGCGTACCTTACGCTCGCTCTCCTTCAGGCCGCTGTCATCCTTGGGGTTGGCGTTTTGGCCTATGACGCCAACATCAAAGGCAGCTACCTCGGCATCGGCATCATCGTCCTCTTTGGCAACCTCGTGTTCCTGAGCCTAGGATTCATCGTCGGCGCCTTTTCGAAGACAGCGGCGGCGGCTAGCGGCATGGGCAACGCCGTTGCCTTGCCCATGATGTTTCTCTCAGGCGCTTTCTTCCCCAGGGACGGACTGCCCACGGCGCTGAGGGTTGTCGTGGACTATCTGCCTTTGTCCCCCATGCTTGATGCTTTGAGGGGAGTGGCCCTCGACGGCCGTGCCCTTTGGGAGTTCCCCTTGGAACTGGCGATCTTGTCAGCCTGGATCGTCGTTGCCTCGGCAGTGGCCGTCAGGATTTTCCGCTTTTCTTAGCATCGAATATGCATCCTCGCCCGACCGATACAGGCATTGCAGATGCCATTGGCCCTTGATGGGAATCTCAATCGCCGACGGGGCTTGGGCAACACTGACGCCTACGAGGCGAGGTGAGACCTCGTTGACAATGAAGGTCTTTCTGCATACCCTCTAGCTCGGTTTGAGGGGGAGGCTCGTGTCCATATATGTACTACTAACGAAGTTAACCGGCGCCGGTCGGCATACCTTGCATGCGCGGCCTGAACGCCTTCTGGAGGTTAACCAGGAGGTTGAACGGTTCGGTTGCCGGATTCTGGCCCAATACGCAGTTCTAGGCGCCTTCGACTTTGTGAGCATTGTCGAAGCACCGGACAATGGGGCTATAACCCAACTCTCAGCGCATCTTGGGGGTCGCGGCACCGTCAGTATAACCACGCTTTCGGCTATCCCGATTGAACGCTATTTGGCCCGCCTGGATGAGTTGGCCGCCGCCAAGGTTCTTAAGTCTGTACCGTAGGCTAGCGGCAGCTTTCATCGTTTCGGTTGCATCCCCTCCGCCCAGAACGCCACGACGCTGGTTTCTGGGAGACGCACCCCTTACCTTTCCGCTGGTGAACAATTGGGGAGTCCCTATGGCGTACAAGCCAAGCATCAGGGCGTTTAGGAGTTTACGTTGGCGGGCACCATCCTTGAAGCCAAAGGGCTGAGCAAGTCATTCGACGGCATGTTGGCCGTTGATGACGTTAGCTTCACGATCCAGAGGCAGGAGATCTTCGGCCTCCTTGGACCCAACGGCGCTGGAAAGACCACTACCATTCGCATGCTGGCTACCGTTCTTGACGCTGATGGCGGGGACGTGGAGATTGGGGGCCACTCTGCCAGGCGGTCATCAGGCCAGGTCCGGGCACTCATAGGTCTCTGCCCGCAAGAGTTGGCCCTCTATGAGGAACTGTCCGCCCTGGACAACCTTGTGTTCTTTGGCCGCATGGCGGGTCTCGGTAGTCAAGAGGCGAGGGTTAGAGCTGAGGAGAACCTTCAGCTGGTAGGTCTCCAAGACCGGGCCAAAGGAGCGGTAGCCAAGTTTTCTGGCGGCATGAAGCGACGAGTGAACCTGGCGATCGCCCTCATGGGGCGGCCGGCACTGCTTTTCCTCGACGAGCCCACGGTGGGCATTGATCCCCAGTCTAGGAACCATATCTTCGAAACCATCCTTCGCCTTAGGGACGAAGGTATGAGCGTCCTGTACACCACCCATTACATGGAAGAGGCGAACAGACTCTGTGACCGTATCGCCATCATTGATAATGGGCGGATTATTGCGATTGGAACCCCCGTCGAATTGAAAACAGAGTTGGGAGACCCCGCTCAGGTGACCTTGGAAGAAGTATTCCTCCATCTCACGGGCCGCAGCCTTAGAGACTAAGGGATGTTCCGGCCGCTCCACATTGCCCTCCTAGAAACGAAGCGGTTTCTCCTTGATCGCGGCGACCTTGCTTTCAGCTTGGCCCTGCCAGTCGTGCTCTTTGCCCTCATGTATGGCACCTTTGGCGGCGGGGAGTCCTTCAATGGCACTGCCCACTTCGTTGACCTGGACGGCGGACCAGCAGCCAAACTGCTTGTAGAAAGCCTCAGCGACATTGATGGCATCGATGTTGAGATGCACTCCCTCGAAGATGCCGATCAGGGTCTCGACAGATCAAGCTTCCTATCAGTTGCCGTTATCCCTGAGGGCTTTTCTGAGGCGCTTGATGACGGCGAGCAGACGTCCCTCACCTTTCGCCAGCGAGGCTCCGGTGGAAACGAGAGCCAAATCATCAACGGCATCATCAGGGCAATCACCCAGGAAATGGCGGGAGAGGCTCAAGTCTATTCGGTTGTGCGAGAGGTGATCGGGGAAAGTAGCCTGCCTGCTTCTCAGGTTAACCAGGCGGTTTTCACCAGTCTTGCAGAGGCGCACCAAAGCCCATCCGTTGTCGTGCGAAGTATTGATGTTGGTGGCGCCAGCGCAGAAGTGCTGCATCGGCTCCTTCCTGGGATTCTGGTGATGTTCCTGTTGTTTGCCGTTAGCCTGGGAAGCCAGGCTTTGGTTGAGGAACGCCGTATCGGAACATTGGAACGGCTGCTCACGACCCGCCTCAGCCTGAACCAGCTTTTCGCCGGGCGGTTCTTGGCAGGGGTGTCCCGTGCAATGGTCCAAGCGGTGGTGCTCCTTGGCCTCGCCTTTGTTGTCCTTCAGGTGGGTGGGGCTAGCGTATTCGTTCAGACACTTATTTTCTGCGTCCTTGTTGCCGCCGCGGTTAGCGCCGTGAGCTTATTGATTGGCACGCTGGCCCGGAGCCGTGATCAAGCCACCTGGTCAGCGGTCTTCTTCACCATGTTCATGACGGTCTTCGGTGGCACGTTCTTTGAGGTAGGAAACACTGGCGCGCTGGCCTTCCTGAGCAAGTTCACCATCAACAAGTATGCGATTGATGCGCTAGAGGGGTTGGTGTCGGGAGCTGAGGGGCTGAGCACCCAGGGACCTGAAGCGGCCATCATCGCCGGAGTAGCCGTTGCCAGCCTGCTGTTTGCCAGACTGGCTTTCCGAACTGGCGTGGGGGGGCGTTAGCCATGGGCAGCCTCCTCAAGCAAAGCCTCGTGCTCGCTGGCAAAGACATGAAAGTCTTTTTCAAAGACCGGTTCGCAGTGGTCTTCGCCCTGGCGTTTCCCGTGATGTTCATTCTCGCCTTCAGCCTTGCCCTATCGGGCGTTGGGCTGGAAGACGACAAGCTGATCTTGACGGTGGCCACCCAGGAACCGCCGGGCGGCCTCAGCCATCGCTTGATCGAGGGAATGGAGGTCTCCACGGACGTAACTATCCGTGTCCTCTCCTATGAAGAGGCTCTTCAAAGCGTGGAGAAGGAACGGTTGGGAGGTTTCGTTTCATTTCCCGCCGATTTCTCACAACGTTTGCTCAGCGGGCAAGCAACCCAGCTTGAGGTCTTTGCCCATGTTGACCAACCCAGTACCAGACTGGCGTTGGAAGGCCTCGCCCGCGCCATATCCAGCAGGCTCACAAACGGGCAGGCAGCGCTGACTGCCGTGATCGGGTTAAGGGCAATGGAAGGTAGACAGTTGTCGGCTGAAGATATGGCTGCGTTGCTAGCGATCGCAGGGCAGGAGCCGCCCGTCGCCTTTGTTGTGGAGAGGATCGGCGACATAAAGGACTTCAATGCCGGCGACTTCACCATGCCCGGCTACTTGACCATGTTCGTGTTCTTTGCCGCCGCTCTCAGTGCCGAAGCGATAGCCAAGGAGCGGCAGAACCACACCCTGGAGCGGCTCATGGCCAATGGGGTTCGCAGGGAGTCAGTGGTGCTGGGGAAGTTCTTCGGGGCAACGTACAAAGGACTTATTCAACTGGCCGTGTTGTGGTCCGTCGGCGTACTGGCCTTCAACGTAGACCTCGGAGTGTCTCCCGTTGCAACTATTCTGCTTTCTGTCTTGATGGTGTTGGCGTCGGCGGGGTTTGGCATTCTCCTTGCCTCTTTCGTTAGGACGGTGCGAGCCGCGTCATCGGCTGGGGTACTCTCGGCGCTGGTACTGGCGCCAATCGGTGGGAGTTGGTGGCCTCTGTTCATTGCCCCCCCTTTCATGCAGTTCCTGGCAAAGCTGACGCCACACGGTTGGGCCAACGCCGGCTTCAACAAGCTGATGTTATTCGGGGCTGACTTTGGAGATGTCCTCTGGGAGATGACGGCGCTGCTGGCCTTTGGGCTAGCCTTTTTGGCCGTGGCCTTGCTGAAGTTCCGAATGGCCCCAAGCGGCTAGCGGACCTCAGAGCTTGCTCAAAGGCGTGCCCACTTCCGCCCGGAGACCGATCAGGGAGCCCTGGAGTGCGAGCCAGCAGAAACCAAAATGAAGAGAGGGTCGCTTGACCCTCTCTTCATTTTTCCGAAACACTTCCCAGACCACCTCACGCATGAAAGTGAGGCAGCGACGCGTACTCACCAATTTCTCAGGGCTTTAGCGGCTATGTAGGCTAGGCGACAAACCCAAGCCTACATCATGCCAACTACGCTCTGAGACGCCGAGCCAACTGATGCAGCTCTCGACGAATGGTCGGCGTGACCTAGGAGGCTTTACCGATGCGGAACATCTTTGTTCCGCAAACCGGGCAGGCACCCTGGGTCGCCGGGCGACCATTCTTCATGGTGATGGACTTGGCGTCCTTGATCTCTCGTGACTCGCGGCACTTAACGCAATATCCCTGCATGGGTCCCTCCTGAGGCAGAGCTAACTCGTTTATCTCACGATTCCCGCGATTCGTCAACAGTGTTTTGGCTCAATTTACCTTGAATTACGCCTGGCGGGCCCATTTTGACGCATATAGCCCCTGCCTGGCGGGTAGAATAGGGGCCTTATAGCTTTTGGAGGGGACTTCATGCGTATCGGCATCCTGTTACCAACGAGGGGGATGGAGGTCATGGATGGCGGGCCTCCAGACCCCGGTTTGTTGTTGGCTCTGGCTGAATTGACCGAGTCAGCGGGCCTGGACTCCGTGTGGGTCGGCGATAGCCTGACTGCCAAACCAAGGCTCGACCCACTGACAACGCTGGCGGCGGTGGCGACCCGTACGCAGCGGGTTCGGCTGGGAACTGCCGTGTTGCTGCCGAGCCTGCGGCCCCCGGTAGTGCTGGCCCATGTCATAGGATCGGTTGATTACCTATCACAGGGGCGGTTGGTGTTGGGCATGGGGGTTGGCGGAGCCTTCACGGAAGAAATGAGGCGGGAGTGGGTGGCAGCCGGGGTGCCGACGAGCCAGCGCGGCGCCCGGCTCGAAGAAACGATCCACATTCTGCGAGATCTGTGGACTGGGAATGAGGTTGCCTATGAGGGCAGGCACTTCCAGTTCGACCCTGTAGCGGTGCGGCCCTTGCCCCCCAACGGCAGCGTGCCGCTGCTTACGGCGTGCCATAGTCACACGGGCTCGGAGCGTCAACTCCGCCGGGCGGCCCGCCTGGGAGATGGTTTCATCTCCATAACGGCCTCTCCCGAGGAATTTGGCGTTGTTAAGGACACGGTGTGGTCCTATGCCGAGGAAGAGGGCAGAGACCCTTCGGGTTTCCAGTCGGTTTTCTATATGACGGTGAATATTGCCGCCGATCCAGCCAAGGCGTCCGAAGAGGCTAATGGTTTTTTGTTGCGCTACTACGGCGTGAACCACTGGGGCGACAAGTGGGGTCCATTTGGAAGGCCTGAGGCCGTGGCTAGACGCATGCAGGAGTACGCCGCGGCTGGAGCTGACACGGTTGTTGTCCGGTTTGCTTCGTTCCGCTTCTTGGATCAACTGGAGACATTCGTGCGTGAGGTAGTCCCGTTGCTATCTGACTCGTAACGAATCCCGAAGTGCAATGATGTCAGGCCGAAACGGGACGATGGATGGTCCTTGAGGGCATAGCGCCGTAGGGGCGTTCAATTGAACGCCCCTACGTTCGTCATTAACGAAGATCGCGTCTAGATGCAATGGCTATCAGTGCTGCAGCAGACATAGGGATCCAGTGCAGGGAAGCCTCAGCGGCCAACCGCCTGGTCAATGCGCTGGATCAGTTCTGCGTCCAGGGGGCCTCGCGCCTCGGCCTCGACGCATTCCCTTAGCTCCTGTCGGTTCTTAACGCCCAGAACAACCGTGTCGACGTCCTGCATTGAGAGGGAGTAGCGATGGGCCAGGGCCGCGGCTGACTCTCCAATCTCTTTGGCAATGGCCCGGAAGGGTGCAGCCCGGTTGAAGTCGGCAACCTCCGGGTGATCCTCCGCAAGGGGCCGATCCAGGGCATCGGTAAGAGCGCCGGCCTGGACAGCCCGAATGCCCATAACAGCCGCTCCTTTGCGGCCTGCGGCGCTAATGATGTCCCTCGGTCGGGCGGGCTCGTCGAACCGCTTAAGGCCGCCAGGTGAGTCCAGACAGTTTGCTATGGCCTGCACCGCCTGAGGCGCTGGGTCGCCCTCGATGGCTTGGATCAGGATGGAGGGCAGGCCGATCGCCGACATTCCCCACGCCCCTATGAGCCCCCGCTCTCTTAGCTTCAAAAAAGCTGGCACCACCGCTTCGCGGAACACGCCAAATGGCGTGCCTTGATACTGGTCTTCAGCGCCGTCTGGGATGGTTTGGCTGTGGAGGAACAGGACGTCTACATATTCCAGCTTCAATCTGTCGAAGCTTTCCCGCAGGCTGGTCTCCAGGGCAGCGGCGATCTCGCTGGCCGGAAGGTTCTCCAGGCGGCACTTGGTGCTGATCCTGACGCCCTGGGGCAGCTTTCCCCCAAAGGTCGCCCCAATGACGCTCTCAGCCTCTCCCTGGCCGTAAAGGGGTGCAACATCCAGCATCGTAATGCCGGCCTCGACAGCCTCTCGCGTTGTGGCGATGGCTTCGTCTCGAGTCGTCGCTCCCCAGACTTGACCGATACCGCCGCCACCCAGGGTCAGGGCGCTGACGGGCCATAGCGATCCAAACGTTCGTGTTTTCATGTGTCCTCCTCTGAGCTTCATAGATTTTACCCGGTCTGGGCTGGTTTTGGGCGGCATCACAAGAAAGTCCAAAGTGTGGGCTTCGTTGGAGCGAAACGACAGCTCGTTCGTTGCCTTGTTACACGGTTTCGTGTATCTCCTCGCAATGATGGGTTATCCACGGCGGAAAAAGTCAGTACAGGCGCCTTGGGACCCAGAGAAGGTGCGGGCCCTGCGGCAACACTTGCAATTGTCGCAAGCGGAAATGGCGGACCAACTCGGCACCCGCCAGCAGACGATCAGTGAATGGGAACGGGGGACCTATAGCCCACGGGGCATCAGCCGCTCGTTGCTGTCCCGTATCGCCGAAGAGGCTGGGTTCTTTTATAGGCAAACCGGCGATGATCTGAGCGGAGGTGCGGAGCAAGGATGACCTCAGCGACGTTCGTCCGGGAGCCAAGGGTCAGCTATTTGGCCGAGGTTCCGTCAGAGGCTGTCCTTTGGGACCTGTGGGAGGCCGCGGTGAAGCAGCGGGTGGTATTCCCATCTGACACCGGTGAGCCCATGCGGGTGGTTTCGCCAGGTCGAAGGGGGAAAGGGCCAGGCCCAGACTTCCGTGACGCTGTATTGAAGACCCGGGATGGCAGACTTCTGATCGGGGACGTTGAGGTGCATCGGCAGCCTGGCGGCTGGAACGGGCACGGCCACAACAAAGACTCTCGGTACAACAATGTCGTTCTCCATGTTGTTTTCCGAGGTACAGGCGGAATTGCGCTGGAGTTGGGGATCGAGGCGCCCACCGTGGCGTTAGAGGACATTTCCCTTCCGGCGCCCAAGAACACTGCGGAGTCAGGGTTTCCCTGCGGGGACGCTTTCACACGGCTGGGACAGGCACGGATGGAGGAAGTGCTAGGCAGAGCAGGCGATGCGAGATTTCAAAGCAAGGCGGCCCGGTTTCGTTTGCGTTCGGCCTATGTTATGCCAGAAGACGTGCTTTACGCAGGGCTGATGGAGGCCCTGGGTTACAGCGCCAATCGCGAACCTTTTCGCCAGTTGGCGCTGTCTCTTCCCTACGCTTGGCTTCGCAGTCGAGCACTTGGCTCGCCGGGGAGGGATAGACAACGCTGGCTGGATGAGGCCCTCTTGGATGCCTCTGGGCTCGGGGGAAGTGCGGTCAACGGGAGCAGAGTCCATCCACTGTTGCAGGCTTCGGATTGGAGGGTGGGTGGGCTGCGCCCGGCCAATCACCCTCGGCGCAGGCTGCTAGGGGCAGCCCAGTTGCTGCATCGGTGGTTGCCCACGGGGCTCGAAGCGGGCCTCGAACCCACGGTGAGGGCCGGCGACGGCAAGGGCTTGATAGATGCCCTCGTCGTAGAGGCATCTGGCGGCCTGGCATTGGTAGGGCGGAGCCGGGCTTTGGACATTGCCGCCAACGTAGTGCTGCCATACTTCCGCGCCATTGCCATGCGGCGTAAAGACCGGGCCTTGGCTCAAGGGGCCATCGGGGCCTTTAAGGTTTTGCCCAGCGCTGCGGAGAACGAAATAACGCGGGAGTTCCGAACAAGAGCGTTGGCAGCGGGCGGGTCTATCAAGGCCACGGCTCGTATCCAGCAGGGGATGCTGCATATCTACCGCAACGGCTGCCGGTGGCTTGCCTGCGAGGCCTGTCCGCTAGGACAAGGCACTAGGACTGTCCAGTCAAACAACCATTGATGCTTAGAAGGGTGTGACATGCGCTATATCGAGATGGGAACGCGGCAGGTTTCAGTAGTGGGACTTGGCGCCTGGCAATTCGGCACCCAGGAATGGGGCTACGGAAGCGAATTCGGGAGAGTTGATGTCGAAGCGATCATCCTTCGGGCCTTGGATCTAGGCGTAAACCTCATCGACACGGCCGAGGTGTATGCCGACGGCCGTTCCGAGGAGTTGATCGGCGAGGCGGTGCGGGACCAACGGGACCGGGTGTTTCTAGCCACGAAGGTTGCACAGCCGAAAGCAGACCAAGCGAAAGTGATCAGAGCTGCATCGGGTAGCCTGCGGCGCCTACAGATGGAAACCATTGACCTGTATCAAGTCCACTCGCACGACCCCAGCACGCCCCAGGAGCACACGATGGCTGGTATGCGGGAGTTGCGGTCAGAGGGGCTCATCGCGCAGGTGGGCGTCAGCAACTACTCCCGAAAACAGTGGCAGGAGGCCGAAGAGGCCCTTGGCGGACCCATCGTTGCCAACCAGGTGGAGTACAGCCTATTGGACCGACGGCCGGAAGCGGAACTGCTACCCTTCGCCCAGGATGCTGGCAGGGTCATCATCGCCTACAGCCCGTTGGCGAAAGGTCTTCTGTCGGGCAGGTACGATGAGGATAACCTGCCTGGAGGGGTCCGCGTCGGCGACCCCACGTTCGCCAGGGACAACGTCAGAAAGGCCCTGCCGCTGATCGAGGAGCTGCGCGTGGTTGCTGCAGCGCGTCGCGTCACACCCGCGCAGGTGGCAATGGCCTGGCTCCTATCGGCGTCCAAAGTTGTCGTCATTCCTGGCGCAAAGAGCGTGGCGCAGATGGAGCAAAATGCCGCCGCCGCTGACATCCTTCTGACGAACGACGAGTGGTCCCGCTTGGATGTCTTGTCCCGTCCATTTCTTTAGGCACTGTGCGTCCTCAGGAGCCTAGGGAGCGCCAAGAGAAGCTCTGTGCCTGTGTACAATGGCGCGATGGCTGAAAAAACGGGGAAGGTACTGACGGCTTGGCGGTGGTATCCCCTGATGGCGGTGGTGCTGGCCTTCGCTTCACAAGGGGCGGGGGCCACGGCTACTCAGGGTCTTTCCACCGTTTACGTCTTCATCCAGGACGAGCTGTCCCTGACCCGGTGGCAACTGGGCCTGATCACAACTTCTGTGTTCGCCGCTGGGACGCTAACCGCGCTGCCTGGCGGATGGGCCCTCGACAGGTACTCGGTTCGCCGCGTGTACCCCTTGATGTTGGCCTTCATGGGCGTCGCTTTCATGACCTATTCTCTCGGCGACGCCTTTTGGCACATTCTCCTTACTTCTGCTTTCATGGGCTGTTTGCTGCCGGTGAGCAACCCGGCAGCCAGCATGATGGTCCTGGAATGGGCGCCGCCCCGTATGCGAGGCATGGCCATGGGATTGAAGCAAGCGGCCGTCCCCGCCACGGGTATGGTCTGCGCTGCCGTCATACCCTCCTTGGCCGACGCCCTTGGATGGCGGCCCGTCCTCTTCGGATTGGGCTTCGTAGCGTTGGCCGTAGGATTACTGGTGGGTCTTTTCTATCGCCCAAAGCCTTCCTCAGCCATTGCCAGCGAGGACCGCTACCCATTTTTGCAGGGGCTGAAGCTCGTTGCCTTGGACCGCCGGATGCTGGGAGCTTCGCTCGTTTCGATCATCATGATCGGGCTATTCTTCGTGAACGTGACCTACTTGATCCTGTTCCTCAGGGAGTCGATGGGGTTCTCGGTGGCGGTCGCAGGCCTGGGACTGGCCACATTCCACCTGTCCAGCGTCGTAGGAAGAATACTTTGGGGTGTTATCAGTGATGGTCCCATGAAGGGCCGGCGGGTGCCGGTGCTGTTCATCATCTTCTCTCTTGCCAGCGTTGTTCTCTTTGCAATGGCCTTCCTGACGCCGGAGACTCCGAGGGTGTTCGTATGGGTTTTGGTGTCCGGGCTGGGGTTGACGGTGGCCGCCTTTCAGGGGCTGTTCTATACCCACATTGCTGAGGTGGTTGGGCCTGCGCTTACAGGCACGGCTTTGGGCTTCAACGGGACGTTGCTACGCTTCGGCCCGATAGCCATACCCCCCGCGTTCGGCCTGATCGTGGACCGGGCTGACGGCGACTATCAAGTAGCTTGGATGGTGACCGCGGTGCTTGCGCTTCTGGCTCTACTGAGCCTGCGCCTCATGGCAGGCCCTAAGGAAGTGGCTTCACGCGACGGCTCGTGAGGCTGCCGCCTCTCGGGAATTGTCATGCTGAGGAGTCGGTTGAACACGGCTGCCGCATACCCCCTCCCGCCGACGAAGCATCTGATGTGGGGAGATCCACAGTGATGCCTAGCTCCACAGGTATGGATCGGTTGTCTAAGCGGACCTTGAACTTTGCAAACGTCTCACAAGACGAACGCCATCATCCCACCCACACCGCCCTCGAACGTTTTGATATGTGGGGACACCCCACACCCCGGCGGGGCGCTGCCACTGCACCCCGGTACACTGCCCTGGTGGAGCCCGGCCCTACAATCTAGTGAGTGTCGAAGGCCGGTCACAAATCAGCAATAGATGTGTCGGACTCCGCAGGGAGCAAGGGGTGATGGTCTGCTGCGGACTACAGGGCCTGGCCCTTCAGCCACTCCCGGAAATCTGAGGCCATATCGTCGCGTTGGAGGGCCATGGTCACGGTGGCTTTGAGCATGCCTAGCGGGTTTCCTGTATCGAAGCGGGTGCCTTCAAACTCATAGGCAAACATGGGCTGCTGTTGGGCAAGCAAAGCCATGCCGTCGGTGAGCTGAATCTCGCCGCCGGAGCCTGGTTGGGTGCGCTCCAGGCAGTCGAATATCTCGGGGGTGAAAATGTACCTGCCGACGATTCCCAGGTTGGAAGGAGCATCCTCAGGCTTGGGCTTTTCAACGAGGCCCTTCACCCGAGTGACCCGGTCTGCAACGGGCTCCGGATCGACGACGCCATAGCTGGGGAGGTCCTCTCTGGGCAGGGATTGCACCGCTACAACGCTGCCCTGGTGCTTTTCGAATACCTCCAGCATCTGGGCCAGAGCAGGCTTGCGGTCACTGACGATGATGTCATCGGGGAGAAAAACGGCGAATGGTTCGTCGCCAACGGCCTTGCGGGCTGATAGGACAGCGTGTCCCAAGCCAAGTTGTTCGTGCTGGCGGACGTAGGCTGGCTGAAGGCGCTCGTAGAGCTCCCGTACCTCGGCGAGCAGGTGGGAGCGGCCCTTTGCTTCCAGCGCTGCCTCAAGGTCGGGGGCGCGGTCGAAATAGTCGGCCATCGACTCTTTGCCGCGGGAAGTAATGATGATCAGGTGCTCGATACCAGAGGCGGCTGCCTCGGCGGCGGCATAATGAATGAGCGGTCTGTCCAGCAGCGCCAACATTTCTTTGGGCACGCTCTTGCTGGCCGGGAGAAACCGGGTCCCGAATCCGGCCGCGGCAACCACTGCTTTGCGAACTTTCATGCCTTCCTCCGTGGGCTTATTCTAGCATGGCGTTTGCTGAGCCAGACCGGCCTGAATTTGATGATAAGACAGGGGGAAGCGTGCCGAAGGGGTTATTGATTTGGCTCTTTGCAGGAATGACAGGCTTCTTGGTGCTAATAGCCTGCCAGTTTGAAGGTGTGTCCCAGAAGCAGGGGGAAGAGATTGGGTTATTGATCGACTCGGGCAAGTATGAGGAGGCCGTCGATGACCTGAAGTCCATCGAAGAATTTGCAACATCGGTAGAGATGACCTGGGTCTTCAATGAATTGGGGTTCGCTTACAACCAACTCGAGCGCTATGAGGAAGCCGTTGCTTCGCTGACGAAGGGACTGGGCATCAACGGTTCGTCTGCCAAGCTCTATGCCAATCGTGCCATTGGCTACGACCGGATAGGAAGAGCGGCGGAGGCGGAGGCGGATTTCAGCGACGCCATTCGGCTTTGATCCCAACAACTACGTCCGGTATAAGGCACGGGGTAGCTTCTACGCCACTCAGAACAGGCTTGCGGACGCCCTTGACGACTTTGACCAGGCTGTGGCCCTGAGTCCCGCAGCACCGGACATCCGGTGGATGCGGGCAGAGGTCAATATGTCGGTTGGCCGCTTTCCTGAAGCCATTGAGGATCTGCGAATGGTGCTCGAGCTGGAAGCTTCGGGGTCCAACCGGGATATCGCCATTGAGGACCTGCGGAAGCTTGGCGTTGTCACATAAGGCCGCGCTGCGCAGATTCAAAAAAGGTAGTGGACAGTAAATTTAATGCATTTGCATCTTGAGGCGCTGTGCACCGCCAGCTATGATTTAGCTAGTCGATGGAAGAGGAGGTGGCAATGATTCGTAAATACATAGCGAATCACAGTTGGCATTTTCCTCAGCTGAGCCCCATCGGCTCGGTAGAGTCCGAAAAGGTCGGTGGGGCGGGGAAAACATCGTAGGGCTCGCACATTCATAACAATAGCGGCCATCGTGGATACGCCAAAGGCGGGCACGTAAAACAAGGGCCGAATCCGATTCTGAAATCGGGCTAGCGGGTCAGCGATGGAACAAGCGAAAAGAAATGGATAGGGCCCGGACATTTTGTCCGGGCCTTTCCTTTTCGCCAGGCCAACGGAGTCCAGGTGTTTGAGATCGAGTGGGGTTAGAGGGCCTATGCCCATTCCTTGCAATGCTCCTGCTCCGCATCCTCCTAGGTATCGGTGGTAATCGTTCCTGCCGGATTGCGCCTAGCCACAACGGCGCTTGCCAAGGCGGCAAGGCGCCGACCTCGCCTTGACACGCGTGCAAGCCCGAATGTAGCGTCGCCGTAGCTTTTGGAGGAGCCCCTGCACTATGACGTACGCTGCTCTCGGTCGCTCGATCCCTAGGATAGACGGCCATGACAAGGTCACCGGAACAGCCCAGTACACCGCCGACATCACCCTGGAAGGTATGTTGTGGGTCAAGTCCCTGCGCTGCCCGTTCCCCCACGCTCGTATTAACCGTATCGACGCATCCAAAGCGCTTGCCCTTCCAGGCGTCCATGACGTGCTGACTGGCGACGATGTAAAGGGCGTGGTGTATGGACGCCGGCTTCAGGATATTCCGGTGTTGGCTCAGGGCCTCGCTAGGTTTGCCGGTGAGCGAGTGGCGGCGGTCTGTGCCGAATCCCCGGAGATTGCGGAGCGGGCGCTTGCCCTCATAGAAGTTGAGTACGAAGAGCTTCCGGCTGTATTTGATGTTGAGGATGCAGTTGCCGAAGGGGCGCCCATTCTTCACCCCAACGTCAACGCTTATGAAGGTCTCCCCAAACAACTTGAGACCGTCTCCAATGCCTACATAACCAAGCGTTGGGATACGGGCAACGTGGAGACTGGATTTGCTCAGGCGGATGTTGTTGTGGAACGGACCTACCGGACCCAACGCGTGCATCAAGGCTACCTGGAGCCGCACTCGTGCGTTGTGTGGATTGACGACGAGGGCAGGGTCAACATCTGGGCACCGAATAAGGCCCCGTACAGGACGCGGCGCAATCTATCCCAGGCCCTTGATCTGCCCGAGGACGCGTTCTTGTTTCATCCCATCGCAATCGGTGGAGACTTCGGGGCTAAGGGATCTCCAATGGACATTCCGTTGTGCTATTTCTTTGCGAAGCGCACCGGGCGGCCCATCAAGGCTGTCATGGACTACACGGAGGAGCTGACCGCGGCCAATCCCCGCCACGCGGCGACTGTGCACATGAAGACGGGAGCAAGGCGCGATGGCACGCTTGTGGCCCATCAGGTCCGAGTCCTCTACAACAGCGGGGGCTACGGAGGTTTCAAGCCTGTCCCGGATGCCGACCTACCTGGAGCTTCCTCAGCGGCAGGGGCGTACCGGATTCCGAATGTCGCCATTGAGGCGCATCAGGTTTACACCAACACTGTGCCCTGTGGCTTTATGCGGTTGCCAGGGATGGTCCAGGTGATCTTTGGGGTGGAGTCGCAGGTTGACGCAATCGCCAAGGAACTCTCGATGGACCCGCTAGCCCTTCGGATGAAGAATCTCATGGGCGACGGCGATCCCTTTCCAGGAGGGGAGGCCTATACAGAGACCCGAGGCAAAGAGACGTTGCAAGCTGCCGTCGATGCTGCGGGCTACGGCCAGCCTAGGCCACCCTACGTTGGCAGGGGCTTGGCAGTAAACCAGAAAGACCCCGGAGAAGGAGAGTCCTATGCCGGAGTCACTTTGGACGCCGAAGGTGGCATCGTAGTCAGCACTTCTGTCTTTGATCCGGGAACCGGCACCTACACCGCGCTCCAGCAGATCGCTGCCGAGACATTGAATGTGGCCCCCGGGGACATCAGGGTGAACGTATGGAACAGTGACGGGGCCCCATTCGACTCAGGCGTGGGAGGCAGCCGGAGCATCCGCGTTGCTGGGGTCGCCACGTACAAGGCAGCTGTGGAAGCCAAGGAAAAGCTAGCCGCCATAGCTTCGGAGTTGTTGCACTGGCCCCACGAAAGTATCGACATGGAAGGCCACGATCTCGTCCGCAACGACACCGGCGAGCGATACCCTTGGCCTCAGCTGCTGGCCAGGTCTGGCTCCCCCGTCACCACGCACGTAGGGAACAAAGATATGACCCAGTCACCAGTCACGGGGTTCGCTGCCCAGGTGGCCGAGGTCTCAGTCGACCCGGAGACTGGCCATGTAACCCTAATGCGGTTCACCACTGCTCATGACGTTGGCAACATCGTTAACCCTGTTGGCCACCAGAGCCAGATCGAAGGGGGGGTGCTAACAGGGATTGGCTATGCATTGATGGAGGACCTGCAGGTAGAGGACGGTCGGGTCGTTACTGCTAACCTAGGGGAGTTCAAGCTACCTAATATCCAGGACCTTCCGGAGCTGCAGACCGTCTTGCTTCGGTCGGAGAGCGGGCTTGGACCCTATAACCTGAAGGAGATTGGGGAAGGGCCATTGGCTCCAGTCGCCGCAGCCATCGCCAACGCAGTCGCAGACGCGATTGGCAGGCCAATCCTGGACCTGCCAATCACAGCCGAGAAGGTGCTCAAAGCGTTAGCCGAAGCCTCTAGGGAAGAAACAAAGGGCTGAGCGACGAGGGGCCCTAGCCTATTTGCATTTTGTATAGCATACGGGCAAGGCTGCCAGCCAACCCCGAAAGTCGTCGGTGGCAGACGTAGTAGGGGCGTTCAATTGAACGCCCCTACTACGTCAGTCGTCAGGCAACCACAATCATTTCAATGTAATCCAGCTAACTCTCTCAGGGAAGCGCTTTGGGGGCGCCTCGCGCTGAACCAGTACCTGAGCACAAGGCGTCCAAGAGCCCTGGCTTGTTGTCGAGCAGCCTAGCCCATCACCGAGCGGTGGCCGTAGACCTTCTCTGGAACCACCACGATGACCGACCGGTTCTCGTCGCGCATGGCCTGATCGTACTCGTCCCAGTTGGGATGCTCCTGTCCACCACGAACGCTCTTGTAGACCTCCCGAAGCCTCAGGCGTAGATCATCGGCCTCGGTGTTCTTGGGAGAGTAGATCTTCGGCTGGCCCTCTAAGACAACGTAACCCCTCCAAGTCTGCATGGAGACCATGAGGGTGCACCGTGGGTCCCGTTCCATGTTGACATGTTTGGCCCGGCTGCCGGTGGTGGTGAAAGCGACACCGTCCTCGTATAGCCCAACGGTAACGAGACTCATCTGAGCCGCACCGTTTTTCTTATAGGTAGAGAGGATGCCGCTGTGGTTGTTTTCCAAAAAGGTCTGGGCTTTGTCTGGGATCATTCGCTTCTCCAAAGATACAAGGATTATGAGCCCATATTAACGGAAACCAGCTGGGGCGGCTTTGGCCTGTGAGCAAGAGCCTCAGAATTCGAAAGACCGTTGGCTATCGCGCTGGAGCCTGGAGTAGCCCTGGCTTCAGCCAGCAAGGATTCCAGCGGGCTGGATCGGAACCATCGTCTTATCGGCAGCGCGATAAGACGATGGCTTGGCCTTTCCTTGAGGCCTCAGGACCTGCGACCTGGAGGCTAGCAGGGGTACATTGCCGATGCCGTGACAGTGGTTTGACAGCCTCAAGTGTGTGGGCTAACTTGAATCTAACCGTCGCTTTGAGCTTGTGACCAGGCTGACGCTGACCATCTCCACTTGATCACCTGTGATTACCAATGATTTGGGCAAGACGTTTCTTTGCCGTCTTCATCTCCATCGTATTCATCGGTTTGTTCGTGGGCACCATGTTGCTGTTGCGGGTCAATGCGACCTTGCTTTCCCCCGACTACATCAACGAGCAGCTTCGACAGGCCGACTTCTTCACCTTCCTCTACGACGACCTTGCACCGTTGGCGGTAGAAGAGGAGATAGAGAAGCTTGACGCTCTGCCTTTGGGCATTCAGTTAAACCCTGCAGACGCGGTATCCACGGCTCGGCAGATACTTCCGCCGGAGTGGATCCAGACCAACGTGGAGGAAGTCGTCAGCCAAGGCTTGCCCTACGCCACCGGACACACTGATGAGTTCGCCATCAACATTCCGGTGAAGGACAGGGTGAAGGGGGCTGCGGAGGCTATCAAGCAGCTTGCTGGGAACTCTGGGGCCTATGAAATTATCTCTAGCCAGCAGTTTGAAGACGAGGTAGGGCAGGCGTTGCAGGATTTTGACGACTTGCCCCTTGGGCTTACCTTGCAGGGTGAAGACCTGGTATGGGCCGTTCTGCAAATAGTTCCCCCGGATTGGCTGCAGGGGCGGCTAGAGGGTGCGTTAGACGAAGCCATTGCTTATCTTACATACGAATCTACGGACCTCAACATTGTCATTCCCTTGGCTGACCGAGTGAGAGCAGGCTCACCTGTCATCAAGGAACTTCTGGTCAGAATCGACGCCTATGATGGCATGGTGGCAGAAGTGACTCGGGACGTCGTTGAAGAGAATCTTGGTGACTTGACCTTCCTCCCCATCGACATCTCCATTGAGGCTCAAGAAGTGATAGACGCCATCCATGTGGTTGTTCCCCCTGAATGGCTGCAGGAACAGGTAGAAGGGGCACTGGAGGAGTTCGTTGCCTACTTGACGGGCGAGTCGAATTCCTTCGTGGTAACCGTGCCCCTTGCCGACCGAATCGAGCTAGCCCTGCAGGCGCTCAGGGACTTGGCGGACCGCAAGATGACCGAGGTCTTCGCCGGATACCCGGAGTGCTCGCTTGACCAGGCTGTTAACATCGCTCAGCAACTGCAAGGGGGCTCCCTGCCAACTTGTCAGATACCAACCTTCGAACTCAGTGAAGTGACCGGGTTTCTTGGGATTCCAGGCGGCCTGGGCGTTACATGGGAGTCCCTAGAAGCTGTGTCCGAGTTCAATCTGACCATTCTTCGGGATGGAGTTTCACTGGACACTATCGCCCTTACCTTCGGGATCGATATAGATGCCATGGTGCGGGACTTCATTGGGGAGCAGCTTCCAGACGTCTACACCTTCACGCAAGATGATCTCCTAGCGTTCTTCTCTCCGGAGGATGCAGAGACCTTCGAAACTTTTCGGGATACTGTCATTAATGGATTCGTCATTGACGAAGACTTTCTCCGTGATCAGCTGAGCGACGACCAGTTCCTACAGCTCCAGGATGCCCGCGAAATACTTAGGGACGGCTTCACATACACCAGTGCAGATTTCAGGGAGGACATAGGTAACGAAGATCCTGAGGCCCTGGACGGTCTTGATACCGCCAGGTCCTCGTTCAAGACCTTCGACGATCTAAAGTTCGTCATTTACGGCGTCTGGCTAGTGCTGCTGGTGGGTATTGGCTTCCTGGGCGGGCGCCAATGGTGGAGCCGTTTGGCGTGGGCCGCCTTGCCTCTGTTCATCGCCAGCCTCTTTCTGTTCATTGCCACTGGTCCGGTCTATACCTCTATGGCCGAGCCAGCGATAGAGCAGATCGTTGAGGACGTGAGAGTGGACACTAGCGGCTATCTGCTAACACTCTTGGACAAGGGTGAGGAGGTCGCCAAAACCACCGTCAGGAGTTTCCTGTCTGGTATCAAGACCCAGTCGTTGATCATCGCCTTTATCGGCCTCGCTACTTTCGCTGGGGCCTTTGTCTGGGGTCTGGTGCTGAAGCCGAAACGCAGAGTTACCTACTGACCACGCTCCAAAGCCTCATACCCCCACAGGTGAAGCGTGCTGTCGCGCTACCGCGTCATTGATCTGGCTGACGACCGCGGCATTTTCTGTGGCCGCGTCTTGGGAGACTTGGGCGCTGATGTCGTCAAGGTGGAGCCTCCTTCGGGTGATCCTGCCAGGCGCTTCGGCCCCTTCTTCAACGATGATCCCGGTCCCGAGAACAGCCTTTTCTGGCAGGCCTACGCCACCAGCAGGCGCGGCGTTACGCTGGATATCGAACAGGCGGCAGGGCGGGATCTCCTTCTAAGGCTGGCTAGATCAGCAGACTTTCTTGTCGAGTCCTTTCGTCCTGGCTTTCTTGATAGCCTTGGCTTGGGCTATGAAGACCTCCGTATCGTGAACCCTCACTTGATTTATGTATCCATCACGCCGTTCGGCCAGGATGGTCCATATCGCGACTACGTCGCCACGGACCTTACCGGCAATGCGTTGGGTGGCTTCATGTATCTCACCGGCGACGCAGACAGGCCACCGGTGAGGGTCAGTATTCCTCAGTTTTGGTCGCTGGGCGGCGCAGCGGCAGCCGCGGGCGCAATGATTGCCCTCCATCAACGAACGCTCACGGGCAGAGGCCAACATGTGGATGTGTCCTGCCAACAGGCCATGGCCCGAACGTTGGCGCATGCACCTCAGTTCTGGTTTATGGAAGGGACGGTGCTTGAGCGTAGCGGCCCCTTCCGAGCCGTCGGCGGCGGCAGGAAAATGCGCGTCAACTGGGAATGCGCCGACGGCTATGTCAACTTTCTTCAGCCTGGCGGAAAGACCGGTGGCGGGACAATGAAGGCTCTTTGTCACTGGATGGAGGAAGAAGGGTTCGGCGAGCCGTTACTGAGTGGCACGGACTTTGGCGAATTCGGGTTCGGTCAAATGCCTGACGATATCCTCGAGGCCATGCATCAGGGATTAGGCCGATTTTTCCTCGCTCGCACCAAGCGCTATCTGGCGGAGGGCGCTCTTGAGCGCCGGATACTGCTCTACCCCGTCAACGACCCTGCTGATGTCCTCGAATACCCTCAATTGGTTGCCCGGGGCTTCTTTCGTGAGATGGAGGCTCCTGACGGCAGCGCCATGAAAGTACCTGGCCCTTGGATTCGCTCCAGTGCTGGGCCCTTAGCCACGGCTCGTAGAGCGCCTCGCATAGGGGAACATAATGACGAGGTCTATGTCGCTCTGGGGCTAACGCTGGAGGACTTGAAAGGCCTTCGGCATGGCGGGGTGATCTAGAAATGACTGGCATTTTTGAAGGGATCAACGTTTTGGACTTCTGTTGGGTTGCCGTTGGCCCCATGACCACGCGCTACTTCAGCGACTTCGGAGCGACGGTTGTTCGAGTGGAATCGCAAAACAGGCCGGATGTGATCCGAAGCGGATTGCCCTTCGCCGATGGCCGGGCTGGCGTCAATCGCAGCGGCTATTGGGTCAACTACAACGGTGGCAAGCTTGGCCTCACCCTCAACATGGCTCATCCTGACGCCCGGCAGGTAGCCTTCGAACTAGCGACTGGCTGGGCTGACGTCGTGGCAGAAAACTTCACGCCAGGCACTTTGGAGAAGTGGGGCCTTGGGTATGAGGAAGTGGCGAAGGCGAACCCCGGTGTGGTGATGTTCAGCGCCTCCATGATGGGCCGCGGTGGGCCCTATGCCTCGCAGCCAGGCTTCGGGCCAGTGCTGACCGCCATTTCGGGCCACACCCATTTCACCGGCTGGCCCGATCGCATCCCCGTCAGCCCCTACGGCGCTTACACCGACTTCGTCATTCCGCACCTCGCCGTCGCCGCAATAATCGGAGCCCTGGACCAAAGGCGCGAGACCGGTCAGGGTCAGCATCTCGATCTATCGCAGCTCGAGGCATCACTCCAGTTCCTGGCCCCAGCGATCCTGGACTACACGGTCAACGGCAGGGTAGGGGGCCGTGACGGAAATCGCGACCCAGCCATGGCCCCGCACGGCGCATACCCCTGCGCCGGGAATGAGCGTTGGTGCGCCATAGCCTGCGCCACCGATGAGCAGTGGGCCAGCCTTGCTGCGCTTATGGGGCAGGCTGACCTCATCGGAGACCAACGGTTTGCTTCCTTGAGAGCAAGGAAATCCAACGAAGATGCCTTGGATCAGATCGTGGGGGCATGGACGGTGAGGCGCAAAGCGCAGGAGGTTATGGCCCTCTGCCAGAACGAGGGCATCCCCGCTGGTGTCGTGGAGACCTGCGAGGACTTGTTCGCTGACCCCCAACTTCGGGAGCGAGACCACTTCGCGATCATTGCCCACCCAGAGATGGGAAACTACTCGACGGAGGCCAATTGCTTCCGACTGTCGGAGACCCGGCCGGATTACCGCCGGGCCCCACTGCTGGGAGAGCATACAGAGTACGTACTTCGGCAACTGCTGGGTATGTCACAGGAACGCTTCGACGCCTTGGCAGGAGATAGAGCGCTAGACTGACCCTGGCTCAGTCGGACCCGCCCGCTGCCCCCGCACCCTGCGTTGGTGTAACACGATGGCAGCACCTATCAAGACCCAAGCAACGCCACCGCTGGCCAAGAACCCCAGACTTATCCCAACCGCTGCGATAACGACTCCACTTAGGGACGGTGCAACCAAGGCGGCAACTTGGTTGCCGCTTGTGCGCACGCCCATTGCAACGCCGCGCCCTCCCGGCGGAGCCTCTTCGCTAAACATCGCCAGGAGAAGCGGCAAACTGATGCCTACTCCAACGCCGTAGAGCAGTGAGATGAGGTAGACCTGCGGAATGGCGGTGAGATGCGGGGAAACTACCAAGGCTAAGGCCCCTATAGCCAGAGAAGCCCCTGCTACCGCGGGCCTGCTGCCAAGTTTGGCTGCCCTGCCAGCCGTTAGTGCGACCCCAGTGGCAACAAGAGATGTGCTGGAAATCACGGTGCCTGCGAAGAACTCAGACATTCCCCCTTCCACGAGAAAGAGCGGAAAGAAGGCGCTCCAGGTGGTTTGGTACCAGACTCGGACGAAGGTCAAGATGACCGCGATCTGGATGCCTCGAGTGAGCATCTGGTAGTAGGCGGCCGAGAAGCCCGCTGACGAGCTTTGCTCTGAGTTGGGTGCAGCTCGGGCAAGGGTGATGGGCTTTAAGGCAAGCCCAATGCCGACGAAAAAGAGCGCAACGCCTGCTATGAAGAAGAAGGCATGGCTGTAGCCAAGGATTTGGGCCGCCGGGCCAATGAGGAGAGGCGCAATCATTGTGCCCACATTGGTGGCGAAGCTAAAGCGCCCGGTTATCGTCACACGCTGGGAAGGGTGCCCGACATTGGTAATGTAAGTCTGGATGGCAACCCAGGAGGCCGTGCGCGCTGCACCAAGGGCCAACTGAACGATGAGGAGAACAAAATAGCTCGTTGTGAAGCCCATGGCGACAGAGAGCCCGGTGCATAGGACAGTGCCAAGCACAAAGACGCGCTGAGGGCCTATCTTTTGGGTCAGTGCTCCCGATGGAATGCTGGTCACCGCTGCAACAAGTGACCCAGCTCCAATGAGGAAACCGATCAGGGCCAAAGGAGTGTCCAGCTCTCGAGCCCGAAGCGGCAGCATGAAGGTGACAATAAGGGAGAAGCTGAAGCTGAAGGTGCCTGCTATGTAGGCCAGCAACAGGTGACCATTCCCCAGATGGGTGAAACCGTCGCCTGTGCCGTCCGACTCCTGGGTAGCTCCGGAGGGAGGCGTTATAGGTGGTGATCCCGCCTGGGTCATCGGCCTGAGTTTCCTGGGTTTGACGGGATGACCGGTTGGGCGGGGGCAGGCATGGGCGTCATGTTACACCAAGAACGGGTACCCTAGCTTCCCCATTGCTCTTGACATCGGCGGTGAGCAACCCTACGTTCCAACTCCGCGTGAACTGATTTGCAAGGAGGAGCAAGATGCCCAAGTACCTAATCCAGGCTAACTACACCCTCAGCGGCGTTCAGGGTCTCATAAAGGAGGGCGGCACCCAGAGGAGGGCGGCGGTTACCCACTTGGTGGAGTCACTAGGTGGAAAGGTTGAAGCGTTCTACTTCGCCTTCGGCGCAAATGACGTCGTCATTATTGCTGACATGCCTGATGCCGCCAGCACCATCGCTGCTGCGCTGACCTCTGGCGCTGGTGGTGGTGCAGAGGTGCAGACGACAGTCCTGATCACGCCTGAGGAAATGGACGCTGCTGTCCAGAAGCAGGCCTCCTACCGAGCGCCAGGCGCCTAGCAGGGTCTCATCGAGTCCATTGCTGCTGGCCTGCCGGCTCGTTGGTTATAGGCGTGGTCACCGTCAGGCCCGCGTCCACGGGAAGCACTACACCTGTAACCCAGCGGGCCTCGTCACTGGCGAGGTAGACGGCCGCGTATCCAATGTCCCAGCCGGTACCCTCGGTGCCCAGAGGAGAGGCATCCCGGCGCTTCTCGCGCAGGCCGTCATCCATCCGGGGGGCCACCATCGGTGTGTAGACCAGGCCTGGAGCGATGCAGTTGACCCTGATGTTGGCCCGCCCGTGGTCGGCGGCCATGGAGAATGTCAGCCCAACCACGGCCGCTTTTGAGGCCGTGTACGGAGTGCTGTGGTGGGCTCGCAGGCCAGCCGTTGAGGCAATATTAATGATGGAGCCTCCGCCTGTCCGCTCCATCTGAGGTATGGCGTGGCGACTGGTCAACATCATGCTCTTCACGTTGACCGCCATGACCTGGTCCCATTCCTCCTCGGTGACCTCTAAGATCGTGCCTCGTTTTGAAATGCCTACGTTGTTGACCAAAATGTCCAGGCGGCCATAGCGTTCCACCGCGGCACTAACAAGGCCGTTACACTGTGCATCGACAGTGACGTTTGCCTGGAAGACTGAGGCTTCTCCGCCTTCTTCCAGGATCGTTGCCCCTGTTTCCTCTGCTCGCTCCCCAACGGCATCGACGAGCAGAACCTTCGCCCCTTCTCTCGCCAACAGCACCGAAATGGCCTTCCCGTTGCCAATGCCGGGGCCGCTGGAGCCAGCTCCAGTCACGATGGCAACTTTGCCTTCCAACCGCGGACGCCTCTCTGGCATCTTGACCTCCCTCTCAATATGAACGGCGCTCATTGTCGCCGGTAGCGCCTCCCATGTCACGTTCAGACTGCTGCAGGGTACCGGCCGTGGGTGGGCCGCAGCCCGGCCTCACGTCCGTCACAGGGACCTCCGCCCAGGAAGAGGCTCCTCGTATTGCATGGGTACCACCGTGACGATACAATCACGCCGCACGCCGCGGGGGGCCTCAGCCCATCAGCGGCTCGTAATATTAGAATTCAGGAGGGGGGGATCATGGGAAAACTAGATGGTAAGGTCGCCGTCGTTGTTGGCGGTGGGCGAAATATTGGCAGGGCTATCTCACTGTTGTTTGCCAAAGAAGGCGCCAAGATCGCGATCTTCGACATGGATGAGGGACGGGCCGCTGGAGTAGCTGAGGAAGTTGAGGCTCAGGGCGGGGAATGCACCTACGTCATCGGCCCGGTTCAAGACGTAAATTCCGTCAAGAACATGGTTAGTACGGTTGTGGGCCGCCTTGGAAAGATAGACATCCTGACCAACTGCGCCGCCATTTCCGACCGGCTTCCCATGCTAGAGCTGCCTGATGAAGAGTACCTGCGGATCGTAGACGTGACCATGCACGGGAGCTACTACACCTGCAAATACGTAGCTGAGCAGATGGTGAAGCAAGGGACCGGCGGGGCTATCGTAAACTTTTCATCCGGGTCCGCCTTCCGGGGCAGCACGTCACGCGTTGCCTATGACATGGCAAAGGGCGCTATTGTCACTTTGACCATGGACTTGGCGGTGCAGTTGGGACCGCACGGTATTCGCGCCAACGCCATCGCCCCAGGCATCACCGGTTCTCAGGTTGGCGGGACGATTGCAATGGAAGACCGTTCGACCCGCAACGTCATTGGGGGTCGGCCTGGTTTGCCAGAGGAGCAGGCGAGCGTAGCCCTCTTCCTAGCTAGCGATGATGCCGCCCACATTCACGGACAAACCATCAACGTGGACGCAGGCATGAACGTAATGTAGGTTCGGTTTCGGTTGTCTTCCTAAGACATAAAGAGGCCCCCGGCGCTTTTGCCGGGGGCCTCTTGCGTTCAGTCCGGGTCCACATGCCAGGTTGAAGCCGTAGGCCCATGAATCTATTGGCGAGCAAGGCGGGATCCGCTAGGCGATGGCTGGCTTTCTCTAGTCGCCGGCAAAGTTGAAGGTAGACTCTATAAGTTCCCTAGTTTCTGGGTGTGCTTCCGCTACTCAGCAGCTTCTGAACCAAACATTCTGCGTCTGATGCCCCTTAGGTAGTGTTCGCCAAGGAAGGTGAGCGGCTTTCTTGCCACGCCGAAGTCATCATGCAGCGTCTGCAGCACCACCGATATGCCCATCTCTTTGGCCGTAGCGTGACCCGCCGCCATCAGATAGAAGCGGCGTCCATCCTCCTCGTACTCCTCAGCACCCCGGCGCATTCTGCTGCCTGTGGCTTGTAGACTTGCGCCAGAAAGAGGGTGCGGCCGGTCGGAAGGGGCATGCTCAGGGAAGACGCCGAGTATGAACAGGCAAACATCCCCAATGCGCTTGTAGATTGGAAAGCGGTGTTGCTCATCAAGCGTTGATGCGTATTGGATGAGGCTGCTAACGTCCAAATCGCTGTAACGGACTTTGCGCCATAGGCCTCGTCGCACACGCACTCGGGTCACGCTCGTGCGAACCCTTGTGAATGAGCCCAGCATGTCAGCCAGATAGTACAAGACCCCCGGCTGGGCAAGCAGGTCGACAACGCTGGCGGCGTCAAACACGGGAACGCTCTGGCTTCCCATTCGCTCGACAGTGTGCGTTGTTCCCCCCAATTCGGTGAGCGCCCTTCGTAAGAGGACCTCGAAGTAAAGAGCAGGGGAGACCGAGATGAAAGCCTCGTCGTCGCTCATGAGCCGGTCGAAAACCCTAGGATCGCCAACGAAGCCCTTGCGAAACTCCTCATCCTCCTGGATAAGCCGTCTCAGGCCCGCTCTGTCCTCCACGTCTACAGCGACTTGTTCCACAACGAAGTCCAGATCACGATCGGATAGGCGCACGCCAGGGGTAACAAGCCAGTTCAAAGTTCACCTCACCAATTACAGCAGGTACCAACTCGGATGGTATCGAGAGGAAAGGTCCTCTGCAATGGAATGCCTTGCCGCAGGTAGGAACCCCTGGGTAACATGGGTGCACCCTATTGGTCCCAGGATTCAGCATCAAATTATGAGATTTTTTAGTTCGAAAGAAACGTCCGACGACGACCACTGGTTCGAGGCCGTGATTCCGTTGTTCGTGGTTCTGAGGCCGTACACCAAAAGACTGTGGGATGCCGTGGAGTCGGGCACCCCGGACGAACAGGTCAAAACTATCCGAGAGGTGATTCCAGAGATGGTCCCCGTGGTGCTGGACTTCCGTAGCATCCCTAGGCCGAAGTCGAAGAGGGCTAGGAAAGCCTGGGGCAAGCTTGATGCCGCCTGCCAAGATGCCATAGAAGGATCAAGAAGGGCTATGCAGCTGTACCACGAACTGGGGGCCGATTTGGGCGAGGGAGTTGGAATAGGCAGCAAGCGGGCTATGACGGATCTGGCCTACCAGAAGTACATGTTTGAGAACTTGCTGAAGGCGGCCGAGAAGGGCATGCAACAAGCAGCGGCTTACTTTGAAGTCTCGTGAGGTTGGCGGCTCATCTCTGACTTGCCCACCGGCAGTTGCCCTCCGTTCTCTTAGCGGCGACAATGGAACCCCTTGGGGAAGTGTCGGAATTGGCAGACGAGCATGATTTAGGATCATGTGCCGAAAGGCGTCCGGGTTCAAGTCCCGGCTTCCCCACCA
>QEVV01000007.1 GCA_003228115.1 Chloroflexota bacterium
CTGCTTCTGCAGCGGGAGCCAGACTGGCTGCTACAGCCAGCCGGGCTGGAGGCCCCTCCTGGAGCCGATCTGCCGCAGGCCCGTGCCCTCGGGCCTGCGCATCTCGGTGAGGCGGCGTGTCTGCCACCACCTCTTTCGGCGCCGCTTGCGGCACGTCTGCGACCTCCGATTCGCAGCCTAAAGCAACAGACACTCCGATTCCGGCTGCAGCTCCCACTCTCGGCGACACCGAAAACCCACAGCCTACAGCACAAGCAACGAACGCTCCCACGTCATTGCCCACGAGCACCCCAACTGTCCCCGCTTCCTCGCCATTGCCCGCAAACACCCCCACTGTCACCCCCCCGCCGCCAACACCCATAACGGGAGATAGAGAAGAAGCAGGCCTGTTTTTCAGGATCTTTGGATTCACGACAGACTTCAACATCCACAGCGTGCCATTTCAAGAGGTTTCTTGGGGTGGGCAGCCCAGGGACGGGATACCCGCAATCGACGAGCCCAAGTACCAGTCAGTTGCTGAGGGGGACCAATGGCTGCAAGATCAAGAAGCGGTGTTGCTCCTGGACATTGAAGGCGATGTCAGGGCCTATCCTATCCAAATCCTCATTTGGCACGAACTGGTGAACGACATTGTGGGCGGCAAGCCGGTTTCGGTGAGCTACTGTCCCCTTTGCAACACAGCCATCGTCTTCGATACAACTCTTGAGGACGGAAGAGTGTTGGATTTCGGCACAACCGGCAACCTCCGCAATAGCGATCTTGTGATGTATGACCGGCAAACAGAGTCCTGGTGGCAACAGATCACCGGAGAGGCCATCATCGGAGAGCTCACCGGTACCAAGCTGGACTTCATCCCGGCACCCCTGGTCTCCTGGAAGGACTTCATGGAAGCTCATCCTGATGGACAGGTGCTTTCCAGAGAGACGGGATTCCAGCGGGCCTACGGTCGGCAGCCCTACATCCTGTATGACTCTTCAGACCCATTCCTCTTTAGTGGAGACGTGGACGAGCGCCTGCGGGCAACCGAAAGGGTCGCTACGGTGTCGTCTGGTGACGTAGACGTGGCGTTCCCGTTCTCGGTGCTAGAAATGGAGCCCGTAGTCCATTTTGACCTGTCTGGCCAGGACATCGTGGTCTTCTTCAAAAAGGGAACGGCTTCCGCCCTGGATGCAAGCACCGTCGCCGGCGGGAAGGACGTAGGCTCGACGGGCGTTTACCAGGCAGAGGCGGGCGGACGAGCCCTGACCTTCAGGGCGGAGGGCGACCTATTCATTGACAATGAAACGGGGAGCACATGGACGTTGCTAGGGAAAAGCATCGAAGGGCCATTGAAAGGCGAGAAGCTGGAGGCGGTGGTGCATCACAACCCTTTGTGGTTTGCCTGGGCCGTCTTCAAGCCTGACACGATTCTCTACCTTGGCGCAGGGGCCTAGGGCCCTTACTAAGGCATACGACCAGTGCACCCTAGCCACCCGGCTGCACGACCTTGTCGAAAAGCAGGGTAGGGTCGTTGACCCAGGAAAAGGCTAGCACAAACCCGTTGGGGTCCGTCACCCTCACTCCAATGGCAATTCCAGGTAGAGTTGATTCGGGGCCCTCCACCGGCACGCCTGTACGGCGCACTCACCCTGCAAATGACCTCCACTCCGTTTTCCACATTCAAGCAGATAATTACACCAAGCCCTCTAACCTCGCCTGTTTCGCCTGAGCCCGCCCCCACCAACATGAGGTCCTAATGCCGGCGCGGCCGCAGGTGGTTCATGACCTGTCAGTTTCTCGGCCCGGGCAATAGGTGAAGCGAACGGAAGCCGAGCGCCCCTTGTTGCCATGCTGCCTACACTGTTGACGTCTTCCACAGCCAACTTGAGCAACAGGGGCATGGCATAGAATTCTTCCTCCCTCTGTTCTGTAGCATGCTCCTTGTGGGAATATCTTCGTCAGCTACGGCCCCTATAAAGAAACGAGGGACTGCCATACGGCAGCCCCTCGTTTAAACGTGCAGGTGGTGAGGCTCTAGCGCTTGGTGTACTGCTGAGCCCTTCGAGCCCGCTTCAGCCCGTACTTCTTGCTTTCCTTGATTCGGGAGTCCCGAGTCAGGAGTCCGTTCTTACGTAGCAAAGATTTGTATTGCTCTTCGTCCGCCCGTACCAGCGCCCTAGCGATGCCTAGGCTCGTTGCGCCGGCTTGGCCGTGAATGCCACCACCGTGAACCTTGGCCACAACATTGTACTGGCCCTGAGTTCCGGTAACCCTAAGGGAGGCAGCAATCTCACTGCGCCAGACCTCAAGGGGAAAGTAGTCATCGAAGGGCCTATTGTTGATGACAAAGCTTCCGTCACCAGGATAGAGCCGCACTTGGGCTATGGCGTTCTTCCGGCGGCCGGTGCCGTAGTGGTAATGGGCGGTGGTATCAGTTGTCATTTTAGGCCTTTTCCTCTTCAGTCTCCTCGGTGGCTTCTGCGTCTACCGGTTCGTCAGTAGGCGCTTCATTCTCTTGCTCAACCTCAGGCTCTGCCTGCTCGGCGGCTGGTTCCTCCGGGGCCTCAGCAACAGGTTGCTCTTCGGCCATAGCAACAGGCTGGTCTTCAACCTCGGCCGCAGTCTCTTCCGAGCTCACTGCCTCCTGAGCTTCATCTACAGCTTGCACTTCAACGGGTGCAACTTCCTCCACTGCGCCGCTCTCTTCAAGCTCTGCAGCGGCTGCAACTACCGCTTCCTCAACGGGAGGCTTTACCCTGCTGGCGTGCTTCTTTCTGCGTACAGCCAGGGGGCGCTGGGGCGTGCGCAGGTTGGCCCGTTCGCCACCCAACACCTGTGCCTGGTGCGGGTGTTCAGGCCCCACGTAAATCTTCAGTCTACTGAGCATCAGGTCGCCAAGGGAGTTTTTCGGGAGCATACCCTTGACCGCCTTTTGGATCACCCGCTCAGGGTGATCTTCCAGCATCTTCCAAAGGGGAATTTCCTTGAGATGCCCCATGTACCCGGTGTGGTGGTAGTAAATCTTTTGCTCACGCTTTCGGCCGCTCGTGGCCACCTTCTCGGCGTTGACAATGATGATGTAGTCGCCTGTGAGCATGTGCCGAGCATAGCCAGCCTTGTGCTTACCCTGCAGGATCCCGGCAATGCTAGTTGCCAGGCGGCCAAGCACCTGCCCCTCGGCGTCAAAGACATGCCAGGTGCTTGATATATCTGAGGGTTTTGGACTGTACGTCTTCTGAACCATAGAACTATTTCCTTGTACCTTCGCGTGCCTGCAGCGAATGTTCCTTCACTGCTGCCGCCCTTCGTTTGATGCTTAGGTATCCGATTCTTTCTCATCCGATTTCGGAAATGCCAGGCTACCTGGAGGCCACCCCTCCATCGCAACCGTTGGCAGATCTTGATAATCAACTGCCATTAAGCATAGGCCTTGGGCTGGCAGCGACGGCCCCGCCAAACCCGCCGTTGCTGCATCCTTTATTCGGCGGAAGTCCTCAATGCTGAGCCTTCCGATTCCCACCTTGACTAAGGTTCCCACCGTTCGTCGCACCTGTCCTTGGAGAAAGGCCGTGGCCTCGATCAGCAGGAGGACCAAATCCCCTCTGCGCACCACTCTGCAACGATGAACCGTCCTAATCGAGGTTCTGCCCACATCCAAGGGACCGCTGAATGAAGCAACATCCAACTGGCCCTCAAGCTCCCTAGCCGCCGCATCCATGGCCCTCACGGACAAATCCTTTGTCACGTGATGCGTGAAGCGGCGCAACAGCGACGACGGTTCACCCCTGTTAAGGATGGCGTAGCAGTACGTCCTAGACCGGGCGTCGCGCCTGGGATCGAAGTCGATAGCCATTTGATAGGCAGCGCGAACCCTGATATCGACTGGCAGGCGGGCATTGAGAGCCTGCACAAAGGTTTCGGACGGGTAGGGCGCTGACGTCGCAAAAGCTGCGACCTGACCCAAGGCATGAACCCCGGCGTCAGTCCGGCCTGCCATATAAACTCTTGTAAAGGTGCGAGTGAACTGATCCAGGGCTCGTTCTAATTCGCCCTGAATCGTGGGGTCGGAGCCTTGAAGCTGCGAACCCAGGTATTCAGTTCCGTCGTATTCAATCCTAAGGGCGATCCGTCTCCTCGATGCATCGAGGGGTTGATCATTCACGCCGAACTATTCCACGAACTCCAATTGAACTATCGGAGCAGCGTCACCCTTTCGAAAACCGATCTTCGTAATTCGAGTGTAACCACCGTTACGCGTCTCGAAGCGGGGACCCAGTTCGTCGAAAAGCTTCTTCACGATGCTCTTGCGGGGCAGCTTCGATAAAGCTTGACGCCGATGGTGCAACGTTCCTTTCTTCGCCAACGTTACCAGCGATTCGGCAAAAGGCCGCGCTTCCTTGGCCTTCGCTTCAGTGGTGCGAATGCGTTCGTGCTCAATAAGTGAGGCCACGAGGTTTCGCAATAGTGCTTTGCGAGGTGCGGACGTTCGCCCTAAGCGGCGTCCCGCTACTCTATGAATCATTCCGATTTCTCCTCAGCGGAGGGCTCGTCCTGCCCGTCTTCGGTCACAGTTGCCACCGTCCCGCTGTCCTCTACCTCAAGTTCAATTTCTGCTGATACTTCAGCTTCGCCTTCTGGGGCCACCAGCCCAAGCTCCTCCAGCTCCTTGTACACCTCTTGCATCGACTTCGCGCCGAAGTTTCGGGTCTTCAGAAGCGCCTGCTTGGGCATTTCCAGAATCTCACCGACTTTGTTTAGTCCTGCCCGCTTCAAGCTATTCACGGTACGGGAAGTCAGGTTGAGTTTCTCAACTGGCATGTTGTACTGCTCGGCAGGGACTGAAGAAGCTACTACCGAGCCTTCTTCGCCTTCAGCCGCGGCTACATTTACCAGCAATGCAAAGTGGTCGCCTATCACACCGGCGGCGGTCCGCATTGCCTCTAGAGGCCCTATCGTCCCATCGGTCAAGACCTCAACCACCAGACGCTCGTAGTCAGTGAACTGCCCCACACGCGTGTGTTCCACTGTGTAGTTCACCTTCCGCACGGGGCTGAAGATGGCGTCCACCGGGACTATGCCGATCGGCATGCCATCAACCGCTTCAGCGGGCTGATAGCCCTTGCCATGCTCTACGTTGAACTGAACGGACAGCTTGGCGTCTGGAGAGTCCAGTGTGGCAAGCCTGAGGTCCGGATTGACGATCTCAAAATCCGGAGGAACGATGATGTCCCTAGCAAAAACTTCCGTCTGCCCTTCAGCGTCAAGTTGAAGAGTACCGGGCCGGTCAGAGAGGGCCCGGATGCGGAGAGATTTCACGTTCAAGATAAATTCTTGGACGTCTTCCCTGACATGAGGGATAGCCGTATATTCGTGAAGAAGGCCCTCTATGCGAATCCATGTCACAGCTGCGCCAGGAACGCCACTTAGCAGCATTCGGCGCAACGGGTTGCCCAGGGAGGTGGCAAAACCACGCTCCAGAGGCTCTACGGTGAACTTCGCGTAGGTATCCGTACTTTGAAGCGTAATTACTTCGGGACGAGGCATCCCATTGGTGACCATGCTTTCTGCAATCCTCCCCACGAACCGGTCGGTTGGTCGCGTACTATTGTTGTGGATGACCTCGGAAAGACTACCGGGAGTAGTACTCCACGATGAGCCTGGTATCTACTCTAGTGTCAACTTCTTGTGGGTCAGGGACGGAATAGACCTTCCCGGTAAGCGCCTCCGTGTCTATGCCCAGCCAGCTTGGAGGCGTCCTTTTCAGGCTGCCCTCTTTGAGAATCTTGAAGTACTCACTCTTGGTGCTGGTCTCATACCAGGCGATGGAGTCGCCTGCTTTGACTAGGTATGACGGGATGTCCGTCTTCCTGTCGTTAACCTTGAAATGGCCGTGATTCACCAGCTGTCTCGCTTGGCTGCGGGAGTCAGCGAATCCCAACCTGAAAACGACGTTGTCCAGGCGGCTCTCCAACATTTGCAAAAGCAACTGCCCGGTGACACCAGGCTTCCGCCGTGCCTCTTGCATGTAGTTGCTGAACTGGCGCTCCAAGATCCCATAGATCTGACGCAGCTTCTGCTTCTCGCGAAGTTGTACGGCCCGGTCGGACTGCCGACGGCGGCGGGGAGACTGTTCCCCGGGAGCGCGACGGCGCTTTTCAATGGCGCACTTGGAAGAAAAGCAACGCTCCCCTTTTAGGAAGAGCTTTTCCCCTGCGCGCCTGCAGAATCGACAAACTGGTCCAGTGTAATGTGCCATATTGCTGGTGGGATCTCCTTAAACCCGGCGCTGCTTAGGTGGCCGGCATCCATTGTGAGGGATTGGGGTGACGTCAACTATGCCGGTCACATGCAGACCGGCCGCCTGAAGGGCCCGAATGGCGGCCTCGCGGCCTGCCCCAGCGCCCTTGACGAACACCTCAATCTGATGCAATCCGTGTTCCATCGCTTTGCGAGCTGCGGCCTCTGCCGCGCGTTGGCCAGCAAAAGCCGTGCCCTTGCGGGAGCCCTTGAAGCCTACGGTGCCTGAACTGCTCCAAGAGATAACGTTCCCCTGAGGGTCGGTCAACGTGATGAGCGAGTTGTTAAAAGTCGACTGAACGTAAGCCCTCCCAACAGGGACTACCTTTCGTTCACGACGACGGGTTCTTGTGCGCTGGCGTGCCATAAATCTCCTGTAGGTACTACTTCTTCGCGAAAGTCCGGCGCCGTCCAGCAACCGTCTTCTTGGAGCCCCGGCGGGTCCGTGCATTAGTACGGGTCTGCTGTCCACGGACCGGCAAATTTTGCCGGTGACGCAGCCCACGGTAAGTTCCGATGTCGATGAGCCTTCGGATGTTAAGGTTGACCTCTCGGCGCAGGTCCCCCTCAACGACATAGTCCTTATCGATAACCTCGCGAATGCGAGCCAATTCCTGATCTGACAACTGGGAGATCCTCGGGTTGCCCTCGATACCAAGCTTGGTCACGATTTGACTTGAACGGGTAGGGCCGATGCCGTATACCCGCCGCAAGGCAATTTCGACTCGCTTGTTGTCAGGAACGTTGACGCCTGCAATCAATGCCATGAGTCTTCTCCTATCCTTGCCGCTGGCGGTGCCGTGGGTTCTCGCACAGAACCCGCACTACACCCTTTCGACGGATGACCTTACACTTGTCGCATATTTGTTTCGCCGAACTTCGAACTTTCATAGCTACTGTCCTCTAAATAAGTGAACGAACCGCCTACTTGAACCGGTAGGTAATTCGGCCGCGAGTAAGATCATAAGGGGAGAGTTCCACTAGAACTCGATCGCCTGGCAGAACGCGAATGAAGTGTTGGCGTATCTTGCCGGAAGCGTGGGCCAGAACCAAATGGCCGTTGGCCAACTCCACCCGGAAGGACGCATTGGGCAGCGATATTGTCACTACCCCTTCAACCTCAATGCTTTCTTTCTTCGCCATCGACCTCCTAGTACCCTAGAAACTTCCTTCGTCTTTGCGTCGGGTCACTACCTCTGCCTCGCCGTCCGTAATAATCATTGTGTGTTCAAAGTGGGCGGAAAGCTTCCCGTCCGCGGTCAACACCGTCCAACCGTCGTCGAGCATCCTCGTGCGCCATGTACCCAAGTTGACCATGGGCTCAATGGCTATTGCCATCCCTGGCCTCAGCAAAGCCCCGCGACTGGAACCAGCGTAATTGGGTATCTGAGGTTCTTCGTGCAGCCTGCGACCAATGCCATGCCCCACGTATTCTCGCACCACGCCATACTGGCCCTGCGTGGCCACATAACCCTCGATAGCTATGCCGATGTCTCCCACCCTTGCACCGCCACGGCTGGCCTTAATGCCAGCCTCCAAACTAAGACGCGTAACCCTGAGAAGTTCTTCCTGCTCCTCGGCGATCTTGCCAACCCCCACCGTTACCGCTGAGTCAGCATGGATCCCGTCGACTATAGCTCCACAATCCAGCTTCACGATGTCCCCATCACGGAGCACCTTGTCACCAGGTATCCCGTGAACGATCTCCTCGTTGATGGACGTGCAAATCGTGGCTGGAAACCCTCTGTACCCAAGAAATGATGGCTTGGCGCCGTGCCGAGCCATTTCAGTCCTGGATATGACATCCAGAGCCTCAGTGGTTATACCCGGCCGCACCGCGCCCATCAGCGCCTCAATAGTCCAGGCGACGACGCGCCCAGCCCGCCTCATCGCATCAAGCTCACGAGCCGATTTGACAGTAATACCGTCTTGTTGTTCCGCGGTAGCGGTAAATACGAAGCTATTATTCATGACGCCAAAATACCCCGCCAATAGCGTAACTCCGCTTTGGGCGGGGACACGTGCCTACTATTGTACTCAATATTGTCGGAAAGTCCAAAATCTAGTTCATTGCCCCTTTCCAAGTGGCTGAAGATCCAACTGCCAAGGCGCTCGATCATGCTCCTCGCCGTTCTCAGCCTCGCGCCTAAATGGGGCCCGCTAGACTAGCGCAGCCACCAACTCACGCGCTACTAATTCAATCGGTTGCTCTCCGTTGACCCTTCGTAGCGTGCCCTTGTTCTCGTAATACCCAACCAGGGGAGCCGTCTGAGCGGTGTACACCTGAATGCGGACCTTCACTTTGTCAGGGGCATCATCCGCCCTCTGCTCCAACTCACCGCCGCATTCGTCACAGATGCCGTCCTTCTTAGAAGGCGCCTCAGTGAGGTTATACGGCCTTTGGCAGCCCCGACACACCCTTCGCCCACTCAGTCGCTTAACCAACTCTTGTTCCGAAACATCAATGAGCAAGGCTCGGTCGATTGCTTGGTCTTGCGTTGCCAGCGCTCCGTCTAAGGCTTCCGCCTGAGCTGTCGTACGTGGAAAGCCGTCTAGGACCACCCCGCTCGCACAATCAGGTCGGGCCATGCGTTCAAGTACCATTGCGATGGTGACATCGTCTGGCACCAACTGACCCTGGTTCATGTATTGCTTGGCCAAGGTCCCCAGCTCAGTGCCCTGGCCCACGTTCTCGCGGAAGATGTCCCCGGTAGCTACATGCGGTACACCCAAATGGGCAGCGACAGTCCCTGCCTGGGTACCCTTTCCCGCCCCAGGCGGACCTAACAAGATTACTCGCACGAGCTACCTTAGGAATCCTTCGTAGTTTCTCATCAGCAGCTGCGCCTCTAACTGGCGCATGGTATCCAAGGCCACACCAACCAAAATCAGGAGCGCCGTGCTGGACAGCGTCAGAGCGTTAATATCTGTAATGAGACTTGCTAAATACGGCGCAACAGCCACAAAGCCTAGGAAGAAAGCGCCTCCCCAGGTCACTCTGAGAATGATCCTGTTGAGGTAGTCGCTTGTGGGCTTCCCGGGCCGTATGCCCGGTATGAATCCCCCGTTGCGCTGGAGATTCTTGGCTAAGTCTTGCTGCTGAAAGACGACGATCGTATAGAAAAAGGCAAAGGCGACAACCAGCACGAAAATGGCGCCCCAGTAAACGGGTCCCGTTGAATTGAAAAGATTGAATACGGCTAGAGATACCCTCGATATGATCGAAGGGTCGCCGGGTTGGGCAAAGTAGCTTGCGATCGTGCCTGGCAGAATAACGACTGAGAAAGCGAAAATCAAAGGAATCATGCCTGCGGAATTAACGCGAATAGGCAAGTGGGTAGCGCCACCTTGACGATACATGCGTCCACCTTGGAAGACACTTCGCCCGTATTGGACAGGAATTCTCCGTTCCGCCTCGTTGAACATCACGATGAGGTAGATCAACCCCAATCCGATAACAATGAAGAACAACAAGCCCGTTATGTTGCCCCGGCTCAGATAGCCTTGTTGGATCAACTGGGGAAAGCCAGCGACGACCCCAGCAAAGATAATGAGCGATATGCCGTTGCCGATACCCCGTTCAGTAACCAATTCACCCATCCACACGAGCAACATAGTTCCCGCCGCAAGCCCCAAAATAATGGCAAGCGACGTTAATATCTCAGCCCCTGAAAATGACAGTCCCCCAAAAACCCCTGACTGTTGGAGTAGCAACAACTGCCCGTACCCTTGAGCCATAGCCACCGGCACGGCTAGTAGATGAGTGATCTGGTTGACGCGCTGCCGACCCCACTCACCCTCTTGGGAAAGGTTCTTCAGTCCAGGAATGACCGGGACCATGAGCTGCATGACAATGGAAGCGGTGATGTAGGGGTACACGCCCAGCGCTGCGATGCTGAGGTTGCGCAAAGCTCCGCCGCTGAAAATATCCAGCAGGCCGAAGAGCTGATTGTTAGGGTCGTTGAAGAAACCCGCCAAGGCCTCGCGATCCGCACCAGGAACGGGGACATGTGCGATGAGCCTGAACAAGACCAGAATCATGATCGTAAACAGGATTCTGGAGCGTAGATCAGGCACCCGGAAGGCGTCAATCATCGCTTGAAGCAGGGCAGGGCGCCCCGTTTGTTGACGGGCGGAGGAAGCCGGACGCATTAAGCCTTCAACTCCGTAACCGTTCCGCCTGCACCCTCGATCTTCGCCCTCGCTGCCGCCGTGAAGCGGTGCGCAGATACTGCAAGTGCACGGTCAACATCCCCACGGGCCAGAATCTTGATCGGCGTTCGTGTGTTCTTCAAGATGCGCGCTTCAACCAGTGCCTCAGGGGTCACCTCAGCGCCAGCGCCGAACGCTGCGAGATTGTCGAGGTTCACTTCGGCATATATCTTTCGGAAAATGTTGGTAAAACCTCTCCGGTACGCCAGGCGCTTGACCAAGGGCAACTGGCCTCCCTCAAACCATGGAGGGACGCCACCACCGCTTCGGGCCTTCTGTCCCTTCATGCCGCGCCCAGAGTAGCTCCCCGCCCCGCTGGCATCGCCACGGCCAAGACGGCGGCTCTTTCTAACTGAGCCCTTTGCAGGCTTTAGTTCGTGCATTCGCATGTTATTAGACCTCGCCCTCGGGCAACTCTTCGACTTTCACCAAATGACTGACCTTGTTGGTCATGCCCCTCATACTTGGGGTGTCGTAGTGCTCCACAGTGTGGTTTAGCCGTCGCAGACCCAGCGCCTGAATCACGGCCTTCTGCCTCTTGCTGTATCCGATGGCGCTCTTCTTCCAGGTTATTCTCAATATTGTCATGAACGTTGCCTTTGGCCTGTTGCCTAGCCAGGGATGTTAGGAGTTCGTTGCTTCCGGTTCCCCGGCTGGGCTCTCATCGCTGGCCTGATCCTCAGGGGAGAAAATGCGCTGTTCTTCCTCGGCTATCTCAGCCGGCGCCGCGGCTTCGCCTTCTGCACCCGCTTCAGGCGCTGCGCCCTCCGCCTCAACCGTTACTGGGGCGGCAGGTTCTTCAGGTAGTGCGATTTCTCGCGGGGCGAGGATGACCTCAGGGGCTGGCGGAGTAATGGCTGCCGCTGCAGCCTGTGGCACCGGAATCCCCTTCCGACGGGCGAGTTCAACCGCCGGATCCCTCATGGAGGCTAAACCAATGAGGGTCGCCTTGGCTACGTTAATAGGATTACGACTGCCCAAACATTTGCTGATGACATCTTTAATGCCTGCTTGTTCCAACACCGCCCTTACGGCGCCCCCGGCAATGAGGCCGGTTCCGGCGGAAGCGGGCTTTATCAATACCCTTGCTGGTCCATGTTGAGCGATCGTCTCGTGAGGCACCGTGTTCCCGCGGCGAGCAACTCTGATCAGGCTTCTCCGAGCGATGGCTGTGCCTTTCCGGACGGCATCCGGAACCGCAGTAGCGCGACCCAGCCCGATACCAACGTGCCCATCTCCATCACCCAGGACGACCATTGCGTTGAAACTCATGCGGCGTCCGCCCTTCACGACCTTGGACACCCTACGAATTTGAATGACTTTCTCAGTTAGGTTGAGATCCCCTGCTTCGATGCGTTGTTTGAAGGCTTGATTTGTGCTCATGGCTAGATAATCAATCCTTCTTCTCGGGCGGAGTCGGCCAGCGCCTTCACACGTCCGTGATATTTGAACCCACCCCTGTCGAACACTACTTTGTCCACACCGGCGCTCTTCGCCTTTCGTGCCACCAGAGCACCCACGATCTTAGATACCTCTGACTTAGACTTGCCCGCAGTTTGTTCCTTCACCTCGGCGTCCATACTGGACGCGGCGGCAAGGGTCCTTCCTTGGGTGTCGTCAATAACCTGAGCGTATAGGTGATTTAGGCTGCGAAAGACAGCCAACCTAGGCCGATCTGGGGTTCCGGTAACCTTACGACGCACCCTCTTGTGGCGCTGCATACGTTGCAGCCGTGCATTCTTGATTTCAGCCATACTAACGTTTCCTTCCTGCGGCGGCCTTGCCGGCCTTCAGCCTAACAATCTCGCCCGAGTAACGGATACCTTTACCAGTGTAGCTATTCGGTGGCCGAACGCCCCTGATCAGTGCTGCCGCCTGCCCAACGGCCTCCCTGTCGCTCCCCTGAACCAGTATTCGGTTATTCCCCTCGACGGTGAATGTCACCCCTGGAACAGGCTGCATCTCCACCGGATGGGTAAAACCCGCGGCTAGCGTAATTCCTGCGCCTTGTTGTTGGACGCGATAGCCTACGCCAACCATTTCTAGCACCTTGGTGAATCCTTCACTGACTCCCACCACCATGTTACTCAACAAAGCCCTAGTAAGGCCGTGCAGCGAGCGATGGAGCCGGTTGTCAGTGGGCCGGGTAACCAGGATCGTCCCGTCCTCAGGCGCAATGCCTATATCCTCATGAAAATCCCGGACCAGCGTGCCAAGAGGTCCATTGACCGTAACGCTGCTGCCCACGATCTGAACCTTGACGTTACTAGGGACGGGGATGGGTTGTCGTCCAATTCTTGACATTGAAGAGAGCTCCTACCAAACGTAGCACATCAGCTCGCCGCCGATGCCTTGTTTCCAGGCTTGTTGCCCCGGCATCATGCCTGCGGGCGTCGATACGATGGATATGCCGAGGCCTCCATAGTGCCTAGGCACTTCCTTGTTGGCCACATACACCCTTAGACCGGGCTTGCTCACCCGTCTCAGACCTGAAATGGCGGGGCTCCGGTCTTCGTAGTAGCGCAAGAAGACGCGAATCACCTTCTGAGGCGTAGGTCCGCGAACAACTTCATAATCCCGGATAAAGCTCTCTTCCTTAAGTATCCGGGCAAGAGCGATCTTGGGCCTAGACGCCGGGACCAGAACCGAATCATGGTGTGCCATGACCGCGTTCCGAACCCTGGTCAACATATCAGCTATTGGGTCACTTACTGTCATAGTCTATTCCTGTTTTGGGCTGTGGCCCAACTACCAGCTTGCCTTCATAATGCCAGGCAACTCCCCACGCAGCGCAAGCTGCCGGAAGCAAATGCGGCACAACCCAAATTGCCTAATAAAGGCCTTGGGCCGACCACACCGGTCGCACCGATTGTGTTGCCGCGACGAAAACTTCGGCGGCTTCTGGTCCTTGACGACCTTCGAGAGCTTAGCCAACGCGACCTCCTGTTAGGTCGGCCTCCATGACGGAGGCGTTAATTCTTACTGAATGGCATGCCCAGGTGCTCAAGCAACCTGAGGCTTTCCTCATCCGTCTTTGCTGTCGTAACGATGGCGATTTGCAAGCCCCGGAGCCGGTCGATGGCGTTGTAATCGATCTCCGGGAACATCGTTTGCTCTCTCAGCCCCAGCGAGAAATTGCCACGACCATCGAAGCTGTGACGTGGAATCCCTCGAAAATCTCGAATCCTGGGCAAGGCTACATTGAGGAGCCTGTCGAGGAATTCCCACATACGGCTACCCCTAAGAGTAACCATCATGCCAACCGTCATTCCCTTGCGCAACTTGAATCCGGCGATGGACTTCTTGGCCTTGGTCGTGACGGGACGCTGACCCACTATTGCCGTGAGGTCTCCCATTGCGGCCTCAACCGCCTTGGGGTTGAGAAGGCCCTCGGCAAGCCCGATGTTTACGACCACTTTACTAACCCGAGGCACCTGCATGACATTGCCGTAGCTGAAATCCTTGATCATTGCCGGCGCCACTTCTTGCTTGTATCTCTCCAACATCCGTGGCGTTGGCGCAGGAACATTGCCAACCTTGGCTTCGGCCACGGGCTGCTTGCGGCGTGATGCCCGGGGTGTAGCAGTTTTGGGCTTAGCGGCCTTGCCCTCTTCTTTCTTGCCTGCTTCCTGGCCCGTTTCTTCTACCTCAGCAATTTCCTCAATCTGTTGTTCGTTTTTTTCTTCCATTATTCCACCGATTCTCCGCAGTGCTTGCACACACGGACCTTGGTACCGTCGTCAAGAAGTTGAAATCCAACCCGAACAGCCTTTGTGCATTTGCTGCATACATAGCGCACATTGGGGATAGGAAGCGGCATCTCGCTGGTTACTCGACCAGCCTGACGCAGCCTGGGGTTGGCTTTAACATGTTTCACAACCATGTTCAGCCCTTCCACCATTAGTCGGTTGTTTGATATGAACACCTGTTGAACAGTGCCACGCTTGCCGCGATCTTTGCCGCGCATGACCTGCACCGTGTCACCTTTTCGAATCTTCGCAGCCATCCTAGAGTACCTCCGGCGCTAGGGACACGATGCGGGTGAAGGCATGTTCTCTCAGTTCGCGAGCAACTGGGCCAAAAATCCGCGTCCCACGGGGAGTTTGTTGTTCCGTCAGTACAACGGCCGCATTGTCATCGAAGCGAATGTAGGTGCCATCCGGTCGTCGGGTGGCCTTTGTCGTCCGAACCACCACGGCCCTGATGACCTCACCCTTCCGAACAGCAGAGGCCGGAATGGCCTCTTTCACAGAAGCTACAATAATGTCTCCGACCCTCGCGTAGCGGCGCCGGGTACCTCCCGGCACGTTGATACACATGATTACTTTGGCGCCCGAATTGTCGGCCACCTTCAGGCGAGTCTGAGGCTGGATCATTTGCTTTCCTCCGACTCAGCGTCCCCACCTTTCTCTTCCTCAGCAACTGGGTCATCAGTAGCCTCTGCCTCCACCTCGACAGCTTCAGCGACTGGCTCCTCAACAACCTCTGCCTCTACCTCAACGATTTCAGAGACTGGTTCGTCAACAACCTCTGCCTCTACCTCAACGGTTTCAGAGACTGGTTCGTCAACAACCTCGGCCTCCGCCTCAACGGCTTCGGCGACTGGTTCGTCAACAACCTCGGCCTCCGCCTCAACGGTTTCAGCGACTGATTCCTCAGCCTCTGCCTCAATGGCTTCAGCGACTGGTTCGTCAACAACCTCGGCCTCCGCCTCAACGGCTTCAGCGACTGGTTCCTCAGCAACCTCGGCCTCCGCCTCAACGGCTTCAGCGACTGGTTCCTCAGCAACCTTGGCCTCTGCCTTGGCGGCTTTAGCGGCTGGCGCCTTAACAACCTTAACTTTGACGGCTGGCTTAGCTGCAACTGGCTCCTGAATGGGTGGCGATAGCGCTTCTTGAGTTGCCGCCTCTTCTGTCGCCGTCACCGGAACGATCTTTCGCTCCAAGACTTCGATCACCCGCCAGCGCTTGGTTTTGGACAGCGGCCTAGTCTCTTCTATTCGGACCAAGTCCCCAACGGAGCAGACGCCGCTGTCTGCGTGCGCGGCAAACTTAGCCTGCAGCCGGATGATCTTGTGGTACGCGGGGTGTGTCGCCCGCCGTTCCACAACAACAATTACCGTCTTTTCCATTTTGTCTCGGATCACCCGCCCGACGCGGGTCTTGCGGTTCGCCATACTATTTTCCGCCTACGAGCTTGCGCTCTTGAATAATGGTGAGGAGCTGGGCCACTTTCTTACGAGCCTGACCCACTTCGTTGACGTTGTCCAACTGCATAGTTGCCTTTCTGAACCTCAGGTTCAGGAGGGCCGATCGAGACTCAACTAGCTCGTCCGCTAGCTCCTTGTCGCTCAACCGCCTCAGTTCGTTCGCGTCTAGTTTCGGCAATTCAATTTCCTTTGGGCGCCTCTAAATAGGGGCACCGGACCCCCGTTCGATCGTCTCTTCGCGGAAGACCATCCGCACATCAATGGGAAGTTTGTGTGAGGCCCTACGGAACGCTTCCTTGGCCACTTCCTCACGCACCCCAGCCAGTTCAAATAGTATCCTTCCTGGCTTGACCACAGCCACCCAGCCCTCAACGTTGCCCTTGCCGCTTCCCATACGGGTTTCGGCCGGCTTCTGCGTAATTGGCTTGTCCGGGAACACCCGGATCCACAACTGCCCGCCTCGACGCAAATACCGCACTATTGCCCGACGGGCCGACTCGATCTGTCGGGCACTCAGCCAGGTTACTGCCATGGCCTTCATCCCGAATTCACCGAAATTCACCTGATTGCCGCCCTGGGCCTTGCCCCTCCGGCGACCGCGGTGCATCTTGCGGTACTTGGTCCTCCTTGGTTGAAGCATGGCCTCTCCTAGACCTCTTTACCGTCGGCTGACTCTTCACTTGGAGCCGGTTCAACGGCTGCAGATGACTGAGGTGCCGAGGTTGGGGCTTGTTCTGGTTCAGCAGCAGGGGCGGGCGCCACTGGTGAAGTTTCCAACGCAGCCAGTGCGCCCTCACCAAGCCCCGTCTCCTCATCACCATCGTCATTAACCTGAAACTCAATGGTAGCCATGTCCTCATCAGCTACCGCAAGTTCGGGCAAGATGTCGCCTTTGTAGATCCAAACCTTCACTCCGACTGCGCCCATCTGCGTCCTTGCCTCAGCAATTGCGAAGTCAATATCGGCCCGCAAGGTGTGCAGGGGAACTCGACCGTCCATTGCCTTCTCTTTACGAGCGATCTCTGCGCCCGATAGCCGACCCGATGCAAGTATTTTTACGCCCTTAGCGCCAGCCTGCATGGTACGAGTTATGCCTTGCCGCATTGCCCGTCGGTATGCGATACGGCGCTCCAACTGGTCTGCAATGTTGCGCGCTACAAGAAAGGCGTCCAACTCAGGATTGCGAATCTCAACAACATTGAGGCGGGCCTTCTTTTCCGTGAGCTGTTCCAAGGCTTGGCGCAATTCTTCAACCCTGGAGCCACCTCGCCCGATGACGATGCCGGGCCTCGCCGTGTGTATGTTAACCACTAACTCTTGGGAGCCTCGTTCAATCTCCACTCGAGAGATTCCTGCGTCGGGCAGCTTCTTGAAGATGATAGAGCGAATGCTCAGGTCTTCCTGCACCAACTTGCGGTAGTCCGCTGCACGGTGGGCAAACCACCGTGACTGCCAGTCTTTTATAACTCCCAGGCGAAAGCCTACGGGATGGGTTTTGTGCCCCAAGCTAGTTCTCCTTCTCGTCCACGACGATGGTGACGTGCGAGTGGCGCTTGATTATGCGATCCGCCCGGCCCCTGGCCCGAGGGCGAAAGCGCCGAAGCCGCATACCGTCGTCGGCATAGGCGCCAACAACATGAAGATCTCTGGGCGCCATAAAATTGTTGTTCTCTGCGTTAGCTGCTGCAGACTTTACGGCCTTGGCGATCGCATGTGCCGTCGGACTAGGCATGAACTGCAGAATCACCAACGCTCGGTCCACCGCCTCTCCGCGAATTACATCAAGAATCTTTCGCGCCTTGAGGGGCGACACTCCCAAGTTTTTTATCCTGGCTATGACAGCCATAGCTGCTCCCTAGTTCCGGATCCGAGTGCGATCCGATTTTGAAATGTGCCCGTGGAACGTCCGGGTGGGAGCGAACTCTCCTAGACGATGCCCGACCATGTTCTCAGTGATGTATATCGGGATGTGCCGCCGTCCATTGTGAATCGCAATAGTTAAGGCGATCATCTCGGGCATGATCATTGAGGCCCTAGACCATGTACGAATCACAGTCTTCGTGCTGCTTCTCTGTGCCCGCTCCACCTTTTTCGCCAATGATGGGTGGACGTAAGGACCCTTCTTTATCGATCGAGACATCGATCGCTCTCCCCTGTAACTTCCTGACTAATCTACCTTACCTAACCGTCACGACCTCGAAACTGCAGCCTCTACTTTGTACGCCTGCGCACAATAAACACGCTAGATCGCTTATTTCGCCGCGTACGGTACCCCAGCGCAGGCTTCCCCCAAGGAGTCTTGGGGTGAGGCATGCCAATGGGCGACCGTCCCTCACCACCACCGTGTGGATGGTCCCGGGGGTTCATGACTGAGCCTCGGACCGTAGGACGCCAGCCCATGTGCCGCTTTCGTCCCGCCTTACCGATCTTAAGGTTCTTGTGCTCGATGTTGCCCACCTGACCAACGGTGGCATAACACTCTTCATTCACTCGGCGCATTTCACCGGAAGGCAACCGCAATAGCGCCTTACCTTCTTCCTTGGCCATGACTTGGGCGGAGGTGCCGGCGCTTCGAGCCAGCTGCCCTCCCTTCCCTGGGTCGAGTTCAATGTTGTGGACCGTTGTACCCGTAGGAATCAACCGCAAGGGTAGGGCACAACCGGATTTAAGTGCAGCGTCGGGACCGGCCTCTACCGTGTCCCCAACCTTGAGGCCGTTGGTTGCCAGTATGTAGCGCTTATCGCCGTCTACATATTGAACGAGGGCCAAATTGGCAGACCGGTACGGATCGTACTCAATCGCTGTTACCTTTCCGGGCACGCCCCGCTTCATACGCTTCATGTCAATGATGCGGAAATTACGCTTGGCTCCGCCTCCGCGGTGCCGAACCGTTATTCTCCCGAATACATTCCGTCCACCCGAGCGCTTACCACCGATGACGAGCGCCTTTTCCGGCTTCGTCTTGGTTATTTCCTCGAAGGACGAACGAACCGTGCCTCGTTGGCCTGGACTAGTTGGTTTGTATTTCTTTGTTGCGGGCATCGGCTAGGCCCCTTCAAATAATTCAATTTTTGAGCCTTGGCTCAGCGTTACGACGGCCTTCTTCCACATGCGGGTCATATAAGCGTGCTGGCCCCTTCGCTTGGGCTTCGGCCGGACCTTGATAATGTTCACGTCCAAAACATTGACGTCGAACACCAACTCTACCGCCTCTCGCACCTGGACCTTGTTGGCGTCTGGCGCAACCTCGAAAACGTATTTCTGCTTTTCCTGCAACAACGTGCTCTTTTCGGTAACGATCGGTCGCCTGAGTACTTCTCGTAGGTCCATAACTGCTTACTCTTTATCTTCGGTTTGTTCGCCTTGCTCGGCAGGCGTAGTCTCATCAGCCGGGGCCACCTCATCGACGGCCTCTGAAACAACCGCTGCAGCCTTTGTCGTTCGCCTTGGGCGCCGGACTGGGGCCTCGGCCACCGCTACTTCGGCCTCTGCTGCAAGTTCATGCTCTCTCTTCGTTAGGGGCCTGGCCCATAGTTCCTCGGCCTTGCGGACCGCATCCACCGTCATAACCACTCGGTGGTAGCGAAGCACATCTTCAACGTTTAGTCGATCTGCAGGGAGAACTCGAACCCTTGGCAGGTTCCGCGCCGAAAGCGCCAATGCAGGGGTAGGCTCTCCGATAACCACCAGGGTCGATCGATAGGCGCCGATATTCTTGAGCGCAATCCTCAATTCCTGGGTCTTGGGTACGTCCATGGCTAAAGAGTCCAAAAGGATAAGTTCCTGAGAACCCGTCCTAGACGAAATAGCGGATCGCAGAGCCAAGCGGCGCATTTTCTTGGGTATACCGCGATAGTGACTTCGCGGCCTGGGTCCGAACACCACACCCCCGCCCTTCCATTGCGGGGACCGAATGCTTCCCTGGCGAGCTCGGCCGGTGCCTTTCTGCGGGCGGGGCTTACGCCCACCCCCAGAAACCTCCGCTCGAGTCTTAGTCGAGTGGGTGCCAGCTCTGTGGTTGCCAAGTTGGGCTACAAGAACCTGGTGAAGCAGAGGCCGGTTAATCGGAGCTCCAAAGAGCACATCCGCCACTTCTGCCTGGCCTACTATCTCACCCTTGCTGTTGTGAATCGGGAGTTCCACGTACTACCTCAGCGACTTATTAGAACGACGGATCATTACGAGCGTGTTGCGGGCACCGGGGACGGGGCCCTTAACGAATAGGAGGTTTCGTTCCAGGTCTGCCTGGACGACCTCCAGGTTTTGGACGGTTGTACGGGCATTGCCCATGTGACCGGCCATCTTCATTCCCTTGATTACGCGACCGGGGAACGTGCCAGCACCAATGGACCCAGGCGCCCGATGACGGTCCCCCTGACCATGGGTTTTGGGGCCGCCCTTGAAATGGTGCCGCTTCACAACCCCGGCGAAACCCTTCCCCTTGGAGTTAGCGATCACATCCACCCGTTCGCCGGGCTGGAAAATATCCACCGTAATCTTCTGGCCTACTTCGAGAGCCTCATCGAGAGGGAATTCACGCAGATGACGCGCCTGGGAGCCGGATGCCCGCAGGTGTCCCTTCTCTGGATTCGTCAAGCGATGGGTCTCACCATAGCCAAGCTGAACAGCCTCATAGCCGTCCCGTTTTTTCGTCTTTATGTCGGTGACCGTACAGGGACCCGCCTCAATGACGCTCACCGCAGAGACGGTGCCGTCCTCCCGGAATATCCGAGTCATGCCGATTTTTTTGCCGATTATGCCGTTTACCATGATCTTTAGAGCTTTATTGAGATGTCGACACCGGCTGGTACATTAAGCCGGGTCAAAGAGTCTATGGTCTTACTCGTGGGGTCCAGTATGTCAATCAGACGCTTGTGCGTTGACAACTGAAAATGTTCCCGAGAATCCTTGTCCACATGGGGCGACCGAATCACACACCATCGCTTGATGTGCGTCGGCAGCGGCACCGGACCCGCAACAACAGCACCAGTGCGCTCGGCTGCCTCAACGATCTGCCTTGCAGACAGATCGAGAGTCCGGTGATCAAACGCCTTAAGAATGATTCTTATTTTTTGCCGCGCCATAGCGCTGTCAGCCTCTCATCAATGATATGTAGTCTGTCGCCCTGGGTAGGGTGCCGTCGTTTACCTTACAAGAACTTCCTGGGTAATGGAGCTTGGCGCCCTCTCGTAGCTGTCGAATTCCATGGAGGCCGCCGCTCTTCCCTGGGTCATCGACCTCAGATCAGTTGTATACCCAGACATCTCCCCCAAGGGAACTGTCGCGTGAACAATCTGCGTGGCCTCGGCCCCTTCTTGGCCCTCGACCCCGTGAATCTGAGCCCGCCGCCCACTGAGGTCTCCCAAGACATCACCAAGGTATTCACCCGGAGTGATAACCTCGACCTTCATGACGGGTTCCAGCAGGTAAGGCTTCGCTCGACGCATGGCCTCCTTGAAGGCCATGGACGCAGCAATCTTAAATGCCATTTCCGATGAATCGACGGCGTGGAAGCTGCCGTCCAGCAGGGATACCTTGACGCCTACCACAGGATACCCTGCTACGACGCCGGTGTCCAAGGCTTCCTTAGCGCCAGCATGCACGCCGGGGACGTACTCCTTGGGAACGGTGCCGCCCACAGTGCGGTTCTCGAACTTGAACGGTTCGGCAAGCGCCGTAGGCTCCAGCAACAACTCTACGTGCCCATACTGCCCACGTCCACCACTCTGCCGAACGAAGCGGCCCTCCGCTTTGGCGGCCTCCGCGATGGTCTCACGGTAAGCGACACGGGGCTTGCCCATGTTGGCGTTGACGTTGAACTCACGCTTCAGCCGATCAACCAAGACCTCCAAGTGCAACTCACCCATACCGGATATGAGGGTCTGGCCGGTCTCGTTGTCGTAGCGCACACGGAAAGTTGGGTCCTCATCCGTGAGCTTAATCAGGGCGTCAGTAAGAGAGTCCTGGTCCGATTTCGTCTTCGGTTCGATGGAAACGGACAGGACGGGCTCTGGAAACTTAATGGCTTCAAGAAGGATAGGAGACTTTTCGTCGCAGATGGTATCGCCGGTGAAGCAATTCTTCAGGCCCACCGCGGCCGCAATGTTGCCGGTAGGAATGGTCTCCGATTCTTCTCTACGGTTGGCGTGCATCCGAAGAAGCCGGCCAATCCGCTCCCGCTTCTCCTTCGTGGCATTCAGCACCATAGCGCCGGACTTGGCGACGCCGGAGTATACGCGGAAGTAGACTACACGCCCAACAAAAGGATCCGTGACGACCTTGAAAGCCAGGGCAGAGAACGGCTCGTCATCACTGACCTTCCGGCTCTGGGGTTCCCCAGAAATGGGGTGGACCCCCTCGACCGGCGGGACATCCAATGGCGAGGGAAGGTAGGCCAGCACGGCATCCAGCATGGGTTGAACAGCCATGTTCTTAAGAGCCGACCCGCCGACCACAGGAACTGCAGTACGGGCAAGGGTCGCCTTTCTAAGCGCCGTACGAATCTCTTCTCCGGTGATGTCAGCCCCATCCAAGTACTTAGCCATGAGGCCATCGTCAAGCTCTGCGACCTGTTCAACCATGATAGCGCGAGCTTTATCGAACTCCGCCTTCATGTCGTCGGGCACGGGACGCTCTTCGGCCGTCATCGACTGGGAGTCTGCGTAGTAGTAGGCAACCCCGTCAATGAGGTCAACCATGCCGTGGAATTCACCCTCGCTACCAATGGGAATCTGCACTGGGATCGGGTTGCCTCCCAGACGCTTCTTGATTGTGCCGATCGCTCGCAAGAAGTCCGCCCCCACTCTGTCCATCTTATTAATGAAACAGATCCTGGGGACCTTGTACCGTTCAGCTTGGCGCCAGACAGTCTCAGACTGAGGCTGCACACCAGCAACGCCATCGAAGATGACGACGCCGCCATCAAGCACCCGCAAACTACGCTCAACTTCAGCAGTGAAGTCTACGTGGCCCGGCGTGTCAATGACATTGATCTGGTAACCCTTCCATTCGGTGGTTGTGGCGGCAGAAGTGATGGTGATGCCCCGTTCTCGTTCCTGGACCATGTAATCCATCACGGTGGTGCCGTCGTCAACGGAGCCGAGCTTGTAGGTGCGGCCAGTAAAAAACAGCGCTCTCTCGGTGACGGTGGTCTTTCCCGCGTCGATGTGAGCGATGAATCCGATATTCCGAATTAAGCGTAAGGGAACCTGTTCGTCCATGTCTCCTGAACCATTTCCTCTGCTCGCGGCGGTATTGCGACATGCGCCACCTACCAACGGTAATGTACAAACGCCCTGTTGGCCTCAGCCATACGATGGGTATCCTCTCGACGCTTCGCAGCCGTGCCTTGGCCCCTGGAGGCCTCAAGCAGCTCTTGCGCCAAGCGCTCCGCCATGGGCCTGCCAGCACGCGCCCTGCAAGCGGTGATCAGCCAGCGCATCGCCAGGGTCTGACCCCGGCTAGCCCGGACTTCGATCGGCACCTGATAGGTCGCCCCTCCAACACGCCGGGGCTTCACCTCTAGCAATGGGGTGGTGTTCCGCATTGCTAGGTTGAAAACTTCGATGGCATCCCTATGGGCCTCGCCTTCAACAGCCGCCAAGGCTGTGTAGACAATACGCTGCGCCACTGATTTCTTGCCGCGCTCCATGATCTTGTTAATGAAGCGAGCCAGATCCCTGCTGCCGTAGCGAGGGTCCGGTAAAACGTCTCGTCTTATTGCTCGATGTCTACGCGCCATGGGCTCCTTCGGTTGCTAACGGCCCTTCTTGGTGCCGTACTTGCTTCTTCCTCGTTTGCGATTGAGCACGCCACCTGCATCCAATGTCCCTCGCACAATGTGGTAACGAACGCCAGGCAAGTCTTTGACCCTGCCGCCCCTTACCAGCACTACTGAGTGTTCCTGGAGGTTGTGGCCCTCTCCGGGGATGTACGCCGTAATCTCCACCCCGTTCGTCAAGCGAACCCTGGCGACCTTTCGCAGCGCCGAGTTGGGTTTCTTAGGGGTGACCGTCTTCACTTGCACGCACACCCCGCGCCTCTGAGGGCACCCGGGACCACGCGTCGTGATGTTCTTCAGGGAGTTGTGAACGAAGCGTAGAGCCGGGGCCTTCGGCTTCTTCTTATGAGGCTTTCGGCCTTTGCGAACCAACTGATTGACCGTTGGCATTCGATCCCTCTGGAAGTACTAAATTCTCGGGGTTCGACCCCGCGCAACTAAGGGAGTGTAGCAGGGCCTGCCACGCCTGTCAAACAGGTGTTCTGGGGTTTTCCCACGGTTCAAGTGAGGGTCATCTGCCTATGACTATGGTAGTAGAAAACATGGGGCCCTTAGCCCCATGTTCGATCGTCCTTCATCGTCTACAGTGATGCTATAGGCGGTCCTACGCAACCGTAACCTAGACCAAGCCGAGCCCATTGCAGCATGCTGCAATGGATGTGACGCGAGCGTTAGGCCAAAAGTCCTTCTCAAAAACACTAGGCGGTCGCCCTTCAGGATGCTAGGCTCAATGGAGAGGCCTATCTGATTTGATGGATGTGGCCCAATCTCAAGGAAGGATGATCCCGATGCCCTCAGTTAGATATCTAGTAGATATCTAGGTCTTTTTGGTTTCTTGCTCGTGGTTTTACTTGCTGCCGCTTGTCAGTCAAGCGACCCGACCTCAACGTCCGCTGCTCCTGCAACGGCCACGGTTTCCCCAACGGCCATTCCCGGGGGTACGGGTGTAGCTCCTACGCTCGCTCCCACATCGGCTCCCGACCCAACATCGACCCCGGCAGAGGCAGGAACCGGGCTTTTAGAGGTTCGCGTCACGGATAAGCCGGCGCCTGCCATCTCCGCTATTAATTTGATTGTGGAAAACATTGAAGTCCACAGCGCCGGCTCCGGGGAATGGGAAGTTGCTGTAGAGGGACCCACTACCTTTGACCTTATAGCGGTGAAGGGTATCGAGGAATTGCTGGGCGCCAGTGCCCTGCCGGTTGGCCGCTACACCCAGGTGCGGCTCAATATCACGGCCGCCACCATCGTTGAAGACGGCGTTGAGGTGGAGGCCATTGTGCCAAGTGATGTTCTACGCATTGTCGGCACCTTTGTTATCGAAGAGGGAGCCACAACCATAGCCACTCTGGACTTCGATGCCGAACAATCCGTCGTGCGGCAGGGGCAAAGAGGCTTCCTGCTCCGGCCCGTGGTGAAGCTCTTGGTCCGCGATGGCGATGAGCCGTTCCGGCCACAGCCAGAAAGCACGCACGTCCCCGAAGAAACTCCCGTTGCAATCCCGACACCGCGTGCCACGCCTTCTACGCCTGCGACACCGCCCGCCTCCGCCACGCCGGACCCAACCGGGGAGTTCTTTCTCACGATCGAGAGCCCTGACCGTAGCGAAGCTGTAGTTGCAGAGGCTTCCATAACCATAATTGGCAGGACAAGAATCGACGCCACAATTAGCGTCAACGACATTTTTGCTGATGTGGACGAGGATGGGCGTTTCCAGGTACCCGTGCAGTTGGAGGAAGGCCCCAACATCATTGAGGTTGTAACAAGCATTTCAACTGGCGAGACCCTTTCTGAAGTCATCGTCGTTATCTATTCACCCTAGGAGATGCCACTCATGACCACAGCCATCATGCGCTTGAACCGTTTTCTTGCTCCTATACTCGTCGCCTTTCTCGTAGCCGCGGGCGGCGCGCCCCACGTCCTGGCTCAGCCAGCTCTGGGGCCCAGCCACGCGCCCATCTGTGAAACAGAGAGAGGCCGGCCGTCTGACAAGCCAGTGCCCCCAGGTCAGCTTGTGCGGCGAGGTCTGGTTGGAGACGTGGTTGGGTTGACTTCTGAGGGCCATCTACTAATCGGCATACAGTTCGGCGTGGTGGAAGTCATTCCTCCCGCCGGGTTTGACGTGGCCACTGCTCCCGTGGGCAGCCGGGTAGCCGCCCTTCTCGAAAAGGAAAACGGCGGAGGCGGAGACGACGAAGACGGCACGTCCACGCCTCCCACCGATGGTGATGGAACATCTACGCCACCCACTGATGGCGATGGTACGTCCACACCTCCCACTGATGGCGATGGAACATCTACGCCTCCCACTGATGGCGATGGAACATCTACGCCTCCTACTGATGGTGATGGAACATCTACGCCACCCACTGATGGTGATGGAACATCTACGCCACCCACTGATGGTGACGGAACATCTACAACGCCTACCGATGGCGATGGCACGTCCACGCCTCCCACCGATGGTGACGGAACATCTACACCGCCTACCGATGGCGATGGCACTTCCACGCCTCCCACTGATGGCGATGGCACTTCCACGCCACCTACCGATGGTGATGGCACATCCACGCCACCGACTACTGATGACGAAGCGCCGGCACCCTTCAGGGTCGCACAGGCCAAGAAGATAAAGGTCATTCCTGGTGTGGCATCGCGGCAGCACGTGACGGGGGTCGTGACCGGGGAGGATGAGGGTACCCTGGAGGTGCTAACGGAAGATGGTGACGTAGAGGATGTTGATTTCTCCAACGAGGGAGGAGTTCAGGACCCCGACGGCACGTCCACACCGCCCACTGATGGAGACGGCACGTCCACGCCACCCACCGAAGATGACGACAATGTAGTAAAAGAAGATATAGAGGAAGGCACGGACGCCACCTTGCTTGTCCAGTGCGATCAGGGTGTGGCGACAGTGAAGAGCCTTCAGAAGACAGAGCGGATTGAAGAACGACTGGAACGCATCCAAGGGAAGCTGGAAGCGGCCGACGCCCGAAAGGCTGAGAAGTTGGCTGATCTGCAAGAGCAACAGGAGCAAAGGAAGCAGGATAGGCTGGACAATACCTCCTCCAACGCTCCTGAGGGTAGCAAGGGAAAGGTTGATAAAGCCAGGGGCAAGCCCGCTGAAGAATGCGACCCGGAGGCTGGCACAACCTGCCCAGACGACAGCGACAAGGGCCAAGGCAGTGGCAACAGCGACGGCGACAAGGGCCAAGGCAGTGGCAACAGCGACGGCGACAAGGGCCAAGGCAGTGGCAACAGCGACGGCGACAAAGGCCAAAGCGGTGGTAACGATAACAGCGACAAGGGCAAGGGCGGCGGCGATGAGGAAGAAGACGAGGGGAACGGCAAAGGCAAGGGAAAGAACTAACTCGCCTAGCGCCCTGGCCCAATCGATCTAGCGAGGCCGAAAACTGACAAATATGCGGGGTACCTCCAACTGAGGTACCCCGCATATTGCTATTGGGACTAGCCTACATTTGGATCAAACCGATGACGTTTCCCTCGGTGTCTTTGAGCCAGGCGCCCTTCATGGGTCCGATAGTGACTACACCGTCGACCGTCTTGATAGGCTCGTCGTATTCTTCGAAGGCGGCACCCTTAGCCCTGAGGTCGCTCATCGTGACCTCCAGATTATCAACTTGGAGCCCCAGGACCGTGTGATCTGCCTTTGTGGCGCCTCGTTCGTAGAGGAAGACATTTGTGCCATCCGCGCAAGCGAAAGTCACGCCGGCTGGGCTCTCGTCCGCAAGGTTGAGACCCAAGGTCTCGCCGTAAAACTTCCTGGCCCTTTGCATATCAACCACGGGTAGAATTGCCATAGCATTTGATTCCCCTTTCCTATGTGTGAGTGTGCGCGGCCGCAGGCCGACGCTCGCGCAGACTACCCGACAATCATACCCAGGGCAATGCCGACGGTAATGGCAGGGGCTTTACCTGCTCTGGGCGATTGGGTACCGTAGCGGTTGGACTTTTTTCTCAGGAGGCACCGTTGGCCACACAGGATCAGTATGACGTCATCGTGGTCGGAGCAGGCAATGCAGCCCTATCAGCTGCCACCGCCGCAGCGGAGCTTGGAGCCAGGGTCATTGCCTTGGAAAAAGCGCCGGAGCACCTGCGGGGCGGCAACACCTATTTCACCGGTGGCACCCTTCGCTTTCCCTTCTCCGGCATTGAAGATGTGAAGGACTTGATGCCCGACCTATCTGAAGAAGAGGAAGCGGGGGTCGACGTCGGCGAGTACAGCCAGGAGAAGTTCTACAGCGACCTGATGCGGGTTACGGAGGGTCTGACCGATCCGGAGCTAGCAAACATCCTGGTGACTCAGGCCAATCCGACGATGAAGTGGCTGGGACGGAACGGCATCAAGTGGGTGCTGATGTACCGCAGACAGGCTTTCAAGATCGGCGACAAGTACCGCTTCTGGGGCGGCCTCATCCTGGAGGCAAGTGGCGGCGGCAAGGGTCTGGCCGACCAACAGTTTGAGATTGCCAAGGCCAAGAGCGTCGAGATTCGCTACGAGGCCAAGGTTGCATCGCTTCACGAAGACAACACTGGCAGGGTCATTGGAGTGAGAATAAAGGGGCCGGAAGGCTACTACGACCTATATGGCAAGACCGTGGTGCTGGCAAGCGGTGGTTTCCAGGCCAACACTGAAATGCGCACGCGCTACCTTGGGGCTGACTGGGAACTGGCAAAGGTGCGAGGCACCCAGTTCGACACTGGTGATGGTATCCGCATGGCCATGGACATTGGCGCAGCGCCGCATGGGCACTGGAGCTCTTGCCATGCCGTTGCCTGGGACCTCAACGCGCCGCCCTACGGCGACCGACGCCTCACCGACCTGTTCCAGAAGCACTCTTACCCATTCGGGATTGTGGTGAATATGGAAGGCGAACGGTTTGTTGATGAGGGCGCAGACTTCCGCAATTACACCTATGCGAAGTACGGCCGGGAGATCATGAAGCAGTCCAGCCGGGCCGCCGTTCAAATCTTCGATGCCAAGGTCATGGAGCTTCTTCGGGACGAGTACTTCATTCCTGAGGTAACCTCCGCCCAGGCCGACACCATCGAAGAGTTGGCCAAGCGGCTGGATATTGACCCAGCAGGGTTGGTCAAGACTGTTGAAGAGTTCAACGCTTCCGTATCCGGCGAGGAGTACAACCCGACGATACTGGACGGCAAGCACACCCAGGGCATTGAGCCCCCCAAGTCCAACTGGGCCCTTCCCATAGATAAGCCCCCGTACGTTGGCTATTCAGTGACCTGCGGCGTTACGTTCACCTTCGGCGGCCTACGCATCAACAACAAGGGCCAGGTACAGGACACCGAGGAAACCTCTATCCCAGGCCTGTACGCGGCTGGAGAATTGGTAGGGGGATTGTTCTACTACAACTATCCGGGTGGCTCAGGGCTCATGGCCGGGGCCGTATTCGGCAAGCTAGCAGGAACAGAGGCGGCGGGCGAGGCGCTGGCCTAGGCGGGCCCTCGAAGGGCAAGAGGCGGCCCTCACCCTTGTCATTGCGAGTCCCAGAACTCCGGGGACGTGGCAATCTGGTGGAGCGGGGTTATTGTGCGAGGCTTTCCCGGCCTCGGCAGATTGCTTCGCTCGCCAAGCTCGCTCGCAACGACGAAAAATCGATTTCTTGTGAAAGAGTGACGTCGCTCTCCCCGCCCAGCCGATCACCAAGCTCGCTGGGCTCCTTCGCAACGACGAAGAAGCGGGACTTGTTTAAGGAAGACTGCCGCCGTTCTCCTCTAAGACCTTGCTGTACGACTCATAGCTACCGACTTGCCGGATGGCCTCTACCATTTCCTCTAACGTGTCGAAGCGCGCCCGAAGGTCCTCCAGTTCGTTACCTACGGGGCTTGAGGATGCGGCGCTGGTGGCGTAGCTACCGTAGAAGGCGAAATAGGCTTGGTTGAGCTTGCGCACCAGATACCCGTTGTCCAGGAAGACCTGGCGACGCTCTTCCATATATGTTTCCGCTTCCTCAACTTTTCCCTCTGCCAGCAGGTTGTCCACGCGAAGCCGCGTCTCCCGCATTTCGGTGTTGAAATCGAAACGGTCGGGGTCGTCAGGAGGGGCAGGAGGCTGCGAGCCATCGTTCTTCGGCGGGTCGGGGAGCCGTTCTCCGGTAAGGCGGAAGTAGGCCTCCCGACCCACCTCTTTGCCCATAAGGTCTGCAAGGGTCTCGTTGACGGTGATCATGCGCCCGTCGGAACCGAAGTAGCTGCGTCCCAGGGGGTAGAAGGTGAGGTAGTGGTGCGACCACTCATGGGCAGCTAGCCTAAGAGTGAATTCCAACGAATAGAAGGGCGACATCACGGCTGGGTAGGTGGCAAGGCCCCCTGGCGGCACCACGAGAGCAGAAAGACCCTGCCCAGTAAAGAATGAGTCTTCCATCTCTTCGATGTCCAGCACGGAGATGTTCGTATCCAGCAGATAGCTGTACTGTTTTTCGATGCGGTCTCTGGGTGAGAGGGTAAGGATCCGTGGGGAGTCGCCGAACCGAATGTCGACTGGAGGGAACTGAAGCTCCTTGATTCCGAGGGGTTTCATGGTCAGGCGCATGTCCCGCACCACCGAGCTGATGAGGCCTTCGATGGTTTGCTCAACCGGCGAACGACGCCTGGCCCACTCTTCCTCTGCGGCGTTCAGTGCCTGGTGGAGGTCCTCTATATCTCCCTCGCCCAAAGTTACGGCCCTTTCCAGGTTGTCCTCGGCCCGGCGGAGATCCTGGCCTATAGCGAAGAACTCCTCAACCTCTTCAAGGGTGGCCGAGTCGGAGCCCAGGCCTATGAACCCTTTGACGTAGTTGAGCCACTTTTCTGGAAAGGCCGTGATCTCCCACTGAATGAGAGAAAACCCCTGGCTGCCTGCGAGCAGGGTTCTGGGGTTTGGGCCAGCTCCACCAGGAGTGAATAACAAGAGGTAGGCGGCAATGACCGCCAGGATGACCCGCTTCTTCATTATTGTTGTTGACGCCCGCTTCTTTTAACGGGTCACCCGAATGGGCTTCTCCGCCGCCTCCGTCACCTCTCCAACGATGACGGCACTCTCAACCCCTCGTTGCTGAAGGGCCTCCATAAGAGTAGCCGCCTTATCAGAGGATACGGAAATGAGCAGCCCTCCGGATGTTTGGGCATCGCTGAGAAGAAGACGTTCCACTTCAGCAATATCGGTCGCCCAGTCGACGGATGGTGAAACATCCTCTAGGTTTCGGTGGGTGCCTCCGGGGACGACTCCCTCTTCGGCCAGTGCTATTGCGTCGGGAAGGATGGGTACAGACGACATATGTATCGTGGCGGAAACGTTGCTGCCCGTGGCCATCGGCAGAAGATGCCCCAGAAGGCCAAAGCCAGTCACGTCTGTGCAAGCGTTGACTCCCACCTCCACCATGGCCTCCGACGCTGCCGCGTTGAGAGTGGCCATGATCCTGATTGCTTCCTCCAGCGCTTTCGGACGCACCGTGGCAGCCTTGCCAGCCGTGGTAATAATGCCCGTGCCGATGGGCTTTGTAAGGACGAGAACGTCACCGGGACGGGCACCCACGTTGCATACGTGAGCGCCAGGCTTGACCAGCCCGGTTACCGACAAGCCGTACTTGGGCTCCGCGTCGTCGATGGTGTGGCCCCCCACGATGAGGATGCCAGCTTCAGTTGCCTTGTCTTGTCCGCCACGGAGGATCTCACCCAGGATCGCCCTGTCCATAGCTACTGGAAAGCAAACGATATTCAGGGCAATAAGGGGCTTGCCCCCCATGGCATACACATCGCTAAGGGAGTTGGCCACGGCTATAGCGCCATATTGGTAGGGGTCATCAACGATTGGCGGGAAGAAGTCCACCGTCTGTACCAGAGCGATATCATCGCTCAGCTGATAGACAGCAGCGTCGTCCCCGGTGTTGATGCCTACTAAGAGTTCTGGCGCGTTCACCGGAGCTAGGTGACTGAGGACCTGGACCAGGTCGCCTCTGCTAAACTTGGAGGCTCAGCCGGCGCAGTGGGCCAGTTCCGTAAGGCGGGGCGTATGCTGCTGCATCGCACTCCCATAAGGGCAGGATATGCCAATCATAACATGGAGCGTAGCTAGCCCGACCGTAGCGGTCATAGTATGACGAAAGCTCCAAAGCTAGTGGCCATTGTTGGGCCAACAGGCGTGGGCAAGAGTGCCTTGGCCATGACCCTAGCGGCCCGCTTCGACGGGGAGGTTGTGAACGCCGACAGCCGCCTAGTCTACAGGGGCATGGACATAGGGACAGCCAAGCCATCAAAGGTGGACCAACGAGCCATACGCCATCATCTCATCGACTTGGTTGAGCCAACCGACCCCTTCAACCTTGCCCAATACTTGGACGTGGCTAGGACTGCCATCGAGGAGATTCAAGGCCGGGAGAAGTTGCCCTTTCTAGTTGGCGGGACTGGCCTTTATGCATTTGGCGTTTTGGATGGCATCGAGGCCCCCAAGGTTCCTGCCAACTGGGAGATGCGAAAGACCCTGGAAGAGCGGGCGAACGCTGAAGGCGTTGAGTCGCTCATGGCCGACCTTGGAAAGCTTGATCCCGATACCGCTGCCCATATAGATCGCCATAATCTGCGGAGAGTGGTTCGGGCGCTAGAGGTATGTCTGGAGACGGGTCAACCCTTTTCAGCGCTGCGAGGACGGGAAGAACCTCCTTATGAAGCCCTCGTTCTCGGGCTAACGATGGAGCGGAAGGAGCTCTATCGCCGTGTTAACCGACGCGTGGAAGAAATGCTTGCGGCCGGCTGGGTAGACGAGGTTCGGACGCTAATGGCAGCGGGGTGTGTTGCGAACACTTCTTCAATGAGCGCTCTTGGTTATAGGGATATCATGGCTTTTTTGAATGGGGCGATGTCCATTGAGGACACAGTCAGTCGTATCCAGCAGACGACTCGGCGCTTCGCGCGGCGGCAATCGGCCTGGTTTCGCCCCGCGGACCCTCGGATCCACTGGCTTGAAGCTAGCGTAGCTCCCGAAATCTCTTCCCAGGTGCTGGTGTCAGAGTTTATTGCTAGGCAAGCGTGAGGGTAGGGCTGCTACAATAGTTGTAGAAGCAGGGAGGAAGAATGCCTATCATTCGCCGGTTGTTTGGGATCGCTTTGGGTGCATTGGTGACCTATGGCCTCAGGTCCTTGGTACGACGACGCGTTGAAGACTACCGGGAGCGGTTTCAAGGCCTGGACAAGGAAAACTACGGCAACATTGATGATCTCGATGTGACGGGCAACAAGAAGGATGAAACGAAGGAAGAGGAATGATCCACTTTAGCAAAATGCACGGCTGCGGCAACGATTTCATCGTGGTCGATGGCCGGAAGGGAGAAATCGATTGGTCCTCCCTTGCCGTAGAGATGAGTGACCGTCACTTCGGCATAGGGTCTGACGGCCTGTTGGTTGTCAGCGGGTCGCACGTAGCGCCCATTCGCATGCGGATGTACAACCCGGACGGTTCTGAAGCGGAGATGTGCGGCAACGGCATCCGTTGCTTTGCGAAGTATGTTGTCGAGCGCGGCATCATGCCCATTGAGCCATTCACGACCGAAACGGGAGCGGGCGTCTTGACCGTGCAGCCATTTCTGGAACGCCGAACGGTGACCGGGGCTCGCATCGGCATGGGGCAAGCGATACTGGAGCCAAACTTGGTTCCAGTTAGCCTGGAAGGGGGCAACGGCAGCGGGCCTGTGCTGGACTATCCAGTCGCTGTGAACGACCGAACCTTGCCTATGACCTTCGTTTCCATGGGCAACCCGCACGCAGTCACCTTCCTGGATGAGCCGGTGGAGACATTCCCCCTGGCAGAGATTGGGCCGCAGGTGGAGCATCACTCAATGTTCCCCAAACGGACGAACTTTGAAATCGTTTCCGTGGTCGACCGCAGTCATCTGAGAGTGCGAGTGTGGGAGCGAGGAGCAGGACTGACCCTGGCTTGTGGCACCGGCGCGGCAGCTGCAGCTGCCGCTGCGCACCTCCATGGCTTGATCGATGACGTCGCTGAGGTGGAGTTGCCTGGCGGTACGCTGACCATCGAATGGGATGGTCGGTCTGAGGTTCACCTTTCTGGCCCGGTCGAAGAAGTGTTCCAAGGCGAGTGGCTTCGGTAGGGGGCTCTAGGCTAGCGCCCCTTCGCAGTTTTGGCTCAGTTAGGCCCCTGTGCCTTCGATGGGCGGCGGGTTAGACCTCACCCCCGGCTCCTCTCTGTCGACGGAGAGGGGAGAGTTCACCAGCCAACGAAGCTTCCCATTTCTCTCTTGTCGTCCTCGAGCGAAGCGAAGAACCTCGTCAGTCCTTGGACAGCGTTAGCGTAATTGCAACAGAGTCATCGAAGGCCCTCCCACACGACTCCAGCCAGCATCAGAGCCCCAGCTAGCCCGAACGTCGTTACCGCTCCCAGGGTCATCCATATTGGCCTTACGGCTGCTCCTCGCACGCTGAGCTGGATGAAGGCCGTTGTTCCAAGCGCTGGTATCGCAGCAAGAAGGAACAAAGCGACAGCCATGCTTGGCGTTCCCGTAGCTATTGCGGGCGCCAACAAGATGAAGGCGAGTAGCGAAACTCCGGTGTGCAGATTTGCGGTCGTCCTTGCCCCAAGCCGCACGAGCACAGTTCGCTTCCCGGCTGAGCGGTCCGCATCATGGTCGGGGAACTCAAAGGCGACGACCATGGCCCATGCCAGCGCAATGAGGGGCAAGGTGGTCGTGAAGACCAAAAGTGACAGTGTCTCTGCCTGAATCGTGTACGCCAGGGCTGCCACCAGGAATGCCACGACTAGGGCCGTGGTGACCTCACCGAAACCGGTTGAGGCAAGTCGCAGAGGCGGGCTGGAATAGAATGCTGCGCCAACCATCGTGCCTGCGAAGACGATCCAGGCAGCAAGACTAATGCTATACAAAACAGCCAATACCAGCATGAACAGAAACCCTATGGATAATAGCGATAACCCGGCATATAGGGCGACTCGTGGCGGCAGCAGGCCAGCGGGCAGGATGCCGCTGCCGCCGGAGAAGAACGTCCTTCGTGTATTCAAACGGTCGGTTTCAAGGTCGTGGTAGTCATTAAGGTAATGCGTCATCGCGTGGATGGATGTGACGGCGAGTTGGCCCAGAACGTAGGCCGTCAAATCGATGGCGACACCCTGGAAGTTGGCCAATGCGGCCCCAAGCGCATACATAGTGAAGCCACCAATCAGAAATTGAGGGCGGCCAAGGCGGATGACAGCGATGGCTTGTTTCATAAGAAGAATGTTCTCCTGACGCCCATCGTACAGCCGATGAATCGGATTGCGCTGAGCTCCGCCCTTCAAAACTACTCGTCAGCCTTGTAGAATCCCTGTAGCGATATTTACCGACACAAGGAGTCTGCATGCGGCTATCCAAGCGCCTGGACCAGCTTCCCCCATATCTCTTTCTGGAAATCTCACGCAAGATCGCCGAGAAGCGGGCCAAAGGCGAAGATGTGGTCACCTTCGGTATCGGTGACCCAGACCTTCCTACTCCCAAGCATATCCTCGACAAGATGGTTGAAGAGACCTACAACCCCTCGAACCACCGCTACCCTGAGACCGACGGCTTACCGGCGCTTCGAAAGGCAATAGGAGACTGGTACGCACAGCGCTTCGGGCAGGAACTCGACCCAAATAAAGAAGTGCTGCCGCTCATCGGAGCAAAGGAAGGCATAGGCCACGCTGCCTTCTGTTTCCTCGACCCCGGCGATGTGGCCCTAATACCTGACCCGGCCTATCCCGTGTACAACGCAGGGACCCTCTTCGCCGGAGGAGAGCCGTACTTCACGCCCCTCAAAGAAGAAAACGGCTGGCTGCCCGACCTCGATGCAATCCCTGCCGACGTTGCCCAAAGGGCCACCTGCCTATGGATCAACTATCCCAATAACCCCACGGGTGCTGTCGCTGAGGCGGATTTCTACGAACGGTGCGTCGCTTTTGGCCGCAAGCATGAGGTCGCCATCTTGTCCGATGCGGCCTACAGCGAGATGGCCTTCGACGGCTACAAGCCCATGAGCTTTCTAGAAGTACCTGGCGCTAGGGAGGTTGGTGTAGAGTTCCATTCCCTTTCCAAGTGCTACAACATGACCGGCTGGCGGGCCGCCATGGTCGTGGGCAACCCAACCATGATTGACGCCATGACTCGCCTGAAGTCCAACCTTGATTCAGGCATTCCTCAGTCAATCCAATACGGCGCCATCGAGGCCCTGACCGGGCCTCAGGATGTCATAGCCGACAACGTGGCCATCTACAAACGGAGAAGGGATCAGGTAATGGTAGTCCTTGACGATATGGGCCTGAAGTACACCTTCCCCAAGGCAGGCCTCTATGTCTGGGCGGACGTACCCGCTGGCTATACATCAGCGGAGTTTGCGACACTCCTTCTAGATGAAGCGAGTGTAGTGGTGACACCGGGCACAGGTTACGGCCAGGCTGGAGAGGGGTATTTCCGTATCTCACTGACCACCCCAGATGACCGCGTGACAGAGGGGCTGAACCGACTGCGCAACCTGACCATTCCTGCGAAGGGCGGGTAGGGAGCGTACCGAATAGCTAAGCCAAGCACGCACGATACCGAAGCGCGGGCAGAGAGAGCAATCCTTGCAGGGGTTGGACCTCGGCCAGGGGTCGCTCTATGGGACCTTGAGGACTCACTGGAAGAACTTGGCCGTTTGGCTCACACAGCTGGAGCGAATGTCGTTGGGCAGATCACGCAGAGGATGGACCATCCAACCCCTTTCTACCTAGGCAAGGGCAAACTCGAAGAACTTAAAGTGTTGGTAGCAGAGCTTGACGCAGAGGTCGTTATCTTCGATGACGAGTTAACACCTTCGCAGCAGGGCAACCTTGAGCGCGAGCTAACGATAAAAGTACTGGACCGCACCAGCGTCATTCTGGACGTCTTTGGCAGCCACGCTTCCACGAAAGAAGGGCGTCTCCAAGTGGAGCTTGCCCAGTACGAATACCTGCTGCCCCGGCTTGCCGGGCAATGGACTCACCTGGAGCGGCTTGGCGGCGGGATAGGCACAAGGGGCCCTGGAGAAAGCCAGTTAGAAACGGACCGACGTCTGGTCCGTGGGCGAATCCAGAGGCTGAAGGGCGAACTAGACCTTGTGCGGCGTCACCGGTCTCGGTATCGAGAGCGACGCAGGGCCGCCGGCATTTCGGTAGTCTCACTCGTGGGCTACACCAACGCAGGAAAAAGCACTCTGTTCAACGCCTTGAGCAAAGCGAACGTTACCGCACAGGACCAACTGTTCTCAACGCTGGACCCGATCACTCGCCGGATCCAGTTGCCGGATGGCAGACCCGTACTCCTGACCGACACGGTGGGATTCATTCAAAAGCTTTCCCATGGCCTGGTGGCTGCCTTCCGAGCGACCCTTGAAGAGCTTCAGGAGGCCAGCATCATTCTCCACGTAGGAGACATCACGCACCCGAATTCGGCTGAACAGGCGCACGTTGTCGAAGAGGCCCTGAAAGACCTGGCCGTGGACAAGTACCCTCGCATACGAGTGCTTAACAAGATCGACCTTCTGCCCCCCGCAGGCGACGGCCGCTCCGACGCCTCTGACATGGTCGGAGTGCGGGACAGCGAGGTACCTACCGTGGTCATTTCAGCCCACCGCAAGTGGGGCCTAGATGATCTCCTGCACCTCATCGAGGCAGAATTGGACAGAACGTCGCCCCAGGTAGCGAGCCTTTGGGCACGGTCTTAAGCCTACCTCGCTTCGACCCGGCACTTCCAAGAGCCAACGAAACAAGATTAGGAGAAACATTTTCCATGGCCGATTTCCTTGAGCTACCTGACAAGCCGTACTTAAATTGCACCGAGGCTGGCCTCGCTGTGCTGGATGCCGACCAAGTGAAGCGGGACATCTCGTCACCACCACTGTTCGTGCTGAAGGTGGGGCCTGGGAACCTTCTTGAACAACGCCCCCTAAAGGCCTCTGGCCAAGACGGCGAGGTTGTCGTGGTGCAGTGCGAGGGAGGGGCTACCCTTCGTTTGGACTTCGATGATGACGTTGCGACCAAGTCGGGGCCGGACGGCGACTTCCGCTACAAAGGTGGCATCAGCGACGGCAATGACGGCCTAGGGTTCATGCCTGCCTAGTAGCACGAGCATGAGATGAAGGCTATACGCCTGGATCGGCCAGGAAGTCGAGAATGAGGCGGGCCAGCGCTTCGGGGTCTTCGTAGGTTAGTAGCAGAGAACCGCCGGGCCCGACGTGGGTGCGAGCCCGTTTGAGGCGCGCCGCCACCGGCTCCACCGTTCCCAATAGCCCGTCGTGTTCGCAGGAAGCCACTAGAGTAGGCGCCTGTATCAACGAAAGGCGTGCCATGATGTCATATTGGGCCATTGCCTCGTAGGCCTCGTGCCAGCGATCGCCAGCCATAAACTTCCAGGTGGCTTCTTTGTGAAGCAGCTTCCACGGGTCGTCCGTTAGCGATCTCATGGAGCCAGACCGCTCCAGGCTGGCTCTCAAACCCTCCCACACCACCATGAGATGGTGGCCATCCTCTCCGAACTCCATGCGGTGCGCTCTGGCAAGTGGGCCCTGGGCTAGGTCCTCCCAATACGGAGTGCCGTGAAAGACCAGCTTGTCCACTTTCTCTGGATAAGCGCCCGCTAGCTCGCAGGCAAAGGTCGCCCCGGTGTGATGCCCAAAGATCGAGGCCTTGGGAACAGACGTTGCATCCATGAAATCGACGAAACAGCGGGCGTAGTCGGCTACGCTGAACTGGTGGGGCGGCCGGTCGGACATCCCGAATCCGGGTGTGTCGGGGGCCAGCACCCGGTAGGACTTTGCCAAGTACGGTATCAGAGGCTCAAAGAACTCAGAGGACGTGGCGGTTTGGTGAAGGAGCAGCAACGGACTTCCTTCACCAGCATGCCGATAGTGCATCTGTCCGTACGGAGTGTCGACGTAGGCGCGCTTGGTAACCATTACAGTTCGTCTCCGTTGCCTCTGGGGCTTGGGTTTGCACATCCGTGAGAGGGACACGCATCATAGGGTAAGTGATTGGGAGGGAGCAACGCGCCTCAAGGGTGGAAGTGGCAATACCAATACACAATACTTCGCACTATATTAGTTATGTCAACTAATATAGTGAACCGCTAGCCCCAGGTGTGAGAAGACAGAGGCCACCATTCCGCATGCTACAATGAAAAGCCACCTTGCATCTGGTTAACCTATGTTCTTATTCTTGCGTCTCTTCAGCGGTCGCCTAACCCAAGGCTTCATCATCGGCATTATTGCTGTTGTTGCTGCATCCAGCCTGATCGGCCCTCTCACGCTTGAGTACCGGACGTCAGATGCTACTCCTGTCCCTGGGGCGACTCCAACGCCCGTGGGCACTCTCGAAGACCTGCAAGATGTCCCAAACGATGTTGCTCCGGGACAAGAATTTGCAATCCTCCAGGAGATATATAACATCCTTCGAGACAACTCACTTATGCAAAGTGACCTGGACTCGAGGGTGCTCCAAGACCAGACCATAGAAAGCCTTCTTAGTACTCTTGACGATCCCTATTTGCGCTACTCACCCCCGCAGGCCCACCAGAGCCAGGGCGAACAACTCGCAGGGGTCTATGAAGGCATAGGAGCTGAGGTTTCGCTGCGAGATGGCCCAGCAACCATCATTGCCCCTTATGTCGGCTCTCCGGCTGAACAAGCAGGAATTCGGCCCGGAGACGTCATTCTGGAAGTTGAAGGGCTACCCACCGAGGACTGGACTCTGGAGCAGCTGGTAAGCAATATCAAGGGTGAAGCTGGCACCGACGTTCATTTACTCGTGCTGCACTTGAATGAAGAAGTGCCGGTGCTCATCACCGTCACCCGGGGCGTCATCCCCATTGAGTCGGTCATCTTGACGATGGTTGGAGAGCCAGATGAAGGGATAGCCTATCTGCGCATATCCACCTTTAGCGATTCCACTCCGGGTCAGCTCAAGACCGTACTGCAGCAGACCATCGACGAAGGAGTTCGGGCCATCGTCATAGATGTGCGGTACAACCCCGGAGGCTTCCTCCAAGCTACCCTGGATGCGACCAGCGAGTTTCTGGCTGAGGGACTTATCCTCACGGAGGTCAACGCCGACGGTACGGAAACTCGTTTGGAGGCATCCAACGGAGGCTTGGCCACCGACCTGCCCCTTGCGATCCTTATCAATCAGTTCAGCGCTAGCGGGAGCGAGGTCTTCGCGGGCGCACTGGCCGACCATGGAAGAGCCAGGACATTCGGAGCGACTACGTTCGGCAAAGGTAGCGTGACGACATCTTCGTCGCTTTCCAACGGCTACGGGCTTAGCTACACACTGGCCCAGTGGTTAACTCCAAACGGAACGCTCATCGAGGGCGAGGGCCTGGAACCTCAAGTACCGATTGAGCAGCCTCACGAAATCCCCATCCTCTCCACCGGCGACCTGCAGCTCTTAGAGGCAATCGACTACCTGCGAGAGGTGCTGGGGTAACCCAGAGCGTCATGCCTGAGTACAAGACTATTGTTTCGAACCGCAAGGCCTTCCACGACTACGAAATCCTGGATAAGGTTGAGGCCGGCTTGGTCCTCACCGGAAGTGAAATCAAGTCCATCCGAGCGGGCCGCGTGAATCTAGGAGACGCCTTCGCCAAGCCCGAGCGTGGCGAACTTTGGCTCATGAACATGCACATAAGCCCCTACCCCCAGGCAGGCATCTACAACCACGAGCCCTATCGGCCTCGCAAGCTGTTGCTTCACCGCTCCCAGGTTGAGGATCTGGCCGCTCAGGCATCGCAGAAAGGCCTGACGCTGGTGCCGCTGAGGCTCTACATCAAGGACCACCACGCCAAGATGGAGATAGGCATAGCCCGCGGCCGCCGTCAATACGACAAACGGAATGTCGTTGCCAAACGAGAGGCCGACCGCGATATGCGCCGGGCCTTGCAGCATGCCGCAAGGGGCAGATAGCAACCAGCCTCGGCGGCATTCGCCAATAAGCACCCCCACTGGACCGGATGCCGAAACCCCGCTAGAGACAAACCCAGGCACGATCGATCGGCCCATCGAAGCCGGACTCTGCCAAACCCTTCAAGGAGCGATTGACCCTTGTCGAAACTACGGCTTCTTTCTTGGAACGTTAATGGTCTGCGCTCCGTTCTAAAGAAGGGTTTTTTAGAATGGTTCGCTGAAGAGTCTCCCGACATACTTTGTCTGCAGGAAACAAAGGCCGCGGAGGACCAGCTGCCTTGGGAACTGCGTTATGTAGAGGGGTACCACGCCTACTTCACCTCGGGCGAGCGGAAAGGCTACAGCGGCGTTGCCCTCTATTCAAGGTGGGAGCCCAAGAGCGTTGTCACCGGCTTTGGAGACCCGCGGTTCGATAATGAAGGCCGCATCATCATCGCCGACTACGAAGCCTTCGTGCTGCTGGATATCTACTTCCCCAACGGCCGCTCTTCAGAAGAGCGGCTCGAATACAAGATGGCCTTCTACGATGTCTTCCTCAACTACATCGACGAACTGACTAAGCAAGGCCGCCACGTCGTCATCTGCGGTGATGTGAACACCGCCCATACAGAGATGGACATTGCCAGGCCCAAGGACAACGCCAAGTTCTCAGGGTTCCTCCCAATGGAGCGGGCCTGGATGGACACGTTCTTTGGCCATGGCTACGTCGATACATTCCGGATGTTCAACCAGGAGCCCGGCAATTACAGCTTCTGGGCCGCTTTCGGGGGCGCCCGCCAAAGGAACGTCGGCTGGCGACTAGACTACTTCGTCGTAGATGAGGCGTTCCGGGACAACGTGGCCAGCGCCTACATCCTGCCGGAGGTCATGGGGTCAGATCATTGCCCCGTCGGCCTTGACCTGGCGCTGCCGGACTAGAAACGCTGGTCCTTCGTTCTTTCGCAACGCACAAGGCCATTCGCTTCGCTCCAGGACGACAAGAGAGGGGGCCATCTCCTCTGCTGACTGCCTTCTCGTCCCCAGGATTCATCCTCAAGCTAGGCACCCATGGGAATAAGGCACTTCGCTTCGCGCCAGGACGACAATAGAAGTCCGCCCTATCCGTCCTAGCCTTACCCCTGTGCTACAATTGAAGTCGGAGACGACGCGGGGACGCGCGGTTTCGACAGGGGGTTGCTCTCCTGGGATTGCAGGCCGAGGTGCCGTCGCCCTCGTAAATCAGACGGCAAAAAATTAGCTGGCAACAAGCCACTAGCACAAGCAGCCTAATATAGGCTGCCGTCCGCCGCCCCACCCTATCTCGGAGGTAGGCGGCGGGCGCAATAAATTCGAGGTTGCGGCGTTCCGATGTCGATGAGAGCGCCTAAGCAAATTCGACTGGGGCCTGGGTGAGTTCGCCGGCAGCGGCGCACGGGCCGACAAATAGCAGCCGGCTAAGCCTGTAGTACATTTCAGCGGGACATCTTCTGGACGGGGAGTTCGACTCTCCCCCGTCTCCACCATGAACACGGCATCGCATTTGCTGGATTAGTTTTGGCACCTGACGGCTGAGGATCATGGCTAGTCTCCGGAAGAAGGGGATTGGAGATGCCTTGGGCCGACTTCATCCAGGAAGTCGATATCTCAAGTCGGCGCTGGATAGGTTTGCCGTCAGCAAAGACCCCATCGACTTGTTTCACGTGGCCACCGAGCTTAGAGCACAATTGCTGGATGTTGGTCAGCGTCCATTGCTGCTGTATCTAGCCGATGAATTGGGGCTAGAACTTGTAGTGTACGGTCCGAAGCCGGGGCTCATTGATGCGTTCCAAGGCATTGTGGGACCTGGCAACGTAAAGCTTTTCCACCTTATCGAGGCCTATCAGTCGACGCCGGGCGAGGCCCGACCTTCGAGACACTCTTTCAAGGAGTGGCTGCGAAGTTCTCAAGCTATTGTGCACGGAGTCGAGCTGTCCCCTCTCGACATTGTGCGAGATGTTACTGCCAAGGAACGTGCTCATTTCGCGCCGTCCGTTCCACCGCACCTGGAGGATGCCAAGCAGTACGCAGTCGGCGGCCTCGCAGGTTATGAACACCAAATCTGGGCGCTCGCGCATATCGTTGTAGACTTGGACCGACAGGTTCTAGATGGTGCTGAAACAACTGGAGAGGTGGACTCAGCGGAGTGAGAACTTGGCCCAGGGGTAGGGAGGAAGCTGCGGAACCTGCCCTCCCCCAACAAGTCGTTGGAGGTTATGCTGAGCGCGCGCCTCCCTGCCGAGACCCCGAGTGACCCTCGCGACCTAATGAGCTTTGATCCCATCTCCCAAAAAACGACCCTTCATTTACTCGGTCTAGCACCGTGCTATTCTTGGGAGCAAGCCATTGGAAAGGTGACCCGCCCATGGAATCCATTTGTCAGTTCGCCCTTTTTGCCGAAAGAGTGGCCCTAGGGGACGCTGGCCTGGACATCGAAGGTGTTCACAGCGAAGCTATTCTCAGTGGCTTCCCTCGGCGAGCCGAGGGAGGCTTCACGAAGCATGAGTTCAAACTGTTCATCGGCATTTATGCGGATGCAGGACAGCACACGCTTTCAGTCGCACTCCCTCCTACAAAACGAATAGCCTCCGTCACCTTCGATATAGAACCGCACCACAACAACCAGCTTGTCCTTGAGGTGGGTGCAGCATTCCCCATGATCATTGCCAAGAGCATCAATCGCTACCCACTTCTTCTTGACGGCGAACCCTTTGGAGAAGCTCACATGCGGTCGATTCCTGAGTACGATCCCAACTGAAGGCCGGGCCGGACGTACTCCCTCTAAAAACGGCCCTTTGTTTAGTCGGCTTTCGGGCTAGCCAATCCAGGCAGCGAAAGGGAGTCGGTCCCCGGCACTAGCTTTGTTTAGTGACGCTGACGGCCACTTCCGCCCCTCGCACGTAGCCAAAAAGATAGCATCCAAGACTGACTCCAAAAGCCGTCGGAACTCCCTCGTATCGGCGACGACCCCAGGCGCGCTTATCTTGACAGGCCTCCCCGTCGTGCTACCTTATCGCCAACATAATGGATGGTACTCAGCGGATAGGCAGGCAAGGGAGATGAACCATGCAAAACGGAAACGGGTCGGATGAGGAGACCCTAGAGTTTTCCTTTAAATACAACCCTCCGATGGATCCAGAGGCCGGCGAAAGGGCGCTCAAGGAGGCGAAGGAGATCCTCGATCCGTTGGGCGTGGTCTTTCTTCTTTCCTCGGGCACCTGTCTTGGGGCCATTAGAGATAATGGCTTCATTCCGTGGGACGACGACCTAGACCTGATCTCGATAGTCGATAGGAATGGCCTCACTGAGGAGTTGGTGGACAACGCGGTTGAGGCCTTCAGAGAGAAGGGGTATTTCGTCTACGCCGCTGGCGGCAACAGCAGGGATGTTCGGGCCTACTCCATGATGAAGAACTACGTGAGAATCGGCTGGGAGTGCTACCGAATTGTCAATGACAGCATATCGGTCTATCCGGGAACTCAGATCCCTGCCACCTTCTTCACGAATCCGAAGGAAATCACCTTCATGGGCGAGCAATTCCTAGTGCCCGATCCACCCGAGGAATACCTGAGACTAAAGTATGGTGAAGAGTGGATGATCCCCAAGGGACCAGGACTATATGAGAAGGATGTAGTCGACAAAATCCCCAGCGCAGACTTGATCGGACGCCCATGCAGGCTCAAGGTGCTCGGTGATGCGGGTAGGCCGGTTTCTGGCGCTGAAGTCGTGCTAGCCGGGGGAGGCCGGTTCGAGACTGACGAAAGTGGCTATGCCGAGATTATCCTGCCGGGTGCAGACTGGTACGCCCTGACGATCAGATACCCGGGACACGAGCAAGTTCTCTACATGGAAGAAATGGATCCCGATAAGGTTTATGTGTACAGAGCGGACCAAGTAGCCAACGCAGCTAGCAGCGTTTCAGGTCCGGTCGGGACGCTCGGTAGTCTTCTGTCAACTGAATGAGGAGCGAGCAGCACCCGGTGAAAGGTACAGTCGCAAGCAGCGCGAGCGCTGGTAGCGAGTCAAGGTGGTCGGGCGAAAGGGGGGATTGAGGCGCTAAGCGGGCAAGGATGCCAAGGATTCTCCGAGCACCGCCTCAAACGCCGCCTTAGGCCTGAGTGTGGCCGTTGCCTCTGCCCCTCTCACGTCGACATAAACCGCATCCAGCACGGTCTGCAGTAGCCTTCTCCTATCGCCCATATCGGCAGCGGCCCACAGCTCCGGCAGCCCTTGTACGAGCCCCCCGGCCTCGGCCACCATATCAGCCTCCGGGACCACCAGCGAAGTCAGCTCGAACTCATACTGGGCCTTCTGCCGTTCGTAAGCCGGTTCGTCAACTAGATTGTCGCTATAGGCTTTGCCCAGCCGCCGCCGCTATGGGTAGCGACACTACCGCCTCGCCTTGTGCGGCCCTTCGACGCGGCGAATCCACCCATAGTTCCAGTCCGACTAATCCGGCCCCATCTTTCACTTCAATGGAGTTCACTCGAGCACCACAAACCAAGGTGTCGCCGGGATGCGCGTTGCTCACCATGCGGAACGGTCCAAACTTGCGCAATTGGCCATCCAGCCCCATCCACCGGCGCAGAAAGATCTCCAGCATGAACTCGTAACCTCTGGTGTTGAAAATGATATCGTCCAGCCCCTGAGCGTGGGCAAAGTCTCTATCATGGTGGATTCCCGAGAACATTCGGTCGGTGGCGACGCTCATGACGATCCGCTGGTAGTTGAGCCAAAGATTGTACGACGGCAGTTCGTCGCCTACTTTGACTTCGCCCCAGGTGATCTGACGACTCCAATCAATGTCGATGTTCTCGACCGCGTCGCTCCCAACGACCTCAGATGAACTTGAATCTCCCTTGTCCTTTGCCCCCGATCCGCCCTCTGCCCGCCTGTCATACTGAAAACTCGTGTTCCGGCGTAGTGCGACCAGTTCCCCTGATAGCCTTTCGATACGGGTTTCGAAGGTGAGAAAGGCGCCCAATCCGAGCCGGGTCTCTTTTTCATTGACTTGGGTAAGCTTTGCCACGGATTGAAGGCGGTCTCCGGGATAAACTGAGCCGAAGTATTCGACCTCACTGGCGGCGTTGACCGTGCTGGAGTAAACCTTCGGCACCGCCATGTTCGTGCCGCCGTCCCTCTGGGGCTTGCCCGGACCGAACAGGGGAGGATCGCCGGGGCTCCAGTATGCTGGCATGGTCCACAAAGGGATCATGGCAGAGGGCGCCACAGCCTTTTGGTACCCGTGAGCACGAGCGATGTCGTCGTCCGTGTACAGCGGGCAATCGAAGCAATAGACCTCCAGCTTCCGCCTGATGTCATTGCGAGAGACTTCATCGACTCCCACGTTGTGCTGCTCACGGCCAATCCAATTGCGCAATTCCTTAAGGGCCGAACTCCGGTCTTCTGCAGAAGCCTCACTTGTCATATGCGCCTCGATCCTGTCCTTGTTGAGAATGCATACACATTTGCCCCTCATCGAACCCACCATTGAACATCAACGAGCTATTGGCCATCAGGTGGGCAGCCGCATTATAAGGCCGGGCGGCCGGCCGAGAAATGGGCCATGGGCATCACCAGCCTCCCTACCCGTTTGAGGGGGCGGCTCGGCCTAGCGGGCCGAGGAGGCCATTTGCGTTAGAGCATGTAGCGGGACCGCGGCAATGGGCCACCGACCTTGCGAAAGCGAAAACGGCCAAGGTAAAGTAAGCCACCATCGCGGCAGAGACCATAACTCGCCTCGCGCCTTCGAAATGCCTCGAGACCAGTCTGGCGATGAATGGTCAACAAGGACGGAGCTACGACAATGACTCGAAAAGGTGACGGCGAACTAGCTATCGTCGGTTTGGGAATGGTCACGGGTCCCCAGCCGGGGAGGAGCGTCCGCCGTATCGAGGCGGAAGCAGCTCGCCTGGCCATCGAGGACGCGGGGCTCCGCCGCGAAGATATCGATGGCGCTATCCAACTCGCCATGCATGCAGGTAGTGGTTCAACCCCCTCATCAACTGATGCCTTTCCAAGGCTGCTCGGCCTGCCGGTCAAGTTCTACTCAGAGACCGGCCGGGGCGGCGGCATTGCTGCCCAAGGGATCATGGCGGCGGCGCGGTACCTGGAGCTGGGCATTGCCAAGTACGTTGTGGTGGCTGTCGGAACCAACAACTGGTCCCGCGCTCGCAAGGCCCGGGACCAGCGTGCGGAGCGGGGCAACCCTCGTGCAGCGGGCAAAGAGAAGGAGGGCTACTGGGGAAAACCCTTCGGCGACCTCAGGGCGGTGAGCCATCACAGCTTCTTTGCGGCCCGGCACATGCATGAGTTCGGCACTACCAGTGAGCAGTTCGGGCGTATCGCCGTGGCCATACGCCAATGGGCGTGTTTGAACCCTCTGGCCAAGATGTACGGTCGGCCCATGTCCTTAGAAGACCACCAAAACTCAGAAGTTATGGTGCACCCCTACCATCTCCTCGATAGCTGTCTTGTGTCTGACGGGGGCATAGCCTTCGTGTTGACCACCGCGGACCGCGCCAAGGAGGCCCAAAAACCTCCGGCATATGTGGCAGGCGTCGGTTTTGGTGAGGCCATTGAGGAACTTTGGTGGGACAAGGCAAACTACACTCGCCTGGCAGTGAAGACGGCAAAGGAACAGGCATTCTGGCAGGCTGGCATCGAGTTGAAGGATATCGACCACGCCTGGCTATACGACTGCTTTACTGCTGAGGTGCTGCTCCAGTTGGAGGACTACGGCTGGTGCGCCAAAGGCGAGGGCGGGCCCTTCGTTGAGTCCACAAACCTGGGTCCCGGCGGCGACCTTCCCCTCAACACCAATGGTGGTCTGCTTTCGGCGTACCACTATGCTGATATGACCGGCCTCTCGGAAGCGGTGACCCAGATTCGAGGTGAAGCAGGAGAGCGGCAACTGCCCAAGGTCAACGTTAGCCTGGTTAGCGGGCACGGTGGCGAAGTGGTGTCACCGGGCATGAGTTCTATGCACTCCACCCTAATACTCAGGAGATAGTCTCATAGCTGCGCAAAGGCCCCTGCCCAACATCGATGAGGATAACCAGGACTTCTGGGAGGCTATCCGCCGCCACGAGTTCAAGCTCTATCGCTGCACTACCTGCGAGGCGTGGTACTGGCCGTTTGCTTACTGCCGGAACCACTCCAATGAGCCCTTCGCAGCAAACATTCAGTTGGCTGATGCCAGCGGAAGGGGAAAGGTTTTCTCTTTTAACGTACATAACGTCGCCTTCGATCAGGCTTTCAAGGACGATGTGCCCTATGTCTATGCGATGATCGAGTTGGACGAAGGCCCCATGTTCGCCACCAATGTCGTAGAGTGCCCCTCTGAGGATGTTTCAATCGGCATGCCGGTGGAGATCGTCTTTCAGGATATGGACGAAACAGTTACCCTGCCCAAAATGCGCCCAGCCCATTAGCGGCCCCCAGCAGCGATTCTCGCGACGGGCGAGAGGCTGCTGGACGATGTGGAGAGGGAGAAGGTTCTGCATGAAGCAAGCACAGCGTCCGGAGACTTCTGCTTCCCCAGCAGGCCGGGACCCACAGGACGCGCCGCCACTGGACGGCATCCGGGTGCTAGACTTCAGCCACGTACTGGCCGGTCCCTTCAGCACCCGGTTATTAGCCGACTTGGGTGCGGAAGTCCTCAAGGTGGAGTCGTCTGTTCGGCCCGATCGCCTCGGCGCCACCAAAATGGAACTACCTCCGCATCGCCGCCAAGACCGTCCCCCTTTCTTCCTCAACGTGAATCGGAACAAGCACTCCATCACACTGAACCTCAAGACCGCCGGTGGGCGACAGCTAGCGGCGAAGTTGGCAGCCAAGGCCGACGTGCTCGTAGAGAACTTTAGTGCCGGGGTGATGGACCGATTGGGGCTAGGTTTCGCTAACTTGGAGCCAATGAACCCGGGTCTCATCTTCGTTAGCATGTCCGGGTTCGGCCATACAGGGCCGCGACGCGACTGGATCAGCATGAACATGACCCTGCAGGCCTACTCAGGGCTGCTAATGGTCACGGGCGCACCCGGCGACCTTCCTACGTCCATCTCCAATTCTTGGAACGACTACATCGGGGGACTCCACGCTAGCTTCGGCGTTGTCGAAGCCTTGGCCGAGCGCGAGAAGACGGGCAAGGGGAAGCACCTCGACTTCGCCCAACTGGAATGCAGCGTGGCCACCATTGCCCCCTTGGTGCTTGCCAGTGCCTACCACGGCAAGGAACCAGCCCGCATGGGAGATCGTTCTACCAGTGTGGCGCCCCAAGGCTGCTACAGATGCGCTAGGGAGGATGACTGGTGCACGTTAAGCGTGCAGACGGATGAGCAGTGGCAGGCACTGGTTCAAGCGATGGGTAACCCAGACTGGGCAAGTGACGAGCGATTCGCTCTCGTGCTTGGCAGGCTGAACCATCACGACGAACTGGATGGGCACATAGAAGCTTGGACCAGCCAATATTCAAGCATCGAGGTTGAGCACCGCCTCAAGGCCGCTGGCGTACCAGCTGAACGAATGAGGCGAATCGACGAGATCGTTGGCGCCTCGGATGCAGGCCAGGCGTTCCAATGGATGGAAGACCCACCGGATGCTATGCTGGTCACCCGTTTACCGATGGAACTCGACGTTGGCGGCAGTGCCCCGCTGGCGCCAGCACCCAGACTTGGGGAGCATACGAACCAGGCCCTACAAGATTGGTTGGGCATGTCTACGGAAGACATCGCACCATTCACCGACGAAGGTGCCCTTACCTAACAGGAACGGTGACGCTGAGACCCTTGGCAAGAGGCGTGAAGGAGGCGTAGGTCATTGGCCCGCATTATTGACCTCACCGCACATTCGGCGGTCTACGCTACTCGGCTTCTCGTGGAAAGCGGCCACGAGGTGATTCGCATTGAACCGCCCCGGGGGGACAGCCTCCGCCGCTTGGGCCCCTTTCTTGCCGAGGCGCCGGACTTGGAACACGGGGCCTACCACCTTTTCCTCAACGCTGGAAAGCGGAACCTGACCCTAGACTTAACGAGCGCCACTGGTCGTGAGATCTTGTTGTCGCTCGTTAGCACGGCAGACGCAGTGGTGGGTCAGTCCCCTTTCCCCGTAAGTCGAGAGGATGTAAAGCAGGCCAATCCCCGCCTTGTGACCGTGGAAGTCGAAGACGACGCCAGCCCAGAGCTGTGCGCCTACGCTAGGTCCGGACTGCTGGCGATCACGGGACACCCAGGGAGTCGGCCCGCGGTATTAGGGGGGCACATCGTTTACGGCGGCAGCGGATTATACGTTGCCCTAGCTGCGACGGTTGCCCTGTATCAAGCCCAACGGTTGGGAAGGGGTTCGACAATAAAAGTCTCGCTGCAACAATGCCTGGAGACCTTCGTCGAAGCCGCCATGGTCGCTTACACGTTTGAAGACCGCATCACTCAGCGTCGCGGCTACCGGGGGGCTAGTACCGCCGTCTCGGGGGCCTTTCCCTGCCAGGACGGCTACTGGATGATCAGCGTGCCCCATTCTCCTACGGGGTGGCGGGCCTTTGTGGAATGGGTCAACGATCCTGTCCTCATGGCGGACACGTCACTGGAGCATGAGGCTAACCGATTAGAAAATAGGGATATGATCCTTGACCGCCTGGCGGAGTGGTCGCGTCAGTTCAAAAAACAAGAGATCGTGGAGGAAGCACAGCGGCGACACATCCCAGCCTCCCCGGTCGCTACCGCTCTCGACATGGTGCACGACCCTCAGCTTGAAGCCCGGGGCTTCTTTGATCATGTCGACCACCCTACCCTCGGCTCTTGGAATTGGAACCCTCGCGGCGCTGTGGGCGTGGTTTCCGGAAGGACAGTGGGCCCGGCCCCTAGGCTTGGGCAGCACACCGCAGAGATTCTGCGGGAACTCGGCTACTCTGAAGAGGATCATCGACGCCTGCTGGAAGCGGGGGTCGTCTAGGCAATATCTGGCGTTCGGCACTGAGTGAAAGGAGATTGACGATGGAAACGAAGTCGCGAGAGCTGTTCAACCCGGAGACTGGTCTGGTTACCCGGGAGGCCTTCAGTTCGTTGGACCTCTATCAACAGGAATTGGAGCGCATCTTTGCCCGGTGTTGGCTGTATGTGGGACATGAGACCCAGGTGCCCAACCCAGGGGACTTCTTGACCGCCTACATGGGAGAAGACCCCGTCATCGTGTGGCGGGACGCTGAGGCCCGCCTCCACACCTTCTTAAACATGTGCCGGCACCGCGGCAACCCTGTGTGCAAGGCAGATTCCGGCAATGCTCGCTCCTTTATGTGCACATATCATGGGTGGACCTACGATTCCAAGGGCAGTCTCATTACCGTCCCAGGGATGCAGCAGTACTACTTCAATGATCTGGACACCAATCAATGGGGCCTTGTCGAAGTAGCGCAGCTGGACACCTACAAGGGACTCATTTTTGCCACCTTCGATCGCAACGCCCCCCCGCTTCATGAGTATCTCGCCGTGGACGGCTGGGACATGGACTTGCTGTTGGACAGGAGAGCAGGCGGTACAGAGATCCTCGGCGGAGTCCACCGGTGGACTCTAGACGCCAACTGGAAATTTGGCGCGGACAACTTCGGAGGGGACGACGGACACCACGCGATCACCCACGCTTCCGTGCGACGCGTACCGGTGGACAACCGGTATTACAGCAAGAACAACGAAGAGCGGATGGCTCCCGACGCCCTGCTGGCGACCCTGCCCCAGGGCACGATCCGGGACTACTACCTTCAGCATCTGGACGAAGCCGAGGAGCGGCTGGGTCTTGAGCGCTCCAGGGCCAACCTTATGGTCACGAACGTGTTCCCCAACTGCTCGGTAAACTTCACTCGAAACACCGTGCGGGTCTGGCATCCTAAGGGTCCAGGTCAAACGGAGATATGGTCCTACTGCATCGTGGAAAAGGATGCACCCCAGGAGGTGAAGGACGCCCTTTTGCTCCACTACTTACAGACATTTGGACCGGCTGGGAACGTTGAGCAGGACGATATGAACAACTGGGCCGGTTGCACGGCCACCGCCCGAGGCTGGGTAGCCAGGCAGTACCCCATGAACATCCAGGCTGGGCTCGGGCATGACGAGGACAGCCCTTCTGGAGGCACCCGGCTGCGCGGCTTCTATTCCCAATGGGCCGAGATGATGACTGCTGAGAGATGGGAGGACGCCCAACTTCACACAGTGCCGACTTTCTTGCGGGCGACTGGGCAGGTGGGAACCAAATGAGTCATGAGCTATGGCATGAGGTCGAAGCATTCCTGGCCTTGGAGTCGCGATTGTTGGATGAGCAACAGTTCGAGGAATGGCTGGACCTGTTTTCGGAGGACGCCACTTATCGCATGCCGCTGCGCATGAATCCCTGGCGGAGCAGCAGTCCTAAGGATGGCGTTACCAAGCCCGGAGAGTTGTTGCTCTTTGATGACACGAAGGACACGCTGAAGGCCAGGGTTGCCAGGCTTCGCACAGGCCTGGCTTGGAGGGAGATCCCCGCATCAAGGACCCGTCACCTAATCACCAACATTGAAGTGGAACAGCTTTCCGATTCCTCTGAGTTGATCGTGTTATCCAACTTCCTTGTGTACAGGACCCAATTGGAACGCGACAGAGATTTTTTCGTGGGTTCCCGGAAGGATACGCTGTGCCGCATTGATGGAGCCTTGAAGATCGCCAAGCGTGAGCTGCTATTAGACGACGTTGTGTTGCCAGCCAAGAACCTCAGCATCTTTTTCTAGTGCGATTGTCCTCCTTCATCTTCGTCCGAACCAGTTGGGGGGGATTTCCCTATCTCTTCAGGCAAGGGCTCCATTCACTCCGGCGCTCCATCACCTCCTTGCTGGGAGTCCTCCACCCACTCCTAGGCCATCTCAAACTGCCCCTGCCTTAAGGCCAGCGAGCATCCACTTCAGCAGCGAAGCGCCGCCCTAGTTGCTGGCGACAGCCAGGTGGGGCGCACGTCCGGCCCCGATAGACGATCACCCCTTGGCTCTTCCCGAGATCTCAGAACCGGTTCCCCCGAACAACGATGACTACATGGTGGCTTTTCCCCCTTCGTTTTAGGGTTGTCAAGGCACGCGTTTCAGGGTTGACAAGGCACGCGGAGGTCTTTAAAGTGGGCAGGCGATGCAGTAAGTGAACCACCGCTCGCAACAAAGTCACAATGCGCGGCATCGTTCCAGGGGCGCCCATAGGTGTCTGGTGCCCCACCGCCGAAAAGCGAGCCCCTGACCCCATTTTCCCGACGACACTCAGCACAATCCAATACGCATGTCAGTAAGCGCACACTTAGTTAAGGGGCGCGGCCAGGAGGAGGAAAACTGAGCCTAGCAGCGTTTGTCTAAACGCTCCGACGATAGCCCACCGCAGTCAACACACCCACACTGCGGTCAACACAAAGGGAGGGACTCCATGAAGATTCGACGATTCAGATGGTTATCCAGTAGGGTTACAGTGTTCTTGACGCTGTCAGCGCTCGCTCTGTTCGTGGGCGCGTGCAGCAGTGATCCAACTGCCACTCAGGCGCCCCAAGCGACGTCTACAGTTGCTCCCACGGCCACGTCTGCTCCGACAAATACGGCCGTCCCGGGGGCCACGGCCACAGCTGTCCCCCCGGCGCCAACAGTGGACACTTCGGGCATCAAGCGCGGCGGCACACTTAAGATCGGGATGCTGTCCGACCACATCGGTTTCGAGCCGGGCCTCGTCACTGCGTTGCCGGACATTGTAACTATCCAACACACATACGATGTTTTGGTGTTCCGCAACCCAGACCTAACACTGAGCCCGGCGCTGGCAGAGTCGTGGGAAACCAACGAAGATGCGTCGCAATGGACGTTTAACCTCCGCAAAGGGGTGAAGTTCAGCCACGGCAAGGAATTCAAGGCCGAGGATGTCATCTTCACCATTAACCGCATGTTCGAAATTGACTCTCCCATAACCGGCGCATTGTCCAAACCGACTGCTATGGTGGCGGTAGACGACTACACGGTCCGTCTGGAGTTCGATGGGCCCAACGCTCCGCTTCTAGACTCCCTGGTCAAGTACCACTCCCACATAATTCCATCAGATGTGGACCCGGAGCGCCTCAACACTGAGACCATTGGAACCGGGCCTTTCGTCATGACGGATTTCGTCGTTGGGGAACGGGCCTCATTCAAGGCCAACCCCAACTACTGGATGGAGGGCGTGCCCTACGTGGATGAAATGCACTATATCTTCCTCCCGAGCCCTGAGGCACGCGCCGCGGCGCTCAAGGCCGGACTGATAGACATGATCTACGACTTGGACGCTTCCAGTATCCCCACCCTGCAGGACCACCCTGACACGACCGTGCTGCAGGCGCCCAGTGGTGGCTACATGAACCTTGCTATGATCGTGACGGAGCCGCCGTTTGACAACAAGCTGGTGCGCAAGGCGGTACAGGCGGCCACCGACAGGCAAGCGATTCTGCAGGGCGCTCAATTCGGACTGGGAGGCATCGCCTACGACCATCCGGTTGTACCCACTGACCCTCGCTTCAATGCCGACTGCAAGCCGCCCGACTACAGCCCTGAGCTGGCCAAGAGCCTGTTGGCTGAAGCTGGATATCCCAATGGTATCGACTTGACCCTGTACACCTCCACAGCCGGCGCCTCCATGGTGGAGATGGCCACGATACTCAAGGAGAGTTTCAGGCCGGCCGGTATCAACCTTGATATCGTTGTGATGCCGGAGGACGGCTATTGGGCAGAAGGATGGTTGGTCAAGCCATTCACCACCGTTTGGTGGGGCGGCCGGCCACCATACGAGGCCTTCAGCGTGGTATACAGCTCCGATGCCGCTTGGAATGAGTCTTTCTGGAAGAACGATAGGGCGGACGCCTTGCTCAAGGAAGCATTGGGGGCAGCCAGCCTCGAAGACCAGAAGAGGGTCTACGGCGAACTTCAGTGCTTGGTTATCGAGGAGGTCCCGCGCATCATTACGGTCTTCCGGCCAGTGACCCTAGGAGTTCGCAACGATGTTATGGGGGCCGCTCCCATGTGGGACGCCACGATGTCGGTGCACAAGGTTTGGCTGGACCGGTAGTACAAGTCCATAAATAAGGTTGTCTGGAGCCACTTGGCTTCAGAGCCAACCGGCAAGATGAGGGGCCTTGATAGGCCCCTCATCTTGCCGGGCCTGCCGACAGAGAATACCCCATGTTGCGTTACATAATTAGGCGCTTGGGCCTCATTATCGTCACCCTAGCGGTCATCTCCCTGGCCATATTCGCCATTGTGGAGATCCTACCCGGTGACGTGGCCAAGATGATGCTGAAGCAAAACGCCACGGAAGAGTCCCTGGACCGGCTACGCGAGCAGTTGGGCCTGTACCGGCCCTGGTACGAACGGTATTTCGATTGGGTGTGGGGAGTCTTGCGCGGCGATTGGGGCACCTCCTACGTCACCGGGATTCCAATTAGCGAAATCCTGGGCAGACGGGTTGTCCACTCCCTCGCGCTGGCGCTCTTCGCGCTGGTCTTTGGCATTCCTCTGGCGGTGCTCGCCGGCATCTGGGCTGGCATCCGCCCCGACCGGCTGGCGGATCGAATCATGTCCATGGTGGGCATGGTAGGAATTTCCATGCCTGAGTTCGTGACCGGTGTGATCTTCATGCTTGTGCTAGCATCCAAATTCGAGTTGCTGCCACCAACCAGTATGATGCTACCGGGCGAAACACCTTGGACGCGGCCGCAGATATTGGTTTTGCCCGCGCTCACGCTCACGGTGGTGCTGTTCGCATACATCATGCGCATGACCCGTGCAAGCGTGATAGAGGTGATGCAGTCAGCCTACGTGCGCACGGCCACCCTCAAGGGTATTCCCATGCACCAGGTGGTCCGCCGCCATGTCCTGCCCAACGCCATGTTGCCTACCATCACCATTATCGCGGCGAACATGGGCTACATGCTGGGTGGCCTGATCATCGTGGAGAACGTCTTTGCCTACCCAGGCTTAGGCCAGATGCTCCTTTTCTCTATCCAGCAGCGAGACTTCCCCCTGTTGGAGAGCCTGGTGCTGTTGATTGCAGGCACCTACGCCATTAGCAATCTGTTGGCCGACCTCAGCTACGCAGCTTTGGACCCCAGGATTCGGGTGAGTTGATGGCTACAGAGGGCTATATTGCAGGTTCAGGGTTTTCGCCAAGGAGAGTTGGCGCAGCATTGACGCATACTTGGCACAAAGGACTGGGCGCGCTACGCTTGGTGTTGCGCACCACCTCCGGCCGCATCGGCCTGCCCATCGTCCTAGTGCATGCGGTCATCTTCGTCGCGGGCTCCTGGCTCGCCCCCTACTCATTTACTTCGTTCAACCTCGCCGAGGATGGCACTCTTGAGCAGCTCGTGGGCCCGTCCCGGCACTTCTTATTGGGGACGGACCAGTTCGGCCGGGACATACTGAGCAGGGTTATGTCTGGCTCCACGTCCTTGATTGCGGTGGCCGGCTCCGGCACTCTTTTGGGCATCGCCATGGGCTCCATCGTGGGGATGGGCAGCGCCTACATGGGGAAATGGGTGGACGAGGTAGTCATGCGCATTATGGATGGCCTGATGTCCTTCCCTAGCCTGCTTATGGCACTACTGGTGATCTCCGCCTTGGGCCCCAACGTGCTTTATATCGTTGCAACGGTAGCAATTGTGACTACACCCGGTGTCGCTCGCGTGATGCGAAGCGCCACGCTGACGCTCAAAGAGCAGGAATTCGTGCAAAGCGCCCGCTTGCGCGGGGAGTCGGCGCCATACATCATCTTCCGCGAAATCTTGCCCAATACCTTGCCCGTCATGGGCGTAGAGCTCACGGTCCGCCTCAGCTACTCAATTCTCATAGTCGCCTCACTCGGATTTCTGGGTTTGGGCGTCCAGCCGCCATCTCCTGACTGGGGGCTCATGATCAGCCAGGGCCGCCAGTTCCTCAGCAGTGCCCCCTGGGTTGCGCTGGCGCCTGCGGGTGCAGTTGCCTCCTTGATCGTTGGCGTCAATCTCTTGACCGATGGTATCCGGCAGGCCAGTAACATGCCTAGAGAGGTCGCTCCATGACTGAGGACGTCAATCTGAACGGCGGCCAGCCATTGGTAGAGATGAGCCATTTGGCGGTGACCTTCTACACGCCCCGGGGAACCGTCCGCGCTATACGGGACGCGTCTCTCCGAATTGAACGGGGCGAGGTGGTGGGACTGGTGGGCGAGTCGGGGTGCGGCAAGTCTACCGCCGCCCTAGCGCTGATGGGCTATCTTCCAGGGACCACCAAGGTAGAGGGCTCTCTGCTCTTCGAGGGCCAGGAAATCAATGAAATGTCGCCCGCAGAGCTGCGCAAGCTCTGGGGCAAACGAATAGCCATGGTCTACCAAGACCCGGCCACAGCCCTGAACCCTACGATGCGCGTAGGGCCTCAGATAGATGAGTTGCTTCAGCACCACTTGCAACTGAGTAAATCAGAGGCTCAACAGAAAACTATCGAGTTGTTCACCAGCGTTAAACTGGCCGACCCCGACACTATAGGCAACCGATACCCTCACCAAATGAGCGGCGGCCAACAGCAGCGGGCCGTCATCGCAATGGCCTTAGCCTGCGAGCCAGATTTGCTGATCATGGACGAGCCGACCACCGGACTCGACGTGACCACGGAAGCGACGATCCTCGACCTGGTAGTGGACCTAAAGGATCGCTTCAAAGCCGGCATCCTGTATGTGTCCCACAATCTCGGCGTCATCGCCCGCGTCGCCGACCGCGTAGTGGTGATGTACGCCGGCCAAACGATTGAGGAAGCCCCGGTTCGGGACCTGTTCAAGGCTCCAAGGCACCCCTACACCGCGGGTCTTCTGAGCTGCGTCCCGGCACCCGTGAGCACGGAAAACAGTGCCGTGCAACTCAGCAGCATCCCCGGTTCGGTCTTCCCCGCAAGCCTGCCCACGGAAGAGGCTTGCCTCTTCGCTCCGCGGTGTCCCATGGCGCAAGAACGGTGCCGGACAGAAGTACCCGCCGTGTTCGATGCCGGTGGCGACCATAGCGCACGCTGTTTCTTCTGGGGCGATGTCCGGCCAGGCATCTGGGGAACCGACGAGCTACGCCAGGAGGGTGAACGCGGCGAAGTTGAGCCAGTGCTCACGGCCACCAGCCTCAGAAAGCGGTACGGGCACTGGGAGCGCAAGTATCTATTCTTCGGCCCGTGGGTTCGGCCGCCAGTGCGTGCATTAACGGGCGTGGACTTCGCCGTCGGATCCGGCCGTACCCTTGGCATAGTAGGAGAGAGTGGGTCAGGAAAGACAACTGCAGCCAGGGTTGTGGTCGGCCTGGTACCCAGCGACGGCGGTCAGCTAACCTTGCAGGATGAGGAAATGCCGTCCGCGGTCCAGGACAGGAGCCGCTCCCAGCGCGCCGCTGTCCGAATGGTCTTCCAGAACCCCAAGGCATCTCTCAATCCCAAACTGCCCATCCGCCACGCCATCCTGCGCGCCTTGCGCAAGTTCGCTGGCTTGAACCGGCGTGAGAGCTTGGAACGGGCCCGGGAACTGATGGAGGCTGTGGGGCTGGGCCCAGAGCTTTTGGACAGGCCTCCGACAGAACTGAGTGGTGGTCAACAGCAGCGCGTGGCCCTGGCGGGTGCTTTCGCTGCCAACCCAGAGCTCGTAGTGTTGGATGAGGCAGTCTCGGCGCTGGATGTCTCTGTCCAGGCCCAAGTGCTCAACCTCTTAGACCGGCATCAGGATGAAACAGGAACTTCGCATATCTTCATCTCCCACGACCTGGGAGTTGTTCGCTACGTGTCTGACGACATCCTCGTCCTCTACGCCGGCCACGTCGCCGAGTCCGGGCCCGCCGAAAGCGTCCTGAACTCCCCTTCGCACCCGTACACGGAAGCTCTTCTATCCGCAGCGCCCGTCCCTGACCCAGACGCTCCTCCCACGCACATCCGCCTTCCGGGTGCTGTGCCGACGATGCGCGAGCGGTTCCAAGGCTGCTTCTTTGCTGGCCGCTGCCCGCGCAAGCTCGACGGTGATATCTGCGACACTACTCCGCCTCCAGTACGCACGGGGCCACGCTCCTCAAAGCACGTCATCCACTGCCACATACCGCTGGAGGAGCTTACAGCGCTCCAGCGGAACGGAACCTCTACGTAACCTTGGAAAGCAACCTACGGGAATGCAAAACCCCCAACAAAGGCGCGGTGCTCAGGCAGGCGTCTCCTATCTCCGGCAGCTACCCACGGCAGGAAGACCCAATTGGCAGCATCAGAAGGAGTGCTTACCTCGGCAGATGCTGGTGGGGTAAGTCTACAATGCCGGTAATGGCGAGACCACGCCGGAGGCGTCACCCATGTGTGGCCGATTCACGATCAAGACTGACTTAACAACCCTGGGGGAGCGTTTCCACTTCGACCCAGGTCGCTCACCTTTCAGCCCCGCTTCAACCTCCCGCCGACCGATGGAGCCCTCACGGTAATTGCCCATAAAATACCGGCGCTGCTGTTCGGTAAGACAGTAATAAACATTGACATCGACCAACGGAAGATCTTCACCAGCGATGGAGAGTCGATCCATTGGCATCGCTTGGTATCCACACTTCCTCTGCCCGTGCTGCTGAGCTTAATTTCCACAGCCCCATCCGAACCAAAGGCCAGGGCCTCCGTTCTTGATGTTTTGTCATTTAAGCTTGGGCTGGTGGTCATCGGCCACCCGGTAGACCTGGATGTGCAGCGGATATACTCAGCAGAGCCAGAAATTCCCGGGCATAAGATTGTGTTGAATCACAACTCTTCGGATTACTTGAGGTCCCTCCAACATCACGGGGTGACCGTCGAAATTGGAGTGGGCCCCAGCAAAGCCCCTCTGAGGCAGGACACAGAGCAATGAATTGTTGATAGTCTTGGCATCATCAAAGACCCGGTGGAAGTTCGCCACCTTGAGGTGCGGGATGTAAAAAGGGCGTATCCCGTGCCTACGTTAGAGCAAAACTCTATCGTGGCCGAGATCAAGGAATGGATTGAGCCCTAGGGCATTTACACGCTCGGGCGATTTGGTGAATGGGCGTACATCAATGAGGATCGCCGGAGCCAGGCCCAATGAAAGCTCTTTGTCCCATCAGGGGTTGGCGATGCCCATGATTAGCCGGAGGGATGCTCGCACTGCCCTCGCCCTTGCACGGAAAAGGCCCATCTGTGTGTACAGGTGACCTACTTCTTCTGCAGCACGATCACCGTCGATTGGTTCAACGGGTTTAGCTGCACCCCGCGCACGAACATTTCTACTACGGTCAGGTCCGTCTTCCGAATAGCGCGGAGAAGGCTCCTAACGTAACCTTGCTTCCTGCTATAAAGTCTCTGGGCTAGCCCTGCAAGCTCATAGACTGGCTCTATCAACACCACTCGGCCCCGCGCTACCCGGGCGATCTCAGCCAAAGCCTGGTCAATGACCGCCTCCATCTGTTCCAGCGCGTGGGAAGAGTACACGAAGTCGAAAGAACCATCCTCGAACTCCAGGGCCTCCCCGTTCATGCGGATCATCTTCACGTTGGGACGGTGGCCCATCCGATTGCGGGCAATCGCCAGGCGTTCGGCGGAGATGTCGATGCCGGTGATCTCCGCATCAGGGAAGCGTTTCGATAGCCGCCTTGTCCAAGACCCCAATGGCCTCCGGCCGGCCCATCTCATAGGGGTGCATGGCAATACACATAACCCGTCCGCTCTCCAAGCCCTCCTCATAGAGGGTGTCGAACTGGTCGCAGATCATGCGAAAGAACGTCTCACTATCAAAAGGCGCGTGAATGCCGGCATCGTTGATCTCCAATGAGTACGGAAGCGAGATCAGCTTGCCCTTGCTCACGTTGAGCGGAAACGGCTGGTCGTCGTGAAACCAGTCGCAATGATAGACGAAACCAGCCTCGGCCAGCAGGTCCAATGTGCGCGGCGTTTTGGACTGCGCCGGCCCGAAGACTCCTTTCAGGTGCTTTCCCGTAGCTTGAAAGGTCTGTTCTTTGCCACGTTTGTAGTATTCCCGCTCCTCTGCCTCCGTCAAATCGTAAATGTCACGAGTGTTATAGACACCGTGCAGTATGAAATCCCAGTCAAGGTCAACCATGGCTTTGGTGATCTCCGGAAGGTGCTCAAAAACCGAGGTCGTCACGGACGCAGAGGCTCTTACGCCATGTCGAGAAAGCGTTTCAGCCAGCCGCCAGAAGCCGATTCGGTTCCCGTAGTCACGGTATCCGTACATGCGTGGGTCGGGATGGGGCGTCCGAGGCCATGGATTCCGGTGGGGGTTATGGGGGGGCAGGTATTCGTAGTAGCCCACGTTTGGGCAGACCCAGAACGCTAGACGTGCCCCACCAGGCCACCGAATCTTGGGCCGGCCTGCAATGGGGGCGTAGTCGAAACCTTCCCAAGCCTCGATCTTCACGACCTTCTCCAGAAATCGCACAACTCCGTCCCCGGCTCCCCGTAAATGGAGCATGGATAGTAGTCGGGCCCTCCGGGGTTGCTGTCATAGACAGGCATGCGTTGTTTCTGATCGGCGCTCATAGTCCTGGGATTATATAGCTCCTCGGCTTGATAAGGGTCATGAGACCTGAGCCGGGTCGTACGAAGGGATTGAGGTCCTGCGGCCGGGCTCTCTTCTCAAGGCTCGTATAATGGGCCTAACGAGATGCAAAGGAGAATGCCATGGCCTACCTCGACCATACCATCGTCCCATCCCACGATAAGGAAGCATCGGCAAAGTTCATCGCGAAGATCTTCGGCTTGGAGTACAAGGGACCGTGGGGGCCCTTTGCCCCTGTAAAGTTCAACGAGACGCTCAGTATGGACTTTGGGGAACGACCGGAGGTTCATCACAATCACTACGCCTTCATAGTGACCGATGAGGAGTTCGACGCCATTTTTCAGCGCATCAAAGACGAAGGTATCCCCTACGGCAGCGGGCCGAGGTCGGTAGACGATATGCAAATAAACCATCTTTACGAGGGGCGCGGATTCTACTTCCCAGACGCCAACGGCCACACCTGGGAGGTCATTACCCATACCTATGTGTAGCAGCCGCATCCTGAGGTTGAGCCTACCCCCATCATCCAAGACGCTCCAGCCCTTTGGGGCTCCTGCTGGCAAGGTGGCCTAATGTCCCCGTTCTCAACAGATTCGGACCGGGATGCCGTCGCCCTTATCGCCGAGTGGGCCGCTGGCACCACGTACGAGTCGCTGCCCGACAATGTAACCGCCCTCGTCAAGAACCTGCTGTTGGACACATTGGGGACAACCTTGGCGGCAAACACCTTGGGAGTTGGATGCCAGCAGCTCCTGAGGATGGCTCGATCAACCGGTGGGTCGCCGGAAAGCTCCCTACTAGGGTTCCCAGACAAGGTTCCGGCGGTAATGGCCGCTCTGGTCAACGGAGGAATGGCCCACGCTCTGAACTATGACGACATCAGCGAGGGCGGTGGACATATGGGGGTGACGACACTCCCGGCAGCGCTGGCTGTCGCCGAGAAGGCGGGCGGGGTGAGCGGAAAGGAACTGATAACAGCGGTGGCCTCAGGAGCGGAACTGATGTCACGCCTGGGCCTCGCTGTCATCGAAGAGCAAGACCTCAACAACGAAGCCCACCCTCAACCTACCCAAATGCCTGGTTACTTCAGCGCGGCCCTCAGTGCAGGCCGGGTACTTCGGCTCAATGCCCAGCAGATGCAAAGCGCTCTGGGCCTCGCATACATGCAGGCTGCGGGGGGGAGGCAGCTTGTGCTTGAAGGCCGTCCTGCCAAGGCCATTTACGCGGGATTCTCCAATCAGGGAGGCGTTATAAGTGCGCTACTGAGCCTCGACGGATTGGAAGCGGATGGAGCCATTTTCGAAGGCACGGCGGGCTTCTTCAACACATATTACCGAGGGCGGTATCAGCGGCAGGCCTTGGTGGAGGGTCTGGGAGAGCGTTACTCTCTTCTCTCTGCACAGTTCAAGCCCTGGCCGACAACAGCTGTCGCACACCCGTTCATAGAAGGGGCCATCTCGTTGGCCCGAGAACATGACCTAACGCCAAACCAAATAGTCTCGGTGGAAATCTACGGGGGGCCCGAACTACGAGCTTTTTGCGAGCCGCCGGAAACCCGCCGGAAACCTCAAACAGCGGTTGAAGCGGAAGACAGCGTGCTGTTCGCAGTAGCGAAGGCTTTGGCCAACAGAGAAGTAACCCTTGATGACCTGCGGCCCGCGGGCCTGCGTCAGTATGAAGCGTTAGTCTTGAGTGAGCAGGTGCGCTACCACATCGAGGCGGAGCCGGCGCGCCGCGGCGTCATAAGTATCGCGACAACTTCCGGGCAAACCCACTCCATCCAGATAGACCGTCCGCTGGGGCATCCTTCGAAGCCGCTGTCGTTCTCTGACCTGGCCAAGAAGTTTCGGAACTGTGCCAGCTATTCCGCCAACGAAATCCATCCACGGGACTTGGAAAAGGTGATCGACCTCATAGAGCATCTCGAGGACGTCCCTGACGTGGGTGCGATCCCAGCTCTGCTTTCGGGATCACAAGCCGTTCCTCGTTGATTTTGGAGAGTTGACATGGCCAAAGCGTGGAAATAGATTGGAGAGAGAGGCTGTCTCAAAAGTCGACCGGTCAATCTAAGGACACCGAAAGTCGTTAATGACAGTCGTAGGGGCGTTTAATTAAACGCCCCTACGTTGCTCTGGCAACGAGAATCGCCGTTCACTGTGGCGGTCCGCTACTTCTGGAACAGCCTCGAAACGGCGCCTTGAGGCGAAACTGCGGCCAAAGTCTCTATAACAAAAATAAGCGGCCCGGAGTCCACTTCATTCGTCGAACAATGTCTGGCAGCGGTAGAAACCAAGCCAGCGAACAATCCAGGTAGCAATGCTTTCTCAAGAGCTCAACGAACTACTGACCAGAACCGGCCCAGGCACGCCTATGGGCGATGCGATGCGGCGGTACTGGATGCCCGCGTTGCTCTCCCGGGAGCTTGAGCCGGACGGGTCGCCAAGGCGGGTGAGGCTTTTGGGAGAGCAACTGGTAGCCTTCCGGAGTACCGGTGGGCGAATAGGCCTGCTTGACGAGTTCTGCGCTCACCGGCGGACATCGCTATTTCTCGGGCGCAATGAGGAAGACGGATTGCGCTGTATCTATCACGGTTGGAAGTACGACGTTGACGGCAACTGCGTAGAGATGATGAATGAGCCGGAGGCGCTTAGCTTCCTGAAGAAGGTCCGTCAGACATCCTACCCCACCGTGGAGATGGGTGGACTTGTTTGGGCGTACATGGGGCCTCCAGAGAGGAAGCCCGCCCTACCCAAATTCGCTTGGACCCAAGTGCCGGAATCCCATCGCCATGTCTCCCGCATAGGGGAGGAGTGCAACTGGCTGCAGGGGCTTGAAGGCGGTATGGACAACTCTCACGCTCCAATCTTGCACCGCCTGCTGACGACCAGTGCGAATACCGGCGGGGTGGATGGAGCGGTGCCCTTCGCTAGAGGCAAAGTCCTCAAACTGGACCACGATGTCACGGACTACGGATTCCGCTACGCCGGCATCAGGCCCCTGGGAAGTGAAGGGAGCTACGTCCGCACCTACCACTTCGTGATGCCCTTCACCCAGATTCGCCCAGCACAGTTCTCTAACCGCAGCGACGAACCTCAGCGGCCTCAGGTCCATGGCCACATGTGGGTGCCAATGGATGATGAAAACTGCATGGTTTACAACTGGAAGTATAGCTATGGAGAAGAGCCCCTCTCGGAGGAGGACAGGCTAGAAAATCATGACGGGAATGGGCCTGAGTTCGCCGACGAAGCGAATGATTTTCGCCCGTTCTACCATCCAAGGAACGGTTGGCAACAAGACCGGGAAGCGCAGAGGACCGTTTCTTTCAGCGGCATCCGAGGGGTCAACACTCAGGACCGCGCAGTCCAGGAGTCCATGGGCTCTATCATGGACCGCAGCAAGGAGCATCTCGGCCCCACAGACAGGATGATCATCGCCACGCGCAACCGCTTAGTTCAGGCGGTAGGGATCGTGCAGGACGGCGGTGAGCCGCCGGGTGTTGGGGACAGTTATTACCAAGCCAAGGGAATCGAGACCATTCTTCCCCAGGGAGTCGAGTGGCGAGAGGCCCTGCTGGACGAGATGTACTCCAAGTAAGGGCAGGTTTAGGCGAGCTTGCCTAGCACATCGGCACCCAAGAGTCTGATCGCCTCATCGTAGTCCGGCCCCAGCTTGGCCAGTGAGACCTGCCCAAACCCCAAGCGTTCCGCCTCCGCAATCAACGGCTCCAACTGTTCGAGGCACTCCTCGGGGTCACCGGCGACGAAGCAGCTTGATACCTCTTCGTCGGAGATCATCTCCGCGGCTTCCTCAATGGTGGATCCCGCTTCGCAGGCTGCCCGCACGGAGCGGACCTTCTCCGGCGTGATTCCCAACGCTATGTACTCTTCCTCACTGAACCCCCACTCGACGATGATCTGAACGACATAGGGCTTGGTGAATCTCTTGGCCTCCGCCCGGTTCCGGGAAACCGAGACATTGATCTCGCAAATATTGAACAGACGCTTATCCGGGTCGGTGGTCTGAGCGGCTTCATGGGCAATTTCCATAAGCGGCTCAAGCTTTCCGATTCGCATCAGCGGGATAAACGCACCGCCCATGAGGATACCGTCCATGATCCGGCCTGCGATGTTGTGGATCTTGGGGCCGTTGCCTCCAGAATAAAACCGTATAGGAGACTGGGGCGGGAAGGACATTCGGTACCGCGCCCCCGGGCGAATCTGGTGGTGCGCTGCGACCACCGGGTAGTCGTCCACCAGGACGGTTTCCCCTCTGAGGAGCGCCTGCAGAAAGAGTGTCGTCTCGCGCACCATGGCGAGGGGCTTTGGCCTGTAGACCTGCTGGCCCGCAGGCGCTTTGGCCCCACGAGCCATTCCCACGCTGAACTCCCGGCCGTCGGTAAGCTCGGAGATCGCGGCCAAGGTGCCCGCCACGTCCAATGGGTTGCGGAAGTATGGCACCAAGATGGCCGTCCCCAGCTTCACGGGAACCCGGCTAGCCATCGCGGTCAGCACGACAAAGACGCTCCGGTAGCCCATGTTGTCGTTGACCCAAATTTGTTGAAACCCCTGGTCATGCGCCAGCTCTGCGAGGTTTACGAGCTGTGGCGTCGAATATTGATTGGCGATATGGAGGGTGAACTGTAACCCAAACTCTCCGGAGAATCTCATGGTCAAGGCCTCCACATGATGTAAACCGGACTTGCCGGGCAATAGCGCCGCTCGCATGCCAAGTCCTAGCGGCCTTCGAAAAATGACAGCCAAAGAGGCCGCCAGTATACTACCGATACCGAGATGGCTGCACCGGATTTCGTAGTAAGGTCGTTGGTGCGGCTGGCCCAAAGCACCGTGTTCGACTGGCCCGCAAGTAGGCGGTGCTTTCTCGGATGCTCACCCGGTCTACGTGGGGGTTCAATGTTCCAAGCGTGGGATGCTGATGCACATGTATTCGAATCGGAGGTCACGTTTTCCGACAAGTACCTAGAGCCTGCGTATCGTGATCGCCGGCCGATAGTGGTGGAAAGCGACCCCTCCGGCGGCCTCTCATGGGTTATTGACTCTCGCCTCTACCCAACCGCCACCGGGCCCAACCAATCGTTTGGCGCTCCCCAGACCAGGGGCGGAGTTCCGTCACCCAAGGCGGTCATAACGGCGGAGATGAACCCCCTTGAAAGCGTTGAGTTCAGATCAGCGGCGGCGCGGCTGGAGCAGATGGATCAGGAGAGCATCGCCCTGATGGTCAATTACCCAACCATGTTCCTTTCTTGGCCCCTCACGTATGACCCAGACTTCGGAATTGCCCTTTGCCGGTCCTACAACAACTGGATTGCAGACGTTAGCAGTCAGGCCCCCAGCCGTCTCAAATGGGTGACGGCAATCGACCCGCAGAACGCGGCGGAGTCCGCCAAGGAGATCCACCGGACTAAGGCCATGGGCTCGGTCGGAATAATGCTGCTGGGAATGATGGGGGACCAACACGTGGATCACCCCAGCCTGGAGCCTATCTGGGCCGCCGCCGCGGAAACCGGGCTTCCCGTAGGGGTGCACGTCGGGTTCTGCTGCCCTCCTTTGGGCAACCTATACGACACAACCTACTCAACCAGCGTAGTGCCCTTTGCCTTCGTGGTGCTCATGGCTTTTGAGCGCGTGATGTCTTCCGGACTCCTGGACCGGTACCCGAACTTGAGAGTCGCTTTTCTCGAGGGCGGCTGCCAATGGGTGCCCTTCATGGCTGACCGAATGGGAGAATATTCGGCTTTGCCAGGGAAACGAACGGAACGGCTTATGATGCTCGGCCGTCCTGGAGGCACAGGCTACGGCGCAATGCATGACCCCGGCGAATATATCAGGCGGGGGCAAGTGTACTTTGGCTTTGAGGTTGACGATAAGCTCTTGCCTCACATGGTCAGCGAGTACGGCGCCGACTGCCTCCTGTACGCCTCGGACATCCCGCATCTAGACCGTTTGTTGGAATCTGTCGCGTACCTGGAGAACAGAGAAGACATCGGGGAAGAAACAAAGCGAAAGCTCCTCATCGACAACACAGCCCGGTACTATGGCCTAGCGGTCCCTCTAGCTTCTACCTAGAGCACTAAGTAGAAACCTTGCTACCGGATCGAGCGTCCGGCCCGCCGGACGCTCGCCTTGTCTCCGATACTGATACTGGCGCTCGCCCCTGACGCCGCTTCCCATGGAGGATGTAAATGAAAGGTCGCCAGGTCGTCTTATACGAGCCATTGAAGCCCATGCGAATAGAGGAGTATGAGGTCCCGGAACCAGAGCCCGGGGCGATGGTGCTTAAGGTCGTTCAGGCCGGAATCTGCGGGACTGACCTGCACTCCTGGCGGGGCACCATGTCCGCCGCTCCCCTACCCTCGAATGGAAGAGCCATGGGCCACGAGGGCGGCAGCGTAGTCTTTGCCCTTGGCAAAGGTGTGACGGTCGATGCCTTGGGAAGGCCCATCCGGGAGGGCGACCGAGTAATACACACCGCCATCAGGCCTTGCAATCGATGTGCTCAGTGCCTGAACGGCGATTACAACTGGTGTCCTACGGGATTCGCCGTCGTGGCCGCGGGCAGCCACCCGTATTTCCTCGGGACCTTCGCCGACTACTACTATGTTGGGCCGAACCAGCCGGTCTTCCTCGTTCCCCCCGAGCTGCCTGATAGCGTTCTGAGCTTTATCAACTGCGCCATGGGCACCGTAGCCGAGGGGCTATTGCGGGCCGGGGCGAGCATTGGCCAGTCGCTCGTCATTCAAGGCGCAGGTGGTCTAGGACTGAACGCCGCGGCACTGGCAAAGGGCATGGGCGTACATCATGTGATCGTGCTCGACAGACTGCAGAACCGGCTCCAACTCGCTGAGGAGTTTGGCGCCGATCACACCATCGACATCGGTGAGTACGACACTCCCGAGGCCCGCGTTGCCCGCGTCTGGGAGCTAACGGGTGGGCGCGGGGCCGATATTGTCATGGAACTGGTAGGACGCTCGGAGCTTCTGCTGGAAGGCGTCGATTTCCTGGCGAACGGGGGCACCGTTATTCCCATCGGTTCAACCGGTGGGCGAAAAATAGAGTTCGATCCTTCTACCCTGCTCCGTGGCAAGAAGATCATGGGCTCCTATATGTACCGGCCCAAACTGCTGCCCATGCTCATGGATTTCTTGGTAGAGAACCTCGCTAAGGTCCCCTACCACAAGATTATCTCTCACAGTTTCCCCTTGGCCGAGGTGAACGAAGCCTTCGCTCAAGCGGAATGGGCTGATCGCCAGACGACGATCACTCGCGCTGTCTTGGTCCCCTGAGGCTGAGAATGCAGTCCGGCCTTGCGTTCACAGTATAGATCGACACTCCCCAGTCTCCACCATGAACACCAAGAGTATCTAGCGGCAACGGTCGTCTCCAGATTCCTAGTGCCCGCATCCCGCATTACTATCAGCGCTGCGGCGGTTGCGGACATTAGCTATGCTCAAGCAGAAGAAAGTTGTTTGTCAGGTGTGGCCAACCAATGCCCACGGCCTGGACCGCCCGGGGGACCAGTTCAAGGCTGATCGGTGCGGTAAGCCGTAAGGCCCGCCAGATGGGACCTCCGGCAAAGGCGGGGTCACGTCGCTTCAGTGCGGGCAGGCGGCGAGCAAAGTTGACCACCTCCACCGCCACCTCCATTCTAGCGTAGCCCCGGTTGCGCTCCACCGCACGCACGCTCAGCCCCGCCTCGGCAGCGATGGCCGCGTACTCATCGGGTGTGCGATAGGCGACGTGGTAATCGCCAGTCTTCATCTCGACACGCTGCCGCCCACTGGACTCCCGCAAGATAATCTTGCCATTGGGTACCAGTTCCGCTATGCGCACAAGCAGCCGCACCGCATCATCGTGGTTGAGGTACATGAGCAGCCCGCCAAAGAAAGCGCCCTGGAAGTGGCCTTCGATAGGCACATCAAGGCAGTCCCCTTCAATGAGTTCAACATTTGTCATTCCATGTAATCGTTCACGGGCGCCAGCAACCATTTTGGCGCTTTGCTCAATCCCCACGACACGGCGATAGCGTTGGGCGAAAAGGGCCGTCCACGCGCCGCTTCCACAGCCGATGTCCAGCACGGCAGCTCCAGAGTCGAGGTCCGCGAACCAACGCTCAACCACCTCGCGTTCCAGGGCAAATCGATCATCCACGCAACTCTGCGGTAAGCCTTGCTCATGCGCCATGTAGGATGCCGCGGCAGCCGTACCCGCCGCCCGGTCCCAGTACTGACGCACCGCCTCATAATCCAACTGCTCGCCCATTAAATCTCGCCTTTCCTCAGAATGTTATCCTTGGGGCTACATTACACCGTCTGGACTTGGCCTCCAATGATTCATCGCATGATTGGCACCTACAAACACCGGCCACTGGCCGGAGGCTGGATGGCGCTTCATTAGTACCCCGCGTGACAACGGAGGATCGCCGCCGGTAGTCGAGCTGCAGCATTCGGCCGCACCACGGTCGATCATTGGCCACTTGTTCGATGCAGCCAACCTGCTCACCCTTGCCGGTCTGCTGAGCCTTACTCTGGCCATCACCTTTGCATTAAGGGGCCAGTTTGCTGAGGCGGCGATTGGCCTCATCCTTGCTTTCTTCTTTGATGGGATCGACGGCCCGGTAGCCAGCCGACTCTCCGGCAGGACACCGGATGACCGCGCGTTTGGGGCCAATCTGGATTCGCTTGTGGACATGGCCGGCGCTGGAGTTACCCTTGCGGTCGTGCTCTTGGCTTATGGTGAATTTGGTGGGTGGTACATACCAGTAGCGTTCGCTCTCGTTGGCGCGGTGGCAATGCGGCTCAGCTACTTCAACATCCACGGATTGGGCAAAGAGGCTACACGCTATACGGGTCTGCCCACTGACCAGGCAATTATCGTTTTTGCCGCCGTCATGCTACTGGACGGACTCATCAGCCGCGGGCCGTTTCAGGTTGTCCTGTATGGGACCTCTATGGCTCTTGTCGCGCTGATGGTCAGCTCCCTGCGCATACCAAAGCTCACCGGGGCCTCTTTCTATGCCATCAACGGCGCTGCCTTCGTCATTGCAGCACTTCACGCGGTACGCTTGGTCGCCTGATAGCTGCCAGAGAACTCGTGGAGACTACGTCAGCCACCGCCCACGGTTCATCGCTATGCTTCCGGTGTCCGCTCGTACGCCCTGCCTGAAAGCCGGCGCAAAGTGCATCTTCTCCGCGTCCGCGTGGTCTTCTTTGGTGTCGATTTCAGCCCAGGCGCGCGGGCCGGCGTGCAAAACGTGAAGCCTTATGGCGCCCTCCGCGATGGCGCCAGATATGGCCATTTCGTAATAATGGTCAGTCAGACCTTGGGAGATGTACTCGCCCAGAGCGGGCATCAGCTCGTTGCTGACAGCCTGACGGGAGAATTTGTAGATATTCACCGTCTTCAGCGCGGACCCATAGTCAAACCCAGGTGATTGGTCCCGCTTGAGGATCATGGAAATTGCTCTGTCACCATGCGCCTGGATGACCGTCCCGTTCATGAAGGGCTGGAAGCGGTCCACAACCGCAACGTTCTCCCAAGGGTTCTCCCGCAGGTCCATAAGGAGATCGGGCTCAAAGACCAGGTCGCCTTCTAGCAGCAGCAGGTCTTCCGTTATCCAACGTCGGGCCAACCAGAGCGAGTAGATGTTGTTTGTGCGGTCGAATATTTCGTTCTCCTCATACCTGATGGAGAGGTCTCGGAATCGGGGGCCAAAGGCATTGCGCACCTGCGTAGCCCGATGCCCCACCACAATGATGCATTCCCGGACGCCCGCCTCACATAGTGCCTCCAACTGGTATCCCAGAATGGGCTTCCCCCGTACCTCTACAAGACACTTGGGGCAATAATCGGTCAGTGGTCGCAGCCGCGTCCCCTGGCCGGCTGCGAGAATAATAGCTTGCATGCTATGCCCTACCCCCTACACCCTCTGGTACTGGCCTCTCATTGGCGATGGCCAGCAGGATACGCACCAATTCTTCGTTCTCTTCAGTCGTCCTTGACGCGATTCTGAAGAATCTACTGTCCAGACCCTGCTTTCCACTACAGTCGTTGACCAAGACATTGAACTCATCAAACAGGCGGGCTGTGATGCCAGACCCCGTGAGGTTCGGTGATGTCCTGCAGAGGATGTAATTCCCATTGGTCGGGTACGGGACCAGATATGGGACCCGCTGTAGTCCCTTGTAGAGAGCCTGTGTGGCCTGTCTCACTTGCGCACAGGAATCAACAAACCCAGGGCTATATTCACCCATGTGCTCAAGAAAGAACTGAGCCAGTGAGTTGATGCTCCAGATTGGCAACGCGGCCCGTAAGTCTGCATGGCTGAAGGTGGCCGAGTAGCTACCCGGCGGCCGAGCTTGGCGGGAGGTTAACCGGACTCTGAACGAGGAATGTGGCCCAAGTCACCGTGCCGGGGGCGAACGTGCTGCTGGCCGCTCCAGGAGATCTGAAGCCTCGCAAACCCGTCCGGTGCCGGGGGGCGCGGGACTCAAAACGAGAGCGACACCGTGTTGAGGGTACTATATTCAGATGGGACATGCGGCTTGTAGCCCAAGGTCACACAACGGTTGCGCTTTGTCAAACGCCAACCACTAACAAGACGAACCTGGATGACATTTTGAGGGCACAGGGAGTCCGCAACATTCTTTTTGTCGGCGTGACCACCGATGTTTGTTGCGGCAGCACCATCAGCGCCGCCAACGACCGAGGATACGACGGCATTGTGCTGGCGGACTGCATGGCCTCGTATGATCCCGCCCGTCACGTTGCTGCGCTGGACATCATTAAGGCTCAGGGTGGTATCTTCGGCTGGGTGAGCGATTCAGAGAAGCTAATGTCAGCGTTGAACGTGAAGTCGACGACCTCTTGAACTATTCCCGGCTGCTGAACGGTGTCTTTCGTTCAATGCCGGTTCATGGACTGAGACTTGTAGCGGATGGAGAACTAGCGGCTGCCGTCGTTTTGGCAGGTGGCCCTGTCGGCATGGTTCTCGGGTTTCGCCGGTTGATCCTTTCCCCACGAAGGGGAGCGTGATCCGGTCCAGTGTCTTCTGATTAACAGGTTCCCAACGCGACTCACTGCCAATTCATACCTCTCGGAGGCCTCTTGACCACACCAAGCATCGTACAGCAGTCCTTCGCCGAAGCCCGGCGCAAGGTCGCCGACTGGCAGGCCGAAAACCCCGAGCGAGGCGTCGCCATCACCCTCGCCGTACCGTCCTCTCCCCACAATGTGCCGGTGGCTCCATGTGACCCTCCCACGCCAAAAGGCCCCCTCCATCAAGCACTTCGGGACATGTCGGAACGCCGAGTGACCTCGGTAGACCTTGTTCAAACGGCTCTCCAAGCCGCTGAAGACGCATCCGACCTCAACGGCATGGCCCATCTTGATGCTTCGGGCGCCCTTGCCCACGCCCGGAAGCTCGATGAGGAGGCTACGAACGGCCTACGCCGAGGCCCTCTCCACGGCATCCCCATGACGGTCAAGGATGTGATCCATGTTGCTGGCATGCCCACCGGCAGCGGCTCCAACGCCTACGACCGGACCCCAGAAACAGATCCTACAGCGGTCACTCGCCTGCGCCAGGCCGGAGCGATCATCCTGGGCAAAGCCACGACCCACGAGTTTGCGCTGGGCGTTACGACCCCACAGGCCCACCATCCGGACGATCCCACCCGTATCCCCGGAGGTTCCAGCGGCGGCTCGGTCATTGGCATTCGCCGGGGCATAGGGTTAGCGTCTCTGGGCACGGACACACGGGCCTCCCTGCGCAACCCCTCAGCCCTCTCCGGCACGGTTGGCTTCAAGCCCACTTTCGGCACGGTGCCCACGGATGGCGTCATCACCCTGTCGTGGACGATGGACCACCTGGGCCCTATTGCTGCCACGGTCGCTGATGCCGCTTTGGTGTTAGATACGTTGATAGAGCCATCGCCTGGCTTGGTGCGCTACGCGGGTGCATCCATCGATGGGCTTAGGGTCGGTGTGCCGCGGGCTGCCTTCGAGAACTGTGAACCCTTGGTGGCTCAGGCCGTGGAAAATGCCTTGCAAAAGCTGGCGGCGTTAGGAGTAAAGCTGGTCGATATCCCACGGCCCTCCGCTGAGGACTTCCAGCTGGCCAACTACGCGGGCCTGTTGGTAAGCCGCAGCGAGGCTGCAACCTTCCATCAGGCCATTGGTACCGACCCCGCCTTGTGTACGGCAGAGATCCGCGACCAGCTTGAAGAGGCTGCGCGCATCCCTGCCAAAGAGTACCTGGCTGCACAACGGTACCGTGGCCAGCTTCAGGAGGAGTTCCTGGCTCTTTTCGACGACATCGACGCTATGGCAATGCCAACCAGCCCCGTTGTCGCCCCGAGGACTGCAGATGCCGACCGGTACTTCACCGTGCTGTCTCGCAACTGCATTCCCTGGAGCTTCATCGGTTTCCCCGCCGTCTCCCTACCCTGCCAGGACCGAGCTTACGGCCTGCCCGTAGGCCTGCAGCTCGCTGCTCCACCCCACCATGAAGCGACCTTGGTGGCGCTGGGAACGGCCTATGAGGGGTAGACATTGCTTCGCTTCTGCTTGAGTAAAGCTAGCCCCCACAAATAATTCTCGACCGATATGCGCCGAGCCAGACCGTGAGTAAGGGGTCCGGATCGCGGCAGCCTCAGCAATGGCCCTAGGTTTCAATTCCAAACGTGATAGCGATAACCCCGCCCACGATGATGAGCGTTCCAAGAACGAGGGGCAATGTTATTTTCTCCAGTCGTTGAAGGAAGAGGTGCGCTTCAGCCAAAGCGAAGACTGGCTGAAGCGATGTCAACGGCGAGACCACGATGATAGGAGTGCGCTCCACAGCCAGGAAGAAAAGCATCACTCCAACCGTCATGGACAGCCCCCCCATCCCCACGAACAATAGGGACCGCCGGGGAGACATCCGAAGATCGGTGCTGATTCGAGGGCCCACGAGCATGGCCATGAAGATGGAGCCAAAGAAGAGGGTGAGGCTGCCGGTGGCGAAGGGATTGTGATTATAGGAAATTGCCACCTGGTAGATCGCCGGTATGATGCCGTAGGCCACGGCAGCCCCGAGCCCCAGCACATACCCGATGACCATTATTCGCGGAAATCCAAAAAGCGTACGGGGTGGCGACAGCGCCTCCGAAGCCCCCCCGGCGGAAGTGGCCGGAACGGTCAACGCAATCCTTGGCATAGCCGACCTGACGACAAAGACAACCCCGCTAACAATGACGACGGTCCCAAGAGCTATGGGCCAAGTCATGGTTTCGTCCAGGAACACGACCCCCACGAAGGCGGCGTACAAGGGAGCAGTGGCTAGCACAGGATTCGCCCTTGCGACGCCAAGCATCTTGAGGCTCGCCATATTGAGTAAACGGGCTACGGGGAAGTTAACCGCTCCGGTAAGGGCCATCCACAAATAGGCGGTCGAGGGCAAAGCGAAAACCAGCTTTGGGTAGAGGACGACGGAAAGAATGGTTATGGGAACCCAACCCACCACTATCGTCACCAAGTTCCCGGTCCCGGCCGGGACGTGTACTAGCCCGACCCTGGCTAGTACGACACCAGTTGCAAAGAAAAAGCCCACGCCCAGGGCCATGAAAGCGCCGATAATTTCGGATGGCAAAGAACCTCCTAAGTCTGCTGGCTTACGCGCAGCAATATCAACTATGGGCAGCCACCTCCGCCTGCAGCGCTACGACAGAGGGATCGAACAGGGCCAAGCGCTGTGGCCGGGATGATGCTGCACAGTCGACGGAATCCCTGGACGCAACCCCGGCCCGGAGTGCGAATCCTCTAATCGATCAGGTCCCGAACGGCCGTCATTCATCCTACTGCTCCATGCCGATCCAGTCGTCCTCGTGAACCAGGCGGCGAAGCTTGCTGCTAAACATAAGGCGGATTGCGTAAGCAACCCGCGCCCGAGTTGCCACAGCCCTTAGCTGAAGCCTCAAGGAATGGCTGTCTGTCTTCCTTTTGACGAACAAGTCGATCAGCCAAAAAGGCCAATACTTTGCTGCGATCTTGCTAGCGAAGACCGCTAGTTGAAGGCGACTGAATGTATTGCGATTGAAGCGGGAGTAACAGTCAGCAGCGCCCTGGTTGGCTATGCGCCTCCGGTAATAGTCTATTGTCAATCTCTGCCCTGGGATGTGGTGCCAAACAATTGCATCTGGAACGTAGGCAACGATTCCGCCCTGCCGGTGAACTTTATGACTGAGACCGGTCTCCCCGTCCCCTAACCATATATCGCCGTAGCTTTCGGGGTTGAAGCCACCTACGTCGAAGAGCGTCTTCCGGCGGATGGCCATGTTCACGCCATAGAACTGTTGGTCTAATGAGGAATAATAATTGGGACCCTCTCCCACCAGGCTCAGGAAGCCAAGGTGCCCGTTCTCACCCATCATGTTCTCCACCCAAGCGGGGGCTAGCTCCTCCCAAACTGGGTTTGCGGGGCCCGTTGCCCCTGCAATTTCAGGATGCTCTTTGAAAGCACGGGCGTACGCTTCGAGCCACCCTTCGTCCACTGTGGCGTCGTCATCCGTGAAAACAAGGATATCCGCCTTGGCAGCCCTTGCTCCCGCATGCCTTGCGTAGTGGAGTCCCAGCCGTGCCTCAGGCACATATTTGAGGCTGAAGGTCGCTGCCGCGCCAAATCGCTCGACCATCTCCCGAACGACCGTCTCGACGCCGTTGTCGACCACTACAACCTCGAAGTCGCCGAATGTCTGGGTTTGTAGACTGGCGAGGCATTCTAAGGCCGAGTCCGCCCTCTTATAGGTGGGCAAGATGACGCTGATGGTTGGTATGGGACTCCGTCCTGTTCGGCCTTCCAAGGTTAGTTTGGGGTTAGTTGGAGATTTCGCCGCCGGCAATTGAAGCACCGCTCAGCTAAGGTAATTCTGATCTCGAAGCCACACCTCAGTCTCATGCATCGCCTCATCGAGGTTGTAGCGAGGTTGATATCCCAAGAGTGCCTCGGCCCTTGAAGTGTCCAGCCTACCGGTATGTGCGTACATTGCCATATCAGGTCGGGGATACGGCGCCTTCTTGCCGATGAATTCCTTTACCATGCGGATCGCAAAGCGCACGCCCCTCACAAGAAACCTTGCGGGCTCCGCCTTTGGGGTCCGGCGCATTGCATAAATGATGCGGCCCAGAGCGCCGGTCAGGAAAAATGCAATGGGCATCTGCCACGATGTAGAGGACGCAGATGGCAACGAGGTGACCCCCACCATGCGGGCCAGGCCTGAATAGAAGGCCGCCCAGGTGTAGCCGCCGCCATCGGTCACGAAAAAGGCATTGCCAACTGCCTCAGGCCTAACGCCCGCCAGAAGTATGGCGTCCACAAGATTGTCGACGTACACGGCGTGGCAGAGGCCGTGACCCTTATCGACGAGGGACCATTGACCTTTCTTTATCTTTTGAACTGGCTCAATGGTGTAGTACGGTGACCGGGGGCCCCAAACGAAAGTCGGCCGGATCACGGTGACGGGCAACCCCTTCTTCTTCCAAAAGTCCCAAGCTAGCAATTCGCCCTTTATCTTGGTATCTGCGTAAGGATCACCTAATGGCCTGAAGGCGTCCTCTTCGTTCGCTTCATCGGGAGGAGTGGGACCATGAACAACGATAGTGCTAAGGTGGACGAAGCGTGAAACGCCCTCTTCGACGGCACTTTGCAGGACTACGCGAGTCCCTTCGACATTTATAGTCTCGCAGGCCTCCAAGGGGCCCGCGCCAGCAGCGCAGTGGAATACTACGTCGCAGCCCTGCATGGCCTCTTTCACGGATAACGGGTCTGTAACGTCTCCCTCTATCAAATCGGCGCTGGTCCTGCTAACCCAAGCAGCCTTCGCCCAGTGATGGACAAGAACCCTCACTTCCGCTTTTTCTTCGATAACCAGACGCTCCACCAGCCGACTGCCGATGAACCCAGTTCCGCCGGTGACGAGTACCCTTACTCCCTCGTAACCGCCTACCATGTCAAACCTGGCAGAGGGGCGTTTTCCGGCAGGACGCGGTCATTCCTGGCCCCATAACATTGGTCAATGAGCTTTACTACCTTCAATCCGTCTTCGGCGGTTGCTTTGGGCCTTTGGCCAGTCTCAATGCATTCTGCGAAATCCTCGAGCTGCGCGGCCACTGAGTCGACATAGTCCCGAGAGCGCTTTGCAACCTTCTTGTTGGTATTTCGACCGTCACGTTTGATGCCAACGACTGCTTCGTTGTAGATAGGAATCGTAACTTCGGCTCGCTCTCCCTCAAGCTTGATGAGGTTTGGCAGAAGGCAGGTTCTGCTTAGCCGCACATTGGCCTCGGTCCCCCCGGCGAATTGCAGCCCTAGCCGAACATTGCTTTCCAGACCACCTACAGAGTCGTCCTCATAGCTCAGTCCCTCTGGCTCCCCAAACCACCACAGGAGCATGTCCAAGGGATGGATCCCTTCGTCCAAGAGCACACCGCCAGGGACCATGTCCCTGCGATAGGTATATCCGGAGAGGGTTGGCCAGCTGGCTGGCTCACCTTGCTCAATGAGGACACGGCGAACGCGTCCCAGCTCCCCACTTTGGAGGAGGTTTTGGACATAGCTCCGGTTAGACAAGAAGCGGTGGGTATGCGCCATCGCTAGGATTCTCCCCGCTTCTTCTGCTCTCTTGGCGATTTGTTCAGCGTCTTGGGCGTTGTTAGCCAATGGCTTCTCGCACAGCAAGTGCAGGCCGTGCGACAGTGCCTCAAACGCCAAAGTCTTTCGGATATGTGGCGGCGTTGCTATGACCAAGGCATCAACATCGCTTTTGACGCTTTCGATCGAGGTTTCTGTGCGGCTAACCCCGAAGCGCTCGGCCAAGCGGGCTGCGCGCCCTAAATCCGCATCCACCAGCGCCACGAGGGTCACTTTGTCTGACCGCAACGCAGCGGGGATATGGCCAAGTTCGGCGATGGCGCCGCACCCAACTATCGCAATCCGAAGTTTCATATATGGGCCTCATAGCAAGGTTACAGCCGAGTCCCTTGAAAAGCGGCGGCGGATCCTCGACAACGAGACCTTGCTGGGTCGTGGTTGTCTTGTTCTGCACGAAGACCGCAATCGACAATGCATTACCCTGACGGCCGAGGGCACGACTCTCCCAGTTTAAGAAGCATTCCTTTGGGGCGTCAACCATCACCAAACTTCTATTCAGCTCTGAAGTGCCGGTTTCCCGTTCTTCTGCACGCTGGGAAGTTGACCCTAGTCTTGGCGTCTCCTAGACTTGAGATCGACGACCCTGCATTGGCACTAACCGAGGCGCCGCGACCTTCAGGGGCGAGCAAGGGGAGCGCCGGGGGGATGCTCAGGCATCAACTTTCGCTTGCCAAGGACTTTCCGCCATTCTTAAACACGAAGGGCCATCCCTTCCAGCACCTAAGTAGACCGTGGACCGCTCAGGATTCATCCAAAGCTTCCTCGCTGCCGCACGTTTGCTCACCCGTGAGGAGAGGCGCCGCCTAGTGAGGCTAAGTGGTCTCATGGCGTTGGTAGCCTTGCTGGAGGCCGCCGGAGCAGGCTCGGTACTGCCATTCATCCAGCTTGCCACGGATCCATCAGTTATACATAGCAATAGCGTGCTGGCCTGGGTATACGTTGGCCTGGGATTCTCTAGTGACACACAGTTCATCGTGTTCGCCGCTATTATTGTTTTGTTGGTGATTGTGGCCGCTCATCTAGCCCTAGGTCTTTCCCAGTGGTTCCAAGTTAGGTTCGTTTGGGATCTGGTTCACAACCTTTCGGTGCGCCTCATGCGGGGATATTCCCGGAAGCCCTACACCTTTTTCTTGGAGCGAAATTCGGCCGAATTGAACCGGAACGTCGTGGTTGAGATGACGCGCCTATCCAACGGCGTCTATCAACCAGCTCTTCAGATTGTTAGCCGGATGGTCATCGGGGTGACTTTGGTCGCTGTGCTACTGGTTGTCCAGCCCTTGCTAACGCTTCTGTTGGCCTCCGTGATTGGCCTCCCCTACATCGTCATTTCGATGCTCGCCAAGAGCCATCTCAGGCGCACTGGCGAGGAAACGACCAGTGCCAACAAGGAACGGGTGAAGTCTAGTTCAGAGTTGTTTGGAGCTATCAAGGAAGCCCAACTGAGAGGCAACGCCGATTACTTTCTTGGCCGCTTCAACAAAGCGTCGATCGTCTACAGTAGAAACAACAAGTCCCAATTGACCATTGCTCAGATGCCTGCCCGAGCCATTTTCCCGCTGGCCTTCGCTGGCATCATAGGCCTATTCATTGTTCTGTTGCTTACCGGCGAGCCCCTCAGGGCGATCATTCCAGTGATTGGATTCTTGGCCTACGCTGGCTCCAGGCTGAACCCCGCGTTCAGCGGATTGTATGGCGCCTTATCGACCTACCGGTATCACCAGAACCTTGTGGGCGTGCTTGGCAAGGAACTCAGGGATGCCGACCAGAAAGGGCCCACGGAATTCACCGAGCCTATGGAACAGGCGGCGCTCAGATTTGAGAGCGAGATCCGCCTGGATAACGTGAGCTTTCGCTACCCGGGCAACAGGGAGATGGTGCTGAAAGACATTTCAATAGCCATTCCCAAGAACTCATCCGTAGCCCTAGTGGGTTCCACCGGAGGAGGAAAGACTACAACGTTGGACGTAGTTCTAGGTCTCCTCACACCCACGAATGGAGATGTGCTGGTGGACGGCGTTAAGGTGCAAGGGTCCAACATGAGCAGCTGGCAAGCCAAGATCGGGTATGTTCCACAAGAGATATTCTTGTCTGACGATACTATCCGCCGAAACATAGTCTTTGGAGTACCGGACCAAGACATCAACGAAGAAGCCGTCGTTCGTGCTGCCGAAATGGCGCGTATTCACGAGTTCATCTCAAAGGATCTGCCACTAGGCTACAACACCCTGGTTGGCGAGCGGGGAGTAAGGCTGAGCGGCGGGCAGCGCCAGCGTATAGGGATAGCCCGCGCTTTGTATTGGGACCCGGAACTCCTCGTCTTTGATGAGGCTACGAGCGACATTGATAACGTTACTGAAGCTATGATCTCTCAGGCGATAAGCCAGCTATCTGGAAGGAAGACTTTGCTGTTTGTGGCCCACCGCTTAAGCACGGTGCGGAATTTCGATCTGCTGTACATGATGGACAAGGGCACCGTCGTCGCAAGCGGAACCTACGGAGCTCTCTTGAAGGACAGCCTTCCGTTTAGGATGTTGGTAGAGGGGATCGCCGACGCCTCGAATGAGGCCCAAGGCTCGTCTACTTCTTGAAACAGGTTTCTAAAGAATACTAGGGTGCTGCTGCAATTTATGGCGAATTGAGTGGACTGCAGGGGCATCAGCTCCTGAAGGAGAGGGTGAGGTTGGACTCCAGATCATCCATCCTTGATTTCAAAGTGAATCGCAGGAAGCTTCTTGCAAGCGGGGTAGCTGCAATTGGCGGAGCCGTCCTGTCAAGGCTGGCACTCGGCTCTGTTGGCGGGTGGGCCATGGATGGCCCAGCTCAGGCGTTCGGTAGGGGACACTTGGGGGAAGGATACGGTCCCATAGATTTTCGGCCGGACGGTCGGGATGGAGTGTCTCGGCTGGCTTTGCCAGAGGGATTCCAATACCGGTCTTTTAGCTGGAGCGGTGAGACGATGTCAGACGGCAATCTAGTGGCTCTGGCCCACGACGGCATGGCCGCCTTCAGTCTGCCCAACGGCAATATCAGGCTCGTTCGCAACCATGAAGATAGGAACTCCGCAGGTACCGGAAGCGTTGGAGGCGATCCAGCCAGGAAATACGATCGCCAAGCCTTTGGCGGGACAACGTCCCTTGAAGTGAGTCCGGCGGGCGAGAGAGAACTACTTTCCCATTTCGTGAGCTTGAATGGCACTACCGTCAATTGCGGTGGTGGGCCTACACCATGGGGGACTTGGCTGACTTGTGAGGAGACAACGGATGGCATCTCCCAGGGCTTTGAGCGTCCTCACGGCTATGTTTTCGAAGTAGCGAGCAGCGCTACCCAGACAGTTGACGCCGTACCCATCAAGGTGATGGGTCGCTTCCGCCATGAGGCTGCCGCGGTTGACCCCGTTACGGGTGTTGTCTACCTGACAGAGGATAACGGTCTGGGCGGGCTCTATAGGTTTATCCCAGATGATCTTGGCGAGCTTGCCAACGGCGGCAGATTGCAAATGCTCGCTATCGAGGAACGGCCGAACTACAACACCAGGGCAGGTCAGGTTGCCGATGAAGCGCTGGCAGCTACGTGGGTCGATATTGACGATCCCGACCCCAGCGAGGCCGAATCCAATTCTCACGCCGTCTTCGATCAAGGTGCCGCCAAGGGTGGGGCCCTGTTCTATCGTCTTGAAGGATGCTGGTATGGCGACCGCACGATTTACTTCATCTGCTCCGCCGGAGGCCAAGCGGGCCTTGGGCAGATATGGGCTTACCGCCCGTCGCCCGGGGGGGCGGGAATTGCGAATTTGGACCGCATCGCTCAATCGTTTAATTCCGATAGTGCAGCAGCGGATGTTAATGACGACGGCGCAGTGGATGTCAGAGATCTGGTGATGACTGGCAGGAACTTCGGCGGCGATGTAGGGGGCCAGCTCCTTCTAGTTTATGAATCTCCAGATGCAGGTCAGCTCGATTCACCTGATAACCTTTGTGTATCTCCCCGAGGTGGTCTTGTTTTGTGCGAAGACGGAGGTGGCCAACAATACCTTCGAGGTGTCGACCGAGAAGGGTACATCTCGGCTTTCGCGACCCATAACCACCAGTCGTATGAATGGGCTGGCAGCTGTTTCAGCCCAGACGGGCAAACGCTTTTCGTCAACATTCAGGGCCCCACACGCGGACCTAACCCTCCACCGCCGGGTCACGAGGGAATGACGATTGCCATTTGGGGTCCTTGGGGCAATGGTGGCCTGTGACCCTGCGGTTCGCTGGACCTGTTGGCTGACCAGCCGCGCGTGCCCCGCTATATGCAAACTCAGGGAGGCTTTGAGGGCTCCACGCTTTGACCAAGTTTGAGGCGGCTATGTTAGAATTCACTATGCTGATTCCGTGATGAGATTGCGAGAGGGCGTCCCATGCCAACAACTTGGCTGAGTCGTCGTCGGACGGGCGAGCCGCTGGAAGGGCGCTTGGCTGTCTGCACGGCGGTGTACCCAGGGGTGGAGGCTTACTTGCCTGAGTGGTATTCATCCCTGGTGAGCCAGACGGACCGCAACTTTGATCTCTGGGTTGGCACGGACGGACTCACGCCAGAAGAGGTGGGTCAAGCCTCCGGTCAGACTTGGGAGGCTAACTGGGTGGCCTCCCCGGCAGGAGCCACTCCTGCTGAGGTGCGGCAGGGAGTGCTGGAGCAGGTAGTTGACCAATACCCTGCAGTCGTCTTGGTAGACTCAGACGATGTCCTGGAGCCGGAGCGCGTGGAAGCGGCTCGCCTGGGCCTTGCCTCAGCCGATGTTTACGGTTCTGCCATGCGAGTCTTCGACCAGCGCAGCAAGGATCTAAAGGTGCTTTTCGATGCACCCGGGGATATCCACGATGGTATGCTGGCCCGGGTGAACGTGTATGGGTTTTCCAATACCGCCTATCGAGCGCACGTCATGAAAGAGTGCATGCCGTTTCCTCGGGATGCCGTTCTCCTGGATTGGTACGTTGCCACCAGAAGTTGGATGCTTGGGGCCACATTTTTCTTCGACTCCATGCCTCGCATGCGGTATCGGCAGCATGACGCAAACACTGCTCGGATTCTTCCGCCCTTTACGAAAGAGCAAATAGCGGTTGGCACCCAGAGGGTCCTTCACCACTATGACCTCGTTCTTTCCCGGTCGGCCGAGTCGCCGGCGCTTCATAGAGGTGAATTGGAGGAAGCACAGAGCCGTGCCCTCCGGTTTGAGGCAGCAACCGCTTCCGTTGATGTGTTGGAGCACTATATTGATGCGCTGGACCGCTTACCACCAGGGCAGCCTTGGTGGTCGTGGGTCGCTCATCCAGACCTGGAGTACATATGGAACAATTGATGCTTGCCGACCAGAGCGTGGGAGCTGGTTTTCCTCCCTACGTTATCGCTGAAATTGGAGCCAACCACAACGGAGATATGGGGTTGGCTCGAGAAACCATTGCAGCAGCGCAGGCCTGCGGTGCAGACGCAGCGAAGTTCCAGTCGTGGAGTCCGGAGGGCCTGGTCTCCCAGGGCGAGTTTGCCCGGAACGCTGCCGCGGCGGGGAGCAAAGTATCCCCCAAGCTTATGGAAATGCGCCAGCACCAATTGTCTACGCAGCAGCATCAAGAGCTCGCCAAGTACTGCCAAGGCGTTGGCATCGCGTTTCTCTCGAGTAGCTTCTCAGCGTCGGAGGTGGATCTGCTGGACTCGCTGGATGTGCCGGCGTTCAAGATTGCCTCTATGGATGTGAACAATCCTCCCCTTCTTGCCTACACGGCTAAGAAGGGAAGGCCCGTGGTGTTGTCTACCGGCATGGCCACTTTGGGGGAGATAGAAACTGCCCTGGGCATTCTAAGGGAAAACGGATCTGGCCCAGTTGCCCTACTGCACTGTGTTGCTATCTACCCGCCAGATGACAACGCCGTGCATCTGGGCAATATGGCCACACTTAGACAAGCCTTTGATGCCCCAGTTGGCTTCAGCGACCACACCCTTGGTCCTACACTCACGCTTGCCGCAATCGCCCTGGGTGCCTGCATTGTTGAAAAGCACTTCACGCTCGATAAGGCGATGGAAGGATGGGACCACGCCATCTCTGCGGACCCAGATGACCTGCGAATCATTGTCGGCGAGGGACGCAGGGTTTTTTCTGCCATTGGAAGCTCCGTCCGCACCGTGAGCGCTGTCGAAATGGAAAAAAGGAAAGTCTTCCGCCGCCGACTGGTCGTGACCAGGGATGTTCGTAGTGGAGAAACCTTGAGTCCTGATGACGTCGATTCCAGGCGGCCTGGGACCGGTATCGGACCGGACGAACTCCGGTATGTCTTGGGGCGGCCTCTAACTCGCGACATCGGGGCTGAGGAAGAACTGGAATGGGCAGACCTAGCCTAGAAAAGGCTGTGACGCAATACCAGAGATGCCACCTGAAGCCGGAAAGGCGCTGATATGACATCCCCGCAGCCTATTGTGGTATTCGGCACTGGCGGGCTAGCGAAGGAAGTAACCTGGCTACTTGAGGATACAGAAGAAACCTCGTTTTCCATTGAGGCCTATGTTGACCTCAATCCAGTTGCGCCCACCTTCCTCGGTCGTCCTGTTGTCAGTGAAGAAACATACCTAAGGGATCTTCGGATCCAATGCCCGGAGGCCATCCTTGCCATCGGAGACCCTACGGCAAAGAGGCATCTTGCTACCAAGCTGACGGGGCACGGCGTGGTTTTTCCCTCGATAACGCATAGAACGGCAAGTGTCAATAAGACGGTAACTGTGGGCAGTGGAACAGTCATATGCCGCGACGTGATCTTCACAAGGGACATTTCCGTAGGGCAACAGGTATATTTCAATTTTCGGTGCTCCTTGGCGCACGATGTGACAATAGGCGACTATGTAGTTGTAAACCCTCATGCCTGCGTTTCAGGGATGGTGGAAATTGGCGATGATTGCGTCATTGGCGCCGGTAGTGTAATTCGCCAGGGAATCAAGATCGGTGAAGGAAGCACGGTGGGACTGGGAGCAGTAGTGTTCTCAGACGTACCGCCCGGCGTGACCGTCGTTGGGAACCCCGCCAGGCCCATGTGGCGCAAGGAATCCTAGCAATAGCCTAGCTAGTGAGAGTGCGCCGAATATCCGAAGTTCGGTGAACTTCGCCCCAAAGCAAGAACGAAATGGACACTTCAAGTCAACAGCAGCGCATTGCCAAGATGACGGCTTCTCCCTCTGAGACCATCATGCAAGCCTTGGGGCGGATGGATCAGGGAGGCATGGGGCTTGCACTTGTTTGCGACGAAAATCATCGTCTAGTGGGTGTCATCAGCGACGGCGATGTCCGGCGGGCTATTCTGAAGGGTATGTCCCTGCAAGAGCCTTGTCTTACGATCGCTTCAGCCGATCCCGTGGTAGCCTTGCCAAGTGTGAAAGCGTCTGAGGCCTTGCGGCTGATGGACAGTGCCAAGAGCTTTCGGGTTAACCACTTGCCGCTTGTGGACCAGGTAGGAAAGCTTTCAGGCCTGGTTGCGCGGCGGGATCTAGCGCCTGAATCAGAGGATCTACCTCTTTCAGTGGTGCTTATGGCCGGAGGCATGGGCACTCGCCTGATGCCCCTGACCAAGGACGTTCCTAAGCCAATGCTTCCTGTGGGCGACCGTCCGCTGATGGAGCACACGTTGAACCAGTTGAGGCAGGCAGGTGTGCGTCATGTGGACATTACTACCAACTACCTTGCTGAAAAGATCCAACAGTACTTTGGCGACGGAAAGGATTTTGGCGTGGAGATCAGCTATGTCGAGGAGGACCGGCCCCTTGGGACGGCTGGGGCCCTAGGTCTTATTCCCCCGCCCTCCGGCCCGCTGCTGGTCATCAATGGAGATATTCTCACCAAGATAGACTTTCGAGCCATGCTGGAGCATCACAAGAAGCATCACGCGGATTTAACTATTGCCAGTCGACGCCATGATTTCCAGGTACCCTACGGTGTGGTCGATTGCGACGGCCCCAATGTTCTCGATCTGCGAGAGAAACCCGTGCTGAACTTTCTGATCAACGCAGGCATCTATTTGATGGAACCCCTCGTGCATCAATACATTCCAGCCGGGCAACGGCTGGACATGACTGAACTTGTGAAGTTGTTGCTGCAGCAGGGCCGTTCAGTGGTGAGCTTCCCGCTCGTTGAGTATTGGCTGGACGTAGGTCAGCACCAGGACTATGAGCAAGCCCAGGCAGACGCTCAGCATGGGGTGTTGGGATGACCTGGAACGGCAAACGTGTGCTCGTCACTGGCGCCGGAGGCTTCATTGGCAGCCACGTTGCGGAGCGGTTCGTGGAGCTTGGCGCTGATGTCCGCGCCATGGTGCATTACAACGCACATGGCAAGTGGGGATGGCTAGACGAGTCGCCTCTACGCGGAGAGATGGAGGTCGTGGCGGGAGATATCCGCGACCGGGATAGCGTCACGCAAGCCCTGAATGGAATCACGATTGCCGTTCACCTTGCGGCCCTCATCGCGATACCCTACTCATACATTGCTCCCGACTCTTACATTCACACCAACGTGGGCGGCACCCTAAACGTATTGCAGGCAGCCCGAAACCTTGGGGTAGAACGGGTTGTCCATACATCAACAAGCGAGGTCTACGGAACAGCCAGGTATGTTCCAATGGACGAAAGCCATCCCCTGCGCGCGCAGTCTCCTTACGCAGCCAGCAAGATCGCTGCCGACAAGTTGGCAGAATCTTTCCACCTGTCTTTCGATCTACCCGTGGTCACCGTGCGGCCCTTTAATACCTACGGCCCACGACAGTCTGCGCGGGCCGTTATCCCGGCAATCGTGAGGGACTGCTTGGAGGGCCAGACGCTCCAGCTAGGTAACCTCCACCCGACGCGGGATCTTAACTATGTCAAGGATACTGTTGAAGGCTTCGTAATGGCGGCCTCAGCGCCAGACGCGGTCGGCCGAGTCGTCAACATTGGCACTGGACGGGAGATCAGCATCGGCGATCTGGTCCGACTCATTGGGAACCTCATGGGTGTGGAAATCAGTATTCATCAAGAGGCCGAACGGCAACGCCCCGACAAGAGCGAGGTAGAACGCCTTTTGGCCGACAACACCGTCGCCAAGGACATTCTTGGATGGCGATCTGCCTGGACCCTCGAGACAGGCTTGCCCCCCACTATCGACTGGATTCGCGAGCATCGCGACGGATACCGTGCGGGAACCTATGCTGTCTAGGATCACGTCTGTGGATTCAAAGATGCCAATTTCCCTGTCCATCCCGGAGATCCGGGGCAACGAGTGGGACTACATCAAGGACTGCCTTGACACCGGCTGGGTCTCATCGGTCGGTTCCTATGTCGACCGTTTTGAGAAGGCCATTGCCGCGCGGACGGGACGCCGCTACGCCGTTGCTACTGTGAATGGGACTGCGGCCCTGCACATGGCCTTGATGGTGGCTGGCGTCCAGCCAGACGAAGAAGTAATTACCTCGTCGGTTAGCTTCATAGCTCCGGCCAATGCCATCCGGTACGTTGGGGCATGGCCTGTCTTTATGGATGCCGACCCGCTCTACTGGCAGATGGACCCTGAGAAGTTGGAATCTTTCCTTTCGAAAGAATGCGCATACCGTGACGGTGCCCTGCACAACAAGCAAACGGGCAGACGCATCGGGGCAATCCTCCCGGTTCACGTCCTTGGACATCCTCTCGATAACGCCATTATGGAAACTGCGCGAGCATTCGGCCTCACGGTTATCGAAGACGCTTGTGAGGCTCTCGGGGCCCGCTATGACGATGGCCGGCAAGCCGGCTCCACTGGAGACATTGCTTGTTTCAGCTTCAATGGCAACAAGCTGATCACCACCGGCGGAGGTGGGATCCTAGCTACGGACGACGAAGCCTGGGCTTCTCGGGCCCGGTCGCTAACCACTCAAGCCAAGAGCGATCCGCTTGAATACATTCATGAAGAGGTTGGCTACAATTATCGACTCACTAACGTGCTTGCTGCCCTTGGGGTAGCCCAGCTTGAGCAGTTGGACAGCTATATAGCCGCAAAGCGACACACGGCAGCCACTTATCGCGACACTCTCTCCACCATTCCAGGGATTGCTCCCATGGTTGAGGCCCCTTGGGCGTTCAGCACGTTCTGGATGTTCACCGTACTGGTTGATGCTGTTGAATATGGAGAGGACAGCCGCGAACTGATGCGGCGGCTCCGGCGCAATTCCATCGAAACCAGGCCACTTTGGCAACCCCTGCACCTCAGCCCAGCACATGCAGGCTCTCAGAGCTACCATTGTGATGTCTCCGAGCGCTTGTATCGAGACGGTCTAAGCCTGCCCTGCTCTGTCGGCTTGACCGAAGATCAGCAGGCGCGAGTTATTGCTGCTCTGGATCCCGAAGTCCGCTCCAGTCAGGCGGGAGGAATGGCTTAGGTATGGCTGAGACCAAACAATCTATCGCCGTTATTCCTGCCCGGGGCGCTTCGAAGAGGCTTCCTCGCAAGAACATCAAGAACCTCTTGGGCCATCCCATGTTGGCGTACGCGATTGCTGGAGCCCAGAATAGCGGGCTGTTCGAACGGGTCGTGGTGTCCACCGATGACCCGGAGACGGGTCGCATAGCGGAATGGTATGGCGCTCAATATGTGGACCGTCCGCCTGAACTTGCCACTGACGGGGCTACCCTTCCCGATGTCAGCATCCATGTCCTGGATGTGCTGCGCCAGGAAGGCATAACTCCGGCCTATCTCTGTCAACTCATGCCAAACTGTCCGTTGCGCCGCAGCCAAGACATTCTCGAGCATTTCTGTCTGTTTCGCGAGCGGGACTGCTCTTTTCAGATCACCGTTGTCCCTTATCGAGCCGTCTATCCACATTGGGCGGTGATGATAGGGAATGATGGAGAGGGCATCCGCGTTTTCGACGAATACTATGCCGGACCAAGCCAGAATCTGCCTGAAACCTACTGTCCCACTGGTGCAATTTGGTGGGTGAAGACGGCTGACTTCCTCGCTCAGGGAGTCTTCTATGGCAAGCCGTTTCACTTAGCGCCCATGGACGCCAACCGCGGCATTGACATAGACCGCATGGAAGAGTTCGCGATGGCTGAGATCATAGCCCTCGGCTTAGAGGCTAAGCATGGAGCCCGGGCGTTGGAGCCGGTGAACCATGAGCCGTTCTCTAGATGAGCGATGTTGAGCCAGGGCGATCTAGGCCTCAGCTACACGAACGTGCCACCTGAGCCTTCCCCGAATTTGTCCCATCGCATCCAGAGTATGACCATGCACGGACTCTCGCTGTGAAGCTTAGGCGATGCTTTATAATGGAGTAGAGGTTGGTCCCGGCTCTGATTACCGTTGCTTCTGATAACGAAACTAAGCGGGAGTGCTACCCAGATTGGATCTGCAATCACATGCGAAACTCCATCACGTCGGGATGGCCGTGCAGAGTATAGCTGCGTCGCTTCCCTCCCTCCGTAGCCTTGGCTATGATCTGCACGGTGACCCTGTTTGGGATCCCATTCAGCAAGCTAACATCGCCATGGCTACCACGCCTCTTGGTATTTCCGTAGAGTTGGTTGAACCTATAGGAGATAGGTCTCCGGCTCGCCGGTTCCTGAAGGGCCACCCCGGCGAAGGATGCATTTACCATCTGTGCTGGGGCGTTGATGACCTAGACCAGTGGTGGGAACGGCTGAGAGCCAGAGGCGCGATACCCGTGGGTTCTCCCGTGCTTGCTGCAGCATTTGACAATACCCGGGTTGCGTTCATGTTCATGGACGGTAACCTCGTTGAGTTGCTCGAGGAGCGCCATGGAGCTTGAGCAGAACGGGCACCCACCTCATGAGCGAATACTGCGCATCGCCTTACTTGCCAGTTCCAATCTCGATATGCTGCCCCCCCTTCTGAAAGAGGGTTTGGCTGAAGTGGGGCTGGGGGCGGAGTTCTATGTTGGCGGCTTCGGACAATACCGCCAGGAGCTCCTGAAACCGGACTCCGGCTACTACGCCTTCAAGCCTGATGTCACCCTTCTCTTTTGGGACGCCCTGGACATATTCAGCCCTTTGGTCGAAAAGCCTCTGGACTATGCTGCGGGAGTGGCGGAATCCCAAGGCACTGTTATCGCGGAAGAGTGCACGGACCTCATCAGCTTGGCTTTGAAGAGAGTACCGAATCAGGTCGTTTTGATCAACGACTTGGCAGCACCTGCCGTTACCTCGCTGGGGCTGCTAGAGGGCAACGGACCCTGGTCTGTCAGCGCGCAGATTGAACAATTCAATGCCATCCTTCGCGCCAAAGTGAAGGAACATTCTCCTAAGGCCGCTCTGGTGGACTACACGGGGCTGGTCGCCAGATCCGGCCAAGACCAGTGGTACGACCAACGCTTCTGGTACTTGGCCCGGTGCCGCCTGGGGCGGCCTGCGCTGAACGCTTTGGCGCACCTTTACGTTCGGTACATCAAGGCAACCTTCGGAAAGCGGAAGAAAGTACTAGTGCTTGACTTGGATAACACTCTGTGGGGCGGCATAGTAGGAGAGGACGGGCCTGAGGGCATCCGTCTAGGCACGGAGGGCATTGGCCTAGCCTATCGGGATATGCAGGGGCATATCTTGAACTTGTGGCGGCAAGGCGTCCTCCTGGCGGTGAACAGTAAGAATAACCAAGCTGATGCTATGGAGGTTTTGGGGAAACATCCTTACATGGTGCTGAGGCCAGATTACTTTTCATCCCTGCAGATTAATTGGCGGGATAAGGCGACCAACATGGTGGCCATTGCTGACGAACTGGACTTGGGTCTCGATAGTTTCGTGTTCCTGGATGACAATCCGGTGGAGAGAGAGTTCATAAAGCAGCAGCTTCCCCAAGTGCTCATCCTTGATTTCCCTGATGACCCCAGCCAACTCCCGGCGATGCTCTTGGACGTGGAAGCCTTCGATGCTATTCGTCTCACGCAGGAGGACGAAAAGCGGGGCGAAATGTACCAGTCTCAGTCCAAGAGAAAGCGTCTGGAGCGGTCTGCCGGCTCCCTTGAAGAGTTCTATCGGTCCCTGGAGATGCATGCCTCCATACTCCCTGTGGACAGCTTTTCCTTGCCCAGGGCCGCCCAAATGACGCAACGAACCAACCAGTTCAATGTCACCACTCGACGCTATTCTGAGGCTGATATTGCTTCCTTTATTTCAAACCCAGCCTGGCGTGTGTATGCCCTGGGCCTTGAGGATCGATTCGGCGACAATGGGCTCGTTGCGCTAGCGGCGATCGAGGCAAGCGGCGACGCCTGGCGAATTGACACGTTCCTTATGAGCTGCCGAGTCCTTGGACGGACCGTGGAGACTGCCTTCTTCGGCTTCCTGGCCAGGGAGGCCCGGACTGCGGGTGCTCGTTATCTGCAGGGGAAGTTCATCCCCACTACCAAGAACGACCTAGTGAAAGATCTTTTCAAACAACACGGTTTCGAGGACCAGGGCTCAGACCACTGGGTGCTGTCACTCAAGGAAAGGGACATTGCTATTCCAGATTGGGTGGTAGTAAATTGACCAACGAAGGTTCGCTCAACCAGCAATTGGCGGGAGCCATTGCCCAGGCGCTCCAGTTACCAGAAGAGCAGGTTGTAATCAGTTCTAGCGTGGAGACTCTGGAAAGCTGGGATTCCTTGGCCCATCTCATGGTGATCATGGAAGTGGAACAAGGGTTCAACGTGCAGTTTTCCACGGAAGAGATACCGCAACTCACCTCGGCCAAAAAACTGCAGGATGCTCTTCGGTCAAGAGGACTCCTGTAGCGTGCTCTCTCTTCCCAAATCGGCCCTTGATCAGGCTCGAAGGATCGACATAAAGGGGCGGCAGGTGAAAAATGGCTGCTTCCCACAGCTCTTACAATGATTGAAGTCACCTACTACTATTCTGCTTGCGTTGGTATCCGGACGCCGGAAGCTAGCGTCCTTTGCGACCCGTGGTTCACAGACGGTGTATTCGACGGCAGCTGGTACCAGTACCCTAAGCTGGCTGACCCGCTTGGGGTCATTGGCTCCTATGACTATGTGTACATTTCCCATATCCACCCGGACCATTACGACCCAATTTTTCTCCGAATGTACTTGGCGTCACATCCATCCGCACGCATCATTATCGGGGATTTTCCCCTCAACTTTCTCTCCAATAGAATGCAAGCGGATCACATTCCCCACGAGGTTTGTGAGAAGATCTCCATTGGCGAGACAATTGTGAGAATTATCCCGAACCAATATCCATCCGGCATAGATAGTGCATTGGTGGTCAAGCGCGGTGAGCAATCCGTCGCCAATATGAACGACAACCTCTACAACGAAGACCATCTGGAGAAAGTTCGGGGGGTTTGTGGGGCACCTACTATTGCTCTGACCGGGTACACCGGAGCGGGCCCGTATCCCCAAACTTTTTACAGTGACCCAGAGACCCTCGCGATAAAGGCAGCAGAGAAAAGGGAGGAATTCTTCCAGCGATACCTTCGGATGCAGTCGGCTCTGAAGCCCCAAGTCACCGTTCCATTCGCTGGCCAGTACATACTGGGTGGTCGTCTCCACGTCCTGAACAAATTCCGTGGCGTGTCCGACGCGGTGGAAGTCACTGGTTTCGATCCTACTGCCGTTGTCCTCCAGGGTGGCGGCCAGGGGTCAATAGCCACCAACAGTTTGCGGCCCACCGCTGAAAGGACGACTCCATTCGACTTGGCCGCCATGGAAAGCTACGCCGCCAGTTTGGCAGATCGTCCTATGCTGTACGACACCTACTTCGGCGACATGCCCTTGCAAACTATCCCCTTCCGGCGTCTGCTCCCCAAGGCCTACGAGAACGCGTCGCGCCGATCCGCCTGCTCCGAAGATAGCTACATCTGCATCAAGCTTGGCGGGGAGTGGGTGGTGGCCAATGTCCGAGAAGGCAGTGCCCAGTGCCTGTTCACTTCCGACGTATCCAGCTTCCAGCCCAGGTGGGAAATCGAGATAGATCCTCGATACTTGTACGGCCTTGTCACTGGGCTCTTCCACTGGAACAACGCTTCAATAGGCTCTCACTTCACATCCAGTCGGACTCCGGACATCTTCAACCGCGACGCCGTCGGCTTCCTCAACTTCTTCCATGTCTAGTGGGCCCGCTGATCCAGCGCTCCCGGAAGAGGAGCCAGCCGTTCTCAGGGGTCGGGAACAGGTCGCACTGAGGCCTGTAGGCCCGCTTTGGAATCACTTTGTCCTTGATCCCGTAGCCCTTCCCCTGGGCAAATTCCTCGCGGACCGCACTCCGTTGAGACCCTTGCACCTCACGCTTTTAGGGCTCCTTCTTTCCCTCATTTCCGCTTCCCTCTTCTTCACTGGAGAATACAGGCTAGTGGTTCTCGGAGCGGTGGTCTTCCAGCTATCGACTCTGGGAGACGCCGTGGATGGAATGGTAGCCCGACTCAGGCCCGGTTCGGGCTCTGTGCTCGCTTTGACGGCCGACCACGCTCTTGACCCAGTGAGAGTCATCATCAACGTCCTGGCGCTAGCTTACGGCCAGTTCTCTGCTGCGCCACCCAACCCATGGTTGCTGGTCTGGGCAGGAGCGTTCTTGGGGGTTCATTTCATGGATTGGACGCTACCTCACACCATTGCCAAAGTGCGAGGCGCTTATCGGACGATGTACAGGCCTTCACTCGGCAGGTTCGACGGGCTTCTTTTTCGATTGGAAAAGCAGCTTGGCCGAAGGGGCCTCAAAGTTGCGTTCTTCAGTGCACATGAACGCGAGGTAGCCGTTCTCCTGGTAGCGCCTCTGGCTGGACTGTTGGGTCCTGTGCTCATAGCAACCACCGCGCTTGGGGGCGTGTTCTATCTGCTTCGGCTGCGATTCGACGTTGCCTTGGTAAAGAGGCAACTTCTTCAGGGGACTCATGAATACTTGGGCGATGTAGAGCACCCCTGGGAAGCGAACCAGCCCAAAACAGTCGTTGCGGCAGATCAAGATGACTGAAGCCGGTTACATCCTCAATATAGGCTCAGGCTATTGGCAGATGCCTTTCCTGCATGCCATCCGTGATCTAGGGCATCAGATCATCGCCGTAGACGTAGACCCGCTCGCGCCTGGGTTTGCCTTAGCTGACGTCTCTTTGGCGCTCAGCGCCCACCATCCTGGTCCCATCTTTGCCCAGCTTGCCGCTATGGGCCTAGACAGCCAAGTGAAAGGCGTGCTAACCACAGCTGCACGTGGCTGCATCACAACCGCGGCTGAGTTGGCCGATTGGCTGGGTGTGCTTGGCCCGGGCCTGCCATTGAAATCTGCGGAGATTATCACCGACCGTTTGCTCTTCAGGAGCTTTCTTCGGGAGCGGGGCCTTCCTTCACCCTCATTTCGTACTATTGCAGGACCGGATGATATTCCTCATGATTTGTCATGGCCTGTTATGGTGAAGCCCCTCCAGGGCACCACGGGTGGAGCCGGCGTTCTGAGGGCGGAAAATCTGACGGAGGCCAGGGATGCGGTGGAGAATGTCCGACGCGTCACGACGAGCCACACCGGGGAAGTCATCGTCGAAGAGTATTTGGAAGGCGCAGACGTTAGTCTTTTTGGATTGGTTGTGGAGGGCCGTCCCAGGCCGGTACTCTTGACTGAGAGAGGCGTCGGGGGGCCAACCGGCTTCCTTCCCGTGACTCAATTTGCTCCGGCTGCCGTGTCCCCGGAGGCGAAGAGCCGCATTGTCTCGCTTTTTGCTCGGCTAGCGGAGGAACTGCAGGTCTCCAGAGGGCCCCTATACGTTGAATTCCGTCTGACTGCTGGTGATCTCCCATTCATCATCGAAGTCGAGCCATCCGTACCGGCCAATATGGATTTCCTTGTTGCCGGAACGCACGGATTCAGCGCCAGCGAGGTTGCGTTCCTTAGTTTGCTAGACCAACCGGTACCACCGTTTGCGGAAGGGGCCAAGGGGGCCGCAGGCTTGAGTATGATGTACGCTCCAAGATCAGGCCATTTGACCCGTCTCTCAGCAAATGCTACCAGCTCTGAGCAAGAGCCCATAGGGTCAATAACCCACTCCGTCCTGCTAAGGAAACGGCCAGGCGACATCGTTCTGAATGAGTCCGCCGGAGATGCCTGCGCACTCCTCTACGCTCAGGGAGCAGAACGAACCCAAGTCGTAGAGACGCTCGATTGGCTCCGCGCACAAGTTGTACTGGAGGCCGAACCGGTACAAGAGGCCACCAGCGCGAGTGCAGCTCAACGCCCGGATGCTGACCAGTGATCCAGATCACTAATCAGCCTGGACAGAGGGTTCCAATCAACATGTATTTAGGTGGGGACCTATTGCCTGCGCAGGATTGCCAAAAGCGTTTGATTGAGATTGCCAGTCACCCTACCGTGGTGGGACAGGTGGTGGTACTTCCCGATGTTTTCTGTAAGAACAAGAACTTCGTGCCCGGGGGCGTGGCAATAGCCACACGCGGAGCCTTGGTTCCCATGTTCTGCGGTCCTACAAACGATTCCATAGCCGTCTTTCGTACCGATTTTCAGGTTGAGGATTTGGACTCGGACACACTTGATTCAATGTTTGCCTCTCTCCAAAGGAAGGTGCAGCCTTTCCGACGCGAGGCTCCTTCCATTTCTGAGGACGAGGCCCTAGCCTCCTTAGGGAACCCACAAAACAAGCTAAGAGAGACCTGGGAGAAAGCTGTCAGCGGTGGGCAACTCGTCCATTTTCCCTCGCTGGTTCCTGGTGAAAACGGTGAAGAAGGTTTTAGCACAGAACAGATATTCGAGGCATTTCCCAACGTTAGGCCACGAAACCTTCCTGATTACGTGCCTTGGCTGGACCCCGTTCAGGCAGCCCGCCATTGTATGGGGGTTCTAGACGGAGGAAGTCACTTCATGGAAGTGTGCTCAGTGGAGGAGGTCTACTCCAAAGAGGTGGCCCACCACTTTGGCCTGGAACCTGGAGTTGTGGTTGGAGTGGTGCACGCCGGCTCAGCTGATGTTGGGTTGCTGGCGCAGAGGCAGTTCGCAAAGATGGAGGGAGGAAGGTCAGAGACCCTTCCAGTGAACTCCATTGCTGCCGTTCGATACTCGAGAGCCTCAGGCATAGCGGCGCGTCATGCCATCGCCAACAGGCTGTCACTGATCACAAGCCTAACGCAGGCACTTGAAGAGGCCACGAGTAAAGAGGGCCACTCTGTGCTTGTGAGCGACGCCCCCCACGACCTTGTTGAAATGGTGAATCATGATGATGAGCCAGTATTCCTGCATCGAAAGGGAGCGGTGCGAGCTCTCCCGGCTTCTCAGTACGCTGCAGCGCATCCTTACGGCCGGTTCGGAAAGCCCTTCTTTTTCCCATCGTCACCTGGCAATGACTCCTTCCTCATGATAAATTCCTCGGGTCACCCTGACTCCTTTTTCACCTGCAGCCACGGCGCAGGGCGTAGCATGGCTGCCGATGAAGCGTCGGAGCGATTCGAGGCTGAAGAGGTTAAGAACTTCTCTCTCAGCCGAAATGTTCGCCTTTACAGCTTCGGCAGGGGTAGCCTGGCGAGCCAGGCGGAGGCCGCTTTTAAGCCTATGGAGGTCGTTCGCTCCACCCTTGTGAACATGGGGCTGGCCAATCCGGTTGTACGCTTCCGTCCATTGGCGGTTATTAAGACGTAGCTGGACCATTCTTTGGCGCCCCTGGAACTTCCTAAGTGATGCTAATCTTCCCCGTCTCTCCTGGACGTCCAGGCCGTTGGGGCTTCATTATGTACTGACATTGCCGCGCGGATGGGCCGCGCCTGCTGAGTCTTCAACATTTCCTGAGAAACACAAGGAGAGCGGTTGCAATCCTCATTCCAGAAGCTTAGAAGGACTCTTCAGAATCTGGAGACCTACCCCCTTTACCGCAAATTGCGGAGAAGAGTCTATGGCAAGCGCAGTAGTAGCTGGTATCCACACCTCAGGAAGCTCTTTGATAGGGACATCCGGCCCGAGCTTGATCAGGTTTCGGCTGTGGAGAACCGCCGCGTTCTTTTTTGGACCCCTACGGCTAGCTGGCCCCACATTCTTCTTGAATACTTCCTGGCCACGACCCTTCGTCTAGAAGGATGGCAGGCGAAATTCGCCTTCTGCGACGGCGACCTCCCTCACTGCGAGCTTGAGCGGAGCAACACACAGCGACCCAACTGCACAGATTGCTGGCAAAACGCCCAGCGGGCCTTCAGCCCATTTGACGTCCCCTACTGGAAACTCTCCGACTTCGTCACACAAGACGAAATAAAGGAGGTCACTGAAACAGCTGCATCTATGGATATCCAGGCCCTGAGAGAGTGGGAGGTTGACGGCTACAAGGCAGGGGCCTTCGCCGACCTCTACCTGCCGATCTACTTCCTTGGACACGTACGGGAACACGGCGAGCGCGAGCTTGGCGTAATGCGCCGTGTGGCTGCTGCAAACGTCCTCGGGTTCCGTTACGCCCAGCGGGTACTGGAAGCGTACAAGCCTGAGGCAGTGGTCATGATCAACGGCAACCTCAGTATTACGCACTCTGGCTTTGCTGCCTGCTTGCAAGCCAATGTCCGAGTGTTCACCTGGGAAGACTTCAGGCCATACCAGGACTCCTTTATCTTTGCCCAAGGGCAACCAGCCGTGTTCTCGGAGATTCCGGACGAGGTTTGGTCGGAGGCCAAGGAACGCTCGTTGAGTCCCGGACAAGAACGGGAGGTGGCCACATTCTTGGAACGGTTTGCCTACGGTAGGATAGGGGATATCGTTTACCATCCTAATCCAGAGCGAGGCGCGAGCCAGATTCAGAAACGGCTTAACATCGACCCGGACCGCCCACTGTTCGCTGTCTTCACCAATACGGTGTGGGACAGCTCCGTCCTAGGACGGAATGTTGGATTCAAGTCGATGATGGACTGGGTGATAGAGACTTGCGATTGGTTCGTCAACCGTCCAGACATGCAGCTAATAGTTAGAGTGCATCCGGGAGAGGCCCGGCTCCCCGGAGGCCTCCGTACCGTTGTAGGCGCAGCACAGGTGATCCGTGAGCACTTCAATGACGACGTACCCCCCAACATTATCTTGGTTGATGCCACGGACGACGCCTTCTCCTATACATTGGCCCAAATGGCGGACGGCATTGGGGTGTATACCTCCTCCCTTGGATTCGAACTGGCGTCTTTGGGGCGCAGGGTATGGGTGGCTGGGAAGGTGCACTATCGGGGCCGAGGCTTCACCTTAGATGTCAGAGACCGGGAGCACCTCTACCAACTCCTTGAGGATTATCCCTGGGATTCCATTTTGCCAAGCCAACACCAAGAGCTGGCTAAGCGGTACGTCTACGTGCGTTATTTCCGCCAGAGTTCCCGTGTTCCTTTCCTTACTCGCATCAAATCCAGCTATGCCACCCGGCCGTACTTTAAGGACTTTCGCTTCCTCATGCCTGGGAAGGATCCATTGCTGTCAGCGTTGGCTGCGCGAGTGAAGGACGGGAAGCCGGTAATGGACCTTCCCCAGAAAAGCGCGGCGCGATGGAAAAGCATTTAGCTGCCGGCGGCTACACGGCGGCTACAATGCCGGTTCAAGGAATACCGTCCTTGGAGCGATCAATAATAGCTCTTTAAGCCTTCGGTCAGAGGCGCGGTCATCTGCAGACCGCTTCCAGCGATCCGCACGCGCCCACTACCGGGGATGGGGTCGCCCCGGACCCGCAGTTGCCCATTGATGCAAGGTGACGCCTTCTTCTGAAAACGCAAGGGCCAAAGCCGCAGGCGTTGGAAACCGGGGTGGGGCAAAAGGAGTTCCTTTTGCCCCACCCCTATTGGCGCTACCAGCGAAGCAAGCCCCAACTCATACTGGGCATATCGCTCGTAGTCTGCTTCTTCAACCAAATTGTCGATGTAGGCCTTCCCAAGCTTCTCCCAGTCGTGTTTCCGCTCCATTCCCCCACCCAGGCCCTGAACCCTCGCCGCCATCTCATTTCTTGCAAACGTATAGTGCCCAGCCTAGGTCGCCTTCCGTTATAGCGGCGGCCATGTGTTCATAGGCGGTAACAAGGCCAGTGAAATCACCCAGACCCCTGGCGGTCGCATCGCCTGCCATCTCCCGCAACTTCTCGTAGCTGGTCTTCAGATGACTGGATAGGTCTTCAGCTTCTACGACTTCGAACCCGTGCGCCTTCAAACTGTCCTGATAGCCTGTGAAGCTGAACGGCGTATCGTACAGCAGACGGTCATACACATACTTCTGTGCCTGCTCGCTCACCTGCGGCTTCGGCTTGGTCAGGTCGTCAAAGATAAAGGTACCGCCTTTAGCTAAGACCCGGTAGGCCTCGTCCAACACAGCCTCCTTGTCTGGCACGTGATAGATGGTGGCTTGGCTCCACACATGGCTGAACGAGCCGTCTTCAAAGGGCAACGCTGTGGCCGACGCCTTCTCAAAGCGCAGACGGGCGGAGAGTTCGCTATCCAGCTTGGCTGCGGCTTCAGCCGCATTTCCTGCGCGCACGCCGCTCAGATCGATACCCGTTATTTTGCAGGGGCGGTTCTCGGCGATCCAGATGGCCGTGTTTCCGTTGCCACATCCAATATCGAGGACCAGTGACGACTTGTCGATGCCGCTCTTAGCCAGCATTAATTCGTTCAAGTAAGCGGAGGCTGCCAGAAAGTCCCCGCCGGTGGCATCAGTGAAATAGCCCCAGTGGACGCTGCCCTCTTTGTCCCAAAACAACCTGTAGTTGGCCTCCTCTGTATCGTAGTACCGCTCAGTATCTTGCTCAGTAAAGTGGCTCTGCATATCGCTCCTCTGGAATGTAGCGCACAAACGTTGGGCCCCGAACACTGCTCCCCCATCGTTTGATTATACCGATTGGAAGGTGGCTTACCGTCTCATATCCCCCGAGCTTGGCAGAGGTACACAATGCGTGCCCGAGGACCCTCTCTCCTCTTTGACATTGATGTGCCCCCGGCCTTGCTGTGTTTACCTGCAAGACGTATGTGCTATACTTAAGTCACCGTGTACCTCTCTCTTGTATTGTCGTTCCTGCCCCTGCGTTTTAGCCTCGCTAACTCCCCGGCATCGGCGCCCTTGCACAGGAAGGCTCGGAAATCTTGCTGGCAAGGAGTGCCATCATGCGTATCTATGTAGGGAACCTGTCGTACGAGACCCAGAATGCTGACCTGGAACGATCCTTTTTGGCCTTCGGCGCCGTTGAATCGGCCCAGGTGATCATGGACCGAGACTCAGGCCGCTCAAAGGGCTTCGGGTTCGTTGAGATGCCTGACCTGTCCGAGGCCCAGAACGCCATCACTGGACTGAATGGGAAGGACGTCAATGGTCGGTCGCTTACTGTGAACGAGGCCAAGCCTCGCGAGCAACGTGCTTCCGGCGGCGCTTCCGGCGGACAGCGCAGCGACTTCGGCGGACAGCGGAACGAGCGGCGCTGGTAGTCCCGAGAGTCAGAAAATGAGAAAAGGGGGGCCTAATCGGGGCCCCCTTTTCTATTGCAAAAGCCCTAGCGTGCCACGGCCTTTGTCACTATCGAACCAGGTTGTGGTTGCCTTGACATTTGCTCCGGTAGAAGGCTCCCACCAATACTCAAGGGCTCGTGGCCTCGTTCTCTGCTGGCCTTTACTCCCTGTCCCAAACCGCTCATTGGTGGAACCCACGAAACCCAGCCCGCCAAGATCCGAGTCCCTCGCACACATGTCCTCGGTGTCGCATATTGTACCTTTACGATGTCCTGATACTAGGTTTGGCTTCGGAAGATGTCAAGCCTTGCCACGGCAGAGGCGCCTTTGCTATTTGCCCCATGCCTGTTGACGACGAAAAGGGAAGCGGAATCTACCTTCCAATGGCAATCATATGCATCGGCATCAAGGACAAGGGATCGTTCACCCTGTGCATGTCCAACGAAGCGCTGCTTGGCGTATACCCGGGGTTATGAAAACCTGCACTTGGTCGGACCAAAGAGGAAGAGGAGATGGGGCGGAAGGAATCTTTGGTGCCCCACCTCCTCTTCCGCCGCACCCCACCCGGAACCTGCTCGCTTGCTTTCACTGAGCGGCATGGGGTTCAATGCAGCGCTTACATCGCTTGCCATATATGCCCAGTACTCCATGTCCTAAAGGAAGGACTGTGAGAGAATACGGTTGCCCACAGTCACGTCCCGCCCCTGCGTACACCGTTAGGTGCGCAAGGAAAACGAGTTCAGGAATCCCTTGGCCTGCCAGGCCGGTCAGTTTCTGCTCACCGCTTGCCAAATGAAGCCGCGGAGGCGACCACATTTCCACCAACGCCCCCATTGATTCCGCCGTTAATGTCCTCGTCCCGAAGGCTTTCAACCCTTTCACTAGGCAAATAGAGGCTCTCACCCGTTCATTGGAGCCATCCGGTCGGGGCGTCGAATTAGTTCGGGGTTTCTCCCCGTGTTTCTAAGAGGGCGGACAGCGCCAGGCCTAACCTTGCTGTTCGCAAGCACGCTGTTCGCCGGCGTCGGGTGGTCAATGGTCCTTCCGATCATTCCTCAGTTCGCCGACGAGTTTGGCATCTCCAATGGCCTTGCCGTGCAAGTTGTTACCGGCTTCGGGATTGGTCGTTTCATAGCTACTCCGCTGTCTGGATACCTTGTAGACCGATTCGGTTCCCGCCTGGCCTTGGTTGGCGGGCCTGCACTAGCGGCGTCGGCCGCGCTTATGAGCGCGTTCACACCATGGTTTGGCCTCATCATATTCGCCTCTATATTCGTTGGCGCTGGCGAGAGCCTCTGGGCGTTCGGCCGCGAGATCGCCGGCATCGATATAACGAGCCCCAGCCAACGAGGCCGTGTGCTCAGCGGGTTTCATGGCCTGCACGCCGCTGGATTGGCGTTGGGACCTCTGATCGGCGGGATCCTCGCCGACACCATAGGGTTACGCGCCGTTTTCATCGCTTTCGCCATTGAGTCCTCGGCCGCGGTGCTCATTGGCTTGACCATCGCCAACTCCCGACCTCAGGCTCGCGTCAAGGTTGATCCGCAGGCCAAGGGCATTGCCGACCGTCGGCGGGATCCACGGGAATGGGTAAGGATGCTCCGCTCGCTTATCCTCAGGATTAGGCCCGACCTTCGGATTACTTACGCTCTATTAGTGTATGCAACGTTCGCGGGCTTCCTTTTCCGTCAGGGATTTCAGGCCTTACTCCCGGTCTTCGCTGATGAGGAGTTGGGGCTTTCGTCGTCACAGATCGGCCTGCTCTTCTCATTCGCCGGAGTGATAGTCATCGCCCTGGCCTATCCAGCGGGCCTCATCATCGACAAGGTCGGCCGGAAGTGGGCTACAGTGCCGAGCACCACATTGCCGGGCGTCGCCTTTTTGCTGATACCCTTTGCCGATTCATTCATTGTGCTAATACCGCTGATCGCCGCTATGGCCGTGGCGAATGGGCTATCGCTAGGATCGTTGGCCACTTCAACATATGACGTTGTGCCGTATGAAGTGCGCGGAAGGCTGCAGGCCATCCGGCGCACCATCGCTGATACGGGGGCCATCGGCGCTCCGGCTCTTGGTGGCCTACTTGCCTACGCCTACGGCCCTACAGTGCCGTTCGTCGTCTTTGCGCCGTTCATCCTGCTGGCTGGCATTCTGTTGATGTTCTTCGGTAAGGAAACGATCCCAAAGCGTATGTCTCAGCCGGAGACAGCGACCTAACTCAGTTCACATATATCTCCTAGGCCCCAAGCAGAGCAACAATGGCAAATCCGAAGCCACTGTCGAAAGAAAGCGAAAGCACTTAATCTGTTCAGGCGCGACTGCTTAATCTGTTCAGGCGCGACTGGTGATATACTCCGCTCCTCTACTGGGAATCCCTTTGGTTAGCAGTTCCTGCTGGCCTCTCCGCCGCAGATGAAAGCTTGGGAGTATTGACCGCCATATGCCCGGCCTCCTAGAAGCGAAGAACCTCACAAAGCGGTACGGAAGCACCACTGCGCTAGAGTCTGCTACCTTTGAAGTCCATGAAGGCGTCACTGGCCTGCTGGGACCTAACGGCGCTGGCAAGAGTACCGCCATCAAACTGTTCCTAGGGCTCATTAAGCCCACGTCCGGTTCCGTTGCGGTGATGGGACTCGCACCCTACGAATCAGTCACAGCGCGTACTCGCCTCGGTTACATGCCTGAGCACGAGACGCTTCCCACGAACGTCAGCGCCTCTGAGTTCCTCATGCACATGGCCCAAGTCAGCGGGCTGCCCCCCGGCCAGGCCCGCACCCGAGCGGCTGACATCCTGCGGCACGTTGGCCTTGATGAGGAGCGTTATCGGCCCATAGGCGGGTACTCCACGGGTATGCGACAGCGGGTCAAACTAGCCCAGGCATTGGTCCACGACCCTGTGCTGGTGTTGTTGGACGAGCCGACAGCAGGCCTAGACCCTGAGGGCCGCGAAGAGATGCTTGACCTGGTAAATCGCACGGCCAAGGAGTTTGGCATCAGCATTATGTTGTCCACGCATCTCATGGGAGACGTGGAGCGCACTGCTGACAGGGTGATTGTCCTAGAGGGTGGCCAGGTCACCGAACAAGGGGCCGTAGACCAATACACACAAGAAACCGAGACCCTGATCATTGAGTTGGAGGAGGGTCGAGAAGCGGTCCTCAGTGATCTGATCAGACGGGGCATGAAGGTAGAAACCAAAGACAACTTTCTCATGGTGGAGAATGCAGGGGAGGCTGAATACGACGCCATACGTGACGCCATAGCCGATGCTGGCGCTCGTCTCCGGCGCCTCTCCCCTACCCGCCACACGCTAACTGACATCTTCCGGGGCGAGCGCGCTGATGGCTGAACTCCGCGGCGAGGTCTTTGACCTCGGATATCAACGGTATGAAGGCCCACGAGAGGGCCGCTGGCGCACACGTTACGCCATATTCGAGAACGGCCTCCGTTCGATGCTTGGCATCGGGCGCGGTGGGCGTTCCAAGGTACTTCCCATTTTGCTCGTCCTGGCGGCTATCGCCCCTGCCGCAGTGTTTGTGATCATCGTTTCCGTGATAGGAGACGATGATTTCATTCCCGGTCCGTCGGATTATTACCAGATCGTCTCCCTTGTCCTCTTCTTGTTTTCCGCCATCATGGCCCCAGAACTCTTGATACCCGACCGTCGAGACCGGGTGCTGGACTTGTACTTGGTGCGCCCGCTAACGGTCACCGACTATTTAGTCGCGCGAGTCGCTGCCTTTTTCGTGATCGCCCTGGCGCTGGTCTACTCCGGCCAGATCGTCTTGCAAATTGGCCTCATCCTTACAGCCGCATCTCCGGTGGACTTCATCCAGGAGAACTGGCTAGACATCCCACGGTTCATATTGTCCGGCGCGCTCATCGCATTCTTTGTCACCATCATTCCGGTGACTGTGGCAGGCTTCATGTCACGGAGAGCAATCGCCACCGCCTTCGTGATCGGACTGTGGCTTATAGCCACTCTCTTCGTAGGCGCTCTGACTTCGGGGGAATGCTACGAGGAATCCACAACAGCTTCTGGCGGGAGGATTCAAGAGACCACGGCCTGCGAACCCATCAAAGGCGAGGCGGCCAAATGGGTGGCACTGTTGGATTTAGGCAATGTCCCGATGCATCTGAACGAAATGATCTTCGGAGAGGAACCGGACCAAAGCGATAATCCGACGCTGTATGAAGTTGCGAAGCTGCCTGCCATTGTGCCCATCTTATGGTATGCCCTTTGGATCGTTGGGCCAGCCTCCTTGCTCTGGTTCCGCTATCGAAAGGTGAAGATATGAGTTCAAGACAAGCCACCATTGAAGTCAACGCTGTATCCAAATGGTACGGAAGTGTTGTGGCAGTCAACGATGTCTCATTCCAAGTCTATCCTGGGATCACGGGACTCTTGGGACCCAACGGCGCTGGCAAGACTACTCTCCTTCACATGATGGCCGGCCTTGCCGGTGTTTCGAAAGGCGAGGTGAAGGTACTGGGCCAAACCCCTCGCAACAACCCAGAGCTATACCGTAGGGTGGGTGTCCAGTCTGAACATGAGGCCGTCTACAGCTTTCTCACAGGACGCCAGTTTGTAGAGTTGTCGGCTGATCTCCATGGAGTGCCTGACAAGGCTGACGCTATCCAACGCGCCATTCAGTCCGTCAACCTCTTGGAGGCCCAGCATCGCCCCATGGGGACCTATTCCCGTGGGATGCGCCAGCGCATGCGTTTAGCCGCAAGCCTGGTCCATGACCCCGATGTTCTGATCTTGGACGAACCTCTAAATGGCACGGACCCACGTCAGCGAATCGAGTTCAACGACCTTATGAAGCGGCTGGCGGCGGCGGGAAAGACCATCCTTATTTCTTCCCACATATTGGAAGAAGTGGAGACCCTGGCGGGCTCCATCTTGCTGATGGTTACGGGGAAGCTCGCTGCTGCTGGCGACTACCGGGCCATTCGGGCAAAGCTGGACGAGCGGCCCTTCAAGGTTCGTATTGTTTCAAGCGACAACCGCGCCTTAGCATCCGGGCTCATTGGGTTGGCTGCGGTGGAATCCGTGGCCCTGGATATTGATGGGTCGCTGATGGTGCTGAGCCGCAATGTGGCCGTCCTTCAACAATCCATCGCCAAGTTGGCTCAGGAAAAACAGGTGAGGCTGCTGCGGGTGGACCCATTGGATGAAACCCTGGAAAGCGTCTTCACCTATGTGGTCAACCGCTCATGAAAGCGCTTATCAAGCTATCTTTACGTCAGATGACAGGCAGGAGACGGCTAGCCGTATTGGCGCTACTGGTCGCACTCCCTATCGTTCTTGCCGTGCTCATGAAGGTCCTGAACACAAACGATCCCCAGCTGCACGAGGAGGTGGTAAACGGGGTCTTGGGCGGCATGCTCATCAGCGTCATCATGCCCATTGTGGTCATGGCATTGGCAACGGCGGCCTTCGGGAACGAGTTGGAAGACAGGACCCTCAATGTGCTTGTTCTCAAGCCAATTCCCAGAGTCACCATCGTCCTAGCCAAACTGTCAGGCTCCATCATAGTGGCGGCGCCGCTCGTGGTAATCGCCGGGATTATCATCACGCTGGTGGGAATCGAGGGAGCCGGGCTCCGGGGTGTCTTAGCGGCAATGGCGGCTTTGCTGGCCGGTGTCATTGCCTACGCCACGGTGTTCACGTGGGCAGGTCTCATAACCAGCAAGGCTTTGGGCTTCGCCCTAGTTTACGTCGTGCTCTGGGAAGGGTTGCTCACCTCATTCCTTACCGGGGTTCGATACCTCAGCATCCGCTGGTGGACGTTGGGTATTCTCCACGGTGCTGATTCCAACGCATTCCCCAACTTCGGCCAGAACAATATTGAACTGGTAGCGGCGATTGTGGGGGTCGCTGTAGTTACAGGCGGCTTCTTCTATTTGACCGTCAGGCGACTTCAGCGCATGGATGTGCCTTAGGGCGGCCACCAAGGCAACGGCGTGTGTCTTGCCTAGCTGCTTGTCCGTCTCCATCAGTCGTGGTCAGCGTGATGTCGTGGGTTCCCCTCGATATCTCACTGTTGTTGATGTCGAGGACAAGCTCTTTCCCGGCTCCAAGGACGCCGTCCCTGTCAGATGCCCATCTCGTTTTCCCTGGCTAATCCTTGTCCACCTAGGGTGTCTTCTCACAAAGATGCCTCCGGCTAGGAAGCTCAAATGCTCCCAAACAATGATCAACAGAAGCGACCAGGTACCTCTGGGGGAAGCGTTGCCCACCGATGCAACATCGGGGATAGCTTGATGTTGGGCGGAAGCAGTACAGGCCTGCCAGTTGGGGGCACAAGGGCGAAGGGCGATACATGGTTCAGGGCTGGCGCCGATCGTGGAAATTCAGACTAGAGATGCCTAAGCCGACTTCCGCTCAAGCTCCTGATCTAGCTCGCCGTCGGCCTCAGTCAGCAGCAGGGGCTGTCTCAGGCCACGAACGGCATCGGCGTCGATAACGCAGCGGGTCACGTTGCTCAATGACGGCAACTCGTACATGACGTCCAAAAGGGTCCGCTCTATGATGCCGCGGAGGCTTCGAGCGCCAGTTTTGCTGGTCATGGCCTCAGCCGCGGCCACCTCAAGCGCCTCAGCAGTGAAGGTCAGATCGATGGAATCTAGCTTGAATAGCTGCTGATATTGCTTGATCACAGCGTTCTTGGGCTCGGTGAGGATGCGGACCATAGCGTCCTGGTCAGGAGAGTCCAAGCTAACGACAATGGGAATACGACCGATGAATTCAGGGATGAAACCGAACTCGATCAGATCCTGTGAGTTCACCAATCGCAGGAGAGCATCAGTGGTAGGCAGGCCTCCGCGGTCTATTGCCCGGAATCCTAGAGATCGCTGGGCGTGAGCCGTACGCTGCTCCACCAACTTATCCAGCCCCTCAAAGGCTCCACCAACGATGAACAGAATGTTATCGGTGTTCAGTTGAATGAATTCTTGGTGCGGGTGCTTGCGGCCACCCTGCGGGGGGACGTTGGCCACGCAGCCCTCAATGATCTTCAGAAGCCCCTGCTGAACGCCCTCGCCAGAGACATCCCGGGTTATCGAAGGGTTGGAGCTTCTCCGGGAAATCTTGTCGATCTCATCAACATAGATGATGCCATGCTCTGCCTTGGCTATGTTGTAGTCAGCGGCTTGAACGAGGCGGAGCAAAATGTTCTCAACGTCCTCGCCGACATATCCCGCCTCGGTAAGGGAGGTAGCATCTGCAATGGCGAACGGAACATCCAGAATGCGGGCTAGGGTCTGTGCCAGAAGCGTCTTGCCGCTCCCTGTGGGACCCAGGAGCATGATGTTCGTCTTCTGTAGCTCTACCTCGCCATCTACAGCTTCGGCGGCAGCCATGATGCGCTTGTAGTGGTTGTAGACGGCGACGCTGAGGGTCTTCTTAGCCTGGTCTTGCCCTACCACATATTGACCCAACCGGTCGTAGATTTCATGTGGGGTCAGCCGCTCAAGCGGGGCTTCATCATCATCAAGAGGGAGTTCAGCGCCTCCCTCAGTTGCTTCGTCTTCCAATATCTGCTGACAAAGAGCAATGCACTCATCGCAGATGAAGACTCTACCGGGCCCTGCTATGAGACGCTGAACCTGACTCTGGACCTTGCCACAAAAGGAGCAGGTATATTCAGCTTCAGGAATGCGAGGGTTGGACATCCCTACCCCTCCTATCCGCTGAGTTCGGACATATGGTTATCTTTGGAAGCGAGACAGAAACCCAAACCATGCCGGAAAACATCTTTCGTCAGCCGCGCTGTGCCCTCAACCCGTTGGACGGGGCTGGGCCCTACCGGATCTACTTGCCGGAATGGCCAAGCGAAGTTCGCCCTAGCTAGCGCTTTCGGAAAGGTCTCCACGAGTCAGCACTTCATCCACGATGCCGTATTCCATAGCTTGATCGGCGGTCAGGTAGTAGTCGCGATCTGTGTCGCGGGCTACCTTATCGTAAGCCTGCCCTGTGTGGCCTGAGATGATTGTGCGGATCTTGTCCTGCATGCGAAGGATCTCGCGTGCGGCGATTTCAATGTCAGTGGCCTGGCCCTGGGCCCCGCCCATGGGTTGGTGCATGTGAACCGTTGCGTTGGGAAGGGCGAACCGCTTCTTGGGAGCTCCGGCGCACAGGAGTACGGTCCCCATACTGGCAGCAAGGCCCACGCAAATCGTGGAAACGTCAGGCCGGATGAGTTGCATGGTGTCATAGATTGCCAGCCCTGCGCTTATGACGCCGCCAGGAGAATGTATGTACAGACTGATGTCCTTGTCCGGCTCTTCGCGGTCCAGGTACAAAAGCTGGGCAACGATCAGGTTGGCGATCTGATCGTTGATGGGCGTGCCCAAGAATACGATGCGCTCTTTCAAAAGGAGCGAGTAGATGTCAAAGGCCCGTTCACCTCGGGCTCCCGACTCGATGACCATGGGAATGATGTTTTCGGGACGACTTATCATGAACTGCTTGCTCCTCTAAAATTGAAACCTTTCGTTTAGCTGCTCGCTTCTGCTTCTTGCTCTGATTCCTGGGGCTCTTCCGCCGCAGCGGGGGCCTCTAGGGATGGAGCCTCATCTGCTTCGGCCTCCAACTCAGGCGCCTCTCCCTTTGCTATGAGCACCAATCGCTCGAGCACCCTCCGCGTCCACAATGAGCGCTCCAGTGATTCCCTGCCCCGAGGCGAATCAAAAACCGGCCGAAGGGATTCGCCTTGCTCACCAGAGACAAGCTGCTCTAGCTCTTGTTCAACATCCTCAGGGGACACCCGAATCGTCTCTTTGTCCGCAAGGTGCTCCATGACCGTGGAGCGCTTCAGGCGCATCAGGGCGTCGTCCTTGAGGTCATCCCGAAGCTCTTCCGGGGTCTTGCCAATGGCGCTCAGATACTCTTCCATGTTGGCGCCACGGCGCTGGATGTTCTCTTGATACTCCTCCACCAGATGGTCAAGCTGATGCCCGACCATGATGGGAGCAACTTCCACTTCCACCACTTCCAACAACGACCCCATTACCTTGTCTTGATAACGGCTGTCAGCCATACGCTGAGCCTGGACCTCAATGTCGCCCCTGACGTGCTGAAGCAAGGCTTCCATAGAGTCATGGCCCTCACCCTTGGCGAACTCATCGTCAAGTTCGGGAAGTTCCTTGGCCTTGATCTCACTAACCGTCACTTCGAAGCGGACATCCTTTCCGGCGACGCTCGTGTCCTGATATTCCTCAGGCAAGGAGATCGTGAACTCTTTCTCTTCGGCTGGCCCAACGCCAAGCACCGCCTCAGCGAAACCCGGGACGGGGGCAGTGTTTCCCTCTTGGAGGATGTAGTTCACATCGTGCTGGTCACCCGCCAACTCGTCCTCAACATAGGCGTGGAAGTTCAGGGTGACCATGTCTCCGTACTTGGAAGGACGCTCCACCGGCGACCAGGGAGTGGAGTCGGCGCGCATTTGCTCCACGACTCTGTCAATCTGCTCGTCTTCGACCTCAACAGGGTCTTGCTCGACGCGAAGCGTGCGGTAGTCACCCAAATCCACTTTGGGTACGAGGGGGACGATAGCTTTGATAATCACCGGGTCATGGTCAACAACCTCGACTTGGGGCATATCCCCTACGTCGAGGCCTTCTTCCTCGACAGCCTCCCCAGTTACCTCGGGAATCATGTCATCAAGGGCTTCGTGAAGAAGCGCCTCCCGCCCCATGAATTGCTCCACGATGCGGCGCGGCGCTTTGCCCTTACGAAAGCCTGGAACATCAAGGCGTGGGACTAGTTTGCGGTAAGCCCTATCTAAGTGCTTCTCCACCTCTTGGGCATCAAGCTCAATGGTGAGAGTGGTTTGGCGGTCGACGGTGCCTTCCTGGGTAACCTTCACGTGGCGTCCTCCGGGGGGTTCAAAATCATTGTAGCATGCTTAAAAACGTTGTGAAAACTTTCGCTAGTCATTGTGGAGCAACTAGCGCGGGCCCCACCAGATTGCTTCGCTCCACTCGCAACGACGAGAAGGGTCGAACTGGGACTCGCAATGCCGACTTGCGGACGCCTTGCGCCAGTCCCGGCCCTCCAATGCAATGGGTTACTCAACTACGCGCAGCTTCAACTCTCGCAATTGTTGATCGTCCACTGGGGAAGGGGCGCCGAACAATGGGTCCACGCCGCTCTGGGTCTTCGGGAAAGCAATGACATCCCTGATCGACTCGGCTCCAGACAGCAGGATGATGAGGCGGTCGATGCCGGGAGCAATTCCACCATGGGGAGGAGCACCGTACTCGAAGGCCTCCAACAAGTGGCCGAAGCGCTCTTGAATCTGTTCGCTGGAGTGGCCCAGCAGTTCGAAGATGCGCTCCTGCAGCTGCCGGTTATGAATTCTAATACTGCCGCTGGCCAACTCGTAACCATTGCAGACCATATCGTAGGCGTGACTGCGCACACTGCCGGGATCGCTTTCCAACAGACCAATGTCCTCTGCATGGGGTGCAGTAAAGGGATGGTGGGCGGAGTCCCAGCGTCCGTCCTCCTCACTCCACTCAAAAAGAGGGAACTCCTCGACGAAGGCGAAGGCCAACAGGTCTGGGTCCGTAAGTCCCAGGCGCTCCCCCAACTCGTTCCGCAGTTGGCCAATGGCGGTGTTGACCACCTTGGGGGGCCCCCCTACCAGGAAAAGCAGGTCTCCACGGCCAGCTTCAAGGCGTTTCGCCATCGCCACTATCTCGGAGGGCTGGAAGATGTGGGCTACAGGCCCTTTGAAATCTTCCGTCGTAAGCGAGTCGAGGTCGCCCTCGCCCGTAAGAGCAAAGGTCACGAGGCCCTTTGCACCACGCATTTTTACGAATTCAGTGAGTTCGTCTGTCTCGCGTCGGGACCAGATTGCAGCTCCTTGGGCCGCAATACCCTTCACCACACCCCCAGCCCCTATGATGCCCTTGAAGACTTCAAAGCTGGTGGCCACAGCGATGTCCGAGAGGTCCCTAACCTCCATCCCGAATCGAAGGTCGGGCTTGTCCGAGGCGTACCGGTCCAACACGTCCTTGTAGGAGAGCCGCGGCCAGGGCTTGATCATGCGCTTGTTCGGCGTCAGCGTCTCGACCATCTCTGTGTAAAGCTCTTCAAGAAGATCGAGAATGTCCTTGGATTCAACAAAGCTCATCTCCAGGTCCAATTGAGTGAACTCTGGCTGGCGGTCGGCTCTGGGGTCTTCATCTCTGAAGCAGCGTGCGATTTGGAAGTACTTCTCCACGCCGGCAACCATCAGCAGTTGCTTGAGCTGCTGGGGTGACTGGGGCAATGCATAGAAGTTGCCGGGGTACAGACGGCTTGGAACCAGGTAATCCCTCGCTCCCTCAGGCGTGCTCTTTATCAGAATGGGCGTCTCAACCTCAAGGAAATCACGATCACTGAGGAAGTCGCGGATGAACTTCACGACCTTGTGCCGCAGGATTAAAATCTCCCGCATCTTGGGCCTTCGCAGGTCCAGGTAGCGGTAGCGCATACGCAGCAGTTCATCGATCTCAACATCGCTGCCTATTTCAAAGGGAGGCGTGTGAGCGGGGTTCAGAACTTCCACCGTACGAACATTTACCTCGACGCCACCGGTCGGAAGCTGTGAATTTTCTGTTCCTGCGGGGCGAACAGCGACCTCTCCAGTCACCTGAACGACCCATTCGTTCCGAAATGCTGATGCCACCTCGACAGCCGCTGGAGCCACCTCGGGGTGAAAGACCACCTGGATGAGACCCTCTCTGTCACGCAGATCGATGAAAAGCACACCGCCGTGGTCTCGCCGGCGGTGCACCCAGCCAGCCAATGTGACGGTTCGGCCTACGTCGTCTAGTCTCAGCTCTCCACAACTCGCGGTCTTTAGCACGCGTCCTCCTGGGAACCACTCGCCAATGTCAGCCTGAGCTTTGCGAAGGATCTTGTTTCGCAGGCAGGCGACGTTAGCGGTCAGATCGTCGGTAAAGTACCCCCAGACACAAAAGCGCCCCCTTCTCAGATGGTTCGGGGGGCGAAACTCATATCCGGCAAGTTCATCAAGCTTGATTATAGGGGAGGCTAGAGGCGGATTCAACGAAGAGTAGGAACGATACAACTCACTAGGTCCCCTGCAAAGGGAAAGGGCAGCAAATTATTTGCCTGACTTGGACTCCAGCCCTTGGCTCTGGCTTCCCTCAGCCAATAGAGCGTCTGCGCAGAAGTCCAAGTCACCAGGCCATTCGATGTATCGGCCGTCTTCAGAGACGGTCACCGCCTTGAAGAGAGTGGGGTCAGCCAATTGGGCAAATACTCCGCCTTGACGTATGAGGTCAGTGAAGTCCACTGAGACCTCGTTGCCATTATCAAACGTCAACGAGAGGACTCCCTTGTCGTGGGGTGTCGCCTTAGTGATCTTGTTCAATACACTACTCCCTTATTCAAGAGGCTCCACTCCGACGGGAGCCTCGGCATTTCGACAGCGTTCCCAGTTGTTAGAAGCTCAAGCTGATGAAGCGCTGTCCACTCAAGAACCATTGAACGAACCCTATTGGGCGCCTGCCCATCAAGCACAACGATAGGTGATATCCCAACCAACAATTCATACTCTGCGTACACAGCATGAAAATGCGACGGCTGATGGTCGTTAAAGAACATGCGGATAAGAATCCCATAGAATTGAGAGATAACAGGCATGCTAGAACTCCAACGGTTCGAACCCGTTCCTCGATAATGAGCTTCACCGTCGACGCGAGTCAAGGTAAGTGGGGCTTGCTGCTACCTGCCCCTTCCTGACGAATGCTAGAATGGCTGGGAGCTACCCAGGAGGACAACCCCTTGACCACCCCTCGAGCCGACCGCATGCCCAAAGAGGCGGCAATGTACCCGTCTCCCCAGAATCATCCCGCTTACCTTTGGTGGCAGGGGCGTCAGGTGGCTTGGGACGAGGCAACGGTCCATGTGACCTCGCTTGGGTGGACCGGCATATCGGCGGTATTCGAAGGCATCAGGGCCTACTGGAACGCCGAGCAACAAAGGCTCCATGTCTTCGCCATTGACGCCCACTTGAAACGTCTTGCTCAGTCCATGAAGTTGGTCCGCATGACCTCGCCCTACTCCAGCGACGAGATAAAGCAGGCGGCAATAAAGCTCCTCCGCGACAATGAACTCCAAGAAGACTCCTATATCTTCCCACTTGCCTACTTCCCCTCGGGCATTCCCGGATACCTTGCGGTGTACGAACAACCCGGCGAGGTGATGATGACGACCCGTCCCCGGGAATCCAGCATGCTCACCGGCCGAGCGCTGCATTGCAACATCAGCTCATGGCGGCGAATCTCCGACAACACCATGCCCCCTCGGGCCAAGATGACGACCAACTACCAAAACTCGCGCTTCGTCTCCACGGAAGCCTCCATCAATGGTTACGACACCGCCATCATCCTCAATGATCAAGGCAAGGTAGCTGAGTCTCCCTATGCGTGTGTCTTCATCGTGCGCGATGGAGTGGCATATACCCCTCCCGTGACAGCCGGGGTGCTGGAAAGCATCACCCGAGATATCGTCATGCAGATCCTTCAAGAGGAGTTGGGTGTTCCCTGCCGGGAGAGGGACGTGGATCGCACGGAGATGTACATAGCCGATGAGGCTTTCCTCTGCGGCACCTTCGCTGAAATTACGCCCATAGCTTCGGTGGACCGTTACACCCTTGGAAGCGGTTCCGCAGGCCCAATCACCAGTCGCCTAGAACAACTTTTCCACGATGTCGTTCGGGGCAGGGACGATCGATATTCCGAGTTGCGAACCATCGTGTGATCTGTACCAGCCCACCCACCAAAGAACGCCACCAGGGCTCCCCCTCTTGAACTTCGATCCACTTTCAACCATGCGGCAGCCAACGCCCAGACCGAGCCCCGCTCCAACGTTGGTGTTGCGCAACGCCAACGTCGTCACCCTTGAACCTGGCTTGCCTTATGCCGGGCAGGTGGCTGTGACGGGCGATGTGATCAGTTGGGTGGGAGGCCCTGATGGAAGCCAATCTCCCGCGGGCGCTGGGACCAGGGTCATCGATTGTGGAGGCCGCACGGTCCTGCCGGCGTTCAACGACGCCCACATGCACCTGCTTTCCCTTGCAGCTACCTTCTGGTCGGTCGATTGTAGCCCCGGCCAAGTCACGTCTATCCGGGACATCCAACACCTAATCTCAGACCGGGCTCGCAAGGCTCACGCCGGAGAATGGGTTCGCGCCTTCGGCTACGACGAGTCAGCCTTGGAGGAGCGCCGCCATCCCAACCGGGCAGACCTTGACGCCGCAGCCCCGGACGTTCCGGTCAGGCTCATACACCGCTCCGGGCATGCCTCCGTGCTCAACACGGCGGGTCTGGGCCAGGCTGGCCTACGAGCGGAGACTCCAGACCCTGACGTTGGTTACATGGACAGGGACCCGGTAACAGGGCGTCCAACCGGATTCGTCGTCGATATGGAAGAACACATTTCCAAAGCCGCGCCGAGGCCCACGTACGAGCAGGTCCAAGACGGTATCAAGCAGGCCAGCCAGCTCCTGGTGAGCCGTGGCATTGGTTCGGTGCAGGACGCTACGGTCAAGAATGACATCGAACGCTGGAACCTCTTCCAACGACTCAAGGCCGATGGATCTTTCCAAGCCAACATAACGTTCATGCCCGGCATCAATCATGTCGCCGCCTTTTACCAACAGGGGCTCCAGTTCGGCTTCCAGAGGGGAGGCGTTCGAGTTGGTAACGCAAAGATTGTTGCGACGCTGGACAACGGGTATGTGCAGCCCAACGGCGAAGACCTGCGAATTCTTGTCACAGCGGCCCGTCAGGCGGGGTTTCCTTCAGCCATTCACGCGGTCGAGTCAGAGGTTGTGGAGGCGGCGCTAAGAGCGCTAATGGACACTCGGGGTAGCGAAGAATTGGGTGCGCCCAGGGACAGGATAGAGCATGGCTCGGAGATTCCTGACCAGTTGATTCAATTACTGTGGCAATCGGAAGTTCAACTGGTTACCCAGCCATCCTTCCTGTATTACAGCGGAGACCGCTACCTTGCCGACGTTGCACCTGCGCGGCATCCCTGGCTGTATCGAGGATCTTCTCTAATCGCCGGTGGCATAGTACCCCCAGCTGCCGGGTCGGACGCGCCGGTTGCCCCTGCGAACCCCCTAAGGGGCATTCACGCGGCGGTCAACAGAAGAACGCAAAAAGGCGCCTGGATATCACCAGAGGAAGGAGTCAGAGCACAATGGGCGGTGGAGATGCACACGCGGTATCCAGCATTCGCCGCTGGCGAAGAACGAATACGAGGCAGCATCTCTCCAGGCAAAGCCGCGGACTTGGTGATTCTAGACAGGAACCCCATCGATTGCCCGCCTGAGGAGATAGCGGACATACCGGTTTTCATGACCATCGTCGGGGGCCAAGTCGTTTGGGAGTAGGAGAAACTACACCCGACGCTGGACAGCGTAGTGAGCAAGGCCTGCCATGCACCGCCGGGCCTCATTGTCCGGCAAAACGTCTAGCGCTCTAATGGCTTTCTCTGCGAACTCCCCCGCTAACGCGTAGGAGTCTTGCATAATGGACGAATCCCGAATAAGGCTTACCGTTCGCTCCAGGTTGATATCGGGGTCCACTCCATCGAAGAGTGCCTGTATCGGGTTGTTCTCGGGTTGGCGCTCTATCAGCAAAATGGAGGGAAGAGTGAGCGTCCCCTGAAGCAAGTCGCTACCCACTGGCTTGCCCACCTCGTCGGCATCTCCCTCAATATCAAGAATGTCGTCCATCACCTGAAAGGCCATGCCAAGATTGTAGCCATAGTCGCTCAACGCCTTCACGACGTCCTCCCCTACCCCGCTCAAGACCGCCCCTGACTCTGTGGCAGTGCGGAACAGAGATGCCGTCTTGCGATAGGTACGCTCCAGGTACTGCTCCCGGGTAACGGTCCAGTCCCTGGAAGCCATGTACTCCATCAACTCCCCGGAGGAAAGCTCCATAATCGTTTCGGCAAAACGGCGAATCACGCGGACGTTATTTGTATCGCAGACGCAGGTCGCCGACAGAGCGAACACGTAGTCGCCCACCAGTACTGCCACCTTCTCGCCCCAAAGGCTGTGAATCGTGGCCTTGCCCCGCCTCAAGGCAGAGCGGTCCACTGTGTCGTCGTGGATCAGAGTGGCTATGTGCAATAGTTCTACCGCACGTGCCATATAAAGCGCGTTGCCCTGGCCTTCGGGACCAAACTGGGATGCAAGCATGGTCACGGCTGGACGGATGACCTTCCCTGGCGTATCCAAAACATGGTCCAGCATGTCAGCCAAGATAGCGTAGTCGGCCCCAATGGCCATTGCCTTGAGACCCTCTTTGACCTTTTCAAGATCCTCGAGGACTGGTGCGTATAGCGAAAGTAGTTGATTCGACATATCTACACGTTGCAATGAAGTCTAACGCCCGGCGTGCAGGCGTTCCTCCTCTTGTTGGATAACTTCGTCTTCAAGTTTGGTGAACAGAGCCTTGGGGCTGTTCATCGGTTGATTGGCAGCTACCTCACGATGCATCCACCCGGAGTCAGACACCGTGCCGGAGAGGCCCAACATAGCGCGGATCTTGTCGCCGCTGAAGGGCAAAAACGGCCATACGAGTGTGCTTAGGGCCCCTATCACATTGACGGCCACCCAAAGGCTGGTTCCTGCCTGTGGCTTGTTTTCCTTGATGGTCTTCCAAGGTTCCGTGCTATCGAGGTAGCGGTTGGCCTCTTGAGAGAGCGCCATGATATGGCGTAGAGCATCGCGGAAGTGACAGTTTGCAATCTCCTTGCCAACATCATCAAAGGCTGCCTGGGCCTTTTCCAGCATCTCATTGTCCCGTTGGTCCAAATCGCCGGGCTCTGGCACCTGACCATCAAAATTGCGGTAGGTGAAGGACAAGACCCGATGTACCAGGTTCCCAAAGGTAGCTACGAGTTCGTCGTTATTGCGGCGTTGGAACTCCTTCCAAGAGAACGAGGAGTCGCTGGTCTCCGGCATGTGCGCGGAGAGATAGTAGCGCAGAGGGTCGGGATCGAAGCGCTCCAGGTAATCAGGGACCCAGACTGCCCAGTTCCTGCTTGTCGAAAGCTGGCTCCCCTCAATCGTCAGAAACTCATTGGCCGGAACATCAAAGGGCAGGTTCAGTCCCCCGTACCCCATGAGCATGGCAGGCCAAATGATGGTATGGAACGGGATGTTGTCCTTGCCGATGAAATAGTACGGTCGACATGAGGGGTCCTTCCAGAAGTCTTCCCAAGCGTCAGGGGTACCCCGCAGCTTAGCCCACTCCTTCGACGCAGAAAGATAGCCCACCACGGCTTCGAACCAGACGTAGACCCGTTTTGAGTCCTGGCCGTCCATGGGCAGCGGCACGCCCCAGCTTATGTCCCTGGATATGGGCCGGTCCTTGAGCTCGCCTTCCAGAAACGACACCGTGAAGTTGCGGACGTTGGGCCGCCATGTTGTCTGAGGGCCGACCCACTCAAGGAGGGCCTCTCGGAAGGAACTCAGGCTAAAGAAAAAGTGCTCTGACTCTCGAATCTCGGGAGTGGCGCCGCACAACCTACAGCGAAGGTCTTTGAGCTCCTGCGGCTCCAGCGTATGCCCACAGTTGTCGCACTGGTCACCCCTGGCCTTGTCGAAGCTGCAATGGGGGCATGTTCCTTCCACATAGCGGTCCGGAAGGAACCGCTTGTCGACGTGACAATAGGGCAACGGCATGACCGCGGTATATATGAGTCCCTTCTCATCCAAAGTGCGCCAAATATCATGCACCACTTCCCGATGGTTGTCGGTGGCCGTTGATGTGAAGAGGTCCCATTGGATGCCAAGCCCTTCCCATGATTCCATGAAGCTGTCATGGAACCTTGCCACCAACTCTTTGGGCGAAATGCCTTCTTGTTCAGAACGTAGGGTGATGGGCGTGCCGTGGGAATCCGATCCAGAGACCATCAGAACGTCGTTGCCTATCAGCCGGTGGTAGCGGGCAAAGATATCGGCGGGAAGGTAGCATCCAGCAATGTGGCCGAGATGGAGGGGGCCATTGGCATAGGGCCAGGCCACAGCAACAAAGATACGTTCAGTCATAGAGGAAAACAACGTCCGTGAGGGGATGCCTCATTTTAGCACAGCGTCCGTAGCCCCACCACGAACGGTCAACGGCACCCTCTACCTCAGCGGGGGCAATACGTCAGTCATCCAGGCCACCAAGTCGCTCAGGACCTCAGCACTTATCTCGTGGCCCATGACGTATTCGTTGTATGACGGAGCGTACCCAGCCTCTTCGAGGTAGAGGTTAATTGCCCGTGCGTCCTCGAGGGCAATAAGCGGGTCGTGGTGGCCGTGGGACACAAAGATCTGCTGGTCGCGGTGGTCTGGCAGCTTGCTGGTCAGTTCATTCGGTTCTGGAAGCGCGGGGCTGAGAGCACCCAGACCAGCGAAGGCCTCTGGCCTGCCTATGCCGCACCGAAGCGTCATCCCGCCACCCTGAGAGAATCCCATAAGCAAAGCGCCGGTGGACTGGGGAAACTCCTCAAAGGCTTCTTCGAAAAAGCCTTCCAACAGTAACTCTGACTCCTGAATCTCTTCGGGCATGGAATCGCTGCGAGGAGTATACCAACCGAACCCTTGCTGCCCACCGCCGAGGTCAAAGGGAATTGGCGCGTTGGGGCAAAGGTAAATGTAACCGGTGGAACTGATTGCAGGGGCCAGACCAGCGAGATCGCGCATGCTAGCGCCGAACCCGTGCAGCAGCATGACCAAGGGGTATCCAACCGTGGAATCATAGTCATCAGGCAGGATGACTAGATATTGGAGAGTCTCCCCTTGCCGCTGCTCTACATTCACGAAGGGACCTCGATTCGGCTGAGTGAAGGCAAGCTAGCGGGCCGCGAGGAATGCGGCAAACTGCTCCAGTTTCTTTCGCTCAAGCCACCCTGTGTTGATGTCTCCTTCTTGGAAGTCCTGCTCATCCATAAGGAACTCCAAGAACGGGATGTTCGTCCCTATGCCCTCAAGCCTGAAGTTCCGCAGGGCATCCCTCATCCGCTGGATAGCCTCCGCTCGGTTGGCCCCTGTGACAATCAGCTTGGCGATCATCGAGTCGTAGAAGGGCGGCACCACATAGCCGGTGTAGCAATGGCTGTCCACCCGAATGCCAGGCCCACTTGGAGGACTCCAGTCGGTGATCATACCGGGAGAAGGCTGAAAATTCTGCAGCGCAGATTCCGCCGTGATCCGGCACTCAATTGCATGGCCAAAGAAACGGAGGTCTTCCTGTTTGAACGGCAGCGGGTTTCCACTGGCTATGCGGAGCTGCTCCTGCACGAGATCGACCCCGGTAATCATCTCAGTCACCGGATGTTCGACCTGAATACGCGTGTTCATTTCCAAGAAGTAAAACTCTTGGGCATCTTGGTCATACATGAATTCAACGGTCCCGGCGCTTTCATATCCGATTCGACGCGCAGCCGTTGCTGCGGTTTCACGAATCTGATCGCGAAGGGCTTCAGGCAACGTGTGGGCGGGAGCCTCTTCTATTATCTTTTGGTAGCGGCGCTGAACGGAGCAATCACGCTCACCCAGATGGACAACATTCCCGAAGCTGTCACCCAAGACTTGGACTTCGATGTGCCGGCCGTTCCCAACGAAACGCTCCATATAGAGGGAGTCGTCCCCAAAGGCAGCCATGGATTCAGCGGCTGCAGTCTCAAAGGTCGAACGAAGTTCCGACGCTTCACGAACGATCTTTATGCCCTTTCCACCGCCCCCTGCGGCCGCCTTGAAAAGCAGAGGGAATCCGATTTCATGGGCAACTGCTAGGGCCTCTTCGTGGCTACCAACTCTGGGAGATCCAGGCACAAGCGGAACGCCATAGGCCTTCACGGCCTCTCGGGCCTGCAGCTTGTTGCCCATGAGATGAATACTTTCGGCGCTGGGGCCAATGAACTTAATGTCATTTTCAGCACAGGCTTCGGCCATTGCCGGCGATTCGGCAAGGAACCCGTAACCGGGGTGCAAGGCGTCGCAGCCCGTTCCGAGGGCTGTTTCAATAAGGGAGCCGATCTTGAGATAACTGTCGGCTGAGCGAGGCGGCCCGATGCACACAGCCTTGTCGGCAATCTGGGGCGCCATACTGTGACGGTCGGCCTCCGAGAAGACCGATACCGTCTCAATGCCCAGTGCCTGGCAGGCTTTGATGACCCGGACCGCGATCTCGCCTCTGTTGGCGACTAGAACGCGGGAGACACTCATTAGCTGCCGTCCGGCTTGATCAGGAACAAAGGCTGGCCGTATTCAACGAACTGGGCGTTCTGCACCAAGATCTCAGCGACAACGCCGTTGGCCCCTGACCTAATGCTGTTGAAGACCTTCATCACCTCGATAAGGCCCATGGTTGTGTCCTCATCGACCTTGCCACCCAGCTCTATAAAGGGAGGAGCGCTAGGTTCTGGCGCAGCGTAGAAGGTCCCGACCATCGGCGAGTACACCGGCACCATTCCCTCAGGAAACGACGTGGGTATGGCTGCCGGAGCGGCCGGTGCAGCAGCCACTGGCGCTGGGACAGGAGCGGCGGCAGGTGCCGGGGCCGCCGCCGCGGGAGCGGGTGCGCCCATAGCACCAGCAGTGGCGACGCCTAGGTCGATGTCGCCGCGGCTTACCGTGAGGTTGAGGTCCCCCATCTTGAGCTGGAAATAGTCGAAGCTCGATTTGTCGATCAGGTCAAGAATCTGAAGGATGTCTTCTTCGGTGAGGTCCATACGTTTTATCCGTCCCCAAGGAGATTTTTGTCCGCGGATAAGCTACCACACACGCTAGGCCACAGGCAATCAACGTTGTTCGGGTCAAAGGCGCGCTGTATACTTTCGCTGCCACAAAGCCCTATCAAGTGCCTGGCGGTACCAGGGCTTCATTACCCAAGGAGGAACCAATGGAAGTCGTAGGAATAGACGTTCACGTGCATCTACGGGACCAGGCGGCCCTTGACGCCCGCGGGGCAGCCCGAACTCAGCAGATGGCAAAGTACTTTGGCCGGGCGCCGACGCCCGTCTCCATCGACGAGATGGCGGATCAGTACCGCGAGCGCAAGATGATGGCCTGCATCATGAACGGCACAGATGAGACGATCACCGGCCTGAAGCCCCTGCCCAACGACCATGTCGCAGCCGCAGTGAAGAAGCACCCGGACGTCTTCATGGGCTTTGCGGCCATCGACCCCTGGATGGGAAAGGCCGCCATCGACGAGATCAAGCGGTGCAGAGAAGAACTGGGAATGCACGGCATCGGCGAGATCAACCCGGCGCGCCAGCACTTTTACCCCAACGACCAAAAGTTCTACCCCATCTGGGAAGAGATACAGAAGCAGGGAATACCCATCCTCTTTCACGGCGGCATGGCTGCCGCCGGAGCGGGCACACCGGGCGGTATGGGAGTCAAGCTCAAGTACACCCAGCCCATGCTCCTGGACGACGTGGCCGCCGATTTCCCAGAACTGAACATCATCTGCGCCCACCCCACCTGGCCCTGGACCGATGAGAGCCTGGCAATAGCCCGGCACAAGAGCAACTTTTACATCGACCTGTCAGGCTGGGCGCCCAAGTACTTTCCGCCTCAGATCTTTCAGCAAGTAAACTCGCTGATCCAAGACAAGGCACTCTTCGGCTCCGACTGGCCTGCGATTCCCGTGGAGCGCTGGGTTGAGGAGTTCAACCAGTACAACTGGAAGCCAGAGGTCAAGCAAAAGATCATGCTGGACAACGCCAAGAAGCTCTTTGGTCTGGAGTTCTAGGCAGACTGCGATCCTAGCGGAACGACGTAAAAGGGGGTGGAGTCAGTTGACTCCGCCCCCTTTTCTTCCCGTCATGGATAGGAATGTGATAGACATTGCGTATCACAGTTGATACGATCCTGAGAGCCCGTTCCTTGCAGGCTATCCGCCCTAACGGAGCCAACAAAGGTCGAGGCTGCATCGGCCATCGCAAGTGGTAAGAAGGGCGCTCCGGCGGCTATATCTTCATCTCCTACAAAGGCGACCACCAGCCTCTGCATGTTCACATTATGAAGGGCAACAGGGAGGTCGGCCGCTGGGACATTGAGAATCAGAGGCCGATGGACGAATTCGAGGTAGACCGGGCCTTGAGAAAGGCTTTACAACGCACCGGATACCTCCATGAGACGGAGAGACAATGGTAGTAACAAAGAACCCGCCAGTCACGCCAAAAACGGCCCAAGTCATTGAGCACGTCCAGTATTTGGACGACTTGCGGACCTTCGAGGTCCAGTTGGATACAGGCCCTACCTATATGCTTAAGTTAGACAGCCTCGCGGAGTCTGACTCCTCAGGCGTCGAACGCTACCGTATTGGAAGAGGGCGCCACCACTTCAAGGTAATTCAGAGATCAGAAAATACCCTTGAGGTGCCTTGGGATGTCGTGCTTTACCACTGCGAGCCGGGGTACGAATATCACAAGACGAAGGAGGTCCCTAATGGCGAAACGGATAGAGCTAGCAGGATTGGCCGAAGACTCAGGGAACTCAGGTTGGGCCAGGGGTATTCGGTTGCAGCACTTGCCACCGCCGCCGGCCTGCAAAGGCCAAATTTAAGCCGGTTGGAGCACGGACGCCACGTTCCTTCGCTCGAAACCCTAGAGCGATTGGCTGAGGCCTTGCAAGTGCCGGTCGCTCAATTGGTATCCGTAGAGGCCCCACCAGGCAGGGAATAGGCGTGAACCTCCGTTAGTCGGGGCCACTCGGGAAGATGCCGATGACAGTGAACACCGGGCCATTCATGTCGATTTCCAAGTGAAAGGGCTTCCATTTTAGTGACGCGGTTCTTTCAACTTCCGTACGAACCATCCTGTTTCGCATCAAGAAATCGGTTGCCTCACCCGGGGAACCTCCTATCCACCAGAACGAACCCCCACCCGCCGTAAGGCTCACCTTAGTTGTTATGAAATCGGCTCCGCACTGGAGAGTGATGGTTAGCCCTCCAGCCGCGCCTGTTGCCACAGGAAGCGAGGGATGCCCGCCTTACCCCTCCGACTTCTTCAGCGTGATGGACATGTCGCCGCTTTGGACCGAGATATGGTTTCGGTCTGTACGCTTGGTCAGTTCGCGCACCAGGGACACCAGCGATTGCTCTGCCCTGAGCGGGTATCCGTCGTAACGGGTGTTGCTGGCTTTCATGATGTCGATCTCGTCTTGGCCGATCATGAAGCGCAGCAGCAGTTCCTCATCGGTCAGGCCTAGCCCACCGTACTCCGACCGAAGCTCTTCAAGCGTCGGCTCAGGCGGCTCCCAGCCCTGCAATTCCTTGGCTCGGCGCCGGTTCAATATCTTATCCCGGGCGTTCTGGTCCATGGCGTTGATGGCTTCCTCGCCGCCCCACCTCCCAAGCGCATAGTGGATGGTCTGATCGGTCACCTCTTTGTAGCGCTCCCCGATGATGACGTTAATGGCGGCCTGGCTCCCGACGAACTGCGACAGCGGTGTGACCATGACGGGGTAACCGAAGTCGGCGCGCACTTGCGTGGCTTCCACCAATGAGTCCTCAAGCTTGTGTTCCAGACCAACCAGCTTCAACTGATGGCGCAGGTTGGAAATCATGCCACCCGGCACCTGGTGCTCAAACTGGGCCGCGTCATATTCCTTGGCCTTGCCCACGGGCATGTGCTCCCGCTGGGCAACGGCTGAGAAGTGCTCTGAGACAACGCGTGCGGCTTCCTCGTTGAAGACCGGTGTATAGCCCAGCGCTCTGGCGTTGCTAGCGACGTTGAAGACAGAGGGGTTCCCTGAACCATCAGCCAAGGGAGGGATCCCTGTGTTGATCGTCCTAATGCCCAGCTTGATGCCTTCCAGCGCCACCAAGGGGCCCAGCCCAGTAGTGCAATGCGTGTGTAGTTCCAGATGTTTTTCGCCGACGATTGCCTGGATGGCCGGAACAATGGTCTTCATGCGGTCCGGCGTCAACAGTCCACCAGGGTCTTTGAGCACGATACGGAAGGGGTCCAACGACAGGGCCTGTCGCGCCCGTTCGGCGTAATACTCGTCGGTGTGGCGTGGCGACACCGAAAAGATAAGGTTAATGAGTGGCTGCATACCCACGGCCTTGGAGACATCAACCTTTCGCTTCCAACCCTCGTACTGGTTCCATTCCTCCGAGATGCGCGTCTGCCTGATGCCGTTGGCGAACATTCGCTCAATGTAGAGGTAGTACATGGAATCGGGCGTCACGTCGAAGGGGCGGAAGCGGCCGGCCACGGTGCGCAGCGGAGTCTCGGTGATGAGCTCACTGACCATGCGTATACGAGCCCAGGGGTCTTCCTTTAGCTCTCGGACGCTTTTCCTGCCATCGATTGGAGAAAGCTCGATGGCCTCGAAGCCGCCCTGGTCGAGGTACTTGGCGATCGGAAGGATCCATTTAGTGCGGGCGTTGTTGGCCCAGAGGCTCTGGTTACCGTCCCGGATGGTGGTGTCTACAAATCGAATCTCGGTCATGGGCTCCTCAAGGCGTCAGTGGGTCGTGGAGTGATGGCAGTCCTGAAGGAAAGTGGGGCTGAATTATTCAATGTCGTCCTTCGCTTTGCCCAGGACGACATTGGTTGGTGGGCGGTATTAGCCGTGAGGCTAATGCCGCCCACCACTAAGAGGCTAAGAAACAGCTAGATGGCTTCTTCGGCCACCAGGCGGGCTAGGTCTTCTTCGGTGTAGCCAAGCTCTATGAGCACGTCGTTGCTGTTCTCGCCCAAGAGCGGCGGGGGCAGGCCCGGCTCACATTCAGTGCCGCCGTAGGCCACTGGGAAGCCAACGAGGTTTAGCGCCCTGTCACCCTCGCCAAATGTCTTGATCATCCCGAGGTGCTTTACCTGGGGGTCGTCGAGGGCCTCAGGAATATTGTAGAGGGGACCGTTGGGTACATCAGCCTTTTCCAGCAACTCCAGCCACTCGGCGCGGGGCCGCGTCCCAAAGCTTTCCTGGAGGAGGTCGTGAATCTCGTCATAGCGGCTGATCCGGTCCCGCTTGCTCTTGAAACGGGGGTCTTCAATGAACTCGGGGTGACCGGCCACCGTGACGAGCCCTTCCCAGAACTTGGGAGGCGTCGACAGGTGAATGGCAAAGGGTTTGTTGTCGGAGCCAACGAAGGCATAGGACTGAGAATTGTGAGGTCGTGAGACCTTGTCGGCAACCTTGCCCTCCATGGTGTACTCGGCGATGGTGGCCGGATTGAAGGCGATGCCAGACCCCAGCATGCTCACATCCAGCTTCTGCCCCTTACCAGTAATGCCGCGGCCCACCAGAGCCCCGAGGATGCCATAGGCCGTGAACATGCCGGTAAGCTGGTCGCAAATGGCCGGGCCAACGGGTTCAGGATTGTCCATGTCGGTCAACTGGCTCCAGATGCCGCTCATCGCCTGGGCAATCTGGTCGTAGGTGGGCCGGTCGCGATAGGGCCCGCTGGGGCCCATGCCACTAATGGAGCAGTAGATCAAGCCGGGGTTGTCCTTACTCAGGTCGTCGTAACCGATGCCGTACTTCTCAAGTGCGCCGGGGCGGAAGTTTTCCAGTACTACATCTGCAGTGGCCACGAGCTTCTTGTACACCTCACGTCCGCTTTCATTGCGGATGTTGATGGTGATGCTCTTCTTGCCCCGGTTATACCCGGCGAAAGGGGGCCGGATAGCCCCTTCCTTGGCGTCCCATTGGCGGAAGTAGTCGCCAGTGCCGGGCATCTCAACCTTGATAACCTCAGCGCCCAAGTCGCCGAGCAGCATTCCTCCGTACGGCCCACTTATCACATGGGCCATCTCCACCACCCGAATCCCCGTTAACGGTCCTGCCATGATCCACCTTCCTGATTATTCGTTTGATACCGCCTACGGCGGCCCTGAATAAATCTAGAGCACATTGCCCGCGATGGCAACCGCGAGCGGCGTTCGGTGCGCCTCTCTAGGTTTCCATAGGCACCGGTATCTGATTTCCCTCCCTTTGCGCATGTGCTTCCTCAAAAATGCGGTAGACATGCTCTGGCCGCGGCGTGAACACCGGAGTCTCTTTGATGTGCCGTCCACCCTCTTGCTCCCAATAGCGCTGCGCCCGCCAAGCCAGGTACTCCCACCAATGAGCTATGTGGGCGACGTTAGTGGCGCCAATGGAGAGGCTCTGCAGGTAAGGAGAAAGCCGGGCCCAGAGGTCCACAGCAAGGGGCCCCATTGGGGGATACAGCAATATCTCCTCCTCCTTCACCAGCCCACGCCACAACAGATACCCAACCCTGTTGTAGTGATATCCCAAGGTCGCAATGTTGCGCCTCTGCTCCTCCGTAAGCTCCTTCCACTCCAGCGCTGGAGGAAATACAGCCAGGGAAAGGGATGCACGTGCTGCCTCTGGCGGCCACAGGTCAGCAAAAACGGCTGTCGTCGCCTGAAGACGGCGGGCCAGCGCCTCCTCTCGCACCTGGAGAGCTGCAAAGATGACACCTACCGCGATAAGTGCCATGGTTGCCAGCGTTGCAAACAGTTGAATCGACTCAGTGGACATGAGACCTCCATCAAACTTATTGAGGATTACTAGCAGTTTGCTGTCCTCACCCCTTGCCGCTCTCCACCCATGCGCTGTAGGCTTCCCTCCGAGATACGCCCAACTCAGCCATTGCCACAGCGACAGATTGGTTGGGTGGCAGTCCTTGACCACGCAACTCATTCATGAATGAGGAAAGTCGGCCTGCGTCCACAGGCTCGTCCGCGCTCAGCGGCGCTCCGCCCTCAACAACCAAGGTGAACTCTCCCCTTGGCTCAGTAAAGTGGCTTGACGCTTCAGACAGCAAGCCTCGGAAGACCTCTTCGTAGAACTTGGTGAGCTCACGACAGGCGGCCAAGCGGCGGTCGCCCAGCACATCTTTGAGGTCATCGAGAGTTGCCTGGATGCGATGCGGCGCCTCGTAGAGTACAAAGGCTCTGCCCTCTTTCGCCAAACGTTCCAAAGCCTGACGACGCTCCTTGCCCTTCCTAGGCAAAAAGCCGACAAAGGTAAATTCTTGTGTCGGGAGTCCGGCCACGGAAACGGCCGCTGCCAGGGCCGATGGGCCGGCGACAGCTACGACCTTGTACCCCGCCTCCGCCGCGGCCTGCACCAGATCTAAGCCAGGGTCGCTGAGAACTGGCGTGCCAGCGTCAGAGACCAGGGCCACGTCTCCCTGCTCCAGGGCCTCCAAGAGACGAGGCGTACGGGCACGCTGGTTGTGCTCGTTGTAGCTGAGCAGCGGCGTTTTGATTTCGTAGGCAGAAAGCAGCCGGCGGGTGACCCTCGTGTCTTCGGCCGCGATGAGCGGCACCTCGCGCAGAACTCGCATGGCCCTGAGCGTAATGTCTTCAAGGTTCCCGATCGGTGTGGCGACTATATAAAGCGTTCCCAAGTTCTTGGTCCCCTTTCGAAAATACGGTTTTGTGAAATCTCCGCCATTGCGACATTGTCATTTCGACCGGAGTGGAGAAATCTTATCTGACGGCCCAAAGCCAGGCCCCACAATAAACACGGCAGGCTATCGCCAATGATCACATAGGGCGGGTCTGAGACCCGCCCCTACCATAGGCCTGCGTTTGTTCGCCCTATTTCGAGTTATGGCTGTGGTCTCTTCGGCACTATGAGCCACGTCGCCGCAGCGCCCGCAGGTTATACTAGAGCACCCTTCTTGCGCAAAGCGAAATGAGGCAAATGAACCGACTGATTATTCGGGGTGGTGGAGCCGGCGTTATCGCTGGCGTTGGGCTGGTGCTAAGCCTGCTCACCATCGCCGCAGTCCTAGACATCAAGTCCCTGCCTGTCGTGCTGGCAGACGGGTTTGTTTCCGTCCTTCCTGCCTCTTTCTTCTCCTTCGCCATTGTACGACTGCAGGAGTTGGCCAAGCCCCTGTCCCTTGTGGGGATTGGTGCTGCTTTGATCCTGCTCAATGGAGGCGTCGGTTGGTCCTTCGCTTGGACGCTGCGCCGCTATCCCCACCTGCGCCTGCCCCCGTGGGACGGCATGGTCCTCGGTGTTGTCCTGTGGCTCCTCGCCATGACCGTCGTTGTGCCCCTTCTTGGCAAGGAAG
>QEVV01000008.1 GCA_003228115.1 Chloroflexota bacterium
ATCGAATTAAACCACACGCTCCGCTGCTTGTGCGGGCCCCCGTCAATTCCTTTGAGTTTTAGCCTTGCGGCCGTACTTCCCAGGCGGCGCACTTAACGCGTAAGCTCCGACCCGGGGGGGGTCGATACCCCCCAGATCCAGTGCGCATCGTTTAGGGCGTGGACTACCCGGGTATCTAATCCGGTTTGCTACCCACGCTTTCGCGCCTCAGCGTCAGGACCAGCCCAGCGAGCCGCTTTCGCCTCTGGTGTTCCTCCCGAACTCTACGCATTTCACCGCTCCTCCGGGAATTCCACTCGCCTCTACTGTCCTCAAGCCGAGCCGTACTCCACCGGCCCCTCCCCGTTGAGCAGGGAGATTTCACGGCAGACAAACTCGGCCGCCTACGCGCTCTTTACGCCCAGTAAATCCGGACAACGCTTGCCCCCTACGTATTACCGCGGCTGCTGGCACGTAGTTAGCCGGGGCTTATTCGCCGGGTACCGTCCTTCCTCTTCCCCGACAAAAGGGGTTTACGACCCTCAGGCCTTCATCCCCCACGCGGCGTCGCTGCGTCAGGCTTTCGCCCATTGCGCAAGATTCCCTGCTGCTGCCTCCCGTAGGAGTCGGGGCCGTGTCTCAGTCCCCGTCTGGCCGGTCATGCTCTCACACCGGCTACCCGTCTGAGGCTTGGTGGGCCTTTACCCCGCCAACTACCTGATAGGTCGCGAGCCCCTCCTGGTACGACCCGAAGGCCTTTCCCCGGCAGCCTTATGGCCACCGGACGTATGCGGTATTAGCCCGAGTTTCCCCGGGTTGTTCCCCATACCAGGGCAGGTTACTCACGTGTTACTCAGCCGTCTGCCACTCTTCTCAGGGCCGAAGCCAAGAGAATCGTTCGACTTGCATGCATTAAGCGCGCCGCCAGCGTTCGTCCTGAGCCAGGATCAAACTCGCCGACGTTTTGCTCTCAAGAGTCTTTCAACTCGTGAGAAATATATCCGTATGCTACTTCGCTTAAGAGCTTTCTTTCTTTCCACTCTTCTATTGTTAAGGAGCGCACTACGCCTGACCGACCATTTGTCGGACTCGGCCTATTGTAGCAGGATGTGGGGCAGTGTCAAGCGTCTTCGCTTGGCTCTGACCGACGGAGGGAAGGGGTGGATGCGCCCCATTTGGAGCCATCTCATTTGAAGTGAACCTATTATTAGGAAGCCGTGGCTCGGCGCTTTCACTTTGCAAGTAGTCGGCCCTATGGTACGGTATCGACTTGGTTGGGAAGGTAAAGTGGAGGTGTCCCATGACGGGAATGGACTTTTCCTTTAGGCAATTCACACAGCATCCCTTTTACACAGACCTAAACTCGCGCCTTGTGGACTTGTCGCAGATTAGGCCAGGCCAGATTGTCCTTGATTTGGCGTGTGGCACCGGAGCCGTCACCCGGCTGCTTCTGGAAAAGCTCAAGGGTGCTCAGGAAAGCCTGGTTATAGGCATTGATGCCTCAGCAACCGCCCTTCGGCAGGCCCGTGAGGACTTGCAGAGCAGCTACGCCAACATGGCGCAGTTCGTTCAGGGCAGAGTGGAGAACCTCTCGCTGGCCGTCCGCCGCTCCGTGGATGCCGTTTTCCTTTGTAACGCTATTCACATGGTCCCGGATAAGGACACTCTCTTGGGAGAAGTACGGGGAGTTCTTCGGCAAGACGGGACGTTCTCCTTTAATAGCGCCTTTTATCAGGGCTCAATGATGCCAGGAACGGAGCAGTTCTACCGCCGTTGGATGATGAGGGCCATCCGCATCGTCCGTGACCGCGACGGACTGACGACTAGCCGCGAGAAGGTTGAATCCCGCAAGATGCTCTCGCCAGATCAGTACAAGGAATTGCTTGAAAGCAACGGCTTCTCGGTTCTCAGGCAGCGGGTGGATACGGCCCATATGCCGTTGGAGGCATGGCTGGACATCAGTTCCTTCTCGGACTTTATCAATGGCGCCCTGCCCGGCATCCCGTTGGCCGAGGCCAGCGCAGCCCTCAAGGACGCGTTGATACAGGTCTTCGACGAACTCAAGCTCAAGACCGTGCCTCGAGGCTGGCTGGAAGTGGTGGCCACTAGGACCGCCTAAGGCCCCATCATTGGAACATAAGAGAAGCCCCGGCCTATTGCAGGCCGGGGCTTCTCTTATGTTGCGACAAACCTTTGATCGATCTTACGGCCGCAAAAGCCGCGTAAGATCTGACACTGAGTTCAGATCATCGATCCCGTGAGCGGCTTCGATGATCCTCGACGCCCCGTCCGACCCGACAACGCCCTCAGCAAGGTCGCGAAACTTTGCTTCCAAGCCTGCCCAGTTCACCGGGTTCTCCGGTTCGCCTAACGGGCTGAGCGTTTCCTCGACCACGGTCTCCCCGCTCTTCGTCAGGACGGACACCCTTCCTCCGAAGCGAGGCAGGGTGTCATCAATCTGGACGCTGGTCCTGCCCATGAGATCGACCACGTCCGCATCCTGCAGCCGATCATAGGCTGCCCAGCCGAACTTGGAGTCGCGTGCCGTGACTGAGGCGGCGAAGTAAGCGCTGAACTGGCCATCAACTACGCTGGTGGGCCGTTGGCGCTCCTCCGGAGGCTCGCCGACAATGGCGTACCCTGGCGCGGATATGGTCAGTTCCATCGACTGGATGTCCTCTGCCCTCACTCTGCCCGTCCTGACAAGCGCTAGGACCCCGTCTATCAGGCTGTGGTTGTAGCGGCAGGACGGATATGGCTTGACGCCGGTATGGGTCACTTCAAACACGTCGCCCAAACCCTCAAGGGCACGGTTAGCATCGTAGCCACCCTCTGTGTACAGCTCGTAGTAGCCAAGCCGTCCTTCCAGCGCTCGGTCCGGCCCAAGAAAGCCGCGCTTGGCGTAGGTCAAAGCGTAGATGGCGTTGTGGGCTGCGAGCCCTACCTGAATGCGTTTGCTCCAAGCGCCTCCTTCAAGGAAGGCCATGGTGCCCGCAGCTTGATTCAGAGCCATGCCCAAGGCGTTTAGGGTTTGTCCCCTGTCCAAACCCATCAGCCGGGCACCGGCCGCCACCGCGCCGAAGATGCCTGTTGTTGGTGTGGGATGAAAGCCCCGTTTATGGACGGAAGCTCCGTGGGCGTTGCCGGCCTTGGCAACAAAATCGTAACCCATGATGGCGGCGTCCAAAAAGGCGCGCCCAGAGACGCCCTCTCGTTCCCCAATAGCCAGTAACGTGGAGAACAGAGGCGACCCGATGTGAATCACCGACTCCACATGGGTGTCATCGAAGTCCATGGAATGAGCAAACGTCCCATTGAGAAGGGCGGCGAAGTGGGCAGGATAACCCGTGGCCTCACCAGCGACGGTGCAGTTTCCTTCTGCGCCGCAAAGGAGGTCGTGGGTGCCGGATAGCACCGTAGCTGTGGAGTCAGAAAATTGGCGCCCTCCAATAGCGACGGCCAAGAAGTCCAACAGCAGCATCTTGCCAGCATCCCGGGCTTCCTTCGGAATGCTGGCGCTGGGAAAAGTTAGCGTGTGGTCCGTTAAGGTCTCCGTAACCCTTGGTGTCGCCATTGTCATGAAGAACCTCCCTCTGGCTGATTGGTGGCGTAGCGCCGTTCCATCTCGTCGATCTCATCCTTGCCGAGCAGCCGAGCTATCTTGGTGCGTAACTCAAAAGTGTCTGGGTAGTCCGCTGGATCAAGCTGGCCCGTGTCCTTTAGTTCCTGGTACTGGCTTCTGTACCAGTGGTAGGACCGGAACATGGGGCCTCGGTGGATCTGAATCTTAAACCCTAGCTTTCCGACATCGCCAGCCGCGAACTGGTCACCGTTGAGCAGCCGGGGCACGTCGGCAAGCTCCTTGGCATAAGTGTGCAGGTCGTTATCAGTACGAATCCCGTCGACGAAGATCAAGTCGGCGCCCGCTTCGCGGAAGGCCCGGCAACGAATAACCGTTTCTTCCCAACCAACAACGGCCAACGCATCCGTCCTTGCGATGATAACGAAGTCTGGGTCCTGCCGGGCATCCACGGCAGCTCTGACTTTTTGAACAGCCTCGTCCAGTGGAATAACGTCCTTGCCTTCAAAGAAGCCGCACCGCTTAGGGTCCACCTGATCTTCGATGTGAATGCCAGCGACGCCTGCGCTTTCATGGAGGCGTACGGTGCGCCAGACGTTGATGGCATTGCCATAGCCGGTGTCGGCATCGCAGATAAGCGGCGCTGAGATTCGTTGCGCTATACGCGTAGCGTTGGCGACCATCTCTGTCTGAGTGAGCAATCCCAGGTCTGGATAGCCGTAGGTCATTGAGGTAACGAACCCACCCATGTAAATAGCTTCGAAGCCAACGTCCTCAGCAATGCGGGCTGTGAAGGCGTCATAGACGAAGGGGGCTAGGAGAAGGCTATCCCTGGCCAAGAGTTGGCGTAATTGCGTGGTGGGCTTCAAGCGAACCTCAGATCGGGGATTCGGGGAGTGCCGCTAGTGCCAGGGCGGGTCACGGACCCGCCCCTACCAAAAGGCGCGTTTTAGAAGTGGCGGTACTTGTTCACGATTGGCAGCCGCCTATCGCGGCCAAATGCCCTGGGGGTGATCTTGACGCCTGGCGGCGCTTGGCGGCGCTTGTACTCGTTGCGGTCCACCATTGAGATGACCCTCTTTACTATCTCGGCGTCGTGGCCCACGTCGACCATGTCCTCAAAGCTCCAGTCCTCCTCCACATAGGCCCGAATGATGGGGTCAAGTACGGAGTAGGGAGGCAGAGAGTCTTCGTCCTTCTGATTCTCCCGCAGCTCGGCGGTCGGCGCCTTGATCATGACGTTATCGGGGATGACGGCCACGGGTCCCTTGGAATTGCGATACTCCGATGCTTCATAGACCAAGGTCTTAGGCACATCTTTGAGGGCGGCGAAACCTCCGGCCATGTCGCCGTAGAGGGTGGCGTAGCCGGTGGCCATCTCGCTCTTGTTGCCGGTCGTAAGCACCATCCACCCGAACTTGTTGGAGATGCCCATGAGGATGTTGCCCCGGATTCTCGCCTGAAGGTTTTCCTCGGCCACTCCGCTCTCAGTGCCCGCAAAAGTCTCACTAAGAACGTCCAGGATTGCCGTAAAAGGCCCTTCGATAGGAATGGTCCAGAGGTCCATTCCCAGGTTCTTGCAGGTGACGGCGGCATCGACTTCGCTGGGCTCTGACGTGTATCGGGAGGGCATAGAGACGCCTTGGACATTTTCCTTGCCGAGGGCATCTACTGCGATGGCCGCTGTCAGACTCGAGTCGATACCACCGGACATGCCGATAAGTACTCGCTTGAAGCCGGATTTCTGAACGTAGTCCCGCACCCCTAGGACGAGTGCTTCGTATACTTCGGCCGCGCCTTCGTAGCGCTGGGGCTTAGCCTGAGGGAGCGGGCTCGGAGTTGTGCCTCTCGGGCTGGCGTCGGGGACATGAATGACCTTGGGCTGGCCAATCTCACCAACGGCAATGGGCGCCTTGCGAACCCGGGGGTCCTTGAGCCGGTGCCGGAACACGCCCTCCACGTTGAGGTCGGCGACGACGAGGTCTTCCTCGAACTGGTGCCCAGCCGCCACGCATTCACCCTCGGGGTCGAAGATGAGGCTTGCGCCGTCAAAGACCAACTCATCTTGGCCGCCCACCATATTGACGTAGGCGAGGAACAGTTGGTTATCAGACGCCCGGGTGGCCAGCATGCGTTCCCTGAAATCGCGCTTGCCAGCGTGAAAGGGTGAAGAGTTGATATTGACGATGACCTCAGCGCCGGCTCGTTGTTGCACGGCCGTGGGACCACCCGCATACCAGATGTCCTCACAGACGTTAACCCCGATAGCGACGCCATCAATGACGTACACAGGGCAGGTGGTACCCGCTTTGAAATAGCGTTCCTCGTCGAAGACGCCATAGTTGGGCAGGAAGATCTTGTGATAAACCCCGACAAGTGACCCGTTATGGGCCACGGCGGCGGCGTTGTAGGCTTCTCCCTGCGCGTCGACGAAGCCAACGACCACGGTCATGCCGCGAGACGCCGCGATCACCCGGTCCAGACAGGCGCGGCTGTCACGAAAAAAGTGGGCTTTGAAGAGCAGGTCTTCCGGCGGGTAGCCGGTCAGAGCGAGTTCGGGGAAGGCCACGAGGTCAGCTTCCACGCCGCGGGCCCGTTCGATCCACTCCAGGACCTTTGCAGTGTTGCCCTCCAGATCGCCCACGGTGGTGTTGATCTGGGCCATTGCCAAGCGTAGTGTTCGCACGGCTTTAGGGAGCCTCCTGTGCAGGTTGAACTGGCTGGAAGTATAGCATAGCCACGCCTGGGGCCAAGACACAAAGCAAGGGAGGGCCCGCCATGCTGGGCCCTCCCTTGAAATCCGTTCACGGGAACCAATGCTAGAAGAGATCCACCCGCAGCAGAATGTTTCCATCGATATCGACGAGAACCGGGCCGCCAGTTACGGGGACGACGTCACAGAACACCGGGGGCAACCCCAGATCTGGCCCCTTGACAATGCGGACCTCCTGACAAAACAGTATCAAGGCTCCGGGGGGGAAGCCCGGGACCGGGTCTGGACTCCAAAACACCGGCGTTACATGCAGCACAATCTGGCCGTTGGGCGAGCTGGCGATGATGTTCCCTGCCATAGTGCCGCCGGCGAAGAGGGTCGCTCCGCCTTGGGCGCTCTGGAGGAAGTTAGCAGGGCCCAGCCAAGCGATGCTGGCAGTGCCGGCTACCTTTTTGTCACCGTTGGCTGACGCCGCCACTGTAGAGGCGGTAATGGCCGAGACAAGTGCGACCAAGGCGATCAATATGAGCAGTTTCTTTTTCATTACGAGAACCTCCAAGGATTAGAATCGCAGTATCAATCGGTTGAGTCCTCGCTCAACGAAGCCACGGTAGGTCGGCGAAACGACAGCCGTCAAGATAGATAGGTTCCGGATTATTGCTCTCATTCAGGCCCGGCCTGCCTAGCACCAACGCCACTCTTCGGGTTGTTTGACGTTTCTAACAATGGCGGCGCTTTGACTTCATGTCACCTTGATTCCATCATGTCGTTTAGCATGGGGCCATGGGAATGTCCAGGATCCTCTACAACCTGCCTTTCGCTAGCGGGTGGCAATAACTCCGGCCGAAGAGGAGCACCAAATGACAGAGCTTGAAGATCGGATCAAAAAGGGCGATCTCATCATCTTGGATGGAGGCACCGGCTCGGAGTTGGAGCGAAGGGGGATTGCCCTCACACGGCAGACCTGGAGTGCGGCAGGCCTTCTTAACCGGAGCGACCTCGTGCAAGAGATTCACAGGGATTACATTGCTGCGGGGGCTGACGTCATCATCACCAATACCTTTGCTACGTGCCGGCACTGGCTTGACGCCTCCGGTCTGGGCGACCGCACCCGGGAGCTGAACGAGGCGGCGGTGACCGCGGCCCAGGAGGCGCGAAGAGAATCAGAGGCCGACCGTGACGTTTGGATCGCTGGCTCCATATCCACGAATTGGCCGCGCCGGGACGGCTACAAGGGTCCTAGCGAGACTCAGGCCAAGGCCAACTACAGGGAGCAATCCGAGATTCTGGCGGAAGGCGGCGTCGATTTGATCGCGTTGGAGATGATGAGAGACATCGAGCAGACGGGTTTCGCTCTCGAAGCCGCTTTGGCGACCGATCTTCCTGTTTGGGTAGGCTTCAGCTGCGGGGCGAAGGAGGGGGAGGACGTTCGCCTGGGTGGCTACGATGGTGAGACGCATCTGCTGTCCGAAGGACTGAAACTACTCGAAGACAAAGGCGTGGCGCTGGTTGCGATCATGCATACAATCGCCCAAGAAACGATGCCTGCGCTTCAAGTAGTCAAGGAGCAATGGGGTGGGCCGGTTGGGGCCTATCCTCACACAGGAAGTTCCTCTTGGGATTCGGGGTACCAGAGAGGCACGGTCAGTCCGGAAGACTTTCTAGACGCTGCCAGGCAATGGGTTAGTATGGGTGTGCAGGCCGTGGGCGGCTGTTGCGGCATCGGCCCGGAACACATCCGGCTGCTGCGAGAGGGCCTGCTCTAGGTCGTGGGTAGGAACTCACTGTCCGGCTGGATGGCGGACTGGAACCGGCAAATGAGTTGGTCGTTCTTCCAGGCCCCTGACGTGACTTCGCGGCAGAAATCCACCATCAGCCGCCAGGACTGGGCGGTGGTCTCTGGCTTGTAGCGGCCGTCGGTGGCGGTGTTGTTCATCCAGGCGTGGGGCGCGCCTGGGAAGAGATGAATCTGGTAGCTCTTCCTGTTCTGCTCAAGCATGTGCCTGAACGTCCAAACGTTGGGCAGGGGCACTAGGTGGTCCAACTCGCCGAACGCGCCGAACACGGGGCTGGAGATGCGCGGGATCAGGCTCACCACCGATTCCTGACCCTTCTCCGACGGTTCGAAGTCGCGGGGATAAATACCTCCGTGGTAGACCACCGCACCGCTCAGATGGCGACCGTGTGCAGACAGGATCAGTGGTGTCCGCCCCGTCTGGCAGAAGCCGGCCATGACGATGCGGTCGGCGTCGGCAAAAGCTAGGCCCCGAATGTAGCCCACCAGTTCATCGAAGTCTGTCAGGCTATCTGCGTCAGTGAGATCACCACGGGACTGGCCTGCCGCGATTGCCTCGCGTTGGTCGCTCTGCCGATGGAAGAAGTCGGGCAGAAAGGAAGCGAAACCTTCATCGGCGATCCGCTGGGCCTGGTCGAAGGTGTGCTGCACGGGACCGTAGCGCTCATGAAGCATGATGAACGTTGGGAAGGGGCCCGGTCCCTCTGGGTGAGCGCTCCACACCCGCATGCCACTTGCCAATGTTTCTTCGTGCAAGGCTCCCTCCGTAGGTCAAAGCGGTTCCGGCGTACCGTTTTCCGCCGAAGCTATGGTAGGAATTCTCTGTGGGGCTCAACACTCGAATCGAACCGGCAGATGAGCTGTTCACTGTCCCAGGCGCCTGAGGTTATCTCGCGGCAGAAGTTGAGCATCGCTTGCCAGGCGGGTTCTGTTGCTTCGGCTCTGTAACGCTTCAAGGCTGCCTCGGTTGTGGTGTTCATCCATGAATGAACCGCGCCTTGGAACACCTGGATGTCGTAGCTCTTGCGGCTCTCTTCCAGCATTCGGCGGAAGGTCCAAACGTTGGGCAGTGGAATGATCTCGTCCAACTCTCCGAATCCCCCGAAGATGGGACAGGACAACTGCGGGATCAGCCCGACGATAGACTCTTGGCCCTTCTCTTTAGTTTCGAAGTCCCAGTTATAGATGCCTCCGTGCATGATCACGGCGCCGGTGACGTAGTCCCTTTGGGAAGCGACGACCATTGGCGTGCGCCCCGTCTGGCAGTACCCAGCGATAATCAGGCGGTCGGCGTCAGCGTAGCCAGCGCCTTTGATGTGGTCGACTAGTTCGTCCATGTCGGTCACAGAGAGCGCGTCCTGCAGCTCAGCGCGATCCTCAGCAGCCTCCACTCGCTTGCGGTCGCCAGTGTGGCGGTGGAACATATCGGGTGCGAATGCGGCGAAGCCTTCCTGAGCCATGCGGTTGACGTTGTTGAAGGTGTATTGCACCGGCCCATAGCGCTCGTGGAGTATGACGACGGTCGGAAAGGGGCCCGGTCCCTCCGGTTGGGCGCTCCAGACTCGCATGCCGCTGGTCAGCGTTTCTTCCTTCATGCATCCCCCGTCGGTAGGTAAGCCTAGGTGCGTTTAGGAGAGAGCGAAGTGCCGGGAGCTAGCCCAGCATGCGCATGAGCTTCTTTTGACCCTTGCCTGACGCAAGTTGCTTCATCAGCTTTTGGCTCTGACGGAACTGGTTGAGCATCTGGTTCACGTCTTGGGGCGTGGTGCCGCTACCTAGGGCGATGCGCCTGCGCCTGCTGCCATCGATGACGTCCGGCCGGTTCCTCTCCACGGTCGTCATCGACTGGATGATGGCTTCCGTCCGCTTCATGTGGCTCTCGTCGAGGTTGGCGCCCGGCATCTGCTTGGTTAGCTTGGAAAGGCCGGGAATCATCTCCATCACCGACGATAGCGGGCCCATTTTCTTGAGCTGTTGCAGTTGTTGCAGGAAGTCTTCCAGGGTGAATGCGGCCTTCCGCATCTTCTCCTGCATGACCTTCGCTTGGCTCTCGTCAAAGGTCTCTTGAGCCTTTTCTATGAGGGTGAGGACATCGCCCATCCCCAGGATTCGAGAGGCCATGCGCTCGGGGTAAAAGGGTTCCAGCGCGTCGGTCTTCTCGCCGACGCCGACGAACTTGATGGGAACGCCGGTGACTTCAACGATGGATAGGGCCGCGCCACCACGAGCATCGCCGTCTAGTTTGCTGAGGATGAGCCCCGTAAGGCCGATGCGGTCGTTGAACTCTTGGGCCGCCTGGACTGCGTCCTGACCGGTCATGGAGTCGACTACGAGCACGGTCTCCATGGGGTGGACTGCTTTTTTGACGTCCTCCAACTCCTTCATCAACTCGTCGTCGATGTGAAGGCGGCCGCCGGTGTCCAAGAGCATCCACTGGACGCCGAGGTCCTGGGCCTTCTTCAGGCCGTTCTTGGATACCTGTAGCGGCGTGGACGTGGTGCCTTCTTCGTACACCGGAATGTCGAGTTGTTTGCCCAGGGCGACCAGTTGTTCCACGGCGGCGGGGCGTCGTAGGTCGGAGGCAACCAAGAGCGACCGCTGACCTCGCTTGCGCAGGTGGTGGGCCAGCTTGGCGATGGAAGTGGTCTTGCCGGAGCCTTGCAGGCCCACGAGCATCACAACCGTCGGTGGCTTCGGCGATTGCTCTAGCTTTGCCTCGCTGCCGCCAAGGATGGCGGTGAGCTCGTCGTTGACAATTTTGACGACTTGTTGGCCGGGGCTGATGCTTTCCAGCACATCAATGCCAACGGACCGCTCACGGACCCGCTTAACGAACTCGCGAGCGACCTTGAAGTTAACGTCGGCTTCCAGGAGGGCCAGCCGGACCTCCTTCATCGCCTCGTCGACATCGGCTTCGGATAGACGGCCGCGGTTGGTGAGGCGCTTGAAAACATCGCCCAGCTTGTCTTGTAAAGAATCGAACATAGAAGGCTCCTTGAAGCCATTCTATGGTGGGGTAGGAGGGGGGTCAAGGAGCGAAGTGATGCTACTCATCGCAGGGTAGGGGCAGGCTACACACTTATGGCGGCGGCCCCACCGAGGTCATCGATGTGCCTACAGCAGCCCACCACCCCACCACCCCACCACCCCACCACCCCGCCGTCATTCCGGCGCAGGCCGGAATCCAGTAGCGCGGCAACGCGAGTAGCGTATTCGATGGCTGGATGTTCCTGGGTTCCGGCTTTCGCCGGAAAGACGGTAGGAGCTTATAACCGCTCGGTTTATGGAGGAGCAAAGGCGGGCGCCAGTTCCCGGCATATCCCCTTCACCACTCCTGGCCCCTGGTAGACCAGCCCTGTGAAAAGCTGCACCGTCGTTGCGCCTGCTTGGAGGGCTCGAATGGCGTCCTGGCCCGTGAAGATGCCCCCGCAGGCGTTGATGGCGAAGGTGTCCCCAGCGTGAGAGCGGATAGCGGCGAGGGTTTTCAGCATGTCCTCAAGAATCGGCCTGCCGCTGAGACCGCCCCGGCCTGTAGCCGTGCGAGGCTCCTCCAGTGGAAGTGTGTTTCCCGCGGTTACGCCGTCCGCACCTTGTTCCAGGCAAACGTCAACGAGGTCGAGGACCCGCTGACGGGAAGCGTCGTCGTGGCCGAAGGGCAGTTTTACGAAGACCGGCTTGGTGCGCTGGGCCATAACCCCCTGAAGCACGTCCCGGAGGTTCGACGGCTCTTGGAACGCAGCTAGGCCGGCCGTGTTGGGGGAGCTGATGTTCAGCTCTACGCCTGCCACCAGCGGCTCAAGCTGCTTGTGGACTGTTACGAAATCCTCTACTTCCAGGGCGGCGATGCTGACGAGGATGGCTGCCCCGCCTGAATTGACGCGAAGAAGGTTGTTGGCAGCGGCGATAGAGCCGCTGCTGGGAAAGCCTAGTGCGTTGATGAGGGCGTCCTGCTCGGGCAGGCGCAGCAGACGGGGCCGGGCGTTGCCTGCCCTGGGCACGGGAAAGACCGTGCCGCCAACCAGATACCCGAAACCAAGCCGGGCCAGGCCTGAGAGGGCGCGGCACTCTTTGTCGTAGCCAGCGGCCAGGCCAATGGGGTTGCGCAGCGGAATGCCGGCCAGACTGGTGCGGAGCTTGGGGTCGTTGGCTTGGAAGACCGATGAGGCCCAGCCCCATAGCCAGCGTCGTTGGAGCAGGTCTTCGGCCAGGCGCTGCGCCGTTTCCGGTGGTAGTTTGAAGAGTAGCGGTCTGGCGATTCGAGTGTAGAAACCCACATTGCCCTCCCTGAGCCTTGCCTATGGTAGCGGCACGGCACGACTGGAGGAAGGGGCGACCACATCAAGGGAGGTCGGCTTCGCCGCTGCGGGGGGAAGTGCTTACTTGGCTGCTGTTGCTAGCTGGAAGCTGTAAAAGCGTACAGCGTTGCGGTAGAGGATGGCGTCGCGGTCGTCTTCCGTCAGAGCTTCGTTGGCCAGTAGTTCGCCGATCTCCTCCCCGATGGTCTCCTTCGTGGCCTCGTGGGGGAAGTCGGAGGAGTACATGAAGCCTTCGTTCCCCATCTGCCGGACAGCGTCGGCCAGATTCGGCTCTCCGCCCTCAACGCCAACGACGACGCGACCTTCCTTCATCAGCCGCCTTAGGTAACTGGTTATGTCCTCGCCGGGAGGAAGGCGCAGGTACTGCTTGTTGGGGTCCAGCGGCGGCAGCATTGCAAACGACCTGGTGCACCGCTCCACCGCCATGAGGAACCAACCAACGCCTGCTTCGAGGAAGCCGTACCTAACGTTGGGGAACCTATCGAACACACCGTTGAGCATCATGCTGACGAAACCGATGGCGACCGCCAGTGGATGGCCCAGGGCGTTTGATCCTGCGACGATATTCATGTGGTCGAGGCCCAGCCCTGCATGAGAGCCAGCATGGAGCGCCAGGGCGCACCCGAGGCTGTCTGCCTCTTCGTAGATGGGCCAGAACTCCTTGGTCCCTAGCTCTCCCTTGTGGCCAACGCCGGTAAGCATTGCGCCACACATCCCCAACTCCTTCACGGCCCGCCGGAGCTCCAGGGCGGCTGCCTGCGGGTCTTGGAGAGGGATCATGGCCATGCCCTTGAATCGGTCGTCCTGGGTCAGGTAGTCACGATGAAGCCAGTTGTTGTAGGCCTTGGCCACGCCAAGGGCAAGATCAAGGTCTGGAATCCGGCCGAAGTGGAGGAAGGCGCTGGGATAGAGGACGGTGGCGTCGAAGCCCTGGGCGTCCAGGAACTCGCGCCAACCCTCTACGCCCGGGTCGACGAAGGAGCCTGGCGGAACCTCGTTCAGCCCAAAGAACAGGTGGCTGCCGAACTGAGGCCAGAAGCCGAACATCTTGCTGATCGATGCCTTTTCCCACTCAGGTGGCAAGAAGCTGCGGATGCCTGCAGCATCTTCAAAGATGTGTCCGTCTCCGTCGACGATCCGGCGGGCCGTGTTGGCCATAAGCCGTTCCCCTTACCGATATGGATGAAGGCCGTGTCTAGGACTTGGCCGGAACCAGATTGAAGCCGTAGAACAGCTCAGCATTCCGGTAGAGAATTGCGTCCCGATCGTCTTCGGTGAGTTCCTCGTTGCTCAGCAACTCGCCTATCTCCTCGCCGATGGTTTCTTTGGTGGCCTCGTGCGGGAAATCCGAGGAGTACATGAAGGCCTCTTTGCCCATGCTACGGACGGCGTGGGCCAGGTCCGGCTCTCCACCCTCGACTCCTACGACGATCCGTCCTTCTTTGGCGTGCCGCCTAACGTAGTCGGCGACATTTTCTCCGGGGGCCAACTGAAGGTATTGCTTGTCAGGGTCCAGGGGTGGGAAGGCGCCGAATGACCGGGTGGTGCGCTCAAGGGTCATTAGGAACCAGCCAACACCAGCCTCAAGGAACGCATAACGAGCGTTGGGGAATTTATCGAAGACGCCATTGAGCAGCATGCTGGTGAACCCAATGGATACTGCCAGGGGGTGCCCCAAGGCGTTGGACCCGGCGAAGATGTTCATGTGGTCCAGGCCCAGCCCTGCGTGAGTTCCGGCGTGAAGGGCCAAAGAACAGCCGAGGCGGTCGGCCTCTTCATAGACAGGCCAAAACTCCTGGGTGCCCAACTCTCCCTTGTGCCCGACGCCGGTGAGCATTGCGCCACACATACCCAACTCTGTCACGGCCCGGCGAAGCTCCAGGGCGGCCGCCTTAGGATCTTGAAGGGGAATCATAGCCATGCCCTTGAAGCGACTGTCCCGGCTGAGGTAGGCCTGGTGGAGCCAGTTGTTGTAGGCCTTGGCGACGCCGAGGGCCAGGTTGAGGTCCGGGATTCTGCCGAAGTGGAGGAACGCGCTTGGATACAGGACTGTGGCATCGAAGCCCTGGGTGTCCAGGAACTCGACCCAGCCGTCAAATCCAGGGTCTTTGAAAGCACCTTCGGGCACTTTGTTCAAGGCGAAGAACAGGTGGCTACCGAACGGGGGCCAGTAGCCAAACATGTTGCCAATTGAGGCTTCTTTCCATTCGGGTGGCAGGAAGCTACGGATGCCTTCGGAGTCCTCGAAGATGTGCCCGTCTCCGTCTATAATCCTGCGGGTCTTTTGCGCCATGATTCCTCCTGTAGCCATCCGATTAGCCGACGTCAACGCGTTGTTTATCACGGGTGTTGCCCACTGTCAAACGTCCAGGGAGCCACCAGTGCCACACTGGGTAGGAATCTGAATGGGATCGAGAGGGCGCGGGTCGCTAGACTCGCTACGAAAGGAAGTTGAGGACTTCGGTCATAAACTCGTCTGGTTGCTCAAGCATTGGGAGATGGCCGGAACCGTCAAGTACCGTCAACTGTGAGCCGGCGATGCTGTCCTGGAACAGAGGGCCGTATGCAGGTGGCACAAACTGGTCTGAAGCACCCCATAAGATGAGGGTAGGGGAACTGATCCTGTGGATTCGCTTGTTGAGACCCCTGTCTGGTATGGGCCAGAGGAACTTTGAGGCCGCCCCCAAGGATCGGATGCGTTCCAGGTCTAGTTCCTTGGCGAGTTGCTCGTCTTCGGGTTCCGCCAGCAAACCCCGCGAGGCTGCCGCATCGGGGTCGTGCCAAGCGGCCCGTATGAACTGGCTCTTGATGAACGAGAAGAAGTCAGGCACCGGGGTCTCTTCCATCCAGAGGCCCACGGGGGCCACAAGCACCAGCTTGCCAACCCGCTCAGGGCAAGTCGCCGCGATTTCCGCGGCAATATTTGCCCCTTGTGCATGCCCGATGATATCCGGGCGCTCAAGCCCCAGAGCGTCCAGCAGCTCCAGATGGTAAAAGATGAGGTCGTTCATCGAGTCAAGGTGCTCAAGCCCCGTTGATTCGCCAAAGCCTGGCTGTGCTGGGGCGTAGACCTTGTGTTGACGAGCCAGCGGGTTAAGCCATTTCGGCCACTCGGTGAAAGGGAAAACGCCGTGCAAGAAAAGGACAGGCGATCCTGACCCCTGGGTGAAGACCTGGGCGTCAAAGAGGCCGTTGCGAATAGCGATGGTGCGTTCTTCAGGCATGTCGTATCTCTGGCTAGGCTATGGGCGCTGGTGCGGTTCGCTGATCCATGGACAGAGGCTTGGGATACCAGCGGTCCTCGTATTCAGAGTAGTAGTGACGGAGGTGGGGCATCACTTCCTTGGCGAAGAGTTCTGTGCTGCGTAGCACCTTCTCCTTGGGCATGTTGCCAAGCTGCATGAGCACCATGAGGTGGCCTACGTGCATGGTCTCGATCACGTCCTTGAGTTGGTCCCTAACCGTCGCTGGGCTGCCTGCGATGATGCTGCCGTTTTCCAGCCTCTCCTTCCAAGTCTTCTCCGTCGACAGGGCTTGGATGCGGGGGCCTGGGGGTGCGGAGTTTCGCTCGGTGAACTGCTCCTGTCCTCTGGACCGAAGGGTGGCGATGCTCCGGAAGCCCGGCGCACCCCAAGTTGGTCCGATGTGTTGGCACTTGTCGTAGAAGTACTGGACGTGCTGGGCGTATTCCTTCTCGGCCTCGGCGTCGGTGTCCGCCACGATGACGAGCTGGAGGTACCCCACTCGATTGGGATTGTGTTCTATGCCCAAGCGGTCAAGCGTGTCCCAATAGCCCTGGATCAGGGTGGCGGCTCGTTTGTAGCCGCCAAAGCTCAGGTAGCTGTATAGGTAATCTCGCTTGGCGCTCCATTCCCAGGTTTCCACGCTACCGCTGCCGGGAATCCAGATGGGCGGGTGCGGCTTCTGAATGGGCTTGGGCCACGTGTTGACGTATCTGAGCTGGGTGTACTTACCGTTGAACGAGAACACGTCTTCACTGGTCCAGGCCTTCATGATCAGGTCATGGGCCTCATCGTACTTTTCGCGAACAATCGCCGGGGGCTGTCCATAGCAGTAGGCTGTGTCCATCGGCGTGCCCACAGGGAACCCGGCAATAAGACGGCCCCCCGAAATCACGTCCAACATCGCCATTTCCTCCGCCACTCGGGTGGGCGGGTTGTAGAGGGCGAGGCTGTTACCCAGGACAACGATGGCTGCGTTGGAGGTGCGGCGTGCCAGTGTAGCCGCCATCAGGTTGGGCGAAGGCATCATGCCGTAGGCGTTCTGGTGGTGCTCGTTGACGCAGATGCCGTCAAAGCCGACCTGATCGGCGAACTCCAACTCGTCAAGGTACTCGTTGTAGATGCGGTGGCCTTCCAACGGGTCGTACAGGTTGGAAGGCACGGTTACCCACACGGACGACTGCGTAGTGGAGAAGTCGTCCGGAAGGTTCTGGTAAGGCATCAAGTGGAACCAGTGAAAGCGCATGGGCCTCCTTGGTTGCGACTGTGGCCGGAATGGTTAGTGCAGTATAAGAACGGCGCCTAGGGCGTGCAACCGGTGCGGTGACCGATCGCTAAGGCCCCACTCCAATGCCAAGTGCGGCAGACGCAGAACGGCCAGCCTGAAAAGGCTGGCCGTTCTTATACTAACGAGTTCCGAGCAGGCCCAAGCCGCGTCGATTAGGAAGCGGTGACCGCCAGGCTCTTGACCTTTTCCTCGACATTCTTCGTTGAAACGAAATGCCGCTGCACTTCCATCTCTGAAGGGGTGAAACCAAGCGCCATGCCCACTAGCTGCGACAGGTGCAGGATGGGCATATCGATGTCTTGTTTCTCTTGGGCCTCGGCCCGGCTCTGCTGGCCGTCCAACTCCAGGTGACACAGGGGGCAAGGAACAACCATCGCGTCTGCTCCCTTGTCCCGAGCTTCCGAGGTGTGCTTGGCGGTCATGGCAAGGGCGTTCTCTTCGTTGATAGTTAGAGAGGGGAAACCACAGCACTTGCCCTTCCCAGAGATGTCGACGTTGGTGCCACCGATGGCTTGCGTTACCTTCTCTATGTAGGACTTGCGGTTGCCGTCCTTAATGGCCTCATCGGGGCGGCGTAGATAACAACCGTAGAAGGGTGAAATCTTGACGCCTTCCAAAGGCTGGGTGGAGGCTGCTGTCAAAACGTCCAAGCCTACGTCTTCAACGAGGACCCACAGCAGGTGTTTAACCTCTGTGGTGCCTTTGTATTCGAGACCGTCTTCCGCCAGGAACTCCCGGTTGATCTTGTCCCGGTACTCAGGGTCTTGCAGACGGACGTTCGCCAGAGCGATGACCCCCGTGCACGTGCTGCAGATGGTCATTAGGGGGACTCCCATCTGCTCGGCCTTGGCTAGGGTTCGGGCGTTGATGGGATCGGAGATTTCGGAGCTAAGTACGCCCGCGCCAGTGCAACCCACGTCCTCCAACTCAGCTAGCTCAATGCCCAATTTCTCGCATACCTTGATTGAACTGGTGTACAACTCAGGGCATGAGCCCTTGGCGACGCAACCGGGGTAAAAGGCAACCTTAACCATATGCTTGCCCTCCTAGGCCTTCTTGTTCTTGTGAGACTGCTCGACTTTGGCGAATATCTTAGCGATCTGCCTAGCGCCAGGACGGCTCTTATGGGGTCTCAGGCTGGCTTTGCCCTTCCGAATTGCCTTTAGGGCGATGGGCATCTGCGACATCATGCCTGATAGGGAGAGGCCGTAGGGTGGCAACCCGTAGGTCTTCGAGGCCAACATGCGCTCGTTGAGCCATCCACTCTTCTTCACGGAATCGGCGAAAGCGTTGTAGTGGCGGGCAGCCATTGGGTTGCCCTTTCCTGACTTAACGCCAAGGGCAATTGAATCGTCACGGAGATCCATGATGAGGTGGGTGGGGTTGATACCCCACGGGCAATGCTCGCTGGCTTCCCAGCAATGGACGCAGTCCCAGAGGCCCTTCTTTTCTCCCGCTTCTATGAACCGTTGCTTGGTATCTTGATCTCTGGGGTCCTTTGTCGTCCGGTACAGTCCCTTGGTCAGCGCCATTGGGCCCAGGAACTCCTTGTCGACATCGATGACCGTGCAGCCCTCATCGCAAAGCCCGCAGACGGTGCAGCGCATCGCCAGGCGAACTGGCTCCAAATCCTCGTCCTTGACCGCCGGGGCGGTGCCGTTGGTCTCCAGCCAGGGCCGGAAGTACTTGTATTTCTTCCACATGAACTGGTCTACGTCGTAGAGAACGTCTTTGACCGGGGCGACATTGCGAATCAGCTTGATCTCAATGGCGTCTTCTTTAACGGAGTCTTTGACCTTCACCAGGCAGGGCACAACGCGCTTTCCGTTGGCCTGGCAGGTGCAGTCGCCGCAAAAGCCGGTGTTACAGGTGCCACGGAAGGCTAGGCTGCCGTCCTGTTCTTCGCGGACCTTGCTCATAGCTTCGAAGACGCTGGTTTCGGGATCAACATCGACGACGAAGGAGTCCCTCTGGTCGGGATCCTCATTCTTCGTCCGCACGAACTTCATGGTTACTTGCATAGTTGCTCCTCTATACCGTCGGTTGAGCCGCTGCTCCTTGGCTCAAAGCACTTCAACTAGACGGGGCGGCTGCTCACTTGGGGCCCACCCTCGCCCTGTTCGACGACGACTCGCATGCTGCCAGCCTCGTCGCTCTTGTCGGGGAAGTCGGAACGGTAATGCACGCCCCTGCTTTCCTGGCGGGCCTCTGCACTTCCGACGATCGCTTCGGCTGCTGCCAGCAATGTGCGGGTCTCTAGGTGCTGCTGAAGGGCGTAGTTGAAGGAAAGGGCCTTCGTGGGTATGCCCATTGTGGCGTAGGATTCCTTCAGGGAAGCGATCTTCTCTGCTGCTTCAGCAAGCCCTGCGGCGTCACGGCTGAGTCCTGCCTTTTCATGCATGAGAGAGGTCAACTCGCTGCGTACTCCTGCGAGGTCGCCCTCTTTGGCGTCGCGCTCAAGCAACGGCTTGAGCTTGCCTTGATGCTCTTGCAGAATCGCTGGTGATGCCTCGCCGGTGGACGCCTTGCCGGCGTTGGCTGCAGCAGAACCAGCCCGGTGACCAGAGAGCACCGATGCTAGGAGTCCGTTGCCGTCCATTGCGCCTGCGCCGTGGAATCCGGTTCCGGCGCATTCGCCCGCAGCGAAGAGCCCGGAGACGCTGGTAGCGCCGCTGGCATCCGTGGCAATTCCGCCAAGGATGCGGTACATCCCCGGATGCACGGGAATGGGGTCGCCAGCCAGGTTGCCCTTCATGAACATCTGGAGGCGGGCATTTGTATTGTAGTAGGTGGTGTCGGCCTGTTCCTGCGTGATGGAAGTCTTGAGGTTCAGATTGCCATCCTCTCCCGCACCTGAGGCGATGGCCTCAGCCGCGGCCCTGGCCAGCGAGTGGCCGAAGGGTTGAGCAGAGCCAGTTACGGCCTGGCCGTCTTTGCCCTCAAGTTGAGCGCCGTTTGCCAGCAGCAGCTCACTGATGGCCAAGCGGCCCGCCTTGATGATGCTCGGGTGATATTGGACCATTTCCATATCCACCAGCTGAGCGCCCGCCCGGTAAGCGATGCCAATACCGTCGGCGTTGCAGTGGGTGGAACTGGTGCTGGGCTCGTAGAGGCGGCGAACGCCTCCTGCTGCCATGACGATTGCTCCGCCTGAAATGAGGTCCAAATTGCCCGTGGAAAGCTGGAACGCCAGAGCGCCGGTGCAGACACCGTCCTCAACGGCCAGAGACGGAACATACCACTCTTCAAAGAACACGACCTCGTATTTGAGGGCCTGTTCGTAGAGCACCTGGGCCAGAACGTGGCCGGTCATGTCGTGGACATGGGCCGCCCTGGCCTGCTCCGAGCCCTGCAGCTTTACAAGTGCCACGTCGCCTTGGGGATCCAGGTTGAAGGGGACGCCCAGGTTGTACAACTCTCTGACGGCGGCAGGCGCCTCAGCGCAGTACGCTTCAACAACCGACTTGTCGTTGAGGCCGTCGCCGGAGCGGAGAGTGTCTGCGATATGAGCTTGTGGCGAATCGCCTTGAGCAAGAGCGGCATTGATGCCGTCCTGGATGGTGATCGAATAGCTCCGAAGTGGATGAACCTTGGTGATGACGGCAACCGAAGCACCCTGGCGGCGCGCCTCAACGGCGGCCTGCAGGCCGGCGATTCCCGCCCCTATGACAACTACGTCGTACCTCACACCATGCTCCCGTGGGCAGTTTAGGCTCTAGCCAGGCGTGCAAGGCTAGGCTGCGGTGATTATAGCCAACGAGGGGTCGGGCTGCAAACTGACGGTGGTGGGGTAAGTCGGTGCTGAACGCTTGGCCCCTTGGAGCAGCATGACCGGCCAGTCTTTCCCGTGACCTACGCCAACGTTGGCAGTATGACCGGCTTCACTATCTTGTATGACGCCATGTCTTCCAGCGCTTGCGTCGTCTGGGATAAGGAATATTCGGCCGATATGAATAGGTCGAAGGGAATGTCCTTTTTACGGGTGGCCAGGAAGTCGAGAGCCTGATGGAAGTGGTGCGCCCGGCCAGACCTAATGCTGGCGAACTTGAGGTTCTTGTTGGTGAAGATTGCGCCGGGGATGGTCACGGCTTCCGGCCCCGTTCCGATCGACACGTACCGCCCGCCCCTGCGGACCATGTTGAGGCCCTCGGGAATTGCCGACGCGCTCACACATTGAATGACAACGTCTGCGCCTCGCCCGGAAGTCTCACCCAACACCCAGTCGGTCCGTTGGGCTGCGTCCGAGGCGTCGGCTATGTTCAGTACCTCATCCGCGCCCAGGGCCTTGGCAACTTCCAATCGGGCTTCCGGTCCGCCGATGGTTAGGACGCGGCGAGCGCCTTTTTCGCGGGCAACGGCGGTTGCAAATAGTCCCAAGGGCCCTGAGCCCTGTACCAATACAGTTTCGTTAGGGCGAATATCGCCCAAGCGTTCGAAGCCGTGCATGATGGTGCGAAAGGCGCAAGCGGAAGCGGCTGCCAGGGGTGAAGAAACCTCGTCCGGAATCCGAATGACCTCTGCGCGGGCTGGGTAGTAATGGTACTCAGCGCAGCCGCCCAACAAGTAAGGGAACAGGTCGCAGCGCTCCCGGCCGTAGCGGATCGAGTCTTCGCACAGAGTCGGCTGGCCAGCGATGGTGCAGTAGAAGCACTTGCCGCAGAACGGATAGGCGACCACCACGCGGTCGCCCGGCTTGATAATTTCTCCGAGCAGGTCCCTTCGTTCACCGTTCACATCGACGACGACGGAGGCGGTCTCGTGGCCGGGGATGTAAGGCGTGATGCTTTGGCCCGCCTTGCTGCCAAGGTCGCCGTGCCAAACGTGAACATCCGTGGCGCAGAGCGTTGCTGCTTCCACACGGCCCAAGATGGCCCCTACTTCCAGTTCAGGAAGGGGTACCGGCTGGACCCGCAGCGGTACGTTGTGCTCTGAGACGACGGCTGCCAGGACTTCCATCGTGCGACTCCTTATCGTCCTGCCTTCGCCCTCTAGGCGTTCGGGTAGATCACCGGCTTCACCTCTTTATAGGCGGCCATAGCCTCAAGGGCCTCGGTGGTCTGATCGAGCCTGTAGGTACCGGTGATGAAGTTGTCGAAGGGGAACGTGTTCTTGCGTGTGGCCAAGAAGTCCAGAGCCTGGTAGAAGTGGTGGGCCATGCCCGATAGCACGCCGACCAAGGTAAGGTTCTTGTTGGTAAAGATGGCGCCGGGGATGGTCTGGTCCCCAGAGCCTGCCCCGATGGATAGGAACCGGCCGCCGCGGCGCACCAGGTCTAGGCCCTCGCCGACGGCTTCTGCACCCACGCACTGAACGACAACATCCGGCCCCCGACCTGAGGTCATGTCCAATAGCCATTCCTTGCGCTGCTGCCGGTTGAACTCCTCGATATTGCAGATTTCGTCTGCGCCCATGTCCTTGGCGACCTTCAACCTTGCCGCTGGCGCTCCGATGGTGAATACGCGCCGTGCGCCGCGGTCTCTGGCTACGGCAGTTGCGAAGAGTCCAAGCGGTCCAGAGCCTTGAATCAACACGTCCTCAGAGCTGCCGATTCCGCCAAGCCTCTCGAAGCCATGCATGACCGTGCGAAAGGCGCAAGCAGCCGACGCAGCCAGCGCTGACGATACTTCGTCAGGTATGCGGATGACGTCTGCGCCTTCTGGGAAGTAGTGCTGCTGGGCGCACCCACCCAGCAGGTAGGGGTGCACGTCAGCGCGTACCCGGCCGTAGCGTGTGGCGTTGGGGCAAAGGTTTGGCTGTTGCCCAATGGTGCAGTGGAAACAGTGACCGCAGAAGCGATAGGCAACGATCACACGGTCGCCGGGCTTTAAGGGCTCGCCCAAGATGTCGGAGCGTTCTCCGTCGATTTCCTCGACAATCGAGGCGGTCTCGTGGCCTGGAATGTAGGGAAGGATGGGGCCGTAGTCGATAGCGCCGTGCCATATCTTTACGTCAGTGGCGCAGAGGGTTGCTGCGTCCACCCTGCAGATCATGCCACCTTTCTCAAGCTTCGGCGGTGCAATGTCCCGAACTTCCAATGGCTCGTTGTAAGCGGTAATGACGGCGGCTTGGCTCATGATGTCTCCCTTTGAGTGACTCTGAAAATTCGTGCTGTCGTGTCTACGCCACGAAGGAGTGGGTGCCTCGGTACGATACCGTTGGCCCCAGCGGGTGTCAATGGAATTCAGCTCTAGCGGGATCCCCCCTAGTGCACCAAACGCCGAAGGCCCAATATGGCACTTACTGGATAGCCTAGGGGGCTGTGCTAAAGAAAAAGGCGAGGGTAGATGCCCTCGCTTTTTCTGGCCAACCCCTGCTGGTCATGGTCTATGTTGTAAGGACGCTATCTCAGCTGACTTTTCCAACCAGTGCTGAGCGGTCTTCTTCCAACTCTTTGAATGCTGTGTCGGTGTCGGCGTACTCAAGACCCCTTTCCAGGAGCCAGTGTTTCACTTCACCAATGCCGAAGGTCTCGGTTATTTGCTCCCGGGCTAGGTTCGGGTCGAACTCCTTGCAGGAGAACACATCGATATTGATGTAGCCGCGGTCGGGGAAGGTGTGCACGCTAATATGGCTTTCGGCAATGAGCACGAATCCAGAGACGCCCCAGTCCCCAGGCTGAGGGCCGTGATAGGTATACACGTGAGGGGGCGTTATCTTGGTCATGCCCAAGCCATCGGGATACTCGTCCAGAAAACGGTAAACGATGTCGGGGTCTTGGAGGCGCTGGCGGTCCCCATTATGACCGTCAATCACCAAATGCATAGCAAAATCCTCCGATAAGAGTCGCCACTGGCGCTAGAGCCGGAACGAAAATGGTATCACCACGCCTGCACTATCTGCAAACGGATGGGTGAAGTACTAGGCTTTTGCGGCTTCGGCCCCTGCGATGGCGATGTCTTCGTCCTCTTGAGGCGTGTTGCCCCCGCTGACGCCGCAGGCCCCAACCACTTCCCCCGCCGCATAGATGGGCACTGCTCCCTGCGCGAACAGCATCCCTTCGTGGATCATGAGCGACTGGAACACCGGCCTGCCAGCCCGTTCGGCAAGCTCACTGGTAGGTTTGCTGTAGGCCACGGAGCCTTTAGCCTTGCCGACGGCGATGTGCACCGTCATCCATCTCGCGCCGTCCATTCGAGACAACCCTACTAGGACGCCGCCAGTATCCACTACGGCAGTGGTGATATTTAGACCCAACTCCCTGGCCTTGGCCTCAGCGCCCTCTAGGGCTTTCTTTGACGCAGCTAGAGTTATCGACATTAGCGCCCCCTAATTGTCTTTGTCATCCTGAGCGATCGAAGGATCACGGCCTTCCCTGACGACCAACATGGCCACTATGGGCAAATACCAATCTCTTAACACCCAACGCTGTGGTTCTTCGTCCCGATGCTCCTCAGAACGACAAGGCGGGATGGCTAGCGCCCGGTAAACCACTTGAAGAACGTTTCAACTTCGGCGGGATCTCCATCGATCTTGAGCAAACCTTGGGCGTTAGCCCGTTTCCAGGGTAGGCGATGAAGAAAAACGAGGGCCATCGTCTCGGGGTCGCTTCGGTAGGTGGCAAGTGCCGGGTCGGAAGACGGGGTTTCGAAATGAAAACCGGGCCCGGAGGCGACGACATCCCATGACCAGTTCAGCGGTTCCCCTACCTCAAAGCGGTAGCGAAGGGGGGACGCCAATGTCTGTTCCTGGCCGTCGAAGCCCCAGGTGAACCAAGTAGGCATCCATTCCAGCAGCGTGGGAACGATGTCCGGAAGCAACTTTGGGGCGATCTCAATGCCGGATTTCAAGTCCCACGAATGCAGCCCGATTTCAGCGATCCTAGTCAGGGTCAGTCCCCGAATGGTTGTTAGTTGAAGAACGTGGAAGCAAGGCATATCCCATTGCTCCTCAGTTAGGCCATCCAAGATCGTGAAGAGTTGGGCGTTCCGCTCACGAAAGTTTGCCGACAGAGCGTCGGCCTGCTGCTCGCGGGACTCCCGCCCTCGTTGGGCTACCCGGGCACGTCCCTCAGGGTCAGGGCCGGTCTTGCGGAAGGGCGCCTCCGGCAGCGGGCCTGCGTCGCCCTTGAGGGCGCGGGACACGTCGCGAATTGTGCCTTCTGTGCCACCGCTCATGTGGGCTATAAGGTCGCCCAGACCCCAGCCGGCCGCGCCTGAAGGCGTGTCCTGTTGTTCGACGGGCAGAGCGTCGAAGTAGTCAGCAATGTTGTCGGAGGCTAGCTTCAAAAGCCTTGCGGCTTCGGACCCGGACGTTTGGGGTAAGGGACTCTCAGTTGCCATGTTCCTCCTGAGCTTGTTCCGTGCAAAGCTGAGGCATTGTACAAGACTTGGGCAGACCCGTGTCAGGAAGGACTTCTCTATATGGGGCGTCTGGTAGGGGCCGTGTCTAAGACCGGGCCTCTCTCCCGGAAAATGCCTAGGGGAGGGTCACTGACCCTCCCCTACCAGACGCTGACAAAAAGACAGCCGCCCCCATAGTCGGGGGCGGCTGTCTTCTACTCTGACGTATTCGGGATCAGCCGCTGGGAGTGGCGCCCGCCCACGTGGCCAGGGTTTCCATGATCCGGTCGATATCCGACTGCTCTTCGCCAGCCTGGGCCGGCACATAGCCACCGCTGTAGCGCTCGTTTTTGCCCATTCCCGGCCAGCGCTCCAGAGGTAGTTCGACAGACTTGTTCTTCTCGGCGTCCCTGAACACACACATGGGATCGCCGCCGTCCTGGACTATGGCGATTTGCTCTTTTATGAGTTTGCGCCAAAGGATGATGCCCCGGTCGGACTCACCCAAACGCTCAAGTGTGCGGTCGACTATTGGGCCCTGCGTAACCCAGGCCACGAAGTCTTGGTGGTTCACCAAGTCGGCAATCACTTTGCCGTCCTCGTAGTGGAGGGGCACCTCGAAGTAGGGGATGCGGTCCTGGTCGGGGATCTCGTGGCCCTCCGCTGCCTTGTATACGAACAAGGTGACATGCATCGTGTTTTCGTCGTCGATGGGCACGCGGTACTGCATGCTGCACTTGATGATGTCGCCCACGAAGAGAATGTTGGGGAACAGGGCTGGATGCCCAAGCGTCCAGTCGCCGTGGGTCTCGTCGTTGCCCTCCACCACCCGGCGCTTAACGACTCCATAGTCAAAGATATCGAAGCCAATCTTCTGGTGGTTGAGGGGATTGGTGTTCACCAACACTTTGTCGATGCCCTGGCTCTCTGCCCGTATCTTTTGCTGGTACTCGCCCCAATAGCCATGGAGCCACTCTAGGTGGACGGGGTCCAGGGAGTTCTCCTGACATTGCAGCCAGTTGCAGTCCAGCTTGGCGAATCCAACGTCACGGAATGCGTTTGGCCACTCAAAGGGCTCCCAATGGGGGATCATGGGCGCGGGTGCTGGACCCAGGTAAGCCCAAAGAATGCCGCCGTAAGGCTGAACAGGATAGCCGTTCAGCTTGATCTTGTCCTTGAAGCGGGACTCAGGCCGCACGGTCTCTTCGAAAGGTTGCTCTATGCACTGGCCGGTCTCGTCATACATCCAGCCGTGGTACATGCAGCGGAGGCCGTTTTCCTCAGGGATGCCATATGCCAGGTTGACCCGGCGATGGGCGCAGAGGCGCTCAATGAGGCCGTAACCGCCGCTGCGGTTCTTGTAAAGCACGAGGTCCTCGCCAAGGAGCCTGATCTCCTTCGTTGGTTCCTCATCCATCTCCAGTACCGCGGCGATGGGATGCCAGTACCGGCGAAAAAGATCGCCGCCGGGCGTTCCGGGACCCACCTGCGTTAGTAGTGCGTTTTCCTCGACTGAAAGCATAGGACGTGCCCTCCTTACCGATAGTTGAAACTCTGCCGCTTCCTGCCTGTCCCTATTTTAAGTCCGCAGGGTTGACCCCTGTCCAGGTGGCCATAGCGACCTCAACCTCTTCACCGAAGTTGGGGTCTTCCCCTGCCTGAAGCGCCACGTACTCTTGATAGCGCTCCAATTGCTGAAGCGCCGGCCATCTTTCCAGAGGCAATTCGATGGAGACGTTGCGCTCCGGGTCACGGAAAACGTTCATCGGGTCGCCGCCGTCAGCCACGATTTGCAACTGTTCCTTCAAGAGCTTGCGCCAGAGAATGATGCCCCGGTCCGACTCCCCAAGGCGTTCCAAGCCACGGTCAACCACGGGACCTTGCGTAATCCAGGCGACGAAGTCCTGGTGGTTGGTCAGATCTGCGATCAAGGGGCCGTCCTCATACTGGAGCGGCACCTTGAAGTAGGGGATTTCATCTTGGGCGGGGATTTCTTTGCCCGGCGCGGCCCGGTATGCGAAGAACGTGATATGCAGGGTGTTCTCGTCATCAATGGGGACTCGATACTGAAGGTTGGCTTTGATGGCGTCGCCAACGAAGAGGATGTTCGGGAACAACGCTGGGTGGCCAACAGTCCAATCGATGTCTTCCTCGGAGCCGCCTTCCACCACGCGCCGCTTTACAACGCCGTGGTCAAAAATGGTGAATCCAATCTTCTGATGATGCCGGGGAATGAGTTGCACATAGGAGATATCTTTGCCCAGCTTCTCCCGGCGCATCATGGTCTGGTGCTGTCCCCAGTAGCCGTGAAGCCACTCAAGGTGGACGGGGTCCAGAGAGTTTTCCTGGCACTGGAGCCAATTGCAATTCAAAACGGCGACTCCAATGTCCGCAACCGTGTTGTCCCACTCGAACGGCTCCCAGCGGGGCAGCAAGGGAGCGGGGTCGGGTCCCATGTACGTCCATAGCAGACCGCGGTAGTCCTGCACTGGGTAGCCCGGCAGTTTGATCTTGTCCTTGAACCGGCTTTCGGGCCGCACCGTCTCCTCGAAGGGCTGCTCAATGCACTGGCCGGTCTCGTCATACATCCAGCCGTGGTACATGCAACGAAGGCCGTTTTCTTCTGGGATGCCGTACGCCAAATTCACCCGGCGATGGGCGCACAACCGCCCGATCAGTCCGTGCTTACCGCTGCGGTCCTTGTAGAGAACCAGGTCCTCGCCCAGTATGCGTACCTCTTTGGTTGGATTTTCATCCAGTTCCAAAGTGGCCGCTATGGGGTGCCAATAACGTCGGAACAAGTCGCCGGTTGGCGTTCCTGGGCCGACCTTAGTTAGAAGTTCGTTTTCTTCAAGAGTCAGCATATTTAGAAGCTCCTCATGGCATGATTGCTTGGGTCACGGGCTGGACGACAGAGTGTCGCACTCCAACCTCCACTATATTCTAGCTTGGCAGCTTCTCCGCGCCCACGGGGGTGCCATAGAAATCGGCCCAGCCCCGCAACACCTCTTCAATTTCCGGTACCGCGGACGTTTCGCCGCCTTCAAGGGGAATGTAGTTGGTGCGCAACATCCCGAACTTGATTTTCTCAAGTGGCAGAGAAAGAGCTTCGTTTTGAGATGAGTCTCGAAAGACGTTGATCGGGTCACCACCGTCTTCGACGACATCGATCTGTTCGTCGAGCAGCTTCCGGAACATGATCAGGCCCCGATCGGACTCACCCAGCTTCTCTAGGTCTCTCCTGGCAACGGGCCCCTGGGTCGCCCAGCACATGTAGTCTTGATTGAAGGTCATGTTGACCACGAACTGCTTTTCGTCCTCGTAGAGCGGGACGTAGCGGTAGGGGACAAAGTCTTGTTTGGGCGCCTCTTTCCCGGGAGCTGCCTTCCAGGTGTAGAGAGAAACGTGAAACATATGGGTGTCGTCCACGGGTACCCGGAACTGTAGGGCGCTTTGCGTTTCGGAGCCGACCAGAAGAATATTGGGGAAAAGAATGGGATGTCCGTGCTTCCAGTCGTCATCCTCTTCTGTGTAGCCTTCCAGCACGCGCCGCTTGATGATGCCGTGTTCGAACATGTCAAAGCCGATCTTCTGGTGCCTCATGGGAGGGGTTGCCTGGCCCCATTTCCACTCCCCGCCTTCGCGGGATCGCACGTACTCTCCAAAATAGCGATGGAGCCATTCCAGGTGCACCGGATCCAGTGAATTCTCTTGGCCCTGGAGCCAGTTGCAAGGAATTTCAGTGATAGCTATGTCGCGAACGGCGTTGTCCCAGACCAACTGCTCCCATCGTGGCAGCAGAGGCGCAGGCGTTGGTCCCATGTACGCCCACAGGAGCCCGGCCATGTTCTCAACGGGGTAACCGGGGAGTTTGATCTTGTCTTTGAACCGGCTCTCAGGCCGAACGGTCTCCTCGAAGGGCTGCTCGACGCACTGACCCGTCTCGTCATACATCCAGCCGTGATACATGCAGCGAAGGCCGTGTTCTTCTGGGATGCCGTAGGCCAGATTGACCCGGCGGTGTGCGCACAAGCGGCCAATGAGGCCGTAATCGCCGCTGCGGTCCTTGTAGAGGACTAGGTCTTCGCCCAAGAGGCGGACTTCTTTGGTGGGGTTCTCGTCAAGCTCAGCAGTGGCGGCCATGGGGTGCCAGTAGCGGCGCATCAGTTCGCCCATAGGCGAACCGGGTCCAACCTGAGTCAAGCGTTGGTTTTCTTCTACACTGAGCATGCAGAACCCCCTGTTGAGAGACGACAAGCCGCGTTTGTGATCGCCGCCATCGGAGTGAGGGCGCACCCCCACCAATGAACACTTGTTTTATCACCGCCACGCCTGCCGTGTCAAGAAAGAACGGTGGCGGGAGGCTGCCGATTTGCTGTATCTTTGAGGCGTGTGACGGCTATCGACACCTGCCTGAGGAAAGCAATGAGCAGTCTTGAGTTTGTAACCGCCGGAGAGTCCCACGGCAAAGGCCTTGTAATCATGGTCAAGGGGATGGTCGCCGACCTTCCCTTGTCTGAGGAGTACATAGCTGCTCAGCTCGCCCGTCGACAGCTGGGATATGGCCGCGGCGGCAGAATGAAGATCGAGAAGGACTTTGCCGAGATCATCTCTGGCGTTCGGCATGGCCTCACTCTTGGAAGTCCCATCTCCATGCTCCTGAGAAATAGGGACTGGGAGAACTGGACAACGAAGATGGCGATCGAACCGGTGGAGGAGGAGATCGAGAGAGTTACTCGACTAAGGCCGGGCCATGCTGACCTCGCCGGTGCGATGAAGTACGACCAATCGGACATACGGAATATCCTAGAGCGCTCCAGCGCCAGAGAGACGGCTGCCCGTGTGGCTGCCGGTGCGGTGGCCCGGCGGTTTTTGGAAGAGTTCGGCATCATCCTGCGCAGCCACGTGTTGAGCATTGGTGGTGAGTGGATTCCCTCCCTAGAATCCATCGACTGGGATGTCGTCGAGGCTTCACAGGTGCGCTGTGCGGATCCGGCAACCGAGCAAAGGATGATAGATGCCATCAAGGCGGCAAAGAAGGAAGGGGATACCGTCGGCGGGGCCGTGGAAGTCATCGCTGAAGGTGTCCCTGTGGGCTTGGGAAGCCACACCCACTGGGATACAAAATTGGAAGGCAGGATAGGGCAGGCCTTCCTCAGCATTCACGCAGTCAAAGCGGTTTCCGTCGGCGACGGCGTAGGGGCGGCAGACCGGCGAGGGTCCAAGGTTCATGACGTTGTGGAGCCCTTTGCCGATGGCCGCTGGACACGAAAAACCAACAATGCGGGCGGTATTGAAGGTGGCATGAGCACCGGAGAACCTATCAGCGTCACCTTCTTTCTGAAGCCAATTTCCACGATGGCGCATCCATTGCCTTCGGCGGACCTCCTCACGGGTGAGTTGGTTGAGGCCCACTACGAGCGCAGCGATGTTTGTGTGGTGCCGGCCGCCGGTGTCATCGGCGAAGCCATGCTGGCTATCGTTCTGGCCAATGCTTTCTTTGAGAAATTCGGCGGCGACAGTCTTGCCGAGACGCGCCGCAACTACGAGGGGTTTCTGCGGACGGTGGGCCCCAAGGGCCGGGCAGGTGAGGCGGCGCTGTGAAGGACAACATTGTCCTGACGGGCTTCTCAGGTACCGGTAAAACAGCCATCGGGAAAGAAGTGGCCCGGAGCCTGGGTTGGACATACGTTGATACCGATAGTGACATTGTTGAGAAAGCGGGCAAGCCAATCGCTGACATCTTCAGCCAGGATGGCGAGGCCCGTTTTCGCGATCTAGAGCGCCAGGAAGTCCGCCAGGCTTGTGCCGGAGACCGGAGAGTCATTTCCGTTGGCGGCGGCGCGATCATGGATGACGAATGCTTCACTACTATGAAGAAGCGCTGCATTGTCGTAGGTCTTGAGGCGCTACCCGAGACCATATACAGGCGTCTGGCAAAGGGTGGTAAGCACCGTCCTGGCCGCCCGGTCCGCCCTCTCCTCGCCGTAGAAGAACCACTCGAGCGCATACGGTCATTGAAGGCCGAGCGTCAGTATCGCTACTCCCAGGTGGACTGGACCGTCCACACTGACGACCTATCCATTGGCCAAGCTGCCGCCGAGGTGTTGAGAGGGTGGCGCGCTGCCAGGGAGGTTGACCTCCAGACCAGCAGGCCGCAGCCCAAAGACATCGTCTGCGTTGCGCACACATCGTCGGCCAGCTATCCCCTCTATGTGGGCTGGGGGCTCAGAGAGAAGGTCCCTGAAATCCTAAAGGGCCTTGGCCTTGAGCAGACTGCATACATTTTCACTGACGATCATGTGGTCCGCCCTCATGCCCGTCAGATTCAGAAGGTGTTGCAAGCGGCCGGATTGGTTGCTCACACCTTCGTTATGCCGTCAGGAGAAGCAACCAAGAGCCTGGACACTGCTCAATCCATATATCGATGGCTGGCGGAGCACAGGGCCGAGCGGAACCATGCGGTGCTGGCGGTAGGCGGTGGCATGGTTGGCGACATGGCCGGGTTCGTGGCCGCGACCTACCTAAGAGGCCTACCGTTTGTCCAGATTCCAACCAGCCTGGCCGCTATGGTGGATGCGTCAATAGGAGGCAAGGTGGCGGTCAACCTCGCCTCCGGGAAGAATCTGGTTGGGGCTTTCCACCAGCCGAGGGCCGTTATAGCTGATGTTGAATTTCTGTCTTCGCTTCAGCCGCGAGAGCTTGCCTCTGGCTGGGCTGAGGCAATAAAGCACGCCTTGATCCTTGATCCTGCTCTTTTCGACCTCTTCGCCAGGAAAACTGACGGGTTGCTTGCTCTGGAGAGAGACACCACAACCCAGGTGGTCCGGCGGAGCGTCGCAATCAAAGTTGGTGTGGTGACCGAGGACGAGCGGGAGACGACCGGCCGTCGATCATTGTTGAACTACGGTCATACAGTGGGCCACGCTATTGAGGCGGCCACGGAATACGGGGCCTATCTTCACGGAGAAGCGGTTTCCGTTGGCATGATGGCCGCTGCTGAGATCGGTCATCGTATGGGCATCACGCCTAAAAGGGTGGTCGAGCGGCAGAGGGACCTCCTTGTTCGCTTCCAGCTTCCCGTTACAGCTCCCGGGCTTAATCCTGGCGCCTTGGAGCAAGCGATCTCCCTGGATAAGAAAACCACGGGTGGCGCAGTTAGGTGGGTGTTGCTGGAGGATATCGGCCAGACGGTTCAGCGCCGCGACGTCCCCCCCACGTTGGTGCGAGAGGTCCTAGAGGAGATCTGCTCAAATGGATAGTAGGTTGTTCTCTGCCTGACCCTTTTCTTGCCAGCGCACTCCTCGTTTCTCCTCAAGGTTGAAACTTGACCTCTGATGCGACTAAGAGCCCCGGGTTCTGGTTCCTGATCTCTATTACGGGGTCTGGAATATTCATTATCCAGCTTGTCGTGTTCATGGTCGGGCCGCTGCTCGTATCGATAGCCAACGACTTGAACGTGGAAGTAGCGGTGGCGGGCCAGCTCAACACGATCACCGCGTTCGTCTGGCTATTCATGGCCTTCGTGGCTGGATACTTTTCAGATCGCCACGGGAGAAGGCTGATCCTGCTCATCGGACTGAGTTGTGCGACTGCCGGCCTGTTGGGCACGGCTTTGGCGCCGAACTTTCCCGCGGCCATGTTCTTTAGGGCCGTTACTGGGCTTGGGGGTCTCATTCCTCCCACATGCGGCGCTCTCATTGCCGACTTCGTCCCTACCTCAAAAAGGGGAAAGGGATTGGGGTGGATGACAGCGGCTGGGGGCATGTCTGTGGTCGTCGGTATCCCCATCATGACGCTCATTGCTGAGGCTGCAAGTTGGCGCTGGAGCTTTGGGTTGGCCGCAGCTGGTACGTTGCTAGTCTTGCTGCTTGTGCTGGTCAAACTTCCCAACCCAGAGCGAGTGGGCGTAGCCTCAGGCGGCCTCCTCTCTCGATTCAAGCCATTAGCGAGGCTCAGCCTCATATACGAAATCAGCTTCATTAACGTGTGCCAACGGATTGCGTTCAGTGCCTTCCTCACCTACTTCGCTGCATACCTCATTGTCACGAAGGGGCTGAGCACCGGTGAGACGGCCCTGCCGATGGCCATCGCCGGAGTGGGAACCGTTGTCTCTCCAGCGGTAATCGGATATCTCTCTGACACAAAGCATCGCCTCCTAATCATGCCTATAGGGCTGACTATTGGAGGGATAACCGGGCTCATCGCCTTCCAGGCTGATGTGCCATTGGTGGTCTTGGTTGCCTTGGGCTTTGTTTTCACGACCACCATTTTCTCCGCGTTTCCGGTGTTTATTCTGCTTCTATCCCTCATTGGAGGCCGGAGGCTAAGGGGGACGGTCATGGGAATACCGCCCTTCAGCAATCAGGGAGGCGCCCTCCTTGGGCCTGCACTTGGTGGACTTGCCTTGAGCCTGGGGGGCTATGGCGCTATTGGTACTACCTGTGTTGTCGTGTCAGCCTTGGGCGTTATAGTTGCCACCCTCCGTGTTCGAGAGCGGCGAGTTCAGGAGGCCATCGACTCCGTCGCCACTATGGAAACCTAAAGCCGCCGTGGCTGGCCAGCAGCGAGTGAAGCCGGGGTTTTGGTTCCTGGCCGTTTCTGGCGGTATGGGCCTTTTCATCGTCCAGATTCTGGTGCACATGATGGGGCCGCTGCTCGTGGACATGGCTGAGGACCTGAACGTGTCGGTGGCCGTTGCGGGCCAGCTGAGTTCCATCACCGCTATTTCTTGGTTCGCGACAGCACTCCTCGCTGGCCCTTTGTCCGATACTTATGGCCGGAAGAAGATGCTCCTCATCGGCCTTTGGGTGGCTACTCTTGGCACCTTGGGCATGGGCTTTGCTTGGGACTTCCCGTCGGCAGTGTTCTTCCGGATCATGACCGGCTTCGCTGGGATCATCTCCCCATCTGTTAGCGCGCTGGTCAGCGACTTTACGCCGATTGAGCGCCGGGGCAAAGGGCTGGGAATCATGGTGGTCGGTGGCAACATGGCGGCCGTTATCGGCGTGCCTTTGATCACCATCCTGGCCCAGCTGGTTGATTGGCGTTGGAGTTTCTTCGCCACGGGGATTTACGCTGCTGCCATCGGCGTGTACCTCACCGTTTTCCTGCCGGAATCCAAGCCCGACTCGACTGGGGGACTGAACGTCTTCGGGCGTATGAAGCCCCTCCTGCGGCACCCTCCGATGTGGGACCTCACCATTGTGAACCTCCTTGTCCGGGCAACTTTCATGGCCTTCCTCACCTACTTCCCTGCGTACTTGATTGTTAGCCACGGCATTTCCACCGCGCAGACCGCCCTGCCGATGGCCTTGATCGGAGTTGGCCTCATCGTAGCTTCAGGGGGCGGTGGGGCGCTGGCAGATACCAAGTTCAGACTTAAGGTTCCGGTGGTGGGCCTATGCCTTGCTGCCGTTCTTGGCGTCGTGCTGTTCAATGTCGACGTTTCGCTGTCTGTCGCCGTGGCCCTAGGCGTGGCCTTTTGTCTGGCAATTTACACACCGTTCCCGGTAGCTATTACCATCTTCTCCATGCTGGGTGGCCAGCGACTGAGAGGGGCCGCGATGGGGATGGTGGCCTTCAGCAACCAGGGGGGATCGCTACTCGGCCCGGCCCTCGGGGGGCTGGCCCTCGGATTGGGTGGGTATGGAGCGTTGGGAGTCCTTTGTCTGGGTATGGGGGCCTTGGGCGCGGCTGTGGCCGTGGTAAGACTTCGCGAGCGCCGCATCGTACCCGTCGATGCGGCAATGGAACCCCAATGAAGACTGGAACCACTACTTCGCCCGTGCCTGGCTTTGCCTTCCTTGTGGGCACCGCAATGGTAGGCGTCGTTGTGGTGCAGATGCTCGTCATGATGATGGGGCCATTGCTGGTGGACATGGCTGATGACCTGGGTGTGGGCGTACCGGTGGCGGGCCAGCTAGCTGCAGCGACTGCGGTGACCTGGATGGTGGCCGCTGTTGTCGCAGGGCCCCTGTCCGATTCATACGGGAGGCGGCCGCTGCTGTTGATCAGTATGGGGGGGGCGGCCGTGGGAGCGTTCGGCATGGCTGTTGCCTGGGACTTTCCCTCGGCGTTGGCCTTCCGCGCCATTACCGGTCTAGTCGGAATTTTCCCGGGCACCTACTCGGCGCTGCTTGGAGACTACACCCGTCCAAACCAGCGAGGAAAAGCCATTGGGCTTATGGGCGTGGGGGTGGGTATTGCCGGCATTATTGGGGTGCCCCTGGTAACCTTGCTCAGCGACTACCAAGGCTGGCGTTGGGCCTTCGTGGTGACAGGGGGGCTGGCGTCGCTGACCTGGCTATATTTTCTGTGGTTCCTTCCACGGGCCCACGAGCGCCGACCCTTCAACCTTAACCTTCTCACCTACTACCGGCCATTGTTTCGACTGGCTATCGTCAGGGATATCACGCTAGTGGCAGCGTTCCAGCGAAGCGCGCACACGGTGTTCATGACCTATTACGCTGCATACCTCATTGTTGAGCGGGGTTTCACGACGGCTGAAACGGCGCTGCCTATTGCAATGGTGGGCATTGGGCTGACCGTCTCCACACTGGGCGGGGGGAGCATCGCTGATACCCGCTTTCGCATGTTGGCGATCCCCCTAAGCCTCGTCGTTGGAGGCATTCTTGGGGCGGTCATCTTTGCTATCAAGCTGCACGCTGCCGCGACCCTGACCCTTGGCACTATTTTCCCGGCCTTCATGTTTCCGACCTTCCCCATCATGGTGGCAGTGTTCCTGACCATTGGAGGCAGCAGGCTGCGAGGAACGGCAATGGGGATACCGCCCATCAGTGCACAGACGGGGGCTATCCTGGGCCCGGCCATTGGTGGCTTGGCTCTGGCCTTCGGGGGGTTCGGAGCTGTGGGAATAAGTTGCCTGGCGTTGGCGGGGTTAGGAATGGCCGTGGCGGCGTTGCGCCTTCGAGAACGCCGCATTGGCCTCGCAGCCGAAACCATAGCCAACCTTGGTGACTAGTAGCCGGGGCGATAGCTTTGGGGCTAGTTGCCGCCAGCTACAGCGGGAACGATGCTGACCTCGTCGCCAGCATTGGTGGACGTGTCCAGTCCTTGGAGAAACCGCACGTCTTCGCCGTTGACGTATACATTCACGAAGTGGCGCAGTTCGCCCGTCTCGTCTAGCAGACGCTCTTTGATGCCTGGGAACTGGCTGTCCAAGGCGCTTAGCGTGTCCGACAGCGTGGCGCCCTCTACGGCAACCTTGTCGAGACCGTTAGTGACCCGCCGTAGAGGGGCGGGGATCCGGACTGTAACCGACATGTCGTTCAAACCTCCCGGGTTTCAAGCCGATACGATTTAATGAGGTCTAGGACCTCTGTTAACCTTCTAGTACGTCACCATCTACCGGGTCCACTCTAATCCCAAGAGTGGATACCCATTCAAGGGCCCCGTCGAGATCTGCCTCTTCTCCTTCCAGTTCCATCATGATCCATCCGCCCTCTTTCTGCACGTCCGCGCGCCTGATGTTGGCTACTACGTTGTACTCTCGGGCTAGATGATAGATCACCGGGTGCTGGACCAGGTGAGGCGGATAAAAGAATCTCACGCGCCGTTTGGCGCCCACGTTCACCCTCCTCGGGCGTGGCTAGCGGACTAGCTTCGGACCGCCATTGCCTTCTCAAATGCCTCAACGGTCGGCTCAATGAAAACGGGCCGAACCGCATCCTCAACCACTTCTTGTGTCTTGAGGCCATTGCCAGTGATATAGGCGACAGTAAGGTCGCCTCGCTTGATGACCCCTTCCGACACCAACCTTCGCAGGCCCGACACCGTGACGCCCCCGGCCGTCTCGGCGAAGATACCCTCAGTTTCTGCCAGTAGTTTCATGCCTTCGGTTACTTCCTCTTCAGACACGATCACTGCCGAGCCCTGCGAGTCCTCAATAACCCGCACGGCGTAGTAGCCGTCTGCTGGGTTGCCGATGGCAAGAGACTTGGCGATGGTGCTTGGCTTGACTGGACGGATGGTGGTTGTGCCTGCTTGGGCCGCCGTGGCGATTGGCGAACAGCCCTCGGCCTGAGCAAGGTGCATGCGGGTCTCTACAGGGTCGATGAAGCCTAGGTTGGCGAACTCATTGAGGCCCTTCCAAATCTTGGTGAACATAGACCCTGAGGCCCCCGGCACTACTGCGTGTTTGGGTGCCCGCCATCCGAGCTGCTCTGCAACTTCGTAGGCAAGAGTCTTACTGCCCTCAGAGTAGTAGGGACGCATGTTGATGTTGACGAAGGCCCAGCCGTAGTTGTCCGCCATTTCTGAGCACAGGCGGTTCACATCGTCGTAGGTACCATGAACGGCAACGACTGTGGGGCCGTAGACGGCTGCCCCTACAACCTTGCCTTTCTCCAAGTCGGCGGGAATGAAGACGTAGGAACGCATGCCGGCTCTGGCGGCGTGTGCGGCTACTGCGCAAGCCAGGTTGCCCGTAGAGGCGCAAGCGAGTGTGTCGAAGCCGAACTCAAGAGCCTTGGTCGCAGCTACGGAGACCACGCGGTCCTTGAACGAATACGAAGGATTCACACAGTCATTCTTCAGATAAAGCTCGTCCAGCCCCAGGTGATTGGCCAGGTTCTTGGCCCGGATTAATGGGGTGAAGCCCGCGTTGAGGTCAACCCGGTTCTCCGCGCTGACAGGAAGGAGTTCCGCGTACCGCCACATGCTGTGAGGGCCAGCTTGGATGCTCTCCCGGCTCATGACCTTTCCGATGGCCTCGTAGTCGTAGACGACTTCCAGAGGGCCGAAGCAAAAGTCACAGACGTTGATTGGTTCTTGTGGGTACTCTCTGCCGCATTCGCGGCAGTGAAGGACTGTGGTGTAGGCCACTGCGCCCGACCTCCAATGGGTCCGGGATTGCCGGTTTGATTCTGCCGAGCCGGGGGTATTCTTAGGCGTCAATCGTAGCTACGGCGTGCAAGTAACCGTAGCAGGGGGCATATGGGTTGTCAACGGGCGTTCCGCTAGCTAGCTCGCGCCCTTGGCCGCCGCTTGTGATGTGATCCTGCTGCTGCCCCGAGAATCCTCATTGGACGTACGGCATAGCTGTTGTAGCTCCCTTCAATGCCTGTCCTGCCGACAATCAGAATCGAAAGTGTATTGATATGCATCGTATCAAGTATCCTTCGGGAAATCCTTGATTGTGGAGGCTGGTAGCAATAAAATAATAAAGGAGCCACGCGGCGAGTATCCCTGAGATGCTTCAGGGTTCGGACAGGTTGCTGGCTCCATAGCATCAAGCGTCAGAGTGTGGTGAGGGGCGAATGGCTAGGGACTATTACTCGGTTCTGGGACTTAAGCGGAGTGCCTCGGAGAAAGAGATCCGGCAGGCTTATCGACGTCTTGCCCGCAAGCACCACCCTGATGTGAACCCCGGTGACCCGAAGGCCGAAGAGCGGTTCAAAGAGATCAACGAGGCTCATCAGGTGCTCAGCGATCCCGAGTCTCGACGTAAGTACGACACTTTCGGTGAAAACTGGAAGCACGGTGACCAATTTGGCCAGGCGGGACGTTCCGGGCCCTTCACTCACACAAGGCGAAGTACGGGCTCCGGTGGCTTTCCGGGTTTTGGCGACCTCTCAGGCATGGGCTTGGGAGACCTCTTCTCGGACGTGCTTGGACGGGGCGGTGGGGCAAGCCGCCGCACAAAGGCTCGGAGGTTGGAGCACCCTGTAGAAGTGACGCTGGAAGAAGCCTTCAGTGGTACCACTCGCATTTTGCGGGTGCAGACGCCAGACCGCCAAGAAAAGCGTTTAGAGGTGAAGGTGCCCCCAGGTGTCGACAGCGGTTCCAAGGTGCGGATTCCCTCCCCAGACGTTGGGGATGTGTTTCTGGTAGTAACGGTGCAGCCGCAGACCCAATTCGAGCGGCTAGGCGCCAACTTGACGACCGAGGTGCCTGTGCCACTCGTCAACGCCGTGTTGGGTGGTGAGGTCGCGGTGCCAACGATGAAGGGTCAGGTGGCTCTGACCATCCCACCTGAGTCGCAAAACGGCCGGCAGTTCCGGCTCAAGGGCCGAGGCATGCCCAGGCTTGATAAGCCTGGCGTATTTGGGGATTTGCTAGTGAAGGTCAAGGTGACTTTGCCAACGGAACTTAGTGAGCGGGAGAAAGAACTCTTCTTGGAACTGAGGACGTTGAGGGAAGCGGAGGGCGCTGTTGCCGCTGAGTCTCCCTCCCCTGAGGGGGAGGAGGAATAGGCGGGCGCTCGATCCTTACGTGAAGGCCCTACTAGCGGGAAAAGTTCAGGACAGATCGAAATGAGACAGGCAAGAACAACAAATTCTCCCTCGGCCGGGCCTGACGAACCTTGCTACGTGATCAGCGTGGTTGCTCGGGTAGTGGGTGTTCACTCGCAGACCCTCCGCTACTACGAACAGCTGGGGCTGATAGCACCGTGGCGGACCGGGGGCAACGTTCGTCTCTACTCTGCCAAGGACGTGGAACGGGCCCGTCGCATCAAGACGCTGATGGAGGAATTGGGCATCAACCTTGCCGGAGTGGAGGTCGTGCTGCGAATGGCAGAGCGGATGGCGGAGATGGAGAAGCACATGCAGCGAATGGCAGAGGAATTGGAGGAAGCGAGGCGGTCAGCGAGGCCGTAGCGGCGGCGCTTGACTGCTCGGGTGACAGTGCTGAAGTAAAGGGCAAAAGAGGCAGCGTGGGACAAATGGCTCGTAGGAGGGCTCAACGATGGTACTAAGATCGGATGACTTCACGGAGCAGGCTCAGGAAGTCTTGGCTGGTTCACAGCAGATAGTGCAGCGGTTCCAGCACAGCCAATGGGACGCGGAACACGTTCTCCTGGCGCTGCTGGAGCAAGAAAAGGGAGTGCCGGTCCAAATCCTGTTCGATCTAGGCGTGGCCGTTGATGATATGCGCCGCAGAACGGAGGCAGCGTTGGAAGGCCAACCCAAGGTTGCCTACGGGGGCGGCCAGATCTACCAGACGCCCCGGTCGGCGGCGGTCCTAGAGCGTGCCAAGAGCGAGGCGGACCGTCTGAAAGACGACTTCATCGGATCGGAACACTTGCTCATTGCGCTGACTCAAGAGCGAGAGGGCGAAGTCGCCAGCATCTTTAAGGAATTCGGAGTCGATCAGGAGCGGGTGTATCAGGCTCTGGCACGGATCCGCGGCAGCCACCGGGTTACGGACCCCAACGCTGAGAGCAAGTACCGGTCACTGGCTAAGTACACCGTTGATCTGACAGCACTGGCTGGGGCAGGGAAGCTCGACCCAGTCGTGGGACGCGAAGACGAAGTTCGTCGGGTAATGCAGGTGCTCACTCGGCGTACCAAGAACAACCCCGTGCTAATCGGCGGCGCAGGGGTCGGAAAGACAGCAGTCGTGGAAGGTCTCGCCCAACGGATTTTGGCCGGTGACGTGCCTGATGCGCTCCTCGATAAGCGGGTTTTGTCCCTCGATATGGGGGCCCTCGTGGCCGGGAGCAAATTCCGCGGCGAGTTCGAAGAGCGCCTTAAGGCTGTGGTGGATGAGGTGAAAGAGGCCCAGGGCGAGGTCATCATGTTTATCGACGAGATACACATGATGGTAGGGGCGGGCGCTGCTGAGGGCGGTCTGGACGCCAGCAACCTATTGAAGCCCGCCTTGTCCCGGGGGGAGTTGCAATGCGTTGGCGCAACCACTAGCGATGAGTATCGCAGGTACATTGAGCGGGACGCAGCGCTTGAGCGCCGCCTGCAGCCCGTTTGGGTTGATGAACCAACGGTAGAGGAAGCGGTGGAGATTCTGAGAGGCCTCAGGCCTCGCTACGAAGCTCACCACAAGGTTACGATCACTGACTCGGCGCTGGAGGCCGCTGCCCGGCTGTCGCAGCGGTACCTTACGGAGCGGCACCTACCTGATAAAGCGGTCGACCTTATCGACGAAGCGGCGAGCAAGATCAGGCTTGATGCGCAGAGCCTGCCTCAGGAACTCAAGACTTTGGAACGCCGCTTACAACAGCTCAGGAATGAAGAGGACGCGGCATCCGTCCGGCAGGACTATGAGCTTGCTGCCACGTTGAAGTCGGAGCGGCTTCAGGCGGAGACCCAGTTCAACGAAGGCAGGGATACCTACAATCGGGAACGCAACATAGACATGCAGGTGGACGCCGAGGATATAGCTGAGATGGTATCCAAATGGACAGGCATCCCAGCCGCAAGCCTCATGGAAACCGAGAAGGACAAACTGGTGCACATGGAGGACCGGCTACACCAGAGGGTCATTGGCCAGGGTGAGGCGGTCACTGCAGTCTCAGATGCCCTTCGCCGGGCCTACGCTGGATTGAAAAGTCCGAAGCGGCCAATCGGCAGCTTCATCTTCTTGGGCCCCACGGGCGTGGGCAAGACTGAGTTAGTGAGGGCGCTGGCCGAGTTTCTCTTCGACGACGAGGAGGCAATGGTCCGCTTGGACATGTCGGAGTACATGGAGAAGCACGCCGTATCCCGCCTCATTGGCGCGCCACCCGGATACATAGGTTTCGAAGAAGGGGGCCAGCTTACCGAGGCAGTCCGGCGCCGCCCCTTCAGGGTCGTTCTCTTCGATGAGATCGAAAAGGCCCACCCGGACGTGTTCAATGTCCTTCTGCAGATATTGGAGGACGGTCGTCTGACGGATGGCCATGGGCGCACGGTCAGCTTCCGGAACACTGTCATTGTCATGACCTCCAACTTGGGCACGGGCGGCGTAGCCAGCAGGCCCATGGGCCTTACGGCTGCTGCAAATGGGCGTGGGGAGCAGGAACAGCGGCGGCGGCGAGTGGAAGACGAACTCAAGCGGGCCTTCCGCCCGGAGTTTCTCAACCGCCTTGATGAGATCATCATCTTTGAGCCGCTGACGCAGCCCGAGATTTTGCAAATCGTTGACATCCTGATGGAGGAGGTCGAGGAGAACCTGGCCGAGCAGGGCGTCACGGTCGAGCTGACGAATGCCGCCCGGCAGTGGTTGGCGAAGGAGGGCTTTGATCCCACCTTCGGCGCCCGTCCTCTACGAAGAGCCATCCAACGGTTCGTGGAGAACCCGCTGGCGAAGCGCATCCTGGCCGGCGAGTTCCGTGAAGGGCAAAGCGCGCTGGCGGATGTCGGGGAGGGCGCTCTGGTCTTCAGCGTTGCTGCTCGTGAAGCGGTGGCTGTTGGCTAGAGAACTAACGGTGCTCGAAGCTGGGAAGCCTCGAAGAGGGGGCTTCCCAGCTTCCTTTTGGCAAGATATGCACGCCGTGCCCGATTACGGCTACAATGTGCCCCCACCTCACCTAAGGACTACGTCTTGGAGATCCCTGGCGTTGATAACTGTTTTGTTACCATTGATGGAGTAACGCTTCACTACATGCATGCCGGAAGCGGCAGGCCGCTTGTGATGCTTCATGGAATGGGAGCCTCGTCGGTGGCCTGGCGAGACAACATTCTTCCGTTGTCTCGCCATTTCTCTGTCTACGCTCTGGATGCTCCGGCCCACGGAGATTCCGACGCCTCGGTGCCCGACTACGCCCCAAAGGCGATGGCGCGACTTCTTGTCCGTTTCTTGGAAGAATTGGGTCTCACCGGATCAGTCCTTATCGGAAACTCAATGGGTGGCGGTCTGGCGGCCTTGGCTGCCTATGAAGCCCCGCATATGGTGGATGGGCTCGTTTTGGTGGCCACAGTGGGGATAACTCCTAAGATACCTTTGTTTATCAAGCTGGCCACCGTACCGATCCTGGGCGAGGTGCTTTGGCTCAGGGCGTTGCCTAGGGATCAGGCCTTGCTGCGTGTGATATTCAATGACCCCCGTTTTGCTGAGAAGGAGCTTGCCGAAGAGTTGGCGCGAACGCGTAACCGTCCCGGCGCCAAGCTGGCCGTGTTGAAAGCCCTGCGGGCCGGAGTCGGCTTTTCCGGCCTAAAGCCAGATACGCTTATGGTGCCTAAGCTGGCGACCATGTTGATCCCCGTGGTGGTGGTTTGGGGCGCCCAAGACCGGATCATGCCCGTTGATTTGGGATACCAGGCAAAGAAGCTTATGCCTGCTTGGGACCTCCATATCTTTGATCAATGCGGGCACTGGCCACAGATGGAGAAGGCGGAAGAGTTTAATAAGTTGGTGAAGAGCTTCGTAAGCGCCAGACTGCCCGCTTGAGAAGAGCGTGGGAATGAGCTCCTGCGAATAGTATTTTGCAAGCGGCGCTGTTCGAAAATGGCATACGAGGGTCGACGAGCGAAAAGCGACACGATAAGCCGTAGCGATGAATGAATTCGTCTCTTAGGCCTGCCGGCGGGTTGCAACCGTGCTGGCGTCGCTACGTATTGTGACTGAGTAGCTTGTGTGCATGGCCTATAGTTCTTTACACTGCTATCTGACCCTCTCTATAATGGAATTAATCTGGGTCACAGGTACCCTTGGTCACAAAGGACCGGTAAATTCAACGTGGTTACGCCCCAGCAGGACAACGAACCGCCCGTCAATGAAATGGAGGCGCTCCTCGGCCAAGAGGTGCCCCTCAAGCCCCTGCAGCGCGGTGAAGTCGTCACCGGGGTCGTGATGAATGTTGACCAGGACGGCATCTTGGTCGGCATCGGCCACAAAGCGGAAGGTCTGGTCCCTCAGAGAGAGATGACGCTTCTCAGTGAAGAGGATCGGGAGAAGCTAAAGATAGGGGACGACATTGTCACAGTCGTCGTCGAACCAGAGCGGGGAGAGCGGCCCGCTATTCTGTCCCTGGACGGGGCGCTCCAAGAAACCGGCTGGATTGAGTTGGAGCGCTACGAGGCATCTGGAGAGGCCATGGACGCCAAGGCCGTTGGCTTCAATCGAGGAGGCCTGCTTGTTGCTGTCCACGGGGTCCAGGGCTTCGTTCCCTTCTCTCAGGTAGCGGTTGCTGGTCGTGCTCCAACGCCTGGTCAGAATGCCGAAGATGCGCTGGCCGCCAGAGTCGGCGAGCAACTCAAGGTCATGGTCATGGAGTTGGACCGGCGCCGTAACCGGATAGTGCTTTCAGAGCGAAAAGCATTACAGGGACAACGGGATCAGAGCAAGCAGGCGCTGATGGAGACGTTGGAAGAGGGACAGACCCGGTCTGGGACAGTGTCCGGGATCAGTGATTTCGGCGCCTTCGTTGACATTGGCGGGGCGGACGGCCTCATACACATATCCGAGCTTTCGTGGTCTCCTGTTAGGACGGTCTCAGACCTTCTTGAGGTAGGCCAGAGCGTGGAAGTATACGTATTAAAGGTAGATAGGGAAGCAGGGAAAATAGCTCTGAGCCTTCGACGGATGCAGCCTCAGCCGTGGGATAGCGTGACGGAACGGTTTCATGTGGGCCAGTTGGTGCAATGCACTATCACGAACCTGGCTGAATTCGGGGCCTTTGCCCGGATCGAAGATTCAGTGGAGGGGCTCATCCACATTTCGGAGCTCAGCTACGATGCCCTGCGCCACCCCAAGGAAGCGGTCACTGTGGGGGATGTAGTTACGCTGAAGATCCTTCACATAGACCCTGAGCGGCGCCGGATCGGCTTGAGCCTCAAGGATGCACAGGGGTCCATGAACCTGGATGAATGGAGTCGAGAGCAAGAGTAGCAACCGCCCCCCCATCGCCATTCGATCCTTTAGGGAGTTTTACATGGTAAGCAGATTCGAGAAGTTTTCTGAACGCGCACGCAGAGTACTCTCGCTGGCTCAAGAAGAGGCCCAGCGATTCAATCACAACTACATCGGGACGGAACACGTCCTCTTGGGCCTCGCCCGAGAGACAGAAGGTGTGGCTGCCCGAGTTCTGGTTAACCTTGGGGTGGAGCTAAGCAAGATTCGCTCTGCCGTGGAGTTCATCATCGGCCGGGGAGAGCGTCCCCCAACCGGGGAAATTGGCTTGACGCCAAGGGCTAAGCGCGTTATTGAGTTGGCGGTGGACGAGGCAAGGCGGCTGAATCATCACTACATCGGCACGGAGCACCTGCTCATTGGCCTGATGCGTGAAGGCGAGGGCGTGGCTGCAGGAGTGCTGGAGAGCTTGGGCGTAACCTTGGACAAGGTGCGGGCCGAAACTAGCCGCATCCTCAGCCAGACAGCTTCTTCAGGCCACCCCGGCGGCAAGTCTGCCACGCGAACGCCGACTCTAGACCAATTGGCTGTCGACCTGACAGCAGCTTCCAGGGCTGGCAAGTTGGACCCGGTTGTTGGTCGTGATAAGGAGATTCAGCGGGTCATCCAGATACTGAGCCGCCGCACCAAGAACAATCCTGTTCTCATCGGTGAACCCGGTGTGGGCAAGACCGCCATTGTGGAAGCCTTGGCCCAGCGGATCGTCGCTGGCGACGTCCCAGAGACCCTTCAAGGTCGGCGCTTGGTTGCCCTGGACATGGGGGCTTTGGTGGCCGGCACCAAGTACAGAGGTGAGTTTGAAGAACGGCTGAAAAAGGTAATCGAAGAGATCAAGAGCTCAGCTAACTGTGTTCTGTTCATTGATGAAATGCACACTATGGTGGGTGCTGGAGCAGCAGAAGGGGCGGTCGATGCAGCCAACATTCTGAAGCCCTCGCTGGCCAGGGGTGAGTTGCAGACCATCGGCGCCACGACTGCTGATGACTTCCGCAAGTATGTTCAGCGGGATGCGGCCTTGGAACGCCGCTTCCAGCCGGTGACAGTAGAGGAACCCTCGACCGAAGACACGGTACAGATCCTCCTAGGCATCAAGGACCGCTACGAGGCACACCACCGTTTGGAGATCAGTCACGAGGCGATCCTGAAGTCAGCCGATCTTGCTGCCCGGTTCATCCCAGACCGCTTCCTGCCAGACAAAGCCATCGACCTGATGGATGAAGCCGCTTCCATGGTGCGGCTGCGCAGCAGCGCAATGCCTCTGTCGATGAAAGAGTCCACCAAGATGTTGGACGGCCTGCGACGCGAGAAGGAAGAGTCCATCTCCAACCAGCAATACGAATACGCTGCCGAGCTACGGGAGCGGGAGTTAAAGCTGGCTGAGAAGCTGGAGGATATGGAGAAGGAGTGGCAAGAGGATTCCGATAAGGATCGGCCCATCGTCACTGGAGAAGACATTGCTAGAGTGGTCGAAATGTGGACGGGAATTCCCGCGCAGCGGCTGGAGTTGGAAGAGTCGGAGCGGCTGCTGCACATGGAAGACGCTCTCCACGATCGCATTGTGGGCCAAGAAGATGCAATCAAAGCTATCTCGAAGGCTGTACGGCGCGCCCGTGCTGGCCTGAAGGATCCCAGGCGTCCCATAGGAAGCTTCGTTTTCCTAGGCCCCACAGGCGTAGGGAAGACGGAATTGGTTCGGGCCCTGGCCGAGTTCATGTTTGGTTCTGAAGACGCCATGATCCGGCTAGATATGTCGGAGTTCATGGAGCGGCATTCAGTGTCCCGGCTGGTGGGAGCCCCTCCCGGATACGTGGGCTACGATGAGGGCGGCCAGTTGACAGAGGCAGTGAGGCGGAAGTCCTACTGCGCGATCCTCCTTGATGAAATTGAGAAGGCCCATGAGGATGTGTTCAACATTCTCCTGCAGATATTCGATGATGGTCACCTGACCGATGCGCGGGGCCGGAAGGTGGACTTCCGCAACGCCATCATTATCATGACGTCCAACCTCGGCTCGAGTCTCATCAAGCGGAACGACGCTATGGGGTTCTCAACCAAGGCGGACGAGGTAAAGACCACCGAGCAGGACTACGAACGGATGAAGGGCAAGGTCCTAGAGGAAGTGAAGCGGTTCTTCCGTCCTGAGTTCCTCAACCGTATCGACGAGACGGTGGTATTCCATCCCCTTGCGAAGGATGAGATCCTCTCCATCGTTGACCTTCTTCTGGTGCAGGTGAAGAAGACCGTCAAGGAGAAGGACATGACGCTGGAGGTGACCCAGGAGGCCAAGGAGTTCCTTGCTGAGAAGGGCTACGACCCTCAGTTCGGAGCCCGGCCCCTACGCCGGGTTATCCAGAACGAGATTGAAGACCGGCTTTCTGAGGAGTTGCTGGCGGGCCATCTTGGAGTCGGCGACGCCATAGTTGTGGACCTAAAGGACGGTGAGATTGTGGTCACATCCAACGTTCCGGTGGCCTCGGCCTAGCGCAAGCACTAAGCAAAGGAGAACTCAGGGCCGGGGAGCTTGAACAAAGCCTCCCCGGCCCTGTACTTTATTTTCGTGGCAAGGCAACGCACTGACAAGGTAACGTTCCTCTGCTCTGAGTGTGGGGACACCTTCTCTCGATGGGAAGGTCGTTGCCCCGCTTGTGGGGCCTGGAACACGTTGGCAGAGTTCGCCGTACCCGCCATCGCGAAAACCAAGGAGCCCCGGCGCAGCGTGCGGACGGAATCGGCGCCTCAGGAATTGGCGTCCATCTCCGTTGATTCCTCTCCCCGCCGTCTCTCAGGCATTGGGGAATTTAATCGGGTCCTCGGCGACGGTTTAGTGCCTGGATCGGTCATCCTCCTTGCTGGTGATCCGGGTATCGGCAAATCCACGCTACTACTGCAGGTCGCTGCAGCGTTCGCCCAGCAGGCCCCCCCAGTTGTCTACGTTTCCGGAGAGGAGTCTGCTCTTCAAGTGAGGCTGCGTGCCGAGCGATTGGGCACGCCTGGAAATGGTATCTACTTCCTACCAGAGACCAACATCGTCACGGTTCTGGAGCACCTGGAAAAGGCCAGTCCCACCGTAGTAATCATCGATTCTATTCAGACCATGGCCTCACCCGATCTGCCCGGCGGAGCGGGAAGCGTGGCCCAAGTCAGGGAGTGCGCACGCCTTTTCATTGAGTGGGCAAAGTCCAGCCAAGTCCCGGTCCTACTTACGGGCCACGTAACCAAGGAGGGGAATGTCGCTGGACCCAGGGTCCTTGAGCACATGGTTGATGTGGTGCTCTACATGGAAGGAGATCCTTTGACATCGTTCCGCCTTCTCCGCGGCGTTAAGAACCGCTTTGGCTCCACAAACGAGGTTGGCGTCTTCGAGATGCGAGAGACCGGCCTCGTCGAGGTCCTTGAGCCTTCCCGCCTCCTGTTGTCGGGCCGGCGCGAGAATTCTGTGGGCTCCGCGGTGGTGTCGGTGCTGGAAGGGGCCCGGCCTCTTCTGGTTGAGATACAGGGTCTAACCAACCCGACCGTTTTTCCGGCGCCACGCCGCACCGGCAACGGCGTGGAGTTCCAGCGGCTGCTAATGGTTGTAGCCGTGCTTTCACGACGCCTAGGCCTCTCTTTGGCGACCCAGGATGTTTTGGTGAATGTGGTGGGGGGGCTGAAGGTGAACGAGCCCGCTGCTGACCTGGGCATGGCGCTGGCCATAACATCCAGTCTCCGGGACGAATCCGTTCATCCGACGCTGGTGGCGCTAGGAGAGATAGGGCTGGGAGGAGAACTTAGGCCAGTTCCCCAGATCCGTCGGCGGTTAGTGGAGGCGGCACGCCTGGGTTTCGACCGAGCTATTGTGCCGTCGAATTCAGGTTCCGAAGATGTTGAAGTACCCGGCATCGAGGTGAGTGCTGTGTCTGACGTACGTCAAGCTCTTCGGCTGGGCCTGTCTCAAGCCAAGCGCCCGTCCGGCAGGAGTGGATCTGAAGAGATGGAAGCTGCTCATCTTGGCGGAGGCTCATAGTGGCTCCTTTGGATAGCGAACGGCTCTTGGAAGGCCTTCTGCAGGAGATGGGTTCTGTGTTGGTGGCCTACTCCGGTGGAGTGGACTCCACGTACCTTGCGGCGGTCGCCAATGAGGTGCTGGGAGCGTCGGCGCTGGCCGTGACGGCCCAATCGCCCAGCCTGGCCCCAAGTGAGCTTGACGAGGCAGTGGAAATGGCTGGTTCTCTTGGCCTACGCCACCGCGTGGTGCAGACCGATGAAGTGGAGGATCCCAGGTATCTTGCCAACAACCCTCGGCGTTGTTTTTTCTGCAAGGATCACCTCTATACACACCTCCAGGCCATTGCCGCAGATGAAGGCATTGCCTGGGTTGCCAACGGCGCCAATACAGATGATCTTGGCGACTACCGGCCGGGCCTGGAAGCCGCATCAAAACACGGAGCGCGCAGTCCGTTGGTGGAAGCGGGCTTAGCGAAAGAGGACATCAGGGAGTTGTCACGTCTGCGTGGTCTCCCTACAGCAGACAAGCCTGCTCAGGCCTGCTTGTCATCCCGCATTCCCTACGGAACCGCGGTGACTGTGGAGGCGCTCCACCAGATTGCCAAGGCGGAAGCGGTACTCAGGGGCCTTGGGTTCCGGCGGTTCCGCGTACGTCACCATGACTCCATCGCTCGCATTGAAGTTGAGCCGTCCGACCTGCCAGTGCTTCTGGAGCAACGGGAGGATATCGTCCTGCAACTCAAGGCGCTGGGCTATGCCTACGTTAGTGTGGATCTTGAAGGCTTCCAGAGCGGGAGCCTCAATAGGGTCCTGCCGGATCGGCTAAAGCACAGGCCTCGCAAGGTATCGAGTTAGCTGCGGATTGATGGGGGAATAGCTCTAGGGCAGAAGGTGAGCGCCAACAATGGGAGACATGCAGGTGTTTCTTGGGCCGGTCATTCTTTGTGTCGGCCTTTTTCTCATAGGTTGGTTCTACGACTGGATACGTGGGAGACGGAACAAGAGGGATATCGAACTGCCTGAGCGAGAAGACGAGGGTGATCGGTGAAGGCTGCCTACTTCCATTCCGTGGGAGGCGCCAGCGGGGACATGACCCTAGCTGCGCTTCTTGACGCTGGTCTTCCCCTCCCCAAGTTGGAAGAGGCCATCGCCGCGCTGGGCCTCTCTGGCATCGGGCTCAAGACTTGGCGCGACCGCCGCGGGGCCATCGCCGGGACCCGAGTTGATGTTGATGTACCCGATGGGCCGGCTCGGAGCATAGCCGACTTCGTCAAAATCATTCAAAACAGCAGCCTGCCGGAAACGGTTCAAAAGCAGGCCGTCTCTATCTTTGAGCGTTTGGGTGAGGCAGAGGCAGCCGTCCACGGCACCCATGACGGGCCGCCAAAGCTCCACGAGTTGGGTTCTCTGGATACCCTTGTGGATGTCGTTGGAGCTGTTGCCGGACTACACACAATGGGAGTTGAGGCGGTCTACGCTTCGCCATTGATGTTGGGATCTGGGACGGTAAAAACGAGCCACGGGATTCTCCCCGTGCCAGGGCCTGCGACTGCCCATCTCATTGCCAGTGCTGCCGCTCCGGTCAGTCCCCCGCCCAGGGAGCCTCTGGGAGAGCTCACAACACCCACTGGTGCGGCGATCCTCACTACCTTGGCTACCTTTTCGACGCCGACAATCCGTGTTGAGGCTATCGGTTACGGCCTGGGCGCGAAGAAGGTAGACGGCCTCCCCAATGCCCTAGCGGTGTGGTTGGGAGAGGTAACCAGCGAAGGCTCTTCCCTTGTCCTCCTAGAGACCAACATCGACGATTCGACGCCTGAAGTATTGGCCTATGTGCAGGAACGCTTGATGGAATTGGGTGCATTGGATGCCTGGCTGACGCCGGTTCACATGAAGAAGGGGAGGTCTGGGGCGCAATTGAGCGTGCTAGCGGAGGCGAACCTTGAGCCGCTGCTTGTGGAAGCAATCCTTAGGGAGACGTCAACCCTGGGAGTGCGCAGGCGATCTGTAGACCGCTACGAGGCGCAGAGAGAAATGAGGCAGGTGGAGACCGACCTAGGCGTCATTGGCGTCAAGGTCAAGCTCCTGAACAAGCGAGTCATTTCCGTTGCCCCCGAATTTGAGGACTGCCGCCGCTTGGCTCAAGAGCTAGGGCTTCCGTTGCAGGAAGTGTATCGGATTGCCGAAGAGGCGGCCTGGTCGGCGGCCTCTTCGATTTGACCTACTGCACCTCAACGCGAAAGGTCGCGAACACTACCTGTCCGCCTTCGGACCAAGCTGCATTCACCACGATCCGATACTCACCAGGTTCCTGCGCCATAATGTAGTCAAAGTTGGGGTAGCTGGAATCCGCCGACAACGGGAAGCCAATGAACCTGTCCAGCGGTTGTTCAGGAGCAAACTTGCCGAAGCTGGACCTGCCGGTCGGCCAAGTGTGCACGTCTAGAGCATAGGCCGCAGTGGCCGCTCCATCGAATTCGAAAGTGATCGTGTCGCCGGATGCGACGGGCAGTACCTCTGCGGCGTCCCTTGCTGAGTCACCTAGATTGAAGTTGGCGCATCGTCCAGTTGTTATAACCCCCGCAACATTTTCACCACCGGCGCTCGCAGTCAGTACGTTCGCGCCTTGGACGTATTCGCAGAACTCCATAATCTGGGGTTCTGGGGTGGGCGTGAATGTCGGCGGAGGCGCCGGCGTGGGTGTAGCCGTGGGTAAGGGAGTCGAGGTGGGGGGCACCGGCGTTAGGGTAGCCGTGGGCACAGGGACGTTCGTAGGTGTGGGCGATGGAGGTGTAGGCGTGTCCGTTGGCGTAGATGAGCATGCCGCCAATAGAAGGACGCCTGCCGTAAGTGAGAATAGTAGTAAGGGTAGCCGGTTGAACAGGGTTTTAAGCATGAGAGACCTGTATTCGTTAGCGTTGCGAATATCGTAGCACACATGCGATTGCTTTGATATTCGGTATGGGAAGGGGAGAGCTAGAGAACGAATGGTAGGAGGGGACGAACCCCTCGAAGCTTGGCTAACCCCGGCGTCGAAGTGCCAGAAACACCCCGGCCAATATCAGAAACCCACCGACGATGGTCCAGACTGATGGCGTCTCCTGCAGCACGAACCAGGCCAGTAATGAAGCTCCCACAGGCTCCGCCATAACAGCTATCGCAACCCCGGTTGCTCTGATGTGCCCCAATGACCAGTTCAAGGAGGTGTGCCCCACGACCTGCGGCGCCAGCGCAACCAGGGCCAGCCACAAGTAGGTGGAGGCAGCAAAGCCAGTGAATGTAGCGCCAGAACCGATGGCCGTAGCGAAGAGCAACACAGCGGCGATCGGATACACGACCCCGACGTAGGTGAGGGCGGTTGTATGTCCCCGGACACTCCTCCCGATAAGCAGATAGCCCGCCACCGATACCGCCCCAGCGACCGCCAATAAATTTCCCTTCAGCTCCTCCCCGCTGAGCGAGAGATCACCGGCCGTAATAATGACGCCACCCGTGACGCCAACCGCTATGCCCAAGACTTCTTGGGGCAAGGCGCGCTCCCGTAAGAAAACCCATGAACCGACGACAACGAAGATTGGACTGCTAGTCACCAGAAATACTGAACTGGCGACAGAGGTGAACTGGAGGGAGGCGATCCACAGACCCAGGTGGAGGGCAAGGAAGCCGCCGGATACGGCCATAAGGCCGATCTGCTTGAGGGTCGGGCGGGAGGGGTGGCTGTGGTATTTGAGCCCGGCCAGAGGGGCCAGAACAACCGAAGCAATACCCATGCGGTAAGCAGCGATAACGGAGGCTGGAGCCTCGTCAGCCAGGCGGATGAGAACGGCGGCGGAAGAAACGGCCAGAATCCCCATGCCCAGGACCAGGTATAGCAGCACTCGCTCCCAGCTTTGCTCTTTCGACTGGTCCAAGTTGGCTTCGGGGTTCGCTAGAGTTGCGCTAGGCTAGGAGTGCCTTCTTCTGCTCCTGCAGCGTCTGCTCGTACTGCTCATCCAATCTTGTACGCGCTCGACGCCACTCGTCCTGGAATTGAGGGATTCTCTCTAACTGAGACCGCCACTGAGGTCCAAGCTGCATTTCCATGGACCGCAGCGCTTCCGGAGGAAGGCGGGTTTCGAATTCTTGTTTGAAGTTGAAGTAGGCTTGCTGTTGAGCGCCTTCATAGTAGGTCAGAACGTGCTGCACCTGTTCTACGACTTCTTTGACCGCTGCGGCTCCGCCCTTCAGAGCGAGAATTCCTTCCAAGGCTAGGAGTGCCGTTTCCTTGGCTCTGGGGTCCTTGGGCAGTGTGACATTCTTGACCAAAGTGCCCGCGATTCCTTCCTGAACATACGCCCTGTCGCTAGCGTCGGAACGATCCACCTCAGCTTGCAGATCGCTGACCTCTCTGCGCATGTACCTGCCTGCAATGGAGTTTCCCACCGGCACCTGATCCAGGCGCCTCAGGTCCTCTGGCGTCGCATCCCCTAGGGCGTCAGCCCGTTCCATAGCTCGTTCCAGGGCGGTCTTTATTTTGTCTTCCATCTGCTACTCCTCGTCTTAAGAAACGGTGGACACCCGTCCCTCTATTCCTCTGCGGTGTTTCTTCCGTTGACTTCCGGCCGACGAATCTCTGCTAGTCGTTGGAACAACTCGCGCTCTTCTTCGCTTAGTTCTGTGGGCGTAACAACCTTGATGACGACATACTCGTCTCCGTGACCGGAGCCGTGGAGATGAGGCATGCCTCCGCCCGCTATCTTATAGGTGCTGCTCGCTTGTGTCCCCTCAGCAATGGTCAGACTTTGCTCTCCGTCCAGACCGGGAACGCTGATGGCGCCGCCTAGGGCCGCCGTTGCGAAGTCGATTTCCTGAACGATAATGAGGTCGTTTTCTTCACGCTGAAAGACTTCATGGGGGAGCACATGAAGGACCACAAAGAGATCGCCGGGTCCTGCGGGTCCAAGCGCTCCCTCCCCGGTAACGCGAACGGCGTTACCCGTGTCCGCCCCATGAGGGATTTCAACGGTGAGTTCCTTGGTCCGCTCCTTGAGTCCAGCCCCGTGGCATTCCTTGCAGGCTTTCGTGATAGTTTGTCCGCGCCCCCTGCAGGAAGGGCAGGTGGTTACTTGCCGGAACACCATTGAGCCAGCTTGTTGATTTTGGACTACTTGCCCCTGGCCTCGACACCGCTGGCAATCGGCCAATCCGCCATTCTCAGCGCCAACACCGCGGCAGGAAGCACACTCCTCCTGAAACGTGACTTCGATGGTCTCCTCGATTCCAGTCGCCACCTGTTCTAGGGTGACTTCCAGGTCGTAGCGCAGGTCGGCGCCCTTCCGCGCCCTCTGCCTGCCTCCGCCACCCCCGAAAAGGCCTCCGAAGATGCCGCCGCCGAGCAAGTCCCGCAGGCCAAGGTCAGAGAACAGCGATGAGAAGTCGATGCCGCTGAAAAGGTCCTCTTGGCTGAAGCTTTGCTGAAGGCCGTTATGCCCGTAGGTGTCGTAGATCTGCCGTTTCTGAGGGTCACTGAGGACTGCGTAGGCTTCATTGACCTCTTTCATACGGTCGGCGGCCTCCGGGTCGTCAGGGTTGCGATCAGGGTGGTGCTGCATCGCGAGGCGGCGATAGGCACGTTTCAGCTCGGCCTCGTCAGTGCCTCGATCGCTGCCTAATACTTCGTAATAGTCACGTTTTGCCATGCTTGTTGCGTTCGCCTCGATGCGGTAGGTGTAACTCTATGATAACCGTGAAGAGAGGCTTCTGCCCAGGCATCGAGCGTCAAGCGGCCCTGCCATTTCGCGGCGGTGGCACGATTTGGAACCGGTCGGTCGGGTCAGTGAGGGCAGCGACAGGCATGGGGAGCAGGCAGGGAAAGAGCTAGGACTGCTCGAGGTCTGCTTGAGAAGGGCGATCATAGCGATAACCCGAGCCCCAGACGGTGGTGATGATCTTGGGATGGCGGGGGGTGAATTCGATCTTGCGGCGGAGGCTGGAAATGTGCCACTTCACCACCTCTTCCGAGTGGTGCGGTGAGCCCCAGACTTCTTGGAGCAACTCTTTTACCGAAACGACTCTTCCGGCCTGCTGGGTCAAGAAGGCGAGAAGCCGCAACTCCTTGGGAGTAAGGTCGACCTTTTTTTCGCGCAGGAAGACTTCTTGCCGGTCCAGGTGGATGGTCAAGACTCCGTCTGTATAGACGCCTTTGGACTCGCTGGGCGGAAGTTGGGCCCGGCGTAAGGTCGCTTCAATCCTTGCGGTCATTTCCTTAACGCCTATGGGCTTTACTAGGAAGTCGTCCGCGCCAAGCTGCAGGCCTTGGACCTTTTCGTCCTCACGCCCTAGGGCACTGAGGATGATTATGGGCACTTCGGAAACTTCTCGTATGCGGCCGACAAGTTCGAACCCGTTCATCTCAGGCATGCGGATGTCGGCGATGACCAGTTCGGGGTGGTGTTGGAAAAAGAGCCGAAGGGCTTCACGCCCGTTGGTTGAGGAGATGGTGCGGTAGCCCGCGCCCTCACAGCAGGCCTGAAGCAGCTCAAGAATTGCTGGTTCGTCGTCAACAATCAATACTGTCGTCATGTCACCACCCAGGCAGCGATGCCCAGCAGGGCGCCAGGCTGAACGTCTTTATCTAGGTTCCAAGGAGGTTGCGCTGGTCGATTACTCTGCGCGCTTTGAATTGCGTGCGTTCCAACTCCCCGGGCGCCTTTAGCTCAACTTCAGCCCGGATTCCAAGCGTGGCTTGAAGTTGTTGAGCCAATCGCGTCTTCAACTCGAGGAGACCGCTGGAGTTTCCTGAGTCAACATCAGTTCCATATTCAGCCTGAACCAACAGCTCGTCCATGGCGCGCTCACGGCTGACGATCATGCGGAACTCACCGGAGAAGCCTTGTGCCTGACGCACAACATTCTCAACAGCACTAGGGTAAACGTTCTCACCTCGAATAACCACCATGTCGTCTATACGCCCGTACACACCGCCTGGCAACAGGGGATACGTGCGTCCGCAGGGGCATTCATCATCCGTCCAGCGCGCTAAGTCTCCCGCCAGGAAGCGGATCATGGGCTGGGACGTGCGGTCAAGGTGCGTGTAGACCGGCGCGCCCTCCTCCCCGTATGGAACCATTGCGTAAGAGGTTGGATCGACAACTTCTGCGTAGACGATGTCCTGCCAGAGATGCATGCCTGTATCGGCAGTGCAGCCGGCGTTGGACATCCAGGGGCTCATCTCGCCAGTAGAGCCGCTATCAACGATCCTTGCGCCATAGGTTTCTTCCAGCACCCGCCGGGTACCAGGGATGCTTGCGCCAGGCTCCCCGGAAAAGAACAGGAGATTGAGTCCGAATTCCTTCGGGTCGACGCCGTCGTTCTTAGCGGTTTCAGCCAGATAGAGGGCAAAGGAAGGCGTTCCATAAAAGACCGTAGGCTTGGTTGCCTTGAGCCATCGAACAGCCATGCGGGTCTGGCCAGGGCTTCCGGCGCCGAAGGGGAAGCACTGCGCGCCTAAGCGCTCGCCACCAGCCAGAGCCCCCCACGCGCCGAGGTAGAGGCTGAACGGCGCAGCCACGAAAACAGTGTCACTAGGACGGACGCCCATGCCCCACATCACCCGTGCGTGCGCATTGGCGATGCGATTCCAGTCTCCCTTGCCAATCGCAAGGACCGTGGGAGTTCCTGTGGTGCCAGATGACCCGTGTATGCGCCCAATCTCAGATGGTTCTACGCAATTGTTGGTGCCCGCCGGGGGGTAGTTGGCCTGATCTTCCCGGATGTCATGCTTTGTGATGATAGGTACGGTATGGAAATCATCAAGGGTTTTGATGTCCCCAGGCTCCAGGCCTGCGTCCTTCCACTTGCGTTGGTACATGCCCGAGTGGGCGTACGCCCATGACAACTGCGCCTGGATCTTCTCCATGATGATCCCCAATCGCTTCTCGGGATCCATGGTTTCCAATTCCGGGAACCAATAGGGCTGGTCGACAGGCGGTACATATGAGTTGTCGTAACGGGTGGGCCAGTCCATAAGCGCAGCTAACTCCGGGAGCGGCGGTTTTCCTTGATGAAGTCCACGATGGCCTGAAGCGGACTTCCCACGGGAAATATGCCGTCCACGCCTATTTTCTTCAGGGGCTCTATGTCGTCATCGGGGATCGTGCCCCCGACCAGCAGCAGGGGCTGCCCAAGGATTCCCTGATCTTCCAAGGCCTTGACCACTTTGGGAATGAGGCGCATGTGGGCTCCGGAGAGCAGGCTGATGCCAATAGCGTCTACATTCTCTTCCAAGGCGGCAACAGCAATCTGCTCGGGAGGAATGCGCATGCCAAGGTAGATGACCTCCATCCCTGCGTCGCGCAGGGCATTGGCCAGGACCTTGACCCCGCGATCGTGCCCGTCCAGGCCTATCTTGGCAAGGAGAATGCGAGCGGTATCTTGCATGGTGGTCATAGGGTTGGTCTTTTGCTCTGGATTAGGCTTGAAAAAGGGTGATGGGTCTAGAAGATGGCGGGGTCGGTGTGCTCCCCATACACACTCTGCAGCGCTGCCATAATCTCTCCCTCTGTGGCGTACGCACGCACAGCAGCGAGAACGGGAGGGACTAGGTTGTCGTCAGCTTTGGCCGCCTTCTGAAGTTCATCCAACGCTCGATTGGTCATGTCTGCGTTGCGGGTGACCTTCACGTGCTCCAGTCTGTCCAGTTGGCGCTGTTCTTCCTTCTCATCGTGTTCGTACAACTCAAGTGGTTGCGAGTCCTCTGAGATGAAGTCGTTGACGCCAACCACCGTGTATTCGTTGCTCTCGATTCGCCGCTGGTAGGTGTAGGCGGCGCGGGAGATTTCGCTTTCGATGTAGCCAGACTCAATGCCTGCGAACATCCCATCAAGGATGTTTCCGCCTCCCATATCCTCCAGCTTGTGCAGGTAGGCCCAGGCTCGCTCTTCGATCTCGTTGGTCATTGTTTCCACGAAGTAGGAGCCAGCGAGGGGATCGATGGTGTTGGTCACACCGGACTCCGTCGCCACGATGAGCTGAGTGCTAAGAGACATGCGCATCGCATCTTCTGATGGGATGTCGTACGCCTCGTCGTAGCCGCTGACGTGAAGCGACTGCGTGCCTCCGAGTGCTCCCGCCATGGCCTGGATGGCGCCACGGACGATGTTGTTTTTGGGGTTCTGCCGCACGAGGGTAGAGCCTAGGGTCTGGGTGTGGAAGCGCATCAGCATGGCCTGAGGGTTGGTTGCTCCGTACCGCTCCTTGGTGATGCGTGCCCACATCCGTCGTGCCGCTCGGAACTTGGACGCCTCTTCAAAGAAGTCATTGTGGCAGCCGAAGAAGAACGACAAGCGAGGGCCAAACTCATCAATGGTCAAGCCCCGGGCCAAGCCGCCCTCGACGTAGGACATGCCCTGAGCAATGGTGAAGGCCACTTCCTGGGCAGCGTCAGAGCCCGCTTCGCGGGTGTGGTATCCAGAGATGGAGATGGTGTTCCAGCCGGGCACGTGCCGGGTGCAGAACTCCACCAAGTCCATCGTCACCTTGTAGGCAGGGCGAGGGGGCAAGGCAAAGGTCTTCTGGCCGTGGAACTCTTTTAGGGCGTCGTTTTGGACGGTGCCGCGCAGGGTTTCCCATGGGACTCCAACGGACTCTGCGTAGGCAAGGAACATGCTCAATAGGATGATGGCTGGGTGGTTGATGGTCAGTGAGACGCTGACCTTTTCCAGGTTGATGCCGTCATAGAGGTCTTCCATGTCGGCCAGCGTGTCGATGGCGACGCCCAAACGCCCTACTTCGCCCTCAGCGAGGATGTGATCTGAGTCGTAGCCGGTGAGCGTGGGATGATCGAAGTCGGTGCTCAGGCCAGACTGGCCGTGGGCCATGAGGAACTTGTACCGCTCGTTGGTTGACCTGGCGGTGCCGAACCCTGCAATTTGACGCCTGGTCCATAGCCGCCCGCGGTACATGGTTGGGTAAACGCCGCGGGTGTAGGGGTAGGATCCTGGAAACCCGAGGTCGGTCTCGTAGTCCAGGTCCTTGACGTGTTCGGGTGTGTATATGCGCTCAATGGGAATCCCGGAGACGGTTTGGAAGTTGTCCAGCCGTTCGGGAGCCCGCTCCAGCACATTATTGAGTTCGTTCTTTTCCCAGTCTTTCCGCTTCTCGGTAACGGCCTTGACTGCCTCTTCGTCGAAGAGACCCATACTCCCCCCCAGGCGAACGGTTTCGCAATATGGCGCGAGGCGTCGAAGTCGGCTCCACGTGCCTAGCCGATACTATAATGGGGCCTGGGTACTGTCAAGAAAATCAGACAGCGGGGCAAGCTACAGCCCCGTAGGATTCAATGCGTCTGAGGGGCTTGGTGATAGCGGTTTCGGAGACGGAGCTGCTACGCGGCGATGGGTTCAGGCGATGTAGGGGTGTCCGGTCCTCTTCCTTGGAATCTGGTCTGCGCCTGCTTGCTCTGTTTCTTTTCCCCCGCGGCGCTGGCCCCTTTGTCGCCCGCCCGATGGCGTTCATTGCTTTGCGTGCTTGCGGCCTCCTGGTGATTTGTTCGCTCCATTGTATGTGGGGGAGCTTCAGGCTCAGGGGCCAGTGATTGTGGCTCAGGAGTTGAAGGGTTCGGCTCCTTTGGATCGGAAGCGGTCTCCTGCTTCACAATGCGTGATGCAATTATCCGGCCGGATCGGATGACACCCTCCACCGATACCGAAGACCCGACTACTGGCTCGCCCTCAATGCTGCTCAGGTCTGTGATGCGGACCTCCCGGTTGCCAATGACCCAAACCTGGGCGTCCATCGAGCGGACTGTGCCTGAGAAGCGAACCACGTTGGCTCCAGGCTGATCCGGTCTGGATGAAGGAGCGTTGCCTTCCCTTGGTTGATCGCCTGGCCTGCTTCCCGCGCCAGGAGTTGATGGCCGGCCTTGTGGCCTTGAAGTTGGCACGGGCTGTCTAGGAGGGGGAGCAGGCGCCACACGGCTAATCTCCAGCGAGCCGTCCCTCTGAATCTCAGCCTCGATGCGAATGTCTTGCCCGGGTGAAACTTCGCCGGAAGAAGCCACGCCAGGCGGGAGCTGTATCGGTTTCCCGCCGATGAATATCTTGTCGCCTTCCATTTTCTCCACGACGCCTTCCACAGCGATCTTGGGCAGAGGACGCTCAGCGGCCGCAGACTGCCCCTCGTTTCTAGCTTTCTGCTCCAGCTTGCGGATTTCCTGAGCGAGCAGGCGGTTCTGGTGCTCAGGCTCCAGGGCTTGCACTCCGACCTGAGGATCGAGGACGAATTGGTCCTGAGCGGTTTGCTGAAGGGTCCGTGCCCCATCGAAATCTAAGAGGATGGTCGTGGTCTTGCCCGGCTCCACTTTGAAAGGCCGCCTGAGCGTGATCTGACCTGATGGGGCTTGAATCTCATGCTCCATCCCGTTGGCAATCACCGTCGCTCCAGTAACGCGGAAGCGCACTTGAGAATAGGGGCCGGGAGGGACTTTCTGTTCCGCCAAGATGCGCTGCACTTCTGCAACGTCAACAAGGTCGAAGATGTGCGTTTCGGTGCTTATGTCAATCCACTGTCCACCCCGTTGATGCACGCGAAAGGCTTGGATGCCTGCCATCTCGACGTAGGCGTGTTCAACCCCTGAGGGCGGGGGAATGGAAACGCGAATCTCAAGCAGGCCGGGTTCGCTGGACTGGCTTGGGGCGGGGGCTCTTGCGCCCACGGCTTCTACGGCCTCACTGAATGCGATTCCGGACGCCGCCAACACTGAGGCGACCTCCTTTTGAACTGACTCCGGCGCCCTGCTCAAAGCGATCTGCAGGTCCGCCAGAGTTGCCGAAGCATTGGACTCAAGCCTGGCGTTCAAATCAGCGACAGAATCGAGATCTTCAAGTGCTGAAACGATGGCTGTAACGGCTTCCAGATTGCGCTGCATATCTCGCTGTAGAGGCTCAAGGTGGGCTACGTTGCCCTTTTCGGCAACCCGTTCCATCTCCTGCGCTCGCCGGTCAGCTAATACGAGATGTAGCTGAGCCTTGTCCTTTGGGGAGAATTCGAAGGCTAGTTGGACTTGTTCCTTCGTCCGCTTCACGGGATAGAAGACGTCGCCCGGATTGGCGTCTGAGGATGCAGCCAATGCTCCGCTGGTACCCACCGCCATGGTCAGTACCAGGGCCAAGGCCGCCGTGGCCCATCGCGGCCGGCTTCCTAGGAATCCCCTTAGCCACGACTGTCGGCTCTTGGCTAGTTCCCTGTCCTGCTGCGCCCTAAGCTCCTGCTGGAGCCGCATGCGGCCCAGATTCTTGGCGGCCTGACTGGGTACGGTCGCGGACACATCGCGCAGCCGCAAGATGGTGCGCAACTCAGGCTCAAGCTCGGCGGCAAGGTCCGGGTAGCGCGACAGGCAGTCTTCCACGGAATCGCCGGCTGCGATCCTGTTGATGCACTCGTCTAGGATGTTATTGAAGTTGTCAGACATGGCTTTACGCCTGTGCTCCCGCGGTGACGCCAATGACTTGGCGCAGCTTCTTAATGGCTGCGCTTTGCATCTCTCGAACGGCGCCAGGCTTTTTCCCTAACACTTGGGCGGCCTCCTCGGAAGTCATCTCGGCCCCGAAACGCAGCGCCAGTACCTGCTGATGGGCCTCGCTGAGATGCTTGAGCGCCCTGTGAAGGAACTCAGCTTCCTGTTTCTTTTCAACTTCTTTCTGGGGGTCTTGAGGCCCGGCCAGTGAGAACGCTTCGTCGATGGGATGGGAGGCAGGGCGGCGGCTCTTTTTCCGTAGATGGTCAACGACAATGTTGTGGGCGATCTTGAATACCCAGGCCTCCAGAGGCGCCCCCCGGTCACGGTAGGTGTCGGCAGCTCTGACGGCTCTGATGAAGACCTCGCTGGCGAGATCCTCAGCCTCTGAGAAGTCCCCGATCCGTACGGAGATGTAACGACTCACCCGCCCAAAGTGGGTTTCGTAGAGTGCTGCTAGGGCGGCCTGCTTCTCGCTCGCGCCCGCTAGTTCGTTCGCGGAGGGACACCATTTTCCTGGCGGCAGTCATGCCTAAGGCTTGGCCTGCCAGAGTTGTGGATATTGGGTCTGAGGTTGCCCACATTTCACTTTATTCTCCTGCGCTCAATAGTTACAACGTCGACAGCGCTGGAGTGTCAGGTGTTTGGGAGCGAAAAGCTTGAGAAGAAGTTGATGCCCGTGCCTAGGGGGGGCAGGGGCATAAGTAAAGAGAGGTGGAGCGTAGGTCGGCTTTGGCCGGTAAAGTCCCGACCGTACTCGTCTATCTTTAGGGGTTTGGAGCCGATTCCTTAGACGGCATGGTTAGCTGGGCTGTGCCAAGCACGAGGCGATCTCCTTGTTCACCTATGACGAAAACGTCGCAGGTGACGCGACCGTCTGAGGGGTCCCCCAGATCCGTGACGAGGCCCCCGGCGTGTAGGGGCTCCATTTGGGACATGGGCTGACGAAAAATGACATCCAAGACCTCGATTGTGGCTTCCGGCGCCCACTTCTGGAGGGCCTGAGCGATGTATGCCATAACCAAGTCCCCCGGCACTATAGGCTTTGAAGAGCCTACCTTCCGGGCTGCCTCCGACTCTGTGAAAAGCTTAACGTTCTTGCGCCGCGCTATTTCTACGAAGAGGCGAACGGCTTCAGGGGTGGCCCGCCGTTCCAACGCTGGTACCTCGTCTCCCAGTTCGACTTCCTCAAAGTAATGAACCGTGGTTTTCATCAATCTGCCACTGGCCGGGTGATGAAGCTCTTGCGACCGAGGGCAACCGTCTCACCATGCTGGTTGGAGAAGTTCACGCTCCAAACCACGAATACCATTGTGCCGCTACGACCTGTCTTGGCATATACATCCTCTAGGCGCATGGAAATGGCGATGGTGTCATCTACGTAAATGGGTTGGCGGGACTCAAGTTGCCAGGTTGCCAGCACATGGGACCCTGAGTGCTTTAACCCAATGCTGGGGAACTCGCTAGGAGCAATCAGGATGGTCGGTAGCGTGATCGGGGCCACGTCTGTGGCAGCGGCCTCCGCATCACCGACGGCCTCGCAGTACTTGTCCAACATCTGCCGCGTGATTTCGACACGTCCTAGGTCGAAATCAGTGCCGAGGAGCGTGTGGTCAAAGTTCGGTAACGAGGTCATGAGGGTGGCCGGCAGGCCTATGAATACGTCTCCAGGGTTTGTTCGAGAAGAACGGGGCGGAAGTCACGCTTATTCAGTGCGTCCACTAAGCCAGCCTCGTTGGTGATGCTGGTGGGGAACTCGGTCAGACAGGCGCCAATCGAACTCACGAAATGGGCATCGCTACCCCCGATGCCCAGGAGACCGCTCTGGTCGGCTACGGAAGCCGCTCGCGCGTTTTCTTCGGTCCGGCTGCCGCCGTTGACTCGCTCCACCACCCAGACATCAGGATTCACCATCCCTGCACGCTCCATGTGGTCGAATAGGCCGACCATGACGCGGCCAGGGTGAGCGGGTACTGCGACAGCGCCACAGTCCCGGGCTGCCTCCAGAACTTTGTGCAAGTCTAGCCTGACATCCCCGAAATCGATACGCTCCCGGAGTGCGTCATTGACGCCGTAGATGAGGCAATGGCCCATGTTTGTGTCCAGTTCCGAACCCTTCATCACCAAGACACCGTAATGCTCAGATAGCTCAGCGTAGTCGGCTTCAATATCGAATTTGCGATGTTCTGTCAGGACTATCCCATCGATTGTGTATCCCTTCCCTCGCAGCACGCCGATCCATTTCAGGTACTGCTCGACAGTGGCTCGAGCGTCTTCTGACGATATTGAATGGCAGTGCATATCAATGAGCATAGATTCCACCTGAACGAGAACATTCCACTGCTTGCCCATAAGGCTGTGGCAGAGGCGGTCCATGATTGTTGCCGGAGCTTCCGAACCCTGTGGCTTCTGGCCAGCGGCTGCTGACTCCCGCTACTAGCGCGCCACTCACCAAGGGCCGAGCGGTGACCATTCTAGCACCCGTGCCCGGCCCCGGCCTCAGGTGTGCGAAGACTCACCTGAATCTTACCGGAAGCTCGTGCTGCGCTTTTACACCTGGCCTATAATGGGACGGGAGAGAACGGGCATTAAGGAAGGCCCTGAAAGGACAGGATCTGCGATCCTGTTCATCATGGGGTTCAGCTTGCCTACGATTGCCATCTTGGCTATGTCGGGCCTTGTTTGAAATAACGCGCTTTCTTGTCGGAAAAATCGTTTATTGGGGAGCCGCACCCATTGATAGTTCTCGTTAGCGGTGCCTCAGGCTTAATCGGCTCAAGGGTTGTCGAACGTCTGACAGACGCTGGACACACGGTAGCCAGGTTGGTGCGCTCCACCGGTAGGCTGGGGGAGCCCGTCGTCCATTGGAATCCTGAAACCGGGGCCATGAATCCCAGTGACCTAGCGGGTATTCATGCGGTTGTCCATCTTGCGGGTGATCCCATTGACCGGGGCCGGTGGACCGCTAAGAAGAAGGCCAGCATTCTCAATAGCCGGGTCAACGGAACCCGTCTTATCAGCACTTCAATCGCCTCCCTTGAACGCCCTCCTAGCACTCTCATTGTGGCCTCCGCCTCCGGTTACTACGGGGATCGTGGGGACCACATGCTCACCGAGGAAAGCGGGCCAGGGAATGGTTTCTTGGCGGAAGTTTGCCGCCGCTGGGAGGAAGCCACAGAGCCCGCGGTCCAGCGGGGAATCAGGGTAGTCAACCTCCGGACGGGATTGGTGCTGTCCACCGATGGTGGACTGCTGGCAAAGCTCCTAACGCCTTTCAAGCTCGGGGTCGGTGGAACTCTTGGGGATGGCCGCTCCTATATGAGCTGGGTTTCGCTGGAAGACACCATAGGCGCAATTGAACACGCCCTGAATACTGTGGAATTAACCGGGCCAGTCAATGTGTCATCGCCTAACCCCGTCACAAACGGGGAGTTCACAAGGACCTTGGGGAAAGTGCTGAGGCGCCCTACTCTAATGCGGGTTCCGGAGCTCGTGCTGAAGCTGGCTTTGGGCCGCGAGAAGGCCAATGACCTTGCACTCACAAGCGCTCGCATGCTTCCAGCGAAGCTTGTGGCTTCTGGATTTGCCTTCGCACATAGCGATCTTGAGCCTGCATTGCGGTCGGCACTGGCCCGATAAGAGTGCAGACCACAGATCGACGAGGTCAGCTAAGAAAGTTGTAAATAGGTGGAGTAAGAAACCCTGCGACGAGTGGAAACGCTAAGTTCACTATGTAGCGCACGAGGGTAAACGACCCGCCAAGAAAGGGGAGTTCCCAGACGATTGACCTGCTGATGGGAATGGCGCCCCAGGCAGTCAAGAAGGCAGCAATAGGGCCGACACCTGCACCTTTGTCGAAGATGGACGCTGCGATAGGAAGGGAGACGTACGGTCCACCTGGGATCAGGGCTCCCGCTCCACTGCCGATCAAGATGCCCACGATTCCGGAGTTTGATCCCATCCATTGGCTGATCAGGTCCGGGGACACCACCACGTTGATGAATCCCGCCAGCGCCAGCCCTGTCAACAGCATCGGCGCAACCATGCGCAGGGTTCGCATTCCCCTCAGGAACCCCTCGCGAACCCCCTGGAAACCATGTACACGGAACGCCAGCGCTGACGTAACTGCCAGCAGGCCGGCCATCATCAATAGCGCCGATATGTCCATCTAACGGGCCACGGTCGATTTTGGAGAGGAGCCGTGGTCTGCTCCTCTCTGGCTTGGGGGCGTATCACTCATTTCGTGACAGCCGGACGTGTCCGCTTATGAGGCGCATTAGTAGAGGAATCGCGAAGGCCGCAAAAAGAGGGAGCAATAAGCTGGCGATGACCCTGGCCAGGAAGAAGTTGGTGCCCATAAAGGGAATCTCATAGACCAAGGAGCGTTCCAGTGGGAACAGGTTCTTGGCCGTCAGAAAGGCGGCCATGGGCGCTATGCTAGCTCCGCTTCGGAACAGAGACGCCGCTATGGGAAAGGACACATAGGGGCCGCCGGGCGTGATGATTCCTGCCCCAAATCCTATGAGAACACCGACGAACCCAGACTCCTCTCCCATCCATTTGCTTACAAATGAGGGTGGTACAAGGACCTGGATCATGCCCGCCATTGTGATGCCCAGGACAACCAGGGGGCCAATCCTTACCAGGGTGCTGGCCCCTTCCACGGCGCCATCGCCGAGGCCGGACCAGCCGTGGAGGACGAAAGCGGCTATCGCCAGGCCGATTAGTATCGTCAGCATGAACAATAGGGACGAATCTAATTTGAGGCGTCGCTTGCGTCCCTGACCGGCCAATGCTTCTCCGTGACCTGCTAATATGTGGCCGTTGTGCGACCGTTATTATCGTCCTCACTGATGGACGAGTCCACCGGAGCGACGGCTCATTCTTGAGTCTCTCGCCCCCGTTCGTAGAAACCCCTACAGGATGCCTATGCTTGGAGTTGGTCTGGCCGTGGCTAGTGCTGTGGCCTTCGCATTCACCAATTACTACCTGCGTTTGGCTTCGCGAGACCTTCGCCAGGGCTCTGTTACGGCCTGGTCCTCCATCACAGGTTTCATCGTGGCTATTCTGATCGCCGTAGGCTTCCGCGAATCATTCGCCGGCATCGATGGCTGGGGATGGGTGAGTATCGCCGGTATCGCGTTGGTGTGGTTCATTATTGGGCGCTACCTCATGATCATGGGCCTTCGGCTGATTGGCCTCTCGCTGACCGGGCCCATGATGGGCACGATTCCCATTTGGGCGCTTCTCCTCGCCTTCTTCTTTCTGGACGACCAAATCGGCTGGACACAGGTCGTCGGGGTGTCTATGTCGACGTTCGGCCTGATTGTCATGAGCAGGGCAGGGCGCTAATGCAGAAGCGCACAAGGGTCGCCTATCTGGCTGGAATCGCCGCAGCGCTAGGTGCTGCGGCATCCTTCGGAGGCGCCCAGGTCCTGACAAGCGCCACTGTGGAGACGTTGTCGCCGCTCGTGGTGCTTGCGATTGCCCAAGCGATTGCGCTCGTTGCTAACTGGGGGCTGTTCTCCAGGGATGTCTACCTGGATCTCAAGGAGAAGCGGCGTGGCTACGCCATTTCTCTCCTTGGCGGAACGATCTCGACGGTGGCCTTCGTGCTTGTGTTCAGCGCGCTGAAGGAGGTCTCTGTGGTTATCGTTGCACCAATTCTCGCCGGAGGGGTGCCGATCTTCACTCTGTTGCTTAGCTTCCTTCTTCTGCGCCGCGCAGAGAAGATTACGGCTGGGACTTTTGTAGGTGCTGCCTTCGTTATCGGCGGGGCGCTGCTCGTGACCACGACGGCAGGCGTATAGCCTCAAGACTCGTAGGGGCGGGTCTCAGACACGCCCGAGCGTTCGGTCATGGTCACGAATGCCTAGTGATCAGACGGTCTTGAGGGCTGACGCTGCTTTCCCACCCACGAACGTTTTTTGATCAGGGGACACCCCTGTAACCCCGGCGGGGCACATTGCCCCTGCACCCCGACTCGGCAGGTTGGGTTTCCCATGTCGGCGAGATTGGAGCCGCCAAAGGGACAGGGAATGGTTCCCACAGGCGGGGGAACCTTGCATCATGCCCGCCTGTGAAGTGTCAACGAAAAGCGGAACTCTTACCTATACGGAGATACGAGAGTAGAACTCTGGTAGGCCCTTGATGCCCAGGTTGATCTGGAAGAGGGCTCCGGCGAAGTTGTCCCGAGGCTCCTTGTCGTGGCCGCCGCGCGTGGTCACGTAGATGTCCGTTAGGTCATCTCCCCCAAAAATGAGGCTGGTTACCTGAGGCGTTGGAAAGTCCACCCGCCGCTCCTCGCTTCCGTCTGGGGCGTAGCGAATAAGGCAGGACGTTCCTACCCGCGCCGACCAGACGTACCCTTCTGAATCGACCGTCATGCCATCTGGCATACCATCTTTTTCAGGGACGGTTTCCGAAAAGATTCGCTGGTTGGAAAGGGCGCCAGTTGCCCGGTCATAGTCGAAGAAGTAGATGCGGTTGACCTTTGTGTCCGTGTAATAGAGGCCGGTGTGATCGGGGGTAAAGGCCAGACCATTGGTCAATTGAATGTCATCGACCACACGGGTGCTGGTCCTGTCGGGGTCCAGCCGGTATAGGCCACCCGGCTTACTGCTTCCTTCCGCGGGGAGCATGCCACAGAAGACTCGACCCTCTGGGTCGGCGATGACATCGTTGAACCGTGCGCCCCGTTCTTCCGGGATTTCCTCAATAATCGTTTCAATGACTTCGCCGTCACGCCAAAGCGCGACGTTGCCGTTCTCCCGGAAGAGCAGGAGCGATCCATCCGGCTGGATGGTAAACCCTCCGTGGCGTTGATCCATGTCGTAGGACGCATGTTCACCGGTCGATGGGTCGAACCAGTAGAGTTGGGCTCTAGTGTCAATCCAGTACAGGAGTTTCTCGATAGGGTGCCACAGGGGGTTCTCCCCGGTGTAGCAAACGTAGTCCACAATCATTTCGGGTTCCAATTGCCCCTCCTTGACGACATAGCGATCCAGTCTCTGGAATAATAATACATGCAGGGGCCGGTTGGCCCCATCTGGATGGTGCAAGGGAAGGCAGTTGGCCGAGTGCTGCAGAGGGCGCAGCCATCCTGTAGTGTCCTAAAAGACTTAATGCGAGATCGCCCTATGACAGTTTCAACCATTACATTCACCACCGACTTTGGCTATGCCGACCCCTATGTAGGGGCTATGAAGGGCGTTGCGCTAGGGATCAATCCCGATGCCTTGCTGGTCGATGTGAGCCACGCGGTCGAACCGTTGGACGTCGTTCACGGGGCCTTTGTCCTGGCTAACTTCGCCCCGTTCTTCCCCACAGGCACGATTCACGTCGTCGTGGTGGACCCAGGCGTGGGCACAAAGCGAAGGGCGCTGGCGGTGCAGACGGAGGGGCAGGTCTTCGTCCTGCCCGACAATGGACTGCTGACGTTTCTGCTGAGGGACGCGGGCGTTCTTTCGAGAATTGCCGCTGAGACCCCGTTTCTTGATCCCGTAGAGGTGGATGTCCCTGATAGTTGGCGCGTGATACAGCTGACTAAGGAAGCTTTCTGGCGGAAACCAGTAAGTCCTACCTTTCATGGCAGGGATATCTTCACGCCAGTTGCTGCTCATATCTCGAATGGGGTCGGCCTTGCTGAACTGGGAGAGCCCATCGATAGAATCGTGTGTCTAAATATTCCTGTTCCAGGATGGGACGGGGACACCATTGAGGGTCGGATCGTTCGGGTGGACCACTTTGGCAATCTGGTCTCGACCATCCCCAATGCTCTCGTGCCTCCAGATGTCCAGGTCTTAGTGGCGGGAGCCATCATTCATGGGCTGGCGCCAACTTTCCAAGCTGGTGTTGGTCTGCTCGCTCTAAAGGGGAGCAGCGGCTACGTCGAGATTGCGATCTCTGGGGGAAGTGCTGCCGGAGCGCTGGGGGCTAAGGTAGGCGACGTTGTGAGGGCAGCCCGTTGATCAGGCGTCCGTAGGGGAAGCATCGCTCGGGAAGAAGGAACAGGGTCTTTCGCTTCGCTCAAGACGGTAATATGGAGCTTGGGCGGCAAGCGGAGGGCAGAGCTATGCTGGTCGATTTTCTAAGACACCATCATTGTTAGTTCCGGGGCCCGCAAGGCCGCTTCTGCCCGCTCTATTGCGGCAAGAAGGGCTTCCTTTGGGTCCAGGGTTGAGGGGAGGTTCAGAGGAGGGTTCTACGTGGGGAGTGGGGCGGAATGATCTGACGCTCAGCGAGACCTGCAGTCCCTAGAGGTTCGGACGCATTGAGTGCCATTCATGGGCTTGTTCGTAGGCGTAGGCAACTCGGAATAGCGCCTGTTCCCCAAAGTGTGGCCCCAGGACTTGAAGTCCCACTGGCAGGCCATCAACAAAGCCACAGGGGACGGATATCCCCGGTATCCCAGCGATGTTGGCCGGGATGGTGCAGACATCGCTCAGGTACATCTGCATGGGGTCGTCCATTTTCTCGCCAAGACCGAAGGCTACGCTTGGCGAGGTGGGGGCAAGAAGGGCGTCGTAACGTTCGAAGACCTGCTCGAATTCTTGGCTGATAAGTGTGCGCACTTTCTGGGCCCGAAGGTAGTAGGCGTCGTAGTAGCCTGCCGAAAGGGCATAGGTGCCCAGCATGATCCGCCGCTTGACCTCTGCCCCGAATCCCTGTTGGCGGGTGTGCTCCATGGCCTCCCAGATGTCTTGAGTGTCTTCGGCACGGTAACCGAACTTCACGCCGTCGTATCTGGCGAGGTTTGCCGATGCTTCAGACGGGGCGATGATGTAGTACACAGCCAGAGCATAAGGAGTGGTTGGCAGTGACACCTCGCGGTCGACACTGGCGCCCATGTCTTCCAGGCTGGCGATGGCCGCTTCCACGGCAGCGGTCACCCGGTGGTCCATGCCCTCAACGAAATACTCCTTCGGAACGCCCAGTCGCATTCCTTTGACGTCCGGCACCAACGCTTCTGTATAGTCGGTTGCCTGCTGTGGAGCTGAGGTGGAGTCCATGGGGTCGTGGCCGGCAATCGCGTTCAGGACGAGGGCTGAGTCGGTGACGTCCTTGGTCATGGGGCCAATTTGGTCCAGTGACGAGGCGAAGGCGATCAGTCCGTACCGGCTCACAAGTCCGTACGTTGGCTTCAGGCCAACTACTCCGCAGAGAGCAGCGGGCTGTCTGATGCTCCCGCCGGTGTCGGAGCCAAGGGAGTACGTTGCCTCGCTGGCTGCGACGGCGGCGGCTGGTCCTCCGGAGCTTCCGCCGGGGACTTTATCGAGGCCCCAGGGGTTGTGGGTTGCAAAGAAAGCTGAGTTTTCGGTCGATGAACCCATGGCGAACTCGTCCATGTTCCCCTTGCCCAGAAACACCGCGCCTGCTCCTCGCAAACGGTCTACGACGGTGGCGTCGTATGGCGGTACGAAGTCCTTGAGCATACGAGACGAACAGGTGGTGACGACCCCGCTTGTGGTGAGGTTGTCTTTGAGCTGCATAGGTACGCCGGTGAGTGGCCCGCCCTCGCCTGCGGCCAGTTGCCGGTCCGCTTGCCTGGCCTGCTCCATTGCCCCGGCATCCAGGACGGTTACGTAGGCCTTCACCTCGTCCTCGACGGCCTGAATCCGGTCCAAATAGGCCCTTGTCAATTCTTCAGAGGAAGTCTGGCGGGCGCCAAGGAGGTTGGCCGCTTCGTGAGCGGTGAGGTTGTGCAGTGAGTCTGATGACATTAGGAGTGGGGAATGCCGGTAAGGAGTGGCATTACTCGTCGAGCACTGCGTGTACTCGGAAGTAGTTGTCCTCTCGAAGTGGGGCGTTGGCCAAGACGTCCTCTCTAGCCAGTGATGGCCTTGGAGAGTCCTCCCGTAGGACCGTTTGGCTCATTCCGAGATGTCCGGTAGGTGCGACTCCCTCGACATCCAATTCCTGCAGCGTTTCGAAGTGCCCCAAGATGTCCGAGAGTTGGGAACGCATGGTCTCCAACTCATCGTCGGTCATCGCCACTCGGCAGAGGGCGGTGATGTGGATTACTTCGGCTCTGGTTAGCTCCATGAAGACCCTCTCGCAGACTGCGCCAGTGTAGCAGAGGGCCTGTACCCCTTCAACAAAAAGATAACGCGTCGGCATATTGCGCGCGCTCGTTAGGGCCGATACAATATCGGAGACATTCAGGGATCGGAGGCACCGGCTTTGGCCTCGCCTACGGTACTTTACACTAGGCCCGACTGCTCCTACTCTGACGCCCTCAAGTACGACTTGGAACGAGACGGCGTCACCTTCGATGAGATAGATCTCAGCATCTATCCAGAGAAGATCACAGAGTTGGAGGGCTTGACCGGCGGAGAGCGAATTACCCCGGTTTTGGTGGTCAACGGTGAGGTGACCGTAGGGTATCACGGCATTGGTTGAGCCTTCTAAAAGCGGAGAGCCGTTGGCTCTCCAAGCGACCCTGATTAGAGTACTCGCGGCCCGGTGGTGTAGTCTGGTTTAACACACCGCCCTGTCAAGGCGGAGATCACCGGTTCAAATCCGGTCCGGGTCGCCATTTTCCAGGACTGACTCTCCTCTTACCGTTCCTCCCGCTCGCGTGCTACGGTTCCCCAGAATACGTCCGCCGGTGCGGCATCCATCTAAGGTCTTCTACTCGCGCCGATTTTCTGGTGCCCCTCCTTGCGTTATCGACCAAGTGATGGACATAGCTTTCGGTGGCGCACCGCTCGATATCTCCAGCCCAGTCAGCTAGCACCAAGCTCAAATAAAGAAGGGGCGTTCCGAGGAACGCCCCTTCTTTATTTGTCCTAGGCCAACATGCACGGGAATATCGTGCCGCGTTGAGGTTTCATTAGCGATCCCAACAAGGTGTGCCTAACCGCCGCTGGGTTTGATGTTCTGGTTCAGGCGGAAAAGGTTGGTTGGGTCGTATTTGGTCTTGATAGAGACAAGGCGGTCGTAGTTAGGGCCGTAGCTCTCGCGGACGCGGTCCTCACCCTCGTCTGCCATGAAGTTCACGTAGGACCCACGCGGCGAGTGGGCGCGCATGGCCTGCCAGTAGTCCTGCACCCACTTGATGTCGATATCGGAAGTGGACGGGTCCTGCCAAAAGGAGTCCTGGGAATAGGCGAACTGGGCGTCGCGGTGTGCGAATGGCGTCGCGTCGTTCGCCACACGACTGCTCGCGCCTCCATAGTAGTTCAGGTGCGAAAGCGAAAGCGGTGACGGTTTCTTCGCTCCCCACTCGATCATAGTATCGATGGCCTCCGGTGTGATGTCATCGAAATAGTCCGACTTCGCATAGGACAGAATGCCCTTCGGCATCAGCGGATTGAACATGGCCTGCAATGCGACGTAGGGCATCTGGCCTATGAGGTCGACCTCTGGACCAAGCGCTCGCAGCTCGGCGATCAGCCGCTCGCCGTCCGCGAGGTCGCCGCAATAGCATAGCGCAATTGTCGCAAATGGCTTGCCATGAGCGCTTTCTGGAATGAAGTCGGCGGGCGGTGCGGTGTTGTAGAAGAGCGCCGGGGTTAATTCGTCAGGCGCCTTCTTTACCCAGTCGACGAAGAAGGACGTGATCTCCTTCACCCGGTCCCAGGAGTACAACGCGAGCCCTGCGAGAACTATGGGGCCAACTTCATGGAGTTGGAATTCGAACGAGGTCACCACCCCGAAATTGCCGCCACCGCCTCGGATTGCCCAGAACAGGTCTTCGTTCTCGCTGGCGCTCGCAGTGAGGAGACGACCGTCTGCCGTAACGACCTCCGCGGAAACCAGGTTGTCTGCGGCGGTCGTTACTTCCCAACTAGCCAACCCTGTACGCCGCCCCCCAACGTCAGGCCGCCGACGCCTGTCTCCGACATCACTCCCCCTGGCGTCGCAAGACCGAATGCCTGCGTCTCATGATCGAGATCGCCCAATTGAGCTCCGCCTTCGGCGCGGGCGGTCTTCTTGGCGAGGTCCACGCGGACACCCCTCATCTGCGAGAGGTCGATCATCATCGCGTTGTCCGCGATCGAATGGCCAGGCCAACTGTGCCCACCGCCTCGCACAGACACTAGTAGGTCGTTCTTCGCCGCGAAGTTCACCGCAGCAATCACGTCCGCTACGCCGGTGCACTCTGCGATCAGGCCGGGTCGGCGGTCAATGAGTCCGTTCCACACCTTGCGTGCCTCTTCGTAGCCGTCGTCAGATGGGGCGAGCAGACGCCCCCTGAAGGAGCCTTGGAGCCTGGCGAAAGCGGCCTCGTCGATCTCGCTTTGCCCTCCCTTGGCCTTGTCGATCTGGACCGTAGTCATGAGACCTCTCCTTTGGTTGCGTTATTTGTTGATGCCAATTGCCGGGGTTTATTCCCGTTGGCACTGAAACCATCAGGAAGATTCTACCCACTTCTCACAGTAAGCGTAAGGCCCCGGTGGGCAGAATTCCCTGGCTGAGGTTCCTCCAAGTCGCCCGGAGCTTCATTAGCCATTGTGATGGATTGCGACTAGCCATTCGGGTGGAGCCTTCAACCTAACGAGCGTTGTAAACTAGTTATATGCGGCATGGCATGCGGGAACCCATAAAATCAGAAACTGCGCTGGGCACGATGAACGTCCGGCGCATCGCTGGGTTCTTGGCGCCATACTGGCGACGCCTGGCATTGATACTAGTGACCGTTGCTGTGGCTGCGGTCCTGGGTTTGGGCCCTCCCCTCCTCGTTCGCGGCATCATCGATTCAGCAATCGCTGGTTTGGACCGCTCTTTGCTCCTTTGGCTCGCCGTGGGTCTCTTTTCTGCCGCCCTCGCTCAGGGTCTTGTGGGTGTCCTTCGGAGCTACCTCAACACCGTCGTCAGCCAGCGGATCATGTACGACCTGAAGCTGCGAATGTTCACGCGGCTGCAATCGTTATCGCTGCGTTTTTACACTGAGGCCCGGACCGGAGAGTTGATGTCGCGGCTGACAAGCGATATCTCTGGCATCGAAACCATCATCTCCGGGACCCTGGTGACGATCTCGCAGAACGTGTTCATCCTGGTCGCTACGCTGGTGACAATGGTGGCATTGGACTGGCGGCTCACGATCGTCTCCGTCATCGTCCTTCCCTGGCTCATTATTCCAACCCTGGCTGTGGGCAGGGTGCGTCGGCGGCTTCGAACGAGACGGCAACAGCTGAGCGCATCGGTGAACTCGCTGATGGCTGAGAGCCTGGGCATCAGCGGCTTGATGCTTATCAAGACGTTTACACGGGAGAAAGAGGTGTTGGGCAGGTTCCAGCGCGAGAACTGGGACCTGATGAACCTTCAGATTCGGGAAGCGTTGGTGGGCCGCTGGTACTTCATGTTGCTTTTCCTCGTGACCACGGGAGGGCCGGCGCTCATCTACTGGTTCGGCGGCGGCCAGGTAATATCAGGCTCCCTCACGATTGGTACAGTAATCGCCTTCGTGGCCCTTCTGGGCATGCTGTACGGACCTGCCGCGGATTTGATGTCGCTCCATGTGGACGTCGTGACCTCCGCCGCCTATTTCGAGCGGATATTCGAGTATCTCGACCTTGAGCCGGACATTGCCGATGCTCCTGGGGCGGTGGACATGGCCCCGGCTCAGGGCGCAATCGAGTTCAAGGATGTCGCATTAGAATATACGCCTGGCAGGAAGGCGCTTGATGGGCTGAGCTTTGCTTTGGAAGCGGGGCAGTTGGCAGCTCTGGTGGGTCCCAGTGGGGCGGGGAAGACCACGATTACGTACCTTATTCCCAGGCTTTATGATCCCACCGAAGGGCAGGTGCTGGTGGATGGCCAAGACCTGACCGGCGTGACACTTGAATCTCTACGCAGCCAAATTGGCTATGTCTCCCAAGAGACGTTCCTTTTCCACGATACAGTGGCTGCGAACTTGAGGGTCGCCAGGACCGATGCGACGCTGGCGGAGATGGAAGAGGCTTGCCGCGCTGCTTCCATTTTGGAGGTGGTTGAAAGACTGCCGGAGAGCTTTGACACTGTGGTGGGAGAGCGGGGCTACCGGCTCTCAGGTGGGGAGAAGCAGCGGCTAGCCATTGCCCGGATGCTTCTGAAGAACCCTCGCATCCTGCTCCTCGACGAAGCAACCTCGTCGCTCGACTCACACTCAGAGAGGGCGGTGCAGGCCGCTCTGGCTGGGCTCACAGAAGGCCGTACAACGGTGGTTATCGCGCATCGTCTCTCCACCATTCTGGCAGCAGACGTTATTCTCTACATCGACAACGGCAAGGTGTTAGAAAGCGGTTCGCACTCCTCGCTGATGGCTATGAATGGTCTCTACGCCGAACTCTATCGAGAGCAATTCGCTGCTACAGCTGCCGGAGCCGAATCGCTGGCGTAGGGTTGCCCCTTCAATCTCACCTTTGACCGCCTGCAAGGCGAAGAGATTCCGGAAGAGTCCGCAGGCGCAACATGGCGAATGTTCCCATTGCGGGTCCTATTGCCAGGACTGCCCAGGCGACCCCCCATCCCCAGGCGTCCGCCACCTCCGGTACAAGCCAGATGGTGAAGGCGGTCAAGGCGAATCCCAGGCCCGTTTGAAACGTCAGCACAGTGCCCCGGTATTGGGGCTCGCTAAGCTCGGTGATGGCTGTTGAGAACTGAGCTGAGTCGGCTATGACGGCAGCTCCCCAGATCAACGCCACCAGTCCGATAACTACGGTCCATTCCACAGGTAGGAACCCGATGAAAAGGGCGCATGCGCCGCTGATAAGCATGGCTACGGAAGTGGTCAAGGTGCGGCCAAACCTGTCAGCGCCGAAGCCAGCCAGCACGCTCCCAGCGGCCCCCGAGAAGAACACGGCGAATGCGAGAGCGCTGGAGAGTTCCAGACCTTCCCCGAGCAATGAGCGACCGCCGTAAACAGCAGCGAGAAAAGCCCCGATCCAGGCCCACATGGCGTACAGCTCCCACATGTGCCCGAGGTAGCCCAGCAGAGTCAGCCGCTGCCCTCGTTCGGTGAAGATTTTGAGCATTGTCCGGGGATTGAAGCGGGCCCCGGAGACATTGAAAGGGCCGTCCGCTCCGAAGCCCAGGACCAATAGCCCACCCAGGGCCGCGAGAAGTGAGCTGCCGAAAACAGCCACCTCCCAGTTGTCGACAAACAACGATCGTAGAAGATGAGGGGACCCCGATCCCAACGTCAGCGCTGCTATCATGATTCCCAGCGCCGCTCCACGGCCTCCTCTAAACCAGCCGGAGACGATCTTCATTGCGGTTGGATAGACTCCGACAAGGGCCATGCCCGTGGCGAAGCGAGCGACGAAGATCCAGCCGAAGCTCTCCAGCGGCACCACAGTAGCGTTCAGCGCTGCGCCGGCCAAGGCAGCCACAGCGAAGAGGACTCTGGGGCGAAGGCGGTCCGCAAGATTGAGCGAGGCACTGACCAATGTGCCCACCACGAAACCCATCTGAACAGCGATGGTCAGCCAAGACAGGTGGGAGGTCGATAGGCCCTTTTCCAGTTCCAGTGCCGGGCCAATGGCGTTGGTGCTAAACCAAATAGACAAGGCGAAGATGGTGGATAGGGACACAACACCGAGCACCCTTCCGGCTGACCCGTTGCGCCCTTCGCCTATTTCCATTTGACCTCACTCAGTGTGGCGTCTGAGATTCTCGAGTCATGGTAACTGACCTCGGGAAAGGAGGCGCTGTGGCGCTAAGCGGGGAGCCCTCTGGCAGTCCTGTCACTGTCGGGGACGCTCCGCAAACCTCTCTTGTCTTTTCTGGTACCCTCTGGCATTGAACTGAAACTTGGCCGTCCCCCGTCGAGTTTGGAGGTGACCGGAATGACTGATGCTTCTGCCCAGGAAAAAGACTATTACGACCGAGTGACTCAGGCGGATGTGACGCCGCTTTGGAAGCTGCCACCGATGCCTGCCGAGCCCCGGCCTTCAATAGTGCCCTACCTTTGGCGGTGGGATACGGTTGTCCCCCTGATCGACGAGGCTGGCCGTATGGACCAGACCCTCAACACCGGGGGCGAACGGAGAGCGCTTATTCTGGCCAACCCTGGCATCCAGCGGCCTCTCTTCGGTACAACACCGTCCATATCGGCAGCCATCCAGATGATCAAGCCAGGTGAGACGGCCAACGCTCACCGCCACAGCGCGGTGGCGATAAGGTTCATCTTGCGGGGCAGTGGCGCCACCACGGTCGTGGAGGGCGAGAGGGTGATCATGGAAGAAGGTGATCTGGTATTGACGCCCCAGATGACGTGGCATGACCACACGAATCCCAAAGCCCAGAACATCTATTGGCTTGACGCCCTTGATGTGCCACTGACCATGTATCTGAATGCCTACTTCCACGAGCCCTATTATGAGAATGTCCAGCCCGTGATCGTTCCAGAGAACTACACCGCTAACCGGCTGGGCAAAGGTCTGCTTCGCAACGTCTACAATCCTCCGGAGGAGCGCGCTCTTTCACTCATCTACAAGTGGAAGGACACCTATGACGCGCTGCTGGGCGTTACTGAGGAAGACATCAGTCCGTTCGACGGGGCCTATTTCGAATACACCAACCCTCTCGACGGAGGTCACACCCTTCCGGGTATGTCTTGCTTTATTCAGAGGCTTCGGCCCGGTGAGCAGACCAGCGCTCACCGGCACACAACCAGCACCGTCTATCATGCCTACCGAGGGCAGGGAACAACCATCATCAACGGCGAGCGAATGGATTGGAGAACGGGCGACACGTTCGCTTTGCCCTCTTGGGCATGGCATGAGCACGCCAACGGGTCAGATTCCGAGGAGGCTGTCCTGTTCAGCGTGAGCGACCTTCCCGTTCTGGAGAACCTTGACCTGTATCGAGAGGAAGACCGGCTTTAGAGAGTACTAAGCCTCCTAACGGAATAAGAAGAGAAGCGCCCCAGCATATGCTGGGGCGCTTCTCTTCTTATTCGCAACAGGAAGGAAAAGGAATAGCGGTCACACCAAGGCGACCAACGGAGTCACGATCCTCTGGCGAGGGCCTCTTTGAAGTACGGGACTACTCGTCGGAGTCCTTCACTGCGAGGCACCTTGGGTTCCCAACCTAGGATTTTTTTTGCCCGGGTAATGTCCGGGCACCTTACTTGCGGATCGTCGCCAGGGAGTGGTTTGTAGTCGATTGTGCTATCGCTGCCTGTAACCGCAATGATTTCCTGGGCGAGCTGCAGGACTGTCGCTTCATCAGGGTTTCCCAGGTTCACTATCAGGGGCTCACCGGTTTGGGGCTGGCCCTTGGTCAGCTTTGATTGCCAATGAGCCGCTCGTAGTAGTCCTTCCACCAAATCGTCAACAAAGCACAGGGAGCGGGTTTGAGAGCCATCCCCATAGACCGTCAGAGGCTTTCCGGTGAGTGCTTGGACCATGAAATTGGGGAGCACTCGGCCGTCATCCAGCCGCATGCGGGAGCCGTATGTGTTGAAAATTCGGGCTAATCGAACGTCCACGCCATAGTGCCGGTAGAAGGCAACAGCTAGTGCTTCGGAATACCGCTTAGCTTCGTCATACATGCTACGGGGCCCCACTGGGTTGACGTTGCCCCAATAGCTCTCCGGCTGGGGATTGATTTCTGGATCGCCATAGACCTCGGACGTGGAGGAAAATACGACTGTAGCGCCCCCTCGGCGCGCTAGCTCAAGGACGTTGTCTGCGCCCAGCGACCCCACTCTCAAGGTCTCTATTGGATAGGTTGAGTAGTGAACGGGGCTTGCCAGGCTGGCAAGATGAAAAATGATATCCGGCGTGACATCTTCATTGAGGGGCTCGGTGACATCGGCTTTGTGGAATGTGAAGCGGTCGTCCGCTTGAAGGTGCAGCACATTCTTGGCGTCGCCGGTCAACAAATTGTCCAGACAGACCACTTCGTAGCCCTCAGCTAGCAACCGTTCGCAGAGGTGGGAACCAAGGAAGCCTGCGCCTCCTGTGACCAGGGCTCGTTTGCCCACGCTCATCGACGGCCCATGCTGTGGTATTCGAAGCCCAAGCTCCTCACAGCAGCGGGATCCAGGAGATTGCGTCCGTCGATCAAAAGAGGGACTTCCATGGTGTCGCGCACTTGTGACAAGTCCACCGTGAGGTAGTCCCTCCACTCGGTCAGGAGGACTATCGCATCTGCTCCCGCGGCTGCTTCATACGGAGAATCGTAGTATTCCAGTCGTCCAACCTGCTCGGGGAACTCCTTTTGGAATTCCGCCAAGGCCAATGGATCGTGGAGCCGCAGATATGCTCCTTCATCAAGCAAGCGGGTGACAACCTTTAGGCTGGGCGCTTCACGTATGTCGTCGGTATCAGGCTTGAAGGAGAGTCCCCAAATGGCGATTGTTTTGCCTTGCACCACCCAAAGGGCCTCATGAACCTTGTGCATGAGCTTGTTGATGCGCTCATCGTTGACGTTCTCTACAGCCCTGAGCAGGCTCATGTCCACGCCGTTCAACTCGCCGATTCGGACGAAAGCCCGTAGGTCTTTAGGAAGACAGTAGCCTCCGAAGCCAGCTCCAGCTCCGAGGAAGCGGGGCCCAATTCGAGGGTCCATGCCCAGCCCCCTGGCTACCTCTTTCACGTCCGCCCTGGCCGCTTCACAAATGTCGCCGACCATATTGATGAAAGATATCTTGGTGGCCAAGAAGGCGTTGGAGGCGTGTTTAATTAGTTCAGCTGTGTTTAGGTCAGTAACTATGAGCCGGTCTTCAGGGTTGTCTCCGGCGAGTTCGCTGCGAGCAACTAACGGGCGATAGAGCTCCAGCAGAAGGTCCCTGGCACGTTCAGTCTCCACACCCAGTACGACGCGATCGGGGTTCAGGAAATTGTGGAGGGCTGTTCCTTCTTGCAGGAACTCGGGGTTAACGGCAACATCAAACTCATGGTTGCCGTTAGCGTATCGAGAGATGGTCCGCTTGAGCCGTTCCGCCGTTCGCACCGGAGTGGTGCTTTTTTCAACAATCAGCTTGTAGCCGTTTAGGTTGCGGGCGATGGTGATGGCGACGCCCTCAAGCTGCGAAAGGTCCGCCGCTCCGTCATCTCCTTGAGGAGTGCCTACGCAGACGAACAATACGTCGCAGGATTCCACGGCGGACGGGATGCTGTCCGTCACCTGCAACAAGCCTGAGTTGAGGTGACGCTGCAAGGTTTCTTGCACACCGGCCTCAAAGAAGGGGGCTTCGCCCCGGGCGACCTGGGCAACCTTTGCGCTATCCCGGTCGGCTCCGATGACACTCCAACCGTTCTCGGCGAATCCGAGCGCAGTGGGAAGGCCCACATGCCCAAGGCCAAGAATACCTACGATCAAGCTTCCTCCCGTGCGTAAAGCAAACTAAGCATTCAGGATAGCATACGAGGCTGGAGCCTCGGCACGCCAGGGACTCTCGTGGCGCCGGTGTGGGTTGCGGGAGTAGAATCGGGCCATTCTTGAGGCTCCCGAGCACAACACGGCATTAATAGGAGGGGGATATGGCAGGCGTTATCGACGCGGACACGCACGTTATTGAATCAGTTGGCATGTGGGATCTGATGGATGAGGCCATGAAGCCCAGACGACCCGTGGTCATTAAAACCCCAACCAACACGTCCTACGGGACCACTAATGCGATGTGGCTCATTGATGGGAACATCTACCCCAGGCCAGGGGGCAAGGGTGGATTCTTTGTCGCTACTCCCTCCGCTCAAGAACGCCAGCAGGCTCGTACGGATATCAGTATTCCCAGCCGGGAGATGACCGACCTCCGGCCGCGGATCAAGGATATGGATGACCTGAACATAGCAACTCAGATCGTTTATCCAACACTTTTCCTGGTCTTCAACACAAAGGATGCCGTTCTGGAAAAGGCCCTCTGTCACGCCTACAACCAGTGGATGGCCAAGGTCTGTGCTGAGAGTGGCGGTCGTATTCGCTACGTCGCTATCCTCCCCCTCCATGATATGAACGCGGCTCTTGAGGAAGTCCATTTCGCCAAAGTGAGTGGCGCGGTGGGCATCTTCCTTCGGGGAATTGAGGACGAGTACTCATTGGCCGATCCCTTCTTCTTTCCCTTGTACGAGGAGATCAGCAAGGTAAAGTTGCCCATTTGCATTCACACGGGCGCCGGCTGCCCGGCGTTTACTAGCGTCGTCAATGTCACGATTAGCAGCACGTTGCCCCAGGTGCGAATGCTTCCACTCATGGCGTTTCGCGACATCGTCGCCAATCGCATACCGGAGAAGTTCCCTGACCTGCGATGGGGTTTCATCGAAGCAGCTTCTTCGTGGGTGCCCTATATCCTTCACGCGCTGAAGCGGCTCCTCGTTGAGCGGGCCCACGAGTACACGCCGGACTTGTTCAAGGAGTACAACCTTTTCGTAGCCTGCGAGGCCGACGAGGATATTCCATACCTACTCAACTACATAGATGAGGACCATCTCTATATCGGGTCGGATTACGGGCACACAGACCCGTCGGCCGAAGCGCAGATGGTGGCCACGCTTCGTGGCCGTGAGGACATGTCCCAAGAAGTCGTCGACAAGATACTCATCGACAACGCCAAGGTGTTTTACGATCTCTAATCGCGAAGCGCTGGGAGGATTCCTGATGCAACTACCCTCCGTAGCTGCTACTACAGTCGGCAGCTTTCCCCGGCCTACGTGGCTGGCTGACACGGATCGGGCGCGTGCCGATTTCAGGCTGGTGGGCGAGGCTCTGCGGGAAGCTCAAGACGACGCCACGGTGGTGACTCTTCGAGAGCAAGAGGACGCCGGGTTGGACTTGCTCACCGATGGCGAGCAGCGCCGTACCGGCTTCATCAACCACATTCTCTCCGCGTGGGACGGGTTTGACCTGGTGGACATGAAGCCCAAGGCGATACGGCGGCGGGTCGGTGTTTTCATTCAGGTGCCCAGGGTTGTGGGCAAAGTCTCGCGGCGCTCTTCCGCCGTGGTGGAGGAACTCCGCTTCGCCAAAGCGCACACTTCCATGCCAGTCAAGATGGACGTGCCAGGCCCCATGACTGTTGTGGACACCACCTTTGATGACGCTTACGGCAACGACGAAGAGGCTCTGGCCATGGATGTGGCGGCAGCTTTGAACGCCGAGATCCTGGAGTTGCAGGAAGCAGGGTGCGACGCCGTCCAGATCGACGAGCCGGCAATGACCCGTCATCACGAGAAAGTCGCAGAATATGGGGCTCGGGCCCTGGATCGCTGCTTGGAGGGCGTAACCATCCCCACCTTTGTGCATCTGTGCTACGGATACCCTGGCGTCACCGCCCGGCAGCACATGTATGAATATCCAGAGTTGTTGGAGATGCTGATGGAAACCTCCATCGGAGGATTTTCGGTGGAGTTCGCTCGAAGCGGGTATGACCCTTCAGTTCTCGCAGCAGTGAAGGGCCGAATGGTCATGTATGGCTGCGTAGACCCCAGCGATGCCCCGGAGACCCGATCAGTGGTTGCCGCCAGGGCGAGGGCAGCCCTCCAATATGTTGACCCAGACCGGCTGCTGTTAGCCCCGGACTGCGGTCTGATGACCATCAGCCGAGACCTAGCGCGTGCCAAATCTCGGCTGTTGGCCGACGTTGCTCAAGATCTCAGGCAGTCCCTCTAATCAGCGCTGCGCGAGCTTCCGTTACGTTGCATGGGCAATTGTGATTTGTAACGGCAGGCGCCTAGTGGTCGGCGTTTCGTATTGACATAGGAAGGGGAGGGTGCTAGCTTCCCTCCATTCCGTTGCTGGCCTATATCGAAAGCCTGCTTGGGAGAACCATTAGGATGTACGGGCACCGCGCTCGCATTGGTTACGCTGGGCCTCTCATGTGTCAGGAGGTTATTCCCTATGAGTTCTACCAGATGGTGCCCAAGGGTGTGACCATGATGATGGTCAGCCTAGACCTGGTGGATATGACTGAAGAAGAAGTCAATGACAGCGCCGAACGCGGCATTCGCGCTGGAAAAGTGCTGGCGCGCATGGGTGCGGACATCGTGGTTTGGGGCGGAGGCCCCATCCTCATCGCTGAAGGCCTCACATCGCTGGAAGACCGAATAGCGGCGCTTGAGAAAGAGTTCGGAATACCGGTCACCACCACGATGACGGCCTCTGCAAACGCGATGATCAAGCTTGGCTCCAAAAAAGTGGTGTCTGTCCCGCCACATCCCCCAATTCCCTGGCAAAAAACAAAGCCAACCACGGAGACCTCCGCTGATGCGCTACTAGAGCGCATGGCCGGCGTACAGGTTATTGGTGAGAAATCGATTCCGGCTGAGACATTGATCGAGCTAGGCGGCCTTGACTCCGAAATGTCGGCGCAAACTGGCCGCGAGTTATTGGCCGAGCATCCAGAGGCCGACACGATTTATTTCGGCGGGCCTCATCGCCCCATTGCCGACCAGATCGACAACCTTGAGAGGGAGCGCGGCGTGAACGTCGTCACGTCTCTTCAGGCGGCAATCTGGGAGGCCCTGCGGCGAGCAGGTGTTTCGGATTCGATTGACGGCTTCGGGCGGTTGTTCAGAGAGTTTTAAACTTCCAGGGGAAATCAAATGGCATATTCTGCCGAGGGCAAGAAGAAGAACTTTCCGGTCTTCGACTGCGACAGTCACATCTACGAGCCCCCTGAGGTATGGGACGAATACATACCGCAGGCGGAGCGGCAGTTTGCCAAGACTCACTTCTATCGGGACGCCGACCGCCTCGTTTCCGTGCGCAACGGCACAGTGACATTCGGTAATCCCAACACGTTCAACTATGCGGCTGAGATGTGGCACCCAGGTCTGACCAAGCACGAGATGGGCGCCGTGCGTCCCGGCACCGAGGAATGGGACGAGAAGATTGGCCGGAAGGCCTGCGCTCGTGACCCACACGCCCGGATCATAGACATGAACGCGGCTGGCATAGACCAAGTCATGATCTTTCCTTCCACGTTCGTTTACTCCCCTCTGATCGAAAACGCTGAAGCCGCTGATATCTGCTGCCGGGCCTACAACAACTGGGTCTACGATTACTGCACCGCCAGCCCGAAGCGTCTGTTCCCTTGCGCGGTCTTGCCAATCCAGGATGTTAACTACGCAATTAGGGAGCTTCGGCGGGTTGCCAAATTGGGGTTCAAGGCTGCTTTGGTCCGGCCCATCATCGCCAACGACAAATATCCGACCTTCCCCGAGTTCGATCCCCTTTGGAAGGAGTTCGAGGAATTGGGGATCGTGCTCAGCATGCATACCTTTCCCGCTAGGGGCGAGGCCTTGAGCCGGGGGTTGGCCAATCAGATGGCTGGGCGCGGCAAGATGTTCGGAGATGAAGATGTTCTGGTCTACACGCCAGGTCAGTTCGTTGCCAACATTGGGGCCATAATGGGATCGAATCAAGCCATTAGCTCTGCGTACAGCTTCATGGCTGAGGCGATGGCTTGGACCGGTGTCGTATTGATGACCGGCTGGCTAGAGAAGTTCCCGAACCTGAAGGCCGCAGTACTGGAATCCAACGCTACATGGCTTCCATTGGTTTTGGAGAAGGCAGAGACCTACCTGGACCTATACAAGTACACACAGGAAGGGGAGGGGGCCCTCAAGATTGGTGACCCCACCGAGGTCTTTTACCGCCAGTGCCACATCGCCTTCGAAACCGATGAGATACCGGTGTTCCGGATGTGGGACCTCTTTGAGAACATTGGCCTCTGGTCCTCCGACATGCCGCACCTAGATGGCTCGGAGGGTTGGGAAGCCATCGCCAACATGACCAAGGCAGGCGTGCCGCAGTCAGTGCAGGAGAAGATGCTGTGCACAAATGCTGCCAAGTTGTATGGAATTGAGCCTGAACTCTTTGTCACCGAGGCCCCGAAGGAGTATCAACCCATAAAAATGCCTCGGTTCGCGACCGCGAGATAGCTTGGGACAGCAGCTTAGTCATACAGGGAGGTGGCGATGGCAGTCATAGATGCCGACGCTCATGTCGTCGAGACGGAGCGCACCTGGGAATTCGTTAATGAAGACGAGCAAGACTTTAAGCCGGCTATCTTGGCGCCGCGGCATGGCAAGACACCGGCCCCGGAATACTGGTTCATTGACGGCCGGGTGTTCGCCAAGGGCGTCAACATTGGCCTCGATACTCCTGATGGCGCAAGAGAACTCTCGGACATTCAGAAGCGTTTGGCGCACATGGATGAGTTGGGAGTGGATGTTCACGTGCTCTATCCCACGCTATTCCTGCGTGCGGTTACCCGCCACCCGGAAATAGAACGGGCGCTGTATCGGAGCTACAACCGTTGGCTGGCCGAAATCTGGAAGCAGGCGCCAGACCGAATGCGTTGGGCTGTCATGGTTCCATTGATGAACATGGACTGGGCCATTGAGGAGTTGCACTTCGGTAAGGAAAACGGGGCCTGCGGCGTCTTCACACGAGGCCTCGAGTGGAATCACCGCTTGTCAGACCCGTTCATGTTTCCTCTCTATGAGGAAGCGAGCAAGCTGGATATGCCAATAACGGTACATTCTGGAGTCGCCAACATCGATTACGCGGACCTCTTCATGCGAGATTCGGGCTTCTCGGCCTTCAAGCTGGCCGTCGTGGGCGCCTTCCATGACCTAGTGATGAAAGGAACCCCTGAAAAGTTTCCCGACCTCCGATGGGTGTTCGTGGAAGTCAGTTCCCAATGGCTGCCCTACGCGCTCAACGACGCTGGTTTACGGCTGGCCAAAGCGGGAACGAAGCTCGTGACTCGTGAGATATTGAAGGAATATCAAATGTACGTGGCCTGCCAGACCACCGACGACTTTGACTGGATTCTCGATTGCGTCGGGGATGAGAACCTCATGATAGGGACGGACTACGGCCATGCCGACACGTCCTCAGAGATTGAGGCGCTGCGTACGCTGAGAGAGAGCGGAGCTGTCGACAAGGCCAGCGCTGAGAAGATACTCAACGATAATCCGCGGCGGGCCTACGCTCTGTAGCGACCCACCGTTTGTCGCATTCAACAACCGAGGAGGAGAGGCATATGCTCAGAAAGATCGGAAGTAGAAAGGTTTCGTTTCTCGTTCTGTTGGGGATAGTGGCGGCGACACTAGTGTTCGCGGCTTGCGGCTCTGACCCCACGGCGACGCAAAGGCCAGCTGACACGGCAGTGCCGCCAACGGCGACGACCGCGCCCGGGACCACCATGGCGCCCCCTGCGAACACGGCAGTCCCGCCAACGCCAGTGGGAGGCCAGGCCTTCGCTGACCTAGTAGCGGCTGCTAAGGCCGAGGTGGAAGCGAACAAGACCGTCATCATCAGGGGTGGCGGATACAAGGAATCCACTCTCAGCCGCTTGGAAGTCGACTTCCGCAACGAGTTCGACATCGACATGAATCTGGAAGACGACCCAAAGACCTTCCAAGAGGTTCCCACGGTCTACATTGCAGAGTGCCAGGCCGGGATAAAGAACCTGCCTATTCTCTGGTACAACAGCGCAGGAACGGCCGCGCCCGTGTTCGACAAAGGGTGTGGGCGTGACGACATCGACTGGAAAGGCCTATTCTCTGAGAAATGGCCTCTGATAGGTGAGATTGTAGACCTGCAGCCGTACCCGGCTCTGCGTAATGGCGCGTTGATCTACCTCTCCCGGATGAACGTCATCGCTTACAACACGGACTTCATCGACCCGGCGGACTCGCCCAAGTCGATCGAGGACCTTACGGACCCGAAGTACAAGGGCCGCGTTGGTACCCACGGCATCGGCTTCATGCCTTCTTTCCTGCAGGCCGTGTGGAGTCAAGACCAGGCCATCGACTACGCCAAGAGGCTCAAGGCCAACGAGCCGATCTTCGGGTCTGGATCGCCGGCTCTTGCTGGCATGGTGGCAAGCGGTGAGGTCTGGGCTACTGTTATCAACCACTCCTTTGCTGACCGGGCCATCGCCGCGGGCGCGCCGGTTAACTGGAACATCCCTTCGGACGGGCTGGTTATCTACCACGACAACCTGAACCTCCCGAAGAACGCCAGCCACCCGAACCTGGCAGTCCTCCTGACCGCGTATATAGCGATGGAGGGTGTCGGCGGAGCTATAGGCGACGGCGAGGGCTGGTCTCGTGTGATGCCTTCTGATGGCCGGGGAACCCTGGGCGCCAAGCTTGACGAGGCTGGACTAGACGCATCCAAGATGGTGGACGGCGGAACGATCGAGAACGCCACGGCCGAACGGGCCTTCCGCGGCACTATCGCAGACATCTACAAAGGCTAGAGAGCGTTGGTGGGGGGAGGGCGGGGCGTCAGCCCTGGCCCTTCCCCCACTCTCTGACCTAAGAGAGCACGGGGAAGGCCTTGGCAACCTCCACGAAACCTCAGAGATACAATCGCTTCAACCTGCTGCACAACGGCCAAATGCTGCCGTTCATAGTGGTTGTCATCGTCGTGGCTCTGTCGATCATTCCATTGCTGGGGATGTTGATAGCGACCTTCCGTCCGGCGGACACCCTGCCCCTGGACACCAGCGGCCTCTGGACCCTCGAACACTATCCCAAGGTCTTCCTGGACACCAAGACCTACACCATACTGTGGGACACCGTGGCGTATGCGGTGGCAACCATGGTAGTGTCCTTGCCCATCGCCTTGTTCTTCGCCTGGCTAACGGACCGAACGGACATGCGGGGCAGGGGCGTGTTCTACACGCTCATGTTCATTCCGCTGGTCATGCCGGCCTTCATGATTGCTATCGGTTGGATTCAGCTCCTGGGTCCCAACAATGGAGCGTTGAACGTCTACGCCAGGGACATCTTCGACCTTGTTTCCACTCGGGGACCCCTCAATATCTACAGTTTCTGGGGTCTGGTCCTTGTCACCAGCATGGCCGTTATCCCGACCATGTGGCTGTTGCTGCTGGGTCTGTTCCGCAATATGGACTCAGCCTTGGAGGATGCCGCCCTGACGTCGGGGGCAAGTCCCTTGGGAGTCTTCCGGCGCATCACGTTGCCACTCCTCAGGCCCGGCGTGTTGACCGTTGCTATTTATTACACCCTGGTACTCACCGAGGTCTTCGAGGTCCCGCTCATCCTTGGGCCCACTGCGGGAGTCAATGTTCTAAGCGTCCATATATATGAGCAAACAACCGACCCTGAGTTGGGCTTGCCGGTGTATGGCTTGGCGGCGACCTTCGCTTTGATAGCGTTGATTCTTGGTGCGGTCCTCATTGCGTTCTATATGTGGGCGGTGAGGCAGCAACACAAATACGCTGTGGTCACTGGTAAAGGTTTCCGTCCCCGTACGGTACGGCTGGGGAACTGGACTTATTTGTGTTGGGGGATCGTAGCCGCCTACCTCATGCTCGCGGTGGTTCTTCCAACCTCGATAGTGTTCTGGAATAGCCTGAGCGCGTTTCCGTCGGTTCCTTCCTGGGCGAGCCTTCAACGGCTGAGCTTAGACAACTATAGGGAAGTGTTCTCTGGCGGCAATCTTACTCGTATGGTGAAGAACACAGCGATAGTGGCGGCTGTGTCTTCCACGGCGACCATGATACTGGCGGCCATCGTTGCCTGGCTAACGGTGCGCAGACCCTCCAATCTCACCAGAGCGCTGAACGCGATTACCTTCCTTCCCCTGGCGATTCCCACTCCAGTAGTGGCCTTATCAATCCTCCTTCTTTATATTCGCTCGCCCATTCCCATCTATGGGACGTTATGGATTCTTATCATTGCCTTCACAACGCGCTACCTGGCTCTTGGAACGCGGCTGATGCACTCAGCGCAGCTTCAAATAGACAAGAGCTTGGACGAAGCGGCCTACACCAGCGGGGCTGGGCCAATGCGCACCTTCTATAACATCAACCTTAAGCTGATGCTCCCTGCATTCACTAACGGGTGGATATGGGTCTTTGCCCATGCCGTGCGGGACTTTGCCATTCCCTTGTTCCTCGCTACGGCAGGAACGCGGATGATCGCCAACGTCGTGTTCCTGAACTACGCCACCGGGCAACAAAACCTAGCCGTCACATACCTCGTACTGCTTTTCGTGGTCGTGGTGATCCTGGCGGCGCTCGCCAGGCTGACCCTTACCAGCGGGCGCGTGCAGCGTTAGGCTTTACGCCTGATTCTCCTTATGGAGCAATAGAAAAGGGACGGGCCTCAGGCCCGTCCCTTTTCTTTCTGATGGCGTGAAGCGCTAGCGGAGCGGCCTAGTACATAACCTCGCCGCCGTTGATGCTGATGATTTGCCCCGTGACGTAGCTGCTGGAAGGACTGAACAGGTACATGAACACATCCGCGATTTCCTCAGGTGCGCCCATGCGGCCCATAGGAATTACCTGGGAACGCCCCTCCATGATCTCTTCCATGTTTCCGCCAGTGACCATGCCAGACCGCCACCCAGGAGTGTCGATCGGGCCGGGAGCTACAGCGTTGACTCTAATACCGTTGCCTGCGACTTCTTTCGCCAGACCCCTGGTGAAGCCCATCAAGCCGGCCTTCGCTGCTGAGTAGTGCACGGCCCTGGGCTGACCGATCTGAGCATGAAGGGAGGAGACGGTGACGATCCCACCAAAGCCCCGGCTAATCATCCCAGGAAGGACAGCCCTACTGGAGAAGAAGGCGCCGTTCAGGTGGACATGAATGAGGTCATGCCAGGCTTCGTCTGTTATCTCTAGGAAGGGAACGAACTTGGCAAAGCCTGCAACATTGGCCAAGTAGTCGATGGGGCCTAGACCGGCCTCCACACGGGCCACAGCATCGTTGACCTGATCCGAATTGGTGACGTTCACCTCCACCGCCAATGCCTTGCCCCCGTTGCTTTCAATCTCCGCAGCGACGCTCTCAGCACTGGGAAGTCGCATGTCCGCTACGCCAACAGCGATTCCCGCCTCGCCCAAGGCCATCGCCACGGCCCTAGCGATTCCACTGCCTCCGCCAGTCACGAAGGCTACCTTTCCCTGTAGGCCCCAATCCATTGTGCCGCCTCCCGCTGCGAACATTCATGCCTCCGCCAGTGGCGGAGTCAGCGGAGGTATAGCAGGTCGCTTTCCCGATTGTCAAATGTGGGGAACAAGAAGATCAATCCAAAAAGGCTGGCAGGACTAGAGCAAGATGGCTTGGTTCGCGGCTGGGGCTTGGGTTAATGGAGAATGCCCAACGCTTTCTGTTGACGCTGGGCAAGGGCCGCGCCTATCCTTCGCGCACCCCGGTTGAGGGGTCAATTTGCGCTAGGAGCCAAGGCCATGCCGGTCGTAGATGCAGACGCCCACATTGATGAAACTGATGAGACGTGGGAGTACATGGACGAGGAGTTCGTCAAGTACAAGCCCGTCACCGTAATGCAGACGTTTGGCGAGTCTCCTCCCATCCTGCCGTGGGGTTATAACCGGTACTGGTTCGTTGACGGGAAGATCCGCGTGCGGCGCTATCGGGATGATGTGCGTACGGCCTCCACAACGGAAACTCGTGAGTTGTTGGACGTACAAGCTCGGCTCGCCCAGTTGGACGAACTGGGTATTGATGTCCAGGTGATCTACCCAACGTCTTTTCTCATGGCTATGAGCGAGAAGCCTGAAGTAGAGGCCGCTCTCCGCAAGAGTTACAACCGATGGATGGCCAAGAAGTGGCGGGAAAGCAACAACCGCTTGCGCTGGGTTGCTCTGCTCCCCATGACGGGGGTGTGGCAGGAGACCTTCGACGAGATGCGCTTCGCCAAGGAGAATGGGGCCTGCGGGATCCTAAAGAAGGGGATCGAGTGCGGCGATCGCGCTGCAGGGGACTCCTACTTCTTCCCCCTTTACCAGGAGGCCAAAGACCTAGACATGCCCGTGTGCCTGCACGTCGGCACAAGCAATCCCAATTTGACCGACGCTGATATGCGGGCCCTGAGCCTCTACCATTTCACTTTGCCTGTGCTGGACGCTTTCTTGTCGCTGGTTATGGCGGATGTCCCGGATAAATTCCCCGGTCTCCGCTTCGGGTTCATCGAGGCGATGTCGTCGTGGGTGCCGTACCTGATGGCCGAGTTGAAGGCCCGCGAGACTAGGACCAAGTGGTCTTTCAACTTCGACCTGAAGTCGGACCTGCTGAAGGACTGCAACTTTTATGTGGCCTGCCAGACGGTTGAGGACCTGCCCTATTTGATGAAGCAGGTTGGAGAGGACAACCTCATGGCTGGCACTGACTATTCGCACGCCGATTCATCTGCAGAGATCGAAACGCTCAGCCTCATCCACCAGATGGGCGAGAGTGCCTCCATTAGCAAGGAGGCCGCGCGGAAGATCCGAGACGACAATCCCACGAGGTTCTACGGGCTCTAGCACTTGTGGCATAGCGGTCGCCTCTCCAACGGTTGCCCGCACGAGACCAGTGAAGAAGAAAGAAGGAGAGTCTCCAGGGGGGCTCTCCTTCTTTGACGCCAGAGGCGGTTACCTAAATATTTGGCGCGGGGGCCTGTGTTTGGGACCACGCTGGGTTTCGGTGGGTCAGAACGCCTGTAAATCCTCGGTTTCTACGACTTCCACGGCATAGCCCTCAAGGCTGGGCGGAATCTCTTGGCGGCCTTCGGCCCTGCCTTTGGCAACGAACACCCTTATGCAGGGCTGACCGTCACAACGGCCCTGTGCAGTTCCGACGACGCCCGGTAACGACAACAAGTGGTCTGTGTGGTCGCTGAGAACCTGCTCAATGGTTTTCTTCGTCATGCCCAGTTTCCTGATGAGAAAGAAAGGGGCCGACTTTAGTCGGCCCCTTTCTTTCGTAACGCTATGATCTGTGGCCCAGGTTAGTTAACTGAGAAGCAACCTGCGTTAATGCTGCTTTGGCTGTCAGGGTTCGTTATGGTGACGTCCCTAGGACCAGAGGCCGCTTTCGGGTGGACCTTCACCTGCACGTCCAGTTGCGCGTCGCTGACAAAGATCACGCTTTGTACCGTGACTCTGGTTCCAAAGTCGGCGACGGCGCCATCTACGAAGCCGGAGCCCGTAACGGACACGACGATCTGGTCTCTGCTGTTGCCGCTGCTCGGGCTGCAAGCCACTACGTCTGGCCCGCTGCCCGGCACAGGAGTCGCCGTTGGGGCAGACGTCGGTGTTGGGGCAGACGTTGGTGTTGGCGCGGGGGTTGCCGTTGGGATAGGAGTTGGGCCGGGAGTGGCAGTGGCCGGGGGAGCGCCCGCTCCATCGATGCTGAGGCCAAAGTGGGCCAGAACGGCGTCTATGGGATTGCCGATGGTGATGGACGTGCTGCCGGCGAAGAGCAGGGCTACCGGGCTGTTGTTCACGTCGTTGGTTACGATGAGCGAGCCGGAGTCGCCGCCGGCGCTCATAGGTCCGCTGTCGCCGGTGACGATGACCTGGTCAACGAACCTGGCCTGGCCGCTGTCGTAACTGATGATAACGGTGGCGTTGATGCCGGTGACCGTGCCGTAGGTCCTCCCGGTTGTCCGCCCATACTTTTGCACCGCCTGGCCCACGAAAGCTGAGGCCGGAGTGGAACTCGGTGTGCCATAGCCATCGTCCGCAGGCGTTGCATTGCCAAGGTTGGCTGTAGTCGTCGAAGCAATGGCGGCGTCAACGACGTTGCTGGCCTGTCTGGATAGCTCAATTTGGGAGTAGTCGGCTAGGTTGCCGATGACAGCTGCGTCGATCTGGGCTTGCGTGCCGCAACCGGCCAGGTCGGCGCGACCTGGCTGGAGGATGCGGTCCCCGGCTGCACCGGCTTGGACTGTTCCGTCGGTCTTGGACCCTTCGAGGGCAAAGACGTGGGCGTTGCTCAGTGCCCAGACGTTTGTACCATCGGTCACGCGGGCTCCAATGGTGCCCACCGTGCAATAGAGGGAACCTCGGTAGACGATGAGGCGGTCAGTACCAGCCGACACGCCGATGGGGACGGGGCGAGAGAACGATGCCTGCGGGTCGCTCTGGGCGACCAACTCACCAGTCACCTCTACCTCAACCGCCACTCCATCGAGTTTGGCAGGCAGGTTGGCGACGCCACCGCCGCAACGCTCTCAGCGGGTCAATGACGGCCTCCAGGGAAGGCCCTCCTTGGGGCCGGCGCAAATGGAGTGAACAGGCGGATGCCTACGGAAGCGGAAGATTGCGAGGGGTGTCGCCTCCCCGCTATTGTAGGGAAGCACCAGCCCGCGCCTTGGAGTAGCGACATTTCACCCTTCGGTGAGTATTGCAGGGGAACCAATGGCAAAGATCGTAGGCATTGATGTAGGCGGCACCTTTACTGACCTAGTCTTGTTGGACGAACAAGCCGGGCGGCTGCTTGCACTAAAGGTGCCATCGACGCCTCATGACCAGTCAGAGGGGTTCATGGCTGCCTTGGCAGCTACCGGCGAGCCGATCAGCGATCTAGGCGACGTATTTCACGGCTCAACAGTTGGCCTCAACGCGGCCATCGAGCGGCGAGGCGCTGAGTGTGTACTCCTTGCCACCAGAGGGTTTCGTGACATCCTCGAGCTGCGACGCCGCGACCGTCCTAATACCTACGGGTTGACCGGCTTCTTCGAACCCCTGATTTCCCGCGACCACCGCTTTGAGGTCGACGAGCGTGTCGACCACCAAGGCAGTGTGCTCGAGCCGGTGTCGGAGGCGGGAGTTATCGAGTTTCTGAGGCAGGTGCCCATCGGGTCCGCGGCTGTTGTGGTCGTGGCGTTTCTTCACTCCTACGCCAACACCGTCAACGAGCGTATGGCGGGGGAGATCATTAATCGGGAGCGGCCTGATCTCCATGTGGTGCTCTCGTCCGATGTCCTACCCGAGATTCGAGAGTTCGAGCGCACCAGCACGGCGGTGCTCAATGGGTATATCCAGCCCGTCATGGCCCGTTATCTGGGCAGTCTTCAGGGCCGGCTGGCGAGGCAAGGTCACCGGGGGAGCGTTATGGTCCTCCAGTGCAATGGGGGCATCATGTCCGCGGATAACGCAGTGGCCAGGCCGGTGCAAACCCTGTTCTCAGGTCCGGCGGGTGGTGTTGTGGCGGGGGCGGCCATCGCTGGAGCGGCGGGCTATCCCCACGCCATTTGTTGCGACATGGGCGGCACCAGCTTCGATGTGTCTCTCATTTATAACGGCGCAGCTTCCTATATTGAGGAGCGCAAGATTGAATACGGCATACCTATGCGTATTCCCAGTATCGATATCACGTCGGTAGGGGCCGGAGGCGGGAGCGTCGCCTGGATTGATAGGGCAGGGCTTCTGCAGGTGGGCCCCCGGAGCGCAGGGGCCATTCCGGGGCCGGTCTGCTACGGAGCCGGGGGTCTGGAGCCGACGGTCACAGACGCCAACCTGATCCTTGGCCGCATCAATGGGGGGAACCCCATCGCTGGAGAGGCCGGTTTCAGATTGGACGCGGAGCTTGCCGCCAGGGCGATGCAGGAGAGGGTGGGGGATCCCCTAGGCCTGTCAGCCCACGAGGCAGCCAACGCGGTTATCGAAGTTGTGAACAGCAACATGGCCTCCGCCATTCGTGTCATCTCCGTTGAACGAGGCTACGACCCAAGGGATTTCGTGCTCGTAGCCTTCGGTGGCGCTGGGCCCCTGCACGCTACCGCACTAGCGCGAGAATTGGGCATCCCTAGAGTTCTGGTCCCGTATTACCCCGGCGTCACCTCGGCGCTGGGATGTGTCATGGCAGACCTGCGCCACGACTTCGTGCAGACGGTTAACGAGCCTCTTGAGGACATGGACCTGGCTTCCATGTCGGCAGTTCTAGGGCGGCAACGGTCGGAAGGCGAGGCCTTGCTGGCCTCTGAGAGAGTCGCCGTCAACGAGGTGCAGGCCATCTACGAAGCGAGCATGGGCTACGAGGGCCAGATCCACACAGTAAGGGTGCCGCTGCCCTCTCAGGCGCCGTCCCGGCAAGAGTTGGCGGAGGCCTTCGCAAGGGTTTATCAAGCCACGTATGGCTATTTGCTTGACTACCCAGTGAGGCTTTTGAACCTTAGGACAGCAGTGGTTGGGGTTCGGCAGAAACCCCAGGTCGAGCAACTGGGCGTTTCCTTGCCAAATGGGGCCTCGTCGGAGGTTCCTCTGACATTGCGCAAGGTGTATGTTGGCGGTACTGAAGTCGATTGTCCTGTCTATTCAAGAGGGGCGTTGCCCCTGGGATTTCGCTTCAATGGGCCAGCCGTTGTTGAGCAGGGTGACACCACTACCTGGGTGGAGCCAGGCTCAGCAGCGAGTGTCGATGAAGCTGGCAACCTGATCGTCGAGGTGGGTTGATGGATGCTATCACCTTGGCCGTAACGCGTGGCAAGCTGGAGCGCCTGACTGACGAGATGGACATGCTCTTGGTCCAGGGCGCATTCTCCCCTATCATTTCAGAGGCCCACGACCGCGCCAGCGGCGTCTATGACGCCGAGACTGGAGACATCGTTGTCATGGGTACCAATGGGCTTCCAAACTTCGCCGTGACCATGCAGTACGCCGCCAAGGCAGTGCTGGAAAAGGCCGAAGCCGATGGAATCCACCCCGGCGATGTATTTCTGATCAACGACCCTCACGCCACAGGCACGCACCTCAACGATATCAAGCTCATCAAGCCCGTTTTCCACGGCGACCGATTGGCCTGTCTCTTGGGTAACGTGGCCCATTGGCTGGATGTAGGCGGATCGGTTGCCGCCAGCTACAACCCTCGGGCCACGGAGATTTTCCAGGAAGGCATTGTCATCCCCCCCGTGAAGATCTACGACAAAGGGCAACTCAACGAAGTGGCCCTGGAAATCATCGTCACCAATACCCGGCTGCCGATGGAGAACCGAGGCGACTTCTTTACGATGTTTGGCTGTCTGAAGGCCGGCGAAGCGAGGATACTGGAACTTATCGACCGTTACAGCTTCGACACGTTCAACGAAGCGCTCAAGGAGTTGACGGAGCGCTCCGAGCGGCAGATGCGGTCATACATCGCCGAGATGCCTGACGGCAAATACTTAGCCAACGCTCTTATGGACAACGACGGCATAGAAGATCGCACTCTTGAGATTGCCCTAGAGGTTGAAGTCCGAGGCGATGCCCTGATTTTCGACTTCACGGGCACCTCGGCTGCTTGCCGCGGGCCCTTCAATGCCGCTCCCCCAACAACAATGGCCGCCTGCTTCATAGCCTTGAAGCACATGTATCCTGACGTGCCGCTCAACGCGGGGTGTTTCAGGCCACTGAGCTTTGTTCTGCCGGAGCGCTCCATCGTGAGTGCACCAATAGGTTCCGGACAGGGCTTTTACCTAGAAGCGTCGCTTAGCGTCGCGGCCGCCACATTGACTGCCCTGGGTCAGGCCGTGCCCGAGCGGGCCGTGGGGCAACCCTTTGCAACCCTGCCCGCCGTGCTTACGGCTGGGAAGCATCCGACGACGGGAAAGTTCACTGCAGGCTTGGTTGTATTGGAAGGTGGTGGATATGGAGGCAGCCAGGTTTCTGATGGTCTCATCAATGGGGCCATAAGCGTTGGGGCTGCCCGAATGCCATCCCTTGAAGTGATGGAGCAACGCTATCCGGTGAAGTATTTGCACTACGGAATTCGCCAGGACTCCGGCGGCCCCGGAGAACACTCAGGCGGCCCGGGCACGGAGATAGACATGGAGTTTCTGGGGGTCGACACCAAGGCAACGGTGATGCTGGACTCGCAGAAGAACGGGTCCCGTGGGGCCTTCGGGGGCGAGTCCGGTGGCACGTCCTCGGTGGAGTTCGAGATATCGGGGAAGGCCTTTGTTCCGCTGATGGGTAAAGAGGTAGGCCTCTCAGTCGGGGAAGGCGATCGAATAACTATCAAGAGCCCCGGTGGTGGTGGCCACGGGAATCCTCTAGACCGGAGCGCGGATTTGGTGGCCAGAGATGCCGTAAGGGGCTACGTCTCAATTGATGGGGCGCGGAGCCATTATGGTGTGGTGCTGCGCGAGGACCTATCCCTGGACGTGGAAGCCACTGAATTGCTACGTCTGGAACGGCGGGAAAGACAGGCGTAGCCGGGTTGGGGAACTAAGAGCGTACTCCATAAGGAAAGCCCGGAAAGAGGAAGGCTGAAGTTCGCGGAGGAAGGCCATGCTGACGGTTGAAGAAAACGACCTTATTACCAAGACCGGACCGGAAACGCCCATGGGTGGCCTGTTCCGCCGCTTCTGGCTTCCCGTCCTCCTTGCTGACGAGCTTCCGGGTCCGGACAGCCCACCTGTACGCGTCGAGGTCCTAGGCGAGCGGTTGGTGGCCTTCAAGGACACGGAGGGGCGGATAGGCTTTCTGGACCGTCGTTGTCCTCACCGGCAGGTTGACCTGTTCTGGGGCCGCAACGAAGAAGGTGGCCTACGCTGTGTCTACCACGGCTGGAAGTTTGATGTCGATGGAAGTTGTCTGGACATTCCCAACGCCCTTGAAGGCGAGACTTTCCGGGACAAGATCAAGACTTTCGCTGCCTACCCCGGGCTCGAAGCAGGCGGACTCGTTTGGGTGTACATGGGTCCCAAGGCTCTCAAGCCTGAGTTGCCAGGTATGGAGTGGCTCAGACTACCGCCGAGCCACCGCTACGTTAGCAAGATAATGCTGAGGGCCAACTACCTCCAACTCATGGAGGGCGATATGGACTCCAGCCACGTGGGGTTCCTGCATAGCAAAGCCGATGGCGGATACGGTGCCACTGAGCTTCAGTCAAGGCTTCAGCAGCAGATGTTCGTGGACAAGATGCCTCGATGGGAACTGAAGCCCACCGATTACGGAATCATGCTTGGCGCTCGCCGGGAGGGGGACAATGGCGAGGCTTCTTGGCGGGTCAACCAATGGCTCATGCCCAGCTTCACCATGATAGCCGCCAAGCCTGGAGCGCCTCCGCTGATCCAGCTCCGTATACCTGTGGACGACGAAAACAGCATGTTTATCCGGGTTGTCTGGCATCCCACGAGGCCCCTGTCGGATAAGGAGATGTACCAATACCGTGACGCAGGAATCTTCTTCCCGGAGCTGATTCCCGGCACCTTTACGCCCAAAGAAAACATGGACAACGACTACCTGATGGACCGGGCAATGCAGCGCAGCTACTCTTTCACAGGCATCAAGTCCATTCCGGCCCAGGACTTCGCTGTGCAGGAGAACCAGGGGGGCGGCCCACTGATGGACCGCAGCAATGAGCATCTCGTCAGTTCGGATACGGCTATCATCAACGTTCGGCGCAGACTGATTCAAACAGCAATCAATCTCCAAGAGGGCCAAGAGCCTCTGGAGCCCGTTGGCGTGGCTGCCGCCAACGTCAGAGCTGTGGACATTGCACTTGGCTCAGACGAAGTTGTTTGGGATGGGGCGCGCGAATATTTGGAGGCTCGTTCCTGGTAGCTGCCTAGAGACGCATACCGTGATAGCATTCGGCCCGTAACCACCAGAGGCAGGAGGTAGACAAATGGACGAACGAGAGAGCAAGAAACAACTTGAGGACATCAGTCAATATGCGGCCCGATTCTGGGCTGGTGAGGCCGAGATAGCCCGTACGTTCTTCAGCAAGCAACACACAAGCGAGGAGCACATTCGCTGGCTTCGCCTGCAGTGCTACAAGGAGCTCTACGGCTCCGGCCTGCCTGCTTCCGGCAAGGGCATCATCCGTGGCTTGGTTGATGACGTAGTTGATGGCTATGACGGCCTGGAATCAGCAGTGGACCGGCATACCCTCATGCGCAACTCCGAGCTACTCTTCGAGGAGATCAAGCATTACGTTGCTTTCGCCGATCTATTGGAAGAGCTGACCAACGATATGCCAGACCCGGAGGAGTTGAAGCAATATCAGTACATCGAAGACAAGAAGCTTGCTGAGATTCGGGCCAATCTTCGCAATGAGGCGAGGGGCCTTGGCGTTCTGGCGGCGTATTTCACCGAGGGTGGGGCTGCAGCTATCTTTCGGGAGGGCATGAACGCCAAGGGGGACGCCATCTCCGAGCGGATTGCCTATGCTTGCGGTCAGGTCTACGAGGACGAGGTTGACCACCAAGATTCCGGAGCGCATGGCCTTGAGTCAGCGGCGGAGAGTCTGGAAGACTGGATCAGGGTCCGAGAAATGGTCACCGAGATCTGTATGCAGCGCCTTCGCATGCGCAATGAGCAGTTCGGCTTTCCTCTGACGGCGGAGCGCATCGAGGAGATTGCTCAAGGGAAAATAGACCCAGTACCGGCATCCTAGCCGCAGCGGGAGTAACAGTAGCAAGGCCGGGATGAGGGCCTGACTGGCGAGTCTCTTCGTTGACAATCTTCCGGCCCTTGTGCTACTACGGGAACCACAATTTCAGAACCTGACGGGAGGCATTCATGGCTACCAACGGTATCAGCGTATTCGACGGCGACGGCCACGTCTTTGAGGATGTGGAGGCGATCAGCAAGCACATGCCCAATAATTGGCTGGACACGGCCCTGGTCAAGAACCTGGGCCTGTTCCCAGCTTTGGACCATCTTCGACACGGCCTGGCTTCACTGCCGCCGGGCACCTTCCAGAACCCCGGCCCGGACGGTTGGTCCAGGTTTTTGGATGAGTCGGGCATCGCCGGCACGGTGTTGTACCCCACGAGCGCTCTTGGAATCGGGCGCATACCGGACCCTGACTACGCCATAGGTCTGACACGGGCCTACAACGACTGGCTGGCTGAGACCTACCAAAAGGATCCGCGCATTCAGGGGGTTGGCCTGCTGCCCATGCAGGACCCTGAGGCGGCTGTTGAGGAGTTGCGTAGGCTTGTCACGCAGCTGGGGATGGCGGGCGGTATGCTGCCAACCACCGGTCTGAAGTCGGACCTGGGGTCCCGAGAATACTGGCCGGTCTACGCTGAGGCTGACCGACTTGGGTGTTCCCTGGCCGCTCATGGAGGCTCTCATATCGGCTTCGGGTTCGACCAGCTGGCTATCCCTGCGGGCGTGCACGCGATGGGCCATCCCTTCTCTATAACGATTGCTTTTGTAAGCATGTTGCTACATGGCGTTTTCGACCACTATCCCAACGCCCGGTTTGGTTTCCTGGAGGCAGGCGTGGGTTGGTTCCTGATGGCCATCGAGCGCTGCACCGGTTCCTACAGGACGTTGTCGCCGCTCAACCCTCGGAATGACTACATCAAGCTAGGGGATGGCGAGGAAATCGACGACTACATCAAACGGCAGATCGCAGAAGGACGGCTCTACATCGGCGTCGAGGGCGATGAGCCGACGTTGACATGGGCGATCAAGAACATGGGTGCGGGCGGCTTCGTCTTCTCCAGTGACTATCCGCATGAAGTGACGCTGCAGAGCATCATGGGGGAGATCAACGAGGTCCTTGAGAATGAGGAGCTGACCCAAGAAGAAAAGTCAGCGGTCTTGGGCGACAATGCCCGCCGCCTGTATGACCGACAGGCCGTACCAGCGAAGTAAGCTATCACAGATAGCATTGGACGATTCCCCCTCTTCTCAAAAGGAAGAGGGGGAATCGTTCGTTATGTGGGCACCCGCCTCAGTTTTTGAAGGGCGGCAGGATGTCCCGGCCGAAGGCCTCCATTGTTTCTTCCAACAGTTGAGGAAGCGGGGATAGGATGATGTGCCCCACGCCATGCTCCTGAAGCATCTCGATCTTTTCGCGGCACTGGTCTACCGTCCCCGCTATGCTCGTAGCCTGCAGCACGGCCTTCGTGATCAACGATCGCTGCCAATCCTTGAGTTCCGTCAGATAGCCCCGATACGTGTCCAGGTGTCTTCGGTTGGGGTCGCCCTGGTAGTCGTCGCGGGCCTTGTATGCTTCGCTCACGGCGGCCATCTGGTCCCGTAGCTGGGGAGTTACGGATTCGGACTGGTTGGCCATCCTGCTGAAGTTGCGAGTGGGCGCGAGGCTCTTGGGGCCAAGAACCTCCCTCAGATGTTCGAATGTGGGTGTCTGTTCGGTGACGTAGACAGAGGGAGTAATGACAATTTCCAGGTCAGCTGCTCGCCTGCCGACCTCTTTGGCTCCCTCGTCTAGGTACGACCGGCAGGCCTCGAGGAGCCCAGGGTCGGTGAGACCTCCAAGGATTGCGGCATCGGCGATTCGTCCTGCTTGGTGGAGCCCCTTAGGTGCTGACGACGCCACATAGACGGGCACAGGGTCTTCCAAATTGAACCAGGGCCGGCTCCGATTGAGGAACCTGACGATGGCCTCGCCGGTGGACAGGCTCACCTCTGTTTCCTCGCCCTTTAGCAACGATCGGACCTGTGCTACAAATGTCTCGAGTTCCGCCAGTGTTGCCCGACGCTGGCCCATCGCCTGCGTGGCAGAGTCGCCGACGCCGATGCCCAGGAGGACCCTCCCAGGAGCAAGGACGTTCAACGCTGCAATGCTGGAAGCGGTTACCGGCGCCGAACGAGTTAGCGGGTTAGTGACTCCAACCGCCAAAGCGATGCGCTCGGTCTGGACGGCGGCGGCGGCCATGGAGACAAACGGGTCGCCGAAGATGGCCGGGGAATCGATGAAAAAGGCTGAGTCGAAGCCAAGGGCCTCGGCCTTTTTGACTAAGGCCCGGCTATGTGAGCCGGGAGTTATCAGGATGCCGAATTTCATGGGACCTCGTGGGCTAGGAAGATTGACCGCAGAGAGCGCGGAGCATCCCTTCGGTTTCGGTCTCCGCGTCCTCTGCGGTCTCCGCGGTGCAATTCCGCTGTCCGCACAGGATGCCACGAAGGGCCGGATTAGGTAAACTGGCACCCGCGACTACCCGTGAGACATCGTGCTGGAGGACGCCTTGGCCAAAAAGCTTCAACTCAGCTTTAGCTCTGACAGGAATCCTTACCTGGACCCCATTCTCGTTGGGGGCATGCAGCCTGATGGGATGGACTTGCAATCCACCGTCATGCAGTCGTCGAGGATATTTTGGTACCAGCTCCATGAGGCAAGATTCGACATCTCTGAGATGTCTATTTCGTCCTACCTCATATCGTTGGCCCGCGGCGACGATACCTGGGTGGGCCTGCCCATCTTCCACAGCCACCATTTCTTCCACACGTGGTCCATCATCCGCACCGACGCAGGCATCGAGCGGCCCGAGGACCTTAAGGGGAAGCGGATGGGGGTCATGGAGTACCAGATGACCGCCGCCGTCTGGATGCGCGGCGCCCTACTGCACGAGTTTGGGGTGGCGCCTGAGGATATGGAATGGTGGATGGAGCGCACGGAGCAAAGCAGCCATGGGGGCGCGACCGGCTTCAAGGCTCCACCGGGGGTCAAGCTGAACCGCATCCCGGAGGACACCAACATTGGCGTGATGATGTCTGAAGGACAATTGGACGCCGCAGTGTTCTACCACAGGGACCCAGCGTCGGTGGACCGCAGCCGCATCGACCTGATGAGCCGTCCCGACATTCGCCACCTGTTTCCCGACGCTGCAACTGAATCGGAGCGGTACTACCAAAGCACGGGCCTTCATCCCGTCAACCACTGCATAGTGGTGCGGCGATCTCTTCTTGAAAAGCACCCCTGGATCGCGTTGAACGTGTTCCGCACCTTTCGGGCGGCCAAGGATGACGTCGTCGCCCAGGGAAGGCAACTGATGGAGCCCTACTTCCAGACGGGCGCTTTCCCCAGCGACCGACGCTCAGCCGTCGCTGCTGACCCGCTGCCCTACGGCGTTAAGGCCAATCAGAAATTGCTGGAAACAGTCACCCAATACGTCTATGAACAGGGCCTGACTGCTAGGAAAGTGGAAGTCGAAGAGATGTTCGCCCCCAGTACGCTGGGGCTGTAGGCCCCCAAATGGGGCACGCACAGTTGAAGACCTAAAAGAAGCGGGGCCCAGAAACTGGCCCCCGCTTCTTGGTTCTATGGTGTAATGGAGAAGCCTGTCGGAGCCGATGGGAGGACGCTAGCTATTCAACCAAGCGGAGCCCGAGGCTCGTTCCATGAACTGAGCCGCCAGGAGAGGGCTTGACGTGATAGCGTGTTCTGAGTCCAGCGTGGCGGGGTTGCCTTGGAGGTCCAAAATGACGGCGCCGGACTCTTGAGCCAGAATCAGTCCGGATGCGATGTCCCAGGGATAGAGACTCTGGTGGAAGTAGAGGTCGTAGCGCCCGGCGGCAGCCCAGGCCAAGCCCAGGGCGGCGGAGCCCATGATCCTGATGCCCTGTACCTTAGGCCACAGGCTGCGGGATAGGTCGAGAGCGTAGCCGCCAAGGTCGTCACGGTAGCCCAGATCCCCACCAACGATGCATTGCTCCAGGCTTTCCTCACTGGATGCCTTCATGGGGACGCCATTCAAGGTTGCCCCGTGCCCTTCCTCAGCCAGGAATAGCTCGTCCCGCATGGGGTCATAGGTAACGCCTAGGAACACGTGGTTGTCCTTGGCCAAGGCAATCACGACGCCAAAGTGAGGGATGGCAGAGGCATAGTTGCGTGTGCCGTCCAGGGGATCGATAACCCAGCAGTAGGGTGAGTCCGATTCGGAGCGCCCAGACTCCTCAGCCAGGACGCCGAAATCCGGGAACTCCTTACGAAGGTCGGAGAGAATCTGTTCCTCGGCCAACAGGTCCGTTTCCGTGACGATGTTGTTGCGGCCCTTATATTCGATCGTGTGGTCCGTGGAGAAACGCTCTCTAAGCGTTTGCCCTACTGCCCTAGCAGCGTCCTCAACAACGTTTCTTGCGGTGCGGCCGCTTGCGCCTAAGGGTGCTTCAATTGCCACTGATGCCTGCCTATTTAGTTTGGACCGAGGGTTTGTTGAGTTGGGTGATGGGCCCGCCGCTGACGAGGGAGGCGCCTCTATTTCGCTGGCAGCGTAGCAACGAAGTCCAGGCCTCTTTGGACCCACGAAGCGAGGTCAGCTTCAGACTCGATCCCTTCCTTCCCAATAAAGATAAAGCCAGCCATGCGTTTGCCGGTGAAGTCCATGGGACGCGTGTGGGGCTGCGCCAGCACCTCGTCATGGGCGTCTGCGCCGACCCTGAGCATCAGCTCTTCCTTGACGATGCCGCAGCACATATTGCCTTGGACCATGAAGGTCAGGCCCCCGAACATCTTCTTCTCGACAACATTAAGAGGTGTGTGCAGGATGCTGCGCACCCTCATGGCTAGTGTCTCGTCATATGCCATGAGTCTCCTAGCGGGCTTTTAACCGCAGGCCCATGCTTTCCTCGACTTCGCGGATCGTTTCCTTGGCGATAGCGCCTGCTCTGTTGGCGCCATCCAGCAGGACCTCTTCAACGTACCCGTCACGCGAAGCAAACTCTCGGCGACGCTCCCGGAACTCGGAAAAGTAAGTGTTGACACCTTCGGCCAGCAACTTCTTGTCGTCGACGCAGCCAATCCCCGCGGCGGTGCACTCTCGGTACACCTCATCGAGCTTGTCGGGGTTGAACCAGTGGTGGAGCTTGTAGACATTGCACACCCAGGGGCGCCCAGGATCCGTGCGGCGGGCCCTTTGGGGGTCTGTAACCATGGTCTTGACCTTGGCCGCCGTCTCATCTTCAGTGGCGGCCAGCTCGATATGGTTATTCATGGTTTTGGACATCTTGGCTTGGCCGTCAGTTCCCAAAATCATGGGCGATTCTGTGAGGCGGGCCTGGGGCTCCGGGAAGACGGGGCCGAACAGGTTGTTGAACCTTCTCACGATCTCTCTGGAGAGCTCCAGATGGGGTAGTTGGTCCTCTCCCACCGGCACGACCTCAGCCTTGTAAAGGATGATGTCGGCGGTCATGAGCACCGGGTATCCCACGAGGCCGTAGGGTACGCTTTCGTCGGTGGCTTCCATCTGCCGGACCTTATCCTTAAAGGTGGGCACTCGCATCAGCCAACCCATCGGCGTAACCATGCTGAGCAATGTGTGGAGGGTCATCACCTCTGGAACATGGGACTGAACAAAGATGATGCTCTTCTCGGGGTTGAGGCCAGCCGCCAGCCAGTCCAGCACCATCTCTCGGATATTCTGCTGAATCTCGCCAGTTTCCTCTTTGGAGGTCATCGTTGTGAGGGCGTGAACGTCAACGGCGCAATAGAGGCACTCGTCGAACTCTTCCTGAAGAGCCACGTAGTTGCGGATGGCCCCCATGTAGTTGCCCAAATGTTGCCGCCCTGAAGGGCGAGCGCCGGAAAAAACTCGTTTTGGTAGAGTCATAGACTAGGCGTCCTCCAAGTACGGGAGTGTAGCAGAGGGGTAGGGGGCGGGCAAGAATTACGACCTGCTGGTCAGAGGCGCGATGCAAATACGAATGTGGTGGGAGGAGAGGGAGATGTGGTCAAGACGAACTCACTGCCTGAACCTGTCCTTTCAACTTTCGTCCAAGGACAAGATCCAGGCGGTCAGCCTTCAAACGCCAAAGATGGTGGTCTCCGCTAGCCCGGCTTCCTGGCAAAGAAGGTAATGCCAACGGTGCCGAACTGGGCCGCGCTCGATTGTTGCGGCGCTCCAGCGAAGACATCAAGCTCGCTGGTGATCTCGAAGTCGACGAAGCCAGCGGCTGTGACGATGGCCTTGAGCTCTGCGTCCAGCAGAGCACCGGCGATTCAGCCCGTCCATAAGTCGATTTCCAGTTTGGCCGATTCTGGCACGGCCGTTTTAACAAGGATGTCGCCGATCTGGAGCCGGCCACCAGGCCGGAGGACTCGGTTCATTTCTCGAAACACGGCCGGTTTATCCAAGCAGAGGTTGACGACACCGTTGGAGATAACGACGTCAGCCCAGCCGTCTGGGACCGGCGCTGCCTCCGCCAGTCCTTCTTTGAACTCCACATTGGCCAAGCCGAGCTGGGCCGCGCCTGCCCGGGCCTTGGCCAACATCTCCGGTGTCATGTCGACCCCGACAACCGATCCCTCTTGGCTCACCATGCCTGCGGCGATGAGGCTGTCCATACCGGCGCCTGAGCCCACATCCATGACCCTTTCTCCCGGAGCCAGGACTCCAATGGAAAAGGGGTTGCCGGTCCCTGCAAAGGACTCGACGACGCTGGGCGGGAGCTTGTCCACCCAGGCATCTTCGTACCGCAACTTCTCAGCTAGGGGCCTGCCGGTATGAAAGTGGTGGCCTCCCTCGGGGTCCGTCGCCACCAGGCCATATTGCTCGCGAATAGCCCCGCGGAGGACGCTTTCGTCTACGTTGGGTTTGCTGTCCAACTGGGTCATGACACTCCCTGAAGGGCCAGGCCAGCTGGCTAGGTGGAAATCACGTTGGTGGCAGCCGCCGTCAGCTCAGCTGTTTGCTTTGGATTGGTGAAGGTGGCATTCTTCCCTTCAAGGTCTGCTTCAGTGACCCCACGGGCCGTAGAGCAGCCTCCTCAGACATAGATGGGAACTTGGTTCTTGATAGTGGTGGCCAGCATATCCTTCAGCGGCGGCCAGCCCACGGGCACGATGCTCTCAGCCACCGCGTCTTTCATCACGACCACGGCGTCGCCCCTCATTGACTCCTCCACCTGGCCTGGCTAGCATCAATCCATGAAGCCCGCCGTCTTCGACTATCACGCTCCAGCTATTGTCCAAGAGGCCGTGGAATTGCTCCAGCGCTATGGCGAAGATGCCACCGTTCTCGCTGGGGGCCAGAGTCTGGTGCCGCTCATGAACCTTCGGCTCAGCCGCCCTGGGCACGTGGTGGACCTCAACGGCGTTCCGGAACTCGACTACCTCACGGTTGATGGTGAGGGCATCGTGGTTGGAGCAACCACAAGGCAACGCACCCTCGAGCGGTCGGATACGGTCCGGGATTTGTGCCCCCTTCTCTGGAGGGCTATGCCACTGGTGGGGCACTTCCAAGTGCGGAACCGTGGAACGGTCGGCGGTAGCCTAGCCCACGCAGACCCTGCCTCGGAGCTTCCCGCGGTAGCCTTGGTTCTCCAGGCTGAGGTGGGAGTCGTGGGCCCCACAGGGCGGCGCGACGTCAAGGCAGAAGACTTCTTCATAGATGCCTACACCACTGCCTTGGACTCCGCTGAGATTGTGGAACACGTTCGGTTTCCCTCTCTACCGGGAGGAACCGGCACCGCCATCTTAGAGGTCGCCAGACGAGAGGGTGACTTCGCCATGGCAGGGGTTGCTGCCTCCCTTACTCTGGACCCGGAAGGCCTGTGCTCCAGCGCCCGCCTTGCGCTGTTCGGCGTTGGCCCCACTCCGGTTAGAGTCATCAAAGCAGAGCGAATACTGGAAGGCAGGGCAATCACCGAAGAGTTGGTAGGGGAGGCGGCGGCAATGGCCGTCCAGGATTTGGATCCATCTTCCGATGTCCACGCCTCGGCTGCCTATCGGAAGAGAGTAGCCGGAGTTCTTGTGCGCAGGGCTATTGCTGAAGCCTTGGCTAGAGCGACTGGGGAGCAGACATAAGATGGCGCAAGTAGCACTGCGTTTGAAGGTGAATGGCGTGGAGCACGAGGCTCTTGTGGAGCCGCGCCTCACTTTGGCTGATTTTCTTCGCACGGACCTGGGGCTGACCGGCACCCACCTTGGCTGCGAACACGGGGTTTGCGGGGCTTGTACTGTGCTGCTGGATGGTGAGGCGGTGCGCAGTTGTTTGCTTTTTGCCGTACAGACAGAAGGTCACGAGGTTATAACTATTGAAGGGATGGCTCAGGGCGAAGAACTTCACCCTATTCAAGAGGCGTTCTGGGAGCAGCACGGGCTTCAGTGCGGTTTTTGCACACCAGGATTCATTCTCTCCGCTTATAACCTTCTCCAAGAGAATGCTCAGCCTTCAGAAGAAGAGATTCAAGCTGCAATCTCAGGCAATCTGTGCCGCTGTACCGGCTATCAGAGCATCGTTGCTTCGGTGAAAGCGGCAGCGGAGAAGCTCCAACTTCAGAGGGAGTCATGAGGCCGAGGGGTCAGTCCGCCTCTATTGGCGAGCCTGTCAAAGCCTCAGCAGACTTGCGCCTAATTACCGGACGGGGTGTCTTCGTCGACGATCTGCACCTGCCTCGAATGGTCCACGCTGCATTTCTGCGAAGTCCCCACCCTCATGCTCGCATTCTGGGCATCGACGCGAAGAATGCAGCGACGTCTCCTGGCGTTGTCGCTATTCGTACAGGATCGGACCTGAACCTGCGGTCCAAGCTGATGCAAGTAGGGGAGACTACGGAGGCGAGCGCCATAGATATTGAGGTCTTGCCGTCAGGCAAGGCTCGCATGGTTGGCGACCCGTTGGCGGTCGTGGTGGCGCAAGATCGCTATCTTGCTGAGGATGCCATGGAACTCATCGACGTTACCTATGAGCCCCTGTCCCCCGTCCTTGACGCAGACGTTGCGCGGGCCTCCACCGACACACTGGTTCACGAGAACCTTGGGAGCAATGTCTTTTCCACTGCCGAAGGCGGATACGGCGACTGGGACGAAGCAGTCGCCTCTTCGGATGTCGTAGTCCGGGAGACGTTTCGTCAGGCGAGATGCTCGCCGTTTCCCTTGGAGGGCCGTGCACTTGTAGCCGACTGGGATCCCGCCGATGCCAAGCTTACCGTGTGGTCGTCCAGCCAGTGGCCCCATATGTTCAGACAGCACCTTTCCGACCTCCTGAATATCCCTCTGGACCATGTTCGCGTCGTTACCCAGGATGTAGGCGGCGCTTTCGGACTGAAGGCCAACACGTTCCGGGAAGATATAGCCATCGCCTTGCTGGCCGTCGAATTGGGGAGGCCGGTGAAGTGGGTTGAGGACCGCCGTGAGAACCTCATGGCTTCTGCCCATGCTAGAGATCACTCTATAGATCTCGAAATCGCCCTTAAGAATGACGGAGTCATCCTTGGGCTGAGGGCGCGGATCGTTGACGACATGGGCGCTTACGGGTTGTATCCGTGGTCTCCAGATAGTTGGGGAAAGCTGTTGGCCGTAAGCTTGCCCCTCCCGTACAAGGTGCCAAACTACCAGTGGGAAGTTGTCACGGTCGTCACCAATAAAGCTCCGGAGTCCGCCTACAGGGCACCGGGAAACGCCGCGGGGGCCTGGGCCCGCGAGAGCCTGCTCGATATCGCCGCTCGCCAACTCAGCCTAGACCCAATCGACCTAAGAAGAAGGAACCTCATCGCCCGTCAAGACCTGCCCTTCAGTCCTCTTGGGGGAGGCGCTCCTATAGATGCGGTTACAACTGAGGAAGCGCTTGAGCAGGCTGCAGCCCTGATTGGCTACGACGACTTCCGTCAGGAACAGCAGAAGGCGCTGGCAGAGGGCCGATACTTGGGCGTGGGCTTCGGAATCTATATCAAGGCGGCGGGCCGGCCCAAGTCCCCCGCTACGGTGGGCTTGTCGGAGACCGGTCTAGAGTCGGCCACGGTACGCATGAGCGCCACAGGGGCAGTGCAGGCCTTTGTTGGGGCTTGTTCCGGGGGCCAGGGTTACGAAACAACCTTTGCCCAGCTAGTCGCCGATGAGATGGGAGTGCCGGTTGACGCCGTGCAAATTCAGATGGGAGACACCGATTTCCCTGCGGAGAGTTCTGGGACTTGGGGGAGCCGCAGCACCGTGGTAGTCGGAGCGACCCTGGTGGGAGCGGCGCGGGATGTTAGTACCCAGATGATAGCGGTCGCAGCCAAGATGATGGAAGCTCCTCAAGAAGAAGTGGCACTTGAAGGAGGGTTCTTCATCGCTGAAAGAGCCCCATCTGAGCGCCTCTCGGTGCTGGACGTGGCAAGGGCTGCCTGGGAAGACTCCTCCCTTGCGCCGAGCACCTTAGGAACCGGACTTTCCAGCACCCGCCACTACGAGATTCCTGGTCCTACCTACTCCAACGGCTGCCATGCCGCTGTGGTGGAGGTAGATACGGAAACCGGCAAGGTCTCCGTGCTGCGCTACGTCGCCGTCGAGGACTGCGGGCCGCTGATCAATCCCATGATTGCAAACGGCCAGATTCGCGGGGCCATCGCACAGGCTTACGGAAGCGTCTTTCTGGAGGAGATAGTCTACAGCGAGGACGGCCTACCCCTGACGACAACCCTGCTCGATTATCTGATTCCCGACGCAGCCAGCATGGGCGACGTAATCATCAAGCACCTTGAGACGCCAGCTCCGGGCTCGGGGCGATTCAAGAGTTTGGGTGAGGGCCCTCTCGTTGCATCTGCGCCGGCTTTTGCCTGCGCGGTGGCCGACGCCCTGTCTCCGTTCGACGCCCGATTGACCCGACTGCCTCTGAAACCGGACAGGCTGATTGAGGCCACCGGGGGAGACTAGGGGCTTGTCTTTGAAGGATGGAAAGAAGGACAAATCAACTGTGCCATCTAAATCGCCCGCTGTTCAGGGCAACCAATGGCGTTCCTGTCGGTGAAGGTGGTACACCTGCCTGGACAATAGCAGGAACTCGGTGCACCTTCGAAGTTGAACTCCAACTCTCAGGATAGCATGGCTTCTGGGGGTAAGGTCTATGGAACCCTTGTGGACTGTTTCGGAATTCTGTCTTCACCCTGAAAGGGCGGTGTTTGTTATAGCTATCGTTCCCTTCTTTGGGAGTGGTTTTGGACTGACTAACCCAATCAGCGTAGCTGCGAACCTCCGTGCCCTGGGATTCACCACCTCGATCGACGAGAGGCCTCCAAGCGCCTTGACGGATCAGGGCGAAGGTCGCAAGATGACGGGAAGAAATCTAGCCGATGAATTTAGAGTGACCAGGATCGAGTCCAGCGGCACAGGGCTTCATCCGGATCACCTTATCGGCGCACCTCGGGTGGAAGCCGGGGAAGCCGCGGGTGAGCCTGCAGGACGTCTGCCAGGCGATCTCGCCTAGGAGAACAGGAGTGTCGTCGAGATGATATGAAATTCGGCCTCACCCATCTGAGCATCACCCTCTGGCTGGGTTCTGGATTCTTGGGTAAGAGTCATTGGTCTTTGCAGTCGCTCGACAACCCCGTGTGGGTGTCCAGTTGGCTCCTGGCTGCCGCTGGCATTGGCATTGCCGTTTTGCTGGAGTTAAGGGATGCCCGGAGGGTAACTTATCGCCCCGGAGAGCGCCTGGCATTACTGTGCATTGTGCTGGGTGTTATCGCTGCGTCGGTTATGGGACTCGGCTCTGGTAGTCAGATTCACCAGATCATGATGCCGGTTTCCATGCTTGCATCCATTTGGTATGGCCTGTGGTGGTTCCCCAACAGAGTGGCGCGGAATGGGCGGCTTGCGGAATTCCCGTTCTCAATATTTCTGGTAATGGCTCTTTCGCTCCTAGTGTTAAGTCCGGCATTCGTGGATGTCCTTATTGCTTTAGATCCAAACGTGCGTGAGAGCTGGTTGTACCTTTCAATTACAGATGCGGGATTGATTGGTGGGACAGCGTTCGCTGTCGCGTCCGGGTCATTGCTGAGAAAAAGATTATTTGGATTCCGGTTACTGGCGTTTGCTCTAGCCGTATTGCTTGTTGTGTTCCCATGGGTAAGGGCAGCATTAGCGGGTGCAGTTGTAGTCTTCGGATTTATGTTGCTGCGTGTTGCATCCTATGGGCCAAGAAAGCCAGGAACCATGTTACTACAGGCAATCATATTAGTTCCGGCGGTAGTTTTGCCGCTCACATTCCTTGGTGGACTGGGGATTTCTGGCTTGGCAGAAAAGATCCTGCCGGAGGACCGAAAGGGGGGAGTGGAATTTCGAGAAGTTGCATGGGAGCATTTCACTACTTCCCTGCAAGAAGACCCCTTTTCTCTGGACGGGCGTGGCTGGGCGTACAAATGGACCGAGGTAGGCCACTATACGGTGTGGAATGACCCACACAGTACATGGGCGGGTTTCTGGGAGGCAGGAAGGCTGATAACATTAGGATTCTTTTCGATTGGGCTACTGATCTTGCTGGGGAATGCCTTCAGGGGGAGCGCCAGTATTCCTGGGTTCCGTGCGGTTCTCGTTATTGTTGCCACACTGACGAGTAGCTTTGCTGCCTCTGCTCTTATCTCAGCTACGAGCCCAGCCGATAAACTCTTTTGGATTGCTCTTGGATTGCTCTTGATTGAATCCCGCAGAGGAAACAAACAGGTATCGGATGCCTCATCAGCGCCCACCGCTTCATCAGTGCCCGCGGATGGGCGGCGACGTTGAGGCGGGGGAACGAGGTCTGGCAAACGGAGGGAATTCTTCCCAAACAGCTCTTGTGCCTTGAGGGGCTCCCTAAATCGAGATGCTTATGTGAGGAATGTGTTGTTGCTGCCAAGAGCCTATGTGTCGTGAGTAACGGTGCCTTAGGTGGCCGTCTGAACATTTCTGGCCAAGCTTTGAGTGACAGGTCAACCTGGCCTCTTTGGAGGGGTCAAACTAGTAGAAGAGCATATGAACGCGAATCATAGGTCTTTGAACCTCGTGATGGGGTCTGGATCTCTCTATGCAGCGAGCAGCGGGCCTTATCTGGCGGTGAAGGATCTGGCCTATACGATGGGCCAGTTGGTCCACGCGGTCGCGCTGGTAGGCACCCGCGACCACTGGAGCGACCCGCAGCCCATGGGATATGGTTTGGCTCGTACCTTCGCCTTCCGGCAAGTGGGACCGTACTCACTGCACTACGCTCCCGGCCAGGGCCGGTGGCTAGATCGAGGGGAAGTTCCGGCAGATGTCGTGTCTCTATGCGGTTTGTGGCTTCACAGCAACCACCGGCTAGCTCGATGGGCCACAAAAAACCGCATGCCTTACCTCATCACTCCATCAGGAAAGATTCACCGGTACACCGAAAAGCCGGCCCGTGCAGTCCGCCTCGGCATCGAGTCCTGGCACGCTCGGTAAGCGAAAAAGCCTAGTCTCGGAAAACGGGCCCCAAATTGACGGACTGAGTCTGCAGTAGGCACGAATGGAGTACTTAATGAAGCGGCATTGGCTCCCGAGGATTCCACTCGTAGCTCTGTTCGGCCTGCTGGCAATCACGATGTGGTTCTGGTGGATCTACACCGAGGCCTTCGTCTCCGACGATTCGTACTTCTATTTGGTCACCGCTCGGCACCTGGCCCTCACGGGCGAGCAGACCTTCTCCGGGGTGTATACCACCAATGGCCTTCATCCCTTGTGGCTGTATGCTCTAACGGCGTACACCTGGGTCCTGGCTTGGTTCAGCCAGGACGCGGTGCACCATGTAGCCTTTGCTGTGCCCCTCTCGGGTCTGTTTCTCATCACCGGGGCCTTGCTTCTGTGGAGGGCGGCCCGCCGTTTGGCGCTCCCCCCCGATTTCATCGTCATCCCAGCTGTCGCCTTCGTAGCAATCTTTGGCGTCCTATATTCTGAAGCGCACTTGCTCTTTTTTGCAGCGGCCCTTTTGATCCTAATAGTAGTGGGTACGGATAGGAACCGCATTTCCGCCTACCTCCTCATCGGTGTGGCCAATGCGGTTTTGATCCTGTCGAGGCTGGACGCAGTGTTTTGGATTGGACCTCTTCTATTCTGGCTATGGCTTCTGGATCGATCCCAGCTTCGTGTGGCTTTATCGGCAGCCATGACGGCTGCTCTGGTCGCGCCGTATTTGGTGGCGAACCTGGCGTTTTTCGGTGGCCCCATGCCTGTTAGCGGCTTGTTGAAGTCTAGCTTTCCCGACATCTTCTGGGGGCGAGGTTGGGAAACCTATACGATCCCTAGTATTAGCTGGGAAGGCTACTCAGTTCCTTTCGGCTTCGTCCCTTTGACCATCTGCATAGTGGCGATCCTGGCGATTGGCCGCAAGCGACTTAAAAAAGCGACGGTGCCGGAATGGTCGCTCGTGTGGGTCTTTGCAGGCGGTACTGCTCTACATTGTCTCTACATCGTCCTGTTTACAAAGTTCCACACGACGTGGTATTGGTACTACGTGCTCCCAGTAATTGGCGGCTGCATAGCTCTGGCCGCGGTGGCTGAGGCGGTGAGGATCCCACATAGGCTGCTATCCATTGGAGTGCTTGTTGTGGTTGCGTTGGCCGTCTCGGGGCTCGTCGTCGACAAGTCTACTGAAGGCGTAACGGGACGGCCCGCATATGTTCTGGAGTACTTGAACCGTTACGAGATCACGAACCGCACCATATTGATATCGGACTACCCGGGCGCGGTAGCGTTTCATTCCGACAATCGCATCGTGGCCGCTGACATGCTGACCGGCAATATCGCGCTGACGGAGCGGCTCCGCAACTCCGACAATGCCCTGAAGGAACTCTGGGCCGTTACTGAAGAAGAGGGTTACCCCATCGACCTGGTGGTGTTCGCTGGCAATGGGTGGCTTGTGCCAGATGTATCCGGACGCTGCCTGGAATACCGAGACCCTAGGGACTTTCCAGACCTACGCCCCTTCGGCTGGCTGAGGGTACCTGAGCCAGTCTATCGATCAGGCCCATACACAATCGTGTGGAGCATGGATGACATCAACTCGTCAGTAGGGGCCGCGTGGGAAAGGTGCTGAGCATAGATCGGTTTCGGGGAGCGATTGAACTTCCTGCGGGAGACGAATCGTCGGCCAGATCCCGGAGGGTATTGCCGTCTTCCTCCCCCTGACCCCCCGCACGCTTCGTTAATCACGCGGCAAGTCTCGGACGGCACTTGGGTTCGTGAACACGGGGAGCCTGATGACGACCCGCAATTCATCGAGCTGGAGGCAGTGGGTCGAGATTTATCGGAGTCCCGCCGTCATCAGCGATAGTCAGCGCCGCTGCCCAGGAGTTGGGGGAAGACCTGGGAGTGACGTTTCAAATTCTCTATCACGACCTAGTCTTTGCGGTCGCCATCGAACGCAGGCTGTTCCAGCAAGCGCCATCGCCCCTAACGATTCCCCTGTCGCTTGTACTCCCGCCTAGCTCTTTTAGGGCTTCTGCCCCTCGAAGGGTGTTTCCAGGGGAACGGTCTTTGAGCGCGTGCTGGGCCAGTGAATTAGCGTGCACCTACGCCCAGGAGGATCACGGCGTATTACCCGGAGTTGGCAGGTCCCATTTGGAAGGAACTGCTGGTCTCCAAGGGGATGACACTCGCTGCGGCCCTCTGCAAGACAGGCCCTTACTTGGCATACCAAAGTGACACCAACGAGGGCGACCGAGGCCAGCGCTAGCTTTTAACAGGAGCGTCTGGGGAATGATCGAGGCAGCTAGAAAGGCATGGTCGAGGCAGGGGGGCCGTATTACGCCATCTGCATCCCTTGTTCCACTTGAGGAAGTCCTGCGTGAAATGGAAGTGCCGACGCCCTCTCCCCTCACAATAGCGGAATACTTGTGGCGGAATGAAAGGGCCAAGTCGGAAGCCGCTGCAGCAGAGGAATCCAGAGATAGACGACCGCCGTCACTTGTAGAGGGGCCAGGACCATGCCTTCCCACTCGGCCAGCAGGTCCGTCATGTGGGTTGATTGAGCCCGGCATACACCGTACAGGCTAAGGTCACCACTACTTCTCGAGTGTCGCTGGGAATGGCATTGGAGGGGTGGCGTCCCCGGTTTCCATGGGCCAGTGCAGCAGCGCCTTCCTCCCGATACGCTGCCAGGATTCGCCAGGCCTGGCGCTCACTGAGTCCAAGGATGGTGGCCGCTTCCCTCAGCGTGGTTTCCCAGCCCACCACGCGGTTCAACACCTGCAATCTCACTTGTTCTTGTTGCGTCAATGTCAGTCCTTTCATCGGACTGACATTTTCCGTTGACCGTTAACCCCTGTCAGAATCGCTTAACACCAACAGGGGGTCGTTGTAGGCACGTCGGGAGGCCCCGTTTTGCCACTACCATTTTGAGACGCAAAGTCGTCGACCGCCCTCCGGATCGTCTCAACTCCTGGACGCCGCCGCCGTCCTTTGATGTAGACCATCGGGTGGGCACGTTGGACCTGGCGCCAGCTCATGCCATCGGCCCGCTGCAGGATGGCCAGGGCAACGTCGACGTCGGCGATCGGACGTCCGATCGCCTTGCCTTGCCTCTTGGCCCTGTCCATTCCGTCCTTGACGTTCTCGGACAAGATGCCCCGGTAGAGACCGGCATAGGCGACGGTGATGTAGTAGAGGGCCTCCCCGAATGGCGACGTTGTGTCGATGAAGGCCTCATGGAAGCTCCGGAAGCCGACCTTCCAGGCGCGGAGCTGCTCAAGCGTTGCGGCCGCATGGGGAACGGATCTGAAAGCCCGATCGAGGCGATAGACCAACACTAGGTCGATGCGACGTTGGGCGGCAGCCGCCATGAGACCCCGCCAGCCGTTGCGACGTCGCATATCGAGGGCCGATGCCTGGTCGACCCACTCCTCGACGACGTTCCAGCCTTCGTTGCGGTCGACGAAGTCACGGAGGGCGAGGAGCTGTGTCTCTGGGTCCTGGTTCTTGTCGTCGGTCGACACCCTGACGTAGATGCCGACGTTGGTCATTGGTGCTGTCCGTTGGTCACTAGCTTGTTAGCGGCCTCGGTGACGCAAAGGGGACAGTCCTCGGCGTGAAGGATTCCAGCGACAGGGAGGGCAACCAACTCCTGGGCTGAGATCAAGGGCGTGTTCTCGTCGACATCGTCATTGCCGCCCCCTGCCACTTGCTCCCGGAAGAGGCAGACGTAATCAGCTCCGACCTCGGTCAACGTCCCCCACATGCCAGGGACCTCACCGTTGACGTCGATGACCCCACCGGGCATGACCCGGACTTCGTGCCCCATGAGGGCTTCTAGGCGCTTCTGCATGGTGGTCAATGGGTTCCTCCTTTGGGCTACTGACGAACGCAAACTCACTTCTGGCCCGCCTATCCCCGGCCAACGCATCCGAAAGTATCGCGAGGGCGAGGCGGTCCTCATCGGTCATCACCTCTCGTATTCTTTGGATCAGTTCCCTACTTATCATTTCATCTCCTCAACGTCGGCCGTTTCGTGGGAAACGGCCTCCTCGGTGTCTTCCAGCACCCCACACCACTCACAATCGTCGGTATCATGCTGAATGTTGAGGAAGGGGGCCGGGAGATAAAGGTCGTACGCGCTATCGAGATTGTCGTCATCGACGGCCAAGACAACTACTTGGAGCCGGACGTAGTCCGTTCCGACCTCTATGAGCTCCCCCTCATGCTCAATATCAGGATTGTGACTCCCCCTTATGATGAGACTATGGCCGAGAAGCGACGCTAATTTACCCGTCAGAGGGAGTGCTTCTGGCGGCCCGACTGGAGGCGTCCTACGCGGGGCGATTGCCCGTAACTGGTTGAGCCTAATAGCGCCAATATAGGTGTGGGGGTAACCCCGGAACAGGACATCGGGAGCGAAGGCAACGTCATCGAGGGTGTGTAGGTTGAGGCGCTGGCAGGCCCGAACGCAGCCTTTCAAGGTGGTAGGGACGGCGTCCGGAAAGGCCTTTCTCAAAGCAATGTAGATCGGGTGGTCGTTGGGGATGTCGTAGGCGCTCATAACGCCCCCCCGGCCGTTTCGTGGGAAACGGCCGGGGGGTAATCAGCCAAGTCGTCACATCGCACACAACCTTCATATTCATGCCTGACGTTGAAGGGGGCCGTGAGCACCAAATCCGCCCTGGGTTCGAGGTCGGGAGTGTTCGCGGGCTGGATTTCCATGATTAACAGGTAGTCCGTTCCTACATCCTTGAGCACTCCCTCATACTCCAACCCCCTCACATCGCCTGGTTGGTTCACAATGATGTCGTGCCCAAGCAGGCGGAGTAGGAACCCCGTCAGGGTGGTCGGGGCTGGCTTTAAGTAATTCGCGGGAGCAATGGCGCGTAGTTGCTTGTATCGGACCTTCCCTATGCGGCTATCATGCCCTCTCAACACCTCGTCGGGGGCATTGGCAACGTCGGCCAGGGAGTGATAGCCCAACCGCCGACAGGCGGAAGCGGCCCCTTTCAGGGCGGTTATGGGCGTGTCTGGAAAGGCCTCCCTGAGTGCAGCGTAGATGGGGTGGTTATCGGCGATGAAAGCCATTGTTTAGTTCCTCCGTTTCGTGGGAAACGCCTTGTTTCGCTGTTGAAAGGCTCGCAGCTCGTCACCGCAACGGCCGCACTCGGCCATAACATGACGGACCTCGCCATTCGCTGCTGGAACGAAATCATGGCCCACCCCGTCGTAGAGGTGGCGGTCCTCGGCGCGGGTCGCTTTGAACGTGAGGGCCCGGATCTGCCGGTTCTTGTTGCTGACCTCCAGGAAGTGGCGACGTTCAACGGCATCGAGCTCCTGGCGACGTCGCTCGTGCGCCATGCTTAGGACGTGGCGCATGTCGATCCACCACAGCGCCGCGATGGTCAGTACCCCGTGCGCCCAGGGCACGCGATTGTCTTCAAGTCACTGCTGAAGAAGCATGGCGTGCGCGTCGTCTCCATCACCGAGCCATCAGAGGACACGCCGACGGGCAAACTGATGGAGGCCATCATTGAGAGCCTGGACGAGTTCTACTCGGCCAACCTGGCCCAGGACGTCCTCAGGGGCATGCGGGAGGCGGCTTCCCGAGGGTACTACATGGGAAGTGTTCCACCCTACGGTTACCGTAGAGTAAAGATCCACGATGGTAAGAAAGAGCGTCCCCGCCTGGAGCTTGATGATGCGACGGCCCCGGTTGTCAGACGCATGTTCCAGATGGTGGCTCATGGAGCCGGCCTCAAGGATGTCACCCAGGCTCTCAATGGCGACGGAATCGCTGGGCCCAGCGGCAGGCTGTGGACCAAGACCGCTGTACACCGGATTCTCACCAACGAGGCGTATATGGGAACCCTGGTGTGGGGCCGAACCTCACAAGGTGGCCTTGCGCCGCAGCCAGTGCGGGTGGAAGGCGCTTGGGAGGCCCTGGTGGATAGGGAAACCTTCGAGAAGGTTGTGGGGCTGCTCAAGGGCCGGGCGTTTGACCGGTCCCACCCGCGCAGAACGTCCAGCCGATACCTGCTCAGCGGCTTGCTCCAATGCGGGTCCTGCGGGGGGAGCTTTGGAGGGCAGGAGGCTAAGAGCGGCCAGTTTGCCTACTACGTTTGTGGCGCTCTGCTGAAGCGAGGAAAGGGGGCTTGCGACGCTCCGTATCTCAACGCTCGCCGGGTGGAGGCCCTGGTGGTGGCCAAGATAAAGGAGCGCATTCTGACTGAAGAGAACCTCCTAGAACTGGTTCGCTTGGTCAATGAGGAACTGGATGCAACCGCCCACGAATACCGGGACCGCCTCAATGTGGTCGAGGCCGATTTAGCCGATGTGAACCGCAGGCTGGAGCGGCTTTACGACGTGCTGGAAACCGGCAAACTGAACCAGGACGACCTCTATCCGAGGCTTCAGCTGCTTCGCCACCGGCAGGATCAACTCCGGGCCGCGCGGGCAGACATCGAAGACAGTCTTCAGGGGCGGCGGGAGCAAATCGGCGATCTTTCGGAGATCGTGAAGCACGTGGATGGCATGCGTTCGTTGCTGATGGAGACGAGCCTGGCAGAGCAGCGGGCCTTCATCAAGTCGTTCGTCCAGGAGATCGTGGTGACGGGTCAGGAAGCAATCCTCAGATACACTTTACCCTTGCCGCCCGACAGGCTCGGCCAACCTAGCGGTGGGGGAGAGGGTGAACTCTATGGAGTTCCTGCTATTGTACATGGTGGTACCCCTGCCCGGACTCGAACCGGGGCAATCGGTTTAGGAAACCGATGCTCTATCCGCCTGAGCTACAGGGGCACGTAGTGAATCTGAGGGTTCAGGGGCGCGCCAGCGCCCCTTTTGCATCCCGGCTTGTTTCAATCCTTCCCGGCCGCCATTTTCCAGTTCCGTATAGTGTGAACGTCGGGTATGAGGAAGGGAGCAGTGGGTGGAACGGATAAGCCATGGCAAGGCTAGTACCTGCGTTTCACTCAACCACCGGACTAAGAACACCCAAATGTTTTTGGTGGAGATAGGGGGACTTGAACCCCCAACCTCGGCGTTGCGAACGCCGCGCTCTCCCAGTTGAGCTATATCCCCACGGGGGTGCGATTGAGTCCCTTCGGCCAAGCGTAGCAAACGCCTCAGGGGGTGTCAACGAACCCAATACAGCCAAGAGTTGGGGCAGAACAAAGGGAAGCGCTTTGGGGGAGTGGTGGGCCGAGATGGACTCGAACCATCGGCCTCTGCTTTATCAGAGCAGTGCTCTAACCAGCTGAGCTACCGGCCCGCACCTTGCTAGGGCCCCGCCAAGCGCGGAGGAACGAGCTAGAGTGTAGCCGTGGTAAGTAGGGGGTGTCAATGGAACTCACGGCTGGCAGGGCCCTCCCTTGGCTACATTTGAGCCAAGTATCAGCCGATTAGTTTGTGCTTGATGCTGGCGAATCCCGTCAACAAATCTGTGCTGCGAATGCAGCGCTGAGTGCTGAATGACTGAGGCCGGTCCTCATCAAGTTTCTTGGTGGGTCGGAGCGTCCCTGACCCTTGAGGCTGGATGATATCAGACAGAAGCGGGCAGGCTCCAGCGAACTGCAGGGGCCTGCCTGCAGAGGCCCCTGCGCTCAGGCGATGGACAGCTAGCCGGAGCGGCTATGGCACTAGAACATTCTTGCTACAGGGCTCGTCATCAGTAGACCAGAGTTGGCGTTGGCGTATACACGTCGTCAATGGGCTTTGCTAACAGAGTCATCGACGGTCGGCTTGCTCTGGACCTGCTCCGAAACAGTGCAGCAAGATGGAAGGGCCTTTGGGTTCAGAGACTTCAGTCGGCCGAAGGCTCCCTCCTTCTAGGACCGGCTATAACCCATGCTATAATTGGCGCTGAAGCGACTTGTTGGGGCTGTAGCTCAGTTGGGAGAGCACCTGCTTTGCAAGCAGGGGGTCAGGGGTTCGAGTCCCCTCAGCTCCACCACCTTGGTCGAATGTGTCAGCCAGAAGTCTTTGAACTCTGGCGTGAACTCGTAGGACTCGACTTGGCCCCGCCGCTTGTTCCATTTCCCGGACACCTTCACGCTGAAACGGCGGAGGACAAGACGGGTCAGGTCACGGAACCGTTCAGCCTCCATCTCCTTCAAAAGGCCAGGCAAGTCCTGGCTCACCAGCTTCATTGCAGCCTTTAGCTCCGCTCCCAGGGCGTTGCCGCTCTGCCCGGTGGAAAGCCGCTTGGATGCCCGCTCCTTCCGCTCCCTTAGCTCTAAGGTTTTCTGCCGGGCCGCTTCCAGGTCTAGGGCACCTACCGCCACGGCGTCAGCTAGTCGTTTGAGGCCCATGTCGGCTTCCTCTATGTCACCCTTGAGCTTGTTCGCCCTATCGTCGTCTCCAGCCATCTCTCTGGCAGCGTCCTCTAGGTAGCCCTGGAGGTTTATTTTCGCCAATACGCCGCCCATGAAGCTTTCTATAGCTGAGCGGGCAACCTCCTCAGACACGCATTCACCTGTGCACGCTACTTCTCCATGCTGGTGATGTCGGCGACACTGGTAGAAATGCCACTCAATCCGCGTTCCCCTGCGGTCCTTGTTGTGGCGCTGACCCACCGTGGCCGCTCCGCAGTGGCGGCACTTCAAAAGGCCGGAGAACAGGAAGGGGCTTCCGATGGACTTAGGCGGCATCCAGGATCGTTGCTTCGCTAACTCCTGCGCTCGGTTGAATCGCTCGAAAGTGACGATCTGCAACTCAGGAACATGGCGCTCAACAGGCTGGTAACCCTTGAGGTGTTTTGACTTCACGTGTCGGCCCCAGACCACGATGCCTGCATAGATGGGGTTATCAATCATCCGGGTGATGTCCTGGGCGCGGAGGTTGTAGGTAACCTCACCAATTAGTATGCCGATCATTTTTGGTAAGAATTTTTCGTGGATCTCAATGGATACCGTGCCCCCGCTCCTCGGATCCATGTAGGCCTGGGCGGTGTTGAAAGAGCGGCGGAACGCGGTCACCTCTCTCTTGAGACGGCTTAGATGATTCTTAGCCCGTGAGACTCGTGCGTACGCTCCATCGAGAGCTGGATTTCGTGCCTTTGCTTGCACGATGCAACCTCCTAATATGCCCTACTTGGCCCCTCTCCTTCCATACGCCCCTTCCATCCTCATCTCAGCCCCTCGCATGCGATTCCGTCCCCATCACCATCCAGCCGATGCCGGTCCGTCTCAGGCCCACCCGCCGCTTCGTAGAAGTCCTGGGCCTGACGCCAGGATGTGAAGTCCGAGCAGTCCCGGTCTGGCTCTGGGCCTGGCCCTGACTGCGGCCCTAGGAGCTTGCAGTTCCCCCAGATCCCAGCCTTTGCCTGTTGCGCCCGACCCTCTGCCTCTTGGAACGCTTTCTGATGCCGGTAGGCCGTTCTGTACGTGTACTCCTCACCATCGCCGCTTTCGATCATGGCCTCTGCCACGTTCGTGCCATCAAGCCACACGTAGCGAAGCAGCCTGCCAAACACATCCTTGTCGCCTTGAGACGGGTCCGTCTCTAGCTCTACCCTCTGCCCTTCCATCAGCTCCTTGGCCTTGGCTGAGGCTTCAGGCCCCCAGCAGTCCACGGGTTGCCCTGGGGCCACCGTCTCCGGTGTGTCTATGCCGATGAGCCGCACCCGCTGAATATTGCCGTTGAGCCGCACATCGATGGTGTCTCCGTCTATGACTCGTGTTATTTCTGCCAGGGTGAAGCCCTGCGCTATCGTTGGCCCTGAGTTGCACGCCAGGAGGGCCAGGAGGAGGAGGGGGATGGTCAGGTATCTAAGCAAAGGGCTCTCTCCTAGCTCATGCCCTGCATCAGAGCCTGGACTGTTCCCTTCCAATACTCTTGCCCCTTTCGCATCGCCTCGTCCTCATACGAGGTACCATCGAATCCGACGAGTTCAAGGGCACTCCGAGACTTCGTCCATGTCTGAAAATCGCCTAGCTCTTGAATTGTGTGATCTACCACCGAGCGGACTGCCTCCACTAGTTCCGGCGCGTCCCGGGGTGTTTGCAGAACTTGCCCTATCCCCCGCGAAAAGCCCTCCAAGATTGGCGACAGCAGCAAGTTCGGTGCCACGAGATGGGAGGGCCGATTGCGGTGCAAGTTGCGATCCGAGAGGTTTTGAACTGACTGCCACCCCTCCAACCACAGTCTTAGTGAATCCAGCACCTGAGGCCTGGTAGGTTCGGAGGCCGCCTCCATCATCGCCAGAATCGGCCCATAGACCATCCCTATTCCGCATGCCGCCACCCACGAAGCGTCCACGGCGCTCTTCATTAGCCCCCTCTGCGCACGCGCTTCCACTCGGTCTGCCCAGCCGCCAATTATTCCCATTTCTATCCGCTCCTCGGTTGGCTCCCGCCTGACCCGAATCCTCTTTCGCACTAATTCCGCAAGACCAGCCAAAGACCTGGCCCTCCGAACACTCCAAAGGCGATCCCGGCCCAGATAACGTCTCTGCCCCTGCCTTTCCCACGGACTGAGCGAGGCTGGAGAGCTAGGGTGATGTAGCCAAAAGCAGCCCAGAGGCCACCCGCTAGCAGCACCCAGCCGAGAACCTATCAAGAGCCAGTACAGAAAAGATTTCCACAGTGCAGAACCTTAAGGTATCCATTGCCACCGGAAGCGAAGTAGCTGATGAGGCCCAGCCCATCAGCCCCAATGGTTATCGATGTGTAGTGGCCCACATCCCCTTCGCTGTCCAGGGTGGTTATCGTAGCCTGCGTGCAGGCAACATTCGAGCAATGGGCTACCTTCAGGCTACCGTTGTTTTCGTCGTGGTAGCTGATGAGGCCCAGTCCGTCATCCCCGATGGTTACCGATGTGAACCCGCCCTTCGCTGTCCAGGGTTGCCGTTGTGGCCCCTGTGCAGGCAGCATCCTCGCTACTCAGTAGCTAGCCCAGTAGCCCTCCTTACTACCAGCCCCGCCTAAGCCCTAGTCTCCTCACCTTGACCCCTCAGCTATACTACCCCCAGAGGCATACTCATGCTGGATGACGGCTAGAACCTAACGGCTAGGAGTCCCATGGGGGATTAGATTCAAGGTGGGTATATATCTTTATCTCGCCCGCAATGGCATTGGGGTGAAAGAGGCTTTGGCTTGATATGAAATGTCCTACATGCGGTGACGATAATCCTGTGGGAGCTTCGCTCTGTAGACGGTGTGGCACACGCTTTAGTGCGACCCAAGTTACCGGTTCAACTCCACAGGAGATAGATGCTACGGTGCAAGAGGCACCTAGCCCAGCCACCATCCCCGAGGATGCTATTATTGTCCTGCAATCCCAGTGGGCATATATGTTGCACACGGTACCGTGGTTGGTTTTCTTTGGGGGAGGCTTCGCTTTCGATTTCCTCACCTTTGGCTTTTTGCCAGCTGTGATGGCAATTTGCGCCATTGGATATCGGTATCTGGTTTTTCGCAGGACCGCCTACATCCTCACAGAGAAACACCTCGTCATCTTCCAGGGTTCACTGATGGGCCGGAATCGTATCGACGTTCCCTTCGCCGATCTGAATAACATTCGAGTCCAACCTGGAATGTTTGGGGGAATCCTAGGATATACAGGCGTGGGATTGCAGTTGGTGGACCAGCAAGTGGCTTTGCTCCACTACGTACCCATAGCATCGCCCCTCTTGGAACACCTACGGGCACGCATGAATCCTGATTCACCTCACGAAGAAGAACCAGGCGAGAAGCTTTAAGAGGCCCTACCTCACAA
>QEVV01000009.1 GCA_003228115.1 Chloroflexota bacterium
ATCAATACCTCAACGCGGCAATCTGGGACCCTGTTGCGGATCTGCCGGATACACTCAGCGAAGATGAAGGAGCCACCGTCAGCAAGGTCGTCCCGGTTTACGGCGGTAATGACGCAATAACGGAGTCCCAAGCGTTCCACAGTCCGTGCAAGCCTTGCTGGTTCTTCCAAATCCAGCCCCACTGGCTTCCCGGAGGTAACGGCGCAATAGCGGCAAGCCCGCGTACAGATATCGCCCAGGACCATGAACGTGGCGCTGCGGCGCTCCCAGCACTCGCCTATGTTGGGGCAGTGGGCCTCTTCACAGACGGTGTGGAGTTCGGCTCCGCGCAGGAGGTTGCGCATCTCGTTGTAGACGGGCCCCCCGGGCATGGGCACCTTGATCCATTCTGGGTGGCGTCGCTCTACTGCCAAAGGGCTGCTCCGCAGGCAGGGTGGAGAAGGTCAATCATAGCACAAGGGGGTCGGTTCGCCGTCCCAGAGCTTGTCAGCATTTGGGCCTACGCACTTACCGTCTTTCCGGCGAAAGCCGGAACCCAGGACCATCCAACGATAAAAAGGACAAGCTGAATAATCCAGACGTTACTGGATTCCGGTCTTCACCGGAAAGACGAGGGGGCGAGGGCCAGTGGGTTCACTAACCACCCCCTCATATCCGCGAATCTGGGCACCCCGCGGGGCTTCGTGTATAGTGAACAATGGAGGCTTCCTAGCTACGATGGTCACTGCAGAAAAGATAGCCAAAGGTCATACGGTCACCGTCCGCTTTACGGGCTGGGGCCGGTTGGGGGAAGCCCTTGCGGAGGTCGACGACAAGCCGCTCTTCACCTTCGGGGGCATCCCTGGCGAGGAGGCTGTCGTCGAGATCACCGGCGTTCACCGCCGCTATCTCGTGGGCCGCGTTGCTGAGGTTGTGGAGGCTTCCCCTTACCGCGTTTCCGCTCCGTGCGCCTACGCCGGTTCTTGCACAGGTTGTCAGTGGCAGCACGTTGACTATAACCACCAGCTTGAACTGAAACGCTTGGCGGTCACGGATGCCTTGGGCCGGGTCGGGGGGCTACACGACGTTCCGGTGAAGGACACGTTGCCCAGTCCCTCCCCGTGGGGATATCGGAATCATGCGCGGTTCACAGTGAACAAGCTCGGTAGGGTTGGGTACGTTAACCGGGAAAGCCGGGCCTTCGTTGAAGTCGATCACTGCATGCTGATGCACCCCTGGATCAATGGGGCTCTCCGCCAACTTCAGGGTAAGAGCGGCGAAACCACACAGGTCTCGGTCCGTTACGGTGTCAACTCTGGTGACTACCTGATACAACCCACGTTCCAGCATGAAGGCATCGCTTTGGAAACGGGGAGGAGCCACTACACTGAGCGCCTACTCGGGCGGGATTTCAGGGTTGCATCACCTTCTTTTTTTCAGGTCAATACTCACCAGGCTGAGCAAATGGTGGGAATAGTGCGCGACGCGCTCCAACTCACCGGGAAAGAAGTTTTGGTTGACGCCTACGCTGGCGTTGGCTGCTTTGCCGTCCTGCTGGCCCCCTATGTGAAAGAAGCCATAGCGATCGAAGAATCGGCTCCCGCCGTGAAAGACGGCCGGGAAAACGCCTCTGATGTGGAAAACTTCCGCTTCCTCCGAGGCAAGACCGAGGAGGTTCTCGGAGACATGGACCCGCCTGACGCTGTCATCCTGGATCCGCCGCGCACAGGCTGCCACGAGGATGTCTTGGAGGCGCTATGCAAGCTGGCGCCGCCGCGGGTCGTCTATGTCTCATGTGACCCCGCGACGCTGGCTAGGGACCTTAAGGTTCTTGTTGCCGGGCCCTTTGCAATTGAGTCCGTACAGCCTGTGGACATGTTTCCCCAGACCTATCATGTGGAATGCATCGTTTCCCTGGCGCTTCGAGATCAGGCGTCCGCATCCGCCAGCACGATCACGCTGGCTTCACAGTCGCCGCGGCGACGTCAGATACTGAGGGATATGGGCATGCGATTTGCAATCGCCGACCCATCTATCGACGAGGAATCCGTGGTTGGGCAGACGCCAGAGCAACAGGCCAGTGCTCGGGCGCTGGCCAAGGCCGAGGCTGTCGCTCAGCGTGAAAGTGGCACGGTGGTAGGAGCGGATACCGTAGTTGTTGATGGCGACGATGCGTTAGGTAAACCTCACAGTCCCTCAGACGCTGAGGCCATGCTGCGACGCCTGAGAGGTGGCACGCACCGGGTTATCACAGCCGTCGCCGTGGTTGATGTAGACAATGGGCGGACTGCGGTGCGCTCCCGCGAAACCACCGTTAAAATGCGGGACTATTCGGATTCAGAGATTCAACGCTTTGTCGGCGCGGGTGGCGCCGTGGACAAGGCGGGCGCTTACGCCATTCAAGATGAGGTCTTCCACCCAGCAGAGAGCATTGATGGCTGTTACCTTAACGTTGTCGGTCTCCCCCCCTGTACGGTTGTGGACCTTCTCAGGGAAGTCGGCGTGGAGCCTAAGCTCAATGAGAAGTGGCGGCCGCCGGCCGAGTGCGGCTCATGTCCGCTGGCTGAAAGGGAGGCCTAGACTTGGACTTCTTTGGTATCGGTCCGATGGAGATGATCCTCGTCCTTCTCGTGGCCTTGGTGTTCATGGGTCCGGCGAGGATGATGGAGACTGCGCGGAGCCTCGGCAAGATGCTCCGCCAGGTGCGTAAGGCGACGCAGGATATACCCCAACTCTTGAATCTGGACGAGGCGTTGGACCAGCCCCCCGCTGATGAGAAGCCCCGCCCGAGGATCGGCGAGGATTCCGGTCCCTCCGACTTAAAACCCAGCTAGGTGCTTTAGTGGCAGACGAAGCGCGGCCCGTCAGCGCCCATATAAACGAGCTTCGCAAGCGCTTGACGCGCGCGGCCATCTTTGTGGTGATCGCTACCGTCCTTGCGTTCATTTTTCACGAGCAGATCCTGCGTTTCATGATGGGGCCCGCCTCCCAGTTCGAGGAAATACCAAACGGAAAGCCGGTCTTCACAGATATGACGGAGATGATCGGCACCGTCATGAAGGTGTCGCTGTTCACTGGCATCGGCCTTGCCCTGCCCTTCATCATCTTCGAAATTGTCCAGTTTGCGTCGCCAGGACTGACGAAACAGGAACGCAAATACCTCTACATTCTGCTGCCAGCTGTTATTCTCTCCTTCATTACCGGGGTGGCCTTCGGTTACTACGTTCTTCTGCCACCTGCTATCAGTTTCCTTCTGACCTTTGGCAGTGACATAGCAGTACCCTTAATTCGCATCGGCAGCTATCTCAATCTGGTTGTGGCACTGCTATTTTGGCTTGGCGTGGCCTTTGAGACGCCTATCGTGATGATGTTCCTGGCCCGTATCGGCGTCGTCACGCCAGAGTTCTTGGCATCGAAGCGGCGTATAGCGCTCGTGGTGGCGTTCGTCGCCGGGGCGCTCATCACGCCGACGTTTGATCCCATTAACCAGACCTTCGTTGCCGTACCGCTGTTCGTCCTCTATGAAATCGGCATTTGGCTGGCCAAGCTTGGAGCCCGTGCCCGCCGCAAGTCCCGGACCGACGCGCCGGTGGAGGCGCCTCCGAGCTAGGGACGCTGTGGTGCTCTCGTGACGAACTAGGAAATACACTGACGGGAGGTATTTAATGGCTCAGGCTGTGACCCTTTACTGGTGGAAGCGTTGAGGGACCTGCCGCAAGGCGAGAGAGTTACTCTCGCAGGCCGACGTTACGATAACCGACCGCGATTTCTTCGCAGAGCCCTTGTCGCAGGATGAGTTGCTCGCTCTGTTGGCTGGCAGATCGCCGCGGGAGGCCTTTTCCTTCAAGAGTCCAAGTGTCAAGAAGTTGGAGTTGGACCCGGACGCGCTCACGGACGATCAGATGCTGGAACTCATGGTCAAGGAGCCTCGTCTTCTCCGCCGGCCCGTTGTTGTCATGGGGGACAACGTTCTATTCGGGCCCAACTTGAAGACCCTTGAGGCGGCGATAGCTGGGTAACGGTACCGTAATGACGCCCTCGAGCTCCATACCATTGCCGTCCTTGAGCGCAGCGAAGGACGCTGTGGGAAATGCCGAACTGAGCTGACGGTGAAAACATTACCGCTTGGCCTGAGGTCGGGTGCTTCCCAATACCATAGGCCACTGAGGTTGAATAGACTGACGAGGTCCTTCGCTCCGCTGACGCTTCGCTCAAGGACGACAATGAGATCGTTGCTTTGAGGGTCAGCGAGGGCCGACTGGTAGGAGAAACTTGAACGTCTTTTTCGACGTTGACTACACAATCTTGGCAATGGACGGGAGCCTGCGTCCCCGCACCCACGAGGTCTTTCAAGAGATCAAGGACCGTGGCCACGATCTGTACATCTGGTCCGGTGTTGGTCTGCGCCACGCGGAAGTACGCCAGCACAAGTTGGAGCCCTACGTCTCGGATATCTTTGTTAAGCCACTGGGTAAGTTTGAAACTGCCCTCACGACATTGCGCATCCCGGTGACCCCTGATTTCGTCATCGACGACTACCCGGAGATCGTCTACGCGTTCGGGGGATTCGCGGTCAAGGCCTACTACCTTCCTAACCTGTTGGATAGAGAGCTGGACAAGGTGCTGCAGGCCATCCTCGACTTCGCTGCTGAGGGCCATTCGTCCGATCCTGGCTATTGCGCCAAGCACAACCCTTCCTGACCCATGCCAATCCACCTGCTCGATACCTTAGTTGTCTCCAAGATCGCTGCTGGCGAGGTGGTGGAACGGCCGGCTTCAGCGGTCAAGGAGCTTGTCGAGAACTCCCTGGACGCTGGGGCAACCCGCATCACCATTGAAGTACAGGGCGGCGGCCTCCAGTCCATTAGGGTGGTCGACGACGGCTCTGGTATTCCGGCTGGCGAGGCGGCGCTAGCCTTCGAACGTCACGCAACTAGCAAACTCACCTCCGCCGACGATCTCATGTCCATAACGTCGCTGGGGTTTCGGGGCGAGGCGCTTCCCAGCATCGCCGCAGTATCCCAAGTCTCGTTGCTCACCCGGCCCAGCTCAGCGCAGGCGGGTACCTTGGTGGAAGCTCGCGAGGGTAACGTTGAGGGTCGGAAGTCTCAGGGGAGCCCGCCGGGAACCAGCATAGTGGTGCGACGCCTCTTCCAGAACGTGCCTGCCCGCCTGAAGTTCCTGCGCTCTGAAGCGACAGAACTAGGCCACATCCAAGACCTTGTGAGCCGGTTTGCCCTGTGCTTTCCCAGTGTGGCGTTCTCTCTGGAGATAGACGGACGAAAGGCGCTGGCGTCCCCTGGCACAGGGGATGGGCGCGAGGCGGCTGCGGCTGTCTACGGTGCAAACGTCGCCGCGGACCTTGTCGAAATTGCCCCTGATGAAGCTGATGACGCGACCTATCGGGTGAGCGGGCTAGTCAGTCCGCCATCGTTGCACCGGGCAAACCGCAATGCGATCTCGCTGTTCGTCAACGGCCGCTGGGTGCAGAACCGCAGCCTGACCTTCGCCGTTGTTGAGGCCTATCAGAACCTCTTGCCCGAGCGTCGCAACCCGATCGCCATCCTGAGAATCGCTGTGCCGCTGGAAGAGGTGGACGTGAACGTTCATCCCACCAAGCGGGAGGTCCGGTTCCGCAGAGAAGGGGACGTGTTCTCGGCAGTGCAGAAGGCGGTGCGATCGACCCTGGTTGGTGCAGCGCCGGTGGCCGCTTTCCGCGCCCAGGGGCAGGCATTTGGGTCTGCTGCCGGTCTGTCGCCCTGGCGGCCGCCACCTCGGCCCTCCGAGGGCCAGGGTGCGCTCGATCTGATTCCTTGGCGAGACAACGCAGGCGTTGATAGTGGACGGGAGACCCCAAGAAGCATCCTGCCAGTGCTTAGAGTGGTGGGCCAGATACAGACCACTTACATTGTTGCTGAAGGTCCTGACGGCATGTATCTCATCGACCAGCACGCCGGCCATGAGCAGGTGGTCTATGAGCGAGTGCGAGACCAAGTGGCCGCTGGCGCAGCCGAGCGGCAGGGGCTCTTGGAGCCTGCGGTGGTTGAGTTGACCCCTGCATTGGAAGCCGCTCTGAAGTCACAGCAGGAAACACTGGAGCGGTACGGATTCGACTTGGAGAGCTTCGGTGAGGGCGCATGCCTTGTCCGTGCCGTTCCTGGCGCCTTCCGTTCCCGGCCCGGCCAAGCTTTGATAGAGGTATTGGAAGCACTCTTGGATGGCGACCAAGAGCAAGCGTCGCGGGAGTGGCGGTTGGCGGCCACGGTGGCCTGCCATAGCGCAGTCCGCGCCGGGGACGTGCTGTCGCACCAAGAAATGTCGGAACTGGTGCGCTCGCTGGAAGTGGCGCAGGAGCCCTACACCTGTCCCCATGGTCGGCCCATCATCATCCATCTGAGCACGGCGTCTCTGGAACGGGAGTTCGGGCGAAGGTAACGCCCTGGCGACCTCCCCCCCCGGGCCTTTTGGCCCTCTTCCAATCCCGTTGCCGTTCAAGTAGCCGCGAGCGTCTTGCCTAGGCGGTTGCAGTAGCTTTGGTTTCTAGAACCAGGATGTCCTTTTCCCGCGGCTGTAGCTGGGCGCCAAATTCCTCGGACACCTCTTGGGCAAGTTCCACAATGTCCCTGCCTTGCGTGGTATCCAGCAGAACAGGCCGTGGGTCCTCATCAGGGATGCGGAGGGGCAGAAGCGATACTTCTTGGATGGCTTTGTCCTTGATCAGGCAGCGGACCATGCCAAAAGAATTACGGCGGACACGGGCCACGCCTCGGTAGAAGGTAGCCATTTTTTCTGGGCTGGCAAAATAGTCGAAGGCGAAGTTCCCCAAGGAATAGAAAACCGCCTTCCCTTTGTAGACCTCTACGCCGGAGAGCACATGGGGATGGTGGCCAATCACCAAGTCGCAACCGCTATCGATAGCGGCGTGTGCTAATTTCTTCTGATAGTCCATGACCTTGCCGGCCAGAGCGCCAGCGCGCATCGGCCCGATGCCCCAGTGCCAGGTGGCCACCACTATGTCGGCCTGGGCCTTCGCTTGCCGGACGTCCTCCCTCACCACGGCCAGATCTTCGGGGTTGGTGTCGGTGTGGACAATCGGCATGGCGCCGGGGGAGGCCTGGGGCGGGAACTCGTAGCTCGTGCGGACTCGGATACCGGCTACTCCTGGCGACTCATCAGTGGCAAAGAAATGCCGTTCAGATAGGCAGCTATAGGCGAGGAAGGCGACTCGGGTTCCGCCGCGCTCTATGATCGCTGGCTTGTGAGCGGCGTTCAGATCATGCCCGCCCCCGGCGTGAGCTATGCCAGCTTCATCGAGGATCTCGATGCATCGCTCTAGCGATTCAATGCCGCAACTTGTTGTGCCGTGATTGCCAAGCCCTAGGACTGAGAAGCCCGCCGATTTGTAGGCTGCCAGCATTTCCGGGTCTGACCGCAAGACGAGGTGGCCAGCCTGCGTTGGCATGGGCTCGCAAATGACGCCTTCAAGGTTGCCAAAGAGGAAGTCCGCCTCCCGGAGAACGGGGGCTATATGAGCAAACATGGATTCGGGATCGGGGCGCTGAATTTGAAGGTCGCCCCCGAGGAGCATCACCTGCTCGTTCCCTGCCATTGTTGTCCTCGTTCTACTCTTCCCTTGGGTTTTGGTTACCTGGGAGGCAACTCACGCGCAGCCCTACTGACCGCCCCCCGGCCGGGCCTTACAGCCCGTAGAGGGCGCGAGCGTTGTCGTCCATGATTTTCCGCAGCGTCTCTTGACTGACCTCTTCGCGTTCGCCCTGTTGCTTCAGTTGCCCCAGTGCATCCAAAACGCTGGAGGTGTCAGCGTGGCCGTAGTCTGAACCCGCGACGATGTTGTCGTCTCCAACGTACTTTGTGATGTAGGGCAGGTCGTCGTGGACTTCGCAGGCCACGTACATCCGGTTCTTTCGCAGCAGATCCGGGTCGGCTGGCTTTATTACCCTTCCCACGCTCGATATGTTGGTCCCCGACCCCATGTTCCTGGCTCCGAGGTCATGCATGATGTATGGGAGCCATGAGGCTCCTGTTTCAACGAACCCCCATCGGATCTGGGGAAACCGGTCCGGAAGCTTCGACAGTATCAGGGTATGGAAAGCTGTGAATACGGGCACCTTCGCTCGCCATAGGATGTTGGCCCTGGAGTGGAGCACGCTCCGCAATGCAGGGCTTCCTTCCCCAGCGTGGAAGCAGATTGGCAAGTCCAGGTTGCTCGCCTCCTCGTAGAGAGGGAACAGGTAGGGATCGTTGGGTGGGAGGTCGTCCACCAGACCGTGCATCATCACGCCGCAGGCCCCTTTCTCCTTCCCCAAACGCAGCTCCGCGATGGCGGCGTCCATGTCCCTTACCGGCGGGGCGACCACCCATCGCAAACGCCCTTTGCTCTGTGCGCATATGTCCGCTATCCACCGGTTGTAGGCCTGGCACAGGGCTACCTGGGTTTCCCTGCGGGCGGTACAGAAGAGCCCTAGCAACGTTGTGGGATAGATGACCTGGAGGTCCACCCCCAATTCATCCATGTGCTTCAGCCGCAGGTCAACGTCTTCCAACTCCCTTGCGCCCTGAGGTGTCCCGGTCTTCTCGGGGTCGAAAAGGCGCATAGGGTACATATCCCCATCAATGACCCATTGTTTCTCCTCATTGCCGCCCTTGTCCGGGTTGGCAGCAATGAAAACCTTGGGCCGGAACCGCTTGTCCTTCTCGGCCAGGTAGTCCCACGTGCGATCGGTCTCTATGACGTGAGTGTCGGAGTCGATAATTGCCATCGTCGAATCCCCCTTGTTCTTGTGACGAAGATATGGCGCTCGTTCCTGGCTTAGGAGACGTTGCCGGTTGCTAGATGACCTTCTTGGTGCGAAGCGCCGCTATATTGTCTTCGTCGTAGCCTAGTTCCCTAAGTATCTCTTCCGTGTGTTGTCCTAGAAGTGGCGCCGGACTCCGAACCCCACCGGGCGTGTCCGACAGTTTGAGCGGAGGGGCCATCATGGTTGTGGGGCCTGCCTCCGGGTGATTCACTCGCAGGAACATGTCGTTGGCAACCATCTGGGGCTCGTCGAACACTTCGGAGCGGGGAAGGATTGGGGCGCAGGGAACATCAACCTCGTCGAGCATCACCTGCCATTCAGCGGCTGGCCTGGTGGCGAAAAGGGCTTCAATGATGGGAAAGACCTCGGCGCGCAACTGGCTCCGGAGGTCTGGATCGTTCAGCCTGGGATCGTTGGCTAGATGGGGAAGGTCCATAACGTTGCAGAGCCTTTGGAAATGTTGGGTCGTCAGTGCGCCGACGTTCAGGAACCTGTCGTCGCTGCACCGGAAACCCCCGTAGGATGGGGTGCTCTCCCCTGAGCCTGCCTCCGGCCCCTCTTCCACTCGACAATAGACGTCGGCCTGCATAGCGATGGCAGCCTGTAAGAGCGACGTCTCCACCTTTTGCCCTACGCCTGTCCTTTCCCGGGCCCACAGAGCGGCCATGATCCCGAAGGACAGCATCATGGGAATCGAACAGTCAGATATCCAGAGGCCTGCGGTTATGGGCGCTCCTTCGCTGTCCAGGCGATGCATGGCGCCGGAGAAACCCTGGGTCATGCGGTCGTAAGCTGGCCGCTCAGCGTAGGGGCCTTCCGTGCCATAGCCGGAGATAGAGGCGTAGATCAACCGAGGATTAACCGCTTGCAAGGCGGGGTAGTCCAGGCCCTGCCGCTCGGCCACGCTGGCCCGAATGTTTGTGATCAGAACATCCGCCTGGGCTATGAGCTTGAGAAGGATTTCTTTCCCTTCCGGCGTGTTAATGTCCAGAGCGATTCCCCGTTTGTTCCTGTTGAATACCATGAAAATGGGGCTGTTGTCCTTCAAGAATCCATTCGTCATGAGGTGACGGCTGGCGTCGCCACGTAGAGGCTCAATCTTGATGACATCCGCTCCCTGGTCTCCCAGGTACAGACTAACTCCTGGCCCTGCCATAAGCTGGGCTAGGTCGATGACTTTGAGCCCTTCAAGTGCTTTCTGCATGGGTCCCTCTTGCCGCAGCCAACTTTCCTCTTAAATACCGAGTGGTCTAGAGCATTCGGTAGCAACAGAGCCGCCGGAGCGCTCAAACGCCTGGGTTTCTCAGGGGTAGGCTTCTTATAACACCATTGGGTGGCTTGGTGCAAAGCGTCGGCATCGGGAGCTTGACCCCGGCCGTGCCCGGAATACAATGCGCTCGTTGGTACCGCAACTAACCGTGCTGCCTATGGCGCATTGGGGATCGTTTTGGTGAAGGAGGGGAGTTATGGCGAAGAACATCACCATCCTCGTTGGCACTCTGGGCATGGGGCTTTGGCGGAGCGCCGATGGCGGGGAGAACTGGAAGCGGGGCCGAATAGGGGAGGGGTACCAGGGTGGCAGGGCAGTCTTCGGACTGGCCGTGCATCCCAATGACCCAGCTACCATCTACGCCGGCGCTGACGATGGCATCTATCTGAGCCGAAACCGAGGGGAAACCTTCGAGCGCATGGACTCGCCCATGACGGGGGCCAAGGTTTGGCGCGTGACCATTGACGCGGAGGAGCCGGACACGCTCTTTGCCGGGACTTCTCCCGTGAAGGTCTATCGCTCTGGCAACGCTGGAGCTACTTGGGACATGGTCTGCGACGACTTCGTGGACGAATGTCATAACGTTGGCATTCCAAGACCCACGTCCATTGTGGTCGACCCGTACGACCATCGAAATGTGTGGGTGAGCATTGAGGTTGACGGCCTCCGCCGAAGCACAGACGGCGGCGATACCTGGGAGCGGGTTTCCGGAGCGGGGCTTGATGACCCGGACGTCCACTCCGTGGCGGTTGTCCCAACGAGTCCCAAGACTATCCTCGTCACAACCGAAAATGGGGTGGTGGCGAGCCAGGACATGGGTGAGACCTGGCAGGACTTTCTAAACGGACAGGAAGGCTTCTCGTTGCACTACACACGGTGCGTCGCCGTCAAGCGAGACGACCCAAACGTGATATTCCTGGCCAATGGAGACGAATCCATTGGCAGTGTTGGCGCGCTCCGGCGGACGACCGACGGAGGCAAGACCTGGGAGCAGGTTGCGCTGCCGGTGACGCCAAGCTCCCACATCGAGTGTTTTGCCACTCACCCCGCCGACCCGAACCTGATCCTGGCCTGCACACACTACGGGCAGCTCTTCGGCAGTTCCGACGGTGGCGATTGGTGGATTAAGCTACACAAGGAAGTGACGGAGAACCGAGGGGCTTTGGCCTGGGTTCCTAATTAGCAATCGGTTCATAGCTCTGGGGAGGCCCCTTGCCGACTGAAATTATTGGGGCCTTTATGGCCCTGGGCGTCAGCTTTTGCTTTGCGACTGGCGTCGTGCTTGCCAGGGTGGGCCTCGTTAACGTCCCTTCCAGCACCGGCAACCTGCTCTCGCTGCTAGGAGGCTGGCTGCTCATAGCCACGGTAGCGGTGGCCTTGTACAGCCACGATCTGTTCACGCTGCCCGCGGCGGCCTATCTATGGATGGCTGGTGCAGGCGCAGTCAACTTCCCCATGGGCCGTTTTCTGAGTATGACCAGCCTCAAGCTGCTGGGCGTTGCCAGGGCCAACCCAGTCACTTCTACGGCCCCTCTTGTTACTGCATTCGTTGGCGTGGTCTTTCTGGATGAGAACTTGACATGGCCAATTGCGCTGGGAATTCTTGTCACTATGAGCGGCGTCATCATGGTAGTGACGGCGGCCCTGCGAGAGACCAGGCCCCGTCAGGTTGCCGTGCCTAGTGGCGGTTCAGCGCAGGCGGGGTCACTTAGGGCCCGGATGCAGACGCCCTTCCGTGTGGGCTATGCTGCCGCCTTCGGGTCGGCCATCGTGTATGGGATCATGCCGGCCCTGAGCAAACAGGCGGTGTCCTACTCAGCGAACCTCTTTATCACAGCATCCTTTACATTGCTGACCGGCATTTTGATCATGACCTTGTTCCTAGGGCCCCGCATACCCAGGGACCTCCGGATGTCGCCCCTCCGCAGCCTGGCTTTCGTCTTTGCCGGCGGAACCATCATGTCGATGGGGGTTCTCTTGTCCTACGGGGCCGTGCTCCGGGCACCCATCATCGTGGTATCGCCCATTATTTCGTCGCAGCCGGTCATATCTTTGGCCCTGGCGCACATCTTCCTTCAGAAACTTGAGCGGATCACCTGGCCTTTGGTAGCGGGCACACTTCTGGTGGTGGGTGGCGTGGTTGGCATCACGTTCGGGATTGAGACGTAACGCAGGTCTCTTATCGCGAGTGCGCAGTCGTGATAGGCGCTGGGTTTGGCCGAAGAGGAGGGCAAGATGGAAGCTTCACCGTTTCGGATCAAGGTGCCGGGGTCCGTGCTTCAGGACTTGCGCAGGCGACTAGACCGAACGCGCTGGCCCGCTGAGCTACAGGACGCCGGCTGGGACTACGGCGCGAGCCTCGGCTACATCCAAGAGCTGGCGGAGTACTGGCGCACCCAGTTCGACTGGCGGGCTCAGGAGAGGGCCCTCAACGCCTTCCGCCACTTCCGAGCGAGCGTGGAGGGCCACGGCATTCACTTCATTCACGAGCGCGGTCGAGGTCCCAACCCCTTCCCTATCGTCCTGACCCACGGCTGGCCGAGCACCTTTCTGGAAATGCTCAAAATGGTGCCCTTCCTCACAGACCCTGAAAGCCACGGGGGCAGTGCCGAGGACGCCTTCGATGTTGTCGTGCCCTCATTGCCGGGATTCGGGTTCTCCGACCACCCAACGCAGCGAGGGGTGAACGCGTCCCTGGCCGGCGATCTCTGGGCGCGGCTCATGACCGATGCTCTGGGCTATCAGCGGTTCGGGGCTTGTGGAGGCGACATTGGAGCGAGGGTAACCGCCAGGCTGGGCTTCGCCCATGCTAAGAATGTCGTCGGAATCCATCTCAACTCGCTGCCGACGATTTCGCCCTATCTGGGGCCCGGCGCCCGCCCCCTCTCCGAGGCTGAACAAGCCTTCCTGCAAGATCGTGAGACCTGGCTCGACGCAGAAGGCGGGTACTCCCATATCCAGAGGACCAAGCCTCAGACGCTAGCTCATGCCCTCAACGACTCTCCGGCGGGTCTCGCCGCCTGGATCGTGGAGAAGTTCCGCAGTTGGAGCGACTGCGACGGAGAGGTGGAGCGGCGTTTCACCAAGGACGAGCTGCTCACCAATATCACCATCTACTGGGTTACTCAGACCATTACCTCCTCCGTTCGCATCTACTACGAATCGCAACGCTCGCCCTGGCGTTTCGCCGAAGGAGATCGAATCGAGGTGCCCTCCGGCTTTGCCTCCTTCCCTGCTGAGCTCAACCACCCACCCCGCGAGTGGGCCGAGCGCTTAGTGAACCTGCAGCGTTGGACGGACATGCCCAGGGGAGGCCACTTCGCCGCCTGGGAGGAACCAGAACTGCTAGCGGAGGAAATAAGGGAGTTCTTCCGGCCTCTGCGCGGGGGCTAGTTGGCATGAGGAGCTTGAACTCGATAAATGTGATCGCCGGCCGCAGGGCGAATGGGAGCGATCTTTCAACGAGGCTGAAGTGATGCACGAAGAAGTGGGGCCTCGACCGCTGTATCAGGCCAGTGCCCGGTTGCCTTGGTGGATGATGTTAGCTCATGCGTTCCTTGGTTTTGGGATGAGCAATGGCCCAATATACTTCGGTCGAATGATCCTGGATGGATGGTGGTTGGTCTTGTTCTCTTTTGGAAGCTTTGTTGCTTGTGCCTTGGTTTTTTGGTGGCTCAGGCCTCATCGCTATGAGATATGGGCTGACCGAGTGGGTGTCGTTATGGGATGGCCCTTCAAGAACAAGGTATCCTTCAACATGATCGCTAGGCCACGGATTGGGCGCTGGAGGGATGCGCTAATTAGTGCATACGCTAGCGCCGCGGTGTGCCCCATTCTTCTTGGGCCTAGTAGCTCCCGTAATGCTGTTTATCAGGCCATAACCCCGACCGAGCCGGAAGAGTTCCTGGAAAGGCTGAATGAAGCGTTGGCGGCCTATGGGCAGGGTGGTCAGAGGCAAGAAATCGAATAAGGCTAGTGGATGGAGCAGGGGAGTTGCGAGCGGGGCGAAGCAATCTGGTGGTGGGTAGGGGTGGGTTAGCCCGCGCTGAAGCTTGGCCGAACAAGGTCTTTCGCTCCGCTCAAGACGACAGTTTCACATCACCCCACGCAGCGCCGCGAGGATCTTGTCCTCTGAGGGGATCAGTTCCTGCTCTTCAAGTGGGCTGAAGGGGATGGGGACGTCAGGGGTATTCATTCGCTTCAGTGGCTTGGCTAGGTCGACGCCTGCCTCTGCTACCGAAGCGGCGATCTCGGCGGAGACGCCGCAGGTTAGGGAACATTCGTCGGCGATGACGAGACGCCGCGTACGCCCCGCCGATTCCAGCACTGTGTCGCGGTCCAGCGGGCAGAGGGTTCGCAGGTCCACTACCTCCACGTCGATGCCCTCCGCTGCCGCCCTTTCGGCCGCGTTGAGGCCTCGGACCGTGGTGATGCCGTAGGTCACCAGCGTAACGTCCTTTCCGGCGCGCCTGATCGCTGCCTTGCCAAAGGCTGTTTGTTGGCCCTGGACTGAGGAGCTTCCCCTGATGTCTTCCTCCATGAGCAGGGCGTGGTCAATCCAGACGGTGGGGCGCTCTGAGTCGAGGGCTGGCTGGACCATGACCAAGGCGTCCTCAGCCGTCGCCGGCGAGATGATTTGGAGGCCGGGCGTCTGCATGAACATGGCCTGGGGCCTGGCCGAGTGCTGGGCGGCCCCAGCTGTGCGGATGCCGGTGAGCAGATGCACCATCATGGGAACTTTGGTTTGGCCGGCCGTCATGTAGTAGATGTTGGGTGCTTCATTGATGATCTGCGGCCAAGCCTCATAAACAAAGCTTGAAGTGGACACCGTGACAATGGGCCGCAGCCCTGTCATGGCAGCCCCCACGGCTACGCCAACGTAGCCTAACTCTGCTATGGGCGTGGCGTAGACGCGCTTGGGAAACTCCTGCACCAGCGGGGCTCCCAGGGTCATATACCGGTGCCCACCGAAGGCGGCGCCGCCAATTATTATGACCCGTTCGTCCTGGCGCATGGCCTGGGCGACGGCTGCGATCTTGGCTTCTCCGAATGTCATCTGGACCATGGGGGCTCCTTACGGCCAGACATTGGCGTAGGCTTCTTCTGCGGGCGGGTAGGGGCTGTCCATGGCGAACTGCAGGGCTTCACTCATCGTCTGACTCACTCGGGAATCCAGTTCGAGAAGCTGCTTCTGGCTGGTAGTAGCCGATCTCTCCAGCTCTGCCGCCAAGCGGAGCACAGCATCGTCTCGACGGTGCCAGGGAGTGGGCGGTTCGCCCCAGGCCCAGGAGAGGTCGGTCTTGCCTGTGCCGCCCGGCCACCCTCTGGTCCTCGCCTCAATGAACGTAGGGCCGCCACCGGAGACCGCTCTTTGGCGGGCAGCGACAGTGGCGTCGTAGACGCTGCCTACGTCTGCGCCGTCAACAGCGATCGCGGGGATACCGAAGGTCTCCGCTACATTAACCAGTTGTTTCGTAGCAAGGCTTCCCCTGCCTTCTGGCTGGGAGGTCTGGATGTCTTCCTTGGGCCAGGCGTTGTTTTCGCATACCAAGATTATCGGAAGTTGCCAGAGGGACGCCAAGTTGATGGACTCGTAGAAGACGCCCTCTTCCATCACACCGTCGCCGAACATCATGACGCTGGCCCGGGACAAACCCTGGTGCTTGGCAGTGAGCGCAGCCCCCACGGCAATGGGAAGATTGCCGCCAACTATGGCAGAGTTGTAGGGCATGTTGAGTTCGGGGGCGCAGCCGTGTAATGTGCCGGCTCTTCCGCGGCAATAGCCCGTGGCCTTGCCCAGTATTTCGGCGAGAGCCCTGCCGGGGTCGGCCCCTCGGCTGAGGGTATGGCCATGGTTTCGGTGGGTGCTGAATACCACGTCCTCAGGCTCTAAGGCCATAGCCACGCCAGCGCCCGTAGCCTCCTGGCCTATGTACAGGTGCGTATGGTGGCCGGGGAAATAGGGCTCGTGAGAGATGGCGTCGCAGGTCTCCTCAAAGCGGCGGATGAGCAGCATCCGGCGGAGGGCCTCCCAGAGTTGTTCGTTGGGCAATGGAGGCGTCATGGGGAACTCCCTTGCGTGACGGGAATGAGCGCTCAAAGTTGTCCTTTCGTACCGGAGAGATGGCAGTCTAGTCGCCCTCCCGTAAGGTGTCAAACGGCCCTCGCATCGGGGATTGACCCCACAAACGGAGAGGCGTAGCCTTCATCGAAAGCTCGATCGATATGGGTAGATTTGTCAGGAAGGAGCGCCTCATGCTACAGGTCACATTGCCCCAGTACGAGAAGAACCCCGACTATTTCGTGGTGGTGGAGCCCACGCCCAAACGGATACGGGGCATGTTCAATGGCGAATTCGTTGTTGACACCACGAACGCCGTTATCCTCCACGAGAAGAACCATGTGCCGGTTTACTACTTTCCTATAGAAGATGTGCGGGCGGACATCCTCAGTCCTACTGACCACGGTACCCACTGTCCCTATAAGGGCGACGCCTCCTACTGGTCGCTGCAGGTGGGTGACCGAGGGGCCGAGAATGCGGTTTGGAGCTACAAGGAGCCACTGGAAGAGTGCCCCGAGCTCAACGGCTACATGGCGTTCTATTGGAACAAGATCGACGCTTGGTTCGAGGAAGAAGAAGAGGTCTACGTCCACGCACGCGACCCCTACAAACGAATCGACATTCTGCAAAGCTCGCGGCATGTTGAGATTGTCATTGATGGCGTGACTGTGGCCGACACCCACCGGCCCACCATCCTTCTTGAGGGGACACTACCTACCCGTTACTACATCCCCAGGCTCGACCTGCGCAACGAGGCCCTAATCCCCACCAGCACACGCACGCAATGTCCCTACAAGGGAGAGGCGGGGTACTTCTCGGTGCAGAGCCCTGATCGCGAAGTAAAGGATGTTGCCTGGTACTACCAGAATCCCACAACGGAGTCGTCCAAGATCGCTGGGCTGGTATCTTTCTTTAACGAGCGGGTGGAGGTCTACGTGGATGGCGAGCTTCAGGAGCGGCCAAAGTCCAAGTGGTCAGAATAAGGTTTAGGTTTCCATCGACATAGCTGAGCGGGTTCGTGAGCGGGCACCGTACTAACGACATAGAAGGAGTATCCATGGCACAGAATGGCAGACCGGCAGTGATCGACGCTGATGGACACGTCTTCGAGAGAGAGGCGGACATCAAGAAGTACCTGGAGGCGCCGTACAACCGCCGCAACACGGCGCTGACCCCGGGCGATCAGCCCTGGGACACACACCTCTATGAGACCTTTGAGGATGCTATTTCCTGGATTGGCACAAGCCCAGCCGAACAAGTGAAGCGTTGGCACGACATCATGGACAGAGAGGGGATGGAGAAGGCCATGTGCTTCCCCACCCTGTCGGGCAGCGTCATCAAGCTCCAAGAGACCAACTTCCAAATTGCCGTGGCACGGGCGTGCAACGACTACTTTGCCAACGAATACAACGCCCTGTCTGACCGAATGCAATGCGTCGGCGTTCTGCCTCTGCGTTCTCCACAGGCTTCTGTCGAAGAAATGCATCGGGCGGTAACCGAGCTTGGCATCAAGGGTTTTGAGTTCGTTACCACCGGCCCGCCCCTGGCCTTGGGTGACCCGTTCTACGATCCCGTCTACAAGGCTGCTGAGGAATTGGGCGCTGCCATCTTAGTGCACGGCACTCGCAGCCAGGCCAGGGAAGTGGGGGCAGGGGGACTCGCCACATTCGCCGAAGTACACGCCTACGCCTTCCCGGCGAGTCTGCTGCTTCAGTTCACTAGCATGATTTGCCAGGGCGTTACCGTCAGGTTCCCCAACCTGCGAATCGCATTTCTGGAGATAGGAGCGACCTGGCTTCCCTATTACCTGGACCGGCTAAATGAGCACTGGGAAATGCGCGGCGAATACGAGATGCCCTTTCTTAAGAAGAGCCCCACTGAGACAGTCAAAGAAGCCAAGATATGGGTCAGCCTTGAGAGCGGTGAGACGCTACTTGGCCCAACGGTCGACTACATTGGCGCTGAGCACCTTGTCTACGCCTCAGACGTACCTCACTGGGACAGCGAGTTCCCTGAGAGCCTTGAAAGCCTCTGGGATCGTACTGACGTCTCGACCGAAGACAAAGAGAAGATCCTGTACCACAACGCAAAGGAACTTTTTGCCCTCTAGTTGGACAGCGGACGATGCGAAACAAAGCGCCCGGCCATTGAGGCCGGGCGCTTTGCTGTAGTTAAGCTTTTGTTGTGCCAGCCCGCGGCATGCCGGAATCCCTAACGGCTGGTAGGGGCCGTGTCTCAAACCGGCCCTCTTCCCCTCCTTTGTCATTTAGAGCCCTTCGGGATCCCCAGAACGGGCTCCGCGAGAAATCTTGTCCGCCCTATATCAAGTCCCCGGACCAGCCAATGGCCCTGGCCTTTTCCCCACCACGATCATGCGTCGCGTGCCCACCCCGTATTCCTCGCCTGAAAAGCCGCCATAAGCGCACTCGAATTCCAGACCTGATTCCTTCAGTATGCCTATGACCTCCGTCAGTGTGTAAACGCGGACATGGTGTCCGTCCATCTCCCGTTTGACGCCGTTGGGGTCGATGACGGTGAAAGTGACGTGGTTCCTGCCGGCAACGAGGTCGAGTTCCCGGTGCTCCAGATAGAGGGTGCCATCGTCGGTGCGGCGCCACTCGTTCTGGACGTAGTTGGAGACGACCCACTCCCGATTGATTAGGTCGAGCAGAAAACGACCTCCGGGTTTCAGGGCCTTGGCAATTTCCCTCAGGACTTTGCTGTCCTCTTCCTCAGATTCCAGATAGCCGAAAGCTGTGAACATGTTGATGACAGCGTCGAAGGTGGCTTCGAAGGGAATATTGCGCATATCGCTGTGGGCGACGCTTAGCCCGACCCCTGCCGCTTCTGCAGCCCGGCTCGCCCGCTCCAGGTAGCTTTCGCTGAGGTCTTGTGCCGTCACCTCGAAGCCTCGCTTGGCCAGTAGGACGGCATGCCGCCCCGTGCCGCAGCACAGGTCGAGAACACTACTGCCAGGCACTAAGCCAAGGGTGTCCTCAACGAAGGCCACCTCTCGCTGGGCACGCTCCTCCGTCAGGAGATGGCCGTAGGCGTCCAGATAGTCGTCGCCGAAGAAAGAGACGTACCAAGGAGATGATGCTTCGCTGGTTATGATGGCCTCCTTGGGATACTGGCGGGTAGTGAGCGTTCATGATACAGCGGCTGGAGTCCTCAGTGACCTGCTCGCCCCAAGCGGGTGGAGAGGGATCGAGAGGCCCTGCGTGCTACAATGCCGAAGGCCATTTTCTTGGAGGTTGCGTCGCCATATGATCTCTCTTTCTGGCAAAGGCGCTCTGCTTGTTGGAACCAAGCGGGTAGGGCAAATCGTTGCCCGCAGACTGGCCAGGGAAGGCGTAAATCTCGCCATTGCCTACCGCTCATCCAAGGCGGAAGCCGAAGAGTTGCAACGTGACCTCGGTTCCAGCGTCAATGTAAGCCTGGTGCAGGGCGATGTTGGGCTAGAAGAAGATGTGGTCCGCATGGTGGCAACGGCCAAAGAGGAGCTTGGCGACCTATCGTTCTTGGTCAATCTCGCATCGAACTTCCCGCGAGATCCCTTTGACACGCTCGACGGCAAAGCCTGGGACGACGCCATGTCCTTCGCCAAGGGTAATTATTTGCTGGCAGTGAACGCGGCCAGACTCATGAAGAAGAACGCTCCGCCAACCCGTGGGCACATCATCATGTTCAGCGACTGGGCGGCCCAAGAGACCCCATACAGGGACTATGTGCCATACCTAACGGCCAAGGCGTCCGTGGACTTCATGACACGCGCTTTTGCTGCGGAGTTGGCAGGCGACGGCATCCTGGTCAATGCCATAGCCCCCGGGCCTACCATGCGCCCCCCTGATATCAGCAAGGACGTTTGGCAACATGGTGTCGTGGAACAGGCTCCGCTTCAGAGGGAGTCGTCGGCTGAGGAGATGGCAGAGATCATAGCGACTCTCCTCAAGAGTGAAACCATCACCGGTGAGACCATCCGCGTAGACTCAGGCCGCCATCTGGCAGGCCCTGGTGTGGAGGGGTAAACATGCCGCATATGGTGACGAGGTCAATCGACTTTTGCTACGGCCATCGTCTGCTGAATCACAATGGGCAGTGCCGCTACCTTCACGGTCACAACGGACGCTTGGAGGTCGACATAGAGGCCGAGGCCCTTGATGACATGGGCATGGTGGTGGACTTCGGAAGAGTGAGGGACCTCGTCAAAGGCTGGATTGATTCCAACCTTGACCACCGGATGATCCTTTGTCGGCAGGATCCCGTTGTGCCCGTTCTCCAAGGCCTCAACGAGCCGCTGTACCTTGTGGACGAGAACCCAACGGCTGAGAACCTTGCCCGGCTCATCTACGATCAAGCGCGACATCTTGGGCTTGATGTTGCCGAGATCCGCCTTTGGGAAACGCCTTCAAGCTACGCCACCTACCGAGAGGCCTAGATGGACCGGGTTGCAGTCCTCGCAAGTGGGGGACTGGACAGCGCCGTGCTTCTAGCGGACCTCGCCCGCAACAATGAAGTCTTTCCCATCAACGTCCGTGTGGGGCTGGCCTGGGAAGAGGAGGAGGCTAAAGCCTTGGTAGCCTTCCTGCGGGCTCTCAACTCCAACAACGTTAGGCCAGTCACTACGCTTGGCATGCCCATTGAACCCTTCTATGGCGACCATTGGGGAGTTACCGGTCTGGAAGTGCCTGAAGCAGGCACGGAGGATAGCGCTGTTTTCCTGCCGGGACGGAACATCATTCTGATTGGGTTGGCCGCTGTTTGGTGCTCAACCCATGAGGTGTCGCGGATCGCCATAGGGTCGCTTGGCGACAATCCCTTTCCTGATGCCTCACCTGATTTTTTCCAGACTTTTGGATCAGTCCTTAGCCAGGGACTGGCCCATCAGGTTGCCGTCGAGGCACCATATCGAGGGTTCCACAAGCATGAGATCATCAGAGACTATAGCCACTTGCCATTGGAACTCAGTGTGACCTGCATGGTCCCAAGTGCAGGGGTTCATTGCGGGGCCTGCAATAAGTGCGACGAGCGGCAAAGAGCCTTCATCGAGGCTGGGGTTTCGGACAAGACGCCTTACGCCAGTTAGGCGTGGGCCCCTAGGTTGCAAGCGAAGGCCATTCCTCAAGAAGCTTCCCGCCGTTGGGGACGCTGAACCGTCCTCCCACTAATGCCACTAGGTGCCAGAGCATCGCCGGGTTGCTTGCCACGATCGGCACCTTCATGTCCGCTTCCAGCTTCCCAATGATAGGAAGAGGGTCGAAGATGGCGCCCTGGAAGTAAACAGCTTGCACGTCTCCCGCGCTTGCCATGCCTTCTGCTGTGAGCCGGTAGATGTCGTCCGAACCTAGTTTCTCAGCGTCCCTGTAATAAGCGGCTGGCTGGGGGCCCGAGGCTGCCTGGATGCCATAGCCAGCAAGAAAGTCGCGGCATTGGGCGTTGAGGGTCTCATCGAACGGAGTCATGAGCAGAATTCTGCTGGCCCCGAGTGCTTTCAGGGCAGCGGCGGAGGCTTCCAAGGCCGTTGTTATCGGGATGGAAACCTGGGCCCGGACCTTTTGAGCCATCCCCGGGTTGTAGACCTGCACAGGAGCACCTAGGATGGCGGCGCTCTGCCAATCTGGGTTGTCCCTTATGACCTGAATGGCCCGTTCTGCCGCCACGTCCTCTTTGCCTTGCAGGGAAGTAAGCGCCCCTTCAACCAAATCAAGCGCTCTGAGTCCTAGGGAAACGCCATCTGGCACGAACCGCTCAAACCGGTCAAAGTGCGGGGCATCCAATGATATTGGACTGAGGAACCCCACGTTTACTTTTCCAGTGGCCACGTCGTCCTCCCTCCTGCTGGGAAAGGCTACTTCTTCAGAGCAGGCCATTCCCTTAGGAGCCTGCCCCCATTCGGTACGCTGAAGCTGTGGCCCAAGAGGGAGAGGGCGTGCCATAGCATGGCTGGGTTGCTGGCCACGACGGGCAACCCTAACTCCGACTCCAACCGATCTATGATTTCCAGGGCGTCGAGAACGGCGCCCTGGAAGTAGATAGCATCCACGGCGCCAGCGTTGACCAGGCCTTCTTTCGTGATGCTATAGACCTCGTCCGGCCCCAGCTTGGCGGCGTCGCGGTAGTAGGGTGCTGGCTGAGGCCCGGAGATGGCCTCGACGTCCCGCTCGGCCAGGAACGCCCTGATCTGCACGTTCATGGATTCATCGAAGGGCGTCATAAGGAGTACCCGGCTTGCCCCAAGCGCACTTAGAGCGGCAACGGCCGACTCCATGGCAGTGGTAACAGGAATGGCAACCTGCCCCCGCACGTTAGGGGCTAAGTTGGGCATATATACCTGCACCGGAGCAGCCAAAATGGCCGCGGTCTGCCACCCAGGGTTGTCACTAATGGAGCGGACCGACAGGTCGGTTGCCAGGCCTTCCTTCCCCTCCATGGAGTTCAGGGGCCCTTCGATCAGGTCCAACCCCCCGACCTCGAGGGTGACCTCTTCTGGAACGAACCGGCTGAAGCGATCGAAGTGATCTCCCGTAGCTCCCATCGGGCTCAGGAAACCAACCGTTATTTTGTCGCTGGCCATATTTTTCTCCTTTGAAGGCGAATGAGTGACGCTCATGTGCGTCCGGGGATAATACTACGTTCTCAAAAGAAGCCCAACCTGACCGAACTATTTGATGGAATGAGCGCATCTTCGAGTCGAAGGGGGTCCGGGGTCCGCTACCGGCAAGGCCGTGACTGGCGGCACTCTATCACTGTGGTAGAATACCCGTGCTGTTCCGCGCTAACTACGATTGTCTCTCGGAACGGCTTGAATCGGGCAAGGGAAGGTCAGTCTTCTCTTCCAGGGCTGGAAGAAGGATGGGACTCTTCCATCGAATAGGACATTCGTTTGGAGCCCTTGGTCGCTTTTATGGAGAACAAAGGCTCGTGACGGTAGCCGTATTAATCATTGAGGACGAAGCCGAGGTCAGGTCCTTGGTGCAGGCCACTTTGGAACGGGCCGGCTACCGAGTGATTGCGGCCGAAGATGGCCCATCCGGTTTTCGCTCTTTTTATGAAGCGCGGCCGGATCTTGTTCTCATGGACGTCCGCCTTCCGGTTATGGACGGATGGGCGCTCCTGGATCGTATGAGAGAGGTCTCGGAAATACCCATCATCATGCTGACGGCGCTCACTACAGAGAACGATACCGTCCGAGGATTGAAGGGTGGCGCTGACGATTATATCTCTAAGCCATTCCGCACCGCAGAATTGCTGGCGAGGTGCGAGGCTGTCCTCCGGCGCTCCAGCGGGCCAGCGAACAGAGAGCTTGTGTTTGAGGACGCCATTCTTAAAATGGACTTCCAGGGGTTGGAGGTGCGGCTAGAGGGTCGCCCGCTGGCCCTGTCTCCTCAAGAGTTTAGGTTGCTGGCCACCCTCGTGCGCAATGCAGACCGTGTAATGTCTGTTGCCAAGCTTACGGAGACTGTCTGGGGCAGCGAATCTGGCAATCGAGAGAACCTGCGGATGTACATTAGCTATCTCCGCAAGAAGCTCAAGGATGGGAGCGGAAGGTTCAACATTATAGAGACGATTCGTGGTTTCGGCTACCGATATCGTGGCTCCGGGGGCTAGTGGTTCTTCGTTGTTGCCCCATGCCAGTTGCCCCTGCCTCTGCCTTGTCCTTCCCGCCCTACTCCTCCTCAGGCGCAGCCTGACCTTCCTTCGACGATTTCCCGAAGTTCCTCATCTGCTCCGCCATAGTGCGTAGGCGTTGATCCACAAGGTAGTTGACCGTTCCATTGGCGTAGGAACCGTCTGGCTGTCGTTCCCCGCCGGGCGAGCCTGTCAGAATTTCAATGCCGTGGTCTATGGTGTCGACCGGATGAATGTGGAATTTCCCCTCGGCAATGGCCTCCACGACATCCTCGCGTAGCATGAGGTTCTGGACGTTGCTTCGGGGGATGAGCACTCCTTGGTCTCCCGTAAGCCCCTTTGCGGCGCAAACATCGAAATACCCTTCTATCTTTTGATTGGCCCCACCTATGGCCTGAACATGGCCTTGCTGGTCTACCGACCCAGTGACGGCGAACCGTTGCTGGATGGGCAAACCGGAGAGCGCAGACAATAGAGCATACAGCTCTGTGCTGGAGGCGCTGTCGCCGTCTATGCCTTCATAACTCTGCTCGAATACCAGGCGGGCCGATAGGGCGAGCGGCTTGTCGTAGGCGTACCGCTGACTCAAGAAACCACCGAGGATGAGCACTCCCTTCGTGTGGATTGCGCCACCCATTCTGGCCTCTCGCTCAATATCTAGCAGTCCTGCTTGGCCCAGCCCTACTGTTGCTGTAACCCTTGCCGGTCTGCCGAAGCTGTGGTCCCCCAAGGACATGACTGACAATCCGTTGATCTGGCCCACTGCTTCGCCTGAGGTTTCCACACGGAAGATGTCTTTCCGGATGACTTCTTGGATGCGTTCCTCAATCAGGTTAGAACGATAAGCCCGGTGCCGGACAGCCTTGGTTACGTGGTCCGCTGATGTGTACTCTTCGCCATCAACCGTCGCCCATTGGTTGGCTTCCCGGAGGATATTTGCCAACTCCGAAAAACGGGTCGACAATTTTGTCTGGTCATCTGCCAACCTAGAGCCCTCCTCAACGATCTTGGCAACGGCATCGGCGTTCAGGGGGTATAGGCCCTCTTCTCTGGACAGACCACATATGAAGCCGACATAGTGCCGTAGATTGTCTTCGTCGCGTTCCATCGAAGTGTCGAATTCGGCTTTGACCTTGAACAATTCTCGAAAGTCCTCGTCTTGGGCAAGCAAGAGGTAGTAGAGGTTGGGGCTGCCGACAAGGACTACTTTCATATTGAGAGGAACCGGCTCTGGCTGAAGGCTTTTGGCCAGGATCATCCCAGTTCGCTCAATCGGGTCTTCCATAGCAATCTGCCCGCTCCGCAGCGACCTCTTCAGCGCGTCATAGGACATGGGGTTGCGGAGAAGCTCCTCCACGGCGATGACCAGGAAGCCGCCGTTGGCTTGGTGCAGCGCGCCGCATTTTATGAGGGTGAAGTCCGTCTGAAGGGTGCCGAACATGGCCTCCTTCTCAATGCGACCAAACAAGTTGGGGTAGTACGGATTCAATTCGTACACAACGGGTGCGCCGCCATTCTCGCTGTGGTCAACAAAGAGGTTCACCTGGTATTTCCGCATGGCCGCTTCCCGGGCGAGGGCCTGACCGGCGTCCTGAGGGGAGTCACCCTGGGGCTGGGAGGGGAGGAACACTCCCGAATCGGCCGTCATTTCCTCCTGAACTTGATGGAGGTAATGCAGAACGTTGGGGGAGTCTTCGAAGAGGGCGTAGGCGTCATCTATCGCTTCCGATACCACAAACTGAGCAACTTGACGGTTCAAAGCCTGTAGCTCGTTCTGGGCTTTTCGCTGCAAAGAGCGAATGCCCTTCATCGAATCGCGGAAACGAACTGAAAGGGCTTCCTGTCGCTGCCGTATTTGGTCGCGTTCCTCCTGTGGCATCGCCGCCAATACCTGATCTTCAACAGGTTTGCCGTCTATAACGGGCTGGATGTACAGGCCCGCTGGTGTTGGCTGGATTGCAAAGCCCTCACTCAGAGCCTCCTGATTCATGGCCAGAGCAAGGTCCTCCCTTTGCCGCTGAATGTCCTGCAGGCTCGCGTCGCGCTGAGCGGCATACTCGTCGCTCTCGAAGGCGCGGGGCATCTCCTGGCGCACCTCTTGAAGAAGGGCTCTCATGGTTTGTTGGAGCTTACGGCCCATTCCTGCAGGCAATTCGACGACCCGGGGGCGGAAGGCATCGGAGAAGTTGTGCACATAGCACACATCTGGGGGAGTCGGAAGAGAGCTCGCTTGAGCGGTGAGGAACCCTGTGACTGCCGTGGTCTTGCCCACGCCCACTGGACCCGAGACGTAGATGTTGTAGCCAGGGTGGTTGACGGCCAGACCGAATTCCAATGCCTCAATGGCCCTAGGCTGACCAACGACCATCTCAAGCGGAGATAAGTCGCGGGTGGTCTCGAAACCTAGGACGTGGGGGTCTTGGATTCTTCGAGCTTGATCTGCAGTAAGTTCTTCAGGCATAAGTGCTCCGTAAAGTAGGGAGGTTCTCGTCCGTGGTTGCAAGAGTGCGAAACGTAAGGATACTAAGGCCATCCTAGCAGACCGAATGGCAAGGATGCGCAGCCGAAATATCCACCTTGACCGCCCAATGGGCCGGTGCTACATTCAGCATTAGGATGCGGTATCGCACTCCAACGGTGGGGGTTGGTTCCTATGCTGACTGAAAGACGAGAGGCCATCCTCAAGCTCCTGATCCAGGAGTATATTGCTACTGCTAGCCCCGTAGGTTCCGGCAAACTTGCCCGGGGATCAGGGATGAGGGTGAGTGCCGCCACTGTACGAAACGAGATGGCGGATTTAGAAACCGACGGGTATATTACCCGGCCACATACCTCTGCTGGTGGCATACCGGCCGACAAAGGTTACCGGCACTACGTAGAAACTCTTGAAGGGCTCGCTGAGCCTTCTGCCCAAGTCCGCGAAGCCGTTCGGCAGAAGATGACCGAGGCCAAGGACGTCGAACTCTGGGCAAAGCTGGCTGCGACGGTCCTTTCTCAACTTGTTAGGAATATGGCTGTCGTGACCTATCCCCGCGCCGGGGAAGTGCGTGTCCGCAACATCCAGTTGGTGTCTGTGCACGACGACTTGGCGCTCGTAGTCCTGGTGCTCCAGGAGACGCAGGTGCACCAGCAAATGCTATCACTCACCGATCCCGCCACCGCCGATGACTTGGTTGAAGTGGGCAATCGACTGAATGCCCATTTGGGCGGCAAGGACCGCCTGGAGATAGCAGCCATGCAGGCTGAGTTGTCACCATTGGAAGGCAAGGTTGCTGAAGTGGTTATCGGAGTGCTTGAGGCTGAAGAGCAGGAACGAATGGGGGAGCAGTTTGTCGATGGCCTGAGTCACATTTTGAGCAAACCGGAGTTGGCAGAGGGCGAACGCGCCGTCGGGTTGGTGGAGGCCCTGGAGGGTAGGCGCTTGCTCAAGTCCCTGATCGCCTCACTAACCGACGGACCCGTTACCGTCGTGATCGGTGGGGAGAACGAGGACGAAGCGCTACGGCCCTTCAGCGTCGTCATATCCCCCTACGGCGTGCCGGGAGAGTTCCGTGGCGCAGTCGCCGCTATAGGCCCAACTCGAATGGAGTACGCAGGCACCATGGGTACGGCCCAGTACATGTCGTCACTGTTGACGGACCTTTTCGCTGAGGTGTTCCGGCGCTAAGAACGCAGACGAGCCCTAAGAAGGATGAGTTAAGAAAGAGAGGGTGGCCTACGGGCCGCCCTCTCTTTTGCTTGTCGGTGGGCTCTGCGGCGCTTTAGACCTTCTCTCCTCGGCTTTCCCACCTGCCCCGCAACGTCACCCAGACCGAGAGGAATAACAATTTGATGTCCATCCATAAACTCATACGTTTCGAATATTGGATGTCGTAGGACAGCTTCTCTTCGGCGTCATCTCGATTGGCGTACACCTGGGCCATGCCTGTGAGGCCGGGCCTCTGTATCAACCGCTTGTCGAAGTCTGGTACGTGTTCCCGGAAGAACTCGTGCTCGCTCTCTGCCAAGGCGCGAGGTCCCACAAAGCTCATTTCTCCCCTGAGGATGTTGATGACCTGAGGGAGTTCGTCCAGTGCTGTTTTTCTGAGGATGCGGCCCGCTCTGGTTAGGCGGGGATCATTTTCGGCCGTGGCCCAGCCCATTTGCTCGGCGTTCCGCACCATGGTGCGGAACTTGATGGCCCCAAAGACCTGGCCGTTTCTGCCCATCCGCCGCTGTCGATAGAACAGGGGGAAGCCGTCATCGAGGAGGAGTACCAAAGGGATGACGGTCCAAAGGAGCAACCACAAAGGAAGGAGAAGCAGGTGGGCCAAAAGAAGGACGGTGAGGTCCAAAGGCCGTTTGTAGAGGGGCTCCTTCATCGATGGGGTCGTCTTAGTCCGTTCGGGGTTGCTGGATTTTCTAGGGTCTGCTGACAGTGTAGCTAGGGGATGCGAGGCGGGTCAACGACTCGCCCTCACTTGACAGCCGTCTGAGGCCGTTCCTACCATTGGTGCCCTATTGTCAACCTGCGTTCCAAGGAGGCGCCGTGTACGGCGAATTCGTAAAGTACGAGAAAGACGGAGAGGTGGGATTGGTGACGCTGAATCGCCCCGACCGCCTCAACGCTCTGGGTCAGGACGTAAGGCGCGAGCTTAATGAGGTGCTTGACGAGATTGAGGTGGATGCTACCAGAGTCGTCATATTCGCTGGCGAAGGGCGGGCCTTCTGTGCTGGTGCCGACATCAACGACCTTTCGGCTGGCGAGGACCTGCGCAGCCCTGTCCCAGACCCTTCAGAGACGCCTGAGGTTATCAAGCGCATTGGCGATTTAAACAAGGTTGTCATTGCTGCCGTGCATGGTGCTGCCGTTGGCGGTGGCTGTGAGGTGGCGCTAGCTTGCGATATGCGTATCGCTTCTGAAAATGCGAGGTTCGGGTTGCCAGAGATCAAGCTGGGCATTATGCCGGGGGCTGGCGGGACACAGCGAATGCCAAGACTGGTAGGGGAGGGGCGCGCCAAGTGGCTCATGATGACCGGCGAGTTCATCGACGCGCAGACTTCGCTTCAATGGGGCCTGGTCAACCAGGTGGTGCCAAACGAGGAGTTGATGGCTGAGGCCCGCAAGCTTGCTCAGACGCTTGTGGCGCAGCCCCCTCTTGCACTTGCCTTCATAAAGAGTGCCGTGGACCGAGGGCTCGAGAGTAGCCTGCCAGCAGGAATCGAATACGAAGCGCGGTGCTCCTATATTCTCCAACAGACAGAGGACAAGGCTGAGGGGACGAAGGCCTTCCTGGAGAAGCGGAAGCCGGTTTTCACTGGCCGCTAGGACTGAAAGCCCGTACCCACCCAGTGAAACGATTCCCCCAAAGGCTGGTTCACCCGTTCCACCGCCATGCTCTCTACATTGGCTAGTGTCGTGACATTCTTCTGGAGCCAGCGCCCCAGTGCGGGAGCAGCCAGCAAGGCTACCGTAGACGCTGACACTGCCGATGAGAGGTGCTGAAGCCTGTTGCGCCGACCCAAGGCCAGGGCTGAAGCCACAGCTGTAAGGACTCCCCCCACCAAGATGTTGGTGCCGCAGAAGTATGAAACCGCAAGGTCGCTTTCGCCAGCCTTCAAGCGCTCAAGCGCTTCTGCAGAGGCGGTCTCTACATCTTCGGTGGCCACTTTGCCGTAAAGGAAGAACCCTTTGGGCGTGGAGTATCCGGCCAGCGGCGGTGCAATCTTCTCCGCCTTCAAGAGCAGGGCAATAGTGGCGTGCTCCAACGCGTGGTTCATGCGGACTTTGTTAAGCAGTTCCCTGATCACGAGTCCTCCAAAGGTATTCTTGTTATGAAGGGATCACCTCTCAGTATACGCTCTCTAAGTTACTTTCCCCCTAGGATCCTTCGGCTTGTCGACCATTCGTGAAATATGTAACAATTGACCCACAATTGAAAACTTCGGAGGGGGCACCAGGTGAAAAAGAAGGGTTTTGTCCTAGCGTTGGTAGCAATGTTCGTCCTGCTGATTGCAGCCTGTGGCGGTGGCGAGGATTCGCCCACGCCTTTCGCCACGCTAGCAGATCCCACTACATCAGTGCCCACGTCCACGACTCCCGCAACTCAGGCGACCACTCCAGCGCCCACATCAACAACACCTTCTTCCAACAACGGCGGAGACCCCGCTCGAGGGGAGGCACTCTATAACAGCAAGGGTTGTGTCGGCTGCCACACCGTCGATGGAAGTACCAGGGTGGGCCCGTCTTGGAAAGGGATCTATGGCACCCAAGAGGAGCTTGCCGACGGATCCACCATCACTGTCGACGACGATTACATCCGCAGGTCGATCTCAGAGCCAGCAGCCCAGGTCGTGAAGGGCTTCACTGCCATTCCAATGACAGCATTCCAGTTCTCAGATCAGGAGAACGACGACATCATTGCTTTCATCAAGTCACTGAAGTAGACCAGCTAAGTCAATAGATAATTGGGGCAGTGCCGATCCGGCACTGCCCCAATTTTATTTAGCCTAGTGTTCGACCTCAGGTGGCCAAGCGGGACATTTCGGGGAGGGCTCGCCCTGTACCGTGCGTCTGCCGGGCTATGGTGGCTGCCAAGTAACCGGCTCCAAAGCCATTGTCGATATTGACAACGGCCACGCCCGGGGCGCACGAGTTGAGCATGCCTAACAAGGCGGCGAGCCCTTGGAAGCTGGCCCCGTAGCCCACACTTGTGGGGACAGCAATCACTGGGGCAGATACCAGCCCGCCAATGACGCTGGGCAGGGCGCCCTCCATGCCAGCCACGACCACGAGGGCGACCGCCTCCTTCAGGACATCTAAGTTTTCCAATACTCGGTGTATGCCTGCTACCCCTACATCGTTGAGCCGGGTGACCTCCGCGTTCATCAACTCGGCGGTTACTGCTGCTTCCTCGGCGACTGGAAGGTCCGCGGTTCCGGCGGTGACAATGAGGACGCCGGGCGCCGTTTCTTGCGAGGATCCCTGTTTGAGGACAATGGCCCTGGCCAGTTGGTTGTAGGTGGCCTCGGGCAGTCTGCGCCTGACTTGTTCGTAGACCTCAGGTCCCGCCCGCGTTATGAGAAGCCTGTCGGTGCGAGCCGCCAACCGTTCAGCGATTTCCACTATCTGCTCGGTGGTCTTGCCCTCTCCCAGAACGACCTCGGGAAACCCGGTACGCAAGTCCCGGTGGTGGTCAAGTTTGGCGAATCCAAGGTCCTCATAGGGCAGGTCGCGCAGCGCGTCGAGAGCCTCATCTGGACTGACTTCTCCGGCCCTGACTTCCTGTAGTAATGAGAGCACGCGCTGGGCGTCGATACCAACCTCCAAGCCTCGGCGGATTCGTGCGTTCATCTTATCATGAGGGTGGCTTTCGTAGGCTGAGCCGAGATATCTCGGCTCAGCCTAGCCTGCTTACTCCAAGATGTGCCAGTGCAGCTCAGGGCCGGTGGCACATCTTGGATATATGTGTCGTTGACGCGCTTTGAGGGGCCGCTTATACTACCGTGTACATTTATAACCCTCACCTTCTGGAGACGGGGATGCAGCTTTCTTGTTTGCAAGAGAATTTGGCTAAGGGCTTGGCTACCGTTGGGAGGGCTGTCGCAACACGAACGACACTGCCCATCACTCAGAACGTCCTCATGGCCACCGATGGTTCCCAGCTTACGCTGGCAGCCACAAACCTTGAGATTGCTATCACCACCTGGGTCGGCGCCAGTGTTGAGCAGCAGGGGAATATTACTGTTCCTGCCCGGTTGCTGACTGAGTTCATCAGTTCACTCCCTGCCGACACCGTCCACCTCACCAGCACCGACCAACCCAAGGCCCTGGACCTGAGTTGTGCCCGCTCACAGGCGCACATCAATGGGACGGAGGCTGAGGACTTCCCCCCGATTCCCAATGTGGAAGGCGGGGTGTCCATCACGCTCAGTTCTAGCGCATTGCGGACTGCTGTGCAGCAGGTCCACTTCGCCGCCGCGACCGAGGACTCGCGACCCGTGCTGACTGGCATCAAGGTAGAGATCACGGGGCGCGAATTCACGCTCGCCGCTGCAGACGGCTTCCGGCTGGCGGTCCACACCAGCACCCTGGACAACGAAGTTTCGGAGCCGGTGGACATCATTGTCCCCGCCAGAACGTTGAATGAAGTGGTCCGTCTTTTGGGGGAGCAAGAAGAATCCATTGAAATGGTTGTCAATTCGGCGAAGAGCCAGGTGCTCTTCCGCCTCAAAGGGGCGGAGTTGGTGTCCCAACTTGTTCAGGGCACTTTCCCCAACTACTCACAACTCATCCCGCAGGGCTACGCAACTAGGGCGGTTGTCCCCATCCAAGAGATCCAGCGAGCTGCCCGCACGGCAAGCATCTTTGCCAGGGACGGGTCGGGTATCATCCGTCTGCAAATGACCCCCAGCGACGACGGAAAGGGCAAGCTGGTCGTCTCGGCCAGGGCTGAAGAAGTTGGCGAGCATGAGGGTGAGACCGATGCAGTGGTGGAGGGCGAGGAAGGCAAGATCGCTTTCAATGCCCGTTACTTGATAGACGTTCTGGCCGTTATTGACAAAGCCGAGGTCGCGGTGGAGATCACCACCCCCTCAAGCCCCGGCGTATTCAAACCCGTCGGCTCCGACAGCTACGTCCACGTCGTTATGCCCATGTTCGTTCAATGGTGAGTGGAACGGCGCTGAATTTCAGTCCGTCCTCCGTTCCACTGACAAGCTTGGTCAGGCCCTAACCAGTTCGGTTAGCGAGCCAGCTGCCAACGGAGTCCAGGTTCAGGTCTAGCCATTTGGCGTTTAGTCTGATGCTTTCCAGCGCCTGCTGGATGGTCCGGGTAGCTGATGGCGCCGCGTGGGTTTCGAAGAACTCCCGGACTTCCGCTTCACGCTCCAGGCTGCCGAAGCCCCCGGCAACCCCAACAATTCGCATGATAGAGAATCCGCCCTTACCGTAACGGCGGTCGAATTCGCTCCAATGCTCTTTGATGAACTCCCAGGCGAGATCGCGCCCTTCATTATTGTTGGCAGCCTGCACAACCACAATCGGGGTGTCTTGCGCTCTTACTTCTTCCGATAGGGAGCGCTCCAAGAGGTCAGAAAGCAGGGTCTTGTCGCGGGTCCGGGTCAGCGCACTTAGGATGCGCACTTTTTCCTCATGAAGGTCAGCCTCACCTTCCAAGCGCCAAAGGGTGTCATAGGTGGCCTTGTCCGCCGCCTGTGCGACCAAGGCGAAGGCTATGCCGCGGATGTCGGGAGCAAGCACTGCCGTTCCAGCAGCATGAGCGTCGAAACGACTGCGGGCCTCATTCAGCGTGCTTTTGTCACCGTAGTCGCCATAGCGTCCTATCACGACACTGCGGCGGAGGATCTCAAGATGCTCGTCCCCCGGCTGGGGGTCCCAGCCCACTTCATTTGCGATCTTGGCGAACAGTCCACGTGCATAATCACGGAACGCCTCAAGGTGCGGAGTGCCGGCGAGCAGGCTTTCCATACCGCGTAGATTGGCCGAAAGATCGCCCCAGACTATGGCGTTAGTCTCATTAACGAATGCCTCTGCCAGCGACAGGAACACCGTCGCTGGTAGATGGCCTGCCTTGACGAGCGCATAGGCGTCGTCTTGGAGCCCGAGCCGGTCAACCGGCTGCAAGGCTTGTGTTGCGATCGCATCCTTTAGTCGATCCCATTCGGCCTCACTGTAGGCCACCCGAAAGAAGCCGGTCTGTCCAGCGTTCAGTTTCAACCAGCCGTCCTTCGTGCCAACGCCGAATTGGCGGTCGGTACCCGTCAAAATCGTCTTGGCTGGCGTCGAGGCACCATCGTGGACATAGGAGATGGGAACAGGCCATGTCGAACGGTCGGCCTCGGCGTTGAGGAGGTGGTCGTACAGGAAGCGCGACTGCGATACGTTGACTTCGGCAGACGGGCCGGACCTATCGACGTCCGCCTTCACCACCGGGTAGCCAATCTGCTTGATCCACGCTTCCATGAGGTCGGTTACCGACACCCCTAGGCCAGAGCCGTCTCGCTCAGCGGCGGTGCTAATTGACTCCCAAAGGTGCGAGCCCTTGGCGTTGTTGTAAGCATGTCCGCTCAGGTATTCGTGCAGCCCAGCCTGAAACGTCGCTGCGCCCACGTAGTCCTCCAGCATACGAAGGACCGAGCCCCCCTTGCTGTAGCTAATGGCGTCAAATAACTCGCGGATCTCCGAGGGGTCATCGACGACCGCTTCGATAGGGTGGGAGTTCCGCAGCCCGTCGAGACCTAGGGCCGCGGTCGTGTCGTGCGAAACAAACTGAGTCCACATTTGCCACTCGGGGAAGAGATGATTAACGGTCTTATCTCCCATCCACGACGCAAAGGACTCATTCAGCCAAAGGTCGTCCCACCATTCCATCGTTACGAGGTCGCCGAACCACATGTGGGCCATTTCGTGAGCAACAACTTCGAGTATTCGCTGCTTGGCCTGTGCGGCCGAATTGTCTGGATCGAAGAGCAGCGCCGTTTCGCGATAGGTGATCGCCCCCCAGTTTTCCATGGCCCCTGCGGCAAAGTCAGGGATGGCAATGTGGTCCATCTTCGGCAGTGGGTAGGCAATGCCGAAGTAGTCGTTCATGTAGGTGAGGGCCCGGACGCTGCTCTCAAGTGCGAACCGTCCCAAATGCTCTTTGCCGCGAGTGGCCCATACCCTGATCTGAGTTCCGCTGGGCGCCGTTTCTTCAACGCATGCCAAGTCGCCAACGACGAACGCGAGTAAGTAGGTGGACATCCTCGGCGTAGTTTCAAAGTGGACGGCCTTTAGCCCGTCACCAACAGGGTCTTCGCTGATGACCGGCATGTTCGACAGCGCCGTCAGATTCTCGGGCACCACCAGCGTTACATCGAACTCGGCCTTGATGGATGGCTCGTCCCAGCAGGGGAGCGCGCGCCGGGCATCGGTTGCTTCGAACTGGGTGGTAGCCAAATATTGATCGTTGCCGCTGGCGTCTGTGTACTGGCTGCGATAGAAGCCACGCAGCTCGTCGTTCAGCAGGCCGGTGAAAATGAGGCGCAAGATAGCCTTCCCAGCCGTCACTCCCTGAGGGAATCGAAGCGTGAGCCGGTCCGTATCCTCGTCGAGGCTTATCTCACCTGCATCAAGGACTTCTCCGCTTGGCAGTTCGAGGCTCCCTGAAAGAACCTGCAACTCCGCGGCATTCAGCACGATTTCCGAAACGGGCTCAAGAACGTCGATCTCTACCGATTCCTCTCCGGTGAAGGAGAAAGCATTGAGGTCAGGCTTCAACGTCACGTGATAGCGGAGGGGACGAACGCTTGATGGGAGCCGGAACGGCGAGGAAGTGGTCATGTTTTCGGTACCTCTCAAGAGATGGAATAAAGATAGCCCAAGCCACATGCGAAACGCGGCTAGTTTTCTAGCCGCGCTTGCTTGATAGAGACGTTCAGTACTTCATCAACGAGACCGTCTGCTGTGGGTCACGTCAGGACAGCGGCCCCTATTCGAAGTTGTACAACCGAGCGCAGTTGTCCCAGAGATACTTGCGCTTGGATTCATCTGAGAAGGGCATTCCCAGCATGGCCTCGACGGAGTGGGGGTATTTCACGTCCAGGTGCGGGTAGTCCGTGGAGAAAACAAGGGTGTGATCCAGGCCGTACTCCGGCATATGGCCAGCTGTTACCTCGTCGCACTCTATAGCGGCGAAGCACTGACGCTTGAAATACTGGTCCGGCGTGAGCTTGAGTTCAGGAAGTTCCAGGTAGCCGGTCACTTCCATGTACTCGCCCATTCGCCAGAGGAGCCAGGGGATCCATGAGCAGTTGCCCTCAAGGTAGGCGACCTTCAGCTTGGGAAAGCGTTCAAACACGCCTCCGAATAACATGTCGGCGCAGGCCACCATGTTCTCCAAAGGAAACGTCAAAGTGTTTCCCAGGGCAAATGTCGGCGTGAACTGCTGGTATACCGGCTGGGGCAGGTCGACGAACCCGGATGTGTGAAAGCCGACCGGAACGCCCAGGCGCTCGCATTCGGCCCACAGGGGGTCATAGTAAGGGTCGCTCCATGTCCGGCCATTCACGTAGCTGGGGCGCAAGAAGATTGATTTGAATCCGTATTGTTCGACCGAGCGCCGAGCCTCGATCACGGCAGATTCAACGTCGTGTGGGGCCACCATGCCCGCCCCGAACATGCGGGTGGGGTCAGCCTGGCAGAAATCGTGCATCCAGTCGTTGTAGGCCGTAGCGATGGCGGCGGCGAGTCCGGGGTCCATCTGGTCGATGCCCAGCACGAAGAGGCCCCGGGTGGGGAACATCACGGCAGCGTCCAACCCCTCCTTCTCCATGGCATTCAACTGCGAAATGCCGTCGAAGTTGCGCGCCATGGAGTCGCCGTACTTTTCAATAACCATCTGGTTCAGGACGTCCATCTTTGGGTTGGTCTTGTCGTAGCGCTGGACAATTCCCTTGGGTAGCACCTGGCCTTCCACTTGAATCCGGAGGTCTCGAGTGACCTCCGTGAAGCCGACGGGTGCGCGGTCGGCATAGGCGGGGTCGATGTAGTTCTGCCAAAGGTCGGCAGGCTCCATGATGTGCATGTCGGAGTCCATTATTTTGAAGCCGTTCTTCATCGCATTGCCTCCTGTGGAGCGTTTCGACAATTTGTTGGACGGTGGTAACCCGCGCAAGACAGCGATTGTAGACGCGACGGCGTCATAGGGTCAAAGGGGTGAGGCGAACCCGCTAGTGTGCCTCGGGCCGGGCATGGGCTGTTCAAGACCAACAGCTAGCCTCCAGTCCCTCTCGGAAAGCCGCATTTCCCCTTTTTGTGCCACGAGCGGAATACGTGGCATCGGCAAGGGGCTAGCCGGGTTTTTCGCCTTGAAGCCGCCGGACCGGGTTGCCTGCGACGGTGCTTTGCTTGGCAGCGACGTTGCTGAACCCCGAACTATTGAGAAGATCGATAAGGTCTTCTTCGCTTGGCATGGTATGAGGGTTGGTCTGGCCCGGTTTGTGGCTTTTGTGCTCCGGATGGTCGAAATCTTCGTCCAACAGAAGCATCCGGCCACCGGGTCGCAACACCCGCAGTATCTCCTTGACGGCGTCTGCGATGCTGGCCCAGTGGTGCATGGAGTTCACTGCCCAGGCCGCGTCGATACTACCGTCTGCAACGGGGATACTCTCGGCAGTGCCGTTCAAGATTCGAATGCGCCGACGCCCGCGGCGCCAGAGCCGACGGATGCCTAGGACCCGTCGCATAAAGGCGCTGGGGTCAATGGCTACAACCTGCCCTTGAGTAAGAATGCCGGCGGCCGGAATCGCAGCGGGCCCCATTCCTGCGCCTATATCAAGCGCCCGCTCATGGGGTTGTAGCTGAACCAACTCCAGAACATGACTGTTTACGGGCGAGTTCCAGTAGTCACCAAAGTAACGAAGGTACCTGAACTTTGAAGTGCGCGTGCTGTGGCCGTGCGGGTCGGTATGTGGATCAGGCATGGGTCAACTATATCACCAGGGTCTTGAGAACTTCCCTTGTGTTCGTAGGAGGAGCCGCTGCTCTTCCGAAGATGAACGATTCTTCATATTGGCTTTTTCCATTGGCCACGGTCCGGTTCCGGCGGACGGCGCCGCCGCCAGCTACAATTGGAGGCAATGGCCTCTACACCCCCCTTAAACGACCATCGTCCCTGGGCCGCTCGTCTACCGTTCTTCTACGGCTGGTTGATCCTGCCCGTGGCGAGCCTGGCCCTCTTTATCTCGGGGCCTGGCCAGACCTACACCGTCTCCGTCTTCGTAGACCCGATCATTGAGGACATGGGCTGGTCAAGAACTATGGTCTCCAGCCTCTACACTGCGGGCTCTCTTACGGCGGCTTTGGGGATGGTGATGGTGGGGAAGCTCTTGGACCGGTACGGCGCCAGAGTCATGCTCACGGCTGTCGGCATCCTTTTCGGGTTCGCCGTGATGTGGATGAGCAGGGTGGGGGAGCCCGTACATCTGTATCTGGGTTTTGCGGCCATTCGCGCTTTGGGACAGGGGTCGCTCACGTTGATCCCTACTGCTCTGGTGGCGTTGTGGTTCATCCGCCGCAGGGGCAAAGCGACAGCCCTGGCCTCTCTTGGTTCGGTAGCTAGTCAGGCAACGTTGCCTCCCGTGACCCACCTGCTCATTTCCCATTTGGGTTGGCGGCATGCCTGGGTGGCACTAGCGTTCATGATCTGGGGTGCTCTGCTGCTTCCTGTACTTGCCTTTGTCCGGCGCAGCCCGGAATCCGTGGGCTTGCAGCCAGACGGGAACGCAGCTTCGATGCGCGGGTCTGGCCAGGCAACCGTCCCGGCGACTCACAGCGAAGTAAATTGGTCTCTGAGGGAGGCATTTCGCGCCCCGGCCTTCTGGCTGCTGTTGTTCGCTGGGTCATCGCAGTCGCTGATCAGCACTGCGCTGGTGTTCCACCAGGTGTCCCTGTTCGCTAGCAAAGGCCTGGATGCTGGGCTTGCTGCCGTGGCCCTTACCGTCATGGCGATAGCGGTTCTGGCCGGCATCTTCATCGCCGGCATCTTGACTGACAAGATTCCCAATCGGTATGTGCTGGCGTCCGCGCAGGCCATAATGGCAATGGGCATGCTGTGGACATTCCTGATTTCCGAGCCCTGGGAGGCCCTAGTCTACAGTGGGATTATGGGAGTGGCGGGAGGACTCTTCATTACCATAAGCGCCGTAATTTGGCCCAACTACTTTGGCCGCAAGCACTTGGGAAGCATCCGAGGCGTGGCAACCACCAGTTCGGTTGCGTTTGCGGCTCTAGGGCCCATGCCATTCGGCCTGCTTTTCGACCTGACGGGGAGCTACACTATCCCGATCCTTGCCTTCTTGGCGCTGCCGGCCGCCTGCGCCATTGCCGCATTGCTGGCGTTTCCACCTAGCAAGCGGGTCGCAGCCACTTGAGGCTGAGGGATGGCTGGGCTGTCGCGTTTCTTGCTATGCGGCGCTTACGCCTGAGTTGACCGACAGGATTTCCCCGCTCCGGTCGAAATGACAAGGTAGGTTGCCTGGCGCTGCAAAGAATGAGAATCACCAACGCTGAGATGCTTCGTCGGCGTGGCGAGGTTGAAGGCGAGAGGGTTCAACCGACTCCTCAGCAAGACAGTCCCACCCCTCGCCCCTTCTATTGTCGAGGCAGTGGCAAAGGTAGAGGGCCGTGGTTTCTTCTTGCCAGCTTGGGTTAGTCGTGGCTTTGTCTGCCGGCGATCAATGAAAAGCCGGGACGGTTTAGGTCAATGTGGTCCGGCCCGTCCCTGTCCACAAGGCCGCGGACCAGGTCGACTATGGGGTGTGGCCCTACGTGGTAGGGCTTGTGTGGGCCGATCTTCAACAGGTCGTCCGTTGCTTCATCTCCCGCTGCGAACCGGAGCAAGATTTCCTCGTCACTCTTGTTCCCGTATTTTTGCCTGATCTCCTGCGCCGACGGTTCGGGAGGAGGGTTCGCCGACAACTCCCTGGCCCTCGTCCGGTTGAGCATTTTGTCCCGCACGTTCGGGTCCATGGCATCGGCGGACTCATAGCCCCACCAGCCGAGGGCGTACTGGAGGTTTTGGTCTGTGACCACCTCGTAGCGGGTGCCGTTGATGACATTGATCGTCGCTTGAGTACCGACGAACTGAGAAAAGGGCGTCACCATTACTGGGTAGCCCATCTCCGCCCGGACCAACTCGCATTCTGCCAGTACGGCGTCGAGGAGATGGCTACGATTGAGGTTGCCGAGTTGGAACCGCAGGTTGGAGATCATGCCTCCCGGCACTTGGTGCTGGTACTGGCGCTCGTCGTATTCCAGCGGAGTTCCTATCGTGAACCCTTCACGTTTGCAGATGGCCGTGAAATGGGGCTCAAGGGGCAGCAACACTTCTTCATCCAACAGGGTGTCGTACCCCAGCGCCCGTGCGTTTTGGGCAATGTGGAAGACCGATGGATTCCCGGACCCGTTTGCTAGGGGAGGGCTGGCCACGTGGATATTGGGAATGCCCAGCTTGATGCCCTCAAGCGCCACCAGAGGGCCGAGCCCAGTCGTGCAATGCGTGTGAAGCTCCAACGTGTAACCAGCCAGGTGCGGCTGGATGGCTGGGACCAAAGTCTTCATGCGCTCCGGGGTCAGCAGGCCACCTGGGTCTTTCAGACAGATGCGGAAGGGCTTCAGGGCGACTGCCTGCTGTGTCTTGAGGGCGTAATATTCGTCAGTATGGCGCGGTGACACCGAATAGATGAGGTTGATGATCACATCCAGCCCTGCGGCTTTCGCCAGCGCCAGCCGCTCGGCCCAGCCCTCCGCCTCGTTTCCAGAGTCGGATAGGCGGAGTTGGTGCACGCCGTTGCGCGCCAGGGCATTCAGGTGCATCTCGTAGAGGGCCATCGGAGTCAGATCGAAGGCCGCGTACGACCTGCCGCCGACGACGCGGAGCGGGGTCTTCTTAGCCAGTTTGGCAATTTCCCGAATGCGTTCCCAAGGATCTTCCTGCAGCTCCCGAACGATTTTCTTGCTGGGATTGCCATCGATCTCGATGGACTCGAAGCCGGCGTTGTCTATGTTCTCGACCATGGGCGTCAGCATGCCGGTACGGCTGTTCTGGGCCCATAGGCTATTGGGGCCGTCTCTTATCGTCGTGTCACTGAAGCGAATCTCTGGCATGTTGTGTCCCTCTTATTGAAGCTTTTGGGGTGACGCTAGCTATCCATACGGCGCGACCTGCGGGCTCCCGGATGTACGCCGGTCATGATAGCAGGTCGGCGACGCTGTTTAGGGGGCGTTAAGCTCGTGATATGCTTGGGGCCGTTTCGGAAGTGTAGGGCCAGTTGCATCCTTGTTCTTCTGGAGGAATACGACATGACGCAGCAAGGCAACTCTTTGGATGCCATTCGCACCGACCTTGTGGGCAGCTTCCTGCGCCCTTCGCGGCTCAAGGAGACCCATTTCCAACGGAGCCAGCAACAGGTAAGTGAAGAAGAGCTCCGGCGGGTCCAGGATCAGGCGATCCGCGACCTTATAGCGAGGGAAGAGGTCGTGGGTTTGCCGGTCGTTTGTGACGGGGAGTTCCGCAGGGATAGTTTTATGGACAGCTTCACCGCGGCGATCGCTGGTATCAACCTTCGGGGGACCGTGATACCTCCAGCAGAGGAGGCGGCGACGCCCCATACTCGTGGAGACGACCCGACCTTCAACCGCCGCCAGCTGGCCACTGAACGCCTGCGCCTGGTGCACAATCTAGTGCTGGATGAGTTTAAGTTTGCTCAGGCCCTGACAAGCACTCCGGTGAAAGTTACGTTGATAGGGCCGGGCCGGATCATGCAGCTGTACGATCCGGAGAGCGATGTCTACTCCGGTATGGACGAGTTCTTGGCTGATGTTGTCGCCATTGAGCGGCAGATCATTGGGCAGGTTGTCGAGGCGGGGTGCCGCTATGTGCAAGTCGATGAGCCTTCGTACACCGCGTACGTAGACAATGCTTGGATCCAGGCAATGAAGGAACGGGGCGAAGACTTGCAAGCTCACCTCGATCAGGCCATTGCTGCCGACAACGCTGTGATGAGTGGATTCCCTGGCGTCACCTTTGGTGTCCATGTTTGCCGGGGTAACCGTCAGAGCATGTACCACCGCGAGGGCGCCTACGATGCAATCGCCGAACGCCTCTTCGAGGGGCTCGATTGCCAGCGCTTGCTGCTGGAGTACGATACTCCCAGGGCGGGCACCTTCGACCCTCTGAGGTTTGTTCCGGCCGGGAAGGTGGCGGTTCTTGGCTTGGTCAGCAGCAAGGTTCCGGACTTGGAGGAGGCCGACGCGCTCAAACGGCGGTTGGCGGAGGCTGAAAAGTTCCTGCCATTGGGGCAGATGGCGCTAAGCCCCCAGTGTGGTTTCGCCTCAGGGATCGCTGGAAACCTGCTCGGCGAGGAGGACCAGTGGAGGAAGCTGGAGTTGATTGAGGAGGTCGCAGCTGACGTGTGGAGTTAGCGGCCTGGCATATTTGGGCGTTTGACCTGAAGCCCTTGTCGGGGGTTAAGGCTGAAGGTGTGCTGGATTGGCTACGCTTCACCGCCGCTGGTTTTCGAAAAAGGCCTCCCTGCACAAAGGGATAGCCAGACGTGCAAAGGGGGAATCAATGAGCACCGAGATCAAGTTCATCGACACGACTATAAGAGATGGGATGGCAAGCCTCTGGGCACAGAGCATGAACACCGGGACGATGCTGGGGGTGCTGCCGGACTTGGACCGGGCTGGCTTCGAGTCCATGGAGTTCCTGTCTCCGGGTACCCGAACGAAGAAGATGGCCCAGGATCTGGGTGAGGATATGCTCCAGTGGTTGAAGCGAGGGGCCGCCCTCGCCTCTAAGACTGAGCTACGCCTGCACGGAGGCCTGCAAAGCGGCCACTCCCTAGTCCCCTTCAGCGTTCGGCGTCTGGTGGCGGAGATGGCCGTTTCCCAAGGGATCACCATCGACCGTTCTTCCAATTCCTGGAACGACTTCGAAGAACACAAGATTAACATCCAGGAGATGCGGAGCCTGGGCCTGAGGCCGGTTGTCAACGTGATCTACGCCATCTCACCTAAGCACACAATCGATTACTACCGAGAGCGCATTCGTCAGGCGGCAGCTCTCAAGCCCTACCGGCTCTGCTTCAAAGACGTGGGTGGCCTACTTACACCAGAAACCACCCGTGAGCTGACTCGTATCTTTATGGAGAGCGCCAATGGCATTGAGGTGGAGTTTCACGCCCATTCCACCAACGGGCTCGCCCCCATCAACGTATTGGAGGCGGTCAAGGGCGGCATCCGGCACATCCATACGGCCATTCCTCCCCTGGCCAACGGAACGTCGCAGCCCTCTATTCTCAATGTTGCCAGTAATCTCCGTGCCCTTGGCTTCGATCCGGTAGTGGACGAAGCCCCCCTGCAGCCGGCCATGGAGAAGCTCGCGTTTGTTGCCCACCATGAGCACTTTCCTATCGGCGCACCCCGCCTGTTCGACCAAGCGCTGTACAACCACCAAGTACCCGGCGGAATGATGTCCAATCTGGTCCACCAACTGAAACTGGTGGGCATGGAAGACAAGTTCCAGCAAACTCTGGACGAAATCGTGCAGGTGCGCGCCGATTTTGGGTATCCCATTATGGTGACGCCCCTGGCGCAGTTCGTAGGGAGCCAAGCGGCCATCAACGTTATCGCTGGCGAGCGCTACAAGCAGGTCAGCGACGAGGTCATCCAATACGCTCTGGGGCTCTGGGGCCGGGAGGCCGTTACGGCCATGGACCAGGAGGTTCGCGCCAAGATATTGGACCGAAAGAGGGCTCGTGAACTGACGATGTCGGAGCCGCCCGATCCGTCGCTCAAGGAGCTGCGGGCCCAATACGGAGAGAACACCACCGACGAGGAGCTCATTCTGCGCTTCTACGGCGGCGAAAAGGCTCTGGCCGTAATGGGCAAGTCCAGCAATCCAGAGGACGTCTTCAGCGCTCGACAGCCTATCGTGGCCCTGCTGGAACGGTTCGCCAAGCAACGGCGCTTCAGGCACGTTGCGGTGCAGAAAGGGGACACGAGCATGACCCTGCGGAGCGCTCCTGAGATAGCCAGCCAGGTCTAAAACTTAGCCCGGCCACATTGCTTTGCCGGTTCCAGTAAGTAAAGAGGCGATTTGTGGAAATGGGAATGATGATAGTGAATAGTTTCCTGAGAAGGACAAGCCATGTATGGAACGCGTGCCCGGATCGGCTACACGTCACCGCCGCTGGTTTCAGAGATATTTCCCTACGAGTTCTACCGCATCGCTCCTGAGGGAGTAGGGCTGGCGCTGGCCACCCTCGACGTTTGGGAACACACGGCGGACGAGTTGGACGGCAGCTATCAACGAACGGTAAGGGCCGCCCGCGCCATGGGCGAGGCCCGCATCGACTTGATCGTGCTGGGTGGAGTGCCGGTGCTCTCTTCTCAGGGCGCCGGAAACATCGGCAGCTTTGCCAAGTCCGTCGAGAATGAGACCGGCATTCCGGTGACCACGGCCCCCGATGCATACAAGCACGCCCTCGACCAACTGGACAGCAAGCGGATCGTCGTTGTGGAAACGCCCCATATCCCGGAACGCGGCGCTTTGGATCACGCTGGGCGGGAGGTGTTGGGTCGCAAAGGGTGGGGCAGTGAGCGGATGGTCCTCTCCACGGTTCAGCCTTCAGACCAGGTGGCACAGTTGGGGCGAGAATTGGTGGGGGAGCACCCTGAAGCTGACACCTTATGGCTGAACTGGCCTCACCGGGCAACAGTCGACCAAATTGAGGCGCTGGAGCAGGAGTTGGGTATCAATGTCCTGAGCGCCACCCAGGCCATTGTTTGGCATGCTCTCAGGATGGCTGGGATCAGCGAGCCGATTCCCGGTTTCGGACGGCTGCTCCGAGAGCCCTCCGCCTAGAGGGGCGGGCCGTCCGTGCCTGGCCCCTTGCGCTATGGCTGCGGAATGTTGAAGTTGGCGTGAGAGCTGATCCGCCACATGCCGTCTCTCCATACAAACGTTGACAAGCGGGGGGCTGGGTCCCCGCTGTAGGTCTGACCGTCGATCACTTCCTGTACGACCAAGCTCCACTGCACCACGAGCGTGTCTCCATCCTGCCACCCCGAAACGTCACTGATCTCATAGGGGCCGATGTCGGGGATGTTCTCTACGTAATTGGCCTTGGTGCCGAAGCTCCCATTGGCGCGCTGCAAAACGAATGCGATTGATAGGAACTCTTCCAGTTCGACAAGTTTCTTGTCGGCCACCAGGCTAACGAATTTATTCGTTAGCTCTGCGCCGGTCTGACTTGAGTCAGCCAGCGTCGGTGCGGAGTCGGTTGAACTGCATGCTGCGGCGACGGCCATCAGCAGGAACAACGCCACTATTAAGAGGGCACTTCTGAGTCTGGATACGGCAGGAGCCTTGTCGGCAGGGGCGGAGCGAGTCTTGAACAGTTTCATGGGTTCTCCAGCCTTAGCGCCTAGCTTAAGCTTGGGATTGGGTGCGGCCCCAGCTGGGAACGCACACACTACCGGTATTGTGAGAAGTGGTCGATGGTGTTGTCAACGAGCGTCTCTCGCCATTGGATCGGTCCGAGTTCCGCCGCGTTGACGCCGCCCCCGGCCACTCATATACTCCCGCGAACAAAGCCCCGGCCTATCGGTAGGCGCTTTGGGAGGCCCTGTGGACAACGACGCCAGTTCCTACAATAGCCCTGATTTCGTCTTTGCCAAGGGTGTGCCCGACAACCCTGGTGAGACTATGCCTGCGAGAGTGGGCGCTCCGGCACCCAGCTTTGAGGCCCTCAGCCTAGACGGCGGAACGGTCAGGCTGAGCGACCTAAAGGGCCGTTATGTGGTCGTGATGACCGGTGCCGTCACGAGCCCCATGTGCTCGCACGAGGTCCCTGCCCTCAACAAGCTTCAAGATGACTTTGGTGGCCAGGGCGTTTCCTTCTTTTTGCTCTACACCCGTGAGTCGCACCCAGCCGAGAACTACCCCGCCCATGCTTCGATGGAGCAAAAGATCGCTCATGCCCGTGACCTCCACCGCTTGGAAGGGGTGCGCGTCCCGGTGTTGGTTGATAGTCTCGACGGGGCCATCCACAGGAGTTACGGGGCCTGGCCCGCAGCCCTCTTCGTTATCGACAGAAACGGCCGTTTGGTTTATCGAGCGAACATGGCGAATACCTTAGAGTTGCGGCAACTTCTGGAAGACCTCATCGAGGGCGACCGGCAGGCTGCCCAGGGTGAAGTGCTGCACGGTCAATACTCAGAGCGTCTCGTTCCCCATTTGGCCGACAAAGATACGCACCATCGGGTCTACGAGCGCGCCGGGCCCAAGGCGTTTGAAGACCATTGGGTTCGGAGTCCACACCAAAGGGGCCTTTGGCCTTAGGGCCTCCACCTTTTTTGGGGGGCACAAACTAGGGCCTAGGGCAACGCGAGGCTTGTCTTGGCAAACAAGGTCCTTCGCTCCGCTCAGGACGACAATGGCTCGGGGTGCAGGGGCGGCGCCCCGCTGGAGGTACAGGGGTATTCCCTGTACCAAAACGTTCGAGGGTGGAGTGGGAGGGAGCACGGCGAAGGCCCTGCAAGCCACGGGACTAGGAATTGCCTTCCGCTGCCCGGAGACTCACGGCTCATTCTGGAATTCTCCAAGAGGGGAGGTCACTCCGATGACGACCCGAAGTGTGATTGGAAAGAGCCTGCGTAGGGCCGAGGGTGCTAGCAAGGTCACCGGCGCTGCGACCTATACGGCCGACGTTGTTCTGCCGGATGCCCTCTGGGCGGGCTTCGTGCGAAGTCCGTACCCTCACGCACGCATTCTCAGGATCGATGCCAGCAGGGCCTTGGCGCTGCCCGGTGTCAAGGTTGTCGTTACCGGTCAAGACCTGCCCAAGACGTTGGTGGGCGTCTATTCGCTGAAGGACAAGTACCCGATTGCCGTGAACGTGGTTCGCTACGTTGGCGAGCGGGTCGCTGGGGTCGCTGCGGTGGACCAGGACACGTTGGAAGAGGCCCTAGGCCTCGTTGAGGTCGAGTACGAGCAGTTGCCCGCGGTGTTCGATCCGCTGGAGGCTTTGAAGCCTGAGGCTCCAGTGCTTCACCCCGACTACTTCAGTTACCGAAGCGCCTTTGACGGAGAGGATGTTCAGGACTCCAACATGGAGACCCAGACCAACACAACGTCTGAATCGGTGCTGCCGTTCATGCCGGGTACCGTTTACGGCCCTCGCAACCTCGATTCCTCTGTCAAGAACATTCAAACCATCTGGCGGCTCAACAAGGGCGATATCGATGCAGGGTTTGCTGAGGCCGACCGCGTTTTCGAGGGCACCTATACGACCCCGATCATTTCGCAGGCTTACCTAGAGCCCGGTGGGGTGGTTGTGGACATCGACGGCGACGGCGTAGTCCATATATGGACAAGCAGTCAACTGACTTTTCAGGTGCGCCGGAGTCTGTCGCAGTTCGCCGACCTGCCTGAAGAGGGGATCATGGTGCATCCCGTGAACCTGGGCGGCTCCTTCGGCGGGAAGATGCTTGCTGAGCAGTCTTTGTGCGGTTACTACATCGCCAAGGCCGCTGGTCAGCCGATCCGGATCATCGAAAAGTTCCAAGAGGTGCTGATCGACGGCGCACCTCGTCACGCCTCCATCGTTCAGCTAAGGGCGGGTGTCAAGAACGATGGAAGACTCTGCGCCTGGGACGCCAAAATCTACTTCAACGGCGGGGCTTATACAGGTAGGACGCCCTTGAACGGCAACATGAACGGGACGCTGCGGCTCGCCGGGTCATACCGGACGCCCAACGTCCGCATCGAGAGCGACGTGGTGTACACGAACCTCGTGCCGGGCGGGTACTACCGCTCTCCCGGAGGGGTGCAGGCGCTCTTCGCGGTGGAGAGTCTCATTGATGAGATTGCTACCTCAATGGGCATCGACCGGCTAGAGTTCCGGCTGATGAATGCCGTGCGCCCCGGCGACACGCTCGCCACAGACCAAGCTCTAGAAGACCCTCGGGCGGTCGAAGTTCTCGAAGAGTTGAGGCGTCTGACGGACTGGAAGGATTCAAAGCCCTCCGAGCCCGGCGCTTCCAACCTCGCCATAGGCCGGGGCCTTGCTTGCGGTCATCGCCACATCGGCGGCGGCGAGTGTCATATGCGCATGCGTCTAGAGCCTGACGGTACACTTCTCTTAATGAGCGGGGTTGCTGACACGGGAACCGGCGCTCATACCATGCATCGCCAGATCGTCGCAGAGATTTTAGAGGTTGATCCTGACCTAATACGGGTGCGTGTGACCGGCACAGACGGTCCGTACGACGAAGGTGTAAGAGCCAGCCGCGGGGCTCACGTCGAGGGTCAGGCGGCGGCGGCAACCGCCAATAACTTCATGGTGGCATCGGTGCACCAGGCGGCGGAACATTGGGGCGTTCCGGAAGGTCGTGTCCAATGGCGGAGCGGTTCCCTTATGAACCTGGAGACGGAGACGCTTATGAACCTCGCTGACCTCGCTGGCTCGTCGTCAGACGGGCCTGTTGAGGCTGAAGGTAGGTACCGGGGCGGCATCGGCGATGTCTACGATTTCCAGGGCATGGTGGCAGATGTCGCTGTGGACACTGAGACCGGGCAGGTGCACGTCCAGCAGCTCTATTACACCCACGATGTGACCAAGATCATCAATCCCATCCTCCATGACGGCCAACTTCATGGAGCCATTATCCAGGGTATTGGCCACACGCTGATGGAGGACGTAGTCACTGATGAAGGGACGGTCGTGACCCAGCACCTAGGCGACTACAAAATTCCGAACGTGCTGGACATTCCGTCGCTGACCATGACCCACGTCGAGGCGGCGGTAGGGCCGGGGCCGTTCAACATCAAGGGTGTTTCAGAGTTGGGGATTGGCATGGTGGCGCCCGCGATAGCCAACGCTATCTTCAACGCCACCGGCGTCAGAGTGAAGAGCCTGCCTCTCCTGGGGGAGCGGGTGCTGGTGGGGCTAAGGGAGAAGGGAGGGAGCTAGGAAAACTGTTGATGTAATTGGGCGGTTCCTATTTCAGGGAGCCCTGGGATCGGGGAGACCCTGTCCCCCCAGATGCTTCGTCGGCGGGGAGCCGTCAAAGGCAAATGGGTTCAACCAACTCCTCAGCATGACAAGATTGTCAGACCTTTCGCCAAGCACCGAAGTGAAAAGAAAGGGAGCCCAGACGGGCTCCCTTCTCATTATTGTTCAATCGGCTCAGTCACCGTTGAGGCCGAAGTAGTCGGCGGCGTTACCCACGGTCAGCATGTACCGTTGTTCCTCAGAAAGGCCGACGCTGCACTCCTCGATGATCTTGTCTGAGTTCGGCCAGTCGGACTCTAGGTGGGGAAAGTCGTTGGCCCACATGAGCCGGTCCAGGCCTCCAACCGCCTGGGCGATGCGCACTCCCACTGGGTTGCGGTTCATGCCCCACCAGAAGTGGTCGTGGGCGTACTCGCTGGGCCATTTCGGCAGCTGTGGAAGCCCCAAGACTCGCTCAATCCAGAAACGCTGCCGACCGTACTCGTTGTCCAAGGTCTCAATCCAGTGAGGCACCCAGCCGTACTGCACCTCGGCTATGTACATCTTCAGCGCCGGCAACCTGTCGAAGACGCCAGACCAGATCATCTGCGTGGCTTGGAGGGCGCCCCGGAAGCCGTACTTGTTGAAGCGGTCCACCACGTCCGGAACGCCCATCTCTGGGTCCGGTGTCTTCGGGTATATGAAGGCCGGCTGGGGAGGGCCGCCCGCCCCCCGCGGAGGGAAACCAAAGGCGACGTGAATGGTCAACGCTATCCCTAGATCAATAGCCTTGGCGTAGAACAGGTCGTCTTCTAGGACGGGGTAGGGCAGGCCGCTGGGGAAACTGTTCATCTGCACGCTTCGCAGGCCAATCTTGGCGCAGTGCTCCAACTCAGCGACGGTCGTTTCCAGGCTCTTAACTACCGGAATGACCCCTATGCCTATGAGGCGGTTCGGGTCGTGGGCGCAGTAGTCTTCAGCCAACCAGTCGTTGTAGGCCCTGCAGAGAGCAATGTAAGCCTTGTCGTTGCGGATGCCTCGCCACCACGACGGACCAATGGTGCCGGTGTAGAGGATTTCTGCATCGACGCTGTCCATGTCCTGTTCCCGTATTCGCTGCTCCGGCGACCCGGTGCCGGGGGAGTCCTCATAGCTGTCGGCTGGGTCCGGGTCGAAGGGGCGGCGCTCTTCATAGGGCTTGCCGCAGTTGATGCTGGAAATCAACCGTTCAATGGGCTTCCCCTCTTGCACGACGGCCCTGATGCCGTCGTGCATGGTGACGACTCTCGGCATGTGCCCCTGGTACTCCTCGGGCACTCGGGCCGTGTACCTGTCGGGCCTCACTTCAAGATGTGAGTCTGCTGAAATTCGCCGGTAGTTCATGGTCCCTCCCGAAGTATGAGCAGACTGGTGTTTTCTGCAGCGCCCGTTGCCGCGGAGTTGGGTCAGTATGGCATGGGCGAAAAAATGGTGTCAATGCGAGATGGAGCCACGCAATGCTCCTATCTGTCCCTAATGGTGTGGTAAATTGGCGCCATGACTACAGAAAACGCTTACGATCTATTGCTGAAGGGTGGAACACTCCTCGATCCCGCTTCAGAGCGCCACGAAGAGGCTGATGTTGGTGTCACAGCAGGCGCCATCGCCGCCGTTGGGGTAGGGCTATCGGAAGAGGGAGCTGGGCGGGTAATCGACGTTTCGGGTTGCTACGTTACCCCCGGGCTGATCGATTTTCACGTACACAGCTATTGGGGGGTGAACCCCTTTGGCTTTGATGCCGATCCCCTTTGCTTGAGCACCGGCGTTACCACTGCTGTCGACGCCGGTTCAGCAGGCCCTGTCAACTTTTTGGGGTTCAAGAAGCTGGTCGCAGAGGTGGCCAAGACTCGTATGCTGGCCTTCGTTTCCCTTGCCCAGCATGGTGTTTGGACGACGCCTGGAGAGTTGGAGGACCTGCGATTCGCCGACCCAGACGGATCTGCGGCTACAGTGAACGAGAACCCCGATGTAGCGGTGGGCATCAAGGTGAGGTTGTCCCGCAGAATAGTTGGCGAGAACGGCCGAGAGGCGTTGCGGCTCGCGATCGTCGCTGGCGAGGCCTCGAAATCACCGGTAATGGTGCATGTTGGAAACACGATCATCTCTATGGAAGAGATTCTGAATACACTCCGGCCTGGCGATATCGTGACCCATTGCTATACCCCCCAGGCTCCATCTGTTGTAGATGAGAACGGCAAGGTTCTGGATGCCGCCCTCCGCGCCAAGGAGAGGGGGGTGATCTTCGACGTGGCACATGCTGGCGGCCATTTCGACTTCGACTTAGTGCGCAGCGCCATGCAACAGGGCCTTCTTCCCGATATCATCAGCAGTGACATCCATGGGCTGCTTCTCTCGCGCCCCAATCCAGTCAAGGACATGCCCACCACCATGAGCAAGTTCTTGCCCTTGGGACTGAGCCTGGATGAGATCATCGCCGCGTCTACGACCAACCCCGCCAAGGCCATAGGTTGGCAAGACCGGCTCGGTAGCATTGAGTCCGGCAGAGCCGCCGACCTGGCGGTGCTGGAAGTCATTGAGGGTGCGGTGACGTTCCAAGACTCGGTTGGGAAAGAACTTGCCTCCGACCAGCGTATAGCTGCTCGCTGGACGGTTCGCGCCGGCCTGGTCTACGAGGGCGCTGGCTAGCAAGCGCCAACTCTTCTCGGCAGTGATTTCGGTCTCGCCGGGGTTCGTCCGCGACCTCGAGTGCCCCTTGCTCTAGTACCCGTACTCGAGCAAGAAGCTCAGCCAGAACTCACTGATCGTGGGGAACGGGGGTACAGCGTGCCAGAGCGTATCCAAGGTGACCTGTCCGGCAATGGCAATGGCAGCGGCGTGGATTTGTTCTCCGGCCCCTGGCCCCACGAAGGTTGCGCCCACTAGGACCTTTTTGTCTTCATCGACCACCCACTTGCATGTGCCTTCAACGTCATAGCCCATCAGTGATCCGCCACCGCTCCAGCCGTAGCCATACTCAATGGCCCTTACATTGATGCCTTGCTCCCTGGCTTTGGCTTCTGTCAGCCCAACTGACGCCACCTGTGGGTCAGTGAACACGACACGGGAAGAGTGGTAGTCTCCGATGCCAGCTACGTCTTTCCCGTTGATGTGGTCTCCGGCGATACGACCGTGATATTTGCCCATGTAGGTCTGCATGTTGCGCCCGTTTACGTCTCCCACGGCGTAGAGCCAGCCACCGGGCACATCGACTGCCTGCATCTGGTCGTTCACCGATATCTTCTTTCCCTGTTCCAAGCCAAGGGTTTCTAGGCCTACGTCATCGGTCCGGGGCCGTCTGCCCAGTGCCACCAAAACCTCGCTTCCCGTTACGGCTGATCCGTCACTCAACGTTACCGTTACGGCATTTCCGATACGCTCAACGGCTGTAGCTCGCGTGCTGGTCCTTACGCTGATGCCAAGCCGCTCCTTGAACGCTTTCGCAACCAACTCTCCAGCGAAAGGTTCGTCGAGTCCCATCAAGTGAGGTTGCCCTTCTATGATTGTGACTTCTTCCGCCCCAAGGGACTTCCAGGCCTGAGCCAACTCGCACCCTACAGCGCCGCCACCCAGAACGATTAAGTGCTTGGGAATCTCGGTTGCTGAGGTAGCTTTTCTGTTGTCCCAAGTCTGGGCGTCGGCTAGCCCTGGAATCGGTGGCATGGAAGACCGAGACCCGGTGGCTACGACTACGGCTTTCGAAGCCTCAAGTTCCCTTATGGACCCGTCAGGCTGGGTAACAACGACCCCGCGGGGCCCGTCGATCTTGGCATGTCCTCGGATCAAATCGGAACCTACTGACGCTACCCAATTGACCTGACTTTCGTCGCTGTAGCTGCGAGTCATGTAGTCGCGCCACGCAAGAACCTGGGGGAAGTCGATGGAGCCAGTGGAGGCTTCCCTAGCGCCGGGCACTCTCTTCACCGCTGAGAGTGCTTCCCAAGGGCGAAGCAAAACCTTACTGGGCATGCATGCCCAATAGTCACACTCGCCTCCAAGGAGTTCGCCTTCGATCAGCACCGTTTTCAGCCCGCCTTGACCCGTCCTCCCAGCGGCGTTCTCCCCTGCGGGACCACCACCAATCACGATGACATCATATTGCTCTGCCATAGGGTTTCTCCTTTTCCTTCGGGTGAGCGTGCTCAGGCGGCAGCCACAGGGCAACGACTAAGGAAGTTGGGACCATGCCCTTGAGATGCGCCCTAAAGGCTGGGCGTTCCGGGGCCCGATATCCCGTCTCTCAAAGAACCGGGTGCTTGGTATGCCAATCGGTTGATTGTTGGTAGGCATTGGCGGCTGTGAGAAGAGCCGCCTCTTGGAAGGGGCGGGCGGCCAATTGAAGGCCCACCGGCATGCCCTCACCGGTGAAGCCGCACGGAACCGAGATGGCCGGGTGACCGGTCGCGTTGAAGACCACGAGGAAGTTCAGCCCGCCAAGGCTGCTGAAAGGGTGGCCCATGTCACCCTGCACCGACGCAGGCCGGGGCATGGATGGCGTGGCGATAATATCCACCTGCTCAAAGACCTCTGCAACCTCGCGGCAAATCCGACTACGTAGGAGCTGTGCTTGGAGGTAGTCCTCGGCTGTGTACAGCGCCCCCAGCATGAATCGGAATTTCACCGGCCCGTACTCGTCGTGACGATCCCTCAGAAACTGACGGTGATAGGCGAACGCCTCCGAGATCATGATGACCCCTTGCGAGGCCCTGACGTCAGCCACGCTAGGGATGGTTACTTCTTTGACTTGAGCGCCAAGCCCTTCGAGGACATCAATGGCCTGCTCAGCCAGGTCCAGCGTTTCGGGATCAGCGCCTCCGTCCTTGTTGAAGAAGTAGTCGCGGGGCACGCCGATGCGCAATCCTTTGATGCCATCGTTAAGGTTGGCACTGTAGTCCGGGACTGGCTCTTTGCTGCTATAGGGGTCGTGCGGATCATGGCCCGCCGTGGCTTGCAAAAGGGCGGCGATGTCTGCTACCGACCGGGCCATGGGTCCGGTGGTGTCCATCGAGTGGGAGCAGGGGATCACTCCGTACCGGCTCACCCGCCCGAAGGTCGGCTTTAGGCCAACGATGCCGACGCTGTGAGCTGGGTTGCGTAGGGAGCCGCCGCTGTCGCTCCCAAAGGAACCCATGCTGACCCCTGCCGCCAGTGAGGCTGCGGATCCGCTACTGGACTGACCGCAGGAACGATTGAGGTTCCAAGGGTTGTTGGGTATTGAGAAGAGACTTGTTGGGTGTCCCCTGAGGCCGAATTCCGACATGGAGACTTTGCCCAATAACACCGTTCCCGCCCCCTTCAGGGAGGCAGCGACTGTGCAATCCTCGTCTGGAACTCTGTCGGCGAAGATTTTGGACATGGCCGTGGTACGGACCCCAGCCGTGTCGTAGAAGTCCTTGAGGGACACGGGGATGCCGTGGAGGGGCCCTCTGTAATGGCCGCTAGCGATCTCCGACTCGGCTGCTCTGGCGGCTGCCATTGCCTTGTCGTCGATGCGGGTCACAAAGGCCTTGACCCGGTCGTCCACTGCGTCGGCGCGGTCAAGGTGTGCTTGGGTCAGTTCAACGGGAGACAACTCCCTGCGCTTAATCAGAGGAGCGGCCTCGCTAATGGTCATCCAGCAAAGCTCGTCTCGTGTCTGGCTCATTGGGGTTCTTGGAAGAGGGCAACGTCGAAGGGGTAGGCCTCTCCCGTGACATCGTAGGAATAGAGGAGCTTGAGTTGGTCGAGGAACTCCGGGTAGGCCCCCCTGAAGAACTCCAACTCCTCGTTGCTCAGTTGGATGCCTGCGCCCTTCAGTCTTGCATCCAGTTCATCATGAGAGGGCAGGGGATGTTCAGCCATCGTTGCCTCCTTGGGGTGGGTTCAGCGGGTCATTTTAACCTGGGCTCCTCAAGCGGTCTAGGAAACCGTTTTCAAAGTGGCCGACAGTAGAGCAACTTCCCTGGGTCATTGCTGGCGGATTGTGGCGTGTGCTACAGTCGCTTTCAACGGGCTTTCGGTTAACGGGCTTTCAGGCGGAAGAAGCCAATGAGGGAGGAGGATAGTATGTTGAAGAAACTCCAACTGGAAACGACAGCGCCATTTCAAGGTCTCCCTGAGCTCGTCGCGTTCGATGAGGGCCTGTTTGAGGCGGAGGGCCTTGAGATTGTTTGGATGCCCCGCGGGCAGAGTGCCCCGGTAAAGGCGGACCGTAACATTACGGACTGGAATCAGGTCAGTGCTTTTGGCAGCCACGGCAGTTCCGCGGAGCAGGGCGAGGCGTGCATGTACAACGCCTGCGAGTGGGGCAATTACCGCCGGGTGGACGACACCAAGACAGCCAGCCGGCAGATAGGCCGGCGCGCCATCATGGTCTATGGCGCTATTGTGGTGCCGCCTCACTCTGAGGCCTACACTCTTCAACAGCTTGCCAACGTTCCGGTTGGCGTTCCTTACCATGCTGGAACGCACTACCTGGCCATTCTGCTTCTAGAAGGCTTCCTGCCCCGCGATGCGATCAAGACTTGCTTGGCCCCCAATGGTGGCCGCAAGCGTTTCGAGGCGATCATGAGTGGAGACTTGGACGCCACTACTCTGACGGAGCCATACATCACCGTCGCCGAGCGGGCGGGATGCCGAATTCTCGGAGCCGGCTTCTATCACGGCACAGAGGTGGCTACTCCCGAAGTAGACGGTCTAACGTACCTGGCATTTAACCGGGCGGTCCGGGAGGCAGTGGCCCGGATCAACGCTGATAAGCCCAAGTACCTCCAGTACTTTATCGACCGCCATAAGGACGACCCCCGTGTTGCGGAGCTCACGGTCAACGACCTGCGGCCCGGCCGGCTGCAGGTGGCCAACCCGTCCCCCATTCCGGAGGACGAACTCCGCCGTACATACGAATGGATGAAGAGTTGGAACATGCTTCAGGATGTCAGCCTGGAAGAGCTTGTAGACGTGGAGGCTCAGCAGCTAGCCCACGCAACTTCGTAAAAACTGCAGGTCCTCAGGAAACCAAACGGGCCCCCGCTAAACGGGGGCCCGTTTATTAGTGGGTCGCGAAGGGATTCTCTATACGTCGGTCACGCACTTCTTGAGAAGCGCAGGAACGGCTAGGTCGGTGAGTTCTGCCAGCGTCAGGCTTGTTACTCTTCCTTTTCTCTCCCACACGTTCCACGATGCCTTAAGCCGAATGTGCTCATGAGGTAGATCTATGATTGGTCCGTCTCCTGCGGGGGCAATCTTAGCGAGCCTTTTCATTTCTTCTCGCCAAACGACCCCGGCTTCGGTCAACGCTAGGAACTCAGGCCTATCACGGAACAACACCTCAACGTGAAACCCCTTGTGACCCGAGAAATAAAGCCGCGTGAAAAGCTCAGGCAGTGCGTCCGAGAGATAACTGTCGACAACTCTAGTTGCCAGGTCTTTTGCTTTAAGTAATTCATCGTCTGGCAGATTGCCATCCGAATCAGCCGTTTCCTCGCGACCATCTATGTCTATGAGGAACGGGCCTACAATTCCATTGGCCCAGTCTCTGCTTCATACACGGCCAATGTTCGATGAACGTTGGCCCAACTGTGCTGATCAGCCCATCCAGCTAGATTTTCCAATGGAATGCGACCTGGGATCTCTTGCCAGCCGGGATTTTCCGGCGGCCGAGTCCACCAACTCGTGGCTACGCCAACCCATCCGTTGAATGGCCGCTCTAATAGGTTCAGCCACCAAAACTCTTCTTCTAGGAACGCAAATGTTGACTGCATGTTGTTGTTAACGAATCACTTTTACCTGCGTCCTAGAGTGCGTAGAGCTTCACGGCATTGTCCTCACGTATCTTGCGGGCCTGATCGGCGGTTATGTAGCCCTCATCACCCATTGTCCTGATGATGTTGAGGGTCTGGATCTCTGCAGATTGGTCGGCGTGTGTGTAGTCCGTGCCAGCCACCAGGCAGCCGTCACCCGTGCGCTGCAAAATGTAGGGCAGGTCTTCGACGGTCTGGCAGGCCACGAAGAATTGGCCCTCTTTGAAGACATCCAAGGTGAAGTTGAACGGGCCGGTGGACGTCGTTGGGCGCTCGTCACGCGCTTGGAGGTCGGCAAGGGCGTAGGGAATCCAGGAAGACATCGCTTCTATGAAGCCCCAGCGGAGCTTGGGAAACTTGTCCGGTATTTCTCCAATAACTAGGGACAAGAATGCGTCAATGGGCACCAGCGAACCGAACCAGGGGCTCAGGTGCGTGACCTTGGTGTTAGACCACTGGGAGCTACCCACCCCTGTATGAAAGCAGACAGCCATGTCCAGGGCCTCCGCTTCTTTGTAAATGGGGAAGAAGTAGGGGTCACTGGCGGAGCGGAGCCCGGCCTCAACGCCCTTTCTATATATGGCACAGGCACCGTGCTCCCGCGCCCATCGCATCTCCTCAATTGCCTTGTCTGGGCTGAACATGGGAAGCATAGCGACCCAACGAAGGCGGTTGTTGCTCTCGGCCCACTTAGCGCCCATCCAGCGGTTGTAGGCGTACGTTAGGGCGTACTCAACCTCAGGCTTCTCGCTGGGTGTCCAGAGGAATAGCGTTGGATAGCAGACCTGGATGTCGATACCCAGCTCGTCCATGTGCCTCAGCCGGGCGTCGATATCTAAGAGTTCCCTGGTCTCCACCACGGTGCCGGTACGTTCGTCGTCGCGGTTGCGGCGGAGCCAGAATGTGCCATCGATGCACCAGAAACGGTTGTAGCCTCGGGGAGTCATGGCCTGGCCCTCAGCCGCCTCCACGACGGTGAAAGGCTTGTAACGCTCGTAGCCCTTGGGGAGGTACTCCCAGGTCTCGTCTGTTTCGTCTACGTGCGCGTCAGCGTCTACTACCGGCATTTGGCTCTCCTAGGGCGTCTACAGTCAACTTGGTCCGGGCGCTTACTCGGTCTCGTGGAGTTCCACACCGGCCCATTTCTCGTACACCAGCGGGATGGCGTTGTTGGGCAGATTGCCGCCCAACTCGTTCGTGATCTGAATCAGAAGTTGGTAGGCGAGCGTGGAAAGGGGCATGGGAAGATTAGTCTCTTTGCCCATGCCACAGGCAGTAGCGACATCTTTTATCCAGAGGTCCAGTGCCATGCCGGAGCCCGGCTCCCCGAACTCGCGCTTCAGCCATTCAGGGATCCTCCGTTCTGTGGCCTGGCTCTTGCCGCCGCTGCTGTTGATGACGGCGGCTACGCCCGCGGGGTCAAGGCCCGCCTTCGCTGCGACAATGAAGGCCTCGCAGGCGGCTAGGTAGTTTACGGTTCCAAGCAAGTTGTTCAGCGCCTTGGCGAAGTGGCCATTGCCAATGGCCCCCATGTTGAAGGAGCGGTCACCTATCTGGTCAAGGATCGGTTTCACTTCTTCGAATGCTGCAGCGTCGCCGCCGTAGACTAGCCCAAGCTTGCCCTGTTTTGCGGGCCCCGTGCTGCCCAGCAACCCAATGTCGACCATGCGGATGCTCTGCTCTGCCAGTCGCTGGCTGATGCGAGTTGTGTCCGGAGGGTTTCCGCTGGTGAGGTCGACTACGATGGCTCCGGGCTTTGCACCAGCGGCTACGCCGTCGTCACCGAAGCAGACCCGCTCCACGATCGCCGAGTTGGGCAGGGAGAGCAGCACCACGTCGCTCTGGGCCGCAACCTCTCTGGGACTGGCGGCCACGGTTGCTCCTGCCCCTTCCAAGGGCCGTACGTTTTCGGGAACGGTATCAAAGACGACCAAGGGGAAGCCTGCGTTCAAGATTCGCTTGGACATTAGGCTGCCCATCGTGCCGATGCCGATGAAGCCTACGGTTTGCGGCATGGATACTCCTTTGCTAGAAGGTATTTAATTCTAGGCGTTTGTACCCTCGCCCTTGAGGGAGAGGGGTGGGGAGAGGGGGAAGCGCTCGCCGTTAGGCGCTTGTTGCCCTCTGGCCCGATGGCTGTCCGGTTGCCAAGTCCAGCCCGTAGAAGCGGGCTGTATTGTCGATCAGTAGCTTCCGCTTGGTTTCCTCAGCGATATCGGTCCGCTGTTCTAGGACGTTTACCGCGTCGTAGAGGCGGTCGCGGTGAGGGATGTCAGAGGCGTAGAGCCAACATTCGTCTCCGAACTCTTCAAGGACGTAGGGCAGCACACCCTCCTCCACCTCGAATCCGAAGTAAATTTGACCGCGTTCGATGTACTCCTGAGGATAAAGTTCAGCCAGGTATCCCTGACCGAAGGAGGGGCCGCTACGCGAACCGGGAAGGCCGCAGTGCTCGGCGATTCGGTCCACAAGCCCTGGCACCCAGGAGCAGCCACCCTCAAGGAAGGCGATGCGCAGGTTGGGATATTTGTCAGCAATGCCCTTGGAAATGACCCGTTGAAAGCCGAACATGAGGGTCAGCCAAAAGGGCATCACCGTCTTGTCGTGGTGAGTGTCGCATAGCTGCCCCAAGGCTTTGAAGCTATGACCGACGTGAACCCCCACGGAAAGGTTGGTTTCAGCCGCCGCGGCCCAAACACCTTCTAATTGTGGGTCGTCCACAGGGATGTCGCCGGTCATGCCAAGGATCATCACCCCGACTGAGCCCATCGCGGCGGTGCGATAGACTTCATTGGCGGCTGCCCTTGGGTCCTGAGGGTCAATGACCGTGACCCACTTGAGCCGGTCTGGCGACTGGCTGCACACGTCGGCAATCCAGTTGTTGTAGGAGCGCGTCAGGGCCGTTCCTAGCTTCGGGTCGTGGGTGATGGGGTAGGAGAGGAACATCGTAGGGTAGTTGATTTGAACGTCGATGTTCTCGCGGTCCATTTGGTCCAAACGGATAGCCGCAGAGCGGAACTCGGCGCTCTCAACGGTGTCGTGCTCGCGGCGTTCGGCCATCAATTGGGAGTTAGGGGCTCTCCAGGGGACGCCGTTCTTGCTCAGGGGGCTGCCAGCAGACTGGTATGGCCCGGTGCGTACGGGAAACAACCGGCTGTCGATAACCCAGGAAAGGGTGCCGGAGTGATCAGACTCAACCACGAATGGCCTGCGGTGGGCCGGCTCAGAGTCCCAATAGGGCTCCTCGAACGTCGCCTCCGACTCCATGACGTGGCCGTCGGCATCCCATGCCTTAAGCAAAATTTCCCTCCGTGGCTAGCTAGGCGGTAGTTTACCTCTGGCAGGTCAACGAGTGTCAAGCTGGGCTACGCTTGCAGGCGGGCACGCGTGGGAGTTCCAAATGGCTGACGGATCAAAGGATGCGGTGGCGGTTCGATGTTCATGGCGATTCGACTATGGTCTCCAGCGTTGACAATGGTGGCTATGGGTGCCCAAAATGCGGCATCGCCTCTTGATGATCAATGAGGGGCAGTGAGGCGGCCCGCCAGTACAAGGAGACAGCCATGGCTACCATCGACGCTGATACCCACTTCGTAGAGTCGCTACGGACTTGGGAGTATATGGAGGGAGATGACAAGAAGCTCCGGCCAGTCATTCTCGATCCGTTCAAGGATCCCAAAAAGCAAGCTTGGTACATCGACGGACAGGTGCGTGGCAACAAGGTTCCGGCGCTGGAGTTGAAAGAACAGCAAGCTTTTGACGATACCGTTGATCGCACGACCCTGACATCAGAAGAGGCAAAGCAGGGGGCGGACCTTGGGACCAGACTCCGGCAGATGGACGAGTACGGGGTCGATTTTCAGGTGGTTTACCCAACCATCTTCCTTATGCAGGTGGCTGAGCGTCCCGCTACTGAGGTGGCAATTTGCTGGGCCTACAACCGCTGGGCCGCAGACATATGTGATCGCAGCGAGGGACGACTGAAATACGCGGCCACGCTCTCTATGCTGAGCATACCTGACGCCCTGGACCAGATGCGTTTCTCAAAGCAGCACGGCTCTCCGGCGATCTTCTTTCGGCCTATTGAGGTGAACCGGCTGCCGACGGACCCATATTTCTACCCCATTTACGAAGAGGCCGCCCGGCTCAACATGTCGATCGGCATGCATATTGGCAATGCTACGGGCTGGATGGCGAACATGCTCCAGCAGAGCAACATCGTTCGCAATTTCTGGTCTATCAAGGCCTGTATGGCAGGCGCCGTCCACGCACTTCTGAACAGCGATATCCATGAACGCTTCCCCACCTTGAGATTCGGCTTCTTGGAAGCAACGGCTGGCTGGCTGCCCTACGTGCTGAGGGAGTGGTACAGCCGTCTTGAGGATGAAGGCAAGCCTAGACCAGAGAACCCGCTGGTTGAGCGGAATATGTGGGTGGCCCTGCAGTCCAATGACGACATGGCTTACCTGCTCAAGGAAGTGGGGGAGGACTGCTTTGTCATGGGCACTGATTACGGCCACAACGACACCCAGGCCGAGCTGGACGCCTTTCTCAGACTGCGAGACGGGGATGCCATAACCGAGGAACAGTACCGCAAGATTACAGTCGATAACCCCAAGGTGCTCTACGCCCTCTAGGAGACTAGGTATGACCACAACGTCGAGCGCTACGCTTGCTATTGATGCGGATGCCCATCTCGTAGAGACCGCCGAGACCTGGGAGCATTACGACCTGTCGTCAATGCGGCAATCCAAGGCTGAACAAGCATTGTTCCCCGGTGACCTGGGAGGGCAGCTCGACAATACCGTGATCCCAGCCGTTGCCGACCCCTACGGCGACCCGTCGGGCGAACGCTGGTTCATTGCTGGGATGGTGCGGGGTAAGAGGATGCCCTCAAGCCTGCCTGGTATCCCTAACGTGAATGACATTGAGACTCGCCTGTCTTGGATGAGCCAGCAGGGCATCTCTGTGCAGGTGGTCTACCCCACCATCTTTATGGAACAGGTATCCAACCGGCCCCATATAGAGGTGCCCATTGTCTGGGCTTACATTTCATGGGCTGCTCAGATTTGCAAGGCCAGCGAAGGACGTCTGCGGTGGATTTGCCCTGTTTCCGTCTTGAGCATCCCCGATGCGTTGGAGCAGATACGTTTCGGGAAGGAAAACGGCGCGTGTGGGGTATTGCTCGCACCCATTCACGGCGATATGTTGCTGGAAGAGGCTCACTTCTTTCCCATTTACGAGGAGGCGGCACGGTTGGGGATGCCCATCTGCATTCATGCCGGCAATGCCAACCCGGCCATGACGGAGCTTTTGGGTCAAGACAACCCAGGAGCTTCTTTTTGGCAGTACAAGATCAGCATCACCGCGGCCTTCCAGACGTTCCTGACGTCCGGCATCCCGCATCAGTTTCCCGGTCTGAGGACTGGGTTCTTCGGCGCGGGCGCCCAGGGCCTTATCTACCCCCTAGGCGAATGGTCTCGACGCTTGCGGGCGGACAGCCCGGAAAAGGACTCCAACCCGATGGAAGGCAGGAATCTGTGGGTGACGCTGGCGGGGCATGACGACATCGGTTATATGGTCAAGCGCTTGGGTTCGGACCACCTTCTTTTAGGTACGGAGTTCGGCCACACCAACGGTGAGTCGGCTCTGCGAGCCTTGAGAAAGGCCCTGGCCGATGGTGAGATCACTCAAGAAACTTACGAGAAGATCGTCTGGCACAACCCCAGGGCTTTCTACGGGTTTGAGGACTGATGGATCTAGCGTGAGGTTCAACGTGTTGGATAGGCCGCTGCTCAGTGCCAGTCATGGGCTTGGGGCATTTCGAAAGGCACAGGGATGGGCTCGATCTGTGACACCACGACGTTCGTAGTGCCATCCCATCGAGAGATGGTGCCTTGGGCTTGCAGCACATGGCCGTGGAGCGCTGACTTCTGTTCAGCAAAGACCTGCGGCCACACGACGAGTTGTATGTCACCGTACTCGTCCTCAATGGTAATGAAGGTTGTGCCGCTCTCCCCGCGAGGGTGCTGCCTGGCGATGGGCCAACCAGCCACCGTGATGACTTCTCCGTCCTTCGCCTGTTCAACTCCTGTTGTCGTGAGAACGCTTGAGGGAAGGGCTGGTCGTAGGAACTCCATGATGTGTCCTCGCGGGTACATGCCCATCACGCGGTACTCGGCCAGCATCCTCTCGTAGTCAGTGAAGTCTTCCAACTGAGGCACGTCCTGGTCCATGGACATTGGCAGCACCATCTGGTGTGTGTTGGGGCGTTGATAGAGACCGGCCTCCCACAGGGCCACCTTTCGGTTCGGCGCCACCGAGTCGAATGCGCCAGCCAGCACCAGCGATTCCACTGTTTGATGTTTCACCCCGGTCCGTTGCACCAAGTCACCAACGCTCACATATGGGCCGCTGCGCTCCCGCTCCTCAATGATGGTTTTGGCCAGGGCTTCACCAACGTCTTTGACGTAGCGTAGTCCCACAAGGACAGCTGCCTTCACTGGTAGGCAGGTGAAGGCGCTTCGGTTAACACAGGGGTTTCGGAAGGCTACCCCGTGCCGCCGGGCGTCTTCCTTCAGGGCCTCCAGAGGATAGAAGCCCATAGGCTGGTTGTTCATCAGGGCCACGAAGAACTCCAAGGGGTAATGGCACTTGAGGTAAGCCGCCTGGTAGGCGCTGATGGCGAAGGCGTAGGAGTGGGACTCCGGGAACATGTAGTGGCCGTTGACCTTGCCGTAGATCTTTCTGGCCACATCCTCCGGCACCCCTTTTTTCATAGCTCCATCCCGAAATCGCTCCCAGTACATCTCGATGAGGTGTTCATTGTGGGCCTTGGCGAATGCCCGCCTGATCTCATCTGCCTCAGCGGAGGTCATGCCGGCCACGTCCATGATGAGTTGCACCACCTGCTCTTGCCACACGATGATGCCGTAGCCTCGCTCCAAGGCGCGGTTCTCCAGGTAATGGTCGTATTCCCAGGGGACACCGTGGCGATAGCGCTCCACAAACTGGGATACCGCGCTGCCCTGCATGCCCACCCCGGGCCGGATGAGGGCCACCTGGTAGGCCAGGTCAACGAAGTTCCGGGACTTGAGGCGCTGGCCCATCTTGAGTTGTGCTGGGCTCTGCAGTAGGAAGACGCCTGTGGCCCTGCCTGCATTGATTAGGTCGTAGACCTCAGGGTCTTCCGGATCAACCTGGCTGAGGTCGAGTCTTTGGCCGGTCCGCGCTTCAATGAGGTTTACGGCTTCTTCGATCTGATCCAACACCGGCAGGGAAAGGATGTCGATTTTGGCAAAACCGGCGTCGGCGATGCTGTCTTTGTCCCAGTCAAGGATGTACCTGCCTGTAATGGCCCCCTCACGGATAGGCACCATCTCTGGGATGGGCGATGAGCTGAGGATCATGCCTCCAACGTGCTGCCCCAGCCGCTTGGGCGCTTCGATAAGCTGAGGAGCTAGTTCCAGCAGGTCTCGCCACCCGGGCATGTTCACCTTGCTGCGATGCTCGGGAGACTGCAGCAACTCAGCCTTGAACTGCTTCGGATCGTGGGCGTGGATGACCTTGGAGACGGCCTTGAGGTCTTCCTGGGGCAGGCCCATGACCTTCCCCAAGTCGGCGATGACGCCCGACAGGCGATACTTGGTAATGGCACCCGTTAGCACCGCATGCTCAGGCCCGAACTGCTTGTGAATCCGGTCGATCAACTGATCGCGCAAGGCCCTTGGGAAGTCGAGGTCTATGTCTGGAAGGGTCTTTGCGTCCTCAGGCAGGAACCGTTCCAGACTCAGGTTGTAGAGCAGTGGGTCGACATGAGAGATTCCCAGCAAGTATCCGATAACCAGGGCCACAGAAGACCCCCGCCCCCGGCCTGGAGGGCGCAGTTCGATAGGCATCTCTGGGTCGGCAAGGCCCTGTTCTACCATGATCGCCTGGGCCATCCGCACTATCTCGCTGTAGAGAAGAAGGAAGCCTGCGAGGTCGTGCTTGCGGATGAGCCTGAACTCCTCGTTCAGGCGCTCTTGGATCTTCTCATTGATGCTCCCGTACCTTCGTGGCACGGCTTCCAGGCATAGCCGCTCAAGGTAGGTTTCTGGGGTGTATCCCTCCGGGACCGGTGGCGCTGGTAGTTTGTAGCCTAGGTCGGTGCTCAGATTGAACGGGCAGGCCTCTGCAATACGGAGAGTGTTAGCTATTGCCGCGGGACATCCATCGAAAAGCTGTCCCATTTCTTCCGCCGATTTGAGGTAGAACTCCGGGCTCAGCTTGAGTAGGGGAAGGGCTTCGTCCAAGGTGGAGTTATTCCGCGCCGCGGTGAGAACGTTTTGAAGCTTGTGGCGCTCCGGAGCGTGGTAGTGGGCGTTGTTGGTGGCAACGACCGGGACTCCTACGGACTTGGCAAGCTCCAAGAGTCGTTGATTCCGCTGAGTATCGCCGTGCTGCTTGTGCTGTTGAAGCTCTACGTAGACGGCATCGCTACCGAACCACTCCACGTATTGCCGGAGGACGTCAGTAGCCTGCTGATATTTTCCTTGAGAAACCAGCCGGGGTACCTGTCCGTGGCTGCAGCCGGTGAGCAAGAACAACCCCTCTGTGTGCTCGGCAAAGAATGTGGGGTTCAGTGTGGGTTCTCGGCGGTCTGCCATATTGGCGTAGGTGAAAAGCTGGGAAAGGTTGGCATAGCCCTTCCTGTCCCGGACCAACAGTGTCAGGTGTGAACCGTCTTTCAGGGTGATCTCCCCGCCGGTGATGGGCCGGAGCTTCCATCCATTGGCCATTCGGGCGAACTCTAGTGCGCCGCACAGGTTCGTGTCGGTGAGGGCAAGGGCGGGGTAGCCCAGCTTGAGCGCCTGGTCAATTAGCTCGTGGGGATGAGAGGCTCCTACTCCGAAGGAGTAGAAACTGTGGGTATGAAGCTCTACATAAGAAGTAGTCATAAGGAACTTGTGGTTCTCTCCTGACGCAGGGGAGGGTTGGCTGTATTTGGCCTACGTCGTAGTCCCCACCCACCCGCCCTCGAACGTTTTATATTTTGTGGGGACACCCCACGCCCCGGCGAGGGCTCGCCCCCTGCACCCTAGATGAATGGCTTGCCTCTGCTCTTACCGCTTACGCTGGGTAATGGTTTCTTGTCCTCCCTCCCTCTAACTCCCTCGAGGGAGTTAGAGGGAGGGGGAAACGCCACTACGATTCAAGCGTTTGTAAGAGTCGACCTCGTTCCTCCCCATGCGGGAGAGGGAACCCGGATCAGGCCCGTTCAGTAGTTCTGCCGGTACCACTTGCCCGCGAGTGGGTCGTGGAAGACGGTCATAGTGGTGTTGTCGGCGAGGCAAAGGCGGTAGTAGTTGCGCTTGGCTGGCTGAGGCGCCCACCACCAGATGTCCACGGTCCACGAATCCTCAATAGCTGCGATCTGTTCCCTGTGTTTTGCTGAAGGTGTGACGGCAACGGCGGAGCCTCTTTCCAGGCGGGCAGGGACCGGAGCCGGAAGGTTTAAAGGCTTCATGCGCTGTGCCGCTGAGGGATCAATGGGCACCTGAACCACACGCATCTCTGGCAGCGGGTGGCCTGGGGCGATGTCCACAACGCGATAGAGGGCCGGGCTCCCATTCAGATGCGGCTGAAGACGCCGGTCTACGTCGACAAGCCGTTCAGCCCTGGAGTCCCGCGTGTTTCTAAGTATGCCGCCCTGAGCACTGGGCTCGCCGGTGAAATCAGACAGAGCCAAGGACACTTCTTCGATGGCTCTTTGAGGTGGATCTATGGTGAGTCTGGCTTGGATGGCCGAGAGTGCTAGCTCTGGAGATCCCAGACCCTCCTTGAAGGCGTAGGTGCGGCTCCACGCGGGAGCGTCATTGACGCCGCACTCCACTGCAGCTTTACCGACGAACCGGCCTCGCATCTCGGGCCTTGCAAAGGCCCGTTTCAGTAGCATCTCCAGTCCCAGCGTCAGCATGTCCAAAGAGACTGAGGCATAGGGAAACTCAATACGTTCTGTAATGCGTTCTTCTTGGTGGATCGGTGTTAGGGGACGGCTATCGATGCCTTGGGCCAGTTCCCGGATCAGCCTCCCCTCCGGCCCGAACTGGGCTTGCATAGGGCCTAGATGGAATGGGGCTAGATCGCCGATCCGATGCAGACCGAGCTGATGCAGGCGATCCTGCGCTTCCGAAGACACCGGCATTTGATCGATAAAAAAGGGACGGACGAATTGTTTGGTGTCTTCTGGGGCCTTGAAAGAGCCCCCTGGGTCCGCCTGTTGAGCAGCGAGATAGGCAATGAACTTGTTCTCGCCGATGCCCAGCCGGGCGTCAAAGCCGTGGGGTATGACCCCGTGGATCATGGTGGCCAGCAGGGCGTCATTGCCGTACAGGAGGTCCAATCCATCCAAGCCAACGTAGGCGCAGCCTAGGGTGGCTTCCTCCACAGTCGGGCTTCGCTGGAGCATGGACTCCAGGATGCCGTCGAACACCTCGCGGTAGTGGGTCTCATCTGCCTCTAGGAGGGTCGTCCCGGCCGCGCAGGTTAAGGCCTCATGAAGTGGCATTCCCCGAGTGACCAATTTCTCCAGGTGCTCGGAGTGGTCCACAGCGATGCGTTTTGATCCTGAAGCGGCTGCCATCAGAACCGGTTGATCCTTTAATTCTGGGTGCCGTTGCAGTTCCACCTGGACTCGGAAGTGAGGCAAGAGCAAACAAGCGAGAGACAAGGTTCACCTCGAAGAGGCCGCCTGCTCTCAGGACTTCGTTTCAGCGGTGAGAACAGGGAAGCCAATAAAGAAAATAGAACATATGTTTCTCACATGAAACCTTTACAGTCAAGGGGTTGCTGACCGGGGTGCTTCCCTAAGCAGGGAGAAGCGGAGGTTACTCTTAGGAGGGGGCCATAGTGGAAGGGTTCCAAAACGCCCTAGCTTCCTAAAGAGCGAGAGGGGACAACGTGCTGGGGAAGATGGCGAGGGCAAGGGCGATTCGTCGAGTCGCCCCTACAGTGGGTAGGTAACGAGGGGGTCGCAGCCTGATGCGAGGTTCTACAGCGACTACCCGCGCCTTCCGCGAGCAGTCTCATACCTCTTAATGAACTTGTCCACGGGCGTCAGTGCGATGGTTTGGCCGATGAGGTCCAGGGGAATGTCGTCCAGTTTTTTGAAGCGGACACATGACCTGCCCATGTCCAGCTTCATTCCGGTGGCCTTGTATTGCTCGGTGAACCACTGCTCTGTGGCTGGATCGCCGTAGACGTTCATCAGATATATGGCCATGTAGTTCTTCTGTGAGGCCAGAGCGGCGTACCCCAGGGCCTGCTTGTTATAGGTCACGGGATATCGTTCCAGCGGAATCACGTAACTGATCATGCCGAACTGCATGGTCTCTTTGTATCCCTCGGGGAGGTTGTTTAGGATGACCTGGCGCACGATGTTGAGGGCCTTTCGCCGGTCTGGCGATAGTTCGGCCAGATACTCTTCAACGGTTTGGGCGCTACTTTGGGCCATACTAGGAGTCCTCCGAGGCAAGGTGACTAATCCATCTCATAAGATTCCCACGTATCCAACCTAGCAGTACCTTTGACGGCTGTCCACCGCAACGTGGCAGAAGGCTCTTGTTAATCCGTAAGTCCTGAATTACTATTCCGCGACTCGATGGTCATGACATACATTTAGGAGAACATTATGCCTGAGATTACCAGCTACCCACAGGGGGCCTCTTCGTGGACGGAACTTTCGACCACTGATGAAGCGGGCGCTCTCAAATTCTACAGCGCTCTATTGGGATGGGAAGACGACCCCCAGCCTATGGGGCCTGACATGGGTTTCTACCACATGCAGCGGCTCAATGGCCTGGGGGTTGCCGCTCTTTACGAACAGGGCTCGGAGGAGAAGGCCCAGGGCATTCCATCTCACTGGCGGACCTACTTCACGGTCACGAATACCGACGCGGCAGTGGAGCGGGCCAAGGCTGCCGGTGGCTCCGTAGTCTTTGGGCCTATGGATGTCTTCGATGCAGGCCGCATGTGCATGCTAAGGGATCCCCAGGGCGCTATGTTTGCCGTGTGGCAGCCTAACCAGCACATCGGATCCCGCGTCAAGTCCGAGACCGGGGCTGTGATGTGGAACGAGTTGATGACTACGGACGCCAATGCGGCGGCCCAGTTCTACACCGCTGTGTTCGAAACCGAGGCCGGCTCAATGGCCGGACCCGGAGGTATGGAGTATACCTTGCTTAAGGCCGAAGGCAACGACGTTGCCGGAATGATGAATCTCCCCCCTGAGATGAGTGCGGTCCCGCCGCACTGGGGGACCTACTTTGGAGTAGACGACGTCGACGCATCGGCGAAGCAGGCGGAATCCCTTGGCGCCAAGGTGATGGCAGCCCCCTTTGATGTCCCCAAGATAGGCCGGATGGCTGTTCTTGTAGACCCTCAGGGTGCCGCCGTCATGATCTTCAAGCCTGCACAATAGGGCATCGAGTCTAAACTAAAGACCAAGGGGAGCCGCTGGCTCCCCTTGGTCTTTCTCTATACAATGCGGCGCATCAGAACCTCGGGGGACTTTCATAAGGAGGGAATCCATGTCTGATGCAAACAAAGCAATAGTCCAGAAGTGGTTTGACGCATCGAACAACCATGATTTCGCGGCATACAATGAGATTTGCACGCCCGATTATGTTCACCACGACCCCAATCTGCCTGTTCAGGACGCCGACCTGGAGACCTTCAAGCAGATCATCGGAGGAGGTTTCGTAGGTGCTTTTCCCGACCTCAGTTTGAAAGTGGATGACATGATCGCTGAAGGGGATCGAGTGGCGGTGCGTTGGCATTTCCTGGGCACTCACAACGGCGAGCTTCCTGGAGACCCGCCACTGCCGCCCACCGGTAAGAGCATTTCGGTGAACAGCACGTCTATGCACCGGGTGGCGGACGGCAGGGTCGCTGAGACGTGGGTTATTTTCGACGTCTTGGGAATGATGCAGCAGCTTGGCGTGATTCCGTCGTAACAGCCGAACGAGACGGCGTTGTTGGCTTGAATAGCCTAAGGATCCAGCTTTGAGGGGGTCGAACAATGTCAGAAGAAAGCAAGGCTGTGCTGAAGAGGTTCTTCGATGACATTCTCAATGGTGGGAAGCTGGAAGTGCTGGACGAGATAGTCTCGCCCGACTTTTTCAATCATTCCACAGCTATGGGGGTGACTCCCGACCGTGAGGGTTGGAGAACCAGTCTTGGCATGCTCCTAGCCGGCTATTCGGATTTGCACTATGAGGTGAGTGATCTGATGGGAGAAGGCGAGATGGCCGCATTGCGCTTTGATACCACGGGTATTCACGTAGGTAATCTCTTTGGAGTTGAGCCCACAGGTAAGAAGGTGGATTGGTCTGGTATGTTCATCTGCCGAGTGGTGGACGGAAAGATGGTGGAACGCTGGGAATTGCGTACGGACCTGAAAACCATGCAGCAGCTTGGAGTGATCCCCTCGTAGGGGAGCTTTAGAGGAGGAACAACATGTCTGAAGAAAGTAAGGCCACGCTCCTGCGGCTCTTCGAGGACCTCCTCAATGGCAACAACCTTGCCGTTCTCGACGAAATTGTTTCACCGGATTTTGTGAACCACTCTCCGAGTATGGGCGTGACCCCTGATCGTGAGGGTTGGAGGACAAGTCTCGGCAGGATTCTTGCGGCCCTTTCCGACATGCACTATGAGGTGTATGACTTGATAGGCGAGGGAGAGATGGCGGCGCTGCGTTTCACTTCCCAGGCTACCCACGTGGGCGAGCTTTACGGCATTGCGCCCAGCGGGAGGACGGTCTATTGGGCTGGCATGTTCATCTGCCGCGTGGTGGATGGAAAGATGATGGAGCGCTGGGAGATGCGCACCGATATGACCATGCTGCAGCAGTTGCGCGGCGGTTCTTCCTAGACTGATTTGGCCTTCGCGTCCATTGCAGAGAAACGATTCTCGTTGTCAAAAGCACTGTAGGGGCGACTCGCCGAGTCGCCCCTACACTTGTCACCGAGCACGTCGGCTCTTTCTTTTCATGGAGCGTAGTAGACTCTGGTTGGCTTTAACCCTTATTCAACAATGAGTGAACTGTTATGACCAACAATATCCTTGTTCTTCAGTCCGGGGGATGCACACCTGTCCTGAACCGCAGCCTCTTCGGCGTTGCCCAAGAAGCGTCTCTGCATGCGAGTCTTGGGGATGTCCTCGGGGCCGTCCATGGCCTCGAAGGGGTCCTAGCCGATGACTTGGTGGACCTAGGCCGCGTGTCCGCCGCCGCATGGAAGCGAGTCGCCGGTGCACCAGCGGCAGCTTTGGGTTCGACCCGGCGGAAGCTGAAGAGTGAAGACGTGACGCCTGTTTTGGAGATGCTGGCCAGGCATGACATTCGTTTCCTCTTCATCATCGGCGGCAATGATTCGGCGGAGACAGGCCATGCCATTGGCCGCGAAGCCCAAGCGGCTGGGTACGCGTTGTCGGTGGTCAACGTTCCCAAGACTATCGACAATGACCTCATGGTTACTGACCACTCTCCGGGCTACGGCAGCGCCGCCCGGTTCATCGCCCTGGCGACTATGGGGGCAGGCGCTGATGCTGATGCAATGGGCGCGGCAGCGCCAATAACTATCATTGAGGTGATGGGGCGCGACGCTGGCTGGTTGGCCGCGGCCGCCGCTCTTGGGCGGCGCGAAGACCGAGACCCACCCCACGTTATTTGTGTCCCTGAGGTAGATGTCCACGAGTACCGATTCCTTGACCTGATGGAAGCGGCGTACCGCCGGTTTGGCGCTGCCGTGGCTGTTGTAGCCGAGAACGCCAAGGGCCCCAATGGTGTCCTGGGGGGACAGGAAGAGCCCTGGCTGGTTGATGACTTCGGACATGCTTACTATGACGGCCCCGCTCGTTACCTGGCGGGCTTGCTGTCGAAGCGCCTTGGCGTGCGCGTGCGTCATGAGAAGCCGGGGACTATTCAGCGCTCGTTTGTTGAGGGCCTGTCTCGCACGGACGTTCGCGAGGCCGAGATGGCCGGGCGAGCGGCTGTGCGCTACGCCCTGGAAGGTCGCAGCGATTGTATGGTGACCTTGGTCCGCCAACCCGGCGAGAAGTATGAATGCACCACCGACACGGCTCCCTTCGAATTGGTGGCTGGAAAGGTCTGGCGCATGCCGGAGTCGTACCTTGATCCAGCCAACTACCAAGTCACCCAGGCCTTCACTGACTACGCGAGGCCACTTATTGGCGCGCCGCTGCCCCACTTCGGCCGCCTGCGCTGATCTGAGAAAAACCTGCGGTAGGGGCAGGGGTCTTACCCGTCCGGACGTTTGCATTGGTTGGCCGCTGTCCATAGTGCGGACGCATTCTGGGCTAAAGGTTTTGGGTGGCCAACGCCGTTGTCCCACCCAGCCCGCCCTCGAACGTTTTGGACTCAGGGGGACACCCCCTGGCCCCCGGCGGGGCTTTGCCCCTGCACCCTATTTAGGGTGCGGGCTTCGTGGCCGTCATTGCGATCTTGGTTCTCGTGGTCCGGGATGAGTTCGTCCGAGCACCCAAGGCTTTCCTAGCCGCAGCTCTGATTTGCCTGAACTCCTGCTTGCCTCGGTGGTATCCTTTTGCGATTCCATCAGTGCCTCGGTATGCGGTTGGAAGGCCGTCTCAGGAAGGAGAGATACTTCAAGGGGCGTTGGTGGATACGTCTCTCTACGCTCTTTTGGAAGACGAGTGGCGGACCGGAAATTCGGCCTTTGGAGGCAAGCTTGGGTATTGAGGCTTTGACCATCAATGCGGCGGGCGACCCAGTCGTTCCTGAGACCGGGGACGATTGGGCGGAATGGATTGCGCCAACAGCCACTCGCAACCACGCGTTACGCGACCCATTGTTGGACTGGCTGAACCTCTATGGGGAGGCCAACGGATTCCAGCGGGACGATCAATTTGCCAGCTACGACCCGCGGACAGACTTCAGGCATTTCATTACCCGCAAGGGCATCGAGTTCGAAGCGGCTGTGGTTGCCCATTTGATGACCCTGGCTTCGATCCACGTCATTCCCCGGGAGTTAGGCACTCGCAGCCTGGAGCCAGCTCAGGCCACCTTCGAAGCCATGCTCCGTGGCGAAGAAGTCATCTACCAGGCGGTGGTTAGAGATGCAGAAAGCCGGATATATGGGGCTGTCGACTTCCTTGTGCGCAGCGACGTTCTTTATAAACTCTTCCCTTCCGCCATCACGGCTCTAGCTGCCTCCGAGCCTGCTCCTGACCTGGGTGGAAGCCGGTGGCACTACAGGGTTGTGGATGCGAAGTTCACGACGCTTCACTTTCTCGCTGGCGGGGAGCTTGGAGATTCAAACGGCTCATCGTGGGCGTACAAGGTGCAGATGTTTCTGTACAACCGGGCCCTGGGCGGGTTACAGGGATATATGCCGCCGGAATCCTTTTTGCTGGGGAGGGGCTGGGAGCAGCGTTCGGAGCGGGGGATGAGTTGCATGGACCGCCTGGGAGCAGTGCCAGACCCGCATGTTTCGGGCAACCGAGGCTCGTTGGCGATTGCTGCTGAGGAGGCCTGTGCCTGGCTCCGCCGCGTGCGTACGCAGGGCCAAGCCTGGAACGTCCTCCCTGAGCCCTCGGTGCCGGAACTGCGGCCTAACATGGCGGGCCAGGGAGGGTCTTGGAGTGAGGCAAAGGGTCGTATTGCCCGTGAACTCGATGAGCTGACGCTGTTGTGGCAGGTGGGCTTCGACAAACGCAACGCCGCCAATCAACAGGGTGTCCTCCGCTGGTCCGACACGGCCTGCACTTCCGATGTGGTTGGCGTCACTGGAAAGAAACAGGGACCCATTCTAGCAGCGCTCCTGGACGTCAATCGATCGATTGATGGGCCAGCTGTGCGCCCTGCAAAGATAGTTACAGCACAGGAAGAATGGCGCCCCGTGCCGCCTTTGGAGTTCTACGTCGACTTCGAATATGTCAGTGACCTTGACGACAATTTCTCCCGTATCCCCGAAAGAGGCGGCCAGCCGTTGATCTTCATGCTCGGTTGTGGGCACCTCGAAAATGGGGAGTGGCAGTGGGCGTGTTTCATTGCCGATGCTCTCTCTGAGCCATCCGAAGCTGATGTTATCGACGCGTGGTTTGCTCACATGGAGGCCGTGAGGCAGCGCCTGATTCCCGATGGGGAGCGGCCCAAGGTCATTCACTGGTCCCGCGCAGAGCAGTCAGTGCTGGAGACGCAGTTCAACTCTGCTATGAAACGGCATTCAGATAGGGATTGGCCGGCTCCCAACTGGTTCGATTTTCTGGGCAAGGTCGTTCGTGAGGAGCCAGTGGTGGTGCGGGGCGCTTTGGGCTTCGGCTTGAAGGCGGTGGCCAGAGCGATGCACTCTCGCGGGCATATCGACACCGATTGGGGCGCTGGCCCAGCCGATGGGATGGGGGCGATGGTTGGGGCATGGTCATGCGAAGTTGAAGCGAAGGGACGGGGCTGCACCTTATCCGAGACTGAACTCATGCAGGACATCGCCCGTTACAATGAAGTGGACTGCAAAGTGATGATGGAGATTGTTCGATACCTGCGAGAAAATCAGTGAACACGCTTCTACGGGCGTAAGGAAGGAGCAAGACCGTGATCTTTGGCGGCGATGATCGGCCACCTTCAGGCATGCTAAGCATCAAGCGCACCGGCGACCACCCTGAGCCTGCGCCGGAAGGCGAGGTGGGGGAGGGTGTATGCCTCGAGACCTCCCGCGGTGATATTCACTGCCTGCTGCACAGGGCGCCGGAGCCAAATGGGGCGGCTCTTCTATTAGCGGTCGGTGCACGGGGAGGCTTCGGTGGCCCTGCTGACGGCCTCTATCCTCAGCTTGCTGAGGAGCTTGCCGCTGAGGGGTTTAGTTCCTTGCGTTTTGAGTACCGTCAAGCCAACCAATTAGACGAATGCGTCCTGGATGCTTTGGCCGCTGTTTCTTATCTGAATAGTCTTGGTTGTGGCCGCATAGGCGTCGTTGGGCACTCCTTTGGTGGAGCCGTAGCTTTGTCGGCGGCCAGGTACACCAAGGTGATAGCAGCCGCGGTCACCCTGGCGAGCCAGACGCACGGGGCTGAGGACGTGGTGTTGCTAGCCCCGCGGCCATTGCTGATCGTTCACGGAGAAGAGGATGTGCGCCTCCCCGTGGACTGCGCGCATCAAATCTTTGATTGGGCCTTCGAACCGAAGGAGAAGGTCCTCTATCCGGGAGCGGGCCACGGCCTCCGTGAGTGCCGCCAGGAGCTTCTCGACCTTCTGAGGCAATGGTTGCCTGAGAAGCTTCTGAGGCTGGAACGACAGAGAGCTTGACAAGGTTTGTCTACAGCCATACGATGGCGACAGAATTCGTAAAGGCAGGCACGATCTGGCTATGAACCGCTACGACAATCAAGACTTCGCATTGGCCCAAGAGGTGCATTGCGCTTGTACGTGTTGTACGAACTCAGTTGGCCAGGGGTTGTGCGCCTAAGGTACCGAACCGGGTATCTGTAAATGGAAGAAAGCACGAGTCGCCCTGGCCAAGATGGCAGGGCGACTTTTTTGTGGGAGTGAGCAGCAAGTGATGAAAGCGGCAACAGAAAAGATGATTGAGGGGCGGGTGCCCCTGATGTGCTCTTGTATGTGCTGTTGCACCTGTACGCCCGATTGGGGGGGAACGGAGTAACGTTACTGGCCGAGTGCCATAAGGAAACGAAAGCTGCGCCCCTCCCGCGATGCGAGAGGGGCGCAGTCTGTTTGTAGGGAATACGAGCAAAGTCGATCAGGGGAACCGAATTTGGAGATTCAATATCTTGTCATAGGACTGGGATTCGTGGTTGGAATCCTTGTCGGTCTGACGGGCATGGGTGGCGGCTCATTAATGACGCCGCTGCTCATCTTGGTTCTCCGCATTTCTCCGGTCGTTGCTGTGGGCACTGACCTTGTCCAAATGACGGTGACCAAGGCGTTTGGCGCCTGGCAACATCACAGGCAGGGGTCGGTGGACTACCGGTTGGCCCTCAAGTTGGCCGTCGGCAGCGTGCCCGGCGCGCTGGCAGGGGTTGGCTTTCTCACGCTCTTGGAGCGACAGGGGGTTGAAGTCGACGCTCTGGTCAGCCAGGTTCTCGGTGTGGCGCTGGTGATAGTGGCTGTGCTCCTCTTCGCCAAGATGGTACTGGGACGATGGCACTTTTTCGGCGGCGGAGATGGCTCGGAAGGCTTCTCTCTGGAGCAGTCCCGGTGGTTGCCGGTGATCGCTTTTACTATAGGCGCACTGGTGGGCATCACCTCGGTCGGCGGGGGCGCCCTGTTTATGGTTGTGCTGGTCAGCATGTTTCCGGTCATGGCCATGCGGCGGGTGGTTGGCACCGATGTCTTCCACGCTCTGCTCCTGACCAGCGTGGCGGGAGCCGCTCATTGGGGGGCCGGTCACGTCGACTTCGCGCTTTCTGCCAATATCTTGATTGGCTCGGTCCCTGGGGTCTTGATCGGGAGTCGTATGACGGCCTATATCCCCAGCAGAGGACTCCGAGCCATTGTTATTGTGACGTTATTCGCTGTTGGCCTGAGAATGCTCTAGGACTCGTTAGGAGGAACAGTGCAGATTACGCTGCCTGAGATCAACGAATATAAGACGATGAATGGCGTCATAAGCCTGGAGGACCTGGAGCGGTTGAACCAGGAGTTCGAGGCTCGCACGCCACAGCAAGTTCTCGAGTGGGCTTATGAGACCTTCCACCCGAGCCTCAAGTTGGCCTGTAGCTTCGGAGGCGCCACCGGCATGGTGCTCCTGGACATGGCTCACAAGATTGAGCCGGACCTCAAGGTCTTCTACATCGACACCGATTTTCTGTTCCCCGAGACATACGCATTGAAGGACGAGGTGGAGCGGCGGTACGGCATCAAGACGGAGGGCATCAAGTCCCGCTGGTCGCCCGAGGCCCAGGGAAAGGAGTTTGGCGAGCGGTTGTGGGAGAAGGACCCAGACCTATGCTGCCAGCTTCGCAAAGTGGAGCCGAACCATCGTGTTCTTGAGAACACCCTGGCCTGGATCTCCGGCCTGCGCCGCGACCAGTCCGGTACCCGCAAGCAGACGCCAATCGTACGGTGGGACCAGACCTTCGGCCTGGTAAAGGTCAACCCGTTGGCTCTCTGGACCGAAGAACAAGTGTGGGGCTACGTTGAGGAGAACGACATTCCCTTCAATCCTCTGCTGAAAGAAGGCTACCCCAGCCTTGGCTGCACATTCTGCACGAGGCAGGTCAAAGCCGGCGAAGACCCCAGGGCTGGCCGGTGGTCCGGATTCGGCAAGACAGAATGCGGACTCCACGTCATTCCGCCAAAGAATAGCTAGAAGCAAAACGATCAAGGAGCAAAGTTTTTCATGACTCAGAACACAGCAGCGTCCGGATTGATTGAGCCCCATGGAGGCGTCCTCAAGGACCTCATGGTGAGCGAGGCACGAGCCAACGAACTGAAAGCAGAAGCCCTAAATCTGGGGAACTGGGACCTCAACGAACGCCAACTCTGCGATGCGGAACTCTTGCTCAGCGGCGGTTTCTCACCGCTTGAGGGCTTCATGGGGCAGGCGGACTATGATCGGGTGGTTGAAGAGCTACGTCTCGCCGACGGCACCCTCTGGCCGATGCCCATAGCCCTTGATGTCACAGAGGAGTTTGCTTCCAGCTTGTCCAAGGGGGATCGCATAGCGCTGCGGCACCCGGAGGGTATGGTCGTAGCCATCCTTACGGTCAGCGACATCTGGCAGCCTGACTTAAAGAAGGAGGCCCTCTCGACCTTCGGGACAGAGGACGACTACCACCCAGGGGTGTTCCGTGTGCTCCAGCAGACGAACCCGTTCTATGTGGGCGGAACGCTGGAGGGTGTTGAGGCACCGCCTCAACACACGTTTCAGGACTTGCGCCAAACGCCTGCCGAACTCCGGCGGGTGTTCGAGGGAAAGGGTTTGAGCAATGTGGTGGCGTTCCAGACCCGTAACCCCCTGCACCGGGCCCACGTGGAGTTGACCCAGCGAGCGGCAAGAGAGACGGGTGCACACCTGTTGATCCAACCTGTGGTGGGTCAGACCAAGCCCGGCGATGTCGATTACTTCATTCGAGCCCGCTGTTACCAGGCGGTGCTGAAGTACTACCCCGAGGAATCAACGACCCTGAGCCTCCTCCCCCTAGCCATGCGAATGGCGGGGCCCAAAGAGGCGCTGTGGCACGCCATCATTCGCAAGAATTACGGCTGCAATAACTTCATCGTCGGTAGGGACCACGCTGGCCCCGGCAGCGACCGCTCAGGCAAGCCTTTCTATGGCGCTTATGACGCCCAGGACTTGGTCCGGCAGCACGAGGAGGAGTTGGGTGTCCACCTAGCGGCCTTCCCGGAAATGGTCTATGTAGAGGAATCTGACCAGTATCTGCCAGTCACTGAGGTGCCTGAAGGCGCCAAGGTGCTGTCGGCTTCGGGCACTGAACTGCGCGACCGCTTGAGCGCCGGTGACGACCTTCCCTCATGGTTCTCCTACCCTGACGTTGTCGCTCAACTCCGGCAGTCGTTCCCCTTGAAGTCGGAGCAAGGTTTCACGGTGTTCTTCACTGGACTACCCAGTTCGGGGAAGTCCACCCTGGCGAATGTATTGATGGCCAAGCTGATGGAGAACGGTTCTCGCCCCATCACAATTTTGGACGGGGACTTGGTTCGCAAGCACCTTTCGAGCGAGCTGGGCTTCTCGAAGGAGCACCGGGACCTCAACATCACCCGCATCGGCTACGTTGCCAGCGAGATCACGAAGCACCGAGGGATTGCGATTTGTGCGCCCATCGCTCCTTACGCATCGACGCGCCGTCAGGTTCGAGACATGGTCAGCGCCTACGGCGGTTTCTTTGAGGTGCATGTGGCGACCCCGTTAGAGGTCTGCGAGGGGCGCGACAGGAAGGGGCTTTACGCCAAGGCCCGTGCGGGTATCATCAAGGGCTTCACTGGCATCGACGACCCCTATGAGGTGCCGGAGCACGCTGAGTTGGTGATCGACACGACGTCACTTACGGCCGAGGAGGCCGTGGCGCAGGTTATAGCTCGCCTGCAAGAGGATGGGTACCTTCCTGTGTCCTAGGCGGGAAGTGCTTGGCTCCCTTAACCAGTACAAAGAAGCGGGCGGGTCATTGACCCGCCCGCTGACTCTTTTACCTGATCGTGATCCTGGCTTCAATTCCCTCAGCCAGCTTCACAAGGTGAGCCCTGCTGAGTTGTCTGGCTTCGTCCCCCGCATAGGGGCTGGCAGCGAGCCAAACCACAACGTTTCCCTTGATGTACATTATTACTGGCTGAAGATCCGGCGCTGGTTCAGCCGCAGGGGCCACGGTAGACCACCAGCCTTTGGCCGCATCGCCGATCTTGGGCACCGCCATTGGTTTGAAGCAAGTGTCCCAGTCTGCAAAGGAGAGATTGCAGAAGTCCGTCAGGCGAGTGAATCTCGCGCCGAACGTTGGAGTTAGCCAATCGCCAAAGTGCCCTGATGCGCGCTTGGCAGACGAGAAGACCCAAACCATATTCTCGATGTTGTGGCTCGGCACGCCTCTAACAAACTGTCTTGGCACGAATGCCACCGCTTGAGCTGACGTCCAAGCTTTGCCTCTTTCTTGATAGATCGAGTCACCGTACCATGCTGCGAGGTCAACCGACCTATCTCCGTCCTTCACATATTGATAATCCAAGTCAGCTGCAGAGACAGCAATGCTTGCGGCATCTTGGCTGGAGCGAGGCTCTGATTGCACTGAACATGCCACGAGCGCGAGGCTGGAGGAGAGAACGAGTGATGCCGTTAGGGTAGCCAGTGTTCTTAATGTTCGGCCGTGCGGGGCGGAGCTTCGGATCGGACGAGCAAGACTCATATAGGCTCCAGTATTTTGGTCTAGATCCGTGGTCCAAATGACCGCTTGGGTCTGCCTTGCCCCCAGCGGTCGTAGTGGGTGACGTCTGCGATGGGCCGGCGGCGTGCGCCGCCGAAATGCTCGCCTTCTGCGGGGTATCCCAGTGGGATGAGGCACGCAGTGTCCACTTCTTCTGGGATGCCGAGCAGTTCTTTGGCCTCGGCCTCATGAAAGAAGTGCATGGTGGTCAAGACTGTGCCAAGCCCCAAAGATAGTGCGGCTAACATCAAGTTCTGGATGGCGGGGAAGATGGTGCCCCATTGGGACAAGCCCGGCAGACGTCCCTTTGACCGTTGAACGCAGCCGAGGATGAGCACGGGCGTTTCGGCCAGGTGGTGGGCCAGGTATTCCGCCGAACTCATGATGGGGGTCGAGGTGGTCTTACCAAGACCGGGCACGTAAGACGACCCCCAGCTGTCGAGGTACCATTCGCCGAACTTGGCCTTGATCTCCGGGTCCCGAATGACGATGAAGGACCAAGACTGGCGGTTCCCGCCGCTGGGGGCCCGCACGGCGGCCTCAAGGATGCGTTCTATGGCTTCTTGAGGCACCGGGTCTGGCTTGAATCGCCGGATGGCTCGTTGGGCGTACATTGCATCGAAGAGGGATATGTCGTCTGTCATGGGTTCTCCTTTTGGGCATCACCGCTGGTAAATGTCGTCCTGAGTGGAGCGAAGGACCTTGTTCGGCTAGAGATTACTCGATTGTCATCAACTGACTGGCTAGGCGTATTCCTGGCGTCCTAACGGTCTTGGTGTCTTACCTCGTTGCTCCCACCCACCCGCCCTCGAACGTTCTTGATACAGGGGGGCACCCCCTGTGGCCCCCGGCGGGGCTTTGCCCCTGCACCCCATTTCGAAACCATGGTGATTGTTAGGTGATGGAGCCTGTTTCGCGGACCGTTTTGGTGTTGCTCCCACCCAGCCCGCCCTCAAACGTTCTTGATACAGGGGGACACCCCCTGTGGCCCCGGCGGGGCTTTGCCCCTGCACCCCGTTTGACCAGCAGGACGTTATTCAGGGGCCACATTTGCTCCTTGCCGGTCAAGGAGCCTGTGCCTCGCGTCGGTAGGGGCGGGTCTCAGACCCGCCCGAGCGTCTGTGTTCGGTCATCTTTTTGCTTCCCAGACGAGGGTCGAAGAGGCAACTCCTAAGGCGTGCCGCCGCCCATTCTCAATACTGCTTCCCATTCTTCCGGCGTAACGGGTTGCACCGACAGCCGCATGCCTCGCTTGAGGACCATCATCTTCTCGAGTGCTGGCATAGCCCGCATCTCATCCACGGTGACTGGGTCTTTGAACCGCTGGTCGGCTTTGATGTCCACCATGTACCAAATGGGGTTTTCTGGTGTGCTCTTCGGGTCCGGGTGGTCGGACTTGGGGTCCCAGGCCGTGTCGTCGGGGTAGCCGCTGCGCGCAACGACCGCTGTGCCGATGATCGATAGGGGCTTGGCGTTGGAGTGGTAGAAGAGCACGCCGTCCCCTTCTTGGATTTCGTTCTTGAGAAGATTGCGCGCCTGGAAATTGCGAACACCGTCCCACTCGGCAACAACGTCGGCAACCAAGTGGTCGTAGGAGTAAGCATTGGGCTCGGATTTGAAGAGCCAGTAACGTCGCGGCATGGTAGTCCTCCGTAGGCAGAAAGTTCCGAACGAATTCTACCAGGTATACTGAGGAAGCGACCTTGCTGGGGCATGTCCCTGCAACTTTGCAGTCTTGTCACTTTTCCGCGGAGCTTAGATGGCCGAAGCCGACCCACCCTCCGAATCCGAAGTGCAGCCCCAAACCCCACCGCCAACAGAGCATATCGTCCTGCCCCGGCGGCAACTTGTTCTCGCCATGGCTGCCGTTATGGGGGCCATGTTTCTGGCCTCGATAGACCAGACCATTGTGGCCACAGCGACCCCGCGGATCATCTCTGATCTTGGGGGCTTCGACCGGTATTCGTGGGTTACCACCGCCTATCTTGTAGCCTCTGTGACTATCATGCCCGTCGTGGGGCGGCTGACGGACATGTATGGCCGCAAGTGGTTCTACATCCCCGGCATCGCGGTGTTCCTGCTTGGGTCGGCTTTGGCAGGACTAAGCCAGAACATGGACCAACTCATCATCTTCCGAGGCGTTCAAGGATTGGGTGCCGGTGTGATGATGGCCAACGGGTTCATAGCCATTGGGGACCTCTTCCCGCCGAACCAACGGGCGAAGTTCCTGGGCCTAATCACCGCTACATTTGGAATGGCCTCGATCATCGGGCCGACGTTGGGCGGTTTCATTACGGACGCCCTGTCATGGCATTGGATTTTCTACATCAATCTGCCTCTTGGCATTCCGCTGATCTTCCTTTTCATTCGCTACTTCCCGGATGTCCGCCGTGGGGGTAAGCACCACATCGACTACCCTGGCATTGTGCTGCTGGTGTTCACCGTGGTGCCGCTCTTGCTTGGCCTTTCCTGGGGAGGCGTCAACTACCCCTGGGGGTCGACACAGGTGATCGGCGCTCTGGTCCTTTCCGTGGTCATGGGCGGCGCGTTTATCTGGACGGAGCTTCGGTCCCCGGAGCCCATCGTCCCGTTGTTCTTGTTCCGGGACAGGATTGTAGGCCTGAGCCTTCTAGCCGTGTTCCTCTCGGCGTTCGGATTGTACGGCGGCATCATGTTTGTGCCGCTGTTTTTTCAGGGCGTCCTGGGCACTTCAGCTACGACTAGCGGAAGCTTTCTCACTCCAATGATGTTGGGGGTTGTGGCCGGGAGCCTCACCTCAGGGCAGGCTCTGGCGCGCCTGGGAGGTCACTACAAGGTACAGGCGCTCATTGGACTTGGCTTGATGAGTGTTGGCTACTTCCTGATGTCGCTGATGTCGCCGGAGACCAGCCGCATCACGGCCGTGTTATTCACCGTAGTGATGGGGATTGGCCTTGGCTCTACGATGCCGGTGTTTACAACTACGATGCAGAACGCCGTGCCCTTTCGCTATATCGGCATCGCCACAACGGCGACGCAGTTCTTCAGGGCCGTCGGAGGGGCGGTGGGGTTGGCGGTATTGGGCTCTTTCATGGTCCGGCGGTTTGCTTCAGGAGTAGACCAATTCGTTGATCCGGCCCTGCGAGATACGCTTCCGCCAGGAACATTGGAAAGCATTACGGCGAATCCTCAGGCATTGGTAAACCCGGAGGCTTTGGAGCGGCTTCAGACCGCGCTCATAGAAGCAGGGACGCCTCCAGGCGTTGGGGAGCAACTGCTCGAGTCGCTGCGAGGAGGCCTGAGTTTGGCGATAACAGACGGCTTCCTGCTGCTTCTGGGGTTTGTGATGGCGGCCTTCGTCGTGATGCTGTTCGTGAGGCAGGTGCCTCTTCGGAGTCGTCGTTCCCGTTAGGTGACGACGAAGACTCCCAGCAACGACCCAGCGATGATGGCCAGCCCAACCACGATTACCAGCGCCCCGAAATTGATCCGCTGTGCGAACGCCATCAACCCTCGGATGGTGAGGAGTCCAACGACAGCAGCCACAGCGGCTCCGGCGATGCCTTCGACGGTGAAGGCTTCCTTCGAGTCGATTGCCGCGAAGAGGGCTCCTCCCAGGCTTGCCGGTATGCTAAGCAAAAAGCTCAACGCCAGGGCTTCCCTGCGGTCTACCCGGAGTGCCAGTAGGGCCGCCACTGTCAGCCCGGATCGGCTTAATCCGGGTAGGGCCGCCAGTCCCTGAGCGGCGCCAGTGATAGTGGCTTCCTTGATTGTTACCTCGTCTCTTTTCAGGGTGCCGACTTTGGGTCGTCGTAGTTGGAGGAAGCCTGTCATCAGCATGAGCACGCCGACCACACCCATCGCCGCCGAGCCAGCGCGTTCTGAAAGCTGGTCCAAGGCGAGCAGCACGGGCAGTCCTATGAAGGCACCGACTACAGTACCGACGACAAGGAAACGTAGCAGTGGAGAGGGGTGTCGTGGCCTGCTGAGCAGTTCGCGTGCGATGGCTACCAACTCACGCCGGAAGTAGATGGTGGCCGAAACGGCGGTACCAAGATGGAGCCACAAGGCGAAACCCACCGAGGCCCCCAGTGGCTGGTCCTCCAAATAGGCGTAGGCCGTGGCAACGACACCCTCGGAGCTGACCGGCAGCCATTCCACTATGCCTTGAAGAACCCCTAGTAATAGGGCGGTTGTTAGATCAACGGTCAAGGTTGTGGCTCAATGGCAAACTGGACATTCCAAGATAAATTACGGTCCGTTGCTATGATAGCCTGCGCCTAGACCGCCTGCTAGGCTTTAGCTTTCCCCCACTGTTTGAAGCCCTTCTTCGGAGGTTCCATGAAAAAGTTCATGAACAGCGTCGACGATATTCTGGATGAGAGCCTGCGCGGTTTCGTTCTCGCCCATGAGGACTTGGTTGTTCTGCATACGGGTCCAACCTACGTCTCACGCCTCGGTGCTCCAGCGCGGGGGAAGGTTGCCTTGGTCTCTGGGGGCGGCAGCGGCCATGAGCCCCTGCACGCTGGGTTTGTTGGATACGGGATGCTCGACGCCGCCTGCCCCGGCCAGGTCTTCACATCGCCGACCCCGGGTCAAATGTTGGAGGCGGCACAAGCCGTCGACGGCGGATCTGGGGTTTTGTTCATCGTCAAGAACTTCGCAGGCGATGTGATGAACTTCGAGATGGCTGCTGAAATGTATGCCAGCGAGCAGGCCACGATCCTGGTCAACGACGATGTGGCAACCGACGACGAATCCCTCCGACGGGGCGTCGCTGGGACGTTGGTGGTAGAGAAGATTGTTGGGGGTGCCGCGCAGGCTGGGGCTAGTTTGGCGGAATGCCATGCGCTCGGAGTCCAGGTCAACCAGCGCACCCGCTCAATGGGTGTTGCCCTGACGAGCTGTACCGTCCCGGCTGTCGGCAAACCGACCTTCGACATCGGCGAAGATGAGATGGAGATGGGTGTGGGCATCCACGGGGAGAAGGGCCGACGGCGGGAGAAGTTGGCTCCTGCTGATGACATAGCCAGGCAGATGGTGGCGGCGATTATTGAGGACTTGAAGCCCGCTTCAGGAGGCCAGGCGCTGCTATTGGTCAACGGCTTTGGGGGCACGCCCCTAATGGAGTTGACCCTGATGTACGACGCCGCTCGACGCTCTCTCGGCGGCACTGGTGTGGAGGTGGTGCGGAGCCTGGTGGGGAACTATGTCACTTCCTTGGACATGGCCGGGTGTTCCTTTACCCTCTCACTCCTGGATGACGAGATGCTCCGATATTGGGATGCCCCGGTGCACACGCCTGCTCTGCGGTGGGGCCGATAGGCCTCCGGAGCCATAATCACGCTTGGTCGGTAAACCGATCACAGAGGGCCTTCACCAACAAGTAGCTCGCCATCGCTCCGGGGTCTGGGTGTCCAATGCTGCGCTCTCCCAACTGGGCCGCTCGGCCCTTTGTTGCCTCCATGTTGCGAGTTGCTTCGACTCCGGCTTCGGCCGCTGCCACCAGCTTGGCCGCCACTTCAGACCCTCTCGCTCCTTCAGCGATGGCCCTATGGAATGCCTCGCCCACCGGCCCCAAGACATCCAGCATTGTTTTCTCACCCACGTCGGACCTGCCGCGTTGTTTAACAGCGGCGACCCCCTGATCCAGCATGAATGCGATGTCCTGGACTTGGAGCAACGCGCCACATGGCGCGGCTTTGCCCATGCTCATCAAAAGGGTGCCATACAGAGGACCTGCCGCCCCGCCGACAGTGGTGACCAGCGTCATCCCTGCCCGCTGAAGGGCCTCGCCCATATCCAGACTCGCCAACTCCTCTGTCTGAGCGGCGACGGCTAGAAAGCCCCTGGATAGGTTAGATCCGTGGTCGCCATCGCCAACCGCGGCATCCAGTTCGTTGAGGAGGGCGGCGTTCTCTGAAATGGTGTTTGCCGTGGCCCCGATGGCCTGCTGGAACAAATCGCTAATCATAGGGGTCGGATCATCAAATGGACTACGATCCTTGCCTTTGCCGTAGCGCGTAGTACACCCGCTCCCCTGAGATAGGCAGGTCAGTAATGGGAATGCCAATGGCGTCGGCTACGGCATTGGCAATGGCCGGGGCTACCGAGGAGTTGGTGATCTCACCTACTGCCTTGCCGCCGTAGGGGGTATGCCCGGACTCGCTTTCAATGTAGACCGTTTGGTGGCGCGGAATGTCCTGGATGTTGGGAATCTTGAAATCGCCGAGGTGCAGGGTGGTAACGCGACCTTCCTCCACGGGCATATCCTCCATCAAGGCGAACCCCAGGCCCGTGACCATGCCGCCTTCCACCTGGCTGAGGTGGGAGGCGGGGTTGATGATGGTTCCTGAGTCCACTGCCGAGACCAGCTTCAGTACCTCCACGACTCCCGTTTCGGGGTCAACGCTAACCTCAGCGGCCTGAGTGCAAAAGGAGGTGTAGTCCTGGGCGTTGGAGGTATATTCGGCGTAGGCGCTAATCGTGGCGCCACGTCCCGCCTCGCGAGAGGCGAGGTCGGCGATGCTGATCGAACGTTCCGGCGATCCTTTCACGATGAGCCAGCCGTCCCGAAGCTGGACCTCCTTGAGGCTACATTCAAGCGCCTCTGCGGCCACGGCCGAAAGGCTTTCCCTCAGCTTTTGAACAGCCGTCAGGGCAGCGAATCCCGCGGTGTGCGTTGTGCGGCTGTTGCCCACGCCCCCGTCCGGTGGGTGCGTGTCCGTGTTGACCGTGACGACCTTTATTTGGTCAAGGGCAACGGTGAGCTCTTCGGCTACGATCTGCCTCTGTACGGTGTGAATGCCTGTACCGTGGTCGAAAGTGGGGCTGTAGACGGTCACAGTGCCGTCGGCTTCTATCACGATGTTGGCGTTAGAGTTGCCCACCCCGGTCGTGTGGTCAAAGAGGGCCAGGCCTCTTCCCACGTTCGGAGCTTTCGGCGTGCCCCAGCCAATAGCAGCGGCGGCGGCGGTTAGGGTCTCCTCGGCCTTGATCTGCCTCCATGCTGTTCCCGATGGCGAGGTGTCACCGTCGTGGAGGACGTTCTTGAGGCGGAATCCCAGAGGGTCGAGGCCCATTTCTTTGGCGATCATATCCATATGGGATTCCACCGCGAATGAAGACTGGGGAGAACCGGGAGCCCGCGCATGGCCCCGAGGCACCTCGTTGGTGTAAACACAGTCGCCTTCAATGTGGACGTTGGGTATGTTGTAGCAGCCGCCAAGCTGGAAGGCCCCGGCGACATAACCGAGCGTTTTGTAACCGGCGTATGCGCCGCTGTTGAATGTCACTCGTCCGGAGCGGGCCACAATTGTCCCGTCGTTTTTGACGCCGGTCTTGACGCTAATTGTGCTGGGATGCCGTGGGTCGGCGGCCATGAGCTCCTCGGTGTAGGTCATCACCGACTTCACGGGACGGCCGGCAGCCTTGGACACGAAGTACATCAACGGCACATCCATTGAAGAACTCTTGCCGCCAAAGTCGCCGCCGATATAGGCCACGTTGACGGTGACTTGATCAGTTTCAATTCCGACGTGGGAGGCCAAGTGCCGACGCAGAGTGTGAGGCTGCTTGTTGTGGGCCCATACTTGAACGTGGCCATCATCTTGCACCCACACGACGCAGGCGTGGGGCTCCAGGTAGGCCTGATGGGTCATGGGCGTGGAGAAGTGGTGCTCAAAGACCCTGTCCGCCTGAGCGAACCCCGCCTCAATGTCGCCCTTGGCCCAGGTCATGCGGGAGAAGAGGTTGCTGGACACCGGTTCCGTGGCAGGATAGTCCTTGTGCCACAGATCGATGGGGCCCCGCTTGTAGCTGCCGAAGTCGTCGTGGACCACCGGGGCGCTGGATTTGCTCGCCTCCAAGGCGTCGAAAACGGCGGGGATCTCTTCGTATTCAACCTCAATGAGGTCAATGGCTTCTTCGGCAATGTCGGGGCTCTCGGCGGCGACAATGGCCACCTTGTCTCCGATGTACCGGACGACATTCCGGCACAGCATGGGCGTGTCCTGGATCATCCGCCCGATGAGGGTTTCTGGAATGTCGGCCCCGGTCAACACGACGTGGACACCGGGGACCTGCTTGGCCCTGGATGCGTCGATGCTCACAATACGGGCGTGAGGGTAGGGGCTACGCAAGATTTTGGCCCAGAGCAAGCCAGGCAGGTCGATGTCGGCGGAGTATTTGCCGGAGCCGGTCGTCTTGTCAGGCCCTTCAACTCGCCCGGCAGGCTTTCCGACGACGCGATGTTCGGTTGTTGTCATATGGTTGCTCCTAAGGCAGGGTAAGGGGAGTGACAGGCGGAACTCTAAGTTTTCTCGAACACTTCTCTGGGGAGTTTGCACTGGCGGATAATCGATTGAAGAGTGCCGGTACGGAGTTCGCTGTGATCGGTACAGCAACCGTGATCATGGAGTCAGAGACCCGTCTTTGCATGACGATATGACTGTCGCGGCGCCTCACGGTGTTGAAGCTATGCTGTTCAAGGATGCGGCACATCTCGCTCCCAGAAAGGACGCGAAGCCTAGCCAACCGTTACCTCAAGCCGGGTGATGTAGACTTCTTCCCGGAGCCGCTCCTGAACCTCCGAGGGGCTAGCGGACTCGAAGAAGAGTTCGAGCGCTTCCACGAGATTCCGCCGGGCTTCCTTTATGGATTCTCCCTGACTGGCGATATCCAACTCTGGACAGAGGGCTACGTAACCGTCTCCCTCTCTTTCGATGACCGCCGTAAGATTGTGCGTCTGTCGCATAGCGCTTCCCGTGGTGAGCAGCGTTGTTTGACGGGTAGGGGCTAGCTCCTCGAATCATATCATGGACTTGAGGCGGGGTTCTTCGGCCCTATGCCGCCTCTCTGATCGGCTCAACTTGGTAGAGGTCGCGCCAGGCATGGAAGCCGCCTTCCAGGGCGGACGCCTGGAATCCCATGTCCTTCAACTGCTGCGCCACACGGGCGCTGGTTGCTTCGTCCGTTCAACTGCAATAGGCCACGATGGGCCTGTTCCTATCCTGGTTCTCAGCCCACTCGATTACCTCGTCAGGGAGCACCCGAATATCGCCAGGGATGTGGGCCTGTTCGGAGTCGTAGCTCATCCTGGACCGCACATCCAGCACCACCGGCGAGAGTTCGGACATCATTTGATGGAGTTGTTCGGGTGTGATGCGAGGGATTTCTTCTTCGTCCTCCTCTGCAAATAGGCCAAGGGCCGATCCCTCCCGCTCCTCCACCAAGACTTCCCGGGCCGCCCGGCGCGCATACCAAGCTGCGGCAGGTGAGGCGGTGGCCCCGTGAATGACGACCGACGCTAGTACGACCACTCCAACAGTTGCCAGAAGGAGTTCCCCACCGGGAATGCCAGCCTGTACCACAAGCAATGCCAGCAATAGTGAATTTAGGCCCCTGGGACCGAACCAGGCGACAAAGGCGTGGGCTTCCCAACTCATGCGCGCCCTGGCGAGAACCGCTCCGAGAATAGCGGGACGAATGACAAAAACTACGAGGCCCGCCAGTATCAGGGCAGGCACAACAGAGACCGTGGGGAGAATGCCCGACAAGACCACGCCGAACAGCACGAAGGCAAGGAGCATGGACATTTCAGAGGTGATCTCGCCGTACTCTCAGAGGTGATCTCGCCGTACTCAAGGAAGCAGTCGCAGAGCTTCTGATTGAGAAGGACCACCGCCAGCCCGGCGGCGAACGCCGCAAGGAACCCATCTCCACCGGCAGCCGTGGCTGCCGAGAAGGCGGCCAGCACCAGGCCTATGCCAAACAATGACTGGTATTCCCGTCGCACGCCCATCATCAAGTCGGCTCGGGATATGCACCAGGAGCCTATTCCTCCGATGGCGAACCCTATGACGGGTCCCAGCACCAGCAAGCGCACCATGAAGGTGATCCATCCGGCAACGTTGCTGACCTCTCCAACGGCCACTGCTATGAGGATCAAAATGACCGGGAGCACGACGAGGTCGTTCATACCGGCTTCCAATTTTAGGGCCTGTCGCACCGAACGAGGGATGCGCTTGTCGCGGACGATCTCTCTTAAGACGACCGGGTCTGTTGAGGCGAGGACCGCCCCGCCGATGAAAGCCAATATCCATCCGAAACCGAGGAGCAATGCCAAAGGCACAGCGCCCAGGGCAATGATCAGAGCTGTCCCTGGCCCCAGCACCAGGACGGGCACGAGCCAGCGAATGCCCAACTCTTTCATCTGGAGTTTGACCGCGTCGAGGAAAAGGACAAGGGAAAGCGTGAGCGTGGCGACCATCTCCAGCACTGGATCGTGGGCGTCCATCTCGAGAACGCCCAGACCGTTTCGTCCGATCAACAGGCCGAAGCCAAGGAACAACAGGGGGAAGGACACCGGCGAGCGCTCCACGAGCCCTGAGGCGAGGGCACTCACAGTGAGGACAATGGCCAGGATGCTGAAGACGAGAAGAAGGTCAGGCATAGCTAGATTCCCTTGGAGGTCATTCCACTATAGCGAAGGAGGGTTAGTCATGCGAGCGGCGCCGGATTCATCGACCGCGCTCGCTGCCCGGCGCTGTTATCCATGGCCGGGCGATTAAGAAGACGATAGCGACGAACAACAGCAGCCCCCCTGCCATCCCGAAAGCCATTGGATATCCGTACGCGAGGACCAGCGGCTGGCTCGCCGCCGGCGACAGGAAGTGACCCATAAACATGAACGTGGCGACGCCCCCAAGAGCACGGCCGCGGAAACGCTGAGGCGTGATCGCAGCTGCCCAGGTATTCATATTGGCCATTTGGAGGCCGAGGCCTAGACCAGCGATGGCCAGCCCAAGTACGACGAGGCCATACGTCGACGCCAGACCAACGGCGATGTACCCGATTCCCATAACGATATTTGCGAGGATAACCGTTCCCACGACTCCGATGCGCCCGCTAATGCGCCGGTACTGAAATGACGTCAACGCGCCGAATATGGTGATGGCAGCGATTGCCAGCCCTATTTGCGCGCCCGTGGATTCATTCAACTCTCGAAGGTAGAAGGGGATTTGCACTGGCACCAGGTAGAAGACCATCTGGTTGACCAGAGATAGACCGAAGATTAGAGACAGTGCCCTGAGCGGGAAGCGTGGTGGAGGAAGAGTCAGACTCGGAGGAGCTGGATTGCCGGTTATTTCCGGGGAAGGCGCTGGGCCAACCGGAGTCCTGATCGGCTCGTAGAGAGCCACAGCGATAAGAGGGACGAACAGAAAGGCGGTGAGGTAGACGAAGAATGGACCTCGCCAAGAGATATCGGCTAACGCTCCACCGGCCAGAATGAAAACGAAGGCCCCTAGGCTAATGAAGGCGGCTTGTAACCCCATGAGGCGGGCTCGGGAGGGCCCAGTGTAGTAGTCGGCGATAAGCGTGGTGGAGGCGGTGATGACGCCAGCTACCGCCAGGCCCAGGACTGCTCGTCCGGCCAGCACACTATAAAGAGAGTCCATCGCCAGCCCGGAACTGCCGCCTATTCCGAAGAGAATCGTCGAGTATGCCAACAGACGTTTTCGGCCCCAACGGTCCGCAATGTACCCGGCCACAGGCGCGCCAATGACAATAAAAAGCGCGGGCATGGTGACAACGAGCCTGACAAGAATCTCAACGTTGGGGACATCGGAGAAGTGGGCGACCATGGCAGGCAGGGCTGGCGTGATCGTGGCCCCGGACATGACGATCAGCGTGGCCACGGACAACAGAGTCCACTTCACTGGCCGTGATTCAGGGTCGTGAGCTTTCAAGGGAGGGTCAATGCTCCTGGGGGATGAGGCGGGTTCAAGGATACGCTAGGGCCGTGACTGGTACTAGCGCCCTCGTCCTAAGGACGCTGGCGCGTTGGTCTGGCGTGCACGTCTGGTAAGGTAACGAGAATTCCGGTTTGGGAGGTTTCCTAATGGCTGGTCTACTCGAAGGTAGAGTCGCTCTTATTACAGGCGGCAGTTCCGGTATAGGCAGGGCGTCGGCTCTCGTTTTCGCTGAGGAAGGCGCAAAGGTTGTGGTGGCAGCCCGCCGGATCGCCGAAGGAGAGGAGACCGTCCGATTGGTCAAGGCCGCCGGAGGCGAAGCCGCCTTCGTTAGGGCAGACGTGTCCAAACCTGAAGATGTCGAAGGCATGGTGCGGTTCGCCGTCGAGACCTACGGGCGGCTGGACTGCGCGTTCAACAACGCGGGCGTAGAGAAGCCCTCCCAGGGAATCGTCGATTATCCCCAAGAGGACTGGGACGAGGTCATTGCCATAAACTTGACGGGCGTGTGGCTCTGTATGAAGCATGAAATCAAGCAAATGCTCGCCCAGGGAGGGGGTACCATCGTCAATAACTCCTCTACCGATGGCCTCGTGGCAGACACCAATGCCGCATACGTCGCTAGCAAGCACGGAGTGGTGGGCCTCACAAAGAGCGTGGCGCTCGAATGCGCTCGTCAGAACATCAGGGTCAATGCCGTTTGCCCCGGCTGGGTGCGTACTCCAATGGTCACAGAGGGTGTCACCGAAGCCCAAGTGCAGGCAACGGTGGAACGTGAAGAGCCGGTGGGCCGCATTGGCGAACCGGAAGAGGTAGCGAGGGCCGCGGCGTGGCTCTGTTCTGACGCTGCATCTTTTATTACAGGCGCGGCTCTGCCCGTGGACGGCGGGTTCGTGGCCAAGTAGAGAAGAGTAGCTACCCTGTTCAACAGCATCTCCTTCCGATTGCAACACGAGAAATGACTGAACTGAAGGCCAACGAGACATCACTTCCGACCTCGATCAAGCCCATGCTGGCTCGTTTGGTGCGGGAGCCATTTGACTCGCCTGATTGGATTTATGAACTGAAGTGGGATGGCTTCCGAACCGTCGCCTTCGTCGAAGATGGCAAGGTCAGGCTGCAGAGCAGGAACGCAAAGACCATGACCTCGCAGTTTCCTGAGATGGAGGGGCTTGTTAAACAGGTGGAGGCGGACGGTCTCGCCATTGACGGAGAGTTGGTCTGCCTTGATGAAGACGGGCGGCCCAGCATCAAGCTTATGCAGCAGCGTTTCCAGCGAGGGCAGGGAAAGCCAGGCACTTTGCCCCCGGTCAGTTTCATTGCTTTCGACCTACTGCACCTTAGGGGCGAATCCGTTATGGGCCAGCCCCTCCAGGAGCGCAAGCGGCTTCTTGCCGAGGTCCTCAATCCCAGCGACAGCATCATCATCAGCCAGTCCGTTGAAACCGATGGCAAAGCTTTCTTTCAGGCCACTTGCGATCTTGGCCTCGAAGGCGTGGTGGCCAAGCAAAAGGCCAGCTTGTATCTTCCTGGCAAACGCACTTGGAGTTGGCTGAAGGTGAAGCGTGTCAGGGAAGGGGAGTTTGTTATCGGCGGCTACGTCTTTGGAGGCCAACGGAAGGACTATTTCAGCTCGCTGTTGTTAGGTCTTCATGACGAAGACGGCAAGCTGGTCTATGTGGGCAGCGCTGGATCCGGGTACTCGGAGGACGAGGTTAGGGGGATTTATGAAACGTTGGAACCCTCAATAGTCGAGGAGCGGCCTTTCGTCAACACTCCTGAGGTTCAAGAGAAGTACATCCACTGGTGCAAGCCGGAGTTGGTGTGCCAGGTCGAATACGGAGAGTTCACAGTAGATGGACGGCTGCGCTACCCTGTCTATGTGCGGATGCGGCCTGACAAGTCGCCTGACGAATGCGTGTTGTCGGACGTTCCCGGCTGGCCCCGAAGTCTCGGCGGTGGCGAAGGGTAGCTGCTGACTTGACCCTGGCTGCGATTCGTAGCTAAGATGCCGCCTTACGGTGGCACGGCGTAGTTCTGGAGCCTTCGGAGGCTCGGAGGTGGGCGATGGCGAGAAGAGCGCTTTGGAGAGGGGCAATCAGTTTTGGGCTGGTGGTCATTCCTATCAAGCTCTACACGGGAACTGAGTCCAAGGACTTAGCCTTCACGACCCTACACGACGAATGCAAGACCAGGCTTCGCCAGAAGCGGTACTGCCCCTTCCATGAAGTGGACGTGGAGCCCAATGAGATCGTCCGTGCCTACGAGTACTCGAAAGATCAGTACGTGATCATGGATGAGGCTGACTTTGACGGTGTGGCGGTGCCCTCTACACATACCATAGACATCGTACGGTTCGTTGACCTAGCCTCTATTGATCCCATTTACTTTGAACGCACCTACGCGCTTGAACCGGACAATGTCGGGGCGAAGCCCTTCTATCTGCTCAAGAAGGCGCTGGAAAGCACGAACAGGGTTGCCGTCGCCAAGGTCTCCCTCAGACAGAAAGAACACATCTGCTGCATCCGCCCTTACCAAGACGGACTGCTCATGGAAACGATGTTCTATCCCGATGAAATACGGGGTACGGCGGAACTCACGCTTCCCGAGGAACAAGTGGCCTTCACCGAGCAAGAGGTGGGTATGGCGGTCATGCTCATCGACCAACTGGCGGGGGTGTTTGAACCTGAAGTGTTCCACGACGGCTATCGGGACGAGCTGATGCACATTATCGAGGCCAAGCTTGGCATGGCTGAGCCGATTGTGGCGGCGCCGGCGGCGCCCAAGGGCAAGGTCGGCGATTTGATGGAGGCCCTCATGGCCAGCATCGAGGCCACCAAGCAACAGCGGGCCGCCGCTGAAGGGGACGAGCAGAAGGGAACGACCTCAAAAGCTGAAGTTCAAGAGGAAGCCGCGAGCAAGGCGCCCTTCTAGGCTGGGCTTACAAGTGCGGCAGCGGCTGCCTGAATGTGGCCATCTCGGCTGCTACATCCCCCAACGTGTTTAGCCGTTCTCCCAGGCTGCGAATGGTGAATTGATCAGGAGTCACGTTGCCCGCCTCGACCTCTTCCCAGGTTAGAGGCGCGGAAACGGGTCCGCCTGGTAGCGGACGCAAGCTGTACACGCCGGCAGTCGTTC
>QEVV01000010.1 GCA_003228115.1 Chloroflexota bacterium
ACGTAAGACTTCAAGATAGGGACAGGAGATCGACAATGGAGCAGATAGCTTCGGACGTGCTAGCAGCTGCAAACTTGAAGAGTCGTCGGCTCAAAGACCTTCTGGGTCAACCGGAGACGCTTGTGATGCCTGGAGCCTACGACGGGTTGAGCGCTCGGCTGTTCGAGTCGATGGGGTTCCGGGCCATCCAATGCGCCAGCGGCGGAATCGCAGCCAGTCTAGGCTACCTTGACGGCGAGGTCGTCACACGGGAGCAGACCCTTCGCGTAAGTCAGATTATTGCTGAAGCAGTCAGTGTCCCTGTAAACGGAGACGGTGAGAGAGGCTATGGTGAAGCCCATGAGGTGGGAGAGACAGTGCGTGGCTATATCCTGGCCGGCTGTGCAGGGATGAACATTGAGGACAGCAAGCCCCATTCACCTGGCGCACCGATGCTGCTTGTTCCGGTCGCCGAGCATCTGGAGAAGTTGGAAGCCATCATGGCGACGAAGCGCGAGTTGGGCAGCGAGTTCTTCGTGAACGCGCGAGTAGATTCATTCCTAGCGTTCCGGGATAATTCTGACGCCGCGCTAGAAGAGGGCATCAGTCGAGGGAAGATGTACGCGGCGGCCGGGGCCGACTGCATCTTCTTCATAGGTGTGACCTCCCCCGAAGCAATCGCCCTCCTAGTTAGGGACATACCAGCGCCGGTAAGCGTCCTTGCCGGTCCCGAAGCACCACCGTTGTCGGTGCTACAAGAATTGGGCGTGGCGCGCGTCAGCTATGGGACTGCCTTCGCACGGGCGGCGGGAGGTGCGATACGCCGTCTGGCAGAGGAGATCCGCGATGCAGGCACAATCACACGGGCGCAGGATGGGATCACTGGTCCGGAGATGGCGCAATTGATGCTACGTAGCTCCGACGGCTGAACACACGACTTCCCAATCGCCTCCCCCTGCCTAACCTCAACCGGCCCGCATTTCCAGTCTTCGGCGCAGCACGCTATCCGCGATTGCTAGCCAGAGTCTTCAGGGCTGAGCTTAATCTCGAAGAGGGCCTGGTTCAGGACGCCCTGGTTCACGAAGGTGGTCCCCTCGCTCTTCTCTCGCCCGAAGCCGGTCACGCAACGCAGGTGGCGTATTGCCTTGTAGTGCGGGAGTGGGCGCTGGTATTCAAGTGGTAGGCCGAAACTTTCGAACCACTCCGTTCATGGTGTCCGCTACATACAGCGCACCGGTACCGTCAAACAATAGCCCGTGGGGGCCGCGAAACGTACCTGGTGCCAACTCGGATAACAGGTCTCCTTCAGGGCTGAATTGCCGCACTCGATTCCCTTCAAACTCTGATACCCACCAGTTACCATCTTTGTCGAAGGCGATGTTGGTCGGCGACCGGAACAACCCCTGACCCGCCCGTGTCCAAAGCTGGACGAACGTTCCATCCCGCCCGAAGCGCTGAATTCGAGAGTTGCCCCGGTCCGTCACCCATAGGTCACCTTCGGGGCCAATGGCCACTCCTGTCGGATTTGTCATCTTCCCAGAGCCTGTGCCGGCCGCACCGATCTGGTGCAGAAACCGCCCAGCACTGTCGAAGACCTGGACTCGGTTGTTCCCCCAGTCGCTCACATAGACGCGCATGTCGTCATCCAAGGCAACTGTCATTGCAGAAGCGAACTCACCTGGCCCATTGCCTAAAGCACCCCAACTGTCTAAAAGCATACCGTCGGATGAGAACACCTGGACTCGATGTCCGCCGCTCTCCGCAACGTAAATCCTGCCGTCTGGTCCAACCGCGATTCCGGTGGGCGAATTCATTTGGCCGGGTTCGCTGCCAAGGCTTCCCCATTCTGCAAGAAGCTCTCCATCTGACGAGAACTTCCGCACCCGATCCCCCCGGAACTCCGTGGTATAGACATGATCTGCCGCGTCGATGGCGATTCCGTTGGGACTATTGAAGAGAAGCCCATTCGCTCCGTTGCCCCATCTGGCCACTTCTTCCCATGGTGCCGCTTGTACCGTCGTGACCGTTGGCTGAGAAGGCATCACAGTCGGCGTAGGAGACGGCGAAATGGTGGCGCGCGTGTCGGTGAGCGTTGGAGTATCAGTAGGTGTCGGGGTGGGTGCTGCGGTAGGTCCGGGTGGCAGCGGCTCAGGTACAGCAGTCAGTGTAGCTGTGGGAGTCGGCTCAGGCCCGCTGCAAGCAGCGAGGACTAGTCCAATAACGACAGGTACTAGGAACGTTCGGTTAGCGCACTTCATAACGAAATCATAATTGCATCGCATCCCACCGACAACTTAGGCTGGGCTGTCCATCAACGTTCATTCCCTCCGGCACTCGCACGCGACGCTACTGCTTGCGGCTGGAGAGCACCCCAAGGTGGTCCAGGAGCGGTTGGGTCACAGCACCGTCAGCCTCACGTTGCAGATGTACACCCACACCCTACCAACGATGGAGCGGAAGCGGCAGCCCGCTTCACTGAGTTTCATCGCCAGCGGCCAGTAAGCGGGGTAGGAAAAGGCAATTGGTGCCAAAATTGGAGCCAGGAAGGGGTTTAAGGCCAAGGAAAAGTTGTCACAGAGATATCACGGCGTAAGAGATTCTGATTAATGATATGAGGAGTTAAGCTCCCGATGATGCCCGACAACTCCGTGTGTAAGGACCAAGAAGGCGAGCAGGACAACACCCAGCAACAGAGCGGCGTTCTCTCCCGATGCTGTAATCCCGAGAACGAGAAGCCATCCGTATGCCGCGCCACCTCCCCAGAGGGAAGCATGATGGCCTGTCCGCCGAGCGATGAAGGCTACAGCGGCCCCTATGGCTAAACCGATTACGCCGTAAACCGGCATAATCGCCAATGTAATGCCCAGCAGAGTGGATAGTCCGTCCCCGCCACGAAACCCGGTGAACACGGATCTCCAGTGTCCTATCAGTGTGGCCACAGCGGGAAGCAGGATCCAGGGTCCCTCCAGGCCAAGCTGATAGGAAATCATCACGGCGAGTACCCCTTTGGCGATATCCCCGCTGAACACCAGAATGCCATGGAAGTGACCTACATTCCGGAATACGTTTGCCGCCCCGGCTAGGCCGCTCCCTGTTGTGAAAATGTCCACGCGCCTTAGGCGGCTCACCAGAACGGCTATCGGTATAGATCCTAGTAGATATCCTATCAATACGGATAATACGAGTGTCAGGGTTAGTAACACAGAGATCCTGGATAGAAGGGTGTGCTTCGGATGAGGAGGTCGTATTGCCAGTCACTCATGGATTTGTCGCCTTCCTCGATGTGCTGGGGTTCAAAGAGCAGGTGCCCCGGGATGATTTCGAGGACGTAGCCCGCAGCTATATCAGTGCGGTGATATTATCATCCCCCCAAGCTCCTACGATGCCGCAGTGGCGGCAAATCGTCAATCCAAGGAGGTTACCATGACAGAAGTGACCATTCGCCAGTTGAGAGAAGATGACGTGCCAGCTGCCAGACGTATTTTTTCCCTCGCTTTCGGAACGTTTCTCGGTGTTCCGGAACCTGAGAATTTCTGGTCTGACATCGACTACATAGGGACAAGGTCGAAAGCTGATCCATCAGGCGCATTTGCGGCAGAAGTTGAAGGCAACCTGGTAGGGTCGAACATTGCCACCAATTGGGGTAGTGTGGGCGTCTTTGGCCCACTGACCGTACTCCCAGACTACCAAGACCGAGGTATTGGTTCCCGTCTGATGGAACCTTGAATTTCCAGGTGGACGTTTCCGTCGCCTTTGCACCGCATGTACATTATCCAGGCCAGTGGACCCATGTACTCCTACGCCGCTAGCAAGGAGGCCAGTCTTTCCACCAGATGATTAGGCGACCACTTTCGACCTTTGAGCTCCACCAGTGTTTTAGGTGTTAATATTCCCCAAGATAATGCAAGCTCCCAAAATGAAGTTGCCTCCATGTACGAACGAGTGGGGGGGTACCAGTTCTTTGTGGAACTTGTTGAACGGTTCTATCAGCTTGTAGAGGCTGACGTGTCTCTACGACTCCTTTATCCCGAAGACCTGGAGCCAGGCAAAGGCCACCTGGCTGCTTTCCTGGCACAGTATTGGGGAGGGCCGCACCGATATACGCTGGAGCGGGGTCACCCTAGGCTTCGCCAGCGTCACATGCGATTTCCTATCGGTCAGAAAGAGAGGGACGCATGGGTGGCCCACATGGTCTCGGCCCTGTATTCCATGGAGATATCGGTGGACGCGGCGACGGAGATGGAGGACTATTTTAGGAGCACCGCTACGGTCATGATGAATCGTTGAAGCATTTGGCTGGCACGTGAGGGACGGGAACGTTGTTGCGGTGTATGTGACATCTCGCTCATTTGCGAACCTACAAGACTGATTCTTGGAACCCTCGGGGGGTGGCAGCCCAATGAGAAGTGAGACCCTGCAGGCTTTGATGATCCTGTTCCTTATACCTTCCTTGTTTTTGACGTACTTCCTGCAAATCAAGGAATTACTTTACCTTGGCATTGGACTCCATATAGGGGGAGCACTCTGGTGGTTGGGCTCTCGGAGGGGCAAGAAGCCGGATGCAGAACTGGATAGACAAGACAACCGCCTAGACGATGCCAGGCCCAAGCGCCGCGAGCGCAAGGGTAGGCGTTCACGAGATTAGCATGATTTCTGGGATGGGGTGTGCCAGGTGATCTGAATCAGGGAAGGGCAGTGTGCGTGATACAATTCGACCCCTACTAGCCTTCGTTGGCTTCGAGGCTCTTCGCTTACCTCGACGATTAGGTCGAACTGAGAGCCGAGGGTCTGAGGCTTTGGGATAGGCTTGGCCGGAAAGTCGATTCTTGTAAGATTGGAGGAGAGGAAAGGAATGAGTAAACTCGGGTATTCCATAATTGATGGCGATGGACACGCTCAGGAGCACGATAACGAGCTCCAAGAGCACATGGACGAGCCGTACAGAAGTAACATTCATGGGGGAAACTTTCCATTTTTCCCCACACTCGACGGTTACCAGCGAGATTCACTGCGTGCCTTTGATGGCAGGCACCCCGGTTATGTTGGGGCAAAAGAGTGGTTGGACTTTCTGGATGGCCACGATATTGAATCGACGGTCCTGTACCCAACTTCCGGCTTGTCCGTTGGGATGATCCAAGATGCCGAATGGGCAGTTGCCGTATGCCGGGGTTACAACAATTGGTTGAGCGAGACGCATCTTAAGAAGAGCGATCGACTCATCGGCGTCGCACTGCTGCCACTGCAAGACCCTGCCGAGGCGGTGAAGGAACTCCGGAGAGCAGTTTCCGATCTGGGTATGGTGGCCGCCGTGGTTCCCGCGAATAGTGCGGATATGGGGCTGAGGCAACACCTTGGACACAAGTCGTTTTGGCCCATATACGCCGAAGCAGAGCGGTTGAACTGCCCTATCGCGGTTCACGGTGCTCCGTCGCTCGGCTTGGGTACCAACATGTTGCCGATGGCGGGCCAGATCATGCTGGAGCACCCGCTAGCGCAGATGATCCAGTTGACCGGGATGATGCTCTCCGGCATGTTTGATGAGTTCCCCACCCTCAAGGTCGCCTACTTGGAAGCGGACACTGGCTGGGTGCCGTACATGATGGATCGGCTTGAGGTATTCTCTGGATCCCTTATTGCTGACCCGGGGGACACTCTGACCAGTGGGCGTATTTATATGAGTTGCCAGAGCGGTGAGGTGGGTCTCAGGACAGCAATGGATCGCCTCTCCAGTGACGTTGTGCTTTACGCCAGTGACTTTTGGCACGAGCCCACGGATGACATTGAAGACGATATCGAGATCCTCAGCAGCCGTACCGATATCACTGATGAGGAGAAACAGAAGATCTTCCGGGACAACACGATTCGGTTTTACTCGCTGAACGTGCCTGCAAAAGCTGCCGCAAGTTAGGTCGGGGCTTACGAGATTCCATCGGCCTTGAGCGGACGAAGAACGCCCAGTTTGCGCTGGGATGATTCGCCAGTAGCCTATGCGTCTTCCGGTTGCTCCTTGCCGGGCTAGGAACTCTTTGGTGGCGTCGAGGCCTCGGTGGCCATACCCGGCGTCCATGTCCGCAGAGGTACAATCCCCGCCAGTTCCCGTTCAATCCAGGTTCTATCCCGGAGCACCGCATGCAGTATCGAAAGCTTGGCTCGTCTGACCTTGAAGTCTCGGTCATTGGCCTCGGGACCAACAATTTCGGCAACCCCGACCGCCCAGGCGCTCCACGTCGTTTTGGGATCCGGGACAAAGCACAGAGCGTGGCCGTTCTCAACAAGTGCTTGGACGTAGGCATAAACTTCATTGATACCGCTGATGTATACGGAGGTGGACGAAGTGAGGTCCACATCGGTGATTTCCTGAAATCCCACCGAAAGGAAATTATTCTCGCAACCAAGTTCAACATCGCCAATCTTGAGGGCGAATCCATCAAGGATCGAGTAAACCGGAGCATCGACTCTAGTCTCGCTGCCCTGCAGACCGACTACATCGACCTCTATCAGTTGCATTTCCCCAATGCAGATCTTCTCCAAGAGGAAATCCTGGGGCCGATGAATGATCTCGTGACGGCGGGCAAGGTCCGCTACCTCGGCGAGTGCAACTACTCCGGCTGGCGCCACGCCCATGCCGATGCCATCTCGGAGCGGAACGGCTGGGCGCGCATGGTGTCCTCGCAGAACTACTACAACGTCTTCCGCCGCCAGGTGGAGTTGGAGCTCCTGCCGTTTTGCACTGCTCAGAACGTTGGCTTCCTTCCCTACTTCCCACTGGCAGGAGGCTGGCTCACCGGCAAGTACAAGCCTACCGACGTGCCCAATGCAGACTCCCGGCGCATGGTGACCTCACTTCAGACTGATGCAGCCGCTCGCGAAACGCTCAACAAACTTGAGGCCTATGCCGCCGAGGGAGGACACTCCCTGCTAGAGTTGGCGTTTTCGTGGCTTCTGGCTCACCCGGCCGTCAGCTCAGTTATCGCTGGCGCTATGACCCCCGACCAGGTGGCCGCCAATGCCGTCTCCGGCGACTGGGTCATGACCGACGAAGAGCGGGACGCCATCGACGCCATTGCTTCCTGGGACGGCACCTCCGAGGAGATCGAAACGTACAGCCCCGGCTCTCCCCCCATCCGGCGTCGCTAGTAGCAAAGCCAGCTGCTCAACCAGGGGGCTAGGCGACCCCATTCGATCTTTTGTGCTCTACCATTGACCCTCTTGTTTCTCCTGCCGTGTGTCTAGCCGCCATCCGTCGCCAGGGCTAGTCGTTCCGGCGTCTCCCCGCGACGAGGTCGAATCCGGGCCGGTGAATAGCCAGGTGGTCGGGCCCTTCGGGGCTTAGCAGGCGCTCCACCAGCGAAACCACGGCATGCGGCCCAGTGTGGTAGGGCTTGTGGGGCCCGACCCTCTGTAGCTCATCCACCGCTTCGTCCCCTGCAGCAAACCTCAGGAGGATTTCCTCGTCAGGCTTGTTGCCAAACTGGCGGCGGATCTCCTCAATAGTTGGCTGCGGCACCGGGTCGGCTGCTACCTCTTGGGCTCGCTTGCGGTTGAGGATTTTGTCTCTCACGTCCTGGTTCATGGCATTGGCGGACTCATAGCCCCACCAGCCAAGGGCGTATTGGATGACCTGCTCGGTCACTACCTCGTAGCGGGTGCCGCTGATGACGTTGATCGCTGCCTGACTTCCCACGAATTGGGAAAAGGGTGTCACCATGACTGGGTAGCCCATCTCCGCCCGGACCTGCTTGCACTCCTCCAGCACGGCGTTCAGGAGATTGCTGCGATTCAGCTTGCCGAGCTGGAAGCGCAGGTTAGAGATCATGCCCCCTGGCACCTGGTGCTGGTATTGGCCTTCGTCGTACTCCAGGGGCTCGCCGACGGTAAAGCCCTCTCGACGCACGACCTTGTTGAAGTGAGTCTCCACCGGTTTGAGGATTTCTTCGTCCACCAGGGGCGTGTAGCCCAGCGCCCGTGCGTTCTGGGCGATGTGAAACACTGACGGGTTTCCTGAGCCATTGGCTAGCGGGGGAACGGCAACATTGATGTTGGGGATGCCCAGCTTGATGCCCTCCAGCGCCGTCAGGGGTCCCAAGCCCGTGGTGCAGTGGGTGTGTAGCTCTAGGGTGTGGCCGCCCAGATGCTCCTGGATAGCCGGGACAATGGTCCGCATCCGGTCAGGGGTCAGCAGACCGCTCGGGTCCTTGAGGCAGATGCGGAGGGGCTTCAGGGCCACCGCTTGTTGAGTTTTCAGGGCGTAGTATTCGTCGGTGTGGCGCGGTGATATTGAGTAGATGAGGTTGATAATGACGTCCAGCCCTGCAGCCTTGGCGAGCGTCAGCCGTTCTGCCCAACCCTCAACCTCATTTCCTGAGTCGGATAGGCGGAGTTGGTGAACGCCGTTGCGCGCCAGTGTCTCCAGTTTCATTTGGTACATGGCCAGGGGGGACAGGTCGAAGGATACAAAGGAGCGTCCGCCAACGACGCGCAGGGGAGTGCGAGTCGCTCGCTTGGCGATCTCCCGGATGCGCTCCCACGGGTTCTCTTTGAGCTCCCGGACGATCTTCTTGCTGGGGTTGCCATCGATCTCGATGGACTCGAAGCCTGCGTTGTCCAAGTTCTCGACGACGGGCGTGAGCATGCCCGTCCGGCCGTTTTGTGCCCATAGGCTGTTGGGGCCGTCTCTAATCGTCGTGTCAGAAAAGCGGATATCTGGCATCGGGCATGTCCTTCATAGGTTGTGAGCGCTTATCTGGTCAGAGGAGACCAACTGTAGGCCATCGCATCCGGCGGCTGTCGTCCTACAGCACTAGACGACCGAATTTGCTATCTCGTGATGAATCCGTATTAGCTCGAGAAGTGTTTCGTGGGGCCGACGACCCCAACCGCATTCGGTTCCCACCCCGAAGTCCTTCAAAACCTGGCCGGCAGCCGCCATTCTTTTGCGCGTGCCCTCCACGCCATCAGTATGGTGGATGAGACCTGCGTAAAGCTCAGTTTCAGGGTGCAACTCAAGGCCCCTCAAAGGTGCGAAATAGGACAGATCGTCTCTGTCTCTTGGGACCGGGAAGTGAATCCAATTAATTGATCGGTGGACGTTGGCGGAAATGGCGTTGGCCATCTTGGTCAGGTTTTCAGAGTCTTTGGGTTCCATAAAGTGGCGGTGCTGGAAATCTCCGTAGCACAGGTGATAGCCGATCTCCACTTCTTCTGGCACCGCGGATGCGAGTCGAAGCAGACGCTCACTGATCCCTTTCTCGGGCTCATCGAAGTGAGGCTCAAGGGCGCCCTCGATGACGGCCATCTCCCTGGATACATCCCATTGGATGGCCAGATCCTCATGGGGTATGGCTTTCAGGATGTCGGAAATTTCCTTCAGCATGGCCTTTTCGTAAGCAGGCTCGACGAGCGGCCTGTCTTCTGGGGCCACGAAGCTTATGACGGGAGCAAGGGGAGTAGGCAAGCTAACTTGGAAACGAAGGTGCTGAGGGATGACGCCTTCCCGCTTCAGCAAAGCAAACGATTTGTAGGAACCGATCGCGGCCTCAGCATAGCCAAGGGCATTGATGTATAAGTCTTGTGAACTGAACTCAGCTTTCAGTTTCACCCGAGGCATGCGGCGCCGGTCATCTTGAAAGCCATAGTGGCCCTCTGAGGAAGGCTCGAGTCCTGGGCTGTTTTTCAAGACGTCGAACTGCCACAAGATATACATCGATCGTTCCCCAGTTTCGCCGTCAGGGATCCGGCGGAGCTGGTTGCCAAGGATGGGCGAGACTGTACGGAAGACTTCTTCAGCGTTAGCAAATGGAATGCTACCCACAAGATGTGCCCCACCCGCCGATCCTTTGTTAACCATTCTGATGTCCTCTTTTGGTGCCGCGCGTTGGTTGTTGGGGGCTCCTCCCAACTTCAAGAGAGCTGCTATTTCTCGCCTATGAGAAATGGGAGGGGATAGGTGTGGCAGGTGGCTCGGCATGGATCGTCCATTTCGCACCATCCACCTTGTCTTACTTCAACTTCGCCCTAGTGGAAAACGGCGCCGCCGTCCACGACTAAGAGTTGGCCAGTCATCATACGGCTATCGTCGGAGGCGAGGAAGATGAGGGCGCCGGTAAGGTCATCGGGGACCATGCTCCGTTTGAAAACTCTGCTCGCCACCGTGCCAGCGTCTGCGTTTTCACCCCAGTTCAGCATGCCCTCACTGCGCGTGATGCCGGGTGCGATACCATTGACGCGGATGCCTGACTCGCCAATCTCTTTGGCCAAGGCGCGGGTAAAAGAGATGACTCCACCCTTCGATGTGACATAGTGAAGCAAGTTCGGAGTGCCCTTGAGGGCTGTGCCAGAGGAGATGTTGATTATGCTGCCCTCGCCTTGATCCTTCATGTAGGGATAGACGGCGCGGCTGCATAGAAAGAGGCCCCTGAGGTTGACGGACATGGTCAGGTCCCACTCGGCAAGGGGTATATCGACAAACGAGCCACGGGTCAGGTTGGCGAACAGGCCGGCATTGTTCACCAGCACGTCAATCCGTCCGAAGCGTTCTATGGTGCTCTTTACTGCCGCCTCCGTGTCCTCAGCCTTGGACACGTCCACACGGAGAGCAAGCGCCTGCCCGCCCTGGCTCTCTATTGCTTTCACTGTGTCCTGCCCGTCCAGCACGTCAGCGACGACGACGCTCGCGCCCTCTTCGGCCAGACGCTCGGCAAAGGCTCTGCCGATGCCTCGGGCTGCTCCTGTGACGATGGCAACTTTGCCTTGAAGCTTCATGACCGGACTCCTGGTTTTGAAGTAATCGAGAACCCCCCGCCTTTCTTATCCAGCTTTGGGCCTGAGCATGGCGTCGGGTTGTCTACATGGCCGAACGCTTCGTGAATACCAGACCTTTTTCAGTCTTTTGGATCGTCCATACCATAGAAACGGGCGCAGTTATCCCAAAGGATCTTTCGCAGGTCCTCATCGGTCAGAGGCAGTTCGAAAAGCTTGTCTACCGAATGAGGGAATTTGGTGTCTACGTGAGGGTAGTCGGTTGAGAAAACGATGTTGTCGTTGCCGATGTCCGCGATGGCGTACTTGGCGGGCGTTTCGTCCGGCTCTACTGAAACGAAGCATTGACGTTTGAAGACCTCACTGGGAGTCATGGTGAGATCAGGGGCCCATTGATCCCCGAACATCTCTTGGTGTTCATCGAGTCGCCAGAGCATGAAGGGGAGCCAACTGCAGTTGCCTTCCAAAAAGGCCACCCGCAGTCCAGGATGCCGTTCCAGTACTCCACCGCCGCACATGCTCCCCAAAGCAACCATCAGTTCGAAGGGATGAGAGTAGGCGTGGCGGAGCATGAAGTTGTTGCCGAACTGTTCTCCTATCTGTGGTACGCCTGCAGAGGCCGACTCATGGAAACCCAGGGGGATGTTGAGTTCCTCCAGGGTTGACCATAGGGGGTCATAGAAGGAGTCGTGCCACTGATGGCCGCTGGACACGTTGGCCCGAAGGAAAATGGCCCGGAAGCCCAATTCCTCCACGCAGCGGCGGGTCTCGGCAATGGCTTCCTCAATGTCGAAGGGGGTGATCATGGCCGCCCCAAAGAGTCGAGAGGTGTCCTCCTGGCAGAAGTCGTAAAGCCAGTTGTTGTAGGCACGGGCCAGCGCGCCGGTGAGCCCAGGGTCCATATTGGGTTCGCTCAGCGCGTGTAGCCCTCGCGTCGGATAGAGGACCGCCACATCCACTCCTTCCTCATCCATCGCATCCAACTGCACCCGTGATGTCCACCCGCGCTCCTCGTAGGGACGGAATAACTCCTGCGTATGATTGAAGAGGTGGCCGGCCGGTCCGGGAGCCCCTTGACCTAGCCCCACAGGCATACCCCACGGTTTTCCGTCGGGGTGGGTCATGCGCAGGTCCCGTACCTGTTTATGTACGCCGACGGGGGCCTGATCTCTGTAGGCTGGCTCGATGTAGCGCTGCCACAGGTCAGGCGGCTCCTGAATGTGCATGTCGCTGTCCAGAATTCGAAATCCGTTCCTACTCATATTTCCCCCTTGGGCGCTGCGTAAACGTTGGGTTGCTTTTTCAAGAACGCCGATACGTCCTCTACGGTTACCCGACCCATCCCTTGCCAGCTTCAAAGCCACACTTGCCCAGGAAAGTACGATCCCAGGCCGTCATGTTAGGCAGGGCGCCGAATAGTGTCAATGCGGCGTTCTTGAGTTGTTAAGCCCCACTCACGGGCTCCACCTGATAGACGGTTGCCTCGCCGTTGAGAACCTCCAGGCCGTCTTGATTCGTGACCACAAACTGGATCTCCGCCCGGGGTTTTCTCTCGTGAATGGAGAGCACTGTTGCCTCTGCTCGAATGGTGTCCCCAATATACACGGGGCGCGGAAAGGACCAACGCTGAGTCATGAACACCGTACCCGGCCCTGGCATGTCCATGGCGACCAATGCATGCAGCAACCCGGTAGTAATCCCTCCTTGAGAGATCAGCCCTCCGAAACGTGTACTCTTTGCGAAGTCTTGGTCGAAATGAAGGGGGTTATAGTCGCCAGTGATTTCAGCGTACCTAGCCACCATCTCTTCGCTGACGACCATTTCTCTGTGCGAGGTTTGTCCCACGGCAATGTCCATGTTTCCTCCTCCTATGAGGATTACCGCTGCTCCATTCGGCTGGATCGACTTCCAAGACTGACCGGCGTACTTCAGGAGAACAAGGGCCGGAGCATCGCCCTGGCCGGAGCGCCCTCGGTCCCTTGAAGCTTCAGTGGCAGGCAGACCATTTCGTAGGCCCCTGGCGCTATGCCTTGAAGGGCCAATCCCTCCACGATCCATATTCCTGCTTTTAGTAAGGTTGTGTGGATGGCAGATGTGTCATCGTGGAAACCAGAAACAGAGAGGTAGTCGATTCCGACCATTAGTAGCTGTCTTTCGGCAAGAAGATGGGCCGCTTCCAAAGATAGGGCGACGAAGTCTTCGACGAAGGGCTCCTGGTACCATTGGCGGGAGGAGTTGGCGGTCTTGAAAAGTAAGCGCTCGCCAGGCTGCGGGTCATGGAGGAGTAGCTCTGAAAGTCCCACTGTCGCTGAGTCCTCAATGCCGATCACGCGCGCCTTGCCGTTTGTAGCTTCCAACGGCATTTCGTCGATGGTGAGCCCGCCGGGTAAGAAATGGCTTGGCGCCTCAACGTGGGTCCCGGTGTGAGAACCCATATCCAGATGAGACACGGTTGCCAGGTCGCCGCGCTCCACCTCGGCAACGCGATTGATGTTTACGGCCGGGTCTCCAGGCCAAACGGCCATCCCGGTCGTAACGGGTGCTGTCACGTCGATCCACAAACGCTCGTCCACTGCTTCACCTCTCGCCAATGGTCGCTGGCTGGATTGTAGCTGGTTGGGCCTGTACACCGCGTGATGTTAATGACGTTGGCAGTCCAGTCCCCAGCCCCTACGCGTTCACAGGAATTTCACAGCTATTCTTTCCATAAGCCACGCTATCGCTACGATGCCCCTCCATCACGTTGAGCATAGACCCTGCTAGGCCCCGTGGTTATGACGAGCGATTGCTCTCAGCGTGGACGGCAGGTGCTGGGACTGGTCCTTGGGAACTTATCGGTCGGTTTCATCGTCTCAATGGCAAGGCGGGTTTGATGATCCGAGAAGTACAAAAGCCAAAAAGTGAGGTCTCAGAAATGATTGGTCGAAAAGGCGCCCTTGGTTTAGCGGCTCTAGCGCTTTCGATGCTCGCCCTTGCTGGATGCGGGGTTGATGCACCTACCAAGACACCCACCAGCGTCCCCGCCACAACAGCGCCGCCCACGGCGACACCGTTGCCGACGGCGACCGCTGTGCCATTGGAGGCCGTGTGTATCTCCACGGAAGCGTACCCGTTGGACCTCCTCATGGCCGTGAGCGGAGAGGAGCAGCTTCCCAGCCGCCTCGATGCCGTAAACAGTGGTGGGTGCGACTTTTCCAGGCCCGTCGTCTCCTTGCTGTACGAGTTGCTCCTGGATGGGCAGGTTATACAGTCGGCCGATATTTCATTGGCAGCCCCCGCGTCCAACCTGACCTTTCCATTGCCGGATGAGATTGCCGTGCCGATCATTGATGCGTTGATCAAGCCTGGCCAGTATGAACGCCGGATCGTAGCAGCGGCCGCAGACGGTGACTCGATCGGGATTGGTGGTCTTGAACCCGTGCTGATCGTAGGAAACACCGATTCAGTGCAGGCCGTGGTTTTGAAGAATCAGGCACGGTGGGATCGCAGCAACATCTCAACGTATACCTATACAACGTCTTGGCATTGCTTCTGCATGCGGGAATACGTGGCTCCGGTCAGCGTTGAGGTTGCTGATGGCCGGGTCGTCGATGTTAACTTCATCGACCCTTCGTTTGGCGAGGTTCCAGAGCCCGCCCGCTTCGTGACGATAGAAGGCCTCTTCGATCACATCCAGGACGCTCTGGACAGGGATGCCTTCAGCATTGCGGCTACCTACGACGATCAACTGGGCTATCCAACCGAAGTATTCGTCGACTACGACCAGAGAATGGTGGATGAAGAGCTAGGCTTCTCGGCCGGGTCGTTGCGAGCCCGTTAGCATCCTTCCTTCGCTTGTTGGAGGCCCCATCCTCGGATGGGGCCTCCAATTGTTTAAGGGACTCTAGTCCCTTGGCTCCATTCCCTGGCTGCCCAGCGTGAGCGTTCCGGATTCTACCTTCACCTTGGGGTGTGCATTCTCTTTGGCCCACACCAGGTTACGGAGCTGGTCGCCAAGGAGGGCGGCGCTGAGAACGGTGATGGCTAGGGCAAGCCCAGGAAACATAATGGCCCACGGCGCAACCTCGAAGTACTGTTGCACCCCCTCCTGAAGCATTCTGCCCCATGATGGATCCGGTGGCGGCACTCCAAGCCGGAGAAAGCTCAACGCTGTCTCAGCGACCACCGCCGTCCCTAGGTAGCCGGTAATTTGGGCCAGTATCGGTGGGAAGCTGTTTGGTAACAGATGTCGCCAGATGATCCGTGCCGGTCCTGCCCCCGAAGCCCTTGCAGCTTCAACATAGCCTTCCTCTTTAGTGGAAAGCACCGCGGCCCGCGAAAGCCGAGCGATCTGGGGCGCCAGGGCCAAAGCGATGGCAAGGGCTGCAGAAATCGAAGAAGGTCCAAGGGCAACGACCACAATGAGGGCCGCTACAAGGAAGGGGAAACCCAGGAAGACATCAACGAACCTCTGGACGAGCAGGTCGAACGTGCCGCCCCGATAGGCCGAAACGGTGCCAATGGCCACGCCCGAGGCCGTAGCCAAGCCCAATGAGAGGAATCCAACGAAGAGCGTCGCTCGCGCTCCGTGGACAACCCTGCTAAAGACGTCCCGCCCAAGGTCGTCTGTCCCGAAAAAATGGCCTGCACTCGGAGGCTCAAGAATCCGCACTGTTTGTTGAAGCGGATCGTGGGTGGCTACGACGTCCGCCAAAAGTGCTACGAGTACCATCAGGATGAGGCCGGAGGCGGCGATCGCTCCCAGGGGCCTGGCTTTGGCCAATGCCAGAGTTGATGAGACGAGCGCCGCCATTCGCTGGCCACGGGATCGCAAAGGTTTCTTCTGGCCTAGTTTCATGACGACGGCCCTACCCGCGGGTCCAAACGCGAGTACACGATATCAACGACAAGGTTGACGACCAACGAGAACAACACCAGCAGGACGGCCAGGCTCTGGACAACCGGATAGTCTCTGACCTGCGCGGCGTGAACGATGCCCCTGCCGATGCCGGGCAGGCCGAAGATGTTTTCCAGGATCACCGCTCCGCTGATCAATACACCGAAGTGCAGACCGATCATTGTTACGGTGGGGATAAGGGCGTTTGGCAAAGCATGCTTAACTAGGACAACCCTCTCCGCTAGACCCTTGCTCCTGGCTGTCGCCACATAGCTTCGGTCCAGGGCTTCAAGCACACTGGCGCGGGTGACTCTTACGAGGTGAGAGCTTTGTTCCCAGGCGAGGATCAGTGCGGGCCAGATCATGATCTGGAGGTGTGTCCAAGGGTCAGCCCACGGCGAGGCGTACAGAATCGGTGGAGACCAACGGAAGGCCAGCAGTAGGCCCAAGAGGACAAGCACGGCGACTAATAGGCTTGGGAGGGATAGCCCGCCCAGGGACACGATACGGGTGATGTAATCCGGCCACCGGTTGCTCCAACGGGCAGCGAGCATACCCAATGGCAATGAAACCAAGATTGAGAGGAGGAGCGTGTAGCCGGTGAGCAGAAGCGTCACCGGTAACTGCTGCCCGATGATGGAGCGGATGGACTCCTTGCTCTCTAACGAATTGCCCCCAAATTTTCCATTGACCATGCTCCATAACCACTGGCCGTACTGAACGTGGAGAGGGTCGTTCAGGCCCAGTTCCTCGGCGAGTGCTTCCCTGACTGCTGGGCTTACGGCAACATCTCCGGCTATGACCTGCGATACATCGCCCGGCAGAACTCGCATTACCAGGAAGACCACGACGGAAGCGGCCAGCAATGTTGGAATGAGGAGGGCGAGCCTCCAAGCGATGTACCTAAGCATCTTGAAGAGATGGGTCAGTCGGCGGGCAGGGATTGTGACGAGACATCAACGGGCGGCTCCTGGGTCCTACGTCTTGTCCAGCCACACAGTGGAAAAGTCGGTGTTGGTATGACCGTCCTCGGTTGGTATGACTAGGCCTTTGACATATGAACGATAAGGCGCCACGTTGACCGACTCGGCGATCGGGATGACGTAGGTCTGCTCCACGAAAAGATAGGTCTCAATGTCGCGCCATAGCTTCACCCGCTGCTCAAAAGTAAGGGCGTTCCTCAATAGCCGGTAGAGTTCGTCAACATGAGGGTCTTCATGCTTGCCGTAGGCATCAGGGTTTTCGCTGTAGCGGCCATAGACTGATTCCGTTCCCTCAGGTATTGGCGATGGAGTCAGCCGACCCTGCTGAGTATCGTAGTCCAAGCTTGTCCGCGCCCGGTTCCACGCTCCCTCGTCCACCAACTGTAGCTGGAGGTCGATGCCCAGATCCGAAAGCTGGGCTTCGAGGAACTCGCACGGGACGGGGTTTAACGCCCGGCAGAGATGCCCCAGGGAGAAGCCCTCGGCATACCCAGCTTCCTTCAATAGACGCTCTGCTTCCGCGCGTTTTTCTTCCAGCGTTCCCGCATCGAACTTGGGCCAGTTGATGAAGTGCGTTGGAACTGGGAGTGTGGGCGGCCCTAGGTCGGGGGAAGTCCAACCGAAACCCCTCAACGCTGTGGGGAGGGCCGCCCGCTTATCAATCCAAAGGGCGATAGCCCGCCGCACCTTGGGGTCTTGCCATGGCCCGGGCCGAAGAACGTTGAAGGCCAAACGGAAGTTGCCCCCATCCATTTCGGAGAAGACGACATCTTCTCCCAGGTCTCGTAGGTAGCCAGCTTTTCGCTGCGTGGTTAGGTAATGGCCCTGACCGCGGGCGCCACCGTCCAGCCGTCCCGACCGGAAGGCCACATCCATGGCGAACGGGTCCGGCATGACCACGTAGTCGATGCCGTCCAGGTAGGGGAGTGACTCGCCGTCTGCGTTCTTCTCCCAGTATTGGTCGAAACGGCGCACACTGACCACACTTCCTCTGTCGTACTTCTCCAGCTTGAACGGCCCCAAGCCGACCAGACCAACATCTATCGGGCTGATGCTCACCTCGCCCTGCTCGATCCGGGGCTGCATAAGGTGGCGCGGGTGGGCGATCTTAAACCTGGGGTTGGCCAGAATGTCGGGGAAGAAGGGGTTTCGCTCTGCAAAGGTGAGACGCAGCCTGCTGTGCTCTATGACCTCCACGCTTTCCAGATCGCCCAATTCACCCTTGAAATAGGCTGGGGCGCGAACCTTGTCTCCCACCGTAGCCTCGTAGAAGACCAAATCGAACCAAAACTTGGCGTCCTCCGCACTGAAGAGAGTCCCGTCGTGCCAGTAAACGTCATCTCTAATGGTGAACGTCCACTCGGTGAATCCGGGATTGGCCAACCAACTGGTGGCCAGGTACGGGCAGACCAGGTACATGTTCTCCCGGCAGCGCATGACGAGGTTCCCAGGACCGAACAAGGCTCCCGCCACGTGATGCAAAGCAATACTGCTGGTGCGGAGGGTGTCGAATCCGGCAGGGGGGTCGCTGCGGTTGGCGAGGACAAGGGTGCCGCCGCGTTTCCCGCTCTCGTGCTGCAGCGGATCCTCCACGGCTGCTACCTCGCCATTTGCGGCATTGGGGGCCACCGGTGTGGCGGAAGCGAAACCAGGCGGGGGGCTAGCGAAACTCTGGGGGTTGTCAGCGGGCGGCACGATGTCTGCGGCGCAGGAGATAGCCAGACTTCCTAAGGCGCACAGTATGGCAAGGGCTGCCAATCGCAAGAGGTCTTTCCTTTCCCACTTGAAACGTGAGGGCAATGAGTAACGTTAGGCTAGCAGATCAGCCAGAGCAGCGAAGGGCCCGAGTTTCCCCGGGCCCTTCGCTCAAGACGTTTCCGGCTTGTTTAGCCTTGCATTGCCTTCACTGCCTCTTCCGCAGTTATCACTCCATTGGCCAAGTAGCCGAAGTTGGCCAGGGCCGCCAGGTAGCCGTCTCCGAGATCAGGGTGCCGGGCTCCTGCTGTAGCGTCCTTCACGACCGTGACCTCGAAGCCCTGCTCAAGCAGTTCTCTGAGATGGGCCTCAACGCAGAGGTTTGCCGACATCCCGCCGAGGATCACCTTGCTCTTTCCCCGCTTGCGGAGCTGCAGCGCTAGGTCGTTGGACTCAGGCCCGTAGACCTTGTGGGGGCTAGCGATGATGGTCTTGCCATCGTCGATGTACTGACTCAAGACATCAAGCCAGTCTGCGCCTGAGCCTTTGAAGCCATCCATGTTTAGGGGTCCTGACCGGTCGAACATGTGGATCTCGTGCATCAAGTTCTCAACAGTGCCGCCGAATTTCCAGCCGTGGTCGGTGGGATAGTAATAATGCGGTGAGATGAACACATCGAAAGCATTGGCCTTGGCAGCTTTAAACAACTGCTCAAGATGCTCCACAGTTCCGTTTTCCTTGACGCTGTCTCCCACCAGTTCCCAGGTAACACCGCTCTCGCTAAGGAAGTCATTCTGTGGGTCGGTGATAACTAGGGCCGTGTCCTGCGCGTTAACGTCCATTGATGCTCTCCTCTTCTGGGTGGTTTGCCCGTGGGCCGTTCTTGACCCGGCCATGATGGGCATGTAATTTGATGCGCGTTTCGTCGTTGCGATTCTGGGTTTGTAAGGATTTTGCTCAGTGCGATCACAACGGGCTGGGGGCGCCGTGGGCATCCTATTAGTGCAGGTACCCGCCACCGTCCACAATCAGCGACTGGCCCGTGATCATGGCTGCATCGTCACTGGCCATGAAAGCGATGGCTCCGGCCAGATGTTCTGGCTCCACCCGCTTCTTGATAGCCTGATTGCCCATCACTCGGTTGAACGCCTCTTCGCCTGAATGCTCAGTCGTGCCTGGAGTGGCCACCATGCCGGGCATCACGGCGTTGACGTTGATGCCCTCTTCGCCCAATTCCCTGGCGAGGTTCCAGGTGAGACCTTGCACGGCTCCCTTGCTGGCTACATAGGGAAGTTGCCCTGGGTTGCCCATGAAGAACGTACGAGAGGCTATGTTGATGACTCGGGGTGTGGCGCTCTTCTTCAGCAATGGATAAGCGGCCTTTGTGGTGAGGAAGTAGCCAACGTAGTTGACTTCAGCGTAGCGTTCCAACTCTTCCTTCTTCCATTCGTTCCAGGGTTTCCTGGGGGACAGAATGCCAGCGTTGTTGACCAAGATGTCCACTCTGCCAAACCGTTGCTCAATCGCTCCGAAGACTTCTGCTAGCTGCGCTTCGTTGGTGGTGTCGCAAACCCAACTCTCGGCGATGCCACCAGCTTCGCGGATCTCGGCGCATACCGCCGCCGGGTCTTTGATGTCTAGAACGGCGACTTCGCACTTTTCGGCGGCAAGGCGGATGGAGGCGGCCCTTCCCAAGCCACCAGCTCCGCCGGTGATTACGGCGATTCGTCCATCAAGTCCGTACATAGCTGCTCCTAAAGGAAGTCCTTTCGAGGTCTGTTGAGGCTGAAGCGATCGTTGTCCTGGAGTTAGGGGGAAGCGATGAACTTCTTCACTGCCTGAATGAAGTCAACGGGATTGTCGCCGGGGACCAGGTGGCCGGCCCTGGGGATGGAGACGAGCTGGCTTGACGGGATCATCTGTTGCATCCGCTCAGCAGCGTCGGCGGATAGCACATCACTAACCTCCCCGCGCACAATCAGCGTGGGGCATTGGATCGCTGCGATAGCTTCCTCCAGATGCTCATTGCTCGCAGTAGTGCCCTGGAACCTGTCCCGCATTCGAGCGTCGTACTTCCATGTCCAGTTGCCGTTGGGGAGCTCTCTGAGGTTATTGAGCAGGCTTCCTCGCAGTTGTTCCAGGGGCCGGCGCGGGTTGTATTGGTGCGCTCGTTCCAGGAACTCTTCGAAGGGGCCTTCTCGGGAACCGCTAACGAACCTGGCGATGTTCTGCTTTCCTTTCTGTTGGGTCTCCGGTCCAATGTCCACCACCACCAGTTGTGCAACCGTTTCCGGGTGGCGGGACGTGTAGAGCATGGCATTTCTTCCACCCATGGAAAGGCCGACCAGGATGAACCGGTCGAGGCCCAGCGCCGGAAAGATGGCGTCCAAGTCCTGTTGCATGGCGTCGTGGGAATAGTCCCCATCGGAGGCCCAATCGCTATCGCCGTGCCCGCGGGCATCGAGGGCGCGAACGTGGAACTGGTCTCTCAGGGCAAGCGCCGTGAAGTCCCAGGAATGGGCCGTCTGGAACGCCCCATGCATCAGGACCAAGGGAGGTTTTCCCTCTGAGCCCCAGTCCAGGTAGTTGAAACGGAGGCCGTTAGCCGTTACCTCCCGGCTGATGGGCGCCACCTCTTCTTTGAAGGAAATGCCCATAGCGCGAGCTGCTTCGAATAAAGGAAGGCCTTTGCTTTTTGCCGTGTCGGCCATAGAAAAACTCCAGTTTCTGGGTGCCGGGTCGATAATAACCGGTGCCTAGGGCCCTTGCAAACCTGGCCACGGCGACAAAAAGAAAGCCCCCTGCTCAGCAGGGGGCTTTCTTTTCTTCATGCAAACGGAGCTAGTTGCCGTTCTTTATCCGGTAGAAGTTGACGGAGTTGCGGTGGAGGATGCCTTCCCTGTCGACATCCGTGATGTCTTCCAACTCCAGGATCTCCTGGATCTCGTGCTTGCACATCTCGGCGTTGACCTCGTGGGGGAAGTCGGAGGAGAAGAAGAGGAGACCGCTGCCGGCCGCCCTTATTGCTTCGCCGACGAAGGGCTCAGTGCCCTCACAGCCGATGTAGATACGCCCTTCGGCTACGTGACGCTTGATGTAGTCGCTCACGCGCTCGCCGGCCTTGAGTTGAATCAACTCATTGCGGGGGTCGTACTGGATGTGGGTTTCGTAAGAGCGGTCGAAGCGCTCCAGGCATAGGAGGAACCAAGAGATGCCTCCCTCAAGGTAGCCCCACTTCACGTTGGGGTACTTGTCCATAACGCCGTTAAAGACGATGCCAGCCATTCCAATCATTTGGCCGAAAGGGTGACCCAGAGCGTGGACGGGAGCATAAACGTTCATGTGGTCGAAGCCGAAGCCCTCGTGAGCGCCACCGTGGACGCCTAGAGCGCAACCCAGCCTGTCAGCCTCTTCATAGACCGGCCAGTAGTCCTTGGATCCCAGGTGGTCCTTAAAACCGGCGGAAGGCAGCATAGCGCCAGGCATGCCCAGTTCTTCAACGCAACGGCGTAATTCCTTAGCCGCCTCAGCAGGCTCTTGCATGGGAATGAGCCCCATACCCAGGAAGCGCTTGTTGCCCTTCATGTACGTCTCGTAAAGCCAGTCGTTGTAGGCGCTGGCCAAGGCGATGGCCCAGTCGCGGCTTACAACCTTCCCAAACGAAAGACCTGCTGTCGGATACAGTACGGCGGAATCGATGCCGAGGTCCTGAGCGAAGTCCAGCCATCCTTCGACGCCAACCTGAGCAAAGGAGTTGGGTGGGGTCTCAATGGGGCTTGCGGAGTGAAAGTGGTCCAGGGGTGGGAAGAGCTTGGTCAGGGTCGTCCCCGTGGTCCCCAGGTACTTGCGGCGCATCTCGGCGGGCATGTGATCGGCGATGCCCTGAAGGTCTTCTACCAGATGTCCATCACCATCAATAATGGTTTCCAAGTCGGTCATGATCATAGCCAGTACCTCCCCCTATGCGTTCAATTTTACCGATATTCTGGGGCAATCGTAGCCAGCGGCACAGGGGGTGTCAAGCTCAATATGCTGTGCTGCGAATGGTGCATATGCACCATTCGCAGCACAGCAGTCGATAGTGACGCCTTTGCCTAGCTAGCGGCCTGAGAAATGGTGATAAGGGCTACTCCTGCCACCACGAGCAAGGTGCCCATCAGTGTCGGAAACGTAAGCCGCTCAACTTTGCGTAGGGTGAAGTGGGCAATGAACACGGTCAGCAGCGGGGTGGCGCCCATGAGCGGGGCCACAACCACAACCTCAGCGAATTGCAGGGCGATGTACAGGCTGCTGGTGGCCGCCAGGCTGAACAGACCTGAAGCCCCTGCCAGCAATATGGCCCTTTTGGTGGCTTTTCGGTCCTGCATTACGTGGCGGTGAAATATTACCGTGGTCATGATCGAACCGAATAGTGAGGAGAAGGCGATCATGACGATGGGATGAGTCTGGGTGGTGACGACGTGCCGCACCATGGTGAGTAGCAGGCCGTATGAAGCTGCCGAGGCCATAGCCGCGAGCATGCCAAGGACAATCATGGGTTCCCGTTGCTTGATCATCGCCGCACTCCGTCCCATAGGACCAGCATGACTCCCAACGTCACGGCGAGAGTACCGGCAATGAGCATGGGGGTGATCTCCTCTCCTAGAAGCACCACCGCGAACATTGAACCCCATAGGGGCTGGCTTCCGTGGACGGGAGTGGTCCGCACGACGCCAGCAAGGTAGATGCTGGTGTAGCTCAGTAGGCGGGCCATGAGGAAATTGACAAAGGCGACCACGGTGAACCAGGCAAAGGCCACGCCAGTAAGGGCCCAAATCTCATCGCGGAAGAAGATGAAGGCGACGACGAAGGCGACGGCAGAGCCCCACAGGCTGGACACAGCGACGATACTTGTCGGCCTTAGGTGCTGAGTGGCAAAGCGAACGGTTATGGTCCCAGTGGAAAAGCAAAGGGCGGCAATTAGGGCTAGGGCTATGCCCATGGTGAGGCTATGCTAGCCCCGGCCTTGTTGAGCATGGAACGGAAAATGGGAAGCCCGTCCATCCCTCCAACCAGTTCTTCTACGCACCGCTCAGGATGAGGCATCATGCCTAGAACGTTGCCTGCCTCATTGATGATTCCTGCAATGTTGTTAAGCGAACCGTTGGGGTTTGCTTCTTTAGTAGCATCGCCGGCAGCGTCTACATAGCGGAAGGCCACTTGGCCTCTCTCCTCCAGGCGGCTGATCGTTGCCTCATCGGCGAAGTAGTTGCCATCCCCGTGAGAGATGGGGACGCTCAATAACTGCCTGGGTGCACATTCGTTGGTGAAGGGCGTAGAGGCATTGTCTACCCGCAGGTTCACCCACTGGCAGCGGAATTGAAGGTGCTCGTTGCGGAGAAGGGCGCCGGGCAGCAAACCGGACTCGCACAGGACCTGAAAACCGTTGCAAATGCCAAGGACAAGGCCGCCCTTGTCCGCGAAGGCCCGAACCTCGTCCATTACCGGCGATAGCTTGGCAATGGCGCCGGGCCGGAGGTAGTCGCCGTAGGAAAAGCCGCCTGGGAGGATGACGCAGTCCAAGCTAGATAGGTCCCGCTCTTTGTGCCAGACGTAGCGGACATCCTGCCCCAATGAATCGGCCAGGGCATGGAAACAGTCCGTGTCACTCCACGTACCAGGGAAGACAACAACGCCGAATCGCATAAGACCATCCGGGCCAGGATCATAGGGCGGCTACAGGATAGCACCGAGGGGTGTGGGTGCCAATCGGCGGGAAGGGAGGGAGGATTAGCTGCCCGACAACAGCTCGGTAACGACCTCGTTGACGATTGTCCCGTCGGCTTTGCCCTTGACCTGAGGCATCAGCCTTCCCATGACCTTTCCCTTTTCGCCGAGTGACGCTGCGCCAGAATCGGCGATGGCCTGCTTTGCCAGTTCGACAATCGCTTCTCGGCTCATCTGCTCGGGTAGGTACTCAGCCAGTATAGCTAGCTCGCCTTCTTCCTTGACCACCAAGTCGTTCCGGCTGGCCTGGCGGAACATGTCGATGCTTTCGCGCCGCTGTTTCACCTGCTTGCCGACGACGGTCAGGATGCCCTCGTCATCGAGTTCTTGGTGTTTCTCGATCTCTTCATAGTGTATGGCAGACTTCAAGAAGCGCAGGACATCCCGGCGCGCAGCATCGCCTGAACGCATGGCCTGCTTTATGTCATCTTCTAGCTGCTCGCGCATGGTCATAGTCGGTTCTCCGATTTTCCTCTGCAAGATAGGCTAGCTGATTGGAACTGCTTTGTCATTTCGACCGGAGCGTAGCGGAGCGGAGAAATCTTGTCTGCCCAGAACGCTATTGAACCGGCCGTCACGAAAGTGTGGGCGAAGTCCAAGGGCTCATCCTGAGCCTCGGCTAAAGAAATGCCTTCGGGAAGTGGACCGAGAAGACCGAGGTAACCCTCCGGCTCTCCTGCAATAGCGACGTTCTGGCCCACTTTGAGGCTTTCCTATAAATCCGATACCGCATAGTATACCCGTGGTAAATCTGAGCTTTAGAGACAGGGCGTTGGCATTGAAGCCCTGCTCCTCAAACGGAGGACTTGAACATGACGACAGCAACGCAATTTCGCTACATTGGCAAACCCACCAAGCGGGTTGACGGGGTCGACAAGGTTACCGGCGCTGCCCGTTACACCGCCGATGTCCTGCTTGAAGGCATGCTTTGGGCCAAGATTCTGCGGAGCCCCCATGCCCACGCTCGCATTCGTAGCATTGATGCGGCAAAGGCGCGGCAGGTTCCTGGGGTTCATGCAGTCCTAACCGCCAAGGATGTGCCGGACGTGCTGGTAGGCCGGAATGTTAAGGACCTGCCGCTGCTGGCTCGAGACCGGGTCCGCTTTTTCGGGGAGAGAGTGGCTGTCGTTGTTGCTGACAGCACTGACATCGCTGAGGAAGCCATGAGCCTCATTGAGGTGGACTACGAGCCTATGCCCGCCGTCTTCGAGCCCTTGGAGGCAAAGCTGGCCGGTGCCCCCGTGATCCACCCCGATTTTCAGTCTTACGAAGTTCCGCCCAATCTCTGGAAAGACCCCCGCCCCGATGATGTGTCGCCCAATGTCTACGGCAGGAAGAATTGGGCCAAGGGCGATATCGAGAAGGGCTTTGCTGAGGCCGACCTTATTGTCGAGCATACCTACCACACGCCAGTGGAGCACCAAGGGTACATCGAGCCGCACGCCGTAGTGGTGCGCATAGGAGAGGACGGCCGGGCGGACATCTGGGCTCACAGCAAGCAGCCTCACAACCTTCGAAAATGGACGGCGGAGGCAGTAGGCGTTGAGGCCAGCGATATCCTCGTGAACGTGACCTACATTGGCGGGGACTTCGGCGGCAAAAGCACGATCATGGACGCGCCACTGGCGTACCTGGCTGCCAAGGCGACCGGTCATCCGGTCAAGCTGGTTCTCACTTACGCTGAAGAGTTGATGGCGGCTGATCCTCGCCACGAGAGCTATATCTGGATCAAGGCGGGTGTGAAGAAGGACGGGACGATTGTCGCTTGGCAGGCGGACTCGACGTTCAATGGCGGGGCCTATGCTGCCTGCAAGCCTGGCGGGTTTCTTGCCCCGGCCCACCAGTTGGGCGGGACCTACAATCTGCCCAATACCTTGATGCAGACCGACAACGTTTACACCAACACGGTGCCTTGTGGCCCCTGTCGTGCTCCTGGCTCGCCACAGGCCAACTTCGCTGTCGAATCGCATATCGACGCTATCGCTGAAATCTTGGGCATGGACCCGCTGGAGCTCCGGCTGAAGAACGTCCTGCGGGATGGTGACACCAACGCTACTGGTCACCAATGGCTGGGCATTCGTGCTGAGGAAACCCTGCGCAGAGCCGCCGAGATGATCGGCTGGGGCAACCCCAAAGAGCCCGATGTTGGGCGCAGCATCGTCCTGTTCGAACACGGCACCGGAGGTGGAAACAGTAATGCCCGCGTCGTCGTGGAAGCAGATGGCACGGTGCGGGTCGAGAGCCAGGTCTACGACATGGGTGCCGGAACCCTGACCGTTCAACAGCTCATTGTCGCTGAAGAGTTAGGGCTGGACCCCAAATATGTCAAAGCAGTGGCTGTGGATACTGACAACTTCGTGCCTGATTCGGGCATGGGGGCCAGCCGCACGACCAACGTTGCCGGCCACGCCGCCATGCTCGCAGTGCGCCAGCTAAAGGACTTGCTGTTGGAGTCGGCCTCTGCGCTGTTGGAAGCCCCCGCCGAAGACATTGTCTTGGAAGAGGGCGTCCTTCACGTTGTGGGATCGCTAGACCGGCGCGTGACTCTGGCAGAGATCGCTAAACGCCAGGCTGACATAGGTGAGTCGATGGAGGCTTCTGCCCGCTACGAAGCTACGGCTGAAGAGTACACGTCCTTCTGCACCCAGGCGGCTGAGGTGAAGGTCGACCGAGAGACGGGTCAAATTGAGATTCTCAAAACGGTCTCTGTGGTGGACGCCGGTGTCATCATCAACCCCGTGGGATTTTGGGGACAGGTGGAAGGGGGGATGATCAACGGCCTGGGGTTCGGTGTGATGTCGGAGTTGGTCATGGACGAGGGACAGGTCACGACGCTTCACCTGGGCGACTATAAGCTGCCGAACATCATGGACATACCGCCCCATGATGTCGACTACATCGTGGAGCCCAGTGGGCACACTCCGTACGGAGGCAAAGGGGTAGGGGAGACAACAACTCCGGCGGTGCCCGGCCTCATAGCCAACGCCGTTGCCGATGCTGTCGGTTTCCGTTGCTTCAGTCTTCCGGTATCAGCGGAGAAGATTCTGCGGGGCCTGCAGGGGTAGGGGTCAGCCCCTTTAAGCGGGCAAGAGTACGCCGGCACGGTAAGGTCGCAGGGAAGATTAAGGGAAGTTTCCATGGATCTTTGGAAAGTCGAGGGTTCGAATGTCGTATGGAGTTCGGAGATGGCCCGCTGCTGACTAATACCATAGGTTGAATGTTTCCTTGTGTCTGGTCACATCCTGGCGATAGTACTGAGTAGGCCCCTTGGTCGCTTGAGGCTAGGGCGATACAAGCGTGTCGGGTGCGGCAGCCTCCCCCCGCATCCAGTGGTACACCTTGGTCAGTTCCTGAGCGATGGTCTCTTGGCTGAACTGTTTGCAAACCAACCGGTAGCCAATTTCCCCCATAGCTCTCCGCTGATCATCTGTCATGGACAGCGCGTCCTGCAGCCCTTGCCGAATCGCCGTAGCAGTCGGCTCGACCTCCAGTGCCGCCCCTGCGAGACGAGCTTGAGGGAAATCGCAGGCAGTGGTCAGCAATAGAGGCTTTCCAAAGGACAGTGCTTCCAAAGGTGTCATGGCGAATCCTTCGCTTCGAGAGGGGAGAACAAAGAGATCTGAAGCCATAAACCACGCAGCCTTGTCCTCGCCGTGTTGCGGCCCAACAAAGGTTACGCTCTCTCCAATGTTGAGTTCACGGACCATGGCTTCGAGTTGGGCTTTGTGGCTCCCGTTGTCCGGTCCAGCGATGGCTAGGCGCCAACCTTCTTTGGCCCTGCCCAATGCGGACCAGGCGGTGAGAAGCATGTCTATGCCTTTGATAGGATGTAGACGTCCTAAGAAAAGAAGGATTTTTTCGGAATCGAAGCGGGCCCGGATGGCGTTGGCCTTCTCCTCAGCCTCGGGATGCTCTCGCACGTCAACACCATTTGGAATGAGGACTATCGGTTGTTTCAGACCGTAACTACGGATATCGTCAACCTCGCCAGGCGCCAACGCCTGAAAGACCGAAACGCGGGCCAACAAATCACGGCCAAACCAGTGATAGCTCAGCTTTTTTTTCCACCTCGATATGTTGAGTGCTACAGGGCTCAGATTCCCGGAGGGAGCGATGAGATAAGGGGTGTTCCTGCCAACCGCCCATTTCGCCAATCGATGATTGCTATGAAGCCATAGTCCGTAGAGAGACACGATGTCCGCCGGCAGGGCCGCCCGATCAAGCCAACGGCCAAGCCCAGGAGCATAGTGGAGCGAGTAGGGCCCGACCTGACCGAAGGCCATCGCTCGCGCTGATCCGTATTCAGAGGGTTGGGGAGACCTCCAACGGTCCCGCGTGCCGATGACCGTCACTTCGTGCCCTAGTCGACCAAGGGTGTCTGCCAGCCCCTTAACAGCAAGGTAGGGCCCGCTGCTTTTCGCGTAAAGAGAGCCCGATCCCATTACAAGGTTCAAAGATCTAGTGCTTTGGTTATTCATTTCAGTGGAGTTGGCCATTTGGAGGAAAGGTTGTTGGGTTCGTTGTTCTACTGAGAACGGTTAGGCCAAATAGCCGTGGTTCGGGCAAGACCTCGTGACTCGGCGTGTCTGAATCACACTCCCTGGTGCAATCGCTGGGCACTGGAAACTACTTGGGCGGCTGCGGCGGGCACACTTCCGCGAGCCTCCACTATGAGCAACCCAAGGGCGATCCAGAACAATCGGTCAGCTGGACTGGTGGCGGAAATCAAGGCCGAGGCGGCAAAGCTTACTGTTAGGGTCGTGGCAACAACCAGTACGGCACGAAATCCGGGGATACTGGTGCTCCCCTTGAAAACGTTACCCAGTAGTAGAGTCAAGCCGATCGCGAACAGTCCAAGCGTTAGGATTCTTCCGGCTTCCCAGAGACCGGCCCATGTACTATGGGGGTCATTCCATATTGTGTATGAACCTGCTGTGGTCCACTTGTAACCTAGACCTCTGCCCTCTAACGAGAAAGGTTCTTCACGTAGGGAATCACTGAAATGGTTCCACGCCACTTCGCGAAACTCAACTGCGTTGCTTCGCGCTTCTGGAAATATCTTCTCAGATATGCCTGATATGCCCTGTCCGCCAAGGAACAAGACCGCCAAAATGGTTACCGGGACTAGTATCGTTGCCTGTATCGCCATGGTTCCCCGCCTCTTGGGACCGTAAGAGGCAACTCGCAGCATCATTAGCCCTGTTACCACAACCGCGGCTGCCAAGAACCGCGGCTGCCAAGCCCGCTCGCACCCAGGGGGTAACGACAAGCAGCACCGCCAGAAGAAAAGCCAGGGAACGCAGCCCAAAGAATCGTTTTCGCAAAAGTGAGCCGGAAGCCACCGCGAAGGCGGTTGCACCAATCAAACCCGCGTCTGTGGTTCCAAAGTACAACCAATTTTCTCTTACGGTTGAATCCAGAGCGACGCGGACGTCCACGAATGCCGGACTCAGCACCACCAGTGAAAGCGCCATGACTAGGTAGACGGTAAAAGGAAACTCAGCAAGCCGCCCGCTCTGTTTCACCATCCTGGGGAACCACCATAATCCGTACCAAATAGATGAAAGCATCGAAATGGGCATCATGGTTTGATGGATCAGACTTCCGTCGCCGAGTCCCATCAACCAGGCGGCAAGTATTGCGGTCACAATGCTCAGAATCGCCAAGCGTTCGGTGGGGCGAAGTTTAAGCCTGGTTGATGGAGGTGACCCGATGAGAATGGCAAGGCCAATGCCACCTGCGGCCATTATCCAACTGAGTAACCATATTGGGTTGTCGAAGGACGCCGCAGCCCAATGGCTTTTTGCCAGGAACCCGGAACCCAGCCATAGCACGATGCTTAGATGTGTGAAACCGAATTTCATTGCACCTCAGTATGCTCCGTAGGGCTCATGGTTGGAATTCCCCAGTTGGCCCTTGGAGAGACAGGCCTCATCACGGAACGGGCATCCGGGGCGATGTGGCCGTAGCCTAGTCCCCGCTGGAGTAGGTTGGAGTTTTGCAGGCAGATGGCTAGGGCTATGATCAAGAGGTCTCCATAAACGCCTTGATCATAGCCACTCCTCGATCCACCTGCCATGCTTCTGCGGACCTGCGAGCAGCTAATCCCATCGACTGCCGCCGGATGGGGTCTTCAGCTAACATGCGCATGGATGTTGCCAACGTCTCACCAACGGCTGGCGCAGGAGAATGAAGCCGTTCTCCCCTTCGACGATTCGATCCACTATTGCCCCGCACATATTGGTGCCGATGACGGGCAGGCCATGGGCCGAAGTTTCTATGGCGACCACGCCGTAAGGCTTTAGATCACTGGGTGCATGGACGAGGCAATGGCTCCGTCCTCGCATGCATCGGCGGAAAATCAAGCGGCTTCTCTACTGAAGAGGCGGGGAAGGCGCCAAACTAAGGTTCGTCCGGCCCAGAGCATGCTGTATTGGGGCCAGTTAGGGGTCTTGCTACAGCACAGGAAGCCATGCCCGGGGGGTCGGAGACGCTCCGCGGATCCCCTCACAAGGCGCCCAAGCCCCAGACGACACGTGTTCTCGCCTCGCGAGCATAATCATAAGTGAAATAGCGGCCTATTAGCAGTTACCCATTCCCACAAATGCTCGAGTCCTTCCTTTGGCATAATCTCCGGGCTCCATTGGAAGTCTGCCTCGGCCTTCCGGATGTCGCTTACGTATACTCGCTGATCCCCGGGACGCCAATCGTCGTACGCGATGGATAGCTCCCGGCCTGCCAGGTTTTCCAGTATAGGTCCCACCTGTGCCCACACCGACATGGCTGTGCTCGGGCCGCCCCCTATGTTGTATACCTGGCCATGAGTAGCGTCGATATTTTGGGTCGCCCAATCCATCGCCCGGACTAAATCATCAATGTGAAGCAAGTCCCGAACCTGCTTACCATCCCCATAGATTGCGATGGGCCTGTCGTTAACGATTGATATAACGAAATGGGCCAGCCATCCTTGATCCACCATTCCAAATTGGCGAGGCCCATAGATGCATGACTGCCGAAAAACGATAGCCGGAAGGTCATAAATGCGGGCGTAGTCTCGCACATACTGGTCTGCAGAACCCTTGGAGCATCCGTAGGGGGAGTGGAAATCAAGTGGGAATGATTCCGGGATACCGAAGGGAAGATCCAAGTATTTATAACAGTCTTCCTCTTCTCCTATGCGCAGGTCCTCCATAGCCCCGTATACCTTGTTGGTAGAAGTGTAGATAAGGATTGGGCATTTGGCCGCTTTACGAACCGCTTCTAGCACGTTCAGAGTACCGAAAGCGTTGATGGCAAAATCTTCTCTAGGGTCCTGGATGGAACTCGTCACCGCAACCTGGGCCGCAAGATGGTACACCGCTTCCTTTCCCTCTATGCACCTCGTAACGGTCTCTTCATCCCGTACGTCGCCCTCCACGAAGGCGAACGAGTCATCGAATACTTCTCGGAGCCAGTCCAGGTTGGATCGGACGCCGGAGCGATGAAAGTTGTCGAGCAGCGTTACAGAGTGGCCTTGCTTGATCATGTGGGCCGCTAGGTTGGCGCCAATGAACCCTACACCGCCAGTTATCAATATTTCCATGGTGCTCCTGCCTTGGGAGGGCTCCTTATTGTGCCTGGAGGGGGGCTGGCTGGCTTGGGACTGCATCGCTGACAATGTCAAGAAATCTCCTGACGCCTACGGAAATGTCAAGACCCTTGCCTGTTTCGTAGGCTCTTTCGGCAAATGTGACGATCTCTTCGGGATTGTCAGCGAAGAACTTCATGCTCTCGTACATAGCTCCTATGTCCTCGGGGTTGATGAGAAAACCTACGTCTCCAGTCTTGACCAACTCCCTGGCGGCGCCGCTCTCTTCGCTGGCCACTAAGGGGAGCCCTGATGCTAGCGCCTCGTTGACCACCATGCCCCAGCCTTGTCCCCTAGACGGATGCACGAAAACGTCAGCTATCTCGTATAGGGCGGGCATCTCGTTCCATTCTTTCGTTCCGTGGAAGGTAATCCTGTCTTCCACTAGTGGGTCAACCATTTGTTGAACGTGATTGAGAGCGGAGCCGCTGCCGACTATGTGTAGCCTGACGGTTGAAGAATTGCGAGCGATCTGATTGAAGGCTGTCACAAGGGTATCTACTCCTGAGAAGGACTCCACCTGGCCAGCGTAGAAAAAGTTCACTGTCGCCGGTGCGCCGTCGCGCTGATGTCGCTCTATGCGGGCTTTGCCGATTCGCAGGTAGGGACTGACGTCCAGGTATTGCGGCAACGCTTCAACAGGAATTGATCCTTTCATCTGCTCATCGAAATAATCCTTGGCACTGCGGGCCCCAAAGGCGATAACCCCAGAGCTCCCCCTCTTAATAAGAAAAAGGAGAGCCCAACGAATAAGGTTCCGCAGGGGTGACCTCCTGGAGCTCCTCTCAGGTTCCTCCGTGAGCATGATCCAGGGTTGCCTGAGGATCGTCCTCCAAACCATCGCAATCTGGTTAGTGAGGTCGCTATAGCCGCAGATAATCCAGAGGTTCCGACGTCCTCTTCTGAGCAATCGCGTGACGATTCCGGGATTGAAGTGGTATACGTTGGTGCGTTTGAGGAGGGAGAAGTGGAGACCCCTTAGGACTTCGTACGCGTACTGGTGTACTAGCGCCGCCTTCCACGGTCTATTGTGGTGCCGGAGTTGGCAGTAATAAACTTGGAGCGATTTCCCCTCTTCACTGGCAGCCAGAGCGTTGAAGAACTCAACCTGATACGGGGCGGCGGTGTTGTGTAAGAATGTCAATGGCAGCGATTTCGGCTGCTGTCGGGACGTGCTCACCTTTTCTTCAGGGATATGCTCCAATTGCGGTGACAAGGGTTCGTTTTGCATCTGTCCTGCTGACATAGGGGCACCGCGGGCTTTCTCGATATCCATTTGCGCCGCCCGCCGCCTATTCCGGCGGCAGGTTTCCTCTGCCTCTCTGGTTAGTCCCAATCTAGGCAATGGGAGTAGGATACCAAAGCGGGCACATTTTAGGTAGACCGGCTTCTCTGTTTGTCCATCGGTGTTCGGCCGTCATCCGCTGCGGGTCTGGTCCCTCAGAAGATATCCTCCTTTAGGGCCCTAATGACTTGCTCGCCTCGATCTATGTTGCTGTGGCCATCCCCTAGACAACGGGCAAGGCCCGCCTTGGCGATCTGATCACGCTTCCTGTCGTCTTCCAAGAGCCGTTGTATTTCTATTAACAGCTCTTCCTTCGAGTTAAAGTAGGCCGCCTCTACGCCATCACGGTACAACGCTCCCAACTCCGGAGTGCGGGGCGCCACCATAGCTGTGCCACAGGCTGGGATTTCGAAGCAGCGCCGCGTGTACACGTCCCTGTTCTTCCCTGAAAGGAAGACCAAGGCTATCTTGGCTCCGGCAAGAGCCCGCACATAGTCCTCACCGTAGGCCGGATGGATAGGCATGCGTTTCAGTTCCGGTTCAAGGGAGGCGTTTTCCCACAAGGTACCGTAGATCCGCACAGAGACGCCCTTGCGAGCCAGGTAGTTCAAGGTTTCCACCCGTCCGTCATCTTCGTAGTGGCCCACGAATACCACGTCGTTCTGGAAGTCTGGAGGGATCTCTGTTATAGGCCGGTGAACCTCTTTGAGGTAATAGGGAAGCAGGACCCTAGGATTGGGAATGCCCGCTTCCTGAGCCAATGAAACGTCAGACGGGCGGTAGACAAAGTTCAGGTGAGCCAGACGCGCTGTTTGGATGTAGTGCCGCCACTGCTTCCAGCCTCGGCCGTCTTGGAACGGGCTATCGTTATTGTAAGTTACCACCCGGAGACCGGGGTACTTCCTCAGGAGGGTAGCCAGCGTTCTCCTGAAGATATGGGTCATCCTCCACAAGAACAGGACATCAGGGGAGGATTCTGAGATGATTCGTTGCAGAGCTTTGTTAAGCCGAACCGTTGCCGGGCCCCAAAGCGTCTTGCGCTCAATCCTCGACAAGAGGTCACTGCCCAGGTAATTCCCTGCCTTGAAAGGGATTACCTCTACGCCGTTAGCCCGAAACCCGGCCGCCAAGGCTTCCTCGTAGATATCCCACCGCCACTCTCCGGCGATGACCATTTTCAGTGCCAAAGGTCGCTCCCCCGTTCAGACGACTTCAATTCAACACTGGTCCCGTGCGAGCCGCCCTGGCGTACGATGCCAGCCGTCGGCGTCCGGATTGGCACAGCGGGGAGGTGCTCCTCGCCCTTGGAATAATCATTGAACGGAGCTAGGGTCATATGTTTCCGTAAAGCTTGCGTGCTGGCTCTGTGCCGAATCGTGATGGCGGAAATGGCTTGGTCACGGAATCTCTAGAGCGTGTGGTCCGGCTGCGAAACTAGGGATGCCGACGCGATTGCAGGCGGTTGGGTGCCTTCATCCAAGATGCCCAGCTCTTGTAGGATTCGGATATACCGGTGGGACCAGCGGTGCTCGCTGAGGCAACGTTGGCGGGCTCGGTGGGCAATCTCCCGACATTCATCAGGGCGGGGAAGGTAATAGCGGAGCAGTTCCAGCATTTCGTCGTGACTGTGCCAACAGAGAATCTCCTCACCAATACGAAAGTGTTGGGCAAGGTCGGCATTGTAGGTCGTTAGATACAGTCCGCCCCCGGTGGAGGGGATGTCAAAGTCCCTGCCCTTGACGCTGGTAATCCGCTCAGAGTGAAGGACGCCGCCGTTGCCTAGGTTTATCTGGCTTCTCCGGAATATGTCTACCGGGGCCTCCACCCATGAAGGCCCACCAGTCGACTTCCAACCATGGCCGAAGATGTGAACCGGCATTCCATGCTTGCCCAGAAAATGGATCATTTTGGGCCGGGACCCGTAGTTGGCGCCCAAGAAGCTGACAGGAATATCGAATTGCTGGTCTGTTGGATAGTAGGTCTCAGGAGAACAACCTTCAGGCAGGTATATCGCCCTGCCGCCCTCTGCGTTGACCCAGTCCACGGTAACCCTGGCAGATGTCCACCATAAGTCAAAAGCTGAAACGAGCCCAATGGACCCCTGACGCTGTTCGCCTATCATTCCCATGTCCCAGGACTGCTTGTCGTCCAAGGACATGTTGACGCAGGGCACACCGTATCGTTCGCGGATGGTCTCGATGGTCGAGGCCAAAATGTGGTTCCCTTGGGCATAGGCGAAGAGCCAGTCTACCGGTTGCTTCTGGTGGGCCCTTTCGAAGGCCTGTATTGCTTCGGAGTTGATTCGGCGGCGGAATTCCTGGAATTCCGCCGAATGGCGTTGCCGATGGCCTAGCCTAACCAGATCGGCATAATCGAATCTGTCGACCGGACCCAGAAGTGCTAGCTCAGGCAACAGGGTCTCGTGCCACGAGACCGAAGGGAATAATGCAAAGGTATGGACATTGCCAATAGATCGTTTGTGCTTTGCATCCCGGAGCGATGGCGAGGGGACGATTTTCTTCCTTGCGTAATACTCGCGCCGCCGCCGGTATGGGCGTTCGACCGACCGCACCCTAAGGGGATGAATAAAGTGCTGGACCAGGCCATTGGTGCGGGCCCTTTGCTTGAGCGCGCTCAGGAGCCTACGCATCGGGTTGAACCATGTCTTGTTGCTGTTCAAATATGACTGTCTCTCTCATGGAAATCGTCGGCGCCTCTGGAAGTTTCCAATGGGTATTTGACAGAGGCTCGGAATCCACATTGGCGTTTTGAAACTGGGGGAGTGGGTCCTGCTCCAGACATCGGTCTTGCTCCCAACCTGCTATCAGAAGATCCAGCCTGTCTTTGAGCCAAATCATTCTTCCTGACCTTCTTTTCATGAAATTGCCGAGGATGCAAGTGGGTAGAAACCCAGAAGGCAGACGTCGTAGTTAGCATCAAGGCTTGTTCTGGGCTTGGGGCGAAGTCGCTGCGCCTGTCCTGCAGACAATATCCCTTGGGCGGCCAGCCCCTTGATGGTCGCCAGGAGCGCCGGCCTTGCCTCTTTCCGCATCGCCCCAAAAAGGTCCTCGGTCCAATAAGGGGTGGTGGGCCGAATCGAGTCGCCGCTCAGAATGGCCAGAGCGATGCACGCCCTGGATGTCCATTTGCGAAGAGATCCCTGTGCCCGCTGGCGCCTAGTCGCATTAGCTACGCTCGATGACACGTCCCCCAAGCCTTCAACAGAAGGCGCCCGGGCTGAGATGAGATGGCGCTGAACCAGCTTGTGCCGGCGTTCCCCTAGCGGTAGTGACAAATAGAGGCGAGCCAAGTCAGGATCGGCAAAGGGAATTGCTACTGGACAGCAGTCCCGATAGAGAGACAAGAGTGGGGCAAATGTCTTGGGCTGCCTAATGGTTAGATAGATATATTCGTCGAAGCCGACTGGAAGCTCAGATTGGCGCCACTCACCATGGACAGTCTCCAAGTCGTTTATCACAGTGTCGCTGGTCTCGCTATCAACGAGAAGTTTCTCAAGGCCCGCTTGGAAGCGGCCAAACACTCCGCTGTCCGATAGGGCTGGTGCTTTGTCTGATGGGCCTGCCGCGAAGCCCGCCACCGCATCCGCAAAGAATCCGGAAACCAGGAGGGGCGGAGGACGAGTTCCGACATATTGTTTGAGGAAGGAGTGGAGATGGCCGTGCGCTGGGGGTACGGAACCTCCGAAAAAGTCCCAAAACGGCTGGATCTGATCCTTGAATAGAGTGCGGGGGGTTGGATGGATGATATGGCGCTTGATGGACAGACGGCGACAGATCTCCCTCGCCAGCGTCACCTCCCTCGAGGTAGGGGATAAGGCGTATGTCATCGCCACAATGCGGCTGGGGTCTCCTGTTGTGGCGAGATAAGCTGCCAGAAGTCGGCTGTCAAGACCGCCACTGAGGGGGAGAAGGATCTCGCCATCGCCCACGAGGCTCCAGTAGTCGCGACATAGCGATTCCAAGCGGTCACCAATCCTCTGAAGCAATTCCGCTGTTGGGACTTCTTGCTTCGGAGGGGCTAGAAGGGGCTCTGGCGAGTATGTAATCGATCCGGTGCGCCGTTCAAACACAAGGTTGCTGCTGCTAGGTGCCTGCTTGACATGCTGCCAAGGAGTTCGGGTTGAGAGGCAAGAGCCGTAGATAACCAACTCCCAGAAACCAGCCCTATCAATTGCCTGGGGTGATGCCTGGCGAGACTCCCCAGCCAGATTCAGAAGAGTTTCTCCCTTTTTAGTGTCGAGAAAGACGGGCACGGTGCCGAAGTTGTCAGTCTGGACGACGACGCGTTCTTCCGTGTTTGCTATGAGTGACCCGTTAGAGGAGCGCCAGGGGTGCTCGTTGCCCGCTTCAACGGGATTGAGACCTGGATTGAACGGTATCCATCCCTCTGAGGAGCTATTGTTTGACGCAGGTAGATTGGATTGCATGCTCATTTCTAAACCGTTGGCCTCCACACTCAGCGCCGGTCGGGGAAAGGCATCACGGCCCAATGGCTCTCTTCTTGATGCTTTGCGGACTGGCTGCCCGGCCTGGGATCGAACCAGGGATTTCAGCTCCAAAGGCTGACGTGCTACCTCTACACCACCGGGCAGGGAGAAGGGCGATCGGTCGGGGATACGAGGGAGGATTCCTAGCCATTATAGCATGGGCACGCTGGTCGTCAGTGTCTCTGGCTCCTTGTGGGCCCTCCAAGGTTCGGTTACCATGAGTCGTCGAATATCGGACTCCATTCACTTCTATTTTCCTCGGACGGTTCCCATGAGCAAACTGATCGATAAGTTGGAGCATATCCAGGCTGGCAACCCACAGCCCCTGGGCTTCGGGGCTCTGTCTTCCCAAGCCCGCACATCCTCCATGCTCCTCATTGCCTCTATGTCGGCCAAGGACGCTGGCAAGGCGAAGGGTCTTGGGTCCTTGGGCGTCGACGGCATCATAGTTAGAGCCGAAGACCCTGCTTCAGCCAAATCGCCGGGTGAGGGCCTTTTGTGGGGCGCCTGGCTTAATGGCGCAAGCAACGAGGGCGTCGATTCCCTGAAGGAGGCGGGCTGCGACTTCATTGTTTTTGACCCTGACAAGATGCCGCTGTCCGTTTTGGATCGAAAGGATCAAGGCCGCGTCCTGGTTCTGGGCACCGAGTTGTCTGTCGATCAGCGGCGCACAGTGGATGCCTTGCCGGTGGATGTAGTGCTGATAGCTCCTGACCGGGACTCTGACTCCCTTACGGTGAAGGGCCTTATGGATATCCTGACCTTGGCCTGGGGCACCGGAAAGTCGGCGCTGCTTTCGTGGAACGGTCCTCTGACCAAGAGTGAGCTTGAGGGCCTGCGCGGAGCAGATATCATTGGTATCGTCGTCGACACTTCCAAGGCGGAGGCAGGCGTGATTGAGGGCCTCAAGAAGGCCATCGACAGCCTTCCCCGCAAAGCCAGTCATCAACGGGGCGGCCGGCACTCCGCCACCATCCCGCAGGCTGCAGGGTTCATTACCGGCGGTGAAGACGAATACGAAGAGGACGACGACTAGCCTCGCGACCCAGGCGCCCTCTGAACCTTTGGCCCCTGGAGCTGGAAAATGCCGGACCTCTCTCTGAGCACCTGGATCTGGCTGCTTCTGACCGGAGCCCTGTCCCTTTTCGCTTTCCCTGCTGCTCGCAGGTTCATCCTCCGCAACAACGACCCCCTCATCGAGCGGCTGAAGCGCCACGAGCTTCTGAGCGGCCTATGTTGCATGGCTCGGGACCTCGGCGCTGCAGATACTCCTCGTATTCGCGGTAGTTCCTAGTTCTCATATCGCGCCTTACAATGTGGCTTCATGGTAGTCATGTAACGGAAGGTTTATATATGCCACTCGACTTCATTTCAGAAAACCTCCTTCTAGCTTTGGCCCTATTCGTTGTCTTCTTAATAGCCGCCGTCGCTTTACATGTGATTCTGCGAATCAGCGCCGGTCGTATACGGCGGCGGGCCCCCGAGGGCCTTGCCTATGAGGCTATCAAGGGACTAAGCAACTCAGCGGTCCTATTTCTTGCATTTTTGGGCATCGTGCTCGCCCTTAGAGCCCTACCTGATCTAGAGTCCTGGCAAACCACGTTTACCAGGGCTTGGACCTTACTATCGGTGCTCTTAGTGGCTCGTGTACTGGCCAACATCGCCAGCGTGGCGGCCAGTTGGTATATCAGAACAGTGGCGCCCCGGACTGCGACCCAAGCCGATGACAGAATGGTGCCAATCTTACGTCGCATCGTATTGGTAGTCATCTATGGTCTTGCTGCCCTTATAGCTTTGGATACTCTGGGGGTTTCAATTACCCCTCTCTTGGGAGGCCTGGGCATCACTGGCTTGGCCGTGGCTCTTGCGTTGCAGCCTACCTTGAGCAACTTCTTCGCTGGCACATATGTCCTCACCGACACTGCCATTCACCCCGGAGACTACATTGAGCTGCAAGGAGGCCCGGCTGGTTATGTGATTGATATCGGCTGGCGCAGCACTAAGATCCGAACCTGGCTAAATAATCTAGTGATTATCCCCAACTCAATCGTGGCCGATACGATCGTTATGAACTACCAGGGTCCAGATCCAGCCCTGAACGTCTTGGTCACCTGCGGCGTAAGCTATAGCAGCGATCTTGCAAAGGTGGAGCGAGTGAGCCTTGAAGTGGCCCGTGAAGTGCTGCAGGAAGTCCCTGGAGCAGTGAGTACAGAGGATCCCTGGTTTGGCTACGATAGTTTCGGTGACTCTAATATTGGGTTTTGGATCTTCCTTCAGGCTGAGGACAGAATAGGCAGCTTTGTAGTTACCAATGAGCTGATCAAGCGTCTCCATGCTCGTTTTGCCGAGGAGAGCATCGAGATCAATTACCCGGTGCGCAAACTGGTATATCCAGATGGAGCCGGTAGAAAAGAGGTTTAGCGGTACTGCTCCTGTAGAAATCTCGGGGTATTCTCCAACCTCGATTGCGGAACGCTGGGCCTCAAGGTGAGGGCGTCATTGTTTCTTCGGCTTGGACCCCTACCCGCAAGGTGCCGTCGGGCTAATAGCATTTGGTTTAGAATAGATTGCCGATGTGCTTCGAGAGCTTTCTAGCTTGCTCACCCCATGCGTGGGGATGGTTATGGAAGCCTCCGAAAACGAACAGGCCCATGCCTTGCAGGGCATGGGCGAGGACACGCCGCATTCGATGGGAGAGGAAACTGAGGCGGCTACTCGAATGCCAGAAGACTCACCCGGGTGAGGCGGTAGGCCATGACGCAGGCTCCACAGAAGTTCGATCTGCTGCTCAAGGGCGGCACGCTCTTGGATCCCGGCCAGGGAATCCACCTACTCAGGGACGTCGCCTTCTCAGGAGGCAGGGTAGCTGAAGTTGCCGAGCACATTGCCGGCGACCTTGCGTTAGACGTGCTGGATGCCAAGGGCAAGCTGGTTACTCCCGGACTCATTGACGTACATGGGCACTACTACCATGGAAATGGGGCGTTGTCGGTGGACGCAAGGCGGAGCGCCCTTCCGGCTGGTGTCACAACGGTTGTCGACGCCGGGAGCGCAGGGTGGGCTAACTACGGGGCCCTCAGGGACTACGTTGCACCTGCCAGCGGCCTGCGCATGCTCGCCTTTCTGCACATAGGCGCCATCGGTCTGGTCACGAGCCAGGTGCTGAAGGGAGAACTTCACGACACACGCGTCATCGATGTCGATAGAACGGCTCAACATGTCCTGGATAATCCAGGCTTCGCCGTAGGCGTCAAGGTGCGCATGTTTATAAACTCCATTGCCTATTGGGATGCCCAGCAAGTGCTTCGCCAGGCCCGTGCCGCGGCAGACCAGAGCAAGACGCGGCTCATGGTCCATGTGAGCAACCCTCCTATTCCCCTACCTGAGATCCTGGATGTTATGGGGTCCGGCGATGTGGTTACCCACGTGTACAACGGGAACCAGGAACACATCCTCGACGCCCAGGGCAAGGTCCGGCCCGAGGTGCGGGCTGCGATGGACCGTGGTGTCGTGATGGACGTGGCCCATGCTGGGATTCACTGCGACATCGGCATCGTGCGGGAAGCATTGGCTCAAGGGTTTCCGCCGACCACGATCAGCACCGATATCCACCATGGACCCGCCGAACGAGTGCTGTATCAACTGAACGACTTGATTGGCAAATTCGTAGCCCTAGGGCTCTCGCTGGACGATGCAGTGGCTGCTACTACGGCTAGCCCCGCCCAGATATTGGGCTTGGCTGATGAGATCGGTTCGTTGCGGGTTGGCATGGCGGGTGATGCCGCCGTCTTCGACCGCGACGAAGGCGATCACACCTGGCAGGATGCCGCTGGTAACATGGTGAAAGGCAGCCTCAAGCTGCACACTTTCGCTACGGTGAGGGACGGGGCTGTTCTCTGGCGGCGTCCTGAATGACCGTCCCAGAGCGTCCAAGCCTCTTAGAGAATCTGGATCGAGTTAGGGAGCTACTGAGGGCGCAGTCCTTCGGTCTCTTTACTGACGTTGATGGCACCATTGCTCCTACATCCCGCACACCCGATGCCGCCATAGTTGAACCGGCTTGTGCTGAGTCGCTTAGGTCTATGGTCGGCAGGTTTCTCTTGGTTGCCGCTGTTTCGGGACGCTCCATGGAAGACTTGCGCCGCATGCTGACCGTCGATGGGATGGTCTATGTGGCCAATCATGGGATGGAGCGCTGGCGGGATAATCATTCAGACGTGGCGCCTGGGGCGCAGGCCTACTACGCTGAAGTGCGCCAAGCTCTTGAGGAGATCAAGGATAGCTTGATCGACGATGGCATCGCCGTAGAAGACAAGGGCGTGGTCGTAGCCTTTCACTACCGCCTGGCTTCTGACCCTGTGGGGGCAGAGCGGCGACTACGCGAGGCCATAGCGAAATCCCTAGGGGCGCGTCGGCTGGCGGTCCACGCCGGCAAGATGCTTATCGAAGTGAAGCCCCCGGTGGAGCTCAGTAAGGGAACGGCACTGAGGGAGCTTATAGCCGAGTTTGGCCTCAACGCGGGCATTTACCTTGGAGATGACCGGACCGACGTTGAGGCCATGACGGCCTTGAGAGAGCTCAGGGGAAAGGGGTTTGACGGGATTGGTGTCGGTGTACTGGGAGGGGCTGAGACTCCTCCAGGGCTGCTTGAAGCCTGCGACTACACACTGGCTTCAGTGGACGAGGTCTGTCGTTTCTACGCCTGGCTGGCGGAGGAGAGCCGAGGCCTCGAAAGGGGATAGGTCAACGATGTTTCGCAGGTCCATCATTTGCCGGGTAAGCCAGTCGATAACATCAGCGCTTTCTATGACTTCTGTCAGTATGTCTGACCTACGCTGGCGCTCCTCCTGCGGCATGGTGAGCGCTTCATAGAGTGCCTTGGATGTTCCGAAGATGTCTGCAGGCGCTACCGAAAGAGCCCCCTCTGCAAGCTGCTCCTGGGCCCCTACGGTTTCGGAAAGAACGAGAACTCCGGCTTTCGTGTTGACTACTGGACCTTCCTTGGCAACCAAGTTCATCCCATCGATGACGGGATTCACCAGTAGCACGTCGTAGAGACGCATCCCCGCCAGAGCCTGAACGTAGTTGTTCTCCAAGAACATGGTTATGGGTTGCCAGTCCGGAGTGCCGTAAGCAGCGTTGATCCGCTCCACGATCTCTTCAACATCTCGCTGGTAGCGCTTGTACTGAGATATATGCGTTCTAGAAGGGACGATGAAGGCTATGAAGTTCACCTCGCCCCGCAGCTCAGGGTGACGCTCCAAAAGCAATTCAAAGGCCCGGAAACCTCGAAGGATGTTCTTGCTTGGCTCAGATCTGTCCACCCTCATGATGGTGTGCTTGTTGCACAGACGGGCGATGTTTCGCTCGTATTCCTGCGCTCGAGTAGACGTAGCGATCCGGCGGACCTCTGCCACGTCAATGGAAATGGGGTAAGAGCGGACCTGCGTATTGTGGCCCTGGAAGAGCATCGTTTGTTTGTCGTGGTCCACGTGGACTCCGTCCAAGAAGTCCTCGCAAGTATGAAGGAAGCGCCGCACGTCTCGCTGAGTCTGAAACCCAAGGATGTCGCAGGAACAAAGGCTTTTAACGATCGCCGTGCGCATCTCCTTGGGAAGCAGTTGCCAATAGGTGGATGTTGGCCAGGGGATGTGGCTGAAATGAGAGATAACGGCGTTAGGCACCAGCTTTCTCACATAGTCAGGAGCTAGGTAAAGCTGGTAGTCATGGATCATCACATAGCATTGCTGTCCCGACCGGTCAGCTTCTTTGGCGATTTCCCTGGCGAAGGCGAGGTTTACGGGTACGTAGCCATGCTCCCAGGCGTCATAGACAGCGGTATCAATGTTGGGGCTGTGGGGTATGTTCCACATGTAGTGCTGCAGGAACCAGAGCAGCGGATTACAAATCACGTTGTAGAAGCGGTGGTACATGCGTCGAGGGGTGACCACGAATTTGGTCTGCACTCTCTGGCCGGAAAGCGGAACCACCTCGTCTGAAGAAGCTTGGGCGGCCCTGCGGTCTCCTTCACCCATAGCGCTGGCGATCCAGGTGAAGTCGACGTACTTAGTGAGGGCGCTGAGAGCGGTGACAACGCCGCCGCTGCCTCGCTTGGCTTGGAGCTTACCCTCGGCGTCAACGACGTAGTCCACGGGGCCGCGGTTGGAAGCGAGGATCATCTTCCTGGTGCGGAACATGTCCTCGCATAGTTCAATCAATTGGGCGACGCGCTGGTCAGGAAACCCGTTGGTGCCCGCCATGGTTCCCCCCCTAGGCTCTGCCGAGCGCTTTTCGGGCCAGAAACGAGCGTGTAAGGATTTGGATGAGCGTCATTATAGCATGGGTTCGCGGGGGAGCCGGAGCTCCAGCTTCCTTCACCGGCACTTGCCATTTCTGCTCATCGTTCAGCGCCTGTGTTAGTTACCATTGGAACTGGATTTCGTCTTGCGAAACTCGAGTACTTTGGGTGGCTGAATTCGACACGAACAGATGGACTTGGATGGGAAGGCCCTGTACGGTTGCATGTGACTGAAATCGATTTTGATCGACCCGTTGAGGCGCTGAGAAGATCATGAGAGCAACTCCAGACGAATACCAACCAAGCGTAGGGGCCGCCCACACCCCTGCAGCCATCCGTCGTCGTCTGCAGGCTGGCCCTGGGCACAGCTACCTGCGCGATTTCGTGTACGGCGGCATTGACGGAGCGGTTACCACCTTCGCGGTCGTATCCGGTGTTGCGGGCGCAGGCTTGGCCCCAAGCATCATCATCGTGCTGGGAGTGGCCAACCTCATAGCTGACGGCTTCAGCATGGCCATCAGCAACTTTTTGGGAACCAGGGCGGAGAACCAGCTGAGGGAAGCTGCCAGGGAGCTTGAGACCAATGAGGTGCTCACCGTCCCTGAGGGAGAGCGTGAAGAGGTGCGCCAGATATTCTCTGCCAAGGGGTTTGAGGGAGAGGATCTGGAGCGGGCGGTTGAGATCATCACGTCGGATCAAGAGCGGTGGATCAATACAATGCTCATGGAGGAAATGGGTCTCACATTGGAAGGTCCGGCGCCAATGCGGGCCGGTTTTGCCACATTCGGGGCCTTTGTGGCTGCAGGCGCTCTGCCCCTAATTGCCTTTATCTTCGAGGTGTCGTCCCCGGGGAGCTTGCCCCGGCCGTTCCTTTGGAGTGCTGCCATGACCGGTATCGCTTTCGTCACCATCGGGGCGCTGAAGAGCCGGTTTGTGCTGGAGCACTGGCTTGTGGCCGGGCTGCAGACCCTAGCGGTCGGAGGGGCGGCGTCCGGGCTGGCGTACCTCATAGGCAAGGCCCTTCGCGGTCTAGTGGACAACGTCTAACTTTTAGCGTCGGCTGTTAATAGCGCCACTGACCCTAGGCCCCGCGTTGACACCTATCCAGGCTGTGCCTAAAGTTACCTTGGGGCCGCGACCGTCAATGCCGGGCACCTGCCAGGCGTCGTAATTTCCCCTTGGACTTCCTACCAGTGACCAGCCACGACGTGACCGGAAACGAAATCCGCCGCCGCTTCCGCGACTTCTTCGTCGCCCGGGGACATCTGGAAATGCCCAGCGCATCCCTTGTCCCTGCCGGCGATCCGACCCTTCTTTTTACCAGCGCCGGCATGGTCCAGTTCAAGCCTTATTTTTTGGGTGAGTTGACGCCCCCGAACCGTCGCATGACCACGACCCAGAAGTGCTTCCGCACTGGCGACATTGATGAAGTAGGAGACACGACGCACCTCACCTTTTTCGAGATGCTGGGCAACTTCAGCGTTGGCGATTATTTCAAGGAAGGCGCCATAGAGTTCGCTTGGCGCTGCCTCACTGAAGAGTACGGCATTCCCCCCGAACGACTTTGGGCGACCGTGTTTCGGGAGGATGACGAAGCCGCTGAGTTATGGAAGGCTTGGGTTCCTGAGGAGCGGATCTCCCGCGGCGACGAAAAGGACAACTACTGGGGTCCTGCCGGAGACCAGGGCCCTTGCGGCCCCTGTAGTGAGTTGCACTATGAGTTCGGCCCAACCCCGGAGTGCAACGATGGTTGCAACCCCTCGAACTGCGAGCATGGTCGATTCGTTGAGGTATGGAACCTTGTCTTCATGCAGTTCAACCAGGACCTGCAGGGCAGGAAGACGGACCTTCCAGCGCCAAACATTGACACCGGCATGGGCCTCGAAAGGCTGACAGCCGTCCTTCAGGGAAAAGACAACATCTACGAGACCGACCTCTTCCAGCCCTTCATCCAGCGGGTAGTCGAGCTTTCAGGCCGTGAATACGGGCGCGACCCTGATACGGACTTCGCCTTAAGGGTTGTGGCAGAGCACAGCCGAAGCGCAGCCTTTCTTATCTCTGACGGAGTCGTACCCGGTAACGAAGGCCGTGGCTACGTTCTACGAAAGGTGATCCGCCGGGCGCTACGCTACGGCCGGAAGCTGGGCCTTGAGGGCGAGTTTCTTAGCCGTGTGGCTGAGACGGTTATCGACGATATGGCCGCCCAGTACCCAGAGTTGACCGTTGCTCGGACGCTCGTTTTTGATACTTTGGGCCGAGAGTCGGAAGGGTTTGAAAGAGCATACAACAATGGCCTGGGGCTCCTAGAAGGTATGATTCGGTATCGCGAAAGGCATGGCGGAGCGCTTAGCGAAGTTATCCCATTCGTTGTGGAGCGGAATCCTGGGGCGGAGAATACGAGCGGAATCCTCGAGCAATATGGGTTTGTAGGCGGCGAAGATATGGGGGAAGAGATCGCTTCTGAGATTGTCGTGGAGAGGCTTCATTGTGTTCTGGAATCCCTCGAAGGGGACGACGAGTCGGAGGGTTTAGGTCCCAAGGACCTAGACGAGCACGTTCGTTTCCTGACATTGTGGCCATCTGTCATAACGGCGCGCGAAGCTTTCGCTCTGTATGACACTTACGGCTTTCCAATTGACCTCCTCGAAGAAATCGCTAGAGAGCATGGCATAGGAGTTGACCTAGAAGGCTTCGAGCGGGCCATGAAGGATCAACGTGAACGGGGCAGGGCCGCTGCCCGCTTCGGCGGAGGTCAGGGTGATGCATCTGTCTATGAAAGCTTAGGCATTGGCGATGTCGTGTTTGTTGGGTACGAAAACCTGGAGGCGACTTCGAGCGTCATTGCGTTACTCAAGGACGGCCTACCTGTAGAGAAGGCATTGGCCGGGGATCGGGTACAGGTCGTGCTGCGGCAGACGCCTTTCTACGCAGAAGGCGGAGGCCAGGTAGGGGATCAAGGCGCCATAATCGGCCCAGCGGGGCGGGTGAGGGTGACTGACACGCAGTCGCCAGCGACTGGCGTCATTGTGCATACGGCAGAAGCTGTAGAAGGGTCTGTTGCTGTGGGGGAGGAGGTTCAAGCGAGCGTTGACGCCGTCCGCCGTCGGGACGTCGCCCGCAATCACACGGCCACCCACATGCTCCACGCTGCATTGCGGCAGAAACTGGGTAGCAACGTCCGGCAGGCCGGGTCCTTGGTGAGCCCGGACCGGCTGCGCTTTGACTACACGTACATGCAGGCAGTCAGCCGCGACGAACTTAGTGAGATAGAACGGCTGGTAAACGAGAAGCTGCGGGACAACGTTTCCGTGCACAAACAAGAGACAACCTACGTCGACGCCCTTGCCAAGGGCGCACTGGCGTTCTTTGGTGACAAGTACGGCGATAGAGTGCGCATGGTGGGGGTCGATGGCCTTAGCTTGGAGGTCTGCGGCGGCACACATGTGGACGGCACCGGCGAGATAGGGCTGCTGCACATTGTGTCTGATGGGAGCATCGGGTCCGGTATGCGGCGGATCGAGGCTGTCACAGGCAGGGCTGCGGAAGACCTTGTTCGCCGACAGACTGAAACTATGGAGTCGTTGGCCCGTGTACTCCAATCCCCCGTGGCCGATATCCAGTCGAGGACTGAGGCGGTTACTGAGGCGCTTGATCGGGAGCGCAGGCGGGGCGACGCTCTGGAACGGGAACTGGTCCGGCTCCGATCCGGCGACATGCTGGAACAAGCGCGGGAAGTAGCTGGGGTCAGGGTGCTTGTGGGACAAGTGCCGGAGTCCAGCCCAGACGCACTGCGGGAGATGGGTGATCGCCTCCGAGATAAGATGGGGTCTGGTGTTATTGCGCTGGGCACCATCAATGACGGGCGACCCTTTCTTATTTGCTTTGTGACCCGCGACCTGGTTGAGCGGGGCCTTCATGCAGGCAACATGATCAAAGAGGCGGCTGCCGAAATGGGCGGTGGCGGCGGCGGCAAGCCGGAAATGGCCCAGGCCGGAGGACGCCTTCCTGATAAGCTGGAAGATGCCCTGGCCGTGGTGTCCCGCATTGTGGAAAGAGAGTTGGGCTCCTGAGGTCCCTTGGGTTGGACGTAGGGGACCGGCGTATTGGCGTGGCTCTCAGCGATCCCCTGGGCTTTATGGCGACCCCTCTCACGACCATTCAACGTACTTCCCTGAAAAACGACATCGCTGAAGTCGTGCGGCTGGCCGGCGAGCACGAGGTAGAGAACATCATCGTCGGGCTGCCAATCTCCCTGAGCGGGGACGAGGGGCCTCAGGCCAAGTTGGTCCAGGGTTTCATTCGGCGGTTGTCGAGCGATTGCTCCGTACCTGTCGCCACTTGGGACGAGCGCTATTCGACGGCAGAGGCTGAACGACGGCTGCGGCAGGCCGGCATTCAGCCTTCGCGACAGAAGGGGCGAGTTGATGCTGCTGCCGCGGCCATCATTCTGCAGGGTTGGCTGGACGCACAGCCTTCATAGGCAGATGCTTTTTGCAACAGGCCTCAAATGACTGATGGGATTCAGTCTTTCCGGCGAAGGCCGGAATCCGGAAGCGACCATTTCCAGACGGCGTGTTATCTGGCGGCCCAAGTAACTCACAACCCTTTGCAGCCGCCAAGGAGGGTTCATGACCAAACTTGCCGGACTCATTGGATTTCCCGTTGCTCACTCTGTGTCGCCAGCCTTGCAGCAGGCGGCCTTCGACTATCACGGCCTGGACGCCCGGTACGAGTACTGGGAGACACAGCCCGAAGATTTGGCTAACCGCATTGCTTCAATTCGGGACTCAGAGGTCATGGGGGCCCAGGTCACCGTCCCGCACAAACAAGCAACGCTCGAATTCGTTGATACCATCACCGACGACGTTCGAGCTCTGGGTGCATGCAACGTCCTCGCCAATGAAGGCGGCACGTTGGCCGCCTTCAACACGGACGTTACCGGGTTCGTGCGTGCTTTGAAGGAGGACGCTGGAACCGATCTGAAGGGCAAGCGAGTGCTACTTCTGGGAGCGGGAGGGGCCGCACGGGCGATTGTGTTGGGACTCGCCCGGGAGGGTATCGCTTCGCTGGTTATAGCCAACCGCACAGTCGCAAAGGCTATTGAGGTTGGGGGAGTTGCTTCGGGCCTTGTTGCCGAAATTGGTGCGGTACCGTTTGAAGGGAAGGCTGTGGCTGAGGCGGCGGCGGGAGCCGACCTCATTGTCAACAGCACGACGCTTGGAATGAGCGGGGTTGGCGGCTCTGTGCCCCTGATAGCGGCCGCAATACCATCTACAGCCCTCGTCTATGACATTGTCTACAACCCACCGGACACGCCGCTGCTCATGGAGGCAAAGAAGGCTGGCGCTCAGACCCTTGGGGGCCTGGCAATGCTGGTCTATGTAGGAGCGGAGTCCTTTGAGCAATGGACGGGCCTGAAAGCGCCCGTAGCGGTGATGATGGCTGCTGCCCAGAAGGCCCTCGCCGCGAAAACCCGGCACTAGCCTTAGATCTTCCAAGTTGGAAATGAAAAGCGGCCCCCGTCTTCAAAGACGGGGGCCGCTTTTTGCTGATTTGAGGAACGGCAGCTAGCTGCTGAGCTGAGCCGTTGTGCTGGCCACTTCTGGGAAGACCAGGGACTTGATGACAACAGGGGTTACGTTGGCGGGAAAGATCAACTCTCCAATATCAACGTAATCGAACTCCTTCAGGAAGATGCCATCGATGGAGATGATGTCATTGGTGATGTTCAGCTCTCGCCGCAACATCTCTCCGATGAGCTTTCCAAAGTCGTGGTTGAAAACTACAACGACGGGTAGGCCAGCCTTGATGGTGGGAGCGAGGCCGAGGGCGATGCCGTCGGCGAGCTTTCGCAAGAGCTGGTAACGAGGCGTTCCCGTCCAGTCCAAGGTCAGCGCCACTTCCTGATCACCGTTGACCAGATCCAACCTTTGGAAGCTCTTCTGGATTGCCTGGTTCATTGCCTCCGGGTCTACGTCTTCGCCTTCCGGCAAGATAGGGTGGATGACCGGGATGTTGCGTAGCGGAAGTAGGTCTGTGTTGGTAATGGCGATGGTATTGCCACTGACCTGCACAGTGAACTGGGAAGCACCAATAACGGTGGCCCGGATGCGTTGGTCACCCAGACGCGGAGGAGCGGGGAGCTTGTACTCTGCCGTCCGGGAGCTGATGGCCCGGGCCAGAGACTTCGCGATGTCGCCGAAATCCCGGTCCTCTTGTTCATAGATATATTCCGAGACTCCTCCAGAGTAGACAATTGAGTCGAATGGTATATCCAGTGTCAGGTTCGGCGTTACCAGCAGGGACTCGGCCAGGGGGCTCATTGGCGCCCGGCGGATCATGAGAAAGAGGCAGTCAGCCAGAGCGTCGGCAAGTTTAATCTCGTCTTCCACAGATAGGGGCTTATCGATCTCCAAAACCACGCCAACGCTTTTAGCAGCCTCTTGAGCTGGGGGCTCAATACGGACAAGGTTGCGGTTTTCGTCCATTGCCACCAATCGTCCGCCAACGCTAATGGCCGCCGTCTCCATGACCTGCCCGTCCTTGATGAGCGAGAACTTGGACGTGCCCCCGCCGACGTCGACGTTGAGGACGGTGTTTCCATTTTCTTGGGATATGCCAACGGCGCCTGAGCCGTGAGCGGCCATGATGGCTTCCAAGTTGTGGCCTGCAGAGGCGCAAACAAACTTTCCAGCCTGGCTGGCGAACAAGTCGGCGATGGCCCGAGCGTTCCTTCGTTTAACGGCCTCGCCCGTGAGGATGACGGCTCCGCTGTCGACATCTGCCGGCGTGTAGCCGGACTCCTTGTAAGCTGCCTGAAAGAAGGTGTCCAGCTCGGCTATGTCGATGGTGTAATCGGGCCTGTAGGGCGTCAAGAGGATCGGGGACTGGTACAGCATTTGGCGCTCAACGACAACGTACCGGCTGGAGAGGTACCTGCCAAGCCGCTGAAGGTGCAGCCATGAGAACATCAGGTGGGAAGTGGACGATCCCACATCGATGCCGACGGTGACCATCTCGATGTTGTCGGCGTAGTAGAGGGCGTTCTTTTCTACCTCTCCCGTGATGCCCTCGGTTTCCAGTATTTGCGTATCGTCATCGTGCTCGTGACCATTGTCGTCAAAATCATGCATTAAGCCGGGTCCTCCTCGGTCATAAATCGCCGCACCCGCAACGCGAAGGCGTTGAAAGGTGCGGCTGCTACGAGACCATTTTGGGCGCGATGGGTACGTGGGGTCAATATCAAGGGCTAAAGAGAGCTCACGGCCCCCAACAGCCGTTGGGATTCTTCCAGCCTAAGCAGGCAGCGTTCTCTGCCCAGGACCTCCATCGTTTCGAAAAGAGGAGGCGTGGCTGTGCGTCCGGTAACGGCGCTTCGGATCGCTCCAAAGAACTGCCGAGTCTTCAGATTCAACTCCTCGGCCATGGGACGCAATAAGGTTTCGAGGTCTTCGGCCTGCCAAACATCCAGGCTTTGAAGCCTTGCCGTGGCCGCCTTCAGCGCCTGAAGCACAGGCTCCGGCGTCAGTTGCTTATCCACCAAGAGGGCTGGATCGTAGGAAAGGGACTCTTGCAGGAAGAATGCGACCATATCCGGCGCATCGGCAAGGGTCTTGAGCCGCTCTTGCACCAGAGGCGCGATCTGCCGTACGTATTCCCGGTCGATGGGCCTGGTGATGTCAGCGGGTAGGCCCTCCTCCAGGAACGGCATTATGCGATTCGTCAACTCGTCGACCGACAGATCGCGGATATAGACCCCGTTTAACCAATCCAACTTCTCCTGGTTGAAGATGGCCGCAGGTTTGGCGACTCTATCCAACCCGAAGTGTGTGACCAGTTCCTCCCGGTTCATGATCTCTGTATGGTCATCTAACGACCAGCCAAGCAGCGTCAGGAAGTTGAAGACCGCCTCCGGCAAATACCCCCGCTGCTTGTATTCCAAAACCGAGGTGGCCCCGTGACGCTTGCTGAGCTTTGCCCGGTCTGGGCCTAGAATCATAGGGAGGTGGGCGAAGAGGGGAGGAGCGTAGCCAAGAGCCTCGTAGAGCAGCTTGTGCCGCGGCAGGCTGGAGAGCCACTCTTCAGCCCGCAGGACGTGACTTATCTCCATGGCATGGTCGTCTACGACATTGGCGAGATGGTAGGTGGGGAAGCCATCAGACTTCAGCAGCACGAAGTCGTCCAGCAGACGGTTTTCAAAGGTGACCTCGCCACGGATGACATCGACGCATGTGGTCGTCCCATCCCTAGGCACTTTGAAGCGGACGACAGGGATTTCCTGCTCCTGTTCTTCTCGCCAGGTGGCTAGAGACGCCGAGTCCAGTTCGCGGCAATGGCCGGCGTACCCCAGGGACTCTTTGCGATCCATCTGACCGCGCCGCATAGTTTCGAGGCGCTCAGATGAGCAGTAGCAAGGGTAGGCCCAACCCGATGCCACCAGCGCGTCGGCGGCTTCGTTGTAGGTGGGCAACCGCTCGGACTGAAAGTATGGGCTGTACGGCCCTTCTACCCCAGGCCCTTCGTCCCAAGAGAGGCCTAGCCAGCGAAGCGACTCCAGGATGGCTTCGAGTGCTCCCTCTGTCTTCCGCCCCTGGTCTGTGTCCTCAATGCGGACAATAAAGCTGGCTTCATTGCCCTGCTGGCGCTCATGTTGCACCATGAGCCAGTTGAAGATGGCGGTGCGGATGTTGCCGACGTGAGGATCGCCGGTGGGGCTGGGTGCGAATCGCACCCGAACGGGCTTAGGCATTAGGTCTCCTTGCCTACTATTCTATCATTGGAGAAGCGGCATCCTTGCTATTCTCAAGACCACCCAGGAGTGCTTTATGCTCAAACCTCGTGTGTTTGTCACTCGGCGCATCGCTCAAGAGGCTTTGGACTTGCTCCAAGAGCATACAGAGCTGGTGCTCTGGCCCAAGACTCTGGCTCCCCCAAACCATATCCTCCTGCATGAGGCGAGCCTGTCCCACGGGATCCTGACGACCGTGGAAGATACCGTTGACGCCGCACTGATAGACGCCTCGCCCAGCTTGAAGGTGATCAGCCAGATAGCTGTGGGCTATGACAACGTAGATGTAGCAGCGGCGACTGAGCGAGGCATTCCTGTAGGCAATACGCCTGGTGTGCTATCCAAGACTACAGCGGACTTGGCCTTCGCGTTGCTGATGGCGGTGGCCCGGCGGGTGGTGGAGGGGGACAGGTATGTTCGGCAGGGGAAGTGGCTGGGTTGGCATCCGTCCTTGCTGGCAGGGGCCGACATCCATGATGCCACGTTGGGCATTGTGGGACTGGGAAAAATTGGTCTGGAAATGGCGCGCCGAGGGCGCGGCTTTGATATGAACGTCCTGTATAACAGCCGCACTCGGGCACCTGAAATCGAGGCTGAACACGGCCTTACCTATGTCCCCGAACTGATCAACCTTCTGGGTGAGGCGGACTTCGTGTCGCTGCATGTGCCGTTGACGTCTGAAACGCGCCATCTCATTGGCGAAGTAGCGTTGGCAGCCATGAAGCCAACCGCCTTTCTCATTAATACGACCCGAGGGCCGGTTGTTGATCAGGGCGCTCTTTATGAAGCTCTGAAGAGTGGAGTGATAGCCGGGGCGGCACTGGACGTGACAGACCCAGAACCCATGGACGTCAATGACCCCTTGCTTACTTTGGAGAACGTGGTTGTTGCGCCCCATATAGGCAGCTCTAGCGTAACCACCCGTACTCGCATGGCAATGATGGCGGCAGAGAACCTGCTGGCCGGCCTCAGAGGGGACGTGCCGACCCACTGCGTCAACCGCGACGCGTTGGGGGCCAGAGGCTAGGAAGTTCTTTCCCCCTAGGCTGGCTGGAGGGCGAAGATGTCTTCCAGATGGAAGAAGCGCACAGCATTCTCGATTGTCATCTTGCGCTTCTCATCTTCGGGGACACCGTCAAAGATGTTGTCTATGATGCCCTCTGAGTTGGGCCACTCCGACTCCTGATGGGGGAAGTCAGTTGCCCAAATAAGCCGGTCGATGTTGACATGGTGCCGCATTTCCACGCCCACCTTGTCGTCCTGGAAGCCCCAGTAGAAATTCTCGCGCATGTACTCGCTGGGCAGTCCCTTCTTCAAAGGGGTCCAGCCCAACATCTCAGCCGTCCATTTCCAATGCCGCTTGTATCGAGTATCGCCCTGTTCCATGAAGAACGGCACCCAGCCCAGCTGATTCTCGGCAAGGTCGATGACTAGGTTGGGGAAGCGGTCGAAGAGACCGGATAGCACCAGTTGAACTGCATTGATTCCGGCAGCCCTTCCAAAGCGTGCCACCTGGAGTACGAGGTCCGTGTGCTTCAGGATTTCCTTGTCCTCCTTGGGCCAACGATAGACAGGGCCAGGGAGCAAAGAGCGATCGATGTCGACGTGTATGCACACCGGCATTTCCATATCTAATGATGCAGCCCAGAAGCGGTCGTCCTCTGGCGATGGGTGGGGGAAGCCACTGGGGAAGGCGCTGATGACAACGGTGCGAAATCCCTGCTTCTTGAGGCGCTCCAGGTCGGCGATGGCATCATCGAGATTGGTGGCCGGGATCACCCCAACCCCGATCAAGCGGTCGGGGTTTACGGAGCAGTACTCTTCCGCCAGCCAGTCATTCCAGCCTCGGACAACGGCGCGGTAAGCGTCGGGGTCCTTGATGTTGCGCCAAAACTTCGGGCCCGTGACCTGGCCGGGGAACAAGATCTCAGCGCCGATACCGTCCGCGTCCATTTCCTTGACTCGCTGGGCAGCCGGGCCCGTGCCGGGAGTGTTGTCGTAGGTCTGACCTAGCGGTTGCCAGTTTTCGCGGCCTTTGCCGCCATAGAGATCGAACGGGAACTCTGTCGGCGGCGCTCCTTCAATGACCAGCGCGTCCGAGCCGTTCGCCATCCGCAGCCTCCTGGGGGCGCGGTCGCGGAACTTGGGGTCAATGCGATGGGTCCACCGCTCCGGAGAAGTCTCCAAATGGGAGTCGCCGGAAATCCAGCGGTATTCAAAGTCCATGGTAGGTCTCCATAGGCGGATGAGTGTCCAATAGCCTTGTCCCAAAAGCTAGCAGCGAGCCGTGGACTCGTCAAGGTGCGCGTGCATCAATGGGCGATTTGTCGTTCTGAGCGGAGCGAAGAACCTTGCTAGTTAAAGCCCCAGCGGAGAAGCTAGAAGGCTGACTCCCCTTTGGATCAACCCCTGTTCTAGGGTGACTCACTGCCTCTACGGGTCGATTGCGACAGGGCCCGGGCCTCCGTGGAGGAGAGAGGGCCGGTCTGAGACACGGCCCCTACCGAACGCTCCTTGCAAGCCAGAAGGCAAGCCAGAAGTCGTAGATCGTTCTACTGGGCACGGGACTTCCCTCCGCCCGCTGCGGCGTTCCCTGCGTCCTCAGCGCGAAATTCCTCAAGTGCTTCCGCCAGATCCGGGGGTAGCGGCGACTCAAATTCCATCCATTTGCTTGACGAAGGTTGGCGGAAACTCAAGCGGAAAGCATGGAGAAAGTGCCGCGGCACCAGGCGGGGGCGTCGAGAGTACAGGGCGTCTCCGACGAGCGGGTGGCCCAGGTGCGTCATATGGACGCGTATCTGGTGCGTACGCCCTGTCCGTGGGGCCGCCTCCACCAGGGCGAAGGGTCCAATGTCTTCCAACACCTTGTAACGGGTCAGAGAGTCCCTGCCGCCCGCGACGACGGCCATGCGCTTTCGGTAGCCGGGGTCGCGGGCAATGGGTGCGTCGACGACGCCCGATTCGGGAGGGTGGCCCCATACCAACGCGAGGTATCCCTTTTCTACTTCTCTTTGCTTTAACTGAGCCGATAGCGAAATGTGGGCCATCTGATTCTTGGCGACCATGATTAGACCGGAGGTGTCTTTGTCCAAGCGGTGGACGATCCCGGGCCGCGTTTCGCCTCCGATGCCCTGCAGGTCGGGGCAAAGGGCCAGCAGCGCATTGACCAGAGTTCCGGTTGGGTGGCCCGGAGCGGGATGGACGGTTAGCCCCGCCGGCTTGTCCACGACCAATAAGTCAGAATCCTGATATACGACCGAAAGGGGAATGTCCTCAGCGATCAAGTCCACCGGCAGAGGCGGAGGAATCACCACCGTTATCACGTCTTCTGGCCGAACTTTATGCGAGGGTCTGGCTGGCTTTCCGTTCAGCGTAACAAGGTCACGGCGCATCAAGTCTTGGAGCTGAGAGCGGGAAAGGTCGGGACAACGGTCGGTAAGGAAGCGATCCAGTCTGGCTTCTTCTTCGAGGGCCAGAAAGTCCCGGTGTTCGCCGTTCACGGCCCATCGCTAAAGGTGGTCCCCTGGCCCGCTATGTTGGTCCATCCACCGGGCTCAGCTTTCGGTTCCTTCTGGCCAGGCTGATAGAGGATCCACAGGAGGATTGCGACTCCGGTTACAACGGCAGCGTCAGCCAGGTTGAAAATGGGCCAGGGACCCACATCGATAAAGTCGACCACGGACCCTAGGCGCACTCGATCGGCCAAGTTGCCCAGTGCCCCGCCCAGAAGCATGCCAAGGCTAAGCAGGGGCAGCATGCCCGGCATGGTGTGGCGGCGGAAGTACCAAACCATCACCGATATCCCAATAATGGACGTCACAGTGAGCAGCATTCCCCTGTCCCGAAACAGACCGAAGGCGACCCCAGTATTGCGTACGAAGGTCAGGCGGAAGAAACCCTGCTTGGGAATGGACTCGCCGGGATACATCGTGGCATCAATCAATACCTTCACGCCTTGGTCTATCCCAAAAACGACCAGTGCAAAAAGCAGAATCAGCGCCCACTGACGGATATTCATGAGGAGATGCAACGAGTGCAGCTAAAGCAGGGCCTGGATTCCTTCGCATCGCTGGTGAAGTTCAGCAGTAGATGCGACTTGGCGGCCTTAGCCTAGTGGCGGTTGCTAATCCTCCATGCTGCGTAACTCTCGCAGGAGGTTAACCATTTCGATAGCGCCGAGGGCGGCATCGTAGCCCTTGTTGCCGGCATGACCGCCGGCCCTATCAAGGGCTTGCTGCTCGTCGTAGGTCGTGAGTAGTCCGAAAAGTACGGGAACGCCGGTTTCCCGGGAAACGGCCTCGATTCCCAGAGCGGCCTGTCCTGCCACATATTCGAAGTGTGCGGTCTCACCCTTGATCACGGCCCCAACACAGACCACAGCATGCCAAAGGCCAGTACTGGCGAGAACGCGGGCCGTTTGAGGTATCTCAAAGCAGCCGGGGACCCAGGCGACGCGTATATCATCACTTTCGACGCCGTGCTCTCCCAAGGCGCTCACCGCTCCGTCTACAAGGCGTCTGGCAATATCTTGGTGAAAACGGGAGGCTACGACCGCGACTCTGAGCCCGTCGCCGTTCAGGCTGCCCTGCACCTCTTCGGGGGCGGAGTCAGCGGAGTCAGAGGAAGGGCGGGGTTCTGAAGGAGGAAACGGCGCAGTACCGCTGCCCCCCTGAGGTGGGAGCGGTTTGCTGTCAGGGGTATCTGGCGGTTGAGTAATTGTCTGATCCAATGTAAGGCTTCCTCTAGTCGGCTACGTCCAATAGATGACCAAGCTTAACTCGTTTGGTCTCCATATACCGGCGGTTCTCTTCATGTTCTTTGGCGACAATGGGTACGCGCTCGACCATGGTGAGCCCGTACCCCTCAAGCCCAATGACCTTGCGAGGGTTGTTGGTGAGAAATCGAAAGTTCTTAACGCCTAGGTCCAGCAGGATTTGAGCACCCACACCGTAGTGCCGCAAGTCCGGAGCAAAGCCCAGGCTTTCGTTGGCTTCGACAGTGTCCATGCCGTTGTCCTGCAGAGCATAAGCCCGGATCTTGTTATGCAGCCCAATACCCCGGCCCTCCTGTCTCATGTAGAGGAAGACCCCGCGCTCACTCTCTTGGATGGCTTTCATAGCGAGACGCATTTGCTCGCCGCAGTCGCACCGAATGCTGCCGAAGGTATCGCCGGTCAGACATTCGCTGTGTACCCGGACCAGCACGGGCTCCTCGCCAGCGACATCCCCTTTGACCAAGGCTACGTGTTGGTCCGGGTCCACTTTGCTTTTGTACGCTACGGCGGTGAACTCCCCATACTCCGTCGGTAGGCGAGCTTCCGCCACTCTTTCTATAAGAGTCTCGTGTGCTAGGCGGTAGGCGATGATCTGGGCGACGCTGATGATTTTAATGTCATGCCGCTCAGAGAATGCCTCCAAACGGGCCATGCGGGCCATGGAGCCATCTTCGTCCATGATCTCGCAGATAACGCCAGCTGGAGCCAGTCCTGCCAGGTTGCAAAGATCCACGACGGCTTCCGTCTGTCCTGCCCGGACGAGAACTCCGCCCTCCTGGTAGCGCAGGGGAAAGATATGGCCGGGGCGGGCAAGGTCTTCTGGTTGGGTGGAGGGGTCAACCATCGCCCGGATGGTAGCGGCGCGGTCATAAGCAGAGATGCCGGTAGTGGCCCCTTCTATGATGTCCACTGAGACAGTGAAGGCCGTGCCAAAGGTGGCAGTGTTTTTATCAACCATCATTGGAAGTCGCAACTCTTCCAGTCGCTCCCCCGTGAGGGAGATGCAAATGAGGCCGCGGCCATGGGTAGCCATGAAGTTAATGGCTTCCGGGGTTGCCCATTGACCGGCGATTGCGAGGTCACCCTCGTTTTCGCGGCCTTCGTCATCGACGATGATGGCAAATTTGCCCCATCGCATATCCTCGATGACTTCTTCAACGGTGGCCAGTGCCATGCTTTCCCTCCGGCTTATCAGCGACGGGTTTCAGCCAGTAGCCGCTCGACGTATTTGGCCAGGATGTCCACTTCCAAGTTTACCATATCACCCTCATGCTTCTCGCCCAAAATCGTCTCGCGGTACGTAGTAGGGATGACGGATACAGTAAAGGTGTCCTCTTGAATGTCCACTACGGTCAGGCTAATCCCGTCGACGGCAATGAATCCTTTAGGGGCGATGTACCTCATGAGGGCTGATGGTGTGCTGAAGCGAATGATTCGGGAATTGCCTTCCGGGGTGACCCCTATGATATCCGCAGTTCCGTCCACGTGGCCTTGAACGATATGGCCCCCTAGGCGGTCGGTGACCGCCAGTGGCCGCTCCAGATTGACTCCGCTCCCCGCCGCCAACTGACCAAGATTGGTGCGCCGCAGGGTTTCTGGAGTGACCTCTACAGAGAAATTCTCACTACCTATGGATGTGGCAGTCAGGCACGTCCCGTTTACAGCGATGCTTCCACCCAGCGTTAGATCGTCAAGGGTTTTTCGGGCGGCGATGGTCAGCGTAGACTTTTCTACCGAAAGCAAATGACCTATCTCTTCAACAATACCGGTGAACATTATTGTCCGCCCGCCTTCTTGATGGGATAACCCGCAATGAAGACATCACCTCCGAACACCTCAATGGTAGTTCGTTCAAGGCGTAAGGCTTCGCTCATGCGGGTGGCGCCTCTGCCGCTCACAGGTGAGGGAGAAGACGCTCCGCCGATGATAGTGGGCGAAACAAAAGCTAGCACTTTGTCAACGAAACCAAGGTCGAAGAGCGAGCCCAGCAACCTGCCTCCCCCTTCCACCATAACTCCAGTTATATCACGCTCCGCTAGGGTCTGCAGGAGATCACCCAAGTCCACGCCACCATGGGTGGAGGGGGCAACAAGTAGGATGTCGGCTCCACCTTCCTCTAGGCTGTGGCGCCGAGTCGCTTCGACATCCACTGCGGCTATAAGCGTCTGGCCTGCTTCTCTAAGAAGGCGGGCGCTAGGTGGCGTTCGGCCATGGCTATCCACCACGATGCGTAGTGGCTGACGAATCGAAGGTGCATCGCCCTGACGGAGCGTGAGTTGAGGGTCGTCTTCGATCACAGTATTGACCCCAACCATGATGGCGTCGTACTGACCGCGAAGGGCGTTGGCGTGACTACGGGATGCCTGAGAGGTGATCCATTTGGAATCGCCGGAGGTTGTCGCTATCTTGCCGTCTAGGCTGGTAGCAAACTTCGCCACTACGAAGGGCCTGCCGGTCTTAATGAAATGGCTGTAGGCCTCAATGATCTGCTCTGCGCCTTCTTGCCGATCACCACTCTGAACCGTGATGCCTGCATCCGCCATCTCCTTGATCCCCTTGCCGTTGACCTTTGGATTGGGGTCAACAGCCGCAATGCAGATAGTGCTGATGCCGGCTTCTATGATGGCTTTTGTACAAGGGGGCGTGCGGCCCTGGTGGCAGCAAGGCTCCAGCGTGGTGAACAGGGTAGCGCCACGAGCCGCCGCTCCGGCGGCCTTCAATGCCACGATTTCCGCATGGTCATCGCCGGGAGGTTGCGTGAAGCCCTCTCCAACAATGACGCTGTCCTTGATAATTAGAGCGCCAACGGCTGGATTGGGACTTGTCGTTCCCAGCGCGCTGCGAGCCAAGTCAAGGGCCCGCTCCATTGGAGATGGCGAGGGGGTTGTCATTACAGGGTAGTCAGGGAGGAGGTCATAAAGTCGTCTTAGACGGGCTAGTTGACCCCAGTCCGAATTTTGACGGCTACTTCTATGACTCCCAGGGCGGTGTCGATATCCTCTGCGCCGATGCCTAGGTGGGTGACCATGCGTATCATCGTTCCGCCTGGCGAACCGGCCTTCACGCCGCGCTCTGCCAGGGTCTCAAGGAAGCCCTGAACGTTTCCATCGGCTAGTTCAAAGATGACAATGTTGGTCTGGATACGGGTTGGGTCTACTATGACGCCGGGTATGTTGGCAAGGCCGTCAGCCAGCAGCCTGGCGTTAGCGTGGTCCTCTGCCAGGCGGTGAGCAGTTGTCTCAAAGGCGACGAGTCCAGCGGCAGCGAGTATTCCCGCCTGTCTCATGCCCCCGCCCACCATGCGCCGGATGCGGCGGGCCCGGCTGATGAAATCCAGACTGCCGCACAGCAGCGATCCGACAGGACAAGATAGGCCTTTGGATAGGCAGAAGAGGACAGTATCGAACGGAGCCACTACGTCGCTTACCGGCAGGCCTAGGTAGGTGGCAGCGTTGAAGACTCGAGCGCCGTCCAGATGAAGGCTGACTCCGTGCCGCTGGGCAATCTCAGACACGCTTTGGACGTACGCAGGGGGAAGGACCGCGCCGCTGCACCTGTTGTGCGTATTTTCCAGGCACACGAGCCGGGTAGGGGCAACTGCCAACGCTGCCGGGCGTATGGCCTGATCCAGTTGATCAAGGTCCATTGTTCCGTCAAGGTCGTTTGGGACCTGACGCATGACAAGGCTGCCCAGAGCGGAAGCTCCGCCAACCTCATAGTAGTAGATATGAGCCTGGTCCCCTAGGACGATTTCTTCGCCTCGTTGGCAGTGGGTGAGAACGGAAATCAGGTTACCCATCGTGCCGGAGGGAACAAAGAGTGCTGCCTCCTTGCCCGTTAGAGCGGCTGCTGCTTCCTCCAGCCTGTTGACTGTTGGGTCGTCCCGGTAGCCGTCATCGCCAACCTCGGCCTCGGCCATGGCGCGGCGCATCTCTAGCGTCGGCTCAGTAACAGTGTCGCTGCGCAAGTCTATGGCTTTCAATGTCGCTCCCCGGAGTCGATCCGCCCTATTCTAGCAACGACCGATGGGCAGCGCTACAGGAGGCGCAGCGGTAGCGGGAAGGCGAGTGCGCCGGAAATTGAAGTGTTGTACCCTTGGCTTTGCATGTTTTAAGGCACTCCTGCCCTATGGGAACTCCATGGTTACTGAGCGTCTAACTTTTCCTGTCTCCGGAGCCAGTCTGGAAGGGGCATTGCATCTTCCAGAAGGTGTGGGGCCGTTTCCGGGCGTCGTTATCTGCCACCCGCACCCTCATTTCGGCGGCTCCATGGACAACAACGTTGTGATTGGTCTCTGCGATGGACTGGTGCGGTCTGGCATTGCTGCTTTGAGGTTCAACTACCGCGGCATCGGTCTCAGCGAGGGGTCGACGAACGCAGACGGGCAAGACATCCAGGATGCTGTTTCGGCGCTCCGTTACTTGGGCGAGCGGAGTGAGGTGGACGTGAACCGCCTCGGTATTGCAGGGTATTCTTTCGGAGGCCGAGTCGCCCTTCGCCTCGCTGCAAGCCAACCCTCCGCTATTTGCGCCGTGGCCTCGGTTGCCTGTCCCACAAAGGACTTGGAAGACCTTGCAGTGCAAGGCATCACTTTACCCAAGCTCCTGATCAACGGTTCCAGAGATAGAATCGTATCGGTTGAGGAATTCCAGCGTCTGGTACCCCAATTTCAGGAACCCAAAGAGATCACGGTCATTGAAGGGGCGGACCATTTCTTCTTGGCTAGAGAAGAAGCGTTAGGTGACCTGGCAGGCCAGTTTTTCACTCAATGGCTAGCCTTGAGGGTGGAGAGCGAGGAAGGGGTCGTGGTGAGGAAGTAGGGGGCTAGACTTTGGTTTTTTATACCCTTGGCAGGCATACCCTCCTGCATCAGCGTCGCCCGCCCTTCGTTGTGCCTTCCCATCTATGCCGGTCGAGCATCGTTTGCGCCTACTGCCTTGACACCCCGGGCTATGCTTCTTAGCATCCCTTCTCACTATGAATGCTCCTCTCAAACGCACGCCCCTGTTTGCAAGCCACGAAGCGCTTGGCGCTCGGCTTGTACCCTTCGCTGGGTGGGAAATGCCTATCCAGTACCAAGGCATACTGGCCGAGGCGAGGGCCGTTCGTTCAGCCAGCGGCATTTTTGACGTTTCCCACATGGGGCGTTTTTTTCTGCAAGGCTCAGCCGCCACCGCGTTGCTGGAGTGGGTGGTCACCAACGGCGTCAGCGATCTTGAGCCTGGCCGTGCCCGCTATACCCTCCTCTGCAACGAAGCTGGCGGAATACTGGACGACGCCATTTTCTATCGCTTGGAAGAAAACCAGTATCTTTTGGTCGCTAACGCTGCGAACACTCAGACCATCTGGAACTGGCTGCAACACTGGACGCGAAGGTTCGGTGAGGTTGAAATGGCCGATCGAACCAATGAAACGGCCATGATTGCTTGTCAGGGTCCCGATGCCAGCGGCTTTCTTGAGACTCTGTTGGGGGCCGATGTAGCACCCCGGCCCTTTCGGTTCGCGCAGGTCGATATCGGCGGGGCTCCGGTCATGGTGGCCCGGACGGGGTATACAGGCGAGGACGGTTTCGAGGCTATCTTGGACGCCGAGCAGGCTGTTGGCCTCTGGGCCCGGCTTCTGGGGCTTGGCGCTGTTCCCTGCGGGCTCGGCGCTCGCGATGTCCTGCGCCTCGAGGCTGGACTGCCCCTCCACGGCAACGATATCGACACAGAGACCAATCCGGTGGAGGCTGGCCTGGAGCGGTTCGTTAGATGGGACAAGGACTTCTGTGGGGCAGAGGCGTTGCGCAGAGCAAAAGAGGAGGGTCCTCGCCGACTCCTGGCAGGGTTTAGGGTGGATGGCCGCAACATCCCACGGCCTGGCTACGACATCCAAAACATTGACGGGAGGAGGGTGGGGACAGCAACCAGCGGGGGGTATTCGCCAAGCCTTGACACCAATATTGGGCTCGGCTACGTTGACCCTGCACTGGCCACCCCGGATACCACCCTCGTGATCGATATTCGGGGCCGTTCAATTGAGGCCCAGGTAGTGGCCTTACCCTTCTATTCCCGGAGGCGGATGAAGCCATGAACCCAGACGATCGCCGGTACACAAAAGAGCACGAGTGGGTCAAGGTCGAGGGCGATGGCAAGGCTCGCATCGGCATCACGGCCTATGCGGTGGAAGAGTTGGGCGACGTAGTCTACTTCGAGTTGCCCAATGCCGGGGAATCGGTGAGCCAGGCTCAGAAGTTCGGCGAGGTAGAGTCAGTCAAAGCCGTCTCCGACCTTTTCGCCCCTGTCAGTGGAGAGATCCTGGAAGTGAACCCAGAGTTGTCCAACCGCCCAGAGGCAGTGAACGAAGATCCTTGGGAAAAGGGTTGGCTACTGGTGGTCCGGCTGCAGGACGACGCGGAGTTGGGTGGGACCATGTCTGCCCAGGAATACTCCGACCTCACCTCCACCTAGAGGCGGCTTGGCCCTCTAGCGTTTTTCATTGCTCCACCCTGCTGCTCTTAGGGAAGTGCGCCCATGACGCTGTCCAGCCACCCGTATATTCCCAATACTCAACATGATCGCCAGGAAATGATGCGGGCCATCGGCGTGGCCAGCTTGGAGGAACTGTTCGAGGATATTCCCGCTGGCTATCGAAATCCCACGCTAGACCTTCCTCCGGCTCTTTCCGAGTTGGGAGTGAAGCAGGATATTGAGAGGCTCGCCGCCCGTAATGCCCATGTTGGCAGCCATCGCTCTTTCTTGGGCGGGGGCGCCTACAACCACTTCATCCCGTCGGTTGTCGGCGCGATGCTGAACCGGGGCGAGTTTCTTACCTGCTACACCCCCTACCAGGCAGAAGTTGCCCAGGGGACCCTCCAGGTAGCCTTCGAGTTTCAGTCGTTGGTGTCGCAACTCATGCAAATGGAGGTCACCAACGCCGGTATGTACGACGGGGCAACCGCCCTGGCTGAGGCTGCGCTGATGGCCTGCCGCACTACAGGACGAAGCAGGATCGTCTTACTGGACACTATTTCTCCCTACTACGCCCAGGTGGTTTGTACCTATGCCGAGCCACAAGGGCTTCAGGTGGAGACAACGTCGGCTTTAACAGCTGATGTCGCCGGAGCCGCTTGTCTCGTAGTCCAGAGTCCTAACTTCTTCGGCTACTTGGAAGATATGGCGAGTTTGGAAAAGAAGGCCCACGCTGACGGCGGCCTTTTTGTCGTCTCCATGGACCCTACGGCGATGGGACTCTTCAAGCCCCCAGGCGCCTATGACGCTGACATTGCCACGGCCGAGGGGCAATCTCTGGGAGTTCCATTGAGTTACGGCGGACCCTATGTGGGACTGTTCTCGTGCAAGGAGGGGTTTCTGCGCCAGATGCCGGGCCGGATCGTCGGTCGCACCACCGACACAGAAGGCCGCGAAGGCTACGTGCTCACGCTTCAAGCGAGGGAACAACACATCAGGCGTCAGCGAGCTACTTCAAACATTTGTACCTCCACCCACCTAGTGGCGCTTGCGGTGGCTGTCCATCTTGCCACCATGGGCAAGCAAGGCCTGAAGGATGTGGCTACCGCCTGCTACCACAAGGCCCACTACGCAGCGCAACGCATTGCTGCACTTTCAAGGTTTGCTCTGCCTTTGGAAGGAGTCTTTTTCAAAGAGTTCGCTGTCACTTGTCCCATTGCCCCCGCCGAGATCAACCACCGCTTGCTGGAGAGAGGCATTGTTGGGGGCCTGGATGTCAGCAACCTGATACCCAACGGCATGCTTATCGCAATAACGGAGATGAATTCCAGAGAAGATATTGATGGCCTGGTTGACGCGCTGGAAGAGGTGACGCGGTGATCGGGCCTGGAACGCAGCTTGAACAGCAACGACGCCTTCTGCTCATGGACCGGAGCCGTCCGGGACGCCGTGGTGTTGCCATGCCCGGGCTGGATGTGCCGGAGCACGACCTGCCTTCGGCTGATCTCCTGAGGGCCGACCTGCCCTTGCCTGAGGTATCGCAGCTTGAGGTAGTTCGATACTTCACCCTGCTGTCACAGCTCAACTTCAGTGTGGACACGAACTTCTATCCGCTTGGAAGCTGCACCATGAAGTACAACCCACGCATCAATGAGGACGTGGCCAGGATCCCCGGTGTGGCGGGTGTACACCCCCTACAGCCTACCGAGGGCGCACAGGGGGCATTGGAACTCATGCACCGGCTGCAAGACATGCTGGCTGAGATCACCGGCATGGTTGCTACCAGTCTTGCTCCACTTGCCGGCGCTCATGGCGAGCTGGCTGGCGTACTAATGATCCGCGCTTACCACCACTCCCGCGGTGAAGCTCAGCGGACCAAAATGTTGGTTCCTGACAGCGCCCACGGCACCAACCCGGCGACGGCGGCGATGGCGGGGTATGACGTCGTTAGCATTCCCTCTGACGAGCGAGGGAATATGGACCTGGATGCCCTACGAGAGGCTTCCGACGACAACTTGGCCGGGCTGATGATTACGTTGCCCAGCACTCTGGGCCTATTCGACACCGGCGTGTTGGACGTAGTGCGCATCGTGCATGAGGCTGGCGGGCTGGTCTATGGCGATGGAGCCAACATGAACGCCTTGATGGGCCGGGCCAAGCTCGGCGCGCTGGGTTTCGACGTGGTGCACTTGAACCTCCACAAGACCTTCAGCACGCCCCACGGTGGTGGTGGGCCCGGCGCGGGGCCCGTCTGCGTCAACCAGACCTTAGCGCCGTTTCTGCCCAGCCCCGTTGTGAGCGAAGAAGAGGGGGAAGGGGGGTCGTGGTTCTCTCTGGATGACCCTCAGCAGTCGATAGGACGGCTTGGAGGATTCCAGGGGAACTTTGGCGTGCTCGTGCGGGCCTACGCCTACCTTCGGAGCCTAGGGGAGGACGGTCTGAAGGCTGTAACCGACAACGCGGTGCTTAACGCTAACTATGTCATGCAGGGCCTCAGACCTCATTACGACCTTCCCTACGACCGTACCTGCATGCATGAGGCTGTGTTCTCGGCTCGTCGGCAGGAAGCCCAAGGCCTCAAGGCACTGGACGTTGCCAAGCGCTTGCTGGACTACGGGATACATGCTCCCACCATGTACTTTCCCCTGATCGTGGGAGAGGCCTTGATGATTGAGCCAACTGAGGCAGAAACGAAAGAGACGCTGGACTATTTCATTGAGGTGATGGAACATATCGCCGGTGAGGCGATGGAGGATCCGGAAACTGTAAGGGGGGCGCCGTATGGCGCGGCCAATACCCGTCTGGATGAGGCGGGAGCGGCACGACATCCGGACCTTCGCTGGAAGCCCGCGAGTTAGGGCTCTTCCAGCATGGGAATGCTTGGGGGCTTGCACTACAAATTTTTTATGAGGTGATTCTTATGGCAGTGGAAAGGACAGGAGTGTACACGTCGAGGGGCAACCCGCTCACGCTGGTTGGGCCTGAGATGACGGCTGGGCAAAAGGCTCCGGACTTCACGGTGTTGGGGCAGGGGTTGAAGCCGATCAAGCTGAGCGATAGCTCCGGCAAGGTACGAATTATTGCTTCCGTTCCCTCTTTGGACACGGGCGTTTGCTCCGAGGAAACAATCAAATTTAACGAGCTGGCCGCTGGTCTGCCTGATAACGCGGAGATACTCACCCTGAGCATGGATCTACCGTTCGCTCAGGGCCGCTGGTGCGGCGCAAACGGCATTGAGAGTTTGACGACAGCCTCTGACTTCAAGGATAGGGAGTTTCAAGAGGCCTACGGGGTTAAGGTGAAGGAGACGGGTCTGCTAGCTAGAGCCGTTTTCGTAGTCGGCAAGGACGACACGGTAAAGTACGTTCAATATCTCTCCGAAAACCTGGATTTGCCCGACTTCGACGCGGCCATGGCCGCCGCCAAAGCGGCGGCCTCAGAATAGCTCCCACATTAGCTACTTGGCAGAAGCGCCAGGCGCAGGTGGCCTGGCGCTTCTTTGTTCTTCGAGGAGTGGCTAGATGACAGCCGACGGAGGGCTCTTATAAGCTTCGGCTGTGAGCGGCTGTAGGGAAAGGGGTCAGCTGTTGGTGTGGACTTGAGGCGGGAGCTCCTTCGTTGACAGCCCCAATCCCTCATGCTAGCGTTCTGCTGGTTAACTCTTTCCTGTCCAAGCGGAGGTTTCGGCGTTGGCGAAGCACGGATTTCGGATTTTTGACAGCGATATTCACATCATTGAGCCTGGCGATCTCTACCAGCGCTTCATTGAGGATTCCTTCAAGGATAGGGCGCCCTTCAAGGAACGGTCCATGGTGAGCGGCGTAGATAAATGGGTCGTTGATGGCATACCGCACCCCTACTGGGTGGACTGGCCGCAGTTCCTCCAAGCCAACCTTAGGCTCGAGAACAAGAAGGAGGCTACGCCTTTTCAGGTGAAGGCCTATGAGAGGGGGTTTGACGCAGAGACAACCCTGGAGGCTATGGATCTTGAGGGCGTCGATGTGTCGGTGCTTTTCAGGACCCACGGAATCATCGGGCAGGCCATCGACACGTTGGAGCCTGTCTTTGGACTGGCGCTTTGCCGGGCCTACAACAACTGGCTGTCTGACTACTGCAAAACGAACCCGGAACGTATGAAGGGGGCTGGACTCATCCCTCTTCACGATATCGACATGGCCATTGAGGAGGCCCGCAGGGTGGTCCTCGAACTGGGCTTCCCTGCCGTCTCCATCCACCCTGAGCCGGTGAACGACCGAGTTTTCTATGACACGGAGGTTGAGCCTCTGTGGGACGAATTGGAGCGTTTGGGCGTGGCTGCCTGCTTTCACGGTACCTCTACAGGACCGTCTACCCATGATTTCAGCCGAAAGTATCTGGGCCACCCGGCGGGGCGGACATTCACTCACGCGTTGTCCTTTCCAACCCAGATGATGACTGCCATTGCCGGTATGACACTGAGCGGGGTGTTGGAGCGCCATCCCAGGCTGCGGGTCGGCTTCTTGGAGGCCAACTGCGCCTGGATTCCCTGGCTCCTCTACCGCTTGGACGATCAGTGGCACAAGTATGCGGACTCGCCGTTGGAGAAGCCTCCTAGCGATTACTTTCTCCGTCAGTGCGTCGCTTCAGCTGATGCTGACGAGTACTTGATTGAAGACGTTATCCGAAGGATCGGCGACCATCACCTGGTACTGTCTACCGACTACCCGCACCCTGATAGCGCCTTCCCAAATGCAATCCACGAGTTCATGGAACTGGAAGTCTCGGATGCCAGCAGGCGAAAGATCCTGTGGGACAACAGCGCCAGGCTCTACGGTATCGAGGTGCCGGCGAAAGCGTAGCGGCGGGCGGGCTTTGAGGGGTTGACGTGGGGACTTCGCCTAGGGTTGCTTCTATGCTCTGCCTGATCGCCTAACGCGACTACTTGCTTACAATGACTAGGGTCCGAGGCGGACCTTCGGGTGCTCAGCTTGGCTATGCAGTGGCCCCTACAACGCCCCCTCAGATGTCAACGAAGCCAGCTCCGCTTCCGTTATGCCCAGCATCTCGCAGTACACTTCCCGGTTGGCTGTGCCAAGCTCCTTTGGCCCCAGGTGTTTGATCCTTCCGGGCGTGCGCGTTAGGTGAGGAACTACGCCGGGCAGACCCACTTTCCCTAACACGGGGTCCATCACGTTCACCAACGTTTCCCTCGCCCAATACTGAGGGTCTTCAAAGATGCCGTCGATTGGGTAGACGGGCGCTGCTGGGATTTCGGCGTCATCCAGGATGTTCCACGCTTCCTTCATTGAGTGAGCCATGGTGAACTCTGTGACGGCGTTATCAACTTCTTCCATGTGTTCAATGCGGGCCGTCACCGTCGAGAATCGGGGGTCGTCCGCAAGCTCCGGCCTTCCCATTGCCTTACCCAGGGTGGCCCATTGGTGGTCCATGTTGCAGGCAATGGAGATCCATTTGCCGTCTTTGCAGGGATACTGGCTGTGCGGTGCTGCCATCGGGGTGCCCCGGCCGACAGGGCCGCGAATGAGTCCTTTAACGCTGTATTGGATCGCCAGTGTGTCCATGATGCGGAATATTGATTCGTAGAGGGCGGCGTCCACCACCTGGCCCTCACCGGTCTTGCGGCGGTACTCCAGTGCTATGAGAACGCCTATTGTGGAAAACATCCCGGTGATGTAGTCGGTCATTGTTGTTGAACCGGGCGTGAGGGCTGGCATCTCAGGCGTGCCAGCCAACCAGGTCAGCCCTCCGAAAGCCTGGGCAACTCTTGCATAACCCGGCTTGGGGCTGTACGGGCCCGTCTGCCCGTAACCTGATACCCGGACCATAATGATGTCGGGCCGGACCGCCTTCAGGTCCTCGTAGCCAAAACCCAGCCGTTCAGCAGTGCCTGGCTGGAAGCTCTCGACAACTATGTCGCACTGAGAGGCAAGTTGGAGGACGAGTTCCTTGACTCTGGGGTGCCGGAGGTTGGCTGTGATGCACTTCTTGTTGCGGGACTCCTGAGCCCAAAACAGGCCAACGCCGTTCTGGGCCATCTGCTCGCCCCCCAATGTCCGCAGGGGATCGCCGGAGCCCGGGCGTTCTACTTTGATAACCTCGGCGCCGAACTCGGCAAGGAGAGTGGCGCAAAAAGGCCCTGCAACGTTCATTCCCATGTCTAGTACCCGAAGTCCTTCCAAGGCTTCCGGGGCAATTGAACCTTCGTTGGTCATACCTTCTCCAGCCGGGAGTGTCGCCTGAGCCTACGGGGGCGGCGTAGTCGTGTCAACAGGCGTTCATGGTACCTTGGCGACTATTGACAAATGGTATGGGTTGCTCCACTCTGCCACACAGGGCTGCGGCACTGTCAGCAGCCTCTTTAGCCACATATTGACGCTCAGGACGACTAGTACAATGTAGGTTTGCTTTGGGCAGGGCGCTAACCATGCGCGGTTCGAGGCCTTACCTCACTCCTAGCGGTAGATGCTTATCATATGATAGAAGCAATGTTTGAGGGCCTAACAGGGATCTTCGTCTGGCCTGCCTTTGGGCTGCTGCTCCTTGGCATCCTCATTGGCTGGTTCGTGGGTCTCTTGCCGGGTATTGGGAGCATCGTTGCCCTTGCTCTGATGATTCCCTTTACCTTCAACATGAGTCCCATTGAGGCGTTTTCATTTCTCTTGGGCATGTTCGTTGTCACCACCAACGCAGGTGAGATAACCGCCATTTTGTTCGGCGTCCCGGGTGAGGCGACTACCGCTGCCACCATCCTCGACGGGCATCCAATGACCAAGAAGGGTGAGGCCGGCAGAGCGATGGGGGCGTCACTGATGAGCTCCATCATAGGAGCGATCATCGGCGCCGCTACCCTCGCGGCCCTGATTCCGGTTGTTCGCCCGCTAGTGCTCTCCTTCGCCGCCCCGGAGCTGTTCGCTCTCACGATCTTGGGGGTAACCTTCATAGCCTCTCTCAGTGGAGACAACCTGTTCAAAGGTGTCCTCATGGCGGGCTTTGGGTTCATGCTGACAGCCGTGGGGCAGGATGGGCAGTCAGGCGTCCTTCGTTATACGTTTGGCCAGCTCTATTTATGGGACGGCATCGGCCTGATTCCTGTTGCCGTTGGTATGTTCGCTGTTCCGGAGATCATGGACCTCTTTGTCAGAGGCACGAGCCTCGCGGAGGCCAAAGTAGGCAAGTTGGGCGGCGTGATGGAGGGGGTCAAGGATGCCTTCAGGCATATTGGCCTTGTGGTCCGCGCTGGAGCTATGAGTGCCTTCATTGGGCTGATCCCTGGATTGGGCGGCGCGGTGGCCCAATGGGTCACTTACGGCCACGCAGTGCAGAGCGCCAAAGACAAGAGCATGTTCGGCCACGGAGACGTACGCGGGGTCTTGGCCCCTGGCGCTTCATCGAATGCGAAGGAAGGCGGGGCATTGGTGCCCACGGTGGCCTTTGGCGTGCCCGGAAGCTTGGCTATGGCTATCCTCTTGGGCGCCTTTTTGATCGTTGGGCTGCAGCCAGGCCCCAATATGCTGGAAGAGAACCTGCACGTCACTTGGTCACTTGTTTTTATCGTACTGTTTGCTACGTTTATCTCCTGTGGCTTGGCTTTCCTGTTCCTGGGTCAAATGGTCAAGATCACCTACGTGAAAGGGACCATTCTCATACCCTTTCTCACGCTTCTCATCTGGATGGGCGCTTACACGGCTACCAATAACTTCGGGGACCTTGTATCGGTCTTCCTCTTCGGGATGCTTGGCTTCATTCTCGTGAAGCTTGATTGGCCCCGGCCGCCCCTAATTTTGGGACTGGTGCTGGGCGGACTAACGGAGAAGTATTTGTTTATAGCCACGCAGCGGTACGGGATCATGCTCTTTGCCCGCCCCGTGGTTATCGTCGTGCTCATACTTACGTTAGCGGCGCTCGTCTACTCCGTAATGCAGGCTAAGAGCATGCGCAAGGAACGGCTGAGGCGGGAGCAGGTTCAGAGGGAGGCCCTGGATGCGTAAGTGGTCCGAGTTGGCCTTCTCCACCTTCCTGGTCGTTTTCTTTATCCTAGCTATCATATTGGCCCAGGGTTGGTCCTTTAAGGTCAAGCTCTTTCCGCTTGGCGTCGCCTACCCAATGTTGGTCATCGCGCTGATCAATTTGGCGCTAAACATAAGGACAATCCAGAAGGATGCAAAAGCCGAGACGCTTCGCCCTGCCCCAGTGGCAGCGGGTGACGCAGCATCGCCCACTGGTGCGGGTGTCGTCGCCGCTGGAGAAAAGGCGTCGTCAGACGACTACCGAGCCGCCTACATGGCAACAAGGGACGAGTTGCCGCCTGAGGTGATCGCGCGAAGGGTACTGATGATCATACTGTGGATGCTGTCTTCGTTCGCCATGATTTGGATTATTGGTCTGAAGTTCGGCATTCCCATCTGGATGGCCATCTTCCTCCGTTATCAAAGTAAGGAAAAGATCTGGGTGACCTTGGTCCTTTCCCTGTTTGCATTCATATTTATGGTGGGCTTCTTTGATCGGGTTGTGCATATTCCCTGGCCGGATTCTCAACTGACCCACTGGTTCGGCTGGGACTGGACCTTTGTTGATGGTTTCTACGGGTTCTTCCTAGAGTACCCCTAGGAGAGGGGCTATAGGGGCCTCAGTGTCGTGGCTCCCCATGCACTGTTTGCGTGCGCCCGCCCCCGCAGGCCTGGTTCCTTGTCTCCCGTTGCCCCGAACTTTGCTGCTGTTGGTCTTCATGTGCCGCCGCTGCAAGCGGCGCGGTTCACCGCCCGTATTCCTCTGGTGATAGCTAGTGCGTTGGCCGCCTAGTGACGTTCGGGAAGGGGAAAGTCCCTTCCCCAGCAGCTTCTCATTCTTGACATGCTCATGCCGTCCGGTGCCCATCGGTGATTGACCGATGCCAGGGAGGGGACGATGCCAACCTGCTTCTGTGCAGACGAGGGCAGGGAGAGCCAGCAACCGAGCAGCGCTGGGAGAAGTTGGGAAGGGGTATCCTGCTACCAGGTGCCTGCCTTGTGCATAGGCCAGCGCAGATAGTTCCAGACGCTTGGTGACACTTCTCTCTTGTGGGGAGGGCCAGGGCTCTAGCCGCTCAGTGGACTTGCATTGGAATGGAGGGCGCTTCAACGGGAGCATGCTCAATTGTGGCCTGCCCTCAATCTCGCGTCTGATGATATTGTCGATGCGATGGTGCCAACAGGAGCCGCTCGGTGCTATATCGTTTGCCTGGAAGTGTTGTTAGGCGAGGGTTGCTCGGGTCTGTAACTGATGGTTTCTTGGCGTAGCTGTGAGAGAGAAAAGGGCGGCCACAAGTGGCCGCCCTTTTCTCTCATCCGTCATTGCAGTCTAGTCGGGCTGCGTTCCCGCCGACTTCCGCCTCAGGTAGTACCCACCTGATACCAGCAGCCCCGCGCCAACGACTGCCAGGAGGCTTAGGAGCCAACCTGATGGAGCGCCCACGTCACCCACGCTTGGCGGGACGAACGTTGAGGTGGCCGACGGACCAGGTGTGGCAGTCGCTGTGGCTGCCGGCAGAGCCGAAGAGGACCCGCCCACAACACCCCAGAGGCTGAAGCGCTCCACAGTCGCCGTCAGCGTCTTGTTGGCTGTGTTCACACTGGTTGGCAAAATCGTCCAGTTGCCCGTGCTATCGAGCCGTGCCAGCTTCAGCCGGAACGGGTCTCCATCGACTTCAGCTAAGTCCTCGTCCGTGTACTTGACCGTTACAGTGGTCGGTTCGTTCAGGCTGCCTGCCAGGCGGTTGCCCTGAGCGTCATAAACGACGATCTCAAAGGCCCGAGCGTACGCCGTGCCCGGAGGAGGCTCAGGAGCGTCGACGATCTCAATTGGCTCAACCACAACCTGAATCGTCTGGTCTGACGACCAGGGCGGGATCGACAGTGTGATGGCGCCGTCAGCGGTTGTTACTTCACCACCGGCGTTCGGTAGGATCACCGCCGCACCTGCACCAGGAGGCGCCTGTACCGTTGTTACCGGCACCGGTGTGAACACCGGCGTGGGCGTCGGCGGGGGCCTGGGTGCGGCGGGTGCCGCACCGGTGATGGTGACCACAGCTGTATCGCTCTGGGTTGCGCTCTTGTAGTTGGCCTCAGCGGTTACGTCGAAGCTACCAGGCGTATTGCCGGCTGTGTACAGGCCCTGCTGGGTTATGGAGCCGCCTGTGGCGCTCCAGGTGAAGACCAGATCGGGAATGTTATTGAGATATTGGTCGGTACCGGCAGCAGCGAATGCTTGTTGGCTCGCGGCGTTTAGACTCACGCTGTCCGGCGTGATGTCTACCTGGGCCAAGGCCGCGGGCTCAACAACCACGGTGGCAGTGTCAGTGGCCGTGCCGCCAAGGTAGTTGGCTGTGGCTTTGATCGCATCGGTGAACGTCCCTGCCACCGTCTTGGCTGTGAATACCCCATTGCCGTCTATGGTACCGGCTGCGGCGTCCAAGACACTCCAGGTCAGGGTCGTGTTCTCAGCAACTATTTGTTCCTGGGTGATCGGGTTGCCGCCGGCGTCTGTGCCAACAACCGTGAAGGTCTGTTGGGCCCCGGCATCGACAGGCGGGTTCGCGTTGATAGTCAGTGTGGCGATCGGCCCGGCGGGCGTGACGACGTCGGAGGCCGCCGATGCCGCGCTATCACCGGCGCCGTTGGTTGCGACGACCGTGAATGTGTACTCCTGGCCGTTGGTCAGGCCCATCACCGTGGCTGCTGTGTTTGAGCCGTCCGACTGTGCGGTGATCGCGGTGGAAGTCCCATCGATTAGCGCCGTGACCGTGTAGCCGGTGAGAAGGCTTCCGCCAACGAACGCCGGGGCGTTCCATGTGACGGTCGCTTGGCTGTCATCTGCGACTGCTTCCACGTTCGTGGGTGAGTCTGCGACCTGGTTGGCCGGGGCAGGCGTCACCGCCTTGGAGGCAACGGAGGCAACTCCGGTGCCGAGTGCGTTGATGGCTTGCCCCGTGAAAGTGTAGGTGGTCAGGTTGGTCAGACCCGTTACATTAGCTGACAGCTGGTCGCCAACGGTCACCTCTATGCCTTCGGGGCTGGATGTCACTGTGTAGCCAGTGATATTGCTGCCTCCGTCGTCGGCTGGGGCTTTCCAGGTCACAACGGACTGGGTGTCTCCGATGGTTGTTGCTGCACCAGTGGGTGCGTCCGGTACGGTTGCCGGAGTGACGGCATCGGATGCAACCGACGCTGGGCTGGTCAATTCAGCCTGGTTGGAGGCGGTTACGGTGAAGGTGTATTCCGTCCCGTTGGTCAGGCCCGTCACTGTGGCGGTTGTGGTTGTGCCGTCCTGCGTCTGAGCGGTTGTCACCGTCGTCGTCCCGTCGAGCGCCGTCACCGTGTAGTGGGTGAGGGGAACCCCGCCGTCGTCGTCGGACGCGGTCCAAGTGACCGTGGCCTCGGCGTTACCGGCAGAAGCATTCACGTTCTGCGGCACGGTGGGTGGGGTTGCTTCTGCCAACTCTTCGTCTGTGGCCACATAGGTGCTGAAGTGGTCCGTCAGGAAGGCCAATGTGTAAAGCTTCGTTGTGCCGTCCTCTGTCGTCACCATATCAATGACGATGCCGCCCCTTACGTAGGAGACGCCGTCTACCTCACCGTCGATGCCAGCCAGCTCAAAGACCGGCGGCGGCCCAATGGCGGTTCGTAGGAAGATGGTGGGCGCATCGTCGCCAGCGGGCAATTCCATGGTGAGTGTAACAACAATGGGATGATCCAAATTCACGCGCTCACCCGGCAGACCCATCTCCAAGCCTACGGCAGTTCCTGAGAAACCCTCTGGCAGGGATTCATTTGATAGGGGGACGTCCGTGGGCGGCAGAAGCGGCGTAGTAATGGGGCTGCCCGCCTCGTCCGTGAGGGTGTTGGTGGAATCCAGGACCGTCGTTATTCCGACGGCCCCAGGCCGATTTTCTTCACCCTCGTTGGTCCAAGTTATGTCTGCGGTTGCGGGAGGCGTGAATGGGTCGGACACAACCTGGTCCTCACCTGTCAGCTCCACGGGAGCAGCCACGTGGAAGGTGGCTGCGGGCGCGCCCAGCCCGGCTTCGGTTCTCACCTGGGGAGCATACGTGCCTTCAGGAAGGGTGGCGGGCACCGTGAAGTGGACACTGCCTGTGGTTCCGCCAGCCTCTGGCTGGACAGCCACGTCGTCGCCACTGTCCACGTTCGTAATCACAATTTCGGTCGCTGTGGCCAAGTTTGTGCCCAGCGCGGTAATGGTCGGGGAGGTGCCCCGGATCACCGAGAGCTGGGAGAGGTCGGTCACGACGGACAAAGGCGCTACTTGAGCTTCGGTGAGTGTGATCGTGCCGATGGTTTGAGTGGAGAGCCCAGCAGGAGTCCTGACCCGCACCACGTAGGTTCCGGCGCTCGTGCCGGTTACCACCGTAGCCTTTATCAAGGCTACGCCGCCTTCATCGACGAGCAGGCGGATTGTGCGCTGCCCCGAGACCAACCAGACCTCCGTAGCGCCAGTCAGCGCATTTCCGAGGATCGAAATCTGGGTATTCACATCGTTATCAAAGGCTAAGGGGGCCACTTCTCCTACGCTGGGCAGCGTGCTGACGGACATCTCCACGAACGCACCATTGAAGCCGGGATTCACAGGCGTGGTGGCACCTTCTGCGGTGGTGGCGTTGCCCGGTGCACCTCTCTGGAAGAACCGGTCTTCCGTTTCCCCGTCGGAACCGAATGGACCGTTGACCTTAACGTCGAAGGATCCGTCCGGGCTCAGGCCGCCAAGGCTAAAGCTACCATCCGTCGGGTCAATGGTTGCCGAGTTAGCTGCGCCGCCGGCCTCTGTGGCCGTCACGAAGGCGAGGGTAAGGTCGTCGGCGATGATGCGGCCTCGGATGGTGGTCACGTTGGGAAGCCTGGTGATCGTGTACTCAGCAGGCGCGGTCTCGTTGCCCAGGCTATCCCTAGCAACAACGCTGATCTCGTTGAAGGAGTCTGGCTCCAAGGGCATGACGAGACGCCACGTGCCGTCCGTGGCTGTAGTCCTGAATGTAGTGTCGCCCACAGTACCGATGACTTCAGCGCCAACCTCCGCAGTCCCTCTCAGCGTTAGGCTGGGGGCCCTGGTGTCCGGCAGCTCCGCAACGGCCAGCGGGCCAACATTCAATTCACCGAGCGCTTCCACGGATGTTGACGTGACAGCGAAGGCGGGCGGGGTGGTGTCCTTCTCTACGAACAGCTCCACCTGGTCCGCCCTGTTGCCTGCATCGTCTGAAGTCTCAACGAGGATGTTGTTGCCACCCTCGTCCAGGTTGACGGTAACCTGCACCGAGCCAGCCGCGCCAACTGCGGTGAAGGTGTCCCCAGTGGTGGTGTTTGTAACGGTGATGCCAGCCCCGGGGTCGGTACCGACCCAAACGGTTGCCGAGGAGTGTTGCGTCTCAAGCTCACTGGCACTGTTGGGGGGTGCAGCCAGGGAGGCCAGCAGGCTTGGCGGCCGTTGGTCGTTGGTGACCGTGATGGACTTGGCGCTGGACTTGTTTCCCGCCGGGTCGAACACATTGACTAGGAGAAGCGTTGTTTCATTGCTTGGGATGTTGAGTGTTGCCTCAACGTTGGACTGCGCCTCTATGAACATTGGGTTCGGGTCGCTGGGACCAACCCGGAACCGAACGAGATCGCCAGTGTCCAAGCCGGTGACCTCCATGGTCACCGTGGTGATTCTGATGGGTCCATCGAAGCTGGTCAGGATCTCGAAGGCGTTGTTCGCTAGGTTGTCGTGCTCAACAGAAGCCTCGACGACACCCGAGAGGTTCACCCCGTCCGAGGATTGGATCTGGATCTGGTTGACTTGGTTCTGGAGTAACGTGACGGTGGCCTCAAAGTCGCCTTCGACGTCCAGCGTGGCCGCAACCGAGCTACCGCCCACGACACTGACGGTTACGCTGACTGCCTCAGGCGCGTTTCCACTAACGGCAACCTGCGCCAGGTTCGTGAGGGCGAGAAGGCCGTCCAGGGAAGGTGGTGGTGGAGCGTCGGCGTCGCTGTTGATCAGGAAATCCAATTGCACCGACTCGTTGCCGGCCTCGTCCGTGGCCGTCGTGGATACCGTGTTGCTACCGCTGGAAAGTGGCACATTGATAACCTGAGCAGCCCCGGTGGCCCGCACCCTGGTAACCCGTGTGTTGTCGCTGGAATCGGTAACGGCGACAGCTAGATCAGAGCCTGCTTCGGCCTGAACGGTAATGTCGATAGCCACGTCGGAAGTTCCCAAGCTGGCCGGTGGTTCCGGCGGCTGCCCGAAGCCAAGCTGAATTGGCCCGCCAAGGCCGTCCGCAACGTCCGATATGCCTGGCGTCGCCGGGGCTTGGTTGTCGTGGCGGACGTCGTGGAATGCGGGGCTGGATGCGTTCCCAGCGGCGTCGGTGGCCACGAAGGCGATTTGCTGGCTCTGGTTGGCCTGGAGGATGAACCTTTCCTCTTGGGCGTCTCCCGTGGCCAGCACTTGCTTTTGGTTATCAGCCGTGCTGATGGTAACGGTGGCGTCCGCTTCGGCGCTGAAGAGCGCCGCTAGGTCAAGGTCGTTGGTAACCCGGGGCATGTCTCCAAGCGTCGGGGCGTCCGGCGCAATGGTGTCCACTTCCACCGATACTGTCCCGGGGTTAGATATATTGCCTGCTTGGTCTTCCTGGGTGATGGAAAGGTTGTTGTCTCCCTCATTGAGGGGCACTGGGAAGGTGCGCTGAGAAGCCAGCACACCCGAGACGCTTCTGGCGCCGCCCTCGATCCTTACGAAGGCGCCGTCTTCGCCGTCCACTACGACGTCTACCAAGCGCTGGTTGGTTAGTGCCGGTAGGTCGTTAACGACGGATGGCGGGTCTGGGTTGATGGAATCAAGAGTCACGGTGACAATGCCGGAGGCGGTCGATACGTTACCAGCCTGGTCAACGGTCGTCGCCGTGAAGTTATTGGCTCCTTCTTCAAGGGAGGCCTCAATACGCTGGGCGTCACCTGTAGCTGTGATGACTACATCATCGATTCCGCCGGAGAGCGTGACCACTGAGGCCCTCTCGGCAACGATCTCGAAGACCACGGTGCCGTTTCGTGTGAGGTTGTCGCCCTCTGCCAGGTTGCCTGACTCTCCGCCAAGCACATCTGCCCTTCGGACAAGGCTGCCGTCTAGTGGCCTAAGGGACGGTGCTTCGGGGTTGGTTGTGTCGTGTATGACCACAGCAACGGCGGGACCTGACTGCACGCCAAGCGCGTTCACGGCCCGAATCTCAAGGGTGTTTGGCTCGTCAACGTTGATCTCTACGATTATGGGTTGTTGTGTTGGTGGCGTAGCGATTGCATCCACGGCTGCCACGCCGCCCTGGACTGACACGCTGGCGGCGCTGCCGGTGGTGGTCACCAAGAGGGTGATGGTAGCGTCCTGGGTGTAGGTGGGCGGCTTGACCAGCGTGGGCCGGTCCGGAGCGCCAGACGGGGTTACAGCATTGGATGAGTCGGACTCCGTGCTGTCGCCGATCGCGTTGGTGGCAATCACTACGAAGGTGTAGGGAGTGTCGTCGTTGTCAAGGTTGCGGACGGCGACCCGCAGTGGCCCGAAGGTCCATTCCGCTTGCTGGCCCGAGTCTTCGCCGTTCTGCTGGGCCTTCACGGTGTACTTCGTAATCGGGCTGCCACCGGTGTGCCCGAGCTGGGACACGCTATCGTGTAGTGCGGGTACGATTTCGACGATGGCTCGGCCGTCTCCCGGCACGGCCACGGGCACGCTCGGATGTACGGGCACGGCCGCTACGAGTAGGGGGCGCGTCCTGGCTGAAGCCTGGCCTGCTCCTGTGTCATTGACGGCGTGGACTTGGAAGCGGTACTGGTTGCCATTGTCCAAGTCACCGAAGACGAAAGTGGTTGTGGTGCCGTCGCTGTCCCTGGGTGTAAGGTCGGCAACGCCGAACGCACTGACCACGTACTTGGTGATTTCGCTGCCGCCGGTGTTCAACGGGGCAACCCAGCTCAGTTCTACCTGTTCGTGGCCCACCACGCCCCTCAGGTGCTCGGGAGCGCCGGGAACGTCGGGTGGCGTAGCGGAGTTGCTTACCGGCGAAGAGTCACTCGTGCCTACGCGGTTGGTGGCAGTCAATGTGCAGGTGTAGCTTAGGCCCGGGTCAAGGCTAGAGAGAACACGCTCGATGACAGAGCCAGCCACCTGCTGAGTGATGCTGCCGGGAGTGCAGTTCAAGTTGTAGCGGGTGATGGGCGCTCCGTTGGTGGCGGGCTCATCCCATTCCACCAAGAGCTGGCCTCTGCCGACGCCTATGTTCGACAAGGTGGGGGCACCTGGAGCAGCCGGTGAACCCGCGGGTATGAACTCACGGGTCGGAAGGGACGCTGGGCCATGGAGGCCTGCTGCGTTTCCGGCCACCGCCGTTGCTGAGTACAGGGTTCCATTGGCTAGGCCTGCCACGGTCACCGAAGTCTCTGTGGCGGTCACCGTCTTAGTGACGTCCGCGAGACTGAGATCTCTGACCGTGATCTGGAACTCTGCTATCTCTGCGCCACCAGTGAAGCTAGGTGGCGTGAGGCCGAAGGTGGCCTCGCCGTCACCGACACTTTCCAAGGTGATGCGAGGCGCGCTGGGAGCTATGGCGTTGACGGTGACGGCGGTGACGCTGGCGGCTTCGCTGCCGCCTGCGCGGCCGACGGCGCGCACGCCGTCGAATGTTCCTGCCGTGGTGCCAACCTTCAGCAACCCGTTCTCGTTGATGACACCCAGGGCCGGGTCGATGACGCTCCAGTTGACCTGGAGGCCGCTTTCGATTGGGTTATCGAACCGGTCGAAGCCTGTTGCAGTGAACTCCCGTTCGCCAAGGACGGGGACCGATGGGCTATGAGGGGCTATTTCGAGTTGGTCCAGCGGCCCGACCAACAGTGTAACGACGGCAGTTGCCGTGGCGTTGCCGTCCTTGAAGGTGGCGTCCGCGGTGACATTGACCAAGCCTGGGTGCTCTCCGGCGGAGTAGTTGCCTTGGTCGTCGACGTTGCCGTTGTGGCTGTCCGTGGTGGAGAAGGCGAGGCTGCCCACAGCCCCAATGCTTCCCTGGGAGATTTCGTTGCCAAACTCGTCTTGGCCCACGACAACAAATCTAGCGCCGCCGCCGACGGGGAGTGTTATTGCGCTTGGGAAGATGTTCAGAAGGGCGATAGGCCCTGGAAACAAGGCGACATCAGCCGTGCCGGAGGCGGCACCCTCCTTGTAGTTCCCTGCAACCGTGACCGCATCTATGAATGGGCCAGCGGTGGTGCCAGCTGTGAACAGGCCCGTTGCAGGGTCGATGGCGCCGGCGCCAGGGTTGGTAACGCTCCATGTAACTGATACCTCGCCCACTGCGAGCTGAGTTGCGGGTGCGGGGGGAATCAAGTTGCCGAACTGGTCTTCAGCTACAAAGTCGAAGTTGTAGGTGCCGCCAATGTCGAGGGGCTTGAAGCCGGGGACCACACGAATGTTGTCGAGGGCGCCGGGTTCGACGATAACCGTAGCGGTGGCGTCTCGCGTCTCACCTTTGTAGGACACTGTCAAATGAACGACACCCTCGTAAAGCTCGGCCTCAGTACCGGCGATGAAGGCACCGGTGTCAGGGTGTATGGAGCCAGCAAGTAGATTGGTTAGGCTCCAAGCGATGGAACCGGTTGAGTGGAGCCCGACCGCTTCAGGCGTTATCTCATTACCGGGCTGGTCCTCGCCCCGGAAGCCAAAGGAGAAGGGCTCCTCCGGGTTCAGGGAAACCGAGGGAGGCAGGATCTCTAGGAAGTCGATGGGGCCTGTCTCCACTACGACCGTGGCAAAGCCGGTTACGCTGCCTGCGGAGGCGCTAACCGCGCCCTCGTAGGTGGCGGGGATGTCGCTGGCGGTGAATAGACCAGTCGGATTGATGACTCCAGCGTTAATGTCCTCCACGGCCCAGGTCACGACAAAGCTGCCATTGGTGGAGCCGATCTCGTTGAGGTAGTGGTCGAAGCCTGTTGCCGTGAACTGCTGCTCCGCCCGAATGTCCATGCTGACCGCGGCAGGGTCTACGACAATGCTGTCCAGCGGGCCGGGGACGACGGCGAAGTCCAAGAACCCGGGAACAGGATCTCCCTTAAAGCTTGCGGTTGCTGTCACCCGATAATCTCCAACGATTTCAGGCGTGATCAGCAGGCCAGTGTTCTGACCAATGATGCCGTTGTTTTCTAAGCCCAGTTGGTCAAGGGACCATGTGAAGTCCAGGTCAGGAATCACATTGTCGAACTGGTCTTCGCCTGTGGCCACAAGCTGCAACTCTACGCCAGGCTGGTATTCGGCCTGGTTAGCAACCTCGATGAGAACCTCATTCAGCGCGTCTGGCTCCAAAGTCACCGAAACCTGGTCTGTGGCGGTGCCGTCCTTGAAGGAAGCGCTAGCCTGAACCGCATCTACGTAGGTGTTTGCGACGGTGCCGGCTGTAAATAATCCGCTCTGGGGGTTTATGACGCCTGCCGCGGGGGTGGTGGCCTCCCACGTTAGGGTGGACGGCGCGGCCTCGATCGCAGCCTGCGAAATCTCGTTGCCGTACTGGTCGTAGCCCAGAACCGTGAACGTGAAGGGCGTGGCGACCTCAATGGTTTGACCCATTTCCTGAATTTCAAGGTTGAAGATCGCGCCTGGCTCCACAACCACTGATGCAGTATCGGTGACTGGGCCGCCCTTGTAGCTAGCGCTGGCCTGCACTGCACCGTTGAAGGTGTCGGCAGTGGTGCCGGCGGTGAAGAGGCCGGTGCTGGGGTTGACGGTGCCAGCATCGCTGGCGAGGACGCTCCAAGTGACATTGGAGTGCCCGAAGGTTATGGCATTGCCGAACTGGTCGGCCCCGGTGACCGAGAACTGTTGGGTGGCGTCCACGTCTAGTGTAGTTGTGCTAGGAGCAACCGTGATAGTAGCAACCGTGGTTGGCTCCACGACAACCTGCCGCGTGCACGTCAGGGGTCCCTCAGCGGTCTGGATAAACAGTTTGGCGAGGTAGGTGTTGGCTTGATTGTATGTGAATGGGGCCAGAGTCTCTCCCGTGGCGTCCATGGTGCCGTTGCCGTCGAAGTCCCAGATCAAGGAAGTTGCGCCGATGGAGGTGTAGGAGAACTGAACGGGATGACCGGCGTCGATTGGGCCTCCGTCCACAGTGTCAGCAAAGGAGAAAGTGCATGGGGAGTCGGCTACGGAAACGGTTGCCCGGCCAAGAACGCCGGTGATTGAATTGCCCACAAATACGGCCTTAGTGGCCTTGGGCGGATGATCGCTAAAGGTCAGAGTGGCGTCGCCCACCGCTAATCCCCCAGAGCCCAAAGCGGTAACAGCCAAGGCTTTGAAGCGGAGGGTGGTCAACGTAAAGAGAGTGGTAGCATCGGAGCCTTGGGTGCCTTTCCCGGCACTGTAGGAGATTAGGCCATGGACTGGGTCTACCTGATTTTCAAGGATGTCCTTCCAGGTTCCATTAACAATGAGCTCGCCGTTGGGCAGAGGTGCAATGTCGCTGGCCTCGATGGGGTCGTTGTTCTGGTCCACCGCTTCTAGAAGCGTGGGGTCGTAGAGGACGTAGGCCTGGGCGGCGTCCACATTGAACTGGGTTGCATCAACGCGGACATCGACATTGAAGTAGCCGCCGATGGCAGTGGATACGGTGAGGGGAGCGAAGCTAAAATCAGCCCCAGCTTCTGGGACGCTGATAATGCCGTAACCCAATGTGCCGGTTACGTTCTCACCGATGGATATGGCCTTGGTGAAGTGCGGGAAGTCGTTAAGGAAATCGATTCCAGTTTCGGTTACTTGCAGCGCTTTGAAGCGCACTGTGGTTAGGATGAAACGAGTCTGAAGGTTCTCACCAAGATTGTCTGGCTGTTTGCCGGCTGCATAAGATATGCGCCCGGCTATCGGGTCGATCTGGTTGAAGAGTCCAATTTCCCAAGAGCCGTTCTGCTCCGGCTCGCTGGGTGGAAGGTGACCGTCTCCATCAAGGGGATTGCCGTTTTCATCCACGACCTCAAGCACGGTGGGGTCGTAGCTGACGTGGGCTTGGGCGGAGTCGATGGCTAACTCTCTGGCATCGACAATGATATCTACAGTGAAGGTGCTGCCTAAGGCCGTGGACAGCATCGGCGGGTCAAATCTGAAGTGGGCCACTGGGTCTCTGACAAGAATATTGGCCACTCCCAAGGTGCCGGTAACCTCATCACCGCTTGATAGGGCCTTGGTGACGTAGGGTAGGACTTGGCTAAACGTGAGGGTGGCTGAAGCTGGGGCCAGGGCTTTGAAGCGGACGGACGTTAGGGTAAAGAGTGTTGTTGCGTCTTCCCCGAGGGTGGCGTTTGGGGCCTTGCCGGCGGCGTAGGAGATCCGCCCTTCGGAAGGGTCGACCTGATTGAAAAGAACATCAGTCCAAATGTTACCAATGAGTTCGCCATCTGGGAGGAAGCCGTCGCCGACAATGGGAAGTCCGTCTTGGTCGACAACCTGGAGGACCGTGGGGTCGTAGAGGATGTGGGCCTGGGCAGTATCCACGGCTGCTTGGGACGCGTCGACAGTGATGTCAACGGAGAAGAATTCTCCCGTGAGCACCTCCACAGAGGATGGGTGGAAGTCGATATCAGCAGTATCCTGCGCTTTGGCGACGAGTACAGAAAGGAACGAAGCCGCCAAGAGGGCTATTAAGATACTGCCGGTGAGCGTCCGCAGCCGCCCGGTCCTGGTCATGCGCTTCCTCCATCAGGAAAACAAATAGTGGGGAGCGGGGCCCTTTAAAAGGCCCCCGCCCTGGTCGTCTTGTGGATGGCTAGGCCTAGGGCGTAGGGTCAGTGTCCCCCGCCTGGTTGTAATTTGCGATTAGCCGAGAGTAGTCGGATGCGTCGATGACGCCGTCCCGGTTCAGGTCGGCTCTGTCCAAGAACGGGTCTGTGCCCTCAAAGAAGGAGCCGAACAGGTTCAAGAGTTTGGAGTAGTCAGAGGCGTCGATGACGTTTTCACCCGGATTGCCGGTGGCATCTCCCCAGAAGTCGCCGAGGACAAGTGTTTCGATGACTACCGAGTTCATGCTCGGTTCAACCACGACGTTCAACTTGTTTTTCCTCAGCGTGTTCCCGGACTTGACCGTTATGTCGTATGTGCCAGGTATCACTCCGTGGATGGTGAAGGTGTATTCCTTGACGGCCTCACCGGAGACCGGCTGAGGAGTGACAATCTCCGTTGTGACCGCCCCGGAGGTTGTGTCTATCAGCTTGACCTCAAGGGGTAGCGGTGGCCCATATTGGCGCATCTGGTACGCACCCTCGAACACGACGCTGACGCCGTCAATGAGGTCGATGGAGGCATGGCCAACTAACTCTCCCACACTGGCCTCGATGGCGTCTGCATACCCGCCGATGTCCCCGGTAGCGGTGAAGAGACCGTCCTGGTCAATGAGCCCGGCTAGGGGGTCAGCGTTCCAGACGACAATGAATTCCGAGAGGGTCGCTGGGTCTGGGTCAGAACCGACCGCGTTGTTAGCCCCGTCGTAGCCTGTTGCCACGAACTGCTGCGTCTGCGGTGGGTCGGTTGCGGCTATGGTTATGGTGCCATCTTCTCCCTTCGGATACGACCGTATGCCGATAGCAACCAGCGCGCCGGGTACGATGGTGAAGTCGTAGGCTCCCGTTATAGAGCCCGAGGCCGCAAAGGCCTGATAATCGCCCACGAGATCCGGCGCGTCGACAGACCCGGCGGAGGAGTCAATGGCGCCGTTGTTGGCTTTTGCAGCAGTGTCCAAGTCCCATGTGAAGACCAGGCCGGAGAGCGGGTTGTTAAACTCGTCAAAGCCCTGGGCGGCAAGCGAGAACTGAGAGTCCCAGAACAAATCTGTCCCCTCGCTGGAATTGGTTATGACAATGTGGTGCACCGGGCCGGGCGTCACTGTTCCATCGGCGGTGTCGTTGGCCGTGCCTCCATTGAAGGTGGCTGTTACCTGAATGGCGAATGGGCCAGGCACCGTGTCTGCAGTGAATATGCCAGAGTCAGGTCCAATGCTGCCGCCCGTGGTGGCGGCCCATAACAAGGCGGGCGCGGCTATTGGGTTGCCGTGGCTGTCCACTCCGGTGGCCGTGAAGGTGAGGTTGCCTTGCACCTCAACGGTCGCGTTATCTTCCTGAATCGTAACGGCGGTTATAGCGCCTGGCCCAATCACGGCTATGGCATTGCCAGTGGCTGTGCCGCCCTTGTATGCAACCGTTGCTTCGATAGCCTTGTCGAACGTCCCTGCGACGGTGCCTGCGGTAAATATGACGCTGGAGCCACTCGCGAAGGGGGGAATTAAGCCGGCGTTATTGATGACGGCCCAGGTGATAGTCCCGGTGTTCTCAATAGCAGAGATGTCGATGGGGTTGGTGAGTGCATCTGCGGCCCCGGTGATAGTGAATGTTGTTGAGCCGCCCACGTCCGAACTGCCGCTAGCGGGGTCTAGGGAAACGGTGGCAATGGCGCCCGCCACGATCTCAACGTTTTGAGCGTCACATGTTGATGTGCCGTCTCCGTTGGTTACCGTTAGATTGATCGGGTATGTCCCGGCCGTGTTGAAGGTGTGCGTGGGGTTCTGGAGAGCACTGTCTTCACTGCCATCGTTGTTGAGGTCCCAACTCCAGGAGGTTGGGCCGCCCGCCGAGGTGTCGGTAAAGGTGATCAAGTTGCCGGCCTCTATGTCACCGCCATCAGCGTCCGCGGAGGTGAAGGAACAGACGGGAGGGCCGCTGACCGTGACGGTCGTGCCTGTTAGGGTCCCCGTAACGTCATCACCTGCGGAAGCGGCCGTGGTGGTCCGGATGCCCGTCGCCGAGAAGGTGATGGCACCATCGCCAGCTCCCTTTACCAAGAAGGTGATCGTTGCGGCTACAAAATCGCCGGTGCGGGGAGCGCTGAATAGTATGGCGCCGTTGAAGTCGATTTCCCCCGTGGTGTTGTCAGTGCTGTTAACCAGACTGAGGTCCCAACCCGAATATTCTATCTGGACGCCAGCCAAGTTAGGGTTCTTGTCCACTACCTCAAGCATACTAGGGTCGAAGTCCACAAACAGATCCGCCCCAGCCACCGTTTGCGCCCCAGCCACCGCATTGATGTTCACAGTGAACTCTTCATTCACGGTCACCGACGTCGCTGACGCTTCCAAACTAAAGTTAACTTCATCGCCGCTGTGGCGCGCGGAGGCATAGAGAGGCCACAGAGCCAGGAGCATGACCATAGGTATAGCGATCAGGGCCAGCTTTGTGTGTAAAGGAAGCCTTCTCAACGTCGTTTTGAACCCCATATCCCCTCCTGTGGGAAAACCTACCTCTAATGTTGCTCTCCTAGGGTAGTAGCACTGCAAAGGAACTCTGAAGCAGCCTTTGCGATGCTACCACCCTGGATCTACTGTTGCTGTCAAGCTCCTACTGCGGCACCTCTATCGGAGACGGCCTCAGGAAGTTGGCCGCTAGCAGCGAGAAGTCCAGGGCGTTGACGATGCCGGTCCGGTCAAAGTCTGCCCGCTCGTCGAACGCTTCGTCTCCGTCCGCCTTCAGGAACGACCCCGCCAGGATGCTGAAGTCGATGGCGTTGATGATGCCATCATCGTTGGAGTCGCCCTCCAGCAGGGTGTCGAAGTCCACGGTGTCATCACTGCCCGTCAACTGACCGCATCGCGTCACGTTGGTGAGGGTGTGCGGACTGCTTAGGGTGAAGTCGTATCCCCCGGCGGTCAGAGGCAGGACAAAGGTGAACGTCACCGTCTTCGTTGCCGTGCTGATGTTCTCGATGTTCACCGTGGGCGTCGCCAGCAGCGCTGCGATGTCCGTGGAGAAGCCGGTGCCGGCGCCGAAGGTCGTATCGCACGGGAACACGTTCAGGACGTACGGGATCTCGTACCCTTCCCAATCCCGCGAGCCGCCCTGGAGCTTCACGGTGCCGGTGACTAGGAGCCCCGACTTGATGGTTACCGTGGCGTTCTGGCTCGCCCCTGGTACCGCGTCTCCTTCAAAGGCCACCACACTCTGCCGTGGCGACTCGAAGCTGAACTCTATGGCAGCGGTGATCTCGTCCGCAAGCGACTCAAAGTCGATACCCTCATTCACCCTGAAGGTGATCTCGGCTATTCGGAAGGTCCCGGCTGGGAACGGTCCTACGAGCTTGTTGGTGTTGAAGGTTATCTCTCCGGCTTCATTATTCGCCGCGTTCGCCAGGGACATGTCCAATTCGCTGAAGTCGGGGCTGATCTGCACCCCGTCTCTGCTTTCGTCCGCGTCAACGACTTGGAGGAGGCCCGAGTCGAAGTTGATGAAGGCATCCACGGCGCTGACCGAGTCGCTGTCAGCGGCTGTTACCCAGAGGCCAAGCGTGAACGTGCCGCCGGCGAAGGAGACCGTGTCTAGTGGGTCGAGCTTCAAGGGCGCATCGATATCACACTCGACAGTGGCCCCGAAAGTGTTTCCAAGGACGGATTCTCCTGCAAGGGCGGCCTCTGTAGTGCGAGTCCCCTCTGTAGAGAAGCTGAATTCAATCGTGCCCTCGGCGAGACATGTGGCCTCAACAGTGGCTATGCGGAAGATTCCGCTGGGGGCTGTGGAGAACGTGACCCCGCTGTAATCAGCCTGGCCGACCTCATTATCGACGCTGTTGTTGAGCGTGACGGGCAGGGTTGAGGTGTCAGGGACAATCTGGTCCACAGTCGCCATGCTAGTGTCGAAGTCCACAAACGAGTCCACCGCTGCGACCTGCTGTGCGGGGTCCGCAGCATGAACAACGATGTTCAAGCTGAATGTTTCACCGACCACGGCGTCCGTTTCAGCCGGTAACAGGCTGATGTAGACCGTGCGGGCCTTCTCACAGACCAGCGTCACGCTCACCCATATCGGATCATCCTCAGGGTCGTCGCTGGATATCTTGATGTAGGCCGTGTAAGTGGCTAGGTCAAGCTCCGTGCAGTCATTGGTTACTTTGAACTCACGGAGCTCCCCCGATTCCAACGTTAGAGGCAGGCTGGGCAGGTCAGATAGGCTCAGCCAACTCACGTCGCCTTCGGTGTCCTGGGTCTCCCACACCTCGATGGCCGTTACGGTCAAGTCACTAAGGCCCAGGTTCCTGACGGAGACGTCCTCCCAGTCGGACACGGGATCACCGGGCGGAACCTGGAGGACCTGCTCAATGGTCGTCGGATCGACTTCAATGTCCGGGACAAGCTCTTCCTCTTCTACGCATCTCAGCACTACCCGTACGTGAATCACAGGCTCGTCAGGGTCGCTGGACCTGATCTTGACGTGGGCCACGTTGGTGCCGGCCTCAAGCCCTTCACAGTCCATGTGCACGGAGAAGTGCATGTCTTCATGCGGATCCAGCACAAAGGGCAACGTTGGTAGGCCGGAAAGGTCCAGCCAGGCAACGTCAGCGATCTCGCGGGATTGGTCTGCTTCATCTATGTAGTTGACCCACAACTCTGCTCCCGCTTCGGGCTCGTTCTTGATGCTCACCTCGAAGCTGCCGCCGGTTTCGCTACCGGTGGTTGGGTGGGTCTGCTCGTGGTCCAACGGGTCAACGGTGATGTCCTCAAAACGTTCTGGCTCCCCACAGACGAGCGTGACGGGAAGTGGGATGAACGACCTGTTAGGGTCGTTAGACCAGATCCCGATGTAGTGGGTGTTGTGCGCATCGTGCGCATCGAAACAGTCCACTTCCATGGACAGATTGAAGTGGTGGCCTGGAGGCAGGATGAGCTCGCCTGCCGGTACGTCGAACAGGGTCAGCCAAGGCCTCGTTTCGGGGCTGCCGCCGTCGGATGATTGAGTTATCGCTGCAACCCGGAGCTCAGCGCCGCCGTTGTTCCGAATCTCAACGGTCGCCGTTGCTTCACCATCCGGTGAGCCGGGCCCCACAGGCACAGCAATGTAGACCTCCTGCGGCCGGATGGTGATATTGGGCTCTTGAGCGTTGCCGTCGTCCTGGCCACAGGTGTAGACGGCGTGCTCTTGGCCACCTTGGCCGAAGATCCCTTCGCCGATGGCGAAGATCTCCGCGCCCGTGTAGATGCCCTGGGTCATGAACTCAGAGATGGGAGTGGGCATCCTGGCCCAGCCCATCGTCCAGGTCATGGTGGTCAGATCCAGCGCTTCGTTGATGTTGTACTCATCGAACCCATTAAAGCCGCCAATGGCGTGGATCTGGTTGTTACAAATGCCGGCGAGCAGGTTGGACCGGGGGGTAGGCATGGGTGGGCCTGCATTCCACGTGTTAGACGCCACGTCGTAAATCTGGACGGCGGGGCTCACGTCCTCGAAGCCATCGCTGTTTGGACCAAAGCCGCCGATGACGAAGATGGAACCTTCTTCTCCTCTTTCGGGCACGTAGACGGTGGAGTAGATGTCCGTCATTGGTATCGGCAGCGGGGCGCGGGTCCCAATCCAAGTGTCGTTGAGGACGTCGTATACCTCAACGACCGTTAGCTTTTCACCGGAGTGTGGCCCTGTGCCAGTGCGGCCGCCAATGGCGAAGATGGCGTCTCCACCGCTTGAAGTCCAATTGGGCACTGTGGCAGCGCCAAGACCCGCACGAGGCGTGGGCATAGACGCTTTGCGTTCCCAGGCGTTTGTGACCGGGTTGTAGGCGATAAGATCGTTTAGCACCCCGCCGGCGCCGCCGTTGGCGTTATGGTCGCGGCCACCCACGACGTATGCCTTACCCTGTCCGTCCCCATCCACGGCACAGACACCTGTGGTCTCCGCCCGGGGTATGGGGGCCGAAGCTGCATCGTGCCACGTATCGGTGACCGGGTTGTAGACGTAGTTGAAGTTGTCGTCTCCAAAGACGGAGTTGCCGTGGCCCACGTAGATACGGCCGCCAATGATGGTGGCGTAGCCGCCCTCGCGCCCGATGGGCAGCGGAGCCAGCTCTTGCCACGCACCGTTGTACAGGTTGAGTGGCGTCAGCGTGCAGTCAGACGGCTCCGGTGTGTCTGTGGGGTCGGGGTGCGGTGCACGCCGCCACAAGAACTCCGGTCGCCCCTTTAGAGCGTTCATGTCATCGGAACTCGCAAGGCCGGACTGGCGGGCAGGCCATGCCAGCATGGGCGGGCCGCCGGGCGAGGTCTTGTTTGGGGTAAGAATGTCGGCCTCGCTGTAGCCCAGGGCCGCCAGGGTCGGGGAGCCGGCCTTAAGGGAGAACAGGACTACGTCACCCGTGATTTCGCCAAACTCCCGCGTGGGCCAAACGAACCGGGCATCCTGCCTGTCCAATTCGAAGTCAATTAACATCTCCAGGGCGTCGAGCTCGTCCGCAGGGTGCAGACCCAGGTTTTCGGAGGAAGCGAAGACGCTTACCGTCCGCCCACCTTCGTTGTTGGACTCATTTTCGAGGTCGTCATGATTGAAGCTGATCAAGATGTCTGCCGGGCCAACGGGCCCACCCATCCTACCGGGCAACATCGCAAGGCTGGGCGAGGCAGCGTCCAGCGAGAAGAAGATGGGGAATTGTAAGTCTGTTGGTAACCAGCTGTACGCCGGGTTGTCAACAGCGTTGAGGTTGTCACCTACTGAGAGGCCGAGCGGGAAGGCCTGCTGGCCGGAACCGCAGTTGATGCCATCCTCATCGAGGAGCTGATCGTTGGTGCCAGGCAGGCGCACGACGTATTCGTCACCTGAAACCTCATCCGGGTCACAGATCGACTCGGCGTTTAGACCCGTGCCAGGCGCTCCGACCGCGCCGGGCTCGGTGGAGAAGTGGACCGGGTACAACCTCTCAGACGGGAAGGCGTGGCTGAGTGCGCCCACACCCACACCACTGCCCTCTGAGAAGGGACGAGGGTTGGTGTCGACGGCCACGGCGTTGCCTGGGCAGCCCTCTTCCGGGGTTCCATGGTCAAGAGCGGACTGGCCCTCACCTGGGCAGGGCTCGGGCTGTGGGCAGCCCTCATCTGGGCAGGGCTCGGGTTCAGGGGATGGGCAGCCCTCTTC
>QEVV01000011.1 GCA_003228115.1 Chloroflexota bacterium
GATTGCCGCGTTGAGGTATTGATCCCTGACTACCAAGGCGCAGCGCTGGAAGCCGTTCTTGGGGCTGGCCCAGCCGTGCTCAACCACAACATCGAGACCGTCCGCCGCGTATTCACCGACGTAAGGGCCAAGGGTGATTACGACCGGTCCCTCGACGTGCTCCGCCAGGCAGGCGTCCTAGCGCCAAATATCCCAACCAAATCAGGCATGATGGTGGGCCTCGGCGAAGAATGGCACGAGATACTACAAACCATGGACGACTTGCGCGGCGTTGGGGTGGAACTTCTCACCATCGGACAATACCTGCGCCCCTCCGCTAAGCACGCACCCCTATCCCGGCACTACACTCCGGACGAGTTCGCCAGTCTCAAGGAAGAGGGCATGAGCCGAGGTTTCCGGCATGTCGCCTCTGGGCCTCTGGTTCGCTCTTCCTACCACGCAGACGAGCAGGCCGACGCGGCGCAGCGCGTCCCGACCCGCTCGTCCCGACCTCATTAAGAACGAACTCTGGAATTAGACCCGCGTTATTGAAGCCTCGAAGCGCCGGCAACGAATCCTCTAAGCATCGACCATCAGCTTGAGGGACACCGCCTATGAACCTTGCGTCCCTCCTCTCCCCCACTTCTCGAGGTCTCGCCAACCTCTATATACCGTCACTGGCCATGAGCTTCGGCCAGGGCATGGTCATCCCTGCCATTCCTGTTTTTGCCTCTGAATTCGATATCTCAGTGGGCCTCGCGGCACAGGTCGTGACCGCCTACGCCATTGGCAGAGTGGCCTCGCTGGTCCCTGCAGGCATCATGATCGACCGGATGGGCTCACGCTTTGCGATGGTGCTGGGCCCGCTGATGGTTGCCGCTGGCGTTGGAGCAATCGTCGTGACCCCCGTCTTCTGGGTCATCCTCGCCGCCCAATTCGTTGTGGGTATGGGCGACAGCTTATGGATGCTGGCTCGCGAAGTTACCGGAATCAACCTGGTCAAGCCATCCCAGCGCGGCCGGGTGATGAGCGGATTCATGGGCGTCACATCGGCGGGAATGAGCCTCGGGCCCGTTGTCGGCGGCTTGATCCTGGAAGAGGTCGGTTTGCGTACTGTCTTCGTCGCCTATGCGGGCATCGCCTCCGCGGTACTCCTCGGTTCAGTCATGTCCCGCCACTCCGAAGCCCGAGCCCCCAGGCCATTGCAGGTCAAGTCGTCACCCTTTCAGTTTGGGCGTCTCAGCGAAATTGAACGCGCCTTGCGGCCTACCTATATCGCCTTGGTGGCGGCCACTTTCGCAATGATGCTTTATCGCATGGTATTGCAGAGCATGATGCCGCTCTACATGGATTCCCAGCTTGGGTACTCACCGGTCCAGGTGGGCAGCATCTTCGGCATTTCTACAATCTTCATCTTCGCAATGATCATCCCTGCTGGGTTCATAACCGACAAGATCGGCAGGAAGTGGGCCACGGTGCCTAGCACGATCATTCCGGCCTTGGCCTTCTTCGCCATACCCTTCGCCGACTCCATGCTGGAGCTTTCCATCATCGCCTCAGTCCTGGGCATGGCCAACGGTCTTTCTTTGGGGTCGGTGGCCACCTCCACCTTCGATGTCGTTCCTGAGCACGCCCGCGCCCGATTCCAGGCCCTACGGAGGGTGGTCGGAGAAATGGGAGGCGTGGCTGGCCCCTTTTTCGGCGGCATCATCGCCAACGCCTACAATCCAGGCATGACCTTCCTCATCTTCGCTCCCTTTATCCTTGTGCCCGGCCTATTGCTGGCTATTGTTGCCAAGGAGACCTTGGTGAAAAACCCTCCTTCAGAAAAGTGATGTGGCGGGTAGTTGGCCTTGTCGCGCGGACCTCCTCGCCTTGACCGGCAACCTGGCAAGGTCTTATTCTTCACAGGACTCTCAAACTCTTTGTGGGGGACTCCCTGCCCACAGGCACTCCGCACACCAGTTCCGCCCTGGATCTCGGACCGTTCTGGGAAGCGCAACACCAGAACCGGCTTGTTCTCCCCCAATGCATCGTATGTACCACTTGGCACTTCCCGCCTAAACCAATCTGTCCTTCCTGTTCTGTCGGCACCATGGATTGGGCCGAAGTTAGCGGTAAGGGCACCCTGTACAGCCTCATGATCGGTCATCCGAGGGCCACCGCCATCAACGCTGAGCCAAGCGTTATTGCCGTTGTTGAGCTGGCCGAAGGGACCAGAATGATGGCGGAGCTGGTGGGGATAGAGCCGAACGCTCCCTCATTGAAGGTCGGCATGTCATTGAGGGCCGCTTTTTCTTCTGAGAACGATGGCGGCGGCGGCATGCCACTGAAGTTCCGGCCCGACGTTCGCCAATAGCATTGGCGAACGTCGGGCAACATGATGGGCTACAATGGTGGCCGACCGTAAAAACGAAATCGCTTTGTTTGGAGCATCGTGAATGGCTGATTCCGACTACGACGTTGTAATTATAGGCAGCGGGCCAGGTGGCTACGTTGCTGGCATTCGCGCCGGGCAGCTGGGCCTGAAGACCGCCGTTGTGGAACGCGATGAGGTAGGTGGCGTTTGCTTGAACTGGGGCTGCATTCCCAGCAAAGCACTCCTTCGCAATGCTGAAATCCTGTCCCTTTTCAAACGGGGCGACGAGTTCGGGTTCACCTTTGATAACCTTCAGGCCGACTTCGGCGTTGCCGTAGACAGAAGCCGGAAGGTCGTCCAGAAGCTTACCCAGGGGGTAGCCTTCCTCCTTAAGAAGAACAAGGTGGACCTCATTCAGGGATCGGGATCCCTCCGAGACGCCAACACGGTTGAGGTGGCGCCAGAAGGAAGGATCCTCAAAACCAAGAGCATCATCATCGCCACCGGAGCACGGGCCAGGAGTATTCCACCCTTGCCCATAGACGAGAAAACAGTGATCACCAGCCGACAGGCGCTTGAGCTACGGGAAGTGCCAAAGCGAGTTGTCATTGTGGGGGGCGGGGCCACAGGGGCAGAGTTCTCCTATATCTACAACTCCTATGGAGCGAAGGTCACCTTGGTGGAAATGTTGCCGCGGATACTACCCAAGGAAGATGAAGAGATCAGCGCCACCTTGGAGCGGGCCTTCTCCAAGCAGGGGATCGAGGTCATGACTGGAGCACAGGTAAAGGAGACGCGCCGGGACAAGGACGGCCTGACCGTAGTCGTCGATGGCAAGGATGGGGTGGTAGACATCCCCTGCGACAAGGTCCTGTCGGCAATCGGAGTCGACTACAACACAGAGGGTCTTGGCTTAGACAAGGTCGGCATCAAGCTGGAAAAGGGCGCCATCGTCGTTGACGACCATCTGGCAACGACCGCACAGGGCGTGTATGCAATCGGTGACGTGACGGGTAAAATGCTTTTGGCTCATGTGGCCATGGCCCAAGGGGTCGCAGTGGTCGAACGCATCGCAGGCATTGACGTACCCTCCCTCAACTACACGCTCATGCCCAGGGCCACGTATTGCGTACCCCAGGTTGCCAGCTTCGGCCTCACGGAAGCGGAAGCTCGCGAGCAGGGTTACGAAGTGAAGGTAGGAAAGTTCCCCCTTCAGGCCAGCGGCAAGGCTTTGGCCCTAGCAGAGACTGAAGGGATGGTGAAGGTGGTAGCCGACGCCAAGCTTGGTGAGATTCTTGGAGGCCATGCAATCGGCCACGAGGCAACCGAGTTGATGGGAGAGCTAGCCATCGCCAATCTGTTGGAAGGAACGACAAAAGAAGTAGGCTGGTTGGTGCACGCGCACCCCACCATGTCCGAGGCCGTCAAGGAAGCTGCATTGGCTGCAGACGGCGAAGCGATCCACATCTAACCGCAGTCGTGGTCCGGGGCGCCCAGGAGGCAGGACATGACCCTGAAAGAGAAGCTAAACCAGCAGCAAGTCACGGAATACTACCGGATGATGCTGTTGATACGCCGATTCGAAGACCGAGCCGCCCAGGCCTACATGATGGGCAAGGTGCGGGGATTCCTGCATCTCTATTCTGGAGAGGAGGCCATCGCCGTTGGCGTGATGTCCGTCCTCAAACCGCAGGACTATGTGGTCACTCACTATCGTGACCACGGGCACGCCTTGGCCCGCGGGATTGACCCGAAAGCCGCCATGGCCGAGCTTTTCGGCAAGGCGACCGGGACTAGCAAGGGCAAGGGTGGGTCTATGCATCTCTTCGATGCATCCATCAACTTCATGGGCGGCTATGCCATCGTTGGCGGACAGTTCCCCCTGGCGACCGGCTTCGCGCTTGCCAGCGCCTATAAGGGCACCGACCAGGTCACAGTCTGCTTCTTCGGCGATGGCGCCCTGAATGAGGGCGAATTCCACGAAGCAATGAACCTCGCTTCCGTCTGGAAGCTCCCGGTCCTCTTCCTGCTGGAGAACAACCTCTACGGCATGGGAACACGGGTCGACCGCACCTATGCCGGCGGCCACGACGTTTACAAAGCCTCCGAGCATTATGCGATGGAAGCGGGTGTCGTCGACGGAATGGACGTCCTGGCAGTCCGCGACTCGGTTACGGATGCTGTCGATTACATCAGGCAGGGCAATGGGCCCTTTCTCCTTGAAGCCAAGACCTATCGCTTCCAGGGCCATTCCATGGCCGACCCCGGCGAGTACCGGGACAAAGAGGAAGAGGCAGAATGGCTCACCAAAGACCCCATCTCCAACATGCGACGCCAAATGCTGGAGGAAGACCTTCTGAGCGAGAAGGAAATCCAGGCGCTGGAGTCTGAGGTGGACCAAGTTTTGGACGAAGCCGTTCGCTTCGCCGATGAGAGTCCCTTCCCAGAACCCGAAGCCCTCTTCGAAAACGTGTACGTCGAATAAAAACCGTACGCCTGAATGTTTAGGAGCATGCAATGCCTGAGATAACAATCCGAGACGCCATCAGCCAGGGGCTCAAAGAGGCCTTGGACAATGATGAACGCGTCTTCATTATGGGCGAGGACGTTGGCTACTACGGCGGGGCCTACGCCGTAACCAAGGGATTCGTCCAGGAATACGGCGAGCGGCGCATCATGGATACCCCGATTTCGGAGTCCGTATTCGTGGGGGCGGGCGTCGGAGCGGCAATGGCAGGGCTCAGGCCGGTGGTCGAAATCATGACCATCAACTTCAGCCTCCTGGCCATGGACCAAATCGTGAATCATGCCGCCAAAATCCACTACATGTCCGGCGGGCAGCTTAAGGCACCCGTCATTATTAGGACCGTGACCGGCGGCGGCGCAGGCCTGGCTGCCACTCACTCTCAGAGCCTTGAGGGTTGGTATGCGACGGTACCGGGCTTGAAGGTGATAACCCCAGCCACCCCCTACGACGCCCTGGGCCTCCTGCGAACGGCCTTCAAGGACGAGAACCCTATCATCTATGCCGAGCACGACCTCCTGTACCGCACCCGCGGGGAGGTGCCGGAGGAGTACTACGAAGTGCCTTTCGGTCAAGCAAGGATTGCCCGGGAAGGAACGGATATCACGATCGTCGCCAACTCAGGCATGGTGAGGGTCGCTGAGGACGCCGCGAAGAAACTGGAAGCGAGAGGCGTTTCGGCTGAGGTGATTGACCTGAGAACGCTACGGCCCCTCGACATCGACACCATCGCCAAGTCGGTGCACAAGACCAACCGATGCATCGTGGTTGAAGAAACGTGGCGCTTCGGCGGCTTCGGATCCTTCATTGCCAGCGAGATTCAGGAAATTGCCTTCGACGACCTGGACGCTCCAGTGGCCCGGGTGGGTTGCGCGGATGTTCCGGCACCCTATTCGAAGCCCCTTGAAGACCTCCAGATACCCAACGGCGACACCATCATCCGAGAGATCGAACGAGTCATCGGGCTGTAACAACGACCTCGCAGTCGTCCGAGGACCGAGCACCCATGGAGGACATAGCCTGTGGCTACTGAAGTAGTAATGCCCCAGATGGGCTACGACATGCAGGAAGGCAAAGTCCTGCGGTGGCTCAAACAAGAAGGGGAACAAGTCGCCCGAAGCGAGATCATCGCCGAAATCGAGACTGACAAAGCCGCCATCGAGATGCCGGCTTACGCGGAAGGCGTCCTGGGCAAGATATATATTCAGGAAGGAATGACGGTTCCTGTCGGCACGGTTATAGCCGTCATAACCGCCCCCGGCGAGGAGATCCCCGACGCTCCACCCGCCGATGCCCCTGCGGCGACGCCGTCAGAAGTGCCAGCCCCGGCTCTGGAAACTGCACCGGCTCCTCCTGTCGTTACCCCAGTGGCCGCAGCCGTCCCGGCCACGGGCCAGATTAAAGCATCCCCTGTCGCACGGCGGCTGGCCGATGAACTCGGGGTAAGCCTGAGCCAGATTACTGGAACCGGGCCCGGCGGCCGCATCACCAAAACCGACGTCCAGGGCTTTTCTGCAAGCACCCCTGCCCCGGCAACTCCGGCTCCCGCTGCTGAGAAGACTAAAGAAGAAGCGGCCGCCCCTCCCCGGCTCACCATCGATCAGGTGCCGGAAACGATCCAACTATCACCCATGCGGCGCGCCATCGCCCGCGTCACCAGCGCCTCCAACCGGGACGTGCCCCACTTTTACGTAATGGGCGAAATCGAAATGGACGGCGTGATGGAGCTGCGTTCCCAGGTCAACCGCGACCTCCAGGAACAGGAAGGTTTACGCCTCAGCGTCAACGACTTCATCATCAAGGCTTCCGCCAGGGCTCTGGCCAAATTCCCCAACTTGAACGCTTTCTTCGAGGGTGACTCCCTCAAGATGAACAAGACCATCAATGTTGGTGTTGCCATGGATCTGAAGGGCCAGGGGCTCATGATCCCAGCATTAATGGACGTCGGCAGCATGAGCCTGGTGGAGATATCCAAGGCGGTACGTCACCTGGCGGAGCGAGCCCGGTCCGGCCACCTCACCCAAGAAGAGTACACCGCTGGAACGTTCACCGTAAGCAATCTCGGTATGTTCAACGTCGACAACTTTGTGGCCATCATCTTCCCGCCTCAGGCTGCGGTCTTGGCCACAGGATCGGTAAAGAAAAGGCCCGTTGTTCGCGACGACCAGATAGTGGTGGGACAGGTCATGAACTGCACCCTGTCGATAGACCACCGCATCTCCGACGGCGCAGAGGCCGCTCAGTTCATGGGCGAACTCAAACGGCTCCTCGAGTCTCCAGCCCTTCTGTTGATGTAAGGCTCGAAACGTAGCTCTTGATAAAAGAGGCCCCGTTAATCCCGGGGCCTCTTTTTCTTGTTCGCTCCTGAAACGGCCCACACTCAGGCGAGGCATGTGCGCGAAGGCGCACCTATCTTTCTGAGAGAGTTGGTGTCGGAGTGAACGCAGGTGCGCCATCGTCGTGGGTTGGGATCGGCTCCCATTCCTCCGGCATTTGGACTGTGATTGGCTCGTTGAAGTCGAATAGATAATAGTCCTCTGTCCTTAGGTCAACCTCCGGCTCGCCGTTGCCTCCTTCCTCATCCAATGGGAAATACCCGGCCAAATCAACCGTTGTTTTGATCCGCATGAGGATCATGTCCTCTTGTCTTATATAGAGGTCGAACGTAGCAAGCGGCGCGTTGTAGCCTTCCGGCACACCAAGCAAGCGAGTCGCTGTAACGTGGTAAACAGCCTTACCTTTCACCACTGCGTCTGGTTGCCACCGAGCGTCTTTCAAGTCAGCCAGCACGCCGAACCGAGGAACGAAAAGGGGCTTGCCCTGAGAACCGGTGGTCTCTTTCCAGACAATGTCCCGCTCCGCCACGCGGCGCAAAACCAGACCGGCCAGCGAGGCCCAGTCAGCCTGCACTGGTGTGCCATCCTCCATCCACCCATTCTCCCGCACATAGTAGGCGCCATCAGCCCACTCGCCATCTTGCTGCCGCCGCCAGGGTCGTTCAACCTCACCTTCGACCACCAGCGCGTTGACTTCGCCATTGAAGCGATATGACTGAATCCCCTGCATCACTTGCCACGTCTGGGCCACCAGCTCGTCGGCAGTATTCGGACGGCCCTCCCCGGGGCCTGCTGCAGCATCAGCACCGCAGGCTGCCAGGAGCAAAGCCAGGAATGCCACATATCCAGCTATGGAATGACAGATGCCGCTCAATCTACTTATCAACGCAATTGCTCATACCGACCATTGTAGGCCAATAGTGGCCGCGGTCATTACCGCTAACGCGCTTCCACCCTCATGCCCTGCGTGGTAAAGTGACTCCGCTTTCTTCACCGACCTATCGAAGGAGACGACATGACCACATTGAAGGTTGTTGGCCACCACACCCCACGGGTTGATGGGCCAGCCAAGGTAACCGGAAAGACCCAGTACTCGGCCGATATTTCGGTGCCGGGCATCCTGTGGGGCGCCATACTACGAAGCCCCCTGGCCCACGCCAAAATCATCAAGATCGACACGTCCAAGGCTGAGAAGCTGCCTGGCGTCAAGGCTGTGATCACCAGCGAGAACGTCGGCCGCCTCCTCATTGGACGCTACCTCAGGGACATGCCGGTGCTCGCCTTCGACAAGGTCCGGTTCATCGGCGAACGTGTGGCGGCTGTGGCCGCCACCGATAGGGACACCGCTGAAGAAGCCCTGTCCTTAATTGATGTGGAGTACGAAGAACTGCCTGGCGTCTACGATATCGCCGGGGCGTTGACTCCCGGCGCTCCCAACGTCCATGACGACCCCAGAGGCTACCCCAACTCCTACACGGACGCAGAGCAGCCTGACCTTCCCAATGTCTGCGCTTTCGGTCATTGGCACCATGGCGACTTCAACGCTTCCATGAAGGAGGCTGACGAGGTCATTGAGCATTCGTTCCGTGTCCCCGCCGAGCACCACGGCTACATTGAGCCCCACGCCGTTGTCGTGTCCTATGACCAGACAACCGGGCGAGCCGAAGTATGGCCATCCAACAAGAGCCCCTACGCGCTGCGAGGCCAGTTGGCCACAGCTTTGGAAATAGCTCCCGACACGATAGACGTACACTCCACCAGCATTGGCGGCGACTTTGGGGGCAAGGGCACGCCGATGGACTCGCCGGTGGCCTTCTTGCTGTCCAAGGCCGCAGGAGCCCCCGTCAAGCTCGTTATGACCTACACCGAAGAACTGATGGCGGCCAACACCCGCCACGGTGGTGTCATAAACGTCACCCTTGGAGTCAAGAAAGACGGACGAATCTGCGCGTTGAAGGCTGAGGGCCTGTTCAACGGCGGAGCCTACGGAGCCCACAAGCCCCTCCCGAACGTCAACCTGCACGGCGCGGATCAGGTAGGAAGCTGCTACCGGGTTCCCGCTATGGACACCACAAGCACCATCGCCTACACCAATATGGTCTCAGCGGGCCACATGCGGGCCCCAGGCGCCCCTCAGTTCACCTTCGCGGTGGAACGGAGCCTAGACATAGCGGCCCAAAGGCTGGGCATGGACCCGGGGGAGTTCCGCCTCATCAACGTCCTCGACAACAATGACCACCCTCACTCCGCCGCCGAGGGGTCGACTGTCCGAGCAAAGGAAACTCTTCAGAAGGCCCTGGAAGCCGGCGGATGGGGTTCTTCAAAGGAGAGCCGCTACATCGGGCGCGGCATCGCCATGTACGAACGCGGGGCTATCGGCGGCAACTCCAGCATGAGGATCGGCCTGGCATCCAGCGGCCAAATAACAATCCACGTCCCCATCCCGGACCCAGGGCAAGGCGGATACACCGTCGTCCAGCAAATAGCTGCCGAGGTTCTTGGAGTTCCCGCTAGCCAGATCACCATCGTAACGGCGCCTCCGGGTATGTTGCCCTTCGACATGGGTGTCGGCGGAAGTAGGACGACGTACGCCGTCGGCAAGACAGCTATGGACTCAGCGGCAGCGTTGCAAGCCCGCCTCAAGCAAGTGGCCACCACACGCCTGGAGGTTCCCGAGGACCAGATGTCCTGGGAGGGAGCCACGCTGGTAGCGGGCACCCAAAGGATCACGCTTGCCGAACTGGGTTCCTGGGCCGAAGAGATTGAAGGAGTGCCGCTGGAAGTCGACATTGTTGTAGAACTTCCCGTCTTCCCCGACAGCGCGATGTCTTTCACCGCTCAGGTGGCCGAGGTTGAGGTGGACCCAGAGACGGGCAAGATCAACCTGCGCCGCATGGTTACTGCCCACGACATTGGCGTCATCGTTAACCCCGTAGGTCACCAAGGCCAGATAGAGGGGGCATTCGTGATGGGCATGGGGTACGGACTCATGGCTGAAATGCCCTCAGAAGAAGGTCGCATCACAACGTTGCACTTGGGCGATTATAAGCTGCCCAGTCAGGGGGACATTCCTGAGTTGGTCACCGTATTGCTTCGTGGCGAGGAAGGCCCCGTGCCATTTGGTGGGCAGTCCATCGCTGAAGCGTCCAACGTTCCGGCGGCGGCGGCCATAGCCAACGCGGTCAGCGATGCCATCGGCATCCAGCTTGACCAACTACCCGTTTCGGCGGAGCGCGTTTACCAGGCGTTGCAGGGAAACGGCAAGTAGGAACAAACAGAGGGATATCGTCAGGCGTTCAGTAGGCGCCTACTGAACGCCTGACGCGCTTTCTTGCCGAAGCGCTCCATTGTGCGCATGGGGTCCATGTGTGGGTACAAGCCACTATCAAGCGACCGACTTGCAGGCTACCTAGACAGATGGCGGCGATTCTCGGCGTTGGCGCATTGCCTCGTACATGACAAGGGCAGCAGCGACCGACGTGTTCAACGAGGCGACCTGTCCCCGCATCGGAATCGAGACTAGGACGTCGCATCGCTCCTTTACCAGTCGGGGGATGCCTTTCCCTTCTGCCCCCATTACCAGCGCAGTAGGTTGGCGATAGTCGGCATCTGTGTAGTCAGTGCTCCCCTCCGGGTCGACGCCCACTACCCAAACCCCCTCTTTCCCCAGCCGAACTAATGTCTGAGCAATGTTCGCCACACGCGCCACGGGCACATACTCCACCGCGCCCGCTGAGGCTCGGGCAACCGCCGCCGTTACCCCAACAGCCCGCCGTGTTGGAATGACGACACCGTGGACACCGGCGGCGTCCGCAGTGCGTAGAATGGCCCCAAGGTTGTGGGGGTCTTCTATTCCTGCTAGCACGGCGTAAAGAGGAGGCTCGCCTATTCGGGCGGAGGACTCCAAGAGATCATCCAGGCCAGCAAACTCCATCGCGGACACTACGGCCAGCACACCTTGATCATGACCCGTGCGGGCTTGGCGCTTCATGACCTGGCTGTCCACGTACTCCACCGGAACACCCTGACTGGCCGCCATGTGCAGTATTTCGGCCACTGCGCTATGACGCCCAATGGTCCGCAACAAGAGGATCTTAAGCATCGGGCGTCCTGCCCGGAGCGCCTCCAACACAGGCCGGCGCCCTTCAAGGTTTTCTTCCATACAACCTTCTCCTTATCGGGTGGGGCTCAAGAAACCCACCTTAATTTCTGCAGGCATGCTAGCAGAATCGCAAAGCTAAACAAGCGCCCTAGTAGCAGTCAGGCGGAACAAAAAAAGGAGGCTGGCGCTGAGCGCCAGCCTCCTTTTCCTCAAACGGGTCTCTTAGAAGCGGTAGAACCGCTTCGTGTTATCAGCCAATACTGCCTGCTTTTGCCCCTGAGTAAGTTCCTCCGACTCAAGCGTCTCCTCAATCTCGTGGAAAGCGCCCGCCAGATCTACCTCATGCGGATAGTCTGATGAGTAGGCGAATGCCTCGATGCCCACTTTGCCCGCGACGTAGGGCAGGCTGTCATCATTGCCCTCGCAGCCGATGAGGATGTTCCCACCCTGTAGGTACTCAGTGATGGATTTCCGGGCCACCGTCCCGAAGAACTCGTCGTCCCGAACCGTGCGGTCAATGAGCGGCACCAGCCAACTCGGCCCACCCTCCAGGAAAGCGAGGCGCAGGTCCGGGTAGGTGTCCAAGACTCCGTGGTACATGTAAGAGATGAAAGCGTACATCAGAGGCACAGGATGATGCAGAACATGGGATCCGATGAAATCGGAGAACGTGTCTATGCCGATCGTTCTATTGGACCCGCCATGGATAGCCAAAATGCAGTCTAGATCGGCGGCCTCACGATAAACCGGATCGAAGAAAGCGTGACCCAGGTGCAGGGGCAAACCAGTTGAAGGAAGCATAGCCCCTATTAGGCCCAAGTCCTTGACCGCCCTTCGCAGCTCAGCCACGGCAGCCGGAGGGTCCTGCATGGGAATGAGCGCTACCGGGTGAATGCGTGAGTCGACTTTGGCGTAACGCTCAGCTACGTAGTCGTTGTAAGCGCGGCACATGTAGTTGGCGTACTCATTGCTCTGTATAAAGCCGACGGCAAGGCCCATCGTTGGGAAGATCACGGTCTGCTCAATACCAGTCTTGTTGAGAAACTCTGTCCAGTCCTCCCCCGAACCTGTCCGTTCCTCACTGGCCGTTTGCCGGGGTCCGCCTATCCTGCCATCTACACCGCGGAAGTAGTTGTGGATGCCATCCAATGTCGGAAACGGCCCTTGCTGGGCGGGAAGGCCCCCCGACGCCACAAGTTTGATCTTGTCGTCGCAGTAAGCGTTGAGCTCCGTTATCGACTCGATCAAGTGGCCATCGCTATCCATGATGGTCATTCCGTTCTGGGCCATATTCCTTCACCTCCACTCGTATGTGGGCGGATTTTATCATGGAACCCGACCTGGTGCCTGCCCTCTAAGGCTGCCGACTAATGAAGCGCTACGAACTAGGGATGAGGGCAACCTTAAGACCAATACAGGACGCATCGGCGTTGTGGCACGCGCTCCAGCGGTCTGATAGAATCCGCGCCGCACCTGGCCCCGGCCAGAAGGAACAAAAGGTCCCACCTAGGAGGTCTTCATGAAAGCTGCCGTTCTACACGAGTTCCACACACCGCTGGTCATCGAAGAGTTTGACATGCCTACGGTTGGCGACGACGACGTACTCATTCAAGTCGCTGCTTGCGGCATGTGCCACACAGACATCAAGGTACAAGAGGGCGAGATTCCCCTCCAGCTTCCAGCGGTGCTCGGTCACGAGATCTCCGGCGTGGTGGTGGGAACTGGGAAGGGCCAGGCAGCTGCTTTCAAGGAAGGCGACCGTGTTACCGTCGGCATGCGCTACCGCTGCGGGCGCTGCAAGTACTGCATCTCCGGCATGGAAAACCTGTGCCAGACCCGCACACAGGGAACTCCTTACATCCAGCCAGGCGGCGCCGAGGTTACACGATGGAACCTGGGCGGCTTCACCCAATACATGACCATCCCCGGCTACATGCTCTTCAGACTGCCCGACGGCGTCGACATCGAGGAGTCCAGTGTGGTGGGATGCCGCGTGACCACGGCTTACAACGCCGTGAAGAACGCCGCCCAGCTCGCGCCAGGTGAGTCTGCTGCGGTCATCGGCTGCGGCGGCGTTGGCCTCAATACCATCCAGTTCCTCAGCGTTTTCGGGGCATACCCCATCATCGCCGTTGACGTCATGGACTCCAAGCTGGAAGCGGCCAAGCGCTATGGTGCGACCCACACGATCAACGCTTCCGGTATCGACGCTGTGGAGGCAATAAAGGACTTGACCAGCGGAGGGGCCGACAAGAGCTTCGAAGCCATCGGCAACCCCATCACCGCCGACCAAGTCGTCCGATCAACCAGAGCGGGAGGAACTGCCACGTTGATCGGTTCTCTTGTTGGACAGCAGTTGCTCCTCAAGGATGCCGGTTTCGCCTTCCGCGAGGTCACCATTCGGGGCGTCGCCATGCGCCGCACCACAGACGTGATTGAGGTTTTGGACATGGTGCAGCAGGGACGCATCGATATCAGTTCCTTCATTACCAAGCGCTACCCCTATCAAGACATCAACACCGCCATCGACGACGTTCACCAGGGTAACGTGCTCATGGGCGTCGTTTTGTGGGGAGACTAGGCCCTTAAAGCGCCTTTGCCTCAACGCCAATTAAGGAAAAGAAAGGGGGAACAATGAAAGCAGCGGTCCTACATACGGCTCACTCGCCTCTGGTAATTGAAGAATTCAACATGCCGATCATTGACGCCGACGACCTGCTCATTCAGGTAGCGGCCTGCGGCATGTGCCACACCGACATCAAGGTGCAGGAAGGAGAGTTGCCCGCTCGGCTCCCCGCCGTGCTGGGCCACGAAGTAACGGGCCTCGTTGCCGGCGTTGGCAAGAGCCACGTGGGCTTCTTCAAGGAAGGAGACCGGGTGACCATTGGCATGCGCTATCGCTGCGGGCGGTGCAAGCACTGCATCTCCGGCCACGAAAACCGGTGCCAGACTCCGCCACCCGGAAAGGGGTTCATTCGGCCAGACGGCACTGAGGCCAATCGCTGGAACCTGGGCGGCTTCACGCAGTACATGTCCATCCCTGGCTACATGGTGTATAAGCTCCCCGACGGCGTCGATATACAAGAAGCCAGTGTGGTGGGCTGCCGCGTCACCACGGCTTATAACGCCGTAAAGAACGGAGGCAAGATTGCCCCAGGTGAATCCGCCTTGGTCATAGGATGCGGCGGTATTGGTCTGAACGTGATCCAGTTCCTGCGCCTCTTCGGCGCTTACCCCATCATCGCTGCAGATATCTCCCAGTCAAAGCTGGACGCGGCTAAGAAGTTTGGAGCGACCCACACCATCGACGCCAGCAAGGAAGATACCGTCGAAGCAGCAAAGGAACTCACCAAGGGCGGCGCTGACAAGACCTTTGAGGCAATCGGCAACCCAGTTACGGCCGACCAAATCGTTCGTGCGACCAGAGCTGGAGGCACGGCTACGATCGTCGGAGCCCTGATCGGCCAACAGCTCCTCCTGAAGGACGCTGGCTTCGCCTTCCGAGAAGTGACCATCACAGGCGTAGCTGCCCGCCGGACCACCGACGTCATTGAGGTGCTGGACATCGTCCAGCAGGGCCGCATCGATGTCAGCTCCCTCGTTACCAAGCGCTACGCCTTCGAGGACATCAACACTGCAATAGACGATGTAAACCAGGGCAACGTACTGATGGGGACCGTCATCTGGAACTAGGCAACCCATCAACCAACGCAGAAAGTAAGCGCCACGCACCAAGAAGCGTGGCGCTTACGCGTTGGCTATACTGAGGAAGCACTCCAGACATCTAAACGACGCTCGCGCCCTTCGGCTGTCTCCCGCAGGGTCGCGAGACCAACTGTGAACACTTGTCGCAAGAGTCCATAGGCGCACTTTTGGCTCTGCTCGTCCCTCTCTTGTTTGGGAGTGGGATGGTCGTTGCCAGAGTTGGGTTACACAAGGTGCCTTCCAGCACGGGAAGCCTTTTCTCTCTTGCTGGGGGGTGGGTGGTCGTGACGATAGTTGCGGCGATCTTCTACCCCAAGGCGCTGTTCACCCTCCCTGCCGCAGCCTACTTCTGGCTGTTCTTGACCGGGACGCTCAACTTCCCCATAGCCCGCTTCCTGAACTTCAACAGCATGAAGATTCTAGGAGTGGTTCGCGCCAACCCGATACTTGCCAACGCCCCGCTGATCTCCGCTTTCATCGCCATCGTTTTTCTTGGTGAGGAGTGGCGGTGGACCATAGCCCTGGGCACGCTCACCACCATTACAGGCATTGTGCTCGTAGTGAGCAATGACATGGGTTCCCGCCAACAACGCGCCGAGTCGCAGCCTGAACCTGTACGTGGAGCCGCCACCGAAAGCCGTGGGATTCTGGAACGACATCCGATCCTTGTGGGCTATGGGTCCGCTGCACTCGCGGCGCTCGCCTACGGAACGATTCCCCCCCTTGGGAAATACGTCACGACGAACTATGCCAACCCCCTGGTCGCATCTGTCTACACTTTCTTCTTCGGGACCTTGGTATTAGCCATCTTCATCGCTAATCGCGTTCCCGCCGACATCCGGGTGTCGCCGCCTAAACCGCTTCTTCTTGTCACCCTTGGCGGCATGTTGATGTCTGTAGGCGTTATTGTCCTTTATTACTCACTGGTCAAGGCTCCCGTCGTCGTGGTGGCGCCGATCTTTGCACTAAACCCGCTTGTGACTATGTTGCTGGTTCACATATTCCTTCAACGTCTGGAGCGGATATCTCCGCGACTGGTTCTCGGCACTGTGCTCACTGTAGCCGGCGTGGCCATTATCACCGCCACCGCTGGCGGTTAGCGCCTTTCAAGGAGGGCCCAATATGTTTGACCTCGTTATATCCGGTGGCACCGTGGTGACACCGGCAACAAGCGAAGCTCTGGACGTGGCGGTGCAAGGCGAGCGGGTTGCAGCCCTGGGTGTGGCAGGAAGCTTTGCCGATCTAACGAAGGAGACCATCGACGCAAGCGGGATGTACGTCCTGCCAGGCGTAGTGGACACCCATATTCATAGCTTCGAGGAATGGCTAGGCGACAAGATGCCGGGATTCCGCGCAGAGAGCCTATCGGCTGCCTATGGAGGGATGACCACCTTCATCGACTATGGCGACCAGCCTGAAGGCGTCTCGCTCCCGCAGGCCCACGACGAGCGTGAGGCGCTGTTCACCCAGGAGAAGGCCTGGATCGACTTCTCCGTCAACGCAATGATCTCTTACCCAACCTGGGACACCCTGGAGGAAATAGAACCGCTCCTGGATAGGGGCGTGACAAACTTCAAGATCTTTCTCAGCGGGCGGAGCAGCGAGCCTCCCGAGGAGGCCTGGTGCTTTGCCTTCATGAAACGGCTGGCGGAACGGGGCGGCGTATTGAGCGTCCATGCGGAAGATGCCTCCCTCTGCCGGTATTTCACTCGCCAATTGCTGGAGCAGGGCAAGACCGGATTGGAGTATCTGCCGCACGCCAAGCCCGCCCTTGCGGAAGCACAGTCTGTCAACCGGATCATCTTCCTCGCAGCCCATACCGGAGCAGCGGTCTTCTTTGTCCACCTGTGTAGCGCGGAGGCGGTGTCCTTGATCCGCCAGGCCCAAGCACGAGGGCTACCTGTGTACGGCGAGACCTGCCCCCACTATCTTCTGTTCAACAGCGATGTTTATAGCCAGGATGACGCTTTCCGGTTCATCAGATCCCCGGTGATCCAGGATGCCTCAAACCAGGCGGGGCTCTGGGAAGGTGTCATAGACGGCACCATCAATTCCATCGGGTCCGACCACGTTTCAGCCTACCTTTGGCGCAAGCGGGAACTTGCTGAAGGCAAACCTTTCAACGAAATACCGGGAGGCATGGCGCAGGTTGAGACCATGCTGTCGGTCATGTACACGGAGGGCGTAGCCAGCGGCAAGTTCACGGTCAACCGCCTGGTGGAACTCATGTCAGCCAACCCTTCCCGCATCTTCGGCCTCTACCCGAAGAAGGGAGTGATTGCCCCAGGGAGCGACGCCGACATTGTCCTCTATGATCCCGAGCCGAAGCGGAAGATAACCACGACGGACCTCCACACAGGGCTTGACTACACGGTGTACGAGGGATGGGATTTCGTCGGTGCGCCGGTGATGACTATGTTGCGGGGTGAGGTAGTAGTGAGGAACGGTGAGGTTTTTGGTTCTCCCCGTGGTGAGTTCCTTCGACGTTCCCTGCGGCCAGAGATCTTCAAAGGCCAACTCCGCTAAGAGGACGCGAGCCGCTCATCTAACGAGCTAACAGGATCAGAGGGCGGCAGGGTCCGCTTCATTTGTGTCCCTGTTGAACTCTCGGCAATAAGCGTCGGCCCTTATAGCCTTCATGTACAATGGCCTGCAGCCGTCCGCTACGCCGGTAGGGGTACCAGGAGGACACTTGCCCCCTGAGATTATTGGCGCCTTTATGGCCTTGGGTGTGGGCTTTCTCTTCGCGGCGGGGGTAGTGATGGCGCGGGTGGGCCTAGTCAGCGTCCCGTCCAGCACTGGCAACCTCATTTCTGTGCTAAGCGGCTGGGTGCCCATTGCCGTCATAGCCGCCATCTTCTACCCCAATGAACTCTTCACCCTGCCTGCAGCTGCCTACCTATGGATGGTCGCCGTAGGAGCCATCAATTTTCCAATCGGGCGTTTCCTGAACCTGGCGAGCCTCAAGCTGCTTGGCGTGGCCCGCGCCAATCCCGTCATGGCAACCGCGCCCCTCTACTCCGCCTTCGTTGGTGTGGTCTTTCTGGACGAAAACATGACCTGGCCCATAGCCCTGGGCATCTTGATCACCATGGGCGGGGTTATCTTGGTCGTGACCTCGGCGATGAGGGGATCCCGCCCCCAGGCTCAGCCCGTCCCCAATGCCGGGGCTCCGGTTCCTGTAGGCGGCGCAATTGCAACGACTTCCATCCTTTCCCGGCTCCGAACACCCTTCTACCTGGGATACGGATCAGCCTTCACCTCGGCGGTCGTGTACGGCATCATGCCCGCAATGAGCAAGCAGGCCATCTCCTACTCCGGCAACCCTATTGTCACAGCGTCCTTCACACTTCTGGCGGGTGGCTTGATCATGGCCCTGGCCATCGGCCCCCGCATTCCTCGGGACCTGCGCATGTCGCCGCGACGAGGATTGGCCTTTGTGCTGGCCGGGGGGGTCACAATGACAGTCGGCGTCCTGCTGCTCTACAGCGCCGTGTTGCGGGCCCCGGTCATTGTGGTGTCTCCCATCGTCTCTCTCCAACCGGTTATTGCTCTCATAATGGCCCACTTCTTCCTACAGAAGCTGGAACGAATTACCTGGCCGCTCGTCCTGGGGACACTCCTTGTCGTTGCAGGGGTCGTTGCTATAACTTTCGGCATTGAAACCTAGCCTTATAATTGAAACCTGGCCTTATATATGAAGAGAGTGAGTTGGGTCATCGCGCCTCATTTGCTCCGAATAACGTCCCTTGACTTGCTTGGGCCTAGTCGCTTCGTCAAAACCCACCGCACCAGGCCAAGGCCAAATAACTTGACAAGCAGACAAAGAATCATATATATCTACGCGGCAGTTGTGGCTTGCCGAGCCTAAGGAGGGATCATGGCCAATCTAGAAATCATCATCGACGGCGACGGCCATATATTTGAGGACATGGTGGAGTTGCGAAAGCATCTACCGTATCCTTTGAATAAGACCAACGTGACGCAGACCCTAAGCGTCTTTCCCCAGATTGATCACATCCATCACGGGCTGGGAATGAACCCTCCCGACACCTTCGGCATTGGCTCTGACGGCGTCTTCCGAAACCCAGGCGTTCCGGGCTGGCACGAGTTCATGGAGAAAGCCGGCATCGAGTCTACTGTCGTGTACCCCACGGCTGCCTTGGGTTATGGACGGATGACAGACGTGGACTATGCGATCCTGGCCTGCCGGGCCTACAACGATTGGCTAGCAGAAGCCTATGTACAGAACGACAGCCGGTTCAATGGGGTAGCCCTCCTACCAATGCAAGAGCCCCAGGCAGCCGTTGAGGAGTTACGCCGGGCCGTAAACGATTTGGGGATGGTTGGGGCCATGCTTCCTTCCACTGGCCTCAAGTCGCCCCTCGGCGACCCGGAGTACTGGCCGGTCTATGCGGAGGCTGAGCGCCTTGGCTGTGCAATGGCCATTCACGGGGGCGCGCACCAAGACTTGGGAATGAACACCATGAACAAAGTGGGGCCCATCCATGCCATTGGCCACCCCACTGGTATCATCATCAACTTCGGCAGCATGATCTTCAATGGCGTTTTCGATAGGTTCCCAACGCTGAAGGTCGGATTCCTAGAGGCTGGGGTTAGCTGGCTTTTGGTGGCACTGGAGCGCTTCTCAGGGTCCTACCATGCCGTCGAGCCTTTCCCTCCTAGCAATGGCTTTCCGTACCGGCCCCACATGGACCTCCACGCAGGGGAAGAGGCCGCCGATTACGTCAAGCGCCTCATCAAGCAAGGCAACATTTTTATTGGGGTGGAGGGTGATGAGCTCACCTTGGCCTTCGCAGTGAAGGAAGTTGGACCCGAACCCTTCATATACTCCTCTGACTTCCCTCACGAGGTGAACATACACACCGTCCGTGACGAGATCCAGGAGTTACTCGATAACGAGGAACTGACTGCGGAGGAAAAGGAAGGCATCCTCCACAAGAACTCGCAGAAGTTCTACGGCCTAACGCCGGTGGCTGCGGTTTAGCACCATTGGCCGGTTCGCAATTCAATTTCGTCCGAAGGGGGTTTCGATGAAGCGGAAGACGCTTTTGTTAGCAGTAGTAGCGGTTATTGCCGCCTTGTTTGTGGCTGCCTGCGGCAGCGATCCTACGGCCGTGCCGGCGGCAACCAACACGCCCGCAGCTGGCGACCCTACTATGGCGCCAGACAGCACCACGGCTCCAACGACAACACCACAGCCAACTAGCACGACGGCGCCCGGTCAGGCAACGCCGACGAGGGTAGTGCCAACGGCAACGCCAACAGCGGCACCGGTGGTAGTGGAAGAGGTTAAGATCGACTTCCTGACCGCTTGGAGTGAACTCGTGGACGCGATCGGGGACGGGTACTTCCCGCTTCGTGACGCTATCGAGGGCCTCAGCGGTGGGGCCATGACGGTGAACACGATCGGGCCAGACGCTGTGCATGCTTTCGAGCAACTGGCTCCGGTGCGTGACGGCGTGTTCGACATGCTCTTCACACACGGTTCTTACCACGCCGACTTTACGACGCTCGCTTCGGCCTTCGACCTAGCGGCTGCCACACCCGCCGTCTGGGAAGAGTGCGGCGCCAGTGATTTGCTGCGCCAGGCCTACCAGGACAACGTAGGCGTCCGGTTCTTGGGCTTCCTTCCCACGGACTTGGGCTACCGGTTCATGACCAAGGAACTCCAGCCCATCCCCGACTTGACGGGACTGAAGCTTCGTGGCTCCGCAGCATTCGAGCCCCTGTACAGCGCCCTAGGCGGCATCACGGTGAACCTGCCGATCACTGAGGTTTACACTGCGCTTCAGAAGGACATCATCGACGGCTTGGCCATGGGCGCGCCTGAGGCGATCGCCTACAAGTTCAAGTTCTATGAAGTAGCCAGCTACCTGTACGGGCCTCCCTTTAGCGCCAGCGGCATCACACTCATAGCCAACAACGACTGGTGGCATGCCCTGTCTGACGCCCAGCAGGATGTCATCAACCGTTCCGTTGCCCACGCCCAGACGGAGTACCGCAACAACTCCCAGTCGAAGGTTGGCGAATACCTTAGCCTGCTGGAGGGAGAGGGCGTGACTCTGGTGGACCTCTCGGGGGCAGAGAACGCCGTGCTTCAGGACACCTACTTCAACTCCACCATGGACAAGTTCATCACCAATGCAGACCCGGTCTACGGCCGCCGCATGACTGATATCACCAACTGTGCAAAGGCTAGAGAAGGTTGGCCCAACTAGGCCCGCCTCTTAGATTGCAATAAGCGGCGCAGTGCCCCTGTACGGCCGAACGGCTGTACAGGGGCACTGCGTATCGAACGAACTGGAGAATGAAGCGCTGCTGACAGCGCATTTCGTCAACAGGTACGCGTAATCGCGGCGAAACGCGCCGCAACGTTGTGGGAGGTCACATGGCTAACCTAGAGATGGTTATCGACGGCGACGGCCACATATTCGAGGACTACGAGGCTATAAGGAAGCACTTTCGCTATCCCCTGAACCAATCGAATATTGGCAGAATCTTCGGTGTCTTCCCGCAGCTGGACCATCTCCACCACGGCCTTATGTTCAATCCCCCTGACGCTTTCGGAATTACCGATGGCGTGTTCACAGACCCCGGTCCCAAGGGATGGCTTGAGTTCATGGACAAGGCGGGGCTTGAAGCGGCCGTCCTCTACCCCACAGGAGCGCTCGGCTATGGAAGGATCATCGATGCAGACTTCGCCATCCAGGCTTGCGCTGCCTACAACGATTGGTTGTCAGAGGCCTATGTCCGAAGCGACTCCCGCTTCAAGGGCATGGCGCTCATCCCCATGCAGGAACCTCAGGCGGCAGTGGAGGAATTGCGCAGGGCCATCAACGAGCTTGGCCTGGTCGGCGCAATGGTGCCCTCCACCGGTTTGAAGACTCACCTGGGCGCAAAGGAATACTGGCCTATTTACGAAGAGGCCGCTCGGCTGGGATGCGCGCTGGGGGTGCATGGTGGTGCTCACCAAGACATGGGAATGAACAACTTGAACGTGTTCGCCGCCATCCACGCAGTGGGACATCCAATGGGGATCATGATTGGCTTGGCCAGTCTTGTGTTCAACGGCGTCTTCGACAAGTTCCCCACGCTTAAAGTGGGCTTCTTGGAAGGTGGCGCCGCCTGGTTGCTCACTGCCTTGGAGCGGTTCAGCGGTTCATACGGCGCATTTACGCCGTTCGACCCACGGGGAGAGCTGATCCAACTCAAGGATGGAGAGTCAGTGGGAGACTACGTGACTCGGCACATCAAAGCAGGACACATCCGTGTGGGTATTGAGGGAGACGAGCCATCCCTGCCTTTCGCAGTCAAGACGATCGGTCCTGAAGCCTGGATGTTCTCATCAGACTTCCCCCACGAGGTAAACCTAGCTAGCGTTCGCGGAGAGATTGAGGAATTGCTTGAAATGGAGGCCCTGACCTCCGACGAGAAACAGGCGATCCTCTATAGCAACTCTCAAGAGTTCTACACCGTCACCCCAGCCTAGATAGGGGCGTTGGCTCACCTGACCTTCTAATTTGGCATGAAGGAAAGGAATCAAGCAGAGCGGATGAACTATGCAAGAAACCTTTGAACAGGTTCTCAAGATAGCCGGCATCTGGTTTGACAGGCTCATGCTGGCAATGGCGGCCTTTGGGGCCGTCCTCATCCTGGCAATGGCGCTCATCATCGGCTACGACGTCTTGATGCGCCGGGTCTTCGACTCACCAACAATCTGGGCGCTGGATGTCACCGAGTATGCACTGTTATACGTGACCTTTCTGGCTGCTCCCATTGTCCTGAGGAGGGAAGGTCACGTACGTATGACCGCTATTAGCGAAATCCTTAGGCCCACCCCACGAAAGGTCTTGTACATCGGGGGCATGATCGCGGCCTCCATAGCCAGCGGCATCTTGGCCTGGCAAAGCCTCTTCACATTGCTTGACCAGATTGAAAGGTCGTCTTCAATTCTTGGCGGCATCCGGGTCCCTCAGCCGCTGGTTTTCTGGATCATCCCCTTTGGTTTTTTCCTGCTCAGCCTCCAGTCAATGCGTATGGCAGTGGCCTCCCTGACAGCCTTCCTAAGGCATGAGGAGACTGAGCAGAAAGCAAGCGCCGGTATCTAAAATCGTACCGAGTCTCGGAAGGCGGGTAGGAAGGCAGCACCCTTGCTATGCCACAGCGACGAAGGTTTAAACGAAGGTTGAAAGGCATGGAGCGATAGATGGAGTGGTATTTCGTTCTCATCATTTTCTTCGCCATGTTGCTGGTATTCTTTGCCACCGGCATGCCGGTGGCCTTCGCCTTTGCTCTGCTAAACATCGTGGGACTGGCCTGGTGGGTTGATGGGACCAAGGGTTGGCTCCTTCTCCCAGCCAGCGCCTATCGTTCCGTGGCAAGTTTTAATTTGATCGCCGTTCCCATGTTCTTCCTCATGGGTGAGGTCCTCTTCCAGTCCCGCGTCATAGAGCTGACCATCGATGTACTGGACCGGTGGGTGGGCAAAATTCGCGCCCGTCTTTTGTTCGTTGCCCTTGGCGCAGGAACGGCCCTAGCCACTCTGAGTGGGGCCGGAATGGCAGATACAGCGCTCATTGGAGCAACCCTCCACCCTGAAATGGAAAAGCGCGGCTATGACCGCCGCCTAAGCCTCGGGACCATCATGTCTGCGGGCTTGCTGGCCGCCATCATTCCCCCCAGTGCCCTTGCTGTGCTCCTTGGAAGCCTCGCCGAGGTGTCCATCGCAGCCTTGTTGGTCGGTGGACTCATTCCGGGCCTCGTCATGTCCACCATTTACGCCATTTACATTTACACCCGTGTCCGGCTCAACCCAAGCCTTGCACCCGAATACGCCGCTGAAGGCGTCACGTGGAAATTCCGCTTGATCGGCCTTGTCCAGATATCACCCTTGGCCGTGATCGTTCTCATGGTCATGGGATTCATCATCTTCGGTGTCACGACTCCCAGCGAAGCAGCGGCCACGGGAGCGATTGGAGCTTTCATCGTAGCGGCGATATACCGGCGTTTGAGCTTCTCAGTGACCCGCCGGGCATTGATGGGCACGCTCTACATCGCCGGTATGGTCTTCCTCATCATTACGGGAGCCACTGCCCTTGGGCAGCTTCTTTCCCTCACCGGCGCAACGCGGGAGTTTCTGCGAGTCCTCACCGAGCTTCCTGTTTCGGATGTCGTTCTCCTCATCATCATCCAGTTGGCCGTTATGTTGCTGGGATTCTTCATTGACCAGCTCTCCATCATGCTGGTGGCCATTCCCATCCTAATTCCAATCGTAAACGGGCTCGGCTTCGACCCGGTGTGGTTCTGGGTCATCTTCCTTATGAACATCTCCGTGGCAGCTATCACGCCGCCCTTCGGGTTGGTGCTGTTCGCCCTGAAGGGCGTTGTGCCCAAGGCGACCATGACAGACCTCTACCGAGCCAGTCTGCCATTCATAGCTTTGGACATTGTGGCGATTGGCTTCGTGATTGCCTTCCCCGGCATAGCTACCTGGCTGCCGAGCAAAATCGCCTAAGTCTCCTAACGGCCTCGAATAGAGCAGAGGCTCCCATTCAGAAGGGAGCCTCTGCTGCTCTTGACGACAAACGAACCCTAGGACACGTTCTTTTCCTCACGTCGCAGGACGGAGCAGCCCATGGCATCCGGCATCCGCACCCCAGCCGCCCCCGGATTCTCAAGTCGTCAACGTTTGGCCTTCCTCGTTGTTGCTGTTCTTGGGCACCTAGTGAAGCATATCTTCGCCTCCGGGTTCTACATTGTGCTGCCCGAGATCAAGACCGGGCTGGAGTTATCCAACGTCCAGGTCGGAACCATGTCCATGGTACGAAACATTGCGGGCGGCCTTGCCAACATACCAGCGGGCTTTTTGGCGGATCGCTACGCCCACCGGCGAGAAATCATCCTTGGCTTGACGTTACTGGCTACGGGTGTTTTCACTCTCCTACTGGGCCTAGCCACAAACTATTGGTACGCCATAATCGTCTCCAGCATCCTTATAGGCATCATCTCATTCTGGCATCCGGCAGCAATTGCTTCTCTTTCCAGCATCTTTGCCGAACGGCGCGGCTTCGCCCTTTCGCTCCATGGGACCGGCGCCAGTGCAGGTGAGGCTTTAGGCCCTGTCTTAGTCGGCGCCCTTCTGGGCGTGTTGTTCTGGCGCACGCTTCTTCAGGGGAGTATCGTCCCCGCTTTTCTCGTTGGAATAGCCGTGTGGCTGATCCTTCGATCACTGCCACGGCCAGAGGCCGCCTCCTTCACCATGCGGGACTATCTGGCGTCGATAGGCCGACTGGCGGGCAACCGTCGACTGCTCTTGCTGTTGGTGATAGTAGGAGGATTCGCGGGCGGGGGAATTGTCCTAGTGACCTTCATGCCCATATACCTGCGCGAAGACCAAGGCCTATCGTCGCTGACGGTGGGCCTGTACCTGGCATCGGGGCAGGTTGCCGGAATTGGCGCTCAGCCAATCATGGGCTATCTTTCCGACCGCATAGGCCGCAAAGCTGTATTGGCCCCCGCCATGACCCTCCTGGCCTTGGGCTATACGGCCCTGTATTTTGTCCCGGACGGATGGCCCTTCGTGCTGGTCCTCGTGGCCTCCGGGGCTTTCGTCTTCTCCCTGATGTCCATCATCCTCGCCGCCGCGATGGATGTCGTCGACGAAAGCGTTCGATCCATCACTGTGTCGTTCATGTACGCGTCCACAGTCGGCTTTGCCGGGCTTGCGCCCGCCATTGGAGGCTTCGTGGCTGACGCTCACGGCACGCAGACCACGTTCATCCTTGCTGGAGCCACAGTGGGGGTGGGAGCTGTCTTGGCCTGGGTCGCTCCCTGGCAGGCTCCGCGTGAGACCTAAGCCCGGGATTCGACCTTGGGCACCACCGCCTCCGCAAAGTGCTCAAGCATACGAACGCAGTGGTCAAAGTCAGCGGTGCGGAAGTCATAGGTGAGTTGGTGGATTCCCATGTCCCAGCAGCGCAACACATCCTCAATAACCGCTTGAGTAGTCCCAACAACGGCTCCATTCGACTGAACTGTGCTTGCGTCAAGAATTCCTAGGTCTGTGAAATGCAGGCTTCGCTTCAGCGAGATTGCAATCTCGCTGAAATCTCGGCCCAACGCCTCAGTCCGCTCTCTTAAGTAGGGCAGCAGTCCTTCCACATACTCAGGCGTCTGACGGGTGGGATGCCAAGCATCTCCGTAAGCAACAGTTCTCTGAATGGCCCTCTTGGAATGCCCGCCTACCCAGATGGGAATGCAAGGCTTCTGCACCGGCTTAGGGTAGGCAAGAACGCCATCAATGTTGAAGAACTGTCCCTTGAAGGTGAGGGGCTCGTCCGACCAGGCCGTCTTGAAAATCTGGAGCGACTCGTCTGTAAGGGCTCCCCTATCGGCGTAAGAAACGCCCAGAGCGTCAAACTCCTTTTCCAGCCATCCCACCCCTACACCACAAATCGCCCTGCCACCGGTCAGAACATCAAGGGTGGCCATCATCTTCGCCTGAAGCAGCGGATGCCGATAAGGAACGATGAGCACTGTCGTGCCAATGCGGATGCGCTTGGTGTGGGCAGCAACATAGCTGAGGAGAGTCACTACCTCTAGAAACGGTGTATTCCCAGGCCTAAAGGAGCCGTCAGTCGTGTAGGGATACTGGTTGGTGGGGGCTTCCGGAAGGACGATGTGGTCGCCGGCCCACAGCGAGTCGAAGCCAAGCTCATCTGCGGCCCTGGCGAACCGGCACAGACCGTCCACGTCAAGGGAATTGGGTAAAGCGAATCCGAAAAGCATCAGGGAAAGACCCTCACCTTAATCCCCCCCCGACTACCGGAGAGGAGACCCGAATCTCTTCCCCCCACTTGGGGGAAGGCTAGGAAGGGGGTCCCCCTGTCCCTTTCCTGACACAGAAAAACGCTAGCGGGCTGCCTGCATAGCGCGCCACACCCGCTCAGGAGTGATGGGTGTATCCAAGTTGTCGACCCCCATCCCCGCCAAAGCGTCCATGATGGCATTCGCCACGGCTGGTGGTGATCCTACGGTCGGCAGTTCCCCCACGCCTTTGATGCCCATGGCATTTGTCGGAGACGGCGTTTCCAGACTGTCGGTAACCAGAGTAGGCAACTCCTCCGCAATAGGTACCGCATAGTTCATAAGGCTTGCCGTGAGAGGCTGGCCATCGGGGCTGTAGTACATCGCCTCATAGAGGGCCTGGCTGATGCCCTGCACAAGGCCTCCGTGAATCTGGCCCTCAACGACCATAGGGTTAATCAGAATGCCACAGTCATGCACGGCCGTGTAGCGGATCAGTTTCACATCCCCCGTGTCCCGGTCTACTTCTACGACAGCCACATGGGCGCCAAACCCAAAGGGGTTAGAATCGAGGGTGAAGCTGACCTTGGTATCCAAACCAGCCTCAAGGCCCTCCGGCAGCTTCTCCGGCCGGTAGGCCGCAGAAGCGAGCTCAGAGAAGGCCATCGCCTGTTCCGGGTCGCTGGCGCTGTACACCTTTCCATCCTCAAAAACTACGTCATCGGCAGCGCATCCCAATATGTGCCCAGCTATTGCGGCCGCTTTGGCCCTTGTTTGGATGAGGGCCTCGTACATAGCCGAACCTGCAACAGCCAATCCCCTGCTTGAGGTTGTGCCGTGGCCGGACTCGAGCATATCGCTGTCGCTATGCAGAATAGTTATGCTTTCATAGGGCACACCCAAAGCATCCGCAGCAATCTGGGCAAAGGTCGTTTCCGTCCCCTGCCCATGTGGCGAAGCCTCGGTAGTAATCTTCACCGCCCCCGAAGGTTCGACGTAAACATCGGCGCGGGCGTTGCGTGTCCGTGCTGAACCTCCAGACGCCTTGACCGCGGCGGCAACGCCAATCCCCAGCAAAGGCTCGTTCGGGCCTCGCTTTCGCTGGGCCTCGCGCCAGCCATCATGCTCAGACAACTCAAGAGCGCGGTCGAAGGCACGCTGGTAATCGCCGGAGTCATAGGTGTAGCCCGTGGCGGTCTTATAGGGAAAGGCATCAGCTGAAATGAAGTTGCGCCGCCGCACCTCAGCGGGGTCCATCCCGATCACACCTGCCGCCACATCGATGATGCGTTCAGTGAGGAGCGCAGCCTCGGGGCCGCCAGCCCCTCTGTAGGGGCCGGTGGGCGGTCCATTTGTAAAAACACCCAAGACTTCAATGTCCATGACAGGTATGCCATAGGGCCCAGCGACTCTGTGAGCCGCGTTACTCAGTGGTCCTCCAGTGGACGTATAAAAGTACGCGCCCAGGTCTGCGATCATGCGGAACCGCATGCCCAGTATAGTGCCGTCGTTATTGATCGCCGCCTCGACATCGCTGGTGAAGGCCCTTCCATGCGTCGACAACAGATTCTCGCGCCGATCCTCAGTCCACTTAACGGGGCGTCCCAGTTTCATGGAGAGAACGGACAGGGCCACCTCGTCTGACCAAAGCTCTATCTTTCTGCCAAAACCGCCTCCGACGTCCGGGGCAATGGCCCGCACTTGATCCGGCTCCAGGCCCAACATCGGGGCAAGATACCGCTTGATCTGATGTGGAACCTGGCTGGAAGTCCAGACGGTGAGCCGCTTCTCCTCGGGGGAGTAACTCGCCAACGTGGCCCTGGGCTCCATGGGAAAGGCAGAGATTCGAGGGTCGTCGTAACGGTGGCCTACAACGTGGTCAGCCTTACCAAAGGCCTCCTCTATATCGCCCTCACCTTCAAGCACCTTCATGACGACGTTGGTGCCGATATCTTCGTGCAAGATCACCTCGTCCTTCATAGCCTGACGAGGGTCGACGACAGCGGGAAGAGGGTCGTATTCGACGACGATGTATTCCAGGGCGTCGAAGGCCAGGTACCGCTCCTCCGCCACGACGATGGCGATGGGCTCCCCGACGTAACGCACCCTGTCCGTGGCCAGAATGGGATGGGGGATCATCTTGTCTTCCTGCATCCCATCGCGCTTGACAATCATGGTCTTGTTGGGCACATCACCCAAGTCGGCTGCCGTCATCACGGCGACCACACCAGGGATGGCAAGACCGGCGGAGGCGTCGATGGACACTATGCGGGCATGGGCACGATCGCTCCGCAGAAAGGCGGCGTGGAGGGTACCGGGGAGAACGATATCGTCGGTGAAGTTCCCGTTGCCAAGGAGCAGGCGCTCGTCTTCCGTGCGCCTCAGCGACTGACCTGTATAGGTTGCCAATCTTCCTCCCGATGGGGCGGTTTTAGTCAGCGACCCGCTGAACGGCTTCGGCCAAAGCCCTCGCAGCGAATACGGAGGTCAGGTGCCTCCTATACTCAGCGGAGCCATGAATGTCTTCCAAGAATTCGATTCCGTGACCCGCTTTGCGGGCGGCAGTTTGGAAATTTTCCTGAGTTGGAGCCTTGCCTTCCAGATACCGCTCCGCCCTCTTGGATCGAGCGGCTTTGGGGCCTGCGCCGGTTATGCCCAGGCGCACTCGTTCACAAAGGCCGTCGGCTCCCAATGTCACCACGGCCGCCGCACCCACGACCGCGAAGTGAGACGCCTTGTTGGCAAACTTGCGGTACGAGGTTCCTGTCCGGAGGGGCAACGCAGGCAGCGTGATTTCAGAAATTACCTCTGACGGGCCCATTGCCGTGGTATAGGCATCGACAAAGAAGCGGTCCGCAGCAATGTGCCTTGCCCTGGCGCCTCCAGTTGTATTGATGCGCGCCTCAAGGGCCACCAGCAATGCCGGAAGGTCCGCCGCCGGGTCCGCGTGGGCTGCTGATCCGCCAATGGTGCCCTTATTGCGCACTTGAACGTCAGCAATCAGATCAATGGCTTCCACGATGAAAGGAGCATACCGCCTCACGAGCGATGAGGCTTCCAATTCGTGGTAGGTGGTCATCGCTCCGATGGCAAGCCCCCCGTCCTGCTCTTTTATATAGGCGAGTCCGGAAACACGCCTCAGGTCTATCAGGTGGGGAACATCGGCAAGGCGCAGCTTCATCATTGGAATGAGACTCTGGCCACCAGCCAAGACCTTGGCGTCATCGCCAAAGCGGCGCATCAGAGCCGTAGCTTCTTTCAAGGTAGCTGGGGCGTGGTATTCGAAGGCAGCAGGAATCATTAGGCTTCCTCACGCAACCTTCGGGCAGCATCTCGGGCCGACCTGACGATGTTTTCGTAGCCGGTACATCTGCAAATGTTGCCTGCAATACCGTGACGTATCTCTTCATCAGTGGGGTCTGGATTGCGTTCCAGCACCTGGCTCAGTGTCATGATCATGCCTGGAGTGCAATAGCCGCACTGAAGACCATGCTCTTCATGGAAGGCTTCCTGGATGGGGTGGAGTTTGCCGTCCTTGGCCATCCCCTCAATCGTTACTATGGTTGCGCCGTCTGCCTGAACGGCGAAGGCCGTGCAGGATTTGATGGCCAGACCGTCCATCGTGACAGTGCAAGCGCCGCACTGGCTTGTATCGCAGCCGATGTGAGTACCGGTCAGCTCTAACACTTCCCGCAGAAAGTGAACAAGGAGAAGGCGCGGCTCGACTTCTCGAGTGTAACCGGTGCCGTTGACGGTCAAGGTAATCGTGTGCGCCAAAGGATGCTCCACTGCAGGATTCAGATCAATGCCACGAGACCGCGCTCCACGCCTAGCGGCAGTCGGCACCAAGATACCGGCACAAGGGCCGGATGTCAAAAGGAGACAGAGGCCGCCGCTTCCGCTAGAATGGCCCGCACATCAATGAAAGGTACGTATTGAGGAGGCCCCATGGCTAGCGACGGAAAGGTTCGGATAGGCTTCATCGCACCCAGGTTCACCACACTCCTGGAGCCTCATCTGCTGAGCATCATGCCAGATGAAGTTTCTCTTGAAATTGAGTGCATCGGCGTCGCTGATGACAACCCCCTTGTTACAGACCTCTACGACCTCAGCGAGACGAAGGGGACTTACGTTGAGCGCACCGCCCAGGCTGTCAAGGATCGCGGTTGGGAGGGGGTCAATATCAGCGGCGCACCTGTGGAGCTGCTCAATCCAGGCCTGCTGGATGAACTGAGGCAGGCAATACCCGTGCCTGTCATCACCGCCATCCGGGCCTGCAGGGCTGCATTGCAGGCCCTAGAGGTTAGCCGCGTACTACTCATCACGCCGTTCGACGACAACTTCGACGGTGGGATATCGGGGCTTCTAAAAGAAGGGGGAATAGAGGCCACCTACCCGACCTCGAAGCCCTTCACGCATTTCGGGGTGGGCTGGCAAATGAACAAGGGTGAGGCTCGCGTCTTTATCAAGAACTGTTTTGACCAGGCCGGCAAGGTAGACGCCGTCTATTTCCAAGGCCCTCTTAGTGAGCACGTCGCGATGCTCCAGCAGGTCGAAGATGAGTACGGTGTACCAGCCATATCTAGCCTGGCTACATGGTCGTGGTACCTGCTCTCAACTCTGGGGAAAAGCTATAGCCTGAAGGGAGCGGGCACGCTGTTCGCAGAGTGGCCCAAGCTGAAAGAAGCGTAAGGAACGACAATCCAATTCCAGGACTCGAGGTTCAATGTCTGGCACCTTGGCCATCGCGAACCGCTTCAACGACGCCATGAACAATCACGACGTGGACGCCTTGACGTCACAGATGGCTGAAATTGCACTCGAGAGCACCTCTCCCGCGGAACCGCTGCACGTCGCACATACAGCGTGAGGGAACTGTGGAAGGAGCGCTTCGCCTCGGGGCCACGTTCTCAGCCTATTACGTGATCGAAAGCGGCGACAGATGCGTAGTCCAGTGGCGCTACGAATGGGTCGATGAGCGGGGAAGACCGGGCACATCCAAGGAGTCGACGTATTTAAGCGAGGGACGGGAAGGTGACGAAGAGGCTTTCCTACGTGAAAGGCTACCGAAAAGGTGGTACTCCCGGCCGAATTTGAACCTGCGACACTCGGTTCCGAAGACAGGAATGGAACCCGCATCTACCCATGACTAGATAGGGGCATATAAGCCCTGCCCAACCCCTGAGGCGGGACAGCCACGGAGCGAGATGGAAGATCCGCACCGCCAACCTCAGGACGATAACTGGATGAATGGCCCCCCAGACTTTCGTGATCCCCTGCCGTGATCCAGTGACCCCGTGCCCAAGACCCTTTGACCATACCCTGCCAGGCTATCGTTGGCGCTCTAGTTCTCTCCTCTCACCCCTCCACTGCTCATAGGCCTCTGACCACTCAAGCGTGGCGTAGAGGCCCATAGCTATCTTCGTCACCCTTCCGCCCAATGCCATCCATCGCAGCCTATCCCTTATGTTGGCGATCCCCAGGCCGGTTGCTGCCGCAATACCCTCGACCCCCGTAGGACCGTGCAACCGCAACGCCTCCAGGATCTTGCCTTACGTTGGCGCGTGTCCTTGTCATCGAGGCATCCAAGACCTCCATCCGGGATGTTCCTCGCAAAAGAGTGGCCAACCATGGAGCCCGGCTTCATCAAGCAGCTAGAGGGGTTCCTGGACGGCCCAAGGCTCATCGTTATAGATGTGCTCCAGCGGATACTCGTCCACAAGGGGCAGGGTAACGCGTACACGGAAGACTATGACGTCATGAAGCCACTGCACGAGCTAGCCCGAGCTAGGGGGATTACAGTCTTGGGCATCCACCATACACGCCAAGGGGGCCAAGTCGGATGACATCAAGGAGACTGTCAGCCACTCCTTCGGCATCACTGGCGCAGCGGACAGTCTCCTTGTCCTAAAAAGGGGAGAGTCACGCTACGGCAAACTATATGTCACGGGTCGAGACATCGAAAAGGAGGAAGAGTTAGCCGTTTGTCATGTTAAAGATGACTACTGCATCATCGTGGGCGAGGCAGATCAGCAACCCAAAGGTGCCCAGCCGCGGGTAATCCTGGATCTCCTTGCACAAAGGAGGCGGATGACTCCCAGAGAGATCGCCGAAGCCCTCGAGAAAAACAGTTCAACCGGTCAAAACTCTTCTCGGTCGGATGCAGGAGTATGACTCGCTCGAAAATCAGGGAGGGCGGTACTCGTTGCCCTCGACTGAGGCCGACGAAGCTGTAGTCTGAGTAAACCCTAGCCTCTGTCGACCCCATAGCCGGGTCTATCTATCGCTACTGGAGGGAGAACCCGTCGCAGGCGAGCTGGTTTTAACTCAGGTGAATCTGCGACTTCGTCTGGGGATCGAATCTCGTTCGACGCCACGTCGGTCTACAGGGTTTACCCACGCCTACCCAAATCTACACGCTGATCAGAAGGACGTCGGTCACTTTCCTAAGCACCGTAACACCTCTCCAAAGCTGCTATGAGCCCGAGCGAACGCCCCAGCCCATCAACCCCAATGGTTTCCGATGTGTAGTAGCCCACCCTCATATCGCGGTGCCGGTTGCTTATCCTAGTCTCCGTCTATTTTAGGGAAGGATTTTTAGACGTTCCTAGAGACTCGCGACCGACCACGCTGGGGGATGGCTGTGTCCAGACACATCTATGGTTCGGAGGAATCCCAGTAAGCTCGAAGCAACCAAAGAACCCTACAATTCATTCGACCCCGGTTCTGCCAGGCAGAACCGGGGTCGAATGAACGCCAAGCATCTAACGGCGCATACTGCGTCTTATCTCTCGCAGCAGGGAAAGGCTTACCCGAGAACGTCTCCCGGGCTTTCGCTGAGGCCCAGGTTCACCGCTATCCGGATCAAGTCCAAGATATCAATATACCCATCATTGTTCGCATCCCCGAAAAGGAGTTGAGCGGAAATAGTTCTGGTTGCTCCGCTGGCCAGATCAAAATCGACGCTCGCTGGCAAATGGTACGAATAGCTTGTGGAAGCGTTGTACGAACCGGGCGATAGCCACACGGAGAATCTTCCGTGTGGATCGGTCACAGCGGAAGCAGTTACGGGCCCCTCGAACTGCACGGCGATGCCGCGATGATCTGTTTGGCCCTGCAATGTGATGGTGCCAACCGCTCTTGACATTTGTATGCCCAAACTGACGGGCACAACAAGGTCGGGAGTACGGGGGTCGTTGCTCATGAAAACGATATCGGCACTGTAGGCGCCCCTTTCTAAGCCAGTGGCATCGATGGTCACAGTCACGTCCAAGCTTTGTCCGGCCTCAATCTGCCCGGTAACCGGTTCTACACGCAACCAGCTTGGTCCAACGGCCCCTATTGCAAGGCCTGACACAGCCGGTAACACACCGATTTCTCCTATAATTTCGCCGCTAACGGGGTTAACTATGACGTGACCCATAGTCTCACCAAAGCCCACTACCAACGATTCGCCGTCAAAGGCAAGGCCGTAGATCCGCCTGTTTGAATCCGCAAAGGCCACCCCTAAGACTTCGCCTGTACTGGTATCGATTTGAACCACTTCTTGGAATGCACTAACACCAAACACTGTTCCCGCTGGTCCTGCGCCCAAGCCACCTATGAGGTTGCGATCCACGGTCACGGAACCCAAGACGGCCCCGCTATCTGGATCGATGGAAATAATCTCGTCGTTGTCCGAGTCTTGGGCATACAGGACGCCATCTCCGAAGGCCAATCCATCAATCACGCCGTCTGAAGGAGCATCGAAGATTGCTACTACCACTCCGTCGTGGTCCATCTTAAATATTCGATTTGAACCCTGCGCATTGAGAAAAAAGATGAACTCACGATTGGCTGCTAGACCATCGGCCGCCATGCTTGCGCCTTCAGGGGTTGAGATTATCTCTACGCTCCCAGACCTAGGGTCCACGCGCCAGATGGTAGTTGGTCCTGTGATGGCGTACAGGTGGGCAGACAGCAAATCCACACCTGTCACGGGTGGCTGGACTTCCAAGGTTAAGGATAGCGAGCCAGAATCACCACCGTAGCCGCCCACCTGGAGGTAATAGTTTTGGCCGGCCACTGCCATGAATTTTATTTCAGACTGAAGGCCATCGGTATCGTCGTTGCAGGCCACAGATTCAAGGGAAGCAAGATCGTCCCCTCCTGTGTAGGCCGCCAAAATAGTATCAAAGCCGCTTCCAAAGGTATTGGCAGTTAGGAGCCTGTCTTGCTGCAGGTTTATTTCGTACCACACCGTTTTACCTACGTTCACGCACAGCGGCTCGTTGTCTTCCATACCAGCCTCAGAGGTATCGACATCGTCCGAGAATGGAAGATCTTGTATGGCGGTGCCCGGGAACAGGTCATTGACAGCTAATGTTCGGGCCTTCCCAGCGAAAGAATAACCGGAGGTGCCCCGGGGAGTTGAAAGGGACGCAGGATTCGGCTGTGCACCGCCGTCGGCTTCAGGCGGCCGACTTGTTTCCCTGACTCCGATGTCAAAGGCCAGTGTGCCCTCTCCTGAATTGGAAACAGTCACGACGCGTGTAGCACTTTCGCCCTCGCCCAGCCCCACTTCGAGCGTCTCGGGCTCTACGCCGATATTGGGAGCCAGAAGGGTCATTTGGACAGCCACCGACACTCTCGGATCAACGGGGTCGTTGCTGTCGACAAAAACCTGACCTTCGACCACCCGCCGATTTTCTCCCTGCTCCAGATCCACCCCATTGCCATTAAGCCTAATCTGGATTTCCACTGAGGAATCAGGGTCAACAAGACCCGATGTTGGGTTCGTGGTCATCCATGTTGCGCTTTCATTTGTCGAGAGATCCACCGTGGACAGATCGAATCGGAGCACACCTGCCGCTTCGCCAGAAGAAGGGTTGCTTATCGTCATGGTAGCTGTCAGAGCCTGTCCCGCAGTTATTTCTTCTTCGAAATTCTCGGGCGTTACTTCAACATCAGGTGGTATTCCCTCACCTACGGTAAGGGTTAGGGGAACCTGGATGGTTCCTTCATCTGGGTCGTCACTCTCTATGACAATCATCGCTTCGTGCGTACCCACTTCCAAGCTTCTGTCGCAGTTCAGCGTGACCGTCACCGCTTGACCCTCACTCGCCTGCAATGCTCCAGAAGACGGTTCGAAGCACAGCCAGTCAGGAGAGGACTGTATTTCTGCTTCTCCGAACGCCGCCTTGATTTGCTCGTCGATGAAGTCAAGGGAGGCACCCAGCGGTATGGGATATATGGGGATTGCGTTACTGTTCGAACGGGAGTCAACCGCAGATGACGCAGTCTGGCCTGTCTCATTTGCCCCTACGGAATAACTCAGCTCCCCAGCACCAACGTTATCAATCTGAAGGGTTGTGGTCTTAGTAACGAATTGAAGAACATCTTCGTCGAACGAATCGGGTGACACTTCAATTTCCCCGAACTGTTCCAGTTTAAACAGATAGGGAACCGTCATCACCCCCATAGTCGAACTGGCATCCATCACTCCCGCAGTCGAACTGGCGTCTTCTGTGAATTCGATGTGAATCCTTCCTTCGTACCAGCCTTCCACTTCATCACCTATAGGGCCGACATCAAACGCGATGGTAGTCGTGCCGTCGGCATCCAGTGTGAGCGTAGTGGGTTCGACGCTAACAACCTCGGTCGTCGAGCCGTCTACAGTAGTAATGGCTGAAAGGTTCACGTTCATGACTTTGCCCGAGTGGTTTGAAAGGACAACAGTCGAACTGGCGCTTTCCCCTGTAGTTAGGAGCCCATAACTCAAGCTGGATGGCACGGCTAGCAAGGGGGCGCTTACGCTCTCCGGCAAGGATATTCTGCCGGCTCCTTGATCCCACAGTTGGTTACCACTCAAGATTATTGAGTGATTCATAAGGGCAGCCTTGACCATTGCTACGTTCCATTCTGGATGGGCCTGTATCACAAGGGCCGCTGCACCGGCCACGTGGGGCGCGGCCATAGAAGTCCCACTGTAACTATCGTAGCCTCCACCGGGAACCGTAGATTTAATGTCGACGCCCGGAGCCGTCACATCTGGCTTTAACTTAAGGCCTGGGGTTGGGCCACGGCTAGAAAAGCCTGCTATTTGATCGGAATCATCGGAGGCGGCCACGCTTATGGCGGTCCGTGCCGTGCCAGGCGTGCCAATCGTAAACATGCTGGGGCCAGAGTTGCCCATGGCAATCGCAAATACCACCCCATTTTCTGAGGCGTAGTCCACGGCCAGGGTCATGGGATCCTCGTCGGAAGATGCGAATCCCCCCAGGCTCATGTTGGCGACGTCGGCTTCATCACCTGTATTGGGTTGGCCGTCCGCACCCTCGGCGGCATACATGACGGCCTCGATAATCCCTGCAGATCCCCCCGAACCATTTCGGTCTAGAACCTTCAAGTTCCAAAGGTGTGCCCCGGGGGCCACCCCAGTGAATTCGTCGTTCGTACCCGAAGTAATACCAGCAACGTGAGTGCCATGGCTGTGAAGGTCGTTAGACGTCCCATCTCCGGAGAAGTCCCTCGCAAATAGCACCTTCGGGTCATCGGTGGCAGGGTCGTCGTCTAGGTCATCCAGGTCTGGGTGAGTCGCATCAACGCCAGTGTCGAGAATCGCTATTATGGTTCCAGAGCCATCGTACCCTGAGTTCCATACCTCAGGAGCCCCAATCAAGGGCACGCTCACATCCAAGCTGGCATGAACCACTCGGTCCAGCCAAATCTTCTTTGTGGCGGCGGCACCGAGCAGAGCCTGAGCTATGCGGCCCACTTCCTCATAAGGAAGCGAAGCTGCCACAATGGCCAGCGCTTCGGATTGGTAGCCAATCTCCGCACCAAGCTCGTTTAATATCCTGTTCAATGCGGGTAGGTCGGCTGCGTCCTTGGCAACAATGATCACTGGCAACTCGCCCCGCTGCGAAAAGCCTTCATCAATCAAGTAGTCTATGTTGAAGAATAGGGTATCTACCTTATCCAAATCTAAGCCGCTTGGGATGACGTAAGTGCCAGCCTCTCCGCTGAAACCGTGGAAACTCTGGTTCAAAGAGCCACTAGCAGAATTGACTCTATAGCTCCTTTCGCCATCGGCTGCAACAGATACATTCACAATGTCGCCCGTAATCAGCGTTAGCTCATAAGCCCGAGCGCCCGAGTCAAGGCCCGCTGACCCACCATCTGCTGGATGCCCTTCATAGGCGCCAGGGCTGCTTAATGTGAAGCCTGAGGACAGCAGCACGCTAAGTGTGAGCAGTATCGATAAGACTGGGACGCCTCTGAATCTAAGCATTGCTGACTCCTAGTGTAGTTAACAGGACTGCCCACGCTCTGAACGCGGATATCGGACTAGCGGCTGCGTTAAAGCGAAACTCAACGCGCCCCGGATGATCCTGACTGATCCACAAACCTTGCGTGTCTGTGGATTAGTCGCCGTTCTCGTGCCAGGCAGTGTCTGCACTCCGAAGGGGTATTGTATCACCGCAAACCATGCTTTATCGAGGATATATCTGATCTTCCTGAGCGCACGATCGGCCGATGGACAACGGGTACTACGACTGGGCCCCCTCCCCCAGCGAGAGCGTCTGACGTGGCTGGAAGGGAAAACATCGCCCTTTGCTCAATCGCCCACGTTGAATACAACGAGCCTAGCGGCCTCCGTAGGCACCCAGGCTGCTGGTTATCGGCCAAGTCTTGCTGGATCGTGGTCACTCCCCTCCATCCAGGGGGTGCCTGGCCCACCGTCGCCGATACGTCCCTTATATGCCAAGACTGTCCCAGCGTATGGAGCAAGGTAGCTACCAGAGGGTAATGGAGCATTCCATTGGGGTTGGAGAACTTCGGACAAAACCCCACTGTCCGGACATGTCCTAGAAAAGGAAACAGCCTACCTGAGACCACGATCTTCTGGTTATTCCCCAGGTAGTTATTCTGCCAGGTGGGGTTTCCCTTTGCCCCTCCAACTCACCGCCACCCTGCTTTCCCAAGCCTCAACGATGCCATGGCTACTAGCTAGGCGTTCCCTCTCGCTGCTTCCGTAAATAAAAATTGAGTTTTTCCATTGCGAATGGTAAGTCGGCCCCTCACCTATACATGGGGTGCCTGGCCCTGACTACCCATGGGGGGTACGATTCAGTTGGGAAGGATGCTCATCCCAACCACAAATTACGGAAGAAGCGCAGAGGTTGATATGAAATGCCCCGCTTGCGGTAGCGACAATTCTGAGAATGCTCAGTTCTGCGGTATCTGTGGTGAAACCTTGATTTGGGATGCAACCTCCATCAGAACAAGGTTGCCAATGATGGGTTTCGGCGAAGCCGTCAACAGAGCTTTTAGACAATACTTCACCTTCAGTGGACGAGCGACTCGTGCCGAACACTGGTGGTTTGCGTTGTTTGTCACGATTGGAAGGATAGTATTCGGGGGTATTGGCGGGTTTGCCGGCCTACCGGGTGTGTTGGACGCGGTGTGGGTGATAGTCACATTTATACCTTCACTTGCTGTCGGTGTAAGACGGCTGCACGACATCAACAGGACTGGCTGGTGGTTATTATTGTGGCTCGTTCCGGTTCCGGTGGTTGGAGGGATAGTGATTGTTGTGTGGGCATGTAGGCAAGGTGATGGCGGCCCAAACAAGTACGGCCCAGACCCACGTCAACCTGCCTCACAACAGCCTTATAAGCCCTAATAGCCTCCTCACTATTCACCCAGTAGGCCTCCCTCTGGGCCTAGCCCTGACTACCCATGCCCCCTAGATTCAACGTGGAGTCAGGCATTGGATAGGCGTCAACTGGGCGTGCGCTGTGCCATTGGCGAGGTTCGGGAGAATAGCTTGTCTTCCAGCATCCCGCCGCTTAGCCTATAGGCACGCATCGTTCTGAACCGCAGTCCTCATCCATTCGTCTCGGGAGATCCATGAAGTTCCTTTTGCCAGTTTGCCTTCTGCTCGCAGCATTGCTGCTCGTCGTTTCCTGTTCAGGCTCCGTAGGAGAGGATGGACCACGTGGTCAACAGGGAGTGGCGGGAGAGCAAGGTGACCAGGGACACCAAGGCCCCGCTGGTGCTACTGGCGCCGAGGGTGCCCAGGGGGAGCAGGGTAAGACCGGAGCCACCGGTGCACAGGGCTCGATGGGGTTGCGGCGGTTCCCGGGAACCACGGGTTCTGCGGGAGCGGATGGAACAGATGGAGCCACGGGCTCTGCGGTGTATCGTGCGATACCCGCTGACAACACAACAACCACCCTGGACAGCGAAGGGAGTGTGGGCCGGGACATATCCGATAACCATTGGGGCTGATGGACTTGGCCTCATCAGCTACTGGGACCTTACCAACGCTGACCTAAAGGTAGCCCACTGCGAAAACGCCTTCTGCTCACCGCATTTTAGGCGGAGATAGCCTTCTCGCCTCAGCCTTCAGGGCAACCAATCTGCAACGAGGGAGTTCGTGGTTCGATTCCATTCCCCCCCAACTGCTGGTTATTAGCAACAACGAAGCCCCCGGTTCCGTCTCCGATGGCTTCGTTGTTTTTAGGCCTACTTATAGACGACACTGATTAGCTCCATCGCCAGGCGATGGACAAAGTGAAGAGACATCAAGGGTCGGCTTGACATCCCGTTTCAAATAGGCGTTCCATAGTTTTTGGGACCATATCTCAATAGTCAAATTTCCCCATAGGGCAACAGAGCATTGAATTCAGGCGAAACCCACGCGGGATCATACCGCTGGCTATTAATGGCATTGTGGATGTGTACGCACTCCACGGGATGGGTTGTCGTGCTGAGCATTGGAATCCTGTTACCCTCTATAGCCGCAGAGTTTCATCTATCTTATGGTATGCAAGGTTTATTAGCGTCCGGGCCTCTTTGGGCCAATACAATTCTCTACCTACCGCTTAGTATATGGCTTGTTCGATACTCCCCTAGGCTACTCACAACTATTACCATTGTCCTAGGGACGCTGTTCGTGTTACTTCAGGCATCCAGCTCCCTTTTTATTGTCCTACTGATCTCTCGATTCGCCCTTGGCATCACCTTAGCTGCTAGAGAACCAGCTAGGATGCTTCTCATGCAACAGTGGTTTCACTCCCGAGAGTTCTTGTGGGTGAACTCCATTACCGTATGTGTCCTTTCCTTCGCATTTTTCGGCGCTACTCTGGCGACACCATATGTCTTAACTTTCTTCGGCGATGATTGGAGATCAACACTCTATTTCTTTGGGGGACTGACGGGCGGACTGGCCATCCTATGGGTCATATTAGGCCGGGAGAGAAAAACCCACCAATATCTATCATATATTGCCCAGTCGAGCACAGTCAATTGGCAAAACGTTCTTCGGCATAAAGAACTCTGGCTGGCAGCATTGGGACTCTTGGGTACAAATATATCAGCCTCTACCTTTATTGCCTTTTATCCAACGTTCATGTTGGAGAGGTACGATTTTCCATTGAAATATAGCGCTTTCATTCTTTCGGCCAATTGGCTGGTTTGTGGCCTAGCTGGTTTGATTGTTGCCAGATTAGCCACCAATTGGACCAGCCGTTCAAGAATCCTGTACACATGTGGTTTAATCCTTCCTTCCAGTTACTTGCTCCTCATATTTACGGATTCCTTGCCATTACTCTTTGTGGCCTTAATCGCCAATGGGATCGGATGGTGCTTTTTCCCAATATTGTTAACTATAACCCTTCATCTGCCTGGTATTCATGTCAAGGAAGTACCCGTCGCACACGCTTTCTTGTTCGCATCCGTCTCTTTTGGGTTGGCAATGGGACCATTACTGGCAGGCTTCGCATTGGACACTTTGGGCAATCCTCTAGTGGTATTAGGCATCATGAGCCTAGCTTCATTGAGTGTCATTGGTTCAGGGATTTCAGCGAGAATATTAACGGAAACTGCCATTTCCTAGATTCAGCCACTCTAACCGTGACACATCCTCAACAACAATTTCCACAGCAACGCCGAAGGGCACCACTGCACACGAACGGGTGGTTAAGGTCTCCTTCCAGTCATCTGAAAATACGGGCGAGCAAAGCGTCTCCCTCTGCCCCCTCCTTTCCAAGCAGGGCTTCAGGGGCCCAAGTTTTCTAGACCTCCTAGCTGTCCAAACACCTCAAACGCCAGATCTTCTTTTTATCCTTCACAATTTTTTAGGGCTGGGCACTAACACAGTCAATGTAGAGCATAACGGCTTGGGGTCCCATGGGGAGGGGGGGCTAGAGGGACTCGGCTTTGCAACCAGGGGGTCAGAGGTTCGAGTCCCCTCAGCCTCATCACGTTTACCCGGGACTTTGTCCCCTGAGACAAGATCGGGGAACTTAGTCTTCCACCCTAGTCCCATAAATAGTCTTGCAATTTGCTCACATTTCTGAGATTTCCAAGGCCATAGCCCGCACTCCGCCCTTATAATGTTGCTCTGGGGTAATTATTGGCCCTGGGCGATAAATGTAATTAATACTAGGTGAAAGCCACTCTTCATAGAGAATCTCTTGGTGTTTTTCATAACGGATGACCATTGCGTAGCAAGCTGTATGAGGGACATAGAATTTTGCTACCCCATATCTATCGGTCTTCGAACGGTCAAGACCGGCGACTATTACCTCCGCTCCTCTAACCAACCGTCCGTCCCGATCGAATACTTTCACACTACTGTTGGCACGAGGAAACTTACCCACACTCAAAGCCCGCTGAAACTTGTTCCAGCGACTAAGGTTGTCGCCGTCCCCAATCTTCATCACAACGTCCGCCTCGAACCCTGGCCCTTTCGGCGTTAGCCATTCAGATCCATATTTTAATCTCAGATACTCTTCTGGTGGGCTTGGCACGAGGAACTTTTGGCCAATAAATTCAATTTTTTTCGGCTGGGTGAATAAGTGCAATGGAAGTTTTACCCCAGGAAACTCAATAGCACCTCCATCAACAATACGGTGGCAGGTCCAGTCAGTTCGTACACCATCCTTTATGAACGCAACACTCATGTACTGGGGATTACTTCTGATGCGAGGGTAGAACCCATTTTCCTTGAATACATCGCCCATTCGATAAATCGTTTCTTCGTCTAGGCCATGCATCCCGATTATTGAGGCCGTGTCAATCTCGTCATCCCATGGAATGAATCTATTTTCCCTTATGCAACCAAGACAGGTACCTGAACCAAGCCAAAACACGACCTTCTGGTCATCAAAAATGCGTTTGACTTCTTTGAGCCTGTTGGCCGCGATCGCCGGATCCAAGGGGGTTGGAGATATAATGGTCTTTTGGTAGGCTGCCTCGTCCGCTTCGTTATTCGTTATCAATTCTTATTCCCCATCCCACTCTGTTAATTATGGTGACCACTACCTGTCTGTAGACGCTCCAGGTCTTCTGGATTGTCTATATCGTGCCAAAATTCTCCGGATATGTCACAGCTTTTGAGAAGTCCGCCCTGATCTATAAAATAGGCCAACATTTCACCGAGTTCATATCGTCCCGAGTCATCGCAATTAACCCATTGATTGATTACTTCATAAATTTCGGATGTGAACCTGAAAACCCCGGAGTCGACACCGTTCCATATTTTTATGTGCTTTCCAATTGAGCAAATTGTTTCTTTATCCTTCACTAGCACCCGAGTGGCCTCCTGTGCATGATACGAAGTTATATTAAAGTCAACACCTAACACATTGCCCTGGTAATCTCCGTCGAACTTCATCACATTGGTTATAAGGCTAGATGAGGCCATATGATCACCCATAGCAAGTATGAAATCTTGACCGTCTGCGAAAGATTGAGCCATTTGAACGGAAAGAGCGTTTCCAAATCTATAGTTCTTATTAAATATAGTCTCAATTTTGAGTCCATACTGAGATCCATCGCCTACCCAGTCGTTAATTCGATCGGACATAAACCCTGTAACTAACCCAACATTAACAATGCCTGCCTGAGAGAATGCCCAGAGCGTATGATCGATAATGGGGAAATCTCCTACCGTTAGAAGAAGCTTATGTTCTTTCTCGGTATACGACCCAAATCGCGAACCAACACCCGCTGATAAAATCACTCCCTTCACTCTTAACCACCTCCATGTAATTTGATTTCCTAGACAGCATTTCCCTGCTCACGCTGACGTTCCTTCGCAAAATACTATCAATTGCGAGATATACAACTCCTAGACCAATCCACGCAGACACAGCAGGCACTGAACTGAGGAGAGACCTCTTTAACCCTGACCCCGAACGAACAAGGGTTCTTCTACTATCGGATTGCAACATATGCTCCTTAGCTTTGCCATTAGTTGCAATATGGGGCAAAACGCCCTGTAGCGACCGTAGCACCACCTGAGTATTCGGGGTTAACTATATGGGTTTACGTGGGCTTACGTGTACTGACAGAGGAGCGTCTAGTTTACACGCAGGAGGTCATTGGTTCGAGTCCATTACCGCCCACCATCTTTTTAGCTACGGATTTGCCCCCTCGACAAGCTCGGGGGGCTTTCCATATCCCCTCTGACTAATCATCAGAGGGCCATTCTTTTGGCCTTGTCCTACAAATAGTCCTACAGTTTGAAAGAATTTCTGGTTCGGGGTGACCCTTTGGCTAGGGCGACGTCATTCCACCAGGCCGCGCATCACCCCGCGACCGGCATCGCTGTTGATGACCCCACCCGTCATCGTGCGGGACTCGTTCGATGCAAGAAAGGCGTAGGCTCCGGCATGGTCCTCGGGCTGGACAGCCATTTGCAGAATGTTGCGTCCATGGTTACCAATAGCCAGTGCACCAGTATCGCCGCCCTGGCCGCCGGTCCGGCGCAACGACGGCGCGGCCGCTATTCCCGTCTGGGTTCCCGAGGGCGCAACGCCATTCACGCGAATATCGGGGGCCAGCTCATTGGCCAGCGAACGCACAATGCCGAGCGTGGCATGCTTAGATGCTACATAGATGGGGCCGCCACCCCCAATATAGTAGGCCGACGTAGAGAGGGTGAAGATCATGCACCCCTTCGAACGCGATAGCTCCGGGACCGACGCCTTCGCTCCAAGCAGGTAACCCTTCACGTTAATCCCGAACACCTCGTCAGTACCCTCATCCAGCTCCTCCTCGGTGAGGTCGGTGAGGCTAAGTCCGCCGTCCGAAACACCTGCATTTCCCACCAAGATATCGAGAGACCCAAAGGCTGAGACGGCTCGCTCAACAGCCCTCCGGTTGTCCTCAAAACACCGCACGTCCCCGTGGAACGGGATCACACCGTCACCGAGCTCCCGCCGAAGCGCCGCCAGCCGCTCTTCGGAGATGTCTAGGGCGACGACCGACGCTCCTTCTTCGAGAAAACGCTGGGTAACGGCCTTGCCGATGCCAGAACCCGCCCCGGTGATGAGCGCAACCTTGCCAGCTAGCAAACCCATGGAGCCTCCTTCAAACCTTCAAATTTACCATCAATCGCGTTTCTAGGGCAATGGAGCAAGTTCATAGTAACGGCAATACCAACCAATGGCCCTGGTGTTTGGAGCAGAAGGGACGGGTCAGTACACGACCGTTGCGATATATTGGCCTCTGTACGGATGCAGAAGCTGGTAGCTTCCTTGCACATCGCCGGCGCTGCAACTCTCATAATATACGAGGCTTTACAGCAACGGCGTAGGTCATAGCCAGTTAGCTCTACATGCTTCCGCTCTTCGTTTTAGCAGGATTCGGACCACTGGGATAGGATCTTTTGCGAAAGTATCAACGTTAGTTAAAAGTATCACCGTTATAGGGAGAGGTTATGAATATCCTCGTCACAGGGGGCCTCGGCGTGAACGGCTGTTGGGTAACCCGGGAACTCCTTGAAATAGGCCACAATCCGATTGTCTTCGACATCCGACCCGATTTTTCGCTAGTCTCGGATATATCCAACGATATCGAAGTCGTACTCGGTGACGTATCTGACTCCGCTGCAGTCCTACGTGCGCTCAAGCACCACCAAATCGAGCGTATTTGTCACTTGGCAGCAATCTACCCGGACGCGGCAGATCAAAATCCGGTTCGGGGATTCCAAATCAATGCCAGCACCACTGTTCAGATCATGGAAGCTGCTCGGATCATGGAGGTCGATCGAGTGGTATTTACGAGTTCTATCGCTGCGCTTTCCCCTATAACTCCAGAGTACCTGGGTTCAGGCGCGAGACCCATCGCTGAGGACTTCCCCGCCTACCCCTCTGGAGGCAGTGTCTACGGAGCCACCAAAGTTGCCAGCGAACTTATGGGCCTCAACTATGAGCGCCTCTACGGCATCAAGTTTGTGGCGCTTCGTTTCGCAACCATCTACGGGCCTGGCAAGAACGCACCAAGACACGGCAACATCAATGTGGTGTGGAACAGGATCATGGAGCATGCCCTTCTAGGGAAGCCTCTGCGCTTTGACAAAGGCGGCGACGATTCTTACGACATGACCTATTCTCGGGATGTCGCCCACAGCGTGGTATTGGGGTGTCTGGCGCAGAGGCCCCTGCACAGCGTCTTTCACATCGGCAGCGGGCGAAGCCATACCCTCCGAGAGTTTGTAGACAGCGTCAAGGAGATTATTCCCAGCGCACCATTAGAGGTGGGGCCCGGCCAAACTGAGCCAACTGGCCTTCAAGGGCAGTTGGCAGCGAATCCTGGTTGGCTCTTCGACACAAGCAGGGCCAAGACAGAGCTTGGTTACGAGGCTCAATATCTACCCCGGGAAGCGGTAAAAGACTGGCTTCACTGGCTCGAACGCCTTAACTTAGAAATTGTCCCTTCAGACTAGGCAGTGCTGCAAGCAGATCAGCGTCTGTTCCCTTGAGTCAATCCAGCTATGGGGAATTAGTTGCAATGGGGGAGGGTATTGAGATGGGACCAAAGTCCATATCGCTACTCCTGCTACTCGCAGCATTAACAGTGATGCCGACAGGTTGTGCGGGTACTCAGACGGCAGATACCCCGGCCCCTGAGGCCAAAGTGGTGGCGAAAGAAAGGGGTAAGGCTACCACTCAGGCAGCGCCTACGCCCGCACCGATACCTGAGCTTATCGCAACACCAACAGCTGTGCCCCCGATCGCTCCTACAACTACGCCGATGCCCCCAGCCACACCGACTCCAACTCCTAGTGAACCCCGCTACAGCGAGGATTTCGAAGACGGCCACGCCCAGGACTGGTCGTTAGGAACCGGCTGGCAGATGTCCAAGGAGGATGGAAACACGGTGCTGCTTGGTCGAGACCATTACTGGGCGAACCTGACTCGAGGAGCTGACTGGACCGACTATGCGTTCAAGTTCCGTCTTAAAGTGCGCTCCGCGGCCGTGCATCTCAACTATCGAATAGGGGCAAACCCATTCTCGCGCTACTTCCTCAGCTTTAGTAAAGAAAGACTCACCCTGACCAAGCAGCTTGGGGACGACTTCACTGACATGACGGATAATCGGACTTCCTATCGTCTGAACACCTGGCACACGGTGGAGATCAAGGGTTTTGCAGGGCACCTGCAGGTGTTGGTAGACGGCGTGCTCGAGCTGGACCTGACCGACGAAGAGCCTTTGCTCCAGGGAACGATCGCCTTCGAGTCCCTCCCCGGCTCCGAGGCCCTCATCGACGATATCGAGATTTGGCGACTCACCGAGCCCCTGACCACACCGACTCCAACACAGGCGCCACCGCCACCCATACAGAACAGCCTCGCAGGATCAGTTACGGACCTCTCCAGCGAATGGATCGATCCTACCGCCGACCACAACTACACATATCAGGATCGAGACGAGGTACCTATAGCCTCTCATATTGTGATCTCTGGTCCCGACTCCAGCGGGTATGTAACCGTCACAGGGGCACCTGGGGCCATACCAGCCAGCGCGGGAATAACCCGGAAGGACAGGCTCCGCCTCGCCAGTGTCGACTGGGGAGTGGAGACCTGTGTCTCCTACAATCGGGACGGATCGTTTTCCGCACGTCTACTGGCCGGTCCGGGAACAACCATTATCTTGGGAGCCGTGGTCGAGGCCAGTTGTCAAGGCCAGTGGATTGAAAGCATGGCCTCTGCGCTCGTCCGTGTACCTGAGGGTGTTAACCATGAAGACCCGTCCGTGCCATTCTCCATCTCTGGTCGCCTGTGGTCGGCTACGGGAGAGCTACAGGGGAACGCTCCGCATATGGAGATCAAGGTGTCCGCCGCTGATCCTTTTGGATGCCTGGTTCCACGGCTACACATCTACCGCCTGTTTGACGAGCATGGGGAGTACGCTGGACAGGTCAACCTGAACGTCCACGGACCCGTGATGACCCCTACCGGTCAGCCTATAGAGACTGACCAAGGCCCACAGGGGTACTGGGATTTAATCAAGCCCCTTTCCTCACCGTGCCTGAAAAGCTCCTTATCTCGCTATGAACTAGGAGACTGGACTGCCTCGTTGGAGCCTGGATGGTATGGGCCTCGACTTGCCTTTTACACCGTCGACCCTGTCGATCCCAGAATAGAGCACCTCCAGGAGAGCTTGTCCCAGCCGCTCTTCGGCGTTGAGGCGAACACGCACATTGGCTACCTACCTCTCCTCAAGGTTGGATCCGCGCAGACGCTGCAGATTCCAGCGACGTTGTTGAACGAAAGCGTGAGCTGGGGCTCGGGCGGAATTCGAGGTATCGTCGCCAAGGAAGACGCAGAGCGCTTCGCCCTCGGGAGTCGCAGGTCTGCACAGGGCCCGTTTATCGCGTCGCCCAGAGACCCTCTATCTGGAAGACGTCTAACGTACCTACTGGAGCCCTATCTGCCAACCATCGCCTACACAGGTTTCACTCACCTTCAGCCACAGATCCCGCTGATTGCTCTCGATGAGTCGTCACTTGGGTGGATCTCCGTGTCACTCACCAAGCCAGGGGGAGAAGCAATGGTGCTGGCGAGCAAGGCGCCGATCGTCCAATCCTTTCTCTCCGGGTCCCAAACCAACGCCTATCCAGTCGAACTCTCGTTCGCCGGGCCTGGCAGGACCTACGGCGTGACGACAGGTCTTGACTCTTTGGAGGTCGAATTCGACCAGTATGGGCTCCACACGGTGCAACTGGAGGGCATCTTGCGCACCCTGTGGGGGCAGGAACTCGAGATAAGAGGCACGTATGAGGTCTGGGTCGCCGAGCCCCTGGACCTGTCCCTCGGGACATTCGAGGGTACGCCCTTGGAGGTGGGAGACCAATGGAGCCCGGTGGTGGTGATCGAGCCTGGGGTGCCAGCGCAAGTGGGGGTCACCATCGACCACTATGTTGATGGGGATCCAGGCAAGAAGAGGTCCTTCAGTACGACCGGAAACGCAAACGCCTTCGGCTATTTTGTCGCAAACGACACTTGGGCTCCGGATGCGCACGGTGAGTACATTACGCGGGTGATCGCGAGCTACACCGACCCGGAAGACAGCACGTTGTGGATGGGCTCAAGGGCTGGGGCGTCTATTGTGGCTACCCCCCGTTCGCCCTTGGTGGCCCATGGAGTACGGGATTCCCAGATCGCCGTCAGTCTCCGGGAACAGCACCAAATAGACGACACCGTTCTCCGCCCATGGTTCATTTTACGTTCCTTCGACATTGAACCCATTGGTCTCGAGTATCCATTCTTCAGAGGTGACATCGCCTGGCTGGAGGATGCGCGGCCGATCGGGCCTTTCATAACGCTGGATGATCCCCAGGGGGTTCTTGCCACTATCGCACCTCAGGTAGCGGCCAATCGCTTCTGGGATGTAGGTGGCCATGGGGTCGAGGCCTCAGACATGAAAAAGCTCACGATGCAGACGACGGTCGGCCAGGGAGGTCAACACCGGAAAGATGCAATAGATTCCTGGGGTTACTGGTATGCAAGTGCTGTTCGTCCTGACATCAGCATTCAGCATACGGTTTCGGAAATAGGAGCATTCCATGACCACTGGTACGGTCACGACTCCTACAACTGTCAGATTGGCCTACCCTGCTTTGGAGCGTGGTTGTCTGCAGACCAAGGCGGTCGCAACGGTGATGAAGAGGGTGACATAAAACTGCTCTTTGGTGGGGCGGTCATCAAGAACGCTGATGAACAGTACTTTGTGCCCTATGCCAGCATGGCGACGATCATCCCTGAGCCACTCATCGACCCTGCGACTGGGATGTTGGTCCCAAGAGACCCTCTAGGCTCGCGAATCTGTCCGCCTTACCAGGGGGCTGCTGGCGGGCTCGCGACGTGTGGTCCTATCCTGAACATCCAGGGCAGAGACGTCGACCTGTTCGTCACTCCAACCGGGACTCGCCCCGGATCCGTTCTCGAAATAGGCGATAGATTCGTTTTCAGCGGCCAGGCATGGCCCACTCTAGACGTCGGAGTTGAAATTACGGTCACTGGACCGAGTGGCAAGGTTCACTCAGCTTCGGGCAGGGCCAACCAAATAGGATACATCGATGGTAAAGACAAGGCCTTTGTCGTTGAAGAACCTGGAGTATACGTCGTACACGTAGCGCTGACCCAGGATAGGCCGGTGCCGTCAACAGGCCTAGCGCCGGATCCGCCCGTAGTTGCAGACGGGCAAACGCTCCTCAGCGAATACGGTTATAGCAACCCACTCTCCGCCATCCTGGGGTCCCTCGACTCCACTTATCGGTTCTTCGTGGTCGAGTCGAGCTACGACGTGCCCGCCAAGACCCAGATAGAGTTAGGAAAGTATTATCAGGACGAGTGGACCTGGCATAGAGTCCCCAGTTCGATAACGGTTACATTCGCTTTCCCTGCTGGAGCGAAGCCAGCGTGGCAAACCGTGACCATCCCAGGCCTCATAATAGCGGATGGGGCCGTATCTGAGGATGCCTCTGAGTTGACGGTCAGACTGGACAGGGAGGACCTGTACACCCAGGGTTATACCAATGTGGTCCTAGGAGCCGAGTCCTTGGAGATCACGGTGGTGGGTACCCTTAACGGCCAATGGTTTGCCAAGGTGGTGAACTTGCGAGGCGTATCCCCACTTGGAGGGGCACCGGCCACGGTTGTGATTTCGGACATCGAGAAGCGCCCGGGCCGGTAGGCCGGAAACAAATCCGAGAGTGAAACGGGAAAGAAGATTTCAGGAAAGTGCATACGCAAAGCGGTATGCCACGTTCCCGAAAGCAAGGCCGGTTCACCGACGAGGAGCGAAAGAAGACCTAGGCGGCCTGTCGGCCCCTCTAGTAGTTCGATCCATCATGGTTGTAAAGACTACTTGCCTTGCAGTTCGCTGAATTCTTTCTCAGTTAGTGGCAGTGCCAACAAGAAGGCTTCAAGAGCGGTCAGCTCGGCGTCAGAGAGGTGCGATGTTGTCCCGTGGCTATCGTCGATATTGAAGCCTACAAGCACGTCTCTCAGTATCATCGCCCGGCCATCATGCAGGTAAGGAGCCGTCAGCCAGAGCTCCCGAAGACTAGGGGTGTCAAACGCAGTTCCCATTCTCTCAGCTATCTTCTCGCCTATGTTATTTGGATCATCGTGAAATGGTTCTCCCGTGCCCACATCGTGCATCTGTTGGTCAGTGAACCGTGGCGGGCTGTGGCAAACAGCGCAGCCTGCGCGTTGAAAAACGTCAGCGCCCTCGATTGCCGCCTGCGGAAGAGCGCCGTCCGGCTCTCGTAGAGGGCTGGTGAAAGGCTTAAGGTTGTTCAGATAAGCAGCCAGTGCATCAAGGTCTAACTGGGAGAGACCCGTTCCACCCATCAGTTCAGTGAACGTTTTCTGGAACGACTGCACGTTAGGCCGATCCCCTGACCAGTGCAGTGGCCCGGTGCCACCGATGCCTCTGAGGATAGGAGTATTGCGTGCCCCATCGTTAGTTCCTAACCAGATCTGGCCATCAGAACCGCCGTTGAAGTGGCAGGAAGCGCATGCTATCCAGTTGTCCCGGGCAATCTTGTCCGGACGGCTGGTGAAAAAGATCCGTTCCCCCTGCTGGATGATGGCCGGTCGTGGGTCGTGGGCCAGGGCAAGGGTGTCCACCACGGTTAGCGTATCGGTGTCCACCACGCTGATGTCGTCGGAGACCAGGTTGAGCGTGTACAGGCGTTTCCCATCTGGTGAGAGAGCTAGGTCGCGAGGATGATGGCCGACGACCACATGCCCTACTCCTAGACCCTGAGCCAAGTCGACCACGGAAAGATCATCGCTTACGGCATTAGCCGTGTAGAGACGCGTCCCATCGAGGCTCAGAACGACGGCGATGGGCATGCTCACTGGCGAGTCCACCGAATCCAGGGCCAGCGCCTCCCTCCTGATGGGCCGTAGCTGCTCGGTATCCAGGGTGCTGACCATGGGGAACACAGTGTTATCGAATAGCCTTGCCATGTTGGTGACGTGTTGGCGCTGATGTGGAACGTAGGCGCGGCTCCGGTCCGGGTGGAGGGTCGCGCTTTCGGCCAAGGCCGCCTGGAGCCCTATTTGAATGGCACCCAGCGGGGCCAACGTTTGGGCATCGTAGACTCGCAAAGAGGTGTCAAGCAGGTGGACCACATACAACCGGTCCTTCTTCAGGGCTAGCCCCCGTGGTTGTCGGCTTGTGGCGGTGCGTGCTATCTCAGCCAAGGTATCGGCACGCAGAGCGAGCAGAGCCCCTTCGTGGGCCAAGGTCACGTACACGCGACCCGCGGCAATGAGTACGCCATAAGGCCCGTGGCCCACCCAAACCCGTGCCAGGATCTCACCACTCTCATCGCTAAGGACGACCAACTCGCCTGAGTCGAAGCAAGCTACGAGCAGGCGCGACTCTGCGCGTGCCAAAGTCGCTGGATCGCACCCAATCTCGGTCTGCCACTCCCGCTGGCCATCGGGCAGGCCTAGGCGGGTGACGGTGTGGCTGGTAGGGTGGCCAGCCCATAGGGCATCATCGTTAACTATAATCCGCCTGCTGCGTAGCGTGTGTTCAGGCGGCTGGAAAGGCGGGATGGAGGCAGAGGTGGCTGCTGGCTGAGGGGTTGACGCAGGAGGGGACGTGCTCATTGGAGAGACCATCGGCAGGGACAAAGGCGTCGCTGTCTGCAAACGAGAGGCCATAGGCGTTGCCGTGGGAGTAGGCGACGACGCTGGCATGGTACACGCTGCCAGTAGCACGGCACCTAGTGCAAAAACAAAGGACCAACATGAGGCTCCGACCATCGACCTATTATAGCGGGCAAGCTGGCCCACGCCTTTGCTCACTACCTAGACCGGCTTGCTTTCGAGTGTGTCCTTAGGGACGTGAAACAAGACGAGTGATGCTCTTCCATCCTCTAATCCCTGTTACATAATGGATGGCCGACGAGGTCCATTTTACCCGCCCAGTGTAGACCCTTGAGGAAGCCTCGCGGCCTGTGGCGCTGCTCGATTCCGGCGCTGGGCCGGATGACCTGCCGGTGTCCACAACTGGATGGCCCGGTACTGTGAGCATGCTCACAAGAAGGCCAATGCCGCCTTTGCTGAGGCGGTGACCCACCACAAGGCTTCCCTCCAGCCCTGAGTGCTGGCTTACTAGGTGGCTATGGTGAAAATCAGTTGACCACCCTCCCACTCGCCAGTTTTACTCCAACTGCTGACTTCCCCGCAGGTGAAATCCCCAGGCAGGCGATCGCCAAGGGGCTTCTTGCGACCATGTTGGAGACGGGGGAGCGTCGATCCATTCTGTGAACACTGGGCCGTTTCATCACTACATATTGCGTCACCACTTGACGCGTCTGCCGTTCAAGCCGGACGGCCTAGTGAACGTCCGAAGAACGGCGGGCCCAGCATTATGGGGATGTCCGTTGCTTTCCCTATTTTAGGAGGAGGCAGCCCATCTTCCTTGCCTATGAGGGATAGGTGGGAAATGGGGGGGGGGGTACACGGCGGTAGCGAGGTTCCTGCCGTAGAGGTTCTAGGTTCGATAGCCCAGCAATGGCCAGACAATCTGGCCATCTTCTGAGTCATCCGGCTAACTAAACTGGTGGTCAAGGGTGTTTGGGGCGAACAATTCCTCAATTGCTGGCTCTCGAGCCGCAAGGTTCTGCTCGTAAAGATACTGCGGCAGTGCCTCCAGAGAAACTCTGTTGCGGTTGATACCGTATGGCCAAAAGTCATGCCCCATGATTCGGCGAGTTTCCTCCATCTCAGCAACAACCCAAGGAAGCGTAAGCTTCAGAGCGTCTGTTTCGATAAGTTGGCTGTATGCCCAATCTTTCGCTTTCACAAAGGCTTCGTACAGGCTCGTGGCCGCCCACGGGTAAGCTTCGTATATATCTCGCCTAAGTACGACGGTGTGCATGATGGGAAAGATCCCGGTTTTCGCGAAGTAATTCTTCTCGGCTTGTCTGTAATCCTCAAAGAGCCTTCGCACCGGAGACTCGCTCCGATCCAAGGCTTTGGGTGCGTTGGGACTGATGATTGCATCAAGTTCTCCGGTCTCCAACATGGGTCCCATGTCCCGTTCGAGTGGCATTCGGTGAAGTGTCACATTCTTGAGTTCGAAGTCGATCCGGGAGGGACGTTGCAAGCCATCCTGCGTACCACTGAACCATTCAATGGTCTCCGGTTTGACACCGTACTCGTGAAGTAACATGCCCCTGGCGAATACGGCCGCGGTCATCGAGTATTCGGGCACTCCGATTTTCTTTCCGATGAGGTCTTCAGGGGTCTCAATTCCAGCTTTCTTGTTGACATAAATACAGGAGTGGCGAAAGAGCCGAGAGGGGAAAACAGGAATTGCGATGAATGATTCATCGCCTCGAGCGCGCAGCATCGTATAGTTAGCAAAGGACAGTTCCGATACTTCGAATTCCTTATGGCGTAGCATTCGGAAGAAAGTTTCGCTGGGTCTCGAGATTATCGGCGTGATCTCTATACCTTCCGGCTGAATAGTGCCGTCCATTAGCGGACGGACGCGGTCGTAGTCCCAAAATGCAGTCGTCAGACGTACTCTAGCCACGATATCTCCCTAAAACAGTAGTCGAAGATTATCCAAGAAACGCATCATTAACCAAATATGGCGGGGCATTGCAGAGTCTCTCCTATCGTTAGGGCCCCGGTGCCAATCCTCCAAAGCGACAGAGATCGGATAATCTCAACGGATTCAACCAGAATGAAGTTGCCACCATATACGAAAGGGTGGGGTACAGTTCTTTGCGGAACTGGTTGAACGATTCTATCAGTTTGTAGGGGGCGACCCCTCTCTACGAACCCTCTATCCCGAGGGTCTCGAGCCAAGCAAAGTCCGCCTAGCCGCTTTTCTGGCACAGTGCCAGGGCGGCCCGCCCCAGTATACTCTGGGGTGAGGTCACCCTAGGCTTCGACAGCGTCACATGGCATTTCCTATCGGTTCGAAAGAGAAATGCCCATGGGCAACCTACATGGGCACCGCTTTAGACTCTAGGGAGAGTTCAGTGGATGTGGCTGTGCTGATGAAGGACTACTCCAGGAGCACAGCCCCTTGATAATCAATCGTCGGAGCATTGTGCTGGCACTGTCAGCCTCCAACTGAGCCGCCTAGGCTCTGCCGATTGGCCGCGGATCGTTTTCAGGCGACCCCTAAAGTCGTGGGCGAACTCAAGGGCTTCGGCCTCTGTTGCGAATTCCCCGAGGTGAATCTGGGAGCCGTAGAAGGGTCGCTTAATCCGGTACCGCAGACCATCCACTGTCTTGACCGAGGCTACATTGATCGTAAAGACTGGCTCAGGCATAGAAAGACCCCCTTTGTTCGAAGGGGGGAATGACTCGCAAGATGTGCTGAGGAAGATGCCACTCTGATGAATGCATACAGTGTCCAGAGGCATTTGGATCCAGAGGCATTTGGCAGCCACTACTAATTGCCGGGCTCAGATACCCTCGGTTCCGACGTCTAAGGCTCACCTTCGTGCTCCACGAGGTTAGCCAAGGGTTTAGGACAGAACGCAAAACCTCTTGCCTCTCAATTCGTAGCTTTGAGAGTGTATGCTGATGGTTGATAGAGGGGGGGGGCCCATGCTCGTTACCAACCATGGGCCGGTTGAATTGGGCCGCGGGTACTTCAGGCTAAGGACAGCCCTCGCGGGACTATCACCAGGGCTTCCGACGTCTCTGGCCCGGCGTCGTTTCATAGAGGCCTTCAGGGGATAATTTCGGAGTTGAGCCGAGGGTTGGTGCTGGCTAGATGGAGCCTCAGCATACCCTATGCCTTGACTCGCCTCCCACGAATGGCTAGAGATATTGGGAGGCCAAGAGAGCAGGAGAAGATGGACGATGCAACCATGGCCGGCCTCAAGATGTGGGTCTAGCGCTCCGAGTGAGAGCCAAGGGTTAGTTGAACGCGGAGTGATTGGGAAGATTGTGAGCCTCGTCGGCCGGGGCAGACAACAGGAGCGGATTATGCCGGAAACGGAGGAGTCAGGGCAAGACGGAGCGAGGACGAGGGAGTAAGGCATGAGTGGATTGCTCAGGCGGCTAGGAAACAAGGACGGCGACCCGAATTTGTTTGGCCTCGTGTCTCTTTTTACAGTCGTGATCATTCTCATAGTTGGTGGCGGGATCGCTTCGGTCATTGGCCTCATGTGGATCGGAGGGTATTTCGATAGGATCGGCTGGGAAATTGCGGCAGGAATAACGAAGGTTGCTTGCGGCCTTCTCATAATCCTAATACTTATCGTTGTTCGTTTGGGCTCGGTTTGGGTGCGCTATTTGAAATCCGGAATGACCTCTTCTCCAAAGAGCCGTAGGCCAATCTCTCTATCTGGCCTCGCGCAGACAATCGTGAAACTGGTTAGGTTACGCAGGCCCTAGTGTGCTTGATGGACTTGGTGCTACTCCTCTCCTTCTCTTTGCTTGCCCCGGCCTGCAACCAGGCGGCAACGGCCACGCCAGGCCCAGGCACGGCCAGAAGTCCACGGGCAAGATTTTCTTGTCCAAAGACTGTCCACCTTCGCTATAATCCGCGGTATGTTGGAGTCAGATGGTCATGAAATGAACAACTCTTCAAGCTCTTCAACGGACTCCGGTATCTTCTACGGTTGGTGGGTCGTCGCCACCTCCTGTGCCGTCCTTACCGTTTGGTCATGGACAGGGTTCTACGCTTTCGGCAACATGTTTATTCCCCTGGAGGAGCAATTCGGCTGGACCCGGGGGCAAATAGCAGTTGGCGGGTCTCTATTCATGATCTGCGGAGGTGTGGGCGGGGTCTTCATGGGCCGGTTGGTATCGCAGTACGGGATCAAGCGGCTAGTGGTGGTTGGCGGGCTGATCCTGTCCACATCGATGTTCCTTTTGAGTACCACAAACTCGTTATGGCAGTTCTACATCTTCTATGGCATGGCTGGGATTGGAGGAGCTTTCAGTGGCGTAGTGCCCTTTGCCACGGTGGTCTCTAACTGGTTCCGTGTTAAACGGGGCCGGGCGATGGGACTCACTATGATGGGCTTGGCGGTGGGTGCCCTCATTTTCTCCCCAATCACGGCGTTGATTATCGGTGAGTACGGTTGGAGGGTCGCGTTTGTCGTGATGGGCATTGGGGTTCTCTGCGTCAACTTCCCGGCCACCTTGATTCTCAAGACTAAGCCCCAGGACATGGGGCTTCACCCTGACGGGGTCATCGCTGACCCGCAGCCAGTACAGCCATCGGTGCCTGTCCCGGGATCCAGTGAACCGGCGGGGTTGACCAAGGAACGCAGCGCCTTCTCCATAGCGATGGGTAGCCCCGCTTTCTGGTTTCTCGCTGGGGGATTTTTCTTCATGGGGGTCGGTACTCTTGGCATCCTCAACCATCTCGTACCCTATGTCCGGGACATGGGTATTTCCGTTAAGACCGCAGGTTTGGTACTTGGGATTTTTGGAGGGGCCGGAGCGATTGGAAAGATAGGATTTGGGTTGCTGTCGGAGAAGTTCTCCGTGCGGTACGCCGTTATGTTGTCTTTCAGCCTTCAGGTGACGGGGGCCTTCATTCTCCTTCAGGCGACCAGCCTCCCAGTGGTCTGGCTTTTCGTGGCCGTGTCGGGGCCAGCCGGAGGGGGCGTTATGACCTTGCTGCCGCTATCGGTGGGCGCGCTCTTTCCTCTGCGCGTCTTCGGCACGGTTTTTGGAATGGTGAATCTCGCATTATCGGCGGGGGCGTCCCTCATTGGGCCACCGTTGGCAGGGTTTCTCTATGACCACTATGGCTCCTACGACCTTCCTTTCACGGTATTCATCGGCATGTACCTCTGTGCCATTGTCCTAATCTACTTTGCCTGGGGTATCAGTCCTCGCCTGCGAGGCTCCAAAGTAGCCTTCGAGGGTTGACGATTTTCCACCTGACTACCATTCAAGTTAGGCGATAAGCACGCACCGTGCCTGAATCGAAACCCTCATCCCTTCCCTGACTATCGGGAGATCCATGAAGTTCCTTTTGCCAGTTTGCCTTCTGCTCGCAGCATTGCTGCTCGTCGTTTCCTGTTCAGGCTCCGTAGGAGAGGATGGACCACGTGGTCAACAGGGAGCGGCAGGAGAGCAAGGGGCTCAGGGAGACCGAGGCCCCGCTGGTGCTACTGGTTCGCAGGGAGAACAGAGTGAGCAGGGTAAGACCGGAGGCACGGGGGCAACCGGAGCAACGGGTGCCGTAGGCCCTGGTGGGTCTACTGGACCTGCTGGGAGTCAGGGAGCACAGGGTTCTCAGGGCGAGACCGGGGCTAGCGGTGAGTCTGGGGCTACCGGTGCAACAGGAAATGCGGGTGCGCAGGGAGCACAGGGGGAGACCGGGGCTACCGGTGAGGCCGGGGCTACGGGGAGTGCGGGACCGGATGGAGCAGCAGGGCCATCGGGGTCTGCTGCGTATCGTGCGATACCCGCTCTCAACACGATAAGCACCCTGGACAGCGATGGGAATGTGGGCTGGTACACGTCGGTGACCATTGGGGCTGATGGGCTGGGCCTCATCAGCTACCAAGACGCCACCAACGGTGACCTGAAGGTAGCCCACTGCTCGGATGCTGCCTGCACGGTTGCCACAAAGACTATTCTCGACAGTGCAGGGGATACGGGCTGGTACACCTCGGTAACCATTGGGGCTGATGGGCTGGGCCTCATCAGCTACCAAGACGCCACCAACGGTGACCTGAAGGTAGCCCACTGCTCGGATGCTGCCTGCACGGCGGCCACAACAACCACCCTGGACAGCGATGGGTGGGTGAATTCGAACACCTCGATAACCATTGGGGCTGATGGGCTGGGCCTCATCAGCTACTACGACAACATCAACGCTGACCTGAAGGTAGCCCACTGCTCCAATGCTGCCTGCACAACGGCTACAACGGCCACCCTGGACACCGATGGGGAGGTAGGCGGGCACACATCGATAACCATTGGGGCTGATGGGCTGGGCCTCATCAGTTACTCAGACAACACTAACCGTGACCTCAAGGTAGCCCACTGTTCGAATATTGAATGCACGGAAGCGACAACAGCCACCCTGGACAGCCAAGGGGATGTGGGCCAGTACACCTCCATTACCATTGGGGCTGATGGGCTGGGCCTCATCAGCTACTTCCACTGGAGTAACGACGAACTGAAGGTAGCGCACTGCTCCAATGCTGCCTGTACGGCTGCCACAAAGACTACCCTGGGCGGCGAAAGGGGCGTGGGCTTTTACACATCGGTGACCATTGGGGCTGATGGGCTGGGCCTCATCAGCTACGTCGACTACTCCAACCATGAACTGAAGGTAGCCCACTGCTCCAATGTTGAATGCACAGAGGCCACAACGGCCACCTTGGACAGCGCAGGGTATGTGGGCGTTTACACATCGATAACCACTGGGGCAGATGGGCTGGGCCTCATCAGCTACCGAGACGTCACCAACGCTGACCTAAAGGTAGCCCACTGCGAAAACGCCTTCTGCTCCCCCCATTTCAGGAGGAGATAGCCTTTCCTCCTTTAAGCGGTACGGGGAAGGGATGGGGTGTGAACGGTGGTGGCGAGGTTCCGGTCGTACAGGTCCTTAAAACAAAGGTTTTCAGGGAAAGGCCGCAAGTGGGAAGGAGCAGGGCGGGGATGGGAAACAGATGCGGGTGAGACCCGGACAATACGGCAGCCAGAACCTCGTCTGTTTTGCAGGAGGTTCTCCTTGATATCCAAATCAACGCCCATGGTTCTTACAAGGAGTATCTAGACCTATCCGTGGGGGATGAACCGTGAGTTGCATGGGAGAGGCCTGAGAGGCTCGCATCTTCGACGCCGACCTTCACGACTTCTACGCCACCTCTGTACAGGTCACATTCGAGCAGTGCGCACCTTCAAGTCACTGTTGCTAGAGTCTAAGTAGCTGATCAGGCCTAGCCCATCAGCCCCAATGGTTACTGATGTATCCCTTTACGATGTATCCCTTGAGGTCTTGCGCTGCGGAAATCGCTTCTGTGGCCCCACGCCTCCACCAGTGGTGATTTCACCCTTAACGGCTAGGAGTCCGATGGAGGTTTTGTAGTAAGTGAATGTTTGATAAGATACCTGGGCATGCAAGCATAAAAAGTGGGTACAAGGAGGTCAGCATATGGCAAGCGAAAAATTGGGTTCCATCAAGGCTGTTTCTACGACTAAAACACTTCCAGCAAATGGCACTCTTCCAAGATTTGAAGTGACTGTACCAAGTGGGAGCGGGACTATCGCGGGGGTAGATATCTTCCAGATGATGGCTACCTATTCAGCTGAAATGAGAGAGGATGGAACACTTTACGGAGAATGTCCGAATTCGGGTCTCCTTTTGGCTGCAGACGGAGTGGCAACTTTCAGGGCTACTGGCGTTGGGACCTTTACAGAAGATGGAGGAGTTGCTTTCAAGGGAATGGTCTATTTCCAAACATCAGCTCCTTCCCTTGCGAGCTTGAATGGGGCTGCTATTGTTTACAACTGGGATGTGGACGCTGAAGGAAATGCAGCATGGGAACTTTGGGAGTGGAAGTAGTCAATTAACTTAAGAACTTCCAGGACGTTTACTCCCGTGCCTCCCCCACCTACGTCCCATACGATAACTACCCTGGACCGCGAAGGGGATGTGGGCTAGTACACATCGATGACCATTGGGAATGATGGGCTGGGCCTCATCAGCTACTACGACTACACCAACCAGGACCTGAAGGTAGCTCACTGCGGGAATGTTGCCTGCACGAAAGACCCGTTCACGCCCACCGTTCAGATCGAATTAGGTTTGCTTCCCCCGTCGGTCCTCTTGGACGACTACCTGAGGCCGAGCACAGACACCCTCGCCTATGCACACCGCGACGTATGGGAATCCGAAGCCACCGTGACGAAGTTCTTCATTGCCACAGAGACAGGAAGCTACGATATCGGCTATTCGCTAGCGGGAGTCGCAGTTGCTGAGTTGGATATCGTGGTCACTCGGCACGTACCCGTCGTGCCCCTACCAGGCGCAGGTGATACCAACGGTGACAACAACGTAGACGTCCTCGACCTGGTCACCGTGGGGAGCAACTTGGGTAATTACTACGGGCCCTAAGGAGCACCCACGGGCTTTCGGGCCTGAGTAGAGGAAAGCTCGATAGCATGGTTTAGAAAGAGAGGCCCTGGCAACTCATAGCCGGGGCCTCTTTCTGTCATTGGCGAGGTTCCAATTTCAGTTCCGGCATCCTTGGCAGATTGGGCACCAGAAGTGATGACCGCAGCAGGGGCACGCGTGAAATTAACTACAACTGGGCTTTTTAAGCAGGAGTCTGAGTTTGAAGTTTCTGGACTTCCGCGCTATTGCAGTCGTTCTCTCAAAACGACACACAAACACTAAGCTACGCTTAACAAGGTATAATGGCGCACGAGGTTGAGGAACGCAAAAGGAGGAAGGATGACACCCAAAGAAATAATTGCAAAGAACTATGAATGTTTTAGGACGGGAGATATGGAGACTTTTGTGTCTTTATATCACGACGATGTAGTGGTCACAATTAATGGCATGCACAGATTTTCTGGTGTCCACAAAGGCATTAGTGCCTTTATGGAAGTATTGGGTGGAATTCCCCCTAGGTATGAAAATTTCAGCGTAACCCCCACGAATATGATTGCAGAGGGTGATCAAGTGTTTACCCAGGTGCACGCAACAGCTGAGGGAATGGACGCAGATTTTGGTCACTATCATAGACTAGTGGACGGGAAAATTAAAGAATTTTTGGTGTATGATGATAGCCAAAAGATGGCTCATGTAATGAAAGCTGTATAACGTTACAAGGGTTGATCGCACTATGTAGTTTTAGCTTTGCAAGCAGGTGGGTGGAGTGAGGCTCTTACAAGCTGAAAGATAGAACCTAACGTCCAAGAGTCCCATGAAGGATTAGTTCAACGGGGGGCGGGCATGGGAATATATCACACACCTACCTCACAACAGTCTTATAAGCCCTATTAACAGAAGGTTCTAGCCCCTACCCCACGAAGGCGACTGTTGGTCTTCCGTCGGTGAGAGGATGCTGCTAAGCGAGTGGTGCACTTGAGTCATTATGGGAGATATGCGACATAACGCCATAGCCATACTTCTACTTGCCACGGCCCTAATGCTGTCGGGCTGCGTTAAGGAGGTTGAAGTACCTGTAGAGAAGGTGGTCACGGTGGTGGTTACGGCTACTCCCACTGCTACATCTGTCGAGCCAGCACCTCCGCCTACGCCTGGTATAGAAGCCAAAGTAGAGGCCACGAACAAGGGAAGTGAATTGGACTCTGCGATGAAAGAGGAATTGCTTGAGCTGGCAAATAATCGGGACGCATGGTTCTTGGCCAGCGATATCACCACCGAGGCGGTGGAAGGGTTGTATGGTAGCTGGTCTGTAATATGCCGAAATGAGACTTCCTTGGCTGACTACAAGGAGGCGGTGTATGAGTTTGTAAGGCCTTTGGTTCTGGACGGTCTGGAGATGGCATTAAAGGATGTCCAAGAAGCCAGCCGATATTACAACACGGACGTAGAAAGTTGGAGTCCTCCATGGGCTTACGTCGAACAAACATGGAAGCTTGGCGTCAAGATAGTCTTAGGACCTGCACGTCAGTTGTATGTATTAGAATCAGGTGCGTGGCGCTATCACGACTGTTAAGTCAGCCACAACATAATTTTGCCCTGACGATTCACCGTTCTTCCTAGGGCGTAGGCACTAGGACTCAGCCGCTTTCAACCTCCGTCAATTCCCCTCACCAGGCAAATTGGTGCCAGAATTGGAGCCAATGAAATGTGTGGGCTATGGCTTGCTTTCTGGGTCCCACTAGCCAACAATCCCATGTTCCTATTCAAATTCCCTCTCCAAATTCATGCCCCCGACTAGTGAGAACCAGTACCGCTCTTTAGCGTCTAGAACTGCCATCGTCTGCCCCGGCGTCCATGACTTTACCTTTGCTGCCAGCCGCTTACCGTCAACGCTTTTCTGGGCTGCCAACTCCTCAAGGTGGTCCAGGAGCGCCTGGGGCATAGCAGCATCGCTATCACCCTGGACACCTACAGCCATGTGGTTCCAGGCCTCCAGGAGGCCGCAGCCAGGGCCATCGACGAGGCTCTCACTAGGAAGGAGGTCCCGGTGACAAGCCAGTAGGAGACCCCCCCTACGGCCGTTGCAGCAAAAAGCCCACGATCGATGATCGTGGGCTTCGGCTTTGGTGGCTCGGCAGGAGATCGCACCTGTGATCTCGTTCGTGATCCGTCCGGCCCTCAGCAGCTACGATTCTATGTGGATTGAGTGGTACGCCCGGAGGGATTTGAACCCCCGACCCTCGGTTCCGAAGACCGATGCTCTATCCCCTGAGCTACGGGCGCACGAAGGCTGCATTGCCTCTGCTGCTATTGTCGCACGCTTTCCATGCCAGCGACAACGATTGTAGTCACCTTGACCGGCGTTTCAACTGCCCCTTGTTTGATACCCGCCAGGCTGGGGCGTCCAACCCCTGCGAACCCAGATTGAAGCCTAAAAATGCAACTCGAACCTCTTGACGCACTTTGTTACAGCCCTTACCGTCGGCTACAGGCGTCTTTCGCTGCTTAGGCTATGCCACGCCCAGCCGCCAGGGGCGGGTACAATAAGCAGCACCAACACAGTCTTTTAGACACCTTCAAGGGCACAGTTGATAGAACAACATCGCGAATCGATGGGAGCACAGCGCAAATTCTGGCTCTATGCCGTGTAACTCCTGGCTCTTGCCGGGATGGCTGCGGGAGCTTTGGTATTCGCACCCGCTAGGGAAGACGATCGCCCAGAGCCCCGACGTATTCTGCGGCGATCCCCCAACCCCTTGTTCCAGGACGGCGCGCATCATGAGATTTTGGCTCCTGACGCCGCGGGCAATGTGTACTACCACTATTAGGGATGCAGAAGCCTAGCTTCAAATAACGGAAGCACTATGATCATTGCTATTGTCCTCATCATCGCATTGCCCTTGGCAGCCCTTCAATTCGGTCTCTTGGTTGTGGCACTCAGGGATATGATGAGTCCCCAACGCCGGGTCAAAGGCAATAAGATGGGCTGGCTGATGGCCGTGCTGTTCGTACACATTATCGGCCCATCGGCCTATCTATTATTCGGACGCGGCGAAAAAGAGATTGCAGTGGAAGAGGAGGCGATTGAGGGTGAGATCATCTAGCGCAGAATCCCACTCTCAGTCATCCAACAGGAAGGTCCGCCACAGCCCTTTTAGCGGGCAGCCTCGCAAATGGGACTATGGTATGAAGGGCGCCGTTGTATCGCCCATTAGCAACGAACTTGGCAAGATCTTTTCGAGCTCCGCGATGGTCCAGGGGCCATCCTTCCGCCAGTCTCGGTAGATGGCGGGCCCAACAGACGGATGGCTGTAGAGGCCAATCTTCCCTGACCCCGCCCTGAAGACGAGACCATTCACATGTGATGACAGGTCCGAAGCCAAATACACCACAATTGGCGAGACGAACTCCGGCCCTGCACGCTCATCACCCTGCTCGTCAGGTGACTTTATCCTATCCAGGCCCGCGGCGTTCATCCTATCCTTGTGCGTGTTGTCGCCCCAGCCGCGGGTAGCTCCCATAGGAGCCAGGCCATTGACCGTGATGCCATGGTGTCGCAGCTCAAAGGCTAGGTCCCACGTCAGGCTGACGATACCGCCCTTTGCTGCGCCATAGGCCGCCCTCGCTTCGGGGTTGCGCCATTGACTGGAGGCTGTGTTAATAATGCGGCCGTATCCCTGCTCCATCATGATCGGCACAGCATGACGACACGTGTTGAAAGTCCCCTTTAAATGCACGTTGACGACGATGTCCCAATCTTCTTCAGTCATCTCATGGAAAAGCATGTCGCGGAAGACACCGGCGTTGTTCACCAGGATGTCGAGCCGCCCAAAATTGTCGATGGCGGTTTGGATGATCCGTTCCGCCGACCTGAAGTCGCTTACATTGTCGTAGTTGGCAACTGCATCGCCTCCATTTTCCCGAATCGTGGCCACTACTTCATCCGCTGGCGACTGGCCCCCACCGGTCCCGTCCCGCTCCCCACCAAGATCATTCACCACCACCTTGGCGCCATGCGCCGCCAAAGCCAGTGCATGTGCCCTGCCGATCCCTCGGCCGGAGCCCGTAACAATTGCCACCTTTTCTTTGAGAACGTCGCTCATTCTTAATCTCCTTCATGGTGTTTGACCGACGATAGCTTCCCAATGCTACGCCGTCAAACACCAGATTGCCGCTGTCACAGCGTCATCGGGGACCGTTAACACCGTTGACCCTGACACAACGTTTACCTATGCTGAAACCCTGAAAAGCGCCGAGCCCACAGCGACACCAAGAGAAGCGATGGTAAGGTTGGAGGCCCGCATGGCTCAGCGCCCTCAAGACTCCGAAGCTGAATTGCACCGCTGGTTCTGGAGCGAGGCGGCAACGGCCAAGCTCCTTCGGCCAAGCTACTTGTAGACTTCACGGAGCGCATGAAAGCCACTGAAGATCCAGAGACGGTCTATTACGCAAGCGGAATCTCCCGCGGGAGGAATGCCCCCTCTTCTTAAGCAATCGGTCAATCGCTCGCTCTGGGACGACGAAGGGTTTGGGGTCCAGGGGACGAGCCCCCTGCGGGTGCTCCGGGGTGTCCCCGGAAAATACGTCTGAAGGCGGGCTGGGTGGGACAGCCGTACTCGTAACGCAAGCCGCCTCATTAAGAGCAACATTCGACCACAAGGAAAGCAAGGAAGCACTCACATGAAACAAAGCGAAGTACTTACCGACTCTTTCAGCCGCATCAAACGCATCTTGGACATGGCCCTGGCCGACCTCACCTCCGAAGACCTGACCCAACGGCCAGGGCCGGAAAGTAACCCTATAGGCTGGCTCACCTGGCACCTGACACGTGGCCAGGACAGGCAAATTGCCGCCCTAGCGGGCTGGGAACAGGTGTGGGTAAAGGGCAACTGGCACGAGAAGCTGGGCCTACCCCCGGACCCAAACGATATGGGCACAGGCCACACCGCTGAGCAAGTGGCATCGGTGCGCCCTCCCAGCGCCCAGTTGCTACTGGGCTACCACGATGCCACGTTCGAACAGACCAAGGCGTATCTAGAGACCCTCAGAGGCGATGACCTAGACCGGGTGCTTGATGAAACCCGGTTCGATCCTCCGCCCACTGCCGGCATTCGTATCATCAGCATCATCGCCGACAACCTGTCCCATGCCGGTCAGGTGGCCTACGTCAAAGGACTCCTGCAGGGCAAACGCTGGTACCCCGCCTGAGCTATCGTTTAGCCTCCATTCGTGCCTCCCCCAAGCGGGAGGCACGAATACTCTCCCCCTCAGGGGGAGAGTTGGAGAAGGGGTGTAACCCATCTTGCCCGCCGCGTCGATAGAAGCTAGAGTGCGAACGACGCCTATCGACGTGGCCACCGTCCAACCAAATATTCGGAGGTCCTTTTCATGCCCATGCATTCCAAGGACGTAGTGATCGCAGCCTTGAACCGTAACCAGTCAGTCCTGGCCATGACCCTCGACGGCATGACGCCTGAACAGATGGCGTTTCGCCCGGACGAAACGAGCAACTCTTTGGCCTGGCTTGCTTGGCACCTGACCCGAGTGCAGGACAGGGAAACATGCGGGCTCTCCGGTCAGGAGCAGGCTTGGATTGCCGACGGTTGGCACGCAAAGTTCGGCAAGGCAGCAGACGCAAACGAGACGGGAATGGGATACACGCCGGATCAGGTGACCGCGTCGGAGACGTCCACTCAACTTATCCTCGACTACCACGAAGCCGTCGTAGATCGTTCGAAAGCTTATCTTGAGCCCCTCACACATGAAGACCTAGCCAAAGAGCTGGACGAGCCCCAATGGGACCCGGTGCCAACCGTCGGCATCCGCTTGGTTAGCATCCTCAGCGACAACACCCAACACATCGGCCAAATGGCCTACGTACGGGGCATCATTGAAGGCAAGAAGTGGTACCCCAGTTGACCCCGCCCACCACTCCAACTGGGTAACAGGGATGTTGGCCGATTGAGAGTGAACATCAAGGGCGGCTTCATTGGCTAGCAAGGTCCTTCGCTGCGCTCTAGGACGACATGGTGGGACGGGGTGCAGGGGCGAAGCCCCGCCGGGGGATGACAGGGGGTGCCCCCCCTGTTTCTAGAACGTTCGAGGGCAGAGTGGGTGGGAAAACGGCGCGAGCCAGAAGAAGCCGTTCGCAAACCCAACGGTCGACAAACCAAAACGAGCGCCCGCAAAGGCGCGGAACCCTACCGGAGGAACCAATGCGAGCAAACGAAGTTCTGCTAGGCATTCTGAACAGAGTCCAGGAAATCGTCCACATGGGTCTCAAGGACGTCACTCCTGAACAACTCCTCTATCATCCTGATGGCCATCCCAATTCCATCGGATGGCTGGCCTGGCATCTCACCCGCGTTCAGGACAACACCATCCCTCGAATGGACGGTGGGCCCCAGCTATGGACCTCTGCGGGCTGGCATGCCAAGTTCAACATGCCCGCCGACCCCAACGAGTCCGGTCACATGCACACTCCCGAGCAAGTGGCAGCCGTGCAGCCACCAAACGCCCAGACCCTCCTAGACTTCCACGATGCCGTGGCCCAGCGCACCCGCACTTTCCTTGAGGCACAGGACAGCAAGACCCTTGATGGGCCTTATGACGACGCTAGATTCAACCCGCCGCTGACCATCGGGGCGCGGCTAGTGGGCATGCTCAACGACAACTTCCAGCACGCGGGCCAAATGGCCTACCTGCGAGGAATGCTCAAGGGCGACCGCTGGTACAGGGTGTAACTCCACCGAACACGCCTACTCGGTAAACCGGCTGATCGGATTTGGGGGAACATGAAACGGCCCCTTTTCCTTGTTTCATTGGCCGTGGCGGTAGCGGTCGTAGCGGTTATTTTGGTGGTGACTCTGGCACCGACCCTCAGAGGAGCTTGGCTCTCAGTCCCGTCCAGACGCCTCCTCCGTTAATATCCATCTCAGAACTCCAGAAAGAGTTCGACGCCAACGTACTGACAACGATGAACAAATACGAGGGCCAGTACCCCCAACTGACCGGGCAGGTCCAAAAGGTTGGACAGGAAATTCTCGGCTATCCGTACATACCGCTGAGGAGCGGAGATAACCGGGGCGTCACCTGCCGGTTCCCTACCGACCTCACAAGTAGGGTCGCGTCAGTGACAGTTGGCGAGAGGATAGTGATCACGGCCCGCTTCAACCCAACGATATTCTCCCGTAACTTCGACCGCTGCACCCTGCCATAGACAACCCAGTGCCTCCTTGTCTCGTTAGAACATTTGGGCTATAGTAGCCGCCACCTCACTAGCAGGTGCCGCCAATGTCTGACCGTCACGAAGCCCTAACATCCTTTCATCCAGCGATCCAGCAGTGGTTCGCCAGCCAGTTCGACGCGCCATCTGCGCCTCAGGTCAAAGGCTGGCCCGCCATCCAATCCGGTCGGGACACCCTCATTGCCGCCCCTACTGGATCCGGCAAGACGTTGGCCGCCTTCCTCTCCTGTCTGGACAGCCTCATCCGTCAGGGCCTCGATGGTTCTCTGGTTGATGAAACCCAAGTCGTCTACATCTCGCCGCTCAAAGCGCTGAGCAACGACATTCAGAAGAACCTGGCCCAGCCATTGGTGGAGATCGCCGGAATTCTGACCGACATGGGCCTTGAGGCTCCCGCAGTCCGCGTCCTGGTTCGCACCGGTGATACTCCCTCGTCAGAGCGGCAATCCATGGTGCGCAAGCCACCACACATACTGGTCACAACACCGGAATCGCTGTACATCCTCTTGACCTCCGCCAAGGGACGCGAAACTTTGCGGGCCGTCCGGACCGTCATCCTCGACGAAATCCATGCCGTCGCTGCGAGCAAGCGAGGCTCTCACCTGTCGTTGACCATGGAACGCCTCGAGGCTCTCACTGAGCAGCGCCCAACGCGCATCGGCCTCTCTGCAACGCAGGAGCCTATCGAGGAGGTCGCCAGGTTCATGGTCGGCGCGGGCAGGCTAGACCGTGACGGCAACCCGCAATGCGCCATCGTGAACGAGGGCTACCAACGTCAGCGGCACCTCGCAATTGAGCTTCCGGGCCAGCCGCTAGCTGCAGTCTGCTCCAACGAGAGTTGGGGGGAGATCTACGATCGCCTGGCAGAACTCATCAACGAGCAACGCACCACCCTTGTCTTCGTCAACACCAGGCGCCTGGCAGAACGATTGACCTTCCACCTGGAGAAGCGGCTGGAAAAAGAGCGGGTCACCTCCCACCACGGCAGTCTTTCCAAAGAACAACGTCTTAAGGCAGAACAACGGCTGAAGGCTGGCGAGCTAAAGGCGCTTGTGGCCACGGCCTCACTGGAACTGGGCATCGACATTGGGACGGTGGACCTGGTGTGCCAGATCGGGTCTCCCAGGGCCATTTCCACGTTCCTCCAACGAGTGGGGCGCTCCGGCCACTCCTTGCTAGCCACCCCTCGCGGCCACCTCTTCCCCACCACTCGTGACGATCTGGTCGAATGCACCGCACTCTTCTCACAGGTGCACAAGGGAGTCTTGGACCAACTCTCGATCCCCGAGAAGCCGCTGGACATCCTAGCCCAGCAAATAGTTGCGGCCTCCGCAGCAGACGATTGGGACGAAAACGAGCTGTTTGCCACGTTCAAGAGAGCCTACCCATACCGCAACCTGGCACGCGATGAGTTCGACCAAGTGGTACGAATGCTTGGAGACGGATACTCCACCCGCCAGGGCCGCACCTCAGCCTACCTTCACTATGACGGGGTCAATGGTCAGGTCCGCGGCCGGAAAGGTGCACGTCTGGCGGCCATAACTTCCGGCGGCGCGATCCCGGACAATGCCGATTACAGCGTTGTCCTTGAACCTCAGGGCACACTCGTCGGTACCGTGCACGAGGATTTCGCCATAGAGAGTCTGCCGGGCGACATCTTCCAGCTCGGCGTCTCATCCTGGAAGATCCTTCGTGTGGAGCCCGGTAAGGTCCGTGTAGAGGACGCCCACGGCCAGCCGCCCACCATCCCCTTCTGGTTGGGCGAGGCGCCCTCCCGCACAAACGAACTGTCGCAGGCCGTTTCCTGGTTGCGGGAGGAGGTAGGGGTTCGAGTAGACACCGGGCCATTGCCTCTTGAGGTAGCAATGGCCCGGCCCGCGGAAGGCGAGGAGTCGGCGAAGGTCAACTTGGTGGAGGCGATCGCCTGGCTCCAAGATGAGGCGGGCCTTAGCCCGGCTGCCGCTGAACAGGTTGCTGAGTACATCGCCGCTGAGAAGGTTGCGCTGGGCGTCGTACCCACCCAGCAGACACTGGTGTTGGAGCGCTTCTTCGACGACACCGGGGGCATGCAACTCGTGGTTCACTCACCCTACGGCGGTCGAGTGAACCGCGCTTGGGGTCTGGCCCTTCGTAAACGCTTTTGCCGCACCTTCAACTTCGAACTCCAAGCCGCTGCCAATGAAGACGCCATTGTGCTTTCCCTAGGCCCTCAGCACAGCTTCCCTCTGGAAGAGGTCTTCTCCTACCTGCACCCAGCGACGGCCAAGGATGTTCTAGTTCAAGCGGTCCTGGCCGCTCCCGTTTTTCAGACCCGCTGGCGCTGGAACGTCTCGAGAGCCCTTGCCGTGTTGCGAATGCGTGGCGGCAAGAAGGTTCCAATGCCCATACAACGCATGCGGTCGGATGATTTGTTGGCTTCCATATTCCCCGACCAAATGGCCTGCCAAGAAAACCTGCCTCCCAATATCGAAGTGCCGGACCACCCGCTGGTTCAGCAAGCGCTTCGGGACTCCCTTGAAGAGGCCATGAATGTGGACGGCTTCATAGAGGTACTGGAACGCATCGTTGAAAAGCGGGTGGAATTGGTCACAAAGGACACCGTGGAGCCGTCGCCCTTCGCCCACGAGATCATCAATGCCAGGCCCTATGCCTTTTTGGACGACGCCCCTCTTGAAGAGCGAAGGACACAGGCCGTTTCCATGCGCCGGTCATTGGACGTGGAGACGGCTCGCGATCTGGGGCGGCTTGACCCTGAAGCAATTCAACGCGTACGGGAGCAGGCCTGGCCAGAAGCTGAAGACGCCGACGAGTTGCACGACGCCCTCACACTGGCCGGTTTCCTTACCGAACTCGAGATGGAGCCCTGGCGCGAGATGCTGGGGGAACTTTTGACTCAAGGCCGGGCGACCCGCCTCCTGACGGGTTCCGGAGCAGGCCTTTGGATCGCCACAGAGCGGGTGCCCATGCTCCAAGCCATGTTCCCGGAGGCCTCCGTTGAGCCCTCCGTCCTGGTGCCAGAGCGGGAGGCGGCCGAAATCTGGGTACCAGAGGAGGCGACCCGAGAGACCGTACGGGCGCGGCTCGAATGCCTGGGCCCAGTGACGGCGGCGGTGTTGGCCGCCTCGATTGGCGTTGACCAGTCTAATGTCGACATGGCATTAATCGCTCTGGAAGTCGAAGGCTTCACCCTGCGGGGAGAATTCACCAGCGCCAATAGCGAAGAGTGGTGCGACCGCCGTCTACTGGCCCGCATCCACCGCTACACCATCGACCGTCTGCGCTCAGAGATCGAACCGGTGACCGCCGCTGATTTCCTGCGCTTTCTGTTTGGCTGGCATCACGTATCCCCAGACCATCGCCTTGATGGACCGGCCGCCTTGGTGGCCGTGTTAGATCTCTTGGAGGGATTCGAGATGCCGCTCTCGGCGTGGGAAGGGAACGCTCTGCCCTCTCGCCTCCGTCACTACGACCCCGCCTGGTTGGACCAACTCTGCTTGTCCGGGGAACTGGCCTGGGCAAGGCTCTACCCACCCAACGCAGCTCCAGCCGAAAACGGCAGCGGCGGCAATGGCAAGCGTGGCCGGAAGTCCGGGGCGACCCGATCATCCCCAGTTTCCATGGTGTTCAGGGAGAACCTGCCGACATACCTATCTCTGGATAGCAGCAAGGAGCCCCCTGCCCTAAAGGGGGCGGCAAAGGACATCCTGGAACTCCTGCAACAGCGGGGCGCTTCCTTTATGCAGGACATGGCCAGAGCCACAGGCCGCCTGCCTGCACAAGTTGAGGAGGGTCTGAGCGAGTTGGTAGCTCGCGGCCTGGTTACGTCCGACGGCTTTGAAGGTCTCCGCAGCCTGACCTCACCAGCGCGCAGCAAGTCGTTGCACCGGATGCGCCCCGGCCAACGGAGCGTGACCAAGACCATGATGGCCCAGCGCATGGGCTCAGGCCGATGGTCGTTGCTGGACCGAAACGAAGACGAGACCGAGGAGTCGGTGCGGACGGAGTTCATAGCACGCAAACTGTTGCGCCGCTACGGCGTTGTCTTTCACCGGCTGCTGCTTCGGGAGCCCCACCTGCCGCCCTGGCGCGACCTTCTCCGGGTATTCCGCAAGCTGGAGGCTCGTGGCGAGATCCGTGGCGGCCGTTTCGTAGCCGGGTTTAGCGGGGAACAGTACGCCCTGCCCCACGCCATCAGCCAACTCCGCGCCGCCCGCCGCGCCAAGCCAGACGGCACGACGGTGACCGTAGGTGGCGCAGACCCATTGAACCTCGTTGGCATTCTGACGCCCGGCCAGAGAGTGCCGTCCCTTCCCACAAACCGCGTTACCTATAGAGATGGCGTTCCCGAAGCAGTGGAGATCCGCGGCTACCTGTTCCGTTTGGAGACGCTGGTCGGCGATGTCGCAACCACGCAGATGACCGAGGCACTTCTCCTATAAAGGAGGCAGCTGTCGCCTTCCGTTCCGAACCCAAAGTACCCCCGCGCCAACGTTCGTACTAGCTTCTTCTTCGCCCCAAAGAGCCGATCATCATTGACCGCTGCCACACCCCCTCCTCCGTCCCTCCCCCGTCCACACCGCTCAGGCAAAGCCAACCGTTTGCAAATCCATAAAGATAGGGACTCAATTGGAGTCATTTGGGCTTGACGCCTCGCCTTTCAGCAGCCTAGGATACCTTGGCATGCATTTGTATGCTTTGGGCGTACTGCGTCCTCACCTACTCGCGACTAAAACCGGCAATGGGAAACCAACCGAAAAATTGACCCCGGAGGACCGATATGAGGCAACGAAACCTACTGTCCAAGCTTGGCCTGGGAGCCGCAGCCGCCCTGTTGGGTGTCTTGGTGCTGGCGCCGGGAGCATTGCTTGGTCAATCTTTGCCTCTTGAAGATGCCCAGGCCGTGAGTCGCTTTGTGTCTCCCGGCGGCGTCGACACCAACAACGACTGCACCGCCAACCCCTGCGCCACCATCCAACATGCCATCGACGTCGCAAATCCAGGCGACACAGTCATGGCTGCTGCAGGCACCTACAACGAGAACCTGTCCATGAAGACGGGCGTCAACGTCACAGGCGCTGGCGCTGAAAGCACGAAGATCGTTGGGCAGGCCAGCGTCAACGGCATCATTCACTTCGACGGCGTCACAGACGTAGTCTTCGAGGACTTCCGCATTGAGGTGGACGTTCCGGAACAGCAGGTGGACCGCGGCATCATGGTGGTAGGCGCCAGCGACGACTCGGTGGTCATCCAGAACAACGTCATCACGGGACTGCAGTACGGCATCTTCGTTTGGAACCCGTCCACGCCCGTGATCCAGAACAACACCATTGTTGGCGACGGCGACGTTGACGCCCAGACTGGCGACGAGCAAGGCATCTACATCGGCAATTTGCCTACCTACCCCACCATCAGAAACAACATCATTACCGGCTTCTGGCGCGCAGGGATTCATTGGGTAGACCTCTCTGATCCCCCTGCAACAACCTTCCCCGTCCCTGAGCACAACCTTCTGTGGGACAACGGCACCGACTACTGGGACATGCCCGATCAAACGGGCCTCAACGGCAATATAGCCGCTGACCCGCTCCTGCAGAACAAGGCGGGAGGAGACTTCCACATCGGTCTAGGCTCACCCGCCATCGACACCGGTAAGAACGATTCCCGGCTTCCGTCCGCGGACTTCGAAGGCGACCCTCGCGTCATAGACGGCGATGGGGACGGGACAGCAACGGTGGACATCGGCGCAGACGAGAAGGCCCCTGAACCCGAGCCCTGCCCAGAACCCGGATCTGGCGACGGCTCATCTACCCCAAGTGCAATCGGACTTATTGACGACTGCCCAGAGCCTGAACCTCAGCCCTGCCCAGAGCCCGGACCTGGCGACGGCTCATCTACCCCAAGTGCAATCGGTCTGACTAACGACTGCCCAGAGCCTGAACCTCAGCCCTGCCCAGAGCCCGGAGCTGGTGACGGCACATCCACCCCAAGTGCAATCGGTCTGACTAACGACTGCCCAGAGCCTGAACCCCAGCCCTGCCCAGATTCAGGAGCCGTGGGGATCTACTTCGAAAGCCACCACGTTGACATCCCCGTGGATGGCAGTGGCGTCGTCAACGTTGCGGCCTGTGAAGGCGCAAACAACCTCTATGGCGCCCAGCTCGAGCTTGACTTTGATTCTCCGGCGGTTGGAATCACCGGAATAATGCCAGCGGATCTCTTGATCGGCAACGGGCAACAGGACGTGGCCGGTGGCTATTTCCACAACTGGGATCCCACCGCAACCAACACCCCTGTCCTTGTCTACGTCGTCACCATGCTGAGTGACGCCTTATCGACTAACAGCCCTGGAAGGCTTGTTGAACTTGAAGTCACATGCACTCAGACTGGTGAGTTCAATCTAAGCATCACCGACCAGATTCTTGCAGACGCAAGCGCGCAGGAAATCCCCAGTACAGTACTGAACAACATTGATGTTCGGTGCGGTCAAGAAACGCAGCCAGAGGAACCAGGGGATCCAAGGGACCCAAGCTTCAGCGTAAGCGCTGACAGCAGTTCCATCGCTGGCATTGCCGCAAAGCACGGCCTTGCTGAGAACCTTGTCGCAGCTTCGATCCTGGGCATTGACCCTGATGGCGGCCTGCCGAAGGTGGGCATATCCGCGCTTGCCCTAGGCCTGCAGGGCGGTGACGACATCCACGCCCTGTCCTACGGCTTGACGCCGGTGCTTTTCGATCCGGGAAATAGCGGAAATCTGGGCCAGCCAGTCCACTTCTCTGTGGTGCCTGGCTCCCTGGGCTTGTCACAGACAGACCTCAACCTTGAAGCGACGAGTTGTGACCCATCCGGCGACATCGCTGGCGATGAATACGTAGTGAAAGTCGACAGCAACGGCCCTCAGTGGGGCACCAACGCACAGTGGTTGGATGAAGACGGTGTGGATTGCGGCTCCGGACTTGCCGAACACGCATTCGGCTTGGTGCCTGGAGATGACGTTGACGCCTTGGACTTCATACATCCCAAGGACATTGATACCAACGCTGATGGCTCGCCCAGCCAGCCCGTTTACTTCTCCCTAGCGCCGGGATCGCCGAGCCTAAGTTCTCTAGCGCCAGTATCCCTCAATGGCGACACCCGCCAGCTGAGCCCAGCCGATATCCTAGTGAGCCTTAACGGGACTATCAACGTCTATGCCCAGGCAGAAAAGCTAGGCCTGGATCCAGGCTTAGACAACCTTGACGCCCTCGAAATGCACGAGGACTCAGATATCGATTTCAACCCCATCTACGGTCTCTGGGACCTCGACTCGCAAGCCAAGACAATCAGCGGCGATATCATTTTGTTCTCCGTAGACGCAGCCTCTCCAGCCCTTACCGTGGGTGGGTACGCAGTTGCCCCTGGGGATCTGTTGGCACCTGCCAAGCGCGAATCCGACGGTGCGGATTCCCTGCGGGTAGTCTTGGCCGCTCCCAAAATCGGCCTGCGTGTTGAGGGCCCAGATCACCAGGCTGATGACGACCTGAACGCCCTCAGGGGCTGGGCCTTGGCCCTCTGGGTCTTCGGCGACCCACCGCGCCCAGAAGACCCAAGTTTCAGCATTGATGTTAATGACCCGTCCACTAACAACATTGGGGGGTTCAGCGGCGTTCCCGCAGACGAGATAGCTGCATCCGTCCTGGCGCTGAACCCGGAGCCCGGTGGCATCCCTCTTGTCGTCTTTTCCGCTTCTGATCTAGGCCTGCAAAGCAATGACAACATTGACGCCTTGAGTTGGGGCCTCAGTCCCATCCCAGGCTCTGGCGACGACGACGGCGCAGCGAATGCTGGATTCCCTTCGCCAGGAGACCCCCCGGCCTTTGTGGGATCGATCATGTCTCTGCACTTCTCGGTAGAGCCCGGCTCCAGAGGTCTATCGGGCTCTGACCTTGCAGAAGAGTCCCTCTTCTGTGACAACTCACGTCACGTTGCTGCGGACGAATACGCCGTCCCAGCCGGCCGCGACGGCATCAACTGGGGCACCAACGATCAATGGTTGGACGAAGACGGAGGTGACTGCGGATCGGGCCTTGATAATTACCCATTTGGCTTGGTGCCAGGCGATAACGTGGACGGTTTGGACCACAACAGCCCTTGGAAGTTCAGGAGCCAGAGCCGGCCTGCGGGCGCTCCCATTCAGCCTCTGTTCTTCTCCTTGAGCCCAGGATCGCCCAGCCTTAGCTCACTTTCCGAAATTTTTGGATCCGACGTTAGCCCGGCTGATATCTTGGTGGCCTTCGACCATGATGATGATGGTGTCATCCAAGCATCTAGCGAGATTTGGATCTACGCCTGGGCAGAGGAGTTGGGCCTCTCTTCCGAGGAGGACAACCTAGACGCCTTGGAACTTACTGAGGACTGGAATGACGGTGCATGGTTTAACCCGGCCCTTGAGGAGCCGATTTTTGACCCGTCCACGGGCATGCCGAATGGAGACTTGCTAGTCTTCTCTATCGACAGCACTTCCGAGAGCGCCACCCCCGGGGCAACAACCTTCCCCGTCGACCCAGGCGACCTGCTGGTACCCGACTACCTTGGCTACCGCGTCGGGGTGAAGGCCTTCGACCTTGGCCTTATGGACTCCTTTTCCGGCAGCTCCGACGGAGGGGATGACCTGAACGCCCTCAAGGGCTTCTCATTGCTCGCCTTCACGGGCGGAGAGCCGCCTGAGCCGCAGCAGCCACCTGCGATATCCAGCTTCAGCGTGGCCCGCGACAGCGCCTCCATCGCGGCCATTGCCGCCGCCAACGGCATTACGGCATCTCAAGTGGCGGCCTCCATCCTGGAAATTCGACTGCACAGCGACAACGGCAACGTACCGGTCGTGGCACTGACACCCACTGAGTTGGGCCTGCCGGCCGACGGCGGCGACGACATTGACGCCCTGAGCTACGGCTTCAGCTCCGACCAGGGCGACGGCAACCCTGAACCCGAGCCCTGCCCAGATGAGGGCTGCACACAACCCGAGCCCTGCCCAGATGAGGGCTGCCCACAGCCCGAGCCCTGCCCAGATGAGGGCTGCCCACAGCCCGAGCCCTGCCCAGATGAGGGCTGC
>QEVV01000012.1 GCA_003228115.1 Chloroflexota bacterium
CCGGGGCGCTCTTTTCTTACGCATACCCTGGTAACGGCTACATTGGTGTGAGCGGTAGGTTTACAAAGCAGTACGACCCTCTTATCATTGGTGGCTAGGTTCACGTCTGTATTCCGCTAGGCCGCGGCATGCTCTAGGACACCCTGATAGCACAGCCGCGAATACCCAGGGTCGTTGACCCCAGATTGAGGAGGCAACAGTGTTTCGCAAGAGCATAATCCTAAGCTTGATGGTGTTCGTTTTGGCTATCGCGGCGGCCTGTAGCTCAGACCCCACGAATACCGCTCCCGCACCCACGGACACATCGACGCCGCCGACGGCAACTTCCGTGCCTCCGACGCTTGCCCCCGGCGAGACCCCGCAGCCCACTGCGACGGCTGTCCCGCCCACGCCGACTCGCACCGCAGTTCCCAGGCCACCCACGCCTACTACAATACCGACGCCCGAAAAGCCCTACTGGGAAGGCAGGACCGTTACCTTCATCTCCAGCTTTAGCCCTGGCGGTGGACACGACTTCACCACCCGCCTGCTGGCGAGGTACATGCCTCAGTACTTGCCGGGTAACCCGCAGGCCATTGTCCAAACCAGGACAGGGGCCGGTGGTATCGTCTCAATGAACTACCTTGTGAACAGTAGCAAGCCTGACGGCATGGCAGTATTGGACGTCACCGGGAACATCATCAACAGCCAGCTCGTCGATGCACCCGGAGTCCAGTTTGACCTGGCCAAGGTCAAGATCCTCGGACTGGTAAGCGGCGGTCCTTACAGTTGCTCTGTCTGGCACGAGAGCGGCGTTAGCACCATGCAAGAGATCATTGACTCACCGACACCGATCTTCTTTGGCTCCAGCCCTCCCACTGGCTGGGCTATCAACATTCTCAAGGACTATATGGGCGGAAACATCACATCGGTGGACGGTTACTCCGGCAGCACCGCCCAAGCGGCAGTTGCCCTTGAGCAGGGTGAAATCGACGGGTGGTGCACACTCTGGCAGGGCTGGACTGGCGCACGGCCGGACTGGGTCGCCGAAGGCAAGATCATCCCCGTTATCCAGACCACGGATAACGCTGCAGGCGACGCGCTCCTTGCTGATCTCAATGTGCCCACATTGCTCGACTTCAGAGACACGATGACTGAGGTTCAGTTCAACACCGCCGTTGCAGCAAACGCTGGCAATGACATCCAGCTGCACTTCTCCATTCACCCGGACACGCCTCCAGAAATCGTGGCCCAGTTGCGAGAGGCCTTCTGGAAGTCAGTCACCAACCCTGAATTCGTTGCCGACTCGTTGAGGACCAACCGCCCGGTCCATCCTCTTCCGGGAGACCAGGTCCAAGCAAAGATGATCCAGATTCTCGAAAACGCTACCCCTGAGGTAATCGCAGGACTGAAGGACTTGCTAGGCGGCTAGCCGTCAAATGCCTTCGAGAGAAAAGAGCCCACTGGCTAACGCCGGTGGGCTCTTTTCTTATTTGATACGAGTTTGATACGAGCATCGGCCCCCTCCCTCCCCTTCAGCCCCAGCGTTGTCTTCTGACCACCCTGAGCCTAGAATAGTCTCGCCTTGATGGCTTGGGAGGTAGTGTCCTGGCAACAGGAGGATCGGAAGACCACCGCGAAATGCTGGACGGTCCAACGAGCCAGACCTCCAATCCATCCTTACATACTCCGCCTTCGACCCCCGTTGCATCATCAGGCTTCAAACGCCTGATCTCCGCCTTGGAAGTCCCAGCTTTCCGCTTGCTTTGGATAGGCTCTCTCTTCTCCATCGCCGCAATGCAGATGAACATGATCGCGCGGCCTTGGCTGGCCTTCGATGTCTCTGGGTCGGGAGCGGCGGTTGGCCTGGTTGCCCTTTCGCAGGGGCTGCCCATGCTCATCATTTCCCCGCTGGGCGGCGTTGCTGCCGACCGCCTGGACAAGCGCTTCCTCATTGTCACGTCCCAATTGATGCTTGGCGTTCTTTCCCTTATTACGGTCCTACTGGTGCTTTTTGACGTCACAGAGGTGTGGCACCTGGTGGCGATCGGCATAGTCCACGGAATCACCGTTCCCTTCAACATGCCGGCACGCCAGGCCGCGATCCCCGAGTTGGTAGGCCGCGAGCGAATGCCCAACGCCATCGCACTGCATTCGACCGGCCGGAACATGAACCGTGTCGCCGCGCCTGCCCTCGCAGGTCTATTGCTCACCTGGGACCCCTTCATCGCCTTCGCTGCCATCACAGTCTTCCACGTGGCGGCTGGAGTGACCATCACCGGCCTGCCGTCCGGAATGAAGGCAGCCTCGAAGAGCCTCGGGGCTTCCGCAGAATTGCTAACGGGGTTCCGCTATATAAAGAGCAATCCTGCCCTGATGACGCTCTTGCTTATGGCTTTGCTCCCCATCCTGTTCGGCATGCCCTTCCAATACTTTCTGCCGGTTTTCCAGGCAGAGGTACTCTTCGTCGACCCCTCGCGCCTTGGACTTTTGTATACGGCCCTTGGCATCGGGGCGCTGACTGGATCATTCATCCTGGCATATATCGCAGACACGCCCCACAAGGGGCTCCTCCAGTTGTTGTCTGGCATCGCCTTTGGCGTAACGTTGGTCTTCTTCGCGCTATCGAACTCTTACTGGCTGTCTTTCCTGATGCTGCTGGCCGTGGGCATGTCCAGCCAGGCATACCTCACGCTGAATCAAACCTTGCTCATGATGAGCACCGATCGGGCGCTTTACGGAAGGGTGATGAGCGTATACATGATGACCCGCTCCGCTATGCCGATCTCCACGCTGCCTATGGGGTTCCTTGTGGACTGGTGGGGCCCTCAGGGAACGATTGCCGGCGCTGGAGTTATCCTGGCGGTCTCTCTGGCAATCGTCGGTGTGCTTCGCCCCGCTCAATGGCGCGCAACCAAGAAGGAAGAAGTTCCTATCGGGACTGGTTAGAAATCCGTCATAGCAGCGAGGACCCCGTGGACCTCTGGCAGAGTGCGGATACGAGGACAGTCGACTTTGGGGCTCCGGTCGTTTCGGTCTATGAGGACGGGATTCATCCCTACGGCCCGCGATCCCTCCACATCCGAGGAAACTTGGTCTCCCACGTAGAGGACCTCCTGCGGTTCGACACCGGCACGTTCTAACGCCGCCAAGAATATCGGCGCATGAGGCTTCTCGGCGCCAACGTCGCCGGAGGTAACGGCCACGTCGACCCTACCTTCCAGGCCCATGGTGCGTAGCAGACTGGCACTGTCCCGGTTCATGTTGGAGATGATGCCGGTGAGCAAACCCTGGCTGCGCAAATCTGCCAGGGTAGGGATTACGTCGCTGTAAAGGACCATTTCGTAGGGGAGCTGCCGGACTCGACGCCATATGTCCCTCGCCACTTCTAGCGAGACGTCCAGCCCTCCGCCCTGAAGGATGATCTGCTCATAGCCAGCGAAGAAAGTTTCTCGCTCTTCATCTGTCATGGTGCGCAGGGGGTACCTACCGTTCTGTTCGGCCATGAAAGCATCGGCCAGGGCATAGCCCTTGGTAATACCATTCGGGTCCGCAGCAAGGCCAAACTCCCGGCAGGCGGCCACCTGGACCTCTTCAACGGATGGATCGAAGGTGGCTAGAGTCCCGTATAGATCGAAAAAGACGGCCCGGATCATCGTGGTTGCTCCTTGCGAGGCCATGATAGCATTCCGCTAACTCTCCCCTTGGGAGCATTATTGAGCGTGCATGCGTCTCTGCAACGCCTGAGTTCGCTGACACTGGACCTGTTGTTCCCGCCTCGCTGCTTCGGCTGCGACAAGGAGAATACATTCCTCTGCGAGCATTGCTACGCCGAGTTACCTCGACTGGAGCCACCCTACTGCCGCTTATGCTCACAGCCCCTGGAGGGCGAGATGTGCGGCAGATGCCGAGTCCGTCCCCCGGCCATTGATGGCATTAGAGCGCCCTTTTTGATGCGTGATTCCATCCGCCGGGCGGTTCTGAGGCTGAAATACAACAACCTCAGAGCCTTAGCGCCAACTCTCGGGGCCCTCTTGGCGGACTTCGTCAAGGAAATGAACATCCAAGCCGACGTTGTGGTGCCGGTTCCCTTGCATCGCAAGCGTCTAGCCGAGCGCGGATACAACCAAGCCGGTTTGCTGGCTAAGGAATTAGCCAAGGTGACCAGCCTGCGGACGCTGAACGCCCTGGAGCGCGTTCGTTCCTCGCCGCCACAGGCTCGGGCACTTACATCTGATCAGCGCAGGGTCAACGTTCACAACGCCTTCGTCCTGGGAGGAGAGTCCGTAAGAGGACTCCGGGTACTGCTGCTCGACGACGTCTGCACCACCGGAGCAACCTTGGGAGCGGCCGCTCAGGTGCTCACAGAGGCTGGAGCAGCCAGCGTATGGGGTCTGACCCTAGCAAGGGAGCCCTAGGCTCTCTTGCGTTTTCGTCGTTGCGAGGGCCGGTACTCCGGGACGTGGCAAACTGATGGCGCGGGGGGAAGTACCGCAAAGGGTGCCGAGGCCGGAGAGGGAATCCCAGTACTGGTCCTTCTAGCGTCACCACGACAGACATCACCCGCGCACTAGCGCCCAGCATGCCGTTGTGTACTGTTACCCCCTATGCTACGATTTCCAGCATCATTGGGGGGCACACTCGTCTCATGTCGCCGTCTCGCATAGCAGACACTTTCGCTCGCCTGCGAGAACGCGGCGAGACAGGCCTTATTGTGTACCTCACAGTCGGCTTTCCCGACCTTGATGCCACACTGGAACTGGTTCCCGCCCTCGCCGAGGGCGGCGCGGACATCATCGAACTAGGTGTCCCTTTCAGCGATCCCCTTGCCGACGGCGTCACCATTCAAAAGGCTTCGTTCCATGCCTTGAACCAAGGGGTCACGCTAACCACCTGCATCGAAACCGTAGCAAAGCTGCGAAGCGCTGGATTGGAAACTCCGCTCATTCTCATGGGGTACTACAACCCCTACTGGGTATACGGGATAGACCGTTTCGCCAAGGACGCAGCTTCGGCCGGAGTGGACGGAGTCATCGCCGCCGACGTGCCTACAGAAGAGTCGGGGCCGCTGGCTGCCGAATGCGCCAACAACGGACTAGCCTTGATACCGCTTCTGGCGCCAACGAGCCCTGACCAGCGCATTGCTGCAGCCTGCAGTCAGGCGACGGGCTTTGTCTATTGCGTCAGCCTGACTGGTGTAACCGGGGCCAGGCAACAGGTTTCCTCTGGAGCTGAATCTCTGGTGGCGAGGGTCCGCTCACATACATCGCTGCCGGTTGCTGTGGGCTTCGGCATTTCAAGCCGAGAGCACGCGGCTAAAGTTGGAACCTATGCTGACGGAGCGGTAGTGGGCAGCGCACTGCTCAACACCATTGAGAGCGCCCCTCGAAACCGAGTTGCCGATGAGGCTCGGGCCTTCGCCAGGGAGCTGTCGGGACGAAATCCCGTAGAGGCTACGAAATGACTCTTAAATGCAGAGGAGTCCGCGGCGCCACAACAGCTGACTCGAACACCAAGGAAGCTGTCGTCGAGGCGACCCAGGAACTCATTACAGCCATCGTTGAAGCCAACGACATCGAAACGGACGACGTTGCTGCCGTGTGGTTCACTACAACCGCCGACTTGACCGCCGAGTTTCCGGCGGTCGCTGCCCGGCTGATGGGTTGGGAGTACGTAGCGCTCCTGTGCGGCCACGAGATGAACGTGCCGGACGCTGCGAAGCTCGTCATCCGCATATTGATGCTCGTGAATACAGAGAAAGGTCCAAAGGAACTATCCCACGTCTACCTAAAGAGTGCCCAGCTTCTACGAGCGCGTGGGGTGGAGGACGGGGTTGAAGAGTAGCCAGCGATGGAAATATGAGACGGAACGTCCAGTTGCATAATCGTGAGGAGCATTGGGGGAGGTTGACAGTATGTTCGTAGCAATGGAGCGCGGCAGCACGCCAGCGCAAGTAGCAGCCGTCCAACAACACATCACGGAACGGGGACTGGAAGCCCACGTCAATATTGGCGTGGAGCGCACGGTCATTGGCGTCTTAGGCCAGACATATCCGGGCTTGAGAGACGAGCTGGAGATGCTGCCTGGCGTCACAGAGGTGGTACCGATCTCGCGCCCTTACAAGCTAGCCAGCCGCGAGTTCCATCCGACCGACACCATCGTAGACGTTAACGGCGTAAAGATCGGCGGCGATCACCTGGTCGTGATGGCGGGGCCCTGCTCCGTAGAGTCGGAAGACCAGATGGTTACGACGGCGAGGGCTGTTAAGGCGTCAGGCGCAAACATCCTACGAGGGGGCGCCTTCAAGCCCCGCACATCCCCATACAGCTTCCGAGGACACGGTGAAGACGGCCTCAAGATGCTCGCCACTGCTCGCGAGGAAACCGGCCTACCCATCATCACCGAGGTGCTCGACACAAGGGATGTTGAACTCGTGGCGCGGTACAGTGACGTGCTTCAACTAGGGGCACGGAATATGCAGAACTTCATTCTGCTCGAAGAGGCGGGCCGAACGGGAAAGCCAGTCCTTCTCAAGAGGGGTTTCTCTGCCACATACGAAGATTTGCTTCTGGCCGCTGAATACGTACTGAACACCGGCAACTCGCAGCTCATGCTATGCGAACGAGGTATCCGCACCTTTGAGACCTACACCCGTAACACACTGGACCTGGCCGCCATACCAGCCATCAAGAAGTTGAGTCACCTGCCCATCATCATTGACCCCAGCCACGGCACGGGTAAGTGGGACATGGTGAGCCCGCTGGCAGTGGCAGCGGTAGCTTGCGGAGCGCACGGTCTCATCATTGAGGTTCATCCCAACCCCGACAAGGCATGGTCTGACGGCGCTCAGTCCTTGACGCCGGAGAATTTCCAAAAGCTCATGGATGACGTGGTCAAGGTGTCCCAGGCATTGGGGCGGACGCCCGTCGGCGCTTAATCAGGCGATTGAGCCAGAGATAGATCAGGACGGCCACGACGGCGCCAGCAAGGTCCGCGAGGCCGTCCTGCGCGTCAGGAACTCTGTTCGGCACCAAGGCCTGGGTCCATTCATCAACAGCGGCCAGCGCCGCACACAATCCGACCACTACCGGCCACCACCTGCCCCGGAAGAACAAGCTCAGGGCCGCAGATAGCAGTAGGCCCAGCACCAAGTACTCCCCGAAATGGACCCACAAGTCCGGCCTCCAATTGGCGAAACGAGCGAGTTCTTCGCTGCCGGGAGGCGTTGGCGTATGGGAGCCATACATCATGGCGCCCAACCAGGGCACAAAGGCCATAGCTCTCAACATGGCGGGGAACTTAGTCATATAGCCTGTGTGGATTCGCTTGGTAGGCTATGAGTGATTCTGAGGGCCCTTCGTCGTTCCAGCGAAGGCCGGAATCGATACTCGCTGCTATTGCGGATTGCCCTGTTCTAACCAGTCAATGTATTCAGCGACGCCGGTCTCCCACGAGTAGCGGGGCTCGTAGCCCAGCTCAGACCCGGCGCGGGAAATGTCCGCGTAGGCGTCCTGCCTGAAACTCGGGCTTTTTCCGGGCTGCAGTTCGACATCGAAGGAAGGCTTGATCTTCTTTACCGCCGCCACAAACTCGGCGTTGGAGGTGGCTCGGCCTGACCCGATGTTGTAGGTGTGATGCTCCAGCTTCTCCGCCTGTTGGACCAGCACAACGCCCCTGGCAATATCCTTCACATAGGCTAGATCCGCAGCATCATCTGCGAACGGAACACCTCCGATCGCTGGGGAGAGGTCCGTCTCAATGCCCCGGGCCGCAGCATGGCACAGCCGACTGGGAAGGTTCCGCATAGACGCGTACAAAGGCCCGTATACACCCGGCAACCGCATGTTCACGACTTCTATCCCGGACAACCTCGCATAATTGAGAGCCAATATCTCCCAAGCCTTCTTATAGGCAAAGGGTGGGATGGGTGTATCGATCGTTGCAAGATCATCCTCGCGAAAGGGGCCACTGGCGACGATACTCACAATGCTAGAGAGGCTAAGACGGCGCACGCCAGCGTCTCTTGCCGCATCGAGCAAGACAGCTAGTTTGTCCAAATTGGCCCTAAGGTCATCACCTGCGTCTTTATTGGCTTGTCCGTGAATGGCCATGTGGACGATGTCTTCGACTCGGTGCTTCCTGGCTATCGCTAGCAGTGCGCCTGGCTCGCTCATGTCCACCTGCTCAAAGGTAAGCCGGTGCCCGACGTGAGGCTCAAGGAAGCTCGGGACTCGCCATGTTTGGTGGTAGGTGGCAACGACATCAGCGCCAGCGTCGAGGAACGCCTCGATGGTATTGAGCCCAATGAAACCCATGCCGCCTGTAATAAGAACTGTCACGTTTCACCTCACCTAGCAGCGCTCAAAGTATTGCCTGTCCCAATCTATCCATCATCGCCGGAATAGACCTCAGACGGGGCAGAGGCGATGATACAATAGCCCAACCTATTCGTGGAGCATTTAGCCCTGATCACCGAACGAAACGTAAAGTTCACGTCCTCCGATGTGGAATTGATCGGCACCCTAGCCCAACCCGAGGGGGGCGGGCCCTTCCCAGCCGTTCTACTATTACCCAGCTCAGGCCCCATTGACCGCAATGGCAACCACGCGGCGCTCCACATGAACGCCTTCCAGCTCTTCGCAGAGGCCCTGGCCGAGCAGGGCATTGCGTCCCTGCGATACGACAAGCGGGGCGTGGGCGCGAGCAGAGGCCGATATCTCGATGCGGGCTTCCACGACAATGTAGCGGATGCCCAAAGGGCGCTCCTTTTCCTGAGGAAAGATACCTCTGTTCAAGGCCGGCCAGTATTTCTACTCGGCCACAGCGAAGGTGCTTTGATATCGACGTTGCTAGCCGCCAAGGGCGTCCAAATTGCGGGAGTCATCCTCCTGGCGGGCGGCGCTCGCAGCGGTGAGGACATGCTCCGGTGGCAGGTTCAGCAGGTCGCCAAGGGAATGCGGGGGCTGAACAAGTGGGTCATGAAAGTGTTTCGAACTGACGTGGTGAAGGCGCAACAAAAGCGGCTGAACAGGCTCAAGCAGTCCAGCGAAAACTCCTACGGTGTCCAGCTAGTGGCCAAAGTAAACGCTCGGTGGATGAGGGAGTATATCGTCTACAACCCCGCCGTTGATCTGCCCAAGATTCGTGTCCCCATCCTTGCAATAACGGGGGGCAAGGACATCCAGGTGGATCCTGCTGACCTTGAGCAAATGTCCAGCCTCGTAAAGACGGACTTCGAATCACACGTGGTGCCTGACGTGACGCACATGCTGCGTCCCGATGCCGAAGACCCACCCTCGCTGTCCAGCTACAATGAGCAGGTAAAGGAGCCGCTGGATCCACGGGTGGTCAACCTGGTGTCGGAGTGGTTAGCAAAGCGCTTGAGCAGTCAGCCAAGCCTACCCGAATCGAAATAACTTCAGCCCAGCGCAGCGGAGCCCCTTCATGCCCATCTACTACGAAGACGCATCAATCCGGATCCACAAGGTCAATTGCGGTCCCTACGACAATAACGCCTACCTCATTGTCGACCCGTCCACGGAAGAGGGCATCGTTATCGACGCTCCGGCGGAGTCGGAGAAGCTATTGGCCGAGATTGGTAGCGCCAAGGTCAAAGCCATCGTTATCTCCCATACCCACCGGGACCACATCTTGGGCTTCGATGTGATGGTTGACGCTCTCAAGGCGCCGGTGGGTTGCCACCCCCAGGACGCCCATCTGTTGCCTCGCCCAGCCGACTTCGACCTAGCCGATAACGAGACCGTGCACTTTGGAGGTCAAGCGGCCCAGTTCCTGTTCACGCCGGGCCACACGCCGGGCGGAACCTGTACCTTGGTTGGACGGCACCTATTCCCCGGCGACGTACTGTTTCCTGGCGGTCCCGGCCGGACCACCAGTCCAGAGAACTTTCAGCAACTGGTGGCCAACATACGAGAACGAATCCTCGTCCTCCCTGACGACGTGGAAGTCTACCCGGGGCACGGCGCCAACGCCACGCTGAAACAGTCCAAAGAAGAGTATGCCTCCTTTGCCAGCCGCACCCACCCCGCAGACCTCTCCGGCGACGTGCTCTGGCTTAAGAGTTAGCCTCCCACAGGCTCGATTTCGTGCCTGTACCACCACATCGCGGCCTTCTTCAGCGAGCCTCCAGAGTGACGGGCAACCTTGACACCCCGCCTCTGGATAGTATAAATTGACAGCACGTTAAGGGGGGAGGGCCCGCAAGGGCTTGTCCAAAACGGTTCCCAGTTTCGAGTGCATCGGCAGTTTCCTTAATACTCGTGCGCGCGCTGAAAATGGGGTCGTTAACCTAACCTGGGGGGGCAATGGTCGAACTTGGTGAAGTGGATATCAAGCGTGGGCTGAAGGACGTTTATTTCGATACCAGCCGGGCTAGTTTTATAGACGGTTCCATTGGCAAGCTCCTGTACCGTGGCTACAGCATCCATGACCTAGCAGAGAAGTCCACGTTCGAAGAAACCTCCTACCTCCTGCTTCACGGCCAACTCCCTGCCAGCAAAGAACTCGCTGAGTTCGATTCCCTTCTCAAAGACGCTCGCTCACTTCCTTCTGAAATTCTAGAAGTCATCCGCCTCACCATGAACGCCCACCCGATGGACGTTTTGCGTACAGCAATGTCTGCCCTCGCAGCCTTCGACCCTGATACCGAAGACAACTCACAGGAAGCCACGCTTCGCAAGGGCGTACGCCTGACAGCCCAGGCAGCAACCATTGTGGCGGCCCACCACCGTATTCGTAGCGGGCAGGACCTCATAGCGCCCAGCAGGTCGCTTGGGCACGCCGGCAACTTCCTCTACATGCTCTTCGGTGAAGAGCCCACAGAGGACGAGGCCAAGACCCTTGATAAGGACTTCATCCTCCACGCAGAACACGGCAGCAACGCCTCCGCATTCGGAGCGCGGGTCACTGCCTCCACCGTCGCCGACCTGCACGCTGCCATCACCACTGGGGTGGGCGTGCTCAAGGGTCCGCTTCACGGCGGTGCAGCTGAAAAAGTCAGGGAGATGACCCTGGAGATCGGCGACGAAAGCCGGGCCGAAGAATATGTGGCAGGCGTTATAGCCAACGGCGGCCGGATTATGGGCTTCGGTCACAGGGTCTACAAGGCTGAGGACCCACGAGCCCGTCACATGCGGGAAGAGTGTCTCCGTCTTGGCGAGTCCAGGGGAGACCCCACTTGGTTCCGCATTCTTAGCGCTGTCGCTAAGGCAATGAAACCCTATGAAAGCAGAGGCATCTTCCAGAATGTGGATTTCTGGTCTGGCGCCATCTACACCCTGTTGACTGTTCCGGACGACCTGTTCATCACCATCTTCGCCATTGGGCGTATTCCGGGATGGACGGTTCAAGTGCTTGAGCAGTTTGACAACAACATTCTCATCCGGCCACTGACGCAGTACATAGGTCCGATGGACGTAGCGTATGTACCAATGGAACAACGAGGCTAGCCTATAGGGGCTTGCCCCGTTTTGGAGCCGCAACGGGATCACCTCAGGGGGGGATAACGATGGAAGGTTCCTTAGTGATATCGGAGATGTTGGAAGACGGCGAGCCAGAATGCATGCATTTCTGGATGATTGAGCCGCCTAACGGACCTGAGAGTTCGGGGCAGTGCAAGAACTGCGGTGAATGGCGATCGTTCCGGAACTCGCTGCCTGATTCAGGTTGGGAGCGGGGTCACGGAGCGCCGGCGCAGCCCGTAGCGGCAGCGCCTCAAGCAGCCGCCACCTTCTAGACGCACTCGCCGCATCCTTTCGGCTTAAGCTAGGCCAGTTCTTGGCAAGGTTGACTTTTACTTGTGGTCAACTTGGCTGGTTCGTGGTGGCCTAACGCCTTGACCAGATGGCGACGCAGTACCCTAGTCCTTCGACTCCTCGCTGTGGCATCCGATGCGCTCATCCCTCCGGCAAATTGATGTCGTGACCTGCTTTCTGATTAGGCAGGGTCAACTCCTACTGCTCCTCCGTAGCGACCAAGTGGGCTCACAGGTAGGCCTTTGGGCTGGCGTAAGTGGCTATATCGAAGAGGACACGCCAATGGAGCAGGCGTTCCTCGAGATAGAGCAGGAAACAGGTCTAGGCCCGAGAGACATCCATCTCCTACACAGAGGCAAGCCCCTGGATGCCCCGGACGAGGAGAACAAACGGCTGTGGCGGGTGCATCCCTTCCTGTTCGAAGTCGAGCCCGATCGCGAGATACGCTTGGATTGGGAGCACTCGGATTGCCGTTGGGTGTCGCCCGAAGAAATTGGGACAATGGCTACCGTCCCTCTCTTGGCCGAAGCCTGGGAACGGGTAGCTGCGGGATTCAAGGTTACGTAAACGCAATGGCGGTGACGTGGCCTCTTGGCAGCCACATTGCCCATTCCGTTCTCTTAAGGCCTCACCCCCCACTAACCTGTCTCTCCGTTGGGCAACCAACCCTTCATTGATCCGACCTCTCCTTCCCTGAACTCGCGTCCCCGGAACGCCTCCGGGTCTGTGTTACACTCACGCAGGCACGAGAGGACGGCCCACTGGCCCTCGTTCGGGAGGAAAAGAGCAGATGCTGGGAGCGTTTCTTGCTTTAGTAGGATCTGCTTGGTTTGGATTCAACAACGCCAGCGTCCGCCGCGGGGTCCTGACGGGGTCGGTCCTTCAGGCGTTGGCTATCACTGTTCCGATAGGTGTGCCGCTTTTCTTTATCGGCTCGCTGATATCCGGCCAGTTCTTCAGCTTCTCAGAACTCTCCGTACTGAAGACCCTCTCCCTAGCAGCGGCAGGCGTCGCCCACTTCGTTCTAGGCCGCTATTGCAACTACCGCGCCAGCAAGGCTATGGGCGCCAACCGGGCAGCACCGATACTGCAGATGCAACTCCTACTCACACTCGTTTTGGCCATCGTCCTCCTGGGTGACACTTTGACTCCCCTCAAGCTCCTGGGAATCGGGCTGATCATAGGCGGACCAGCGGTCATGATGCGCCGTGGCAAGAAGAAGGAACCGATCAAGGCGCCATCCGGGGGAGCCGGCAACGATGCCCACAAGGAAGTACCTCCCAAGGATGCGCCAGTAGTGTTCATTCCCAATATTAAGGAAGGCTTTAAATTCGCCATCTTGTCCTCCTTCGGATATACAATCAGTCCAATCCTCGTTCGATATGGGCTCAGGGACACCAACCTCAGCCTCTTGGGTGGGTTGATATCCTACGCGGCTGCCGCCACGGTTATCGGCCTGATACTGCTGCTGCCGGGGAAATGGGCCCACGTACGGGGTATGGATCGCAAAGTGTCGCCTTGGTTCGTGCGCGGCGGCATAGCAGTCTTCTTCTCACAGATGTTCCGGTACATGGCCCTCAGCATGGCGCCGGTCACCGTCGTGGCCCCCATCATGCGGCTGGCCTTGGTGTTCAGAGTCGTCTTCGCCTGGATCATCAACCGGGAATACGAGAGTTTTGAACCTCGTGTTCTCATAGGTATTGGAATCTCGTTAATCGGGGCAATAGCCCTAGGCATAAGCATAGATGTCATCGTCGACAATGTAGCGCTGCCGGACTTCCTTCTGAGAGCTTCAGAATGGCGGTGGCCGTAGCCTAGGAAGAAGGTTAGCTTCAACTTCATCGCACGAAAGCGTTTGCTCCCTGCCGGTGCAGGGCTAACACAAAAAAGTTGTCGGAACTGGAGGCATATGTACACCATAGATCTGTCGGGAAAGTTCGGAGTCGTTTTCGGTGTGAGTAACCATCGGAGCATTGCCTGGAGCATCGCCCGCATCCTGGGCCAGGCAGGTATGACCATGGCCGTCACCTACCAGAACGAGCGGTTCCGGGACGGTACGGAGAAGTTAGCAGCAGAATTGGAGGGCGCCAAAACCTTCGAGTGCGACGTCAGTACCGACGACGCCATAGCCAACGTCTTCAGCGAAATTGAGGGAGACTTCGGCGCGCTGTCGGTCGTCGTGCACAGCCTTGCTTTCGCTCAGAGAGATGAGTTGGGCGGCGCTTTCTTGAACACGTCCCGGGCGGGTTTCAACCTGGCCCTGGAGGTCAGCGCCTACTCCCTGATACCCATCGCAAAGTACGCAGCGCCGCTATTGGAGCGTGGCGAGGACGGCAACATCATCGCCATGACCTTTCAGGCCTCGGAGCGGGTGTTCCCCGGCTACAACGTGATGGGAACGGCTAAGGCCGCATTGGAAAACGAGGTCCGGCATCTGGCATCCGACCTTGGGCCGCAGAACATCCGGGTCAACGCCATCTCGGCCGGACCTCTGGACACCCTAGCAGCCCGCGGCATACCCCGCTTCATGGAGATGAAGAAGGCCCACCAAGAGCGGTCGCCACTTCGCCGCAACATCACCCACGAAGAGGTGGCAAAGACCGCCCTTTACCTCTGCAGCGACCTGTCCAGCGGCGTGACCGGAGCCGTGATTCCGGTAGACTCCGGGTATCATATAATGGGAATCTAGGCTGCCGGATAAGCCCTACTGGTACAGCCTGGGCAGTTCTTCTACCAGCATATCGTTGCTCATTGAGAACAGCTTCCCTGACATCTCCATGCCAACCTGGGCGGCCAGCACGAACCGTTGCCCCACGAAGTCGGGGCCCGGCATGCGCTGCTTCGCTTCTTCCGGAGCGTTCTCAGTGGCGATGGCTGCACCTGGGTTCACGCATACGACGCAGACGTTGTAGGGCCGCTCTTCCTCAGCAATGAAACGAGAGAACGTCCTAATGGCTTCCTTGGACACCACGTAGCCGGCGCCGGGGTCCGTCACAGATCCCCCACCATAGAGCGTCACGATGTGACCTTCGCCCTGGGCCTCCATCTGCGGCAAGGCAGCCTTGGTGCAGATGACTGTGCCTCGGAACGTTGTGTTGATCACTTTGTCCCAGAAGCTCGTCTCCATGTCCTTCAGCCGTGGCCACAGCGGAACACCCCAGCGGAAGTGGGGCACGATGGCGGCGTTGGGCACCATCACATCAAGGCTGCCAAAACGCTCAACGGCTTTGGCGACCATGTCCTGGACTTGGGCTTCATCTTGGACGTCTACCTTGAGCGCCAGTACTTCAACGCCCTTGGCCTTCACCTCAGCAACGACATCGTCAGTTGGAGAAATGTCGGCCAATACCAAATTGGCCCCCGCATCTGCGAAGGTGCCTGACATGTAGCGGCCAATGCCCATGGCCGCGCCAGTGATAACGACCGTCTTTCCTTTTAGCATCGAGGTGCCTCCCGTATGTATTGCTAGCTTTCAACGCCGTCCCGAGACCGGCAGCGCAAGATTACACCAGAATGGGCGCTAAGCGCACCATCGTCGGATGCCCTATCCCCTTCCCACCTTCCCCCTGCCGGTCATTGCCAAGGCTGTGCAAATTCGATACGCTGCAACCGCTTTCGCAGGCACGGCGGCACTCTGCTGAGTGGCACTCCATTTGCCGTTTTAGCGCACCTACATTCAGGCTCGCCGTCCGGAGGTAATTATGGTCGAATCCGGCGACAAAATTGACGCCCTGCTTCATGAGACCCGCCGCTTTGAGCCCCCTGCTGACTTTCAAGCGCGGGCAACGATCAGCGATGCCGCTATCTACGATGAAGCAGACGCGGACCCGGAGGCCTTCTGGGCGAGGATGGCTGGGGAGCTATCTTGGTTCAAACCCTGGGACCAAGTCTTGGACTGGCAGCCCCCGTTCGCCAAGTGGTTTATCGGAGGAAAGCTCAACGTCTCCTACAACTGCTTGGACCGGCACCTTGAGAAGAAGCGCAACAAGGCCGCCATTGTTTGGGAAGGCGAGCCAGGCGACTGGAAGGTCTACACCTACGGAGACCTCCACCGGGAGGTCTGCCAGTTCGCCAACGGGCTGAAGAGCCTTGGCGTCCAGAAGGGCGACCGCGTCGCCATTTACATGCCGATGATCCCCGAGTTGCCCATCGCTATGCTGGCTTGCGCCCGCATCGGTGCGGCCCACAGTGTCGTATTCGGTGGATTCAGCGCTGAATCCCTCCGCGACCGCATCAACGACTGCCAAGCCAAGGCCGTCATCACCGCTGACGGTGGGTATCGGCGGGGTAACTCCTTCCCTCTAAAAGCAACCGTTGACGAGGCCGTCGCCGAGACGCCCAGTATTGAGGCCGTGGTCACGGTTCGCAGGACCGGTACGGCTGACGACCTGATGACGGAAGGCCGCGACCACTGGTACCACGACCTAATAAAAGACCAGCCCCTTACCTGCGAGCCGGAGTGGATGGACAGCGAGGACATGCTGTTCCTTCTCTACACGAGCGGCACCACCGGCAAGCCGAAGGGGGTCGTTCACACCACAGGCGGGTACCTTACCGGCGCCTATACCACTACAAAGTTCGTATTTGATCTCAAAGAAGAAGACGTGTACTGGTGCACCGCCGACATCGGCTGGGTTACCGGACACAGCTATCTGGTCTACGGACCACTGAGCAACGGCGCGACCTCCGTGATGTACGAGGGCACCCCCGATTACCCTGACTGGGACCGCTTCTGGGCCATCATCGAGAAGTACCGCTGCACCATCTGCTACACCGCGCCCACGGCTATCCGGGCGTTCATGCGGCAGGGAGAGGAGCATCCTCGAAAGCATGACCTGACCTCGCTCCGGCTCTTGGGCACCGTGGGAGAGCCCATCAACCCAGAAGCGTGGATGTGGTATTGGGAGCACATAGGCGGAGGCCGGTGCCCCGTTGTCGATACATGGTGGCAGACCGAGACCGGGTCCATTCTGATCACTCCCCTACCGGGGGTTACGACCCTCAAGCCTGGTTCAGCGACCCGGCCCTTCCCTGGCATTTCAGCTGAGGTAGTCGATGAGAAGGGCAAGCCCGTTGGCAGGGGCGAAGGCGGCCTCTTGGTTATAACCAAGCCTTGGCCATCCATGCTTCGAACTATCTACGGCGACCCCGAGCGTTACAAGGAACAGTACTGGAGCCGGTTCCCTAATATTTACTTCACTGGGGATGGCGCTCGTACCGACGAGGAGGGCTACTTTTGGCTCCTTGGCCGCGTCGATGATGTCATCAATGTCGCTGCGCATCGGATTAGCACCATGGAAGTTGAAAGCGCCTTGGTCGACCATCCCGCCGTCGCCGAGGCGGCCGCCATAGGCAAGAACCACGAGATCAAAGGCCAAGCGGTAGCGGCGTTCGTTACCGTCAGGAAGGAGATCGACCCGACGGACGCCCTGGCCGCCGAGTTGAAGCAGCATGTGACCAAGAAAATAGGCGCTATCGCTCGGCCGGATGAGATATTCTTCACCGCCGAACTGCCCAAAACCCGCAGCGGCAAGATCATGCGCCGATTGCTACGGGACATCGCCGAAGGCCGTGCCGTTGGCGATACAACGACTCTGGCCGACCCCAATGTCATCCAGAAACTCAAGGACCAGTACGCTGAGACTGAAGAGTAACCCGAACCCAGCGCCAGCTAGGTAAAAGAGAAAGGCCCGCTAAAAGCGGGCCTTTCTCTTTTCTTGTGCGGACTCCAATTGCTGTGAAGCAACCAAGTGGGATTAGGGAAGCCTTCATCAAGCGCTAACCCTCTCTTAACAATCCGTTAATAATCCGTAGTGCTGGCAGCCTGTAGACTCTAGTTGAACCACAGAGTGGCCAATATCGGGAGGATTAGACTGCCTTCTATCTCCGCCATCTGCCTACCTGCCTCGCTAGTCTTGCTTGCCCTTGCCGCAGCATGCGGGGGCTCCGACCCGGGAACGGGTAGCACCCTCTCTGGAACCCTGGAGATCGACGGGTCCAGCACAGTTTTCCCCATAAGTGAGGCGACAGCCGAGGAGTTCCAAAAGGTTCACTCAGGCGTCCACGTTAACGTTGGTGTGTCAGGCACGGGAGGAGGCTTCAAAAGATTCGTCGTGGGCGAACTCGATATCGCTGACGCCTCACGTCCAATCAGGCAGCAGGAGATCGACGCCGCTACCGAAAATGGCGTCAACTTCATGGCCCTTGATGTGGCGATTGATGGCCTAACCGTTGTAGTCCACCCCCGCAACGACTTCATTGACTGCATCACCGTGGAGGAATTGGGACTCATCTGGAGTCCAGGTTCCACTATCGACAGATGGAATCAGGTCCGTCCCGAATGGCCCGACAAGCCGCTCCACCTCTATGGGCCTGACACGGACTCCGGCACCTTCGATTTCTTCACCGAGATTATCGTAGGCCAGGCGCAGGCGAGCAGGCCTGACTACTTCGCCTCCGCCAGTGACAACTTCCTTGTCCAGGGCGTCTACGGCGACCGCAACTCTCTTGGCTACTTTGGCTTCGCCTACTACATCGAGAACGTAGATAAGCTCAAGGCTGTTGCCGTCGATAACGGGGGAGGTTGCGTCCTGCCCAGCATCGAAACGATCCGCGCCGACTTATACCAACCCCTCGTTAGGCCTTTGCTAATCTACGTAAACGAGGCCTCCCTCGCCCGCCCAGAAGTGCTCACATTCCTTGAGTTTTACATGGATGAGGGAAGCGACCTCGTGGAAGAGGTGGGGTACGTTCCACTCGACGACGCCCTCTATGCAAGTAACAAGCTTAAGCTCACGGGCGATGGCCTCCCTATCCCAACGGCGGCAACGACAGAGGGCCAGAACTAGGATGGCCCACACAGAATGTCGATAGCCTCCAACACACCATCAGCATTTCGCCGTACCGGCCGAAGGCGCGCTGCGTTTCAAGAGAAGCTGGTCAAGCGAATCTTCTTCCTTTGCGCCCTCGTCTCCGTCCTCACGACCCTCGGTATTCTCGGCACCCTGCTCAACGAGGCCATCAAGTTTTTCCTGGATGTGCCCGTCTGGAGCTTCCTTACTGGCACACAGTGGTCCCCGCTGTTCAGTCCTCCCTACCAGTCCTTTGGAGTGCTGCCCCTCGTGGCCGGTACGTTGTTGATTACCACGGTAGCCGCTGCTGTAGCCCTCCCGGTTGGGTTGGCTACAGCCATCTTCCTTTCAGAATATGCCCCCGAGCGGGTACGCAAGACGATCAAGCCAATTCTGGAAGTCCTCGCCGGGATTCCCACCGTCGTTTACGGCTTCTTCGCCCTCACCTTCGTCACCCCGATGCTCCAAAAGGTACTTCCGGAGCTTCTGGTCTTCAACGCACTCAGCGCTGGTCTCGTTATGGGCCTGATGATCGTGCCGATGGTGTCGTCTCTCAGCGAGGACGCCATGCTTGCGGTGCCTCGGTCTCTGCGGGAAGCGGCCTACGCCTTGGGCGCAACCCGCATCCAGGTTTCGCTGAGGGTGGTCGTTCCGGCCGCGCTTTCGGGCATCGTTGCTGCCTTCATCCTGGCTCTGTCCAGGGCCATCGGCGAAACCATGCTAGTTACCATTGCTGCCGGCGCCACGCCCAAACTGACCCTCAATCCCATGGAGAGCATCCAGACCATGACCGCCTACATCGTTCAAGTCTCCCTTGGCGAAGCTGTGCATGGATCTTTGGAGTTTCGGACGATCTTCGCCGTTGGCTTCCTGTTGTTCATCATGACCCTTGTGATGAACGTCTTGGGGTACTTCGTGGTTCGCAGGTGGCGAGAGAAGTACTAGAGGCCTTAGGAACATTCCATGAAACAACACGAACAGCTTTTCACGCCCAGGCGAACAGCCCGAAAGATAACCGGGGTGGTGTTCTATGCGCTGTTTCTAAGCGCGGTGGTTCTGAGCATCGCTGGGCTGCTCACGCTCGTCATCCAGGTATTGATAGAAGGAGTTCCCTGGCTGAGCTGGCATTTCCTCACCAACTATCCATCCCGTCACGCCGAAGAAGCTGGCATCCTTGCAGCAATGACCGGCACGGTCTACCTCATGGTACTCACGGCGGCGCTTACCATTCCCCTGGCCATAGGCGCAGCCATCTACCTTGAAGAGTTCGCTCCCAAGAATTGGTTCACCACCATCATTGAGATCAACATTTCCAATCTGGCCGGTGTTCCTTCAATCGTCTATGGCCTTCTCGGCATAGCGCTCTTCGTCTCCTGGATGAACCTGGGCCGCAGCCTTTTGGCCGGATCAATGACCCTTGCCCTTCTGATCCTCCCTATTGTCATCTTGGCGTCGCGGGAGGCCATCCGCGCGGTGCCGGATACTTATCGGCAGGCAGCCTACGCGCTGGGGGCTACACAGTGGCAGGTCGTGCGCGGCGTGGTCCTCCCGTCTTCACTGCCCGGCATACTCACCGGCGTAATTTTGGCCATGTCCAGGGCCATAGGGGAAGCCGCTCCCGTCATTGCCATCAGCGCCTTGGTGTACTTGACCTTCGTGCCAGGCAGTCCCCTGGACCGGTTCACCGTTCTCCCCATTCAGATCTTCAATTGGATCTCACGCCCCGGGGACGACTTTCGCGGCATCGCCGCAGCGGGGATCATCGTTCTGCTGGTCATTCTTCTCTCCATGAATGCAGTGGCCATCTACCTACGCAACCGCTTCCAGACCAGATCGGAGGAGTAACGTGGCTGAAGTCGCTGAAATCGCCATCAACGTCAAGAACTTGAACGTCTGGTACGGTAGTTTCCAGGCTCTGAAGGACATCAACCTGGAGGTGGAGAAAAACCAGGTTACGGCCCTCATAGGGCCTTCAGGCTGCGGGAAGAGCACGCTTCTGCGCTGCTTCAACCGCATGAACGAGTTGATACCTGGAGCGCGTGTGGGCGGTCAGGTCATGTTCGCTGGGACCAACCTCTACGATGCTTCTGTGGACCCCACCGAAATTAGGTCGCGCATCGGTATGGTGTTCCAGAAGCCCAACCCCTTTCCCAAATCTATCTATCAGAACGTAGCCTTTGGGTTGAAGGTCAATGGCTACCAGGGCAACGTGGATGAAGCCGTTGAACGCTCCCTGCGCAGGGCCGCCCTATGGGAGGAGGTCAAGGACCGTTTGGGGACCAGCGCCTTCAAACTCTCAGGGGGCCAGCAACAGCGCCTCTGCATAGCCCGAGCCTTAGCAGTGGAGCCAGAGATTGTCCTTATGGACGAACCGGCCTCGGCTTTGGACCCTATCGCCACACTTGCCATCGAAGACCTCATCCGGGAGTTGGCCCCGGAGGTGACGATCATTATCGTCACCCACAACATGCAGCAGGCAGCACGTGTATCCGACTACACCGCCTTCCTGATGGTGTCCGAAGAGCGCAGCGGATATCTCGTCGAGTACGGACCAACGTCTCAGATATTCACCAACCCGAAAGAAGAGCGCACTGAGGCCTACATTACGGGCCGCTTCAGCTAGCGTCAGCCTCGCCTTGCTGGCGACGGCACGGGCCGATATACTCGGCAATCACAACACGCAAGAAAGGAGACTTCTTTATGGCTGATCAACCCAATCTCTACCTCCGGGCCATGGCTTCGGCTCAGAAGGTGGGCAACCGTTTCGACGGCAACTTGCTAACCAACGACCCTGCCGGGGACTAGAAGGGTGCGGTCGCTGCCGCCACGGATGCGGTCGCTGTTCCGGGTGCAATGGAAGCGACTTGCCACCTGTCATTTGGTGACTTCCCTGGATCTGAGTATTCCGGGCAACTTTTCTTGGACAACCTAGTTCATGGATGGGATGTCGCTAAGGCAACGGGCCAAAACACAACGTTAGACCCCGAATTGGTTGAGGCCTGCTACCCCATAGCAGTTGATGTCGCACAGATGGCGGCGGGCAGCGGCGCGTTCGCCGCCTCCCTTCAGCTCCCAGCGGAAACTGACCTTCAGACGCGGCTTCTCGCCGTCCTGGGCCGGCAAGCGTAGCCGTCGTTTGGCAGAAGCCGTTTATTTACGCCCTCTGATCGCTAGCGAACGACGCGGATGTTGGGAAGGTAGTCAAGAATGGGGCGTAGGGGCGTTCAATTGAACGCCCCTACGTTTGTCTCACAGCAAGGTTAGCTGACCGCATCCAGTGTTAGCTGATTCCGGGGCCGTGCCCAGTGACAGAGCTGCGCCCCTATCGACCGTAGAACCTGACGGTGTTGTCCACCAATATCTTCTGCTTGGTTTCATCCGAAAGATCCGGACGTTCCAGCATCTCATCGATTTCATGCTTGCATCGAGTGGCGTCGTTTTCGTGAGGGAAGTCGGAAGCGAAGATCAGGCCCTCGTTCCCCAACCGCTCCACTGCATAGCGCAGGCTCTCTTCACCACCCTCGCAGGAGAAGAACAGTTTGCCGCCCTTCACATAGTCACTGGGCGTCTTCTTCATCCAGTCGGAGTACTCCGTGTGACCTCCCTTCTCCAGCCCTGAGACCTCGTGCTGACGGTCCAATCTGTCCATCATGTAGGGCACCCACCCGGTGCCGGCCTCCAAGTAACCGACCCGCAAGGCTGGAAAGCGCTCAAATACACCCTCAAAGACCATACTTGTCATCTGGATCATCAGGGAGAAGGGATGCTCCAGCGCCATGGAACAAGCGAACCGGTTGAACAAATCGAGGCCAATGCCCTGGGACGGCGCTCCATGAACGGCCAGGGCGCAGTCCAAGCGTTCGGCTTCTTCAAAGATGGGCCAGAACTCGGGGTCTCCAAGAGGTTTGCGGACGCCAAGATCCCCGCCATTGGCGGGGAGCACGGCACCGATCATGCCCAGCTCGGTAACGGCCCTGCGTAGCTCCTTGACCGCCTCTGGCACGTTCTGAAGCGGTATCAAAGCCACCCCTCTCAGTCGGTCACTCTCCTTCTGAAAGCGCTCGCTGAGCCAATTGTTGTAGGCCTTAGCGACCGCCACGGCCCAGACCGGGTCTTGAATAAGACCGTAGCTGAGCCCAGTTGATGGATAGAGGACCGTAGACTCCACGTTCACTTCGTCCATGAAGTCGAGCCAGGTCTTTGCCGTCACTGAGAAGTCACCGACGTACAAACCACGCCTGGCGGTCAATGCGCCGCGGTGATAGCCGTCCAATGTGGGAAAGAAGGGAAAGGCAAGGACTATCCGATTGCCCTGATAGGGAGGTTCAAGGAACTCGAAGAGGTCAGCGTCGTTTTCAAATATGTGGCCGTCTCCGTCCACAACTGCCATCTGCGCCATAATGGCACCTCCTTTCCTTTGAGTCTAAGCAGCCTAAAGACGTAGGGGCGTTCAGTTGAACGCCCCTACTACGATCCTCGCACTCATTTCGTCGCGGTCGCCCTAGGGCTTACGGTTCTTGTACCACTCGGCGTAGTCCCTGATGGCCCCGGCCATATCGAAGCTGGGCTCGTAGCCGATTTCCGTCTTGGACCGGCTCATGCTGAGCGGTACGGCAGCGAAGCCGCCTGTCGGCTTCTGCCCCGACACGCTGACTTTGGTCGCAGGGAGGGCCGCTTTGACAGCGTCCGCCATGTCTTCCGGAGTCGTGACGGTTCCAGTACCTACGTTGAAGACCCTACCCTTCGGGTTGTTCGCCTGCAGAGCCAGAACAGTACCCTTGGCTGCGTCCTTCGAGTAGACCCATTCAACACTCTGGGGGGCCACTGAGGTCTCGCCGGTCCGGATGGCAGTCTCGACCATGTCGCGGAACACGTTGCTGGGCCCACCGCCGCCACGGCCACGCCATGGACCGGCGATTGCTGCATAGCGGACAAGACGCACATCCACGCCACAGAAGTCGGCGTAGTTGTGGGCCAAGCTTTCCACCGCTTGCTTGGTCGTGGCGTAAAAGCTAGTGGGACGGGGATAGGCTTCTTCCTTGCCGCTTTCGCCGTTGTCCTCACCACCCGCCCAGAACATTGCCAGCACTCCAGAGCTAACGGCGACTACTCGCTCGACGCCGTGGATTCTGGCTGCCTCAAGTACGTTGACCGTGCCCATAATGTTGATCTGAACAGCGCCGTAGGGATTCTCCTGGGCGCCAATGGTCAACATGGGATAAGCGGCGGTGTGGATGATTTGGTTGGCGTTGCTCTCCCTCAGCGCCCTGGTGATATCCAGGGGATTCAGGATGTCTCCCTGCATAACCCTCAGCTTGCTGGAGTCCACGTTGTCCGCCAACGAATCCGGCTGAGGCGAATAGTCCAGAATCGTGAGGTCTTCGCCCTGACCAACCAGGATGTTCGCTATCTGGGAACCTACGAGGCCCCCTCCAATAAGTAGAACTGACATGTCTCTCCAGAAAGGTCGTTTATAGGTTGTAGAACTTCCGAGCGTTGCCGCCCAGCACGGCTGCAATGTCGCTTTCCGATAGCACGTCAGTCTCCAAGGTCTCGTCGATCTCTTCCATGGCCGCCTGGAAATCCACCTCATGTGGGTAGTCTGAGGAGTAGGCGAAGGAATCGATGCCGACCCGCCCAGCCAAGTAGGGCAGCGTTGGGTCAATCCCTTCGCAGCCTATCAGCACCTTCCCGCTGGATAGGTACTCCTCAATTGGGCGGGGCGGTGCGCCGGTGAACTCTGCGGCACGCTGGATCCTGTCCAGGGCTAGGGCCAGCCAAGCGCAGCCACCCTCCAGGAAGGCAACACGCATGTCTGGGAACTGTTCGAAGACCTTGTCGTAGACAAAGGATACGAAGGCGTAGAGCAGCGGCACCGGATGGTGCACGATGTTCGACGGCGTCAGCTGAGTGAAGGAGTTAATCCCGATGTTTACGTTTGCCCCACCGTGAATGGCTAGGACGCAGCCGAGGTCAGATGCCTCCTTATATACCGGCCAGAAGTATTCGTGCCCTAGATGCAAGTCCAGTCCTGTAGACGGGATCATTGCACCAGGCATGTCCAGTTCTTTGACAATGCGCCTCAACTCCAGCACAGCCCGTGAAGGGTCCTGCATGGGAAGCAGCCCCATCGGGTGGATCCTGGAGTCCTTTTTTCTGTAACAGTTGGCCATGTAGTCGTTGAAGGCGCGGCACATGCTAACAACATAGTCGTTGTTGCGGAGCTTCCCAACCTGGAGGCCCTCGGTGGTGTACAACACCGTTCGCTCTATCGGTGACTTGTCCAGCAACGCAATCCAGTCCTCGGCAGAGCCGGCCCGGTGTTCGCTGGCGTTGATCCTGCCTCTTTCCACGGCAGCACTGGAGGTTCCCCCGCTGACGTTGGTGAAATGGACTCCGTCCAGGGTCCCGAACAGACTTCCCTTGCTCAGCTGCATGGCCTGTCCTATCACGCCACCGCCAGTCAGCGTCTTCTGGATAGCAGGGTCAAGAAACTCAAACATATCATCGAGAGATTCAATAATGTGGCCGTCTGCATCAACAATGGGCGGAGCCGTCTTCGTTGTCATGTCATCCTCCTGTGTCCGTTATCGTGGTGGTAACTTGCCTTCAGATATTCCTAGGCGCTGGGCGTTGACGCTGGACAGCAAGGCTCAATCATGCCCGCTACCGAGCCCATGCATTTTTGGAACATGCGCCCTTGCAAACGCACGAATGCACGCACCCGCGCGTCCCCCCAAAGGACGGTTGAACTATAGTCGTCCGCGTTCATGAGTGTCAACCAAGATGCTGCGAGACTGACCGCCCCAGGTGAGGCGTATAATACAAGAACATTCTCAGTCTACATACAGAGGTTTCCAGCACCCATGCAGCCCCTTCTTCGCTTCCTCACCACCACTGGCGTCGGCTCGCGCCGCGTATGCTTCAAGCTCATCGTGGACGGCAGAGTCCGTGTGAACGGCCATCTCATTGAGGACACCACCACACCCATTGAGCCAGACGACATAGTAAAGGTGAACGGTAGGGTGGTACGCGGCTTGGAGCAGAAGGTCTATCTGAAACTGAACAAGCCCCGTGGGATTATCTCCACCACGTCTGATGAGCATGGCCGACGCATGGTAACCGACCTGATTCCGCGCCAATACGCACGTCTGCGCCTATTTCCTGTCGGCCGTCTGGACGCTCTATCGACCGGCCTCGTGCTGCTGACAAACGACGGCGACCTAGCCTTTCGTCTGAGCCACCCTCGATTCGAAGTGGAGAAGGAATACCTGGTGGCCGTGGAGGAACCTCTCACCGACGGTCAGAAGCATGCCCTTGAGCGAGGAGTGGACATCGGCGGAGAGCACCTAACGTCAGCCAAGGTCAAATCGCTTCCCGCAACCGGAGGGCTTCGGTATAGCCTCGTCATTCATGAGGGGCGCAACCACCACGTCCGGCGCATGCTCAAGTCCGTGGGCCGCGAGGTTACGAACCTTCACCGGGTACGTATCCACTCCCTCATGCTGGGGCGGCTGCCAACCGGAGAAGTTGAAGAGCTGACGATTGACGAAATACGCAAGCTCTTCAAGGACCTTCCGGAAATTGAAGCTGAGCCACGCCAGCAAGCCCAGCCGACAGCGACGCTTACCCCGCGGAGACGCCCGGCTGCGCCAAGAACCCGCCCCCCTGGTCGCCCGCCTCTGCGAGGGAAAAAGCCCGGAGCGACTGGCGGCGTTCAGCGGTCACGCCGCCCTTAGGAACTCAACCCCGCACCGAGTGTCACTCTAACCGCGCACACAGCAACATGTGGCTAGGCCGGATAAATGGCCTTCGACTCAAGCTGCGGCCATGCGGCTGGTGCGCTAGCCTTCTCCATTCTCTCAGCGAGTGGCAGGCTCTCGTCCCATTCGTAGGCGATGAAGCGGCGCCCGTTAATGCCATCCGACTGCTCAGAAGCCAGCCAAATAACGGGAATCATCATGACGTCTGGCTGGATCAACTTCTGCCGATCGAAGTGCGTGTCAGGAGGCAACAGGTTGGTGTTCACCGGACCACCCGGTACCAGAACGTTGGCCGTGACGCCCGTGCCCTCCATATCCTGAGCCATTGTGGCAACCAGCGCTTCATGCCCTGCCTTGGACGGGCCGTACGGAGACATGGACACGCGGATCATGGTGTCCAGGCTGGTGGTGACGCCGATAATGCGGCCCCACTTCTGCTCTAACAAATGAGGCATTGCGGCCCTGGTCATATAGAAGGGACCGCTGAAGTTGACGGCGACGACTCTGGCCCACCCGGCAGGGGTTACCGTCCAAAAAGGCTCGAAGGTCGTGGAGCTTGCCCCAACGTTGAGTTGGTTAGTGCCTGCATTGTTGATCAGGACGTGAAGCCCCCCAAACTCGCTCAGGGTCGTTGCCACCACGCGTTCTGCGTCCTCAGGGCTTGTCACATCGGCCACAATGGTCTTGAGTGCGGCGTCGGGGACGTTGCTGCGAACGAACGCCTCTGTGTCGTCCAATCCCTTGCCATCAATGTCCATCATGGCAACCTTGGCCCCAGCCCTCGCCAAGGATAGGCTCATGGACCTGCCCATTCCCACGGGACTTCCTGCACCGGTGACAATAACAACCTTTCCCGTCAATTCGTTAGCCATGTTTTCTCCTGTTTGGGGCTGACATTCTTATATCGAGAAGCTTCAAGCCCGTGAAGCTCGACGCGGAGAATAACAGACCATCATCGAACCTGACACCCACCGAGGCATAGCGAGGCAGCAAAATAAAATCTGCATGGCGTTGTCACCAACCAGCATCCTGCGAAACGCAGACTATTCAAATAGAATGCGTCGGCGCTTGGGCCGATCTGCGTAACGAACCCCAAACCTGCTGATCGCCGTATCCCGGATAATCTTTGCTGCCTCCGCAGGCGAGTCGGTGACAATGAGTCGTTCTAGGTCGGCAAGGTCGATAGTGCCCTCTCTGACCAGGGTATCTCGCATGAAAGCCAGCATTGGGCCCCAGAAAGACGACCCCATCAGCACGATGGGGAAATCCTTGATCTTGCCTGTTTGAATTAGCGTGGCGGCCTCGAAGATCTCGTCAAGAGTCCCGAATCCACCAGGCAGGGCGACGAAAGCGAATGAGTACTTGACCAGCATCACCTTGCGTATGAAGAAGTAGCGGAACTCGACGGAAGTATCTAGGTACGGGCTGACCGCCTCCTCTGTGGGAAGCTGGATGGTGCAGCCTACGGTAGGCCCCCCAGCCTCCTTCGCCCCTCTGCTTGCAGCCTCCATGACTCCTGGCCCTCCACCAGTCATAACCGTAAAACCAGCCTTGGCCAACTCCATCCCCACCTGGCGCGCTAGGTCGTAAAAGGGATGGGTTTCAGGAAACCGGGCTGAGCCAAAAACGGTTACGCAAGGGCCCACGAAGTGAAGCGCTCGGAACCCCCGAATCATGTCGAAGACGGTGCGGGCAGCTTGCTTGAGCCCACCGGTGCGGGGCTCAGGACCCTCCAGCAAGGCTACCTCAGTTGAATGAGAGGAAGAAGCGGCAGGAGCGGGCATAAGGATCCTTTGCTAAAAGATTGGTTTTCATCGAGCAAGGTGCTGCATTCCCCCGTTCGAAGCCAGCCGAAATCCTCCAGGCATAGAGAACGGCAAGGAACCAGCCTGCGAGCTTGAGGGGAAATCGGAAGCGGAGGGGAAACTTCTGGGCGAATTGGGTAGCTGCTGTCGCCTAGCTGGCTTCAAGCTCGGCGAGTTGATCGCCAACTTTCTCTGCCTCAAGTGTTAGCCCTTCCCACTCCTCCCAGAGTGCCTGAGTCTCTGTCTTGAGGACCCGGTGCTCCTCCCCCGAGAGCGCAACCTGAATCCGGTCCTCAAAGTAGGCGGGATTCGAAAAGAACGCCTCTAACTTTGCTATCTGGGCCTCTTGGGCCACCAGCCTGGCATCGACTTCCTTTATCCTGCCTGCAAGCCTGCGAGCCTCTTTGCTCAGAGTGCGCTTGAAATCATTTTCAGCGCCTTTTGCTTTTCCGAAGCCCTTCTTTGCCCCGTTGCTTCTGCCGTTCGTCTTCGCGTTTTCCGCTTCCTTTTGTTCCAGGTAGTTGTCGTAGTCGCCTGGGAACAAGACCGGCCGGCCGCTATTGATCTCGATGATCTTGGTGGCGACCTGGCGGATTAGCGTCCGGTCATGGGTTATGAAGCAGAGGGTGCCGCTGTAGTCGCTGAGAGCATCAGCAAGACTTTCTCTGGAGGCAATGTCGAGGTGGTTCGTCGGCTCGTCCATGAGTAGCAAGTTGCTTCGCTGAACCAACATCTTGGCCAAGGCCACTCGCGCCTTCTCGCCCCCAGACAACACCGCTATGTGTTTGCGCACATCGTCGCCACTGAAAAGAAAGCCACCAAGGATATTCCGCAGGCTGTTATCCGACTGTTCAGGCGCAACCTGACGAAGCTCGTCGATCATCATGTTGGCGGGGTTTAGAAGCTCAAGCACATGCTGGGCGTAATAGCCCGTGGTTACGTTGTAGCCAAGCTTCCTTTCGCCCTCTTCAAAGGGTAAGACACCAGCAAGAATCTTGAGCACCGTGGTCTTGCCAGCGCCATTGGGCCCCACCAGAGCCACCCTATCCCCGCGCGTCAGAGTCAAATTGAGGCCGCGATAGACAGCAAGGTCACCGTAGGACTTGCTGACATTGATAAGGCGAATGGCCTCTATGCCGCTACGGGCTGGCTCTGGAAAAGCAAAATGAACTCGCTTGGTCGCTCTTGGTAGCTGAACTCGCTGCACCTTTTCAAGCTGCTTCACGCGGCTTTGCACCTGACGGGCCTTGGTGGCCTTGTAGCGAAAGCGCTCGATGAAGCGCTCTTGCCTCTCTACCTCTCGATCCTGCCTGGCCGCAGTTGCCTGTTTGACCTCGAGAGAAAGCGCCCGGGCAACAAGATAGTCATCATAGCCACCCCTGAGGACAACGGTCTCACCCGGCTCGATTGCGAGCACCATAGTTGCTACCTGGTTGAGAAACGCCCGATCGTGGGAGGTTACAATCGCTGCTCCCCGAAATGACTTGAGATACTTCTCGAACCAGAGGTTTGCATCAAGATCCAGGTGGTTGGTTGGCTCGTCCAAGAGCAATACATCGGGGTCGGTAAACAGTAGCCTTCCCAATGCTGCACGCATGAGCCAACCACCGCTGAACTCGCGGAGAGGCCGCGAGAAGTCCGCTTCCTTGAAGCCCAATCCAGAAAGGATTGCCTTGGCCTCGTGATCCCTGAACCCTCCGCCGGCTGCCTCCAGTTCCATATCTAGCTGACTGAGTTGCCGCAAGGTCTCACCTTGGCCGCTGGAGCCACTCTCCAACGAAAGAGCTTCATGAGCGGCGGCGATCTTGTTGCTGAGTTCAATAACCTCTGTCGACGCCTCAACCACGTCTTGAAGCAGAGTCTTGGCGGAAACCTGGTCAACTTCTTGCCTGAGGTACCCCACCGTCGCATCCCGTTGCCTGGATATGCGCCCAGTTTCCGGGGCGGCATCACCAGCTAGGATGTCCAAAAGGGTGGTCTTGCCGGAACCGTTGGGGCCTATGAGGGCAATGCGGTCCCCTGCCAGGACATTGAGGTTAAGGCCACTAAAAAGGACTCTGTCTCCGAAAGCTTTGCTAACATTGGTGGCGTTGAGCATATTGACTCATAGAGCTAGGGTTGACCCCGAGCTACTTAAACTTTGATATAGACCTTCCGCAAGAAGCGAGGCCCCCAGGCAGTCCCAAGGGCCTCGCTTTGTACTTGGAAACTGGAGCCACCGGGGGGATTCGAACCCACGGCCTGCGGTTTACGAAACCGCTGCTCTACCACTGAGCTACGGTGGCTTGTAGTCACGATTCGGTCTCTGCTATGTGATGTCGAGAGCCGTTTGACAGCAAATCTGACAGCAACCCAGCTTCAACCCTCTCCCCACAGCACGTTGGTGATGCGCTGCGCAGCGTCCTTCTGATACTCCGGGGCGATGTGTGCGTAAATGCGCATGGTCGTACTAATATCGGCGTGCCCCAGCATCTCCATGGCGACTCTGGGGGGAACCCCCATTGCGGCTAAGAGACTGGCGGCGCCGTGCCTAAGATCATGGTAACGCATTTTAGGCAGCCCTTCCAATTTTAGCAGTGCTCGGAAACGCCGACCTACATGGAAGCCGCTTAGAGGGTCACCGCCTCTGTTAGTGAAGACGAGGTTTCCCCATTGGCCCCCCTGCCAGTCCCCACCCATCATCAAGCGTTCTTCTGCCTGGCGAGCCCGGTGCTCCCGCAACGATTTCACGACCGGGTCAGGAACTGTGATGGTTCGTCGGGAACTCCTGGTTTTGGGTTCCATGAACTTCCAATCCTTCTCAATACGCTGCAACGTCCGCTGGATGGAAATGGAGGCTGTTTCAAGATCCACGTCCGTCCACCTGAGGGCTAGTGCCTCACCTTGGCGAAGGCCACAGGCTAGGGCGACAGTGAATAGCGCCTCTAGGCGATCCCCACGCATGGCCTCCAAGATAGCCTTGGCCTGAGCCTGGGTGATGGGTTGGTATTCACGCTCTGGGACGCGAGGGGCACTGGCCAGCGATGCGACGTTGCGACCTACATGGCCGTCCCGCATTGCGGCGTTGAGAGCTGTGCGAAGGACTGCCCGATGGTGGGCTACAGACCTGGGACTTTGACCGGAAGCTAGTGCATCCCTAATAGCTCGGTCCACGTCAGCTGGGGTGAGTTGGGACAGCACCTTGCGACCTAGGCGCGGAATCAGGTGGTACTTAGCAATTTCACGGTAGCGAATCAGGGTGCGCGGCCTAACTCGGGTGCTGGCAATTTCAAGCCAATTCTCCAACCACGAACCAACTCGAAGGCGTAGGCCCCCAAGAGGTAAGCCGGCGCTCACTTTATTTTGCGCTTCCTTGAGCTTGTCGCTGGCCTCCAGTCGCGTGCGACCGTAATAGCTCCTACGATTGCCGTCGGACAGGGTGATGCTAGCGGCCCACCGGCCATCCTTCCTCTGGTAAATACTGCCTTCGCTATTTCCTCGTCGCTTTGCCATCGCTTTCCTCCTGTGTGGTCTCGCGCCCCATTAACGCGTTCCTCCATTCATCAGCCTCCTCTTTACTGATTTCCCCTATTAACTGCAAGCGGTTGATAAGGGCGCCCGTCTGTTGGAGGGGCCATAGACCGCCGGTGGTTGTGGTAAGACCGGTGAGATCCGACGTTTGCTGTACCTCTTGGAACCCGGCCGACACCGTCATTCGCGGAACTAGCTGCGCCTCGACTGCCTTGATGTAGAGGGCCTTGCGCTCCTTATATTCGTCGTGCTTGGGACCAACGCCCACCAAGGATAGCCACCCGTCGATGACGTCTGTCTGCATGGGAGGGTGGCTAGGTAGCAGGTCGTGGGCCATCTCGGCCTGGTCGTAGGCCCGCGCCATCTCCAATGCGATTATTGGGGGAAGATCGGGCGCTACAAGGTGGACCCGCCAGCACCAGCGAGCGAGTCGATTCGTAAACTTGGAAAAACTTTGAAGGGACTCTATATCGACGCGCCCCTCCCCAACGAGGTCTATGTAACCCTTTATTCGTGCGGCATCGCACCTCCCGACCCATTCCCCCGCCTCCCAAGGAATCCCCGCCTTTTCGAGCTGGTGCCACTGAAAGGGCAGTTCACGATCCCTAATAGCCTCAACTTCTTTTCCCCATTGGTGGACTACGTTTTGGACCGACCCGCGACTAGGCCGGTATCCGTCGTCGCCAGCCTCCTCGTCTAGCTCACGGAGGATCACGTCAATTGATGGCGGAGACCCTGGCGACCTCGCCCTTTTTTGTACAATCTTTAGCCTCACGTCGTCCGGTAGCCTTGGCCTCCCTCTCATCCGTGCCTGCATTTATTGTACCTCTGTAGGTCTAGCTTATGTACCATAACTCATGATTGACTGTACTTAGACGCTAATAGCGTGTCAACAGCGCATGTCTGGAGGTATGAAGTGAGCACGACCCCATTGCTATTGACGGAGAAAGAAGTTGGAGAGGCACTGTCCGTGAGCAGGAGCGCGCTCAGAAAGCTCTGGCGCGAGGGGCGGCTGGTACCCCTGAAGTTAGGCCGGTCCATTCGCTACCCGGCAGGGGATGTGCGGGCCTTCGTCGAGGGCTTGATAACCGAGCAGCGCGGCTAAGGAACAGCCATGACTACGCTTCCCCCGCCGCAAGATCCACTTTGCGTTCCTGACCCCGCCACTATCGCCGAGGCTATCCCCGTCGTGGCCAATGGACCGGTTTTTGGAGACAGCAGAGCGAGTTACGGAGAGGGTTCGCCCTTCGAATGGACAATCCGGCTCTCGGAGACCGGAGCGGCCCATCGCTTTGTTGCGGAACATAAAGGGGCAATCCTTTTCGTGGCCGAGTGGAAAAATTGGTATCTCTGGACGGGTAGCCATTGGAAAGAGGACGTCGAAGGCGGCGTGTATCGCCTCCTGTGGCGCACGGTAGAGTTGTTCGTGACCGAGGCGGCAGACACCCTGAAGGAGGCTGAGGAGGCCTTCGCATTGGAGGCTTCCCAGGATAACCAAGGGCGCTTAGATATGGCGAAGGTGATGGGCAAGTTTGGGCACTCCCTGCAACAGCGGCGGGTGCAGACAAGCGTTCTCGACCTAGCCAGCCACCACAGCGAGGTTGTTACTACGTTCCGCAAGCTCAACCAAGGCATCTGGCTACTGAACACCCCAGGAACCACAGTAGACCTGAGAGACGGCTCTACGAAGGCGAACGATCCCGCCGACCTCATAACCGCCTGTACTCCGGTTCCTTATACCCCAGACGCCCCAGCGCCACGGTTTAGGCAGTTCATTGACGAGATCACGGCCGACGCCCAGGCGGAACCCCGCCCTGATCTAGCGGACTATCTCCAACGATTACTTGGTTTGGGGATTACTGGCTCCGTGAGGGAGCACATTCTCCCTATATTCCACGGGTTCTTCGGGGCAAACGGTAAAGGGACACTCATTAACTGCGTAAGGACCGCCGCTGGGCCGGATTACGCATCCGTGGCGGCCGAAAACCTCGTCCTCCGTCCCGACGACGGCGGCGATTCTCACCCGACCAAGATAGCCGACCTCTACAACAAGCGCATTGTTGTTTCATCCGAGCTAGAGGAGAGCGCCAAGCTGGCGGAAAGCCTCATAAAGCGCCTCACCGGAGCCGATCCGCTGAAAGGCCGCAGGATGCGGCAGGATCCTTGGGAATTCGAGCCTACGCACAAGTTGTTCCTCCTGACGAACCACAGGCCGAACGTTATCGGCACTGACGGCGGCTTGTGGCGCAGGATGCGGCTTATCCCCTTCGATCGGAGCTTTCACGGCGACAACGCCGACCCGCAACTACCAGAGAAGCTCCAGCAAGAGGCGGAAGGGATTTTGGCCTGGCTGGTACAGGGGGCCATCTTCTACTACGCCACAGGAGAGCGGCCACCCGAAGTAGTCCAAGCAGCCACGTTGAAGTACCGGGAGGAGCAAGACGACCTGGGGCACTTCATCTAGGAGAACTGCGTCTTAGACGAGGCTGCGCACGTTCAGTCGAGCAAGCTCTTCATGGCCTACAGGACATGGGCGGCGGAGCAAGGAACCATCAAGCCGTGGACACAGAAGGCTTTGTCAACCCGACTGAGTGACCGAGGCTACGAAAAGAAGGTGTCCGGAGTTGCAATATGGTACGGAATCGGACTTTTGGCACCGGAAGAGCCCACAGAGGCGGGAGGCTTGGAGGGTTTGAAACCCAATTCCAAAGCTAAACTGGAGGGTTCGGAGATTCTAGCCCCATCCTCCCCACACGTGCGCTCGCGCGCACACAGGGAGGGGGTAAGGGAAATGCCTCCGAACCCTCCAACCCTCCGGCTTGTGAACACGGCTTGCAGCTGCCTTCGTGACGCCTGGGACCAAGCTGACGTGAGCACACCGGCTTGTCCCGGCTGTGGAAAGTCAATCCGTTGCCGGGAGTGTCACGGCTGCCGACATTGCGCCGACGCCCAGCGGAGAGGAGGTGCACGAGATGGCTGAAAAGATGGCCCGCTTTCCACGACCCTACCCCAGCTCCAGCAGGCGAATTCTTCCTAAGAAGTTGATCGCACCAGTTAGGGCGAACGACAAGTGGGCTTGGCTTTGCCTTCTTTGCGCAGCCCCCCACAGGCCCTTGGCGGTCTGCCATCAGCCTCTTCCTCTTCACTCGGACCTTGGCTAGGGTGTTCATCCCATCCTTGTCGAGGAGCCCGCTATGGAACCACAGACCACTAAACTCAACATTACCTCAGAGGTCATGGCCAGAATGCGACATGCTCTTATATATAAGTTGGCCGTGTCGCAAAACACTTCGCACCGCCCGGCTAACCTGGGGGCATCTGTACCCACCAATAGGGGCGCTTGTTCCAGTCTCCAAGGTAGCATCGCTGAGGGCGTTGTAGGCTTATAAGGCTGTGGTGAGGTAGGTGGGGGATATGTCTCTATGCCCACAGATTCACTAATCATCTAGAGTAAGCTATTAGGCTAGCAGGTGAATAGCGAGGATGCTCTTGGGAGAAATGATATAAGCATGAGTAGTCTAATAGATACTAATTTCGATTTTTATTCTGACACACCGGCTGGCAAAGACCCTGATACCTTCAGTCCAACACTGCGTAGATATCATAAACTTCTTTGGAGCAAGTCTTTGCCAAATGGGTTTGGTTTCAATTTAACAGATACAACTACAAAGGTTTATCTTCATCATAAATCTGAACTGGGGGAGTTCTTTTTATCAAGTGATGCAATAGGGCATACATACAGTAGACAAAAACGTATGTCAGATATTGTTAACCAGATTCCTTCACATGAAATGGATGCCTTCTTCGCATCATGTAGCACGATAGGTGGATATATCGTTTTCCCATCCAATAAAATTGATAACAAAATGACCATTAATGGCTCGAGAGGGATTAATCACAAAGTCAAAGATAGGTTTGACCTCACTTTAGAATGTATACGGCGTCATTACTTTAATGAGGGCAATCCACTAAGTGACACTTTACAGAGATACAATGAATTCTTTGGTCTGTTTCAGGATTTTCAAGGATACGTCGACTTCTTTCTTCTCCAAGATTTAGTCAAGGATGATTATTTATCAATTAAGTTCTATCTTCCTTTTGTAAGTTTTGACAATCCTGCATTACCAGATAATATTCAAGATTATCGATTATATAAAGAAAATATGACTGACTTCGTATTGGCAAGAAATCAAAGAATACTAAATTTTATTAGTGGAAACCTACTTTCCTGATGATTGACCGTACAGAGGCAAACTAGTCAGAAACGCATCAAACTGCATTCAGTTAATAGTCAAATTCCTGAGGCCATGGGAAACCGACTTGCAACCGAATCCCAAGTGTTGGCTCGCGGACTGTATGCCCCGCTTCACGGCTTCCGAATGCAGAAGCACCTGAGACGGCTCGCTATGGCATCGGCACTGAGTGATGGAAGAGGCCTGGTGACAAGTAGCGATATATTGGGCGTTCTTGAAATAGCTAAATTTGTGAACCTGGACTATCGGGCCATCTGAGCCAAGCCCCTGTTTTGTATATACAAGGCCCCCCCTCCCCCAACGATCCCGTGGGCTAGAAGTCCTCTGTTTCGCCCGGCACGTCCTCCTGATGCACTCGCCGTTCCGGACAGTCACTTTGTGTGATCGGGCAAAACCCGCACTCTGCCGTACTGGGTACTTTCCTCGCTGGGTCAGCGGCACCAAGGCGACGAAGTAAACTGGTGAGACTGTCCACGAAGACACTGTCTATGGCTGAGGCTGGTATCTCGACTTCGTGGTCGGTATACACAAGCCTGCCATCCAAAGGGAGGCCCCGATATTCAGGCAGGGCGCGTGGAACAGCGTACATGTAGGCCATCACTTGGACTGCGTGTGATGCGCTGGGTTTTCCCGTTTTCACATCCAGCACGATTGCCCCCTCGGTGGACCTGGCAATGAGGTCTGGCTTGCCACCGATGGCGATAGCCCTTCCCTTCAGCGTGAAGGCGTTCTGGCGCTCCAAGGAAACCGTCAGGCCCTCGGCCTCTAACTCCGCATGGACTGTATTGAGCTTTGCCGTGTGGGCTAGCTGCCACCCAACGTGGTCAAACGAACTGGGCACCTTCGACCAACTCCATGATTCGTGCTGTGCTTGGAACCAAGCGGCCCACTCGCAGGAGGCTTCTCCCACTAAGAGCCTCGTGAGCCAGGTGATCCAAACGTAAGGGCCATTGGCTCTTAGTTCCGCCATTTCATCCTTTGCCCGATGTGAGTGACTGCATTTACTAGAGCCTTCGTTGCCTCAACACCCCGGCCTATTAGGAGTCCCCGAGGGTGCCCCAAAGGGGGCATAAAGCATCCTACCCCGCTGAGTCCATGGCCTGACAACGGCCCCTTGTCATCATCCCGAAGCCTCCGCTACTGTGGCTCCCCATCTTCTTGCGGGAGCTAGGCATGGACACGAGGCCAACCAACGTAACTATTACCCCGGAAGTCATGCGGCGTGGCGCTCTCGGCATGGACCCACAAGAGTACGCAGATCGAGAGCTGCGGCGGTTTTACGCCGTATTGAAGGCGGAGTTGAAGACCATCGACCTATCGGTGCCAGAGATGGATGTCCTGGTTCACGCCAAATCCTCGGCCATCCGGAGTGCCCGAATCGACAGGGACTCCACCGAACTCGAGGAG
>QEVV01000013.1 GCA_003228115.1 Chloroflexota bacterium
CCCTTCGCTGTCCAGGGTGGTTATCGTGGCCTCTGTGCAGGCAGCATTGGAGCAGTGGGCTACTTTCAGGTCTTGGTTGGTGTGGTCGTAGTAGCTGATGAGACCCAGCCCATCAGCCCCAGTGGTTACCGATGTGTACTTGCCCACATCCCTACTGCTGTCCAGGGTGGTTATTGTTGTGGTTCCTTCGCTGAATCTGGGCGTGTAACGCACCTCAACTCTATCCCAGGCCTCCAGTTCCACGGACCCAACCACCGAATAATCTGCCCCTGTCTGTGGTAGTGGGAAGGTCTCGTTCAAGGCCTCCACCGATGTTTCCTGGATTCTCTGGCCTCCTCCATCCACCGTGGGTGTGGCCGTAGGTGTCGGCATTGGCGTGGCCGTAGGTTGCGGCGGCGCTCCCGGCGTGGGTGTAGGTAGGGCACTCTCACCAATCCCTTGTCCTGGCGATGAAGCCGTCTGGAGTGCAAGGGCGGCTAGAGGAGTTGCCGCTAGCAGGACGATAACGGCCAGTACAAAGAACCGAGTCTTCAAGAGTTTCATGACCTCTCCCTTCCTAATGATTGTGTCCATCGTAGTCATCACCACTTGGCGTGTACATGCTGTACTCGCTGACAGTCGGCTTGTGTTTTCCCTAGCAGGAAGGCTAGGAAGAGCTATGGGGTGCATGCAAGGGGGGCGTTAGTCACGGATGCAGGGCTCATGGGCGGGCAGGAGAGGGCCTGCTAGGGTGGGGGTATGCCAAGGCCAAGCAGACACCCAGCCATACTCCAGAAACACCTGACCCTTGCCCTCTAGCAGGCCCGGGACCAAGCCATGTCTGAAACGCCGGGCTGGGATACCCTCAGCCAGGATGAGAAAGACTTCCTGTCCATGTTGCCGGTCCACAAGACAGAGGCAGCAACAGCAGCTGCCATTGGCAAGGAGCGCTCATGGACCAAGAGACACAAGAAGGCGAACCCGGCCTTCGCTGAAGCCATCGTTTCCCACAAGGCCGTCCTTCAGCCCGGGGTCTTAGCCTCTCAGGTCGCGATGTTGCTGCCCTTAAGCATCCTGGAGTTGCGGAAGCTCATCACCCAGGACGAGAACAGGGGAGCCAAGATCGACGCCATCAGGCATCTGCACAAACTCACGGGCTTCGGAAAAGAGAACAACGAGGGGAATACCTTCGTGAACCAGGGTGTGCTTAATCAGGCCCTCTTCGAGATTAGGCTCAGCCCAGAAGATGCGAGAGCCGCTGCCGCGCATCTGCCTACCAGCGATGGTGAGGTCTTGAGGCAGGTGGAGGAGACTGACGGGGCCGGTTGAGGTAGGCCGGGTACCCTATTTGGTATCAAGCACGGCGGCTGCCTCCATGCCGGTCAGCACCTTCTCCCTAGGCAGCGCATTGATCACGTCCTCCGACCGCACGACGACACCAAAGTGCGACCGTATGGCCCTCAAAGAGCCTTCGTGGGCCTCCTGGGTAGCTGCCCCGCAGCAGTCATCAACAAAGACGATGTAGTAGTCCATCATGAAGCCGTCCCTGGCGGTGGACTCGACACAGGCGTCGGTGGAAGTACCGGTAGTGATGATGGACTTTATACCCTGGGCGCGCAGAATCAAGTCCAGGTTCGTGTTGATGAACGCGCTGTAGCGGTTCTTGGTAATCATCTGGTCGCCGGGCTCGGGAGTTACCCCATACAGTTCGGCGCCCCAGGAACCCTCGTAGCAGTTGGAACGCGCAGCCGGGTACTTGTTCTGGTGACGCTCCCTCCGCACCTCAGAGTCGGTCCATTCGCTATGCACTCCCCTGATGAAAAAGACTGGCATGCCAGCCCCTCGCGCCTCGCCGATCAAGCGGTTCAGCTGGGGCAAGATTTCCTGGACTTGCTTGATGTCGTGGCCGCGCTTGGCCCGGCCACCTTCCTCGTGACAGAAGTCGTTCTGCATGTCTATGACCAAGAGAGCTGCGTGCCTGGGATCGACCTTTTCCTCGAGGGTAGTGAGCATGGAGACACCTCCTGACCGGGGCCTTCCTCCGAATGAATATTCTTCCGCCCGACTTGGCGCCAGTATAGGATGCCGGGCCATGGTTCAACAAGAAGACATGTCCCGGTGCGTGAGAAGTGGTGACCGGGCAGGGAGTCGAACCCTGAACCTACTCGGGAGTGCGGCTGGAGTGGGGGCACGGATAGTGTGTGACGGAGGCAGCCTAGCCTTTGCAGCAACGTGCGACAAGGCCCTCCAGGACTCTGGCGATTGCTTCGATTACCGACTGCACGACAAGGCCGAGAAGGGTGATACGACAACGATCATCCAGGGCCTTCCCTAGCAGGAAGGCTAGGAACACTATCGGGGTGCATTCAGGGGGCACGTTAGTCACGGATGCACCCTCATGCATGGCTGCATGGGTGCCAAGAGAGGGCGTGCTAGGATGGGGCTAGCCAAGGCCAAGCAGACATCCAGCCATCATCCGGAAACAACTGACTCATGCGCTTCAGCAGGCCCAGAACCAGGCCATGGCCATCGAGGCCCTTCGCATCTAGCCTTCAGATCCTAGCCAATGACATCAAGAGGCCCCGGCTATGAGTTGCCAGGGCCTCTCTTTCTGAACCATGCTATCGAGCTTTCGTCTCGTCAGGCCCGAAAGCCCGTGGATTGGGTCCTAACGAAGGAAGGCTATCTCCGCCTGAAATGGGGAGAGCAGAAGGCGTTTTCACAATGCAGAACTTTCAGGTCCATGCCGATGGCGTCGTCCCCCGCGAACTCATCGCCGCTCACGTGGTAGCTGATGAGGGCCAGCCCGTCAATCCCAATGGTTAGCGATGTGTGCAGGCCGGACGAGTCACTGCTGTCCAAGGTTGCCGTTGTGGCCTCTGTGCAGGCAGCATTGGAGCAGTGGGCTACCTTCAGGTCACCATTGGTGGGGTCGTAGTAGCTGATGAGGCCCAGCCCATCAGCCCCAATGGTTATCGATGTGTAGGAGCCCACACTCCCTTCGCTGTCCAGGGTGGTCATCGTGGCTTCCGTGCAGGCAACATTCGTGCAGTGGGCTACCTTCAGGGCATTGTTGGTTCTGTCGTAGTAGCTGATGAGGCCCAGCCCATCAGCCCCAATGGTTACCGATGTGTAGTCGCCCTTTTGCCCACCGCTGTCCAGGGTGGTTATCGTGGCCTCTGTGCAGGCAGCATTGGAGCAGTGGGCTACTTTCAGGTCTTCGTTGCCGCGGTGGGCGTAGCTGATGAGGCCCAGCCCATCAGCCCCAATGGTTATCGATGTGTACTCGCCCACTTGCCCTACGCTGTCCAAGGTTGCCGTTGTGGCCGCCGTGCAGGCAGCATTGGAGCAGTGGGCTACCTTCAGGTCAAGGTTGGTGACGTCGTAGTAGCTGATGAGGCCCAGCCCATCAGCCCCTATGGTTACCGATGTGTACTCGCCCACATTCCCTGCGCTGTCCAAGGGGGTCGGGCGTGGGGGGGTGGGCAGCGCAGTCAGAGTAGCGTTTGCATTAGACCTAATGGTTTCAAGGTCATCTTGCGAAGGGTCGTTGGAATCGCACGCCCCCCCCCAGGGCCAGCAACGTGGCAAATACCATGACAACCAGAGCCTTCATCATGCGTGGCACTATACCGAAATGCGGGGTCCTGATCGAGTGCCCGACACCGGCGACTGAGCTATCCAGGCTTGATGGAGGGCTGCATAACCACCGCTACCTGGGCCTGACCCGGCTCGTAGTTAGTGACCTCCCCCGCCGCCCGTACCAGTCACTCAGGAAGCGTATGAGGGCCCTCCGCTACCCATTTTCCAGCCTACTCGTCACAAGCTCGTCAATTCTCTTTGCCAAAGTAGCAGTTCTCTCGTCCTGTAATCCATCCCCGAACACTTCCTTGTGAAGGGTAATAAAGTCGCGTATCGCCTGGTTCCATGAGAGAACGTCGACCCTTGTTCTTGCTTCGATAGTATGGGGTGCATCAAGCCCTAGGAGCCTGCTCCGTCTTTCGCTGATCTTCAGTGCAGTGCTCACAGCTCCTGCGTCTCCCTGCAGAACGTTAACCCAAACAGCACTCAGCATTTCGTCAAGGCGTTGCACTTCGAGTTCTCTGAGCATTGCCACTGCAGGCTTATCCATGTCACGAAGGCGCCTCGTGACAGCTTTGTAGCTGGCACTCGGTGTTGCGTACCCTAACTGCCTTGAGATCTTGTCGTACGTGAGCCCTCGTTTACGCAACTCAAGGGCCCGCTGATCTTTCTCATAGCTTTCTATTGTCTTCCCATTTTTCCTGGCCATGTTTCCTCCCAATTACCAAAAAGCTGTTAACGAGTGTCGTGAGAAACAGTTCATGAATCTGCGGATATCAACATGACGTATTTCTATTTACTAGCGATATACATATAAGTCTATGACTCAAATCTGCTACGAAAGCATATTTGCGATTTGACCACCATTTTGACCACCATTTGGCTGAGGATTCGCTGACATTCGTGGATGGAATGCTGAAGTCCAGAAGCGTTTAGTTCTAGCTAATCCCTTTTGAAGCCGCGGATGTTCATGGTACTGTGAGAACATGGGTGGACAGGTGGTGACGACCTTGAAAACCGTTAACCCGCAAGGGTTCATGGGTTCGAATCCCATCTCCTCCGCCAACACAAACACGAGGGAGGTTCGTCTTGGACCTGGAACTGAACGGAGGGACCGCCATTGTCACCGGCGGGAGCAAGGGCATCGGCAAAGCCATCGCCCGGGAGTTGGCCTTGGAAGGTGTTGATGTAGCTATCGTGGCAAGGGATACGGCCACCCTGGAGTCCACTGCCAAGGAATTGGCTCAGGAGACAGGCAGGCGCATTCTGCCTCTGGTTGCTGACACCGGCGACGACGGCTCTGTTCGAGCAATGGTTGGGGATGCCGCTGCGGCCTTTGGCCATTTGGACATATTGGTGAATTGTGCAGCTAAGCCGGGCGGACAGGGGCCAGTGCCCAAACTGGCGGACATCACCAATGATCTCTTCTGGGACGATATGAACGTGAAGGTGATGGGTTATCTGCGGTGCGCCCGCGAGGTGGCTCCTTATATGAAGGAACAAGGATGGGGCCGCATCATCAGCGTTAGTGGGCTGGCCGCCAGGCAGTCGGGCTCAACCATAGGAAGCATACGCAACGTAGCTGTCGTCGCTATGACCAAGAACTTGGCCGACGAGTTGGGGCCTCACGGCATCAACGTCACGGTGGTCCACCCGGCCAACACGCGAACAGAAAGAACACCTGCAGTACTTGAGGCCCGAGCAAAGGCTTCTGGAGTGACTCTCGAGGAGGTTGAGGCGCAAATGGCCCAGGGAAACTCAGTCCGGCGCTTCATCGACTCCCGTGAAATTGCCTACGTGGTAACGTTCCTTGCTTCGCCAAAGGCAGGGGCCATAAACGGCGACGTGATTGCCGCCGGGGGCGGATCGGGCAACGCAATCTTCTACTAGCATCCTAGACTCAGTTTCTGTCGGGATGCCTTTACGTCAGCTGGACCGGAGAAAGATTCACCAATGGCAGATGAACAAGTTGCAGTCCTCATTGATCTGGAGAACGTAGGCCTAGGTTCGATCCAATCACTCTTGGACCAGGTCTCAGAGTTCGGCAGGGTGGTAGTAAAGCGAGCCTACGCTGACTGGTCGACCACGACCAAGAGAGATAGGGACCTCCTCCTAGAGCTAGGGATAGAACCCGTTCATCTGTTTCGGAGCAGTGGATCGGGCAAAAACTCTACCGACATACGCTTGGTTATCGACGCGATCGATCTCCTCTATTCTTCCCCGATCGACACTTTTGTTGTCGTTTCGGCGGACAGCGACTTCGTTCCGCTCGTTAGCAAGCTGCGCGCCGCAGGCAAGACAGCGGTTGGAGCGGGCAGAAAGGCCGCCGCTTCGCAGACTCTTGTGTTGTCTTGCGACAGGTTCATTTTCTTGGACGAGAAGAAGGAAGCTACAACACAGAAAATTGCACCAGCAAAACAGGAGACGCTGCTCGTGCGTGCCGCGAGGGCAGCCATGGATGAACAGGGACAGGTGCCGGGAAGCAAGTTGCATCAGACTATGCTGAGACTTGATCCCAGTTTCAGTTTCCGATCAGAGGGTCATGCTACGTTCGCCAAGTACCTTGAGACGGCCGCGGATGTCCGGGTGATAAGGCCCCGAGGACGCGGCGACGTCATTGTGGAGCTAGCGGAGTAGCTAACCGGCTAATCCAAAAGCCGTCCTTCGTGATCCAACAACCGGACGGGCATCCCCAGTTCCCGCAACCCCGCCTCCACCACGGCCTGGTCTCCAACGACCAATAGTTGGAGGTTTTCCAAGTCCACGTGCTTCTCAGCGACCCTGCGCACATCTTCAAGCGACACGTTCTCTATGCTGGGGACGATTGTCCTGAAGTAGTCATCAGGGAGCCCATAGGCAGCCACACTAAAAAGTCTGCTCAGGATTTCTCCCGAGGTCTCGAAGGAGGCGGGAAACTCCTGGAGGAGTGCTGACTTCGCGCCGGAGAACTCTTCCTCCGTTACTGGTCTGCTTCCCTTGAGTTCATTGATTTCCTTCAGCGTTTCGATCACCGCTTCCTTGGTCACCGCGGTCTGCACAGACCCCCCGATCATGCTGGCGGATGATTCCCTGTGCCATTCGATGGACGATCGATAGCCATAACTGTAGCCCTTGTCCTGGCGCAGGTTCATGTTCAGCCGCGCAGTGAACTGGCCTCCAAAGATATGGTTCAGGACAACGAGCGGGAAGTAGTCGGGGTGCATTCGAGGCACTCCTACGTAGCCTGCCCGGATAACGGACTGCGCCGCGCCCGGTTTATCCATGAGATAGAGGAACCCAGGAGATAGAGTTGGAGAGGGTTCAGTTCTGACGGGCGGCTCGCTGGCGGCCTTGGCTTTCCAGCTTCCCAGATGCTTTTCTCCCAAGGCCATGGCCTCCTCAAGAGACGTATCCCCGACCATGATCAGCGTTGCTCCTTCCGGGCGGAACCGCCTTTCAAAGTCTTTCACGAGGTCGTCACGCGAAAGTGACTTTACAGAGACGTCGTTGCCACCCATCGGATGGCCGTATGGGGCATCTGGGCCGTACAGCAGCATGGGCGCAACCCTGCCTGCGAGGGCGCCAGCGTCGTCCCGGAGTCTGCTGAGCGACGTGAGCCGCTCGGTTCGAACTCTCGTCAGTTCTTCTTCTGGGAAGGTTGGGCTTAGAACGACATCGGCAATGATTTCAAGTGCCGTCGGCAAGTGGCGGATCAAGGTTTCCGTTGCGAAAATGGTTTGCTCTCGCCCTGAGGAAGCCGCGAGGCCGCTGCCGATAAACTCGAATTCCTCTGCTATTTGCAGGCTAGACCGTCCAGATGTGCCTTCTTGCAGCATTGTGGTTGTGAAGGAGGCCAAGCCTGGCTTGGCTGGTGGGTCCTCGGCTCCGCCGGTGCTGATGGCCAAGCCAAGGGCAACAAGGGGAAGCTCATGGCGTTCCACAACAAGGACGTTAACCCCATTGGCCAATTGACCTCGCTGGGGTAGAGGAGGCTCAAAAGTAGGGGGGGAAGCCGCTTCCGGAGTCTGCGATCGGTCGAGGGTGGACGTCGAGTGACTGTAGGAGGGCTCAGGCAGAACGACCATCTGGACGTGCCTGCTCCCAAGATACTGCTCCGCCACTCGGGCTACATCTTCCGGTTGCACGGCCATGAACCTATCAACATCGCGGTTCACGAGGTCAGGATCGTCGGCGAACACGTTGTAGGCATTGAGCATATCGGCCCTGCCCCCGAAGCCGCCGATATTCGCCGCTTGCCGGACGTGTTGCGATTCGATGCGATTCCTTGCTCGCTCGACTTCCTTGGCCGTTGGAGGCTCAGTCAAAAGGCGTTCTATCTCTCTTCTCGCCGCGGCTTCCACATCCTGGGCTGAATGGCCGGCAGCGGCCGTCACGGACATATCAAGGTCGCCGGCGATTTCTCCGGCGCCGTTGGAGGCGCCTACGCTCTGGGCAACCTGCTGCTCATATACCAATGCTTTGTGCAGCCTGGAGCTTTTGCCATCGGAAAGAATGGTGGTTAGTACGGTCAGGGCAGCTTCATCTTTATGGAACTGGGGCACCGTTGGCCATGTTGCGAACCAGCGGGGCAGGGTGACGCGGTCATAGAGCAAAAGGTCAACTTGGCCTAGCAGGGGGGAGTCGAAGCGCTCTGCCCGGGGAACGCTGGGGCCAGGAGCTATATCCCCGAAATAGCGCTCCACCATTTCTGAGACTCGCTCGATATTGATGTCTCCGGCGATGGCCAAGCTAGCATTGGAAGGCGAGTAGAACCGCTGGAAGAAGTCTGTCACGTCCTCAAGACTGGCGGCGTCCAAATCTTCCTGGGAGCCGATGGTAGGCCAGTGATAGGGGTGGGGGTATGGATAAGCTGCCGCTTGCAGCTTCAAACCTGCTACGCCGTAGGGCCGGTTCTCATAACTCTGACGCCGCTCGTTCTTCACAACGTCCCGCTGAACATCGAAGCGGCGTTGGTCTAGAGCATCCAAAAGGAATCCCATTCGGTCAGCTTCAAGCCAAAGGGCAAGTTCCAGATGGTTTGATGGGACGTTCTCCCAATAGTTGGTGCGGTCGATGTTCGTAGAGCCGTTAAGGTTTGCGCCTATCTTTTGGAGTGGCGTAAAGAAGCTTTCATTGTGGTTTTTCGAACCTTCAAACATGAGATGCTCAAATAAGTGAGCAAACCCAGTCTTACCTGGCTCTTCGTTTCGAGAGCCAACGTGGTACCACACGTTAACCGCAGCCAACGGCAGCGCATGATCCTCATGCAGGACTACCTTAAGGCCGTTGGCCAGGGAGAATTTCTTGAAGGTTATCGGTTCCATTGCTGCTCCTAAATCTAGATTGTTGAGAATGCGCCAAGATTGCCGCGCTCTCTCGTTAGCGTGTCGTGGGTCCGCTAATAGGGAAGAAGGTGGCTGCTGCCGGCCCTTGCGATTGGACGTAGGTGACGAAGAGCGTCAGCTTCTGGCGAAGCGAGCACCGCGAGGGCAAGAAAGGGAATTCTCAGCATGAAAAAGGGGACACCCTGATGAAATGCTACGTCTATATAAGGATGGGCATAGCACTCTGCTTTTCTTCATTCTACCTTTCCAGCGGTCTAACGAGCTATAGGAGAGGCTCCTCCCGCCTGTTGAGGAGGTGTTTCAGTGCCCTTGCATTGGAGGGGGCAGTCGCCGGCCGGGGGCATGTTCCCTAATTGGAGTCTTGAGGCTACCGCGGGCTGTTACAATCAAGGAATCCTGCCCTGTTAACTTTTGAGGGGGACCGTGTTTCGCTGGTATGTAGCCATGCTTGGTGTGGGGGTAGGCACTACGCTGGGGTATCTCACAGCTAGCCTGCTGTACGTGATCGCTCAGCGAGTGCTTGATCCAGAAGAGCCCACAGACGTTATTCCTGCATTTCTAATAGGCCTTGCAGTTTTCGTTCCCTTTGGCGCTTTGATGATCGGCGGCTGGGCATATCGGTGGGCTACTCGACGCCAGCAGGGCTGGTAGCGCGCAGGCAAAGGGCCACCTCAGGCATCGGCCTTTGTAAATGATCCAAACGGGTTGTCTATTTGGGCCTGCAGAGAGGCGGAAGGGCAGAGGGAGCGGAAGCGGCGAAGGGACCGGCTGACGGCTGGCGCGGCTAAACTAGGGCTAGGATATCTTCTACCTTTGAAAGAAGCGCTAGTGGACTAAACGGCTTGGTGAAATACTCGTCGGCTCCGGAATTACAGGCTTTGTCCCGGTCCTCATCAAGGGTCAACGCTGTCAGCATGATGACCTTGATGTGGGCTGTCCTGGAGTCGGCCTTCAACTCCCTGCAGACTTCGAAGCCATCCTTATGGGGCATGCGGACATCTAGCAGAACAAGCTCAGGCCTTTCTCTCATAGCCATTTCCAATGCTTGGTCGCCGTCCTCGGCCAAGAGGACTGTATAGCGTTCGGGGTTTTCCAACGTGGCGGCAACAAGAGACCTTATTGCTTCCTCGTCATCGGCTAGCAGGATCTTCATCATGCCCCAACCTCCTTTGCTGAGCGGTGTACGGGCAAAGTAAAGAAAAAGGTTGAGCCCACTTCTGGCTCGCTTTGAACCCAGATCTCTCCTCCCAGCGTATCCACAAAGTTCTTCACGATGTACAGCCCAAGCCCCGTACCCCGTACCCCCGCCATATTTGGATGGCGTAAATGGTGGAAGGTAGTGAACAGCCGCTCTTGGTCCTCAAGAGTTATGCCCACTCCCTGATCTGCAACCGTCACAACGACTTGATCCCGTTCTGAGTCATAGGCGGCGTCGACGGTAACGGGCTCTGTAGCAGGGCTGTATTTCAAGCCATTGCTGATGAGATTCACAAGGATTTGCGCCACCTTGTCCCTGTCTGCATCTACCGGTGGGAGGTTTTCGTCGATCTTCCTTACGACCCGGCCCGCTTCTAGTCCCGAGTTGAGGCTGTCTAAGACCAGCCTCAGGGTTTGTTCTAATGCTACTGGCTCCCGCTGGATTCGGAGCTTGCCTGTCTGGATAAGGGCTACGTCCAGCATGTCCTCCACAATGTCAGAGAGGCGCTGGCTCTCGCGGTGGATGGTTTGGAGCCAGTTTCGACGAGTGGCTTCAGTCGTTTCCCGTTCTAATAGCAACTCGGCAAAACCAATGATGCTCGTCATAGGAGTGCGCAATTCGTGAGAGGCGGTTGATACGAACTCATTACGTCGCTCCTCCAGCGCCCGCTCATCCGTGATGTCTCGAAAGAGGAAGCCAACCATGGGTTCCGCCGACCATGGGAATCGAGAATGCATTGACCAATATGTTTCGCCGTTTAGGTTGTTTTACCCGCATTTCGAAGGACGCTGGGAGTTCTCCCTCACCAGTAGCCAGGCTCCGCATGAGGTCCAAACATTCGGGGTTCTCAATGCGGCTCCGCATAACCTCAAAACGTTCGAGAATGGGCTTGCCGATTGCTTCTTCGTGCGAGAGGCCGAGGAATCCGGCTGCAGCTCTGTTCCTATACTTGACGGCGCCCTTTGAATCTATGACGACAAGCCCTTCTATCATGCTCGATTGAATTGCGGACAGTGTGCCGCGTTCCTTTTCAGCACTGTCGTACAGCCGGAGGTTATCAATCAGGACGCCAGCCAACACAGCGAACAAGCTTATGAGGCGTTCGTCATCTTCAGAGAACTCCCCGCCTTCTTCTCTCTCAATTACGTAGAGGGCGCCTTGAAACCCGCCCTGAAGCTGAACGCCAGTGGCCATCAGCGTTTTGCCCTCAAGTCCTTCGCGGGTGTTGTAACGGCCCATGCCGTGCCCGGATAGATCCGTGCTCCGGAAGCTGCCTGTGCTTTCCGCTGACTGAAGAAGGAGCCGTACGCTGTTCTTGACCTCCTCGGGCAAGAAGTCGTGACTCTCATCGGCAGACACCCCTGAAATGACTCTCCAGGCGATCTCACCTTGGTCATCCAGCACAACAATCGCCCCAAGCTTTGCTCCCACAAGAGAGCGGGCGTTCTCCACGAATTGACGCAGGGCCTTGCCCTCATCCTCCTCAATCCTGAGCTTGACGGCCGCTTCCCTAAGCGCCAATACGCGTCTTCTGCCCTGTTCCAACTCTGCGCTGATTTCTTGCTGCAGCTGAACGTTCTCCATGAGTGGCCCGATCTCAGAGGCGACTACTTCCAATAGCCTGACTCTCTCAGGAGTGAAGTGGTCGCGTTCCAGGGAGCCGACGGCCACGACTCCCGTGATTCGATCACCCGACCTGACCGGGAACATACCGGCTGATTTCAGACCGAACGCCAGGAGGTGTGGTCGGGTCAGATGAGACGATGGATAGTCGTTGACAACGAGGACCTCGCCGCTCCGGTAGCTCTCATCCACTAACCCGCCAGAGGCAACGTCCGGTATGTCGCGTGTAGCACCTGGTTGGTCCGCCTCAGCGGCCGCAACACGATGGAACTGCTGTGCCTTTGGATCAGGAACCCAGAGGAAGGCGCTGTTCGCCTGCATGATTCCAACAACCTCTCTGAGTGCGCCAGTGGCTCTTTCCGCAAAGGAGCCGGTTGCAGCCAGGATTTTTTCGATGGAAACTACCGCCTCAAGCTCTTGAGCTCTCAGGCGCTCCGCCTCCCGAAGCTGGGCGTTAACGATAAGCGGACCCATCCCATTCGCAACCGTCTGGAGGATCTGGAGCCTTTCGGGGGTGAAATGTCCTAGAGAGGTGGAATTGACGGAGAGGATGCCCAAAGCTTCTTCGTTAACGTTAATAGATGCCGCAGCCAGAGATTGGACCCCCGCTTGGAGGAGTAAAGGGTGGGCACCCGTCTGGTTTTGATAGTCATTGGTGACCGAAAGGTGGCTGCTGTTCAGGGCCTCAAGGGCAATGGGTGTTGCGGCTGGGATGGAGGTGTTTAACGCGCCATCGCCCTCACCGGCGAACGCGAGCGTATCGAGCGTATCTTTGGATTCATTGAGAATACGAAGGGAGGCCCGTTCGATCTGCAGAACCTCCAAGACAGTGTTAAGTACCTGGGTGGCCTTTTCTTTTAGGGTGCCCGGCTGTACAAGCTGACTGGCAATAGCAAACAGCGCCTCCAGACTCTGCGCCTTAAACTTCTCCTCTTCTTGCAAGCGGGCGTTCTCAAGGACCATGCCTAGGCTGTCGCACACAGTCGAAAGAAGGTCGATCGTCTCTGGGGTTAGCCGGTCCGCAGACTTGAAAGAGACAATGATTACGCCACGGCTGTGCCCGGCGGCCTTGACGGGAAGGAGAAGTGCCGAGGTTACATTTGCCTCGAGGAGGTAGGGAAGGGGATTGGGCAATTTCGAATAATCGTGGACCAGGACGGGCTCCCCCGTCCGCATCACTTCTGCGGAGAGTCCTGTGTTCGTGACTTCCGGCAAATACGCTCCAAAATCCTTTGGGCCAAAGGCAGCGAGCCTCAACCCATCACCGCTAGGTTCGGCAACCCGGAGGACTGCAAAGTCTGCTTGCCCTATTTGTACTAGTTCATCAAGCACCCTGCCGGCCTTCTTGGAGAATGACCCAGGTTCCGTGAGTATCCGCATGGCCGACCGCAGGGTTTCCAAATGGCGGAGATGAAAGCCATTCGCGCCACTTTCTTGGCGATGCTCAATGGCTCTGGCAATGTGACTGGCCATTGAATCAACAAAAGCCAGTTCGTCTGGGCCGGGTTGAGTAGTTGACACTTCAAGGGTGCCGCCGGGCTTTCCGGCAACGGAAAATTCGCTCGCTATTCTTGTGGCCGCGACCTCGAAGTTTCCGGCGCTGAATTGTTGCCCTGCCCAGGAAATTTTGGCGGCGGTGAATCCGCCGGATTTAAACTCGGATGGGATGAGGTCTGCTGCAAACTGAAGGGTCTGGCCCAACGATAGATCGCCTTGGCTTAGGGCGGCAGCGATTGTGCCAGCGAGGTCCGGGCTTGTGGTGTTCTGGATACCCCGAGCCGGGATACGTGAAGCCTGTGGTTCTTCTTGTTGTGCCATTAAGGCCCTTGAAGGGACAAGTATTGTGCTTGCTTCGACTGCCGGTCCGTTCAGTTTTCTAGCGGATAGCCAAGGTGCGAGTTTCATTGAGTCGAAACATCTTGCAGAACGATCTTCGCTTAACAAAGGGAGCGAAGAAAGCCAATCTGACATCGCCGTCAAAGCTTAGGAGAACACTTGGGGGCGAGGCTTTGCAAAGCTAAACCAATGTAGGCAGGGCGTGAACTTAGGTGATCCTTACCACACAATTACAGCAAGCCCAACTACAAGCCGCGGTTGGAGTGATGTTCGGCTGGATAGGAGAAAAACAGGTAGCTATTACTGTGGCGCTTGGATGATCCGGCGAACGATAGATTCGAAGTCGCCGTCCGCTTGGCGAATTGCGCCAAGTTCCAACAGTCGTTCTAAAGGCAACGGCGCTGCTGTGGGAGGGTCCAATGGCGCATTGCCAATCACCCCGGATTGTTCCAATCCTACTATTCGCTCTTCGGACCAGCCCAGGATGTTTCCAAGGACATAGTGGTTGTGCTGGCCCAGAGTAGGGGCGGCAGACCGGGTTTGGCCCGGAGTGAGCGAAAACTTCCAAGGTCGGCCGACGTAGGGCAGGGCAGGCAGGCCGCTATCAGGATAGTGGGCCACGGCTTCGAAGAACCCTCTTTCTCTCAGGTGTGGGTCCAAGAGCAAGTCCTTTCCCGTTGCAACCGCGCCCGCAGAAACGCCCGCTGCTTGGAGCCGGTGCATCAGTTGCCCCGCTTCCTGGCTCTTTGTCCAATTGCCCAACGAGGCGTTTAATTCCTCGGAATGGGCGAGGCGGGATTCGTTGCTATTGAATTTAGGGTTCTGGCACCACGACGGGTTTTCCATCACAGAACAGAGGGACGCCCACATCTGATCGCTGGCAACGGATATGGCTATCCAGCAGTCATGCCCCGCACAAGGATAAACATCGTTTGGGGCCGACAGGCGATCACTGTTTCCAACCGGAGAAGCAACCTCGCCGCGTAGGCCGTAGTCCAGGATCGCTTCCCCAATGGTGGCGGTCTGGGCATGCGCCTGAGATAAATCGATTAACTGCCCTTCTCCAGTACGTTGCCGATGCAAGAGTGCGGCCATGACGGCTACCAGTCCGTGCTCTGCAGCGACGTAGTCCGTGTGAGGCAGTTCCGGGAGCACCGGCTCTCCATCTGGGTAGCCGGTCATGCTGGAGAGACCGGACGCCGCTTCCGTGGTTGGACCAACGGCGCCGTAGTTCTGCCACGGGCCGGTCGATCCATACCCCGTAGAGGTGAGCATTATGAGGTCTGGCTTTACCTCACGAAGGGTTGGATACTCAATCTCCAGGTTCTGGAGAACCCGCGGCCGGAAGTTAACCGCAAATACATCGGAGAGTCGAATGAGGTCTAGGAGGGCCTCGCGGCCTTCTGCCTTGGAAAGATCCAGCGTAACGCCCAGTTTGTTGCGGTTCTGATCGTTGAAATTGGCGGCTTGGTTCCAGGGCTGGGTCCCCGGATTGTTGCCATAGAAGGCGTCGCCCCGGTGCGGGTCCAAACGGATCGTGCTCTCTACCTTGATGACCTCAGCGCCCATGTCGGCCATGAGCCTTGTCAGGTGGGGCACGGCCAGGAGCTGACCCATCTCTACTATGCGAATGTCATCCAAAGGGAGAGGCATCTAGACGATCCCCTTGTCGCGATGACCTCTAACGTGCTCTGAACTTAGGCCTAGCCACTCGCTAAGGACATCCTCAGTGTGCTGGCCAAGCATGGGCGCTGGACTAGGTGGCCTGTCGGGAGTGGCGCTAAAGATGGCAGCACTTCCAGGATAGGCAGCGGCCCCCGCCACTGGATGATCAACTTCTGTTAATGAGCCCCGTGCCTGGAGCTGGGGGCTTTCGAGCACCTGCTTCACGTTTTGCACTATGCCAAAGACGAGACCCCATTCCTGGGCCTTGTGGAACAGGTCGGATGCCCCCCACTCCTTGAACCGGTCTTCGAGCAGACCATGAAGCTCCTGGGCATGGTCTAGGCGTCCTTGAGCGGTCTGGAACCGATCAGCCATGAGCTCCGGAGCTTCCAGGAAGTTCGCAAGGACTTCCCAGTCAACTCCCCCGTACGGGATGGGGACGATGTAACCGTCACTAGTTCTGACGACGCGTCCCAGCCCCTTATTGTCCGCCGGAGGTCTGGAGCGAACGGCCCCTTGGTACACGTAGATGCCGATGGTGTCCCTGAGTGATACCGCCAGCGATTCTTGAATTGAGACGTCGATCCATTGTCCCTGCCCGGTTCGGCGCTGATAGTACAGGGCCATGAGGGCCGCTCCAGCGGCGTAGGTGCCGGCCTTGTGCTGAGCTTGATCGAGCGCGTGTTTCAACGGCTCCCGGCTGGCGTCCCCAAAGATGTACATGAGCCCGCCCATGGCGTACTCCACTAGCTCTGAGGCCCTGTAGTCACGATAGGGCCCAGTCTGCCCGAAGTTGGAGATTGATACCATCACGAGGCTGGGGTTAATTTCGGCCAGGGCCTCGTAGCTCAGGCCCCAGCCATCCAAAGTCCCCGGTGCGAGGTTTTCAACCAAGATGTCGGTTTGCTGGATCAATTCCCGGCACAGGGCGGAGCCCTGCTCGTCCTTTAGGTTGAGGGTGATTCCCCGTTTGCTGGTGTTGAGGTAGAGGAAGGGGACGCTCTTTTCAAAATGGGGGTCGTTACCGGCAAAAGGGCCCCGGTGTCGTAGCCCGTCACCGGTAATTGGGGCCTCAACCTTCACGACATCTGCTCCGTGTGAGGCCAAGAGTTTGCCGCAATATGGCCCGGCGATGTAGTGGCCCAACTCAAGGACCTTTACGCCTTGGAGGGCTGCCGGAGTGGTCATGAGGCTTCCATAAGCTTGTGCTGTCTTCCTAATACCAGCCTCTCTGCTGCCCAATGTGAGGGCTCAAGGGCCTCACTTTTGTCGATGTCGATGTAGCTTGGAACGCGTGGCTAGTTGGTTCGGGTCATGGCGACTTCTAGGCCTTCCGCAAGGACCCATTCGACCGAGTCGGCTGCGGAAGCAGCGGCCTCCTCCAACGTCCTTTGTTCATCCCCCAATGCCTCGCTTATCAAAAACGCTATGGGGTCGACTCCGGCGGGAGGACGGCCCACGCCAATGCGTATGCGGGGAATGTCCTGCGTTCCCATGTCCTGGATGATGGAGGCCATACCCCGGTGTCCTCCTGATCCCCCCTTGGGCCCCAGCCGGACCCGGCCGAGTGGCAAGTCCATCTCGTCGTACACAATGATGATGTCAGCTGCCCGCGCCCGAAAACGGGCCTGAAGGTATTTCACTGCATGCCCGCTTAGATTCATGAAGGTCTGAGGCATGGCCAGTACCACACGTTCGCTCCCGATCTGCCCCTCGCCGAACGTGACGAGCTTTCGAAGCCGGCCCAGGAGCCCGTGTGGCTTGATGTCAATGTCATGACGCCGGGCCAATTCCGCCACGCACCAGAACCCCAAGTTATGTCTGGTGGCCTCGTATTTTCTGCCTGGATTTCCAAGCCCGATGATGAGCTTCATTGGAGAAATGACTCCCATCTGATTTGGATGAACAAGACGGCGCCAAGGCTGAAGGGGTCTGAATTGATGCCGTTCATCGCCAATGCTAGCCCTGTCCGCCCGACTCGAACAGCTTCACAGCCCCAAGAAGGGTTTCGGCGTCCTTTCTGATGAGCGATGGCCTGTTGTAAGAGATGGCGCAAGCAGTGTAGAAGCCAACGATGTCTCCAGCCGCAGCTATCTGCTCCAAACGAGGTGTTGCGTCCACTAGGTCAGGTAAGGCTTTCGCAAGGTCGCCCCGCATAGACTCACGGGCAATCTTGTCCAGTTGTACTCTGACCGTCTCCAACAATCCACCGAGATCCGGCTCACCAGGCATTGATTCGTCCAGACCATGACTCAGGGCCTCGACCAGAGGTAACACCGTATCCCAGGTAGGTTGTCTCTGGTGCAGGAGCCGTAGTGGTGCTTGTTTGAGGGCGTCGTCCCAACGTACGTCGCCCATCGTGGAGGCAGTAAGGAAGCGGGATGGGAAGGGGCTGCCGTCAATGGTTGTAACGTCGTGTCCCTTCTCAAGCTCAAGCTCCACCCGGCGTTCATGGATTCTGACAAGACACAACGTGAACAACAATGGAAGGCTGCCCGGAAGACCGCCGGCCTCAGCCATGGCTAGTCTTAAATCGGACCACAGCAATGTCCCATAGGTGCCGTACAGACCGTCCTCAATGGAGTCGAGGATCAAGGAGCATCCGTCCACTAGCTTGGATGAGTCGTTTTCTTTCGCCAATCCGAGTCCGGGGGCAAATGAGTGCGCTGCTGCTTGCGATTCAACCGACGAGTCTCTATTGACCAGTGCCCCGAAAAGGAGCGTGATATCGGCTTCACCCAAGCAGTGAGGAAAGCCGGACGGATCTATGGATAGGGATGGGTAGGCTGCCGCAAGCAAACCTTCCGCAATGGCTTGAACCCACTGGGTCCGGTCGGGTTCAGAGAAGACAAGGCCGGTGTCCAATGAGAGCTCAGCGGCGGCGAGAATTTTGCCCCGCCGAAATTCTGCATTTCCAGGGGTGTCAGTGGCGTCTTCTGGAACGTCTCGCTTGCCGCCAGTTTTATTGGCTTCGTTCGGGTTGCCAGGTACGCAAGCGGCGACGCAGGAAGATGCGAGGTCTCCGATAGGGACGGTTTGCGGCTCGTTTAGGAATACCACTCGGGCGTGAGCATCATGGCTCGGCGGTTTGCCCAACGTCGCTTCCCAATGGGCGGCAAACACCACCTCACAGACGTATTCTAAACCGTTGTAGGTTACCGTTTGATGGTGTCGTTGCAGCTTGGTTGGGGGGGCAATGGGGCTGGGTTCGGGGTTGGTCATCGAAGCTGGTGAAGGCTATTTATGCCGGTGGTGGCAGGTGTGGCTGGGCGTTATACTGCTACGGGCCGAAGTATACCACGCCTGAAGCGGAGCAACTGAGTGAAACAGGAGTTCAATTACTGTAACTGTTGCGGCAGCCCGATGGAGGTCCGGGATGTCCACGGCAACCCTCGTCCGGTCTGCACGAGTTGTGGCTGGGTGGTCTATCTGGACCCGAAGGTCGTAGTCGGCATGCTACTGGACCTCAATGGCGGGTTGGTCATGGTCAAAAGAGCCACGAACCCAGGTAAGGGTTTGTGGAGTTTTCCCGCTGGTTTCGTTGATCGTGGCGAGATTGCAGAAGATGCCGCGGCTCGGGAGACCTGGGAGGAAACCGGTTTGGTGTCCCAGGCAAAGAGCCTAGCCGGCGTGTACTCTCGGACAGGTGACCCACTTGTCTTGATCGTTTACGACGGCGAAGTGACGGGCGGTGAAATGAAGGTGGGAGGGCCGGAGGTGGAGGAGGTGGGTTCCTTCCCTCAGCATGAACTTCCTCCCCTTGCCTTTGATCGCGACGCTCCAATTATTGAAGCCTGGTTCAACCGAAGAGGCTAGCCCAACCGCAAGCCTCACCTGATGGACATTGACCCTGGTATTCCCTGGGGAATCGCCAAGGGCTTGGCTGGGTTCGCACGCCCTTCTATACTGTTATACTGTGGTCGCCGTTCAACGGCTAAGGAGACCGCCAATGACGCAACCAGCAACCTCATCGGCTAGCCAGATCGACCAGATGAGAGAGGAATTGGCCCTCGCCAACCGGCTTCTGCACCACTGGGGGCTGGCTGTCTACGAAGGTCATGTCAGTGCCCGCATCCCAGGCACCGAACAGTTTCTCATCAAGGGCAAGCCTCAGGTGAGTATGGACCGTGTTCAGCCTGCTGACCTGATGATTATGGATTTTGATGGGAACGTCGTGGAGGCCAGCAAGGACTACCCGGACCCCGTGTCCAGCTGGGCGATGCACGCCGAAATCTACAGGGCGCGCCCTGATGTGGGCAGCGTTGCCCACACGCATCAGAAGTGGTGCACGATCATTGGCATAGCTGGCAAGGATGTCCTGCCCCTTCAGCATGCTAACTCCGCGGTCATTGCCGTGAGGCCTTGGCCCGTCTACGACGAGACGTTCGATAACATCACCGACAAATACCAACCTAAAGTCGTGGCCCGCGCCCTACAGGACTTCCCTGCGTTGCATCTGCGCAACCACGGCATGATCTTCGTTGGCGGCAACATTGAGAAGGCCATCATTGGGGCGCGCAATGGGGAGTACCAGGCAGAGCTAACGTGGCGCTCATTGCTGGTTGGAACCCCAGTTGTTCTACCGACGATTTTCATGCGAGATGAGATCGACAGGGACCTGACGCCCAGTATCTGGGAGGTCAGGGATGGTGTGTCCATCAACGAGATGAATATCCATGGTTGGCTGGATGAGAACCGGGCCGCAGCCAGAGACCGCAAGGTCCGCCTGTAACCGACAGCCTTAGCCTTGCCCTTAGGGAGCGATATGTCCATAAAGACGCCGACCCTCGACCAATTGAAAGAAACGGTGGCCCTGTCGCACCGGATCCTGTACGCCGCCGGGCTGGCCACAGACCGTGGTCATTCCAGCACTCGCGTGCCTGGTACTGACACGTTTCTTATCAAGCCTTGGCCCCACATCCAGATGTGCCGCATCAAGGCAGACGACATCATAACGATGGACTTTGATGGCAACATCGTGGGTGGCAAGCGGGAGGGCGTGACTCGTGTGAGCGAGTGGCCCCTTCATGCCGAGTTGTACCGGGCCCACCCTGAGCTAGGGGCAGTAATTCACACGCACCAAAAGTGGGCCAGCATGATGGGTATTGCCCAGCAGCCCATCCTGCCGGTCTTCGGCGCCAGTCACTCCGACTCTGTCGCTGAAGGCATCCCCATGTATGACGACGACCGCGCCCTCATCCGCCAGAAGTGGCAGGGGGAGTTGATGGTCAAGGTCATGGGCGATGCTCCGGCTCTTCATCTCCAGAGCCATGGCATGGCCTTCGCCGGTCCGAACCTCGAAAGCGTCACAATTGACGCCGTCAACATTGAGTACCAAGCGGAGCTGACTTGGCACGCCTTAGCTATCGGTGGCGCGAACCCAATCCCCCGCTACTTCACACACCGCCACGTCGAGCGGCGTAAGCAGGCCGATATCCCCGAGGCTTGGGAGCACTTCTGGAAGTGGGTGGATGAGAACCCTGAGTCCTACCAGGTGCGAGGCGTGCATCTGTAGCTTTAGCCGGATTCGACTGAAGAGGCCGGTTCAAGGTCTGTTTTTTCCTCGCCCAAGACTTCTCTCTGGAGGAGTCATCGCTCTGCATTCTGATGTTCGGCCCCCTTTCATACCCAAAGTGGTGTAGGGTGGTTAGCACGAATGTAAGCTTCGCCTTCTTACCCGCAACTCAACAACAGTTGGAGAAATGGAACTATGCAAAGACCTAGCGGACTGCCACCTCAATTCGATCCAGAGAAAATCCTCCTGGAGGTTGGCGCGTTCATTCAACGATTGGGAAGGAGGTTGGGTGGAGGCGCTGCCAAAAGTATGACGCTGGGAGTGCTGGTGGTGGCGGCGTTTCTTTGGTTGGCCACGGGGGTCTATTCGGTCAGTCCAGGCGAAGAATCGGTGCTGCGCTTCTTCGGCAAAGCCACTGGTTCCGGTGGCCCCGGCCTGCATTGGCATTGGCCCGCTCCCATTGGCACCAGGAACGTAGAATCCGTGCAGCAAGTTAGGACCATGGAGCTGGGATTTACCACACGGGGCTCAGTAGCCAGCCCTGTTTCAGAAGAGGCACTGATGATAACCGGCGATCTGAACATTGTTGATGTTCAGATGGTGGTCCAGTACAGGATAAGCAACCTAAAGAACTTCCTCTTCAACGTGGACGACCCAGGCGAGGCAGCCCGCGGCCGTCTTGGAGGCCGGCCGGATGGCAGGACCCTAAAAGATGCCACTGAGGCAGCTTTGCGCCTAGTTGTGGGCCAGCGGAGCGTTGACGGGATTCTCGTTTCTGAAAAGGAGCAGATGCAGGCCGACACGGAGGCGCTGCTCCAGCAAATACTCGATAGCTACTCCGCAGGAATCCAGGTTCTTACCGTTCGCCTGTTGGAAGTGAAGCCTCCGGATGATGTGCGTGACGCTTTTGATGATGTACTTCGTGCTCGTCAGGACCAAGACACCAGAGTAAATGAAGCCAAAGCCTACCGGGAAGACATCCTGCCCAGGGCAGAGGGTGAAGCAGCGCAAATGGTGAATCTCGCCGAGGCCTTTAAGGCTGAGCGCGTCGCCAAGGCTGAGGGTGAAGCTTCACGGTTCTTGGCAGTGCTGACTGAGTACCGGAAGTCCAAAGAGGTAACCCGGCGCAGGCTCTACCTGGAGGCGATGGAAGAGATTCTGCCAGGCGTAACCAAGTTTTTGGTGTCGCCCGAGGCAGGGGGCAGTCTGCTGCAATTCTTACCCATCGGCCCCGATCCTTCATCCCCTGCGTCAGCAGCGCCCTAATGGCCCTCACGTTGGAGCTTTTCCCTATTACATCAAGTAACCGAGGCATATCATGCGCACTCTAGTAATCGCGGGCATTGTGATTCTCCTGTTGGGAATCGTGGGCCCCCAGGCTTTCTATACTGTGGACGAGACCCAATTTGCCCTCGTCACCCGGTTCGGGGAGATCAAGCAGGTCAACACAAGTCCGGGCCTGCGGGGCAAGACACCCTTCGTGGACTCAGTAACGTATCTGGATCGACGCCTGTTGCGGGTCGACATGCCCCCTTCAACGCTGCCCGACCAGGACCAGCAGTTCCTTACCATAGACGCCTACACTCGTTACCGTACAATTGACCCTAAGAAGTTCTTCGAAAAGCTGGGCTCCAAGACCAACGCTGCAGACCGGGTAGGGAGAATCGTTTCCTCGCTACTTCGTGAAGAAGTGGGCAAGATAAACAGGACGGAAATTATTGGCGGAATAGTTGACGAGGAGACAGGCGTCGTTACACCGATGAACACGCGCATAGAGCTCCTGGAACGTGTGCGGGCCGCCAGTGACCTGGCCGTTAAGTCTACGTTGAACGATTTCGGTATTGAGATCGTAGACGTACGGATGAAACGGGCCGATTTCCCCGATGCGGTGGCCCAGAACATCTTCACTAGGATGCGGTCCGAGCGTGACAAGCTGGCCAAGGGTTTCCGGTCGGAGGGCGACAAGACGAAATTGGAAATTGAATCTGACGTTGATCGGCTGAGGGCTATTATCCTGGCGGAGGCCAACAAGCAGAGCAACATCATTCGTGGTGAAGGTGAGGCCAGGGCTATCGAGATCTTCGCTTCAGCCTTGGAGCAAGACCCGGAGTTCTTTGCCTTCCAGCGCAGCCTGGAAGCCTACAAGAAATTCCTGGAGAGCGACGCCACGTTGGTGCTTTCCAGCGAGTCCGAGCTATTCAAGTATCTCGAAAACCCGGCGGGACTTGGTTCTAGCCCTGGAGAATAGCAGGCCGCGAGCTAAAGAGACTTTCTATCCCCCAAGACACGCCAGACCAGCTCTGGCGTGAGCGGAAGGTCCTTGATACGCACTTGGTCGCGTGAAAGAAGGGGGTTGGCATATGGCGTCGATGAGCCATTTGCCAGCGGGAACTAGGTACCCCTCCAAGCAACCTCGATTGCTGGAACAGGTTGGTCGAACCCCTTGGCCTCGAAGTCGCCGAGCCACGTGAACTGGATGTTCTTCCCAACCAGGAGATCGCGCACGACCTGAGCTACGAGAATGCTTCCGGGTTTGGAGTGGGAGCAAAGCCTTGCGGCGAGGTTTACGGCAGCACCGTATAGCTGATTATCGTTACGAACGGGCTCCCCAGCGCTGATCCCAATTCGAAGATTCATAGCTTTGTCGGGACTCTCCTCACCCAGCTTGCCCATCATTCTCTGAATGTCCACGGCACATTCCACGGCATTTAGTGCTGATGTGAATGAGGCCATGAAACCGTCTCCCGTGTGTTTGATCTCGCGTCCTGCATGAGCGCGGAGGGCATCACGAGTGAGCGCATTATGGGTTCGGAGCAACTCCATGGACTTCTCGTCCCCCAGGTCACTGATCATCTGAGTGGAGCCCTCGATATCGGTGAACATGACGGCGCGAAAGGGTGAATCTATGAACGGCTCACCCGCTGACGGGACAGGATCCTTCACTCTGCCCAGGAAGGCGTCGACAATGGTCTGATCAACCTCCATGATCTCATTGTGGAGGAACCCATGCGCCTCGTCGTGAACCTTGTGAACGGTGCTCTTGTCAGGTGCGCTGACTAGGCAAAAGACGGAGTCGCGCTCGTCGTCGTACCAGTAAGTAATGAATTTGCAGCCATACCTATCTTGAAGCCTTAGGTCCGACAGGTGTCCTTCGGCCACGGCCTCAGGGGTCAAGTTCTGACCATCATGTCTGTCCATATATAGAGGCATTGTCTACGTCTCCTGTATAGCCTCGCGAAGGTTGAGGCAGAAAGTGTGACCATCAAGCGTATTTCTGGTGGAGAAGGGGTGCCGGAATCCAGTGCAGAAGACAAGGCCTTGGTGAGAGGTCCCGTTGGTATGTCTGGGTCGCGCAACTCCCGTCCAGCCCCTAGAGGTTAAGCGTATCTATCCCATGCGACGAGGTTCTCACCCCTCTGTAAGGGCGTCAACCTTGTGTCCCCCGCTGGTTCCTGCTTGAAGCGCCCGCCAGACCCGCTCCGGCGTTAGCGGCAACTCCTTGATACGCACGCCAGTTGCTTGAAAGACTGCGTTGGCGATGGCAGGCGCAACAGCCGCAATCGGTCCTTCGCCGATGCCCTTGGCCCCAAAGGGGCCAGGGCCGTCCTCGTTCTCGATGAGGATCGTCTCGAACCCATCAGGTACTTCTTCGAAGCTCGGGACCCGGTAGTCAACGAGGTTCGGGTTGAGAAGCTGGCCGTCCTCGTAGATCAGTTCCTCGAAGAGGGTATGACCGATGCCCTGCATGGCAGCGCCTTCGTCTTGACCTTCTGCTTGCTTGGGGTTGATCGCCTTACCAATGTCGGACACAGACACCAGCCGCAGTACTCGTATTGCTCCCGTCTTTTCGTTGACCTCCACCTCGGCTCCGACGACCGCCATTTCCCAGAAAACGGGAAGCCCTTTCAACGGTCCTTCCGTCTGTGGCGTCACGTAGCCGCGGCCCATGAGCTCGCCCGCCGGCCCTCCGAACATCTGCCTGATTAGTTGGGCGTAGGTGATGCTCTCCTGACCAAACACCACGCTGCTGTCAGCGAAGGCTAGCTTGTCTTCAGGCGCTTCGAAGTGCTTGGACGCCAGATCTAGGAGTTGCTGTTTGATCTCTTTTGCGCCCAGCTGCACGGCCAAGCCGACCAGCGTCGTGGAACGGCTTGCGCCAGTCGAGCGGTCATAGGGAACGATCGCCGTGTCTGAGGCAACGACACCGACCTTTTCCAGGGGGATGCATAGCTCTTCAGCCGCTATTTGGGCCATGACGCCCTTTGATCCTTGACCGACCTCCACCGTGCTCACCATGGCAGTAGCGCTGCCATCGGCATGGAGCCTCACCAGGGCAGTCGATGTGGGGCTAGCCCCTGCATTGAGTACCGAGCATGCAAGGCCAATGCCCCGCTTGGTTTCTTTCTCTTGTGTTACCGGTTTGGCTCCACGCCCGGCCCACCCGACGCCCTTGGCCGCTTCCTTCAGCCCCGTGGCGATGTCGGCGTCCAGTGGGTTCTTGCCCTGCCGGATCACGTCTCCGGGTGCGCCCAGGTTTTTCAGGCGCAGCTCCAGTGGGTCGATGCCCAGAGCGTCGGCGATCATGTCTACCTGGGACTCGCTGGCCCAGGCTGCTTGCGGGCCTCCGATAGCCCGGAAGGACCCCGCCGCACCAGTGTTTGTGTAGAGGCCCTTGGAGGTAACAGTCAGGTGAGGCCATAGGTACGGCCCTGGGACTTGGTCGGCGCATCGGTCAGTAACCCGGTTGCCGTTGTCGGCGTATGCCCCGGTGTCCAGACGGATCTGGCAGTCCCTGGCAACAAAGGAGCCATCGTTGCGCACACCAGTCTTGAGGGTGATGCTGGCCGCGTGACGCCGCACCGTCTTTGCCGACTGCTCAACGGAATAGGCCAGCTTCACCGGCCGCTTGGCCTCACGGCTCAGCGCAACGGCGAGGGGCTCGATCTTGATGTAGGACTTGGACCCGAACCCTCCTCCAACGTAGGGAACGACGACCTGCACACGGTTCAAGGACAGGCCAAAGAGTCGGGCCAGCTCGTTGCGGACGAGAAAGGGGTGTTGTGCTGAGTCCCATACCGTTATGCCCAACTCGTCATAGCGGGCGATGACGGTGTGAGGTTCCAGGGAGTAGTGGTAGACCATGGGAAACGTGAAGGTATCCTCGAAAATGCGGTCGGCCTCTGCGAATCCTTCTTCGGTGTTGCCCCACTCATAATGGGATTCGTGGCAGAGGTTCGATTGGTGCACCGTGGCCGCGCCATCGGTAAGGGCGTCGTTCATCGTGGCGATGACCGGCAACTCCTCATACTCCACGTCGATGAGGTCCAGGGCGGCCTCGGCCGTTTCCAGATCAACGGCCGCCACCGCTGCCACCGGTTCTCCTTCGTAACGCACCTTGTCGATGGCGATGATGGGCCGGTCTTTGATGTCTGAGCCGTAATAGGGGTCCATGTCGCCAAGTTCGTGCGCAGTCAGAACTCCGAAGACGCCAGGAAGCGCGCGGGCCTTGCTGGCGTCGATGCGTAGAATTCGAGCATGGGGCAGGGGAGAGGAGAGGACCTTGGCATGCGCCATGCCAGGGATTTCTAGGTCTCCAACGTAAGCGCCCTTTCCGGTTACTTTATCCAGATAATCAGGGCGGCGAGTGGACGTTCCGACTATTGCCATTGGGGAGCTAGCCCTGCATCCGCTGGGCGGCGTCTTCAATCGATTCGAGGATTTTCTTGTAGCCCGTGCAGCGGCAAAGGTTGCCCCGCATGTACTCTTTCACCTCTTCGACGGAGGGCCTAGGGTTCAGGTCTAGGAGGGATTTGGCGGCAAGGATCATGCCAGGCGTGCAAAAACCACACTGGAGTCCGGCGTTATCGATGAAGGCCTCCATCAAGGGGTGCAGCTTCTCGCCGTCTGCCAGTCCCTCAATGGTTGTCACGTCAGTGCCCCGGGCCTCGAAGGCGAGGTAGGTGCACGAGCTTACCGGGTTGCCGTCCACCAGCACTGTGCATGCGCCGCAGACCTGCATGTCGCAGGACCGCTTGGCCCCTTTGAGGGCCAGTTTGTCGCGCAAAAGGTCTAACAAGAGGAGGTGAGGCTCGATCTCCGTGTCAACGGGCCTGCCATTGACCACGAAGCTGATTTGCAATCGGTGATCTTCTGACAAGATGCTAACCTCGCGTCGCTTCTTCGAGGGCTTCTTCAAGGAACACACGCAGCAGGTGTTCCTTGTACTCCGCTGAACCGTGTAGGTCGGTGACGGGCTCCGCTGCTTCAGCCATCATTCGGCCTGCTTCGTCCAAGAGCGCCGAGCTTTGGGTGTTCCCAAATAGGTCGGCTAGGCTCGCCCCTCTTAGGCGTTCTTCTGCATTTCTGACCCGCACAGGTTTTGGTCCGACCGAGCCTACGGCGATACGGATGTCAGCGAGAGTACCGTTATCTACTCTGGCAACGAGTCCCAGTCCCAGCGATGGCCTTTCGTGATAACCAAACTTGATGTAGGCGTGCCGCGAGCCCTCCGGCAACCGAGGCACCTCGATCGTGGTTAGAAGCTCATCGGGTTCCCGCGTGGTCTCATACGGTCCCAAGATGAAATCTTCGACGCTCTGCTTCCTTGCTCCGCCGCTGCCCACCAATTCCACCTCAGCGTCGTACAGGAGCAAGAAAACACCTGGATCCGAGTGCGGCTCGGCAAAACAGAGGTTGCCGCCCAGGGTTCCGACGTTGCGCACCCGGACGTTGGCGACCCTATGTTCCACATCCGAAATAAGCGAAAACTTCTCGCCGACCAAGGGGGAATACTCTAGCGCCCTATGAGTCGCAGTCGCCCCAACAGTCAACACTCCTGTGGACTCGTCATAGTCGACAACATCAAGGCCAGGTATGGCCTTGATGTTCACAAGGTGATCGTAGCTGAGCAGGCCTTCCTTCATGGCAAGGAGGAGCTCGGTGCCGCCAGCGTAAACGGAAGCATCGTCGCCAAACTTTCCTAAAACGGAGATGGCTTCTTCTACGGTCGTGGGTTCGTGTAGTTGAAATGGTTTAAGCATCGCTTGGTGCTACCGGGAGGCCATTCATGAAGACTCTCCACTTGTGCCAGTGAATCGTAAGCGTTGACCCCGGTGGAATCAAGGGCGATGGCGCGCCTTTGAAGCCTTTCTTTTGGCCGTGTTCCGTCGTGCGAGGGCTGTGGCATTGGGACCAGCTTGTCGGTCAACCAAGCGTCGGCGCATCTCGCGTACCGCCGCGCCGCGGTCGCCAGGCAGGGCCTTGCGCGCAAGCAGGACCAATGAGTAGGCGGGTCGCTTGTGGACTTGCCACATTCGCCTTAGGCCAGTGTTTGCGCCTAGGGCCTGGGCCAAGTACTCTCCCTCCTTCAGCGAAACGACACCACCCCAGCCTGGCCGCAAGAGGCTGCGTGCGTAGTAATCGTGGAGGGCCGGGTCTTCTTCTGTGGGCCAAGTGGTGCAACAACTCATGGGGCGTCGCTTCCTTGCTAGGCGTGTTCTCGGTATGACGCAGACGCATGCTTACGGTAACTACGCGTGAGCGTCGGCGGTAGGGGCGAATGGCAAAGCAAATTGCCAGAACCGGCTACCACCCCACGGCGGCTGCATCGGATCGCGGTTCCGACCCAGCGATGATCACTCCGGTTTCCGGGTCTCGTTGGATGATCTGGCCGCCACCAAACATCGTACGACCGTATCCGCCGACCACTGAGACCGGATGCCCCCGGCCCTGCAGGTCGGCCACGGTAGCTGCTGGCAGGTCTTCTTCCAGGCTGACAGCCCCGCCGCTCTCGATGTCTACGCTGAAGCGCAGGGCGTTGAGGGCTTGCTGCGGGTCCATGCCGAAATCGACCATGTTGGAAATCACTTGCAAATGTCCCTGGGGTTGTTGGAAGCCCCCCATAACCCCGAAGCTCAGCCATAGCTCACCGTTGCGAGTGGCCATGCCGGGGATGATGGTCTGGTACGGGCGCTTGTTGCCCTGAAGGTAGTTGGGGTGCGAGGGGTCAAGAGAGAACAGCGCGCCCCGGTTGTGTAAAGCAATTCCAGTTCCCGGCACCACGAGGCCGGAACCGAAGTGGGTGAAGACGCTGTTGATGAACGAACAGGCGTTGCCCTCGCTGTCGATGACCGATAGGTAGACGGTGTTGGAGCCGCCGACTGGGTTGCCGTGAGGAGCATTTTCCAACGCCTTGTTTGGCAAGATGAGGGATCGTCGCTGGGCTGCGTAACCTTTGTCGAGAAGCTGGGCTATGGGCACGGTGGACACCCGAGGATCAGCCACGTACTGAAGAGCGTCGGCGAAGGCCAGCCGCAGAGATTCAACGAGGTAGTGATACCTGTCGGCGGACTGCGGCCCCATCGCTCCTATGTCGAAGCCCTCAGCGATGTTGAGGGCCATCAGGGCGGTGATGCCCTGACCGTTGGGAGGGCACTCGTGGACCGTGACCCCACGGTATTCGGTGGAAATTGGCTCATCCCAATCGGAGTGGTGGGCTGCTAGATCACCCTCAGTGAGCCATCCTCCGTTCTCCTGTACGAAAACTGCGATCTTTTCAGCGATAGCGCCGGTGTAAAAGGCGTCCCGTCCGCCTTCAGCGATCGCCTCCAGGGTATTGGCGAGGGTCTCCAGGCGGATGACCTCTCCGTATTTTGGCGCCCGCCCATTGAGAAGGAGCTCGTTTCCCGAGGGACGCTGCTGGAGGACGGAGGCTCCTCTGGTCCACTTTTGGGCTATGACCTCGGTGACGCCGTAGCCGTCTCGGGCATATTGGATGGCGGGCTGGAGCACATCCCTGAGGCTCATGCGTCCACATCGCTCAAGAAGGGTCTGCCACCCGTCCACCGTGCCGGGTACGCTCACCGCCAGCCCGGCGTCAGGGCCAGTGAGCGGGATGGAGCCATACCCCTTTCGGGCCACGCCGTCGGGACTGGCGCCTGACGCTGACCGTCCGCTGCCATTCAACGCGATTATGGTCTTCGCTTTGTTGTCCCAGACTAAGGCGAACATATCGCCGCCCACTCCGGTGCTACCGGGCTCCAATACATTAAGCGCCGCTGCCGTGGCCACAGCAGCATCAACAGCGTGGCCACCCTCTTGGAGGATGCGTAGGCCCACCTGTGCGGCCTGGGGCTGGCTGGTGGCAACAACGCCTCTGCGGGCGACGATGGCAGAGCGGCGAGATTGGAAATAACTCATGAGTTCAGGCCTTGCCATTAGGCATAGTAGGCTGGCGGACGCGGGCAGTTTACGGGTGTCCCCAAGGGGTGTCGAGCCCTGGTGATCCTTGACCCTCTTCGGCAGCCTTGATTATAGTGGAGCTAGCTTTAGGGCAGGGTGATCTGTGGCTAACGAACAGGGCAAGCGCTACTTTTGCGAAAAGTGTAGTTCAGAGTTCTTGGTTACCAAGGGTGGCGAAGGCACCGTCGTGTGCTGCGGCCAGCCGACGACCAAAAAGTAGCGGGAGACGCAAGAATGGCGAATCAGCTAGGCAAGCGTTACGAGTGTAAGAACTGTGGCACCACGATCCTGTGCACCAAAGCGGGCACCGGCGAGGCACATTGCTGCGACCAAGTAATGGAGGTCCAGCAGCCCCGCAAGCTTCCCTCCTCCGACTAACCCTCTCACATCCAGCGAAAAAGAAGACAGCCCCGCGACCATGTCGCGGGGCTGTCTTCTTTTGGGTCCTGTTGCACTCAGCTTTTTAGGGGAGGAACGAATGTGCCCGGCCCCGGAGTATGGTAGGTCACGAGCAGGTGGACCGTAACATATCCCTCGTTGCCGGTGTTGTCGAAGTAGAAGCGGTACCTCCCAGAAGCAGGTGCGACCACTTCATACTCCCAGAGCAATTCCACGAGCCCCGTTGCAACCAGTGTATCCCCGGCGGGCGCTTCGAAAGTCGTGTTCTTCAACCTTTCGTTTTCGAACTCCTGATCAAAAGACACGGATAGCTCCAGTTCGTCGTCCCCAACGAACGGATACTCGATGAAGGCGGTGATGCCAGCCTCCACCGGAATGGTCCAGTGGGCGATGAACGCCGGACGGTCGTAGCTGTCGGGCCAACGTATAACCGGAGGGTCCTGCTCCTTGCGCACGGGTGCCGGTGAAGGTGCCGAGGTGCGGGCGGGAACGAATGTGGGCTCTGGAGTCGGGGAGGCAGCCATCGATGGTGTAGGTGTAGAGGTCCGAGTGGGAGAAGCAGTTGCCGTGGCCGCAGGCCTCGCTGTTGGGAGGGTGGCGGACGTTGCCGGGGTTGAGGCTAAGGTTGGGTTTGTCCGGGCATCAACGATTGTGGGTGAGGGGGAAGGCTTGAGCGTGGACTTGGGAAGGCCGGTAGCCACCAGACCCAGGCCGTCCGGGTCAAGACCAGTTGCTTGCACAACCTGGCGCAAGCGAGAGATGGCGACCTCTCGAAGGTCGGCGGACTCTTTCTCCAATTGATCGGCGCGCACCCGGTGCAGCTCTTGGCTCGTCCGGGCGAATAGCGCCATGTGCGACCATCGCTCGGCCTCTTTGTCCAGCACGGTAAGCAGAGATTCATGGATGGTTCCGACAGCCTCCGGAGGCCCTGCTTGCGACAGGCTGTCGCGGACGGATTCGATGGACTCTTGAAAGGAATCGTAATTGTCGGCTTCAGAAGAGCCATCGCCAGGTGGGCTGAGGGATGCTAGAGCGCTGTCGACCTGCGTCATCGCCGCCACGACTACCAATGCGTAGGAACGCATGGCATCATCGCTTTCAGACGCAGAACAACCGGCTCCCACAAACAGAAGCGTTCCAACGGCTACGATGACGGCAGATATTTGGCGCAATCGGCTAGCTCCGGAATGAGAGGCAGGGTTGCGAAGGTGTCGCTCGGCCCCGATGGCGCGACGACGTCCTGGGGCCTTCCCAGGGGAGCGAAGGTGCTAACCATGTAGTGTCCCGGTGGCAGGTTCATGACCAGTCGGCTCAGCGCGTGGGTCTCTTGGTCTATCCAGAACCAATAATCAGCTTGGTCACGGCCACTGTAGAAGGATACTACCTGATGCGGCCGGCCGCCCTCTTGGTGGACGCCCTCAAGCCGCGCTCCCTGGGCGTCAGCGGCGTAGTCGTAATCGGGGAAAAGGAAGGTGTTGACGCGTGTCCTTTCCTCCCACCCTCCATCATCCTGCAGGTACCACTGCAGATCGCCAGAGATGATTGAACCCCCGCCCTCGTCGGTGGCGTATCTCGCTCGGTCGGGGGCCGCGTACTCCAGGACGAAGATCGCCCCGCTGATGTTGTTGCACTCGCGCAGAGATAGCAGCCTGTTTTGACTGGCGTCGCTGGCACGCAGGAGGTGGAGTCCGTCCGAGGCATTCGGCCCTGCCGGCACCAGGGGGCCGGCGAGGGGAAGATCCGGCTCACTTCCCGTGAAGAAGTCCAGGAAGCGCTGGTATGCTGACCGCTTCGTCTCTGGCTCTGAAGCGACCCGGAACAAGAAGTCGAACAACCGGGCTTCCTCACCAGGCGGCACCACCCTCACCTGCGCAACCCAGGTTCCCACAATGCTCAACAGGTCGCTTCTCAGCGCAAAACTCCCAGGCGAGCGTCGCGCCAGGCTAAAGGGACCCTGGGTCAGGTCGCGGTCAAGCCGGGATAGCCTTACGGAGGCCTGAGTATCGTCTTCCAGGAAGTTGCCGAGAGGGTCTGTTACATCCAGGAGGAGCGTGTTGACGCCAACCCGGTTTGGTGTGACTCCCAGGGTCACCAGCATATCCTGCCCGGCGCTCAGCACAGGCATGGCCACCGGAGCTTCCCGGGCGCGTCCCAGTGGGGGCGCGGCGTCTCGAGCGGGGGGCAGATTGGCCAATACTGCGGTCAAACCAAGGATTGTTACCGCCAAGAGGACTTCGCCTTGAACGCGAAGCTTTAAGCGCTTCGAGGCTTTGTCAAAGACATCCTGGGTGGTGGCTGCCCAGCGTAGTGGGTTGAATGGCCCAAGATGCACTCCCAGGAGGTTGAACAGAGCCATGCTCAAAGCAAGGCCAAGAACCGCAGTCTTCGCCAAGATGAGCACTCCATACGGAGTCTCGACAAGACCTTGGAGTGAAGCAACATTGATCCAAACGTTGAACAGGCCGGTGGTTGCGATAACGCCCACCGAGACCATGGCCATGCGGGAAAAGCGGCGGATGGCAGCGGCTCGTGCCTCTCGCTCGGTTCGTGGGATTGAGGTGAAACAGAGGAGTAGGGATACAAGGCCACCCACCCACAAGGCAGCAGCGGCAAGGTGAAGGAAATCCGAGGCGATGCCGAAGGCCAAGAGCGGGCCATCAGAGGCTGCGGCGTGGCCTCTGATGCTACGTCCCAGCACCAAGAGCAATGCTGCCCCGGCCATAAGCCACAGGGTCTTTTTCCCACCCGCCTCCTGCGTGAATGATCGATAACCTACGAACCCGATTAGGACGGTGAGGGCCAGTCTGGCTGCCAGGAGCCATCCGACACCGCCTTGCCGCAGGAAGTCACCTGCGGCTGCGGGCTGAACGAAGGGCGCGGCAATCAGCGCCGCGCCTACCAGTACTAGGCCTGTCGTGATTTGGAGGGAGAAGCGTCGTTGGACGCGTTGAAGTGTCTCAGGCGCAGCTGGTCTAGCTAACGGCCCACGCAGGGCCAATGCGACGCCTATGCCCCCAACCACAAGAGCAAGGCCCAAGAGTTCAATCCATCTGACGGCGGTGTTGACGGGCGTTGGACGAGTCTCCAGCCCAGCGGAGACACCGGCCGCAGGTGAGCCTAGGAATAGGCGGCCGCCTCCACTGACTGTGAAGCGAAATACATCAGATGATCGATGGCCGTCTGCCTGGGAGACTGCTTCCCACGCAACCGTGAATATCCCGGGTTCAAGGGGGCCCACCTTGGTGGCCATCGAGTGGTCATCGGTCTGCCGCGTGCCGCCTTCGTCGACTCGGTCGCCGGCTGCGTTATAGACCCGGATCTCGATGAGCACCGGGTCCACAGCCTCCGATAGAACGACCACAACTTCGTGGGGGGCGTTTCCTAGAATGGCATCAGGGCGAGGATCAGCGCTTTCGAACTCAACGTGGGCGTGGGCGCTCTGGGCTCCAACCATCAGGGCGACCATCAACCCTAGGAAGCCGAGGGCTAATAAGAGGAAACGCGGGGTAGTCCCGCGGGCAAACATGCGTATGATTTCAATCCCAACGGGCATCGTCATCATGACCGAGGCCACAGGTTCCTGGGGCCTTTTCGAAACGAAAGAGAAAGGTTGAACATTACTCTACAGGGTGGTGCGTGTGGCTGCGATGCCGGGCTCACTAGTCCTTGAAGCCTCGCTGTTTCTGTCGTGTGGGTTGTAGTATGGCCCAGCGCTAGCTTCGCGGAGGTTCGATGATCGCCATTGGCGCCGCCATTTTGGCCGGCTTTTTTTATGCCCTGACATCCCTCTTCAGCCGCGTTGGCCTGGAGAGGGCGGAGCCTGGATCGGCGGCCATCGTCTCATCTTGGATCAATGCTCTGATCTTTTGGCCTATCTTCTTCTTTGTCCTGCCGGTGAGCATGCTGCGGAGCCTGGCGGTGTTGCCTTTCATCGCCGCCGGAATGGCGGGGCCGTTTTTGGGTCGGCTGACCCTTTATTACGCCATCAGACGCTTGGGGGTCTCGCTATCTGAACCTCTGTTCAACGCCCAGGTCATTTTCATCGCTCTGGGTGGCGTCATCTTCTTTGGGGAGCAGATAACGGTTTTTGGTGGGCTGGGCATAGGGATCCTGATGGTAGGGTTGGTATTCATCAGCACCAACATGCAGGCGGGCAACATTGGCGTCGTGAAGAAGAAGCGCTACCTGCTCATCCCGCTGACGTCCGCCTTCTTTTTTGGCATTTCCACACTCGTGCGCAAGATTGGGCTGAACATTGAACCGGAGGTCTTTCTTGGCTTACCTGTCGCGGCCACTGCTTCGTTGTCTTCGCTGTACTTGAGTTCCCCCTTTACGAAGCAAGCGATTTCCATTCCGCGTAACCGGGCGCTGTTGCCGTTGGTTTTGGCCGGCCTAAGCAGCGCCACGGCTCAATTCTTGAGCCTCACATCGATTAGCCGCGGCGACTTGGTAGTGGTGATTCCCCTGCAGAACATGAGCCCAATCTTCACAATCGCCATCACTGCTCTGCTGCTGAGACGGCTCGAGAGGGTGACGGGTGGCGTGGTTGTGGGAGTGTTTCTCGTGGTTGCTGGGGCAGCGTTGGTGAATTTCTGAGCCGCGCCTCCGCCCCTGCGGCTTCCTCTGGGCTATAGCGGGCCTAGCAGACCAGGTGCAGGGGCGTTCAATTGAACGCCCTTACGTTGGAATCGCGACGAGGATCGAGAATGACGACGCGGCTCGCAGGCAGTGGTCCAACCTTGCTCAGTCGAGGGGGGACCGGCGCCCCGCCATTGTGCGTACTAGAAACTAACGATCTCCCGCTTCCGCAGCTGCTTTATCGAACAGCGCTTCAATTTCGACAGCGTTGGGGCTGTAGCGTGCGTGCGTGGCCTCAAAGACCGTACGGCTGAACTTCCGCCCCGAACCGAACTTATTTTCCTCAGTAGGCAGGGTCAGCACCACGTTCTCCGACGGGTCCCGGAAAACGCACATCGGCTCTCCGCCGTCTTCGACGATCTGCATCTGATCATGGAGCATCTGCCGGTAGAGGATCACGCCCCTGTCCGACTCGCCCAGGCGTTCCAGAGAACGGTCCATGACCGGGCCCTGAACCACCCAAGCCAGGTTGTCTTGGGCGTCGATGGTGTCGTCAACAAGACGGCCGTCGTCGAAGCGCAGAGGAATATCGTAGTAGGGAACGTGGTCCTGTTGGGGAAGCTCTGTTTCCGGAGCGAAGACTTCGTAGGCCCAGTGCATCGTGTTGTGGTCGTCTATGGGCACGCGATAGTGGTGCTCGTAAACACCGCCGCCACCGAGCCGGAGAACATTGGGGAAGAGCACTGGATGCCCCACCTTCCAATCGTCATCCTCTTCACTGCCACCCTCAACGAGGCGTCGTTTGATAAATCCGTAGTCGAATGTGTCGAAGTCGATCTTGACGTGCTTCTGCCAATAGAGGGGCCGTTCCTTATCCGGGGCCATGCGCTCCAGCACCTGGGCGAAGAAGCGCCCGTGAAGCCACTCGGTGTGGACCGGGTCAGCGGAATTCTCCATGCACTGGAGCCAATTGCAGGGAAGTTGTGTTGAGCCAATCTCTCGGATGACATTGTTCCACGTGAAGACGTCCCACCGGGGCACCAGAGGCGCAGGCAGGGGTCCCATATAAGCGAAAAGGAGGCCGCCCAACGCCTCGACAGGGTAGGCGGGCAGCTTGATCTTGTCCTTGAATCGGCTTTCCGGACGGACGGTTTCTTCGAAGGGTTGCTCCGTGCATTGGCCGGCTTCGTCGTAAAGCCAGCCGTGATACATGCAGCGCAGGCCGTTTTCTTCAGGGATGCCGTAAGCGAGATTGACGCGGCGGTGGGCGCAATACCTGTCGATTAACCCGTAGGCGCCGCTCCGGTCCTTGTACAGCACCAGGTCCTCGCCTAAGAGACGGACCTCTCTGGTCGGCTCCTGATCCATTTGAGCGACGGCAGCAACGGGGTGCCAGTAACGCCGCAACAAATCACCCATTGGAGTGCCCGGACCTACTCTGGTGAGGCGTTCGTTCTCAGCGACGGTGAGCAATGGTTACCTCAGCCTATTCGTCGTCCTGAGCGAAGCGAAGGATCACAGCCCTCGCCCATGATCAACGTATCGCTGTTGTTTAACTTCCCTATGCTTTCTATAGCGCAAAAGCTGTGGTTCTTCGTCCCGGAGCCTGTGCTGAGCGA
>QEVV01000014.1 GCA_003228115.1 Chloroflexota bacterium
AGGTCAACCGCATTGCTGGCCGACTCAAGGACTTGGGTGTGGAGATGACCAAGGTCGACATCCGCGGTAAGGAGGAGGCTCTGGTCGGCCTCATTCAGCCCGTAATCGACGCAGGCATCGCGGCCTACCCGCAGATAGGTTTCGAGTATGTCGCAGATGGCGAGTTGCACGGCACACCCGAGGACCTCGAGAAGACGCTCAAGTGGGCCCACGCTGTCGAGGACGCGGGCGCCGCGATGATTGACCTCACGATGGTCACCGCTGAGATATACGAAGCAGTTACCCGGGCTATGAGCATCCCCGTCATTGGTGGCCAGTCTGGCCCCGAGGCCGACGGGAAGATTTACGTCGGAGCCTCAATCACGGGCTATCAATCGCAATTGCTCGACCGTGCTGATGCACCGCCGAACGCAGCTACATTCATGTACTCCATCGTCGAGAAGGCGGTCGCAGAAACGCATTCTTGGTAGGTGGGCTTAGCCCGAAGAATCGCAAGCTAACGAGAAGGAGATTGAAATGGGCGAGATACTAGGCGTAGGTACGACGCACTATCCTGGGTTTCTCTATCCTGGCGAAGCACTGCCCGACGCAGTGATTCGCGCGACCCACAACGGCAGGGCTCCCAAGGAATGGGAAGACGAGACGAACTGGCCCGCAGAATTGCGGGAGGAGATGGGTGAAGATCACGGGCAGACAGCCGGTGTGAAGCACCGGGAGCGGGTCATGGCTGCGTTCCACAAGGTCCGAGACGCCATCGACGACTTCAACCCAGACATTGTTCTCATCTACGGCGACGACCAATGGGAGAACTTCAACGACGACATGGTCCCTCCGTTCGCAGTTTACGCATGGGACGAGGTGACGTGCACCCCGTTTGAACGCCGTGGCTATGTGGGTGACGGTGCCAACGCGTGGGGCGACCCTAGGGATAAAGAATTCCACTTCCGGGGACACAGAGAGGCCGCGGTGCATCTGGTGGACTCGATGATGGATCAAGGCTTCGACATGGCGTACTCCTACAAACCGCTGCACGCCAAGGGGCTCGCGCACGCTCACACAAATACGCTTCTCTACTTGGACGACGACCGTCGCGGCTGGGACTACCCCGTGATTCCTGTTCATATCAATTGCCATGGCGACCGGTTCGTCCGGAACCACGGTATCGGTGGGCCGCTCCGTGAGGACCTGCCCGCCGACCCCAAGGGCCCGACGCCGCAACGTTGTTTCGACATGGGACGCGCGGTGGCGAGAGCATTCAGCGACAGCCCGTGGCGCGTCGCGGTCATCGGCTCAGCGAGTTGGTCTCACGGCTCTCTGACGACAAAGCACCACTGGGTCTACCCCGACATCCCCGCGGACAGGCGGCTATTTGAGCACCTGAGCAATAACGACCTGATGCACTTCCGTGACATCACGGCCGAGGAGCTCCTTGAGGCTGGTCAGCTAGAGGTGCGGGACTGGTCGGCGCTAGCGGGGACGATGTACGAGCTGGGGAGGAAAGTGGAGGTCGTGGACTTCAGCGAGTCCTACATCTTCAATTCGTCCAAGTGCACGGTGCTCTTCCCGGTCTCTTAGTCGCTAGCTGCCCTGCTCTGCCAACCAACGACGCCACGCGCGTGCTGGCCGATGACCTCGTCCTGCTCAGACGTCCCGCCGCTGACACCGTATGCGCCTACTAGTTCGTCGCCTACGAAGATGGGCGTGGACCCACCAGAAGCCACAACCTTGCCGCCAGTCATGACGGACGCGTTCACCATCATCTGCGGGTTGCGCTCCTGGAACCAACGCCGGATGAGCAGGCCATCCGGGAAGCGCGGGCTCATGGATCGGAATGCCGCGACCGTGTAGGCCTTGGCGTAAGCGATGTCAGGGGTTATGAATCCCGCATCGTCCATCCGCTCCAAGGCGATGAGGTGGCCTTCGGCGTTCACGACTGCCATGGCAACGGGTACGCCCATCGCACTGGCTTTCTCCGTAACGGCCTCGAAGAAGGGGTGACAGTCGACTGCGCGTATCTTGGCCATGGGTGCCTCCAATCCATCTAATGCGCGGCGGAGGATAGACCATCGCCCGCATGCATGCACCGGGCGGAACCTAAATGAGCGGTGATGGAATCTAAACCTAGAGGAGTCATGCAGATTGGAATAGGGAAATCCTGTCTGCTAGCATCTGCGAATCGACGGCGCTGCTTTCCATTTGCGATCCCAGCCAAGTCGTTGGCCTACTAGGACATTCACCTCGACCGTGGCGGGCTGTCGGTGGTCTACCTGCGGGAGCATCTGGTCGACCAGACCAGGCAGTGGGGCGACCCGATGAAGTATGGCAATAGAAATGACCTTGCCACCATTGAGAGCTTCTTTCGGCACAACTATGAGCAAGGAATGACGTCTCGGCTTTGGGGGAGGAGGAAGTCTTTGCGGCTAGCACACCGGACACCTAGGCGGGTTCGAGACAAGAGGGCTCCCTTGTTGAGGCATTGCGGCCTGGTAGACTGGCCGTGCCCTTTTCAGGAGGTTGTGGATGCTGACTGCCGAACAGAATGATCGATTGGCCAGGGTCGGTCCTGGCACACCTGGCGGTGAATTGATGCGGCGCTACTGGCATCCAATCGCAGCCGTACCTCAGATGAAGGACCGAGGCACGAAGCCGATTACGATACTGGGCGAAGAGATGGTCCTCTACAAGGATCAATCAGGCGCCTATGGTCTCGTTGCCCCATTCTGCCCTCACCGACGTATGGGCATGGTCTATGGGATTCCCGAGGAACACGGCATTCGCTGCCCTTACCACGGCTGGCTCTACGACGAAACGGGCCGCTGCATGGAGCAACCCTACGAGGAAACGGAGAACCCGGGGAGCCGCTTCAAAGACAAGGTGGTCATCAAGAGCTACCAACTCCAGGTGAAGGCTGGGCTGATATTCGTGTACATGGGTCCTCAGCCTGCGCCTCTGCTCCCCAACTGGGATGTGTTCGCCATCGACGATGTGATCCGAGACATCGGCTACACCGAGCTCCCCAGCAATTGGCTCCAGTGCCAGGAGAACTCACTGGATCCCGTGCATTCCGAATGGCTCCACGGCTACTGGGGGAATTTCATAGCGGTGATGCAGGGCCACCCGGACAAGCAGCGGCGGCCATACGAAAATGAACGCATCGGCTTTGATGAGTTCGAGTACGGAATCATCAAGAGGAGGATGATTAAGGGCGGGAGCGAGGACGACCCGGAGTGGCTGGATGGGCATCCTATTGTTTTTCCTTACTTCCTTCGCCAAGGCGGGCACGGCTACGACCGCGAAAGCTGGGACGACCGCAACGCCTACGGAGTCAAGGGTGGTGTAGGCCCAGCTTTCCAGATTCGCGTGCCGTTGGATGACACCCACACAGGCCATTGGTGGGTGATGTGCCACCCGAAAAGTGAAAACGAATCAGAGCAACGTTTCGAGGACATCCCGTTCTTCCAGCCTCCGCTCATTCAACTTGATGAAACAGGCCGGCCCCGCTGGGACATTCTCGATTCCAACAGTGCCCAGGACGTGGCGGCATGGATAACGCAGGGCCCCATCGCGGACCGTACCCAGGAAGCCTTGGGCCGCTCGGACCGCGGGCTCATCATGTTCAGGAGGATGCTCGAAGAGAACATCCGTATCGTGGAAGACGGCGGTGACCCTCTGAATACGTTCCGGGACCCGGCGAAGAACGTTTATTTGGGGATGGCGACGGAGCGAGGCTCTGCTAGGGCCAAACAAGCCGAAGCCCGCGGAGGGTTCAACGCCTTCGAGCGCCAGGGTATGGCAAGCAAGTACAGCCCCATCCTCAACAAGCGAGGGGCATCGGGTGGGGCCGACGCGGCACAGCGCCGCAAGCAGGTTGGTCAGGAAGTGAAATAGTGGGGCTTGAATCGCTGAGACGGGGGGATAAGCTCCAGATGGCGGACGGCTCTACCGTCGAAGTTACCGCCTCGGCAACAGAGCAGGCAACGTCCATCGAGGTCCGAGTGCTAGACGCGCCGTTTGGGCATGATGCAACCGGCACGGTTATGCATGTTGACACAGACGATATCTACGGCGTTTACGCTGACGATTCGCTGAGCAGCGTCAGAGCCCTGTAACACGACAGGAGAGGCAAAGGGGGATAGATGGTCCGGAGCTACTTCACCCATGACAATTGGCTAGAGGTGCAGGCCGACAAGGGTGTGCCTGTGTATCGGGACTGCTACATCGACGACCTGCGAAGCATCGAGTTAGGCCATTGGGACCTCCGCGGATGCGACGCGGCGTTCATTAAGTTCACCAACATGGAAGGCATCACCGAGGCACGCGTCCAAGAGATACCCCCCGGGGGATCTCTGAAGCCGTTCAAGCTTGGCGTCGACGAACTCATTTATGTAATCCAGGGCAGAGGCTTCGCGTCAGTCTACGGAGACATTAACGGCGTGAAACGTGATTTTGAGTGGTCCGCACGCAGCGCCTTCGTCATTCCGCGCAACGCGTGGTGCGAGCTCAGGAACATGGAAGGCGACAATCCTGTGCGCCTCCTCCACTTCAACTATTTGCCTCTGGGTATGACAGTGGTGAGCGACCCTGAGTTCTTCTTCAACAATCCTGCCGTTAAGGGATCGATGATCGATGACGCTGATGGCGAGTTCTTTTCAGAAGCCAAGGACATCATCAAAGAGTTCGGCAGCGCATGGGGCACCGTGGGCGCTAAGGTATGGAGCGGTAATTTCTGGCCCGACCTATTGGCCTGGGACAAGATGGTTGACGCGGGCAGCCGAGGGGCCGGTGGCTCGACAATAAGCATGTACGTGCCAGGCTCTGAGCTCTCCGCGCACATGTCTGTCTTTCCTCCCTTAACGTACAAAAAGGCCCACCGCCATGGCCCGGGGAGACTTATTGTCATCCCTGGCGGTGAGGGGTTCTCCGTCATGTGGCCTCAGGGCGGCGAAAAGAAGATTTATCCCTGGCATGAAGGGAGCGCCATCACCCCTCCCGACCAGTGGTTCCACCAGCACTTCAACGTTGGTGGGACTTCAGCTCGCTATTTTGCACTGCACCCTCCGGTTCAATTCATCGGCAAGGAGGAAGACGAGCAAGGCAATGCTGAAGGCATCAACATCGAGTACACCGAAGAGGATCCCTGGATACGTCAGATTTTCGAGGAGGAGCTGGCCAAGCGTGGCCTGACGAGCGCCATGGCTGAAGAGGCCTACACGAATCCGGATTACAAGTTCTCGAAACCCTCGGTTTCGTAAGGACTGAGACTTCGTCGCGATTGATTGGATACTGCTTCGAGCGATCGTCAGTTGCCGGAGTGGGTAGCTGATTACCCAAGACCGCAATGGGAACTTGACACATATCAGGCCTGAGACGCCGATGGGCGAGCACATGCGCCGCTACCGGCATCCTCTGACCGATAACAGGATGCTGAAAGAAGAGTATCCCTCGAAAGAGATTCGTCTCTTGGGCAATGATCTGGTGCTCTTCCAGAGCACGTCAGTAGCGCTCGGCCTCATCGGGCATTCTTGCCCGCACCGTAAGGCGAATCTCTCCTACAGGGTGCCTGGGTCGGAGGGTATCCGCAGTGCCATTTTCCTTGCATCCTCGTCCATAAAGCCTCGCCTCTACACCCAGCGACCGAATCCCCAACCACCGCCGGTTCCCGCAGGAGTCCTGTAGACCGGCAGGTAGTCGACAACTTCGAAGTTGAGCTCCGTTTCGTGTAGCAGGCCTCCAACTGTGATCCAGTTCTGGGTCTCGGATGCGGCCGACCAGAGGCGCTCGCGGGGTATCGCCTTCAGCATCTCCGGATCTTTGTCTTTGAGACCATTTAGCACGAACCAATCCATCTCCTCGTCCACTACGAAATGGCTGAGGCCGCCTGAGGCAACGACCGCGACTCGGAGGTCGGAATCCCAGGAATCGAGAGCTCCCTTTAGCGCCTCGCCGAACTGATACGACCGGCGTACCGTCGGCTGGTTGGGCGGATAGCAGGTGTTCTGAAACACGGGCACAATGGGGAGCGCCTTGTTCTCGAAGATTCGCTTGACGACAAAGGCGTATCCGTGAGGGAGGCCCTGGTTGACGGGTTCAGTATCGCGGACCACATTGAACTCCCCGTCCTTGCGGGGGTATCGCCGCCCGATGCTGCCTCCGTAGGTGTCCTTGATGTAGTTGAAATGCGAGACATCGAAATCATGCTGGCCCATGTACTCGATGATATGACGGCCCAACTCCTTGTTGACCGGCACGTCAAGACGAACGTCGCCATAACCGTCCGCAATGGCCTGCGCTACGTCAGGTTCCTGACGGCCCACCGCGATGGTGCGCGGAATGATAGGAACTGAGTCACCCCAGAAGACGGAGAACTTGGGCATGTTGTCTTCGAAAAACCATTCGTCCTGGTCATCGCTGACGATGACGGTAACATCCGGCTTGGCCTCGGCGAAGGTTTTGGCCAATTCGGCAATGGCGATTTGGATTCTGGAGACCTGTTCTTCAAAGACCGCCATCGTGAGGGGCTTTTCTTTGATGGCCGCGGGCACTTTGGCCAGGCCTTCATCGTAGGTCATGGAGAACCCTTCGGGGGGATAAACCAGACCAGTGTGCTGTAGGTCTGCCTTCGCGTACTTGACCCACTGCTCTGCATCCAACGCAAGCATCGGGCTATGTGATGTGGCGAGTCCGAGAACAATCTTGGCCATTCCTCACTCCTCCTGAACCTAAACCGATCAACTTCTCGCGGCGGCGATGCCGCCCCTGCGCAAGGGTTGCTGCGTTTGATATTGGCGCGCGTAGTCTACTACCCGTAGGCGTGGAGTGACAGGAGGCTCCAGTGGTGGGCGAACGCACCGTCGACTGTGCTGCTAAGGGCAAGCTCAAGGCTGACACGCTGCTCTGGCCTCGGGCCAAGCAAGAACGAATCCGAATCCGGCTTTCCGTTATTGCCGCGGTGCTCACCAGAGAAACAGGATGATAGAATGGCCGACACGCTCGCTTGACAGGCTATGGAATCACATGTAACACACTCGCGAAGCGCGATGGCGTGAGGGGCGTGCGGGAGGACGTGCTCGTCTGAGTTGACGGGAAACACGTATCTTCGAAATATTAAGCCCCTTTTATAAGCTGAGCCCCTTAGATCAGATCGGGGAGGAGACCAATGTTAAACGGACAAAAGATTCTAGACATGCACGCCCACACCAATGCTCCGCCGGAGCTGTACGCCTATAAGGCGGGCCTGCTTTCAGGCCGTGGTTACGGTGCAGGCCCCAACCCAAACGTTTCCGAGGAACGCCTCGAAGAGGCTACGCAACGCGGGCTTGCAATCATGGACAGCGTCGGCACTGACATGCAGTTCCTGTCTCCCCGACCTTTCCAGCTCATGCACTCGGAAAAGCCCGCGTCCATCGTTCACTTCTGGAACCAGGCGAACAACGACATCATTGGCCGGGTCTTCAAGGCGCACCCCGACCGGTATGCAGGAGTTGCCGGTTTGCCCCACATCTCAGGCGAGAAGGATTCTGCCCACGTGGTCCCGGAGCTTGAGCGCTGTGTCAACGAGCTTGGGTTCATCGGTTGCATGATTAACCCGGACCCAGGTGAGGGCACCGAATTCACTCCGTCCCTGGACAACGAGTACTGGTACCCCCTGTACGAGGCGATGGTCAAACTCGACGTACCAGCGTTGATTCACTCCGCTTCTTGCAAGGATCCGCGAGAGTCTTACAGCGCCCATTTCATTACCACGGAGAGTCAGGTGGTCCTGAATCTCATCAAGCCTGAGAGCAAGGTATTCACTGACTTCCCCAAGCTTCGGATTATCGTTTCCCACGGTGGAGGGTCCGTCCCATACCAGATCGGGCGATGGAGGGCTGCAAGGTTCAACGCCATGAAACGCAACCCGAATCTGGAAGATTTCGACACGAGCCTGCGCAGGCTCTACTACGACGCAGTTCTCTACAACAAAGAATCGCTTGAGCTGCTGTTCCGGCTTATTGGCACTGATCGCTGCATGTTCGGCACTGAGAACCCCGGCAGCGGCACGGCCACGGATCCAGTTAGCGGGCTACAGGTGGACGACACTGCGCCCGTCATCAACTCCATCGAGTGGCTGACGGACCAGGACAAGAAGAACATCTTTGAGGACGTTCAGCGGGAAGTGTTCCCACGGCTCAAGGCTTAAGGCTTAAGGAGGCATCTTCATGGCGGAAGAACGGACTCACATAACGACGATTGAAGGGCCAAAGGGCAAAGCCGATGTCTACGAGGTCGCGACCGGCTCCAGCACAACGGTGACTTCAGGAGTGGAGACAACCATGTACGAGATTGTCTGCGGGAACACTACAGAGAGTGTACCGACCTTGGGTGAGGCGTCAATCGTCGCCCACGAGCTCTCTGGGGCCCCAGGTTAGACGTCAAGCCTATCGTTGCTAGGATAACAACAGGGGGGCCAAGTGGCCTCCCTGTTCTGTTGTTGGTGGGCTGAGGCGTGGGGTCCTCTGCTAAGATTGGGCCCTGGCATGCGTGACTTTCAACACTCGCCTATCGCACCAGCTTCCCCAACATCAGACCGCCCCTTACGCCGGTTAGTTATCTTCGTGGCCTTCATGTCGCCGGCTATAGCCCTGATGGCATTGCTCACTTGGGGACTCGTACGCAGCGACGGGAATCCTGGAGGCCTCCTCGAGTACAACGATGTGGGCGACATTGTCGTCGAGGTGAAACCTGCACCGGCCTTCGATGGGACCGTCCTGCTTGGGTCAGAGCGCATAAACAACGCCGCGGTCGATGGCAAGGTCGTGATGGTCGATTTTTTCTCGTCTTGGTGCATCGCGTGCAAGGTCGAGGCGGTAGCGTTGGCCCAGGTCTATCGCGAGTACGCTAGCGAGCGAGTGGAGTTCGTAGGGATTGCGATCTGGGACGAACGCGGCGATACCCTGAGGCACATCGCCCGTTATGGGGTCACCTATCCCAACATCATGGACGAACATGGGGCTACGGCGGTTTCCTATGGGGTCCGCGGCGTACCGGAGAAATTCTTTCTGGACCGGAACGGCAAGATTGTCCGCCGGGTAAACGGGCCAGTGGAGCCGGAAAGGCTCCGTTCAATCATCGACGAGTTGCTGGCTGCGGGGCGAGTGCCTGGAGCATGACGCCAAAAGGCAACATGAGTGCTCTCTACTTCCATTCAGCGGTTGCTGAATGGTACGGGCGCAATGCCCGTGACCTGCCATGGCGCTCCGAACCCTACGTATCGGACCCTTACGCAATTCTTGTATCCGAGGTGATGCTTCAGCAGACTCAGGTGGACCGCGTCGTCCCTAAATTCAACGAGTTCATGGCCGCGTTCCCGACTTTGGCGAAGTTGGCGGCCGCGCAACTGGGGGACGTCATACGCTTGTGGTCTGGCTTGGGCTACAACCGGCGAGCAGTACGGTTGCACCTGCTTGCCGCAACCGTGCTTGAGCTGATGGGCGGCGAGCTTCCGAGTGACGTAGAGCGGCTCCGGGCACTGCCCGGTGTCGGCCCTTACACGGCGGCGGCGGTGGCCTGCTTCGCGTTCGGAGCGGCCGTGCCCGTGGCGGAGACCAACATCTATCGAGTTTTGAGCAGAGTGACGTGGGGTGTCGATGGACCTTCGCGCAAGGACCTGGACGCGACCGTCGCAGCCTTCCTTCCTGATAAAGCTTCGCCATTCAGCGCTTCGGCGTGGCACCAGGCGCTCATGGACCTCGGCGCGACTATTTGCACTGCGAGAAGCCCGCGTTGCGGGCTATGCCCGCTACGAGATGTTTGCCGAACCGCACCGTTGTTGCGGCAATCTGGGGAACGCGACCTCGCGAAGGCTTCGGTCCCCTATGCACCGAAACAGAGCATGTTTGCGGGGTCGGCTAGGTTCTACCGCGGCCGAATCGTGGAGGTCCTCCGGGGATTATCAGGCGGTCAGGCAATGAGCCTCGCAGAATTGGGGTTCGCTTTATTCGATGCGTTTGACGTCCAGCGGGACACCGAACGTATGAACGCACTGGTCGATGGTCTTGCCCGAGACAATCTGGTGGTCCGGGAAGATGAGTGGGTACAGCTTCCCTAGTCCTGAAGCCGGCGGAGCAACTCGGCGACAGGGCCCGCCAGCGTACTCCAAGGATCGTTCTCTTGGATGCGCTCCTGAGCTGAAAGCTCCCAAAGAGCCCTCCTCGAAATGGCGGAGAGCCAGAGGCCACTGACCCAAAACCCAGGCGTAGCCAGCGACGACGGGTTGTAGCGTCCAGAGATGCTGCCGTGAAGCCCTGAAGCCTCCCAGGCCCCGAGGATGGACCCTTTCCTAGCCACCGCGATTGCCTCTGTCCAATTGGCACTCCGCTTGTCACCGTGGAGGCCCCCCATGCGTCGCAAGAGGCGCGCAGCATGTTCTTCGTCGCTCACGTCTCCACCCGTGGCCCGCCGCGTGACCAGGCTTAACCAGTCATCACCGAGTGCGGGGATGACCAGGCCTCCGTCGCTGGCTATGGCGACGCCCCCGTGGAGCCGAGACCAGGCCACTGCCTTTTGGACAGCGATTGCAAGGTGAGACCCGCCGGTCTCGTCTACCGTTGGAGCATCGGCAGCGCTTCCGGGGTCGATGCATACCACGCCAGCACCAAGACAGATGGTCCGGAGGCGCTCGGCCTTAGCGCGGTTGCGGGTGGCGATAAGCAGATTAACCATTGGAGGAGGACTCAGCGACCGAATTCTCGTTCGAGCATTCCGGTAGTCACCCGGATTGTCGTCGGGCGGCCGTGCGGGCAGTGCTGCGGGTTTGTTTCGGTGGAGAGGGCATGGCTGAGAGCCTCCATCTCCTCCTGATTGAGGCCCTGTCCAGCCCTCACCGCGCTATGACAAGCTATAGACGCTGCAACAGACTGGCGTGTCTCCACGCCGGTGATACCATCGCCGCTGCTCCTCGCAGTCCGATGCCGTTCTATTACTTCGGCGACCAACTTGGCGGCGTCAACTGATCGCGACATCGCCGGAACGGCTCGAAGGAGCCACGTACGGTTGCCGAACGGCTCAAGGACGATACCATACCGCTCTAAGGTCTCTCGGGCGTCCTCCGCGGCCTCGGATTGATCAGGCGTGAGGTCGACGACCATAGGTTCGAGCATAGGCTGCACTTCGGGCTGCTGTTTCTCCCACTGCTTGAGTAGCCGATAGTAGAGCACCGACTCATGGGCGGCATGTTGGTCGATGAGGTACATGCCGTCGGGGCCCTCGGCAACGATGAATGAGTTGGCTATCTGACCGAGGATGCGCAGTGTGGGCATGGCTCCACTGGGCTGCTCAATCGGTGCTTGTTCGATAGGTAGCGCGGCCTGGTGTTGGGGCAGCGGCGCCCACGACTCGGTGCCCGGCGGCAATGTGAAAGCGAAGGTTCGTGGCGTAATCCTTGGCACAGCGCGCCCCTGTGCGGGTGCCAACAGCCCTCGCGCCTGGGCGACCGGAAAAGCATCGAGCAGCGTCTCTCGGACCGCCCGCTGGATGCTGGAGAATACGTCCCCATCTCTGACGAAGCGAACCTCTCGTTTGTTCGGGTGAACGTTGACGTCGACTTCGGACGGCGAGACGTCCAAGAAAAGGATGGCGAAGGGATGCCGGCCCTCCATGAGCATCCCGGTGTAGGCCTCTTCGATGGCGAAGGTCAGGGCCCGGCTGGTGATCCATCGCCCGTTGACGAAAAGGCTGATACCAGTTCGGTTTGCGCGACTCCGGTCCGGCGGGCTTACTAGGCCGTGGGCGGCGTAGACGCCCCCGGATGAGGGGGACACTTCAAGCATCGCCCCTGCGAGGGCGGCACCGTAGACGGACGAAGTGGCGTCTCTGAGGCTGCCGTTTCCCGAGGTCTGCAAGAGGGTCTTGGTATCGGTTTTTAGGCTGAAACGCACCTGGGGATACGCGAGGGCTAGATGGTCCATGGCCTGGTGCACGCGGCCCGCCTCAGCGCTGGCTGAACGGATGAACTTCAGCCTCGCGGGTATCATCGAGAAGAGTGCCTCTGCGAGCACGGTAGTACCAGGAGCGGCGCTCTCCGATGTTTGCGCGATGACTTCGCCACCTTCTAATTCGATGGCTGCAGCCGCTTCACTGTCCGTTTGCCGCGAGACCAGCCGCACGTGGGCCGCCGCGGCGATCGTGGCTAGGGCCTCGCCGCGGAAGCCGAGCGTTCGCAAGCTCTCGAGTTGTCCCAGCGTTTCCAGCTTGCTCGTGGAGTGGCGTTGGAACGCTACTTCGAGCTCGTCGGCCGCAATGCCATGACCGTTGTCGGTGACGCGGATGGCCTGGAGCCCACCTTGGTGTAGGGTCACATCGACGGTGCTCGCGCCCGCATCCAAAGCGTTCTCCACCAGCTCCTTGACTACCGACGCAGGGCGCTCAATGACTTCTCCCGCGGCGATACCCGCCGCGACTGCTGGAGCGAGAACTTTGATTAGCACTACGAGGAGACCTCAAATCCAAGTTCTGTCCCAAGTCTCTTGGCGTTGGTGCCGGCGTGCAGTTGGCCGTCAATCACCGCTAAGGGCCGACGAAAGTACCGGGGCTCTTGGATCAGCATCTCCAGCAGCTGTGCATCACTCAATGCGTCCTCGGAGTGGACATTGTTCTTGAACGCAAGAGACTTGAAATTGAATACGGTCTTGGGGGATTTACCCTTGAGGAGCGCTTCCAACTCGTCAAGGGTGAATCGTTCTTTGAAGAAATCTCGCTCGGTGAACTGGATACCTGCCTGCGAGAGCGCCGCTCTCGCTGTTCGGCAGGTCCCTCAGCCAACCCAGTGGTATACGGCTATGTCCTGAGCCATGATTACTCCTCTGCAGTCGGAGGGATTCTAGGTGCGAGCGTACCCAATGCACTAGTGGCAACGTGGTGGCAAAATGCGCGTTACGCGTGCTTAGCCGTTTGCCACGCAAATCACGATGCCATAGCATCCCAGCACATGACCCGGAGAGCCATATGACGGATGTCTTCTTGTTGCTAATCCGCTGGCTCCACGCCATCGCCGCGGTGGCGTGGGTTGGAGGTGGCATCTTCTACTGGGTCGTGCTCAGACCCGCCAGCCGGGCGGGCGAGGTACCGCCCACACTCGCGCGGTTTGCCGGCGTGGAGTTCGGCCATCTGGTGGTCCTGTCTATGTGGACGCTGGTCGTTACCGGAGGCATTCTAGTCTTCACTCGACTTTCAGAGGATACCGCAAGCGTCGCCTACGCGAGCGTGCTAGCGGCAAAGGTGGCTTTGTCGGCGTGGCTCTTCTTTGTGGCCGCTGGCCGGCGGCCACGGCGCGGGTTGGATGAACTGAAAAGCCCGAGTCGAATGAGGAGTGCGGTCAACGCTCTGGGTAGTGTGAACACTGCGGTCATTCTGGGAGTCGTGATCTTCGGTCTCTCCGACGTGCTTCGGTTCATCGTTGAGCGGGAACTGATGTCGTAGACCCAGGCGATTGGGGAGAAGTCAATGCGCAAAGATTTGCTCGAGATCCTGGTTTGCCCTACTGACAAGGGGGGCTTAGAATCAGCAGTGAGCCACGAGGACGGCACTGATATTGTTTCTGGCACGCTGACATGTGCACTCTGTGGTGTTGTTTACGAGATTGCGGATGGCGTGCCCAATCTGCTCCCGATAGAGATCAGGCAGTAGACTGAGGCTCCCCTGCAGGTCAGCGTTGCATCTAAGGACTGGCAAGGGACCCTTTGACACTAACCGGGCGGCGTAACTAGTCTTGTGACACCTACTGCTGCCTGCCTCTCGATGTGACCATGACTCAAATAGCAGGATCGAGCACCAACAAACGCCTCCATATCGATGTGCATCTGAATGGAGATGGCATTCTGGAAACCATGGCCGACGATGTTCGGCTTGGGCTTAGCGCTCCTCAAAAGTGGCTTTCTCCGAAGTATTTCTACGACGATCTTGGCTCCAATCTCTTTGAGCAGATTACGGTTCTTCCGGAGTATTACCCCACAAGGGCGGAGCGAAAGGTCCTTGAAGACATAACTGATGGGTTGATGTCCCACCTGAGGCCCGCCGAGATTGTGGAATTGGGCTCAGGCTCCTCCATCAAGACCCGGGTCCTGCTGAGCGCCCCATCGGCAGCAGACCACCTCCGCCGCTACGTGCCCTTCGATGTTAGCGAGGGCATTGTGCTCTCAGCGGCGCAGGAACTCCTGCTCGATTACCCGTACCTAGCTGTTCATGGTGTGATTGGCGACTTTGAGCACCATCTCTCGCAGGTGCCTCAGTCCAATGGCCGTAGATTGATGCTCTTCCTCGGTGGCACTATTGGCAATCTCCACCCTGAACAGAGGACATTTTTTCTCCGTGAGGTTAGAAGCCTACTTTCCGAGGGAGACCGTCTACTAATCGGGGTTGATCTGGTGAAGGAGGTGAATGCCATTGAAGCGGCTTACAATGATAGCGCCGGCGTGACCGCAGCCTTTAACCGGAACGTGCTGACCGCGATCAACCGAGGCCTCTCCGCGAATTTTGAGCCGGACTCGTTCGAGCACTGGGCTTTTTTCAATGAAGTGGAGTCCCGCATAGAGATGCATCTGGTGCCGGCCAAGCAGCAAAGGGTACGGATCCCTCAGCTCGACATGAGCCTGACCATCAACCCTGGCGAGAGCATCTGGACCGAGAGCTCCTACAAGTTCACTGAGGAGTCCATCAGGCGGATGCTTGGTTCCGCGGGGTTCCACCTCGAGCACCTCTACACCAACAACGAGCCTGACAGTCTTTTCGGCCTGGCCCTCGCCAGCCCTGCCAATTAGCAAGACCTGGCGCCCCATCCCCAATCGCGGGTTGAACCAATCAGCTACTTTGGCACTGCTACCTTGTCCGCTACCGCAGGGCGGGCGCCGTTCCTGAGGGAAGATATCTTGGCCACGGATTGGCCAGTATTCCCAGACTGCCTTTTCCGCCATTACTAGTATTCTCACCGGGGTCGTCCAGCTTTTCAGGTCCGTGTGTGGCCCATCCAAAGGGTGTATACCACCAGCCCTAGGACGCTACGGAGCGGTTCGGGAGAACCGTCCTTCAGGGGAACGGCCTCCCATCGAAAAACAACCTCAATGGCATCGACAACTTAACCTATTCAATCCAGGCGGTCGGGGAAAGCCAGGTAATCATGGACTCGGAGTTCATGGAGTCATTGCTGCTAGTGGGCAAGCTCCCAATCCCGTGCAGAATCGCATCTCGTCAAGGGAGATTGAGGTGCTCAAGCTCAAGGCCGCGGGATTCCACAACAAGACCATCGCCTCAAGCCTCAGCATCGCGGACAAGACCGTGGAGCTTCACATCCAGAACATCTGAGCCGAGAACAGCGAGCCACCCGGGGCGATTCAGCCGCGGGCACACCCCTTCCCCCTACCAGACAAGCAGCTTCGCAGGAGCCTAGGTTCGACCGACCCCGCGCCTAGACGCCGTAGCCGTCAGGTGCCTGCCACTTGTGCATCCAGTCTTGAATCTCTGCAAGCGGCAATACATCCGCATACTTCTGATGCATGTCGAATAAGTTGATCGCGTGAGTCGACTCGTGACGGTCAAACACGCACTCCTCGGCAACTATTGCGTTGTAGCGGTGGGTGCATGCGTCGACGACAGACGCCCGGACGCATCCGCTGGTGCTCTCGCCAGCGACGATGAGAGTGTCGACACCGAGAGCGTTCAGGTGGCCCACAAGCGGCGTCCCGAAAAATGGGCTCGGAGAGGATTTTCTGAGGAAGGCCTCTCCTTCAATAGGAGCTACCTCATCGACGATGTCGAACATGTCAGATGTGCGCTTGGCCTTGTCGCCGCCCATGTAGCCCGCACGGCCATCCTGAGCCTTCTTGCTAGCGCGAGCGTTACCCGCCCAGCCCACGATGCCAGCGTCCTGCTCCGGCAGGCCTGTGACGTGGATTACAGGCATGCCCACCTCGCGAGCGGTAGCGAGTAGCGACTGGATGTGAGGCAAGGCCTCCCAGCCGGCAAGGCCACAGGACCCAGGCCATTTTTCCATGGCTTCCAATAAGGGCTGCGGCCTGTCGCCGAAGACCCAGCGGTAGAGGTCAATCATAAGGAGTGCCGGTCGCGCGCCAAATCCCTTGTCGCGATGGCCGCTTGCCTCAATGTGGGCCCTGTCCTGTTCGGTCAAGTATGGATCCCAGACTCGTCCTGCCATGAAGGGCCCCCTCTGTTCGTTACCGAATATCTTGTGGGCACACTACTCACGTGCTGGGCCACGGTCAATAGCCGTGTGCTTGAATGAGATTACCTTTGGGACAATCTCTTACGCCAGGGAGACCTCAAAGGAGTCTTGCTGCCCGCCGTTGAAACGGTAGTCTGAGCCGAACCATATGGAAAACCCAGGTCTTCGTTGAGCCGGACGATACAGAGTCACCTGTCCCAGGTGACTTCGTTCTGACCTTCGACGGTGGGTCCTATCTTCGCAAAATCCCCCTTGGGTGTGACGTCAATCGATAAAGAGCCCAAACGATACTAGGTAACGGGGGTGTCAGGTGAAATCCTCAAGGGTATCGTTCTTTCAAATCGGAAGTGTTTGATTCGGAGGTCCGCAATGCATGCGAGGGTTACTCAGTTCCAAGTTGACTCGCGGGATATCGACCTGGACATTGCCCAGGGAGTGTTCGAGCGCTTGGTGGTGCCCGAAATGCGGAAGCAGATGGGATACGAAGGTTCGTATCTCCTGCGCACTCAAGATGGAAAGGGACTGCTGGTAGCCTTATGGGAAAGCGAGGATGCGGCGGTATCGAGCGAACATAACGGCTTCTACGCGGAACAGCTTGGAAAGCTCCTTCCGTTGCTAGGCCGGAACCCATCCGAACGCCAGTCCTACGACGTGACTTTCGCTGATCATCCCGTTCCGGTAGCCTAGTCCTCTGTCTGAACGGTTTCCGTTCCCTTCCTGGTCACCGTGATGTGAGCGAATGTCGTGCCGGGTAGCGCACCGTGCCAGTGCTTTTCGCCCGCCGGAGCGAACACGACATCCCCTTCGGTGACCTCAGCCTCCTCCCCACTTTCGGTGACGACTTTCCCTTTCCCTTCAGTGACGATGAGTAGCTGATCGCTGCCGTGGTAGTGGAACTTGTTCCGTACGCCGCTGCCGAAGCTAACGACCGCGACGTTGTAGTCAGTAGACTCCGGCGCCAGTGGCTGACGTGTGACCTCTTTGCTTGTGAATAACGGACTGTCCACCGCTTCCTTGGCAACCTCGCTTATCTTCCTGATCTTCATACGACCCCCTGTTTTCGCTCTTTGTCTTCAGGCACTCGCCGGGACTCTGCCTGCCGAGGACCCTTGCTTGACCAGCGTCTCTTTCGCAACGAACGCCAGTAGCAACGCGCCGACAAGGAGTATGGGCGAGAACACCAAGAATGCGACCCCTGGTCCGTGCGCGTCGGCGAGGATACCCCCAACCAGCGGCGCGGTGATGCCGCCGATTTCCGCGATCGTACGTCGGGTTGCCTGGAGCCTTCCTCGTGTTCCGGCGGGGGCGATGTCGTAAGTGGAGGATGCAAGAGAACCCAAAGAGAGGCCGTTAGCCATGCCCACGATGGACATCAACGCCGCCGCCTGGAGGAACGAATCAGTGAAAGGGATTAGGACAAATGCAATGAACGGTAGGCCGGTGCTGGGTACCGTCGCCCACTTTCGACCCACTTTGTCGATGATGAAGCCAGCGGGCAGGATCATCACGAATACCAGGCCACCCGAGATTGAAAAAAGGAACCCAGTCTCAGATGGAGAAAGTCCCAGTTCGGCGCTGGCGAAGAGCGGCATGATGCTCTGAATGGCCATGCGGAAAAGGAAGCTGCTGAACGTGGCGAAGATAAGTACGGCGTAGGTGGCCCGGAAGCCTGGCGGGATCTGTCTGAGGAGAGCAGCAAAGGAACTTCCCAAAGAGCGTACGACAGCGAGGGGTGCAACAAGATTGAATCGGTCACGCCGCTTGGACGGGTCATCGCCAGACTCAGGGGGCATCGCGTTGTGCGACACTGCGCCTAATATCACCGCGAGAGCCGCGACCACCGCAAACGCTAAGAACACGGCACGGAAGTTGACCATCTCGGTGAGGATTCCGCCAAACGCGGGTCCTACCAGCATTCCTGTGGTGTGGAGACCATGGAACCCGCTGAGCATGCGGCCGCGCTGCCGGGGCGTAACAATATCGATGCCGGATATTTCGCGGCCGATGCCCCAGATACTGTCGCCAAGACCCACCGCGGCTGCGGCCGCGAGAATGATAAAGAACCATGGCGTTGTGGCAGCGGTTGCGGCTGCCACAACGCCAATTGCGGGGCCTAGGACGAGGGTCAATCTTGAACCGAACCGGTCCACCATGATGCCGCTGACAGGCGTGCCGACCAGTTTGCCAACGCCGAAGGCGGTGACGATTTGGGCAGCACTGCCCAGGGACACGTCGAATTCGGTGGCGATTACGGGGAGCACGGGAAGGACCATGGACCACCCGATGCCGGCCATGAGCGTGCTGGCGTAGAGCGGAGCGAGGCCTCTGGCGGTCTTGTTGAGCCGGATTGTCGCCATGTGGCCCCGGATGGGAAAGTGAGTGGTCGGGGAGCCGGGATTCGAACCCGGGGCCTCCTGCTCCCAAAGCAGGCGCGCTGCCGTGCTGCGCCACTCCCCGTCGCTCCAGATTATAGGCGGTGGCCGTGTCGAGGGTAAAGGAACTAAAGGACTAGCATGGTCGCGCCAAATCCGGAGTGTCGGCGGGCGTGAAATCAGTCGGAGATTGTTCGTCGGCCGCTCCCACGTCGACGTGATGCTCTCGCATCCATCGGTTGACTTGGTCGAGCACCGGCCGGACCACATAGGCAGCTTCGATGTCGACAGCGACGTTGACTTCGGGGGCAGGGATAATTATCGGCACGCCCACGCTGTTCTCCGCCATCGCCCATGCGATGGCGCCGGTGAGCGCCTCTAGGTGCCTTCCACGCGACTCCTTGAACCATTCCAGACGCTTGGTGAGCACAGCTTCGATGTTCTGCACCACGGCCTAGGCATCGGTGGGGATCCAGCCTCTCTTTGAGCCTTTCGACGTCCCACGTGAGCTCAAGCGTCGCCACGTCGTGCGGTACGAGCCTAAGATCAGGGGAACCGAGTGGATTTCCCTGATCAAGAATGGCGAAGGCCTCATCCCCACCTCCGACGGAGCCTTCATGGAGAACCTGCATAACGTGGCCATGTAGGTTCCCAGCTTGCGGATCTAGGCGACCGCGTCGAACCACAATGAGTCGACGAACTTTGGGAGCCCGGGGTCGTCCATCGTGGGTATCATGTACGGGACAAGCAATAGCTTCCGCTGGAACAATCTCGCGTTCGGCGGCAGCCCGCTGAGCAAGCCACCCTTGTGTATCATGCGAACTATGTACTCAATCGGCGTACTTACCAGCAGCGACCTAGGGGCAAAGGGTGAACGGGAGGACACCAGTGGAGCCCTCATCAGAGAGCTCCTAGGTCCTCCGGATTTCACTCACACGCAGTACGTGGTCGTGCCCGATGAGCGCCCGATCATCGAGGAGACTCTCATTCGCTGGGCGGACCAGGAGCAAGTCGACCTCATCGTGACCACGGGTGGGACCGGGCTGAGCGTTCGCGATGTTGTTCCCGAGGCAACTCTCGCAGTCGTTGATCGACTGGCCCCCGGACTGGCGGAGGCGATGCGGGCATATGGCATCGCAAAGACGCCAATGGCCATGCTGAGCAGAGGCGTGGTGGGTACTCGAGGGCAAACACTTATCGTGAACCTTCCTGGCAGCCCCAAGGGCGCCAAGGAGGGCCTCGAAGCCCTCTTGCCAGTGCTGTCGCACGCCCTGGGGCAGCTTACTGGCGCGGACCGGGGGCATTGAGGCTGATCCGCGTGCATATTCACATCGTGACCATCTTTCCGGAGGCGTTTCCTCCGGTCTTGAGCGCAGGCATTCTTGGCCGGGCCCAACAGGCGGGGCTCGCCACGGTCGACGTGCATGACCTGCGCGACCATACCCATGACCGCCATCGCACAGTGGACGACTCCCCCTTCGGAGGCGGTCCAGGCATGGTCATGAGGCCGGAGCCTTTGTTCGAGGCGGTGGAGTCGCTAGATCTCCCACGGGGCTCTACGATTATCGCGTTGACACCACAGGGGAAGCCGTTCATCCAGGCTGATGCAGAACGCCTTGCCCAAGAGGCAGTAGTAACCCTCATCTGTGGGCGCTACGAAGGAATAGACGAGCGCGTCCGCATGAGGCTTGCGACTGAGGAGCTCAGCATCGGTGACTACGTGCTCACTGGCGGCGAGGTACCTGCCATGGTGGTAACGGACGCCATCGTACGCTTGCTGCCTGGCGCGCTTGGACACGGGGAAGAAGCGCTCGTAGACGATTCACATACGTCAGGGCTACTGCAGCAGCCGCAGTACACGCGTCCATCGGAGTTCCGGGGCCTGGAGGTACCTGCCATCTTGCTGTCAGGCAATCATGCTGCAGTGGCCCGCTGGCGGCGCAAAGAGGCGCTGCGCCGGACACTGGAGAGGCGCCCTCAACTCCTCTATCAGGCAGAATTAAGCGTGACCGATTTGGAGGAGCTTGCGAAAATGGGTTGGCGGCCGCCAACCAGCGGCTAGACCGCGATCGCTTCTGGCATTTCGATGTGAGCCGCGAATGAAGTGGTCGCACGGGGATTGTGACCCGCCGGCGAATTGCGCTCGGCAAGATGGTCCAGATTCAAAGCTGGAACCCATTCATCAACGCCCACAGGGCCAACGAGCCAGCTGCCGATACGGGAGTGCCGTTGGAAGTCGCGCTTGGACGTCGACGTGGATTCGGGGTTCCAGTCAGAAGCGGCGACAACGTCTGATAAGAGATGCATCGTGGTGGGAACAAGCGTCCCAAGGAATGCGTATGTCGCCTTTTCATTTTCTGCGACGACGATTTGATGTCCAGCGGTTGGCCCCGGGGCAGGCTCTACACGGATGCCCTTCATGACCTCCGCACAACCATCTACGACGTCTAGTTGGCCGCTTTCTTCTAGGGGCAGGTAGTCGTCCGGCCGGTAATAGCGCGAGCTACGCTCGTTTGGTGTGGCAGCCTCTTCAATCGCAGCCTTTTGAACGACGTAGCGAGCGTTGGGGAAAGTTGGAAGCACGCGTCCGGAAGAGGTCATGTGCGTTCCTCCGCCCACATGCTCGTCGTGTAGGTGGGTGTAAATCACCGCGCCGATGTCCTTGGGCAGGAGGCCTAGCTCGCGCAGCTCCCTAAGCAGAGAGGAGCGGCTCCGCATGGGAGCCACGTCTAGGTCTAAGGGTGCCTTGTCGCCTGGGCCAGCATTCACGAGAACCCATCCATCGGAATGGGCGATGAGCATGCTGTAGTTGCCAATGGCCACACGGTTCTGGCGGTCAGGATTGGCGAATGATTCCCATTTGTCCTTGGCGGTGGAGCCAAAGAGATTTCCTCCATCGATACGTGTGGTGCTTACTCGAATCAGGCGGGCGAACGGTTGTGCTGCCTTGGGCATTACGCGCTCCTGGGCGAAATCTGACAATATTATGCGCAAGGCGCTTGGGGGTTTGTCAATACTTTTTTTATATGTTGAACTAGATTGTCGACCAAAACCCAGAATTCAGGAAAGCTTTACTTAAGAAAGACGCACCATGACCGTCTTTTTCAGGGCCCTTAGTTGCGAGTTCCTGCAGACTATGGGGGAGCCTAGCGGCTGGAGCGAATGCCCGTTGCTGCTCCCAGCGTGCCCAGTGCGGCAGCGTAGAGAGCGTAAATCAGACCGCCGGAAAGGACGAAGTGGGCGCCAAAATCGAAGAGTAGCGACACAATAAGGAAGACTAGGAGTATTGGCCCCGTTAGCACCAAGGCCATCACTGGTCCAATCAGGAGCTCTTCACCCAACCGTCCTTTCCTTCGAGCCCCAGCGACGAAGCCACCGATGAAGGGAGCTGGTATCGCCGTAACCCAATGAACGACCGGGATGAGAATCAAGCAGAAGACGATGGCAGAGCCGACAAGACAGGCACGGAACACTCAAGCTCCTCTCCAAATAGATTGGGCGCAGGCGCGAATTTCGCTGGATAGTAGGCTTCTTGTCGCGACGCTGTCTACGGAAGCCAAACCTGCATGGTCCCCAAGCTTTATACAGAGCTAACCCAAAAAACTGGAAAGGACTTAAACAATTGCCAAGGCGCGTCCAACCTATACTGAGGCGATGGCCTCTCAACCGATTAACTCCCTTCCCGAAGACCTCATCGCAATCCTGAGCCAGAGTTTCTTTATCCGGTTCTCAGTTAGAGGCAGGCGTACCGGGCGGCTACGGACAGTCGAGACCACCTATGTGTGGGATAGAGGCTCACGGCTCTATATCTCCGGCTACCCAGGGAAGCGGGACTGGGTTGCGAATCTGTATGCGAACCCTCAGGTCATCGTGCATACGGTGGAAGGCCGGAATGGCTACGACATTCCGGCCACGGCCCGCGTGATTCATGCCCGCCAGGAGCGGACCCCTCATCTCCTCGCGTTCCTAAACCACTGGGCATCACGACCTGAGGCCCCGCGCACAATGTTCCTATTGTTGCTGAAGGCCGTGCGCCTCAATCGAGCGCTGCATCTACCTTGGTGGGGCCCTTTTTACTTCGTGAGAAGAATTTTCGACCGCATGCCTTGCGTGGAGATTACCTTCACTGGATATCCTAGTGAGAACCAAAGGGGCCGTCGCCCCTGACATCACTACGGCAGTGATTTAGCGTCCATTAAATGAGTGCTTTCCGTGTCCGGCCGCTCGTTGACACTCGTATGGGCAGCCGCTAAATTTGCACCGTTGGGGTCTCTTGTCGGGAATAAAAGTTATATTGATGCGTGCCCGAGTAACGACTTCGACAGAATTGACCAGCCAAGATTAGCGCGGCCGGCATGCCGTTACTCTTGTAGCCCCACACCGGGGCAGATACTCAATCTCGCGCCCACAAATGCTATATTTTGCCTAGTCCGGCGCAACTGAGAGCTTTTAAATGAGCCCGAACGACACCTATTACTTGCCTAGCACGGCCGCACCAAAGCTTGAAGGCCTTGTCGACCGGATTGTCGCCCGCCCGGGTACGTTCCTTGACCTCAAGACCCTCAAGGAGGCGAATGCCGAACTTGATATCAAAGGCGTCATCCCTACCCTGCCAGAAGCGATCTCCGAAGAGGATTTCGTTGGCATTCTGAAGCTTGCTATGTTGACGGAGTGCGCCACCGATGCGTACGCGGCTGTCTTCACGGAAGGCGCCACACGGTACGATGCGCCCTGGTTGGCCCGCTTTAACCAGCAGGTTTGGGTGCCGGACGAGCACACGCACTACGCCCCTTACAAATGGATGCTTCAGACCCTTGGCTATAATGAGGAAGAGCTGGATAACGAGGTCCGGAGTGTCCAGGAACGCGAATACGAGCACTGCTGCGGGACCACCCCGGTAGAGCTCACGACCTATGGGCTGGTTCAGGAATACCTGACGGATCATTGGCACGGACTGATTGGGCAATTGCTCAAGCCGGCGGCTCCTTACGCAGCCCAATGCGCACACGCAATCAAGCGTCGTGAGACTCTCCACACGATCTGGTACCGCGACATGACTGCGATTCAGGTGGAAGAGAACCCGGAGATGCTTGGCCTTGTCGCTGAGACAATGCGAAGGTTCACAATGCCTGGGACGCGCCTTGTCCCCGAGTATGGTGGGAAGACGATGGAATGGATGGCCAACGCCAACGTCGATTACGCCCACATGGGCAAGGAGCTCGTCCGCAATTTCAGTGAGGTCGCGGGCACCGTTCGGAAGACGGGGGAGTTGTTCCTCGAAGCGACGATTCGCAGGGGCTACAAGCTGGGGCCGTTCCCACCCAAGATGGTCAGGTCCGTCATGAACCGTCTGGGTGGTCCCGGCTATGGTCTCATTGGCGAGGCTATTCTCGACAAGGTCGGCCTGCCCTACCCACGGAGCACTGGTGTCACCGGTCGAATCCGGGAATCGCTGCGCAACTTCATCATGGCGCGCATAGACCTCCGCACGGTAACCGGCAAGACGGCGTCGTGACCCTCCCGCTTATCCCTATAGGACATCCAAAAGAACGAAGGATTCTCTCTTGAGCATTCTGGCCAACGCCACCAATGCTCTAGCGCGCCGCACCTTTCTGTCAGCCGTGGCCCGCCTCAAAGTAGGCAAGCTCACCGTTGAAATGCCTGATGGCACGTCAAGGACCTTTGATTCTGGGTTTGTTGGACCTTCGGGTGTACTTCAGGTAAAGAGCAATGACTTCTTTGGCAAGGTCATCTTCCACGGTGAAATTGGGTTTGGTGAAGCATATCAAGCCCGATTGTGCGACTCACCCGACCTCGTGACGCTAATCAGGCTGGCCATCCTGAATCGGCGAGAGGTGAACCTCAATAGCGGACCTCTAAAGATTCTGTCCAAGCGCAAGAACATCCGCCTGCACCGAGGCCGGAAGAACACAGAGGAGCAGAGTAAGCACAACATCCACGACCACTACGACCTTGGCAATGACTTTTTCAGGTTGTTTCTCGATGACACTCTGACCTACTCAAGCGCTGTGTTCAAAACACCTGAGCAAGATCTTGCTGACGCACAGCGCAACAAGTACCGGCGCATTGCGGAAGGGGCCAAGATCACTCAGGATGACCATGTCTTGGAAATCGGTTCCGGCTGGGGTGGGTTCGCCATCTTCGCAGCCGGAACCTACGGCTGCAGGGTTACATCGCTGACGATATCGAAGGAGCAGTTTGACCTTGCTGCCGAGCGCATCGCTGAGGCCGGCCTTTCTGAGCTCATTGACGTACAGATGCTCGACTATCGCCAGGTGATAGGGACATACGACAAAATTGTCTCCATCGAGATGTTTGAAGCAGTGGGTGCTGAGTACTTCGAAATGTTCTTCTTGAAGTGCTCCGAGGTGCTCCGGCCGGGCGGGCTCCTGTCGATGCAGGTAATAACGGTCCCCGACGAAGACTACGAAGCCCAACTAAACGGTGCGAACTGGATTCAAAAATACATCTTTCCCGGAGGCATTCTGCCTTCTGTGGAAGAGATGAAGCGATGCAACATCCACACTGGACTAACTCTCACCAGTGCCGATGATATCGGTGAGCACTATGCCACCACACTGCATCAATGGCGGGACCGGTTCTGGGAGCACATGGACGAGGTCCAAGCCCAGGGCTTCGACGATCACTTTGTCCAAACGTGGGACTACTATCTGGCGGTATGCGAGGCGGGGTTCATCACCCGCAACACCGGCGATGCACAGGTTGTGTTTGAGAAGGCATCTTAGGCCGCTTCCTGCCCTTCTACCCCGATGTAATGACTTCTTACCCTTCCCCGTTTGTAAGGCAACGACGTGGATAACGCTGGTGGGTCAAAACTGCTGATCATTGCTTGGTTTCGCTTGGAAACGGCCAGCAGGCAAGCCCTAGTGGTTCACTGCACCCAGGACACTAGATATAGCGTAAAAAGCGTATTGACACTCCAAATAAAGGGGTGCCATACTGCCCATTCATTCGCTTGAAAGTTCAGTAAGATTAGCTACTGATCCGGAGGTCGTGAGGCATGACTGTAACGCCCGTTGATAACCAACCCATCGGCACCGACGGGGATACTGTCGTCGCATCGGCAACATCGATGCAGGTCCGAAAGCGCAATGGCGGCCATGAGACTGCAGATGTGCTGAAGATTGTTCGGGCCGTGGAGCGCTCGTCGGGCGGCTTGACGGAGGTCGACCCTCTTCGGATTGCAACGCGCACGATTAGCGGCCTCTATGATGGGGCCAGCACTCGCGAACTCGACGAGCTGTCTATCCGAACGGCGGCGTCATTGATAGCGGAGGAGCCTCAGTACTCGAAGCTTGCAGCGCGTTTGCTAGGTGTCTTCGTTGAGAAGGAGGTCCGCAACCAGGATATCCACTCCTTCTCGCAGTCAGTGAAAATGGGCCATGGCCTGGGACTCATCGACGATGGCGTGGCTGCCTTCGTCATGGAGAACAGCCGCAAGCTCAACGATGCCATCGACTCCGAGCGCGGTAACCTCTTCGAGTATTTCGGCGTCCGAACTCTGTACGACCGCTACCTGCTGAAGCACCCGGAGAGCCGCTATTCTATTGAGACGCCTCAGCACTTCTTCCTTCGGGTCGCCTGTGGGCTCGCGGAGTCTCCGACCGAGGCGATAGATCTTTATACGTTGATGTCCAATCTCGATTACATGCCCAGCTCCCCTACCCTCTTTAATTCAGGAACCCGGCACCCGCAGATGTCATCGTGCTACCTGCTGGACTCACCTCACGACAACCTCGAAGCCATCTACAACAAGTACACGGACATTGCGAAGCTCTCCAAGTTCGCAGGCGGCATTGGAGTCTCCTTCTCACGTGTACGCTCTGAAGGCTCGTTGATTCAAGGAACCAACGGCACGTCCAATGGAATCGTCCCCTGGCTGAAGACCTTGGACTCCTCAGTTGCCGCCGTGAACCAGGGCGGCAAGCGTAAAGGCGCTGCGTGCGTTTACATCGAGGCGTGGCACGCCGATATCGAGGATTTTTTGGAGCTACGCGACAACACCGGCGACGAAATGCGCCGCGCCCACAACCTCAACTTGGCCAACTGGGTGCCTGACATCTTCATGCGCCGTGTAGAGAACGATGAAATCTGGTCGCTATTCGACCCCAAAGAGCTCCCTCAGCTGGTCGACACCTACGGCGAAGAGTTTGAACGCATCTACACAGAAGCGGAAGCAACCGAGCGATTCGAAAAGCAACTTCCTGCCAGAGACCTTTACGCCAAGATGATGCGGACTTTGGCACAGACCGGCAACGGCTGGATGACGTTCAAGGATGCGGCCAACCGAAAGGCGAACCAGACGCTCAGGCCTGGGAACGTAATTCACCTCTCGAACCTCTGCACGGAAATCCTCGAGGTTACCTCAAATGAGGAGACCGCTGTCTGCAACCTGGGTTCACTGAACCTTGGACACTTCGTCGAGGGCGACCACGTTGACTTCGAACGCCTGGGGCAGGTGGCCCGCACCGCTGTTCGATACCTGGACCGGGTGGTGGACATCAATTACTACCCGACGGGGACCTCGGCCTACTCCAACAGCAAATGGCGACCTGTGGGGCTCGGAATCATGGGTCTCCAAGACGTCTTTTTTAAGTTGCGACTCGCCTTCGATGACCCTAAGGCTGTCGAGCTGGCGGCGCGCATCCAAGAAGAAGTCTATTTCTGGGCGCTGACCACATCCAACGAGATGGCAGAGGCAAAAGGCCCTCACGAGACCTTCCAGGACACACGCGCTGCCCAAGGCGACCTCCAGTTCGACTTGTGGGGAGTCAAGCCGTCAGACCCTGCCCGCTGGGACGACCTCAAGGCACGCATCAAGAAGTTTGGTCTGCGTAACTCACTGGTGATTGCCATCGCGCCAACGGCGACCATTGCATCCATCAGCGCTGCGTACGAGTGTATCGAGCCTCAGATCTCCAACCTGTTCAAGCGTGAAACTCTCTCTGGTGAGTTCCTGCAGATTAATCACTACTTGGTTGACGACCTGAAGGATCAGGGGCTTTGGACCGAGGATGTCCGCAACAAGATTAAGGCCGGCGAAGGATCAGTCCAGCACATTGATGAGATTCCCCAGGCGACCCGTGATTTGTATCGGACGGCCTGGGAGTTGCCTCAGAAGGTGCTCATCGATATGGCGGCCGCCCGCGGACCCTTCATTGACCAGAGCCAGTCCCTAAACCTGTTCATGGCAGCGCCTACCATCGGCAAGCTCTCCTCCATGTATCTCTATGCATGGAAGAGTGGCCTTAAGACCACGTACTATCTACGATCTCGCCCCGCGACCCGGATTATCCAGACGACGACGGCAACCTCTGCCGAAGTCAAGGAGTACACAGACGCAGAAGCGTTGGCGTGCTCCTTGGAGAACCCTGAGGAATGCGAGGCTTGCCAATAGCAATCCTTAGGGCGTGCTTGCCGAATTGGCCGGGACGCCCCGATTTTCTCCGCTCGTGGGACCCGCTTCCTTCGCTACCATGCGAAGAGCGGGTTATCTAAGCAGCACGCAAGGGGCGCCGTAACGGGCTCCGCTAAATGGTGAAACTGAATGATTCTCGACCCCGGACTCGACCTGAACCTTCGGCCCATGCGCTACCCCGAGTTCTACGAGATGTACAAGAATTCGATTAAGAACACATGGACCGTGGACGAAGTTGATTTCTCCGACGACCTGAAGGATCTGAGTACCAAGCTGAGCGACCCTGAGCGACACCTCATCAGCCGTTTGGTGGCCTTTTTCGCGACAGGAGACGCCATCGTCTCCAACAATTTGGTGCTGAACCTCTACAAACATATCAACTCACCGGAAGGCCGCCTCTACCTCTCTCGACAGCTCTATGAGGAAGCCCTGCACGTTCAGTTCTACCTGACACT
>QEVV01000015.1 GCA_003228115.1 Chloroflexota bacterium
CATTCGCCTCGACCTTCTCGCTCGTTCCACAGATCAAGTTCAACGCCGCCGTTTTCATTTCGCTCGTATTCTCAGGTTACCTGTTGTCACTCCTGGTTCAGGCTTTCTTGGAAGAATTAGCTCCAACTTCAGTGATAGCCGTGGTCTACGAATCCCGGCGCAAGCTCCTCCGTGGCATTGCCTATGCCGGTTTCGGGGCAGTTGCTGCGGCCTTCTTCACCAGGTGGGCCGTGACCGACGGCCAGTTCAGCATGGGATCGGGCGGCGCCAAGGGCGTGCCACTGGGGACCATGCCGCCGGAACTCACGCCAAACGAAAACTTCTACGTTGTCTCCAAGAACCTTGAGGACCCAATCGTCAACCCAGACGACTGGGTTCTCAGACTGGACGGACAGACTGAGACTACCGAGCAACTCAACCTTCTGGACCTGAGGTCGCTACCAGCGCAGGAAGAGTTCGTGACCCTGGAGTGCGTTAGCAACCCCGTTGGAGGGCTCCTCATCAGCACTGCCCGCTGGAAGGGCGTTCGCCTTAGTGACCTGCTTGACATCGTAAAGCTAAACCCCAACGTCGTTGATGTCTCCTTCTCAGCCCAGGACGGCTACTCCGAGAGCCTGACACTCGACAAGGCACTGAGTGATGAAGTTATGGTCGCCTATGAGATGAACGGCGAGCCGTTGCCGAACAACCACGGATTCCCGGCCAGGCTCCTTGTTCCCGGCTACTTTGGCCTGAAGAGCGTGAAGTGGCTCAAGCGCATCGCGCCGGTCAACTACGACTTCACGGGCTTCTGGCAACACAGGGGCTGGTCCGACAAACCTCTCATAAAAACGATGTCGCAGTTCCGAATACCGGCCAACAAGGAACCCACAATGCTCCCGGAGATCACCCTAGGAGGGGTGGCCTTTGCTGGAGCCCGGGGGATCAAAGCAGTAGAGTTCAGCCCAGACGATGGGAATACATGGATACCAGCCAGGGTCCAGAACCCTCTGTCGCCCTACACATGGGCACATTGGCGGGCCGAGTGGACGCCGCCCCAGGCCGGCTCCTATCAAATGGCGGTCCGAGCCACGGATGGACTAGGCGATGTCCAGACATCCAGAACATCATCAACCACGCCTGATGGCGCTACGGGCCACCATCGGATCACCGTGCGCGCCGTCCCCGCTGAAGGCGTCTAGGCCCCAATACCACTTCGTTGACGCTTCCATGACAGAACAATAGAATGAAACTGTTTTCACAATCCGTTTTTACGCCCTACGCAACGGCAACACTGGGGAGACCGCACACTGGCTACTCGCGAGGCTGTAGCAAGAGATCAGACGGCTGAGGTACCCGAAGTCGTGGTGTCGCGGCTGCCGCTCTACCTACGAGCCCTCAAGCAACTTCTCACCGACGGCTTGGACGTGGCCAGCTCACAGAGCCTGGGACGTCGGCTCCACATGACGCCCGCTCAGATCCGGAAGGACTTGGGGTACTTTGGGCGTTTTGGAAAGCAAGGCCGCGGGTATGATATCCCCTACCTCATCAACGAGCTTGAGCAAATACTTGGCCTGAACCAGGAATGGCCGGTGGCTCTGGTCGGTGTTGGAAGGCTAGGAAGGGCCATTCTTGGCTACCCTGGCTTCAACCCCGAAGGGTTTTCCATCAGGGCAGCCTTCGATAGCAGCCCTTCCGTGGTTGGGCAGAATCTTGGCGGAATAGAGGTTCAGAGCATTAAAAATATGGAGGACATCCTCCGCAACGAGGGCATTCGAATTGCTGTCGTCGCCGTGCCCGCCGCCCAGACCCAGGCAGTCATTGACCAGCTCGTGAATGCTGGCGTGCAGGCCATCTTGAACTACTCTCCGACGTCACCCCAGGCTCCCCGTGAAGTGAAAGTCCGCAACGTTGACCCAGTCATGGCGCTTCAGTCGATGACCTATTTCCTAAGATCAGTCCCCGTTCCGCCCCGTTAATCCCAACCGAACAAAAAGAAAGGCGGCCTTTTGGCCGCCTTTCTTTTTGTGTATCAGTGAGTCTGCTTATTCCGGCCTTCGGGAGGGGGCTCCCTCTCCACGGCCTTTGCGGCGTGCTACCTTGAGGCGCACTTGTGCCCGCTGCAGTGACTGGAGAACTCGTTCCAGGTCAACGTCATCCCCCCGATTGGCCAGTCGCTCCTGGGCCTTGGCTACCGCCTCTTGGGCCCTCTCTTCATTGATCTCCTCGGCACGCTCAGCGGCATCCGCCAGCACCATGACCTTTTCACCCATGACTTCCAAGAAGCCACCTGTCACGGCGAGGTTTCCCTCCCTGCCCTCCTGGCGAAAACGGATCTCTCCGGGCTTGAGAACCGTTAGGAGAGGCGCGTGATGAGGCAGTACGGCCAGCTCACCTTCTATTCCTGGCGCGACGACGACATCGACGTCTTCCGAGAAGACCAGCCGCTCCGCCGTGACGATTTCAAGCATTATCGTAGTCATATTGCGTTATGCACCAGCCCGCATGGTCTCGGCCTTTTCGACCGCCTCTTCGATGGAGCCAACCATGTAGAAAGCCTGTTCGGGTAGGGCGTCGTGCTTGCCGTCAAGAATTTCCTGGAAGCCTCGCACGGTGTCCTTCGTCGATACATACTTGCCAGCAATGCCGGTGAAGACCTCAGCGACGAACAATGGCTGCGACAGGAACCGCTGGATACGCCTCGCCCGGTTCACCGTGACCTTGTCCTCCTCCGACAGTTCTTCCATTCCCAAAATGGCAATGATGTCCTGAAGGTCCCGGTAACGCTGAAGCACCTGTTGAACGCCGCGAGCGGCTCTGTAGTGCTCCTCACCAACGATGGCCGGCTCCAGAATCCTAGAGGTTGAAGACAGCGGGTCTACGGCAGGGAAAAGCCCCTGCTCGGCGATGGAGCGCTCCAGGGAAATGACAGCGTCCAAGTGTCCAAACGTCGTTACGATACCTGGGTCAGTGTAGTCGTCAGCCGGTACGTATACTGCCTGGAAGGACGTGATGGAGCCCTTCTTTGTGGAGGTAATCCGCTCTTGCAGCTCACCAATCTCAGTCGCCAGTGTGGGCTGGTAACCCACGGCAGAGGGCATCCGGCCTAGGAGCGCCGAAACCTCCATTCCTGCAAGAATGTAACGGTAAATGTTGTCGATGAAAATCAGTACGTCTTGGTTGGCACGGTCACGGAAGTACTCCGCCATGGTCAGGCCGGTAAGAGCGATCCTCAGGCGCACGCCAGGGGGCTCGTTCATCTGACCGAATACCAGGGTGGTGCTCTTTAGCACGCCGGATTCGCTCATCTCCTTCCACAGGTCGTTGCCCTCGCGAGAGCGTTCGCCTACCCCTGCAAACACCGATACGCCCTCGTGCACGTTGGCGATGTTTCGAATAAGTTCCTGAATGATAACGGTCTTGCCAACCCCGGCGCCGCCGTAGGCCGCCACCTTCCCACCCTTGGTGAAGGGAGCGATCAGGTCAACAACTTTGAGGCCCGTCTCTAGGATCTCAGTGCGGGTGACCTGCTCTTCGTAAGACGGCGCAGGCTGGTGGATGGGCCACATCTCATCGGACTTAACCTCACCCAAGTTATCCAAGGGCTCGCCCAGAACGTTGAAGAGACGGCCCAGGGTTGCGGGTCCCACAGGAACCGTGATGGGCTGGCCGTTGTCGACTACCTCCTGTCCCCGGGCCAGACCCTCTGTGGGGCCCAGTGCGAGGCAGCGGGCCCAGCTATTGCCGGTGTGCTGCTGAACCTCAAGGGCCAAGACGCTCCCATCCGGGAGGGTCGCGGTGAGGGCGTTAAACAGCGGCGGAAGATCCTCAGGGGGAAAGGCCACGTCAATGACCGTCCCAATAATTTGTACAATATTGCCTTTGCCCATACTCGTCAGCCTCCCTTACTTCAATGCCTCGTCGATTGGCGGTGGACCTTATTGCTCCAAAGCGGCAGCGCCGCCCACAAGGTCCAACAGCTCGTTTGTGATCATTTCTTGGCGCACCTTGTTCATATGCAAGGTCAATTCATCCATCATATCTTTGGCGCTGTCCGTAGCGTTCCGCATGGCGACCATACGAGCCGACTGCTCACTGGCGTTGTTTTCCAGCACCGCATGGTAGACAAGCATCTCCACATAGCGAGGCAGCAACGCTTCCAACACCACACGGCTGCTGGGCTCATAGATGTACCCAACTTGCTCATGGGGCGCCAACTCAGCGGGTTGGACGGGAAGCAACTGGCGAATAACCGGCTGCTGAAGTGTCGCGTTCACGAATCGCGAGTACGCCAGGAAAACCTGGTCCACTGCACCTTCGGTATACGACTGGATGATTAAATGGCTGATGGGAAGAATGTCCTCAACTTTCGGCCGATCACCTATCTCGATAAATGAGGCGAGGACATCCCTCGAGGCGCGCACCATGAAATCCCGGCCCTTCTTTCCAACGGTGACAATTGAGGCCGGATGCTCATTCTCCAGGATAAATTGACCTGTAGCCCGGTTAATATTCGAAGGCAAGCCACCGCACAGGCCCCTATCCGGCGTTATGTGGATCACCTGAATACGCTCCACCGGCCTGCTCTGCAGCAACGGCGGAGCATTCTCGCTCCGCTCTTGGGCAGCCAAGTTGGTCAGCAACGTCTCCAAGCGTTCCGCATACGGACGGGCGGCCAAAACCGCTTGCTGTGCACGGCGCATCTTGGAGGCAGCAACCATCTCCATGGCCTTGGTGACCTTGGCGGTGTTCTGTACGCTCCGAATGCGGCGTCGAATTTGTCGTAGGCTGGGCATGTTCTATCCCTGATTCGGTGGAAGGGTCACTTAGACGGCGAAGCCGCGCTTGAACTCTTCAACCGCAGTCCGCAGTTGAGCCTCGGTGTCCTCATCCATGGTCTTCGAATCATTGATCCGCTGCTTGATCTCTGGATGAACCGAAATCATAAACCGGTGGAACTCTTCTTCGAACCGACGGACCTGGTCGACGGGAATGTCGTCTAGGAGCCCGTTAATAGCTGAATAGATGATCATCACCTGCTGGTCCAGCGACATCGGCTGGTTCTGAGGTTGCTTGAGCACCTCTGTAGCCCTTTGGCCTCTGTCCAATTGAAGCCTGGTGGCGGCATCCAAGTCGGATGTGCCGAACTGGGCGAAGGCCGCAAGGGCGCGGAACTGGGCCAAGTCCAAACGAAGACGCCCTGCCACACGCCGCATTGCCCTGGTCTGCGCAGCTCCACCGACACGGGAGACTGAAAGTCCCACGTTCACTGCGGGCCTCATGCCTGCATTGAACAACTCGGACTCTAGATAAATCTGCCCGTCGGTGATGGAAATCACGTTCGTTGGGATGTAGGCGCTCACATCACCGGCCTGTGTCTCAATGATCGGCAGCGCCGTCAGAGACCCTCCGCCGTTCGCCTCACTCAATCGCGCCGCCCTCTCAAGCAGACGACTGTGGAGATAGAAGACGTCTCCTGGATAGGCTTCCCGGCCGGGAGGCCGGCGAAGCAGTAGCGAAAGCTGCCGATACGCCCATGCATGCTTCGACAAGTCGTCGTAGACGATGAGGGCGTCCTTGCCCTGCTCCATGAACCACTCCCCGATTGCGCACCCTGCATAGGGCGCCAGGTACTGGAGGGGGGCGGGGTCGGAAGCGTTGGCTGCCACGACCACCGTGTGCTCCATGGCGCCGTATTCCTCAAGGGTTGCGACCACCTGCGTCACCTTGCTGGCCTTCTGGCCAATGGCGACATAGATGCAGAGCAGATCACCGCCCTTTTGGTTGATAATCGCGTCGATGGCTACGGCGCTTTTGCCGGTGAAGCGGTCTCCGATGATAAGTTCACGTTGGCCTCTGCCAATGGGAATCATCCCGTCGATGGCCTTGATGCCGGTCTGTACTGGAGTGTCCACACCCTGCCTGGCTACCACGTCGGGGGCGATACGCTCCACCGGCCTGGTCTCAGTCGAGGCTATGGGCCCTCTGCCGTCCAATGGACGACCCAAGGGATCGACAACCCGGCCAATGAGACTGTTGCCAACGGGGACCTCAGCCACGCGGCCAGTTGACCGCGCTTCATCACCCTCTTTAATGAGGCGGGCCTCACCCAGAACAACAGAACCAACGCTGTCCTCTTCAAGGTTAAGCGCTAGAGCCATGATGGGATCACCACCCTGGCTAGGGATGATCTCTAGCAATTCTCCATACTTGGCCCCAGAGAGACCGTAGATACGAGCGATACCGTCGCCAGATTCGGTGACGACGCCGACGTCGACCATGGTTACCTGGCCGCCGAAGCCCTCGATCTGTGCCTTGATGACCGAGGCGATGTCTTGACCGCGCCCTGCCATATGCCTACCTCCCGTGGAGTCGTGCCCCACACTTCAAGTCAAACGTCAGAAACTCTTCTCGTGGCGTGCGGTTGCCAACTTCCGATCAGTCCTCGACTGCCAGTCTCCCTTCCCGCAACGCACTCTTAAGCTGTAGAAGCCGCGACTTTGTGGAGCCATCAATGAGCTTATCGCCCACCCTGGCTACAAAGCCTCCTAGAATCGACTCATTAATCTCCAATTCCACGACAACTTCCCCACCCGTGATCTCTTTGAGAAGGGTCGTGATCTTGGCTTCATTCTCTGGGTCAAGGGCCACTGCCGTTTGCACTCGGGCACGCTGGACGCCCTTGAAACGGTCAACCAAGCGCTGGTACTCGCGAGCAATGCCGGGTATGAGAGGAAGCCCGCTTCTCAGCAATAGCAGTGCAACAAGGTTGTGAACCAGCGGGTCTACCGGCGGTATGACCCGGTCCAATAAGCCAAGCCGCTGTTCCGAAGTTAGGCCTGGCGTCTGAAGAAAGGGGATAATCTCAGTGGAAACCAAGGCGTCAGAGACGTTGGCAAGCTGCTCTTCCCACTCGGAGAGACGGCCCTTTTCCTGTGCTAAGGAAAAAGCCGCCTCCGCGTAGCGCTTAGCTGCCGCCGCTCCGCCTGCCACCCCTAGTTCCTCCCCAGGCCAGTGCTCTCTTCCAGCGCTTTCTCAACCAATTCACGGTGAGCATCTCTGTCCAAAGAGCGCCCTATGACCTGCTCCGCCGCCTGGATAGCGAGGTCTGCAAACTGACGCCTCACTTCGGCAACCGCTTGGTCACGCTCCCGTTGAATCTCTTCACGTGCACGCTCCGTCAACCTCTCGGCCTCGTCACGAGCGCGTTGCATTTCTTGCTCCCGCACCTGATCCGCCACCTGGCGGGCCTGATCCAACATGCGCTGGCTTTCCTGACGCCCCTCTTGAAGCCGTTGCTCCAGTTCCTCGCGTTGCTGCTGTGCCTCCTGCCGAACGCGATCGGCCTCATCCAGGCTGCCCTGGATGGTTTGCCGACGTTGGTCAAGCATTCGGAGAATAGGCTTATAAGCCACTAGGTACAGCAGTACCAAGAGGATGCCAAAGTTTACGACATAGACGAGCAGACTAATGCCATCTATGCCAAGAGCCCCAATTCCAGAGGCCTCCTCAGCCAGAACAGGTGAGAGCAGCACAATGCCTCCCTAGGTATGCCTCGCGCCGGATGGCTAGGCTACGAAAACGAGCAGAATGGCCACTACCAATACATAAATACCGATGGCCTCAGCGAAAGCAATAGCCAAAATCATGTTCGGCAGAATAGCGCCTCGAGCCTCCGGGTTACGGCCCAGAGCGTTCATGGCGGCAGCGCCCAAGATCCCAATGCCCAAGCCAGGCCCAAGCATGCCCAGACCAGTGGCCAATCCTACCGCAAGGAACTTTACTGCTTCAGTCTCTAGCATCTAGCCCTCCTCAGGCTTCGAATTTCCCGGAGCATGGTATTTGCCCCAAGCATCACTACCAATACGTTGCCATCCCAGGTTAGTCGTGGGCCTCTTCCTCATGAGGAGTCACCGCGACGTGGATGAAAGCAAGGGTCAAGCCGGCAAAGATCAATGCCTGCACGAACCCAACCAGCAACTCAAGACCGTAGAACACAATTGAGACAACGAATGATGCCAGGAAGGTTGACATCGTCAACACGATCTCCCCGGCAGTCATGTTCCCAAAGAGACGGAACGTGAAGCTAAGCAGCCGAGTACCGTGGCTGAATATCTCAAGTACGCCGACGAACGTGTCAATGGCGCCCATAAAGATCATACCAATGTTGAGCCGACGAATGCCTCGGGCCAGAGTCTTCACTCGGATGAACTCAGAGAAGTAGGCCCTGCCGTGGGCCTTCAACCCATATATCTCAATCGCGAGGAGAGAGATGATGCCAAGGGCCAGGGGCATATTGAGGTCTGTACCAGCAGACCGAAGTAGGTGGGCTTGCACATTCCCCGCCAGTTCATGGCCCTCTGGGTACATCAGTCCGACGCTCGGGTAGATGGGCAGGAGAGCGATCCAGGCATTGAATGCTACGAACAGGAAGATGGTGGCGATCAGGGGAAGGAAACGCCGACCGTTCACCTCCCCCACTACGCTCACAACGAAGTTGTAGAGCTGTTCGACGATTATTTCAACGACGTTTTGCAGGCCCTTAGGTACGATCGCCATCCGGCGTGTGGCCATAGCGAAGAAAGCAACAAGAACGACGGTGGTCAGCCAAGCGGAAAGGAGAGTATTGGTGACCTTGAAAGCCCCCAGGTGAAATATGGTCTGGGGAGCTATGTGAAATTCAGGGGTGGGAAGGAGGGATTCTCTATTAAAAAGGTTGGCCCCAACGATGCCTGTCACCAATCCGATGAGAAGCAAGGCTACGGTAATGATTCCGAAAGGTATCAGGACGCTTCGCACTGGCGGGTTCTACACCTCAGGAATTTTTGCCGTCGTCGCTGCTGCTATCCATCAGCGGAGCGACGATGCGATACAGGCCATAAAAGCCTAAACCTATGCCGAGCAACAACCCAATCAGAGTGAGGAGGGGTTTTGTGCCAAGCCGACCGTCAAGCCAGAACCCTCCGGCGGCACCCCCCACAATACAAAGCGCCAGATACCATCCCAGACCAACAACCTCAGCTAGGAGGACCGGAGCCTTCTTGTTGCTCATATCGCTTCAACGGTGCGGAGGTTAGCACACCCTCCAGGAGCCGTCAACAGTAACAGCAGGCACACCCTCGCTGGCGACCCTGCCCCTGCGCAAGCGGCAATCTCATCATGCCGCCGGTCAGCAGGACTGTATTGGTCAACTATTTCTTTGTCCCTTCGCCGCTCGCCTCGAAGTCTTCCATGTCCAGGGTCTGGATGAAGTCCTTGAAGGCGGATAGACGTTCGATCTCGCCAGCGTCCAAGGGCTTCTCTTCCCGCTCGTTGCCTTCCTCGTCTATCGGACGTCCGGTTTCCTTGTCCAAAAGTACGCCCGCCTTCTCCAATACGCCCTCATTGACGAAGATCGGAACCTGGGTGCGCACGGCGAGGGCTATGGCATCGCTGGGACGGGAGTCCACCTCAATGTCATTGCCATTGTTCTTGATGATGATCTTGGCATAGAACGTGTCATTGTTGAGATCCGTCACCACAATGTGGGTCACCGCTGCCCCCAACGATTCCAACACTGAGTGCAGTAAGTCGTGGGTTAGCGGCCTGGGCACAGAGACATCTTGAAGCTTGACGGCGATGGCGTCTGCTTCGGCAGGACCAATCCAGATCGGCAAATATCGATCCGAGTCTTTCTCTTTGAGAATGACTACCCGTTGGTAGTTCATAAGACTCACGCGGATGCTGTCGATGACCATTTCCATCATGGCGTGGCCCCTCCTTGCATCCAAAATTGAAGGTCGATTCTAGCCCCCACAGGTTTCTGGTGTCAATAAAAATCAAGCTGAGGAGCGCCCGATCAAGACCCGGGAAAGAAGGTCGTTTTCCTTGCCCACAAAGAAGGTCGTTTTCCTTGCCCACCAGGCATAGCAAAGATATACTTGGAATAAGGACTCTGGTGAGCACCATGGCTATTGAAGGCCGTGTCGACCTCCCAGCGGAGGATGCGACACGATTCACCGACCTCTTGACCAAGGCTGGGGCGTATCTCTCTGAGGAACGCCTCCAGTTTCTTCAGGATGCCTGCGAGTTCGCCGAAGTGTGCCACGCCGGTCAAACACGGCGCTCCGGCGACCCTTACATTGTTCACCCCCTGAGCACCGCTCTCTTCCTTGCCGACCTTCATCTTGACGCCCAAACTCTGGCCGCTTCTTTGCTCCATGACGTCATGGAAGATTGCGGCGTTTCCTTTCAAGAGCTTGAGGAAAGGTTCGGGAACGAGGTGGCCAAGCTCGTTGACGGCGTGACCAAACTAACCCAGTTGGATTTGATTTCCCACAACGAAGCCGAGGCCCTGCACAAAGCGCAGGCCGCTAACGAGAACGCAGGCAACGCCGCCAGCCTTCGCAAGATGCTGGTGGCGATGGCCGAGGATATCCGGGTGGTGCTCATAAAGCTGGCCGACCGGCTGCACAACATGAGCACCCTGGACGCCCTTGCTCCTGACCGTCAAAAGGTCATTGCCCAAGAAACTTTGGAGATTTATGCACCCCTTGCTCACCGGCTTGGGATAGGCGAAATCAAGTGGCGTTTGGAAGACATGGCCTTCCGTTATGTCGACCCACTCGCCTATAAGGCCGTCTCCGCCCTCGTCAGCGACAAGCGGGACGAACGCGAGCAGTACATTGCCAAGGCCATCCCCGTTCTCAAGGCAGAACTGGCGAAATACAACATCGCAGGGGAAGTCACGGGCAGGGCCAAGCACCTCTACAGTGCTCACCAAAAGATGCACAAGTACGCTGAGATGGGCCGCGACTTCGGCCAGATCTATGACCTTCTGGCCCTGCGCGTCACTGTCGAAAACGTGCCGGATTGCTACTCGGCGCTTGGCGTGGTTCACCAACTATGGCACCCCATGCGTGGCCAGTTCGACGACTACATTGCCAGCCCCAAGGACAACATGTACCAGTCGCTTCACACGACTGTCATGGGCCTAGGGGGCAAGCCGCTTGAAGTGCAAATCCGAACAAGGGACATGCACGAGTTGGCTGAGTTCGGCGTCGCCGCTCACTGGCAGTACAAAGAGGGCGCAGCCTCTGACATGCGCTTTGAAGAGAAGATGACCTGGCTCAGGCAACTCCTGGATTGGCAGCGAGAGGTCACCGGACACGAAGAGTTCCTCGAAGGTGTGAAGCTGGACCTGTTCCAAGACCAGGTCTTTGTCTATACCCCCAAAGGAGACATCAAGGAGCTTCCGGCCGGGTCAACAGCCATCGACTTCGCCTATCGCATCCACACGGATGTTGGCCACCGCTGCATCGGAGGCAAGGTGAACGGCAAACTGATGCCGCTCAATTACCGCCTGAAGAATGGTGACACAGTCGAGATTCTTGCCAGCAAGGTTGCCCGTGGGCCCAGCCTGGGCTGGCTCAACTTGGATTTCGGCTACGTCCGAACTGCCAGCGCTCGAGAACGCATCCGCCAGTGGTTTCGCAAGGAAGAGCGCGGGGCCAACCTGGAAAGAGGTCATGATCTGGTTGTAAAGGAGTTGCGGCGGGCAGGAACCAACCTGACTACCTTGGAAGTTGCTCGCCTCCTGCGCCTGGAGACGGCCGAAGACTTGTTCGTTGCCGTCGGAAGCGGGGCCGTTACCACCACCCAGATTGTCTATCGAATACATGCCGCCCAGCAGGAGGACGAGCCAGACAAGCGTCCTCAGGTAATGATTCCGCCAGTGGGACCCACCTCTGGCGTCGAGGTTCTTGGCGTCGGCGACCTGCTGACCCAAATGGCCCGCTGCTGCACCCCCGTACCCGGTGACGAGATCATTGGTTTCATCACGAGGACCAGAGGAATCTCCATCCACCGCGGGGATTGTCCCAACATGGTGGCCGTGAAAGAAACGGAACGTTTGGTGCCAGTCAACTGGGGCCGAGTACAGCAGCTTCACCCCGTCCAGATCCGCATTGAAGCTTGGGACCGCATGGGCCTCCTCCGAGATATCTCGACCATGGTTTCGGAAGAGCGAATTAACATCGCCTCCGTGGAAACGGAAGAACAACAAGAGGAAACGGGTATAAATTTCTTCTTAACGTTGTATACTACTGGGCTAGAGCAGTTAAGCAGGCTTTCAACCAAGCTGGAAGGTGTTCAGGGTGTCTTACACGTAACCCGGAACGCTGTTATGGAGTCGCCAGCGTCGAAAACGAACCGTTCGGGACCGCGGGGCAAGACCGCTTCCGGTTCCAGTGGCAAGGGCCGAGGCAGCAAGCCGGTTCCAAAGCCTTCAGGGCCTCGCCAAGCCGCCAAAACTACATAGATTACCCTCGGGAGGATCCTTTGCCAGCAAAGAAAGCAACCAGCAGGGCAGTGTTCAGGGCCGCAGCCAACCGCCCACACCGCACAACCGCGAGGACTATGGTCACTCGCGCCAGAACCGCCCTGAAGGGGTCTGACATTGAGGCCGCAGAGGTAGCAGTTCGCGAGGCCGAGAAGGCTCTGGACCACGCCGCCACGAAGGGCGTCCTTCACAGCAACAACGCATCACGTCGCAAGGGCCGCCTATGGCAGGCTCTGAACAAGTTGCGCTCCAGCTAAGCACGCTCTAGTCAGCACGAAAGAAGGGGGAGGCGCCATGCCTCCCCCTTCTTCTGTTCCGGTTGGTTCCTCTTTCTCGATCATTACCTCATGCTCTCCCCCGCCTTGATCAGGTCAGCAAGATGGATTACCGGCGTAACCTGGAAGCTTTGCCTCAGTGGGAACGCGTTGGTGAACAGCGCTATCGAGGTTACGCTGTCAGTCTCCACCAAGGCATAGAAAACGTGACCTGGGGCAGCACTCACCATGTAATGGACCTTGATGCCAATATCCTTGGTGAGATCATCCATCTTCGACTCCAGTTCAGCCAACCTAGCCATCGTGCTTGAATCAAACGCTGGGCAATTCTCCTCACCGTGAGTCATCGTGAGGTGAAACAGCATCCTTACTCCTCCCTTATCCGAAATACTCGGAAGCCAAGCCACCGGCGGAGCCGAATATACCAAAGATGCGAGAAACTTGCAGGCACTACAGGCCAGCTGATTCGAGTAGTTCCCCAAGCTTGCCGTAAAAGCCGTTGGGTTCAACACCAAAGCAGCGATTGAACCTGCTACGGAAGTTCTCCAACGCTATGACCGCCGCCATCTCCACCATCTGCTCCTCTGAGTACACTTCTCTCAACCGCGCGTAGAGATCATCGGTGACTGCCTGAGGAGTAACCGTCATGGCTTCGGCCAGCTCAAAGGCAACCCTTTCAGCGTCGGAGAACAGGTTGCTACGACGGAAGTCGAGCACGGCGGCGATCCTTTCCTCCGAGGCTCCTCCCTTGCTAGCGCCGCTAGCATTGATATCCACTCAGAAAGGACACCCCACCATCGCGGCCGCCTTGATATTGATGAGGCACCGGAGTTCCTCCGTCAGATGACCAGACCGCATCACCCCCGACCCCATGGCCTTAGCGGCATCCAGAATCGGGGGGCAATGAGCCAAGACGCGAGTGCTATTCAGAACCTCTCCGAACAAGGTGGTGTCTCCTTCAAAGTGGCGGCGGCTCGGCGGCGGCACATCATCAATGCTCAAGGGTCTAATTCGAACCATGTCTTTGCTCCTTGGTGGCAAGGTTGCGGCCAGGCCAATCCGAAAGCGGCCTTCTGGCGAATCGAGATCGAAGATTTCAAGCCATTATAAGGTCATCGCTCCACAAGCTGGCCTCCTTGTCGGCTTGCTAGTGACAGGCGTAGCTGGGAACTGTAAGCTTTTCGGGCCGTCCTGAGTTGTCCAATGGAGTCCCATGCCCGCTATTCTCGCGGCCCTCACGGCCGCGTTCTTTTTCTCAGTCACCAACTACATGAGCCGTATAGGGCTGGAGCGGGCCACACCAGGAGCGGCGGTACTGGTGTCCGCCTGGGTCAACTTCTTGACCTTCTGGACTATCTTCTTCGCCATCATGTCGCCCAGGTTGCTCCTCAGTCCTGCCGTCTTTCCCTTCCTTGCCGCCGGCGTAGTGGGGCCCTTCTTCGGGCGGCTTACCCTCTACACGGCCATGCGCAGAATGGGGTCATCTCTGGCCGTACCACTGCACAACTCCCAGGCCATCTTCGCTGCGTTCGGAGGAATGCTTTTCTTCAACGAGCGAGTTTCCTCTCTGGGATGGCTTGGCATTGCCATCTTGCTTGTAGGGTTGACGGCCCTCAGCCTCGATTCCTCCGCGGGCAACATTAGCGGACCAAGGCGCAAGACAGACCTGCTCATTCCGTTGGCTTCCGGCCTTGGGTTTGCGGCGGCCTTTATCTTTCGAAAGGTGGGGCTAGGAATAGAGCCGCAGATATTTCTTGGACTTCCTGTGGTGGCAACAGCGACCCTCATATCCACCTACGTGTCCATGCCCATAACGGGAGAGAGACCTGGTTTCCCCCGCGGGACCGTGTTGATACCGCTGGTGCTAACAGGCGTGTTCAGCGGAACGGCACAACTCTTCAGTTTGTGGGCTGTCAATCTAGGAGACCTCTCGGTCGTCATACCTCTTCAGAACACCAGCCCAGTCTTTACCATGATCATCGTCGGCGTATTCCTGCGGCGTCTGGAGCGGGTGACCGCCTTGTCAGTCCTAGGCATGCTTCTGGTAATGGTGGGCGGCGGCTTCCTAACGATTTAGTCCAGGCGCGTACCGCAACAACAGGTACCGGGGCTTTCAGGTAACATACCCAAATCTCAGGAACGGCGATCCGGAGGTTCGATTGCTCCCAGCGCTCGCGGCAATTGGAGCCGGCCTGTTCTACTCACTCCTGAGCTTCTTCACTCGGCTGGCTATGGAGAGGTCCGACCCCACCACAGCGACCTTCGTTTCAGGGGCCGTGGGAGTCGTCGTTTTCTGGGCCATCTTCTTCACGACCCTACCCTGGCAAGTACTTGGGTCAGCGGCTGTCTTGCCCTTTGTGGGCGCCGGTATTTCAGGGCCGTTTATCGGACGGCTGGCGCTCTTTACATCCGTTCGCAAATTGGGTGTTTCCCTCGCTGAGCCCCTGTACAACTCACAGGTCATCTTCGCTGCTTTGGGCGGCGTGATCTTCTTCAGCGAGAAGGTAACGCCTCTCGGCGGACTAGGAATTGTAGTGTTGCTGGGTGGGCTCACGCTGGTCACGTTGGATAGAAAGGCCGGCAATATCGTGGGCTTGAAGCGGAAACGCGACCTGCTCATCCCCGTCATGGCCGGGGCCTTCTTCGGAGCTTCCTACGTCCTTCGCAAGGCCGGGCTCAACATTGAACCGGAGCTATTCATGGCCCTTCCAGTGGTGTCCTCAGCCTCAGTCCTCGCTCTCGTTATTTCGACGCCTTTTACCGGACAGCGGATCAGAATCCCGCGGAATTCTGCCATGTGGATTCTGCTTTTGGCCGGTGTGGTCAGCGTTCTAGCCCAGCTTTCCAGCATGTGGGCCATCAAGAACGGCAATCTTGCCGTAGTGATTCCGCTCCATAATGTCGCTCCGGTCTTCAGCATCACCCTGGCTGCCGTGTTCCTGCGCCAGCGGGAGAGAGTTACGAGTTCTGTTGTAGCTGGTGTGGCACTGGTAGTTGTTGGGGCAACTCTAGTAAATTTGTGACGCACCATGTAGGGGCCTTCAAGCGAGAAGGCTAGCGCAGGAATGAAATGGCCGACCAAGCTAACGATGACACACCCAAGGTAGCGGTCCTCGCTTCACTGAGGCACCGCGACTTCCGCTTTTTGTGGACAGGCGCGGTCATGAGCAGCATGTCCCGCTGGTCGATGCTGGTGGGCCAGGGTTGGTACATACATGCTGAGACAGGTTCGGCCACGCTCGTAGGGCTGGGTACGCTTGCGGCGTTCGTGCCCTTTCTCGCTGGCCCTCTTCTTGGCGGACCCATGGCGGACCGTTACGATCGCCGCAAGCTGGCGGCGGCAACATTCGCCACCAACTTTGTTCTGATCGCCTTGCTGGCAGTGCTGGCCGCTTTTGGACTGGCCGCAGTCTGGCTCGTGATAACCCTAGCCTTTCTTACGGGGTTGGCACGGTCGGTTGAGAATCCGTCGATCCAAGCGCTAGCTCCCACCCTTGTCCCCAAGAGCGACCTACTGAACGCCATCGTGCTCATGGGCATGGCGAGACACGGCGCCCGGCTTGGCGGGCCAGCCCTAGCTGCTGTCATGCTACCTACCGTAGGCCCAAGCGGCGCGTTCGCCGCCGCGGCAGTGGCCTCTGGCCTAGCCGCCCTTTCGATGCTTGGCGTCCGAACTACATCCCGCGGCAACGCTGAAGCCTCCCGACATGTAATTAAGAACTTCGTGGAGGCTTTGCGATTCCTGTATGCCCGCCCTGCCCTTGCCCTCACCATGGGGCTCATAGCGGCTCACTGCAGCCTCACCATGTCCTACGAGGCCGTGCTCCCCGTGTTTGCCGCTGACAACCTGGGCGGAGGCAGCACAACCTACAGCACCCTTTTTATGGGCGTAGGCATTGGAGCCGTTGGAGCATCTCTGCTCATCGCCAACCTCCGCCACGACCGAACCAAGGGCAAATGGCTATTCATTACCGGCATAGCAAGCGGACTTGCGCCCATCGGCCTTGGACTGACACCGCTCTATAGCCTTGCCCTGCCGCTGGCCATCATGGTTGGCGCATCGCAAACGGCCTTCATGTCTCTTACCAACGCTTTTATCATGGGCTCGGTGCCCGACAGCGTACGGGGCCGGATGTCCAGCTTGTCCCTGATGCATGCAGGAGGAATGATGGGCTTTGCCAATCTCCTCAACGGCCAGATCGCCGACCACTACGGAGCGACCCTGGTATTCGTTATCACAGGCATTGTCTACCTAGCAGTGCTTGCTTTCATGCTGCAGCTCGGAGGGGCCCTCCGAGCTGTCTTCACGACCGGCACAATGTCCTTGGAGCCCAGGGGAAGCAGTTCCAACCTCACGCCCAAGTAGTTGGTAAGTATTTACGGCGACCACGCCGATCTGTAGATACCGTTTGACCCCTTCTTGCGGGCTTACTACAATCGTTCGGCATCGAATCCTCGGAGGTGAGCATGGGTGGACAACGGCTTGGCATTGAAGTTCCCGGCGCAAGAGCAGAGGAAGTCCTTTCGAGGATTCGGCACGCCGAAGAGTTGGGCATCCATTCAGCTTGGCTCACCACCGGCGGCACGGCCGTCGGCGGCGGCGGTGTCCGCCGAGACTCCTTGGCATTGCTGGCGGCGGCGGCGGCCCAAACCGATCGTATCGCCCTGGGAACGGCCATCTTGGTTACATGGCCCCGGCACCCCATTGCAGTCGTTGAATACGTGCAGATCGTTGACCAGATTGCGCCTGGGCGTTTCCGTCTGGGTCTGGGAACAAGCGGCAAAGCCATCGTGGAGCAAGCCTACGGCACTCGATTCACGGCCCCCATGTCGCAGCTGCGGGAATACGTCAAAATCACCCGCACCATTTTGACCGAGGCCTCAGTAGACTTCAGAGGTGATTACTACTCCTCAACAGGCATCATTGCCGCTCCAGTTGACGTGCCCGTGATGATTTCAGCGGTCCAGCCAGGCGCGTTTGAAGTGGCAGGTGCAGAGACCGATGGCGCCATCAGTTGGATTTGCCCCATGACCTACCTCCGCGACCACGCGCTCCCCGCCATCCAAAAGGGCGCTGATTCGGTGGGCCGCCCTACCCCGCCATTGATCGCCCACGCCATTATTTGCGTGCATGACGACGAAGAAGAGGCGAAGGAGGCGTTCCTGGAGCGGTTCACGATGTACATGGGCCGCCCAAACTACGCCCGCATGTTCACCACCGCCGGATACCCCGAGGTCAACGAGGGCGTGTGGAGCGATGGCATGATCAAGTCGGTCATGTATTCAGGCAACGAAGAACAGGTCGCCCAGAGTTTGGCCGAGCTATTCGCCATTGGGCCACAGGAAGTCTTCGTTACCCCGCTGGCCGCAGGTTCAGACCGCGCCGCCTCATTCGACAGGGCACTGCGACTGGTTGGCAGCGTTGCCAAGTCGCTGAACTAGCAAGACTCAGACACTGAGGAGAATCCCACCATGACCGTCCTATTGATTGGCAGCGGAGTTGTTGGATCGCAAATTGCCAACATCCTTGTGGAGCAGGGCACGCCTCCGGTGATCCTGGACTACTCTCCGCAACCGGAAGCCTTGGCAGATAACGTGGACGCGTCGAAGGTCACGGTTGTACGGGGCGACATCATGAACCCCTTCGACCTGACCCGCGCCATGCAGAACCACGAGATCACCAGTATCATCCACACCGCCGCCTACCCGATGTTGACTGTAGGCGCTCAGGCCAACCCCTACGCCGCCGTCCAGATTAATGTGGTGGGAACGCTGAACGTTTTGGAGGCGGCCCGCACCTTCGGTATCGAGAGGGTTGTTATTGTCAGCTCCGGAGTGCTCACCGGGCAGATGGCTGGCGGCGGCGACGATGGCGATGCGGCGAAGGAAGAGGCCTTCCCACGGCCCACCACCTTCTACGCAGCCACGAAGCAGGCGGCTGAAAGCCTCGGCGTTAACTACGCGAAGTGGTGCAACATTGATCTGCGAGCGGTGCGCTATGCCGCCATCGCCGGGCCTTGGCGGGGAGCGGGCGGCGGTGAGCCCAGCAACACGTTCCGCAGTCTAGTCCAACAGGCGGTGGACACCGGCGCGGTGAACGTGCCAGCACGAAGCCTGGAGTGGGTCTACTCCAAGGACGCAGCCATGGGAACGGTTCTAGCCCTCCAAAGCGAAAACCTTACCGACCGTATCTTCAACATCGGGAGCGGGGTCATGTCGGACGGTGAGGACATGGCAACGGCCTTCACGACGGCCATGCCTGACGTTGCCGTCCGCGTCCAAGAGACCACCTTGCCCCCGGAACTCCAGCCACGAACCCAGGCACTGGACCTAAGCCGGTCGCGCGCCCAACTTGGCTACGACCCTCAGTATGACTTGGCGGGCGCCGTCGCTGACTTCGCGGGTTGGTACCGGAAGCAAAAGAAGTGAACCGTTCCTGAGTCAACGTCAGAATCTTGATGACACTCGCTTGGTGCGGGGATATACTGCATGAAGACCACCCACTACTTCCAAGCTATCGTTCAGCAGCAACACCCCGAAGCTAGGCGGACGGATTGGGTCGAAACCGTGATCGCTTCCCCCTCGGCCCAGGAAAAGCAGCAGGACTGACGTTTAAGATATTGGGGGGATACATCCCCGAAGCCAATAAGTACATGCGAGTCGTGGTAGAACCCGACGGAGAAACGGTGCATAAAGCCTTCTTCGACGAGAACTACGGGCGTAGACAAAGGAGGCGGCCGGATGGCGACCCAGACCAAGAAGCAAACTAAAACCCGCTACTTTGATGACACCGACACCCTGTGGATTGGCACCTTACGGCCCGCGGCAAGCGCCAGGGACATAGATGAAGATGTGATTGTTTCCTGCGACGAAGCGGGAGAACCAGTTTCCATAACCATCGAACATGCCAGCCGGCTTCTCGGAAGCTTCGTAAATGCGTTGGCCAATTCGAATATCCGTTGAGGTGAGTGGTGCTTAGCGTCCAGGACAACCAACGGATTACCCAAGTGGGCCCAGGCACTCCCATGGGCGAGCTCATGCGGCGCTACTGGCAGCCCATCGGGGCTGCGGCGGAGTTGGATGAGAATCCCACCAAAGAGGTCCGGCTCCTGGGAGAAGACCTCGTTCTCTACAAAGACCGGTCTGGGACCTACGGCCTGATCGACCGGTACTGTGCCCATCGCCGTGTGAACCTTGCTTATGGCATTCCAGAAGAAAACGGCCTGCGCTGCATGTACCACGGCTGGATGTACGACGAGACTGGCCAATGCATCGAGCAGCCCTTTGAGGAAACCGTCCGCCCGGAGAGCCGGTTCAAGGACAAGATCAAGGTGGCTGGCTACCCTGTCCAAGCGTTGGCTGGCGTTCTGTTCGCCTACATGGGGCCTCAGCCTGCGCCGCACCTGCCCCTTTGGGACCTCTTCTTAAAAGAAAACGTCGTACGGGAGATCGCCATCTCGGAAATACCCTGCAACTGGCTTCAGTGCATGGAAAACTCCATGGACCCCGTCCACGTGGAATGGCTGCACGTCAACTACCGTCACTTTATCCAGCAACGACGAGGCGAAGCTGACAACAGCTTTCCATCCGTAACCAAGCACACCAAAATCGGCTTCGATGTCTTTGACCACGGGATCATCAAGCGGCGTATCGTCGAAGGCCAGACCGAGGAAGACGACGACTGGCGCCTTGGCCATCCCGTGATCTTCCCGAACATCCTTCAGGTCAGCGTTGGCGGCGTTTCGGGCAACTACCAGTACCGGGTTCCGATTGACGACCAGACGACGCTCCATTTGACCTTCGTGGCTTGGTATCCAGCCCCTGGCCACCAAGCGCCGCACCAAGACGGCGTTCCATACCGCTATGTGCCCGTGTACGACGAAGAGGGTCTGATCAGCCGCGACTACACCATTGACCAGGACAAACTTTCCTGGATGATTCAGGGTCCCATCATGAATAGGTCGGAGGAGCACGTATGTGAGTCCGACAGGGGCATCATTCTGTTCCGAAAACTCCTTCAAGAGCAGATGGGCATCGTTAGCGATGGCGGCGATCCGATGAACTTCTTCCGGACAGAGGAAAGCGCTCGGGTCGTTATGGAAACGGAAATCATTCCCTTCCGGACAGTGGACGCACGATACGTCCCCCTTGAGGCGGGCGAGACACCCGCCCGCGCTGAGATCGAGCAGGTATTGGCTACTTGGGCGGAGTAAGCAAGGAGGCGCTGGCAGTGTGGGACCTCGTTCACTTGTCGTTCTGAGGAGCACTTCGACTTCGCTCAGCACAGGCTCCGGGACGAAGAACCACAGCTTTTGCGCTATAGAAAGCATAGGGAAGTTAAACAACAGCGATACGTTGATCATGGGCGAGGGCTGTGATCCTTCGCTTCGCTCAGGA
>QEVV01000016.1 GCA_003228115.1 Chloroflexota bacterium
AGCCGGAATCGGAGTGTCTGTTGCTTTAGGCTGCGAATCGGAGGTCGCCGACGTGCCGCAAGCGGCGCCGATGAGGAGCGCGATGCCTATTGCAGCGATCCAGCGTGGCACCTTGCCTATCCCTATCTGCACATCTCTCCTGACAGGTTCCAGTGGAGGACTTGCCCTTAGGATGCAGCAGATCTCGATGAGGTTGCGGAAGATGTCCCCCGCGATCAGGCTGCATCTCGTTCCGGCACAAAGGCAGAAAGGCGTAGGTTTAAGGCGCGAAAGTAGGGCTTGTCACGGTTGTCTTGGGCGTGAAGCCGTGTGTATGATAAAACCCGTCATGCAAAAACAAAAGAACATTGTCCTATTGGGCTCGGGAGGGTCTCTGGGAAGCGCTGTGCTAGGAATGGCCAAAGCTTTCCCAGACCGGATCAACGTTGTTGGGTTAGCCGCGCGGCGCGATCTCCGGACCCTTGCTGAGCAGATTCGAGAGTTTCGACCCGCCATGGTTGCCCATGGTAACGGCTATGAATTGCCCCACGGTGAGGGCCTGGGATCCGCCAAAGCCGCAACGGTTGAGGAAATCGTGTCTGGTGAAGATGTCGACACGGTTGTCGTCGCTTCAACAGGCGCGCGGGCCTTGGATTCGATATTGCGGGCCATTCGCCACGGTAAGACAGTTGTCCTTGGCAACAAGGAGGCAGTGATTATGGCTGGGCCTCTCCTAACTTATGAGGCTGCCCAACACGACGCCAAGCTCATCCCCATGGATAGCGAGACGACCGCCGTTTGGCAGTGCATGATGGAGGAAGCCGAGCCACCCAACCGGCTGATTATTCCTTCGCGGTTTGGGCCCGTTCTTGCGGGGGAACTGGGACACATGGCTCGCATCAGTCCTGAGACCTTCACCACAAGAGAGCGTCGGCCCCTGGGACGAAAGCGAGCGATTGACGCCTCGACCCTAATGAACAAGGCCATGCAGGTTGCGGAGGTCCATTACCTGTTCAACATTCCCTTGGACCGTATTGCTGTCTTGTTCCATCCCCAGGACCGCATTCGAGCCCTGCTGGAGCTTCGGGATGGAACGATGAAGGCTGTTATGGCTCATTCAGACCCAAGGGTGGTCATTCAGGTCGCATTGGCCTTTCCTGAGCGGTGGGAGAACGCGGACCTACCGGGTTTAACGGCAGCCGACCTCACCGAGCTGGCCTTTCTCCCTTTGGAGGAAGACCAGTTCCCATGCTTCAGCCTAGCCTTGGACGCTGTCAAGAAGGGTGGAACATATCCAGCGGCACTCAACGCCGCCAATGAGACTGCTGTCTCGCTGTTCCTGTACCAGCAGATAGGGTTCCAGGAGATCCCACGTGTGATCGAACGGACGCTGGCTACCCATCGGCCGGTGTTTGATCCCACCTACGACGCCATCATCGCCGCCGACAAATGGGCTAGGGAGTTCGCGTCGGCCCAGACTGCAAGCTAGGTTCCCCTACTCGTAGACAATCACACCACGGCCCGGAAGGCCGTTCTCTAGGTCTTCGTAGGCCTCGTTCACCTGATCCAGCCCGTAACTCCGCTGCTTCAAGATCGCTAGGTCTAGCTTGCCTTCTTGGACCAATCTGGTCAGCTTAGGGAAATCCACGTGCGGCCTCGCCGATCCGTAGTAGCAACCCCTCACGATCTTTTCCATGCGGGTGAGCGTCGTCAGATCGATTGATACCGACTCCCCTACCGGCGCCAGGCCAACGATGGTCACCGTGCCAGCTTTCCGAGCAGCTTCGTAAGCCACCTTAGCAGTGGTTGCGGAGCCGAAAGACTCAAAGGTGTAGTCGGCTCCAAGGCCGCCGGTGAGTTCTCTAACGCGGGCTACCGGGTCTTCCTTGGACGAATTCACGCCATCGGTTGCCCCAAATCGCTCTGCCATCTTGAGCGCACCATCGCTGATATCCACGGCGATGATTTTGCCTGCGTTGACCAGTCTGGCGCCCTGAATGATGTTGAGCCCTACCCCACCGCAACCAACGACCGCAACGGTGCTCCCAGCTTCAACCTGGGCTGTGTTAATGACAGCGCCCACACCTGTGGGTACGCTGCAACCCATGAGGGCCGCTTGATCCAACGGAAACCCCTGAGGCAGCTTTATGCATGCTGACTCAGGCACGACGGCATACTGTCCAAAACAGCCAAGCTTGGCAAATTGATATATCTCCATGTCGCCTTTGCGCAGGCGAGTGGTGCCGTCCATCAACCCACCCCTGGCGACCGAACCCACATCGCAAAGGTACGGCCGGCCTATGGTGCAGAAGTGGCAGAATCCACAGTTCGGCACGAAGCTCAAGATCACGGGATCGCCAACTTTGAGGTTGGAGACGCTGGGGCCCAGTTCTTCTACAATTGCCGCTCCCTCGTGTCCCAAGACCACCGGCGTCGGAAAGGGTGCGTGGCCCGCCATGAAATGATGGTCGCTCCGGCAGACACCGGCCGAGGCCAATCGCACAAGGACCTCGTTCGCCCTAGGGGGCAGCAGATCAAGGTCTTCTACAACGAGCGGCGTCTTGGGTTCGTAAAGCACGGCTGCTCTCATATGACGTAGCCTCCTGGGTCGAACTTCCCCGAAGAATTAGGGAGCGTTCCTTCTGGGCATGAAGAAGTCATCTCGGGTGAAGAGGTTCCCGGTCAAATAGTATCCCTGATCCGATGCCAGCAATACGGCCAAGGGCGCCAGGTCCTCCGGCAGTCCTACCGTGTTGGACTTGCGCTTCGCCTCTTGCACTTCCGGAGGCATGTCCCGGCGCCATAGGCCGGTGTCGGTTGCCCCAGGAGCGAAGGCGTTGACTGTGATGCGTGAAGGAACCAACTCTTGGGCCAGCGCTCGGCTGAAGGCGATGACGCCTCCCTTCGAGGCTACATAGTGAGCATTCCCCACGGCAAGCGGAACAGGCCTATTCCGAACCCCAAGGAGGGAGGCGAAGTTCATGATTCTCCCTTCGCCGCGGGCCTCCATTTGGGGGATCGCTGCTTTGCAGCAGAGGTATGTCCCTTTCAGGTTCAGATCGAGGATGCGGTCCCATTCCTCCTCGGCTAGGTCCTTCAGGTTGAAGTTGCCGCCAGTGGCCGCCGCATTGACCAAGATATCCAGGCCGCCAAAGCCGTCGACCACCGATTTGACTGTCTGCTCCACCTCAGCTGCCTTTGATACATCGGCCGCATAGGCTTCGGCTTTGCCGCCTTCTTCCCTGACCTGGGCGGCGACGTGCTCAGCACTTTCCAAACGGTTGTCCACCAGGGCAACTGCGGCGCCAGACCTGGCCATTTCCAAAGCAAATGCCTGGCCAAACCCTCCGCCACCGCCGGTAATAAGGGCAACCTTTCCGTCTAGTCGAAGATCCATAAACCTTTCCTCCAGCCCACTGTGTGTGCCGGCGGCTAACTTATGCGCCGCGGCCACCATTAACGTCTAAGACAGTTCCCGTCACATACCCAGCGGCATCGGATGCCAAAAAGGCTACAGCAGCGGAGTGCTCCTCTACAGTCCCGATGCGGGCCAGTGGCGTCGTACTAAGCATGGTCGCTTCAACGTCCCCGCCTCCGCCCTTGGCCCGATGAGGCGTCTCCACCAAAGAAGGTGCGACGGCATTGACCCGGATGGCAGGCGCCCACTCGGAGGCCATGGTCTGGGTCAGGCTGATAACGCCCGCCTTGGCTGCTCCGTATGAACTCTGGCCAGGGCAAGGACCCTGGCCGGTAATCGACGCTATGTTGACGATCGCGCCCTTTCCTTGCTTGAACATGGCAGGCGCTACGGCGCGGCTGCACAGAAAGGTAGAGACGACGTTCAGGCGGTAGGCCTCGATCATGTCATGGCTGCCAATCTCCAGGATGGGGCCCTTGGTGAACGATTCGCCCCAGCTGCCACCAGCATTGTTTACCAGAATATCAATGCGCCCGAACTCAGCAAGAGCTTTTTCAACGAAGTCATTCACCTGATCTTCTTCTCGAACGTCGGCCGTTACACCAAGAGCTCTGCGGCCCTTGGCCCGCAACTCCTCCACCACACCGTCAACTGCCGCGTGAGGACGCTCTGAGCCTTGTGTCACCGCTTCTGGAAGCCTGGCTATGACAACGACGTCGGCGCCAGCCTCGGCGAGGGCGTGGGCTATGCCCCTGCCAAGCCCCTGGCTGCCTCCGGTTACGATTGCGACCCTGCCTGCAAGATCAAAAAGAGACATAGTGCCACCAAGGTTAGGATTAGTCCGCGCTGAAGGGGCACCATTATGCAAGAACGGTGAGGACTGGGGCAAGGGAGAGGATCCTAGGAGAGTTTATGGGAAGGGGAAGCTACCATGCCGAGCGGGCTCATGACGAAAGACACTCGCCTCCCTGCGAGCTGCCGCCCGCCTTCCACAGGTCGTGCCGATGTGGCAGAGCTAGCCGATGAGCGCTGGTTCTCGCGCCAGAGGCAAGGTGAAAAGGAATGTACTACCCTCGCCGGGGGTGCTGGTGGCCCAAATCCGGCCACCATGAGTCTCCACAATCTGCTGGCTAATGTTGAGGCCCAACCCTGTGCCTCTAGTCGCTCGAGCCTCACCGGAGCCCCGGTAGAAACGTTGGAAAATGAGATCAATCTCATCACTCGGCACGCCTATTCCCTCGTCCCGAACGGAAATTTCCACAGCCTCCTCAATGCGGCGGGCTGAGACTTCAACCAACCCTCCATTTGGTGAGTACTTAATCGCGTTTTGCACCAAATTGCCCAACACCTGCCGGATCCTGCCGGAATCGCCGTGGATAGGAGGTAGGCTTCCCAGGCCCACCGCCCGCAGCGAATGTATCGGAGAGGAGGCCTCCAGACCTGTAAGCAGATCAGCGACAAGGGAGCCAAGGTCTTGAGGACCTGGGTCCATTGCCATCCTACCCGCCTCCAGTAGCGAAAGCTCATGAAGGTCATTGACCAAGGTAGCCATTTGAAAGGCAGCGTCGAGGATATGGCGGTTGTACGACTGGGCTTTCTCTGGCAACTCCCTACGGGTCATCAGGAGTTCGCTGAATCCTTGGATAGTAGAAATGGGAGTGCGAAGCTCGTGAGAAACGGTCGAAACGAATTCTGCCTTTAGGTCTCCAGCCCGCTGGACCGCCGCCCTTTCTGCGACCTCATGTCTGAGTCTGATAGCCAGAAGGGTCCCGCGAAGAAGGCCGCTGAATGTCGTAAGGGCCTGCCTGGCGGATGCGTCAAGCGAGGCGTCCGAAAAACCGACGCAGATGCTTCCGAGCCATGTTTCGCTGTCCACTAGCGGAAATACCGCCATCCCTCGGCAGTCCTCAAGGCCAAGCATTTGCCGCAATGTTCCTACCGGCCCCTCGTCCGTGAACGCAATATCTTGCCCAGAGAATTGGTCGGCCCCACCAGGTGCTAACGTCTGGAGCGCTTCCAACGTTTGCCTGGCTGTCCCGCTATCTTCGTCCGCCCCAGTAATGATGACCCTGCACGGGCCACTGCTAGGGCCCACAAGAGCTTCAACGGAGCGCAGCGCCGCAGCCTGAACCTCGAGGGGTTCCACTGCAGGCGCAAGGTTTTCTGCTGCGTTGTAAAGGGCCTTCAGTTGCACGTTGCGCTCTTCTGTCTCAGCGGCCCGTTTGCGGGCTTCGGAGGCCATTGCCACCGTCTCTTCTTGGCTTCGTCGCAATCCAGAGAACAGAAGATGAGCGACAAGGGCCGCCACTAAGTAGCCGGGTATCTCGACCCAATAGTTCAGGACCGAAGACAGCGTGGAGCCGAATGTTCCGCCGTACCAAAACGGCGACAGAGCAGCCACTACGGTGGCCAGTGCGGCGACCGCCAGTGCCCGTCTCCCCAGACGCGCGCCGGCCAGTACCATGACCAACATCCAATAGGCGTGCCAGGGGTGGTAGCGGCTGATGCTGAACAGAAACAAACCTAGCACCACAGCCTGCAGGACAATGACCAGTAGAAAGGCATCCCGCGGCCACCGATCCCAGATCGGAGAGAAGGCAATTCCTGCGACAAGGAGGGCAGCCAGCAACAAGGCCGCGGGTGGCAATTTGTGTTCCACTGCGCTGGGACTGAGGGCGATATATAACAGCGCCACGCCAATCATCATCAGCGACGTAGCGCCCGCTATAAGACGTACCTGTCTGGCTATCAGGTCAGCCTTGATCAACGAAGCCATCTGTCGGACATCTCCGAACGTTCCTATTCGATAATGCGATGGAAGGGCTGACTAGTATCACTACCCCAACCGAAGGGAATCGACAGGCGGCATGGGTTGGCCGCTTCCAGGCATGGAACCACCCAACTCAAGAAACGCAGGTGCGTGGAAGCTAACGAAGGAAAGATGGTTGTAAGAGCCGCGGAGCCCTCAGGTGGGCTTGCTTACACCGCTAATGCCATCTTTTAATGCCATCTTTCTGCTTGGCTCGACGCTCACAATGGCGAACCTTATAATGGAGGCCGCCTCTCTATAGAGAACGGTAGTTTCTTTTCCGGCTCAATGCCATCATCGCTTTCTCACCATCGAGATCGCCAACCAATTTTTCTACTGAGGTCACTAGGTGAAATACCGCAAGCTTGGACGAACGGACTTGGAGCTTTCAGAGGTCGGTTTTGGCGTATGGACGGTCAGTACCGGCTGGTGGGGCAAGATTGAGCCCGCCGATGGAGAGAAGCTCCTGCAGCAGGCGCTTGAGCTAGGCGTTACCTTCTTTGACACAGCTGACACCTACGGCCTTGGCGTTGGCGAGGAGATACTGGCAAAGGCTTTCCATGACCACCGGCACGAGATTGTCATCGGCACCAAGTTCGGTTACGACTGGTACACCAACCAAGAGCGCACCGGCCATCAAGAGCGGCCCCAAAAGTGGGAACCTGATTTCATAAGGTACGCCTGCGAGCAGTCTCTCCGCCGCCTACAGACGGACTATATCGATCTCTACCAACTCCATAACCCTCGTCTGGATACCATTCAGCGGGACGAGATCTTTGAAACCCTGGATGACCTGGTGAGAGAGGGCAAGCTGAGACACTATGGAATCGCCATCGGGCCCGATATCGGCTGGGAAGACGAGGGCATGGCCAGCATGCAGGAACGGGACATTGAGAGCCTTCAGATTATTTACAGTGCCCTAGAGCAGCAGCCTGCCCGCAACTTTTTCCCTGCCGCTGAGAAGGCCAACACAGGTCTGTTGTCGCGCGTGCCGCACGCCTCTGAAGTACTGACTGACGACTTCGTGGCCAAGAAGCCTTCCTTCGACGCAGACGACCACAGGGCGCACAGGCGGCAACAGTGGTTGGAAAGCGCAATGAAGAAGCGGGAGCAGGTGGTCTTTATGGCTAGCGAGACAGGACGAACGTTGTCCCAAGCGGCAATTCAGTTCTGTCTCTCAGAGCCGTCCATCGCTTCGGTTCTGCCCAACATCGTTCGGCTGGACCAGTTGGCTGAGTTGGCGGCATCGTCCGAAACGCCACCGCTGGAGAACGACGAACTGGAGTACCTAAGGGAGCGCTTCGACGAGAACTTCGGTCTGGAGCGCCTGCCGGAAGAAACCCTCCGCTCCTCGCGCTAGATTCGCAGCCTCCCGCTAGCCAACACTATTCACGTTCTTACTTGCCCTAGCATGTGGAGGCCGGGGCGGCGATGGATGGCAATCCCCTAGGCGTTGTGAGTGCTTGGGCGGGCCTTAGGACCGCCCTTGCCAAGGCGCATCAGCCAGCGAGGCTTGGGGTGCAGGGGCAGAGCCCCGCCGGGGTGTGGGTGTCTCCACAAACCGAAACGCTGGAGGGTGGAGAGGGTGGGAAGACAGCGTCGGCCACCAAGACCGTTGGCAAAATCAGACATCCCTCTTGGAACAACAAGCCAGGCCCTCGACCGCGCGCTAGGGCGGAGCTTCGCCAGAGTTCGGGGTGTCCTCAGGAAAGAACGTTTGCGGGCGGAATGCGTGGGACGCCGGATGCATGTTCTGCTGACTCTCAGGGAGTCCCTTCAGGCCGCGGAGGCTACCCTGAGATGAGTCCTTCGCCCACAAAGTGGTCAGCCGCTTCTTCGAAAGTGGCGTCCGGGGGGGGAATGACGACATCCGAGGGGACCAGTTCGTCCTCCGAGAGGGGCGAACCCTGCATGCGCACCAAGTCTTGCATCTGTTCGAATAGCGTGTGAAAGGCTATTCGGTCACCTTGCTCTACCGCAAGAACCAGCTTGTTATCAAGGTCGTTCAGTTCGGTGAGGAGCTCATCCTCCACCCTAAATTGGCCTGCCGTTACGATTCGTACGATCATGAATTGCTGTCTCCCAGTTGCTTTGCATCGCTGCTACCCAGTTGACGCCTCATGGCTTCTAGCTCTACGTCCACATTCTGTCCGGCGGTGAGTTCTGCCAGTTCTCTATCGAGGCTGTCACCGGAAAGAGTCACATCGTCCAACACACCGGAGTCCGCAAGCTGATCAATCGCGGAAGACCGCGCTCTCATTGATTCAATCTTGTGCTCCGCCCGTTCCACCGCCAACCCAACGTCGGCCATTTCCTCGGAGACTCCGCTCAGTGCTTCACCGATCTTTACGCTGGCTTCAGCCGCAGTGTATTGCGCTTTGAGGCTTTCGCGACGATTGCGGAAGGTGTCCACTTTATGGGCCAACCGCTGTTCTGAAATCGTCAAACGCTCTTGCTCCTGCTCCACGCCAGTGACCTGCTGCTCCAGGCCCTCCAATTCGTACAGGGCAGTTTGCTTGCGTTGAAGAGCCAGGCGAGCCAAGTCCTCTCGGCCGTGTTCCATTGCCTGTCTGGCCTGATCATCAAGCTTGGGTATCTTGGAACGCACCTTTTCTGCCTGCATCTCCAAGCGCCGACGAGATGAAGCGACTTCAACCACGCCCTGCTTCACCTTGCGAAGCAACTCAACCTGCTTCTCGTAGGAGTAGTCGAGGGTTTGACGCGGGTCTTCGGCTCTGTCCAACAGGCCGCTCATCTTGGACTTGAAGATCATTGATGTCCGCGAAAGTAGGCCCATGCCGGTTCCTCCTCACAGTGGGCCTTCAAGGCCCCACCGATGCGTTAATGCCTGTGGCTACTGAAGAGTCTTGATGTATTCGATGATGCCGCGAAGGTCATCCTCAGATATGCTGCTATAGGAAGCTGGCATCATGCCAACAGGAAAGCCATCCACTACCTTTGCCCCTGGATCAACGATGGACTCCATGAGGTAGGCGTCGTCCACGTGAACGGTCGATCCGTCTGCAAGCGTCTCCGTCTTTCCAAAGAGGCCCAGCCAACTTGGGCCAACGCCGCTGCTTCCGTCTATGGAGTGACAGCCAGTGCAACCGTTGGCCTGAGCCGCGGCAGTACCCAGAGCAACCAGGTCCACTCCGCCATCACCATCGTGAGTAGGCTCGGGCTCATGTCCGTCGCCGTCCTCAGGGGGTGGAGTGGGAGAAGGCGTGATGTCGTCGATAGTGAGACTGGTATCAACGCCGGATGGCGTTGGAGCCTCTGCGGTGGACTGCCATCCGTACCGGGAAGCCCGGCAGGCGCTAAGAACGACCATCAAGGCCAGCGCAACGAGGATAACGAGTGAAGCCTTTCTCAAGAAGGTAAAGCTCATACCGGTGGCTCTCCGTGGCGGGTGTAGTCGAAGCTGTCCACGGCGAGCAATAGTATCACAAATCGTTCCAAAGAGCAGCGGTTTGGGCTCGAGTCCTCCAGGGTTCGTCCGACCACTCTGGACTTGACAATGGGAAGATATCTTCTCATTATGTTCCCATCTTGACGAAACATGGCCATGGATGTGCCTAGGTGGTGGTGGCTAGCCTTGCCTACGGTGAGAAATGCGAGTTGCCGGAGGGATCCATGAACGAACCGCAGCTACGAGCGGCATTTGTTGGAATTGCGGGACTGTTTGCTGCCTTGACAGCAATCGTCGGCGGGTCCGTGGCGCTGGGACTATTCGAAAGTCACGTTAGCGGATACGAAGTGCCCAGAGCCTTGTGGGGGATCACCGGCGGATCCGTTGGCGCAACGATCTTGGTGGGACTCTCGACAGGACGACGGTTACCGGCACTCGGCGACCCAGTCGTGGCCATTGCTGCTCTTCCGTTGGCCGCCATCATGATCTGGACCATCGTATTGCCAGTCCTATGGGTGCTCCTCGTGATGTTGATGTTGATGAAAGCGTTGCGAGTCTCATGGTAGCGAATAGGTAAATCCTGTCTTTGAGGAGGTGCCCATTATGAAAGGATTCTTGACCCTGCTACTAGGTTTGATGGCCTTGGTTGCGGCATCTGCCGCTGCAGCCTGCGGTGGTGATGACAAGCCCAGCGCCCCGGAGTATTTCCAACAGTTGGAGGCTATGTTTGAAGACGTCTCCGAAGGGTTGGCCGTACTGGAAACCCAGTTCCCCGAGGCTTTCCAAGAGCCCGTCCCTACCGCTAACTTCCTTCGAGCCACGATAGCCCTCTGGAGGGAGGCCCTCACCAATAAACTACGGGATCTAGACACGCCAGCCGAAATTCAAGAGCCACACGACCGGTTCTTGACCGCCGGGACCGCGTTTGAGGACGAACTGGTGCAATTCACTGATCGGATTGCAGATCTGGAGTCAATGTCGGAAGGCGAACAGCTATTCGCAACGTTCCAGCCACGCCTCGACATTGCCAAGGCGCTGTTCGAATCCGCTTGCCAGACATTGCAGACGGCCGCAGATGCCAGCGGTATTAATGTGCGGCTAGGTGGACAGGATGTGGGCCTCGATTGCGGCAGCCAGCCCAAAGAGTCCTCTGTGCCGCTGGAAACTCCGGCGCCCTTAGCTATCAGGCGCACACCGCCCCCTCAGTTACTCATCGTTGGCGGCCAGATACAGAACAGCTATGGAGAGCGGGTGGTGCTCCGTGGCGTGGCCATTGACCAGCCGTTTCTCCTGGCCAATTCCCCCACGTTGGGACACTTCGCCGCCGAAGACTACCATGTCTTGGCCGATGACTGGGGCGCCAACATTATCAGGGTACCGGTTTATCCCCGTTCCTGGACTGGGGACCCGTTGTATATGGACAAATATCTCGATCCTCTTGTGCAATGGGGAGGGGAGAGAAGCCTTATCTCAGTCCCGACCTAGAGCTGGCGGAGTCGGCCCTCACTGCCATGGCTGAGCGTTATCGGGACAAACCGTGGGTGCTCTACGGCACGTTCAATGAGCCGACCTATATCTCTTGGTCAGAATGGAGGCCAGTGGCGGAACGGCTCGTTGATACCGTCCACGCGGTTAACCCCGAAGCCCTTGTCTTTGTTTCCGGTGTTGATTGGGGGTACGACCTGAGCGGGGCCATTAAGGACCCTGTCCGCCGAGACAACATCATTTATGAGACCCATCCGTACCCCGGCAAGGGTGAAGGATGGAAGGCGGTACTGGATGAACTCAGAAAGACCACCCCTGTCTTTCTCGGCGAATGGGGGTTTGAACCTGGCGCTGAAGATAAGAACCTTCGTGGAACCGCCGAAAGGTACGGAAATCCCCTGCTCCGATACGCTAAGGAGCGCAACATAGGTTGGACGGCCTGGCAGTGGCGCCTCCCCTACTCTGAACTCGGCATGCTCGAGTCTTGGGAAGGCTACAAACCGAACGACTGGGGCCTCTTTATCAAAGAAGCCTTATCTCAGCTATAGGCTACCAACACGACATGATGCCGTTGTCGACGGAACGCCAGGAATCAACGCGATTCAGAGGACCATTTCGTCCCAGCCATTGGGCGTTCGGCGTAGCTGTCTATGCCGAAACCAACTCCGGCTCAATTGGGTAAGTGGAAAGAATCTCAGGGCCGCTGGCGGTTACCCGAACTATGTGCTCAAGCTTGACCGGATAGTGATTGATTTCTAGAGAGAGGATCATGTCCTCTTCTAGGGTTACCTCGTACTCCAGTGGGTCCCACCCTCTCAGCCAGGGGGTCTCGTAGACGGACATGCCAACCCCGTGAAAGCCGTCAAGGCCGGGTAGCCTGGCGGTGGCGTGCCGTCCAAACCGGTCGAATATCTCTGTGCATGGGCCTGGCTTGACGAGAGGTAGTGCGGCTTGAAGGGTTGCATACGCTTCTGCATAGCGGGCCCTATGCCCATCGGAAGGTTTGTTGCCAAGGCTGTAGGTGCGGGCAAAATCACTGTAATACCCACCTGGGCCCGCCACTGTGGCATCCACGATTACCAAGTCGCCTTCCGTTACCACGAGGTCCGTTCCCATAGGCTCTTGGTGGGGCCGCTCAGCCTCGTGGCTGGAGTCGTATATCACTATGAATTCGCTTCCCGCTTCGAAGCCCCGGTCCAAGAGGTAGTTCAGCATAAGCATGTTCAGGCGTTCCTCAGCCACAGGGCCCTCATTCAACGCTGCTCTGACCATGTCGTAGCCCCCAAACTTGGTTTGGGTCGTCCAGCGGATAAGCTGAATCTCGTCCACCGTTTTGACGCGGCGGGCCTGGAGTACCGAGGGCAGTCCGTCGACCACGTTGATCTCTCGCTTTCTGAGCGATTCAACAGCACCCAGATTCAAGGAATCTACGCCAAGGGGTTCCCCCGCAACTCCAAGATCGCTCAGTCCCTCCAGAACCTGGGCTGAGAAATGTTCTGTCGCAACCGGCGGCCGCATCTCGAACATGAACGAGTTCAAGGCGTGGATCCCCGGCTTTTCAGTGCCCTCAGCCCGACTCCTCCCGAATGGCCGCTCGTAAATGTGCGGTGTTCCCTTGGCTGGGACGATGGCGAATCGCTGGATACCGGTGGCACGCATGTTCAGCCAGAGGACGGAGTTGGTGGCGTATCGGATGTTGAGTGGGTCTGTGAGGAGAAGCGCTCCAAGGCCATGGCTGGCCATAGCCGCCTGCAGCCGGGCCAACCGGTCGTTTTTAAGCCTGTCCATGTCGACCCCGAACGGGGTGAGGTCCACGTGAAACATGTTGCCTCCTCATTCTCATGCGCGGCCTGACGGCCCCTCTAAAGTCGCCCTAGCATACCATCAGAACGACTGGCCATCGCTGAAAATACACCGACCGCCGAAAGGCCAGTCTGCCCTAGTGAGTTGGTGCCTTTGCCCTGTACGGCCCCCCGCGTCTACAATGGCGCTCTCTTAAGGGATACGACCATTTGATAGGTTATCTACGTTGGCTTGCAGGAGGTGAAGGGTGAAGAACGGTTTCAAAGCTATGGACTCCGACATGCATGTGCTGGAACCCCATGACCTTTGGCAAAACTATATTGATCCCGCCTATGCCGACCGCGCCCCCATAGGGCTGAAAGAGGTCACCCGAGACCTTCGAGTCGAGGTCGCTGGGCAGGTTCTGCCCAAGGGCATTGTTCACCGCTATGACCAGAACAACCCTGGATACGCGGTCTTGGAAAAGCGAGTCAATGACATGTACGGCGACGCCATGGCCCGGAACTTTGACGGGCCTTCGCAGGTCGCCGCCATGGACAAGGAGGGATTAGACGTTGCCGTCCTTTTCCCCTCCCGTGGCCTCTTCGTGCTAGGTATCGACCAACTGGATCCTGGTCTGGCCGCAGCCATCGCAACGGCCTATAACGACTGGATGCACGACTTCTGCCAGACCGACCCCACACGCATGTTTGGGGCAGCGATGGTGGCTCCCCACGACGTTGAGTCAGCCGTGCTTGAGGCCCGGCGCGCGGTTGAGAAGTATGGGTTCAAGTCGATCTACTTGCGCCCAAGCTACGTCAACGGCCGCACATGGAGCGACCCCTACTACGACCCCCTCTGGGCCGAATGCCAGCGCCTTGGAGTGCCCGTTGGCTTCCACACCGCCGGGTTCGTCGACTTGCCTCAACCGGTGCAACAGCGTTTCACTCCGTCCTTCGCTTTGGGGAACACACTGACCTTTCCCCTTGAAAACATGACCGCTTGCGCCGATATGATCTTCGGTGGCGTGTACGAGAGGTTCCCCACACTGAAGGCCGCCTACCTTGAAGGCAACTGTTCTTGGATGCCTTGGCTCCTGTGGCGCATGGGCGAGTACATGGAAGTCACGGGCTATCTGGAACTTCCCGAACTCAAGTCGATGCCCGATGTGTACTTTAAACGCCAGTGCTTCACGGCCATCGAATGCGACGAAATTACGGCCGTTGACCTAGCGGAGTACGGACTGGATCACACGGTTGTATTCTCCACGGACTACCCACACTTGGACGTAAAGTTTCCCCATGCCGTGGAGGCCATGCTTGGAATGCCCTTCACGGAAGAGGCCAAGCGCAAGTACCTCTGGGACAACTGCGCCAGGCTATACGGACTGGACTAGGGCGGATTCGCAGCTACAAAACCTACCCGCACATGGAGGGCCGAATGCCAGAAGTGCGTTTCGTAGATGTAAGCATTAGAGACGGTCAGCTAAGCGTTTGGGCCGCCAACATGACCATTGGCATGATGCTCAAGGCTGCGCCATACCTCGACGAGGTTGGCTTCGATGCCATCGAGTGCGGTTGGGGCAATCCTGACAAGCTGATGCCCATCCACTTTGAGGACCCATTCGAGGGCTACCGGATGCTGCGGGAACGGTTCAAGAAGACCCCGATGAGATTTCATGGAGGCGGGCTTCAAATCTGGAAGCCTCATATCCCACCGTTGTTCAACCTGGCCTTTAGGATCGCTGCAAAGATCGGCGCCCAACAGACAAGGGTCTCGGACCAATGGAACCAGGTCCACATGTTTGAACGCCGGGTGAAGGAAATCCGGGAGGCCGGGCTCGAACCCATCGTCAACCTGTCCTTTTCAATTTCCCCTCGGCATACGGACGAGTACTACGCCGAACGGGCCAGGGGCGCCGCAGCCTGCAAACCTTTCCGTATTTGCCTGAAGGATGTGGACGGTCTTCTCACCGTTGATAGAGTCCGCACGTTGGTGCCCAAGATACTGGAGAACATCGGCGACATTCCGCTGGAACTCCACGGCCACGACACTACCGGCTTGGCGACCTCCGTGGCGATGGAAGCGATTAAGCTGGGTATCCATATCATTAACTCCTCAGTGCCACCCCTGGCCTACTCAGGAGCGCAGCCATCCATACACAGCCTCGCCCGCAATACGCGCAGGATGGGCTACGACGTCAACATTAATGAGGAGCCTTTGGGGCCGTTGACGGAGTACTTGACGGCAGTCGCCAAGCAAGAGGGTTTCCCGATCGGCGCGCCTGTGGAGTACGACTCCAGGCAATACGACCACCAGCTTCCAGGGGCGATGGTGGCCAACCTCCGCAGTCAGCTCCGTGATATTGGGTATGAAGATCGAATGGAAGAGGTGCTGGAGGAAACGGGCCGGGTCAGAGTGGACCTGGGCTATCCCATCATGATCACGCCGCTTTCCCAGTTTGTGGGCGTACAGGCCTCAATGAACGTCATCGTGGGAGAGCCCTACAAAGAAGTCAGCGATCACATCATTCACTACGCACTGGGGCGCTACGGCGAGGAAGCTGTAACAGCCATGAACCAGGACGTCAGGGCCAAAATTCTGGACAGGTCGCAGGCCAAGAGAATCGCCGGAGAGAGCGTTCCGGACCCCACTGTGGAAGAGCTGCGGAAGATGTACGGGGGCTCAAGCATCTCCGATGAAGAGTTGATGTTCCGGGTGCAGGTGGACGATGAGGTGCGAAAGAAGCTGGTCACGCCCACTGAGTACAAGATCCAACATTCGCCTGTTGTGAACCTCGTTCAGGAGCTTGCGAATGCCGGCAAGTACCGCCACATTCACTTAAGCAGGCCGGGCATGACGTTAAGCATGGGGCAAAGTAAAAGCGGTAGCTAAGCGGTCTTAGTAGCAGGCTGGTGCGGGAGACGCGGATTGGTGGAATAGGCTCCAGCGGTATCTGCCCGGGAGGTGACCAAGATGAAGAACGGGTTCAAGGCCATGGACTCCGACATGCACATCATGGAGCCCGGCGACCTCTGGCAACGATATATCGACCCCGCTTATGCCGAGCGTGCGCCGATCGGCCTCACAGAATCCACACGCGATATCCGAGTGAGATTGGAAGGGCAAACGCTGTCCAAAGGGACGTTCTCCAGCCACGGCCGGACCGACTCTGGAATGACCGCCCTCTTGGACCAACGCCTCACTGAACTGTACAGCGATTCCATGGCCCGAGATTTCGACGGCGTCTCCCAGCTCAACGCTATGGACAAGGAAGGCTTGGACGTGGCCGTGTTGTTCCCCACGCGCGGCCTCTTTGTCCTGGGCATCGACCAACTTGACCCTGGTTTGGCGGCAGCCATTGCAACGGCCTACAACGACTGGCTGCACGACTTCTGCCAAGCCGATCCCACCCGCATGTTTGGTGCTGCGATGTTGGCCCCGCACGACGTGGATGCCGCGGTCTTGGAGGCCCGACGCTCGGTCGAAGAGTACGGGTTTAAGTCGGTCTACATGCGTCCGACCTATGTGAACGGCCATACCTGGAGCGACTCCTACTACGACCCTCTCTGGGCTGAGTGCGAACGGCTTGGAGTGCCTGTGGGCTTCCATGCCGCCGGGTTCGTGGACCTGCCGCAGCCGGTCCACCGGGAGTTCACTCCCACCTTCTCTCTGCAAAACACGTTGACGTTTCCCCTGGAAAACATGACGGCCTGCGCCGACATGATCTTCGGGGGCGTGTTCCAGCGGTTCCCCAGCCTCAAGGTCGCCTACCTTGAGGGAAACTGTTCCTGGATGCCCTGGCTCCTCTGGCGCATGGACGAGTATATGGAAGTTACTGGCTACCTAGAGCTTCCGGATCTCGAACTGATGCCAAACGAGTACTTCAAGCGCCAGGGCTTCACGGCCATAGAGTGCGACGAAATCACTGCGACGCACCTGCCGGAATACGGGTTGGAGGACAACGTCGTGTTCTCGACCGATTACCCGCATCTGGACGTGAAATACCCCCACGCAGTGGAAAATCTGTTGGAGCTTCCCATCTCCGATCAGTCCAAGCGCAAATACCTTTGGGACAACTGCGCGCGGCTGTACGGGCTGGACTAGCGGCTGTTGAAGAATAGGGAGTGCAGAGGGACGAAGCCCCTTTGCCGGGAGTCTGATGGTGTCCCTCAGATACACATGCCTTCCCCAATCCTGCCAGGAAGGGGGTCAGGGGGATGGTCGAAGGCGCTTTTCAGCATCCCGGCTTCCCAATCGCTATGCGAGCCAGGCGGCCCTGCCTAGGTATGCTGGCCTTGGAAAGGGACTACCGTGATACCGTCCACTAGATGGGGAGGCATGAAGTACTCTCGGGTGTCGGGATCGCCAAACCCTTCGATGAACGACTGCACTACACCCTCAGTTTCCAGAGCGGCTCTCACGATCTGTTTATTAAAAATGGCGATGTCTTCTCGCTCCAAGAACTCGTCAACCGGCAACCACAAGCATTCTTGGATCTCGTCGTCCTGCATGATGATCTCTTTGGTGAGGGGCCGCAGTCTCCCAACGAAGTAGATATCTGATTTTCCGTACCGGTATCCGTGCCACTGGCGGAAACAAGCCATCGCTTCGAAGACGGCCTTGATTCCCGTCTCCTCCAGCACCTCCCGCTCTACGGCGTCTACCAAATGCTCTCCCGCCTGCAGTGCGCCACCAGGTAGCTTCAAAGAAGGGGCCCGCCCGCGCATTCCGTATTTTTCCCGTACCACCAGCAGCTCCCGCTCAGGAGTCAGGACCACGCCCCCTATTCCGATGTAATGGGTGGCGAAGGGTGGCAGAATGGCGTCTTCCACAAGCCTCTGGGTCATCAGCAGATAGTCTTGCCCCGAGTGGTGAAAGCCGAAGCCAGCCTCCACCGCCACTGGAATCAACGACGACCTTGCTATGGGCACCTCAAGCCACACCGCCTTATTGCCCTGCTCTGTCCATGCTTTGAGTGATTTATCCAAGCGCCGCGAGAACTCACCGGGGTCTGAGGGGAGCCGGTCCGAAAGGACTACTACTGCGCCAAAAGGGTCGACCTCAAATTCCAATAGTTCCAGCATGATTGTCTTCAACTCCCGACTCCATAGAGCCACGGTGCTAATTCGCCAGGCAACTCAGGGTGGCGATCCGATCCGGGCCGCTTGCAGAGGGCTTGGGAACCCAAGCATGTGACCTGATAGACATGGGCCCACTGTACAGAAACAAGACAAGAGGGCCAACACACTACAATATCCCGCAGTGATGGCTCCCAGATGGCGCCGACTTTACAGAAATGTATTGGGTTGTTGCTTCCGATGCAACACAGGCTCGGAGGGCGAAGGTGAATCTAGCGGTGGTGGGGAAGCCGGGACTTGAACCCGGACGCCTTTCGGCACATGATCCTAAATC
>QEVV01000017.1 GCA_003228115.1 Chloroflexota bacterium
CCGGGGCGCTCTCATCGTCACTGTTTTTACCGCACGCCCGCAGTGGCTTCCTGCTTCTGATAAAGACTCCAAGTGTTCAGGACCACCTTGATCTCTTCCTCGGCGTCCGAATCCCCCGCTTCAGGAGGTCTGTATTCAGCAAAGAGGGTGCCGTCGCTGAACTTTACGTTCTCCAGGGGAAGCTCAATGCATTCTGCGTCGGCAGGATCCCGGAACACGTTCATGGGATCGCCGCCGTCGTCGACAATCTCGATCTGCTCCCGCAAGAGCTTGCGGTACAAGATAATGCCCTTGTCGGATTCGCCCAGCTTCTCCTGGCTCCTATCGTTTCTAGGGCCCTGGGACATCCAGGACATGTAATCCTGGTTGAAGGTGAAGTCTACGACGAAGCGCCCATTGTCCTCGAAGAGCGGGGTGTACCGGTAGGGCACCCTGGACTGCTTGGCGGCCTTGTGGCCCGGGGCGGCCCTCCAAGTGTAGTAGCTGACGTGGTACGTGTGCTCTTCGTCGATCGGAACACGGAATTGAAGCGCCCCCATCATCTCGTCGCCAACGAACAAGATGTTGGGGAAGAGGATGGGGTGGCCGATCTTCCAGTCGTCCGACTCCTCGGTCCTACCCTCTAGCACTCGGCGTTTAATGATGCCATTGTCGAAGACATCGAAGCCGATCTTCTCGTGCTTCATGACTTTGGCTGGCGGGATTGCGAACAGCCCGTTCCCCTCACCCCGGCGAGCCTGCTCATACTCGCCGTAGGTAGCGTGGAGCCACTCCAGATGAATGGGGTCAAGGGAGTTTTCCTGGCACTGAAGCCAGTTGCACGGCAGCAGCGCCACCGCGATATCCCGGGCCGCGTGCTCCCATACCATGGGCTCCCATTTGGGAAGCTCAGGGGCGGGCAGAGGTCCCATATAGGCCCAGAGCAGTCCACCAAATTCCTGAACCGGATAGCCATTCAGCTTGATCTTGTCTTTGAAACGGGACTCTGGGCGGACAGTCTCTTCGAAGGGTTGCTCGATGCATTGGCCGGTCTCGTCGTACATCCAGCCGTGATACATGCAGCGCAGGCCGTTTTCTTCAGGGATGCCGTAAGCAAGGTTGACTCTGCGGTGGGCACAGAGCCGGTCTATGAGCCCATACCCGCCGCTACGGTTCTTGTACAGAACCAAGTCTTCACTCAGGATGCGAATTTCCTTTGTGGGGTTTTCCTCTAACTCCAGCGTAGGGGAGATTGGATGCCAGTAACGGCGGAACAGCTCTCCGGCCGGCGTGCCTGGCCCTACTTCAGTCAGTCGTTTGTTTTCCTGGACGCTTAGCATGAACCCTCCTCAACGCTGTCAGATGCTTGGGAATAATGTAGCTGGTTGGGTTTGTGATAGTCGCCAATGGAGCCGATCTGCATCCCCAACACTTGGCAACTGTAGCCATTAGAAGTACCACGCTGGCTTCTAAGCTGTCAAGGCTGATGGAGGCTTGAAAACGCGGCGCGAAAAGCCCTGAGTGCAGCGTTGATGCCCACCCCTTGTGCTACAATGACGCCGCTTTCGACAGGCCCGTATTTCCTGGAGGTGAGCGTGGTAGCTAAGTGGGAAACCCTTAAAATCAGCGATGGAACTGAGACACAGGCATTCGTTGCCACGCCTGATGGCCCTGGGCCATTCCCGGGCGTTGTAATCTCCCAGCACCTTGCTGGGGTTGACCAGTTCATCCAGGAAACGTCAGTCCGGCTTGCCGAAGATGGCTACGTAGTCATTGCTCCAGACCTTTATCATCGTCTGGGCGCCATTGAAGGGGAGTCCACCCCCGAGAAGCTGCTGGCGCGGCTGACCAACCTTACCGATACGGGCGTCGTTGCTGACAATAACGCTGCCGTGGACTGGCTGAAGGCCAGCCCCCTGAGCACTGACAGCATCGGTATCGTTGGGTTCTGCATGGGCGGGCGTATCGTCTACATGATGGCTGGAGAGAACAGCGCCTTTAAGGCCGCAGTTTCCTTTTATGGCTCCCGAACAAAGGAGAACTGGGGTTCAGACCCCCGTCCGACTCCTTTCGAGCTACTGGCCAACGCCTACTGCCCCATTCTTGGCCTCTTTGGTGAAGACGACAAGGATCCGAACCCGGAAAAGGTCCGAGAATTGTCGGCAGAGCTGACGAAGCATGGGAAGGCTCATGAGTTCCACTCCTATCCCAACGCCGCCCATGCTTACATGAATTACACCAACGAGAAGGCCTACAGAGAGGATGCCGCCAAGGCATCCTGGCCGGTTACGCTAGAGTTCTTGGAGCGGCATCTGAGCAAGGTGCCGGCGGCCAGTTAACTGGCGGTTTCAACTATCAAACCAGGGAGGATTGCTATGGCAGAAAAATGGGAAGAGTTAAATGTGGATGGGCAGACGGCAAAGGCCTTTACGGCGTCTCCTGATGGTAACGGGCCTTTTCCGGCAGTGGTTGTCATCCAACACGCCGGTGGCGTTGATCAATTCATTCAGGAGACGGCCACTTCTTTGGCCGCTGAAGGTTACTTCACCATCGCACCGGATTTGTTCCACCGCCAGGACCCCAACGCTGGCGCTTCCAACATGGAAAAGGTGGGGCAGTTGAAGGACCACGAGGTTAACGCCGACGTGAATGCAGCCGTGGCATTCCTAAAGGCCAACCCGCGCGCCAGCGACCAGATCGGCATCATTGGGTTCTGCATGGGCGGCCGGGTAGTCTACATGGCGGCCGGCCTCAACGATGCGCTTAAGGCGGCGGTCTCCTTCTACGGAGCGGCAACTAAAAACGTCTGGGGTCCCGAACCTGGCCAGACCCCCATCGATGGTTTGGCGAACGCCGTCTGTCCCCTCCTTGGCTTCTTTGGCGAGGACGACCAGAACCCGTCGCCCCAAGACATGAAGGACCTGGACGAACAACTGACCAAGAACGGCAAGGCGCACGAGTTCCACTCGTACCCCGGTGCGGCTCACGCTTATATGAACTACCTGAACCCGCAAGCCTACCGAGAGGACGCAGCGAAAGCTTCCTGGCCCATAACACTTAATTTTTTGAAAGCGCATCTAAGCTAGGTGGCGGTGGGCCGCTAGGGAAAAGAGAGATTCACCACAGAGGGCGCAGAGACCGCGGAGACGAATTCCTGTAACGTATTCTCCCTCCTCTGTGATCTCCGCGATCTCTGCAGTGAATCCTTGTGCCCGAGAAAAGGAGGAGCGATGGCGGGACAGTGGCAAGAGTTAACCGTTGACGGTCGGACGATGGGGGCCTTTGTGGCTTCGCCGGACGGCAGCGGGCCGTTTCCGGCGATGGTTGTCATCCAACACGCCACCGGCGTCGACCGGTTTATTGAGGAGACGGCCCAGCGCTTCGCAGACGAGGGCTATTTGGCAGTGGCGCCCAATTTGTACCACAGGCAGGACCCTAACAGTGGCGAAAGCGGGTCGGAGCGTCGCCAGAAACTCTTGGACAAAGAAGTCATCGCCGACGTGAACGCAGCGGTGGACTACATAAACGCAACTGCCGCCGCCAACGACCGGATAGGGATTATTGGGTTCTGCATGGGCGGCCGGGTTGCCTACCTGATGCCCGCCGTCAACTCTGCCTTCAAGGCGGGAGTTGCTTGCTACGGCGGCAACACAAAGGCCGCCTGGGGCGAAGGGGGACGTACTCCGTTCGATCTTCTAACGGAGGTAGGGTGCCCTATTTTGGGGTTATTTGGAGAGGACGACGGGAACCCGTCGCCTCAGGACATGAAGGAGATGGACGAGCGGCTCACCCAGCACGGCAAGGAGCACGAGTTCCACTCGTACCCCGGTGCCGGCCACGCCTATCTGGACTACACTAATGAGAAGTTCTATCGGGAAGCTGCAGCGACGGCTTCATGGCCAATCGCTCTCGATTTTCTGGCGCGGCAGCTGCGCGGATAGCAGAGGTGAGATAGGGAGCCCGGAGTTTCACGGCATAGATCTCGGAGATCACGGACAAGATGAAGAGGCGTCTGCCCTTGTTTGATTCGAGCGGACGCGAGAAACCTTGTTTGATGCGTGAACCGACTCTGTAAGTGAGCACTCTAAAGGCTAGACAAGCAAGATTTCTCCGCTTCGCTCCGGTCGAAATGACAATTTTGGATTGAATGACAATTGAAGCAGCGGCGTCTAGTCGGGATGGCAAGGGGAAGGAGGAGGACTGTCATGGAGATTCAAGCCAGCAACCTACGGTTCACCGTTGATGCGCGTGATGTGGGAGAGGATGGCGGCGTCAGCATCAAGGTACTTTCAACCGTCGGAAACAAAGAGGCGCAGCTTCTGCGCTTCGATGTGTTCAGGAAGCGTCCTCACTACCATTATGATCCTGAGGGTCACGGCGCCGAGTACAACCTCGACCCGCTGTTGATCGAGGACGGTCTGGGCTGGATGCTGGCCCAGCTGCGGGCCAAGCTCCCGGAAATGGTCACGCACGCCGGCTTCGGAGAGGTGGCGGAGGAGATGGATCTTTCGGTCATCCTCCCCATCATTGACGATATTGAGCGGGAAGCGAGGGTTATAGAGGCAGAAGGAATCAAGGCCGCTGCAATGTAGGTCCGCCCGTTTTCTGAAAAGGTGGCGAAACAGATAGGGGCGTTCAGCAATGAACGCCCCTATCTTTCGAGTAAATCTATGGCCTTTGCAGGATTTGGACCTCTTGCTCCAGCCGGTCGCCGAGCCGGTCTTTCTCCATTTCAAGGTCGTAGTGGGCTTGTAGATTCAGCCAAAACCGTTCGGACGTGCTGAAGAAGCGGGAAAGCCTCAGGGCTGTGTCGGCAGTAATGGCACGCTTTCCGTGGACGATTTCGTTGATTCGCCTGGGGGGGACACTCATGTCTTTAGCCAGGCGGGACTGGCTTACGCCCAAAGGCGTGAGAAACTCTTCGAGAAGGACCTCGCCCGGGTGTACGGGCTGAAGCGTTTCAACGAACATTTAATTGCCTTCCAAGGCAATCCCAACGTCGTAGGCGTTTCCTTGGCCCCATTGAAAAAGGATCCGCGACTGGTCGTTGATCCGAATGCAGGATTGTCCTTGGCGGACCCCTGACAACGTTTCCAAACGATTGCCGGGCGGTGAGCGTAGGTCTTCCAGGGATGCCGCTGCATGAAGGATCGCAAGTCTTCGTTGTGCAAGGCGCTGTACCTGTGGAGAGAACACCCGCGACCGTTCTCTCAGAAAGACCTTTTCTGTCTCTAGGTCGCTGAAATTCCTGATCATTATTGGATAGTAACGCCTTGTGTCATGGTGATCCTTTCATGGCGCCGATGCCCGGACTGAGCCGCCAAGACTCCTACCCCAGCATCTTGCGCCACCAAGGCCGGCGCAAGTCCTTCGACACCAAGTCTGCGTAGTAGGCCCAAACTCCTCCCGTCTGGACTCCCGCGGCTCTGACCTCTTGAGTAAAGTGCGGAAGCTCATTAATGGGCATCTTAGCCAGCCATTCGATGACCTCGTCGGCTTGGTCAAAGGGAATGCCTTGGTGGTCTGGGCCTGCGGCGCAGTAGGCATACCAGTTCATTTTCGCCTGTTCTTCGAGTTGCAGCATGAAGATCACCGATTCCTGCAACGACTTCCCGACTGTCGCCGCTCCGTGGCCTTTGAACAGGATTGCTTTGCTGTCGCCAAGGAGGCTAGCTGTCTCCATGCCCTGCTCTTCGGTGAGGATGACCATGGGATTGTCGTAGACGGGCAGGGGGTCTCGTACGAGATAGAGGCCCTCGTTGCACATTGGGAGTAGCCGTTTCTGAAGCACACTCATGAGTACGGTGTAGCGGGGATGAACGTGAACGATTGACTGGACCTCCGGGTGGGTTTTGTAGATGCAGGAGTGCATCTTCACCTCGAAGCATTGGGTGGCATGAGGCGGCCCACCGACCTTGTAACCCTCTAGGTCGCAGATGACCATATCCTCTGGCCGCATGCGGGCCAGGGCGTCCATTTCATAGCCCCTTCCCTTGACCACAAACGTGTCCGGCTGTGAAGGGACTCGCATGCTGGCATGACCCAGAGCGGCGAGGACGCCGGAGGCCAAACCAAGCTCAGCAAGGACTCGGTTCGCCACCGCTACCTCGTATTTAACGTCCTTGAGTTCCGTTGCCATAGGACTCTCCTTTTAAGAAACGAGGCCCTAGCGCCAGCGATCAGAGTCGCGACGGGGCTAGGGCCTTTGCTGGATTTTGCTATCTTGCCGTTGAGGTTTGCGTGCGGCTGGGGTGTCTCAAGCGCTGCATTCCCACCCTCACCGCCCGCGAACGTTATCCATACAGGGGGACTCCCTCCCTCGGGGATACTCGGGACAGGCTCTGTTACCCCCGGCGGGGCGTTGCCCCTGCACCCCAATTTAGGCCGGAGACAGCCTTGAACGTTTCTGCCATGTGTATCTGCTCCTAAATGTCTCTGGACACCAGCTCGCTGTAGTGGTTCCAGACGCCATTCACCTGGTTCGTTGAAAGGTTGCCCTTCAAGTGGGGCAACTCCAGCCAGGTGGGATTGACCAGGAAGTCGATCATGTCGTCCACTAGTTCGTCGGGGATACCTTGGTAGTCGGGCCCGAAGGCGCAGCGAGCGTACCAGTTCATTTTGGCTTGCTCTTCCAGCCCCAGCATGTTCATGACGGCTTGATCTACGGAAGCAGCGGCGGTCACGGCCCCGTGGCCCCGCAGCAAGATGCCCGGGCTGGCAGCCATGGTGTTGGCTACTTCCATGCCCTCTTCTTCCGTCGAGATCATTCGCATGTGGTTGTAGAGGGGTAGGGGGTTGCGCACCATCTGTACACCCTCTGGGCACATGGGAACAATGCGCGCCTGTTGCACGCTGAGCATCACCGTGTAGCGAGGATGGACGTGGACGACTCCGTTCACCTCTGGGTGGCTCTTGTAGATCGTTGAGTGAATCTTGACCTCGAAGCACTGCCCGATGTTAGCCGGGCCATCGAGCTTATTGCCATCTAGGTCGCAAACCACCATGTCATCGGGCCGCATCCGGCTCAAGGCGTCGATCGGGTACCCGCGGCCCTTGACCACAAATTTGTCTGGATCTGATGGAACCCGCATGCTGGCGTGGCCCAAGGCCGCCAGGGCTCCGGTGGCCAGCCCCACTTCGGCAAGGACTCGATTGGCTATTGCTGTTTCACGTTTTGACTCTTCAATTCCCCATACCATTCCGCACCTCCGTTAGCTTGTTGTTCAGGCTCGAAAACCTTCCTCCGGCGGAATAATCAACGACCAGTAGGGGAGGGTCTATGACCCTCCCTCCTCGAAGCATTCGCGGGGAGAGGGCCGGTCTGGGACACGGCCCCTGCCGAACGCTGCTTCGCTTTCGCCGTTTCTACACGAGGCCAGCGGCCTTCAAGTCCGCCGCGTAATCCCGGAACGCTGCTTCCATGTCGTAGGTCGGCGCCCAGCCCAGGTGTTGCTTAGCCAAGGATATGTCCATAGGCACCTTTGGATTAAATGACGGCGGGTCGCCTGGTAGGATATCGACGCTCAGGTTGGGGAGGGCCTTCTTTACCGAACCCACCAATTCCTCGAAGGTCAGTACCTCGCCGTTGCCGATGTTGAAAGCGATCTTTGGAGGAAGGGGAACGGTGGCCGCTCTATCTATGGCGACGCCAGCGTCCTTTGCGTAAACATATTCGAAGGACATCGTCTGGTTGTTTGGGATCTTTGCCGTTTCCCCGCGAACTCCGCCGATGACGAGGTTTTGCACTTTTTCGCCGCCCGAAGAGCCGCCAGCGAAGTGTCCGAACCCGAAGGCGTTGGCCGGCCGGATCATTACCAGCTCGAAGCCGTAAATGCCCTGATAGGCCTCCAGCACCATCTCCTTGGCCACCTTGGAGGCGCCATAGGCGCTGTCACTGGCGCGGGGAAAGTCTTCGTCGAAGTGGATTTTACCTTCCTGACGCCGGTCGTAGACGCCGAAGGTACTCATGTGCACCAGCCGCTTGACTCCGGTCAATCTGACGGCCTCTGCCACATTGATGGTTCCCTGGATGTTTACCTGGAACCCGGTGTAGACCGGACTGGCCACCTTCCCGCCAATAAGGCCGACCGTGTGCACCACGGTGGTCACCGAGTTGTCCTTCATGGCCCCTACCAGGGCTGGCAGGTCCCGAATGTCCCCTTGAATGATGCCGACATCTGCATCGCCAAGTTTGTGGCGCAAGAAGTCGCGGTTGGGCTGGGCGTCGAAGAACACGAGGCGTTCGCCTCGCTTGATGGCTTGCTGGGCGAACGAAGTCCCCAGAAGGCCGGTACCGGTTATGAGTGTTGTCATGGCAAGTCCCCCCGAAAAAGCTGCCCGTATGATACTCGCCACCCCAACGATTTGCCACGATGGAGCGCAGGGCCGATGAGGGCGCTTGCGGGCTTCCCCTCACTTGCGGGCTTCCCTTCAAAGGAAGAAAATGCACCCGTCCTACGAGATGAACCCAATGAATTGCGAAGGAGGCTTCCATGCCCAAGGCAACGATCAACGGCATTGGCATCAATTATGAAAGCGCAGGCGAGGGCTTTCCGGTCTTTCTGTGCTACTGCAGGGGCGGCAACGCCACCATGTGGAATTCGCAGGTGGAGGCATTCTCCAAGAACTACCGGTTCATCCGTTGGGAGCCCCGTGGACACGGAAAATCAGATGCGCCGGAGGACCCGGCGGCCTACGGCCTGGACACCTCAGTATCAGACTTGCTTGGCCTTATGGACCACCTGGGCATCGAGAAAGCATACGTTGGTGGGCTCTCTATGGGCGGTGGCATCTCCACCCGCTTCACGCTGCTTAACCAAGACAGGGTTGCAGGGCTCATGGTCATCGACTCCGGGTCTTCTGCAGGGCACCTAACCCCAGAAGAGACCAAGGTGATGACTGCCCGGGTTCGCGAACTGGCCTTCTCCGAGGGCATGGAAGCGGTCGGCCACTACTCCATTGAAGCCGTTGACAGCTTTATGGAGCGCGCCAAGAGGGGGCCGGAGGCCGTTAAGGGCATCGTAGAGATGTTCAAAGCACTCACTCCCCACGGCTACACGCTCACCCTCGAGGCGCTCGACAAAACAGCAGCCTTCGACGATCGCCTGTCCGAGATCAAGGTGCCCACGCTGTGCATCGTCGGCGAAAATGACCCGGCGCTTGAGGACGTGAAGTTTGTCCACAGCCAAATCGGAAGCTCAGAGTTGGTATTGGTGCCCAACGCCGGACACTTCTCCAACCTAGACCAGACGGAAATCTTCAATCGGGAAGTCCTAGGTTTCCTGGCGAAGACGGACGCCCAGCGAGCGAGCTAGCCAATTACCGAGATAGCGAAGAGAGCCGCGCCTCAGAAAGCTTCTGGGGCGCGGCTCTCTTACTTGCTACATAGGTCTCACGCCTTCAGCGTCTTGATTTGGCCGATCTTGTGCAGGGACAATAGAGGATAGGTAATTCCAAGGAGCCAGTGATAGCGATGCGCGTCCCGCGCGCCATGAGTACACAACACCCCGACAATGCCTTCCCGGCGCCCTTTGCCGAGAACGGCGTTTTGAAGGGCGAAGGCGAGATTGATGAAGCCAACTGGGCTTGGTCCAAGCTGCTCTGCGACGAGCAGATGTGGGACTACGAGGGCAAGGGGGCGGATGTCGATGTCATCATGAAGCTGCTCCTGCGGGACCCGGAGTACTTCCGGTCCCATGTCTTGGGCAGCGATGTCTTCCTCACGCTGCGCATTCCCAATCCGTCCGCGGAGCGGGAGATGCGTAAGAAGCTTGAAGAGGCCCTGCACACAATAGTCACCAGCTACGATATCGCAGCCGGGTTTCATGACACCTCATTGCCCCCTATCTGGGAGGTTATTCTTCCCTTCACCACCTCTGCGGACGAGCTTTTGCGGGTGGAGGCTTACTACCGGGAGGTCGTTGCGGGCAAGCAGGACCATGACCTGCCGGGGCGCATGAAGGTGCGGGACTGGCTGGGCGAATACCACCCAGAGTCCATTAACGTGATTCCCCTACTTGAAGATGAAGTCCGTCTCCAGCAGGCGGACACTATTGTTGAGACCTACCTGCATGGCTTGGGACGGGAAGTGCCCAGGATGCGGGTGTTCCTAGCTCGCAGCGACCCTGCCCTCAACTATGGGCTGGTAGGCGCTGTATTGCTCACCAAGCTTGCCCTCCAAAGGTTGCACCGTCTTGAGGCCCGCCTAGGTATTCCCATATACCCGATCGTTGGTGTGGGTGGAGCGCCGTTTAGAGGAAACTTCCGGCCAGGGGGCGTAGGTCGCTTTCTGCGGGAGTACCCCAGCGTCCAGACCTTCACCATTCAGTCCTCATTCAAGTATGACTACGACCCTGCAGAGGTTTCGGGGGCGGTACAGGAGATCTTGGCACATCGCCGCCACGAGCCCACACCCATTGAAGAAGATCGGGCCCTCGACATTCTGCAAAGATCGAAGAAGCGCTACCAGCAGCAGGTCGTGAAGCTTGCCGATATGGTCAACGCTGTTGCGGCCTCTGTGCCACAGAGGCGAGACCGCCGGTTGCATATTGGGCTCTTCGGCTATTCCAGAGAAGCTGGGGACGGCACGCAGGGTGTTGTGCTCCCGCGAGCTATTACATTTGCTGCAGCACTATACTCATTGGGCATCCCGCCAGAGCTGTTGGCCTTGGATGCGCTTACCGAAGATGACTTGGCCTTTCTCCGTGTCGTGGCTCCACACATATTCGACGATCTGAATGACGCCCTCCGTTACGCGAACGAAGAGAGCGTGGGGCGGGTCTTAGGCCCTGAGGCTGTGGCGGCCCTGCATCGTTTCAGCCCCGGCCCTGATCAGGAGCACCAAGGCTTCACGGACTTTATTTTCAGTTGGGTTCAACAAGGTTTCGATCTCTCCAAAGCTCGGGACGTGGTTGAGTGGGCCGCCCGCCGCCGTCAATTCTTGGGCTGACGAAGGCCAAGTCGTTGACGCCCCGCCACCGCCGTTGCTATCGTGCCTTGACTTCAGTACGGGGGGCCTCTTTTGTCTTTGATTGCTACTATGACCAGGAACTGGCAGCGCTTCTTGGTGAAACGACATATGTGGGTTGGAATCGCCCCTTTAGTGCTGGCGACCACCCTTGTGCTTGCCGCTTGCTCATCCGACCCTACCGTGGCGCCCAGTCCCACCAACACCCCGGCGTCTTCTGCCGCCACAGTCACTCCAACGGCGACTCCGTCTCAGCCCGGCGTCACGCCATCGGCCACGCTGCCGCCACCGGCCACTTCAACGCCTCTTCCGAAACCAACCGAGAGACCCACGCTCGTGCCTACGCCCTCGATCACATTCGCTGGGAAGACGGTGCGGATGATCATTGGTTTCTCCCCAGGAGGGGGCTACGACTTCTACTCCAGAATCGTCGCTGAACACTTACCGCGATTCTTGCCTGGCGCGCCTCAAATAATCGTGCAAAACATGCCGGGTGCAGGAAGCGTGATTGCCGCCAACTGGCTGTTCAATACAGCCAACCCTCAGGAACTCAACATCGGCACGTTCTCCCCTTCTCTATACCTCCAGCAGTTGGGAGGCCAGACAGGCGTTCAATTCAAATTTGAGGACTTCCGCTGGCTCGCCAGCGTGGCGACGGTGAACAATACCTGCTTCGCTCGCACCGATACAGGCATCAGTAGTTTTGATCAGTTGCTGAGTTCCGGCGGGAGCAGCCTGGCTGTAGGCGCCAGCCCGTCCGATTCCATCTACTCCAATCTGCTGATAGACGAACTGGACGCCAATATCCAGCTGGCGACTGGTTACCAAGGGAGTGCCGACCTCTTGGCCGCCATTGAGGAGGGGGTTGTTGACGCTCGCTGCGGCGTGCCTTGGTCCAATACAAAGGCGCTCCGCCCGGACTGGATTGAAGACGATTTCATTCGGCCTTTTCTTTCGCTCACCCTTGGGGACGGGCATCCCGATTTGATGGATTCGGTGCCACGCATAACGGAATACCGCGATCGCTTCAAGACAGAAATTGGCTGGCAGGTGCTGCAGCTCGCTATTGTGCCGGACTCCATATTCCGCCCCTACGTGGCTCCGCCGGGTACGCCGGATGACGTCGTCCAAGCTCTGCGCGAGGCATTCTGGGCCATGATGCAAGACGCCCGTTTTGTCCGAGACCTCGCCAATGCCGATAGGCCGGTGATCCCGGTCGCCGGAGCGGATGTGGAACGGATTGTGAAAGACGCAATCGGAGGCGCCTCACAGGAAGCCTTCGATCTTTTCAGGGAGTTGACTTAGCAGAGGATTCGAGAGCGCACTTCAAGGAACGCGTGGTAGTATTGAAAAGCTTTTCGTGACATCCAGCTTGGGAGGGAAGGAATGGTACTTAAAGAAGTAAATCTAGAGAAAATTGTTGATGGAGATGGTCACCTGAATGAGGATATTGAAGCCATCGCCAGGCTGATGCCGGCCAAGTTCAGGGATCGGCTGTTCTCAGGGAAGGCCACTCTTCTGAATCAACTCTACCCGCCTATCGATCACTTCCACTCCGCGATGCCTGTCGAGGTACCAGAGGGGTCGTTCGCCCCGGTGGGTGTGGATGGGTGGGTTGATTTCGCCGATGACGTGGGTATTGACTCGGCGGTACTTTACCCCAGTGCAGGGCTCGCCTTTGGTAAAGTGGTGAACATGGACTGGGCTATCGCCCTAGCCCAGGCTTACAACAACTGGCTGTACGAGACCTATTTGAAGAGAGACTCGCGCTTCAAGGCAGTTGGCCTCATACCCATGCAGGACCCCGCGGAAGCCGTCAAGGAACTGCGCCGCTGTGTGCAGGAACTAGGAATGGTGGGGGCGATGCTTCCCTCCAACGGATTCAAGGACCACATCGGAGCCAAGGACTACTGGCCGGTGTATGAAGAGGCCAACCGCTTGAAATGCGCCATGGCCGTGCACGGGGGCTCGCACGAGAACTATGGCTTCGACCACATGAACGTGTACGCCCCGGTTCATGCGCTGGGTCACCCATTCGGGCAGATGATTGGGTTCGCAGGTTTGATCTTCAATGGTGTGATGGATAAGTTCCCCAATGTTAAGTGGGGCTTTTTGGAAGGAGGCATCTCCTGGTTCATGTTGTGCCTGGAACGCTTTGATCGTTCTTACGAGACCCACATCCACTCCGACCCTCGCGAAGAGCTGATTCAGCTCCGTGCAGGCGAACGAATCAGTGACTACATCAAGAGGAACATTGACGAGGACCGCA
>QEVV01000018.1 GCA_003228115.1 Chloroflexota bacterium
ACATACCTGAGAGGGTTTACTGCTGATGAGCCAAGCGCACCTGATGCCTCTGGCTTTGTCGAAAGACCGTACCAACGCAACGCACGCATCGCTGTGGAGTCGGCGCTCGGTGACATGGATGCCGTTATCGTGGAGATGGCGACGGGCCTGGGCAAAACAGAAATCTTTACCCAGCTAATGAGCCGCTGGGAAAGAGGCAGGTGCCTTGTCATCGCCCCGCAGATTACTCTGGTGGCTCAAGCAGCACAGAAGATCGCCCAACGTACCGGCGTGTACCCAGGCATTGAGCAAGCACACAACTGGTCCGATGAGTCGGCGTGGAACCGTAGCCCCTTCGTCGTGGCCAGTAAGGATACCCTGGTGCGTGGCCGCTACAAACGGATAAAGGATGTGGGACTGGTCGTTGTGGATGAAGCACACCTGTCCATCACCAAGAGTTGGGCCAACCTCCTTGACCACTTCATGGGCCTCGGAGCCAAGGTGCTAGGTGTCACCGCCACAGCCAAACGGCACGACCGCAAGAGCATGGCCAACCTCTACGAGGGCTGTGTCTACCAGTACGGTATCGTGGATGGCATCCAAGATGGCTGGCTGGTCAACGCCCAAGCCCGTTGCATCCGCCTTCAGTCTCTCAACCTCTCGGAAGTTACCATGTCCTCCACTACGATGGGCAGGGACTTCAACCAGATAGACTTGAGCCAGCAGCTAGAGAAGTACGAAACCATCTACGAGATCGCTGAGATAGCAGCGAGGGAGACACGGGGACTCAAGACCGCTATCTACTGTGCCAGTGTCGCAGAGGCACAGATGGTATCTGAGAGGCTCTCAGACAGCTATGGAGTCAAGTCAGCGTGGATATGTGCCGATACCAATAGATGTAGCCCGCAACAGCGACACGACGCACTGGAGTCCTTCACCAAAGACCCTGATGGCGTAACACATCTCTGCAATGTGGGGATTCTCACCACAGGCTGGGACTTCCCCGGCCTTGAGTGTATTATCATGGCCCGGCCAACAAGATCCAAGATGCTCTACACACAGATATTCGGACGTGGCACACGGCCCCTGGAAGGGACGGTAGACTTCGCTGGCTCCACTGCCGAGTCACGCTGCGAAGCCATAGCAGCCAGCCGCAAGCCCCACTTCAAGATGATTGACCTCGTAGATGTGACGCTTGCCCACAAGATTATGACATCCCCGGATGTAATGAGTGGCACCTGGGGAATCGAGACTGTCGAGAAAGCCAAGGAAGCTCTTGTCGAATCTGATGAAGCCGTCGAGATAGACGAAGCACTCCGGGCTGCACAGAAACAACTGCAACTTGAACAGGAACAAAAGGCACGGGAGGAACGCGCCCGTGTCGCAGCCGAAGCACTATACAAGTCACGTTCGGTGGACCCCTTTGGTGACACCCCGGAAGGGGACGTCAAGACAAAAAACAAACGGGGCGCGAGGTTCCCGTTTGGACGCTTTCGCGGGGAGCTTGTTCGGGACACGCCGACGTGGTACTTGAGAGGCTGCATGGACGGTAAGCCACAAGTCACAGCAACATGGTTATGGAAATCCATATCTAGGGAACTGGAGAGCCGATGATCTTTGCCAAGAAGGTAACAGACGAAGCAGGAATGATATGGTGGCTGTTCTTCGAGAAGGACTCAGAGTCTTCACCCCTGATGATTATGTCAGGCGCCCAGGCCCAACGATTCGTAGAGGAATACGAACGCGAACTCATGGAGGAAAGCAGTGAGGATAATCCTGACTAAGACCCAGCGAGAGTATGCCGACAACGTAGGAATTAAGAGGCAGGCATACAACAACAGCATAAATAAGGCAGACGCCTATGGCTTCAAGGGGGATGGCACAGCCATTCATGTCGATGGAGCGAGGGCAGAACTCGCTGTCGCTCTGGCCCTCTCTAAAGACTGGGCCGACTTCGCCAAGGACTATGACAAAATCGTCGCAGATGTTGGCACTAACATCCAGGTTCGCAGCACGAACTACAGACATGGCAACCTGCTGCTCCACCCCAAGGATAGAGATGACCAGGTATTTGTATTGGTCAAGTCGCATGACTTCCCCACAATGGAGGTTGTCGGCTGGGTGCTGGGCAAGGATGCCAAGAAAAAAGTGTACTGGGAAGACGGGTCACAACACAAAGCCTTCACCGGGCGGCCCTGTTACCGCTACCCGCACACCAAACTTAACCCGATGGATTCCCTTGAAGACACAGAGACGTAACTGGGCGCTCGAACATCCCACTTGCTGGATGTGTAACAACAAAACCTACCGGGGATTCCCCCTTGAAACCCATGAGATTGAGCGCCGCTCGCAGGCACCCAAGCGATGGATGCATATATGCAACTACTTTCGGACCTGCAAGAAATGCCACATGGATGACCTGGCTGCCATGCCCCATGCGCAGCAGCTTGCCTACAAGCAGAAACACGACCCTGATAACTATGACCTAGATGCGTGGCTCAGGCTTCGTGACCCTGACCTCAAAGCTCCGCATCGCGTTACCCAAGGAGAAGTGGACGAATGGACTCGAAAACTGTTCTGCTAAACTTTCCGTGGCCGCCAAGCGTAAACACTTACTGGCGTGCGCTTCCCACTGGACGAGTAATACTCAGCGCAAAGGGGCGTGATTACCGCAATGAAGTCTGCGAATACGTTATCGCAGAAGGGGTCCGCCACCATACCGAACGGCTAAAGGTGGAAATCTACGCATTTGTTCCTGACAGGAGACGGCGGGATCTAGATAATATACTCAAGGCATTGTTCGACGCTATGGAACACGCCGGGGTATATGAAGATGATGAACAGATAGACGACCTCCGCATTGTCCGTAGACCACGGATGAAGCCGGGTTGCCTAGCTATAGTAATAACCGAGTTGGAGAGCGGCTGGGATGACGAACTGGGAGATAGTCCCTAAAATTATTATCTGGGCATTCATACTCGTTGTCTTCATATGGGATGTTATCGCTAATTCAAGCGGTCACCATGAAGCCACCGTAAGCTATGTGCTGCTGACCACCAGCCAAAAGCATCCCGTCGTAGCTTTCCTGTTCGGGCTGCTGGCTGGGCACGCCTTCTGGCCCAACAAGTAAATATTGACCACCGCCAACCACCGCCAACCACCGCCAACCAAACCTAAAATAACACGCGATGGCCTTCCCCCCCGCAACAAACTACAATAGGTGAAACAAATCACCAGGAGAAGATAATGGCAATCACTGGACGTTCGATAGCGCAACCGGAGTATACGACGCAGAAAAACCATCTGCTCCACTCCTCCCTGGTGGATGGGCAGGCGTATGTTTGGGCAAACGCCACATACGATCCGGCTGCAAACGACACCATCCTGCTGGTGAAGAACACCTCCACTACGCAGAATCTACACATCGACCAGATATGGTGTCACTCAGATACAACAACTGTCGTCCGTGTCCATGTCCCAAGGGACGCCGCCAGCGCGGTAGTGACGCCCGCTGGGACAGCAGTTACAGGTGTATGCCTGAACTTCGCCAAAGGCAATACGGCCTCGGCAGACGCTAAGGCAGACGAAACCGATAATGATATTTCGGATGCGGCCACAAAAATTGTATGGGCAGGCTCTATTCCGGCAGACAACTCCACACCTGTGCTAATAAACAGTGGGCTGGTTATCTCCAGCCTTGAGTGTGTTGCAGTGGACTATGTGGCAGATGTCGGGGAAGCCTACGTCACTATCATTGGTCACTATGAGAACTCCTAATGGCAACCGCCACGATACAAGTAGAAGCCAATGCTGACGATGGCTACCGTGTTGATTCTGGTGGTGGCTTCGCTTTCGATAATAGCGCCGCCTTTGTCAGCACTGGAGCCGTAAACCCCGGCCCCGGGTCAACGGACACGACCTGCTACTTCCGCTTTCTGAGCGTGGACATCCCTGCTGGGTCGACAATTACGGCGGCCAAGATCCAGTACAAGCTGAATAGGGCTTACTCGGATGCCAGCAAGACGTGTGACATCCACGCCGAGGATGTAGATAGCTCTGGGGCCATTGCCAACGACAGCGCCATGACCACCTCTCAGGGCGCAGCGACTTCAGCCAAGACCACATGGACCCTGGCGACATCAAGCGATACCACCAACTTCCTCGACTCAGCAGATTTTGCTGCTGTCATTGCAGAGGTCGTCGCCCGAAGCGGCTGGTCAACAGGCAATAACATCACCATCCACCTACTCAACCCCACTGATGCAGGAATGATGGAAGACCGGGAGATGAGGATCAAGTCCCACGACAGTGCCGGGGCTGATGCCGTCAAGCTAGTCGTGACCTACACTGCCCCCCCAAAAGCAGGGGGTGTACCACAATCACTCATGCTACATGATCTACTCTGATGGCAGACATCATTGGTATCCACCGATTCGATGTGAACTACGATGAGCATATCGTAGCGCAGCTTACAGATGGCAGTGTTACTGTAAGCAAGGGGTACACAATCTCTCAGGCTGCTACCCCTAGCTCTACTACAAACTACGCTCTGTATGCCTATGAGAAGGGATCATCCCTGACAATTGCAGTGCAACAACTAGGCGATGGTAGCCTGAAAGCCAACAACGGCATCACATAGAGTACGCTGACGCCCGGCTTTCCTCCTCCTTCTTCCTCGCCCTCGAAGCCTTCGCTGCTTGGCTGGAAATCTGCTTGTACAGCAGGTACAAGGCGCGGCTCTCCTCATCCATGTTCTCAAGCTGCGCCTCCGGCACATAGATGTGCTTGAACGTCCTGATGGACTGGTTATGCCTGAGATGTTCCTCGATAGCCTCCTGCATGACCCTGTTCTTAATCCTCTCCATGTTCACTTCCGCAATCCGCACACCCATAATGGACGGCATCATGCGTGCAGCCAGGTTCAAGGATGACAGTTCCCCATCTACCGTAAGAGGTTTGCGAGGGTCAGTGAGCGAGCGAAGCGTGGATACCCCACGGCCAAAGAACGGCAACCTGCTTATGACGGACTCGGTAAGAGGGCCGGGGAATGAAGGCACCTGCTCTGCTCCGGTAATACCACCTATCAGTCGAGCCGTCGCAGGCTTGGTTTCACTCAGCGGCCTTTGCAAGAACAAGGACTGGCCCGTGCCAAGCTCTATGGGAGCCTGTAACAATGGGTGCATACGGCTACCGATGCCGGAAAGTGTTCTGCGGGTTGCCCCCATCGTTGTCCTGCCAGGCTTCAAAAGCGAGAACACATCTTCCATACCACCCAGCATACCGCCAGCCCTGGTGAGGTATCGCTGCTGCCCTTCCTCTCCGCCAGGGAGGGGGATGGCAAAATCTGACGAGATCCAGTCCGGCTGTGGGTTTTCCAGGTCTTTCATCTGACCCTTGATTCGGGAAATTCCCTTCACTGTCTGTGACACCGAGCCAGAAGGATCTGCAAGCTGCTCTAGAACAAACGGTATCTGCCGTCTGGTAAAGGTGTAAAACGGGATCAACCGACGCATGACAGTCTTCTCAAAATCTGTCAGCATGGTGTAATCCACCTGCGCCAGCTTGACCTTCTTGGCCAACTCATCAAGAGAAAACCCCTGCTTCAGGAAGGCGACCATTGGAGCCAGCCGGTTGTACCCTTCAACCTCATAACCCACTTCCCTGGCACCGCCCATCATTCGTCGATACCACGGCTGGTCATTGCTCCATGTATCTTTGAGCCTCTGCCGTAACCGCTGCTGGCCAGGAACATCAGCATAGAAGCGGGTCTGCATTGGGTCGTATTGTCCACCGGCCTCACCGAGGGCAACCAGATGTTCCCTTGTATGCTGGGGGCCAATGATATCGTAAGAGCGGGCGTTACGCCTGATCCACTCCGACACATACGCATCGGGGTCAGCCTTGGCCCATGTTGGGATGTTCTTACCCCCCTTGAACATGGGTATCTTGTCAGCTATTCCCTGGATTGTCCCGCCACGAAGAAGAACCTTCGCGTCCAGTACGGGCTGGTACCACTTCTTTGGCCCCCAATGATTGGGGTCGTAGGCACCGATGAAGTAGTTGTTCGCCTGGCCCGACAGGAAGTTGCGGAAATGGAATGCTGGCCAAGGGGTAGTGAATGACGATTTGAGAATATCTGTCATCCGGTCAAAGCCTTTAGCAAACTCACTCACCGTATCTGGGTCAGTAAACGACTTTACATATCTCGTTGCATCCGCAGCCAGGTCACTAGGTAAGCGAAGCTGGTCAAGCATCACTGACATCTGGCGGGAAAGTTTGGCAGACTTCTCGGTCACATCTCCAGCGGCGTCCAGCACGACAAACTTCTTTAGCACTACATCCAGATCACCGTCAACGATCTCATCAATATGCTTGCCAAGCAGGGAGAACTGACTGTCACTGCCAATGTACGCACGCATCTCGTCCCAGTCACCATTGAGCTTGCGTAAGTCACGCAAAGTACGGATCTTCAGGACAGGCTGGGCACCTCTGTCCGCCTTGCCCCACCCACCCAACATGGCGTCAACTGTTTCACGGCTCCCCACCAACCCCTTCTCAGCAAACCTCGCCCCAAACATGGCGTGTTCCCCAACCAGGGAGGTAGCTATCTCCGTCGCGTGCCCGGCCCGCACTACATCCACATAGTACCCCATCATCGCCAAAGCAGGATTCATCTCAAAGGCAGACGCACCCTTTTCTATAATGCGACCGTCAAGTTCAGCCAAGAACCGCGCTAAGCCCTGCACATGAGAATTCCGATAGGCATTCGTAACAAACTTCGCGTTATCGTCGAGGATATTCAATGCCTGGTAAGCACGGATCGCATCGTCGCCACCAGCCACAATCATCTCCGGCAACTCTTTCTCCACAATCATCTTGGCAACATCGTCAATGATTGTCTTGGTGTCCGTGCTTGTCATTCCCGCCTTTGCAGCGCCGACATACTTCTCCTGCCGACTCAGGCGGTTGATAAAGTTTGTTCCCCCAAACCAGCCCGTCAGACCTGTGGCCCGCTGTATCTGGTGCTTCGTACCATAATTAGCATAGCTGCGACCCATTGCGGCTGCACTCTGCGCACCCTTGGGCGTTGTTTCGGGAACCCTAAATAGCATCCGGGGGGTAAAGAGAGCGTAGTTATCCTTCAACGATGTAATGTCCACACCGCGCCTCTGGGCATACTCAAAGGCATCTTTGTACTTCTGGGCAATCATATCCAGGTCGCCCTCTATGTCCTTCAGGTGTGGAGACAATTGGGCACGACCCCGCAATGTCTTAGACACCCCGCCCTGAATTGTCAGACCCTCATCAGCAAAGCGAGCCTCCTCCGTCATGGCAACCGCCTGCCCCAGGGACGCCTGATCTTTAACACCCTTGCGACTTACATCTGCCAATATCTGAAAATCTGAATTACGCACCTGCTGGAGATTGTTTATCTTTGCCGTCAGACGGTCTAAAGGCTCCGCAAGTCGGTTGACCTCCCTGACATTAACAAAGAGATTGCCAGGAGCCCTGGCGGCATTCCTCAATGCCGACTCCGCAGTTCGCTTCTCAAGCCTCAGTGCCTTTAATACCTTGTCTTGGGCTTCCAGCGATTTCTTAAAGCTCTTTTCGAGGCTCACGACCACCTCAGAATTCCAGTCGGGGAGCTTCATCGTCCCATCCTCCATCAGATGGTAGCCCTCCATGCGCGATGTCATCTCGTCCCAGTTCTGCCGAACCGTGTCCTTAGCGTCCTCAATTGTGGTGACACCCTTGTAAGCCTTGTTGTCGTCCAACATCTTCTGGGCATTGAAGTGGGGTGTATCCACCCACTTAGCTCCAAATTCATAGCCTGCCCTATGCACCTGTTGCGCCGTCCTCTCCATGAAACGGTATTCTTTGATCCTTGCCTGCTGTGCTACCTTGGTCACAGCGACACGGGTGCCCGATTCCGTCTTCCGCAAGCGGGGATCAAACAGCCTCGAAAGCTGGCGTCCGGGGACACTCCACCTGGCCGACGAACCCAGCTTATCCATAAGCTGTGCCCAACCCTCAACTCTACCACCAGGCTTGATGTTCATGGGTCGGCTTCTCAACCATTTAAGAGGCCGGAGATCCTTGAAGCCAACATTAGCCAGGAAGTTGGGCAGGCCAACATGCACACTACTGGTAAGCGGCTGATCCATGAGCTTCGATATATCCGCCCCAGTCTCAGCAAGCTCCCCAAGTATCGAAGACTTCCTGAGTGGCTGACCAAGACCACCACCAACAATCTTCGCTGGATGCCGAAGGCCGGGCATGCCAAGCATGTCATCCAGCCCACCGGAAAGCTCTGCGTTGACAGCCTTCCTTAGCGTTATGCTCATACCCGCCTGGCGCGGCCCCATCGCCTTTGGCAAACCAAGAGCCTCAGCACCCTTTGTTGTGCTGGCAAGGTCAAGTATGTCATCCAACTTGCCAATCTTATTGACCTGCTTGCCCGCAGCCGTGGCAGCCTTAGCACCCTTGGTCGCCAACCCAAGACCAAAGAACCAAGTAGATGGATCAAGAGCGACATCGGCACCAAACCCGGTGACATCTCCCCAGTCAAAGCCAGGCTTGTTTTTCCCAAGTATCCCGCCCTTCTCTAGAAGCTCACGGCCATAAATAATGTCCTCCTTCTTGGTCAGGCCAAGCTCGTCACTGACAAGTCCAAGGGGGCCGGTACTCAGAATCTCCCTGAAATTTCCGCCAAGTACACCCCTGACTGCACGGGCACCCGTAAGAGCATCCAGCTTCTCCCCCGCCCACGCCAGACCAGACAGCAAGCCACCGCCCGCCTTCTCCTTCGCACCTTCAAGCTGCTCTGGGGTAAGATCATCAAGTGCCGTGTGCGCAGAAGGCACGCCAATATCCTGCTGGGCAGGCGCATCAAAAGACAGGGGATCTAGCCCAACAGCCCTTAGCTGTTTGTTGACCCCGGTAAAGGGATCTGAAGGCGTATAGGAATTGCTCAAATACTTGAGCGGGTCAATGCTAAGTGACTTTAGAGGATCGAAGATAGGCATTGGTTAGCTCCATCCAATGGGCATCCCCGCCAGATGCTCAACCCCCGCAGGCATTCTGCCTGCAATGAGGTCATTGAAGAATTTCTGTACAACAGACCACTCCACAACATCGCGGGACATCCTCCCCTCTGGGCTGCCAAGCTCTCTCCGCAAAGCAGCACTCAACTTGGCCCCAATTACTGGCCCAACCATCCCTATGTTATCCTTGGTTATTTGGCCCGAAGTTATTAGCCCGGACAGGTTTTGTGCTAGGTAAGTAAGCTGGTCAGAGTTTGTTCTTCGGACATCTCCTCCAAGATGTCCGCTAACATTTTCTGCCAGATCCCCTAGTGAACCATAACCACCGATGTCAACATTAAGATCGTCCCCATCGGCAGCCAGGAATGCTCCGTCAAGCATGGCGCCCATGCCTGGGTTCTGCTGCTCCAGTTGTGCTGCCGCCTGACCGGCAGGAATTCTGCTGCCGTCGACGCCACCAGTGCCACCATCAGCGGCGATACCCTTCTTGGCCGCCCACTTCCGCATGGCTGCCTGTTTCAAAGCATAAGGAACTGCTGGGTTATTCATTATTTCCAAAAGCTCTGCGTCCGACTTGAATGCCAGAGCTTTATCAAACTGGCTCTGCTGTCCCAGCATTTGCTCTCGCGCAGTTCTTCCCTTGATCTGCTCTTGCATGACACCGCCGAACTGCTGAGCCATAGCAACGCCCATCGCAGCATCAGCCTTCTCATTACCTGTCAGGTTGTACCAGAAACGAGGCGCGTTCCTTGCCTGCTCTTTCGCCACTCGCCGTCCATGTCGAATTGAATCAGCATAAGCCCCCTTTGATTCCCGCTTTTTCTTCGTTGCCGCCTGCAACGCAAGCTGTTCGGGAGTGTAGCCCGGTCGCTGGAACTTGCTATTGGGATCTCCAAAAACCCTTGGACCCTCTGGTGCCCCGCCAGCTACTTCCTCTGGTGCCCCGCCAGCTACTCCCCCTTCCAATCCACCCACTGCCATGTCCGCCAAGCCCCCTTCGGGAACACCGGAAAGTGCAGTCGGATCTAAAGTGGGGATATCGGGCTGGGCAACATCAAGAGCCTCTTTGAATCGCAGACTTCGCACCAGTGCCTCGTCATCCGTAATTTCACCCTTGTCAAGAAGGTCACGGGTAAGTGATCTGAAAGCATCCTCCTTAGACATGCCACCAGGCGGCACATCAACAGCGGGCGGTGCATCAACACCGGGCGGCACATCAGCACCATCAGCCGCTTCCATTGCATCAACAAGTTTTCTGCCCGCAGAAGGTTTTTCAGCCAGCTTTGTCGGCAGCGACATCGGGCCAGCACCCTCTTGAGCCGCCTTCCCTTCCACGGTATCAAGCCACTCATCCATATCTGCACCCGTACCAGCCACCATGCTCTCATCTATAATCGGCTTGCCGTCCGCCCCCATCTCCGGCACCTTCTGGCCCAAGATTGGAACGCCACCAAATACCTGTGCGCCTGCCAACTGGTTGCGTATCCGCGATTCGCCAAGAGTCGTTCCCTCTGGCTGCAACGCCACGGCCTGGGGGCTACCACCGGCTGCTGCTTGCTCACCTGAAGATTCGTTATCAGAACCACCCACGCCATCAGGACTCAAATACTCATCTGCGATGGACCGTTCTTCGTCACTCAGATTATACTTGTACGGTGATGACCGTGATGACCCTTGATCTTCCGGCCCCGGAGGCGTTGCCATCGCCCCGGAGGCACCCTCTGGATGCTCACGGCCCTGACCCACGGCGGTATCAGAAATGCCCACTCGACCCTGCGGACGATCTCGCCCAGCGTCTAATGGATCTGTGAATTCATCAACCACGCGACTTCCAAAGGACTTCAAGTTATCCCAAAGCGACGGCCCCAAGGGTTTTGCTATGGGGGACAAATCTGGAACATTAAACGGTTGCGCAGGTTTTACAGCACCCGTCCTCGGATCTATCGGGTTGCCACCTTCGTCCGATGTGCCGGTTGGTTTGCCGACCTTTACCATCTTGACACGAGGGCGACCCTGCTTGTCTGTATAATTGACCGGCTTTAATTTACGAGGGTCATAGTCCTTATGCGCCTCCGTCATCTCCCTTTCACCAGTCTTGGGATTCTCCCAGTACAGCGGCTTGGTTAATGCTCGCGGCCCGCCATAGTTCAGATTCATCTCTGCCGGAGATAGCTGCGAATAAACCTCTACCTTCCTATCGTATTCACCCTCAGTTTCCTTCAAGCCCTCCGTTATGCCAGCCTCATAGCCTTCCTCGCGACCTTCCTTCTCAGCCGCCTCGGCAGCCCTGATGGCAGAAATTGTGTCCTTGCCACCCTGATCCCTCGTAGCCTTGTCAGCCGAATCATCACCATAGTAGTAACGTGGCATGTGCCGTGTGCCTGGAGCAGCGCTACCTAAATCGTCCGCTTCGACGCTCATGTCTGGCAGAGACTCCAGTCCCACAGGCTGAAGCGGTGCATTCCCCGCCTCTGCTGAAAGCCGGATACGCTCCTCCGGGGACAGCGGCGATGAAGCTCGCTGCCGCTGGGCCTTTCTCGCCAGACGCTCTTGCTCACGCAACATCTCCACCAAGTCTGGATCTGGTCCACGACCCTGTATCGGTGGGCCAGCAGGAATCCCGCTCGACGCCGGGCCGCCCTCACCCATCATGCCCATTACGCCCGCAGCATTCATAAGCGTTCCTTCCCGGTAGTTGCCGGGATGCCGAGGTGGAAATCGCGGATCATTTGCCATTGTTCTTCTCCTCTAGCCTTGTCGCCTGGACATTAAGGGGTTTAATAGGGTTTGGACTAAACCCCATCGTCGCTGCTGCTCTTGTAACTTAATTCGCGCCTGCTCGTAG